>NCHA01000002.1 GCA_002257025.1 Sphingobacteriales bacterium 16-39-50 | reverse complement strand
TTTCAACAAAATTCGTGGTTATTGACAAAGAAAAAGAAGCAAAAAGAAAGCTTCAACAATAATAATAACCTACTAATCTTGTTGATGCTAATCTAAAGGCAAGTCGGGGAATTTCGGACCTAAATCGATATCCCTAAGCGATTTCTTAAGTCTTTTCCTACCTTTACAGCTTGGCAAAGAAAATTCAAAAAGACCATAGTTTTACTGAAAAGATAGCTGCACTATTTTCGCAGATGAAAAGCTCAGTCAGTCTTTTCAGACTGAATGACCCGCTTCGGATGGCTGCAGCGACGGCCTTTTTTACCACTTTTGCTTTACCACCCATAATCATCATTTTCACCCAATTTTTTAGGTTCTGGGTTGATCCTGGGGTTCTGAGTTCAGAACTGATCAGCAGGCTGGGGCATATTCTGGGCAGAGGCAGTGCGAGACAGGTAGAGGGAGTGTTGGAGGCCGTAAGCGGCTTAAATCAAAGCTGGTATGGTACGGTGTTCGGCTTTATATTTTTGATGTTTGTCGCCACCACACTTTTTGATGTGATTAAGAATTCTCTGGAACAGATCTGGGATATTCGTAAACGGCCTAAGTCGGGCATTCTTTTCAGCATCCGTTATCGTATGCGTTCGCTTATTATAATTTTTCTTGCCGGATTTTTGTTTTTGGCTGCATTGTTTTTGGAAGGATCACAGGTGATTTTGGGAAATTATCTTGGCGGAATCCTGGGTGGCGGCAAAAGATTTTTTTACTACCTGATCAATGATCTGATTTTTGTGGTAGTTGTAAGTATTTGGTTTACAGTATTATTCAGATTTCTTACGATCGGAAGACCAAGATGGAATATTGCCTTTGGCGGCGCACTTTTTACCGCAGTCCTTTTTAATCTTGGTAAATGGATTTTAGGTTATCTGCTAGTCCAAAGTAATATCGGGATTATCTATGGCGCATCCGGTTCAATGGTTCTTATCCTGCTCTTTGTATTTTACTCCTCTATTATCTTATACTATGGAGCATGCTTTGTCAAGATATTGAGTGATTCTCAGGGAAAACCTATCCGCACGGTAAAAGAAGCTTTTTCTGTTGAATTACTCGAGATAAAAGATAATTAATTACGAATTACGAATTACCAATTCCTATGACAACTTCTGCCAATAAACCCGAAACTATAGATGAATATATTTCACTATATCCCTTAGAGGTTCAGGAGCTGTTGCAAAAGGTCAGGAGGGTAATAAAAAAGGCAGCACCAGAGGCAAAGGAGGCAATTAAATATCAGCTCCCGACTTTTGTTTTGAATGGTAACCTGGTTCATTTCGGGGCATTTAAAAATCATATCGGATTTTATCCGGCACCATCCGGAATCTCAGTTTTTAAACAGGAGCTCTCGGTTTATGAAAGCGGAAAGGGCTCAATTCAGTTTCCCATGGACAGAGAAATTCCCTATGATCTGATCAGTAGGATCGTACAGTTCAGGATACAAGAGAATCTTGATAAAATGAAGTCGAAGGGAAAAAAGAGTTCAAAAAGCCTTGAAGGCTTTCCAGATTCCCTGGGAGCACCTGCTAGAAGAGCACTGGAGAATAATGGGATAAAAACTCTGAAACAGCTTTCCGAATACCGCGAAGCAGAAATTTTAAAATTTCATGGCATGGGTCAGTCTTCCCTGCCCAAATTAAGGGCAGCTCTGTTGGCTGTAAACTTATCTTTCAAATCCTGATTGTAGCCATTTTAATTGTTCCGCATCACATTTAGCCGTTTAATGGGAGGAATCCCTGGTTGAATTTACAGATTATTGCGTTCCACGAATTATGACTAAAAATTATATTATAGTCATGATTTTAATATTTCATTATTATCTTTCGCGGTTAAATAGAATTATAAAATGATTTTCACATTCAAATATTCATCAGCAGTGTTTAAAGCTCTGGGAATAATCCTCTGTATTGGTTTTTCAAAAATGCTTTACGGACAATCCGTAATTCAGCCAGGCCTGAATGATCTTACATTCTTTAAAAAATCGTCCAAAACATGGCAGATTGTTGGTAGTGCGCAGGCAGATCTGAATAAAGTAAATACGCTTTACTTTACAAATGGAACAGGGGTTCTAATTAATCTCCCCGCTCATCAGCAAAAAGGAGAAGACTTGTACAGCCTTGCTGATTACGGAGATATTGATCTGGAGCTGGAGTATCTGATGGCTTCAGAATCAAATTCAGGCATTTACCTTCAGGGCAGGTATGAGATTCAATTGATCGATACCTGGGGTGCAACTGCAATCAGATCAGGCAGTAATGGAGGGATCTATGAGCGCTGGGATGAATCAAAACCAAATGGACAGAAAGGTTATATGGGTTATGCACCAAGACAAAATGCAAGTCGCGCGCCCGGACTTTGGCAGAAACTAAAGATTTCTTTTCAGGCACCTCGCTTTGACAGCAATGGAAAAAAGACAGCCAATGCAGTGATGCTGAAAGTTGAGCTGAATGGAGTGATCATTCATGATCATGTTGAATTATCCGGACCAACCCGCGGAGCAATCGGTGATGGTGAGGTCGCAGCAGGTCCCTTACGTATTCAGGGTGACCACGGTGCAGTTGCATTTCGCAATATTAAGATTAGCAAATTTGATAATGGAAGACCGGCAGAGGCAGCTCAGGCAAATGGAAATTCTGTAGATCCGATACATATTGAGGCTTCAGAGAATTATATTTTAAGAAGTTTTATGGATTTGCCGGGATCTCCGAGGGTTGTTCATGCGGTATCTGTTGGTAGTCCGGAGAAAGTCCATTATACCTACGATATGGATAATGCGGCAATCATTCAGGTCTGGAGAGGCGGATTTCTGAATGCAACTCCGATGTGGCATGATCGTGGCGATGGATCTTCAAGACCATTGGGTATGGTGCAGCGCTTTGGTAAACCTGCACAAACTTTGTCAAAGCTTGCAAACGGGCAGTCGGCATGGAAAACTGATACAACTGGAACAGGATATCGTCCCAGGGGATATGTGCTTGATGCAGATGGCAGGCCAACATTCAAGTACATTACTTATGGTGTTACAGTGAATGATGGGGTTAAATTGCTCGAAAAGGGTCAGGGAATCACCAGGCAGATTAGTCTTTCAGATAATCCGGCCGATCTGTATTTCCGCCTGGCTGAGGCATCAAGTATTACTGAAGTATCAGAAGGCCTTTATCTGGTTGATGATCAGTCCTACTTCCTGCGTCTGGATGAAACTGCCGGGGCAAAAGCACTGATCCGTGACCAAAATGGCCGAAAGGAATTAATCATTCCTGCAGTTAAGAGTTTAAGCTATTCAATTTTATTCTGATCCAGTCATGAGACAATTAAAATATATATATCATTCAATACTCTTCATTTCTATGCTTGGCTACAGTATTTTGGCCAATGCCCAGGAAACTCCTAAGGAGGAAGATTTCTTTAAAATTATGAAGGTTGCTACCCCCGAAGGGATTATCCTGGAGGTTGGCGGACTAGTTAGCCTGCCAAATGGTGATCTGGGTATTTCAACCCGCCGTGGAGATATTTTCATTGTTGAGAATCCGACAAGCAGCAGACCCTATTTTAGAAAATTTGCTTCGGGTATGCATGAGGTTCTGGGTCTGGCTTATAAAGATGGCGAATTGTATTGTGCCCAAAGGGGTGAACTAACCAAATTGCTGGATACCAATCTGGATGGCAAAGCAGATGTTTATGAAACAGTCTATTCCTGGCCGCTTTCGGGTCATTACCATGAATATAGTTTCGGACCGAAGATCGCTCCGGATGGTTCATTTTTTGTGACCGGCAACGTAGCCTTTGGTAGTGAGGAATGGTGGAGGGGCGAAAGCCGGGTGCCATGGAGAGGATGGGCAATGCGAATTACTGAAGATGGTAAGATGCAGCCATGGGCTACCGGAATGCGCTCACCGGCAGGGCTCGGATTTTTGAATAATGAATTATTCTACACTGATAATCAGGGTGATTGGATGGGATCAGGTGCTTTATGGAAAATGGAGAAGGGTGATTTTATGGGACATCCGGCAGGTTTAGCCTGGAGCGGCAGACCTGAATCACCGGTTAAATTGACAGAAGCTCAATTTAATTCGAAGATTGATCCACGTAAAACGAAGAATGACAAGGGCCGCTACATAAAGCCTGAAAATATTGTCAACGAGAATTTTAAGACCCTTTTTGATATGAAAAAAGAGTTTCCTGAACTGCGTTTGCCTGCTGTATGGCTGCCTTACGGGATTCTGGGAATTTCAACTTCCGAGCCAATAACTATTCCCAAAGGGCATTTCGGACCTTTTGAAGGGCAGATTCTGGTTGGTGATCAGGGCATGAGCATGTTGTCTAGAGTGTTTATGGAAAAGGTTAACGGCGAGTATCAGGGTGCATCATTTGTATTTAAAACCGGTTTCAGATCCGGGGTAATGCGTATGTCATGGGCAAGGGATGGTTCTTTGTTTATTGGTGAAACAAACCGGGGCTGGGGCTCGGCCGGCGAAGCAAATGAAGGTTTGGAAAGACTGGTATGGAACAATAAAATGCCTTTTGAAATGAAAGCTGTGAGGGCTATGCCTGATGGATTTGAGATTGAATTTACTCAACCGGTTGACCCTGTTTCTGCCAAAGACATTGCATCATACTCAATTGAAAGTTATATCTACAAATACCAGCCGGTTTATGGAAGTCCGCCGGTAAATACTCAAACCCTGAATATTAGAGGGGTGAAACTTTCTGCCGACGGATTGAAAGCAAGGATAGTTGTGGACAATCTTCGCAGGTATTATATTCATACAATTAAGCTGGATGGCGTACGTGAAAGGGATAATTATTATTCGCTAGTACATCCTACGGCCTATTATACACTTAATAACATTCCTGAAGGACCGAAATTGTCAATTTCTGAATTAAGCACTAAAAATTCTGCTCTAATCCCGGCAAAGGCTCAGCAAAGTACCGGTACACCTCAAAAATCGACAGCTTCAGCTCAAAACCCTACACAAGCAGAAAAAGCACCTGCTTTCAACGATGTTAAAGCGATGATGGCATCCTATACCTGTTTATCATGCCATAATCCAGACAGAAAACTGGTTGGGCCTTCATTTAAGGATATTGCTAAGCGTAAATACAGCGCTGAAAAGATTCTTCAGCTTATACATAACCCTCAGCCTGAGAATTGGCCGGAGTACCCAACTCCGATGCCTCCGATGCCGCAGGTTAAGAAAGAGGATGGTTTAAAAATAGCAGCCTATATCAACTCACTGAGATAGAATTTAAAATAATCCGAAAAATTCATCTTGTCTTCATCTTGTCTTCCAATCTTTAAGTATTATTTACAATCATGCTTAAAATTGGAAGACATGAAAACTTATATTTTATTTTTTATCGTATTTCTATTATCCTTTTCTGCGTATTCACAGACAGGTGGAGGTATGCGCAGAGGTGGACATTCAGGCTCAGGAAGAGCGACCGGAACTCAAACAGTGGGCTCTGAGGGTCAAAGAACAGGGCAAAGGCCTGCAGAAGGAGTAAAGGGTAAAGAGCGCAGGCAGGGAGGTGATTGTAATACAGGAGGCAGAGGCACCGGAATCGATGCCGGTGGTGCAACTGGGGTTAGAACAAGAACTGGAATTGGTACAAGAACTGGTGCAGGAACGAAAATCAGCCAGCCAAATATCCGAACAAATGTCCGTGTGAATACCGGAGTTCGGAGTTTTTAAGGCTTCTATCATATATATTGCCTTTATTTTGAGTGATTGTTTGCCTCTTTTTGAGGCAAACTTTCGTTATTTTTACACGGAATGAAATTAATAACTGTTTATCTTAAAATTTTCCTGTTTGCCACTTTTGGCATTCTTCCGGTCATGGTATATGCCGGGGAGAAGGAAATTGATGGTAAACCAGTCAGAATATTATCTATAGAAGCCATTCCCGTCATTTTCCAGGATTCTATTCCTGTAAGAAGGGGAAGTGATAAAAAGGAACAGGATCGTCCGGCTGCAGATACCAGACAAGGTGGAAACAGACCGGGTGATAACAGACCCGGAGAAAACAGACCAGAGGATATCAGACGAATAGAGGAGATAAATGCTGAAAATCAAAGGATTCGTCAGAAATCAGGAATTAAGCAGGTTCCCCGTTCAATCCCCAAATTAAAGCCCAAGGCAGTTACCGACCGTATACCAATAAGAAGACCACCGATGAGGATACCGAAGAAAGGATTTGGAGGTATTCATTATTAAAGGTTCTATTTATTTGATATGAAGAGTTGGATCATTTTATTGGTATCTGCGGTACTTTTTTCTGGAAATACATATGCCCAGCGTGATTCCACTCAAGAAGATGAAAAGCGGACTACCCTTACCCTTGCCGGCATTTATGGTAATAATGCCAACTATTACGGACAAACGGCAGAGCAAAAGTTGCCCTATGTTCTCACAAATGCATCTTTACGTTTAAAGAGTGGTTTTTATTTTTCTGCGGGCTCGTATAAACTAATCAATGCAGGCGGTCCGGCGATATCAGAACTTGACCTTTCTGCCGGATTTGAAGCCGATATCTCAAAAAATTTCAATGCCGCATTTGGATACAGCCGCTCAATTTTTGCTCAGAACTCTCCGCTTTTGGGTGCTGCAAATGAAAATACATTGAGTGCGTCATTAGCTTACGACCTGAATATTTTTAAAACCGGTTTGAATACCTATTATGCCTTTGGAACCCAGCGTGATTTATTCATGTCCTTCAGCGCTTCAAAAGCATTGAACCTCGGAAGTTTATTCAGTAAAAATGATTTTATCTCCTTTGAACCAGGTTTGGAGGTAGTAGGAGGCACATTGCATTACCTTGAGGAATATATTGTGAGGCGCGACAGACCCCTCAATCCTATGCCCATTGATCCCTATCCAACAAGCCGGGAGTTAAGCTATAGAATAACCCGGGATGCGAGCAGCTTCGATATGATTTCATACAATATGAATTTTTTGCTGGGATATAACCGGAGTAATTACCTGATTGAAACAGGCTGGCAGATTTCAGCTTTAGGGAAGAATGTTTCGGAGTCGAAACAAAAAGCACGTTCATTTTTTAATTTAAGTCTCTACTACCAATTCTGATTTGAAAGTACTCCTGATCGAAGACGAAAAGACGCTGGCTTATGAAGTTGAAGCGTTTCTTAAAAAGGCATTTTACATCTGTGACCTTGCCCATACTGCACGCAAGGGACTGGAGATGCTTGGGGTGAATCCCTATGACTTTGTTTTGCTGGATCTTGGACTACCTGACCTTGACGGATTGAAGGTTTTACAGGAAGCAAAAAAATTAAACCCTGATGCGGCTTATATCATTCTTACAGCCCGGGGAAATATTGAAGACCGCATTGTTGGTCTGGATCTGGGTGCTGATGATTATTTGCCCAAACCCTTTTCTTTGCTTGAATTACAAAGCAGAATGCAGGCAATATCCCGGAGAAAGTTTAACGTCAATACGCATGAGCTTGATCTGGGAGAATTTAAAATCGATCTTCAAAAGCGTGTAGTCAGCCATTCAGGAAAGGAGATTGAACTGACCCGTAAGGAATTTGACCTGCTCAGCTACCTGCTTCTTCATAAGAACAGGGTGCTAACCAGGATGCAGCTAAGTGAACATATCTGGGGCACATTTGCAGATGATGATTACGATTCTAATTATATTGATGTCCACATTAAGAATATCCGCAAAAAACTGAGTGCTTTTGGACCGGTTGAATGGCTCGAAACGGTCAGGGGTGTAGGTTATAAAATCAGGAAGTAGTGAAATTAATTAGCAAGCTTACCCTATTTATTACGCTGTCGAAGCTTGCCATCGTTTTGCTTTTCGTACTTACCCTACCCTATCTGATTGGGGGGATAGCCAGAACCTATACCGATTATTACCTCAGGCAGCAGCAAAAAAAGGTTCTTGATGTGGTCTCCGAAAATGGGGTTGAATCCTACCTGCAGGGTGAAGAAAGCTATGGTAGTTATACCATGCTGAAAGAAGAATATATCTCTCTTGAACCCGTAGCCAAAGGTTTTACAATTGATACAATTTATACTGATGAGCGGATCATTGAGCAGGATACCCTGAATTACAGAGTCTTGACCCATTCTTTTCCGGCCGACAGCGGCACATACCTGATGGAAGTCGGCAAAACCATTGATACAATTGATCAGTATAACAGGCCTCTGCAGCGGATTGCAACCTATGTGCTTCTCGCACTGATTCTGATCACTCTGGTTGTAGATCTGTTTTATACCCGCTACCTTCTTCGCCCATTGGGTGAAATCATTAACACTAAAATCAAGAACAGGAAATTCCCCTTTAATGAGAATTCAATCCCGGTTAAAACCTCAACCACTGATTTTCATTACCTGGATACTTCCCTGATCAGCCTGATGCAGCAGATTCATGAAGCTTTTGAAAAAGAAAGGGAATTTACGGCGAATGCATCTCACGAGTTAATGACTCCGATAGGCATCCTCCAGAATAAAATTGAAAACCTGATGGTGGAGCCGGAAGTAACAGAGCTGGTGCAGTTACGCCTGATTGGAATGCAAAGAACTCTGAACCGGCTCAAAAGAATAGTACATTCACTGCTCCTGATCTCGAGAATTGAAAATGAACAGTTTAGCAAAAAGGAATCGATAAGGGTGGCCGAACTGTTTGAGGATGTATTGGATGAAATTAACCACAGGCTAAGTGAAAAGGAAATCAGTCTGGAGACAAGGCTTTCAGAACATCTCCTGCTCGTCAATATTAACCGCGATCTGTTGTTCCAGCTCGTTTACAATCTGGTGAACAATGCTATCAGGTACAATAAGACCAATGGAAGCATCCGGATCTGGGATCAGTTAAATCCCGATGGTTCTTATGGGATTCATATCACCGATACCGGTATCGGTATTTCTGAAGATGAACTTGGGACCATTTTCAACCGTTTTAAGAAAGCAAATCAGTCGGAAGAATCTGCCGGATATGGCCTGGGACTATCGATTGTAAAAAGTATTGCCGATTATCATCAGATCAAAATCGGAATCGTTTCTGAGGTTTCTAAGGGGACAACGTTTACGATTGCGTTTCCGGAGGAGTTGGTTGGGAATGGAATTGAGAGTTGAGAATTGGAAATAGGGAATAGGGAATGGGGACCCGATAGCTATGGGGTAGGGAAAAGAGTCTATAGCTTTTATTTCATTTGGAGTAAGATGTTATCACGGGCTGCAACAGGCATGCTGATCCGCCGCGGGAGGAGAAGGAACTTATTAAATGTCATTGCGAGTGTAGCGAAGCAATCCCCTACTATGATTACTGAATGTTATAAGATTGCTTCGTCGTACCTCCCTGCCCGTCCGGTCAGGCGGGCCTCCTCAATGACAATCTCTGTACAAATATTCCGGCCCCCTAGCCGGAATCCCCTTTCTGATCAGCAGCCCTTTGTCATGGTTGGCTTGACCCACCTCCCCATGCCACCTCACGGGGCAAATCACCGCCTCTCATTTGGAGGACGGCGTGGCATCTAAATAAAAATCAAAAGATTATCCTCTAGCGTTGTGCATTAGCGGTAGTGTCCCCCGCCGGCGGGGGAATTAAAGGGGGTGGTGTGTAAGATTAACAGTAATTATATGAATATATTCCCTTTGCCATAGCGGGCTTGACCCGCCACCCCCGATATGCGAAAATCCCTTTTTCACATTTTTACTGTAACCTATTCATTTCCCTGCCGTCTTATCATCAAATACATTTAAACCAATAACAGCAATAAGATTTCCTGTTTTGTAGCAAGAATCATTGAAAGGATTCTTAGGAGGTTTTTTGTGCCGAATTTTTAAAAATATAGAAATGAATAAACGATACTTTGCATTTATACTTACGATACTTTGTCTCCTCGGTGCCGCAGGATCCGGATTTGCCCAAAGCAAAATTCCAGGATCAAAAATAAGCGGAAGCGTATTGGATGAAGAGAAAAAGCCCCTTGACTTTGCGACCATCAGCCTTTTGAAAAGCGCAGATTCTTCACTCGTACGTACAGCAGTAAGTGACCTTGATGGTAAGTTTTTGCTTTCTGATTTGCCTGCTGGAGATTATTTTCTAACCGCCAGTATGATAGGATTTAAGAAAATAAGTACTAAAGCATTCAGCATCAATCAGGCTAATCCTTCAATGAATTTCCCTGAGATTATCGTCGCAAAGGATAGTAAAATGCTTGGAGAAGTCACAGTAAGAGCTATTAAGCCATTTGTAGAGCGCAAAATGGACAGGCTGGTTGTAAATGTTGAGAATAGCAGTGTCGCAGCAGGTTCTACTGCCCTGGAGGTACTTCAGAGAGCCCCGGGGGTTACAGTAGACCAGAATGATAACATTGCCATGCAGGGAAAACAGGGAGTTTTGGTAATGATCGACGGAAAGCAAACTTATATGAGCAATGCAGATGTAGCGAACCTGCTGAAAAGTATGCCCAGTTCACAGATCGAAACGATTGAACTCATCACCAATCCTTCAGCCAAATATGATGCAGCAGGAAATTCAGGAATTATCAATATCAAAACCAAAAAGAGCAATAATGTAGGTACAAACGGTACTATAACTGCTGGTACAGGCTATGGTGATAATTATCGTTCAAATGCCGGACTTTCATTGAATCACAGAAACAGGGATATAAATCTTTTCGGAAACTATAATTTCTCAAGTGTTGATCGGGGTCAGGATATGAGTATCAACAGAGAGGTTTCAAATTCAAATGTGATGACCTATTTCGGGCAGCAGGTAAATTCATTGAGGAAGAGCGATAACAATAATTTTAAAGCAGGGCTTGACTTTTTTCTGAATAAGAATAATACACTGGGACTTCTGGTGAATGGTTACAGCAATTCAGGTTCAGATTTGAACAATAATATAACGGCTATCGGGAGATCATTCAGCCAGGCCGATTCGTCGGTAATTGCTATCAATAATGAAAACAGTAAGTACAGTAATATGGCTTATAATTTGAATTATAAGTCAATTCTGGATACTTCGGGAATGGAGCTTTCTCTTGATCTCGATTATTCCCGTTTTAACGGCGATAACAGAACCCTTTACGACAATCGTTTTGTGAATTATAACGGTACGAATAAAGCCCCTTCTTTAATCAGGAACAGTACCCCATCGTTGATCAATATTAAGGCACTAAAGGCAGATTATACGCTACCTTTAAATAAGACCATGAAATTTGAAGCCGGTATAAAGAGCAGCATTGTTAAAACTGATAATGATTTCAGATTTGAGGAACTGAAAAGCAGCAACTGGGAAAATGATGTCAGAAGAAGCAATCAGTTTGTATATGATGAAAATGTAAATGCCGCCTATACAAATCTGAACAAGCAGTTTAAGAAAACAAGTGTTCAGCTTGGATTGAGGGCTGAGCAAACAAATTCGAAGGGGAATTCCATTACTACCTCTAAACTGGTTGAGCGCAGCTATCTGGATGTTTTTCCTAGCCTTTTTATTAATCAGACTTTATCAAAAAATCTTGATATGTCCTTTTCATACAGTCGCCGTATCGACCGCCCGAGTTATGATGCCTTGAATCCCTTTATTTACTTTCTGGATCAGTATACCTATAACCAGGGAAATCCATTCCTGAATCCGCAGTACACCAATAACTATGAAGTGTCTTATAATTATAAAAAGACCTATAATCTATCATTAAATTACAGCCTGACCAGAGATGTGATTACCGAGGTTTTGCTTCCTGATACTGCTAAAAAGGCATTATTTCAGACCAATGAGAACCTGGATAAACAGATCAATTATGGTTTAAACCTGAATGCCCCTGTTACTTTAAGCAAATGGTGGAGCAGCAGTAATAATGTGCTTGCATATTATCTGGGATTTCGTTCTTCCGACCTCAGAGGGCAGGATCTGAATAGCGGAAAAGTAGCATTTCAAGTTAACTCCCAGCATAAATTCAGTATCAACAAGACCTTAAGTGCAGAGCTTATGGCTGATTACAGATCCCCGATTGAGTATGGAACTTTGAAAATAAGCTCTCAGTATGGTATTGATCTGGGTATCAGTAAAACTTTACTTAACAAGCGGGCAAACATAAAATTTGCGCTGAGCGATATATTTGATACCCGCCGACAAACCATAACCAGTGCTTATACCGGACTTAACTATAATCTGCAGCAGAAAAATGAAACCCGTATTGGCCGTTTAAGTCTGAGCTACCGTTTCGGTAAGACAGAAATTAAGCCCGAGCGCCGACGCTCAACCGGTTTGGAAGATGAGCAAAGACGAATTAAGAATTAGTTTAATGTTGATTGGTTGAAATGGCCCCGGGACCCGATAGCTATCGGGCGGGGCCTTTCGTTTTTTAGAGGAGATCTTTCAATACCACCCAAACATTTTCAGCTAATATTTTATGGCCTTCAGGGGTCGGATGAATACCATCACTTTGGTTCAGTTCAGGGACACCGCCCACATTATCGAGCAGGAATGGAACCAATGCCATATTGTTTTTCTTAGCCAGATCCGGAAAGATAACCCTGAACTCAGAAGCATATTTACTACCCATGTTGGGAGGTACTTCCATACCGGTCATTACCTGTTTGGCATCCGGATACTTAGCTTTTACCTGATCAATAATACTCTGCAGGTTCTTCCGGGTTTCAGAAAGCGGAATTCCTCTTAAACCATCATTTGCCCCAAGCTCAAGCACGAACACATCAACTTTTTGTTTCAGCAACCAATTAATTCGTTCTTTTCCTGCGGCAGTAGTTTCACCGCTTAATCCGGCATTGATTACTTCATAAGGAAGATTTAAGGAATCAATTTTATTCCCGATAAGCGCCGGAAAGGCTTCATCAGGCTCAACACCGAGTCCGGCAGTAAGACTATTTCCAAAGACGAGAATATTTTTCTTTTCAGTTACTTTCTGGACATTTAAACTATCAGCAGTTTCGCTTTCAGCTTTTTTGTTTTCACCGTTACCACAAGCGCTGAGGAGGGCAAATAGGAAAAGTATGCCGTACAATTTTAATTTGAACATAATCTTTGAATAAGGAAATCCGAAAATACAGATTTAGGGTTTTGTTTCCTAAATAGATTTAGACCCGATAGCTATCGGGTTACGAATTTACTTAGGTGTCATGCCAGTTAAATTCGTCAGTCACCTTGCTGAATGGATAGAATAATTATTGCATGATAATTTGCAAATTTGATTTAATATCAGTGTATAAGTAAAGAACTTAAAAAAGCTGCTGCTTAATAGTAAAAGATAGTCTGAGGCAATCTATTCATTAGAAAGATATTAACGAATTTGTATTATGGAAACCTACATTGTGCGTCCCGATAAATTTCAGGAAAAGGCGTTAAAAGCATTAGAAGTTCCTTTTGAAATTAGAAAGGAAGCAAATTTACCTGCTTATGTAGTTTCAGGCATTAGAAAGGGACAGGAAGATATTAAAGCAGGTAAAAGCATAACACTAGAAGAATTTAAGGATAAGATAGCGTAGCTTTCACAATCCCGAACTGATTTTTGCTAATGATTCATTAAAGTTTAGCTGAATTATATTTATTCTGATATTCCATCGGCGATATCCCCGTAATCTTTCTAAAAACCTCCCTGAAAGCTTTCAAATCAGAATATCCCACTTCATACATTACCTCATTTACGGTTTTGGGACTACTCTCAAATGCCCGTTTTGCCGCTTCAATTTTAACCCGCTGCGCATATTCGCCAGGGGTATTGCCGGTAGCTTTGATAAATCGCCGGTCGAAATTCCGCCTGCTGACAGAGAATCTGGAGGATAATTCTTCAAACGAGATCTTCTGGTGTAATTCAGCTTCAATATGGGCTTGTGCTTTTTTAACCACTTCATCACTATGCAATTTCTGTCCGGTGAAAATGGCAAAATCCGACTGGCTGTTACGGTCCATTTCGATTTGAAATACTTTAGAGCAATAAATCGCAGTCTCCCTGTCGCAATATTTTTCTACAAGGTAAATGATAAGATTCAGGAAAGAATAGGCACCACCATTCGTATAAATGCCGTTTTCATCAGTGATCAGTTTATCAGCCTGCAGATTTACCTCCGGAAACAGACTTCTGAAATTATCGGCTGCAGCCCAATGTGTCGAACAACTTTTGCCATTCAGCAAACCACTTGAAGCCAATAGAAATGCACCGGTGCAGATCGAAGCAATTTCAGCGCCCATCTTGTATTGTCGTTCAATCCAGTCCATCATCACCTTGTTTTGAGCTACCGCCTGCCAATAATTATGATTCAGCGAGGGGATAATTATCAGATCAGTTCGGCTGATTGCCGAGATATGGACATGTGGCTTAACGGCAAATAAACCATCATAATACTCAACTGTTTTCGAAATACCTGCTAATTGGATCCTTAACAAATCGCCCCTGCCCTTCTGCTGGCAATAGGCGTTAGCTCTGGAGAGTATTTTGTAGGCACCAACAATACTGCTCAGGTTATTGCCTTCGCCTGATGGGACAAGAATCGTGATATGTTTCATTTTGGGAATTGAGAAATTTATTGGGCATTAAAAATAATACACATATACAAAGCTAGCATACTTAATGTCTATATCAACCCTCCATAATGTCTATTTAGCCACCTGCGAAAATGCTTTAAAGCAAATATTTTTGTTTCATACAAATCTAAATGACCTATGAGAACGAAAGACTTCATGCTAAGCCTGCTGACTGATCAGAGTCCCGAAAAGGTATTTCAGTCTGTTAATAATGTTCGCAACTGGTGGTCGGGATATTATTCGGAAGAAATTATTGGTGATGCAGAGAAACTCAATGATGAGTTTAGTTTCAGTGCCGGAGAAGGGGCTCATTTTACAAGGCATAAATTAGTGGAAGTAATCCCCAATAAGAAAGTCGTCTGGCTGACTACAGAAAGCAAGCTGAATTTCATTCAAAAGCAAGACGAATGGACAGGCAGCAGAGTAATTTTTGAGATCTCGAAAATTGGTGAGAAAACCAGATTGGTATTTACACATGAAGGCCTGAACCCCGATGCAGAATGTTACGAAGCCTGTGCCCCGGCCTGGACCCAGTATTTGCAAGGCAAGTTATTGCCACTTATCAATTCAGGCAATGATTAGTAGTAGTTTACCTGAAATCCTCACACCCAATATCTGACACCCAACAATCCTATGCAAAACAAAAGTTTCACCACAAACATCCTTGTCGACAAAAGCGCGTCAGCAGCATTCAATGCAATTAAAGACTTTCGCGGCTGGTGGTCCGAAGAAATTGAGGGCAATACCGATAAGCTCAATGAAGAATTCTTTTACCATTACAAAGAAATTCATCTCTGTAAAATCAAACTGATTGAAGCCCTTCCTGCGAAGAAACTTGTTTATCTGGTTCTCGACAATGAGTTCAATTTTGTTGATGATAAGTCGGAATGGGTCAATACCAAACTCATCTTTGATATCAAAGTAGAAAAGGGTAAAACCCTGGTACAGTTTACTCATGAAGGTCTGGTGCCAGAGTACGAATGTTATAAGGTATGCCATGATGCCTGGAGCGGCTATATCAGTAATAGTCTTTACAAGTTGATCAGCACCGGCAAAGGGGAGCCTAATCCTAAAGATGCGGATGGATTTAATGCGGAGCTGGCTGCGAAGTGGAAGCTGGTTTAGGTATGAGGTGTGAGGTATCAGGTATCAGGTATCAGGTGTGACGTATTAGGTGCTAGGCGAAAGGTGTTAGGATCTCTGACTTTAGCTTAAGAGAATTAACTATAAAGAAAATTTTAATTTACTTTGAGATCCTGATGATTCTCAGGCTTAAGGGCTTACATCAAAACCCTTCAAATATTTTGCCTTATTAATAAAATATTTTGGGATCCAATTTAGCTTGCAAATTATAAAGCTGCTCCTTCATGCCCGGCATCGGGAGCAACAATAAAATCAGGTTAAAGTCAGATTTTTTTGCAAATTTAATTTAAGCTTTGGGCAGCTCAGAACTCCGGGGTTATTTTCCAATTTAAGGCTAAAATAAGGCTGCCAGAAATAAGATTTCAATCCTGATAACATTGTCGTTGGGCGGAGTGCAAAATCTCAACAGAATTCTTTATTCAGGCCTTAAATTGAAACAATGCGTTTCCAGCGCGTTTCTTCGGGAAAATTTACATTTTGTTCATGTAATCTACCTTAAAACGCCTTTTTTATTCTTTTTGTTCGGGAAAATGTTCAATTCCTTCGAGTCCGCTTCGACTGCTGTTCGACTGGCCTTCGACTCGGGTTCGAGTCTGCTTCGAGACAGATTCCTAACAGATTCGTGACTGCTTCGACTGGCTTTCGGCGGCAAGCGAAGGGCACCCGAAGAGCTGCCGAAGGATTGGCGAATCAGGGAGGAATCAGGTACGAATTTGGTACCTGGCAGAGGGGTAAATTGATTGAAATTGCTACAAGAGTTGTGGATATTTTTTTCATTATAATTAAATAATTAAACTTAAAAGACATTTTTTTATCTGCCTGATACCAATAACTAATTTCGATAGGGTAAATAGCTACTTGCAGACATCGGGCTTGATATAGTCAAAAGATTTCCCTCGTTCCTTATCAGCCATATTGAATTTATAAATTAAATTAGCATTGCAGATAAAATCAAAATCTAAAGAATTTAAAAACTCATATTGTGTAAGAATTGTTGCTTTCAATTTTAAAAAATAGATAATAAGGCCTGTGAATACCAGCGAAATCATCATATACCAAAACCCTGAAGGCAACATCAAAATAGATGTGCGACTGGATGATGAAACGGTTTGGCTAACTCAGTCGCAGTTGTGTGATTTGTTTCAGAAATCAAAAGCTACGATTAGTGAGCACATCAAGAATGTGTTTGAGGAGGAAGAACTTAATGCCGCGACAACTGTTCGGAAATTCCGAACAGTTCAACAGGAAGGTCAAAGGACTGTACAAAGAGAGATTGATCATTATAACCTTGACGTTATCATTTCAGTTGGATATCGTGTGAAATCCACTCAGGGCACACAATTCCGTATATGGGCTACGCAGCGGCTCAAAGAATACATCATTAAAGGTTTTGCGCTTAATGATGACCGTTTCAAATCGGGCAGCTCCATGAATTATTTCAATGAACTGCAGGAACGCATTCGGGAGATAAGGATTTCGGAACGTTTCTTTTATCAGAAGATTAAAGATATTTATACCACGAGTATTGATTACGATCCCAAAGACGAAAAGACAATTGAGTTTTTTAAGGTAGTTCAGAATAAATTGCTTTGGGCTATAAGTCAGCAAACAGCTGCTGAACTGGTATATCGTAGAGTTGATGCAAGCTTGCCCCTACTCGGAATGCAATCGTTTGATAAGAATAATACCGTCTCTGTCAGGAAGGCAGATATAAGCATTGCCAAGAATTACCTGATCGAGAAGGAAATAAAACTACTAGGTTTACTCGTGGAGCAATACCTGGCTTTTGCAGAAACTATGGCGCAACAGCAAACGCCCATGTATATGGCCGACTGGATTCAGCGATTGGATAGTATCTTGCAACTCAATGGCAGAGAATTGCTTAACCATGCAGGAAAAATAAGTCATGAAAAAGCATTACAGAAATCGGAAGCAGAGTTTGAGAAGTACAAAATAACCCAAAAAGTAATTGAAAAGGAACAGAGTCTGAAGGAGATTGAGGAAGATATTAAAAAATTAAAAAAGCCCCCAAAACTCTGATTTTCATCTAAGGTAAAACCATTTGCTTTTTCCTAAACATTCTGGAACGGTCAAAATAGGGATCCAGAAGTTCGATATCGAATTCCTTAACCATCTGTTTGGCAGTGATGGCTTTATCTTCACTGGTAATCATTATTGAGCCCACTTTTCCGGGATCATGAATACTAACTGCATCACCATATTTCGCTTTTAGCTTTTTGAGTTTATCCCAGTTATAATCCAGATGCGCTAATTCATAATCCAGGTTAATGGTGGCCAGGGTATAATTGAAGTAATTGGTGCTAGTTGCGACAATCTCTCCGAGCGGATTAAGAACTTCCGATGGCAATTGTACAACTCCAATGGCACTTACAAAATAAGAACGGCAGGAATAAGCCCATATGCCCTGCATTAATCCGCCATGGTAGACTGAGGAAAAGAGGATGATATCAGGCTGCTGTTGTGCATATTTTGCACGCAATTCATCATAATTCAAATCAAAACAAATGGCCATTCCAACCGTACCGAAATCACATTGAAAAATCGGGCTTTGATCACCCGGGATAACACCCTGTTCCATTTCAGGAATAGTTGGAAAATTCTTATGATAGGTCCCTGCAGTTTTTCCGGCCCTGTCCAGTAAAATCAGGGAATTGCGAAGGCCTTTATCAGTATTATGTAATGATCCAAAGGCGATATAGCAATTATTCTCCCTGGCTATTTTGGCAAAAAAGTCTGAAAGTTTGTTTTTCTTTGCTTCGACATAAATTTTTTGCTCCGCAGTACTCAAACCTGTCGGCACATCACAAATTTCGGGCAATACAATCAAATCCAGTTTAGAATTAAGCACCTGATTGAGCTGGCCCTGCCAAAAACTAATCATCTGTTCCACTAAAGCCTCCGGCGACTGATTTTTATTGATGTTAGGGGATGCCCCAATCGTCGCGATTCTTACAGGCTTAGATGCCTGAGCCATTGGTGCCAAAAATAAAAATAGGAGTAGGCTGGCGATGGTAAACTTTGATTGGGTTTTCATATTACTTTTTTAATGGACAAAATTAATCTACTATTAAACACACCTGCTTTGCACAGCTTTAAGGAAGCTTCAATCAGGATTTGTAAAACAATATACGGCTTTAAGTAGAGAATTGGAATTGAAATTGGGGATCTCATACTCATAAATGTAGAAAGAAGGGCATCAACTTGAGATTATAAGAATATACTTGATGTAACATCTGGAGCCATATCAGATCAAATGATTTTTAGCGGAATTTAAATTGTTACATTGTATTCTTAAATACTGAATACTCTCGAAAATTAAAAATATTATGAAGAAACTTATCTTTTTTGCTTTTTTTATGCCCTCTATCGCATTTGCTCAACTTGAGGGTTCAAAGCAATTGTTTGAAAGTCCTAAGTTAAAATCTACTATTCAACAACATAAAACGGTCGCAATTTTACCATTTGATGTCAAGATTACCTATCGTAAACAACCAAAGGGGTATAGTTTGGAAGGTAATTTGGACCAGGAGCAGAAAATGGCAAAATCCATTCAAGGTAGTATGTACACTTTTTTATTACGAAAAGCCGATGAATATACTGTCTCTTTTCAAGATATTGATAAGACAAATATACTTTTGAAAAAGGCAGGTTTGGAAGGGAAGTTAGATGAACATACCAAAGATGAAGTGGCAAAAATTTTAGGGGTCGATGCCGTATTAGGAGGACGTTTTGAGACTGAACAAACTAAATCAGATGGAGCAGCAATCGCTACAATGGTATTGCTTGGAGGAATAGGAGGTAAAACAGGAACTGGTAGTTTAGTTTTAACTTTAAATAATGCATCTGATGGCGAGCTTTTATGGCGTTTCTTTAAATCTATGGATGATAGTGTGGGGGGATCTACCGATGATTTGGTTGAGCGTATGATGAGAAAAGTATCCCGAAATTTCCCATATGCGAAATAGTCTTTACCAATAAGTACAACCTTTTAAAACACTGATTAATTTCCGGGTTTATGCCGGAAATTAATTTTTGCAGGTTTCAACCTTGCTTTTATTATTTTCTAATTACTAATATTAGAATTCTTCCTCAGCATTGGAGTTTAAGTGTAGCATTTACATAATTACTAATGCCTATCCCGGAAAATAGTTAATTAGCCAGTATATCTTCGATGAAACCCATCCATTTGTAACATCCCCCACCCCCAACCATCCAATAATATGAGAAGATTTTTACAAAGCAGATCAGGCTAAGACCTTCATTTTGTTTATTTTGCGAAGATTGCTAGATTATAAATTAACGTGAACTCAAAATAAAATTTAAAAACCACATAGAAACATAGCATTTTATAGTTGCCAACCTTTAGAAACAGATTACTTGAAGCTTCGCTTCAATCTATGTTTCCTTTAAAGCAAAATATAAGACAATCTATGTGGTTAAATATTAACCATTAGATATTTAATTATCGACCTCATATTAAATTAATTTAACAGCTTGGACATTATACTGAATATTCAGAATTTGAGTAAAACTTATCAAAGCGGGGGCCGCACGCTGACCGTTTTGGATGATATAAGTTTTGCGATAGAGGCGGGCTCGACTATGTCGATCGTGGGTCCTTCGGGAAGTGGTAAAACAACGCTCCTTGGTTTATGCGCAGGTCTTGATCGCTCTACCTCGGGCATTGTGGAACTGAATCATATCCGTCTGGATAATCTAAATGAGGATCAGCGGGCTCAGGTAAGGAATCAGCATGTGGGTTTTATATTTCAGAACTTCCAGCTATTGCCAACCCTGACTGCCTTAGAAAATGTAATGGTTCCGCTTGAGCTCAGAGGAGAGAAGAATATTCGTCCCCGGGCTTTGGAATTGCTTGATAAGGTTGGTCTGGCTGATCGCGGGCATCATTATCCTACTCAGTTATCCGGTGGAGAACAGCAGCGGGTTTCACTCGCAAGGGCATTTTCAAATTCCCCAAAGATTTTATTCGCCGATGAGCCAACAGGAAATCTGGATGCAGAAACGAGTGAAAAAGTTGTAAAACTGATTTTTGATCTGAATAAAGAAGCCGGAACAACTCTGGTTCTGGTTACCCATGATCTTGAAATGGCTTCCAAAACACAACGGATCATCCGCATCAAAGGCGGTTCGCTGGTTTCTGATGTGAAGACTAATATTGAAAATTCTGAAAAGCCGGATCATGTCGGAGCTTAATGACGCTGTGACAGGGGAGCATAAAAGTTCCCTCAATTTCAAATGGCTCTTGCTCATGGCATGGCGGGATAGCAGGCGTAACCGCTCGCGCTTGTTTCTGTTCATTTCCTCGATCATCCTTGGAATTGCCGCTTTAGTTGCCATTTATTCTTTTGAATATAACCTCAGGAATGATATTGATTCACAGGCTAAAAGTCTGCTGGGCGCTGATCTTATCATTGAGACCAATAAAACCGTAAAAGAGGAAGCCCTCCCAATGCTCAAATCCCTGGGGACTGAGCGTTCAGAAGAGCGGACATTCGCTTCCATGGTCTATTTTCAGAAGAATGGAGGCACCCGCCTGGTTAATGTCAGGGCCTTATCTGGAGATTTTCCTTATTACGGAGACATAGAAACTACACCAAAAACTGCCAGCCGCAGTTTCAGGCTCGGGAAGCAGGCATTGGTTGATAAAACGCTGATGCTTCAGTATGATGCAAAGCCGGGGGATTCAATAAAAGTTGGTGAGGTCATTTTTGAGATTGCGGGGGTTTTGAACAAAGCTCCGGGCCAGACGGGCTTTAATGCTGCTGTTGCTCCTATTGTTTATATTCCGCTTGCTTACCTCGAAGAAACAGGGCTTTCGCAAAAGGGAAGCCGCATCACTTATAATTTCTATTATAAATTTCCTCCCGAAACTAATGTAAATAAACTCGCTAAACGCCTCGAGCCACAGCTTGAAAAAGCAGAGCTGGATTATGAAACAATCGAATCCCGGAAGGAAAATACAGGCCGTTCTTTTGAAGATATGACCGAGTTTCTGGCTCTGGTTGGTTTCATTGCGCTTCTGTTAGGTTGTATCGGTGTGGCCAGTGCTATTCATATTTATATTCGTGAAAAGATCAATACCATTGCCGTTCTGCGTTGCCTTGGTGCCAGTTCAAGACAGGCATTTCTAATCTATCTGATTCAAATTGCCGGCATTGGATTGATCGGTTCCCTCATTGGATCTATTTTGGGAACACTCATCCAGCAGTTTTTGCCTATTGTTTTGAAAGACTTTCTACCGGTTGAGATCGCAGTTGCCATTTCATGGATGGCTGTCGGACAAGGTCTTTTACTCGGTTTGATCATTTCGATATTATTTGCTCTGCTACCCCTGGTTTCGGTCAGGAATATTTCTCCTTTAAATACGCTCAGGCTTTCATTGGAAGAAACTTCCCTGTTTAAGGATCCCATTAAATGGCTGGTGTATTTTATAATCGTGCTGTTCATTTTTGGCTTTACCTATCTGCAGATGGGCTCTCTAAAAAAGACGGTATTCTTTACTGCGGGGGTGTTGGCCGGATTTATTACTCTTGCTGCCCTGGCTTATGCGATGATGTGGCTTGCAAGACGCTATTTTCCTTCATCCTGGTCTTATTTATGGAGACAGGGTTTTGCGAATCTTTTCAGACCAAATAATCAGACCTTGATTCTGGTGGTTTCAATTGGTTTGGGGACTGCCTTTATTTGCACACTTTTCTTTGTTCAGGGTATTCTCATCAACAGGGTTACCCGTTCTTCCAGTAAGAACCAGCCCAATATGGTGCTTTTTGATATTCAGAGTAATCAGAAGCAGGCCGTGGCTGATTTGACAAAGAGTTTGAATCTGCCTGTTTTGCAGGAAGTTCCGATCGTGAATATGCGGATGACCGAGATCAAGGGGCGTAACGCAGCCAGCTATAAAAAGGATAGTGTCGCCTGGGGTGCAATGCGCGGACTCGAACGGGAATACCGGGTTACCTACCGGGATAGTCTGAGTGATTCGGAGGAGCTTATTGATGGGAAATGGATTGGAAAGGCTGAACCGGGTAAGCCGGTTTATGTTTCCCTGGAGGATGGTTATGCGAAACGCATCGGGGTGAAGATAGGAGATGAGCTTACGTTTAATGTGCAGGGCGCTCCTTTAAAAGCGCTGGTTGGCAGTACCCGAAAGGTGGACTGGAACCGGATACAGACAAACTTCATCCTGATATTTCCAACCGGTGTTCTGGAGGATGCGCCTCAGTTTCATGTGCTGCTTACCCAGGTACCTTCTAATGAATTGTCGGCAAAATACCAGCAGGCTGTGGTAAAAACATTTCCTAATATTTCGATGATTGATCTTGGATTAGTATTAAGTGTGCTGGATGAGATTCTGGATAAAATGGGCTTTGTAATCCGTTTCATGGCTGCATTCAGTATCATTACCGGTCTGATTGTTCTCATTGCCTCGGTATTGATTAGTAAATACCAGCGGATCAGGGAGAGTGTTTTATTACGAACGATGGGCGCAAGCCGCAAGCAGATTCTGGTAATTACTGCCCTGGAATATTTCTTCCTCGGGGCTTTGGCTGCCGGCGCAGGTATTGTTTTAGCTCTCGTAGCAAGCTGGGGATTGGCAAGATTCGTTTTCGAGACTACTTTTTCTCCCGAGCTGGTTCCGGTTTTGATCCTGTTCCTGCTGATTACTTCATTAACGGTATTGGTAGGATTATTTAATAGCAGAGGGGTGCTGAACAGGCCGCCGTTGGAGGTGTTGAGGAGCGAGGTTTAATGGGAAATAGGGAATAGGCAATAGGCAATAGGGAGTGAAAACGTCCGTCATTTCGAAGGAGGCACGACTGAGAAATCTCATCATTAAAGGTAGGATTCCTCTGAACAGATTTCTCCTCGCCTTAATAATTGTAGTTGTTATTTCAATTCCGTTCGCTCGTCGAAATGACGGGGAATCCTACAAATCCTTCGCATTAAACGTATCACCCTGTTTTATATCCCCACTTTCATAGCCTTTTTTGAACCATTTCATTCGCTGCTCTGAGGTTCCATGAGTAAAGGAATCAGGAACTACCCTTCCCTGGGATTGTTGTTGCAGGCGGTCGTCACCTATTGCGCTGGCCGCAGTAAGGGCTTCTTCAATATCACCCGGCTCCAATACACTTTCGCCATTTTGTTGAAGTTTTGCAATGTAATTGGCATAAATACCAGCATAAAAATCTGCCTGCAATTCCAGTTTTACGGATAATTGGTTATACTCGGCTTCACTCAGGCTGTTGCGCAAGCTTTGAACGTTTTCTGAAACGCCCAGAAGGTTTTGAACATGATGCCCAACCTCATGGGCAATGACATAGGCCATCGGGAAATCGCCACCAGCTCCAAACTTGTTTTTTAGTTCCGCCTGGAAGCTGAGGTCAAGGTAGATTTGACGATCTGATGGACAGTAAAACGGTCCGGTAGCAGAGCTTGCTGAACCGCAGGCAGAAGCCACAAGATCATCGAAAAGAACCATCGTTGGCCGTTCATATTGCTTTCCGTTTTCCCGGAATACTTCGGTCCATAATTCGTCGGTATCAGCCAGAACCACATCAGCAAATTTACCGGCATCATCCTGTGGTGAACCGACCTTACCTTCCTGAACAGGCTGATTTTGAGACACCTGATTTAAAATAGATTGTGGATCTCCTCCAAATAATAAGCCGAGGATAACGAGAATAATTGTCCCGCCACCAATTGCCATACCACCACCACTCATTCCACGTCTGTCATCAATGTTACCGCTTCCGCGTCTGCCTAACC
The DNA here is from genome assembly GCA_002257025.1 of Sphingobacteriales bacterium 16-39-50. Lineage (GTDB taxonomy): Bacteria > Bacteroidota > Bacteroidia > Sphingobacteriales > Sphingobacteriaceae > Daejeonella. Next base: position 276,569 of record NCHA01000002.1, on the reverse strand, counting down.
ACTTCATATTCTTATATTTTTAATGTGAGTTTGATATATAAATAATATCTAAAGATTAATATTTAACCACATAGATTGTATTATCTTATGCTTTAAAGGAAACATAGATTGAAGCGAAGCTTCAAGGCTACCTATGTCTAAAATGAAGGTTGGCAGCTATAAAATGCTATGTTTCCTATGTTTCTATGCGGTTTTTTAAATATTATGTCGAGCTCATGTATTTTTATTGAATTATTAAAATTGATTCCTCAAATATTTAAAACAAATCTATTTTTCATCACGTTCAAAAACCAGCTTTCCACCTGTAAAGGTCTTCATTACTTTGACATCTCTGATGGCTTCAGCTTTGATATCAAACAAATTTTGATCCAGAATTACGAAATCTGCGAGATATCCCTTTTTTAAAATCCCTTTATTGTTTTCATCAAACGAAGCGTATGCAGAGCTATAGGTATATGCTTTTAAAGCCTGCTCAACGTTCATTTTTTGCTCAGGAACCCATCCTTCGGGGTTTTTATCATCCAGTGTACGACGGGTAACCGCAGCATAAATACCCTCAGTGGGTGTTGGTGGCGCAACAAACCAGTCGCTGCCAAAAGCCAGAACTGCTTGATTATCCAGCAGACTTTTAAAAGCATAGGTCGTTTTGATACGTTCTGGGCCGATTACCTTTTCAGCCCATTTCCCATCATCAATTGCATGGTAGGGCTGCATGCTGGCAATGACATTGAGTGTTTTGAAACGGCTCAAATCTTCGGGAGCAATATGCTGGGCATGTTCAATACGGAAACGCCGGTCGCGTTTTCCATTGTCCTTTTCAACTATTTCAAAAATGTTCAGTTGTTCTTCAATCGCTTTATCACCTATGGCATGCACCATCACCTGTAATCCGGCCTTGTCGGCGGCAGATATTTGTTCATAGAGTTCTTTTACAGGGGTAACGAGGAAGCCGCTATCAGTCGGGGTATCACTAAAAGGCTGTTTAAAGGCCGCGGTATGCGATCCCAAAGATCCGTCAACAAATCCCTTTAAACCCCCGATCTTTAACCAGGAATCGCCTTTTCCTGATTTTTCAACTTCTTCTTTAAGTTTTTTCCAGGAACTCAAAGGCACTACGGCATAAATGCGTGTGTTTAAGATCCCTTTTTTCGCTGCTCTCCGGTAGACTTCCAGATCCTGCCAGCCGCCCATGCTTTGAACCGAGGTAACACCATTTGAAGCTACATATTTCATTGCTGCTTCGAGTGCTCTGTCTTTTAATTCATGCGAAGGATCAGAAATATGCTGACCAATCAGTCCCATCGCATTGTCCTTGAAAATACCTTCGGGCATTCTATTTTTATTTCGGATTATTGAGCCACCTTCAACATCCGCAGTGCTTGCGCTGATTTTCGCTAATTTCATCGCCGCAGAATTTGCCAGACCCATGTGCCCGTCCAGGCGCTGAACGAAAACCGGATGATCAGCACTCACCGAATCGATCCAGCTGGCTTGCGGAAGTTCACCACCCCAATTCGTATGATCCCAGTCGCCATTCAAGATCCATGTACCGGGAGGCACCGTTTTGACAAAGGCAGCGATACGATCAATAAATTCCTGTTTGGTTTTTGCATCACGCAGGGAAACCGAGGATAGTCCGAAACCGCCATCAATAAAATGGACATGAGCATCATTGAATCCGGGCACCAGCATCTGCCCTTTAGCATCAATAAGTTTAGTACCATCATCCAGCATTTTCCTGACTTCTTCGCTGCTTCCTACATGGATTATCGTTTCGCCTTTAACTGCAATTGCTTCTGCCCAGGGCTGGGCCTCATCACCGGTCCAGATGCGGGCATTGATGATAGCCAAAGTTGGGCTTTCACTTGTTTTGCAGGCAGTAAAATTTATGCAGATAAAAAGAAATAGAATTAAGAAATAAAAGGTATTCGCCCTTAAAGGGATGAATAAAGATTTGAAATTCATTATTGAGGCTTTGGTTAATTAAATATATGAATTAACCGTTAAGGAAAAATGGGATGGTATTTTGTCTGAATTGTGATTGTAGTGATTTATGCTTAAGGCCCCGAATCATTCTAATCAAATAAATCATAAAAATCAAAGTTCAGACAAATTATACCCTATTACTCCACCGTAAAAGCAATAATCGCTTTTTGAATCCTCTGAATAGTTTGCTCTTTTCCAAGAAGCACCGCAATATCAAAAACTCCCGGACCAAATTTGCCTCCAACCAGCATAACCCTGAATGGTAACATCAACTCACCCGGTTTAATGCCTTTTTCCTCTGCTAAAGCTTTAAAAACAGTTTCCAGATTTACGGCGTCCCAGGCTTTTGTCCCTTCCCAGGTTTTTATAAGCTCATTGAAATATTCGGTTTTGGCATCACTCCATTTAGGTTTTACTGCATTCAGGTCATAAAATGCAGGCTGCTCGAAGAAGAATGAAGCCTGATCCCAGAAATCCTGAAGAAAGGTCATGCGCTCTTTGACAGTCTCAAGAACTTTATCGAAATATTCATTATCCTCAATTTGGATGTCTTTTGCTTTCAGTATTTCAAGTACCTGATACTTGATACCTGCTACCTGACTATTCTTAATATACTCATGATTAAACCACTTCGCTTTCTCAAAATCAAACTTTGCGCCGGCTTTGCTTACCCGTTCGATACTGAATTTCTCAATCAGCTCTTCCATACTGAAGATCTCTTGTTCGGTTCCGTCATTCCAGCCTAAAAGGGCTAGCATATTGATAAAAGCCTCGGGCAGGTATCCCATTTCACGGAATCCACGGGTAATTTCTCCGCTTTTCGGGTCTTTCCAGTTCATTGCATAGACAGGGAAACCAAGCCGGTCGCCATCACGCTTGCTTAGTTTACCATTGCCATCAGGTTTTAGGATTAGTGGTAGATGTACCCAATGTGGCATATCAGCTTTCCATCCAAGATATTCCCAAAGCAGGATATGAACCGGTGCGGAAGGGAGCCATTCTTCTCCACGGAAGGCATGGCTAATTTTCATCAGATAATCATCCACCACAACAGCAAGATGATAGGTTGGCATGCCATCTGCTTTTAACAGTACTTTATCATCAACAAGATTGGTGTCAAAGCTGACATCTCCGCGAATCATATCGTAAAAATGAACCGTATCATCAACCGGAACCTTGATGCGGATAACATGCGGTACTCCCTGGTCCAGAAGCGCCTGAGTTTCTTCCTGCGACAGGTTCAGGGAATTTCGTAGAACATCACGGTTTTCATGCCCGTAACGAAAGTTTGGAAATTTTTGCCGCTGCTCATCCAGTTCTGCAGGGGTGTCGAATGCATAATAGGCATAGCCATTACTGACAAGCTGTTCGGCGTATTTACGGTAATTTTCCTTGCGTTCGCTCTGACGGTAGGGTGCATAAGGTCCGCCATTTTGAGGGCCTTCATCGGGGTTTAATCCGCACCAGGCGAGGCAATCAAGTATATATTGTTCTGCCCCTTCTACATAACGGCTTTGATCGGTATCTTCTATTCTGAGTATAAAATCACCCCCGTGTTTACGGGCAAAAAGATAATTAAATAACACAGTTCTTACTCCCCCAAGATGTAAACCTCCTGTAGGGCTGGGTGCAAATCGTACTCTTACTTTCTTAGTTGTATCAGGCATGGGGCAAAGATAAAGAATAGTTGACAATTGATAGTTGACAGTTGAGAATGGAGTCCCGATAACTATCGTATTACAACAGACAATAACAAAGAATCCAGACTATAACCAATAAATTTTCAATGAACCACTAAATTACCAACAACTGACAACTAACAACCAACAACTAAATTCCTACTCTTTCAGTTTCCTTTTGTAATTTGCTTATCGATATGAACCAATACGAATGGAAACGCCGCTGGAAGTTTATTTTACTTGCTTTTGCAGTGGTTATAGCCGGTGCCTCATTGTGGTATACCGATTACCTGGTCAGGAATATATCGGTAGCTGAGCGTACCAGAGCCGAATTATGGGCCAAAAGTACCCGTAATATCATCGCCATGCCTGACGTGAATGATGAGTATATCACCTTCATTTACAGCATGCGTGACAGCCTTGCCGTTCCTGCAATTGTGGTTGATTCGGCAGAGAATATAGTCACCTGGCGCGGACTAGATAGTACTAAAACCAATTTTGAGCTGGATTCTGATACGACCAAAAAATATGATCCGAAATATTTTAGAAGGGAGCTAAAGGAGATGAAATCCCAGCATCCCGAGCCAATCGTTCTGGATCTGAATACTATGGGTAATCAGCGATGGTATGTTTATTATAAAGATTCGATGCTTTTAACTCAATTAAGGGCATTTCCCTACATACAGTTATCGGTAATCGCTATCTTTTTACTGGTGGCTTACGCTGTTTTCAGTTCCGCAAAGAGATTGGAACAGGATCAGGTTTGGGTCGGATTAGCAAAAGAAACCGCCCATCAGTTGGGCACACCGATCTCTTCATTAATGGCCTGGACAGAGCTGCTGAAATCAAGGTTCAATGTACCGGATGATCCGCTTATCCTTGAAATGGAGAATGATGTGAAACGCCTTGAGGTGGTTGCCGACAGGTTTTCGAAAATCGGATCCAAGCCCATTCTCCACAATCACGTTGTATATGATGTGGTTGAGGAATTCGTTAATTATTTCAGGGTCAGAGTGAGTGATAAGATTGAATTCATTCTTAAAGGTGATAAGCAGGTTGAAGCTCTAATTAACGTTCCCTTGTTTGACTGGGTGATTGAGAATATCCTGAAAAATGCGGTAAATGCGATTGAGGGTGCCGGGAGCATTAAAGTTGAGATCAGGGAAAACCTGGTAAAAGAACAGGTATTTATTGATATTTCTGATACCGGGGGTGGTATACCGCGACTTAAATTTGAAGCGGTATTTCAACCCGGCTACACCACACGTAAACGTGGCTGGGGATTGGGCCTTTCGCTGACTAAGAGGATCGTTGAAAATTATCATCAGGGGAGTGTCTTTGTTAAAGAATCTGAAATCGGGAAAGGAACAACCTTCCGAATTGTTTTAAAAAGTAATATGACCTATGAACCGACCACAAGCTGAAGAATATCCTGTTTTTTACAAGGGATATATTGATACTGTAAAAGATGATGTACTTACTGAGCTGGAACATCAGATCGAATCCTTTCAGGCATTGTTAAAGCAAATACCTGCAGAAAAGGCCAGTTTTGCCTATGCTGAAGGAAAATGGACAATCATTGAACTTCTTGGTCATATTTTGGATACCGAAAGGATCATGGCTTACAGAGCTCTAAGGATTGCCCGAAACGATGCAACACCTTTAGCTGGTTTTGAAGAAAATGATTATGTGGCGAATGCTCATTTTGCCGACAGAAGCCTCGGCAGTATGGCCGAAGAGTTTGTGCATCTGCGGAAAGCTAATCTGTTTCTGATCAAAAGTTTGAATGAGACTGAACTTGCACGTGTTGGAATTTCAAATGAGAAGCCTATTTCGGTAAAGGCCCTTGTCTTTATTATCGCCGGTCATTTGAATCATCACATACGGATTCTTAATGAGAGATATTTATGATCTGGTCAAGGGATTATACTGTAGAAGAGCTTAATGGCAGGCCCAAAGGCCATATCGGAGAACTGATTGGAATAGAATTTACTGAAATTACGGAGGATTCTATTTCTGCCCGAATGCCTGTCAATGAAAAAACGCATCAGCCTTATGGGATACTCCATGGTGGAGCTTCAGTGGTTCTGGCAGAATCGCTGGGTAGCGTTGCTTCAAACATGATTATCAATTCTGATAAGTATATCGGCGTTGGACTCGAGGTTAATGCCAATCATCTGAGGCCGGTTAAATCTGGCTTTGTGACCGGAATTTGTAAACCGATTCATATAGGCGGTAAAACCCATGTCTGGGATATCAGACTGTATGACGACAGGGGGAAAATGAATTGTGTAAGCAGGCTGACTGTGGCAATAATTCCTAAAACCTAAAAAAGGAGGCTCGTTATGAGCCCCTTTTTAGGTTTATTAAGCCTTATTCTCTTCTTTGGATTCCTTTTTTTCAATGATGTGTGAAATCAAAAGACCTAATCCGCCGAATATTGCAATCAGTGAGAAATAGATCGCCACATTAGCATCTTCATCCCTGTTTGGATGATCGAAGTTCAAAACGGTATTATCCAAAAGATATGCTAAAAACAATCCGATACCGGCACCCATTAATAACAAGCCCCAGGTAAGGTTGATATAAGACTTTCCTTTTGGCCGGCGTATTCCCGGGTCCATACCATTTTGAATCATTAACATATTCTCTTTGTTCTGCAGATAACGGATGCCGAATAGTGCAGCAAAAAGGCCAAGGCCTAGTAAAATTGGTACTAAAATTCCCATGATATTATGTTTAAGGGTTAATAATTAAAATTTTCTTTCCTAATCAACTGATCTGAAAACTATGACAACAGCTTTTTGAATCAGGTTACACCCGGGAAGATTTTTTCTTATTTTAACCTGAGTTTGATTTAAAATTTTGCCGGGCTAGTTTAGATTGAATAATTTTTTCTTGTTTTAGAAAGCAAGGCCTGTGCCTCTTCGGCTCTGCCAATCCTTGCTAGCGCACGCGTGTCGCGTGTGCTTCTGTATTTATAATTCATGGAATGCGCTGAATGCGCGCATCCAATATCATTGTTTAAAAGTCGTGAGGTTCCAGCTTTCGCTGGAATGACAAATTTTTTTGTTAATAAGGAGATTCCAGCCTTCGCTGGAATCGCAAGACGGAACCTCGTTATAAATGATGTAGAGTTTCAACTCAATTTTTGTCTTTACATTTTTTGGTAATGATATATTTTGGGAACTGGGAGTGATCTGAACCGATTCCAGCGAAGGCTGGAATCTCCCCCATCTCCCCCTAACAATGATGTCATTCCAGCGAAAGCTGGAACCTCATAACACATTCCGGTTAAAGTTGTCTTTCTGAAAGAAACGAAACCAAGATAAGCCGCAACCTCAATATTATTCCACAAGCATTTGAGAATCGTGAAACCAAAACAATCTCTTAAATAATGACATTGTACTTGCACAAGCAGCGTTTAATGGCAAATGGCAGATGTCCTTTTGCTGGGCTATCCGTCCCCCATGAAATACAAGTCCGGGTAAAATAAACCTTGCCGGAGGAGGTAGCTTCCGGCTATTCGTAATTTGAAATAGAACGGGATTACTTGCCGGAACTACCCCGGAGGAAAGGGCTGAACCAGCATATAACACATAGGTATTGCTTTCCAAAATCAAATTATTGTGTCTTTAATATCTTATCTGACCAATTATAATCATAAAATTGGCTTTTTGTTTTCATCTTAACTTTTCGTTTACTTTAATAAATATTACTGATTATAAGCTGTAACCTTTCTAAATATTCAGGCGTCACATGGATGATTGATGCAGAAAAAGTATTCAGATACAGAACTGATAGATAAGGTACTCGGCGGTGATAAGGCGGCCTATGCCGATCTTATGAAGCGCCACCAACGCTTTGTGTTTACGCTGGCCTTAAGATTTGCAAAGAATCGAGAGGATGCTGAAGAAATTGCTCAGGACTGTTTTATAAAGGCCTACCGTTCTTTAAATACCTTTAGAAATACTTCTAAATTTAGTACCTGGCTGTATAGTATTGTGTATACAACAGCGATGACCTTTTTACGAAAAAAGCGACTGGATATTCAATCAATTGATACCGAAGCCGGTTTGCTTAACATCGAAAACCATGTTTCAGATCTGAACTCTGATGAAGTGGAACATAAATCGAAAATGGTCTTCGTGAACCGGGCTATTGATCAGCTATTACCTGATGATGCGGCTGTAATCACACTTTTCTATCAGGGAGAGCAATCACTTGATGAGATCGGGAAGGCATTAGGGATGGAAACAAATACAGTTAAAGTAAAGCTGCATCGGGCAAGGCATCGCCTGAAAGAAAAAATTGAGAATATTTTACACCATGAAGTGAGGGAATTACTATGAATCTTATAGAGCAAAGAATCTGGGATTATCTGGATGGAACAGGTACTCCTCAGCAAAGAGAGTTAACCGAACAGCTTATAAAAAGTGATCCGGTTTATCAGCAGTTATATGATGAATGTAAATCATTCAATGATCTGGTTTCTGCAGCAGATCAGGATGAACCCTCAATGGGTTTTACCAGAAATGTGATGGAGAGGATTAACCTGGAACCTGTCCCCGCTTCGTTTAAATCATTGATCGATAAAAGGATTATTTTCGGAATAGCAGCATTTTTCCTGTTTACTATTACTGCTTTGCTTGGGGTTTTGTTTTATCAGATCGACTGGTCTCAGACTGCAGGATTCAAAATGCCTGAATTAACGATGCCTGCTCTTGATACCTCCAAATATCTGAACAGCACTTATATCAATATCTTTTTGTTTGTTGATATTATCTTTGGATTATATCTCCTTGATGGTTTTTTGAGGAAAAGGCTGAGGGCAAAATGATAGCAATTTATTTGTTACGATACCAGGGTAAAACTATCAATACACTATTCGTCAATTATTTGGTGAGATGATACTGGATGATGGGTAATTAAAATGATTGAATAAAAATACTGAGTGTCTTGATAGCCGTAACGCTGAATAGCCCGGTGCTTTAGCTCCGGGTTAAGAAGCGGTTTTCATATCGGGCTTCAGCCCAAAACCTGAGCGGCCAGAACGGAACTAATACTGGTGCTTCAGCGCCAATTAGCAACTGTATGAGAGTGCATAATCAAGTCAGATCTATCAGGCTAAAGCCCAATGTTATAGTTCCTTAAATGTTACAGAATGTTGGGCTGAAGCCGAAAACGAACGAACTCGTTAACCCCAGCTAAAGCTGGGGGCTATGAGTAATCGAATTGGTCTCATGTAACAATAGTATTATTCTATATTTCAGGGGCTTCGAGTGCATTTTTTTGAAACTTCTGTAGTATTACTGCAATCAGCATCACAAGTACACAACCCACAACATTCAGCCACAAGAAAGCCATAAGGTCCATCATCCAGCAGCTAAATACTATAATTTCAGTAATAATGGCTGCAGTGAAGGTAGCTGATCCCCCTATCTTTTTAAAATAAAAGGCAACGATGAATATACCGAGAATCGTTCCATAGAATAATGACCCCAGTATATTAACGGCCTCAATTAAATTGCCCATTTTACTCGCGTATAATGCCATCAGGATACAAAATATACCCCAGGTTATGGTTGTCCATCTGGATACCGAAAGGTATTTTTCATCAGTAGCATTTGGATTAACCAGTCGCTTATAAATATCAATAACGGTAGTTGAAGCCAGGGAATTTAATGCACTTGAAGTGGATCCCATCGAAGCCAGGAAAATGATCGCAATCAGTAAACCAATAAGTCCCTGGGGTAGGTATTTGGTAACAAAACTGAGGAAGACATAATTATTATCATTCGTTTCAGCATCCGGATCATTCTTTTTCATCAGGTCAACAGCCTGCTGCCGGATTGCTTTAGTTTTTTTATCGGCGTTCTCCAGAATCGTACGCTGCGAGTTTATAGCAGCCTCATCCTCGGCATCCATTGCCTTTTCCAGACGATTGATTTCTGCCTGTTTCTCGGTAAATGCATTCGAATAATCTAATTTTATCTGTTCAAGTTCCTTGTTATACTGGCTTTTTTCCAGTTTGCCGAGCTCATAACTATTAAAAAATATCGGCGGTTGATGATACTGATAAAAGGTAAATACAAGTACTCCAATCAAAAGAATCAGAAACTGCATCGGGATCTTTAAAAGTCCGTTCATCAATAATCCGAGCCTGCTCTGTCCAACAGATGAACCGGTAAGATACCGCCCTACCTGACTCTGATCAGTTCCAAAATAGGATAATTGCAGAAAAAATCCTCCGATCAATCCACTCCATACGGTATACTGATTATTCCAGTCGAAGGAAAAATCAATGGCGTTTGTCCGCCCCATTTTGCCGGCTATCTGCAAGGCTTTTCCAAATCCCACACTTTCGGGAAGCATTTTTACGACCAGAATTCCAGCTATCAAAATCCCTGAAAATATGACAGCCATTTGCAGCATTTGTGTATAGGATACCGCTTTTGTGCCTCCATAAACCGTATAACTTATTACAAGTCCGCCGATAAACAGCGTAGTAATGGTAGTGTCAATATTAAGAATCGTAGAGAGTATAATCGACGGGGCATATATGGTGATTCCGGTTGATAGTCCGCGCTGAATCAGGAATAAAAAGGCAGTTAATGCCCTGGTTTTAAGATCAAATCGATTTTCAAGAAATTCGTAGGCGGTATAAACTTTGAGTTTATGAAAAATGGGGACAAAGGTGATACAGAGTACAATCATGGCCAGCGGAAGGCCGAAATAGAACTGAACAAATGCCATTCCCGACGAGAATGCAAGTCCGGGAGCCGAAAGAAAAGTGATTGCACTGGCCTGAGTAGCCATGACCGACAAGGTTACACTATACCAGGGAAAAGAGTGATTTCCAAGCAGGTAACCTTCAATATTTTCTGTCCCCCGACTCTTGTAAATGCCATATACGACAATTATGAGGAGGGTAGTAAACAACACTATCCAGTCAATCCCGCTCATTCAAAAGTTTTAGTGAACAGATAAAACAAGACAATAAGAAGTACCAGCCACACAATCAGAAGATAGTAGAACTGGTTCCATGTCTTAACAAATGGTGGAAGATCCTGATCAGGCTTCTTCTCCATGCTGAACAATATTGGCCCAGAAGCCTGCGGTAAGAAGACCCAATATTGCTCCCAATACCATGTGGCCAAATGATCCTGTTACTACACAGGCAGTAAGAATACCACATAATACGGCTGGAACGATGTAATAAGCACTATTTGATTTTGCAGAGTTTTCAGTTTTCATCTTTATTATTCTTTTTGTTTTGTGATCAAATTTACAAATAATCTGTATGCACCGGGTATTCCGGCAGGTAATTCCCTGAAAAAAACAAGTGAGGTATATACAAATCTTCCCTTGCCATAATCAGCCACCAGAAGTGATCCGTCTTTTGCTGTTTCACCCGGATCATTCATGCTTAGTATTCGCTTGTACTTTGGATCGACATCCGAAAGGAAATACAGGCCTCGTTCCTGAATCCATCCTTCAAAATCCTTAGCTGTAATCTTATTCGGATAGTTCAAAACAGGATGATCTTTTTCAAGAAACCGTACACCTGCATTCTCATCAGTTACCCTGTCGCGCGATATTTTAAATGGATATGGGCCAATATTCTGTACCAGCAATGGATTACTGACATTGTATTGAATCAATAGAGTTCCTCCTTTGCTGACATATTCCATCAGTTTAGGTTGCATAAGCGCTAATCTTTCATTAACATTATAAGCCCTCACCCCGGTGATGATTGCATCGTATTGTGAAAGATCAGTATTCATAATCTCGCTTTCGGACAGGGTACTAACCCGATAACCAATTTGTTGTAAGGATTCAGGGATCAGATCCCCGGCTCCTGCAATATATCCGATCTTTTTACCACCGGTTTTAAGTTCAACCCGCTCGATTTTCGCTTCAGCGAGCGGAAAAAGGTTTTGAATTGGAATATGATCATAATCTATGATTCGATGAGCCCGATTATAATTCTGTCCCCCCGACTGAATGCTAAGTGTGAATTTTCCGGATTCAGCCTGATCGCTTGGACTGATCGTAAACTGAACTGTTTTTTCATCTCCTTTTTTAGGAAGATTAAACGCGATATTTTGGGGTTCAATTTTCCATCCTGAGGGTACTTTAGGTCTCAGGCTGCCTTCGGTTTTATCGCGAAAGCTTTTCAAGAGTATCTGTATCGTTTTGGAGGTATTTCCCGAAAAGACATAAGCTTTATCAGCGATACTGGCTGTAACGGCCGGAGCTACTATCAATGGCTGATAAACCTCACCCCGAACCTGGTCGGTATATTTAAAAACCGCTGGACGCTGATATGAAATTATCTGATCTGAAATCCTGAAACTGAAGCCAACTGTAGCTGAACCAGGCTTCTCAGGATGGCCAATTAATTGCTGATCATCGATTTTGAACATGCCCATTGGATGATTTTCGAAAAGCCAGTAAGGTTCTGTGATCTCATTTGCCAATACACTGCCTTGAATGCTTTTTGATACTCCTTCTTTAAGGTCAAAATCCTGTTTTTGTCCGTTAATGCTCAGCAATTTAACAGGGATTTTGGATTGAAGTACAATATCAGAACGCAGTCTGATACTGTCTCCCAATGCCTGTACTGCCTGTAAAGTATAGGACTCAAACCAAAGTCCGGAGGCAGCCGCAATCAGATCTTTTATGTCTTTGGATTTTTGTTCCTTCCAATAACCTTCGGGTAATCTGTCAATTGCTTTGAGAATATTAATTAATGCCGGAACGGAGGCGGAAGGTTCATCAGTGTTAAAATTCTGATCCGCGGCACTTATCATTTTCCCAATTTCTTCTCCTCCTGTGATGCGGTTCCAATTCGAGTTTATCCCTTCAAACAGGTCGCTTTTTGATAAAATTCCTGCTGTATGAATAAAATATTCTACTGCCTTTCCGCGCTGCCTGGCGCTTCCAAAACCCTGACTTTTATGATGGGTACGGCTCTCGGCGGCGATTTCACCATAGCCTTTACCGAGCAAAGGATTAAAAATACCAACATCCAGTTTTAACTGATCTTCAGCAGTTGTATTCATTGATCCGAAATTATAGGTATTCCAAACTATTCGTCTGGCCTGCCAGGCCTGTACATATTTTAGTTGTTCAGGGAAACGTTTTGGATCGGCTGCGGCGAGAAATGCTTCGCGCGCAATAATTGCAGATGCGGCATGCTGACCATGTCCGGCACGTTCATCTTCAGGGAATCGGGTAATGATGACATCCGGTCTGAACTTCCTGATTACCCAAACAGCATCGGCCAGGACTTGTTCCTTATTCCAGATCCGGAAGGTCTCAACTGAGTTTTTTGAGAACCCAAAATCGATTGCCCTCGAAAAGAATTGTTCTGCTCCATCGGTGCGTCTGGCTGCAAGCAATTCCTGGGTACGAATAAGTCCTAATAACTCCGATTGCTCATTTCCAATCAGATTTTGCCCTCCGTCACCTCGGGTCAGGGATAAATAGCCTGTTCTGAATTTCTTTTCCTTAGCAAGAAATGCGAGTAAACGGGTGTTTTCATCATCAGGATGCGCTGCAATATATAATGCAGAACCCAGAGTATTTAATTTTTTGAGTCCAAGCTTAATTTCTGATGAATTGAGCTGGATGGAGCTTTGCCCGGAAACAAAAAGTGGAAAAAACAAAAAAAGGCTAAACCCTAATTGACGAAAGTTCATAGTTTACAATCCATAATACCCGAAAATATGGAAAAAACTATGCCTGAAGGTGATGACACAAAAAATTTACCAAGTATCTGGACCGGATCTAGTTTTTCTGGCTGGATTGTGCTTCAGCCCAATGCAATCAATTGCAAGGAAAGGGTATAAATGAAAAAAACGGTCAGATATAGAATATCTGACCGTTTCCCCAAAAATTACAATTAAAAACTTGTAGATCCTTAAAGCTGTTCCCCACCTCTCAGAGTACAATCACTGCATGTCTGAAATGCGTTTTTACTTTCGTAAGACAAATAGCCTTAAGGTTGATTAACCTTTATTTTATAAAATTACACTTTTTCATTATTTTTCTAAAATAAGTTTTCCACATTTTTTATAAATAAAAATTTCGAAAATCGTTCATTTACAGGCTTTTAAATATCTGTGCCAATTATTTGAGTGTTTTTTCAAATAATTTTAGGATTCTTTTGTACTCATCCGTCCAGCTTGAAGGCTCCAAAAAGCCATGGTCTTCGACCGGATAAACCGCAAGTTCCCAGTTCTCTTTTTTAAGTTCAATAAGCCTTTGTGATAATCGGATAATATCCTGAAAATGAACATTCACATCTACCATTCCATGAGCCATCAATAAATTACCTTTTAAACCTTCGGCAAAATAGATCGGAGAACTTCTTTTGTATGCAATCTCATCATTTGCAGGTTCGTTGAGGATGTTTGCAGTATAACCATGATTGTAATGTGCCCAGTCGGTTACAGAACGCAGAGCAGCACCCGATTTAAATACATTCGGTTCATTGAATAAACCCATCAATGTCATGAATCCACCATATGAGCCACCATAAATACCAACATTTTTAGGATTGACATCATATTTATCAATGAGCAATTTAACCCCATCAACATGGTCACTCAGGTCTTTTCCACCCATATGACGGTATATTCCGGTACGGTGATCACGCCCATAGCCCGAGCTTGCCGTATAATCGATGTCTATTACTGTGTATCCCAAATCAGCAAGCAGATTATTGAACATGTATTCTCTAAAATACTGACTCCACCAATAATGCACATTCTGCAAATAACCTGCACCATGAACAAATACCACAGCCGGTTTAGAGGGAGCAGGATTTTCTGGTTTGTAAACCCTGGCATACACATCTGATCCATGACGGTTTTTGAAACTCAGCACTTCTGGTTCCTGCCATTTATAAGAATCGAATTCTGCGCTGCTGGAGCTGGTAATCTTCTCTGCTTTTGCACCTGCTTTGTTCTCCTGCAGGTATAGTTCCCATGGCCTGTTTGAAGTTGAATGGCGGATAGCAAGCCATTTTTCATCCGGAGAAAGGCTTACTTCATTGCCTCCTCTCATCGATGTGAGTTTAACAAATGTTCCACCTGTAACAGGGATACGGTAAAAGTGAGTGATACCGGGATGTTCCATGTTTGCTGTGAAATAGAAGCTTTTCTTATCATTCGATAATTGAAGTGTTTGTACTTCATATTTTCCGGCAGTAAGGAATTTTTTGTCCCCGGAATTTACATTCAGGGTATAGATATGGGAGTATCCGGTAGCCTCGCTTTGGAAATAGATCGTACTGTTATCTATCCATCCGATATTGCTCCCGCCGAAGAAACCACCGATACCCGGGCCACCAATCCAGGCTTCATCCCGCTGCCTGTCGAGAGGTGATAGTTTACCACTTTGAGGATCCAGCTTCATGATCCAGCGATCTTTATTGTCGAGTGCCGAAACAGTCACCACCGCCAATGAGCCATCAGAATTCCAGAATGGGCCATTGATTGAGACTTTACGATCTTCATTTTTCTGAGATCTTTCTTCCAGCTGTTTTGGATATTCTTTTACATAATCAGGTAAATCTTTAATTCCGGGAATCTCTTTGGTAGAGATAACATAAATCGTATCCTTTTGAATATCATAAAGATAACTCTCATAGCCAGGCAAAGTGTTACCTACTTTCGTACGTCCGCTGATATCTTCAGTGTATCCTGTTGTGCTGATATAGTTTGGAACTATGGTGTTTTTATTGCCCTCGGCACGTTTCATGATCCTGAAGGCGATAAACTTTTCATCAGGACTTATTCGTAAACTATTCATAAAACTGCGCTCATCAAGGTAGAATTCTTTCGGGCCTTTTGGCTCATTTGTTTTATTCTTTGCCTCCAGCTCTTTTCGATCAGCTTCCCTCTTTTTTATGATCTCAAATTCATTGATCTGATCCTGTCTGAGCCATTGATCCTGTTTCGATAGTTGACTTTCAGGACGTTTTTTAGAGCGGGTAAAATTACTAAGTTGTACAAGTTTCCCTCCGCTAATGGAGATGCTGAAGAGGTTATCTCCGCGCTGGAAAAGTACTTTACTTTCGTTTTTGTCAAACACAGGGTTAGCTTCCCGTTCGAGGGTATTTGTAAGAGCCTGTTCCTCCCCGGTGCTAATCGTTTTGATAAAAAGGTCTCCTTTGCGCTCAAAAAGCACTTTTGTTCGGTCTTTGGTATAAATAATTGTTCCTTTATCGAGGCTTTTTGTTATTTCTTCCGATACTTTTAGTGGCTTGTGCATATCAGATGAAAT
This sequence comes from Sphingobacteriales bacterium 16-39-50, assembly GCA_002257025.1. GTDB lineage: Bacteria > Bacteroidota > Bacteroidia > Sphingobacteriales > Sphingobacteriaceae > Daejeonella. The sequence continues at coordinate 260,607 of NCHA01000002.1, read as the reverse complement.
CTGATACATAGGATCTTCCTGTAGCTTTTCAGGATTCCAGTTAAAATAGATGTTTTTGCTGTTTTCATCCCATTTGATGTTAGATGGGGAAACACCCATCCATTTTGGATCGCGCATGATCTTTTCTACGCTGAGACTCCCAAGATCCTGAGCAAATAGGGCTAAGGGTGAAGCCAGAAAAAGGCAAAATATGATTCTTTTCATAATATTTTCTTCAAATGAATTATTTGCTATTCAATCTATAAATCGAATTCTGCTTTGAAACGGAGTTCATTGTTTCGTTCCAGTATGTAATAAAATTTCTTTTTATCGGGACTAAATTCCATAATCCAGCGGTTTGCTTTGGCTGCCGGAATTAAATTTGAGGTAAATTCATCAGCTGGAAAATACTGTGCAAGGCGGGTGCTGATCTTTTGGTCAGAATCCCCGCCGTAGTTAGTGATGCTATCCGGGCTTCCATCTGTATGCCTGTGATCATGTTTCAGACGAATTCCACCTTTTGTTTTTGTAAGCACCCAGGTACGTGTTTGATTTTCGCCAACATTAAAAGGTAAATGGAACTCAGATCTATTGCTTCTACTGACTTTAAAATTCAACACTTTACCCCAAAAATCATTTGCCCTCGTCGTATCAGGCATGTAAATAGCCTTACCATAAAAGGTTTTGCCTTCAAGGGACTGAATTGCTTTAAAAAATTCTTTATCCCCCTGTCCGAAAAGAAGGGTATTGAAAAGGAGCAGTGTTAATGTGAAGAAGGGCAGTTTCATATTATTTTGTTCTACTCGCCATTCCACCCTTTTTACTGTCGACGTTAACCTGGTATTTTTCTTCTTTCTGTATTATCCACCTGACTGTAACTGTACCGTTTCCCGGGATATTAGGTACTTTTATGTTTGCAGGATCATTTTTCTGCTCCTCGGCAATGTTCAGGTCACGGTTGCTAACAATCATTCCTGCTATCACTTTTGCTCCCTTCAGACTAACCAGATCAGGAACTTCAATCTTATACTTCAGATCCTGACTTGAATGTGTAGGCATCAGACGCTTATTCGCAATCACTGCAGTAACTTCCTTTAATCCGGCACCCAAATCCTTTTCAGAGATCTCTTCAACAGAAAGTTTAGGGGTATGATAAGCATGATATAAGGTGAAAGCCATATTTCGGTGGGCATCGCTTTCAAGCAAAAATCCGGGATGCAGACGGCCAAAAGATTTCTTAAAACCACCGATCTCTATATCACCATATTGCGGGTGTTTGAACGCTTTCCAATTAACAAAAGCATCATTAAAAAGCAGATTCCGGTCGAAAGAATATTGTTCAGACTGGGCATTTCTGTCAGAAGGTTTATTATACAACAGGAACTGCGTCCATAGCTCATTTGAGAAAGTATAAATACCTCTGCCACCATAAAACCAGTCGAGTTCGCCACCAAAAACAGAGTACAGATCTTTATAAACAACCAGGTATTTGTAACCGGGAATCAGTTCCTCACCTTTTTTGCCGAGGGCATCATAAACTTGTACATCCTGTGCATTGTAAGTGTTAACGTCTTCAAGTGCACCAGGTCCGCGGAGAATCATACCGCCATTATTATGGTAAGACTGTCCTGCAGCAATGTTTGGATGTTTCATCACAAATTCAGAAATCGAACGATTTTCAGGCAAAGAGAATGGGTATTTATAGGCACCGTTTTGTATGTGATTTGGCTGCCAGTTCCATGCCCAGTCGCGGTTCGGGTCATAAAAACCTTCCCCGTCTTCATTCACATCACCATCCCCGTCGTTATCAATTCCTTCATAGCCCAGCAATTCATATTCGCCTTGCTGGTCAACGCCAACAGTAATCATTCTTCTCGGATCTTCCGGATCAGGCTTTAAACGTCCATTCGGATTTTTCCGGCGCATGAAAACAATATGACCATCACCATCAAGGTCATCAAAACCATCTTCATTTACTTCTCCGTCGCGGTCATTATCTACCGGAATCATTCCCGAACGCGGGGAGTGTGCTGTATTTGCCTTATGGATAAAATTATCCCGGGCATCAGGGTTAATAGTTGGAGCGATATAAAAGGTTTTATCTTCAAGCAAGTCCTGAATATGTTTTGTATCTGCAAAAGACTCAGCAAGGTACCATGCAGTGTATAGCGCGAATTCGCTGCCCTGGATTTCGTTTGAATGGATGTTCCCATCAATATACATCGCAGGTTTTCTTCCCGGATCGCCTTTCTTAAAATCAGAGATTGTCATCACCCACATTTCTTTTCCAAGGTGTGATTTCCCCATTGATTCAAGCTTTACAAGATCAGGATAAGCTTTTGCAAGCTTATTACAAATCTCTGTAATTGCGGCATAGTCATTATAACGGTTCCAGCTTACCGGAACTTTCGGGTTTGCCGGACTTCCCGAAGCTTTTAGGATTTGCTCAGGTTGCTGTGCCTGCAAAGCAATTGCAATAGCAAGCAGTGGAAGGGTAAAAAATATTTTCTTTATGAATGCTTTCATCTTTTTCTTTTAATTTTTCAAAACAAATCCGTGGATTATAAAGGGATTTCTACAGTCTTTGTTCCACTCGTCGGACTGCCTGCATTAATTGTCAGCTTACCTGAACCTTTTATCAGCCAGGAAATGCTTTGGTTTCCCTGACCCTGAATCGCATCGATCGATTGGTTTTTGCGGCCACTAATAATTGTTTGATTTGCCTGCGGAATTACTTTAACAGACAGCTTCTTTACCCAATAGCTTCGTTCGCCAACCTTGGTATGGGTGGGTAAGATTCCTTTATTAATAAGACTAACAGTAACTCTGGTCAGGTCATTACCTAATTTCTCATTCTTTATGTTTATGATATCAATGGAAGGAGTAAACTTGCTAAGCGCGAGAATAAAGTCGCTATGCTTTTTTACCAAATCTTCAACCAGTTTGAACGGTGGATTTTTTAATACAAATGGATCAATTCCCCCAAGTTCTACTATTTGTCCGGGGAAATCGGGGTGTTCAATCTTTTTCCACTCTGTAAAATTGTTCTTAAGTCCCTGACTGTCGGCCCATCTGAGGTAATTTGCCGCCGGATCTTCAATTTTCAGCTCCTTTACTTTTTTCGCTGTATCGGCTTTTGCTTTCGGTACCCACCATCCCGGCGTGCTGAAACTATTACGACCATAATGGAAATATGCCCATTGAGCAAAATCACCGCCTTCTGAGGCACTTTTCGGAGCATCCTTTAAGCCAACGGTTTTATTATAAAGTTCAGAAACCAAAGTATTTGCCTTTGCATCTGCTTCAAAATAGCCGGTAATGATGCGCTTTGAAATAGCCTGTGCATTAAAAGATACCGGTACTGATAGGTTATTATAGGGTCCGAAAGTAATAACCGAATAGACATTGAACATCTCAAACAGATTGTCGAGTAAAGTCCTGTTTTCAATTTCTGAGACCATGTGCTCACCCGATCCCGGAACGAAATTAGGATAGTCATAACTCATGTTTTTATTAAAATGTACCCCACCTTCAGCGTCTTCATTATAATTTCCGTCCTTATCATTGTCGGTTCCTTCAGAAAAAAGCAGGTATTTACCTGCTTCGCCTTTAGTTGGATCGGCAAGAATCATCGACCGGGGTTCTTCAGGGTTGATACGGTATTTTCCTGTTGGATCTTCAACCCTGATCCAGCTTATTTTACCATCTTTATTCAGGTCATCAAACCCATCTTCATTCAGCTTTCCATCGCGGTCGTCATCTGTAGCTTTTGCATTTCCACTTCTTGCATAGCGTATCTGCGCGAAGTATTGTTCCGTAGCATCCGGACTCATGTTCGGAAAAACATAAAATGTATTTTTTTCAAGAATGGCCTTGATACTATCCTGCGAAGAGTCCCTGAGTATTTTTTCTGCAAAGCCCAAAGCCAGCTCAGTGCCCAGAAGGTGTGAACCTTCAACGCCTCCAACAATTGCAATTGCCGGTTTTTGGGCTAGATTGCCGCTGCCAATGCTAAGCATCCAGATATCCTTTCCGCCAAGGGTTTTAACGAGTGATTTAGCTTTTACCAGTGATGGATAGGTTTTAGCAAGGGAATTTATCCGCTCTGAAACCCGGGAGTTATTGCTGTAATCCTGCGCATACAATTCTCCAAAAAAGAGAAAAATACCCCACAGCAAAACTGAGGTTTTGTAAATTTTATTCATGAAAGAAATCGGTTAGTTTCAACCGATGAAAATACATAAATAATTTAATTCCGGGCTTTTTTGAGATTTTAGATGAGTGTGCTATTCAGAATGCCCATAAAGCTGATTAAACAGCAATTTAAATGTTCCATGCGTTTGAGCCCTGAATGTAATTTCAGGACCAAAGGCATAGAGTTTACCCTTGCCAACCTCTGCCTCGAATGCAGTTACTCCATCGCGCAGGTATGCCTGACCCCAGGCCCAGCCGCTTCGCAATGATGCCGGATTTGAAAACCATAAGATGGGCTTAACTTTTCCACTGGCAATTGCTTCTGTTGAGATTTTGAATACCGGACTCCTGTCAAAATAGATATCCGATTTAGCAGGCATACCCCAGGCTGCAGGAATTTTATTGTCGGTATCAGCACTCAGAATACTCCCTGGAATATAATATTTTTCGGCAGGCAGGCTTCGTTCTATTCCATTTGCACCCAGCTCTACAATTGCATTTCTTACCGGAAGATTAAGGTGGTAGGCCAGATTTGTACTGCTTCCAATGCTCACCACTTTGCTGCCCAGTTCTATGAATTTTTTTAATTCAGGGATTGATTTATCTTCATTAATCCTGCCTAATTGTCCTCTGAATTCTGATAGAATTGTCTCAGGATCAGGGCCGGTGTTTAAAGAGTTTCCTCTGCCAGTTCTTCCTGAAATTGCGGGTATTGCCCCCGGGACAAATATGAGCACATCGTATTTTTCATTCAGATTACCGGCTTCAATATCCTTCGCATAAACCAATGAAACCTTAAAGTTGAATTGCTCCATTAATAAACGCACCCATCCCGAAGACATAGAGCCACCATAGGTATCCCAAAGCCCGATCCGTAGTTCTGAAAGTCTGGTCAGATTTTCAGGCACTTTTGAACTTTCTCTTATCTCCAATCCTGCATCACTTTTTACTTTGTGCAGTAAATTTCTTGTTTTGGGATTTCCGGGAATATAAAAATCCCCGCGCTCATCCCCGGTCTTTATCCGGTATGCTTTTTCTCCGGCTTTTAATACTTCATTTACCGCAATAAATGCATTATTAGATTCAGCATTAATCAGGTAAGATTTGGCAGAAGCGAGTATTCCGGATTGATGCTTTTGAAGTTCGCCATATGGAATACGTTCAAATGGACCATTAAAATCATCCTGAAGGCGGTCGAATTGCACATGCATCATATAAGCGAGAGTCCAGCCTGCAGCATCATAGGGAGCAACCGGAGGGCCTCCTTCGTATTTAAAATCATTGGGATGATCCTGTGGCTCAAACATATCCAGCACATGCGGCCTGAAAGCCTGATTGGTTTTAATTATAAAGGAACCTTTTGGATAGTTTTTTCCTGCCACATTAAAATCACTTGTTGCTTTATGAACTAAAATGCCGGAACGGATCAATGCATTTACAAATTTTACAGCAGTCTGGAAATCAGCCTGATCAGAGGGAATAATATATCCTCTTGCATCCCGGTTTGCGGGATTATTCATTACCGTATCAAAGTACTTTTTCGGCAGGATTTGCTGATTAGCAATTTTTGCTCCTGGCTGATCCTTAAGGTACGCCTGATTGATAGCTTCTACCTTATTTGGAGAAAGTCCCCAGGTATCTTTACTTCCGCGTTCAATGGAATTTTTACCCATCCGGTAAATATTAAACAATAATTCATCACGATAACGTACGGCATAATTCAGAACCGCATAGTTTAACGAAACTGAGTAATCTATAGACTGTCGGAAATGCCATTTTTGAGGGGTAACCGGAAAGGTTGTTCCACCATTTGGAATCAATCGTTGCGGAACGAGGGATATCTCTGAAGGTGTTGGTCCGCCAATGGTTTCTGTCAGTAATCCGATAATATTATGGAAGTATGTGGTAGTACGCAGACCTCCGTTATACCAGGTTGAAAATACGGAACCATATTTTTGGGTATAGCCTGGTTTGTTCTCAACATTAAGTCTTGAGTTCATAGCTGCACCAAGAGCATCCAGGCTGGTCATCAGAATTGGATCAAAAACATAATTGAAAGGATCGCGATAGGGTGCGCCCGCAACAACAGATCCCTCAGGTCCCCGCTGATGGTGGTTATACATAATCTGAGGCAGCCAGTCTACAAATAATTGCCTGCTCATATTTTGTGTTTCCTTCAGATTCATCATAAAAAAGTCCCGGTTATTATCGTGACCTGCATATTTCTCATACAAACGTGGTAAATTTTGCAGGGAACGGTTCTCGGGCTTTTCTTCACGCATGTACCAGTCGCTGACCAGTTCGTGGCCATCCGGGTTGGCATGCGTCATTAAAATAATTGTATTGTCAAGAATGCGAATGGTCTCAGCATCTTTTCGGCTTACCAGATTCCATAAGGTTTCGATGAGCTGATGGATTCCCAGAGTTTCAGTAGCGTGCAATCCTCCGTCAATCCAGACTATTGCTTTGCCTTTTTCTGCAAGTGCCCTTGCCTCAGATTCAGATAAATCTTCTGCTCTGGCAAGTTTTTGGGAGATTTCTTTGTATTGTTCCAGATTTTTTAAATTTTCGGGAGAAGAAACAATCAGCATGGGTTGTGTTCTACCTTCTTCAGTCATACCAATACCCAGAAGTTTCACTCTGTCAGATTGTTCAGAAAGCTTTTTGAAATAGTCTGCTGTCTGGCTGAAGTTGGCTAATTGATAATCATCCCCGATTGTGAAACCGAAATGTTCTTTTGGGGATATTTGTGCAAATAAATTATTGAGCAGAAATATGCAGGCAAAGAGTAAAGAAAACTTACGCATAATAATTGGTTTGAAAAGGCAAGTTAAGAGTAATACGAATACGAACAAATTCAGGTATTCTGAAATTATTATTCGGTATCTTGTGAAAATGGCCCATTTTTCACATGGGACTAAATTATTATGCTCCCATACGAAGAACAGGCCTATAAAGAACTCGAACTCTGGAAAAAGAAGATCCTGAAGAAGCCCGGCTTTTTTGATCTTGCTTCGAAAGGGATTCAGAACCGTTTGAACAAACTGATTCCTGAGAAAGTGCATAATGCGATCACTGTAGCCATCGAAAAGATGGTCAAAGCTGTACTTTTTGGTGCTAAATATGTCACCAAAGAACCGAGGGAAGATAGTTCATTGCAGCTTAGAGAGGCATTTGTCAAGGAGAGAATACAATTTTACAGGAAAACAGCTTCTGCAGAAGGTGCAGTGACCGGAGCAGGTGGCTTTTTACTTGGCCTTGCAGAATTTCCGATTTTGATCGGAATTAAGATGAAACTGCTTTTTGATATAGCTGCCCTTTACGGATATGATGTCAAAGATTATAGGGAGCGCCTTTACATATTGTATATTTTCCAGCTGGCATTTTCGAGTCAGCAGGGCAGGCATAAGGTTTTCCATCAAATTTCAGACTGGAACTCTTACATCGCTTCCCTGCCTGAGGATGTTGATCAGTTCGATTGGCGAACTTTTCAACAGGAATATCGCGATTATATTGACCTGGCAAAAATGGCACAGCTCATTCCCCTTATTGGAGCCGCTGTAGGGGCGATAGTGAATTATAAACTGATTGAAAAGTTGGGTGAAACAGCAATTAATTGCTATCGCATGAGGAAAATTAGTCCGCTTAAAATTATAGATCAAGGCAAAAAGCGCAATATCCGGTTAAAATAGTTTTTCATTCGGTGGTTTGATCCCCTTCAAACGAAGATATATTGTTGTCTGGGCGCGATGATGGGTTTGATGCTCAAATGCTTTATTAAGCCAGCCAAACTGGTCGGTTTCATAATTCCCTCTTTTAATCAGACTATCCATTTTTGAGGCATCCATGTTTCTTATCGACTGAATAGCATAATCATAACATTCCATTACCACTTTTGTCAGTGCGGCTTTATTCTTGAATTCATCTGCCTTTTCGAGTACTTTTCCCTGGTAAATCGGATTTGCCCCTGTACCACTAGAGATTAATCCAATAGTTCCCTGTGACATATGCAGCATTTGCTCTGCAAAACTGCGGAGGTCGGGGATGGGTTTAAAATTAATGCCATCTTCAGGCATAGCATCCAGATATTCTCTGGTATAGAGTTTTGCCCTTTCCCAGTCAACAATCATGTTTGCTTTAACTACTTCATTGTTCAAACCCTGTGCAATAATGGAATTGCTCAACATCAGTAAGCCACAAATTGTCAATATTGATCTCAAATTTTTCATTATTTCCACAATTAAATTAATTAAATCAGCGCATTAAATTTCCTGCCAGATCCACTCTGACATTAAATGGCTGAAGATAGCGGTCGGCAAGAATTCCGAATTCTTTTCTACTGATATTCCGCTTGAGATCAAATTTACTATTGAATTTGAAACTCACTTTCCAGCCTTCCTCTATTTCCTTTTTCAATTCCTCACCCCTTGTAGCTGTGAACATAAACAGGCTAATGGCATCCCCGATCGTTAATGTATCTGCCTTATTATCGGCAAACCAGATCTGACTTCTTGTATAAAATTCTTTCATTGGTGCCCTTAATTCTTCTGAAGTTAGGGTTCCGGCAGTATCAAATTTAATTTTATTAATATTTCCATCTTTCACCATTGTTGATTTCATCAGCCCGCTGAGTCCTAATTGCTGAAAGGCTTTAAAATTAGGGTCTTTCTGGTCAATATCAGAATAAGGTATCAGTACAGCATCAAATGCGAGTAATTCGCCTTGTACTACCCTGATATTGATGGTTTTAGTAGTAGTTTTAAAAAATGCACAATAAGCCGCAATAGTTCCTGCAGCCTGACCCAGCCCCATTCTTTCGGGTTTAACTTGTCCGATCTGCTTGGGGACGACAATAAAATTTTCAAAACCTGCCGGAATTAAGGCCGACGGAGGGATTGAAGCAATTGAGCGTTCATTGTTAGCCAGTTCCAGGTACCCTGTTGCCATTCCGCTTCTGATTAACTTACTATCGAATGGATTTTCATTTTTTACCGGTATGGACACTGCCTTTTTCATGTCTATTCTGAGTAAAGACGCTAAAGAGAGTTTATCAGTTGCATCCACAATCACATCTGTCTTAATCTTTTGCCCACCCTTAAGCCTCACTTCCCAGCCTTTCCCGTCTTTTGTTATCTCATCTATAACATTATTGTGGTTGAGATTTAGGTTTTTTACAGTGTCCGCAATATTTTTTATCAGATCAGTGGCTTTAAGAAGATTGATTTTTGTGGCTATGATCGAATCAGTTACTTTGCTTTTTTTCCGCTCTTTCAAGAAGTAATGGTTTCTGATATTCCATAAGTATTGAAGATCTTCTTCTGCGAAAACCGGATTTACAGATAATGATTGAGTCAGATAAGTTGTTTTGGCACCTGAACGTGCAGATTGTATAGCTGCAGCAACACCTGCAGGCGTATTCCCAACCACCAGTACTCCTGTTTTTATTGTTTGTGCCTGCAAACAAAGACCAAATAGGCTAAGGATTAAGAATAAAGAAATATGTTTGATCATAATTATAAATATCAAAGGGCTTAATTTACTGTTTCTTTCATTAAATTTATTCAGATCCATTAATCAGCAAATATGAAACTTCATTTACGTAGAAATAGTATCATCACAATTCTTTGCATCCTAAGTTTTACACTGGGGGGGTTTATCACCCAAAAACTTGAGGAAGAAAAAATCACTGTAGCCCTGATTAAACAGGCGCAGAAAATAATAGGATTAGACTTTAGTGATGCGGAAGCGGATACCATGCTTCAGGATCTGGAAAGAAGGCGAAAAAGTTATGCAGCTCTGCGAAAGCTAAGCATTTCTAATTCCGTTGCACCTGCTTTAAACTTTAATCCCCTTCCAGCCGGCTATCGTTTCCCTGATCAGGCCAATTATTTTAAGGTTTCTGCCCAGCAGAATATTAAACTTCCTGCTGACAGGGAGAAACTGGCATTTTTTACCATTACTCAACTTGCCGGATTGATACAAAGCAAACAGATCAGCTCGGTTGAACTGACACGCTTTTTTATCGAACGGGTTAAGAAATATGATCCGGTCTTGCTTTATGCGGTTAGTATAACTGAAGAGCGCGCGATGAAGCAGGCCAGAAAGGCTGATACAGAGATAGCGACCGGGAAATACAGAGGATTGTTGCATGGAATACCATTTGGAGTCAAAGATCTTCTGGCGACTAAAGATTACAAAACTACCTGGGGATCAGTTGCTTATAAGGATCAGAAAATTGACATGGACGCAACGGTTGTTACACGTCTTGAGAATGCAGGAGCGGTTTTAATAGCTAAGATGACCCTTGGTGAATTAGCGATGGGTGATGTCTGGTTCGGTGGAAAGACAAAGAATCCATGGGATGTAAAGCGCGGATCAAGTGGTTCTTCTGCTGGTTCTGCCTCTGCAGTCGCTGCAGGCTGCCTGCCATTTGCTATTGGATCTGAAACGCTGGGTTCTATCGTTTCGCCATCCACAGAATGTGGTACCACAGGACTTCGTCCGAGTTTTGGCCGTATAAGCAAACACGGAGCCATGGCTTTGAGCTGGAGCATGGATAAATTAGGTCCAATCACCCGAAGTGTTGAAGATTGTGCGATTGTATTTAATGCTATTCAAGGTGTGGATGGAAAGGATCTTAGTGCAATTGCGGCTCCCTTTAATTATACTAATCCTGTCGGGACAAGCCTTAAGGGAACACGTATAGGCTATATCAGATCTGAATTCAAGCTTAAATACTCTAACTCATTAAATGACAGTTTAACGCTTATAAAATTAAAGCAATTAGGTGCCGAACTGATTCCCTTCGAGCTTCCTGCATTGCCTTACAATGATATGCTCATTGTTTTATCAGCGGAATCGGGTGCAGCATTTCAGGAACTCAGCCTTTCAAACCGCGATGACCTGCTGGTAAGACAGGAAAAAAATGCCTGGCCAAGTGGATTTCGTTCTGCGCATTTTATACCTGCCGTGGAATATATTCAGGCAAATCGGGCAAGAGCCTTGCTGATCGAGCAGTTAAACCAGAAAATGAAAGATATTGATCTGTTTGTTGCACCTGCTTTTGGGATGAATTTACGTGCAAGCAATTTAAGTGGTCATCCTTGTGTAGTTTTACCAAATGGGTTTAGAAACGGTCTTCCTGGTAGCATTACCTTTACAGGACAGCTTTTTGGTGAAGGGAAATTATTGAAGGTAGCCCAGGCATATCAAAAAGCTACGGTCTTTCATCAAGATCACCCCCCATTGAGTTTTTAGAAATCCCTGAATCTCTGTCAGAACAAAACCCAGATGCAAAAAAGTATTACCGAAATTTTTGAGCTGCAAAAGGTTCATAGCATTCTTCTCCGCAGTACGGTTGCAGCAGAACGAAAGGAAAAGCTAAGAAAGCTCAGGTCTCTGATTCAGGAAAATGAGGGGCTTATATTTGAAGCACTTCAAAATGATCTTCGAAAATCTGAGTTTGAGGCGGCCCTGACTGAAGTATATTTTGTTTATGCTGAAATAGATTTTGCGATAAAAAATCTGTCCAAATGGGTCAGTCCTCGCAGGGTATCAGCTGGCTTGAGCAGTCTTTTTACAAAAAACAGAATATTTTATGAGCCGAAGGGTGTGTCTTTGATTATTTCCCCCTGGAATTACCCTTTTCAATTGCTGATTGCCCCACTTGTTTCTGCGATTGCAGCAGGTAATTGTGCTATGCTCAAACCTTCTGAATTAAGTCCGGCAACTAGTTCAGTTCTGTTAAAATTGATTAATGATAATTTTGATTCAAGGGAAATAACTTGTTTTGAAGGCGGTGTTGAGGTATCAGAAGCTTTATTGGAATTGCCTTTCGATCATATTTTCTTTACAGGAAGTCCGAAGATTGGTAAGGTAATCATGGCCGCCGCAGCCCGGTACCTGAGTTCTGTAACCCTTGAACTTGGGGGTAAATCGCCTGCAATCGTTACTGAGGATGCCGATCTTCAAAAGGCAGCAGAAAAAATTGTATGGGGTAAGTTTATGAATTCAGGGCAGACTTGTATTGCCCCTGATTATGTTTTGATTCATTCCAGTAAGGAGCAGGAGTTTCTAAGACTTGCTTCATTAAGTATTGAAAAGCTTTTCTATAAGAATAATACTTTGGATAAAAGCAGCTATGGTAAGATCATTAGTGAGAGTCATTATCAGCGATTGAAGTCCTTACGGGATAAAGCCGTTGAAGATGGGGCGATGATCATAAAAGGGGGTGCTGATAGCGATGAAGATCAAACGATTGAACCGGTTTTGTTAAGCAAGGTTTCTGTATCCTCAGCCATCATGCAGGAAGAAATATTTGGCCCCCTGCTTCCTGTTATTACCTATGAATCGGTAAACGAGGCCATAGATTTTGTTAACCAGATGCTAAAACCGCTTGCATTATATATTTTTTCGAGTTCAAATGATGTAATCAGAGATACAATAAGCCAGACATCAGCCGGTGGTACTTGTGTGAATGATGTGGTGATTCATATTTCAAATCCTAACCTTCCCTTTGGTGGGATTGGAAACAACGGTTCAGGCAGTTGTCATGGATTCTTCGGATTCAAAGCTTTTTCGCACGAGCGTGCAGTTATGTTTCAATCTAAAATAGATTTCAGTAAAATTGCATATCCTCCATATCCTGAGAAGAAAAATCTATTGAAATGGCTTAAAAAGATTATGTGATGATTGATGTACTGCACTTGTTCCCTGTACTTAATTCCTCCCTCATCGAGGTATTGAACGGACTTGACCGGAGGCAATGGAATAATGATACTTTATGCAAGCAATGGAAGGTAAAGGATATCGCCGCTCATTTACTGGACGGTGCCCTGAGGCGTTTATCTATAGGCAGGGATGCTTACCAAACTGAAGCTCCTGAAATTAAGTCTTATCAGGATCTTCTAAACTATCTGAATGCCCTGAATGCCGATTGGGTGAATGCCTACAAAAGAGTTAGTCCTGAAATCATTTTGGAACAATTGAAGATGGCTCAAGTTCAGATGCTTCAATATCTTGAAAGTCTTGATCCTGATGCAAAAGCCATTTTTCCAGTTTCATGGGCGGGTGAAGATATTTCAACGAACCGATTTGACATCGCCCGCGAGTACACTGAAAGATGGCATCATCAGCAGCAAATCAGGCAGGCGGTAGGGGCAAAATCTATCATGAACAGGGAATTGTACAATCCTTTTCTTCAGATATGTATGCAGGCTTTGCCTTATCATTACAGAAGTTTTGAATCTCCCGAAGGTACCTTGATCAGGGTGGAGGTAGTAGGTGAGGCAGGAGGAGTATGGTCAATAGTTCGCAAAGGATCTAAATGGGAATTCAGTAATGAACCCGGTGAAATTGCATCTCAAATATATATTGACCAGAATATAGCGTGGATGCTGTTCTCAAAGGGAATAGAAATTAATCAGGCTAAACAGTATTGGCAGGTGATTGGTGATCAGGAATTAGGTATGCATGCTCTGGCAATGCCTGCATTTATGGTATAAAATCAAAAAATATATGAGCATTGATTTAGAAAAACTGAGGTTTCCGATTGGGAAATTTAAAATTGAACCAATTCAGGAAGAAGATTATCCAATGTTGATCGATCAGATAGAGGCATTGCCAGGCAAAATAAGGTCTGCGGTGGCGGGCTTAACAGATGAACAATTAGACACCCCTTACAGGGAAGGAGGTTGGACATTGAGACAGGTGGTTCACCATCTGCCTGATAGTCATTTAAATGCCTACATGCGATTCAAGCTTGCAATAACTGAAGATACTCCAATTATAAAACCTTATGAGGAGGGCCTGTGGGCCGAATGTAAAGAGGCTAAATATGGGCCTGTGAAGGATTCTCTTGATTTGCTCGATAGCTTACACAGAAGATGGGTGGCGTTTTTGAGGACCCTGAAGCCCGAGGATTTTCTCAGGAAATATTATCATCCTGCACAGGAAAAGGATTATGTTTTAAGCTCTGTTTTGAGTATGTATGTATGGCATGGAAAGCACCATCTTGCCCATATTACTGAGACAAAAGAAACAAATGGTTGGAAATAAAAAGCCCTCATCAGTCGCGACTGATGAGGGCTTTTAAATTTTTATTTTAATTATTGTGCGCTTGTTTTAGCTTCTTGTTTCATGGTCTCGTTAGCAACGATCACAATCTCTACACGACGATTTTGAGCTTTACCATCAACAGTTGCATTATCAGCAATTGGCTCACTTTCGCCTCTTCCTTCTGTTGTTAAACGGTTAGAACTGATACCCTGACTTAAGGCATATGCTTTAACAGATTCAGCACGTCGTTCTGACAAACGTCTGTTATATTCATCTGAACCACTTGAATCAGTGTGCCCAACTACCAAAATTGTTGTTTCAGGGTTGTTTTTCAATGAGGTTGCCAGGTTTTCGATGTTTGTACGTGCTGCTGTTTTAAGTGCATACTGATTAACATCAAACAAAATACCTGAATCAAATTTCACGATGATACCTTCACCCTCACGAATAACCTCTGCATTTGGAACCGTGTTTTTGATCTCTTCTGCCTGACGATCCATCTTACGGCCAATTATTGCACCTGCAGTGCCACCGATTGCACCGCCCAAAATTGCACCAACTGCAGTGTTACCTGCTTTTTTACCAATAATTGCACCAAGTGTACCACCTGCAGCTGCACCAATGACGGCGCCTTTTTGTGTTTTGGTAGCGGTAGCACAACTTTGAAATAACATTGCAGAAGCGGCAATTGCTAATCCAAGTGTTGCTATTTTAATCTTTGTATTTTTCATGATTATTTTTTTTAGTTTCTTTCGAGATATATTCAAACCAAGTGCCAAAAATGGATTTAGTTTTTAAGCTGTACTTTTATATTAAATATACATGAAAAATAAGAAAGTAATAAATTTATTGGGATGCGGCTGGCTGGGCTTTCCCTTGGCTCTGGACTTAATTTCACGAGGATTTAATGTAAAAGGAAGCACAACAAGTCCCGAAAAAATACCAGTGTTAAAAGCATCAGGGATTGACCCAATTTTAGTACAATTTGATCAATCTCATCCTAAACCTGATCTGACGGAACATTTAGATGGGGATATTCTAATTATTTCTATCCCTCCCGGAAGAAGGAATGTTGACGGGCCTGACAATTATAAAAGAATGGGTGAGACTCTTACTTCGCAAATACCCGGAAGCAGCATTTCCAAACTAATCTTTATCAGTTCGACATCTGTTTATTCTGACAGTAATAGTTTATTAACAGAAAGTTCTGAAATCTCGCCTCAAACTACATCAGGAAAAGTAATTGCAGAAATTGAAAAAAGCCTGCTGGCACTTCCAATACAAGTAATAGTATTAAGGCTGGCCGGATTATTTGGCCCTGGGAGATCCCCGGGAAGATTTTTTGCTGGGAAAACCAATGTCCCCAATGGATTTGCGCCGGTTAATATGATTCATCAGGAAGAGGTCATTGCCCTGATTAATACCCTAATCGATTCGGATACCGCCAAAGGGATTTACATCGGATCTACTCCATCGCATCCCACAAAAGAAGAATTTTATACTCTTGCAGCCAGACTTGAAAAGCTGACAGAACCGGATTTTATTCCCGAGAAGCTAAACTGGAAAATTGTAGAGAGTGAAAGGGTAGAAAAGGAATTGGGTTTTTCATATAGATTCCCAAACCTGCTGGACAGACTTATTCAATCCTGAGGGTTTCTTGTATATATGAGATTTGAAATGGACGATAAAAAGTATTGCAGAAAGTCCAGTGTATAAAAAATCCCCTTTCCCGATTTTTTATACATCTTTCATATTCTTTGCTTAAATTTATGCGTTAACCAATTAAAAAGGAGTGCAGGAGATTTGATTTCCCCTCCGCATTTCCCGTTTGTTGAATTATATGAAGAAGTTTTTTTCTTTTCTTGGTTTTGTTTTATTTGTTATTAGCTATTCTGAGGCAGCACAGCCTGATTCTTCTGTAATTAAGCGGGTAAATGAATTGTCAGGCATCGTGCAAAAGAAGTACGCTCCCGATATGAGAGTAGAATATTATCAATTAAAACAGCAAACTACAGCACCATTAACGTACAAACTCGAGCTTAGCAGACAGGAAGCTGCAACTGAACTAAAGGCTTTACTGAGTTCCGAAAATCTGTCCGTTCAGATCAATGAGGAGGTTCTTCCTTCCGGGGATCTTGGGGAAAAGATTTACGGCATTGCAAATTTATCAGTCATAAATACTAGGTATGGTCCTGATCATGCTGCTGAAATGGCCACTCAGGCTGGTTTGGGAACTCCACTAAAAGTCTTGAAGAAGGAAAGAGGGCACTATTTTGTGCGCACACCCGATAATTATCTTTCCTGGACGGAGTCAGCCGGGGTAAGCCTGATGACTAAAGCTGAATTTGAAAATTGGCAAACAGCAGAAAAAGTTATTTATACTGATTTATACGGACAGGCCTATTCAGAGGCATCTGAAGCATCTCTGCCAGTTTCTGATCTTGTTGCAGGCAATATCATGCAGTTAATTTCTGAGTCGAACGGGTTTTATAAAATTTCGTTTCCGGATAAAAGGATCGCTTACATTTCTGTAAAAAGGGCCCGTTCATTTGATCAATGGAAGTATCTTCCTGATCCTGGTGCTGACCAGATTCTGAGAACTGCCCGTAATTTTCTAGGCATTCCGTATCTATGGGGTGGTACTTCAGTTAAAGGTATGGATTGCAGCGGTTTCACAAAAACGAGTTATTTTCTGAATGGGATAGTAATTCCAAGGGATGCCTCACAACAGGCATTGGTTGGCGAGAAATTAGATATACATGAGGATGACTCAGTGAATATTGCAAAATCCTTGAAAACACTGAAGGCGGGTGATTTGTTATTTTTCGCTGCCAATAAAAAAACAAAACGTGTAACACATACAGCTATTTATATTGGCAACGGTGAATTTATTCAGGCTGCAGGATTAGTGCGGATAAATAGCATGATTAAGGGCGCTAAAAATTATGATGATTTTCAATCAAGAACGATGGTTGGTGCCCGCCGGATGCTTACAGCAATCGGTGACCCTGAAGTTACACGTGTAAATAAACATCCTTATTATCAGAGGATAATTAACCAATAATTATAAACTAATCAAAAAAAGCATATGAATATTTTCGTTGGAGGACTTCCTTTTAAAGTAGATGAAAGAGAGCTTAGAGAAATTTTTGAAAAATACGGTGAACTTACCTCTGTAAAACTGATCATTGACAAACAAAGCGGACGGAGCAAAGGCTTTGGTTTTGTAGAGATGGCAGATGATGAAGCAGGTCAGCAGGCTATTGATGCCCTTGATGGTACCGAATTATACGGTCGTACTATAGGCGTCAGGGTTTCTGAAGATAAAAAACCGGACAAGAGGTATTAATGCATTAAGAAGATATTCTTTAATGGCTTGATATTATTTTTGTGGAACGGAAATTGTTATTGTTAAGGCAGGTTTGCATTTTTAATGCTTAAAATTGTCTGATGTTGCTGTTTATGAACCCAGGGTCATATTTCAGGTAACATTTGAATAACAATTGGCAATATTTCAAATTCAAACCGGGTAATTTATTATTTTTGATTAGCAGGCTTGAGATTTCAAAGTGATCAGGGTCTGTTTGATTGACAAACAATTATAAAAAAACTGTTTAACCATTATGAAAAAATTAATCATTCTTTGCAGCGTTGTATTTTTATTTGCAGCCGTAACAGCATTTAATGTTGTCGAAAAAGCTGAATTTAAATTCGAAAAAGAAACGCATGATTTTGGCAAAATCCCTCAGGGTAAGCCGGTAAGTGTTGAATTCAAATTTACAAATACAGGTGATGAGCCTTTAATTATAAGTAATATTGAAAGTGTTTGTGGCTGTACTGTACCTAAATATACCAATACCCCGGTGTTGAAAGGTAAATCAGGAACAATTACTGTTACTTATAATGCAGCGGCACTTGCTCCATTCAGTAAAGGCCTTACCATCAGGTCGAATGCCAAGACTCCAATAAAAGTGATTTACATTAAAGGCGAGGTTGTTGCTGCTTCCGCAGAGTAATTTCAATCTTTAGAAATAAGACCTGTGATTAAATTTTCGCAGGTCTTTTTTTGTGATCCTAAATTCCTCTTACGTTCATTTTTAGGGTATAAACTGCTTTACTGGCAGTAATGAACAAAATATCTCTGTTTTTACCTCCAAAACAAACATTTGCGGTTGATGCAGGAATTGCAATATGCTCAATTTTTTTACCTTCAGGATTAAAAACCGTTACACCGCCCCTGCCGGTCAGATATAGATTTCCCCGATTGTCCAAAGTCATTCCGTCTGAACCCATATCGGTAAACAGGCGCCTGTTATATAATTTCCCTTTCTTACCAATATCATATTTATAGGTTTTTTTATCACCTATATCAGCAACAAACAGGTTTTTTCCATCTGCTGATCCTATTATTCCGTTAGGTCTTACAAAATTGCTGTCAACAACAAATGCTGTCTTCGATCCTTTAGGAAAGTAGTACACACTTTGATTACTCAGATCAGGCTTTTTTCGTTCCCAATACGGTCGTTGGTAATAAGGGTCAGTAAAAAATATTCCACCTTTGGCATCAATCCAGAGATCATTTGGGCCATTAAATTTTTTACCTTCAAAATTATCAAGTAATACTTTTACTTTTTTATCGGGACTGATCTGCCAGATTTCATTTTTTTCATCAGCTGCAGTGATCAGATTTCCCTTTTTATCGAAATACATTCCGTCGGAGTGCCCTGTTTTATCCATAAAAAGGCTTAACTCGCCTTCTGTACTATATTTCCAGATCTTTCCCTCAACGATATCAGTGAAGAAAACATCCCCGTTTTTATCCACTGCTGGTCCCTCAGTAAATTTGAACTGATCTGAGATCAACACAGGTTTTGCATTTTCAGCAATGATGCCTGACTTCTCATCTTGAGGCTTTTTTAAATTTGAAGCGCTTAAATTCCAGATTGAAAGCGGAAAGAGCATGGTTAGGATTAAATATCTCATATTGCTTATAATTTATGGTTTACAATGCAGGTGTTTTACCTCCATCGACGGGTAAATTGATGCCATTGATATAGGATGCAGCCGGGCTGGCTAAAAATGCAATGGCTGCTGCCACTTCATGCGAATCGGCTATCCGGCCGGCGGGTATGGTACTGATCATATCCTTCATAACCGCTTCTTTACTTTTGTTTTCGCGTTCGGCGATTGTTGAAATGAGGGATTCCAGTCTGCCAGTCATCGTAAAACCGGGTAAGACATTATTCACTGTAATACCAAATGGACCAAGCTCTAATGCCAGTGTTTTGGCCCAGCTTGCTACTGCTCCCCGAATAGTATTGGATACTCCCAACCCCTTCAAGGGTGTTTTAACTGAGGTTGAAATAATATTGATGATGCGTCCGAAATTATTCTTCTGCATTGCGGGCGAAACAGCCTGTACCAGAATCTGATTACAGATCAGATGCATATTAAAGGCATTTATAAATTCATCTGTCCGGGCATCGATGGCCTTCCCTCCAGCCGGACCACCGGTATTATTAATTAATATATCAATTTGATTATTAAGTACATACTCATTAACGATGAGTTTCAATTGATCTGGGTCACTGAAATCAGCAACCAGATAATGGTGCTTTTGATTCTGATCTGTTGACAGACCCTGGAGAACTTCTTTAAGTTTATCTTCATTTCGGGCCAGGAGTGTGATGCTGGCACCTAGTAAGGCAAGTTCCTTGGCACTGGATCTGCCAATTCCCTGGGTGCTGCCGCAGACAAGTGCTCTTTTTCTGGTCAAATCTAAATTCATATAGGTTAATTAACGTTTTAAATATGCTTAGGATAAAACCGAAAAATATTGCTCCAGTTCCTGCAGGGTATTTGAAGTGGTGGCAATATCTTTGATAATTTTCCCTTTTTCCATTAACAAAATGCGTTCACACACATCTGTAACATGATTGAGGTCGTGGCTGGAAATGATAGTTGTAATATGCTTCTCCCTGCTGATATCTTTAACCATATTCTTCAAACGGATCTGAGTACTTGGATCGATATTGGCAAATGGTTCGTCTAGCATCAGTATTTGCGGATTCTGAATCATACAGGCAGCAACCCCAACTTTAGTCTGATTACCTTTAGAAAGGTCGCGGATATATTTGCCCTTCTTTAAGATCTCGCCATTGAAAAATTCTGAAAAAGCAGGAAGTTCAGAGTCAACCTGAGCTTTGCTTTTATTGTGAAGGCCACCTATGAAGTGAAAATATTCCTCAGGTGTCAGGTAGTCAATCAAGAAACCTTCATCGAGGTAAGAGGCTGTGTAATCTTTCCAGGCTTCGCTTTCAGCGACATTTTTTTCATCTGAAAGCACTTCTCCTGAGTCTGGCCTGATCAGATCCAGCATCATGCGGAAGAGGGTGGTTTTACCTGCACCATTATTTCCTACCAAGCCGATTGTTTCTCCTCTTTTAATGATTAATTCAGGGATATTGACAACCGTTACTCCGTTATATTTCTTTTTTAAATTACTTATCCCGATCATATTATTTATTTCTAAAACCTTCTGCTATTAAATATCTTTTTTCCTGAAATCTTTTTACCAGTTTGTTAAGCCAGAACTCACGGCTAATCATAAATATGAGGCCGATTACTGCAATCAAAGCCAGGCCAGCTTCCGGATAACCCAATAGATTTAGCGGGTAATAAATTACAAATGGAGCAAGTAAAAGAGGGATACTAAGTATCCATTGGGATGCTCCAACACCCTCCCAGTTAAAGGTGGCCCCCTTGCTCAAATCAATTCTGCGATAGTTTTGGTTAGCAAAGTAAAGTACCAGTAAAGTATTTACTCCCAGATTCCATATGAACATAATGAAATGCACGATCAGAACTTTCCATCCGAAGTATACATATGGGATAGTTAATAAAAAACATATGGATGAGAAGAAAGTGAATAACAGAAATTTTGATCTGAAAAAATCCATAGCACTGACTTTGCTTACCAAAATCCCATCGAAATGCGCGCTTTGCCAGCTGAACATAAACTGCCCATAATTGATTATGAAAATGCCTGTCATGAACATCCCACAAAATACGATTCCTGAGTATCCCGAAAAGGTTGGGTTAGTATAAAAAATCAAACCGTAAAACATAAACATCAGACTCATGGTGATAACTGAGCGGGGACGTTTGTTTCTAAGTATTAGTTTTAACTCATTGGCTACCAGATCCCCTGCTTTTCCAAACCGGTTCAGATAAGGTATTTCAGTACTTGATTTATGTGAAGTATCTGCTGTGTGAAGTTCCTCCAGATAAAGGTTTGATTTGAGGTAGCGGTAGTTAATTATATAAACTACCAGAGCGATCAATAGATAAATTAGACAATAAAGGGGATTTTTGAGTATAGAATTGAACAATCCGGCAGATAATGCTGAGATCGAAAAAAGTTTAAAGTAAAAATCAAGTGAAACGAATAGGATCAATGTGCCGAAGAATATCAGCATCCAGATAGCGTTCAGATTCACTTTTCTTTTAATCCAGAGACTAAAAAAATGATTTGAAAGCGTGAGCCCGATTATGGAAACCAATAAACTCCAGAATTGAGTAGGCCCATGTTCAGGTAAAACTACTTTAATGAGCAGTGGCAACGACAATAAAATCGGGGTGAGATTGAAGGTAGTCCAGAGAGAGGTTAATGAAAGATAATTTATGAGTTGATTTTTCTTAATTCTGAGATGCAAATAAGGTCTTACACTCAGTGTTGGTAATTCCTGCATTTGAAAACGAAGGAGCAGATCCATTAAAAAATAATACAGAATATAGCTGTTAAATGAGTAAAGGATATCCTGACCCGGGTTGGTCTTCTTCAGTATCCGGTCAAGGAAAAAGGCAACAACAAGTACATTTAGCAGGAGATACAAAATGAGTGTTGCCATCACCACTCTCATGACGACGCTTTTTCCTGTGTTTTTTGACCGCCAGAACGCTTTTGACTGGTGAATCAGAAAGGTTAAAGTCATATTTGAAATTAAATAAAATAATACAAACCTAATATTTATACTTTTCCTTCCACAGGGATCTTAGACGCTCCCGAAGTTTTTCTTCAGCCGCATTTTTACCCGGATCATATAACAGCGTACCGCTGAGACTTTCAGGAAGGTATTCCTGGGCAGAAAAGTTATCCTTATAGGCATGTGAATATTCGTATTCTTTGCCATAACCTATATTTTTCATGAGTTTGGTTGGTGCATTTCTTAAGTGTAGTGGCACCGACTGGTCGCCGGTTCTTGCCACCAAGTCCTGGGCTTTACTGATTGCCTCATAGCTGGCATTGCTTTTTGGAGAAGAGGCCAGATATGTAACGGTTTGTGAGAGGATGATCCTTGACTCTGGCCAGCCGATTACATTAACGGCCTGAAAACAATTATTGGCAAGCAGCAGCGCATTTGGATTCGCATTTCCGATATCTTCAGATGCCAGAATTAGCAAACGACGGGCAATAAATGAAGGATCTTCACCTCCTGCGATCATACGTGCCAACCAGTAAACTGCCGCGTTAGGATCGCTTCCGCGGATGGATTTTATAAAAGCAGAAATAATATCATAATGCTGTTCTCCGGCTTTATCATAAATAGCCATATTTTGCTGGACATGTTTCAATACCAGTTCATTGGTGATAGTCACATCCTGCTGATTTACAGCATTGACTACCAGTTCCAGCACATTCAGGAGCTTCCGTGCATCGCCACCAGAAAGGCGGAGGAGGGCTTCATGTTCTTTGATACTGATCTTTCTATCTTTCAGATAGCTGTCTTCTTTGATTGCTTTATTCAATAATTCTACCAGATCTTCTTCCGAAAGGTTTTGAAGAATATAAACCTGACTTCTGGATAAAAGTGCTGAAATGACCTCAAATGATGGGTTTTCGGTTGTCGCACCAATTAAAGTAACAAGACCCCGTTCCACTGCACCCAGTAATGAATCCTGCTGGGATTTTGAAAAACGGTGAATCTCGTCTATAAAAAGTATTGGCAGGTTTTCATTTTCATCCTTTAAACGGGAGGCCTGTTCAATCACATCCCGAATATCTTTGACCCCCGAATTTATTGCACTCAGGCTAAAAAATGGACGATTTAATTGCTTAGAAATAATTAAGGCCAGGGTTGTCTTTCCTACACCAGGTGGCCCCCAAAGAATCAGGGAAGGCAGCATGCCACTTTCAATGGCGAGGCGTAAAATTGCATCCTTACCAACAAGGTGTCTTTGCCCGACATAGTCATCCAGACTCAAGGGTCTCATCCGTTCTGCTAGAGGGGGTATTGTGGCCATTTTATTAAAATTTTGGGCAAATCGAGTTTGTAAAATTCGTTAAATTGAACTGGATTTGATTATATCTCTCTTATTTTAATTTACATTAGCGATTAACATACCTGGATTTATTACGTCCGAATCAATGTGGGAGTTGAATATCCAGGTGTAGAGTGGAAATTGCCCCTGACTTTAATAAATGCTGAGGTATAGCATTATAAAAATTTATACCTGTTTGATTTACCTATAATTTTAAATTGTTTTAGGCGTTAAACCGTCTTCGGTTGAATCTTTGTCATGAATATAAGGTCTGGTATTCTTTTAATTTTTTTATTGACTTTTATCGTTGGGAGTTGTTCTGCAAATCCCGAAATTGGCTATTCAGGAGTAAAAAGGCCGGGGTTTTGGAGTCTTCTCCGGATTAACTCTGAGCTGGATTCGATTAAATCTCAGCTTAAAAGTAGATTGTCGTTTGGCGATATACATGCTTTAAAAGAATACCTGCAGACTTTGAAACTTCGGGATCAACTGAAAGCTTCTGATACATTTAACCAGACATTCCCGGTTTCTGCAGGGATCTTTAATGGGGCATTAAAATCAGACTCATTAAATGGATTTGATCAGCTCATTTTTCTTTACCGTAATTTGGGAGACCGGAATGCTGAGGCAGCGGTGTTGAATTCTTATGGGCTCAGTCATGCCCTCAATGGGAAAATGGATGACGCACTTCGTTTAATAAATCAAGCAAAAGATTTAAACCTAGAAGTCAATAATAGGGCAGCTGTCAGAAATAATTATTTAACACTACAACGAATCAATAGATACAGAGGGAATCTAAGTGAGGCCTTGAAGTACAATGAGGCCATATTAATGATTGACCTGAATGCAAAAAATAACAGATTCCTTGCAGAAGCCTATATGGATCATGCTGAAATCCTTACAAGTCAGAAGAATTTTACTGAAGCCGAATCGCTCGTGCTTAGAAAGGCTTTGCCTTTGTATTATTATGGTCTGAAAGATAAAATCGGTACAATCCGGTGTTATGATCAGCTTGCTGATACCTATCATCAGCAGAAAAAATTTACACAAGCGAAATGGTTTTATATTCAGTCGAATATGTTGGCCAGAAAGATAAATAATCCTTTAGAAATTGTAAACTCACTTATTAACCTTGCACATGTCAAAATGTCAATA
Source organism: Sphingobacteriales bacterium 16-39-50 (assembly GCA_002257025.1). GTDB lineage: Bacteria > Bacteroidota > Bacteroidia > Sphingobacteriales > Sphingobacteriaceae > Daejeonella. Next base: position 235,902 of record NCHA01000002.1, on the reverse strand, counting down.
GGTGATTATCAGCTAGCACTTATGGATTATAAGGAGGCTGAGCAATTGTCGGTTAAAAATAGGTATACCAATAAGTTGATTGAATTAAAGAGCAATCTGGCTGATGTTTATAATAAACTTGGAAACGCTGGTGCTGCAAGTTCCGCTTTTTCGGAGTTTAAAGTCATGAAAGAGACATTTTTGAGAACAATCCAATAATAGGAAAGGTGTATTTTATTGGCTGATTCCATTTTTTAAGTATATTATGACCCTATAATATAAAATACATAAACATGTTACATGGATTAAGCCTCATTTCAGGCTTTTCCGTAATTATATTTAATTTTTGGTACCAAATTAGATACCGTATATTCTGAAATGAAGTTAAAATCAGTTAAAGAGATGTTAAAGAGATTATGTCTGGCCTTATTTATTGTATCAGCTTTAGCTTGTCAGGCCGACCCGAGGATTAGTATAGTTGTTTCAGAAAGTGATCTGAAACCCGAGCTTCAACAATCAGTTATAGCGAAGTCGCTGGTAGAACTCATGGAAAATTTTCACTATCAGAAAGTAGTAGTGGATGATTCTTTTTCGTCAATAGTTTTTGATGAGTATTTAAAAGCACTGGATAACGGAAAGAGCTATTTCCTGCAAAGCGATATTGCTGATTTTGAAAAATATCGTTTGACCATGGATGATGATCTGCGTTCCGGCGATCTGAGTGTACCTTTTTACATCTTCAATGTTTATCAGAAAAGATATAATGATCGTGTAGCTTTTGCCTTAAAAGAAATTGATAAGAAGTTCGATTTTACAAGTAATGAAAGTTATACCTACGACCGTGAGAAACTCCCATGGCTTAAATCTGAAGCTGAATCAAATAACCTATGGTCGAAGCGTGTTAAATATGAAATGCTAAACCTGAAGGTTACCGGCACTGATGAATCAAAAATTAAGGAGACTTTAAAGAAGCGATACGAGAATCTGGTTTCTCAATCTACAAAGTTCAATAATCAGGATGTCTTTGGGATCTTCATGAACTCCTTTACCGGAACGGTTGATCCGCACACCAATTATTTTGTACCAAACAGGGCACAGGAATTCAATGAAGATCTTGCCCGCACTTTTGAAGGTATAGGAGCAAGATTACAGCTTGAAAATGAGGTGGTTAAGATTGCTGAAATTATTCCTGGCGGACCGGCTTTTAAAGCTAAAACACTCGAGGTGAATGATCGTATTGTGGCGGTTGCACAGGGTAAGGATGGCGAATTTGTGGATGTGATCGGCTGGCGTCTGGATGTTACGGTAACGAAAATTAAAGGTCCGAAGGGAACAATTGTCCGTTTGAAAGTAATTCCGGCAGGTCAGGAATTATCAGCTACTCCTAAAATAGTTGAACTGGTTCGTGATAAGGTTGTGCTTGAAGATCAGTCGGCAAAGAGAACTATAAAAACTGTGACACAGGATGGTAAATCTTATAAGATTGGTATTATTCAGATTCCGGCATTCTATGCTGATTTTAAAGCCATGCAGGCAAGAGATCCTAATTATAAGAGTACTACGCGAGACGTAAAGCTTCTGCTTGACACCTTAAAGCGGGAAAATGTGGACGCCGTAGTAATCGACCTGAGAAGCAATGGAGGAGGATCTCTTCCTGAAGCTATCAGTCTCAGTGGTTTATTTATAAAATCAGGGCCTATAGTTCAAGTACGCGACAGAAGAAATAATATTGAAATTGAGGAAGATGAAGACCCGGGTATTGCCTGGACGGGTCCTTTAGGTGTATTACAGGATCGTTTCAGTGCTTCGGCATCCGAGATCTTTGCTGGTGCTATTCAGGATTATGGACGCGGAATTATTATAGGTAACCAGTCATATGGAAAAGGAACTGTTCAGCAGGGAATCGATATGGGAAGAGTGATTGGCACTGCCGATAAATTAATGCTTAAAGCTGCCCAGACTGCTGGTAATAGGTCGGGTGGTGCTACTGTTGGTGCAAATGCACCTGAATTCGGGCAGATTAATTTGACCATGGCTAAGTTCTACAGGGTAAATGGCAGTACAACCCAGCATAAAGGCGTAGTTCCTGATATTGAACTCCCAACAGTTTTCCCTAAAGATAAATACGGCGAGAGTTCTGAGCCAAGGGCACTTCCATGGGATACAATTGCTCCAAGTAAGTATTCGTTAGTTGCTAACCTTGACGATGTAAAACGCAAATTGCTCAGCATGCATAAGGAACGTATGAAAACCTCACTGGGTTATCAGAATTTGCAGCAGGATATAGCTGATTTTGCGAAACGTGAAGCTGAAACAACTATAACCCTGAACGAAGTACAGCTGAAGAAAGAACGTGACGATCAGGAAGCAAAGGTTTTGTTAAGAGAGAACCAGCGTCGTGCTGCCAAAGGCCTGCCGCCATTGAAAAAGGGCGAAGCCAGACCGAAAGATGATGTTGATTTTATTCGCGATGAAGGTCTGCAGATAATGGCAGATTACATTAAGATCAAATAAGGAGGCCCCAGTTATTTTGCAGGGTGGAAGTCTGACGTGAGTTTGGTATAAAATGATTCTGGGGGTAAATTTGCATTGAAGATTTTCTATTGTTTTAGAAAGCAGGGTCTGTTTCTCTTCGGTCCATCTTACCCGTGTTCTGCACTAGATTTTTGCAACAGATTTGATAGATATCATGAAATTCATTATTGCAAAAAAGCTAAAACTGCCACCCTGGTTTATTTGAAATGGCAAATGGTCCTTTTGGCGGGCTACCCTTCCCAATGAAATACTGCTCTGGATAAAATAAACCTTGCCGAAGGAAGTATCTTCCGGCTATTCGTAATTTGAAATGGAACGCGATTTCTTGCCGGAAATACTCCGGAGGAAAGGGCTGAGCTAAGCTATAACACACAGCTATTGCTTTCCAAAATCAATTATTTCGGCTCCAGAGCATTCTCAGATCAATTATAACCGTATTTTTATCCTTCCTTAAATCGCATGGATGATAGAAGATTAATGGAATCTAACCTGTATTACCCTTAAGGTTTCTTCTTATTCTCGGTTTCCATTATATTGATACTCATCATCTGCTCCATAGTCCGCTTCATGCCTTCCGGAGAACCGTCAAGGAAAATTACATTTCCTTTGCCGTTTTCTGAGAAATGTTTGATTGCTTCAGTCCACATGGTGAACAGTATTACTGAAGTATCAAGATCAGCAGTTTGCATCTCTTTAGCCGCATGGGTCATACCCTTGGCCACTTCTTCTCTGAAAAGTGCGATACCCTGACCACGTAGCTGAGCGGCTTCACGTTCTGCATTTGCTGCAATCTTGATCGCATTACCATCTGCTTCCGCAGCTTTGGTTTTTGTGATTAACAATGCCTGTCCTTCATTCTCTGCTGCAGCTTTCAGATTATTGGATGCTACCACCCTGCTCATGGATGTAAGAATCACTTCATCAAATGTAATATCATTGATCTGCAGATCCTGAAGGTGATAACCCCAGCTTTCAAGTACGGTGTCTATCTGTTCTTTAACGTGATCTACAATATCCTTACGAAGACCCAGAACCTCAGATTGTTTCTTGCTCGCAACAAATGAGCGTATCGTTCCCTCAATGGTACGTATAAGCGCCTGCATCAGATTCTGCTCGTTGATGAATTTGAAGGCCACGTTTTTTATAGTTTCCTCATCAGGGTTATTCACCGAATAAAGTACCATAGCTTTAAAATAGACATTAGCCTGATCTATCGTAACTGCTTGAAATTCAAGTTCTACTGATCGGTTTTGTATCGATACTCTGGAATGAATAACCTCAATAAGTGGAATTTTTAGATTCAGACCCGGCTTAAGAAGCCTTCTGTATTTCCCGAATATGGTTACAACACCAATAGTTCCCTGTTTAACTGTTACAAACGAACTGAACAGGATTACTATGGCAATAAATAATAGAATATAGCTTGTATACATGGCAGTAAAATTTATGGAAGATACGCAACAAATTTTGTTTTTGGGCCGAGGACTATACGATTATGCAGACAAAGCAACATGGCAGTGTAACTTTAATAAATAATACTGGCAGCTTTATTGCATGAATCTGATAAATAGAACAGATGAATTTAAAAAGAATTTTCGGGACAATATTAACTGTATTGGGAATAGTTGGCCTGATCTACGCTGCTATTGGCTTTGTACAAAGCTCAGAGGGATACAAATCGCTAATTGTATTTGCTGTATTAGGGATTGTATTTTTTATTACCGGCATAGGATTGGTAAAAAGTACCACAGATCAGGCAAAATAAAAAAGCACCGTACTGTTTAGAGTACGGTGCTTTATATTTTTAGAAAGACCCTGAGGTCATTGGGGAAATTAATCTCTGAGAGAGGCGAGTAATCGTCCGCCTTTGTAATAATATTTTCTCCAGTATGCTTCATCAAGATCACTGATCATAACACCCTTGCTGGTTGAGGCATGTGCAAACTTATTATTACCCATGTAAACGCCCATATGAGTAATAGAGCGGCTTCCGATCTTGAAAAATACCAGGTCACCTTCTTTTAATTCTGATTTGCTGATCGGGTTAACCATACTGAATATGTTCCTGGAATTATTTCCAATTAAAGTACTGAATACCTTGTTATATAGCTCAAATGCGAAACCTGAACAATCAATTCCTTTTTTCGTACCACCACCTAATCTGTAAGGAGTACCGATCCAATCGTATACAAACTGATAAAGTTTAAGGTTTGAAGTAGCAGAAAGGGCTACACCCATGATTTGTGAGAAATATTCGGAAGCAAGATTATCAGGATCTGCGATTTTCTCTAATGGTTTCTGATCTTTATCATTAGTTTGTGCCTGAACCGACACAAAACAAATCACAAGTAGCAAAGCTAAAATTACTTTTTTCACCATCATTATTGATCTTTCGTTTATAAATAAACAACGCTAAGATGAACGTCTGTTTACTGATTATATTCTAAGAATGTTACAAAAATATAAAAAAATTGTATAACAGCAAGCCGCCAAAAGCAATTCAATGATTTTTTAGCCCAGATCCGGCGTGAAAACGTGTAAACAAAACACTATGGTATTCTTTTTTTAGGAAGATATGGTTAGATTTGTCCTCCCTTGTAAAGGATTAATTTGTTTAACAGAAACGATTACGAATGAGTTCAATAGAAATTACGAAAGACACTTATCTTCAATGGTATGAGTCAATGCTCCTGATGCGCAAGTTTGAAGAAAAAGCCGGTCAACTTTACGGGCAACAAAAAATAAGAGGATTTTGCCATTTGTATATAGGCCAGGAAGCAGTGATGGCAGGTACGATGTCAGTTATCCGCCCTGAGGATTCGCTTATCACTGCATATCGTGATCATGCGCATGCACTTGCCAAAGGCATGAGTGCAAATGAGGTTATGGCTGAATTGTATGGTAAGGCTACAGGATGTTCCAAGGGAAAGGGAGGTTCAATGCACATGTTCAGTAAGGAAAAGAAATTTTTCGGTGGTCACGGTATAGTTGGAGGTCAGATTCCGCTGGGTGCCGGTATTGCTTTTGCAGAGCAGTATAATGGAACTGATAATGTTTGTATCTGTTATATGGGTGATGGTGCAGTTCGTCAGGGGGCACTGAATGAAACTTTTAATATGGCGATGCTTTGGAAGCTACCCGTAATCTTTGTTTGCGAGAATAATGGTTATGCTATGGGTACTTCAGTTTCAAGAACAACAAATATGGTTGATATCTATAAAATCGGTTTAGGTTTTGATATGCCATGTGCACCTGTTGATGGTATGGATCCGGTTGCGGTTCATAATGCATTGGATGAGGCTGTTCAGAGAGCCCGCCGTGGCGATGGTCCTACATTTTTAGAGGCAAGAACTTACCGTTATAAAGGACATTCCATGTCTGACCCTGCTAAATATCGTACTAAGGAAGAAGTTGAGGGTTATAAAGCCAAAGACCCTATTGAAGTTGTAAGGGCAACTATTGAAGAAAAAAAATATGCTGATGAAGCCTGGTTTGATTCAATAAATGAGAAAATTAAAGCAATTGTAGACGAATCAGTTAAATTTTCTGAAGAATCGCCATGGCCGGATCCTTCTGAACTGTACACAGATGTTTATATTCAATCTGATTATCCATACATCCGCGACTAAATTTAAATTCTAATATTCTAATCTGGAAATAAAATGGCTGAAGTAGTGAAAATGCCTAAGATGAGCGATACGATGACGGAGGGAGTTATCGCTAAATGGCATAAAAAAGTTGGTGATAAAGTTAGCTCAGGGGAATTAATTGCCGAAGTTGAAACAGACAAGGCAACCATGGACTTTGAGTCTTTCCAGGAGGGAACCTTACTATATATTGGTGCTAAAGAAGGTGAAGCAGCAGCAGTTGATTCTGTAATAGCTATTCTTGGTGCCGAAGGCGAAGATTATCAGGCGCTTTTAAGTGATTCAGGAAGTCAGAAAGAAGTTTCAGAGCCCGCGAAAGCACCGGAGGCAAAAGCATCAGAAGAACCGGTAAAAGAAAGCACGCCGGTGGTAGCAAATACAGAAACAAATTCTGCCGGAAGCAGTGATGCAGATGCTGAAGCATTAGGTGCCACTATTATCCGGATGCCTTTATTGAGTGATACCATGACTGAAGGCGTTATCGCTGAATGGCATAAAAAAGTGGGTGATAAGGTAAAAAGTGATGATGCTTTAGCAGATGTGGAAACTGATAAGGCAACGATGGAAGTGATCGGTTATGCCGATGGCGTTCTTCTATATGTTGGTGTAGTAAAGGGACAGGCAGCTAAAGTTAATGATATCATTGCAATTGTTGGTAAAGAGGGTACAGATGTATCGGCATTATTAAAATCAGGTTTAAAACCAGCTGTAGCAGAATTAAAAGCTGAATCGCAGCCTGATAAAGTAAATCCGGCAGTTGATTCAACTTCAGCGACTGAAACACAGCATGTTGAAAGTGATTCAACATCACGTTTAAAAGCATCCCCTTTGGCGCGTAAGATTGCAAAAGATAAGGGAATTGATATTTCTCAGGTAAAAGGCAGTGCTGAAGGTGGCAGGATAGTGAAAAAGGATATAGAAAGCTTTAACCCTGCAGCACAGGCTCAGAGTACGAAAGCAAGTCCGGTTCCCGCAGCAGCAGCAACGGCTTCTGCAGCAGAAAAGGCACCTGCAGCTATTCCACAATTTACCGGTGAGGAGAAATATACCGAGAAACCGGTATCTCAAATGCGTAAAGTTATTGCGAAGCGTCTTTCTGAAAGTCTGTTCACTTCACCGCATTTCTACCTGACCATGTCAATTGATATGGATAGCGCAATGCAGGCTCGTGCCAAGATCAATGAATTTGCATCTGTAAAAATATCATTCAATGATATGGTACTAAAGGCAGTTGCGGTTGCTTTAAAACAACATCCTAATGTTAATTCATCCTGGTTAGGTGATAAGATTCGTTATAATGAGCATGTAAATATTGGAGTCGCAGTAGCCGTTGAAGATGGTTTACTTGTGCCTGTAGTTCGTTTTGCAGATGGAAAATCACTTTCCCATATCTCTGCTGAAGTGAAAGACTTTGCGCAACGTGCCAAGTCTAAGAAATTACAGCCTTCAGACTGGGAAGGATCAACTTTTACCATTTCTAATCTGGGAATGTTCGGTATAGATGAGTTTACGGCTATAATTAATCCGCCTGATGCTTGTATACTGGCAGTGGGTGGAATCCAGCAGGTTCCTGTAGTTAAAAACGGAGCAGTTGTTCCAGGAAATGTCATGAAGGTTACTTTAAGTTGTGACCATCGTGTTGTTGATGGAGCCACAGGAGCAGCATTCCTTCAAACATTAAAAGCATTGCTTGAAGAGCCTGTAAGATTGTTAGTTTAAAGAAAATTCCCATAAAAGGAAAAGGTCTTTTGGTATTTTACTAAAAGACCTTTTTTATTACGTATCATACCGTAATGACAAACAAATCATAATGTTAAAGTCCTTAACATTATGGCGGAAGCCGGAATCAACGAAAACTTACCCCATTATTATTCTTATCGGCATAGCCAAACACCTTTTTTAGTAGTGGACTGCTCCTGAGACCAGAATTTTCACGAATTTTTAATTCTTCCTGCGCTATTTCATGGAATAATCCCTCCATTGCTTTTTGTGTTGCATAAGCAGCGAGATCGGTATTTACTTTACCGGCAAGCGGTATTTGATTATATGCAGTACTCAGATCAGTCCAGTATTTGGTTGCCTGTGTTTTATCCAGAGAACCTTGAATAATCGGATTAAACTTAGCTTCCAGAGATTTGCTCGTTACACGCTGAAAATAGCTGGTTGCAGCATTCTTTTGATCGCTCAGTAAGATATTTGAAGCATCCTGAACACTCATTTCCTTAATTGCAGAGATAAAAATTGGCTTAGCTTCATTGGCCGCAAGTTCTGCTGCCCTGTTCAGGCTTAGAATAAAGTCATCACAAGCTTTGTTCATGCCTATTCCGCGGAGTGCTTTCTCAACTTTTCTTGCTTCTGGCGGGAAAAGTAGTTTTATTGCAGAATTTCCTAGAAATCCATTTTGAAGTGACAGACGATCCGTACCTGCAGAAACTCCAATTTCAAGAGCTTCTTTTATTGCATCTCCAATTTCTGTCTGAGTGGGGCTACCCGGTTTAATAGCATTAGCAGCCTCTTTTAAAACCTGAGGTATTTTGAACTGCGCAAACGATGTAGCAGAGCTTACTATAAAAACACAAGAGATAAAGATTTTTAATTTCATCTGTTTAATTTACCACAATTAACGGTTCAGCTGGTATTAAATTATTGCCATCAATCCAATTAGACTATATACGTTATATCCTGAATGTGGAGTTCTGCTTGCTTAGCCTCTATTCCGGTCTGCATAAGCAAATACTTTCTGCAACAGAGGGCTTGTTCTCGCTGAGAGCTTTGATCGTATTTTCAATTCTTCCTGTGCAATTTCAAAAAAGATCCCAGCAATTGCTTTTTCTGTGACATAAGCACTAAGATCAGGGTTTACTTTTCCGACAAGCGGAATGCTGTTATAAGCAGTAATAGCATCAGTCCAGTATCTGGTAGCGCCTACTTTACTTAAACTATTCTGTATAATGGGTTGAAATTTCTGATGCAGTTGATCAGCAGTTACCCGCTGAAAATATAATGTAGCTGCATCCTGTTGTCCGCTTAACAAGATATTGGAGGCATCGCTAAAGGTCATTCCTTTTATTGCTGAAATAAATATAGGTTTAGCTTCAATTGCAGCAGCTTCAGCAGCCCTGTTCACACTTAAAATGACATTATCCGCAAGTTTATTCAGGCCCACACTCCGGAGGGTACGCTCAACCTTTTGCGCTTCTTCCGGAAAAAGAATTTTTATAGCGGCATTAGCAAAAAAACCATCAGTTTGGGATAATCTTTCTGAACCTGCAGATGTTCCCAGCTCCAGAGCCTGTTTTAGTCCGAGTGAAATCTCAGTGGCACTAGGGTTTCCAAGTCCTGTCTGAGTAAGGATCTGGCCTGCCTGATTTAAAGTTTCACATGATGAAAGCAGGAATACACCCGTTGATAAGGCAAATATTTTTAGAAATCTCATAATTTTGATTGTTGATATTGAGTAAAGACAAAGAAGCAAAGACGAATTCGAAACAAATTACAAAGGGTTCATTGATCATTGTTCCTTGCTCCTTTTTATAAGTTAGCAAAACCCCTGCCAAATTCACAAATATTAATTATACTTGATCAGCTTAAAAACCGGCAACCTTGAGATTTAATAAGAATTCATCCGGAAATACTGTCATCAGGGAGCTTGAACTGCTTGCTGAGTATCGCAGCACAGGGGATCTTGAATTGCTCGGCAAGCTTTATGAGCAGTATATGCCTCTGGTTTTCGGTTTATGCCTTAAATACTTTCGGGATGAAGAACAAAGCAAAGATGCTGTGATGCAGATCTTTGAGGAATTAGTGAAAAAACTGAGGGTTCACGAAGTAACAAATTTCAAGTCCTGGCTTTATACCCTAAGCAGAAACCATTGTCTTATGGTTCTCCGTTCATCATCAAAGCATGAAATGTTAAGTATTGATGAGAATTTTATGGAAAATGAGGCTTTTGTGCATCTTAACCTTGAGGATAATACCGAAGAAAAGCTATCCATAATGGCAAAATGTATTGAAGATCTGCCATCAGAGCAGAAAGTAAGTATAAATCTGTTTTATATGGAGCAAAAATGTTATAAAGAAGTTGCAGATCATACCGGCTTTGAACTGAATAAGGTTAAAAGTTATATACAGAATGGTAAACGAAATCTGAAAATTTGTATAGAGAAGAACAGTGAGCACTAATTATCCCGATAGTTTGATGATCAGAGCCTACCTTGAGGGGAAGCTGGATCACGAAGAAATGCACAGGCTCGAAAAACAAGCCCTGACTGACCCTTTCCTATGGGAGGCATTGGAAGGATATACTCATACCTCAAATCCCGGTACAGATCTGAGTATTTTGCAAAGGCAATTGCAAGAGCGTATTGTTCATTTGCAGGAAAACAAAAAGGTATTTGACTTTACCTGGCAGCGCTTAAGTGTCGCAGCATCTGCATCTGTTTTATTTATTACTGCCGGAATCCTGTTCTGGATGAATTTTAACCGCTCAGGTACCCTTACAGAAAAGCAGCTACAGGTTGCCCTCATCGATCGTGATTCGCTTAAAAATGAGATTGAGGGTTCCCCGAACCGTCCGGTTATCAGGGAGAAGGAATATCCTGTTTCATCAGATGAGACAAGAATTACTGCCTATAAATCACCTTCGGGAGCAAATAATGAGTCCGAATTGAATTCTTCTCCATCCTCAACAGGTACTGAGATTTCTTCAGGCGGTGCAAGCATTCCAGTCACTAAACTCAGTGTTCCGGAACAGAGATCCGCCAGCAGGTCTCTGGCTTCATCTGAAGGTATCAATGCTTCTGAACAGGCAGTTCAACCTGTTCCGGGATGGGATATCTATCGTAAATACCTGGAGGATAATATCCGTAAACCTGCAACCGATCCGAATATCAGCGGCTCGGTACTTTTATCCTTTGAGCTTGACGATAAGGGTAAACCGGTTAACCTCCATATTTTGAAGGGATTGACTGAGGCCTGTGATGCGGAAGCTATTCGTCTGATAAAGGATGGACCCGCCTGGAAAACCCGGGCTGGAAGTAAGATCAATACCGGCAGGATTGAAATCCGGTTTTGACCTCAAGGATCATAAAGAATCCATTATGCCTTAATTGTATATATTTGATTTTAAACCTGTTTTGTTAAATATTATTCATGCTATGAACAGATTAAGTTACCTGATTTTAATGTTATTTATCATTTCTGGCTGTAATGAGCCTGATGCCCGGAAAATTGTAGATAAAAGTATTGCCTTTTATAATATGGATAAGCTGACTAATTCGACTCTGGAGTTTACATTCAGGACAGCAAGATTTAAAGTTATGCAGAATGGCGGGCAATTTAATTATGAACGCTTTTTTAGTGATTCTACAGGTAATGTTCATGATATATTAAGTAATGATGGCTTTAAACGCATACTGGACGGTAAAGAGCTAAAGCTTGATCAGAAGGACACAGACAAATACAGGCAGTCGCTCAATGCTGTTGTTTATTTTTTATACTTACCGCTGAAATTGAACGATGCCTCCGTAGTGAAAAAATATATTGGTAAAAGCCAGATTAAGGGTAAAACCTATCATAAGATTGAGATTTCGTTCGAAAAGTCAAAGGAAGCAGGCGATCATAGTGATGTATTTTATTATTGGTTCGATATCGAAGATTACAGCATGGATCATTTTGCGTATAGTTCAGGAGGCAATCGTTTCAGAGATGTACTCAGAACGCAGGAAGTTGGTGGTGTAATTTTTCAGGATTATGTTAATTACCAGATGCCACTTGATGACTCAGTCACTACCGTTGATAAGTATGATAGCTTATATGAAGCGGGAAGGCTGAGAGTATTGTCGCAGATCGAGCTAAAGGATATTGTCCTGAAATAGCTCTTATGTTTTTAGGGGATTAATAATCAGCAGGCAATTAAAGAAACAAACTAAGCAAAAAGTAAAGTGTTGCTGCCAGGGCTGCAGATACGGGTATAGTCAGTATCCATGCCCATAAAAGGCTGATAGTAACTCCCCAGCGTACCGCGGAAACACGCTTGCTTAATCCAACTCCTATAATAGCACCGGTAATAGTATGTGTTGTTGAAACAGGTATTTTAAAGTGTTCGGTCATGAACAAAGTAATTGCTCCGGCAGTTTCTGCTGCAACACCTTCTAAAGGAGTAACTTTAGTGATCTTGGTACCCATGGTTTTTACAATCTTCCATCCACCGCTCATAGTACCGGCCGCTATTGCAGTGTAACATGCTATAGGGATCCACTCAGGAATATGATTGATCTTTACCTTACCATCAATAACTGTATAACCTACATGGAGCCATGATGACATGGTATCAACACTTAGGTTAGCATCTTTAAGATAAACAATGATTGCTGCTGCAATAATACCCATTACTTTCTGAGCATCATTGCCTCCGTGACCGAGACTGAATAAAGCTGAAGATACTAGCTGGAGTTTTTTGAACCACCATTCAGCCTTTGAAGGGTTGGCGTATCGACAGATATTGACAATGATCACAGTAATAAAATACGCCATGATCATACCAATAATTGGAGCAAGAACTATAAAAGAAGCAACTTTGCCGATAACACCAAGGTTAACCACATTTAGACCACCATGAGCAATTGCAGCACCTGCAAATCCACCAATAAGGGTATGTGATGAACTTGAAGGGATTCCAAACCACCAGGTTAATAAATTCCAGCAGATTGCTGCCAAAACACCCGCAAGAATAACCACAAGGTTAATATTCATTGTATCAGCAGTCTTGGCTACTGTATCAGCCACATTTAAATGGAATATCCAGTAAGCAAGGAAGTTGAAAAAGGCCGCCCAAACCACTGCCTGAAAAGGAGTTAAAACTTTCGTAGAGACAACGGTTGCAATAGAATTCGCAGCATCATGAAAGCCATTGATATAATCAAATACCAATGCTAAAACAATGATTACAATTAATAGTGTAAAACCCATATGGCTGGTGTAATATCTTTAATGATGTAATTAAGCGTTTTTCACCAGGATAGATTCCAGCACATTCGCTGCATCCTCACACATATCGGTCGCGGTTTCAAGTCCGGAGAGTACTTCTTTATATTTAATCAGGTTCACCGCATCTTTTTCATTATCGAAAAGTTCACCAACCGCTTTGTCAAAGACATAATCGGCCTGATTTTCAATACTGTTTATACGAACGCAGCAATCTGCGATTAAACGGATATTTTTCAAATCGCGTAGTTCGTGAATAGCTTTGTGAAGATCCTGGCATGCCTGTAAGATAAGGCTGGCGAGTTCTTTTATAGGAGGTGTAATAATAGTAACATTATAAAGATCCATACGACTTGCAGAGCCATGAATATAATCGGCAATATCATCGATTGCACTGGCAAGTCTGTGAATATCTTCGCGGTCGAATGGAGTGATAAAATTCTTACTTAGCTCGAGGTGGATTTGATGAGTAATCTCGTCTCCTGTATGCTCAAGATCTTCGATGTCTTTGAATAATTTCTTACGAAGTGTAAGATCTTCAGTGTTAACTGCTTCTACAAGCTTTTCACCTAACTGGATTAGGTTCGCACTATCTTTTTCGAAAAGAGGAAAAAACTTCTTGTCTTTGGGGATAAAGTACTGGAAAATACTGTTCAGTGACATTGGATTGGATTTTTAAATAATGCAAATTTACAAACCCAATGTTAAGTTAATGTTAACAAAAAACCCGATTTATTTGTCCCTTTGGAGTGTGAACCCAAACGTTGAGCCTATATTTTCGGTACTTCTTACGGTGATGGTTTGCTGATGTGCTTCAATAATATGTTTCACAATGGCCAGGCCTAAACCAGAGCCACCAATTTGTCGGGAACGGCTTTTATCAGTACGGTAAAATCTTTCAAATAGTCTTGGAAGATATTTTTCTTCAATTCCAATACCATCATCTGTTATCTCTACCAAAATCTGGTCATGAAGTTCAAAGGTTTTGATGGAAGTACTTCCACCGCTCTTACCATATTTGAAGGAATTATCAATCAGGTTTACCAAAACCTGTCTGATTTTTTCCCTGTCGGCATATACCCAGGTTGGGCTATGATATTTTTCTTTAAAAAGCAGAGTGATATTATATTTTTTTGCTTTTAATTCCAAAGAATCAATTACTTCATGTATCAAATCGGTTAAATTAAACCGATCGTAATTCACAGGTATTTCCCCGCTTTCCAGTTTTGAAATAGCATCCAGATCTTTAATGAAAAATGCGAGACGGTCTACATTTCTGGAAGCTTTTTCAAGAAACTGTTTTGATATTTCAGGGTCATCAATATCCCCTTCCTGCAAAGCTTCAATATAGCCCTGAATTGCAAAAAGTGGAGTTTTCAATTCGTGGGAAATATTAGATAAGAATTCCCTTCTGAACTTTTCCTGGTCTTTTAGCTGATCGATCTCCGATTTTTTATCTCTTGCCCATTCCTTAACTTCAAGTTCTACATCATTGATTGGATCGGCGCTAACATATTCTCCCAATGCATCTTTCAGATCTTTCCCCAGTTTCAGGTTATGAATCAGCTTATAGATTAGCTTGATCTTACTGTAGACAAATCTTTCGATCAGGTAATAGAAAACCAGATAGCTTGTTAAAAGGGAAACAGAAAATGTGATGAAGAAATCGAGGAGATTTTGCTGAAAGTAGAAGTTGATTATCGATAAGGATAAAGCAACCGCCAAGGCATTGATAAAGACTAGTACCCACAGTTTCATGTTGCAAGTTAATATTTTAACGATTCTCCATGGGTTTTTTTAACCAACATTTGTGTAATGCCCGGAAGTTTTCCAAGAGTTGAAACGGTCAGGTCAGAAATAAATGTGTTACCAAATAGCTTCTGTATCAACCTGCCACTTCTAAGTCTTAGAGCAAATTGTTTTTCCCACTGAAACTTATATTCATTTTCCATTGCTATTCTGTCTATACCCGAGCCCTTTTTTGCGAAATGCATGATGCTATCTGCAAGAATTTTTGCCGAATGAATAGCGATTGCCATTCCATTCCCACAGAGCGGAGTAATCATTCCGGCTGAATCACCGCAAAAGAGTAAATGGTTTTCTACCAGGGTTTTCTTTTCAAAGGAAATTTCATTGATCACCTCAGGGCTTTTGAATAAAAACTCTGAGTTTTTAAAAAGGCTTCGCAAATACGGGTTTTTGAACAGAACCGCTTCTTCCATCTCCGGAATGCCAGAGTATTCTTTAAGATTTGCTGTCTGTGAGAGGTAGCACAGACAGAATTTATCATCTTCAATCTTACTTACCCCGCAATAACCACCCTGAAAATTATCAAGACGCACCAGGTTTCCGGGAAGATCAGTTTTTATATGATATTTTACACCCAGATATGGACTTCGTTTGTAAAAAAAACTGCGATTCAATTTTTGATCAAGATTAGATCTTTTGCCATAGGCTGCAATCGCGATAGGCGTCTCATAAACCCTATTCCCGGGAGTGGTAATCTGGAATTTACCTTCGTTAAAAACTATATTATCTACCTTTTCAAAAATGAATTCCACACCAAGTCTTTTCGCTTGTTCGTACATTAAATGATCAAGCTTATAACGGCTTAAGCCAAATCCGCCCATTGTTAAATCTGCCTGCAAAATTTTACCTGAAACAGATGTGATTGCCAAATGGTTAATCCGGGAGTAAGCGGATTCAGAGATTCCGATATTTAATGATTCCAAAAATGGGAATACTTCATTGGAAATGTATTCACCGCAAACCCGGTGGAATGGATATTTTTTCTTCTCAAAAACGCTTACCTGATATCCATTCTGTTGAAGAAGAATGGCACTGGTCAATCCTGCGAGTCCGCCTCCGATTATCAGTATATCATTCATGCTCAGTTTTCAAATCAGAAAGTTCTCTACTTAATTTTTCTGGTTTCAATGCATATTTGCCATCTGAATGCCCACATCCATTTGATCGTAAAAGTTTTAAAGCCTCCTTCTTTCAATAGCTTCTCAAGCTCCTCACGTTTGAAGCTGCGGAGTACAGAAAGTTTGGAATCGTGTTTAACCATTTCAGATTTTGAAAAAACTGAGGTTAAAACACCAATGGAATGGTAGGCAAACCAATGCCGGTGCAGATCATTGATCACCACATATTGATTAGCACAATCGGCCATTTTTTGAATCAGTCTGATCCAGTTTTCATCAGCAAAGTGATGCGTAAACAGACTTGAAATTACAATATCAAATTGATTGCTAAGGAGTTGTTCACTCATTACGTCTGCCAGAATATAGGAGATCTCCGGAAAATCTCCTGATTTTTCCCTTGCATATTCGATGGCCGATTCTGTAGCATCAACTCCAACTAAATGAATATTAAGATTTCGTTTGCGTGCCCATTTTGCAATAACCCTCAATGAATCTCCGCCACCGCAACCCCAGTCACTGATGATCATCCCATCCTTTATACCTATCTTTTGAAAAGCATCAAAAAATACATTATACCCACCCAGAAGCTTGTTTACTACTTCAAGCTCATCCATAATCGGGTCGATAATCTCATGTCCTAATGAGAAATCGTCCATCATTTCTTCTTCTGAACTTCTGCGACTAAAGTCAGGCATTTCCGCTTCTTTTTAATATCATAGATTCAACTGTTAAACCAGGTCCGAAAGCAAAGCCAAGAATGTTTTCACCATCAATTCCCTCCGGATCTTCCATAAGTTTTTTGAGAACAAATAATATTGTGGCAGACGACATATTTCCATAATCCCTTAATGTTTCATAGGCAAAGCAATTTGCAATGGATGAAAAACCTAGTGCATTTTCGGCGGCTTCAAGGATTTTTCTTCCTCCGGGATGTACTGCAAAGCGACCAATATCTTTGAATTGCAGACCTGCTTTACTGAGTAGTTTATTGGAAATAGATTGAATATGTTTTAGAATCATCCGGGATACTTTTGAGGTCAATTTCATTTCAAAGCCTGCATCTCCAACATACCAGGCCATTTCATTTTTAGCCTCATTCAAAAATTCAGAATAAAATGTATCGAGCAAAAGATGCTTGTTTCGGGTCTTAGTTTCAGTGCCGTTTTCTACAATAACCGCAGCGGCACCATCCGAAAAAAGCGAATTGGCAACCCAGTTATCCAGGGTATTTTCCTTTTGAAAGTGAAGTGTACAGAGTTCAACAGAAACAATCAGAACTTTTGCTGCAGGATCGGCACGGCAGATATAATCAGCAACTTTAAGGGCATTTAAGCTTCCGTAACAACCCATGAAATTAATACAGGTTCGCTCAATATTGGGGTTCAAACCTAGCTTTTCGACCAGTTCGATATCTATTCCGGGAGCGTGCATTCCGGTGCAACTAACAGTTATCAGATGAGTGATTGAAGGAGTTAGAATCTCAGTATGATTAATTATGCAATCATTGACAGCTTCTGAAGCAAGATCTGCTGCAGTCTCCTGATATAAACTTAGTCGTTCGCGGGTTCCGGGAAAAGGCTCAAAATCAGCAGTCTTACCAAAGAAGGTATTATTATTACTTTCTTTTTCTCCAAAATCCGGAATCACCGAATATCGATGCTCAATTCCTGAATGATCATAAATTCGTTTTAGCCGGGATGCATTGGTATCATTAAGCCTGAATGCCTTGACCATAAAATGATAGATATCATTCTGTGGAATCCGGTATTTTGGGTTGGCGGTACCAATCGCGCTAATGCAGCTGCTCATGTCAGTAAATTACTAAATATTTATGCTTTTGGTTTTAATAACAATATATAAGCCAGAATTGATCAAATATTTTTAATAAAACCTTGTATAGCTTTGAGGACTGATTGGGGTATAAAATGTTAATTTAGTAAATGAATCTTTTAAAAAGTTTCTTCCCGAGTGTATCCACTTTATTGCATTTACGCTTATTGTTTTCAGCCTTTTTGCTGCCAGTATATCTCTTTGCGCTTTCTCAGGTCCCGGAAATCAATTGGCAAAATGCAATTTTAACTTTTGTTATCTGGCATCTGCTGGTCTATCCTGCCAGTAACGGTTACAATAGCTATTTTGATAAAGACGAAGGGAGTATTGCACTTATAGAAAAGCCACCACCTGTTGATAAGAGTCTGTACTATTTTCCCCTATTACTTGATTTAATTGCTTTATTATTAGCAATTTATGTGGGCTGGATCCTGTTTTTTGCAGTTCTTATTTACGGGCTGTTTTCTAAAATGTATAGTCATCCTTCAGTAAGGCTAAAGAAATATCCTCTTGTAAGTTTCATGATTGTATTTATTTTTCAGGGAGCCTTTGTTTACTGGAGCACTTATGCTTCTATTTCGGGGGTTGATACACTATTCGGATGGAATTTGAATTTTACAATCGCAGGACTCATTTGTTCCTGTCTGATTGGTGCAACTTACCCGCTTACTCAAGTATATCAGCATGAGGAGGATTCAAAAAGAGGGGATAAGACGCTGAGTCTCATTTTAGGTATCCGGGGTTCTTTTTACTTTTCAGCCTGCCTGTTCCTGCTTTCCGGAATTCTGCTTTTTATTTATTGGGACAGATTGGAATTAATTGAGAATTTCTGGTTGTTTTTGATTGTCTCGGCCCCTCTATTTATATTATTTCTTACTTGGTTTGCCAAAGTTTACCGTGATCCGGGGAATGCGAACTTTAAGAACATGTCGCGAATGACACTCTTAAGCGGTATAATGATGTTAATTTATTTTGGCCTGCTGAATATTATCTGAGAATTAAAACAAAAACCAACTTTAAGCCTGGGCCCATTTCCCATTTTCTATTTCCCACCCGATAGCAATCGGGTTCCTATTCCTACCTCCCCTCCCATTCCCTATAAAATTGCTCCAGATACTGTTCCATAAACAAATGCCTTTCTGTTGCAATCTTCCTTCCGGATTCGGTATTCATTTTATCTTTCAACAGTAACAGCTTTTCGTAAAAATGATTGATAGTAGGAGCAGCAGAATTTTTGTACTCTTCCTTGCTCATATTAAGTGCCGGAGGAATCTCAGGGTTATATAATTCACGATTTTTGAAGCCTCCGTAAGTGAATGCTCTGGCAATTCCAATAGCACCAATTGCATCGAGTCGGTCAGCATCCTGCACAATTTCGAGCTCCTTAGAGTGGAATTCTACATGCCCAAGACTGGCTTTGAATGACATATTGCGGATGATCTGCTGAACATGCAGGATCAAATCTTCGGGCAGTTTCTGTGTAGAAAGAAAATCTCCAGCTTTTTTTGGACCGATCTCCTCGTCGCCATCATGAAATTTGCTGTCAGCAATATCATGTAATAAGGCAGCCAGTTCCACAACGAGTCGGTCAGCTGATTCTGTTTTTATGATTTGGAGTGCATTATTCCATACCCGCTGAATATGCCACCAATCGTGCCCGCATTCGGCACCTTCCAAAGTATGCTTAACAAACTTTACTGTTTCAGCGATGAGCTGATCATGATTCAGGTTTGGGTTCTCTTTTGCTACCTTCATATAATTCGTATTCCAATAGCCTGCAATCAAGTTTGCCATTATAAAATTCGATTCTCCTTGAGGCCCTCAGGCCGATTTTTTTTGCAAGATCAGGGTTTCCGGTAAAAATATATCCTCTGTAACCCTTACACTTCTGCTTCATAAAATCGCCTATCCGCTTGTAGGTAGCTTCAAGTTTGGTATGAACTCCAAGACGCTCACCATATTCGGGGTTAAAAATAACTATCCCGGCAGCTTCAGGTACTTCGGTGTCTGCAAAATCACAAACCGAAAAATCAATCAGCTGATCAACACCGGCGGTTTTTGCATTTTTTATTGAAATATCAATCGCATCTTCCGAATGGTCAGTGGCTACAATTCTGAAATCAATCTCTTTTTTTGCCTTCTCTTTTAACTTTCGTCTTTCCTCGAAGAAAACCTGTTCATCATATCCAATGATATGCATGAAACCGTAGTTCATTCGAAACATTCCCGGCGTTTTATCAGTTGCAAGCAAGGCTGCTTCAATTGCCAGAGTTCCTGATCCACACATTGGAACAACGAATGGACTTTTTCTATCCCATCCTGTAGCCATAATGGTTCCTGCAGCAAGAGCTTCCAGCATTGGAGCCTTACCAGGGATTTTTCGGTAACCATGTTTGGCAAGAGTTTCACCTGAGGTATCAATAAATATCTCAGCATCATTTTCTTTCCAGTAGAGGTGAATAACCGCTTTGTTTGTTTCGGGTCCGGTATTTGGCCTGATTTCTTTTTTCTCCTTTATGCGATCCACAATTGCATCTTTCACTTTCAGATTTGCGAAAAGCGGAGTGGTGATCGTTTCATTATCGACTGTTGAACTTACTGAGAAATAGCCGGTAAAGTCAATCAGCTCTTCCCATGATATTTCGAGTAATTCCTTATAAAGCCTTGCCGGATTTTCGGCTGTGAATGCTTTAATAGAATATAAAACCTGGCTTGCGCAACGCAAATTCAGATTCAGAGGGATACAATCATTGATTGTTCCTTCCAGCTCCAGGCCGGTACTGAATGCTCTCTTGATCTCATAACCCAATGCTTCAACCTCCTGCTTAAGATAAGGAGCCAGGCGATTGTTGCAGGTTATGATGATCTTGCTTTTTGTGTGGAAAACTTGCATAATAAATTGCGAAGTTAGCAATTAAAAACTGCCTTAATTTTATACTTTTACAAATCGTATCCGCCAGCAGGTTTTTGAAAAAACTAGCCGGTTAATTTTGTACGATCTAAAACCAGAATACATCAATAATTTTATTAACATGGACATAAAAGGTAAAGTACATGAGATCTCACCGGTAATTACCGTGAGCGAGAAATTCAAAAAACGCGAGTTAATACTTGAATACGCAGAAAATCCAACTTATCCGGAATTTGTGAAGTTTGAGGCAGTTCAGGATAAAGTGAATCTGTTCGATAATATTAAAGTGGGTGATCAGGTGGAATTGTTTTTTAACCTTCGCGGACGTGCATGGACAGATAAAATGGGCAAAACCTCTTATTTTAATACCCTTGCTGTATGGAGAATAAATCCTCTTGGTTCTGGTAGCTCTGCTCAGGCGGCTCCTGAATATGCGGCTCCGGTTGACATCAGTTCAGCTCCCGACGATGATGATCTTCCTTTCTGATCATTAGTCTGAAACACCATAAAATCATAAGCCCCGTCCGGTAATCCGGCACGGGGCTTTTTGATTCTCAACAAATTATTATTCTTTAACCAATCGTTTTATAAACCAAACTTTATTTTGCTCTATAGTAATATAATATACTCCATTTTCTGCTAATGATATCTGTTTCATGTAAGATCCATTAAAATTGCTAAGCTCATCCGTAAATAGTGGCTTCAGATCAGTATTCAGGATCTTCAGCTTTATCGGTCCTTTGCTCTCTAAATTGAAAGAGATTCCAAGCTTGCCATTTGAAAAATTAGGAAACAGCGTCAGGTCTTTAACATCCAGTTTATTTTCCGTATTTTCAAAACCGGTGATAGTTTTCAATTGAGTTTTTTCTGCATCACTGAGGCGGATATTCATCCTGCTCGATATTCCGTTCTTATCTGTAGAATTAAAATTAAAAGAAGAAGAATTGTTCCTGTTCCTCAGGCCCGGGAATTCACTTCTTTCAAATTCAAAAGCCATGGGTGGAGCAGGATGCATTGGTGCCCTTGGCATTCGTGGCATTCCAGGCGTAACAGGTGCTCCAGGTGCCATATTCCTGTGCATTGTAATGATACGTTTTCTGAGATTACTGTCCAATCCATCTATCTGGAAACTGAATTCTTTCATAATAGTATCCATATCAAAGTTAAATGACATACTACTGTCTCCATTAAACTTGAAAACATGTAATCCCCCCGGCATTTTATCCTTGAAATCAAATTCAAACTCATTCATATCGCCATCTTCCCAGTGCAAAATATGCGGGGCATCACCTTTACGGCTAATGATGATCTCTTTATCTAT
This sequence comes from Sphingobacteriales bacterium 16-39-50, assembly GCA_002257025.1. Lineage (GTDB taxonomy): Bacteria > Bacteroidota > Bacteroidia > Sphingobacteriales > Sphingobacteriaceae > Daejeonella. The sequence goes on along the minus strand of NCHA01000002.1, from coordinate 213,768 downwards.
CCCATCTTTAGGCTTGATGATTACTCTTTTTTCAAGAGACCCGCCTTTGCCTTTAATACGGCCTTCCATAGCTTTGAACTCTTTCCTTAAGCGCATCCGTTCTTCCTGATCTGCCTCGCTTAATTTTTTTCCATTGATTATAGTGTCGCCGTTCTTAATAATAATGCTTTGATTGATTTTTTTTTCTACCTGTGCCTTAGCTGAAGTACCGGAACTTACAACGATTAGTGTAAAAAACCCCATCAGCATAAGGTGTGGATTGAGAATGAATCTTTTCATATGTTTTGTTTTTAGTTTAGTATTTAAACGCTGGGTATAATTGAACCGCTTTTCAGGATTGAATCATTATATTGATAAATAAGGGTACAATTAGAACCCAATCATCTGCTTTGCAGAACCAAAAGTAAATGGCTTATGAATCGAATTTTGTTAATGCTTTGTTAAAATATGTTAAAACTATATTGACAAAGAGAGTGTTGCGTATTTTTGTTTCAGGATGAAGAGTAAAAGCATCAGTTTAATTATTGGATTAATGACCATCGCCTTGCTGGGGGTGATGGGAATGCAATGGTATTTTTTCAGGCAGTCCTACCAACTTCAGTCGCGTTTGTTTGACCAGTCTGTACATGAAGCCTTGAATAATGTAGTTGAACGCCTGGCTAAAAGAGATGCCAATAATTTTCTTGAGAAAAAGGCCGAGTTTATCAGTCTTCCCCAACCACCAATCATCGAAAGCCCCCCCGTTTTTGTAGCAGCACCTGAAAAGCCTGTCAGGATTAAGCGTAGCAGGCCAAGAATGTCGGATGAAAAGTATTTGATGGTTCAGCAAAGGAAAGCGGATAGTATATTCATGATCAGGGACAGCCTGCTTAGGGCAAGATATCCAAATGTGGTTTCCTTTAATGATGCTGTTACGGCATCGGAACTAAAGGATCTTGAATATAACTTTCGGGTAGATGTATACCAGGTTGAGGATGCCTTTGGACAAATCCACGAGCAAACCAGAAGAACAATTTCCAGAGCTCCAAAAGCTTCGTCTCAAATAAGCGCTGCAATATCCGCATCCGCACCCGGATTGTTACCAGACTCTGTAACTCAGTATATCGTTTTCGATCCTATAGAAGGGGCATTTCTGCGTACGATTCCAAGGCCAAGATTAAGGAATCTGCCGCGCCCGCCAGAAGTAAATGAAGCCGAACAGGACAACAGAGTACAGAAAGTGAAGCAATATTTTGCTGAAGAGAATCAAAAGAAGGCAGATGTATTTAAAGATCTTTATCAGGAGTACCGGGAGGTTGACGTTCCACTGAACAAACGTGTTCATCCACAGACACTTGACTCCATGCTCAGAGCAGAATTACGTAATCTCTCAATCCTGAGTAATTATGAATACAAAGTTACATCTGCCGAGAGGGACTCGCTTATTTTTACAAGGGCTTCTAATCAAACGAAGTTCCTGCCTTATAATAGCTATGAAACCCCACTCTTTCCAAAGGATATGATCAGGGATTCAGGAATGTTAACCATTACGTTTCCGGATAAAAACTCCATCATTCTTTCTAATATGACAGCCATGATGGGCCTATCAGGGGGCTTATTGCTCGTGCTGATCTTCAGCTTCGGATACACCATTCATTCTATTCTGATGCAAAAGAAGATATCAGAGATGAAGACTGATTTTATCAATAATATGACCCATGAGTTTAAAACTCCGGTAGCTACCATTATGATTGCAAGTGAGGCTTTGAAAGATCCTGAACTGACAACCGATAAGAACCGAATTGAACGTTTGGCGAATATCATTTACGATGAAAATGTTCGTCTGGGAAGTCATATAGAACGGGTTCTTAATATTGCCAAAATTGAAAAGGGCGATTTGAAGCTTGAACACAGGGATGTGGATATGAACGATCTTCTTTCAGCCATAGTCGACAGCATGTCACTTCAGCTTCAGAAAAGGAATGCCAGTATTGAACTTGATCTAAAAGCAGGATATTCTACAGTTAGTGGCGATGAACTGCATCTGTCAAATGTGATTTTTAACCTGCTTGATAACGCAAATAAATATAGTCCTGAGAAACCGAAGATAAAGATCAGTACTTTCATTTCCGGCAAGAACCTCATTATTAAGGTTGCTGATAAAGGAATTGGGATGAGCAAAGATCAGTTATCAAAGATATTTGACCAATTCTATCGAATTCCTACAGGTAATCTTCATGATGTAAAAGGTTTTGGTTTAGGATTAAGCTACGTGAATAATATCGTTAAACGCCTGAATGGAACGATCAGGGTGAAGAGTGAAAAGGATGTTGGATCAGAATTTGAGATAAGTCTTCCTTTAAAACCTGTTGCATAAACAGCAGGTTAATGAAAATAATATTTTCCCTTTTTTGGAATCCCTGATATGAAAAAAATATTACTAGCCGAAGATGACCCGAATCTGGGTATGCTTTTACAGGATTATTTGCAATTAAAAGGAAAATTCGAAGTTGTGCTTTGTCAGGATGGTGATGAAGCTCTTAAAGCGTTCAATAACGACCATTTTGATATGTGTATCTTCGATGTGATGATGCCCAAAAAGGATGGTTTTACACTTGGTAAAGACATTCGACGCATTAACCCACATATTCCAATCATTTTTGCAACAGCCAAGACCATGATCGAGGATAAAGCTGAAGCATATAATTTAGGAGGGGATGATTATATCACAAAACCATTCCGTATTGAGGAATTGCTTTTAAGGATCAATGCATTGTTTAAAAGGGTATCAGATCCTGAAAAGGCTGAAGCCTCAGATCAGCAATCAAAATTTGATATCGGCAATTATAAATTTGATTATACTGCACAACTGATCACAAATGCTGATTCCCAGCAAAAGTTATCCACTAAGGAAGCAGAACTGCTCAGGCTTTTATGTCTCAAAAAAAATGAGGTTCTGACGCGTGAAGAGGCATTGATCTCAATCTGGCATGATGATAACTACTTCAATGGGCGGAGCATGGACGTTTTTCTGAGTAAACTCCGTAAATACCTGAAAGAAGACCCGAAAGTGGAGATTATCAATGTGCACGGAAAGGGTTATAAGTTATTGGTTAGCTGATTTTTAAGCGACAATAATTTAACGTGAACTCGACATAATATCTAATAACCACATAGAAACATAGCATTTTATAGCCGTCAACCTTCATTTTAGACACAGATAGCCTTGAAGCTTCGCTTCAATCTATGTGATTTATAATCTATGTTTCCTTTTAAGGATAATACAAGACAATCTATGTGGTTAAATATTAATCTTTAGATAGTTTAATCGAACTCATGTTAATTTAAGCTTTTAGTATCTTTAGGTAAATTACTATCCATGAAATTACCTTCCCTGCAGACTTTTGTCCATTCCATAAGGATTGTTTTGTGGCGGTTTCCGCTCGAAATTGGATTTGCTCTGCTGGGTACCGTGGCGGCGACGGTTTTCATAGAAATCAGTGACCTCAACATGGCAGCAGAAAGCCTTTGTGTGAGGCTTATCCTCACAGCTAATCTAGGTCTTGTTTTATCACTTTCTCTAAGTCTTTTATCAGAAAGTAATTCTTATTCGGTCCTGAAAAAGAACCTGTTCAGGCTTATAATGTTAGTCTTTATTGTTGGTGTATTCTTTTTGATCGATCCATTAAAGCGCGAGACGGATTTTTTCAGATTTATTTTGATGGCACTTGCCTTTCATCTTTCAGTTTCCTTTGCTGCTTATTTCGGAAAGGGGCATATCAATGCCTTCTGGCAATTCAACAGGATTATTTTTCTTCGCTTTTTAATCGGGGGAATCTATAGTGCAGCACTGTTTCTTGGGCTTGCGGCTGCCATTGGATCAATGAATTTTCTGTTTAATTTCAAGTTTGAGTGGGATACCTTCGCCATATTATGGGTCTGGATAGCCGGCATCTTTCAAACCGTGTTTTTCCTGTCGGGAGTTCCTGCGAATTTAAATGATCTTGAAGAGGATAAAACCTATCCTGGCGGACTTAAAATATTTACACAATTCGTTCTTATTCCATTGGCTACCGTATACGCAATTATACTGCTTGCTTATGAGGCTAAGATTCTGATCGAATGGGAGCTTCCCAAAGGTCTCGTTTCAAATTTGATACTTGGATATGCTGTTTTTGGGATTTTATCACTGCTGCTGATATATCCTGTCAGGGATCATGATGAAAATAAATGGCTTAAAACATTCAGTCGTAGTTTTTATTACGTGCTAATCCCATTGATACTATTGCTTGTATGGGCAGTTTTGGCCAGAGTTATTGACTATGGAATTACTGAGGAACGTTATTTCCTGATCATTCTGGCAGCCTGGCTTGCTTTTATTAACGCCTATTTCCTGCTTTCAAAAAGTCAGAATATTATGATTATCCCTTTCAGTTTGTGTCTGGTGACTGTCTTGTCTATATATGGCCCTCAGGGGGCATTTTCTACATCCAGGAGATCGCAGATCAATGAACTGAAGCAATTGTTCGAAAAACACAGATCACTTGAAGGCGATAAGATCATAAAGTTAAAGATTAAGCCAGGGAAAGATGATATGACCCGGATGATTAATATTGTAGATTACCTTGTAAATATGCATGGCCTGGAAAGTTTCAGCCCAATTCTAAAATGGGATCCGGGGGTAGTCGCAGATTCATTGCTTTCTGTTAATGAGAAGAAGAAATATGATTCCCGTACCAGTAACTGGGAGATAAGAAGCCGGCAAAAACTTTGGTTATACACTTATCTGAATCTTCAGCCGAATGATGCCAGAGGTTCTAAACTAAATCTTGGGATGAATATGGCCGAAGCCTTTTATGTCGACCTTCTTCCATTGAATGACGCAGATTATATGCTTCCACTCAATATTTCAACTGATACTTTGTCAAACACCATAAACTCCAGAAAATTGCTCATTAGCCGTGTGGTAAATCAGAATAAATTGAAAGTGATTTATGGATCTGTAGAAAAATATATCATCCTTGATACCTTAATCAATCAATTAGACGTGGAATTGAAGAAGCAGAAATTAGCTGATAAACAAGCCATACAGGTCTCCAGACAACTGCTTTCACAGGATCTTGAATTTGATGGACTGAGCCTTCAGATATTATTCAATCGAATAAACTTTAATGACAATAAAGATTTGCTTTCTGCAGATGCTTATGTTCTAATAAAGCTAAAATAACGTGAACACGATATAATGTTTTAAAAACCGCATACCTGCCTGCCGGCAGGGAAACATAGCATTTTATAGCTTCTAACTTACATTTTAGACACAGATAGCCTTGAAGCTTCGCTTCAATCTATGTTTCCTTTAAAGTATAATACAAGTCAATCTATGTGGTTAAATCTTAATCTTTAGATAGTTCAATATCGAACTCACGTTAAAATTTTAATCAGTATAACACCTTTGGTGCAATTAATAAAAATTTAAATGACCGAATAAATAATCTAATAAACCACATAGAAACATAGAAAAGGTTTTGATAGCCGTATACCTGGGTTTATATAGCTATGATTTCTCTAAAGAATTGAAACATCTTTCAATTGAATGAAAACTATGTTTCTATGTGGTTAAAAAAATCAATTATACCAAAATAGTTAAAGTAATATTTAATTAAAGCCCCTGAGCCATTTTCTTTATAGATCAAACTTAATCCCCTGCGCAAGCGGTAATTTATCCGAATAATTGATCGTGTTGGTCTGGCGACGCATATAGGCCTTCCATGCATCTGATCCCGATTCCCTTCCGCCTCCTGTTTCTTTTTCACCTCCAAAAGCCCCTCCGATTTCAGCACCTGAAGTACCTATATTCACATTGGCTATGCCGCAATCTGATCCCGCAGAGGAAAGAAACTGCTCTGCTTCGCGCAGGTTTAAGGTCATGATTGATGATGAAAGTCCCTGTGGGACAGCATTTTGTCTTGCGATTGCCTCTTCAAGGGCTTTATATTTCATCAAATAGAGAATTGGGGCAAAGGTCTCATGCTGCACGATCTCAAATTCATTTTTTGCCTCTGCAATACAAGGTTTTACATAGCATCCTGATTCATATCCTTCCCCTTCAAGAACACCACCTTCTACTACAAAATTGCCTCCTTCAGCCTTACATTTTTCAATAGAGCTGAGATAGGCCCTAACAGCGTCTTTATCTATCAGCGGACCAACATGCATATTTTCATCGAGCGGATTACCAATTTTCAATTGCCTGTAAGCATTCACCAGCTTATCCCTGAAAGTATCATAAACACTTTCGTGAATGATGAGTCTGCGGGTTGATGTACAGCGTTGTCCCGCGGTTCCAACTGCGCCGAATACGGCACCTACCAGCGACATATCCAGATCTGCATCTTTAGAAATGATGATGGCATTGTTTCCTCCAAGTTCCAGTAAACTCCTGCCAAGACGTGCACCCACTGCTGCTCCAACAGCCTTTCCCATACGGGTTGAACCCGTTGCTGAGACCAGGCCTATCCGTTTATCATGACTCAATAGTTCTCCTATGCTACGGTCTCCGACCAAAAGGCATGATACTCCTTCAGGAACATCATTTGCTGCAAATACTTTTTGTAATATATGCTGGCAAGCAATAGCCGTCAGAGGAGTTTTTTCTGAAGGTTTCCAGATACAAACATCGCCACAAACGAGAGCGATTGTCATATTCCATGCCCAAACAGCCACAGGGAAATTAAAGGCTGATATAATACCAACAATACCCAAGGGGTGCCATTGCTCATACATCCGGTGGGCCGGTCGTTCTGAGTGCATAGTCAGTCCGTATAACTGACGTGATAAACCAACACTAAAATCGCAGATATCTATCATTTCCTGTACCTCACCATAACCCTCCTGTAAACTTTTACCCATTTCATAACTAACAAGTTTACCCAGATCAGTCTTATGTTGCCTTAGTGCTTCCCCCAATTGTCTGATCACTTCACCCCGCTTTGGAGCAGGCCAGGTTTGCCATGTCCTGAATGCATCCCCGGCTTTCAGAACCGTGTTTTCAAAATCTGAATTATTTGAGAACCTTACCGAGGCAATCTCTTTCCCATCTACCGGTGAAAAAATAGCATGCACATTTTGCGGTTCATTGCTGTTCCAAACTTTACCTGTACTGCTTGCTTCATTGACCGCCTGTATTCCAAGGGCTTGTAAAACCGGTAAAATATCTATTTGCATAAAATTTCGTATTTTTGTAAAGTTAAGCAATTCTCCCAAGGGCTTTTGAAAGCTTCATGATAAAAACATATCCGAAAAGCTGCCTCTTTATTGATTTATTTTTCAGCCAATTAGCCTCTGACTTGTCAGGATGTTGAAAAATAAAAGCAAAACAATTAGCGATTTGCCTTAATTTAAAATAAATATGGCTCATTGTTTATACATAATGAGCCGGGAGAACGTTCTTAATCGTATTATTTTAGGATGGAAGAAGATTTTGAGTTTGGTTTTTCCGAAGATCCCAGATTTTCGGTAGAAAGATATGAAGAGATGATCCGTAATCAGGATCAGTATTTTTTTGATGCTCAGGCATTTGAAAATATAATTGAATACTATATCGAGAAAAACGATCCGATTAAAGCATTACAGGTTACTGAATATGCCATTAATCAGCATCCATTCGCGGCAGTATTTTCAATTAAGCAGGCCCAGCTTTACGTGGCAACCAATCAGTTTGATCTTGCATTTGAATCACTTTGCAGAGCCGAAACGCTGGAACCTTCAGAAGCTGATATTTATACAATCAGAGGGAATGTTTATGAGGGTATGGAGCGGCATCAGGATGCACTCGATAACTACGAAAAAGCATTGACACTTGCTGAAAGTACAGATGAGATATTGCTTCACATTGCCTATGTCTATCAAAGTATGGGCGATTATGAGAACTCTGTGAGCTATCTTAAGCAATGTTTGCAACAGAATATGGAGAATCAGGATGCGCTTTATGAACTTGCATTCTGTTATGATGTTCTGGATAAGCAGGAGGAAAGCATAAAGTTTTATGAGCAATACATTGATAATGAGCCTTATTCTTATGCGGCCTGGTACAATCTGGGAAATGCATTTAATAAGATGGATCTTTTTGAAAAGTCGATCGATGCTTATGATTATGCCATTCTGATTAAAGATAATTTTGCCTCTGCCTACTTCAATAAGGGGAATGCGCTGGTTCATCTGGACCGGTATGCTGAGGCTATTGAAGTTTACAAGCAAACATTTGAATACGAGCCCCCTAGCGGCGATACTTATTGTGCCATCGGTGAATGTTATGAGAAACTCGAACGGATGGACGAGGCACGCTCATATTATAAAAAATCAGTAAAACTGGATCCCACACAATCTGACGCCTGGTTTGGTATCGGGGTAACCCTTGATTTTGAGGAAAGGTATTTTGAATCGCTCTATTTTTATAAGAAAGCGCTGGATCTGGATGATAAAAATGCAGATTACTGGTTCGCTATTGCGGATGCCCAATATAAACTAAAGCAGTTGCCGGAATCAGAAAAAGCGTATGAAAAGGTTCTTGAGTTGAATCCTGTTGATATTGAGGCCTGGCTGGATTATTCTTCAATTTTATTTGAGCAGGATAAACTGGATTCGGCGATTGAAATCATCTCCGAAGGAATTAAAAACAACCCCGACTCGGCCGAACTATATTACAGAATGGTGGCCTATCTGTTTGCGGCTCATCAGTTCAGTGAAGCACTTATCTATCTCGAGACTGCATTGAATTCTGATCCGGAGAAACATCATATTTTATTTGAATATCTACCTCAACTGCATGAAAATAAGATTATTGTAGATATAATTAACCGTTATACCCGTTAAAAAAGGAAAAAAATATTAGCCTTTAGGTTTTAATTTTTTTTTGGAGATTTGCACCTGAGTGAATAGCCTGAATTTAAAGATGGAAACATATTGTAAGGCATTCCATAATCAATTATAATAACAGATGAATTATACTCTAAAGAATATCCCTGAGCGTACACAAAAACCGCGTCAGAATGGCCTGACTATGGTTATGGATAAGGGACTAAGTGTACGTCAGATCGAAGATTTCCTGGAAGTTGCAGGACCACATACTGATATTGTAAAATTGGGCTGGGCTACATCTTATGTAACACCCAATCTCGAAAATAAATTAAAAATATACAGGGATGCTAATATTCCTGTTTACTTTGGTGGGACTCTCTTTGAGGCATTTATAATAAGAAATCAATTTGATGATTATCGCCGGGTGCTTGATAAATACGATATGAAGTTTGCCGAAGTATCCGATGGATCAATTACCATACCTCATGAAGAAAAGTGTGAGTATATCAGTAAGCTTAGCGAACAGGTAACTGTTATTTCTGAAGTTGGATCAAAGGATGCAGCAAAGATCTTTGCTCCTTATAAGTGGATCAGTTTAATGAAGGCTGAAATTGAAGCCGGATCCTGGAAAGTTATCGCAGAGGCCCGTGAAAGCGGGAATGTTGGTCTATATCGTGATTCTGGTGAAGTAAGACAGGGCCTGGTAGATGAGATTTTAACTCAGATTCCTGCAGAAACAATCATCTGGGAGGCGCCACAAAAGGCTCAGCAGGTTTGGTTCATTAAATTGATAGGTACTAATATCAATCTTGGTAATATTGCACCTGCAGATGTTATTCCGGTTGAAACATTGCGTCTGGGATTGAGAAGTGATACCTTCGATCATTTTCTTAATATGGAAACAAAATAGGCTCAGGTGTTTATAAAATTGATAATGCCAGCCATCAATTTAATTTAGCATGAAAAAATACGGTCTGATAGGTTATCCGCTGACACATTCTTTCTCAAAGAAATTTTTTACCGAAAAATTTGAAAATGAAGGACTAGATAACCATCAGTATGAATTGTACCCACTTCCTAATCTAAGTGATCTAACTGATCTCATAAAAAGTATTCCCGGTCTATGCGGATTAAATGTTACGGTTCCCCATAAGATTGGGGTTATGTATTATCTGGATAGGATTGATCCTGCAGCAAAGGAGATTGATGCTGTAAACTGTATAAAAATTGTAAATCATCAGCCGGTTGAGGCATTTTTCAGCGGGGAGCTTTCTTCTATGAATGTCAGACTTGAAGGTTATAATACAGATGCATATGCTTTTGAAGAATCTTTGAAACCATTATTAAAGAAGCATCACCAAAAGGCTCTGGTTCTTGGAACGGGAGGAGCATCGAGGGCAGTAGCTTATGTGCTCGAAAAGCTGGGAATTTCTTATCGTTTAGTTTCAAGAAGAAACATCCGGAAGCAGCTAAGTTATAAGAAATTGACAGCAGATATTATGAATGAACATCTGCTGATTATAAATACAACTCCCCTCGGAACCGCTCCCAATATTGAAGAATGTCCGGATATACCTTACGAATTGCTGAGTAGCAAACACCTGCTTTATGATCTGGTTTATAATCCTGCAGAAACCGAATTTCTTAAGCGGGGAAAAGCCAAAGGTGCCGCAATTAAGAATGGAATGGAAATGCTGCATATGCAGGCAGAAAAATCCTGGGAAATATGGAATAGCTGATGAAAACACGCTTTTCATATCATTTTCTTTTGATTGCCTTCCTCTTTATATCTTGCGGTGCGGAATATTCTCCCAAACCAAGAGCCTATTTCAGAATTGAATTTCCTGAAAAAAAATACCAGACTTATTCAGGCGATTGTCCCTATACCTTTGATTTCCCGGAATATGCACAAGTTCAGCCGGATAGCAGCAGGGATTCTAAACCTTGCTGGCTAAATGTTAATTATCCGCAATTCAATGGACGAATCCATTTGAGTTATCAGCCGATCTCCTCTGCTGCCGAATTTAATCAGCTTACCGAAGATGCCAGGACATTTGCATTTAAACATACTGTAAAGGCTACTGCAATAGATGAGGGAATAATCTCTTATCCCAAGGAAAAGGTTTATGGGATTTATTATTCCATTGATGGAAATACGGCTTCTTCTGTTCAGTTTTTTCTGACCGACAGTACAAAAAACTATCTTCGGGGAGCTCTTTATTTCAATGAACAGCCAAGGCTCGATTCAATACAGCCGGTTTTGGATTTTGTTAAAAAGGACATAGACCAGATGATTAAAACTTTTAAATGGAGAAACTGAACAGCTATTTTTTTTTAGAAAATAAGTTAACCTGAGATCAATATAAAATCTTGCATGACTATTTAGGTTGAATATTTTCTTTTGTTTTAGAAAGCAATGTCTGTGATTCTTCGGTTCCAGCAGTCCCGTGTTCTGCCGTAGTTTTTGCCTATAAATTCTCTTATAATATAAAAATCTGCCCGGCAAAAATCTACAGCTGCCACCCGGGTTTATTTCAAATGGCAAATGGTCCTTTTTCCGGGCTGTTCTTCCCGATGAAATACAGCTCCGGGTAAAATAAACCTTGCCGCAGGAGGTATCTTCCGGCTATTCGTAATTTGAAATAGAACGTGATTTCTTGCCGGAAATACTCCGGAGGAAAGGGCTAAACCAGCCTATAATACACAAGCATTGGTTTCCAAAAATCAATTGTAAGGACTCCAGATTCTCATCAGACCAATTATAACCGTATTTTTTACCCTTATTATATCGACTCAGGTTAAAATAGTTTTTAGCAATGACAATATCGCCTTTAAACACTTTACCCTGTAACCTACTACTATTATGGAATCATTATTATTGTTTCTGTACAAATACATCCAAAGGATGTGAAAGATTCAATCTAACAATTATCTTAGCTGTTTGGCTTTTACCAACTAATTGAAAATCCATGAAAGCGTTTTATTTGTTCCTCCTGCTTATCATCACACACAGTGCCTCAGCTCAGCTAAGCCCTGATGAAAAGAAGATTATCGATTATCTAAAGGCCCATCATGGGGAAGCTGAAGAATTGCTGATTGAATCAGTCAATATCAACAGCGGCACGCTGAATGTAGATGGGGTCAGAAAAGTTGGCGCGGTTTACCGCAGGGAGTTTGATAAGCTTGGTTTTACTACAGAGTGGGTTGATTTACCTGATTCATTACGTCGTGCGGGCCATCTGGTTGCCAGCCGTAAAGGCAGTCAGGGTAAGCGTCTTTTTCTCATTGGTCATCTTGATACAGTATTTGAGTTGGATATGGAATTCAGTCCCTATCAGAAACTGAACGATTCTACTGCAACCGGACAGGGAGTAAATGATATGAAGGGTGGTAACGTGGTTATGATATCTGCGTTAAAAGCATTGAATGAACTCGGCTTCTTAAAGAATACACAGATTATCGCCTATTTTACAGGTGATGAGGAAAGCTCAGGTTCTCCGCATGCGGTAGCAAGAAAGGATTTCATTGAACGTGCAAAAACAACAGATATCGCTTTAGGCTTTGAAGGAGCACAGGGCTTAAATACTGTTGCAGTAGCCAGAAGAGGTATCGGTGGCTGGACATTAAATGTTACAGCAAAAACGGGCCATTCGGCAGGGATATTCAGTGAAAGTGCAGGCTATGGCGCTATTTATGAGGCTGCCCGTATCATTAATGAATTCAGAACTGAACTTAAGGATGAGAAATACCTCACTTTTAATGCGGGTTTGATCAGTGGTGGTTCAGAGATCCGGCTTGATCCCGCAAATGCAAGGATGGAAGCTATTGGTAAAACCAACATAATCTCACCAATCACTTTTGTGGCAGGAGATCTTCGTTTCATTTCGGAAGTTCAGAGAGATAGGGCAAGAGAAAGGATGAAAGCTATTGTATCCCAAAGTCTTAATGGGACTTCTGCCAACATTTCATTTACTGACGGCCTGCCTGCAATGGAACCTACTGAAGGAAACTATAATCTTGTTAAATATCTCGACCGGATTACTCAGGATATGGGTATAGGCGCTACAAAAGCAGGAGATCCCGGTGCCCGCGGGGCGGGCGATATTTCTGATATTGCAAAATATGTAGATAGTCTTGATGGTATGGGTGCTTCCGGAAGTGGTGCACATAAACCGGGTGAATTAATCAATCTGAAGGAGCTTCCTCTGCTTATACAGCGGGCTGCACTTATGATTTACAGATTAAGTCGTCAGAACCCGGCACTCAATTAATCCTTGATGATTTACAGGCCTGACATTGTGCAGTACTCAAATTGTATTTGTGGGTCCGATCTGAAAAATAGAAGGTACTAAGTGTATAAAATGTTGTTGTTATATAATTCTTTATAGTAAATCCCGCCAAAATAGTTTACCGAATTTTTAGATTTTAAGAATGAAAAACCGGAATATAACCACGTTTTTCTTAATGGATTAAACCGCATTTTTATACCAAATCATAAAATAGTACAAAAATGTGGATTTGTTAAGCCCTTCTTGGCCTCTTGTTGGGCAAAAAATTCATTTTTGGCACTTTCCGCCTAATAATCGCCCAACAAATCACCTCCAAGGGCCCTTCTAAGTCCCGGGATGGCTCAAACGAAGACAAAAATACTTTGTAATAAATAATCAGGAGTGAATAAGGATATAATTTTCTAATATCAGCTAAAATAAGCCCTTTCTTTAGCAGTTCTCCTATCGCATGACCAATTAGTCACGCGAAGCACAAACACATCAAATTTAGTCTTATTCTGCTTCAGGTTTCCAGTTCCGGGATGAACTTCAATTTCTACAATTTATTTTATCAAAATATCCTTTTACAAATTGCTTTTCACTGCTTGTTTTTCTATTTCTTTGTTAATGATTTTAATTTGACTTAGTGTAAATTAACCTGAGTTTGATTAAACTATCAAAAGATTAACGTGAGTTCGATTAAACTTTCAAAAGATTAAGATTTAACCACATAGCTTAGAAGCTATAAAATGCTATGTTTCCCTGCTGCCGGCAGGCAGGTATGTGGTTTTTAACATATTATGTCGAGTTCACATTAAAGATTAATATTTAACCACATAGTTTGAGTTTTATTATGTTTTAAAGGAAACATAGATTGTAATTCACATAGATTGAAGCAAAGCCTCAAGAAATCTGTGAGTAAAATATAGGTTAGAAGCGGGTTCTCTTTAAATTAGTACATTAAGGGAACACTGTTGTCCGGTAAAAATAAAATGTTTAAAAATATCCTTTTAAAAAGTATCGTGAACGATTTTATTTCCTGATTTCAAAAAGCAAGCCCCGCTGTTAGCGCACCGCTCAATAGGCCCCGCTTTTAATCGGGGTATACAAGGGGTATATTCCAGGCTTCAGCCCCAAATAATCCGTTTATACCGGAACACCCGCATCGGGCTTCAGCCCGATTAAATGTTGTCGGCGCTGAAGCACCGGTTTACCTTATTTTCTAACCTGCTATATGTGGGGCTGAAGCCCGCCCGGATGAACTCCGTTCGGACTGGCCCGAATCGAATCACGCTGATTTCAACCCGCCTAAAGGCGGGCCCTATTGAGCGATACGCCTATACCCGAGATTAAAATAACACAAGCATTAATAGAATACCCTCTTTCCTAAATATGGTAAGAGTTTCAATTCTGCCGCCGGGCTAAACCTTAATAAAAACTTTCCCCGGACAACAGTGATTAAGGGAATGGGGAATTAAGGATGGGGTTTAGCTCTAATGATGAAATTTCAATCCAATTTCGGCTTAAGCCTATTCATAATTTGGTACTTTTGCAATTATGATCCAGATTAAATCCTTTGCTTTTAATCCTTACCAGGAAAATACCTATATCCTTCATGATGATACACTGGAATGCGTGATCATTGATCCCGGCATGTATACAGGTGAAGAACAGAATGCATTTCTGAAATATATTGCTGAGAATAATCTGAAACCGGTTTTATTGCTGAATACCCATTGCCATATCGATCATGTACTCGGGAATAAGTTCATTTATGATACTTATGGCTTATTTCCCCAATTTCATAAAGGAGAGGAAATGGTATTGAATTCTATCGTTTCTTATGCTCCCCAAATGGGAATTCGTTACGAAGTTTCTCCTTTACCTCAGATCTATTTATCTGAAAGCGGAACGGTGAAATTTGGTGAAACTGAGCTTGAACTGATTTTTTCGCCCGGTCATTCACCTGCACATCTTTGTTTTTATAACAAGGAAGAAAATTTTTTAATTGGGGGTGATGTTTTGTTCTACCGCAGTATCGGGCGAACGGATCTGCCCGGTGGGAACTATGATCTGCTCATCAAAAATATACGTGAGAAATTATTCAGCCTGCCTGATGAAACCAGGGTTTACCCCGGGCATGGACCTGCAACAAGTATTGGATTTGAAAAGCAATTCAATCCTTTTTTAAGCTAAACTGAGGGTTAAAAAAGGTGAACACATCTTACTATATCGCCAAAAGATATTTGTTCTCGAAGAAATCTGTCAATGCGATAAACTTCATTTCAGGGATCTCAATGCTTGGGGTATTTGTAGGAAGTGCCGCATTGATCATTATCCTTTCGGTTTTCAATGGATTTGAAAATATTGTACTTACCATGTACAATACCTTTAGTCCGGAACTAAGAATAGAGCCTGCAGAAGGGAAAACATTCGATCCTTCAGATAGCCGTTTTATAAATCTGAAAAATGACAAACGATTTCTTAATTATACCGAAGTTTTAGAAGAAAAAGCATTAGTGAGGTATGGTGATAGCCAGTCGATTGCTCTCATAAAGGGAGTTAGCGAAGGTTTTATGAAAAACAGATCCGGTCTCGATTCGGTTATTTCCAGTGGCAGTTTTTCGCTCCATCATATTGGGCGGGATATGGCTGTAATCGGTTCGGGCCTACAAAATTCTTTATCGGTAAATCTCAATAACGAGTTTCAAACCCTTGATATTTATTCTCCTAAAAAAGGGGCCTCAAATTCCATAAATCCTGCTGATGAATTTAATGTTCGTTCTATTTATCCTTCTGGAGTTTTCACGGTACAGCAGGAGTTCGATAATATGGTCATTGTACCGATTCAGTTTGCCCGTACTCTGCTTGATGAGGAGAAATTAATCTCTTTTATTGAGATTAATACAGTGCCAGGTACAGATGTAGATGAACTTCATGATGAAATAAAGAACTTGCTGGGAAAGAATTTTGTCGTCAAAAATCGGAGTCAGCAGAATGAATTGCTCTACAAAATCCTGAATTCCGAAAAATGGGCTATTTTTCTGATACTCACCTTTGTGCTGATCATTGCGATCTTCAATATTATCGGCTCCTTAACTATGCTGGTAATTGATAAACGGAAAGACATAGCAATCTTGAGCAGCCTTGGTGCAAACAGACAATTGATCAGAGGAATCTTCTTTATTGAAGGTATGATGATATCAATGCTGGGATGTATCCTTGGAATGGCCGCCGGATTGGTTTTTATTCTTTTACAACAGAAATTTGGCTTTATTGCAATGGCTGGTACCAACCTGATCATTGATCATTATCCGGTAGGGATCAAATTATCTGACTTTGTTCTCGTCTTTGTTACGGTATTGACAGTTTCTGTGATCGCCTCGGGTATTTCTTCGCGTTTAAGTGTGAAAAATACGGTGGATCTGAGGGAGGACTTATAGATCATTCTTTATCTTTAAATTAAGCCAAACAAATTGGCAAGGTGTTATGGATGTAAATAAACTGAAAACAAAAAAGATACCATCAGAAAGACCATTTACAGCAGAATATCTTGAATTATTAAGGAAATTTGAGATTAAAGAATAAAAAATACCTGTTTGATGGGATAGATAATTCATAATGGAAATAATAAGTACATCATTGCTTCAGCATTATTTACAGGAATTGCCTAAAGGCATTGACTCAATTTTTAATACATTGAAGGATGCTGAATTATCTACGCCTAATTTTAGCTTTTATACCTCGGTGGCATCTGTATTTAGCAGTAAGATAGAAGGTGAAACCATAGAGCTAGATAGCTACATCAAGCACAAAAGAGACGGTATTTCTTTTCAGCCCGATTACACAAAAAAAATAGATGATTTGTATGAGGCCTATCAATTTGCTCAATCTAATCTTCTTAACGAGGAAAATGTTAAGCAAGCCCACAAATTATTGAGTAAGCATATTGTAGCGGATGTCTGGCAGGGTAAGTACCGTACGCAAAATATGTATGTGGCTACCGATGATGGAAGAATTGAGTATTTAGCCGTACAGCCGCAAGCCATATCCATTGAAATAAGAAAATTTTATACAGACATAAAATACTTGCTGGATAAATCAATGTCAACTGCTGAGGCGTTTTTTTATGCTTCGATGATTCACTTGGTTTTTGTGAAAATTCATCCCTGGAACGATGGAAACGGAAGAAGCGCAAGGCTTTTTGAGAAATGGTTTCTGGCAGAGAAACTAGGTCCAAAAGCCTGGTTTATACAAAGTGAAAAAATGTATTACCAGAACCATCAGCTTTATTACAAAAATATCAGGGCATTAGGGCTGGAATATGAAAACCTGGATTATGATCAGGCATTACCCTTTTTATTTATGCTTCCTAAAACATTGATCGCTTAACCTATGCGGACAGGCAGGTCGATCTGTGGGAAGATCTATAAATATCTGTTTGGTATCAGATAATTTTTCACATAATCCTGAACACCATTTTCCAGACTATAAAAATCAAGGCTATAACCAATTGACCTTAACTTCTCCATGTTTGCCTCTGTAAAATATTGATATTTTTCCCGGATGTCCTCGGGTGTGGGAACAAATGAGATGGAAACCGGGGTATCCATAGCATGGAAGGTTTGTGTTGCAAGGTCAAGAAAAGTTCTTGCTTTACCTGTACCCAGGTTATAAATGCCCGAATCTTTACGGTGATGCATCAGGAAATACAAAACGTTAACTACGTCTTTGATGTAAACAAAATCACGCATTTGTTCGCCGTCTTTAAATCCCGGGTTGTGAGACTCGAATAATTTCATAGCCCCTGTTTTTTTAATCTGATTGAAAGTATGGAAGATTACGGAGGCCATGCGTCCTTTATGATATTCGTTGGGGCCATAGACATTGAAAAACTTCAGTCCTGCCCAGAAATAAGGTTTCTTTTCCTGCTCCAAGGCCCATATATCGAAGTCATTCTTGGAATCACCATAAGGGTTCAGGGGTTTCAGCATCGGAATTTTTGATTCATCATCATCATAACCCTGCTCCCCTAATCCGTAGGTAGCAGCTGAAGATGCATAAACAAGTGGAAGGCCAAATTCGGTACAGATATTCCAGATGGTTTTGGTATAATTGAGGTTCAAGCGATTGAAGAGCTTAACATCCATTTCGGTAGTATCAGTACGGGCCCCAATATGGAATACAAACTGTACATGTAAATGGTTTTCTCGCAGCCAATCCGAAAAAACATCCCTTTCTACCTGTTTGGAATAGCGTTTACCCTCTAAATTTTTATTCTTGTTCTCACTGGAAAAATCATCCACCAGCACCAGGTCATAAAAACCTTCATCGTTTAATTTTTGAACCAAACAACTTCCGATAAATCCAGCTGCGCCTGTAATAATGATCATGCTAAATGATTGTTTCTTTTGTACAATTATAAGAATAAGTTTTGTTTCGTTTCCGGGATGATACCGACTTTATGTGCCTCCTCAAAGAACGTTTTAACGGCTTTTCTTCCTTTTTCACCCAGATCAATGGAAAATTTGTTGACGTATAAATCAATGTGTTTTTTAATGACCTCTGTACTCATTTCCTGTGAAAGTGAGCAGATAAAATCCATTCCGGATTCGGGATGATCAAATGCATACTCTACACTTCTACGAATGATACGATTCACTTTTTGTTTTATTTCTTCCGGAAGATCCCTTTTGATCATAATACCACCTAATGGAATAGGACCCTGGGTCAGATCCTCCCAAAACTCACCCAGATCGATGATCTTTTTCAGACCTTTCTCCTGATAAGTGAAACGATTTTCATGGATGATTACACCCAGATCGATCTGATGGTTCAATAAGGCGGATTCAATTTCAGAAAATTTCATTTCAATCTTGTTTTTTGCCTCCGGAAAGGCAAGACTCAGAAGGAAATTGGCGGTGGTGTACTTTCCGGGTATACCAATGCTGAGGTCTGAAATCTGAGGTCTGAAGTCTGAAGTCTGAGGTCTGAAGTCTGAGGTCTGAGGTCTGAAGTCTGAGGTCTGAGGTCTGAAGTCTGAGGACTGAAGTTTGAGGTCGGAGGTCTGAGATTTGAGACCTGCCAAACTATCAGCAGAAATAAAGTCTTCATTATTGCAAATGAGTAGTGGGCCAACCCCGAAACCAAGTGCGCTTCCTGCGTGGAGTAACACATAATTTTCAGTCAGGTAAGCATAAGCATGATAGCTCAATTTGGTAATATCGAGGTCTGTCCTGAAAGCCTTTTGATTGAGAGTTTCAACATCATCATATACCACATCAAAGCTAAGTCCTTCGGTATCGATCTTCTGATGGATCATCGCATCAAAAATGAAGGTATCGTTGGGACAGGGTGAAAATCCTAGGCTCAGTTTCATGCGTTGAAAAGTTGAATAAGGGTATCGTTAAGGTTTTTTATTGCGAGTTCGATTTGCCAGTTCTCCCTGTTACGTCGTTCAACAACATTTGAAATCGCCCGGATCTGTATACCCGGTTTTCCGGCTTGTTCACAGGCATAGAAAAATGCAGCGCCTTCCATTGTTTCGATCTGCGGGTGAAACCTCTTGACAAATTCAGCTATTGACTTTTCATTGCCATGAACCTTATTTACGGTTACTGCTTTGACTTTTTTGAGATGATCATAGCCCGGAAATCCGGATACAGAACCAGCAGAAAACTGGCTCTTACCCAAGCCAATAGTATCGGCATTCAGAAAATCATTACCATCTTCTGCTCCGAATTCTGCAAGAATGTCTTCTGACACTCTACACAGATCACCCGGCTGAATTGCTGTATCAAAACTACCTGCAATACCTGCATTAATAGCCAGATCGAATATTTTCTCAGTACAATATCTTCCCATAGCAAAGGCTGTAGCGACCATTCCAACACCACTGATCAGAACGCTCACCTGATGTGCTCCGATTCTCTTTTCCAGGACAGGAAGATTATGGAATCCATGATGAATCAGAAATGGATTAATCTCGGCCTGAGTGGCGGCTACAAGAAGTATATTCATTAAGCGAAGTTACGCAATTAGCTTTATTTGTCCCCGAGGCATTTTTAGTTTGATTATATTTGCATTTTAATTTATTGAAAATGATATATATTACTCGCAGAGAGCGGTTTAATGCAGCACATAAGTTATACAGGCAAGAATGGAGCGATGAGCAAAATCTTGAAATATTCGGAAAATGTTCTAACCCTAACTGGCATGGGCATAATTACGAATTGTATGTAACTGTAAAGGGAGAGATTAACCCTGAGACAGGATTTGTAATTGATCTGAAAGAATTGAAAAGGATAATCACGGTTTATGTTACTGATGTACTGGATCATAAGAACATCAATCTTGATGTTAATTTTATGAAAGGTAAAATGGCTTCTACTGAAGTTCTTGCTGTAGCCATTTTTGATGTTCTTGAACCACATGTTCAAAAAGAGGGAGCTATACTTCATTCAATAAAATTATATGAAACAGAAAATAATTTTGTTGAGTATTTCGGTTAACATTGCATGTAATGAGAATTAAAAATGGGATTAAAGAACAATAATTCAGAAATTGATAAGATTGATGGCTATGTCAAGATTGACAGTTACGATCAGGAAAAGATCGAGCGAATCGCATCCCATTATAAGGCAATATTAGCAGATCTGGGTGAAGATCCATCCCGTGAAGGATTGCTGCAGACTCCTGTTCGGGTAGCAAAGGCTCTTCAGTTTTTAACTCATGGCTACGATGCAAAGCCCGAAGAAATTCTGCGCGGTGCAATGTTTAAGGAAGACTATAGTCAAATGGTGGTGGTTAAGGATATTGAAGTATTTTCAATGTGCGAACACCATATGCTACCCTTCTTTGGGAAGGCGCATATTGCCTATATTCCCAATGGTCATATTGTGGGCCTTAGTAAAATCCCGAGGGTTGTAGATGCATTTGCACGTCGTTTACAGGTTCAGGAACGACTAACAAATGAAATTCGTGATTGTATTCAGGAAACTCTGAATCCTGTGGGTGTAGCAGTTGTAATAGAATGTAAGCATCTTTGCATGTCCATGAGGGGTATTCAAAAGCAGAACTCGGTTACCACTACCTCTGCATTTACAGGTGAGTTTGTGAATGAAACTACTCGCTCGGAATTCTTAAGACTTATTACCGCTAGTTTGAGTTAAATAAATTTATTAGAAAGAAATATTTTTAACATTTTATCGCCTCTAAGGGCTTTTACAGAATATGAAATCATATATTTTTCCGGGACAGGGTGCCCAGTTTTCAGGGATGGGTAAGGATCTTTACAATCATTCTGAAGCAGCCAGAAATTTATTCGAAAGTGCAAATGAAATCCTTGGATTCAGGATTACAGATATTATGTTTGAGGGTACTGATGAAGATTTGAAGCAAACTAATGTAACCCAGCCAGCCATATTTCTTCATTCTGTGATTCTTGCTAAAGAACTTAAAAGTGAATTCCAGCCCGACATGGTTGCAGGTCATTCTTTAGGAGAATTTTCAGCCCTGGTTTCTGCAAAGGCTCTGTCATTTGAAGATGGCTTACGATTGGTCAGTGCCCGTGCCAATGCGATGCAAAAGGCATGTGAAATCAGACCCTCAACTATGGCAGCTATCCTGGGGCTGGATGATTTTACTGTTGAAGATATTTGTTCACGGGTAAGCGATGTGGTTGTACCTGCTAATTATAATTGCCCCGGCCAATTGGTCATTTCCGGAACAATTGAGGGGATTGACAGGGCTTGTGAGTTATTAATACAGGCAGGAGCAAAGAGAGCATTAAAACTCAATGTTGGGGGAGCGTTTCATTCCCCTTTAATGGAGCTGGCACGTGTTGAACTTCAATCGGCGATTGAGAATACTGAAATTAATGAACCTATTTGCCCGATTTATCAGAACATTGACGCAAAACCATACACTGATGTATCCAATATTAAACATAATCTGATTTCACAATTAACCGGGGCTGTACGCTGGACACAAACAATTGAAAAAATGCTCCAGGATGGAGCAACTTCATTTACTGAAGTTGGCCCTGGTAGTGTATTGCAGGGCCTTGTAAAGAAAGTTGATCGCAGTATACCGACTTTCAGCGCTGATTTTTAAAAATATTCATTTAAATTCTCCTGAAAGGGACTGATTTTTGTTGACTTAAGTTTTTAAACTTTTACCTAATTCATCACCTTTGTCCGGGAATTTAAAAATTCGGCTTCTTCTTCTTTTGCTGGCCATTGGCTTTGCATGTACTGCTTTAACTATAAATTATACTATTCAGGACGAAGAGGTACTTAGCCTTGAAGCCCGGAAAGTCGAACGACGTCTTCACCGAAAAGAGAAATTAGTTGATCAGTTATTAAATAATGTTGCTGTCCGCGATTCATTAAAAAACATCCAGTCTAATGGAGAATGGGCTCAATTTATCATTTCTGAGTTCAGTGAAAAGGAAGATATCTTTATCCAGACCTTTGAAAAAGGAAAACTAAGTTTTTGGAGCGGAACCCGGATCGTATTAGAAACAGATAGCCTGCTTCGTGAAGGCAACACATTTATTCATTGGAAGAATGGATATTATGAAGCGGTCAAAAGATCCTGGGGAGATTTTTCTGTAATATGTTATATTCCTGTAATGTCTGAATATCCCTATCAGAATGAATACCTGAGGAATAACTTTTCACAAGACCTTTTATCGTCAAACACATTGGATATAGCCAGTTTGAATGATAAAGAGGTATTTAATATACGCAATCTGGGCGGTAAATATTTGTTTTCTGTAAAACTCAAAGTACCGGCTTCCAATTCGTTTTACAACTATCTTGAGTTATTGATGTGGATCATGGCCATTACTTTTGCTCTGATATTTTTGACCCACCTTTGTATTTCTATAGCAAATAGAGGAAATGTAGGCTTTGCAGTTCTTTTATTGTTCAGCTCAGTTCTCACTTTCAGACTCATTGACCTTCAAAACAGGTGGTTAAGCAGGTATTTTGATATTGAACTTTTCGACCCTAAGCATTACGCCTCCAGTTATTTCTTTCCATCTATTGGAGAATTTTTTCTGAATATTCTTTCTTTTACATGGGTATTAGTATTTATTTACTCTTACAGGGACAAAATCATAGCGTCGGTTTCCGTTCTCAGCAAGCCCATTAGCTATATATTGCTGTTTGCAACTGGTTCTATTGTTTGCAGTAGTGCATATATTATTGATGATCTTTTTTACGGACTGGTAACTAATTCGAATATCAACTTTGATGTAAGCAATGTTCTGAACTCTACCTGGTTGAGCTGGTTTGGATTTCTGATCTTCTGTTTTGCAATTCTGAATCTATATCTGATCATATCATTTTCTCTTGCCTTAATATCCAGATTAAGAATCAATAACATGGAGCGCTTCTTCATTTTTGCAGGGGCCTTGTTTTTGGCTATTTTATATCATATAGTTCTGGCTGAGTTTACAGTATACTTTTTGTTATTCGCTTTGATACTCTTTCTGGCTGGCAGGGCCTATTTTAAATCAGAAGGGAAAGTGAAAGCCGGAACTTTGGTTGTTTGTATATTGATCTGTGCCCTCATTGGTTCATTGAAATTGTCAAAATATCAATTTATTAAAGAACAGGAAAGCCGGAAGATTCTGGCGGGTAAACTGGAGTCATCAGTAGATCCCAATGCAATTCTTTTGTTTTATAAGCTGGAAGGCGAAATCATCCGCGATAAATTTATTGTCGATTATTTTAATGACCCCTTGTCAAGTCACAGTGCATTGAATAACAGGCTTGTGAAATTGTATATGGCCGGTTATTTATCCAGATATGATTTTGAGAGTTTTGAGTATAATGAAAAGGATGAATTTTTTCGGGGCGATCGGGGTATCCCACTGTCTAATTTCAAAAACCTGGTCCTAAAGGGCTCTGTCAAAGTCACAGAATATTTTTACCAAAGAAACAATACGTTTGGCTTTAAACAATACTTTGCAATATTGCCAATAATTGAGGACAATAATAAGATCGGAACTCTTGTTTTACAACTCAATTCTAAACGCCTGAATGAAGTTGGTGTCTTTCCTGAACTTCTCATTGATGGAAAAATAAAGGAAGATCTTCAGCTCAAAGATTATTCCTTCGCTTATTATAGTGAAGGCCGCTTACTAAACCAGCATGGGAATTATGTTTATAATCTGGTAAATAATGAATTCAGAGGAAAAAACAGGGAATTCGTTTATCTCAATAATTCCGAGAATGGCCGGCAATATAATCACCTGATCTTTCAGCCAAATCCCAGGAAGCTTGTAATTGTCAGTCGTGAAATAAACACTCTCTTTACCCAACTAGCTTCGGTTTCGTTCATATTTTTAATCTTATTATTATTTACAGGTTTAATATATGTTCTTCAATTGACCTGGAACAGTTTACAAAACTATAATGTCAGCTTCCGAAATTTCAGGTGGAGGCTACTGATCTCATCGAACAGAATGCTTTATAAAACAAGGATACAATTATCTATGGTTGCTGCAGTCGTGATAACACTTTTGATAACCGGTATAATCACCTTTTTTAATATTAGTCAGCAATACAGAGATCAGCAGGAATACATGGTTCTAGATAAAATTTCCAAGATCTCATCCGGTATCAATAAGCAAATTGTGGATATGGGAATGCCAACTCCTGACGAGCAGGCAGAAGTTGCATTCAATAGCTTAGCTGATCTTAATGGTGTGGATCTGAATTTGTTTGATATTAATGGCAGACTCTTGCATTCTACTCAACCTAAGATTTATGAGAATGGCTTAATTGCACCTCAGATGAATGCATTGGCTTATTTATATCTAAACAGATTACAGAAATCTGAATTTATAAACAGAGAACGGATTGGAAATCTGTCATTTATTTCTGCTTATGTACCTCTGAGGAACAGCAAAAGTGAAGTAATTGCATATTTGGGTCTTCCATACTTTTCGAATGAAAAGGATTATCAGGACAGGATAGGCATTTTTCTTAATGCACTGATCAATGTGTATGCCCTGGTATTTGTGGCCATTGGTTTTTTTGCTGTTTTTGTTGCAAGTCGTATTACTAGTCCTCTTACATTAATCCAAAAACTTCTTCGTGATACTAAAATTGGAGCCAAAAATGAGCATATCAGTTGGAAACGGAATGATGAGATAGGAAATCTGATCAGTGAATATAATACGATGATATCTGCACTTGAAGAAAGTGCAAAAAAGCTTGCCCGTTCAGAGCGTGAGTCGGCCTGGCGTGAAATGGCTCAGCAGGTAGCACATGAGATTAAGAATCCACTAACTCCTCTAAAACTTGGAGTTCAGCTACTTGAGAAGTCCTGGAAAGAAAAGGATCCAAAATTTGAGGTTAAATTTGAACGCTTCACCAAATCATTTATTGAGCAGATAGAAAGTCTCTCACATATAGCCTCCGAGTTTTCCAATTTCGCTAAAATGCCTGAAACCAGATTAGAACAGATAAATCTTAATGAGAAAATAAGGCAATCCATTACGCTTTACAGGCAGTCTGAGCAAACAACCATTAATTTTAAAAGCGACTCTGAGAATGATATTATTATCAATGGAGACCGGGATCAGATTTTAAGATGTTTTAATAATTTAATTAAGAATGCAATCGAGGCAAGGTCTGGTGAAAGGCATTGTATTATTGACATTCTGTTATACTGCAAGCCAGAATCTGTATGTGTTGAAATAAGAGATAATGGAACAGGTATGTCTGAAGAACTTAAAAGAAAGATTTTTACTCCAAATTTTACCACAAAAAGCTCGGGTACCGGACTTGGACTTGCATTTGTGAAGCAGGCTATAGAAAATATTGGCGGGAAAATCACATTTGAAACAGCATTGGATATTGGTACCACATTTTATATAGTAATACCACTGCTTGAAACCCAGAATGAGAATGTTATCGTGTGAAAGCAAAAATTAATGGATGGCCTATTTACCTGAGACTTACTGATCCTTTTCCCATAGTATATCCATCAGCATAGAGGATTATTGTGTAGACCCCTTTCTGGTATGTTCTGCTATCCGACCAATCTATGGTATAGCTCCTGCCATCATTTGCAAATTCGACAGCAGTTTTATAAGAATATTGTAATTCTTCATCATCAGAAATAAACATTCCTCCGTTATTGCTGATCACCAGATTGCCGCTTGGGTCGATTACTCTCAGAAAAAGAGTATGAATACCTTTTTCAGCTAATGGATTATTTACAAGTGAAAAGTTTACCCTAAGCTTATCGGTTGTACTGGCACGGGTAACTATACTCTCTTTGCCATTATTTCGAATGTTAAATGCTGATATTGAAATATTTCCTGATTTAATTGCAGCCGCAGCCTGAACTTTTGTGTTTAGCTCTTCATTCTGTTTTTCAAGTTCATTGGCTTTGGTGCTTACTGAGTCGACTGCCGACAAGAGCTCATTTCGTTCACTGGTCAGGTCCTGATTTTGTTTTTTCAGTTCATCAATTTCTGTTGAGTATTTGGAGACAAAATATCGGAGTTGTTTTATCTCTTCCTGTGCTTTTGCAAGTTGACCTTGTGTGAGCTGACCTTGTTTGAGAGCATTTCTTAACTCATCAATCTTTTCTCTTGCTATTTCCTGCTCTTTAAGCATTTCCTCTGAAAGCTTCAGATTATTGCTTGTTGCATTATCCAGCTCAGCTTCAATTTTATCAATTTCAGTCTGCATTCTGGTTTTTTCATCACTTACCGTAATGATACGGTCATTAGCTTTTTTGTCCTTAAAAAATAAGTAGGTATTGGTTCCAAGTAAGGCAAGAATTACAGCAACCAAAAAATAAATCTTATTTGAGTCCTTTCGTATTGGCTGCTCCTGTTCCGGGTTTTCCATGTTCAATTATCTGGTTAACGAAAATTAAATGTCTATTTAAAATCAATTCGATAAAACCTCATTCAGGACAAATATATTGTTTAAGAATCGGGTTTTAATAATTTTCGACTTTTGTAAATACCATTTTCAGCCTTTTAAGGCACCTTAAAGACTGAAATTACACATTTTTTGGTATTGTTTATCCATATTGTTGCCCAAAATACAATAATGCAATTAATTAGATTAATTATCTTTACCCGCTAAACGTTCCTCTTTTACATGGTAAAAAAAGTAATTTTCTTTCTCGCATTCCTCGTCGCTGTTCCTGTTTATTTAAGATCTCAAATTAAATCTAATCCCAAACGAGAGTTCAGAGGGGTTTGGGTAGCTACAGTTGCCAATATCGACTGGCCATCCAAGCCGGGATTAAGTTCTGATATACAGAAGGCTGAACTAATCCGCATCTTCGATGATCATCAAAAAAGTGGGATTAATGCGATAATGTTGCAAATCAGACCCGCTACTGATGCATTTTATGGTAGAGGCCGTGAATTGTGGAGCCGTTTTTTGACCGGAACTCAGGGAAGGGCCCCGGTTCCAAATTATGATCCCCTTGATTTTGCAATTGAAGAGGCTCATAAACGGGGTATGGAACTTCATGCATGGTTTAATCCATATCGCGCAACAAATAATCTTATTGATGCACATACCGCTGCCAACCACATATCGAAGCAGAAACCGGAATGGTTCTTTACTTATGGTGGAAAGAAGCTTTTTAATCCCGGATTGCCCGAAGTACGCCAATATATTGTGAGTGTAATTATGGATGTAGTTCGAAACTATGACATTGATGGTGTCCATTTCGACGATTATTTTTACCCTTATCCGGAGGCTCAGCCGCTCAGAGACAGTGAAACATATTATAAATATGGACGCGCATTCAAAAATATTGATGACTGGCGTCGAAATAATGTTGATACACTGATCCATACCTTATCTGACAGCATTCACCTTGCAAAAAAACATATTAAGTTTGGTGTTAGTCCTTTTGGTATCTGGCGAAACAAGACACAGGATCCGGAAGGCTCTGAAAGTAATGGCTTTGATGGTTATGGTAAGCTCTATGCCAATGCCAGGAAATGGGTACAATCGGGATGGCTGGACTATATAAATCCACAGATATATTTCCCTTTTGGATATAAGGTGGCTCCTTATGATAAATTGCTCGATTGGTGGAGTAATAACACCTTTGGAAAACATTTATATGTGGGTCAGGGTGTTTACAGGGCATTAGAAAACCGCCCGGGATGGAGTGACAGATCGCAGATTCCAAAACAGATAAGGTATTTAAGAAATAATAAGAATGCTCAGGGGAGTGTCTTTTTTAGCTCCAAATCGGTTACCAATAATATGGCAGGAGTTAAGGATTCTCTGCGCAGGGATTTTTACCGTTATCCTGCCCTTCAGCCAGCAATGGCCTGGCTGGATGATGTTAAACCCAATGCTCCAACAGTACTTACAGCCAAATCTGTAGCAAAGGGTGTTGAATTAAGCTGGCAAGCACCTACTGTGGCTAGTGATGGTGATAAAGCTTTTGGATATGTAATTTACAGGGTTAACCGTGGCGAACGAATGGATATTGAACAGTCCCATCATATTTTGAAGATCTCCTTTAAAGCATCAGAAACAACATTTACAGACACTTTAGTTAATGCTAACCGAAGTTATACCTATGTTGTTACTGCTTTAGACAGGCTTAAGAATGAAAGTCAGGCTTCAAATGCAGTTACCGCAGGTCCAAGTTTCTGAGTTTTATTCTTGTAGCATAAAAAAAGCCGTTCTTAAGGATCAACAGACTTTTTAAATAACGTGAATTCGACATATAAATATCTAAAGAGTAATATTTAACCACATAGATTGACTTACATTTTGCTTTAAAGAAAACATAGATTGAAGCGATGCTTCAAAACTATCTGTATCTAAAAAGAAGGTTGGCAGCTATAAAATGCTATGTTTCCCTGCTGCCGGCAGGCAGGTATGTGGTTTTTAAATATTATGTCGAGTTCACGTTAAATAATGATTTTTCTATTTCTCCGGAAGTAATACCATTCTGATGAAATTATCGGGGTTCAGACGATACTGAACTGTTGCTTTCAGGGCTTCAGGACTTAATTCCTTCAATGATTCAAGGTAGCTTAAAACCTCTTTAGGTTCCTCCTCATTCTGAAGCTGACTGGTCAGATAACCCAACCAGAAACCGTTATCCTTAAGTTGTGTTTCTGTAGTACGGGTTTCTTCAGCAATGAATTTTTCAATATCACCAGCGAGGGCACCATTTACTCTGATCTTATTTATTTCATCAAGCGTTGAGCTGATCAGTTTTTCAACGTTTTCAGGTGCACAACCAAAAGAAATACTGAAGCTGTAGCGTCCTTTTGGAAACTTGGTATACGAGGCACGTGCCCCAACGCCATATACTCCGCCTTCGTCTTCGCGCAGGCGTTCAATCAGTTTAATAGTCAGAACTTCAGCCAGTGCATTTAATTGATTATTATGTTTTTCACTCCAGGTATAGTCACCACTGAAAACAAGACGCACACTTGCTTTAGGCTCCTGACCTTTATAGATTTTTTTATCAATTTTGCCTGCCGGAATCTGAATCCCAAGATCTTTCGCAGTCTCTTTACGGTTGCCTGAAGGTAATGAGCCCAGATATTGTTCAAGTAATGGCCTAAGTTCTGCAGGGTTAAAACTTCCAACAAAAACGAATGTAAAATCACTTGCATCAGCAAAACGATCTTTATAGATCTCAAATGCACGGTCGAGGCTAACCTGATTAATTTTCTCAACAGATGGTCCCGTTCTGCGAACATTATAATTCCCAAGAATAGCAGCTACAGAATCTGCAAATACACTGTTAGGGTCATTGCCTCTGTTTGCAAGTCCGCCTTTTTGCTGGGCAATCAGACCTTTAAAGGTTTCGGCATCTTTACGTGGTTGTGTAAAATAAAGATAGGTTAGCTGTAATGCGGTTTCAATGTCTTTAGGACTTGTTGAACCGGATATTCCTTCAAACCTCTCCGTAATATAGGGTGAAACCGAAACTTTTTTCCCGCTCAATAATTTTGGAAGCTGAACAGAATTAAATTCACCCAATCCACCATTTCTGATGATCGCAGTAGCGTACAAGGCAGATTGAAAATCAGCATCGCTGTATAATGAAGATCCGCCCGCACTGAATGCAGAAAAACTGATCTCATCATTCTTGAAATCGGTTGGTTTCAGAACCACTTTTACACCATTGCTTAATTTGAATTCAGTTAGCCCGATTTCAGGAATTTTAGATTCAGAAATAACCTTACCGCCGCTTAATTTATCAGAAAGTAATGGCTTATCTGAAACCTGATCAACATATGGACTAATATTACTTTGTTTAGTACCACTTATCCAGCTTTCAACTTTGGCTTCATCAGGCAGATTATCTTTATCCTTTTCAGGACCCATGATTATTACATCACGGTTGACATCGGTAATATACTTTTTGGCCAGGTTATTCACATCACTGAGGCTAATTCCTCCAGTCATACTATTAGCCATTTTGTACTCGTATTCAATACCCGGACTTGCTTCCTGCTCCAGAAAATGGCGCAGATATTCGTTTACGAGGCTTTCAGAGGGTGTTTTGTCCTTCTCTTTAAAGGCTGACTCCATATTGGTCAGATACGATTGTTTGGCACGGTCCAATTCAGTCTGAGTGAATCCGAATCGCTGAACCCGCTCAGTTTCAGTCAGAATGGCTTTAAATCCTCTTTCCATTTCTCCCGGTTTCGCTACAACGAATACATTATACATGTCAAGCCCGGCTAAAAAGCCGCTTATATTGGCTCCTGCCTGTAAAAAAGGAGGGTCAGCCTGTTTGCTCATATCGGCAAAGCGGGTCCCGATCATGGAATTAAACAGGGATCTTAGAATACTGTTTCTGTAATCTGTTGTGGTGATCAGCTTCGACTCAGGATGCTTGATCATTATCTGCGCAACACTGACAGGGAATTCCTTATCAGTTACTGCGATGAATTGATTTTTATTTAATAAGGAAATCGAATATTTGGTTCGCTGACGTGGCTTAGCAGGATTTTTAAGATCAGAAAATTTTGCCTTGATGGTTTGTTCCATTGCATCAACATCAATATCTCCAACAACAATTAATGCCTGAAGGTCAGGACGATACCAATCTTTATAGAACTGTTTGATTGTTTCAGTTGAGAAATTTTTCAATACTTCTTCAGTACCAATTGGAAGGCGGTCGGAATAGCGCGAATTATTGAAAAGCATTGGAAGATATTTATCCTGCATACGCTGTTGAGCACCTTTTCCTAAACGCTTTTCTTCAAGTACCACCCCACGTTCCTTGTCAATTTCAGCAGGATCCAAGGTTGCATCCTGCGCCCAGTCGCGCATAATCTGAATACCATTTTTAAGTACTTCGGGATCATCTGATGGAATTGGAAGCTGATATACAGTTTCGTCAAAACTGGTATAAGCGTTCAAATCAGCACCAAAACGAACTCCTGCTTTTTGAAGGTAATTAACCAGATCGTTTTTAGGAAAGTTCTTTGTTCCATTAAAGCCCATGTGTTCCATAAAATGCGCCAGTCCACGTTGGTCATCATTTTCCATGATTGAGCCTATTTTGTTTGCCAGATAAAGCTGAACACGATTTTTGGGTTCAATATTTTTACGGATATAATAGGTAAAGCCATTTGGAAGCTTACCGGTTCTGATCGCCGGGTCCAATGGAATGGTTCCTGAAGGTACTTGCTTGTTAACAGCAGGTTTGCTTTTTACAACTGTTTGAGCATTTGATACTCCTGCAGCAGCAAACATTACCGCTACCGAAAGGGTAAGTACTGATTTATTTAGAAATTTCATTTTTATTAGGGTTTATAATTGAATTGCAAATTAGCAAAAACTAAACCTTGATAATAATTTTTTTGTTGTACATCCACCAAAGGATGCCAAGCCAGATCAAAATAAAGGTCACTGCACCTGCAAGGGATGCATTAATTGGTGAAAAGTACGGACTGAAGAAGGTTTCATACATCCATTCGCGCGAGTTTACTGTACTTCCATCCGGCATATTAACCTTAATCATGGTCAGAATTCTAGGGATAAGTCCCGAAAGGAAAAACACGGTTATTGCATTTACGCCGTAAACAACAAATGGTTTTGTCCCTTTTTTATAGCCCTGAACATCAATCAGCCAGTAACATAATGCAAGTCCAATAGTGGCAAGTCCGCCGGCGTAAAGAACAAAGGAACTAGTCCAAAGTGCCTTGTTTATTGGGAAGCAAAGATCCCAGATCAAACCAAGAATAACAGCTAATACCCCAGTTGAAAACATCCAGGAAATTTTCACACTCTCTTCCCTGTCTTTACGCTTGAGCCATGTACCTACAAGCACACCAAAGAGCCCTGTTCCTATCGCTGGCAGGGTACTCAGAATTCCTTCAGGATCCCAGGTTTTTGCAGAGCGCCATAAATGTGCTTCTGTCAGCAGGCTTCTGTCGAGCCAGGCACCCAGATTAGTTTCTTTTTCAAGATTAGCATATCCAACACCGGGAACAGGGATCAGGGTCATCATTGCCCAGTAGGCGATAAGGATACCAATCAATAATCTAAGCTGGGTTTTTGGGTTGGTTTTTATAAAAATTACGGCAGTAATGAAGAACACAACAGCAATACGTTGCAGAACTCCCGGGATCCGAACTGTTTGGAATGCTTCCATTGGTTCAGTAAATACTTTTGGAAAAAGGTTTAGAAATAAGCCAAGTCCAAATAATATCAGTGCCCTTTTTAAGGCAGTCATGATAAGTTTCGAATGGCTCATATATCCCTTTTTGCTGCCAAGAGCGTAACTGATGGAAACTCCAACAATGAACAAAAAGAAAGGGAAAATGAGATCTGTTGGGGTGCAACCATGCCATTCAGCGTGTTTCAAAGGGGCATATATATGAGTCCAGCTACCCGGGTTATTGACCAGAATCATTGCTGCTACAGTCAGGCCTCTGAATACATCAAGAGATAATAGTCTGACCGGAGATTGTTGAAGAATAGAAGGTTGCGACATCAGGGTTATAATAAATGAATATTAAATCTGCATTTTTTTATTTTAATAAAAAAGGGTTTACATGATTTAATAAACCAGCGCCTGTAAGCATTGATTTGCCGGTATCGATAAATAGATCAGTAAGGTTCTTAAAGCTTCTGAGACAGAACTTTTAAAGCAGTTTCATCCTTATTTTCTATACTCAGCTGTTTGAGTTGTTCTTTAAGATCCTCTGTAATTGCCTGATATTTTTTCAGGCCATAAAGATTTTTCATTTCATATGGGTCCTTTTGAAGGTCATAGAGCTCCCAGAAATTTTTATGTTCATAAAAACGGATCAGTTTGTATCGGCTTGTACGAATTCCGAAATGTTTTAAAACACTGTGTTCACCAGGGAATTCATAAAAATGATAATAAGCTGATTTTCTTATGCTTGCATTTACATTTCTGAACAGGGGCATCATAGATTTACCCTGAATTTCTTTTGGAATATTCAGACCGGCAGCTTCTAAAAATGTAGGGGCGAAGTCAACATTTGATACAATTTGATTCGATACAGTACCTGGCTTTATTATACCGGGGTATCTGATTATTAAAGGTGTACGCATCGACTCTTCATACATAAAGCGTTTGTCGAACCAGCCATGCTCACCCATATAGAATCCCTGATCGGAGGTATAAACAACAATAGTATTTTTTGTCAGATTGTTCTTATCCAGATAGGAGAGAATTTTACCGATGTTGCGATCGAGTGAGAGTGTGGTGCTGTAATAATCCCGCATATACCGCTGGTATTTGCACTCCGTTAATTCATTTCCTTTTAATTTCCTGCTCTGTAAGTCCTCGTCTATTTTATCATAATAGGCATTCCATTTTAATCGCTGATCAGGATTCATCCGGGCCAGAAAAGAAGCTGCCAGAGCATCCGGTTCACTTCTCATTTTGAGATCATAGCCCAGTTTCATGGTCTTTTCAATCGACATATCCTGCATTCCGGCGGCAATCCGGTTTGAATACTGATCATAAAAATTCTTCGGGAGAGGAAAATTGACATTATCAAATTTACCCAGATCCTGAATATCAGGCATCCATGTCCGATGAGGGGCTTTTTCACCAACTACCACGAAAAATGGTTTTGATGGATCGCGTTTATCAAGAAAGTCTATGGTCAGGTTTGTTATTACATCTGTAGCATATCCTTCATTTCGGGTAGTGTCACCCTGCATATTAATTAGATCAGGATTATAATATTGTCCCTGGCCAGGTAAAATATTCCAGTATGAAAATCCCTGAGGATAGGAAACCAGATGCCATTTCCCGATCCATGCAGTTTGAAACCCGGATTGTTTAAGTCGGGCAGGGAACACATCCTGAGAAGCGTCAAATGTATCACGGTTATCCCGCATTCCATTCATGTGACTGTACTTTCCGGTGAGTAAAACGGCCCTGCTTGGTCCGCAGATTGAATTCA
Source organism: Sphingobacteriales bacterium 16-39-50 (assembly GCA_002257025.1). Taxonomy (GTDB): domain Bacteria; phylum Bacteroidota; class Bacteroidia; order Sphingobacteriales; family Sphingobacteriaceae; genus Daejeonella. The sequence continues at coordinate 179,229 of NCHA01000002.1, read as the reverse complement.
CAACAAATGCTTTCTTAAAAAGCGCTCCCTCTTTTGCTAAACGGTCGATATTGGGAGTTGCTCCATACTTCGATCCATACGCTCCAATAGTAGAAACAGCATGATCATCTGTCAGAATGATGATGATATTGGGCTTTGAAGATTGCTGGGCAAAAGCAGTCAAGGCAACCAGCATACTGATAACAACAACTGAGATCGTTTTTCTCATGATATCTGATCAGAGTGGATTAGAATTTCCACCTTACAAAGGCTTCCATTGCTTCGTATTCGGCCAATCCCAGCTTATCGTATGCTTTAGCGGTTTCACGGGTACGGTCTTCGGCACGGACCCAAAATTCCCTGGCATCATCACCCGGAAATACAGGTCTGTCTTTTTGAGACTGATGTTTGAATATCGCAAAGCGTTTACGTTCAACCTCCTGCGGCGAAAGCGGAACAGCCATTTGAATTTCGTGGGTATCAAATTCATGCCAAGCTCCTCTGTAAAGCCAGAGCCAGCAATCTTTTATCCATTCCTTATCTTTCAAGCGCTCAAGTGCCTGAATAAGAATATCAAAGCATACTTTATGAGTTCCATGCGGATCAGCAAAATCACCCGCAGCAAAAATTTGATGAGGTTTAATTTTTTCAAGGAGATCCATGGTTACTTTGATGTCATCCTCAGAAACCGGATTTTTACTTGTTTTACCCCTGTCATAAAAAGGTAATGACATGAAGTGGATCTTTTCGTCAGTAAGTCCGGCAAATCGTGCACCGCTGATTGCTTCTCCTTTACGAATCAAGCCCTTTAATATCTGAATTTCGGGTGTATCAGCCTGATTAGGTTGTTTTGTTTCCAGAAAGTTCCTCATAGAGAGGTAAAGTTCATCCAGTTTTTGAGTATCTAAACTAATTGATTTACTGAAATCGCGGGCAAATTCAACAAAGCGGAGTGCATCATCATCCCAAACTGCAGTATTTCCTGAAGTCTGGTAAGCCACATGCACATCATGTCCCTGGTCTACCAGGCGGATAAATGTTCCACCCATTGAAATTACATCATCATCAGGATGCGGAGAGAATATAATAACCCGTTTTTTATCCGGAACAGCACGCTCCGGCCTTTGTGAGTCGTCAGCGTTACCTTTTCCACCCGGCCAGCCAGTAATTGTGTGCTGAAGTTTATTGAAAATATGAATATTGATATTGTAAACAGGGCCCTTTTCTGTTGCAAGCTGGGCCATACCATGATTGTTATAATCTTCTTCGGTAAGCTTTAATATTGGTTTTCCGAGGGTATTTGCTAGCCAGATCACCGCCTTTTTGACCATTTGTTCATCCCAGATGCAATCTTTTACAAGCCATGGAGTGTTGAATCGGGTAAGATCTGATGCAGCATCCTGATCCAATATGAATTCAACATTTTCTGAAAGCTGAAGATAGGTTGCCGGAACTTCAGAAGAGATCTCACCTTCAACAGCCTTTTTAATGATTGATGCCTTTTTGAGGCTCCATGCCATCAGAATAATTTCTCTTGCTTTAAAAATCGTACCGATTCCCATGGTTATTGCCTTGGTTGGTACATTCTCTTTTCCACCAAAATCGCGCGAAGCATCACGGCGGGTAAGATCATCGAGTGTTACGAGCCTGGTACCTGAATTTGGTGCAGAACCAGGTTCGTTAAAACCAATGTGTCCGGTACGGCCTATACCAAGTATCTGAAGGTCGAGTCCCCCAAGGGAGGTAATTTTCTTTTCATATTCCAGGCAGAATCCATGGATTGTTTCGATAGCTAAGGTTCCATCAGGGATATGAACATTAGCCATATTAATATCAATATGGTTGAACAGATTTTCCTTCATGAAAGTCACATAGCTTTGCGGCGATGTGGGTTTCATAGGAAAATATTCGTCAAGATTAAAGGTGATTACATTTTTAAAGCTGAGACCTTCTTCTTTGTGGATCCGTACCAGTTCTTTGTAAACGCCAACTGGTGTTGCACCGGTTGCAAGTCCAAGAATTGCGCTCTCGCCATTTTTTTGTTTTCTGATGATCAGATCAGAAATCCGGCGTGCAACCTTCTTAGCGGCGGTTTCTTCATTTGGATAGACGGTAACGGGAAGTTTTTCGAAGCGGGTTTCTTCAAGTAAATTTAATCTTGCCATGAGAGGGTCAGACTTTTTTAGGTGAGACGCAAATATAATTACAAATTCATTATGCAGGGGAACTTCTCAAAATATATTGACCGGCAAATTTTATTTGCAGGTATTTATCTACTTTTTTATATCATTACAGAAGATGAAAAGGTTTTTAATTCTGGCTATTTCAGGCTTTTTGGGTAGTTCCTCTGTTCTGGCTCAAAAGATGAGTGTTATGTCTTATAATATTCATATCGGACAAAATAGTGCTAATCATGATCAACTAATGGAAATTGCCCGGTATATCAAGAATTCAAAAGTCGATATTATTGGTTTGCAGGAAGTTGATAGTGTTTGTAATCGTTCAGGAAAGGTTGATCAGATGAAATTTCTAGCAGAGCAGACTGGTATGTATTACGCTTATGCCCGACACTTTGAATTTGACGGTGGTTCCTATGGGTTAGGGGTATTATCGCGTTATCCACTTATGAATATTAAAGATTTGCGTATCAGTTTAAGCAGTACCGGGAAACCGGAAACCAGATCTTTCCTGACGGTCGATTTCATAAAGGGCAGGACTAAATTCACTTTTGCAACTGTGCACATGGATTACCGCGATTCAAGATCCCGCCAGGTTCAGTCCGAAGAAATTGTAAAAATATTTTCAGAGAGGAAAAATCCAATAATTCTAACGGGAGATTTTAATGCAAAGCCCGGAACAAAAGAGCTTGAAACATTGGAGAGCATTTTCACTGATGTGACTCAGCTATCAGGCCCCACTTATCCTGCAATAAAACCAAAAAACAAGATTGATTTCATTATGGTTAAAAAGGGTCTGATAGCAATGATCAAAAAACAGGACACAGGCGATGTGGTTTATTCAGATCATCTGCCGGTATTAGCTGTTTTTAAAGTCATCAAGTCTTATCGAAACTAATTTTACTGTATAGTTTTCAATACAATTTGAGAATTACATAAAAACTTTGTTAAAGTAATTTAATCCCCAAACTAAGGTGGAATAAATTCTGCTTCTGACTATATTTTTCACTCTGGCTGACATTACTTAGTCCGGCTTCATAACGCAGGTCAAGTGTCAAATTTCCCAAATCAACACCTGTTCCGGCTTGTAAACCGAGGGTCTGTTTTTTGTAATTTCCAAAGTCACTCACACCCTGGTATGCTGTAGCGAAGGTGGTGTTTTCATCAATAATGAACGATACTACCGGTCCGGCCATAAAACGAAGATTTAGTTTATTGGGGCCAATCTTAGTTCCAAGTAGGAGCGGAAGATCGAGCGTCGTAAATTTCACTTTTCCGTTCGCACTTATATCATTACCGCCATTGTCTTCTATCCGGATGAATTCATTTCCCTTACTGCCCAGATATAACTCCGGCTGAAAATAAATTCCTGCAGCACCAATTCTTGAAAATATCCCCGCCTGATATCCCATAATACTGTTTTCATCAGTAAGGTCATTCTTCGTTTTTAGTGAAGAGTAATTTACGCCGCCCTTAATTCCAAAAGCAAATGATGGCAATTGTGCCATTGCCGTCATGCCTGATATGAACAAAAGGCATGCAGCTAGTATGATTTTTTTCATAATATTTAAGTTTATAGTTTAATCTTAACAACGTCAATATTTATTCCAAATTATTTAGCTTATATCATTTAAGCGAATTAGCTTGAAATTTGTCATGATAAACTTTAATTTTGTAGAAATTTAAACCATGGCAGAGATTAGTATAAGTAATTCAGATTGGGACCGTTTGAAGTTAAAAGTAAAACGAAAATATAATAATCTTAGCGAAGAGGATCTGGCATACCAGCAAGGCCAGGAAGAGGAACTCATTACCAGACTGATGAGCAGATTGAAGCGAAATCGGGAGTATATTGTATTTACTCTAAAAAAGGGTATGTTGCATCTCGATACTAACCGCTTATAAGCAAATTCTTTCCAATTTCTCTAAATCTTTTTCCCCCTAAATAAAAAAGGAAGGATTTTTGTATCTTTAATTATCATAATTATAAGTATGAATAATCCTGTCAATTCTGAGCCCGCAAGGTCAAAATTCAAAAAAGCATTATTACCAGTAGTAGTAATCATTTCAATTTTTTCATTTTCCTTCGTTGAAGATCTTTTTCAGGTGTCAAAGAACCTGGACATATTTGCCGCCATTTATAAACAACTGAGCATCAATTATGTAGATGATGTCAGCTCTTCAGAGATGATGAAGAATGGTATCGACGCCATGCTTGAAGAACTGGACCCTTACACTGAATATATTCCTGAATCGGATATTGAAGACTATAAATTAAAATATGTCAGTACCCAGTATGGGGGTATTGGAGCTACCATTTCGAACAGGGCTGGAAAGGTTGTGGTAGCAGAGCCTTATGCAGGTTTCCCGGCACAAAAAGCAGATATTCGCGCCGGGGACGAATTTCTTGAAATAAATGGTGTTTCCTTGAAAGGTAAGACCAACGAGCAGGTAAGTTCTATGCTTAAGGGTTCAAAAGGTACTCCTGTTAAGCTTCGTATTCAGCGTCCGGGAATGCCAAAGTCAATGGAACTGAATCTTACCCGCGAAGAGATCAGACAAAATAATGTACCCTATTATGGTATGCTTTCGAATAATGTCGGTTATATTAAACTCGATAAATTTCTTGAAAACTCGGCTCAGGAGGTAAAAGATGCCTTAGCAGAGCTCAAGAAAAATAACATTAACGGACTTGTACTGGATCTTCGTTTCAATGGTGGTGGTATCCTTCAGGAAGCGGTTAAAATCGTGAATCTCTTTGTTGATAAAGGAGTTACCGTTGTGATTCAAAAAGGACGGAATCGTGAAAAGTCAATCACTTATAACACATTCAGTACACCACTTGAGCCAAATCTTCCCCTTGTTGTTCTGGTCAATAATCGTTCAGCATCGGCATCAGAGATTGTTGCCGGATCATTGCAGGATCTCGACCGGGCGGTTGTTATCGGGCAGCGTAGCTTTGGGAAGGGCCTCGTACAACAAACATTTAACCTGCCATATAACAGCCTTGTAAAAGTTACCGTAGCCAAATACTATACCCCATCAGGCCGGTGTATTCAGGCTCTTGATTACACTCACCGTGATACAGATGGTATGGTTGTAAAGGTTGCCGATTCACTGATCACCGAATATAAAACCAAATCAGGAAGATCAGTTTACGACGGCAGCGGAATTTTTCCTGATGTTTTTGTAAAACCAATGAGGTATAGTCTGATAACCCAGACTCTGGCTTCAAGGTATCACATCTTTGATTACGCAACGCAATACCGTAACCTGAAAACAAGTATTGGTGATGCCAAGAACTTCAGGCTTAGTGATGCTGAATACAACGATTTTATAGCTTTTCTTTCAAAACGGGACTATAATTATGATACCCGCGTTGAGAAACTATTGAATGAATTACGTGATGAGGCTGAGAAAGAGAATAAAATTGGAGATCTGAAGCCTGAATTTGACGCACTTAAAGCAAAAGTATCACACAGTAAGAAAAATGATCTGGTTTTGTTCAAAGATGAAATCAGAAAGGTTCTTGAAAGTGAAATAGTATCAAGATATTATTTTGAAAAAGGCAGGCTTGAACAAAATTTCAAATATGATAATGAGCTGAACGAGGCTCAGAAGGTTTTATCTGATAAATCAGTTCTGGCTTCTATCCTGAATGGCGAAGGAACCTATAAATCTATCGGCAAGCCGGGAGAGGATTACTCAGCTAACGTAAAGTAGTTGTTTAGTAATTACGAATTATCAATTACGAATTACGGGTTATCAATTACAGACAATTCTACTAATTGAAAGTCAGTCCCATGTTATAGAGCATAAATGCCCATTTGTCAGCCTGTTCTTCGATGATTTTTGCAGTTGGTTTTCCGGCTCCATGACCCGCGTTGGTTTCGATCCTGATCAGTGCCGGACTTGCTCCTTTATGATATTCCTGTAATCTTGCTGCGAATTTAAATGAATGTGCCGGAACCACACGGTCATCATGATCTGCTGTTGTGATCAATGTGGCAGGATAGGAGATTCCTGGTTTCAATGCATGGTAAGGTGAGTATTTTAAAAGATATTCAAACATTTCCTTTGAGTCTTCTGCTGTTCCGTAATCATATGCCCATCCTGCCCCTGCAGTGAATTTATTGTAACGAAGCATATCAAGTACCCCTACGGCTGGCAGGGCAACTTTGAAAAGTTCAGGTCGCTGACTCATGACTGCACCTACAAGGAGTCCGCCATTCGAACCGCCAGAGACTGCCAGAAAATCTTTTGAGGTATATTTATTACTGATCAGGTATTCGGCCGCTGCTATGAAATCATCAAACACATTTTGTTTGTTCATTTTAGTTCCTGCCAGGTGCCATTTTTCACCATATTCCCCTCCACCCCGTAGGTTAGGTACCGCATAGATTCCACCCTGTTCAAGCATTATGATGTTCGAAGTGCTGAATGCCGGTGTCAGGCTGACACTGAATCCACCATAGCCATAAAGCAGGGTTGGGTTCTTTCCGTTTAGTTCAATTCCCTTTTTATGAGTGATAATCATCGGGATTTTAGTTCCATCCTTTGAGGTATAGAAAACTTGTTTTGATATGAAATTTGAGGGGTCAAATTTCACTCCTGATTTCTTGTATTCAATAGACTGCCCATTTGCGATGATGTATTTGAAAATTGTTGGTGGGTAGATATAAGAAGTGAAGGTATAATATAGCTCTTTCTCGGATTTTTTCGCATAAAAGCCGCTTGCAGATCCAACACCAGGGAGAGTAACTGTACGCTCAAGATTTCCATCCATGTCATATTGCATAACCAGTGAAGTTGCATCTTTCAGGTAGTTGGCGAAGATTTTCCCGCCAGCAGTGCTGATACTAAGTACATTATCGGTTTCAGGAATCAGATCTTTCCAGTTTTCATGACCCGGATTGGATGCATCAACTGTGACCACTTTGTAGTTTGGTGCATTCAGATTAGTGAAAATATACAGCTTGCTGCCCTGATTGTCAATAATACTATGATCACCCTTAAAATTGTTTACAACATTAATGATCGGGCTTCCGGGTTTTGAAAGGTCCTGAAAATATAATTCATTACCCGTGGTTGATTCAGCAGCAGAAATAACAAGAAATCGCTCATCTTCAGTAAGGCCTGCGCCAATATATCTCCTTGGGGTTTGCCCGCCACCGAATATAAGCCTGTCCTCTTTTTGCGAACTTCCGATACTATGAAAGTATAATTTATGAAACTGCGTTAAACCTGAAAGCTGGCTTCCTTCTGTAGGTTTGTCATAACTGCTATAGTAGAATCCCTCATTCCCTTTCCAGGCAAGACCTGAAAATTTAACATCAGTCAGGGTATCTCCGATTAATGTATGATCATTGGTATTGAGAATAATAACTTTTCTCCAGTCGGAACCTCCCTCTGAGATTTGGTAGGCCGCCATACTCCCATCTTTAGTGAATTCTATCCCGGCCAGCGAAGTAGTAGCATCTTTGGAGAAGGTGTTTGGGTCAAGAAATACTTCAGGCTTAGTCTTGTCCTTCTGTCTGTAAAGCACATACTGGTTCTGCAGTCCATCGTTTTTATAGAAATAAGTATAGTCACCTTCTTTAAAAGGAGCAGTATATTTTTCATAATTCCAGAGTGTTTCAAGGCGGCTTTTAATGGCCGGTCTGAATGGAATCCGGTTCAGATAATTCTGTGTTACCTTATTTTCTGCTTCTACCCAGGCTTTGGTTTCTGCCGAACGATCGTCTTCAAGCCAACGGTAAGGATCATTTATAGTGTTGCCAAAATAGGTATCTGCAATATCGATTTTATTAGTTTTAGGATAGGCCATTTTATTGGTATTGGGGCTTGTATGCTGTGCAATTCCGCAAAGGGGGTCAATCAGCAGTGCGGCTGCCATGACAAAATGTTGGAAAGACTTCATGATAATTGGTTAGTTATGAAATCAAAAATACGACAAGCTGAGTAATATATGGTCAATTACCCGTCATTACTGTCCGGTTAAATTGAGTAATTTTCAGAATATCTCTATTTAGACTTTTCAAATTGATGGTTTAGCTACATTCAAAATTAGATATCCCAATAACTTTGCTTCCCTCCATTGCCGGGGGGCGAATTCGTTATTCACCAGTTTTTAATGTTTTTTAAGGTGTTCATGCTTTCGCCTCTGAAGGGCGGCTCAGGTTTGAAGGCCAAAAGGAACAAAAGCCTTCTTCAATCCCTAGGTGCCTTGGCCACAAGCCCCTGCGCATCAAAAAAAAGCGATCGCTGCTTTTGGGGGATATCACCATATGAAAGCATACCGGGAAGCCGCGGCTCTTTTGCTTAATTCCCAGCTGAAGGGGAATTAAGTGCCCTTCCGCCGCAAAGGCGGACTTATTTCATAATCAATTGTAAATTTTATTTTTACCATACTCAAGTGGTTGCCCGTCAATTGTTTTCTCAAGAAGGAATACATGCAGGATTTCAGAGAATAAAAATTATGTATTTTTGAAATCATGTCAGCCAGCAAAATATATTTCGCCTCCGACTTTCATTTTGGGGTTCCCGATCATTCTTTGAGCCGTGAGCGTGAAGATCTTGTTGTTAGCTGGCTCGAAGAAATCCGGACAGATGCCGCTGAGATCTATCTGATCGGCGATATATTTGACTTTTGGTTCGAGTATTCAACAGTGATTCCAAAAGGCTTTATCCGTTTTCAGGGAAAGCTTGCTGAACTTGCTGATTCAGGGATAAAGATTACTCTGTTTAAGGGCAATCATGATATGTGGATGTTCGATTATTTTGTAAGAGAGCTGGGGATTCAGATCATTTCTGATGAGCTGGTTCTGGAGCGAAATGGTAAGAAATTCTATTTGCATCATGGTGATGGGCTTGGCCCGGGGGATGCTAAATACAAAATCCTTAAGAAGATTTTCAGAAGCGGGTTGTGTCAATGGCTTTTTGCGCGCATCCACCCAAATCTGGGTGTTGGAATTGCTAGAAAATGGTCCATGCATAGTCGCTTGCAGAATAATCAGAAAGAGGAGTTTACCGATCTTGAAAAAGAGTGGCTTGTTTCTTATTCCAAAGATCTATTGCTAAAGGAACATTATGATTTTCTGATATTCGGGCACAGGCATTTGCCACTTGATGTTCAATTGGGGGAAAGCCGTTATATCAACCTGGGCGAATGGATCAACTTTAATTCCTATGCCGTTTTTGACGGTGAGAATTTGGAGCTTCGCTACTTTAAAAAACGCGAAGACTAGTATCTTAAAGCAATTAGCTTATAATCCTAAGCTAAATTTCCAAAAAAGCCGTATTTTTGTAGCCTTATTGAAAAAAGCTTATTAATTGGGCTTTCAATAGGTTTTTCAAAGAACAGGATGTTAAAAAAACTAGAATATATAAAAGAGCGCTGGCAGGAAGTTGAGCGTGAGCTGAGCAATCCGGCAACGATGGGCGACATGAAGCGCTTTGCCCAGCTTAATAAGGAATATAAAGATCTGACGAAGATTGTTGATGAGTATAAGATTTACAGCAATGTGATCAGCAATATTGAGTCGAATAAGGAACTGCTTTCGAATGAGAAGGATGATGAGTTGAGGGAAATGGCCAAGATGGAGCTGGATGAGCTGATTCCTCAGCAGGAGCAGCTGGAAGAAAAGATTCGTGTGATGCTTATACCTAAGGATCCTGAAGACAGTAAGAATGCTATCGTTGAGATTCGTGGAGGAACAGGGGGTGATGAGGCAGCGCTTTTTGCCGGAGACCTGTACCGTATGTACACCCGTTATTGTGAACGCAAGGGTTGGCGTATGGAGGTTGTAGATGTAACAGAGGGAACTGCAGGTGGTTATAAGGAAGTTGTTTTCAATGTTACGGGTGAAGATGCCTATGGACAGCTGAAATATGAATCGGGTGTTCATCGCGTTCAGCGCGTGCCTGATACTGAAACGGCAGGTCGTGTACATACTTCGGCTGCCTCGGTGGTAGTTTTGCCTGAAGCGGATGAGTTTGATGTGCAAATCAGTATGAATGATGTACGTAAGGATTTATTCTGCTCTTCCGGTCCGGGTGGACAATCAGTAAATACGACATATTCTGCAGTTCGTTTAACGCATATTCCTACCGGGATTGTTGCACAATGTCAGGATCAGAAGTCACAGTTAAAGAACTTTGATAAGGCATTTGCGGTTCTAAGGAGCAGGGTATACGAACTTGAGCATGCAAAAATGCTGGAAGAAACCTCCAAGAAGCGTAAAACAATGGTTGCTACCGGCGACCGTTCGGCTAAGATTCGTACCTATAACTATCCGCAGGGAAGGGTAACCGAGCATAGGATTGGCTTAACAATTTACAATCTTCCAAATGTGATGAACGGGGATATTCAGGAGATAATTGATCAGTTACAGCTTGCTGAGAACGCTGAAAAGATGAAAGAGGGCTCAGTTGCATGATGATTTTCTGATAAAATCAGGCTTTAAACCAACTGATTTTCATTGTTATTAATTGAATATTAGCAGTTTAGCCACAGATTGAAAATTAAGCTTTTTATTATTTGCACTATATAGGTTATTGCCGTATATTTGCCTCACTTTTAAGAAAAACGGTTTCCGCGGATCTAAAAAGGATGATTCCGTAGCTCAGCTGGTAGAGCATTACACTTTTAATGTAGTGGTCCTGGGTTCGAATCCCAGCGGGATCACAAAAATATTGTATCTTTCCTGTGTTTACAGGAAAAAGCCCTGAAAGCAAGGTATAATGAAGATAAAACGGACCGGTAGTTCAGCTGGTTAGAATGCCGCCCTGTCACGGCGGAGGTCGCGGGTTCGAGTCCCGTCCGGTCCGCAAATAAGCCCCCAAACGTAAAGTTATGGGGGTTTTTTGTTTGATGGGAATTTAGTTGTTCAGCTGGTTAAAATGCCGCCCTGTCATCCCCAACGTGGTTGGGGACGGGTTCGTTTCCGATTGGTATGCGAATAGGCCCCCAAGTATAAGTCTATGTTTTTTGTTTTATAGCGTTTGAAATTATTCCAAATATCTGATTACTAATCTTTATTGTTATCTAGATATGGCTTATTATGTTTACATCCTCAAGTCATTAAGTGATCAGAGCTATTATAAAGGCTTTACAGAAAATCCGATCATTCGTTTGGAACAGCACAACAATGCTGAATCTAAATACACAAGTAGTAAGATACCCTGGAAGTTGGTTTATCTGGAATGCTTTGAACAAAAGAAAGACGCTCTGATAAGAGAAAAACGTTTGAAGAAATATAGTCATCAACAGATAGAACAATTAATCAGCTCAGGCAAGAATTGTCTATCGGATCTGAGAACTTTCATTTCAGCTGGTTAGAATGCCGCCCTGTCATCCCCAACGTGGTTGGGGACGGGTTCGTTCTCGTCGGGTCCGCAATAAAGCCCCCAAACGTAAAGTTCTGGGGGTTTTTTGTTTTCCTGCGATCGGTTTGCGATCGTATACCAAATCTGTTTCAGAAATTGTTACCTCTGATTAGTCCCAATTTTCTCTTGTGTAGGGTTTTTTAGTTTATGTGGATTAGATATTCTGGGTGGAGCGTTCTTTTAAATTGAGGTTAATTTTCTTTGTAATGTTTTTCTCTTAGTTCATTCTCATTATCCATTGCCGGGCCTTGCATTACTTTTCTCCAGTCAATCTTATAGTTGTATTTCTCCATTGCCTTGTCCCAATCAAAAATGACCTTATCAGGAAATTCGAAGCTATAAGTTTCTAAATTGGGTCTCGTTGTAAAAAAATCATCTAATAGGCTTGCTGTGATGTCATATTGATTGACATATGGAATTCCCAAAATGTTATAAATGACCTTTAAAATGGATCCAAAATTTGCATGGGTTTTTGAAACATAATTTCTTTTTACATATGGGCCTGCCATCATCAAAATACTTCTATGTGCATCTAAGTGATCAACACCTCCTTGTGGATCATCCTCTGTTACGATCACCAGCATATCTTTCCAATATGGAGTTTTACTTAAAAAGTTTAATGTTCTGCCAAGGGCCAAATCATTATCAACCATAAATGATTGTTGGTATGGATATCCATCTTCGGGTCTGATGCCAGCACCATGATCATTAGGTAACATCATTGTAATGAGTTGAGGTAATGTATCTTTCCCGTTCAGCCACATTTTAGTGAATTCTTCCTCGAATTGCTTAACTCTAAATTGATCCGGGATATTCATATTGTATCCTGCAAAATTATGCGAGGTCTTGCTCCATAATGCTTTTTGCATTGGAACCATTACAATATGTGCTGCACCAGTAAGCGTGTCTGTGCTAATCTCCCGAACATGAGCTGTTTCATTCGCTTGTCCAAAGTTATAATAAGATATATTTTTTCTTTCTAAAGCTTCCCATAAACCACCTATTTCTGCATAATCTTCCGGATCCATACTCCCGGTAGATCCTGGAAACCTTCTTCCTGGTGCAGATGAAAATAGCTTGGCAGTTTTACTTACGCTTGAATTACTTTCTACCCATTCATTTGGAATTACTCCCAGCATCCAGTGATGTCCATGAATAGATGCATCACTGTCGCAATAAAAATTATCGCTTACTGCAAACTGACTTGCAATTTTAATATGGTTTGGACTGATGTTAACACGTTTAGAATTAATACTGTCTAGCTTAACAAGTACGTTGTTCCCGTATCTGGCTAAACTGGTATCTCCCCGTACATTTTTAACCTGACTTAGTACTTCATCGAAGGTTCTGTTTTCCTTGGTTATGTATACTATATGTTTAATTGGAGATATTGAGCTTCCCGGCAAGGTAGGAAGGGCACTGAGATTAGTGTCCTTTATCCGTATAAAGGTATTGTCTATAGCCTCTTTGGTATATTTTTTTAATTCTGCCTCATTCGGATTTTTTACCTTCTGAAAGGTTCCTAATTGAATATCTCCAATATAATTGCCTTGTGGGGGCTTAATGAAATTTTGTCCACCATTTGGGCCTGCTCCATAGCCCCTACATGAGATAATATATACTTCTGATTCATTAGCAGAAAGTTCAACTCTAGTTGGCCCCCAACCGCTGGGAATTAATCCCTTCGTAAGACCTGAACGGGTATCAATAAGCGCAACTGCATTAAAACCTAGTAAGGTAACATATAATGTACTCTGATCTTTACTTAGAGTCAAGCCAAAGGGCACTAAACCGCGGTATTTATCTAGGCTTTTATCAACTTTTATTGGAAAATGTTTAATGATCTTTCCCTTTTTGTAATCGATAACTGAGATATTATCATTGCTTGCATTACTCACATATGCATATTTCTTTCCCATTGCAATTGAGTTTGGACTTGAACCGCCCACAACCTCAATATCATCAATCCATTCACCTAATAAATATCCGGTTTTGAGTTTTTTAATGGTTTTGTTTTTTGCTAAGTCAATAACAAATACACTCATTGCTTCATCTGAATTCGGATCTCCCAAACCTGGAATCTTTTTTCCGTCAATTATTGTTCCTTCGATTGATTCTTTTGTGTTATTTGGAAAAGGATGCCAATTGATCATTTGCTTATTAATATTTTCCGGAGTAGTTCCTTCTACCAGTGGATAGGAATACATACCTACATTAGCAACTAATGCTGTTTTAAAATCTGGTGATAGTGCTAATCCAAAAGGTTGTCTTCCGGTAGGGATCGATGCAGTAATTTTCTTACTTTTTACATCTATTCGAACTAACCTGAAATTTCCACGGTCAAGTACTAATAGTTCTTCCTTATCCTGATTGAAAACTAAATCACTTGTAAAACTATCTTCATAGGTGATATTTCCAAGTACACCGTTTAAATCAATTTTATCTATAATCTTAAAGTTTCTATAATCATAAACTATAACTGTTCCTTCGTCGCCTCCACTCAGGTACACATGGTTTAGGTCAGGATGAAATGCTACACCCAAAAATGAGCCCTTCTTTAATGGGGCTTCATATTTATTTTCATAATCAGGAATTCGCGTTGAATGCATATCAGATAAGGAAATAATGCTGATCACTCCATTATGTAGAGTGATTGCAGTTTTCCCATCAGGCGAAATCCTAAGTCCAAAAGGATCATGAGTAATTCTGATTGTTTGTCCGGCCGGGCTTACATATCTGCCACTTGGCAATACTGATTTCTTATCCGGGCTTATTGAAGCATATTCTCTTAGTCCCGGAACTGAGAGATAATGATCTGCCTTTTCTTGTGATTTTAGTTCGACAATTCCATTGAAATAGCATAGTATAAAAAGTAATAGCCCGGTTTGATAATTTTTCATTTCTTAAATTTTTAACATAGGTATGATTCTAAACTAAAGTAGATATATCTATGCTGTTAAGTAATTATGAACATTTGGAAACCTTGTTTTTTCACGGCGCCTGTAAATTAATTTAAGGTCATTAAGGTGTTAGGTATTTATTAAAATAAAGTTTACTTAAGGGTTATTTAGCGGTTTTATAAAGTTTTTTAGTCATGAAAATAAAATGATTTGTTAATGTAAAAATTATGTTGTCTGATAAACTTTGCGTCGAACTAATTCAAACTAAAACCTAAATCAAAATGAAACAGAATTCAATGATTTTTATTAAAAAATTCATTCTTCTGGCGATGATTTTAATTTTTTGTGACCAATCCAATGTGTTTGCACAAAATCAACTAAAAGGAATTGTCAGAGATTCAAACAAACAAAGTTTACCCGGGGTAAGTGTGAAGATTAAAGGGACCAATACAGGCGTTGTTACTGATGCTGAAGGCTCTTTCACTCTCAGATCTGACCTGAGACAAGGAACATTAGTTTTTTCTTACATCGGGTTTTTGACACAAGAAATTGCGATTGATGGAAGATCAAATTATGAAATTTCCTTAATTGAAGATGCTACTGCTCTGAATGAAGTAGTGGTTACCGCTTTGGGTATTAAGAAGGATATCCGGCGTCTGGGAGTAGCAATTCAAACTGTTGATGGAGCGTCTTTAGTAAAAGCAAGAGAGCCTAACGCAGTTAATGCATTGGTAGGAAAGGTAGCTGGTTTGACCATTGGAAATCAACCGGAATTATTGAGACGTCCAAATATTTCTTTAAGAGGTAATCGCGACGTTTTGTTTATTGTAGATGGAGTGCCTATTAATTCTGATACCTGGAATGTGAGTGCTGATGATATTGAAAGTTATTCAGTCTTAAAGGGAGCCTCAGCTGCTGCACTATATGGCTCCAGAGGAAAGAATGGAGCAATCTTAATCTCAACCAAGAAGGGTTCTAAAGATAAAAGAGGATTCCAGGTCGATTTTAATTCCTCTAATATGCTGGATAATGGATTTTATGCTATTCCTGTAACTCAGGATGAGTATGGGCCGGGTGATCATGGAAAATATGCTTTTGGTAATGGCCGAGGTGGTGGTTTAAACGATGGTGATTACGATGGTGGTTGGGGTCCGAAATTTGAAGGACAGTTAATTCCTCAGTATGATTCACCGGTAGATCCAATTACCGGAGTTAGACAAGGAACACCATGGTTAGCAAGAGGAAAAGATAATCTCAAAAGATTTTTAGATCCGGGAATTCTTTCGACAAATAATATCTCAATTTCTTCAAGTGGAGAGAAATATAATCTGAGGTTTTCAGGCTCACATATTTATCAAAAAGGTATTGTTCCAAATACCAAACTAAATATGACAAATTTTAATATTACGACAGATTATGCATTTTCAAAAAAGTTAAAATTTGAAAGTAGTTTACAATACAATCGTCAGTACACACCTAACATTCCGGATATAAATTACGGTCCAAATTCTATTATTTATAACATGACTTTATGGGCCGGAGCCGATTGGGATGTGGATGATATGAGAAATTACTGGCAGGAAGGGAAGGAAGGAATTCAGCAGATTTATGCTGAATATCAGCGGTATAATAATCCTTACTTCATGAGTTACGAATGGTTAAGAGGACATAATAAATCAGATGTGATTGGCCAGGCTGCAATGACTTATGAGTTTACTCCATTTCTAAATTTAATGTTACGTACACAGGTTACAACCTGGGATTTAATGCGAAACGAGAAAATGCCTTATAGCGCAGGAGCTTATGGCAGAGACGAAAGAAGAGGCGACTACAGAGAGGATAGACGCAGTTTATTTGAAAATAATACAGACTTATTAGTACGCTTCGATAAAGATGTTGTTAAAGATTTGAATGCGAAAATCTGGACCGGAGCAAATATTCGTACATTTAATTATAATTCTCAATTTGGAACTACAGATTACTTAAATGTTCCGGGATTATATAATTTTTCTAATTCAGCAAACCCTGTAAAGACCTACAATTTTAATTCGCAAATGAGGGTGATATCTGCATATTACTCAGCAGATTTTACCTACAAGGATTGGTTAACAGTTTCAACTACCGGTAGAGTAGATAAATTGTCAACACTGCCCCAGGGTAATAATACATTTTTCTACCCGTCAGTAGCATTATCTACTGTAGTTTCTGATTATGTAAAGTTTCCTTCTGTAGTTTCCTTTTTTAAGTTGAGAGGGTCATTTGCTAATGTTAAAGACGGATTAACTCAATCAACTATAGGAACAACGCCAGCTGACAGCTATCCATTGGGTTATGGTGATCAGTATTATTCTCCGTACGATGGTCCGACATACCAAAATTCTGCTTATTATAGTACTCCATTTACTTATAATAACCAACCTGCAGCAAGATATACGAATGTGCTGAGTAATCCGGAATTACAACCGAGCACTACCTCGCAGATTGAAATAGGTGGTGATTTGAGAGTCCTGAAGAACAGAATTGGTTTAGACTTCACCTATTTTAAATCAGATGAGGGGCCACGTATTTTCAACCTGCCTATTTCTACAACAACCGGTTATTCCTCTACACTGGTAAATGGTATTAAAACTAAGAAAACCGGATTGGAAATTGCTTTAAATGCATCTCCATTCAAAAAATCAAATGGACTATCATGGGATGTAACAGCCAATTATTCTACATTCAAAGAGACTCTGAGTGAAATTTTTCCAGGGGTAACCAACTTAAATACATTTTTCAAGGTCGGGGATCGCTTAGATAAGTTTTATGGAAGAGCATTTGTAAGAAATCCGAATGGAGAAATTATTAATGATGCATCTGGCCGACCTGTTTATAACCCTGTAAATCAATTTTTGGGATATATAAACCCTGATTTTGTCTTGGGTATTAATAATAGATTATCATATAAGAATGTTTCACTAAGCTTTCAGTTTGATGGAAGATTTGGAGGGGTTATATCTAATTATGTTCAAAGACAAACTTACCGAGGTGGTCGTCATATAGGCACTGTAACAGGTGAAATGGGGGTAGCCAGATATCAGGATTATCTTGGTGTTAAAGCATTTGTTGGAGAAGGTGTTCAGGTTGGAAATGGTGCAGCAATAAAGTTTGATGCTGATGGTCGGGTTACCAATTTTTCTGAGTTGACTTACATAAAAAATAATACAAAACAATTTGTACAGGATTATGTAAGCCGTTATTATAACTCTGATGAAGGTAACTTAATGAACAGGACCTTTGGAATGTTAAGAGAAGTAGTGGTTGGTTATAACTTTCCAACAAAATTGTTTAATAACAAAGTCCAAACCTTTAGTGTCTCTCTGGTTGGAAGAAATCTGTTGTATTTCGCTGAGAAAAAAGACATTGACTTGAATCAATACATTGGTGATGGGGGTTCGGGTTTGCAGACTCCATCCACCAGGAGATATGGCTTAAATCTTAATATCACATTCTAATTTTAAAAAATATCATGAAAAGTTTAAAATATAGTTTAATTCTAATGCTTGTAATGAGCTTCATGGGTTGTGAAAAATCTTTTGAAGAATTAGAAGTGGATTCTAACCGGCCTGTAAGTGTTCCTGCATCATTGGTGCTACAGTCGGTTCAATATGACATGTATAATAATACTGGTCGTGCATTTAGTGCAGAAATGCGTTGGAATCAATTCTATTGTTCCAATTATAATTATTATGCAACAAATGAATATCAATGGTCACAAGTTCCGAATCACTTTTTTACCTTAAAGAATGTGATTAAGATGGAAGAAGAGGCCAGAAAAGCTGGTTTGGATGCGGTTAATCCATATTCTGCAATCGGTAAATTTTACAAAGCTTTCTTTTATGATCAAATGTCAAAGCGTGTAGGCGATTTACCGTTGTCTGAAGGTTTGCAAGGTATAACAGTTCTTAGTCCAAAGTATGATACTCAGAAGCAAGTATATATTCAGATTTTGAAATGGCTAGAAGAGTCTAATTCTGATTTAAGTGCATTGATTACGAAAGGTAATCAAACACTTACAGGAGATATTTATTTTGGAGGTGATTTAAGAAAGTGGCAAAAGGCTGTCAACGCATTCCAATTGCGAATACTCATTCAATTGAGCAAAAAAGAAACAGATGCTGACCTGGCAATTAAGACAAAATTTGCTGCGATTGTTTCTAATCCCGCCAAATATCCACTGATGACAAATTTGGGCGAAAGTCTTCAGTTTATTTCTAATCAATATAATAAGTATCCTTCGAATCCTGATAATTTTGGATTTGATGCTACCAGACAAAATATGTCAAAAGCCTATGTTGAAAGGTTAACAGAACGTAATGATCCCAGAGTTATGGTAACCTGTGAACCAGCTGGTTCCCAACTTAAGGCTGGAAAATTAGCCTCTGACTTTTCAAGTTATGTAGGTGCAAGTTCAGGTGAGGATTTAGCAGATATGTCTTCCAAAGCAGGGATTAACAATGGTGCGGATTTTGCGCCTGGACAATATTCATTTCAAAACAGAAGAAGGTATTATACTAACTATGTTGGAGAGCCTACATTTTTAGTTTCCTATCCTGAAATGTGTTTCAATATTGCAGAAGGTATTCACAGAAACTGGGCAAGTGGTAGTGCTTCACAATGGTATGAAAACGGTATCAAAGCATCAATGGATTTTTATGGTATCAAGAATGGTGCTAATACCATGACCTATTCCCGAAACGGAAGTAGAGATGCTGCAGATTCAAGAACGTTTAATATTGACTTTAATCTAACAACTTATTTAGCTCAGGCAAATGTAAAATATGAAGCTGGCAATATTGGTTTAGAGAAAATCCTGACTCAGAAATATCTTGCTTTCTTCATGAATTCGGGTATGGAGGCATACTTCAATTGGAGGAGAACAGGTTTCCCAACATTTTATACTGGAGTAGGTAATGGAAATTCGAACAGAATTGCTCTGAGATGGATTTATCCACTTACGGAACGCACAAGTAATGCAACTAATTACAAAGCTGCAATTGATGCTCAGTTTGCAGGAAAAGATGATATCAATGATCTGATATGGTTGATAAAATAGTAAACATTTATTAAGTGCAAAAAGGCGGAATAATATTATTCCGCCTTTTTGTTAACGTGATATTA
Source organism: Sphingobacteriales bacterium 16-39-50 (assembly GCA_002257025.1). GTDB lineage: Bacteria > Bacteroidota > Bacteroidia > Sphingobacteriales > Sphingobacteriaceae > Daejeonella. Next base: position 159,626 of record NCHA01000002.1, on the reverse strand, counting down.
ATAATTCATTAACATGTTTTTTTGTTTATTAGTCTTTTAGAAAATTTAAGGTGTATTTATGTACTTAAAGGGATATCTTTTTAATTTTCTTTAGCCAAATAATTTCAGTTAATATAAAATTGTTAATGATAAAAACATCGATGAATGAGTAATTCTATTTATGCCAGGTTTGAAGTTTCCGGAAAGAAACTGGAATTAATTGAAGATGAAATACCTGAATTAATGGAAGGTGAGATCTTAGTGAAAAATACTTTCACTACACTTTGCAGAAGCGACTTATACACGTATAGTGGACTTAGGAAAGAGAAATCGCCAACTATTCTTGGGCATGAAATAACCGGATACATTGTAGCCTTTGGCCCCAATAGTCCGAAGTTTGATTACAGAGGTGAAAAACTAAAAATAGGACACCGAATCACCTGGGCAATATTTGCCAGCAATCCTGACGATCCAAATTCAAAAAGAGGATACCCGCAAAAGGCAAAAAATATTTTTAAATATGGTCATGAACAAATAACTGAAGAAAGTAATTTTCATGGTGGCTTATCTCAATTTACCATAATCAGAAAGAATACCCCTCTGGTCATCCTAAAGGATATGGTTTCAGATCATGTTGCAGCCTTAATTAATTGTTCGGTTTCAACAATGGCTGCAGCAATCCGGTTGGCTGGCGATTTAAGAAATAAGCATGTTTTAATAAGTGGCGCAGGAATGTTAGGAATTGTTGGTAGTGCGATGGCATCTACTTCGGGTGCTGCAACAGTTTCAACATTGGATATAAATAATGAAAGGTTAAATATTTCCAAATCTTTCGGTTCAAAGTACACTGCTACCAACATTATTGATTTTAATAAAAAGTTTGACATTGTTATCGAAACAAGTGGTGTTCCCGAGGTGATGACTAGTTCGCTTCAACAACTGGAAATTGGTGGAATAGCAGTTTGGTTAGGAGCAGTTTTTCCTCAGGCAGACCTGAAGATTAATGCCGAGTTTATTGTAAGAAATCTAATTACCATCAAGGGTTTGCACAATTACAATGATTTTGATTTAGTATCAGCGGTTGATTTTATTGAACGAAATCATAGTCTTTTCGATTTTGAAAAGCTCATAGTAGGCAAATTTAATTTGCAATCTGTAAATGAGGCTTTTGACTATGCAATTGATCAAAATCCGTACAGGGTGGGAATTGTAATAGCTTGATATTTTTTGTTTGTGTGTTTCCCAGTTTAATTTTAGAGTATTAATGAAGGCATTGCAAAGTAGGATTAGCAAAGAAGATTTTAATTTTTTATTAACGGCATCTTCTGCTGCATTTATAACCTATCTGAGTATGTATGCTTTTAGAAAGCCTTTTACTGCAGCCACTTTCGATCAACTATCCCTTTGGGGTATTGATTATAAAATTTTATTAATTATCTCGCAGTTGGTAGGGTATACCATTTCCAAGTATATAGGTATAAAACTAATTGCTGAATTAAAGCCTGAAAAAAGAACAAAGACATTGATTTACCTCATGTTATTTGCCTGGATTTCGCTATTCTTTTTCGCTATAACACCCTATCCATTTAATTTTCCATTCATGTTTTTAAATGGACTACCATTGGGGATGATCTGGGGTGTAGTTTTTAGTTACCTTGAAGGGAGAAGATTTACTGAACTTCTGGGTGCTGCAATGGCTTCAAGTTTTATTGTTGCATCTGGCCTTGTAAAAGGAGTTGGCAGATATACAATCGATCAATGGTCAGTCCCGGAAGTATGGATGCCATTTTTAACCGGTTTTATTTTTTTGCCCGCACTTATTTTTGGAACAAAGCTTTTACACAAATTGCCTCCTCCAAGTAAGGAGGATATCTTGCTGCGAACAGAAAGAGTGCCAATGAATTATGCAGACAGGAAATTGTTTTTTCGACGCTTCATCCCCGGAATTATTTTTTCTGTTTTAATTTATGTTGGTCTGACTATTTTCAGAGACCTGAGGGATAATTTTGCAGTTGAGTTTTGGACTGGTTATGGATACTCGAATACTCCTGCTTTATTAATTTTTTCTGAAATTCCAATCGCAATACTCGTATTAATAATTATTGCTTTAATGATTTTTATCAAAGACAATAAGTTCGCCTTTTTCATGAACCTTGTTGTCAACTTATTTAGTGGAGTATTTTTGTTGGTAATTACAGTGTTGTTGATGCTCAATAAATTTGATCCGGTTCACTGGATGATCTTATCAGGATTTGCAATGTATTTACCCTATATTATTTTTCATACAGTGTATTTTGAACGCTGGATAGCTTATTTTAAGATCAAAAGTAATATTGGATTTCTAATGTATATTTCTGATGCTGCCGGCTATCTGGGTAGTACATTTATTTTATTGTTTAAAAATTTTAATTCCTATCAAATTTCCTGGATTGATTTCTTCAAAATAAGTGGTCTCGCAACTTCAATCTTGATAATTATATTGTCGGTTTTAACTTTTTTTTATTTTAAAAAGCAGCATTTGAAATATCAGGTTTTATAAAATTATCTAATGAATAATAGATCAGCAATTGTAGTTGGCGCGGGGATTTTAGGCATGGCGACAGCCAGAGCTCTGGCTGCAAAAGGGTATAAGGTTAAAGTAATAGAAAGGTCTCAATTCTCAATTGGGGCATCCATCAGAAATTTTGGAATGCTTTGGCCAATAGGCCAGCCAGATGGGCAACTTTATGAAAGAGCAATCAGATCGAGGGAAATTTGGAAAGAGTATTTAAACGTAGGTTCAATTCCATTTAATTCATGCGGTAGCTTACATCTAGCATATTCTAATGAAGAGTGGGATGTATTGGAAGAGCTTTCTCACATTTTTTGGGAGAATGGAAGGCCTGTGAATCTTATTAATTCTAAGCAAATCTCAGAAAGATTTGATGGTATAAATCAGACTAATTTAAAAGGAGGATTATATAGTACTGATGAAGTAATCATCGATCCCAGAGAGGGTATCCGTAATTTACCGCTTTACTTAGAGCAGAAATTTGGAGTTGAATTTATATGGGGAACAGCAATTTCAAAAGTTCAGCCTGGATCAGTCTTTTCAGGTTCAACCAGATTTGATGCTGATTTAATCTTTATTTGTTCAGGAGCCGATTTTGAAGTTCTATATCCTGAATTTTTTAAGCAACAGGAAATAACAAAATGCAAATTACAAATGATGCGTTTTGTTTCCGAAAAGCCTGATTATAGAATAGGAACTTCAATCTGTGGCGGCTTATCACTTTTGCATTATAAAAGTTTCACTGCTTCTAAGGCTCTCGAAATATTGAAAGTAAAATTACAGAATGAACTACCAGAACATATTAGATGGGGCATTCATGTGATGGTTTCACAAAACATGAACGGAGAGCTAACTGTTGGCGACTCGCATGAGTATGGATTAGATTTTGACCCATTCGACAAGCAACATATAAATCAATTGATTTTAGATTATTTAAAGAATTTAGTACATATCGATCAGTGGAGATTAGTTGAGTCCTGGAATGGTATTTATCCGAAAATGACCAATGGAAAAACTGATTTGCATATTGAGGTTGATAATGGGGTTCATATTGTTAATGGGATTGGTGGAAACGGAATGACTCTATCATTTGGTTTTGCTGAAGAAATTATAAATAAAATTTAATAGTGATTATGTTAAATCCAATAACAAAGCAAATAATTGATTTATTTGAATCTAAAGGTGGTTCTATGTATGGGGGCGAGGCGGTAACCCAATTGGAACATGCTTTGCAGGCCGCAGATCTGGCAAAGAAAAATCAAGCTTCTGATAGCCTGATCGCAGCTTCATTATTACATGATGTCGGACATTTATTACATGACTTGCCAGAAATGGCAAGTGAGGATGGAATTGATGATATACACGAAGAATTGGCAGCCAGATTTTTGAAGGATTATTTCGTAGAAGCCGTAACTGAACCTGTGAAGCTACATGTTCAGGCAAAACGCTATCTCTGTGCAGTTGAACCAGGATATTATGAATCTTTATCTCAACCATCAAAAACAAGTTTAGCACTTCAGGGTGGAATAATGGTCGATCAGGAGATTGAGGATTTTCAAAGGAACCCATATTATCAAGATGCAGTCTCTTTGAGAAAATGGGATGATTTGGCAAAAGTCCCGAATTTGGATTGTCCTGATTTAAATGAATATGTTGCTTCAATTGAAAAATCATTAAAATAAGTTTTATGAAGATTAAAATGGTTGTGTTTGATATGGCTGGGACTACAGTTGATGAAGACAATGTTGTTTATAAAACCTTACAAGAGGCAATAGTCAAGCATTCAATTTCGGTTACATTAGATGAGGTCTTAAAACATGGAGCAGGTAAGGAAAAATTGCAGGCAATTGTAGATATTCTGGAACAAACGAATCATCCCTCTAGTTCTGAATTGGTGAGGCAGATTTATAATTATTTTATAGAAAAGTTGACCATTAATTATAAAACCCTCGAAATTAAAGCCTTACCAAATGTTGAAAGAGTTTTTAAGGAATTAATGAATCGGAATATCAGAGTGGTATTAAATACAGGATATAATCGTGAAACTGCGGAATCTTTGATAGAAAAGTTAGGCTGGGAGCTATCCGTCGATTATGATTTATTGGTAACCGCAAGTGATGTTAAACAAAACCGGCCTAATCCTGATATGATTTTATCAGCTATGGCTGACTTAAACATCACTGATCCTTCTGAAGTTATTAAAGTAGGCGATTCTGCCATCGATATTATGGAAGGAAGAAATGCTAATTGTCGTTTAAATATTGGAATAACGACTGGGGCACAAACACGAGAGCAGCTTTCTGAAGCAGATCCAGATTTTATTATTGATGATATCCATAGTATTGTTGAATTGATAGATAGGGTTAATAATGAATAAATTCCCAGTAATTTCGGTATAGGAGCGAGGTAAAGACATTTTAACCCTGCATTTACATTACATAACAATTTGCTGTTGATGACTTAATATTCAGATAATAAGTGTTTTACACATTTGTGTAGAAAATTTGAAAGCATTGAATCAAATCCACTCACTCCTGTCTGAACTTATTTTCAACCTCCTTTTTATTCGCTTTTCTAAAATCGGTTCCATTTTTAGACACTAGAATGAAGAAAGGGAAAAGACAGGTAGACATAATCGTGATTTCAGATGTACACCTGGGTACTTATGGTTGCAGGGCTAAAGAGCTTTTGCATTACCTGAAATCAATTAAGCCTAAAATTGTTGTTCTGAATGGAGATATCATCGACATTTGGCAGTTCAGCAAAAGCTATTGGCCTAAATCACATATGAAAGTGATCAAGCATCTTATGAATTGGTTAAGTAAAGGTGTAAAAGTCTATTACGTAACCGGGAATCATGATGAGATGCTGAGGAAGTTTGAAGGCTTTAAAATGGGATCATTTCAGATCGTTAATAAACTGGTTCTCGAACTAGATAACAGCGAGAAGGCCTGGATCTTCCATGGGGATGTTTTTGATGTAACCATGCAGCATTCAAAATGGCTTGCAAAACTTGGAGCCGTTGGCTATGATTCATTGATAGGGATTAACAGCTTAGCAAACTGGATTTCAGAGAAAGTATTCAATAAAGGAAAACTTTCATTTTCGAAAAAACTTAAGAACAGCGTAAAGAGTGCTGTGAAATTCATCAATAGTTTTGAACAAACCGCAGCGGATATTGGAATAAGTAATAATTACCAATATGTGGTATGCGGACATATTCATCATCCTGAAATGCGTTTGATTGAACAGGAGAACGGGAAGATTATGTATTTAAATTCAGGCGACTGGATAGAAAATCTTTCTGCTCTTGAGTACCATAATGGAAACTGGACCTTATTCCGTTTCGATGATTCTGAAAGAGTGGCCATGCTAAATTTGCAGGAGGAGGAATCGGATGATATGAGCATCAGGCAATTGTTCAATCAAATGCTGACTGAATTCAAGTTAAAAACCTCATGAAAATTCTATATGCAGTTCAGGGCACCGGAAACGGACATGTGACGCGTGCAAGAGAGATTGTCCCCCTACTTAAAAAGAATCATGACCTTGATATTCTGATTAGTGGTATCCAGGCAGATGTAGAGTTACCTTTTGAAGTTAAATACCGTTTTCATGGCTTAAGTTTCATTTTTGGGAAGAAGGGCAATGTTGATATCGCCGAAACCTATAGAAAATCGCGTTTGAAGCGTTTGATGAATGATATCAAATCACTTCCTGTTGAAGACTATGATCTGGTAATAAGCGATTTTGAACCTGTATCCTCCTGGGCCTGCTATTTTGCGGGTAAACCATGCATTTCAATTAGCCACCAGGCAGCTGTTTTAAACAAAAATTCCCCAAAATCACGAAACTTTGATCCGATAGGAAAAGCGATCCTGCGCTCCTATGCACCTTCCACAAGTCAGTATGGTTTTCACTTTAAATCATATGATATTAATATATTTACTCCTGTTATCAGAGCAGAAGTCAGGATAAAAGAGCCATTGAGTTTAGGGCACTATACTGTTTACCTGCCTGCTTATGATGATGCAAGGATCATAAAAATCCTGTCTTTAATTGAAGATGTAGAATGGCAGGTGTTTTCCAAACATAATAAGCAGTCAATCCGAAAGGGAAATGTTTGGATAAGACCAATAAACAATGATGAGTTTATCGATAGTATGTCGAAGGCAACTGGTGTTTTTTGTGGTGCGGGATTTGAAACACCTGCCGAGGCTATGTTTCTAAAGAAGAAACTGATGGTAATACCAATGAAGGGGCAATACGAACAGCAATGCAATGCCGCTGCTTTAGAGAAAATGGGTATCCAGGTAATTAAGAGTCTAAAAAAGAAGCACTTACATAAAATAAAAGATTGGGTTTCATCAGGAGAAATAATACCTGTAAATTACCCTGATATAACCGAAACCGTATTGAGGGATATTATTGCAATTGAAGCAAAAGCAAGAATCGACAAAATGTCATTGTTGAGCAAGCAATCCGACTTTCAAATATCTGAAAAAACTAATTTCTTAAAAAAACTAAATAAAATAGCTACAGGAAGGTTCTGATGGTTAAAAGGGCAGACTTTGAAAAGGATTTTGTTTGGGGGGTTGCGGCTTCTGCATTTCAGACCGAAGGGGCAGTCGAAGCCGACGGAAAAGGCTTATCTATTTGGGATGAATTCTCACGAAGAAAAGGTAAGATCTATAAAGGACATGCTGCTGATATCAGCAGCGATTTTTACAATCAATATACCCGTGATATAGCCTTGATGAAATCAATGCATATCAATAATTTTCGATTTTCAATTTCATGGTCAAGAATTTTTCCAACCGGAACAGGGGAGGTAAATGCTAAAGGGGTGGACTTTTACGACCGCGTGATAGACCTTTGTTTAGAAATGGGCATAAATCCCTGGGTAACCCTGTATCACTGGGATCTTCCATTGGCATTACAGCAGAAAGGGGGTTGGGTAAACAGGGATATCGTCGACTATTTTTCTGACTATGTTGCATTTTGTATCAATCACTTTGGAGATCGGGTTAAACAATGGATGATCTTAAATGAGCCAATGGTTTATACCGGGGCAGGATACTTTTTAGGTATTCATGCACCCGGAAAAAGAGGAGTTGATAATTTTATCCCGGCTATACACCATTCGGCATTATCACAGTCAAAAGGTATCAGGATTGCTCAGAGCCTAAGAACTGGCCTTGAAGTTGGAACAACTTTTTCCTGCTCCGCTATTCATCCACATACGGCCAGCCAAAAGGATTTGAATGCTGCAAAAAGAGTAGATGCTTTAGTCAACAGGTTATTTGTAGAACCTCTGAACGGATTGGGCTACCCGATGCAAGATCTTCCATTTTTAAGAAAGATTGAAAAGTATATGCATCCGGGTGATGAAATTGCATTACATGCAGAACCAGACTTTATAGGTATTCAAAATTATACAAGGGAAGTAGTAAAGCATTCCTATTTTACACCTTATATAAACTCATCTCTGGTTAATGCTAAAAACAGAGTTGACGAAGTAACTGAGATGGCCTGGGAGATCTATCCGCAGGCTATGCACGAAATGCTTCATCAATTTTCAAAATACAAATTCAAAAAATTATATGTGACTGAAAATGGCGCTGCTTTCCCTGATATTGTTGAGAATGGCAAAGTGCATGACATTAAAAGAATAAATTACCTTCAGTCTAACATAGCTGAAATATTGAAAGCTAAAAAGGAGGGTGTAAATGTGGAAGGGTATTTTGTATGGAGCTTCACAGATAATTTTGAATGGGCAGAGGGATATCGCCCCCGTTTCGGTTTAGTACATATTGACTACGAAAGCCAAAAGCGAATAATTAAAGCATCCGGACACTGGTACAGTAATTTTTTGGCCGATTTGTAATAATGTTTTTGTATTTGCATATTGAATCTGCCATTCAGAAATAAGCAATTCTAATTCCAATGTCTTAAATTTATTAAGAGTTTTTTCCCGGGGTGCAATTGATTAGTTTTTCTCTATTTACTTTTCATGTCAGTTCCTGATTAAGTAATAGTTAGCGGGAAATCAACATAAAATCTTGCCGAAGAACTGTTTAAATTGAAATTTTCTCCTTTTTTTAGAAAGCAAGGTCTGTTCCTCTTCGGTCGTGGCATTCCCGTGTTTTGCCCTAGTTTTTTGCAGCAGATTTAGTGGAAATCATGAAAAACATTAAGCAAAAAAGCTAGAGATGCCACACGGTTTTGTTTCAAATGGCAGATGGTCCCTTTGCCGGACTGCCCGTCCCTATGAAAAACAGCCCCGGGTAAAATAAACCTTGCCGGAGGAAGTATCTTCCGGCTATTGGTAATCTGAAATAGAATGCGATTTCTTGCCGGAAATACTCCGGAGGAAAGGGCTGAACTACCCTATAACACACAGGTATTGGTTTCCAAAATCATATTTTTGTGATTCCAGAGCTTTTATCTGGATAATTACAAGCCTATCTTTTAACCTTCTTTATATCAAACTCAGTTAATTAGTTTTTTAATTTCATAATATTTTATCTACTTTAATTTAATGTTTTGAAATCAACCCTAATATTAAACCTTAAAAATTAAAACTGTTATGAGTCAAACTATTAATGCAAATCGCCTCTTTCTGGCGAGTTGTTTTGCACTGATTACTACGGCCTTTTCGTTTAGTATTCGGGCGGGAATCTTAACCCAGCTGGGAACTGAATTGAATTTAGACCCGGTACAGTTAGGTCACATTAATCAAATGTGGTTTTTGGGCTTTCCGATTTCCATGATTCTGGGAGGTATTTTTTACTCCAGTATTGGCCCCAAATTGATTATGCAAATTGCGTTATTAGCCCATGCAATTGGTATAATCTTAACAATTTATGCAACCGGGTATGACACATTATTGATCTCTACACTTTTAATTGGTTTAGGTAATGGCTGTACCGAAGCTGCTTGTAATCCAATGATCGCTGATTCTTATTCAGGTTTGAATTTTAGCAAAAAAATGAATCGCTTTCATATGTGGTTTCCGGGAGGGATAGTTTTAGGAGCTTTGATTTCTAAATTCATGACTGATGCAAACATGAGCTGGCAGTCTCAAATTTGGGTAATTCTGATTCCGACCATTATTTATGCTGTTTTATTCTTTGGTCAAAATTTCCCAAAACCAAGAATTGTCGAGAATTCAACTTTGGATAATTTTAAGGCAATGTTGAACCCTTTGTACCTATTCATGGCCGCTTGTATGGCATTAACTGCAATTTCTGAGTTTGGTCCTCAGCAATGGGTTGGCCCTATTTTGGCAAAGGCGGGTGCAAGCCCAATGCTTATTTTGGCGCTGGTAACCGGTTTAATGGCTGTTGGAAGGTATTTTGCAGGCCCACTGATCAAGCAATTAAATACTGTTGGGGTCTTATTAGGTTCTGCAGTTTTTGGTGTAATTGGTATTTACATGATGAGTACAATGGATGGTTCCATGCTTTATGTGGCCGCTGTATTTTACGCTCTTGGAATCTGTTATTTCTGGCCAAACATGATTGGCTTTATTGCAGAAAATATGCCACAAACAGGGGCTCTCGGACTTTCAATCATGGGTGGTATCGGAATGTTTTCATCTTCCTGGTTTCAACCAATCATTGGAGGATGGATTCAGGACAATAAAATCGTTGCAGTATCTCAAGGCTTAGCCGGGGATGCAGCAGATTTAGCCGCTGGTCAGGCTACATTATCGAATATGCTGATTTTCCCTGCTATACTAATTGTTGCATTTCTTGGTCTTTATTTCTATATGAAAAAGCAAAAAGACCTGAATCCGGCTGTCTGATATAATTGAAGAGGGGGCATTTGCCCCCTCTTATTTTTTATACTGATGCTCTTTTGAGAATATATTCCTAAATCAGACCTGATAGTTTGATTTCCTTAGAATTTATACCATTTCTGCATCATAAATAACAACCTTATTCCATAGATTACTATAATTCTTCACGAAATCCAGATGAATCGGATCTGTTTGATAGCTAGCCTCTCCGGCAATATCATCAAAGAATAATAGTAATGATACGCCCCAACTGGTATCTATTACCTCTCTTTTTTCTGTTCCGGCTACTATACCAACATGTATTTGGCGGACCGTCTTAATTTTTTTGAGTGTATTTACTCCTTCAATTAGTTTTTGGCGGTCTTCCGGATTTTTTAGCCAGAAATATACCTGATGTGCAATTTTATTGTTCTTAGTTTTCATAGATAAAGTTTCGGCCATTGTTGTGCTGCCCGCGGTTAGAATTACCGCCGTGCTGATGAATTTTCTTCTGCTGGATTTGTTGTTCATAATAGAAGTTTAGAAGCATTTCTAAATCATTAATTAATTTAATTTTAAATTAAGGTATTTTACTTTTTAATAGCACTGGTATCCATTTCCCAATTATCTGTTCTGAATAAATTGACAGGTAATCCCTCCTTATTAAACAAATTGGGAATTGCTGTATTATTAAATGCAAATCGAACTGCTACAGGATTTTTAATCTTTTTACTATAGACAGTTATAGTGTTGCCTTCAATTTTTGCCTGCGCTGGTAAAAAGACTTTATCATCTGCCGCAATCTCAAAACTTGTAATCTGTTCTCCTTTAGCAATCAGACCGTTTGATGCATTGGCGAATTGAACTTTAATTTTATCCTTTTCAATAGTATGACTACTGTAAACAGGGCTTTCGCAGCTAATATCCCTGTAACCATAAGTTTTGTTCAGAGCCATATCGGATAAACGTTTCGCAACTTCTTTCTTTGGTGTAGGATGTATATTGCTTGTGTCTGGAATTAAGTCGGTAATAACTACCATACCTGTATTAGTGTGACTAGCAGCTTTGGTTTGCGTTTCCCGGAGTAAAGCACCAACATTTTTAAATCCGTAGGTGAATGGGGCGATTTGTACAAAATAGAATGGAAAATTTTTATTCCATTGTTGACGCCATGAATCAATCATACCTGTGAATAATTTCTCATAGGCATAATATGTTCTGACATTACTTTCGCCCTGATACCAGATTGCACCTGCAATGGTGTAATTTGTTAATGGAAAGATCATCGCATTATAAGCCAATGCAGTTTGATGAGGCCAACCGGGCTGGGATTTTAGTTCAGAGGCACCCTTTTTAATGATACTGTTATTATTGACCACATATTCCGGAGTCCAGGTTTCTGCTGGGGTACCTCCCCAATTTGAATTGATTAATCCGATTGGGGTATTCAGTTTCTCATTCAGGTTTTTACCAAAGAAATAACCAATTGCACTGAATTTAATCATTTCTTCCGGTGAGCAAACCACCCATTTCCCGTCAAGATTATCCTGTGGAAATGCTGAAGTTGATTTACTTACGTAAAATAACCTGATTTTATTATTGCGGGCATTTGGGGCTTCTTCCAGGCTTTGTGGTAATTTCTGGGTGCCCGACCATTCCATATTGCTTTGTCCTCCACATACCCATACTTCTCCAATTAAGACATCTTCAAGTTCAATGGTATTATTCCCCTGAAGTGTAATTGAATATGAACCACCAGCCTCAGGTGTTTTGATTTCTGTGATCCATTTGGCATCATTTGTTGCCTGAGTTTGGTAGCTGGCATTATCCCAACGCGTCTTAATAACTATTTTCTCGCCTGGCGCGGCCCAACCCCAAAGCTTAACAGTGGATTTTTGCTGTAGAACCATATGAGATCCGATAATATTTGGTAACCGGATATTCGCCAGAACTGATATCGAAGTAAAACATATCAGCAGCAGGAGCTGAATTCGTTTTGTCATTAATGAAGTAAGAATCATAAGTGTTGATTTTCCTGAATTCTGTTTGTTGATTTAAATATAATCGTTTTCGCTGATTGTAAAATTAGATTTTGTTCTTTAAGACTAATTTGTGATTTTGTTTTAATAAATAACTTGAGCTCGACATATAAATATCTAAAGATTAATATCTAACCACATAGATTGAATATATTATGCTTTAAAGGCAACATAGATTGTAAATCAGATAGATTGAAGCGAAGCTTCAAGGCTATCTGTGTCTAAAATGAAGGTTGGCACCTATAAAATGCTATGTTTCTATGCGGTTTTAAAATATTATCTCGTAAAATAAAGGAAAAATGAAGAATGAATTAAGGAAGCTAATAGTATTGTTGTTTCTATTTGCTCTTACTCCAGCGGTGGTTTTTTCGCAGAAAATAAAGCATGTCATATTAATTGGCTCGGATGGATTTGGTGCTTATGCCTTTGAAAATGCAAAGGTTCCAAATCTCAGAGCTATGATGAAAGAAGGTTCCTGGAGCTTGGAGGCGAGAACTGTACTGCCATCCTCAAGTGCAGCAAATTGGGCATCGATGGTGATGGGTGCTGGTCCGGAGTTGCACGGATATACCACCTGGGGTAGTAAGAAGCCCGATATGCCTGCCAGGGTTTTGGATGAGTACGGGATGTTTCCAAGTGTTTATGCACTCTTACGTAAAGAAAAACCAGACAGTGAGATTGGTGTAATATATGAATGGGATGGCATTGGCTATCTCTTTCCGAAAGCAGCAGTCAATCATGATCAGAATGCTAATGGAGATATAGCTATTGCCAATGCTGCATCAAAATATATCATAGAAAAGAAGCCTAATTTTTTGTTTGTTCATCTTCATGATGTAGATAGTGTAGGCCATAATGTAGGACATGGGACTCCTGATTATTATGCAGCCATTGAGCGTACCGATACCCATATTGGTACTATTTTGAAAAGTATAAAAGAGGCAGGAATTGAGAAGAACACAGTGGTATTATTTACTGCAGATCATGGAGGAGTGAACAAGGGACATGGACTGATCTCCATGAATGAAATGCAAATTCCCTGGATCATCAGAGGTTCGGGGATTCAAAGAAATAAGGAATTAACAGAAAGTATTATGACATTCGATACGGCGGCAACTATTGCTAAACTGTTAAAGCTGAAAGTGCCACAAGTTTGGATAGGAAGGCCGGTTAAAGGGGCTTTTAATAAATAATAAGGTAGGTAATTTTATTCCACAGATTAAAGTAACGCGGACAACAACACTTTAAAAAAATAGTTTATTCGAATTTGATTAATTGAAATATTCATATATTAGGTTTACTAATGTTCGATAGAATTGAATTATCACACTAAAACAGATAGTGAATTACTTGCCTTATTGAGGTTTGGCAATGAGGAGGCTTTTTCTGAGATCTATAACAGATACTGGAAGAGGTTACTTTCAATTGCATACAATATAAGCAAGGATAAATCTGTTTCTCAGGAGATTGTTCAGGATATTTTCATTGGGATATGGTCAAGAAGATTAGATCTCAATATTTCCTGTTTAAATAGTTACCTGGCCAGTTCCGTTAGATTGTCAATGTTCAAGTTTATTTACAGGCAAAAAAGAAGAATGGAGATTGAATCTTCAAATTGTCTGGATGAGTCCTCGACCCTGAGTGAAGAACTGATTGATGCCAGATTTACGCAGGAGTACATTAATAAGCTGATTGAAAAGCTTCCTGAAAAGTGCAAACTGGTTTTTAGATTCAGTAGAAATGCCGGCCTCAGTATTTCCGAGATCTCAATGGAATTAGGAATTTCAGAAAAAACTGTTGAAGGCCATTTAACCAAAGGACTAAAGGCTCTCCGCCTTAGCCTGAAGAATTCACTAAACCTTTTTTAGGTCAATCAATAAATTTTCTCAAAATATTTAGACCCTGAGCAAGGGTACAGGGCTAAGTTGTGGTACTTTATAATTAATACGCCCAAATTTTAAGCTATGCCAAAGGAGGAAGTCCAGCAACTAGTCGAGAAATACCTGCAGGGTACTGCCTCTAAAGAGGAAGAGGAAAAATTGCTTCAATGGTATTGGAGAGAGAGTAGTCTTGAGTCAGAATGGGAATTAAATAGTTCACAATCAGAAAATGAACTGAAGTCGATGATTTATGCCAAAATAATTGAGCATGACGAAACCGACAATAATCAGCTTTCAAAATCTAAAATTAATTTTAGCAGATTAGGCGCACCTCTGTTGTTCACGGTTATTGTGATACTCAGTGCTTATTTTTATTCAGCCAGGGTTCAAAAGGAAAGTACTGATAAAATTATTGCGAGCGTAGAGCAGAATGATATTCTGCCGGGTGGAAGCAAGGCTATTCTCACCCTGGCAGATGGAAGGAAGATTGAGCTGGATGAGTCCGAGAATGGAATATTGGTTAACCAGGGAGGTATAAAAGTTCATAAGAATTCGGATGGTATTATCGAGTATACATTTTCAAAACAAAAAAGGAATACAATTGTTGCTTCAGATGAAGCTGAACCTGTTTACAATACAATTGAGACCCCGGTTGGTGGGAAATATCAATTGAATCTTGCCGACGGAACTAAAGTTTGGTTGAATTCTTCTTCTTCTTTACGTTTCCCAATCTTTTTTTCTGAGGATAATCGAGAGGTAGAATTAAAAGGGGAGGCCTATTTTGAAGTATCAAAAGATTTTAAAAGAAAGTTTTCAGTCCGTTCTGGGATTCAAACCGTAGAGGTCCTGGGCACCCAATTTAACATCAATGCTTACTCAGATGAGAAGTCGATCAAAACAACCTTATTTGAGGGTGAAATACGTGTAATTGACTTAAAAACCAATGATTCTAAGCTTCTTAAGCCGGGTGAACAATCCAATGTTGATCAAAGTATTCAAATCAAGCGAATTGATACCCAGGCTGAGATAGCATGGAAGGAAGGTTATTTTTATTTCAAAAAGGCAGATATAGAAACGGTTATGCGACAGCTGGGAAGATGGTATGGCGTAACAGCCAGATATGAAGCTAATCTGCCGGAACACCACTTTTCAGGCGCTATTTCGAATAATTTGACTCTTTTAGAAGTATTAGAGATTCTTGAAAAAAGTGATATCCATTTTAGTTTAGATGGAAAGGAGGTTATTGTTATGCCTTAGTATCTTACAAATATGAGGCTAAACAAAAAACCAGAAGCGTTGGCCCGCTCCTGGTAAGAGTTTGGGCTTCAAATAATTTAATTGCTTCAATTTCTGATCACCAAACCAATCAAATTTATGAATTTATTTTCTAAAAATGAAGGCTATGTGGGTTTTAACACAAGTTTAGACTCAAAGCCAGAGATAAAAAGTGGAATTCAATTCTTAACATATGCTAGTTCACAATGGGTTATTTTTAATAAAATACTCCGTGTTATGAAGCTGACATTCATACTCCTTGTCGTTTTAATATTAAATGCAAGTGCCGAAGGATTTTCACAAAAGGTTACCTATACCGGTGAAAACGTCTCTCTTGAAACTGTATTTACAGTGATAAAAAAGCAAACCGGTTATGGTTTCTTTTTTCAGGAGGAATTATTTGCATTAGCAAAGCCGGTTACAATTAGTGCATCAAATGAAGACCTATCCAAGGTTTTATTTAGTGTTTTTAAAGATCAGCCTCTTGATTTTAGTATTAAGAATAAAACAATACTCGTTTCTAAAAAAACATTTCCTTCAGTAGACTTAAAACAAAATCAGAATTTATCTGCTGTTTCCGAAGAAGTTAATTTACAGAAGGATATAGTTGTTAAAGGTACCGTTACTGATTCGAAAGGTGAAACCCTTCCTGGTGTAAGCATTAAGCTTAAAGGTTCTACCATTGGTGCAAGTACTGATCTGGATGGAAAATTTTCAATCACTATTCCGGATGGTACCGGCATTCTCGTTTTTTCTTTTATTGGCTTTACAACACAGGAGGTAGTAGTAAACCAGCGTACTTCTATAAGTGTTAAACTGGAAACAGCAAATACTGCCCTGAATGAGGTCGTAGTTACTGCTTTAGGTATTAAAAGACAATCGAAGAGTTTAGGTTATGCAACCACAAATGTCTCTGCAGAAGAACTGACTGTAAACAGGACAACCAATTTCATGAATGCACTTCAGGGTAAAGTTGCCGGTGTTAATATTACGCCAATGGGATCTGGTCCGGCTGGAACAAGTAAGATCAGAATCAGAGGGCAGTCTTCATTTGGTGGTAATAACTCACCATTGATTGTGGTAAACGGTGTTCCGATAGATAATACCAATTATGCTGCAAGAGGAGATGTATCTCAAAGAGGAAGCAATCGTACTTCGGATGGTGGTGATGGTTTAGGAAGTATCAACCCCGATGATATCGAAAGTATGACTGTACTAAAAGGTGCAGCAGCCTCCGCACTATATGGTTCCAGAGCCAAAGATGGAGTAATTATGATTACTACAAAGAATAAAGGTGCCGACGGAGTTTCACTTACATATAATTCGAATTATACAACCGACGATCCTTTGGACTACACTGACTATCAGAGTGAATATGGTCAGGGTGAAAATGGTGTAAGACCAACAACGGCTTTTCCTACTTCGGGTGTATGGAGTTTTGGAGAGAAGTTTCAACCCGGGATGACCCATACCCTATTCAATAACATTGTAGTACCTTATGAATACCAGGGCAGTGTTATCGATAAATATTACAGAACCGGAAATAACCTGTCAAATACTATCAGCTTAGCTTCTGGTGGTGCAAATGGCGGTTTAAATCTTTCGGTTTCAAACCTTAAAAACAATACAATCCTGCCAAATTCAGGTTATGATCGTAACACGATAAACTTAGGGTTTACTCAAAATTTAGGAAAAAAATTAACAGTTACGGGTAATATAAACTACTCTAAAGAATATCGTAAGAATCCGCCTAACATTGCCGAACAGGATTTTAGCCCTGTAACCATTTTTACTTTGGCTACATCTATGCCTTTATCCATTTTGGAACAATATGCTGAGGATGCAAATGGCAATGAAAATGTATGGTCCAGATTCACAAACAGGACGAATCCATATTTTGCTTTGAAACGTTTTGATAATATTAATAATGACCGTGTTTTCGGCAATGTTACTGCAAAATACAATATCAATGACTGGTTATTCGTACAAGGTAGAATTGGTCAGGATTTCTATTCCAGAGAACAGGATTATAATCTGCCAACAGGTACCCGAAGGCAGCCCGCTGCTCCGGCGGGTTTCGTGAATGGACAGTTCGTCCAGGATGCACGGTCAGTTAGGGAGTTGAATGCTGATTTCTTAGTTGGTGCAAATAAAACCTTTGGCGATTTTGGTGCAAGTCTGAATGTCGGTGGAAATCAGATGAATCGCAAGATCAGCCGTCATAATGTTTTTGTTCAGGACTTTTATACAAGAGGTCTGTACACGATTGGAAACAGTCGCCAGAGAGATGCAATTTATGATTATTCAGAGCGTGAGGTGAATTCATTTTATGGTTCGGCAGAGCTTTCATATAAGGACTTTTTGTTCTTAAATGGAACGGTTCGTAACGATTGGTTTTCAACTTTATCACCGGCTAATAGAAGTATCTTATATCCTTCGGTTACAGGTAGTTTCGTGTTCTCCCAGGCATTTGCTTCGGCTTTGCCTAAATGGCTGAACTTTGGTAAAATCAGGGCAGCTTACGCAGAAGTTGGTAGCGATACAGATATTAGTCCGTATGCGAATAATTTATTCTATGGAATTGGCGCACAGCAATTTCCTTCTCCAAGTGGTGCAGCCCAACCTTTAGGAAGTATAAGCGGATCTACAGTTCCTAATGCAGATCTGCGTCCAATGAGGGTATCTGAAAAGGAATTTGGTTTAGAATTGAAAGTACTTGATAATCTGATTGGTTTAGATTTCACTTATTACAATAAGCTATCCTCAGATCAGATCTTAAGAGCACAGACTTCCAATGCAGGAGGTTATTTAAATCAATTGATTAATGTTGGACAAAGCAGGAATAAGGGGGTTGAAATGTTGCTTACTTTAAATCCAATCAGGACTCAAAGTGTTTACTGGAATCTTGCTTTCAATACATCATATAATAAAACAGAAGTCTTGAATCTGGGAAGTGGTGTTAGTAATAATATGATTACTGTAGGTACTGCTGATTTTACCGGAGAACTTCGTCAGGTTGTTGGTCAGGCGATGGGACAGCTATTTGGCTTTGGATATTTAAGAGATGCGCAGGGCAGACAAGTATTTGATGCTGGAAATGGCCGCCCGCTTCGTACTCCGACTCAGATTTCACTTGGATCAGCCATCCCGGTTTGGGTTGGAGGTGTATCCAATAGTATATCGGTAAAAGGGATAGAAATGTCTTTCCTTGTCGACTTCAAATTGGGTCATAAATTGATTTCCGGAACCAATCATAATGCATGGCGCCATGGTTTGCATAAAGCAACATTGGCCGGGCGGGATCAGAATTTTGTAATTGGGGATGGTGTTAATCCCAATGGTCAGGTAAATCAAACGAAAGCTGGTGTTCAGGCTTATTATGAAACTGTTCGTTCACAAAATATTGCAGAGCAGTTTGTCTATAATGCCGGGCTATGGCAATTACGTCAAATTACGCTTGGCTATGATTTCACCAAATTTATACCTGCCAGGCTTTCATTTATCAAAGGAATACGTTTGAATGGAGTTGCGAACAATGTATGGGCGATAAAAAAATGGGTTGATAATATTCACCCTGAACAATCCGGTTTGCCATCCGACAATTTGGTTGGATTGGAAGCAACCGGACTGCCTATTACAAGAAGCATAGGATTCAACCTTAACGTTAAGTTTTAAGGAATCCAGAAATTCAACATGAGATTATTTTAGATAAATCGAATACTAAAAAATATTAAGATGAAAAATAAACTAAGAATTTCAGCCATTTTTCTGGTTCTTTTCGGACTGGTAGGCTGTGATAAAGGTTTTGATGAAATGAACGTCAACCCAATTGCATTAACATCAGTGGAACCTTCTTATCAATTAAATTCCGCCATAATAAATACAGCGCCCGGATATGGAAATCTGAGCTACGAAACGACTATTGTAAAGCAAATGATCACACCATTCAGTGGCCAGGGCTCTGCAGCAAATTTCAATCAGGATAACCGTGGTGTTGCTGCAGGAAACTGGAATACTCTTTATCAAACAAACGTTAAAGAATTAACCGATGTCATTGCAAAAACCAAAGACCTGCCGGCGCGTTCCAACCTCTATAATATGGCCAGGATCTGGAAGGCATATACATTTATGCTTCTGACCGATACTTATGGTGATGTTCCTTACAATGAGGCGGGTAAAAATTATCTGGAGGGTATTTCTACTCCAGCCTATGATTCTCAGGAATCAATTTATACCTCAATTTTAACAGAGTTGGAAACTGCTTCTGCGGGTTTGGATGCTGCGAAAACAAGGGTTACTACGGATGTTTTGTATGATGGGGATATAGTCAAATGGAAAAGATTTGGATATTCTTTATTGTTACGTGCCGGTATGCGTTTATCAAAAATAAATCCCACAAAAGCGGCAGAAGCTGTTGGTAAGGCAGTTACCGGGGGACTAATGCAGTCTAACGCTGATAACGCAATCATCAGACATAATGCATCCTTTGCAAACCCTGTTGGGTCACAATTAAATGGAGGTCAGTCTGCATTCTTTTACCTCGCCGCAGATTTTGTAACTCATCTAAAAAACGCGAATGATCCACGTTTAGCAGCTATTGCAGTACGTTATGTAGGAGCTGCCAGTGGTGCACAACAGATTGAATCAAGGGCTAACAGAACCCCTGCTGTTCAAATTGGCGCACCTCAGGGTTTTGATAATACAACTATTGGCCCGGAAGTTACGGCTAATGGATTAGCAAGTTTATGGGATTTCAGTCAGCTGGACCGTACCCGTGTTGCCGGCTTGAATGCTCCCAGCTTTCTGGTTACTTATGCCCAAACCCAATTGTTGTTAGCAGAAGCCGCATTCAGGAATTGGACCACCGGAACTTCTGGCACATTCTATTCCAATGGTATTCGGGCTCATATGCAGCAATTTGCCAGCTATGGAACAAGTACGGCAATTGCAGATGCAGCAATTAATACATTCGTTTCGGCTAATCCACTAACAGCCGGAAAAGAACTTGAGGAAATTAACACCCAATATTGGGTTGCAACTTTTCTTGTTGGACCAGAATCATGGGCTAATTTCAGAAGAAGTGGTTTCCCAAATCTGACACCAAATCCTTATCCTGGTAAAGATCTTAAGACTGAGCCATTTATCCGCAGACTAACTTATACTGACGCTGAACTTAATGTTAATAAAACGAATGTTCAGGCAGCAATAGCAAGACAAGGTGCTGATATTATGGATACTCGTGTCTGGTGGGATAAAAAATAATTATATTTCATGTACCAGATAGAAAACAAATAAATGAATTTTAAATACAAACAGCACTGTCAGATTTAACATGAAGAACTTAAAGCAGAGATTATTAGATGGGGAAACCCTTAATGGTTGTTGGTTAAATCTTGGCAGTGCTGTCACTGCTGAAATAGTAGGTCTATCCGGTTTTGACTGGGTTTTAATCGATCTCGAGCATGGTGCAGGATCTGAAAGTACTACCCTTTCACAGATACAAGCTATGGAGCATACCTCTGCCGGAGTAATAGTTCGCGCAGAAAGTACAGAACCTCAACGAATTCACAGGGTTCTGGATATGGGTGCTGAAGGCGTAATGTGTCCGAAAGTTCGGAATGCTGAAGAAGCTTTGAAGGTTGTAAAAGGTCTGCATTATCCTCCTTTTGGAAACAGAGGGGTGGCAAAAATGGTTAGAGCCACACAATTCGGATTGAATTTTAATGACTATTACCAGAAGTCCAAAGATCAGATTCTTGGTGTGGTACAAATTGAAACCAGGGAAGTATTAAATCACCTGGATGAAGTAGCCGCTATTGAAGGGGTGGATGTTCTTTTTATCGGACCCGCTGATCTGACTATGGAATTAGGTATTTTCGGACAATTTGATCATCCTGATTTTCTGGATGCAGTTCAAAGAATTATTGGAGCTGCAAAAAAGGCAAATAAAGCCGTAGGGATTCTTTTCTTTAATCCCGATGATTATCAAAAATACCATAAAATGGGAATCCGGTTCCTGGCCTGCGGGGCCGATGCAACTTTCGTAGCTGATGGTGCGCGGAATATGGCAAATAAACTAGCAGATTTTAGAAAACAACAAATTTAATCCGATTAATCTTATGTATGTAACTGATCCATTCTTATTGCTATTTATTGGGGTTGTCATCGTTGTCGGTGGGATTATCGGGTTTAAACTTCACCCCTTTCTTGCTTTACTATTCGCAGCATTTATTGTTTCAATGCTTACTCCACCAGAATTTCTTCAAAATTATGCCTTATCCAAAGGGATGTCTGCCGATGCGGCATTGTCCTTTTCGAAAAGAAATGTCGGAGAACGTATTGCTACGGAGTTTGGAAATACCTGTGTTAAAATTGGAATTCTGATTGCAATGGCTGCCATTATTGGCAAATGTTTACTGGAAAGTGGAGCCGCCGAGCGAATAATCAGATCAATCCTGTATTTAACGGGGATGGACAAAGCACCGGTAGCATTTTTAGTGAGCAGCTTTTTTATAGGTATTCCGGTATTTTTTGACACAGTCATTTTCTTAATGATGCCATTGGTTAAATCTATGGCCCTAAGAATTAAAAATAGCTATTTGTTGCTCGTAATGTGTGTTATGGCGGGGGCCGCGATGGCTAATTCTTTGGTTCCACCGGCACCCGGCCCATTATTTTTAATTGGTGAAATGAATATCCCAATTGGTCTGATGATGGTTGCAGGTACAATTGTAGGTCTTTTTACCATTACTGCAGGTTATTTCTTCGCGGTTTGGTCAAATAAAAGAGGTCCGATAGAATTAAGGGATTCAGCAGATGCCAAACTTGAAGATATTAAGGCCGCTGCAATCATTGATACGAAGCATTTGCCGGGTTTAGGAATTTCCTTATTGCCTATCCTTATCCCTCTGGTTTTTATTTGTATTGATACAATAGTCAATGCAGTGAAGCCTGATGACCTAAGTACCCTTTCTCCAATGACACAGACTTTAATAAGTGTTGTTGGATTCTTTGGAAATAAAAATACAGCCCTGGTGATAGGTGGTATTGCAGCTTTATTGATTCTGGCAAGCCGTAAAAAGGGTTCAAAAGAAGGAATTTCATCACAGATCCAGGCTGCTTTGAATAGTGGAGGCGGAATAATCCTGATTACTGCTGCCGGGGGGGCATTTGGAGGGATGTTACAGCAAACCGGAATTAGTGCCCAAATTGGGGTTATGACTTCAGGTTATCAAATGGCATTGATCCCTCTTGCTTTCATGATCGCCGCCATCGTTCGTACAGCTCAAGGATCAGCAACCGTAGCATTAATTACTGCTTCAGGAATTTTATCCGGAATGGCAATGAATCCAGATTTGGCATTTCATCCTGTCTATTTAGGATTAGCCATCGGTTGCGGTTCCAAGCTAGTACCCTGGATGAATGATTCCGGATTCTGGATAATTTGTAAATTGAGTAATCTTACAGAAAAGGAGGCACTTAAGACTATTTCTCCATTGTTGGTAGTTATGGGTTTTACCGGACTGATTATCATTATGATAGGTGCTAAATTGTTCCCGCTGGTTTAAGGATTTTAAATTTTAATAAGTTAATAATGGAAAAAATAGGATTTATCGGTTTGGGTATCATGGGAAAACCCATGGTATTAAATTTATTAAAAGCCGGTTTTGAGGTAAATGTTTTGAGTAAAAGCAGTTCATCCGGGATTGTTCAGTCTGCCGGGGCAAAGCTTTTTGATAGTATTGCAGAACTTTTGGCAGATTCGGATATCATTATCACGATGTTACCTGACTCACCGGAAGTAAAACAGGTTGTTTCAGAAATTCTTCCTGCAATCAAAAAAGGCTCGCTTTTTATAGATATGTCAACCATTTCGCCGGGAGTGGCTTTGGAAATTTATAATAGTCTAAAGGAAAAAGGAGTTTCTGCATTGGACGCCCCTGTTTCGGGTGGGCAGGTCGGTGCTGAAGCTGGTACTTTGTCAATCATGGCAGGAGGATCTGAAGAAGCCTTCAACAGGGCTTTACCAGTTTTCCAGGCTATGGGTAAAAATATCATCTTAATTGGAGACGCCGGTGCTGGTCAGGTTACCAAAGCCTGCAATCAAATGATTGTAGGTATTACAATACAGGCTGTAGCAGAGGCCTTTTCAATGGCAAAGAAAGCAGGAGTTAATCTCGAAAAGATGAGGGAGGTGCTATTGGGAGGATTTGCGCAAAGCCGTATTTTAGATCTACATGGCAAACGCATGATAGACGGGAATTTTGTTCCCGGATTCAAAGTAAAATTACATAAGAAAGATATGGGAATAGCGCTTCAAACCGGAGCCAATCACCAGATTTCTTTAAAAGCAACAGAATTAGTAGCCGGATTAATGAATCAGCTGGTTAATGAGGGTCATGGAGAGCTGGATCACAGTTCTCTTTATCTGCTACAGGAAGAAAAATAAATCATTTTGTTTAACCGTACTCAATAAAATTAAAATTATGCAACGTAGAAATTTTGTTAAAACAATCGCTGCAGGATCTATTGGTGCATCTGTATTGTCACCCATGGAATCACTGGCAGAAGTAAAACCAAAACCCAAAAAGGTATTGATGAAAGTTGGCTGCCAGTCGGGTGGGACAACAGAAGAAAATCTGCAATTGAAAGGACGCTGTGGAGTCTATAATATTGACGGAGGTATGCCGAAGTATATCCCAAATGTGGGATGGGATCTTGAGGATTCACTTAAAAAACGCGAAGCTTGTGAGAAGTATGGAATTAGTTTAGATGCTTATCACTGGCCACTAACTTCAGCGGGTATTGATAAGGTACTCTTTCCTAATGTAATGCTTGGTAAAAGTCCTGAGAGGGATCGTGAAATCGACATGCTCAATCAAATGATTATGGTTTCCGGCAAAACAGGTATAAAAGTATTAAACTATAATACTACAATCTTACCTGTACTAAGAACAGGAAGAACACTTGATCCGAAACGGGGGAATGCAGAGTACAGCACCTGGAACCTCGCAGAAGCATTAAAAAGGAATGATCCAAAAACAATTGCAGGGGATGTAAGCATTGATGATATGTTCGAGCGAATCACCTATTTGTTAGACAGAACTCTGCCTGTGGCAAAGGAATATAATGTAAAACTGGCTAATCATATTGCTGACCCTCCTGCTCCTGTTGGCTACAGGGGAATCACCCGCTGGAACAGTCCGGATGTATTTGAAGGGATTAAAAAATTTGCTCAGCTTTATGACAGCAAGTATCATGGCTTTAACTTCTGTATAGGCTCAATTGCCGAAGGCCTAAAAGATCCTAAAAATGATATCATTCCAATCATCAGATGGGCCGGAGAGCGGAATCAGATATTTAATATCCACCTGAGAAACATCAAAGGCGGATGGGGTAATTTCCAGGAGGTTTATCCTGATAATGGAGATATGAATTTTCTTCAGGTTGTTCGTGAATTACGTGAAGTAGGTTTTGATGGGATGGTAATGCCTGATCACGTACCTTACCACAAAGATCCTGTAGCCAGCTGGCAGTCATTTGCATTTTGCTATGGGTACATCAAGGGTTTGATTCAGGCGGTAACTGAAGAGGCAGAAACAGCAAGCTAATCTAAGAAAACAAAATATTATGCTCAGACAAAAGGGGCCAAGGATAAAGGATATTGTGATCACACCTATAGCAATTGTTGACCCGCCATTGTTAAATGCGGCAGGTTTGCATGCCCCCTATGCCCTGAGAATTATATTGGAAATCATTACCGATGATCAGATTTCAGGTATAAGTGAAATACCTGGAACGAGTGATATCGAGCAGGCACTTTATGAAGCAAAGGAGCTGCTTATTGGGAAGGATGTATTTCAGCTGAATCAGATCAGGACGGTATTAACTGAACGTTTTGGCTCCGAATCTCCTTTAGCGAGAGGAGAAACTCCATGGGACCAGCGAAAACTGGTGCATATCTTCAGTTCAGTTGAAGTGGCCTGTATGGATATTATGGGCAAAGTTCTTGGCCGGCCGATAGTGGATTTACTTGGAGGTAAAATGCGGGAAAGTGTACCCTTTTCCGCATACCTCTTTTATAAATACGAAGGTGCAGGAGGTGAGTTTGGATTTAACCTGAACCCAAATGCCGAAGGGTGGGAGGCAGCGAAACAAAAACAGGCTATAAATCCTGAAGAAATCGTATTTCAGGCCAGAGCTATGTGCAAGGAGTTTGGTTTTAAATCCATTAAACTAAAGGGGGGTGTGTTCGAACCGAGAATTGAAGTGGATACAATCCTTGCACTCTTTGAAGAATTTGGTCCATCTGTTCCATTGCGTTTTGATCCCAATGCTATTTGGGCATTGGATACAGCAATTCAATACGGCAAAGAACTTGAAGGAGTATTAGAATATCTGGAGGATCCTGTTCGGGGACAAGAAAATATGGCTGCTGTGAGAAAGGTTTTAAAAACACCACTGGCAACAAATATGTGCACTACCTCATTTGAGGAAATACCTGCCAGTATAAAAATTGGTTCAGAAGATATTATTTTAAGTGATCACCATTTTTGGGGCGGTTTAAAGGCATCCATAACGCTTTCGGGTATTTGTGAAACCTTTGGCAGGGATTTGTCCATGCATTCTAACAGCCATTTGGGTATTTCATTGGCTGCAATGGTACATTTAGGTGCTGCACTTCCTAAAATGCCCTATGCCTTGGATACGCACTACCCATGGCAATCGGATGAAGTTATACTTGGTGGCCGGATTAAATTTACCGAAGGTTCAGTTGCGGTACCAGATGAGCCGGGCTTGGGTGTTGAACTTGATAAAGTGGCATTAGCCAGATTACATCAAAACTATATTAATTGTGGTCTCAAAAAGAGAAATGATGAGATTGAAATGCAGAAGAAAGTCCCGGGCTGGAAATTTCAATCCACCAGATGGTGAATCCCATTATCCTTTATTAAACTCCAATTCTTTTAATTCCCATCAAATATTTTAAAATTCCCCTCTTACAATAATTTTTTAAGCTTAAATTGAAATTCTATACCATAGAATTTATAATTTGTTTGAGTCTGGAGAAAATATGCAAATTCTTAGATTAAAATTTCTAAAGCCAAGTCCAAAATCTGGTTTATGGCTATTTTTATTCCTATTTATTTTTTCAGCTTGCCAGACAACAAATCAGAAAACCTCTAACTGGAGCACATATAAAGCAGACTCAAAAAGCAGTAGTTACTCAGCATTAAAGCAAGTCAATAAATCGAATGTTAATCAATTGGAACTGGCGTGGACTTTTCGTTTTAAAGATGCTTTGCCGGGTGCACGTACCTCCAGAATACAAGCCAATCCTATCATTGTTGGGGGGATCATGTATATTCCATCCAGCAGGAATAGAATTTATGCAATAAACTCAATAACAGGTGAACAAGTATGGTCATTTGACCCTTTTTCCGGGGCTCAGGGTGGCGGTGTTAGTCGCGGGGTAACTTATTGGGAAGATGGTAATGATAAAAGAATCCTGTTTACAGCAGGCAGCAATCTTTTTGCCCTGGATGCCTTAAGTGGAAAATTAATTTCCGATTTTGGAAAAGATGGCCAAGTGAGTCTGAACGCAGGAATGCGCGGCGATCCAGATAAAATATCCGTTGTTCCTTCATCCCCCGGAATTGTTTATAAAGATCTCTACATCCTTGGTACAGCAGTTTCAGAATTATATGGCGCAGAACCGGGATATCAACGGGCTTATAACATCAGGACAGGCAAACTGGTATGGACTTTCCATACTATCCCACATCCGGGTGAGTTTGGTTATGAAACCTGGCCTAAAGAAGCCTGGAAATATGCCGGGGGCGTAAATAACTGGGCTGGAATGAGTCTAGATGAAAAACGCGGAATGGTATTTCTCGCATTGGGATCCCCCTCATATGATTTTTATGGGGGAGACCGAAAAGGCCAGAACTTATTTGGAAATAGTGTCGTAGCCCTTGATGCTCAAACCGGGAAATATATCTGGCACTATCAAACTATACATCATGACCTTTGGGATTATGACCTGCCGGCACCTCCAAATCTGGTTAGCGTGGTGCATGATGGAAAGAGAATTGATGCGGTAGCCCAAACATCCAAAATAGGATTTCTTTATTTGCTTAATCGCGATACGGGTGAACCCTTATTTCCTGTAGAAGAACGCCCGGTACCTGCTTCGGATGTGCCCGGAGAAGAAGCATGGCCTACACAGCCATTCCCCTTAAAACCAAAGCCTTATGCCCGTCAGCATATCTCATTGGATGATCTGAGCAAATATTCAAAGGCATCAAACGATGAACTTGTGAAAAGATTTAAGTCCATAAGATATGAAGGTCTTTTTACTCCTCCATCCCTCAAAGGTAATGTCAATCTTCCCGGAACAAGTGGTGGCTCAAGCTGGGGAGGCGGTGCTTTTGACCCGGCAAGCGGGATAATTTATGTCAGGGCTACGAACACCCCCGGTGTAAGTCTCATGAAAAAAATGGAACCTGAAAATGAATCCGGTACCCCATTTAGTCAGGGGAAAGCACTTTATACTACTTATTGCCAGGCTTGTCATGGTGCTGACAAGAAGGGAGATAATGATTATCCATCATTAAGTGGACTTCAGGGCAGAATGAATGAAGAAGAAGTGTTAGGTAAAATCAGAGTAGGATCCGGGAAGATGCCCTCATTTGCCAGCATAATTGCAGGTAAAGAGGAAGCGATTATTTCTTTTCTGTTTGATAAGGATACAAGACCTGCCAGGGAGATCAATTTTTTGAAAGAAATAGCAAAAAGTGAATCAGCAAATAAGGATGCGGATAAGTTTAAACTGGAAGTCCCTGTCAGATACCTTGATATTTTATCCAATGGTAAATTCCGTGATTCAGAAGGGCGTTATGGAATTAAACCTCCATGGGCTACCTTAAATGCAATTAACCTCAATACGGGTGAATACGCCTGGACTATTCCTTTAGGTAATTATCCTCATTTGCAGCGAAAGGGAGAGCCTGAAACAGGTTCTGAAGGAAATACGGGACCAATTGTAACTGCGGGCGGATTGCTGTTTATCGGAGCCAATATGGGCGGGACTGATTTCAGGTTCAGGGCATATGATAAAGATTCAGGCGAATTAATATGGGATACCCCAATCCCGGGTAGTACAACTTCCAATGCATCAACATATAGAAGTGGTAAAAAGCAATACATAGCGGTGTCTGTTGCAGGTGATACAGATAACCCGGGCGGGTATGTAATGGTTTTTGCATTGCCCGGTAAGAGGTAGTTGAATTAATTAGTGCCCTGCTCTTCTTTTTAATACACCCCCTGCTGCTTCTTTGACCAGGCTGGTAAATACAAATGCATTGGGATCAACTCTGTGGACTAAATTTTTCAAGCGTCGTAATTCAAGTCTGGTAACTACAGTGAAGACAATATCGACCGGATGACTTGTATCAAAACTTTCTTTCAAAAATCCACGTTCACCTTTATATACTGTAATACCTCTTCCCAACTCCATTACCAGTTTTTCTTTGATTGCCTCACTCTGGCCTGAAATAATTGTAACTCCGGTATATTCTTCCAGGCCTTCTACTACAAAGCTGGTCATTCGTGATGCGGTATAATACGTTAAGATTGAATATAAGGCGGTTGGCAGGCCAAGCATCGTAGCAGCAATCAGAAAAATCAGGATATTTATTCCTAAGATGATCTCACTTATTGTGAAACTCACCCTTTTTAAAGTATAAAGAGCCAAAACCTCAACACCATCGAGCGCGCAGCCGCCCCGAATAGCAAATCCGACGCCAATACCCATAAATACCCCTCCAAATATGGAAACCAGTAATTTATCTGATGTTATTTGCGGATAAGGAACGAATAGTAGACACAATCCTAATCCAATAACGGCCATCAGAGTTCGAATGGCAAATTTTCGATTTATCTGATATGCCCCCATAATGATAAACGGAATATTTGCCACTATGATGATATAGGCAATATTTATATGGTATATTTCATGTATAAGTAGTGATATACCTGTAATTCCTCCATCAAAAAATTGATTGGGAACCAGGAATCCCTTTAATGCAAAGCCACAGAAAAGTATACCAATAGTGGTGTATATGATTTCGCTGAGCCAATTCGATAGAAGTACGTTTTTCATCTGTATTTTTTTTATGAGTAACGAAGCCTTACATGCTGATACCGGTCGAACGGTCTTTTTTAAATCGTTCTAATGTTTTCAGCGATATTCAAGAGATCAATGCAATATGTTCCTGCAGGTTTTATTAAAGTGCAGATTTATTTATCCGGGCTTTAATTTTTTCTAAGTTGGATTGTTTTTTATCTTCCCTTAGACTAATCGATGTTTTGGTAAAATATTGATGGCTTTCTATAAAACTTATCTGTAATCTTTCCCATTCAGTTTCATCATTTATCAGTCCTGTGTGTAGAAGTTCCTTAAAAAGCTGATTGCTTATGGTAAAATAATCGTCACGCCCAAGATAATCAAGGTCTGCATCTGCAATTATTTGCTCAAGTGGGGTTTGTGGACTTTGTGGAATCCGGGTAGCCCGTATCATCCCGCAAATCAATTCGATTTCTTCTTTTGTATAATTAAATGATGGTAAATATTCTTCTGCAATATGGCAAGAAGCTTCCTCATGCCCGGCATAACAATTCAAAAATCCCGAATCATGATAAGAGGCGGCAGTTAGGATCAATTGTGTTAGATAAGGATTTATTTTTTCCTTCTCTGCCAGAAACCCGGCGACAGAAAATACATCACGAGTATGCGCTGAACCATGATAGTATAAAGTCTTTGGCAACTCGCTGGTCAATTTTTTAAAAATAAAATCACTTGCATTGTAGAACTGCATACCCTATAAATTATAGCTAATATATCAATTGTTTATCTAAATGGGCTGTGCTTATATCCTCATGTGAGCAAATATTTAAATTATAAGTTTATTATGTATGTTTATTTAAAACATTATAAAATGCCCTAAATATCAATTAGTTATATTGGTTGAAAGATATAGTGGGCATTATAAATATAAACTCAATGCAATAGTTATTGTAATAATATTATACTCTGGTTAATTTATTATATTTATACTCAAGCCTTTTGACTTGCCAATTATTGATATTTAAATTCTTCCTAAACCTGTATTTTCTTTAAACAAATATTCTGATGGCGAAAGAAAAACTTCCTAATGAATTACTTGAAAATCAGATAACTCAGCTATCCACTCAACTCAACCAACGTATCCAGGAGTTGGCGGTAATCAATAGTGTCCAGGAAGCATTAGTAATGAACATGGAAATACAGGCGATATACGACCTTGTTGGGGATCGTATACGAGATCTGTTTGATGCTCAAGCTGTTATAATTGCAACATTCGAAGAGGATGTTGCGGTAGAAAACTTTAAATATACCATTGAGAATGGCGAGCGTTTTTATCTGGAATCCCGACCTCTTGATAAATTAAGGCAACATCTTATCACCTCCCGTCAGAAAATTGTTTTAAATACCAGGGAAGAAGCATTTGAGTGGCTTGGGAAAAGTGCATTGCCAGGAACAAAAATAATGATATCCGGAGTATTTGTTCCTCTTGTAATGGGAGATAAGATTACCGGCTATATAAGTCTGCAGAATGTTGATAAAGAAAACGCTTTCAGTGAGAATAATATATCTCTTTTAGAAACCCTGGCAAATAGTATGGGGGTGGCTCTGGAAAATGCCCGACTGTTTGACGAGACTGCACGCCTTCTGAAAGAAACCGAACAGGGCAAGGCAGAACTGGCTGTGATAAATAGTGTTCAGGAAGGCCTGGTGAGGGAGATGGACATGCAGGGTATTTATAATTTGGTTGGCAACCGTATCCGTGATCTGTTTAATGCTCAGGGAGTTATAATTGCCACATTCGATCTGCAAAATAAGATCGAATATTTTAATTATGCTATTGAAAACGGGGAAATTTCTTCTCCAAAACCCAGGACCTTTGATAAGGTAAGGGAACATCTTATTCAAACAGGCCAAAATATTCTGATCAATGAAAATGTAGGTAAAGCAATTGCTGAGTTTGGCTTAAGGGTAGTACCTGGAACAGAGATGCCAAAATCCCTATTGTTCATGCCTATGAAGGTGGGCGATAGGGTTACCGGCTA
Source organism: Sphingobacteriales bacterium 16-39-50 (assembly GCA_002257025.1). Lineage (GTDB taxonomy): Bacteria > Bacteroidota > Bacteroidia > Sphingobacteriales > Sphingobacteriaceae > Daejeonella. The sequence goes on along the minus strand of NCHA01000002.1, from coordinate 127,949 downwards.
TGTAAGTCTTCAAAACATTGATCAGGAAAATGCTTTTTCATTTTCTGATGTCCGTCTCTTAAGTACATTGTCAAACAGTATGAGCGTTGCGCTTCAAAATGCAAAACTGTTTGATGAAACCACCCGCTTATTAAAAGAAACAGAGCAGCAAAAAGCTGAGTTGGGGGTTATAAATAGTGTGCAGGAGGGATTGGTGCGTGAGATGGATATGAAGGCTATATATGAATTAGTTGGCGACAGATTGTGCGAATTGTTTCCTGATACACAAGCCTTAGTGATCAGGACTTTTGATCATGATACCGGACTGGAATATTTTCAATATGCCATTGAAAAGAGAGTACGTTTCTCGGTAGACCCAAGACCAATTATTTGGACCAACAATATTATTATTACCACCAAGGAACCCCTGCTGATCAATGATAATTTTGTTGAGAAGGCTAAAAAATTCGGTTCTGAGGGAGTTGTAAAAGGAGAACCACCGAAGTCGGCTGTATTTGTACCGATGATTGTAGGTGATGTTGTAAGAGGATCGGTAAGTCTTCAGAATGTGGACCGGGAACATGCCTTTACTGATTCTGATGTAAGACTACTCACTACTTTAACCAACAGTATGAGTGTAGCATTAGAAAATGCAAGGCTCTTTGATGAAACCAACCGCCTGCTCAAAGAAACTGAACTTCGTACTGCAGAATTGGCGGTTATTAATAGTGTCCAGGAAGGCCTTGCAAATGAACTGGATATGCAGGCCATTTACGATCTGGTTGGAAATAAGATCCGTCAGGTATTTAATGCGCAATCAGTCATAATTGCAACATTAGATGAAGAAAATGGGCTGGAACATTTTCAATATAATTTCAATCAAAGCGGACGGTTCTATCCTGAACCAAGGCCCTTGGATCACTTACGATTAAAACTCATTAGTAGTAAACAAAAAATAGTTATTCAAAACAAGGATGAATCTTTTACCTGGTTCAAAGGTGTTTCAATCCCCGGAACAAAAATTATGGTATCGGGAGTATTTGTTCCTTTAATTGTTGGAGACAAAGTAACCAGTTATGTCAGTTTACAAAATATGGAGGTCGAGGGGGCCTTCAGCGACTCTGATGTTCGGCTATTAGAAACCTTATCTAATAGTATGAGTGTGGCTTTGGATAATGCCCGTCTCTTTGATGAAACCACCCGCCTGCTCAAAGAAACAGAACAACGAACCGCAGAATTAGCAGTTATAAATAGTGTACAGGAAGGTCTGGCCAAAGAGCTGGATATGCAGGGTATTTATGAACTCGTTGGTGATCGGGTTCAAAGGCTTTTCAATGCACAGGCTGTAATTATTGCTTCATTTGATCCAATAATAAAATATGAGCACTTTAATTATGTTTTTGAAAATGGTCAAAAAGTAAATATCCCTCCAAGACCAATTAACAATTTGCGTCAGGATCTTTTGGATCATGGGCATACTATTTATTTGAAAACAAAAAAACAGCTTAAAGTTATATATGGAGTAACAGCAATCGGCAATACAGAAATGCCAATGTGCAGCTTGTTCGTGCCTCTTGTTGCAGGTACAGAGGTTCGGGGCTATGTTAGCCTTCAAAATATGGACAAAGAAAATGCTTTCAGCGACTCTGATGTCAGGCTATTGGAAACTCTTTCAAACAGCATGAGTGTAGCATTAGAAAACGCACGCTTATTTGATGAGACCAACCGTTTATTAAAGGAAACTGAGCAGCGTACAGCAGAATTAGCAGTTATAAATAGTGTTCAGGAAGGCCTGGCTCATGAACTGGATATGCAGGGTATTTATAATATGGTTGGTGATCGTCTCTGTGAATTGTTTCCTGATTCCCAAACACTGGTAATCCGAACATTTGACCATGAAACGGGATTTGAACATTGGCATTATGCAAAAGAAAAAGGCATTCGCCAATATGTTGATCCACGCCCGTTAAACTGGAACAGCCGTCAACTAATATTGACAAAGAAGCCTTTAGATATTGAAGAAAATTATGTAGAAACGTCGCTTAAACATGGAGGTTCGGGCGTTACAGCTGGTCAGCCACCAAAATCTGCCTTATTTGTTCCGATGATGGTAGGAGATGTTGTGAGGGGTTCAGTGAGTTTACAAAATGTTGATAAGGAACATGCTTTTGGAGAGTCTGATGTACGTCTGCTTACGACCTTAACCAATAGTATGAGCGTAGCGCTTGAGAACGCCAGATTATTTGATGAAACCAATCGCTTGTTAAAAGAAACAGAACAGCGGACTGCTGAACTCGCGGTGATAAACAGTGTTCAGGAAGGTCTGGTTAGGGAAATGGACATACAGGCAATCTATGAAATTGTAGGAAATCGTATTTGTGATTTATTCGATATACAAACTGTTTTGATCCGCACTTTTGACCATAAAACCGGTAATGAGCATTGGAGATATGCTATAGAAAAAGGTGAACGTCATTATACTGATCCAAGGCCAATTATTTGGGCAAACAAACAAATAATTAAGACAAAAAAAGCCTTACTTATTAACAAGGATTATCTGGAAACTGCCAAAAAATATGGAGGATCAGGAGTAAGTATGGGTCAGCCACCAAAATCTGCGGTTTTTGTTCCCATGGTCGTGGGAGACGTTGTAAAAGGGTCAGTTAGTCTGCAAAACGTTGATCGTGAAGATGCATTTTCAGAACCCGATCTGAGATTGCTAACTACACTGACCAATAGTATGAGTGTGGCTCTTGAAAACGCCAGATTATTTGATGAAACCACACATTTGCTTTCAGAAGCCAAGCAAAGGGCAACAGAGTTAAGTACAGTAAATAATATTAGTAAAGCCCTTGCTTCACAATTAAATACAGATGAGCTGATACAATTTGTTGGCGACCAAATGAAACAGCTTTTCAATGCAAACATTGTTTATCTGGCCTTATTGAATCAGAAAACCGGGGTAATAAACTTTGTATATCAATATGGAGAAGTAATGCCCTCACGGTTAATTGGGGATGGTTTGACTTCAAACATAATCCTCACTGGAGAGGCTTTACTGATAAATAAAGATATTCAGGAAAGAACGGTAGAAATGGGTATTCAACAAATGGGACTTCCTGCTGCATCTTACCTGGGAGTCCCAATACCTGTTGGAGATGATATTGTCGGAGTTTTGAGTGTTCAGAGTACAGAGCAGGAAAATCGATTTAACGAAGACGATCAACGATTGTTATCAACTATAGCTGCATCTGTTGGAGTTGCTTTGAACAATGCTACCTTATTTGAAGATGTTAAGCAAGCGAAGATGGAGGCCGAAGCGGCAAGTAAAGCTGCAGAAAAAGCAAACGATGCCAAAAGTGCTTTTCTTTCTACCGTAAGTCACGAACTGAGAACCCCGCTTACTTCTGTACTGGGATTTGCAAAGATCATACGAAAGCGATTGGATGAAAAAATATTTCCAACTGTAGACCGCACTGATCCTAAAACAGATAAAGTGGTCAACCAAATTGTTGAAAATCTTGGGGTCGTCATCTCAGAAGGAGAAAGGCTAACCCATTTGATCAATGACGTTCTTGATCTCGCCAAAATTGAAGCAGGAAAAATGGAGTGGAATGTGGAAGATGTCTCGCTGTCAGAAGTGGCGGAGAGAGCGATTTCTGCAACTGCTTCACTTTTTAATCAAAAATCCCTCAAACTTGAAAGACAAATAGAAGCAGATCTGCCACCCATTGCCGGCGATCGTGATAAATTGATCCAGGTAATTATTAATCTGATTTCAAATGCAGTGAAATTTACTGACAAAGGATCTGTATTATGTAAGGTTTACAGGGATGGGGATGAATTGATTGTTGGGATTACCGATACCGGAATTGGCATTGCTGCAGAAGATTATGTTGCAGTATTTGAGCAATTTAAACAAGTTGGAGGTGATACCCTTACTGATAAACCCAAAGGGACTGGTTTGGGCCTGCCAATTTGTAAAGAGATCGTGGAGCATCATGGAGGGAGAATTTGGCTGGAAAGCAAGCCGGGAAAAGGTAGTACATTTTCATTTGCCTTACCTATAATCAGGTCTGAACCTGTTCTGAAACCACTTTATCTCGATCAATTGGTAATGCAATTGAAAGATCAGATTTCAAAATCACCATTTAATGGAATTTCGAAGAATGCTTCCATTTTGGTGGTGGATGATGATGATTCTATACGATCTTTATTGGACCAGGAACTGAGTGATGCCGGCTATCTGATTGAACAGGCACGTAACGGTAAGGAAGCTCTGGAAGCAGTACGAAGGAATAAGCCCGATCTTATTATTTTAGATGTGATGATGCCCGAAATGAATGGGTTTGATGCAGCAGCTATTCTTAAAAATGATCCCCAAACGATGGATATTCCCATAATTATTCTTTCCATCGTTCAGGATAAAATCAGAGGTTACCGAATTGGAGTGGATAGATATTTAACTAAGCCTATAGACACAGTACAATTATTTAATGAAGTAGGGGCTTTACTGGAACAAGGTAAGTCGAAGAAAAAGGTCATGGTTGTTGATGAAGATTCAGCTGCAGTACGTTCATTAACAGAAGTGCTGGAGGCTAAAGGGTACCATGTGGTAGAATCTGACAGTGAGCAATTATTGGAGAATGCAATTGCTGCTCAGCCCGATATTATTATTCTTAATTCAGTACAATCAGAAAAACAGGATATTGTACAAACACTGAGGTTTGAAAAAGGTCTTGAAAATGTATTTTTTCTGGTCTATCAATAGTAAGAGACTGGCACAACATTATAAATTGTTCATCTTGATTTGATGAATGCAATAGTTTATTAAAAACGAAAATCATGGCAAAAAAAATTTTGATCGTTGATGATGAAGCACACATCAGAATGCTTATTGAACAAACTTTAGAAGAATTGGAAGATGAGGGTGTTGATTTTCTAACTGCCGAAAATGGAGAACAGGCTCTGGAAATTATTCAGGCGGAAAATCCACAGCTCGTTTATCTTGACGTGATGATGCCCAAATTGAATGGCATGGAAGTGTGCCGCCGGGTAAAAAAGGAACTTAACATGAATAATGTATTTATTGTTTTACTCACAGCCAAAGGTCAGGAACTCGACCGTCTCAAGGGTCAGGAAGTAGGCGCTGATGTATATATGACCAAACCCTTTGATCCGGAAGTAATTTTGGCAAAGGCAAGGGAAGTATTGGATTTGTAGAATCAGCAAGTCATAAAATACAATTGTAATGGCAAGAATTAGCTTAAAGGCTGTAGTAAAGAAGAATGAGACAGGGGCATTGATCCTTTCCTTATTGCTTGGTTTAAAAACAGAATCGTGGGTTGAAGATGAGTCGGGTAACCTGTTGTTGGGTAATCATGAGCCCTATACTAAATTTTCTTATCCGGTTATTCTTGAAGATCAGGTTATCGGATTTGTTAAAGGTGATGAAAATGCGGCACTGATCGCCGATCTTCTTATTCATTTGGCACGGAAGGAAGCTGAGAAAAAGAAGCTCGGCTCAGAGGTATTGAATTTATACCTCGAAATAAACATGATTTATAATTTTTCAGAGAAGCTTGCTCAAACTATAGATGCTCCTGCGATCTGTGCAATTACTCTGAATGAAGCCAGGCGAGAAATCAGATCCGATAATGGAGTGATTATTTTATGGGATGAGAAAACCAGGAAACTAGGGGTGATTACATCATCAGGGGATGAGTTTTTTAATCAGGAAACAATCAATAAACAGACGGATCTTCTTCTTAAGATTATATGGGGAATACAATCAGAGATTATTTCAGACACAACTTTTCTGATAGATGCAGGCATTGTTATGCCCGAAGTAAAGTCTCTTATTTATTCTGCTTTGAAAGTTAACCATCGGGTAATGGGAGTAATTGTACTTGGCAGTAATGAAGATATTCTTTATACCGCTGCTGATCTGAAATTACTTACAACACTGGCATTGCAATCTTCTGCTGCAATTGAAAGTGCTTTATTGTATGATAAAAATATCAGGGAGGCCAAAGAAAGAGAAGATGCTATGCGGTTGATCAATGAGATATCAGGGAAATTTGTTCCTTATGAATTTATAGGTGCCCTGGGGCATACTGTTCTTACTGATGTTAAGCTTGGAGATCAGGTGGAGAAAGTTGTAACGGTATTATTTTCAGATATCAGGGATTATACGGCCCTATCCGAGGAAATGACTCCTGAGGATAATTTTAAATTCGTTTGCTCCTTTAATGAACGAATGGGTCCTGCGATTTGTAAAAACAAAGGATTTATCAATCAATATCTGGGCGATGCGATAATGGCTATTTTTCCGGGAAATGCTTCGGATGCCTTGTGTGCTGCAATTGAAATGCAAAAACAAGTTGGCATACTCAATACTGAAAGGAGTGCAAATGGCCAGTCACCTATAAAAATCGGGGTAGGTATGCATACTGGTCCTTTGATCATGGGAATTACAGGAGATGCAGATCGTCTGGATGCTACTACTATTTCTGACACGGTAAACACTGCTTCCAGACTCGAGAGCCTAACCAAACAGTATAAAGCAGACATTATTTTAAGTGATGCATGTGCAGAACAAATTGTTCAAAAGGAAAAATTTCATTTAAGAAACATTGGTCTTGTTCAATTAAAAGGAAAACATAGAAGTATTAATATTCATGAGTGCTTTAACGGTAATTCTGAAGAAGATATATTTAAAAAGCAAAGGACGCTTTCTACTTTCAATATGGGAATTTATAATTATTTAAACTCTTCATTCGCAGCCTCGGTCCAGGCCTTTAATTCAGTGGTTGAAGTTCATCCAGGTGATAGAACTGCTGAATTCTTCTTATCCAATGCCAAGGATTTTATGAAGAATGGTACTCCTGAAAACTGGACAGGTGTATTGGAAATGAGGACTAAGTGACATAGCCTGAAAGCAGAAATTGGTTTATCTAAAAGTTCTGCAGATAAAGCCGTTAATGGAAATTGCCCCTGATTCGACCGAACACCGTCATAGGTATACCCAAAATTCCGGACTAATTTTTAGCAGGAAACACTATTCTAACACCTGATAAATCACCACCGGATGCGATTTATTTTTAAGCTTTACTTCACCAATCTTTTCACAGTTAAAGGATTCTTTTGCAGTTTGATACACCTCTTCGGAAATAATAATTTGCCCAGCCTGTGCCACAGTTTGCAATCGCTGAGCTAAATTCACTGAATCACCAATTACCGTATAATCAAGGCGCTTAATTGTTTCTGAACCAATATTTCCCGAAACCATTTCACCAGAATTGATACCGATGGAAATCTCAGCCTTATACATTTTATTGCCTGTGTCTATTTCCTCGCTCTTGCTCAACACCTCTTTAATAGCCAGAGCGGCATCAATTGCACGGTCGAGATGATATTTACCTCTAAAAACTGCCATTACTGCATCGCCCATAAATTTATCAACGTGCCCTCCCTGTGCTATTATCTCCTTCACAATCTTATCAAATAGTCCATTGAGCAAATTAACCACCGTATTTGCAGGAATTTGTTCTGTTATAGTCGTGAAGCCACAAACATCAATAAACATAACACTGGCTTCAAGCAGCTCATTTTTAAGCAGGCTGGTTTCAAATTCCTTGTGGTTCATAAAGTTAAGCACATTCTCGTCCACATACATTTTCAGGATGTTATTTTCCTTTATAGCCTGAATAGTTTCCTGCAACTGCTTCACGTGAACGATTGTTTTCTCCATGGTAAGATCCAGATCTTCAAAATCAACAGGCTTACAAACAAAATCAAAGGCCCCGCGGTTCATAGCAGTCCGTATGTTTTGCATATCACCATAGGCCGAAACCATTACAGCTTTTAACATGGGGTTAGCTTCGGGAAGGCGGCTGAGCAGCGTAAGCCCATCCATAACGGGCATATTAATATCACTCAGAATAATATCCAGATCAGGATGTTCTTTTACTTTTTCAAGCGCTTCTTCGCCGTTTTGTGCAAAGACAAATTCATAAATATTCTCCCGTATTTTGCGGCGAAATTTCTGTTTTACCAGCAATTCCAGATCCGCTTCATCATCTACAACTAATATCTTTGCCATTATTGAGTAATTTGGTTTAGTTTCTCTTTAAGCAGATTGAAATCAAGAGGTTTTGTAAGAAAATCATTAGCCCCTTTTTGCATCGCCTGCCGATAGTTTTCATCGTCGCCATAGGCGGTTATCATCATTACCACTGGTGGTGGAGCATCATATTCCTGCCTGATTTTTGAAAGCAATTCTATTCCGCTCATGCCAGGCATGTTAATATCCGAAAGTATCAATACTACTTCAGAATGGTTATCTTCCAAATATTTCAAGGCCTCTTCTCCTGAGAGCGCAAAATTAAATTCAAATTCATGGCTGCGGATTTCCTTGCGGAAGCGTTGGATAAAAAGAGGATGAACATCTGCTTCGTCGTCAACTACTAAAATTTTCATCATAATATATTTGTTTTTTAATGGAGATGAAGCTATCATGAGCATATTCATTTCTTCTTGTAAGCGGTATGCTCATGATGGTTTCATATCAGCTAATTATGGTTTTAGGTTCAATTGGAATAGTGATGGTAAACTCGGTAAATTCACCTTCTTCACTGTTAATTTTTATGGTACCGCCATGGGCTTCAACTACGATATCGTAACTCATAGACAAGCCAAGTCCGGTACCTTCGCCTGTGGGCTTGGTAGTAAAAAATGGCTGCATTACCTTTTCCTTTATTTGTTCCGGGATACCCGAGCCATTGTCTTCAACCTTGATGGTTATAAATTCTTGATCAGTTGAAGTAGACAATTTTACTGTGGGCTTAAAGGGGGTACCGCTGACTTTTTCTTTCTTTTTCCTATCCTGGACAGCATAAAATGCATTGGTTAACAGGTTCAAAAATACCCGGCCAATATCCTGAGGCACTATGCTGGCTATGGGAAGATTAGGGTCAAAATCAGTTATCAGTTCTGCATTAAACGATTTGTCTTTAGCCCTGAGTCCATGGTAAGCCAAACGCAGATACTCGTCGGCCAGCTTATTAACATCTGTAGGTTCTTTTTGATGGCTGCTAGCGCGACTATGCTGCAGCATACCCTTAACAATTGAATCTGCACGTTTACCGTGATGGGCTATTTTCTGAAGGTTTTGCCTGATGCTGCTTGCTATAGCTTTGGCCTCTTCAACATCTCCCTTCTCCAGTTCCTCGGTCATTTCGTCTATGAGCTCGTTACTTACCTCACTAAAATTGTTTACAAAATTCATAGGGTTTTGAATTTCGTGGGCGATGCCCGCGGTTAGTTCTCCCAGGCTCGCCATCTTTTCAGACTGGATAAGTTGCTTTTGTGTTGACTGTAAATCCGCAATGGATTGTCTCAATTCGGCAGTGCGTTCCTGCACAGTTATTTCCAGTTCAACCTTTTGTTGTTCGATGAGGGCGTTTCGTTCAATTTCCTTTTCTTTCTGTAAGCGCTCTGCATCTAAAGCATGCTGTATAATCTCTCTTTTCTGCCAGTCATATTGTTTAAATAAAACCCAGGTGAAATATAGGACCGGCCAGGCAATAGATGAGTAAAATGAAATAGCCGAAATTACTTCTATAATTTCAGGAATGACCACTTTAAATTTTGCCGCAAAAACTAATAGAAAGGTGATAATCAATGTCACTCCAAAAGGTAATAGGGCTATAGCAAACGACTTGACAGTTTTATGTCTCAGGGAAAGGAAAAGAATGAGCGTACCCAGGCAGCTGATAAGAATAGCACTGAACATGACCCAATTCAAAGTTCCTTCAGGAACGATATTAAACAACATCAGGAGAGGTACACATTGAATCAGTATGAGCCCTATCAGAACCTTATCCCATTTAGGTGTATTTATAAAGGTTTGAAAATAATACCTGGTAAACTGAATAAAAAATATAGCCAGTCCAGCACCCGAAATTATAACCACGACAGGAGTTGTAAAGGGATAATTTCTCAATACCACTACTGAGTATAAAGGACTTATTATGAATGCGATGTCTAAAATAAACAACGAAAAGTATAAGTGTACTTTTTGCCTGTCGATTATAAAAAGGAAGGAATTAAAAAGCCCCCCTAATAAGCAGAAGCCTGCAAAAATGGAAAGTATTATAAATGGAAAATCAAAATAACCCTGCCTTTCTTTAAATAGTTTGAAAACATATCTTTCTGCGTTGAACAGTTTAACTTCGAAGGAGTACTGAGTATCCGGTCGACGGTTCTCAATCCGGTTGTATATAACTGCCTGTTCGCCTGCTGCTAAAGTCAGTGGAATTAGATTATCTCCTTCTAAACCATCTTTATCCTTCCAGGGTATCAGCCATCCATTTTTGTAATGAGTTTGCTTTTGGCCATCCCGGATTACATAGAAATCTGAATAATCCTGATTTGTATGAAGCATAACACTGAATTCTTTCGCCAACGTATTTTTCACAGTGTACCTATACCAGTTCGTATTGACATTGGTATCGATATTGGTTGGTGATTTACCTTTAGTAAAAAACTGTTTGGCGTATATGTCACTTTTTACTTCATCGATGCTTAGCTCACCGGTTTTATCAGGAAGAATCTGATATTGCGCTTTGCTGAATTTGTATTCGATCGTAGTGTCAGATGTGATCAAATATGTTGAAAGAGTATCCTGCGACCACGTAGTGCCACATTGAATAAGCAATAATAGCATGAAAGCCATTCGTTTATTAAGGATCGATTTCATTTGCTTGATTTGGGTAAAAGGATGAAAAACGTTGTGCCTTCACCTTCTTTGGTTTCCACTTTTATTTCGCCGCCATGCGCTTTCACAATGTCGTAGCTCAGGCTTAATCCAAGGCCCGTTCCTTCGCCAGCTGGCTTGGTGGTAAAAAAGGGTTGGAAAATCTTATCTAATACTTTTTGCGGAATGCCCTTGCCGTTGTCGCTTACACTAATTTCAACTGCATCATTTATTTTTTTGGTACTTACTGTAACAGTTGGTTCGTATCCCTCAGCATTCTGAATCTTCTTATCCTTTACAGCGTAGAACGCATTTGTAATCAAATTCAGGATCACTCGTCCAATATCTTGAGGAACGATGGTTATTTGTCCGATGTTCTGATCAAAATCAGTTTTTAAAGTTGCATTGAACGATTTGTCCTTTGCCCGAAGTCCGTGATAACTTAAATTGAGGTATTCATTTGCCAAAGCATTAATATCTGTCGCTTCTGTTTTACCTGAGCTGCTGCGGGAATGTTGAAGCATTCCTTTTACAATTGCATCGGCTCTTTTTCCATGATGATTAATTTTCTGCTCATTTTGTTTTATATCATCTGCTATTAATAGTGCTTCATTATGGTTACCTGATGTAAGTTCATTTTTCAATTCATCAAGCAATTCAGCATTAAGATCAGAGAAATTATTTACAAAGTTTAATGGGTTCTGTATCTCGTGAGCAATGCCTGCGGTTAATTCTCCCAATGAAGCCATTTTTTCAGATTCAATAAGTTGTTTTTGTGTTGACTTCAGGTCCTCTATCGATTGGGTTAGTGCTGCAGTACGTTCCTCTACCTGCTTTTCGAGAATAATTTTTTGTTCCTTCATTAATTCACTTCTCTCTCGTTCTTTTTCCAATGCCTGAAGGGTTAGCTGTTTCCGTAACAGGGCATATTTTTGCAGTAGTATCCATGAAAACAATAGTACAAACCATGCAACGCAAACCATTTCGATAAAGGTTACATTTGAAGCAAGGGACTGAAGAAAGTTCGGTATCTTCTGTATCTTCAGTATTTCTGGATTGCGAATGAACATAAACCTGCCAACACTGCCTAATGTATACAGGCAGGTCCAAACCAGGAAGGCGGGAAGTGCAGCGATTATGGACAGCGTAGTGAATTTATCCCTTTCTTTTTGGGGTAATAAAAAAGCCAGTAATAAGCTCAGCATCAAAAGACCAAATATGGTTCCTTGTACCAGTTCTGTTATACCCCTCAATTCATAAGAATCGAAGAAGTTAATAAACATAAGGCTGTTGAAAAAGAGTATATGGGCAATCAGGAAAACAATTATGGCTTTGTCTAAGAAGGGATAGTACTGAAAGGTTTTAAGGAAATGCCTTACAAATTGAGTAATAGCAAAGAAGCAGGCGGTATTGAATAGCATGTAATCCATGTACTCATAAGTCGCCGGATCTATTGTTGACAAATAAGGGGTGCTCTGACCCAAATACCAAAGCCCTTCAAATAAGAGGAAAATTGCATAATAGATATAGATTTTTTCCCTGACGATACTGAAAAAAAACAAGTTGATAAAAAAAGCCAGTATCAACATGCCGGCAACAAATGCGCCTCTGGTATCGCCTGAAAACTTAGGTTCTACTACATAGGAATTCTCAATAAAATCTTCATAGCCATAAAAAGAGAAAGAATAATTAATCAGCATTCGCCTGATATCAATCTTTGCCTTTTTATAAATCGTAAGTTCCTGGCCATTTCTGATTTTTAGATCTATTGCATTCTTGCTATGGAATGGCCTATCCTTTTTGCTCTCAGGTACAAACCAGCCAGTTAAACTATGTTCCTGTTTTCCATCCGGATAAATTACATACAGGTCTACCTGCTGTTGGAATGTGGTAAAAACAATTCTGATATCCTTACCGGTATTGTTCTTTAACCGCGCCCTTTGCCAGTAATGGACAACAGGGATATACCCCCAGCCTTGTACCTTGGATGGGTTGGCATGAAATTTTTCCTGAATTGGTGATTTCATAACTTGCTCGAGGGTGTAAACCCCGGCACTGTCTTCCAGCATTTGCCAGTAAGCATCCCCAAGCTGCGTAAATCCGGTATCTGATTTTATCTCGTATACGGGCGGTAACAATGATTGCCCCTCAGCCGGCACAATGGTTAAAAAATAAAACAGACAGAGTATTACGCTAAATTTCATCATTTCTCATTTTTGTTTTCTGAGTGTGGTAAAAGAATAATAAATTTACTGCCTTCCCCCTCTTTGGTTTCCACTTTTATTTCGCCGCCATGTGCCTTAATAATATCATAACTTAAGCTCAAACCCAATCCCGTTCCTTCACCTGTTGGCTTGGTAGTAAAAAACGGCTGCATGATCTTGTCTTTTATCCCTTCGGGGATACCGTTGCCGTTGTCTTTAACGCGTATCTCGATAAATGCACCTATAGACATTGTGCTGATTTCGACTGTTGGCTTATAATCTTTTGCTGCGGCTTTTTGCTTTTGATTCACCGCGTAAAAGGCGTTGTTAAACAGATTTAGAAGCACCCGCCCAATATCCTGCTGTACGATATTTACTTTAGGTAGGTCCGGATCAAAACTGGTTACCAATTCCGCGTTGAACGATTTATCTTTTGCACGAAGCCCGTGGTAAGAAAGCTTCAAAAATTCATCTGCCAGCGTATTGATGTTGGTGGCTTGTTTTTCGCCAGTGCTTGTGCGACTGTGCTGGAGCATACCTTTTACAATAAAATCTGCCCGTTTGCCGTGGTGGGATATTTTCTGAAGGTTTTGTTTAATGTCGCCTGCTATCGCGATAGCTTGCTCTTTGTCGCCATTGGCCAGCTCAGTTTCCATTTCATCTACTAACTCCATGCTCACTTCCGAAAAGTTATTCACAAAGTTCAACGGGTTCTGTATCTCATGGGCGATGCCTGCGGTAAGTTCTCCGAGGCTGGCCATCTTTTCTGATTGGATGAGTTGGGCTTGGGTCGATTTAAGTTCGGAAAGTGCTTTTTCAGCTTTAAGTTTTTGTGTATTGACCTCTTCTTTTTGATGATGCAACAATGCATTCGCATTTTGTTTTTGCTTGTTATTACGGTATAGAAAAAACGCAATCAAAAGGAACATACCTAAACCGGTTAGTAATGCATATTGTCTAACCTGATTTTGATAGGCAGCCTGTGTAGTTGCCATTTCGAATTGTCGCTCTTCTTCATCAAATGCCATTAGGTTCTGAATGGCATTTAGATTGTCTAGTTCATTTATTTTCTCTAAAGCCGCCACTGCCATTTTGTGGTAAGAAAGTGCAAGTTTCGGATTGTTCTTTTCGTACAGAGAAGACAAAAAAATACTGACTCTAGCAATTGAAAGGCCACTGCCGTTTTTTTGCGCATCATCGAGTGCCCTTTGCGCATAATAGATACAAGAATCACGTTGCCCAGCCTGTTGATATATCTCTGCAATTTCAAGGTTTGCGGTAGAAGTAAAAAAATATTGATCTATTAAATAACCATCTGACAGGGCTTGTTGAAAATAATTGAGTGCAGTCTTTACATTACCTTTATCAAGTTGAATTCTCCCCAGCGTAATTAAATTGGGACAACTCATTGTCTCATCACCATATTGTTTAATTTTTTTGTCTGCCCTGAGGCTATAAACTAAAGCCGAGTCTGGTTCATTCAACGCGCGATAGGTCATCCCAAGGTATACTTCTGCGGGTATCGCCATTTCGTAATTACGGGTTGATTTGAACAGCTGCAATGACTGTTTATGATATAATAGTGCTGAGGAAAAATCTCCTGCTGACCTGTATATTATGCCAAGCCTGTTAAGTATTTGTCCACTGCCAATCATAAAATTGTATTTTTCAGTGATCCGCAAGGCCTTCAACTCCAGTTCCAAAGCCCTTGAGCTATTACCTGCCATCGAAAGTGTATATCCCAATATAAAAAGGGATCTATATTCACCTTCGTAAAATTTCAGTTTTCGTGATACCTCAAGGGCCTTCTGTCCGTAAAACAAAGCAGAGTCAACATTTGAGAACTTATACTGGTCAGCCAGTTCTACCATAGAAAGGACGGTAGTTGTATCAATATTGCTTATGGAAAGTTCCTGCTTTAAACTGTCAATAATGGATTGATGATTGCTCTGTGCAAATGCCTGCTGTGACAAAAAGCATAAAAGGAACAGACCTGCAATTTTTTTCATTATCCTATTTATTTAAGGGTAATTCAATGATAAATTCAAGCCTTCACCCCGTCCGACTAGGTCATCCCCGTCCGAACCGGCACGGGCGGGCGGGCGGGCTCCTTGGTTTCCACTCATGTTTGGGCACAATCTGCTCATAATTATCTCAGATAAATATTAAACCTGAGACCCTTTCCCTGTCTGCGAGTGCCAGATCAAGGCCAGGCATCAAATCATAGAAGTAAACGAATGAATTATAATACTTGCAGAAAAAAAATTAATCAGATTACTCAGCGTATAAACCCCAAATAAATATACATTAACTATTAATTAAAACAACTAATAAATCTATCCATCTAAGAATTAAATTACTAATGCTACGAAGTTTGGTATTTCCAATACTTATTATAGAAATAATCTATTAAAATCCTTTAGCACAATAAAAAGAAAGTGAAGTGTTTCTTATTGGACAATATTTCAATTAAATTAGTTTGACCACTCCGCCTTTTTGTTGAAATCTTTTAGTCTTTCACATTCAAATTCCTGAATTCATTCTTTACTACTTAGATTTAATGATATTTCATTTAATTTACTGAAAATTTAAGGCTATGAAAAAGATCCTCCGTGAACAGGCGAAAAAATTTGCTTTCAATTATTCAGATACCCCCTTAATTCATGTTATACCTGGTGAAGAATTTGAAATTGAAACCTGGGATGCTGGAATTGGATTTTTTAAAAGTTCGGCAGATAAGGCTATTCCTGCAAATCGTCCTGGTTTTGACCGTACACCACCCCTGGTAAATCCAATCGCCGGACCGATTTTTATTGAAGGGCTCGACCGTGGTGATACCCTGGTTGTAAATATTCATCAGATTGAGGTTGAAAAGACTTCCTGGATTGCTGTAGGGCCAAATCGCGGGCCACTGGGTGAATCCTCACGCTGGAACGAAATCTCAGGTGAATACAGTACAATGGTTTTTGATCATAGTCCGGGTCCAAGCGGGACTACAGTTGATGGAACACTTCATTTTAATGATAGGATCTCCTGGCCAATTACCCCCTTTATCGGTACTTTGGGCGTAGCTCCCGACCGGGATGTGGCAAACAGCCTGGATGGACAGGGTGATTGGGGTGGAAACCTGGATATTCGTGATTTCAAGCCCGGGAATAAGATTTTTCTTCCGGTTTATCATCCCGGCGGGCTTTTCTATCTGGGCGATGTACATGCCAGTCAGGGGGATACAGAATTCACCGGAACTGCTGCAGAAACACAGGCAACTGTCAGGCTTTCTTTTGAGGTGATTAAGGGTAAAAGATCCCCGGGTATTCGAATCGAAACACCAGATTCAATTATTGCGATTCATGCTTTCAGACCGCTTGAAGATGCAGTCCATCAGGCAACAGTTTATATGATGGATTGGCTGGTAAGTACATATGGTTTTACCCAGGTAGAGGCGTATTGCTTTGTCAGTACCTGCCCTGATTTTAGGATCAATGTATATCAGATGTGTAAGATCGGCAAGCTGAATTATGTGGCTGGAGCCGAAATTCCAAAAAGATATTTAGCTCAGAAGTAAAACTGATTCATTTTGAAATTCCTATTAAGATAATCTGATTAAACCCCCATTATTTTCTATAAATTGTCTTATTAGTTTTAATTATCAATTTCAATCAGCTTTGAATATCTTATGGTCAATCTGAAAAATATTCAGACAGAGGTCGATACCGGCTTTCTGTATAAAATCCTTTCAGAAAACGAAAAGGATCCCAATGTTGCCCGGGTTTTCACTGAAATGAGTGAAATTGAGCACAGTCATGCACTGGCTTTTTTGAAGAAGAACAATCTGGATATTTCTCATTTACCAGCTCCCTCAGGGCGGGCAAGGGTGTTAAGGCTTATTGGTAAAATATTCGGGTATGATTATATACTTGGGGTATTACTGGATACCGAAAAGAGCATTTCATCGTCTATTGTCAAGGTTAAGAGGAAAAGTAATTCAACTCCTTCACTATCGGATACATCGCATGTAACAATTCTTAAAAATATCTTAAATAATCATCAGGATATTTCAGGTTCTAATCTTGCCAGGTTTGAAAAGAGGCATAGGTCTGTCGGTGGAAATGCGCTTAGAGCAGCAGTTCTTGGTGGGAATGACGGACTGGTTTCAAATTTTAGTCTGGTGATGGGAATAGCTGGGGCAACCAGCGGACAAAGCGAGGTCTTGTTAACCGGTCTTGCCGGACTGATGGCTGGAGCACTTTCCATGGCTCTTGGAGAGTGGATTTCGGTAAAAAGCTCCCAGGAACTCTATGAAAATCAAATACAACTTGAAATGGAAGAACTGGAAACAAATCCCGAGGGTGAAGAAAAAGAGCTGGCTTTGATTTATATTTCAAAAGGGATTCCTGAATCGCAGGCTAGGTCTATGGCAAAGGACATTATCTCTGATAAAGACCGGGCTCATGAAATGTTGATACAGGAAGAGTTGGGCATAAATGTGGAAGATTTGAAGGGTTCAGCTATGGAGGCAGCAATTACCTCTTTCCTTTTGTTCGCTATTGGTGCGATTATTCCGGTTATTCCTTTTTTCTTTCTAAGCGGTATAAATGCTGTATTGCTTAGCGCTGGTTTTAGTGCCATGGGACTATTCTTAATCGGCGCGGCTATTACCTTGTTTACAGGAAAAAGTATCTGGTTTTCAGGTTTCAGACAAGTCTTTTTTGGCCTGGCTGCAGCTGCAATAACCTATGGAATAGGTACGATCATAGGTGTATCTCTTGGCTAAGCAGGGTCTTGGTTCAGATTTTGATCAATTCAGACTGCAAGATTAAAATTTACTATTATTGCTAAATGTAACTTTTGTAACCATAAAGCGGGTTTGCTATTGTGACCTTTGTGTTCAAATAAAAAGACATTATGGAAATTTTAGGTTATATATTGGCAGTACTCGTTGGAGTTTCATTAGGCTTAATTGGAAGCGGAGGATCTATACTTACAGTACCAATTCTGGTTTATGTAATGGGGGTTAATCCTATTCTCGCTACCGCTTATTCTCTGTTTATTGTCGGTTCAACTGCCTTTGTTGGAGGTATTCAAAGTGCGCTCCAGAAAAAGGCGGATTTTAAAACTGTTCTGATCTTTGGAATTCCATCCATTGCAGCAGTGTATCTGACCCGCATGTGGCTGGTACCATTAATTCCATCTGAACTATTCACAATCGGATCATTGGTTATTACCAAATCCATCGGTATCATGGTTCTGTTTGCCATTGTCATGATTCTGGCCTCTGTAAGTATGATCAGGCCTTGTATTGATTGTGATAAAGCAGATGATGAACCCCTGCAATATAACTATCCAATGATCCTTCTTGAGGGTGCTTTGGTAGGTTTACTTACAGGTTTGGTAGGTGCCGGTGGTGGATTTTTAATTATTCCTGCATTAGTGCTTCTGGCTCGTATGCCAATGAAACTTGCAGTAGGAACCTCTCTATTTATCATTGCTGCAAAATCATTAATTGGCTTTATTGGAGATATTCAGGGTGGACAGCTGATCGACTGGAAGCTGCTTGGAACATTTACAGGTCTGGCGGTAGTTGGAATATTCATTGGTATTTACCTGGCTAAGAAAATCAGTGGCGAAAAACTGAAAAAATCTTTTGGATGGTTCGTTCTGGTTATGGGTATTTACATTTTTGTGAAAGAATTATTCTTCCCTACAGCCGGAGGAGGACATTAGGATGTTAAGTAAATCTGCTCAAATGAACAGGGAGCCTGATCTGGACAAGAACTTTTGGAATGAACGCTACAGATCAAACCAAACCGGCTGGGATCTGGGTCAGGTTTCTCCTCCAATAAAGGACTACATAGATCAGTTAACTGATAAAAATCTGAGGATTCTAATTCCGGGATGCGGCAACTCATATGAGGCAGAATATCTATTGGAGAAAGGATTTACGAACATCACTATCATTGATATCGCTCCTGAACTGGTTAAAGGATTAAGATCTAAATTTCAATCAAGCAAGAATATCAAGATAATTTTGGGTGATTTCTTTACTCACAGAGCTGAGTATGATCTGATTCTGGAACAAACCTTTTTTTGTGCTCTCGACCCGAAGCTGCGTAAAAATTATGCAGATGCAATGAAAGGCCTTCTTGTAGAGGGCGGAAAAATTGCAGGAGTATTATTTAATAAAGAGTTTGAAACGCAGGGGCCACCATTTGGAGGAACAGATACTGAATATCTGACACTATTTGGAGATGCCTTTAATTTCAAAATTTTTGAGCCTTGCTATAATTCTTTCTCCAAACGTGCTGATTCAGAATTATTTGTAATTCTGGAGAAAAAATAAAGCTGTTCTGTTTTTGTTGATTGTAACCAATGTTACCGACTACTGTCAGATTAGTCCTGATCTTTGTATAAGAAATTCAAAGACAAAATAATTAACCTATAAATTCAAAACTAAAAATTAGAAAATATGTTTTTTCAACACATTTATGATAAGAGCCTTGCACAGGCAAGTTATTTCATCGGCTGTCAGAAAGCTGGAGTAGCCGCAGTTATTGATCCGAAGCGTGATGTGGATACTTACCTGGAAATTGCTCAGGCAAACAATATGAAGATCACTCATATCTTCGAAACACATATCCACGCTGATTTCCTTTCCGGTTCACGTGAGCTGGCCAAATTAACAGGTGCTGATATGTATCTTTCAGATGAAGGTGGTGAAGGTTGGGAGTACGAGTTTGATCATATCGGTTTAAAGGATGGTCAGATAGTGAAACTGGGTAATTTGATTTTTGAGGTTATGCATACTCCGGGGCATACTCCCGAAAGTATCAGCTTCCTTCTAACAGATACTCCTGCATCAAAGGAACCTGTGATGTTATTTACCGGCGACTTTGTATTCGTAGGGGATATCGGTCGTCCTGATTTGCTCGAAAAAGCTGCGGGTATAGTAGGTACAATGAATGCCGGAGCCAAAGAAATGTATAAGTCGATCAATAAGTTCTCAGCATTGCCGGATTTTATTCAGGTATGGCCGGGCCATGGTGCAGGATCAGCATGTGGAAAAGCTTTAGGAGCTGTTCCAAGTACAACAGTTGGTTATGAAAAGGTAAGAAACTGGGCATTGCAGTACGACAATGATGAGCAGGGATTCGTTCAGTATCTTTTAGCAGATCAGCCAGAGCCACCTAAGTATTTCGCAATGATGAAGAAACTTAATAAAGTTGATCGTCCATTGTTGACAGAGGTGCCTGCATTGCAGAAATTATCGGCTTCAGATTTAAAAGAAGCGATGGATAAAGGTATGAAAGTACTTGATGCAAGGGATAAAGTTGACTTTGCTGCAGGATTTATTCCGGGCAGCATGAATATACAGGGTAATAACTCTTTTGCTACATGGGCAGGTTGGTTCCTGAAATATGATGAGCAGTTTATCATCCTTGCTGATGAATCAAAGCTTGATGACCTGACCAGAAAATTAATGCGTATTGGACTGGACAATATCTATGGATATGTTCCTTCAACTTCAGTATGGACCGAGTCTGGCGGGAAACTTGAAAAGGCAAATGTGATATCGATTGAGGAAGCTAAAAAGCTGATGCAGGAAGATATACAGATCGTAGATCTGAGGGGTGTTGCTGAATTTAATGCAGGTCACATAGCGAATGCTGACAATGTATTTGTGGGTACTTTGCCTCAAAACTTAGATAAGATCAGCAAAGATAAAAAGGTGGTGATTCACTGTCAGAGTGGAGACAGAGCCGCAATTGGCTACTCAATTCTAGTGAAAAATGGCTTTACTAATATCGCCAACTATTCAGGTGGTATTAATGAGTGGGTGAATAGAGGGGAACCATTAGTTTCATAACATCGGGTTCTTTAAGGTGAGTGTTAGGATTCGCCGGATTCATTTCCGGCGAATTTTTTATTTGCAACAAATGTTACCGTTATGACTGCTAATATTCACGATTTTTGTAGTATCAAAATTAACAAAATGAATGTAGAGCAAATTTACACCGGATGTTTGGCACAAGGTGCGTATTACATCACCAGCAATGGCGAAGCTGCCATTATAGATCCACTTCGTGAGGTGGAGCCTTATCTTAGCAGACTTAACAAAGATGGGGTTAAACTAAAATACATTTTTGAAACTCACTTTCATGCCGATTTTGTCAGCGGTCACGTTGATCTGAGCAGGAAAACAGGAGCTCCAATTGTTTATGGTCCCAATGCAGCCTGCGAATTTGAATGTATTTCTGCAAGCGACGGACAGGAATTTAAGATAGGTGATATTACGATCAAAGTTTTGCATACTCCGGGTCATACGATGGAAAGCACAACTTTCTTATTGAAAGATGAAACAGGAAAAGACCATTGTATTTTTAGTGGCGATACTTTGTTTTTGGGTGATGTAGGTCGTCCGGACCTTGCCCAGAAGGCAGCACATATGACACAGGATGAACTTGCCGGTTTACTCTATGAAAGCCTTAATACTAAAATAATGCCTTTGGCAGATGATGTGATAGTATACCCTGCTCATGGTGCCGGCAGTGCCTGTGGTAAAAATATGATGAAAGAAACCGTAGATACTTTGGGTAACCAAAAGCGGGTAAATTATGCATTGAATCAGCCGGATAAAGAATCTTTTGTGAAAGCTGTTACAGAAGGCCTTCTACCGCCTCCTGCTTATTTTGGATTAAATGTTGCCATGAATAAGAAAGGATACGAAAGTTTTGATACCGTCTTAAACAATGGTATGAGAGCTCTGAGCCCTGATGAGTTTGAAGCAGCAGCTGAAAACACGGATGCACTGATCCTGGATACCAGAGATAATACAATTTTCTACAAAGGATTTATCCCGCAATCGGTAAATATTGGCCTTGGTGGTGATTTTGCACCATGGGTTGGAGCACTGATAGTCGATGTAAAACAAGCCATTTTATTGGTAACTGATGAAGGAAATGAGCAAGAAGCAGTTACCCGTCTAAGCCGTGTAGGTTTTGACAATATTCTGGGACACTTAAAAGGTGGATTTAAAGCCTGGTTAGATTCAGGTAAAGAAGCTGATGTAGTTGATCGTATTACTGCTGAGCAGTTTGCGAAGGAATTCAGACCTGAAAAGGACATGGTACTTGATGTACGCAGAGAAAGTGAATATGCAGCCGAACATGTCGAAAATGCTTACAACAGACCTCTTGCCTATATAAATGAATGGATTAAAGATGTAAATCCTAAGCAGCATTTCTTCTTACATTGTGCCGGTGGTTACCGCAGTATGATGGCTGCATCAATTCTTCAGGCAAGAGGTTATAGAAACTTCACAGAAATAGCCGGCGGATTTGGAGCAATCAGTAGTACCAATATTCCAAAAACAGATTTTGTTTGCCAGAGTAAGGTGATGCCTGCCTGATCTGCTGATATATCTTTCTGAATTTTCAAAGGGAGGTGTTTTTAAATACCTCCTTTTGATTAATAATACTTCTGAGTTCTTGATTTATGCTTAAATTGAATTATGCAGGGTTTACATAAAAACAGATATCAATTTGCATTGCTGGTATTGGTGAATGCCTTTGTCGGTGCGATGGTTGGCCTGGAACGGTCGATCATGCCTAATTTCGGGAAACTGGAGTTCGGTATCAATGCCAACACTGCCTTAATGTCTTTCATTATTGCATTCGGTATCAGTAAATCCCTGAGTAATTATGCTGTTGCTCAGCTTTCCAAAAAACTAAGTCGTAAAACTATCCTGATTATTGGCTGGATTGCTGCAATTCCGGTGCCTTTCTTATTAATGTACGCACCAAACTGGAACTGGGTTATCGCGGCTAATATTTTACTAGGGATAAACCAGGGTCTGGCCTGGAGTGCAACTGTAATTATGAAAATTGATCTCGTTGGATCAAAGAACCGGGGCCTTGCGATGGGAATCAATGAATTTGCGGGATACCTTTCGGTAGGTTTGGCTGCCTGGCTGGCAAGTTCAATCGCACTCGATTATGGTTACGCATTTTTTCCCTTTATTCCCGGCGTTATATTTTCAATAGCTGGCTTATTGACCACAATTTTCCTGGTTAAGGACACCACCCATTTCGTAAATGCAGAAAGTCTGACGAGCAAAGTCCCTTTACTGCAGAATGTATGGAGGGAAACAAGCTGGAAACATCAAAATTTGGGTTCGGTAACTTTAAATGGTCTGGTGAATAATCTGAACGACGGGGTAGTCTGGGGTCTATTGCCTGTATTGCTTATGCAAAAAGGTTTTGGAATAGGCCAGATTGGAATTATTGCAGGAATTTACCCTGCTGTTTGGGGGATTTCGCAATTATTTACCGGAAAGCTGGGGGACAGTCACTGTAAAAAACAGATTATCACTTCAGGAATGTTGTTGCAGGCTCTTGCCATAATTATTATTGCACTGACAAGTTCTTTGCCCTTCTTAATACTCGCATCAGTACTGCTTGGATTCGGAACAGCTTTGGTCTATCCTAATTTTTTATCAGTTATAGCTGAATGGACACATCCTACACAACGCGCCGAAAGCCTGAGCATATTCAGACTTTGGAGAGATAGTGGTTATGTTTTTGGAGCCATTTTAAGTGGGATATTAGCAGATGCCTTTGGAATTGTTAACGCCCTTTTCATCGTGGCTGCCATAACAGCTACAGCAGGAGTGATAGCTAACCGGCGGATGTGCTGTACAAATAAACTATTCTGGAAAAGTGATTATTGCGTCCCGGTATATTGAAAAAGGCCTATGAAATCAAATGAAGTTCTAAATAAGGATCTTATCCTCCGTGAAAATCTGGCGATAGAGAGGACTGATATGGCAATTGACAGAACCCTGCTGGCTTTTGTGAGAACCTCTTTATATTTTGCTATCGCGGGCATGACGCTAAACAGCCTGTTAAACCTCAGCTATGGATGGTATCTGGAAATCGCTTTCTGGGTAATCGCTTTGCTGATATTTTTTATCGGCCTTTACAGGTTTTACCATCAAAAACGGAAACTCAGGAATAACCGCAAGCATATCGGGAATTATATCCCGGATGACAACAGCTGAATCTGAAAATTTCATTTGTAACCTTTGTTACTCAGATCGCAGGTAGCAGTCCTTATTTTTGTTATATAATTTAGCATAACAACATATTCACATGAAAGAGTTAATTTTTAGCAACTGGAACATTATCAGATTTCTTCGTTTGGGAATTGGACTAGTGATTCTGGTTCAGGCTGTGATGGCTGCGGATATATTGTTTGGTTTGATAGGTTTACTTTTTACAGGAATGGCTGTTTTTAATGCCTCTTGCTGCGGTGCTGGTGCATGTGCTGCTCCTCCTGCCAAAAACGATACCGAATCGAAAGAAATAAGCTATGAAGAAGTTAAATAAACAGCTATGACATTCAATGAATTAATAGAATCGGACAAGCCGGTGCTTGTTGATTTTTTTGCAGAATGGTGCGGACCATGTAAGGTTATGGCACCAATATTAAAAGATGTTAAACAAGAAGTAGGGGATGCTGTCAGTATCCTGAAAGTTGACGTCGATAAAAATCCCCAGGCCGCTGCAGCATACCAGGTTCAGGGCGTTCCAACCCTGATATTATTTAAACAGGGAAAAGTATTGTGGCGGCAAAGTGGTGTCGTTCAGAAGAACGGATTAGTTGGTGTGATTAAAAAATTTACAGTTTAAATTAAGATCATGGGCATATTGACTTGGTTATTTGGAAGTTCTGCAAAGCAGGATCTTACCGGAATTATAAATGATGGAGCATATTTGGTTGATGTCAGATCTCCACGTGAATTTTCTCAGAACCATGTAAAGGGTTCTGTAAATATTCCTCTTGACAGCATACCATCGCAATTGGCAAAATTCAAAAACAAGAAGCACATCATTGTTTTTTGCAGGAGCGGTAACAGAAGCTCACAGGCAAAATCTTTTCTGGAGCAAAACGGATTTGCAAATGTTGTGAATGGAGGTACTGTAGAAATTGTGAATCAGTTTGTAAGTTAATTTTGAGTATTAAAGTATCGGTTTAATGTTTTAAACACCGGACTGAATTAATTCGAGCACAATAAAAAATTAAAAATGAAGACAATAGTAGTAGATGTAAGAACAACAGATGAGTTCAATCTGGATGGACATGCAGAAGGCAGTGTAAATTATCCTCTTGATAAAATTGAAAACTATATTGATAGCCTGCGTCAATTTGATAAGGTTATTTTGGTATGCAGAAGTGGTAACAGAGCCAATATTGCCAGAAGTATCCTTTTACAAGCGGGTATTTCAAATATTGAGAATCAGGGTGCCTGGCAGAATGTTTCAATGAATTAATTTAATATTTGATCAAAATGGAGACACTAAAAATCATAATTCCAACAGATTTTTCTGTTCAGGCAGAATTTGCTTACCTGATGGTCCAGAGACTTGAAGAGAAAACTGCAATTGATATTCATTTTTTGCATGTCTTGAATGTGCCTGATACCGTGACATTGGATTCAGCCGGAAATATTCAAACCTGTGGTGAAATAGATGTTAATTACGTAACAAAACAGAAAGATATTGCGGAAAGAAAGCTTGCAAATCTGAAAGTATTGTATGGCGATCATATAAATACCCACCTTGTACTTGGTAAAACTACCGATGCGATTTTAAAGTTTACAGAATCTAATCATTTCGATCTGATCGTGATGGGAACCAAAGGCGCCAGCGGTTTGAAGGAAAAGCTTTCGGGTTCAGAAACACAGATCATAGCTCGTAAATCTAAGACACCATTACTTTCTTTGATGTGTGATCGCTCTGACCTTCAGATCCGGAATATTCTGCTGGTACATAACTTTAGTCAGCCGGCAAAAGAAAATCTTGTATTAATGCAGAAACTGATAAAGGCATTTGATCCTAAAATGCACCTGCTTCAAATCACTTCAGGAAGTGTAGATGCGGAGAAGGCAAAAGTTGAAGCTCAAATGATTCAGTTCGCTGAATTAAATGGTATTTCAAATTTTCAGTGTCACCTGATCAATGATAAAGATGTAGAGAATGGAGTTGTACATTTCAACCAGATGATCAATATGGATATCGTTTGTATTGGTACACATGGTAAAGGTGGATTATTCCATCAGAGTGCAACAGAAAAATTGATTAATCATCTCTTCAAGCCGATTATTTCCTTTCACCTAAACAACTAAAAATAGATAATGGAATTTATATTACAACCATGGTCCTGGTGGTTCTCCGGGATAATGATAGCAGCTATCATGTTCTTTTTATTGTATTTCGGACAGTCCTTCGGATTTTCTTCAAATTTAAGAACGATCTGTGGAGCTGCAGGTCTTGGCAAATCAGCTAAATTTTTTGATTTTAACTGGAAAGCACAAACCTGGAATCTGGTATTTCTTGTAGGAGCAATTTTAGGAGGTTTTATCGCCAGAGAATTTTTGTCTACAGATGCTCCGGTTCTTATTTCTGAAGCAACGATTCAGGATTTATCAAAATTGGGCATTGCTGCTCCTGAATCCCTGCAACCTGCTGAACTTTTCGGACTTGATGCGGTTTTATCCATCAAAGGATTCCTTCTTCTTGCTTTTGGAGGTTTAATGGTTGGATTTGGATCCCGTTATGCCGGGGGATGTACTTCTGGTCACGCAATCAGCGGTTTATCAGATCTTCAGGTTCCATCATTAATAGCAGTAATGGGCTTTTTTATCGGGGGGTTACTGATGACCTATTTATTTTTTCCTTTAATATTTTAAGATATGAAATTTATAAAATTTTTATTGCTGGGTATAGTTTTCGGTATCGTAATGACGAAATCTGAGGCGGTTTCCTGGTACAGGATTCAGGAAATGTTCCGATTTCAGGCTTTTCATATGTACGGAATTATTGGAACTGCTGTTACCCTGGGTGTAGCGGGTGTAGCTTTAATCAAAAGGTTTCGTATGAGAGATTATCATGGTAACCCAATTATGTTTAATCCGAAAGAAAAATCTGTTGCGCGTTACCTTATTGGAGGCTCGATCTTCGGACTCGGCTGGGCATTGAGTGGTGCTTGTCCGGGGCCAATGGTAGTGAATATTGGATATGGTTATTGGGCTATGGCAATTGTATTTTTCTTTGCAATAGTTGGAACCTATCTTTACGGACTAATCAAGAATAAATTACCTCACTAAAAATTAGGCGTATGTCTCAGAAGCATGATGATGGCGATGTATCTAAGGATCTGCTTTCAGTTATAAGAAAGCTGATCAACTTAATGGTATTATTGATTGTTATTATAGTTGCTCTCCCATTGGGCTATTATCTGATCAATCTGCCAAAAAGACCAAAAGTTAAACTGGAGGATACCCAGGCTGTAATAGCAGAAGCTAAATCAGTCGTTCAGGAATTTTGGATTGCACCAGAGGTCAGCACGATCATTGATGTTGAACAAAAATCGGAGGTGGAGTATGGAAAGGATCTCGTTGCACATACAGCTAAGTACCTAGGGCCTAATGGCTCTGTAATGCAGATTAGTAACGGTATGAACTGCCAGAACTGCCATTTAAAGGCTGGGACAGCAGTATTTGGAAATAACTATGGTTCTGTAGCCTCATTATATCCAAAGTTCAGAGCAAGAAGCGGAACAGAAGAAGGTATTGAAAAACGTGTGAATGATTGCTTCGAGAGAAGTTTAAACGGTTCAGCATTAGAAACGGACAGTAAAGAAATGAAGGCGATTGTTGCTTACATTAACTTTCTGGGTACTAATGTAAAAAAAGGTGAAAAGGCTGCCGGTTCTGGCTTTGGAGAACTGGCATATCTCGACAGAGCCGCAGATCCTGATAAAGGGAAGGCCGTTTATACTTCAAAATGTCAGAGCTGTCATCAACCTGACGGTTCAGGAATGTTGAATCAGGATAAAACCGAGTATATGTTTCCACCGCTATGGGGTAAGAACAGTTATAATGATGGAGCAGGTTTATACCGCATTTCAAACTTCGCTAAATATGTGAGGGACAATATGCCGCAGGGTGCCACTTATGAAAACCCGATATTGAGTGATGAAGAGGCCTGGGATGTTGCTGCCTATATTAATTCACAAACACGTCCGCACATTAATGTTCCAAAAGATTGGCCCGATAAATCAAAAAAACCGATAGATCATCCTTTCGGACCGTATTCAGATAAGTTTAGTGAGGAACAACATAAGTTCGGTCCATTCAAACCTATAGCAGAAGAACAAAAAAAGAGTGCGGAAGCTGCAAAAAAGAATACCGCCATATAAATTTAATAAGAACAATACTATTCCCGAATCAGGCAATATGGAAAATAACAGAAGAGGCTTTTTAAGAAAAATGGGTGCCATGGGTGCGGGTGCCGCTCTGGTTTCTGCAAACCCGCTTCTAGCGATTGCAAACGAAGCTTCAGAGAATTTTCCAGTTACAGAGAATCAAGGTGAATTTACCCTTTCAATATTGCAAACTACCGATGTTCATTGTCAGGTTCATCCGCATGATGAGCTTTTCTGGGAAAATGATCAGGCTGTATTTCGTAAGACAGGAGGCTATGCTCATCTTGCAACTTATCTAAGAAAAGAGAAGAAAAAGAATCCGAATACCTTTATCATCGATACCGGAGATATGTTTCAGGGTAGTGAGCTATCAGTAAAGACCTCCGGTAAAGCGATGGTTCCGGTCTTAAATGAACTGGGTTATGATCTTTATTTGCCGGGTAACTGGGAGGTTATATATTACAAAAAGGCCATGCAGACTTTATTGGGATCATTAAATGCTCCGAAAGTTTGTGCAAATATGTATCATGATCTTGGGAATGGTAAAAGGGGGGAATTGATTTTTCAGCCTTACCATATCTGGAATGTAGGAGGTGTAAAAATTGGATTCCTCGGATATACTGATCCATTGGTTCCTATCCGTCAGTCGCCAGGTTACAGCAAAGGAATTATTTATACCAAGCCTGAAGAAAATCTGGCTCATTTTATCGACGTTTTGCGCAATCAGGAGCAATGTGCCTATGTTTTATTGCTTTCTCACCTGGGATTATCGCAACAGATACACCTGGCTAATCTGCCCGAATGTGAGGGTGTTGATTATATCCTTGGTGGTGATACGCACGAAAGAGTAAGAAAACCGATTCAGTGTCGCTATTCAAAAGTAGTTGAACCGGGAGCTTTTGGTTCTTTTGTTGGAAAACTTGAGCTACGGATAAAGGATGGAAAGGTTATTCAGGATACCTATTCACTGGTTGAAATTGATTCAAAAAAGTATAAAGCCGATAAAGAAATTTCAAAATTGATAGAAATTCATGAGGAGCCTTTTGAGGACGATATCAATCATATTGCCGGTTACAGTACTTTACCACTATATCGTTATTTTGTGATTGAAAACACAATTGATACCTTAATACTTGATGCCTTAAAGTGGAAAATCAAAGAAGCTGATATTGTTTTATCCAACGGTTTTAGATTTTGTCCGCCTAATGCAAGTCCTGATAAAACGGGGAATATCCCAATTACAAATGGATATATTTTTGATATGCTTCCTGTTGACAGTGTGGTAAGAACCGGTTCGGTTACAGGGAAGCAAATTTTTGACTGGCTTGAAAGGGAACTGAATAATGTTTTCGCAAAAGATGCATCACAGCGGCTTGGTGGATGGGTAATCAAGTTTAAAGGGATGAAAATGAGCTTTAAGGCTTTTGAGGAAAATGGCCGGAGAGTTAAAGATGTGGAAGTTAACGGCATGCCACTCGATCTGGCTAAGATTTATAGGATCTGTGCATGCGAACGTGAAGGAGATCCAGAGGATATGCTCTGTCGGATGAGAGGTGTAGTCAACCCGAAGAATACCACATTTACATTACATTCTGTTTTAAAAGAATATTTAATTGTAAATTCACCCGTGACACCGAATCCACCAATGTCTGCAAAGGTTTTAGATGCATCTCAAACACTTCTGACTCAGGTTACTGGAGTTGATTATCAATTTCGTTAATAAATTTAATATTTAAGAAAATATTTTAATCTCATCTAAAAATTAATTTCTAACAAATGAAAAAACTTCTTTTTATCCTGGTCTTCTTTGCATTCTCAAATAATATCAACGCTCAGAGTGTTTCTAAGGATCCACGTGCCGATGCCTATAAAGGACTTAAGATTGTATTCCAGCTTACTTCAGCCGATACAGTTATTCATCAAACCCTGATGTCTCAATTGAAAAACTATCTTGGAGTGGCACCTGATATGCAGGTAGAGGTAGTTTGTCATGGTGGTGGATTAGGAATGCTGATAAAAAGTACTTCTGTGGTTCAAAAGGAGATCAAGGCTTTTGCAGATAAAGGAGTTAGTTTTGTTGCCTGTGAATTTGCAATGAAAAAAAGAAAAGTTACACATGAGCAGTTAGTTGCCGGTGCAGGGTCCGTTATTTCAGGTGTAATGGAAATAGCTAAAAAACAGCAGGAAGGCTGGAGCTATATCAAACTCTAAAACCCCTTTAAATCATCTTATTTCAACGTTTTGAATATGAAAAATTTCATATATAGAATTCTTTTGCTCTTATTTTTCCTGATTCCAACTAGTGTTTTAGCTCAGCATCAGGAAGTTTCTGAACGTCCTGAAATGTATAAAGGCAAAGGGAAGGACTCTGCAGACAGCAAGTCTGTATTAGGAGCTTTCAAAAACGGAAGTGTACAGGGTCATTTCAGGTATTTCAATATGATAACCCTGAATGAGAAAGATTTAACTGATTATTATGCAAATGCTGCAGGTGGGGGATTGCGGTTTGAAACGGCAAAATTTCATAATTTCCAGTTCGGAATCAGTGGCTTTTATATTTTCAATATTGGTTCTTCCGACATGACTATTCCTGATCCTCAAAGCGGGCAGTATAATCGTTATGAAATAGGCCTTTTTGATCTTGAAGATGCCTCTAATAAGAAAGATATAGATCGTTTAGAAGAGCTTTACCTGAAATATAATTATAAGAAATCTTCCCTAATCTTTGGGAGGCAGTTGCTGAACACTCCATTTATAAATCTTCAGGACGGCCGGATGCGACCAACCGGAGTGGAGGGGCTATGGGCAGAGATAAATGAAATTAAAGGTACTAAAATTGAAGCAGGTTGGTTATACAGTATTTCTCCAAGAAGTACTACCAAATGGTTTGACGTAGGAGAAACAATAGGTATTTATTCTGCCGGTCTGAATCCTGATGGTAGTCCATCACTTTATAGCGGACAAATACATAGTAAGGGAGTAGCATTATTAGGTGTTACTAAGGCAATAAACAAAAGGGTAAAGCTTCAGGCCTGGAATATGCTCACAGAGAATGTCTTTAATACGGCTATGTTACAGACTGACATCTCTTTTCCTCTCAAAGGCAATTCAAGTCTGATGGCTTCGGCACAGGTTATTAAACAAGATGCTATAAATAATGGAGGTAATGTAAATCAATCGGAAACGTATTTTTCAAAAGGAGCAGGTTCATTGAGCTTCGGGGCAAAGTTAGCCTGGAAAAATAAAGAATGGGGGACTTCTCTAAATTATAACCGAATCACAGCGCAGGGGCGTTATTTAGTCCCACGGGAATGGGGCAGGGATCCCTTCTTTACTTTTCTACCGCGCGAACGAAATGAAGGATTCGGAGATCTGGATGCAATAATGGCTAAAGTGAACTATAGCTTCCCAAAATCGGGATTCAAAACTTCTCTTGCAGCCGGCTATTATCATTTACCTGATACAAAGAATTATGCGTTGAATAAGTATGGAATGCCTTCATATACTCAGATAAATACGGATATTAGATATACCTTTACAAATAATTTAAAGGGGCTTGAAGCTCAGCTCCTGCTCGTTGCCAAATTAAATAATGGTGAAACCTATGGCAACAGCAGACTAATTATTAATAAAGTAAATATGGTACAGTCTAATTTTGTTCTAAACTTTCATTTTTAATGAACGCAAATCTGGATATATTCAAAAGTATTTTCGAACCTCAGCTAATACAGGAAATGCAGCAGTTCGGGATCCTTCAAACCTTCAAAGAAGGTGATTTGATAATGGATTATGGTAAATATGTCCGGATGATGCCTATCGTCTTAAAGGGCACAGTAAAGGTTTATCGTTTGGATGAGAAAGAAAATGAGATTTTGCTCTATTATCTGTCGAGTAACGAGAGTTGTTCCATGGCTTACAGTTGTTGCCTTGAGGCAAAAAAGAGCGAAGTCAAAGCTGTTGCCGAGGATAATGTGGAGCTGATTGCGATTCCGCATGTTAAACTTGATGACTGGCTTTGTACCTATCCAAGCTGGAAGAACTATATCATGCGCAGCTTCAATGAACGCTTTATTGAGCTGTTAAAATCGATTGAAAGCATTGCTTTTCACAAGCTTGACGAACGGCTTATTGGATATCTGAAAGAGAAACAGCGTTTGAGCGGTTCAAGTGTAATTAAGGCATCCCACGGACTGATTGCAGATGAATTGGCCACCAGCAGGGTAGTGATTTCACGTCTCCTGAAGCAGCTTGAGAAAGATAAAAAAATTATTCTTTACCGTAATGAGATTAAATTGCTTGCTTCGTTTAGCTGATAATTATTCCAAATAGTAAAGTGCAAACAATAAGGCAGAATAGAGCAGAATCATTATGATCGCATCTACGCCTAAAGCAAATCGTTTTTTTGGTGAACCAAATAAGATGCTGATACTAATCACACAGGTCATCAATAATGTAACCAGTGCACTTAGTGCATGATTAGGATTTGTGGCAAGAAGGATCGGTCCATCAGTATAAATGAGATCATCGATCGCAAGAATAAACATGTTGAATATATTACTGCCCAATAAATTTCCAACAGCAAGATCAATACTTCCCATTCTGACAGCGGCAATGGAAACGACCATTTCTGGTAATGAGGTTGACGCAGCAACTAACAATGTTCCCACAAACGACTCCTTTATTCCTGTTTCCTGAGCTAATTTTTCAGCGAAATAAGGAAGAGCAAGAGCCGCAGTAACAATCAGGACCGAGTAAATCAAAAATTTGATTATCGCATTTTTTAATGAAATTTTTATCTCCATTTTATGGGCTTGACTTGCCAGATTTTCGATTGCCTTTTGTGCCTGCCTGTCATTTTCAAAGATGATTCGTATAGAAATCAGGTAAATAAAGATAATAAGGCCGGGAAAAAGGCCAAACCATCCTTTCTCAGGAAATAGTTTGCCGAAGTGGATTTCTATAACTGATAAAATAATCAGAATCATACCAAGGAAACCTGCCAGAATCTGACTTTTGGTAACTACTGAAGAGATAGGTTTTCCGGGAACAAAATAATCCAGGAGGGCAAGGATTGCCAGATTAAATGAACAACTTCCAAACACGGCTCCAACAGCAATGTCCGGCTTTTTTAGGATCAGAATAGAGCTGAATCCTGAAAATAATTCAGGAAGCGAGGTTACGGCTGCCATTAGTATTAATCCGATCCAGGCTTTTCCCAGCCCGCTTAGATCTGCAATTATATCCCCATATTTTGACAGTCTTACCCCTGAAAAGACGATTAATAGGGCACAAGATATAAATCCGCCTAATGTCAGTATAATTGGATTCAACAGCTATTCTTCTTTAAATGATATTATTTATGAATAGAAGCCAAATTATGATATTCTATTTATTAAGCCTATATTTTCAGAATTTTATTTCAGATATTGCTAATCGATATTAAATTACTTATCTGGATAAATGAAAGATTTTTTAGATCAAAATTTTTTGCTGGAGACGAAAACTGCGCAGACATTGTTTCATGATTATGCTGCAGGTTTACCAATTATAGATTACCATTGTCATCTTCCCCCTGATCAGATTGCTGCTGATTCAAATTTTGAAAATCTGACACAAATCTGGCTCTATGGCGATCATTATAAATGGCGTGCGATGAGGGCAAATGGCATCTCTGAAAAGTATATAACTGGTAATGCCAGCGATTGGGAAAAATTTGAAAAATGGGCTGAAACAGTTCCTTTTACTTTTCGGAACCCCCTTTATCACTGGACTCATCTGGAATTACAGCGCTATTTTGATATCTACGACATTCTTTCGCCCGCAACTGCAAGAAAAATTTATGATGAGTGCAGTGCAAAACTTCAATCACCGGAGTTCTCAATTCAAAGGATGATCGAAAGAATGAATGTTGAAAGTATTGGTACAACAGATGATCCGCTGGACGATCTTTCATTCCACCAGAAGATTAAGGCCGATGGCTTTTCTGTACTTGTTCGCCCATCATTCAGACCAGATAAGGCGATGAATGCAGATAATTTACCAGAGCTTCATACTTATATACATAAACTGTCGTCTGTTTCCGGACAGGAGATTAAAACATTCGGGCAGTATTTGTCTGCCTTAAAGAGCCGGCATAATCATTTTGCAAATAATGGCTGTATAGTTTCAGATCATGGCCTTGAGCAGCTCTGCTATGAAGAATATACAGATGCTGAAATAGATCAAATATTTATCAAAATCCTAAATCATGAGACTCTGAGTTCAATCGAAATTCTCAGGTTTAAATCTTGTATGCTGCTCAATCTGGCACATTGGGATCATGAAAAAGGCTGGGTTCAGCAATATCACCTCGGTGCTATCCGAAACAATAATTCAAGGTTACTTACTGATCTTGGCCCCGATACCGGCTTTGACTCTATGGGCGATTTCCTACAGTCGCGGGGCATGTCTAAATTTTTAAATAAACTGGACTCCACCAACAGGCTTGCAAAAACTATAATTTATAATCTCAATCCTGCTGATAATGAAATGTTTGCTACCATGGCGGGGAATTTTAATGACGGAACCGTGCCTGGTAAAATCCAGTTCGGGTCAGCCTGGTGGTTTCTGGATCAGAAATTCGGGATGGTCAATCAGATTAACGCACTATCAAGTATGGGTTTGTTAAGCCGTTTTGTTGGGATGATTACCGATTCCAGAAGCTTTATGTCCTATCCAAGGCATGAATATTTCAGAAGAATTTTGTGTAATCTGATTGGTAATGATGTTGAAAGCGGGGAATTGCCAAACGATATTCAATGGCTGGGGCAAATGGTTCAGAATATTTGTTACTTTAACGCTAAGAATTACTTTAAATCATAAGCTTTCCGGGCACTCTGAATGGAAAGAGCTTAATTATTGATCTGCATGCAAAAAATGACTAATTATCGCTGGACGATATGCTCACTGGTGTTCTTCGCCACAACAATCAATTATCTTGACCGTCAGGTAATCAGTCTGTTGAAACCTTATTTAGAAAAGGAATTTAATTGGTCTGAAACTGATTATTCTAACGTTGTAGCTGCATTTCAACTGGCCTATGCTCTTGGAATGCTGGGTGTTGGAAGTATTATAGACAGGGTTGGGAGCAAAATGGGCTATGCAGTATCCCTTATTTTATGGAGTATAGCCGCAGTTATGCATGCATTTGTAAAGACCACTTTTGGATTTGGAGTGGTGAGGGCATTTTTAGGTGTAACTGAAGCAGGAAACTTTCCTGCGGCTATTAAAGTTGTCGCAGAATGGTTCCCAAAACGTGAAAGAGCTTTTGCAACAGGTATTTTTAACAGCGGAACCAATATAGGGGCTGTTATTGCTCCGCTGCTCGTTCCATGGCTGGCGGTAACCTATAGCTGGCAAATGGCTTTCATACTTACGGGGGCTGTTGGATTTCTATGGCTGATTTTCTGGTTCCTGCTTTATGAAACCCCGGAGCGGCATAAACGCATTTCAGCTTCTGAGCTTGCACATATAAATAGTGATGAGGAAACCACAACAAGTCTAAATGAAGGAGAAACTGAGGCTGTAATTCCATGGAGGCAACTTTTAACCTATAAACAAACCTGGGCCTATGCTGTAGGAAAATTTCTTTCCGATGGTGTATGGTGGTTTTTCCTTTTCTGGCTTCCGGCATTTCTAATTTCAGAATATGGATTAGTCGGCCTTGAGGTGAGCTTCCCAGTTGCAGTGGTCTATTTGATCGCTGGAATAGGGAGTATTGCCGGAGGATGGTTGCCAATGTGGTTCAGCAAAAATAAGGGCTGGACTATGGTGAGATCCCGTAAAACATCTATGCTTATTTATGCCGCAATCCCATTAATGGTTATGTTCTCGCAATGGGCTGGATCATTTAATATGTGGTATGCGGTAATCATTATTGGAATTGGAATGTCGGCACATCAGGCCTGGTCGGCTAATATTATGACCACAGTTTCAGATATGTTTCCCAAAACTTCCATAGGTGCAGTTATTGGAATTGGGGGAATGTTCGGAGGTTTTGGAAATATTACTGTTGCAAAGAGTGCAGGGTATTTACTTGATCATTATAAGGCTGCCGGACATATCCAAACCGGATATTATATGTTGTTTCTTTTTTGCGGAACTGCTTATTTACTGGCCTGGTTTTTAATGTTTAGGGTTTTGGTTCCCAAAATGACTCCTATTAAGCCTCATATGAAGAAGATAGAGTAACAATATACCTCCCCTATGCACATTATTTGCATTATTGAGCTATTTATTTTACTTTTCGACATGCATATCGGGATATTTACCAGCTAAAAACTGGCTTGAATCTTAATCACATTTATCATTAATATGAAAACAGAACAGAATCGTAGAACGTTCATCAAAACAACAGCTCTTGCTGCTGCAGGTATAGGAATTGGTGCAAACAGCTTTGCTGAAAGCCTTTACCCCTCATCAAAATTCAGTGCTGCTGCCGGTACCAGAGTTGGAATCATCGGATTAGATACCTCTCACTCAATTGCTTTCGCTAAAGCACTTAATGGTCCTAATTCCAGTCCGGATTATAGCGGGTTTAAGATAGTAGCAGCTTATCCTTATGGTAGCAAGGATATTAAAAGTAGTTATGAGCGTATACCCGGTTACATTGAAGATGTAAAAAAATTGGGTGTTGAAATTACCGACTCAATAGATAGTCTTTTAGATAAAGTTGATTTTGTTCTGCTGGAGACCAATGATGGACGTTTACATCTTGAACAGGCTTTGCAGGTTATTAAAGCGGGTAAGCGCTTCTTCATTGATAAACCGATAGCAGCTTCACTTGCTGATGCTTCTGCCATATTTTCTGCGGCTAAAAAGGCTAATGTGGGAGTATTTTCTGCTTCTTCACTAAGATATTCTGTTGGGGCACAAGAAATTGCAGGTGGTAAGTACGGTAAAGTACTCGGTGCTGAAACTTTTAGTCCATGTCATTTGGAAAGCACCCATCCTGATCTTTTCTGGTATGGTATACATGGTGTGGAATCACTGTTTACAGTAATGGGTCCGGGTTGCAAGCAGGTGGTGAGAATCAGTTCACCTGAGGTGGACGTCGTTGTTGGAACATGGAATGACGGCAGAGTTGGTACTTTCCGTGGACTTCGTTCCGGAAAACTTGGATATGGGGGGACTGTTTTCACTGAAAAGGCCACTGTTCAGATTGGTGAATATGGAGGTTATAATCCTCTTTTAAAGCAGATTACAGATTTTTTCAAAACAGGCGTAGTTCCTGTAAGTTCTGAAGATACTCTTGATATGTGTGCATTTATGGAGGCTGCTGATGAGAGTAAACGCAAAGGTGGGGTTCCTGTTAGTTTGGCTGATATTTATGCCAGAGCGGCCAGGAAAAACAGATAAGTTAATTGTTCATGAAAAATATGGAGCAATCAAGAAGAAAGTTTATAAGTACCGGTGCACTAGCATTGACAGGTCTTACTGCTTTCGGATCCCAGGGGCTTGACTTCCTTCAGCCGGGCCAAACTGAAAAGGTTCGTGTCGGGCTGATTGGCTCGGGCAGCCGCGGTCTGGGTCTCGCTCAAACTCTTGCAAATGTTCGTAATATTGAGCTTGTTGCCTGCTGTGATATTGTAGAAGATCATTTGAAAGCTGGTCTGAGGCTTGCTGATAAAGATGCCAAAGGATATTATGATTATCAGAAACTTATAGATGATCCAAACGTACGTGCGGTAATCATTGCTACACCTCTTTATTTACATTTTCCAATGGCTGTAGCCGCTCTTAAAGCCGGTAAGCATGTTTATGTGGAGAAAACGATGGCTTATGATATACCACAGACTCTTCATCTGGTGAAATTGGTTGATAGCTCAAAGCTTGTATTTCAGGTGGGCCATCAATACAGGTACTATGCAATGTATCATAAAGTCAAAGAGATTATTGAAAAGGGTTGGATTGGAAAGGTATTTCATTATGAATGTCAGTATAATCGAAATTCCGACTGGCGTCAACCAGTGACAGACCCTAAAACCGAGCGTGCTATTAACTGGAAGATGTATAAGGAATACTGCGGGGGCCTTCTGTCTGAACTCAGCGCTCATGAAATTGACATGGTGAATATGATTCAGGGCAGTCATCCGATTAAAGTTGCAGGATTTGGTGGAATTGATTTCTGGAAGGATGGAAGAGATAATTTTGATAATATCCGTCTGGTTTATGAGTATCCCGGTGGAGTAAAATCCAGTGTTACTTCTATTCTTACA
This sequence comes from Sphingobacteriales bacterium 16-39-50, assembly GCA_002257025.1. Lineage (GTDB taxonomy): Bacteria > Bacteroidota > Bacteroidia > Sphingobacteriales > Sphingobacteriaceae > Daejeonella. The sequence continues at coordinate 89,487 of NCHA01000002.1, read as the reverse complement.
AATGAGTATAAGGGTTATTCCATTCGTATTCTTGGAACCAAGGGTACAATTGAAATATTAAGGGATAGGGCCTTTATTTATCCCGAAGCAAAAAACAAGACCAAAGGAACGGTTGATGGGGTTACAGGGGCTACGGTAGAAGTTTCACCCGGAGGTGCCGGAGAGCCTATAGTTTTTCATAAAGATAGTCCGGTGCTTGACCCGACTGTTTACGCCCTTCGCGATTTTGCAGAATGTATCTTAACGGGAAAGCAACCTGCTTCCAATGTTAGAACCGGTAAGGACGTGGCTATCGCTGTACATATGGGAAATAAAGCCGCCGAAACTGAGACAACCCAATACTGGAAAAGTGAATATGATATTTGAGCTTTCCTGAGAATTAAAATAAAATTAAACAAAGGCTTAAACGCCATAAATTAATAATACACATGAAAAATTCAGATTCCCGCCGGGATTTTATTAAAAAGACAGTTACTGGCGCTGCCGCAATTTCATTTGGAGGTGTTCTGCCTGGTTTTAGCGCAAGCAGCTATTCAAAAATTTTGGGAGCAAATGAGCGCATTCAGGTTGCTATGATGGGTGTGAATAGTCGCGGACTAGCACTTGCGTCAAATTTTGCTGCACAAAAGAATTGTGAAATTCGTTATGTCTGTGATGTAGATAAGCGTGCAACCGAAAAATGTATCGGTACAGTTACCAAGATACAAAATTCGAAGCCTATGGATCAGCCCGACTTTAGAAAGGCTCTTGAGGATAAACAACTCGATGCATTGGTTGTTGCAGCTCCCGACCATTGGCATGCTCCCGCAGCTTTACTTGCATCAGCAGCAGGTAAACACGTTTACCTTGAAAAACCATGTAGCCATAATCCTCATGAAGGAGAACTTCTTGTGGCGGCAGCCAAAAAATATAAAAATGTAATTCAGATGGGTAATCAGCGACGTTCCTGGCCGAATGTAGCTGCCGGTATCGCTGAATTGCACGGGGGAATCATTGGTCGCCCGTATTTTGCAAAAACCTGGTACACTAATAACAGACCTGCCATTGGAATTGGTAAAGCTACTCCCGTTCCTGAATGGCTTAATTATGATCTTTGGCAAGGACCTGCCCCTCGTCGTGAATTTAAAGATAATGTAATTCATTATAACTGGCACTGGTTCTGGAATTGGGGTACAGGAGAAGCACTGAATAATGGAACACATATGGTCGATTTGGCTCGCTGGGGTCTTCAGGTAGATTATCCTACAAAAGTTACATCTGCTGGTGGAAGGTACAGATATCAGGATGACTGGGAAACTCCAGATACTCAAAACATTAATATTGAATTTGATAATAAGTCAACCATTTCATGGGAAGGCAGAAGTTGTAATAATTTTCCAATTGAAGGAAGTACTGTAGGTGTGATTTTCTATGGAGAAAATGGTACTTTATTCATAGGTGGGGGAAATGCCTACAAGGCTTTTGATTTGAAGAACAATATTATTAAAGAAGCTAAAAATGAAATCAAAGTTGATACTGCCAGCCTTACTAGTCCATCGCAACAATTGGATGCTTTTCATATTCAAAACTTTTTTGGTGGAATAAAAAGCGGAACTCCTTTGGCAGCAGATATTTATGGCGGACATCAAAGTACCTTGTTGTGTCAGCTTGGTAATATTGCTCAGCGTACCGGAAGAACCCTGAATATTGATCCTAAAAATGGTCATATTTTAAATGATAAGGGTGCGATGAAACTCTGGACAAGAGAGTACCAAAAAGGCTGGGAACCAAAAGTTTAAGCTGAAAATACTGTCATTTTAAAAACGGGGCTGAATTCCTCAATGTTTGATTGTGGCGAACCATGATTTTATATCTGTTCCCAATTGCATGTAAATGCAATGATATATTAATAGAAATGAGGAAATAATGCTGATAGCTTCAAAATCAGGAGTCGGTAATTACCGCTGGAAGATTTGTGCAATGCTGTTCCTGGCTACGACAATTAATTTTGTTGACCGGCAGGTTCTCGGTATTCTGGCTCCGCAGCTTCAAAAGGAGTTCGCCTGGTCTGATTCAGAGTATGGATTTATTGTCTCCTCTTTTCAGGCTGCCTATGCTCTGGGATTCCTCATTATGGGCCATCTTCTTGATAAGATTGGAACCCGTATGGGAGCTACAATCGCTATTGGATTCTGGAGTATAGCCACAATGATGCATGCACTGGTTGCTTCTCTTTTTGGATTTGCAGCTGTTCGTTTTCTCCTTGGATTGGGTGAAGCAGGGAACTTTCCTTCAGCTTTAAAAGCTGTTTCAGAATGGTTCCCAAGAAAAGAGCGGGCATTGGCTACAGGTATTTTTGTATCCGGAGCAAGTGTTGGAGCAATAGTTGCTCCTCTGACCGTTCCTTTTATTGCTATTAATTATGGATGGCAGATGGCCTTCGTCATTACCGGAGCAATAGGTTTTATCTGGATTGTTTTCTGGATGATGATGTACCGCTTACCTCAGGATCATCCAAAACTTGGAAAAGCAGAACTGGAATACATAACAAGTGATCCAATGGAACCTCAGATCAAAATACCCTGGCTGCACCTGTTAAAATTCAGACAGACCTGGGCATTCGCATTTGGCGCGTTCATGACACATCCTATCTTTTCATTCTTCCTCTTCTTTCTACCTAAGTTCTTTTTCAGTAATTATGGGATAGGTATTGCTAAAATCGGCCCAATACTGATCATAATTTACCTGATGTCTGATTTTGGTAGTATTATTGGCGGATGGGCTTCATCTGCTTTAATTAAGCGCGGATGGTCTGTAAATAAAAGCCGTAAAACTACGATGTTTGCATCGGCATTATGTGTTGTTCCGGTTTACTTTGCAGCACAGACGACGGAATTATGGCTCGCTGTAGGCCTGATTGGGCTGGCTTTAGCAGCACACTCCGCATGGTCTGCTAACTTGTTTACGCTCACTACCGATATGTTTCCACGACAGGTAGTGGGTTCTGTTGTTGGTATTGGCAGTATGCTTGGCGCTGTTGGGGGTATGTTCGGTGCAACGGTCGGTGGCTTCCTTTTGCAAACAACCGGAAGCTATGTTTCATTGTTTATTTTCGCCGGATGTGCCTACCTCATCGCATTTACAGGAATACAATTGCTTTCACCAAAATTAAAATCTATAACTTTAGAGAAAATAATTTAATATTTAGTATAGATTTTCTGATCTTCTATCTGAAATTCAAATAATTGAGATAAATTTAATTTCAATCTATTCATATGATAAAATCTAACTTTAAAAACCTTAAACACCTTCTGTTAATTAACTGTATGATTCTTTTTGGAACATCATGTGCGGATAAATCTGAAAAAATACAAGAACCTCAAATTCGTTTGATAACCCTTGATCCGGGACATTTTCACTCTGCGCTGATACAGAAGTCGATGTATCCCGAAATTGATTCGGTGGTACATGTTTATGCTCCATATGGAGATGAGGTCAAATCTCATCTTAATCTGATCAGTTCTTATAACAAGAGGGCAGAGAATCCAACAAAATGGAATCAAAAGGTATATACAGGTGATGATTACCTGACAAGGATGTTTCAGGAAAAGGCAGGGAATGTGGTTGTTATTGCCGGAAACAATAAGTTTAAGACAAACTACATCAAGGCTTCGGTTGATTCGGGCTTGAATGTTCTGGCAGATAAGCCAATGGCAATTGATACCGAGGGATTTAATACCCTGGTTCAGGCTTTTGAATCGGCAGAAAAAAATAAAGTGCTACTTTATGATATCATGACTGAGCGTTATGAGATCAATAGTATCCTTCAAAAGGAGTTTGCGCATCTTCCGGCTTTTGGTGAGCTGGATAAGGGTAGTCCCGAAAACCCGTCGGTTACAAAAATAAGTGTTCATTATTTCTTCAAGAATGTTTCAGGCAAACCGCTTGTCAGACCGGCCTGGTTCTTTGATGTTAAGCAGCAGGGAGAGGGAATCACTGATATTACAACCCACCTGGTTGATTTGGTACAATGGGAATGTTTTCCTGATCAGGTGCTTGACTATAAAAAGGATATCGAGATTGTTTCAGCTAAACGATGGAGTACTAAATTAACAGCCCAGCAGTTTGAAAAGGTTACCCTCAAAAAGGAATTTCCTGAATATCTGAAGGCTGATGTTAAAGATGGCGTATTGAATCCTTATTCAAATGGAGAAATAAACTATCGTCTGAAAGGAATTCATGCAAAAGTTTCTGTGACATGGGATTTCCAGGCGCCTGAAGGAACCGGGGATACCCATTTTTCGGTAATGCGTGGTACTAAGGCGAGTGTCATAATTAAGCAGGGGAAGGAGCAGAATTTTAAGCCTGTATTATACATCGAGCCTGCTGCAGGTACCGATATGAAAGCATTTGAGAGTGCAATTATGGATGATCTGAAACAGATTAACGACAAGTATCCGGGAGTTGAACTGAAGAAAAATTCAAAAGGCTGGGAAGTAATTATTCCCGATAAATATAAAGTTGGACACGAAGATCATTTTGCACAGGTAGCCAAAGCGTACTTTCAGTATTTGAGAGATGGAAAGTTGCCGGCATGGGAAGTTCCAAATATGCTCGCGAAATATTATACTACAACCAAAGCCAGGGAAGTGGCATTAGCAAAATAATTCTTCAGGGGGCCATTAAAAGCCCCCTTTTTTTATAATAGGCCATGGTCAGTATGATCATCCGGTTATAACTTTTCATTCCATCCGGTTGTTTATTGGCCTTCAGGTAGTTATCGTAAAAGATGCTGCTGAATCTCCTGCTAACACCTCTGTATTCTTCCCAATAGGCTCTTTCACTCTTCAGATCAGCCAAAAAAGGTTCTGAGATCCGGCTTTTAAGTGATTGAAATACCATTGTATCCAATCTGCCGGTTTCAAACATAAATTCCTGAGCTGCAAGATAATAAGCAGAATATCTGAGCATCTGATTATCCGATTCACTGGCGCTTATAAAACCAATAAAATTAGCCTCATCCTCGGCACCATATCCCATAGAATGTGCTGTCTCATGACATGCAACAAAGGGTTTAAGATAAATCGGCATGCCCGAATTGATCTGTGCTTCACCGGTAAATGGATTGAAGTATCCGGCAGTCCCAAAATAATTCATGAGCGTGCCGATCAGAGAGTTCTTTATTTTTGGAATTGGATATACAGCTGCATCATATGGCGGATGAAGGTTTTTTATCGCCTGGGCTGATTCCGAGTAAAGCTCAGGGTCATTTTGCGGCCATTGCACCGGATTGATTTTCGAGCGGATGGAATTAGCAGAATCAATCAGAATTCCGGTTATTTTGTATAGTTCCTCCTTTGAATATTCCATGCCGCTTAGTTTCAATCTTTCTGATGCCGGCTGCCGGAAATAATTCAGTCCCCAGAACGAATAGAAAATAAGGATGATTACTTCAAGGGATATAATCATATTGAGCCCAATTTTTGCTCCATCAAGGTGTCTTTTCTGAAAGAAAAAGATCTTTAAAAACTTAAAAATGGAAATCAATATGGCGATGCTTAGAATCAAATAAAGAATATCACCCAAACTAAATGGGATATTATTGAAAATGAATTGAAGTCCGCTGCGTATCCGCGGATAGATGCCAATTGAATAGTATTTTTCAACCAGCTCAGGCTGAGATTTTTGTTGGAAAATGAGTATGATCAGTGAGAGCAGAAAAATGCTGCTGAATAATTTTAGCTTTGGAATTCTATCTGAATTTTTCTGAATCATAGCTTAAATATGCAATTTATATTGTGAAGCAAATTCCTTGATTCAAACAGGGAGGCCATCACTTAATAAACGTTAACTTTGCAATAATTGATTAAATAAGAACCATTTTGCCCATAAATACCTCTTTACTATGCTTATAATTAATAATTATACTGAATTTGAATCTTTTCTTGGCCAGGAACTCGGTGTTTCTGCATGGCATAAAATTACTCAGGATCAGATTGGAAAATTCGCAGATGCTACCCTGGACCATCAATGGATACATATTGATACTGAGCGGGCGGCCACTGAGGGCCCTTTTAAGGCAACTATTGCTCATGGTTATCTTACCTTATCACTGATTCCATACTTATGGAAACAGATTACCGATATTAAAAATCTCAAAATGGAGATTAATTATGGTATTGAGAACCTCAAATTTGCACAGGCAGTTGTTGTGGACTCTGAGGTCAGATTAAGAGCAAAATTGGTTTCGATTGCCAACCTCAGGGGAGTAACAAAGGCTGTTCTGGGCGTTGAACTTGAGATTCAGGGGCAGAATAAACCTGCTTTTAAAGGTGATGTAGTATTCCTTTACCATTTTATTGACTAATCCCTTTTGCGTAACGTTTATAAATTCCCTGAATTATGACTAAGTTCGCCGCCTAACAATCTGATCAGGAAATCATGCCTAAATCCCGTAAAGCTGCTGTCAGTTTTATTTTTGTTACCCTCTTGCTGGATGTCATCGGGCTTGGTTTGATTATCCCGGTTTTCCCTCAATTAATAGAGGAACTGATTCAGGGAAACATTAGTGAGGCTTCACAGTGGGCAGGTTTATTAACTTTTGCCTATGCAATCATGCAGTTTATTTGTGCGCCAATCGTCGGTAATCTTAGTGACAAGTATGGGCGTAGGCCGGTTTTACTATTGTCTCTCCTGGGCTTTGGAATAGATTATATTTTTCTTTCGATGGCTCCAACAATCTGGTGGCTTTTTGTCGGAAGGCTAATTGCCGGACTATTTGGTGCTAGTTTCACAACTGCTACTGCTTATATCGCTGATATCAGTACTCCTGAAAACCGGGCTAAAAACTTTGGGATGATTGGGGCTGCATTCGGTTTGGGATTTATTATTGGTCCCGGAATAGGCGGACTTTTAGGTGAGTTTGGTCCCAGAGTTCCATTCATGGCAGCGGCAATTCTGACGTTCCTGAACTTGATCTATGGCTATTTTGTACTTCCTGAATCACTGGCAAAGGAGCATCGAAGACCTTTTGAATGGAAACGTGCCAATCCACTAGGCTCTCTGATACAATTAAAGAAATACAAAGGTGTCGGGGGCTTAATAGTTTCCCTGATTTTTGTCTATATCGCAGGTCATGCTGTTCAAAGTACATGGACCTTTTTCAACATAGAAAAATTTCAATGGAGTAATACCTTGATGGGTATTTCATTAACAGTCATTGGTTTGCTTATTGCGATAGTACAAGGAGGATTGATTCGATATATTAATCCAAGGTTGGGTGATGAGAAAAGTATCTACGTTGGATTAGGGTTATATTCTCTTGGTCTCTTTCTATTTTCTTTCGCTACCGAAGGCTGGATGATGTTTGTTTTTTTAATTCCCTACTGTCTGGGGGGTATCGCTGGTCCGGCACTGCAATCAATCATTTCAGGCAATGTTCCCAGAAATGAGCAGGGGGAATTACAGGGGGCATTAACCAGTTTAATGAGCGCAACTTCTATCGTCGGGCCTTTACTCATGACTAATTTATTTGCCTGGTTTACAAGACCCGAAGGGGATATTAAATTTGCGGGTGCCCCATTCTTTGCCGGAGCAATACTGATGCTGATTAGTGCCGTAGTTGCCGCAAGAAGCATGAAAAAAGAAGCCTTTCTGAACAGAAAGACTATTCATGACAAAGAACCAATAAACCCGGTTCAATAAATATTTAAATTAAGGAACCGATCAGTTTTTCTGAGGTGGGCTGATCATGATATGCGCCCGGTGTGTTCCGGGATCCATAAGCCAGGGCATACCCGGAGCATCCGGTTTTAGTGGAAGCCCGGTACTTTCTGCAGTAGCATAAGGGATGTAAACCACATATCTCAGATATCCATCTTTTACAGTTCCGGTCACAGGATCGAAATTTTCAGCCTTCGCGGTATAAACAAATAAGCTTGCAGGTTGTTTTGGCATAGGAATCCACCCGCTTTTTGCCTCATGATCGCGGATATCAGCCACTTCTTTAGGAGTCTTACCTTCAGCTTTTAAATCACGTCCCCTTTTCATAAATGGTTCCAGATCTTTATGATAACAGGCTACATTTAAGCCGGGAATTTTCGGGTCATCCGCCAAACAGATCATTTCATTGGTGCCTTTTCTGAGCAGAATGAACTCTCCTTTTGCAGAATAGCCATAAACACTTGAAGCCCCACGCTTGTCGGCAGGAGCAGCCAGTTCGGCTGTTTGAATTTGTATTGCGGCAGCAGGAATAGTGTTTTGTGCCCTTACAGTAAGTCCCAGACTTATTAGAACAATGGCAAAAAGCGTTCTTTTCATTGGATTATTTTTTAATAGATATTGGATATACCTACTAATGATAAGACTTTTTTCTGAGAAAAACAAGCATCAGACCTCCATAATCAGACCTTCTCTTTCGGGACTAGTTTTATCTCATGGTCAGATATTGTGATTAGACGTTCCTTATAAAGGCTCCCAATAGCTTTTTTGAATGCCTTTTTACTAATCTTTAACCGATTGTAAATATCTTCAGGTGAGCTTTTATCACCTAAGAGAATAGATCCATTACTTTCCTCAAGATCAATCATTAGGCTATCTTTCAGATCAAGAATATGTTTGAAGCCGATTACCTGCAGACTAAGATCGATTTTATTTCCTTCCCGAATCTTTTTTATAAATCCACGTTTCTGATCACCGGGTTTCAGGTCTTCAAAAACTTCATTCCGGTAAAGAAGTCCCATGAATCGTTGGTTGATAATGGCACTGAATCCGAGGTCACTTTCATCCGTAATCAGCAGCCTTACCTCATCTCCCTCTTCAAAATCATGTTCATCCTGATTAATAAAATCACTCAGATATGAAGAGGCTGTAATGCGTTCGGTTTTCTCATCATTGTAAAGGAACACAACATATTTCTGTCCAATCTTCATTGGGCGCTTTTGCTCTTTGTTAGGCACAAAAACATCCTTACCTATGCCCATATCCATGAACGCACCATTTTCATTTTCATCAACAACCTCCAGAAAAGCAAATTCATCAACCTGGGCTATAGGAGTTTCTGTGGTAGCCATTAAACGGCCATCACTGTGGATATAAACAAAAACATGAAGGTTGTCGCCAATCTCTGCGCCTTCCGGAGCATAGACGTAGGGTAGCAGAACTTCTTTCTCCCCTTCAGTCAAGATGAGACCATTTTCAGTCTTTTTTATAAACCTTAGCTCATTGAATTTGCCGATCTCTACCATGATTGTAATTTAATATTTTACAAAGATACTAAACTGTTAACTATTGAATCCTGATGTCAGGCTTGATTAGTTATTTAACCTTAGCTGATTTCAGGTAATTTATTTGTTATCTGATACTTATCCTATTCAATTTTCAAAACCAATGATTATTTTCAGACAATATTTGTTGCTATGTTTCTGAGATCTGCTGGGATCCTTTTTAAGATTATATCCTTCCTGTTAGTCTCGTATTCTGTATATGCTCAGGATTTCCGGAAAGATGTTATCCGGCAAAGCCTTGCTGTTGCATCTTTTTCATCTGATTTTGAACTTTCGCCAAAATGGACTTTAAACCTTGAAGTTCAGGAACGCATTTATACTGATCCTGTCAGGCAATCACAGATGTTCTTGAAATCACAGATAGGTTTTGAGCCATTTGAAAATTTTAATTTTAGGAATGGAATTGCCTATTATTTAAATTCTCCAAGTGATCCAGAGTTTTTAAGTACGTTAATAGTTCCTGAGATACGGCTCAATCACGATTTTGCTTTTGGTCACAAGTTTAGATCTATTGAATTAATTCACCGCTACCGGATGGAAGAGCGGTTTATCCACAAGAAGCAGGATGATTCATTGATTGATGGATACAGATTTGTGGAAAGGATTTCTTATATGTTAGCTCTTGAATGTAAATTAATCAATTCGAAAAATCATAAGCATGATATATTTTTAAAACTAAGTGATGGGATTTATGTCAATACCCATAATGGCATACTTTTTAATTCGTTTGATCAGAACCGGTTTTATGCCGGACTAAATTATCAATTGGTCAAAAATCTGACGGTCGAGCTGGGTTATATTAACCTCTATCAGCAACGTATTTCGGGAGTCGAGTATTTAAATCGTAATATTGCAAGTCTAGGGATCAATCATAGCCTAAAGTTGTATCATTAATTTTTGTGCAAAATATTAGGGTTTAAAATTTCAGGATTTGGCAACAAAGGTATTTTTACTAACCCCACCCTTTACGCAGTTGAATACGCCATACCCCGCTACGGCATATCTAAAGGGATTCCTTAACACGAAAAACATTTCATCATATCAGGCTGATCTTGGAATTGAAGTCATTTTGAGGCTGTTTTCCAGATCCGGATTGGAAGACTTGTTCAATCACATCATACACACAGATACTTTTTCAGAAAATTCAAGGCGAATAATAGCTCTCAAATCACATTACATTAATACTATTGATGCGGTTATATCATTCCTGCAGGGTCATAATCCAACGCTTTCACATCTGATTTGTCAGGAGGATTTTCTGCCGGAAGCTTCACGATTTGAACAGCTGGACGATCTCGACTGGGCATTTGGTACTATGGGTACCCAGGATAAAGCAAAACACCTGGCGACCCTATACCTTGAGGATATTTCCGATCTTATTGTTGAGTGCATCGATCCCCATTTTGGATTCAGCAGATATGCTGAGCGTTTGGGACGTTCTGCATCCAGTTTTGATGAATTATACGGAGCCTTACAACTTGATAAGACATTTATCGATAACATGCTTTTGCTTGTTCTGGAAGAGAAGATGAAAAAGTTGAAACCTGAGCTTGTGTCGCTCGCAGTTCCATTTCCCGGAAACCTTTATTCTGCTTTTCGGATTGCACAATGGCTGAAGTTGCACTATCCTGAAGTTAAGGTCGCAATGGGGGGTGGTTTCCCGAATACTGAATTGCGCTCGGTGTCGGATGTCAGGGTATTTGAATTCCTTGATTTTATCTGCCTGGATGACGGGGAAGCTCCAATGGAGCATCTTTGTGAATATTTAGATGGAAAACGTAGTTTGAATGAGCTGAAACGGACTTTCGCAATGGTTGATTCAAAGCTGAAGTATTGCAATGGTAGTATTTCTCCTGATTACAAGCAGTTTGATGTAGGTACACCTGATTATAGTGACCTGCTGCTTGATAAATATATTTCGGTTATTGAGGTGGTCAACCCAATGCACCGCATGTGGAGCGACGGTAGGTGGAACAAGCTGACGATGGCTCATGGCTGCTATTGGGGGAAATGTACTTTTTGCGATATTTCACTTGACTATATTAAGGTTTATGAGCCTGTTGCGGCCGGTCTGCTCTGCGACAGGATGGAGGAAATGATAGCACAAACGGGGGAGCGTGGGTTTCATTTTGTTGATGAAGCTGCACCACCCGCCTTAATGAGATCACTTGCTTTAGAGATTATCAGGAGAAAGCTGACTGTAACATGGTGGACTAACATTCGATTTGAGAAGAGTTTTACAAGGGATCTTTGTTTACTGTTAAAAGCATCAGGCTGTATCGCAATATCCGGCGGACTCGAAGTGGCATCCGATCGCCTGCTGGAATTGATCCAAAAAGGTGTAACAGTTGAACAGGTAGCCAATGTCTGTCATAATTTTACTGAAGCAGGCATTATGGTTCATGCTTATCTGATGTATGGCTTCCCTACCCAAACTGCTCAGGAGACCATCGATTCACTGGAAATGGTAAGACAAATGTTTGAGGCAGGAGTTCTTCAGTCGGCATTCTGGCATCAGTTTGCAATGACAGCTCATAGTCCGGTGGGGATGTATCCCGAAAAGTTCAAAGTTGAAAAAGCATGCAGTACAAGTGGCAGCTTTGCAAATAATGATATAGTTCACATTGATAAAAGTGGAACTGACCATGAACTCTTTAGTTATGGTTTAAAGAAATCCTTGTTTAATTATATGCATGGAATCTGTTTTGATTACCCTTTGCAGGAATGGTTTGAACATAAGGTACCAAAGACTAAGGTTGATCCTGAATTTATTATGAAGTCTCTTTCTAAGGAAGAGTCATTCCTGCTTAAACCCGATGCAAAAATAGTATGGCTCGGGACAAAGCCTGTAATCGATTATTTTACCAAAAGTAAAAAAGGCAGGCAGTGGGAAATGGCCGAGTTAAAATTCTTTGATAAGAAAGGGAGTTTTAACATTCAGGTCGAAAAAGCCCAGGCTGATTGGCTGATTAAATTCTTGACTCTTGCAGGTCCTGAAAATGCAGAAATGATGACCTTTAAAAAGGCAAAAATAGATTTTGAAACTTTCCTAGAAGTAGATTTTGAACCATTTTGGTATGGAAAGGCAATAAATAGTTTGAGGCAAAACGGTTTACTGGTAATATAATCGCTAATTAGCTGTTCGACATGCCCTGCGGAACATGTCGAACAGCATATTTATTTTAATTCACACCACCTTTGCGAATAGGGCTGCGTTGTGCAGGCCATGACATTGGCTGGCCGGTGCTTTGACTAACAGGGAGAATGCTTTTTTCGCGGGATGCAGGTGTTGGATCTTCACTTGCTTTGTAGGCCATGATTGCTGTTAGAATTGCATTTTTCTGAACATCATCAAATACAATCTTATCGTAAGTATCACGGTTGGTATGCCATGTATAAGTTCCATAAGCCCAGCTTAATGAGCTTAATGAAAATGCAGGAACACCTGCAGCTACAAAAGATGCGTAGTCAGATCCACCACTAGCAGGAGTGCCGGGGAAGTTGGTTTTAATCTCTGACCTGATTTCATCAGGAACAGCCTGTAACCATTTACCCAAATAACTGTAAGCATGTAAAAATCCCTGACCCGAAAGATCAACAACCCTTCCGGTTCCGTTATCCTGATTGAACAAAGCCTGAATATTCCGGACGATATCCGGGTGGTCCTCAACGAATGCTCTGGATCCATTTAATCCTTGTTCTTCACTACCCCAATGACCAACAAGAATAGTCCTCTTTGGATTTGGATAAACTTTTTTGAGGATTCTCATTGCTTCAAGCATGGTTATTGTTCCCGTAGCATTATCTGTAGCGCCTGTGCCGCCATCCCATGAATCGAAATGCGCAGAGAGGACTACATACTCATCTGGTTTCTCAGTACCCTTGATTTCAGCTATGGTATTGAGTACGGGCACCATACCCAGTTGTTTTGAATCTGCACGTAAATTAATCTTTGGATTAACTCCTGATTCGGTGAGACGATATAGCATTCCGTAATCTTCAAGAGAAAGATCAATGGTTGGGATCTTTGTACTTTGAGCACCAAATATTTTATTTACACCAAATCCTGCAGACCAGTTTGAGGCAAAAATACCTGCGGCTCCTGCATCTTCAAGGGCTATTGCCAATGCTTTCGGACTAAGTCCGGTTTTGCTAAGACGGTTGCGCCATGCATTTACTGCAGCAGTGCGCTCAGTCTTCATTTTTTCGAGTGATTCTTTAGTTGCGAACTCTTCCCAGTTTCTGTCATCTCTTCCAGTAGGCTGCTGCATAGAAATCATTACGAATTTACCTTTTACATTAGGTAACCAGTTTTGAAATGCAATAGAGTCGGGAAGGTCTGCCAGAATAATTGTTTCTGCAGTAACAGTTTTACCATGGGTTGAAGCACTCCATGCCAGCTGCATGCCCTCAAGCGATTCAGTACGTGGGTGAATCATATCAATGTGAGTTATACCTCGTTCCCATCCTCGCCATTCTCCCCATTTCTCATTTTTTGCAGGAATTCCCCAGCTTTCATATTTTGCAACCGCCCAATCGTGGGCTTGTTTCATTTGCGGTGTTCCAACAAGCCTTGGGCCAATTCCATCGGTAAGATCGTGGGCAAGTTTTTTTAATTGTGAGTTTTGACTGGCTTCTTTAATAATCCCTTGTACAACCGGATCATTATTCTGGGCGTATGTTATGCTACCTGAAAATAATAGAACTATAGCTAAAAGCTTAATTGATTTTTTCATGAATTTAAGGTTGTTTAAAATTGGTTCTGAACTGCGAAGATATTAAAAAGCAAGAAGAATGAAAATTATACAGGCTTGAACATCAGTTTTTTGGCAGCTTTGGTTCAGGTATTTTGTTCTTATTAATTGGATACCCACAATTGTTTAGAATGATTTATATATTTCGTTGATAGTTCTGAATCATCAAAAATCTTCTTAATTTCCAATTCTCAAATTTGTAGAGTTAAAATATGGACATCAAAATTTTTTATCCTAAAAAAAAAATTTATTTGCTGTTTTCAGGTCTTCTGACTTTAATGACTATATCTTCTGTTAAGGCACAGCCAAAATTTTCAGGTAAAGAGGATTTATTATCTACTCCAAGGAAATATACCGTATTTTTTAATTCCGAGTCACCAAAAATCGATGGTAAACTGGATGATGAGGTTTGGAAAAATGTGGAATGGACAGAAAATTTCAGGGATATTGAAGCTGAACGAAAACCTCTGCCGATCTGGAATACCAGAGCAAAGATGACCTGGGATAACAAAGGATTATATATTGCAGCTGAACTCCTGGATCCTCATGTTTGGGCATATTTAAAGAATTATGATGATATCGTTTTTTATGACAATGATTTTGAAGTATTTATTGATCCCGACAATGATACTCACCGTTATTATGAGTTCGAGGTAAATGCCTTAAATACTATGTTCGATTTGTTCATGACTAAACCATACCGTAATGGCAGCGGAGCAATGATCACGTATAATGCTCCCGGTATGAAATGGGCAGTGGACGTTCAGGGGACCCTAAACAATCCATCAGATATTGATAAGGGCTGGACTGTTGAGTTATTTATCCCGTTTTGGGCAGTAAGCATCGCTAATTCTGCTAAAGTTCCCGTTGATGGTGATTTCTGGAGAATCAATTTTTCGAGAGTGCAATGGAAAACTGAAATCAAAGATGGAAAATATATCAAATTGAAAGGAGCTGATGGCAGGAATCTACCAGAATTTAATTGGGTCTGGTCGTCGCAAGGTGTAATAAATATGCATTTTCCTGAGCGCTGGGCTTATCTTCATTTCAGCAAACAACTATCCGGAGATTCTAAAAATTCATTTACTATCCCTTACAGTGAAGAGCAAAAGAAGTATCTATGGTATGTATACTATTTGCAGCAGGATTATTATCAGAAACATAAGGCCTATGCATCCGATCTGGGTAAATTAGGGGTCACTCAACTAATATTTCCTGTTGAAGGGAAAGAAAACAAGCTTTGGATGGAAGCAGGTACACATCAGTTTATGGTCTTTATCAGCAGTGATGAGCAGGTTTACAGTGTAAATAACGAGGGGCTGATACAATTGAGGAAACGGACGTCTAAATAATAACTTCCTATCCCTGCAAATTAATTATATCCCTGTAATTTATAGATTATAATCCCTGCAATCTCATGCATTAGGTTTTCCCATCGAACTATATTCCGGGTATGCGGGATAAATAGATCAGATGGAGTAGAACCCTGGCCATGGTACATCCCATCAACTGGATGTATATCAACTTCCAAACCAACTTTCTTGAAACATCCTTCTGCGCGTCTCATATGCCATGCAGAAGTGATCATGATTGCGGTTCTTAGTCCTGCTGCATTCATTATTTTTTTAGATTCAACAGCATTTTCATAGGTATTCCTCGATATGGTGTCAATAATAACTACTGAGTCAGGCACATTGCAATTTTCTGTTAAAAATGATTTAGCAAGGACTGATTCACGCGTGTCATCTACCAGACTTCCACTACCCCCACTAATTATTATTGTTTTTATCCGGCCCTTTCTATATTGTATTAAACCCTCGGTCAGCCTGTCTGCACCTTCTCCAAAGCTAAGCCTGCCACTTTCTTTATCCCGGCCCATGAACCCACTGAGTATTATTCCTGTATCATAAACTTCACTTTTATTCATATTACTTTTTGGTTCCCAGTATTTCAATAATTGATTAATTATAAATGGGTTGCTGAAGAACAGAAGTAAGCCCAAAGAAGCGATGAGCAAATTTCTTCGCAGGGCTGGTTTATTAACAGTCAAAGCCAGAATCAAAATACCCAGGATAATGACTGTTGGCGAGATCAGGAAGGTAAGGACCTTTGATAAGTAGAAAAACATGTCTTTGAAATTAAATAGTAACCAATGAGATTTTCGACTCAGGTAGACAAATTAAGGAAAAATTTAAGGAATTAAGTCAGGGTTAAAATTTAGTGCTGAATGCCATTTATATTCGTAAATCGTAACTATTTCACCTTTCTTAACGTAAAAGAACAATAGTTCAGGCTTGATTTTAATAGGGATTGAGTTTGAAGGAATCATTTTCTTCCAATTGTTGAAATGGTATAGTAATTACCCGGATCAGAATAATAATAGTCGCAATCGTTCAAATTAATGAAATTCCAGTCGCAGGAGATTAGAGTTGTTTTACTTGCATTGCTGCTTTTCATCAGTGGTATAATTTCTGTTTTTGCTCAGCAGAAGGCGATGTTTACACAATATATGTTTAACGGATTAATGATCAATCCGGCATACTCCTCAATAGATGATGCAATTAATGTCACGGCACTCGCCAGGCAGCAGTGGGTAGGATTTAAAGGTGCTCCCAATACACAAACCATATCTGTTCATAGCCCGATAAATCAATCAGGAACATCAGCAGGCATAATATTTATGAGAGATCAGATTGGTGAAGTAATTAGCGAGAATGGCTTTTTGGGTACAGTAGCTCATAAGGTTGCTGTTGGGGATAATACTTACTTTTCTCTGGGATTGAATGGTGGACTGGGAAAGTATGTGGGACAATACAGCCTGTCCGGGAGTCCTGCAGCAGCTCAGGATCCTGTTTTTGCTGATCAAAATTCCCTGAGGGCGAATCTTGGATTTGGATTAATGCTGTTTTCGCAGAAATTTTATGCCGGTCTTTCATCACCTTTTTTTTATTACAGGGATTTGGGTACAGCAAAGCAATCTGCCACGGCTTACAAACCGCATTATTTACTACAGGGTGGATACCTGATGGATATGGGAGCCGATATTAAGTTCAAGCCAAATATGCTTATTAAATATGTAAACGGTTCTCCAGTTCAGATAGATTTGAATGCGAATTTTCTTTTTAAGGAAACAATCTGGCTTGGGGCTTCATTACGCTCTATGGATTCAGTGGATCTGCTTGCTGAGATACAGTTAAGTCCAAATCTACAGCTGGGATATTCATATGATTTTACAACCTCAAGACTGGCAGCTGTTGAAAGGGGATCGCATGAAATTGTTCTTAATTTCAGATTTTCTACCAGGAATTCAAGCTCAACCCCAAAATGTTATTTTTAAAAAGCCCGATAGGAATGGAAGCTTTTACTCAGTTAGCGTAAAAATCCTGTTTTCTATTCTACACTAACAGTCAGGCCTTCCTGCTGAAGTATTTTACGGTAAACCTCAACTTCAGTAAATGAACCTTCAAGGATTGTGCATTTCCCATCATTATGGACAGTCCAGGCGATTCTATCGGCCTGTTTTTCAGTGTAGTCGAGGTATTTTACGAGGCAGTGAATAACGTGTTCGAATGTATTGGTATCATCATTCCAAAGAATCAGGCGATGATTAACTTTTAACGCTGCTAAAACCTCCTCAAGCGTTAGTGTTTCTTCCTCTACCTGTGTTCCCATTTTACAAAAATACAGAATGGATACCGATTACAGAATGAATATTTTAATAAGTATGTTATTGAATTAATGCCGATACCTCAATTTCTATGAGTAGATCAGGATGGATCAGGCGGCTTACCTCAACCATAGTTGTTGCAGGTTTTATATCTCTGAAAAACTCAGCATGGGCTTTACCTGCTTCTTCCCATTTGCTTATGTCGGTTACATACATGCGTGTTCGTACTACATCAGTCATTTGTGCACCAGCCTCATGTAAAGCTTTTTCAACTTTAAGGAGAATAAATTTTGTCTGGGCGTACAGGTCATCTTTTCCGATCAGCATATCTCCATCGACTGAGGTAGTTCCTGAAACTTCAATGATGTTTCCAATTTGTACGGCTCTGCTATAGCCTACCAGATCCTCCCAAATGGCCCCGGAAGAAATATTAACACGTTTCTGCATATATTTTGGATTGAAATTAACTTCCTTTGGCCGATCGGGTCATCATTTCTAGCATATCCCACATTTCGGGTGTAATTGCTTCAAGTCCGTTGAATTGCCCCGCTCCCTGTAACCATTCTCCTCCATCAATAGTAATCACCTCTCCGTTGATATATCCCGAAAAATCGGACATCATAAATGCAGCCAGGTTTGCCAGCTCCTGATGGTCACCAACCCGCTTTAGAGGTACCCTGTTTTTGAAATCGAATTTTTTTGCCATATCACCGGGAAGTAATCTATCCCACGCTCCTTTTGTTGGGAAAGGACCTGGGGCAATTGCATTATTGCGGATACCATATTTTCCCCATTCTGCTGCAAGAGAACGGGTCATGGCTAAAACACCTCCTTTTGCGCAGGCCGATGGAACTACATATCCTGAGCCTGTGAATGCGTAGGTTGTTACAATATTTAATATTGTTCCGGCTTGTTTCTCTTTAATCCAGTGTTTCCCTAAGGCCATTGTGCAATTAGCTGTACCCTTTAAAACAATATCAATGATAGTTGAAAATGCATTTGGAGATAGTCTTTCTGTCGGAGAAATAAAGTTTCCTGCTGCATTATTCAGCAAACCATTTACCTGGCCAAAAGTATCGAGGGTTTTCTTGAGTACTTCATCAACCTCTTCAGGTTTACGAACATCACATTGCAGGGGAATTACTTTTGCTCTAAGTTCTATGCCATCAGCAGATGCTTCTTCCTGCATCTCAGCAGCGGTCTTTTCAAGAACGTCCATCTTGCGGCTTGTGATAACCACATTAGCACCGAGTTTAAGAAAATAAGTGCTCATCGCCCTGCCTAAACCAGTTCCACCACCGGTAACGATGATTGTTTTTCCACTCAGGGCATTATCACGTAACATGGGTTCATTATACATATCAGGAAGATTTTTGTTGAAGATTTTGAATGATTGTCTTTAATATGGAACGTGTTGATGGTGACCACCATTGTTCAAGCATATGCCCAAGCATTTCAGTCTGATCAGCGCTTACCTTTTTGAGGAGTTCTTCGCGAATATTCATTTTGCTTTGTTGCCAGGTTTTACGTTCAAGCTGTATGTAAGTTAACATTTTACGCTCAGCGGCGTGCAGGATACTTTCAGGGCTTACAATCTCATCGACCAGCCCGGCACTTAATGCTTCCTGAGTATTCATCAATTTGCCTTCAAGTAATGCACGGTAAGCAGGAGCATTTCCAAGCCAGAAAGCATAAAGATGGAAAATACTTTCAGGGACAATGATACCTACAGGAACTTCATTCAATCCGATGATAAATTTTCCTTCGGCCATTACCCGGTAATCACAGCAAATTGCAAGAACACAGCCACCTGCCGGGCTATGTCCGCTGATTGCAGCGACCATAGGTTTCTTAAATGAAACCATCGAGGTAACCAGGCTTAAAAATTCTATCCAAAATTCTTTGATCTGATCTTCATCATAACCATATAATTCGATAAGATCCAGCCCTGCTGAAAAGAAACCATCTTTTCCGGTTAGAATAAGTCCGGCAATAGAATCATCATTTTCGATATTTATTATCATTTGATGCAGTTCAGAAACCATTTCTGAATTTATAGCATTTGAACGACCGCGATCCAGAGAAAGCACGGCAATTTTATCTTTTATCCTGACTTTTATTGTATTCATCTTTCTATTTGACACTATATCTGAAAACCTTTCTTCCTATCGATCCATTGATATTTATCCCTTCAACAATTGCTTTATAATTACCTGTTCCATCAGAATTGAAGAATTCAATATTTGCTTTACCGGTAGTATCACTTATAACATTTGGATTCCAGTAAATGGTAGTCCGCAGATCAGGAATCTTTGCATTAATTGCAGGATCTTCATAGTTGGGTGAATAAAATTCCCTTGCCTTAAAAAATCCCTGAGGTTTATAACTCATTATTCCGGGTGAAAACGACCTGTAATTATTGTTATTATCACCCCGTTTGGTAGTTATGATGAGTACACCACCTCCTCCCATTGAGCCATAAATAGCACTGTTTGCACCGCTTTTCAGGACTTCGACAGTTTCCACATCCTGAACATTAACGACCGATAGAAATTCAGGACCCAAAAAAGCACCATCCACAACTACCTGCATCGGTACCGGCCCTCTGAATGATGAACCCATATTTCTCATCAGATAGGCCATGCCATCCCTGATAATTAAACCTGCAACTCTTCCCTGAAGGCATATCGCAAGATCAAAACAATTCTGAAGCTGATCAGCCTTGATTATCGCATCAGCCCTTCCCGGCCCATTCAAATTTGAGGAGTATTTTACTTCCTGTTTTCGCTCTACTATTTTCACCTCATCAAGAAGGATATTTCTGCCAATTACACCATATCTCCTGAGTTCATCGAACTGGGTGCGACTATTCTTCAGGTAGGGAAGCATGGAGCGGTTAACATTTACCTCCAGCATAGCCTCATTTTTGTTCTTTGTAACTAATTGTGGTGGAATCCTGTCAAGTAAAATTTCTACATTTTTTCGGTCTTTTTCATTTCTTGCCTGGATTACGAATTTCGTGCTATCATTAAAAATCAGGTTATCAAATCTGAATTCTCCGTTTACATTTGTAATTGTGTCAAGCATAAAAACGTCTCCTGACGCAGAGAATAAGGTAACCTTTCCACCGATCACAGGCTTGCCTGTTATTGTAGTTACCTTGCCACTTACCTGCAAATTGGTTTCGGGTTGATATACCAATGTTGGATAATTGTCTGTCAGTATGTTTTTCCACTCAAACCGCCGCCATCCCTGAGTCAGTAATAGGATATCAAGCTGCCTGATTTTATCTTCACTTATTTCATCGAAATAATAATTGGGCTGTTCAATAAAGCCTTTTAAATCTGAACTGAGCAGAAGGTTGGACATAATAGTGGTTTCATCGGCCTCATTAAATGGCACTTTTGATTCATCCAGAATCGCAATAGAAAAACTCCCGAGTGTAGGTTTACCCTCCGGATCTTTTGTCTCAAGGGTCAGTTTGACTTTCTCTCTTTTTTTATACTCCGGCTTGTCGGCGCTCAGGTCAATCTGTAAAAAGTCAGAATGATTTATAAATACAAGCCGCTCTGCAACGGGCTCATTTTGAGCAGAAAAGAGTGTTAGCTGAAGTATCCCGGTTGGGAAACGTTTTTTAGGGATACTTGCATTGAAGGTTTTCGAAGTGAGTTTATTTTTTGATACAAAATGTACCTGTCCGTTGCTTTGCGCAATAAGGGTGATTTCTTCATCCGGTTTGGCAGTTTCAGTTGTTGATACCCTGATTTTGAGATCATCCATATCAGTGTTACTAACAGATAAAACATAACCACTCGCTTTTACCTTTGGCAGTGGATATGCTTTCTCTGATCCATCTTCAAAAGTAATATGAGCAGTATAGTTATCGGTAGCTTCAGGTATTAACCTAAAGTGTCCCATTCCTGCATGTTCTGATTTAAAATCAGCCAAACGGACATTGTTTTGATTGCTGATATAACCACTGACATTGATTCCAAGCCCGTCTGAATTCACAGCCTTAAATCCAATTCTTGAACTGATTCCATTGACCAGATCCCCGCTTTCGGGGAAAAACTGAACAACAGATTCATTGGATGTTGATTTAACAGGGAAGTTTTTATTTGCGCTGTTCTTATCATCCAGACGGATAGTTGTACTGATTCTTCCAGATTTTAATACAAAGGGCTGATTGTTTACAAAACTGACCTGAAGATTTCCCATTGCATCAGTAATGCCTTTTCCTTTCAGAATACTTCTGAAATCCAGTTCAACATGGTAGCTAACCTCTTTATTAGCGAGCGGTTGACCAGCCATATCACTATAATTAATTTTGGCTAATACTTTTTGTCCGCGTGGGTCTTTAGTGTACGAGTAATCA
Source organism: Sphingobacteriales bacterium 16-39-50 (assembly GCA_002257025.1). Taxonomy (GTDB): domain Bacteria; phylum Bacteroidota; class Bacteroidia; order Sphingobacteriales; family Sphingobacteriaceae; genus Daejeonella. Next base: position 67,428 of record NCHA01000002.1, on the reverse strand, counting down.
ACCTGGGTTAGAACAGTATTAGAAATAGAATTGCCTATGGTAATGGTTTTATCAAAGAAGTATTCTTCTCCAAAATTTCGCATCCATGTAGTATAGGCCCGTATTCGGTAATTACCTTCTCTAAGTGAATCGCTGAGCGTAAAATCTCCCCAGGTTAATCCCAATTCCAATGGAATTTTCAGAGATTTTTTAATTGAATCCTTGTCGTTGATCAATTCTACATATAAAATCCTGCTCAGTGTAGATAATTCATTTTTCTCAGCATTAACTACATATGCCTTAAACCAGATATTATCGCCAATTGCATAATAAGGTTTATCAAGATGCAAATGAACCTTCTCCTGCGGGTATTGCAGTCTGTATTTTTCTATCTGAGTAAGAATTTTCTTCAGGGGCTCATCATCAATAATAAATCCCAGAATTGTTGCTGAGAATAATATAGAAAATATGATAATGAAATATTTTTTCATAAAGATTGTACTGAATAAAAAATCTAATGCCGGTATACTTGTAATCCAGGTTCAGCCCAAAAAATTGGTGTCAGTAAAAATTTAAGCCTCAGTTTTTTAAATTGAGGCTTAACTATTTATAATATACGATTTATTTTCCTTCTGATGCTCAGAATGAATTCTTCCACATCATACTTTCAACGGGTTTTGTGGTCTTATTGTTGTATTTGGCATTGAGTTTTGTATTGTACATGGTCTCCACATCACCATCAACTACAAAATAGATTAATTGCCCGATAGGCATACCGGCATATATCTTTACCGGTTGTGTACATGATATTTCCAGGGTCCAGGTATTACAGAAACCCACATCTCCCTTTCCGGCGGTTGCATGGATGTCTATTCCAAGTCTGCCGGTACTTGATTTTCCTTCGAGAAATGGCACATGCCTGTGAGTTTCAGTATATTCGAGGGTAACGCCAAGGTACAGGGTATTGGGTTGAAGTACAAAACCATCTTTTGGAATCTCGAAATGGTCAATCTCATTATGAAGTTTAGCATCCAGAACCCTGTTTCTGTATGTTGCCAGGTATTTTCCCAGATGAACATCATACGAATTGGTACCTAAGCACTCCTTTTTAAAGGGTTCAATAATTATATTTCCTCTTTCAATTTCTTCCAGAATGAGTTTATCAGAAAGTATCATAAATAAGCATAAGATTTGGTCTAAATTATGATTAATTTGAGATAGTTTTGCAGGTATTTTAATTTTAAGAATGGCTCTTGCTTACCACCGGGAAATTGACCGCAATACATCTTTTGCAATCTGGAAGATCGAAGAAAGTGCAGATGAATTACTGGCTCAATTACAGTTAAAGGAACATGAATTATCTTATCTGGATACGCTGATTAGTGGCAAGCGCAATATGCATTGGCTCAGTACGCGTGTCCTGCTGCGGAGAATGATGGATACCGATAATTATATTGACTGCAAGGTAGATTCAAGTGGTAAACCCTATTTAAGTAATTTTCCCCACCATATTTCATTAAGTCATTCTTATGATTATGCTGCCGTGATGGTGAGTAAGAGTAAGGCTGTGGGAATAGACATAGAGCTTGTTAAAGACAAGATCGAACGAATTGCCCACAAGTTCCTGAGTAAGGAGGAGCTTGATTTTATTCAGGATAAAAATCGGATTGATCAGTTATATGTAGCCTGGTGTGCAAAGGAGGCAATTTATAAACTTCATGGTAAAAAGAACATTAGTTTTCTGGGGCATATAAAACTTGAGCCCTTTGAATATGAAGGTAGTGGCTCTTTTGATGCCATGCTAAATACGGGTACGCGGCACAGTAAGTTCAAAGTGCATTACGAAAAGTTTGATGGGTATATGATCGGATTTGTTGCAGATGATAATGAAGAATAAGAAGGTTATATTTCAGGACTGGGGTTTGCTTGATTACCAACAGGCATGGGACAGGCAGGAGCAGGTTTTTGCAGAAACGGTTCAGGCAAAAACACAGAATAGAAATAACAATACTGATTATCCGGTTAATAACCATCTCGTTTTCGTCGAACATCCTCATGTTTATACACTCGGAAAAAGTGGTAAGCCCGAGAATTTACTCCTTGATGAAACCGGATTAGCGAATAAACGGGCTACTTTTTATAAAATTAACCGGGGCGGGGATATTACTTATCATGGTCCGGGACAGATCGTTGCTTATCCAATACTTGATCTTGATAATTTCTTTACTGATATCCACCTGTATTTGCGCACTCTTGAGGAGGCTGTGATAATGACACTGGCAGATTATGGAATACCAGGCGGCAGGTATGAAGGTTATACCGGAGTCTGGCTGGACGCGGATAATGAGCGTGCGAGAAAGATCTGCGCAATGGGTGTTAGGTGTAGCCGCTGGGTAACCATGCACGGACTGGCATTCAATGTCAATACAGATCTGTCTTATTTTAAAAGTATTGTTCCCTGTGGAATAGATGACAAGGATGTTACTTCAATGGAAAGGGAGCTTGGTTTTAAGCCGGATATTGAAGAAGTAAAGCAGAAATTGAAGGGGCATATCGCGAGCTTGTTTGAGATGGAACTCTGTTGAGAGTTGAGAATGGAGAGTTGAGAATTGATACCTGATAGCTATCGGGTGGAAAATTCAGATCAAGATTATACATTCTCCATTAACTACTAAATTCCTGGTAACAGACAACTGACATCAGATAATTCATGTCTTCCCAAATTAAAACAAAAAAGCTCCGAATAAAATCCGGAGCTTTTTTGTGCGATGAGAATGATATTACATCATTCCACCCATACCACCACCACCCATTGGAGGCATATGAGCACCACCTTTATCTTCTTCAGGATCATCAGCCAATACAACCTCAGTTGTTAACAGCATGGCTGCGATTGAAGCCGCATTTTCCAATGCAATACGACCAACTTTAGTTGGATCGATAACACCTGCACCGATCAGGTTTTCATAAACATCAGTACGGGCATTGTATCCGAAATCAGCTTTGCCTTCTTTCACTTTCTGAACTACGATAGAACCTTCAATTCCTGCGTTTTGGCAGATTTGACGTAAAGGCTCTTCGATAGCGCGTCTGATAATTGCAATACCTGTGTTCTCATCTTCATTAGCTCCTTTAAGATCTTTTAAAGCTTCAACAGCGCGGATGAAAGCAACACCACCACCTGCAACAATTCCTTCTTCAACAGCAGCACGGGTTGCATGTAATGCATCATCAACTCTGTCTTTTTTCTCTTTCATCTCAACTTCAGTAGCAGCACCAACATAAAGTACGGCAACACCACCTGAAAGTTTCGCTAAACGTTCCTGTAATTTTTCTTTATCATAATCAGAGGTAGTTGTTTCAACCTGAGCTTTGATCTGGCTAACACGAGCCTTAATATCAGCAGTTTTACCTGCTCCATTAATTACGATCGTATTATCTTTATCAACAACTACTTTTTCTGCCTGACCTAAATAAGTAAGGTCAGCATTCTCTAATTTATAACCTCTTTCTTCAGAGATAACTGTACCACCTGTAAGGATAGCGATATCTTCAAGCATTGCTTTACGACGGTCACCAAATCCAGGAGCTTTAACAGCAGCAACTTTCAGTGAACCACGGATTTTGTTAACTACCAGGGTAGCTAATGCTTCACCGTCAAGATCTTCAGCAATGATCAATAATGGTTTTCCGGTTTGAACTTGTTTTTCAAGAACTGGAAGAAGTTCTTTCATTGAAGAGATCTTCTTGTCGTAGATCAGGATATATGGATTATCCAGCTCAACTTCCATTTTATCAGCATTGGTTACGAAGTATGGAGATAAGTATCCACGGTCGAACTGCATACCCTCAACTGTTTTCATTTCAGTCTCGGTACCTTTTGCTTCTTCGACAGTAATTACACCATCTTTTCCAACTTTCGCCATTGCATCAGCGATCAGGGTACCAATCACTTCATCATTGTTTGCTGAGATTGAAGCAACCTGCTTAATTTTTTTATTGTCTTCGCCAACGGACTGTGATTGTTTTTTCAAATTAGCAACAACAGCTGATACCGCTTTGTCAATACCACGCTTTAGATCCATTGGATTTGCACCGGCAGCCACGTTCTTTATTCCGGCAGTTACAATTGCCTGAGCTAAAACTGTAGCAGTTGTAGTTCCATCCCCAGCCTGATCAGCTGTTTTAGAAGCAACTTCTTTTACCATTTGCGCACCCATGTTTTCAAGGGCGTCTTTTAATTCAATTTCTTTGGCAACTGTAACACCGTCTTTAGTGATTGCAGGTGAACCAAATTTCTTATCGATAATTACGTTACGACCTTTTGGTCCAAGAGTTACTTTTACTGCATTGGCAAGGATATCCACGCCTCTTTTCAGAGCATCGCGCGCTTCAACATTGTATTTAACTTGTTTTGACATTGTTTAAAGATTTTAGATGTTGGAGTTAATTCAAACTATTGTTTTTATCAAACTCTGGTTTTTAATTTAATTTCAATTCGGGGTATGAGGTCTGATGTCTGAAGTCCGATGTCTGACCTCCGACCTCTGACTTCATTATAGTGTTGCAAAAATATCAGATTCACGCATGATAAGATATTCTTTACCTTCATGAGAGATCTCTGTTCCTGCATACTTACCGTATAATACAACATCTCCTACTTTATAAGCCATAGGAATTAAATTGCCGGTTTGTTCTGCATATTTGCCCGGTCCAACAGCTACAACAGTACCTTTTTGAGGTTTTTCTTTTGCAGTATCAGGAATGTAAAGTCCGGAAGCCGTTTTTTCTTCAGCCGGTGCAGCTTCTATAACTACCCGGTCTGCGCTAGGTTTGATATTTAATGCCATATTGATATAATAAATTAAATTGATTGAATGTTTGTACTGTTTTGTTGACACGAATTATGCCAAATAGCCTTAGGGTACATTTCTTGTCAAATTTTCATTATTTGATAAGCCAGGCTTCTTTCTTGTCAATACATCGGTGTCAAGCTGTCAGTAAAATGTCAGTTTGATGCAAAAAAAAAGCCACCGTTCAGGTGGCTATTTTTTCTAAAATACTTTTTTATTTTTTAGTACTGTCTGTTGGTAAAGAAAGACCTGATGGTGCGGCAACAGGAGCAGCAGGCTTATTGATCTGGTTTTGAATGTCATTCATTTCCTGGTCAACTACTCCACCACGTGGAACCACTACATTTACCATTAGTGCCAAAACCATTAATGAAACTGCAAGAATCCAGGTACTTTTTTCCAGAAAATCTCCTGTGCGCTGAACGCCCATAATATTATTTGAGCCCGCAAATCCGGAGGATAAACCACCTCCTTTAGGGTTTTGGATCAAAATGATCAGAACCAATAAAACACAAACAATGATCGCCAGGATAATAACTGTATATAACATATCTATTAATTTACTTTCTTTTCTAATTCACGAATTTGGTCGGCAAAGTACGTGCTTTTTTCCGGAACTTTCAAACTTAATTTTTTGTAAGTAGCGATGGCTTTTTCATATAACATCTGATCAGCATAGATATGTGCCAGTGTTTCTGAAACCAGATCGTTCGGATCTTCTGCACTTTTCCTTGCTTTGTTCTCGGTATCCAATTTTTGAGAATCGGGCGGTTTGATCTGTGGCTCCTCCCTGATAAATTTCTCCAGAATAGAATCTTCCTTACGTTTAACCTGGAAAGGAACAGTTCTGGGTGCGTTTTCAGCCTGTTCCAAAGGTGATTGTAAGTGGAATATATTCTCAATGATCTGACTGCTCAACTGATCTACAGAACTTATTTTAATATTCTGATTAGTATCTAATCGGAAATCAGCATAAGGCTGATATGTTCCTGCATGCTCCATTCGGGTTTTTTGCAACCACCATAAAAAAGAATAGGGCATTTTATCGTCATTATACCTGGATACTTCCTGATCTGTTTCTACTTCTGCTTTTTCTGCGCCGCCTGTTTCCTCAGCTGAGGGTCCTGCAGCATGTGCTTCAGCATGAGCAGTTTTGATCTCTTCAGTAGGCTTTATTTCTGCTTCCTTTTCAAAATGGAAAATCGGCTCTGCCTTAATTTCTTCCTTTACGGGATTTTCAGATGGAGCAGCACTTTCATTAATTGTATTGAAGATGTCACCGAGTAAAGATGATTCTTTATCCCGATTATTCAAATCAGCATTTACAAGTTCAGGCTCAGCTATTGGTTCTTGCTCTTCTTTTATAGGATTTTCTGCTTTCTCAGCAGGAATTTCTTCATCAATTGTCTGTTTTCCTGTCTCAGTATCCGCTGGGACTTTATTTTCCGGAGATATTTCTATTTTTGCTGTCCAAACATCTTCCTCAATCGGCTGTTTTTCTTTTTCCGGTTCTGCTGCTATTTCAATTTCAGATGCAGTTTCAACCTTAGCAGACCATGAATCTTCTTCAATTATCCCATTATTCAGTTCTTCTGAAATGTTTTCTGATACAGGTTCCTGTTCGTCTAAATTTGCTTCTTCTTCATTAAAGTCGCCAGTATTTTCAATTTTATGAATCCCTTCGTCCTCCAATTCTTGTTCTCCAAATAAAACAGATTCAATATATTTTAATTTTTCATCCTCTTTTAATTTTTCAGGTTCAATCAGTATAGTATAAAGGATCTTTCTTTCAGGAATCGATAAAGCCGTATAACTCAATTGTTTCTTCAGGTTTTCGGAGCCTGAAAGTGATAAGGAACGGCTGTAACAGAGATTTAATACCTGGCAATAAGGAAACTTTTCAAGGGCTTTCTCTAAAAATTTTGCATCACCGGCATCTATCGCAGAAGGATCTGCAATGCAATTTGCAAACAATTTAATGTATGATTCCTGCTGGTTTGTCTGTTTCAATTGTGCTGAGTTTTTTGAAAGCTAAATATTTATTACCAATTGGCAAAAGCCTTATTAAAAATATCCTCGGTAAGCTGACGGATGATCAGGGCTAACAATTTCTGCTCCTGCGTTTGTATCGGCCCCTGGTTTAGGCTAAATTCCTGAAATGCCTGAAATGATTGTTCAAAATTTAATTCAGGCTTCAGAACATTAGTGTATTTTACACTAACCGTTACTGTAACCCTGTTCAGGCCCGCCCGGTCATTCCCCTGGATAGCAACAGGCCGGATAGAATAGTCAGTAATCCTTCCTTCAAAATTAGCATCCGCCTCGGTTCTCACAATGCTTAATCTGGATTGATTTCTTATCCTGTCTTTTAATCCTTCAGTAAATTGCTGACTCAGATAAGGCACAACCAATGCCGAAGTATTCTCAAAGAACTGAACAGAGATGGTCTTCATTTCCGGAGGAATTGAAGCTCCTGAGAAGGAATAGGTTCCGCATGACTGAGAGACCATTAAAAGGCCAATAATTAGACAGTATCTGAATTTTAAAAGGATCTTTTGCATATTCCCGGACTGGTTTAAAGTTCTAATTCCTTTATTTTGCGATACAGCGTTCGTTCGGATATCCCAAGTTCATGAGCAGCTAATTTCCGCTTTCCTTTATGCTTCTTGAGTGCTTTCTTGATCAGATCTGATTCTTTGTCTATCAATGATAAGGATTCTTCTACCTCTTCTGCTTCATCCATCATATCATATGATTTATCATTATCTGGCTGATGGATGACCAGTTGATGCGGATCAGGGGCCAGATTATTGCTTCCGGGAATTTCGATATCCCTGTAAAGCTGATTGATTACCTTCTGGTTCGACTGAATGCTTGATGTATTGCCTCCGTTTTGTATAATCTCAGCAACCAGCTTTTTCAATTCCATCATATCCTTCTTCATATCGAAAAGCACTTTATAAAGAATATCCCGCTCAGAAAAGTCATCCTTATTCTGGTTTGGAATACGCATAGGAAGAGTGCTTCCGGCCTCGGTTGGGATATAATTCTGCAGGTGCTCTGCTGATAAATTTCTGTCTTTTTCAAGAACAGCAATTTGTTCAGCTATATTTTTAAGCTGGCGAACATTTCCCGGCCAACTGTAATTCATTAGAACCTGCTGCGCACTTTGGTCAAGTTGTACTGAAGGACTTCGGTATTTATCAGTAAAATCAGCAATAAACTTCCTGAACAGTAAATTTATATCTTCCTTGCGCTCTCTTAATGCAGGAATTTTCAATGGTACGGTGTTCAAACGGTAATAAAGATCTTCACGGAACTTTCCGGCACTCACTGCGTCGAAAACATCCTTATTTGTAGCAGCGATCACTCGTACGTTTGTTTTCTGGACTTTGGAAGAACCAACGCGAATGTATTCACCCGTTTCTAAAACCCTTAACAAACGGGCCTGAGTCCCGATTGGTAGTTCTGCAACTTCATCCAGAAATATGGTTCCGCCGTCAACTACCTCAAAATATCCTTTGCGGGCATCGTGAGCCCCGGTAAATGATCCTTTTTCGTGGCCAAATAATTCGGAGTCGATCGTTCCTTCGGGTATCGCACCACAGTTTACAGCTATAAAAGGACCGTGTTTGCGGGCACTCAATGCATGAATAATATGTGAAAAAACCTCTTTACCACTACCGCTCTCACCGGTAATCAGCACAGAAATATCGGTTGGTGCTACCTGCCTCGCAATATCAATTGCCCGGTTAAGTAAAGGTGAATTACCAATGATACCAAATCTGTTTTTTATGTCCTGAACATCCATTATTTTAATTTGATGATTTGATGATTTGAAAATTTGATGATGCTATATCATTTCCAAATCAATCTTTAATTTTTCCAATTAATATTACCCGGCTGAATTTTAATTTGTTTTCTGGCATTTTCAAATCTCCAAATTTTCAAATCTCCACATCAGCCTTAATTTTCCCTATTAAAGTAGCCGGGGTGCAGCGTTCTATTGTGACATCTACATAGTCGCCAGCTTTGTATGCTTTATTTACCGGAAAAACTACAGTGATATTATGTTCGCTTTTGCCCGAAAAATCATTGTCTGATTTCTTTGAGAATCCGTCAATCAGCACTTTATGTGTTTTGCCAATATGTTGCTCCAGACGTTTCAATGAGCATTCCTGCTGCTTTTTCAGAATCTCATTGAACCTGCGGGTTTTTACCATTTCCGGAATATCGTCTTCAAAACGCTTGGCAGCAAGTGTGCCGGGACGTTCCGAATAGGTATACATATAAGCAAAATCAAATTGGGCATAGTCCATAAGGCTCAGCGTATCCTGATGTTCCTCTTCAGTTTCCGTACAAAAACCGATGATGATATCGGTTGAGACAGCACAATCCAGAATAAGTTTTTTAATCGTATCAATTCGCTCAATATACCATTCACGGGTATAGGTACGATTCATCAGCTCCAGCACCCGGGAGTTTCCTGATTGTACAGGCAGGTGAATATGATTGCAGATATTTTCATACTTCTTCATCGTATGCAATACCTCATCGGTTATATCTTTCGGGTGGGATGTGGAGAAACGTACTCTTAAGAGGGGATTGATCTGAGCAACAAGTTCAAGTAGTCCTGCGAAGTTTAGGGCCTCACCCCGGCCCTCTCCAAAGGAGAGAGAGTTTGGATCATTCTCATCTTGTAATTCATTCTCCCCTCTCTCCTGGAGAGGGGCTGGGGGTGAGGCCGTTCCTCCCCACTTATAAGAATCTACATTCTGACCAAGCAGGGTTACTTCACGATAACCATTCTCAAATAATTCCCTTGCTTCCTGTACAATTGAATGAGGGTCTCTGCTTCTTTCTCTGCCTCGGGTGAAGGGGACCACACAAAATGAGCACATATTATCGCATCCGCGCATAATAGATACAAAGGCTGAAATGCCATTGCTATTCAATCTTACCGGACTGATATCAGCATAGGTTTCCTCCCTGCTTAGAAGTACATTCACCGCTCGTATTCCATCATCAGACTGGGCAATCAGGTTTGGCAGATCGCGGTAAGAATCAGGACCGATCACAATGTCAACAAGCTTCTCTTCTTCCAGAAACTTGGATTTTAAACGCTCAGCCATACAGCCAAGAACGCCAATCGTCATTCCCGGTCGCTTATTTTTAGCAGCCCCAAATTCACGCAGGCGGTTTCTTACCCTTTGCTCAGCATTATCACGAATTGAACAGGTATTTATAAAAATAACATCAGCTTCTTTATATTGACTTGTTGTTTCAAAGCCCATGTCCTGCATGATCGATGCAACAATCTCACTGTCAGAGAAATTCATGGCACAACCGTAACTCTCAATGTACAGTTTTCGTCCTGTATATTGGCCTGTATTTTCTAATATTAAGGCTTCACCCTGACGTGATTCATCGTGTAATGTGGTTTCTGATGAATCTTTTAAGTTTATTGGGCGCTCAAACATTCTTTATTAAATTAGCTGCAAAATTATGATTTTTTCTCTAAAATGACAATTTGGCAGAGATTCTTTTTGCTCCACAAACAATATTTTTAAATTGTACTGACATATCAGATAATCTTTAGAAACGTTAACGATTTAGGTTAACTTAGTATTTAACCGAAGGCATTCAATGGTTCAGAATAGTAACAAAGTCTTATTTAGAAAGTGGATCTTTTCAATTTTAATGATACTGGTCCTTCTGGTAAGCGGAGCCGCAGTATATCTGAACTACTATTGGAAGCCTATTTTGACTCAAAGGATCAAAGAAGCGATTGAAAGGTCTACAGATGGTTTATACCGCATAGAGTTTGAAAATATCCGGGTGAATTTTATCACCGGTAGACTGAACGTTTCGAATATCCGCTTCATACCCGATACCCTGGTGTATGAAAAGATGAAAGTTGACAGCATTGCACCAAGGCATTTGTATGAAGTTGAAATAGCTGAACTAATCTTAAAGAAGATACAGCCCTGGAAAATATATACGCTTGGCAAACTGGAAATGAGATCTATAGAGATTGACCGGCCTTCTTTGAAGGTTGTATTTTCTAAAATAAGAAATACAAGAGCATCCCCTAAACAAGACCTGAGAACTGCTTATCAGCACCTTGCACCCTATCTGAACTCCGTAAAAATCGGGAGTATCATTTTTAAAAATGCTGATTTTAAGTATATCGACCGTAGTGCAGAGGGGGGGAGCAGAATAACCGAACTTAAGGATCTGTATGTCAGAATCAGCGATCTGCTGATAGATTCAGCATCACAATTTGATCACTCCCGCTTATATTATACCAAAGATATTTATGCTGAACTGCTTGATTACAAAACGCTTACAGAGGATGGGAACTATAATATTCAGTTTAGTGAATTCAAGGCCTCAACTGCAGGGGGGTATGCCCACATAAAGGGCTTTCGCCTTCTGCCAAAATATTCTGAGATGGAGTTTTCAAGAAGATTTAAATTCCAGAAGGACCGATATTCTGCACACTTTGAAGACATTGAGTTAAGCAATATTGATTACGAGTTATTGAACCGCGACAGAAGGCTGATTGCATCCTCATTGACATTAAACAAGGGTAATTTATCAGTTTTTTTGAATCGGGGAATGCCCGATTCGATCAGGGATAAGGGTGTTAATTTTCCGCAGCTGGCATTAAAACGATTCAAGCTTGATACAACTATCGATACAGTATTGCTAAAGGATTCATATGTCAATTATTCGGAATACAATCCTGATTCAAGACGCAAGGGAACACTTTCTTTTGGAGGCATTAACGGAAGTATTTTCAACCTGACCAATGATTCGCTAAACCTGATTAAAAATAAATTTAGTGAGGTGAAGCTAACCTCTTTATTAATGAATCGTGGTCGTTTGGATATAGCGATGAAATTCAATTTGCCAGACCCCGACGGAGCATTCGAGTTTTCCGGAAAACTGGGGAAACTTGATGCAGAAATGTTCAATTCGGCAATCAGGCCATTATCACTCATTGAAGTTAAATCTGGTTATATAAACCAGATGATTTTTAACGGTAGGGGGAGTATTAATGGGGTAAGAGGAAGTCTGACCTGTTATTATAATGATCTAAAGATCTCTCTTTTAGAAAAAAGTGAAAATTCCAGTCGCTTAAAACGAAAAGGCATCGCCTCTATTTTTGCAAATATTCTTATTATAAAAGACCATAATCCTATGAAAGGCGAATCGGTAAGGAAGGGAGTATTTAATTATGTCAGACCCGAACGCTCTTCTTTTTTCAATATGATATGGAAGGGATTTGCAGAAGCGCTTTTAAATACCATTGGTTTTGATGCTGCTACCCAAAGGGAGATAGCTGTTAGGCTGAGGAAGATGGAGATCGAACGGCTTAACAGGGAAGAAAGACGCGATGACCGGCTGAAGAAACGCGATGTTCGAAGGTTGAACAGGAATTAGAGCCCGGGTTAAGCCCGGGCTAAAATAATCTTCAGTCCTTACTCGACTCAGACCTTACAGCAAAATTCCACCCATGCTCATCAGCAGAGCGGCCATATCTTAATTCATTCAATGTGTCAAGAACGCGGTTAGAGAATATCCGTTTTGCCGGGTCAGGAAGCGTATAAAGTTCGCCTTCATGTCCGATTTCAGCTATATGAGCAATTGTTGCGGCTGTTCCAACACCAAATGCATCAGTGATGCGGCCTTCTTTAATTCCTTTGATAATCTCCGCCACTGAGATTCTGCGCTCCTCAATTGGAATATTCCAGCCTTTTGCCAGAGTTAAAACAGTGTCGCGGGTTACGCCTTTTAAAATGGTATCTCTGGTAGATGGAGTGATTAATTTTCCATCCATCATAAACATGATATTTGCGGCTCCCAGTTCTTCTACATAAGCATGTTCTTTTGAATCTGTCCAGATCAACTGGTCAAAACCTTCCTGCGTAGCTTTCATTGCTGGTAGCATAGAGCCGCCATAATTCCCTGCGGCTTTAGCAAAACCGAAACCACCATCGCTTGCTCTTGAATAAAAAGTTTCAACTTTTACCTTAAGGTTCTTTGAAAAATAAGGGCCAACCGGACCAGTTAATACAATATATTTATATGTAGCTGAGGGTGTTACACCTAGAAAAGGATCGGTAGCAAACATAAATGGCCTGATGTAGAGGCTATGATTTGCCTTTGATGGGACCCAGTCTCTGTCAAGATCAACCAATGTTTCAAGGCTCTTTAAAAAGATATCAACCGGCAGTTCAGGCATACACAAACGCTGTGCAGAAAGATTAAAACGTTCTGCATTTTTATCAGGACGGAAGATGCTGACATTTCCATCGGCATGTTTATAAGCCTTTATACCTTCGAAAAATGCCTGTCCGTAATGCAGGGCAGAAATTGCAGGACTGAACCCGATCTCTCCGTAAGGCACAATTCTGAAGTCCTTCCATGTCCCATCGCTGTAATCCGCAATGAACATATGATCGGAAAAGGTCTTTCCAAAGGGTAAATTATTGAAATCAATATCAGCCAAACGTGACTGGGCTGTTTTTGTAATGGAAATATTTAATTTATCAGACACAGTATTAAAATTTAATCAGGCTGGCAATTTAACGATTTTTGTCGAAAAATCGAACTATAAACTGCCTTCTGCTTTCAGCTTTGAGCTTTTTGCTCCCTTAATTTGTGTTTTTGGCTTTAAGCTTTAAGCTTTTGACTTTAGGCTTAATAGAGTATTCTGAACTTAATAGTATGATCGATCTGCTTCAAAGCTTTCAATACCTTTTTATCGTATTCATCACTCACATCCGTAATTACATAACCTATGCTTGGATTAGTCATCAGGTACTGCCCCACAATATTAATATGATGATCGGCAAAAACCTTATTGATCTGTGCCATAATACCCGGCATATTTTTGTGGATGTGAATCAAACGATGAGCTCCTGCAATCCGCGGAAGCTGAAGATTTGGAAAGTTCGCACTCACATAAGTATGGCCATGGTTGATAAAGTTGATCATCCTTTTGGCAATGAATTCGGGATTTTTTGGACTATGCTTAGGGTCGTCAAATATGACAATGCCCATATCAGTACATAAACCATGGGATAGCTTAGGTTCACTGTTTCCAAGATATCCAATCGTTTTAAGTTTTACCGCACGTTCAAGCTTTTCCCTTTCAAGCAGTTCGCCATTAGCCAGCAGCATCATACCCACATCAGGTACATACTTTTCTTCAAAGGTTTTTTTATGGCGAATAGAAAATCCATCTTTCTTTAAGGTTTGGATGGCGAGTTCAGGTACATCGCCAATCACCAGACAAAGAATCCTGTTTTTAGGATAGGAAATGGCTCTTGGCAGGTTATTGACATACAGAAACTCATCAAAACTCGGGGTAACATGATCGGCTTTTTCGGCAACAGTTTTACGTTCGATATTCTCGGTAAAGGCATAGAATTTTTTGATCATCCCAAATTCCTTCAGCTGAAAATCGGAATGCCCATCGCCAATACCATAAATATCACCCTTTAGGTCAAGTTCTTTAAGTAATTTAACTTTTCCTCCTTCATTGGAAAGTGGATTATTTTCATCATATCCAATAATCTTCCCGTTTTCGTCAAAGACAAAGGTATTGGCATAAATATTTTCCTTACGGATGTGATATGGAAGTACAACCGGAGTAATAAATTCCTTAAATCCACCCGAAACAATGAGAACAGACTCGGCATGTTTTTTGAAAAATGTTTTGTTCCGGGAGAAGGATGAAGAAACCTTCTTTTTGAGCAGGCTGACCAGCTGCTTTAAATGAGTTCGGTCAGCCTCCAGTAGCTGAACGCGACCCGTAAGACTTTCACGGAATGACATTTTGCCTTCCATCGCTGCATTTGTAAGATCTTCAATTTTCTGATAGATCTTTTCCCTGTTGGGATGGTTCATTAATGAGATACGGGCCAGTTCATCCAGTGCCTCTACCTGGGTAAACGTACTGTCGAAATCTATGATATAAAACTGCTTCAATGCTTTATTAATTAGGGGATTAACTATTTTTAAGGTGCAGGCAAATTTCGCTGATTGATTCGTCAACGGATTTAAAATTAAAATTTAATGCCTTTTTTATTTTTTCGTTGGAATACATTTGTTTTTTGAATGCACTACGTACGGTTTCTGCGCTAAGACCGAATCGTTTACCTGTTAAAAATGTAACTACACGGCTTCCGAGCCATGCGATATACATCATCCATGGTTTTAATGCTATAGCCGGTGGTTTTTTACCAAATTTCAGAGCAATGTTCGAAAAAAACTCTTTATAAGTCAGGTTTTCTGAATTGATAATGAAACGTTCATCAGAAATAGTACTTTCCATTAGAAGGATCATAGATTTGGCGACATCCGCAACATCTACATAACCGCAACTGCCTCCGGGGAAATAATTCAAACCGGTTCTTATTGATTCAAATAATTGTCCGCTTCCTTCTTTACCCGCATTTTTGCCAATAATGATTGATGGATTTACGATGACTGCATTTAAACCTTCTGCCGCTGCTCTGAAAACCTCCATCTCACTCTTATATTTTGAGATTGAATAGGTACTCTGACCTGATCCAAATTCCCAGTGATTTTTCTCGGTAATCAGCTTGCCTTTTTTGCTCTCACCCAGTGCCGCAATTGAACTCACATGTAAAAAGCGCTGTATGTTCTTTCCCATACAGATGTTGAGCAGATTTGAAGTGCCTTCCACATTCACTTTTAGCATTTCCTTTTTGTCTTTGGGATTAAAGGATATTAGCGCAGCACAATGATAAACATGGCTAATACCATCCATGGCCTCACTCAGCGCGAAATAATCAAGAATATCGGCATTGTACCACTCAATATCTTTTTGCTCCGCTAAAATTTGGGGTATCCGGGATGTATCCCGCTTGATTGCTCTGATCTTTTCTCCTCTGAGCAGCAATTGCCTGATTAATTCTGAACCTAAAAAACCGGTAGCGCCGGTAACTAAAATCATCCGGATGAATTTTTTTAAATGCTTTCAAAAGTAACTGAATAAACTGATATTTGCTTTGAGTCTGTTCTCAATTATCTGATTCTTCTTCAATTTTGTAAAAGCAAAATTAATCGGGGGCTGTTCAATTATAAACTGTCAATTAAATTACAGGAACAATTATTATGTCATTATCCGATTTTCTTAGTCCGCTTGATATAGATTCCATTAGTCCGGAAAATGGTTTTTATACCAGTCATTTAGGATCCAAGATCGTAGCCTTCAATGATGATTTTCCCGATCTTGATAGCGGTCTTTTTGATATTGCCCTGATTGGTGTATTGGAGGACAGGAATTCGACCAATAATATTGGGACAGCTTTGGCTCCTGATGCCTTCAGGCAAAAGTTCTATGAGCTTAATGAAGGTAATTACAACACCCGTATCGTTGATCTTGGTAATATCCGTGCCGGGCATAAGGTCTCGGATACCTATGTTGCACTAAAGCTTCTGGTGACTGAACTGATCAAAAAGAACATTTTACCAGTGATAATTGGTGGTGGTCAGGATCTGACATATCCTCAGTTCATGGCTTATGAGGAGCTGGAGCAGAAGGTAGATCTGCTGGTTGTCGATTCGCATTTTGACCTGGATGACAATATCGACGGAACGATCGAGACCACTTCAATTTCCTACCTGAACAAGATTTTTTTACACGAACCCAATTTCCTTTTCAATTTCAGCAATATTGGATATCAGACCTTTTATGTCAATCAGGAAAGCCTGAAACTAATGGATAAACTCTATTTTGATGTACATCGCCTGGGTGATTTCGCAGGTAATATCAATCTTGCAGAACCGGTAATCCGTAATGCGAATATGTTAAGCTTTGATATTTCTGCGATTCGTTCTTCGGATGCCGCCGGCAATGCCAATGCTACACCGAATGGATTTTATGGCGAGAATGCCTGCCAGATCGCTAGGTATGCCGGCATGAATGATAAGCTTTCTTCAATAGGTTTTTATGAATATAATCCGGCTTATGATCTGAATGGACAGACTGCTATGCTGCTGGCCCAAATGGTTTGGTATTTTGTAGATGGCTTTTATAACAGGAAGAAAGAATTTCCTTTATTACCTAAATCGCAATACATCACTTACAGAGCCGGACTCAAAGACGGTTCTCATGAACTGATCTTTGTCAAAAGTAAAAAATCAGATCGCTGGTGGATGCAGGTGCCCTATCCCGCAGGTAAGTCGAAGAATGAAAGGCATCACCTTGTTCCCTGCCGCTATGAAGATTATCAGACTGCCAATTCAGGGGAGATGCCTGATTTATGGTGGAGGACTTATCAAAAGCTTATTTGAGTTGTAAGTAATAAGTTATAGGTTTTAAGTTTTATTTTGTTGTTCCAGTCAAATCAATTGCTCATAATTAAATCTGGATTAATATTTTTTGGATTAAGGAACAAGGATTAAGGAAATAACCTATTAATTTAACGGAATCGATCCAACCAATCAGTTACTAACCACTAATAACTAACATGCTACTACTCGGAATCGACCTCGGCACTTCATCAATTAAAGTATCTGTTATAGATTCTCAAACTCAGGGATGCCTTTGTACTGTTCAATATCCGGAAACTGAAACAGCGATTATTGCTGAACATCCAGGTTGGGCAGAGCAATCGCCGGAAATATGGTGGGAAAATGTTCAGCAGGCAATTATTAAGGCAAATTCCTCGGGATTGTACGATCCGAAAGCCATAGGAGCAATTGGAATTGCCTATCAGATGCACGGATTGGTATTGGTTGATAAAGAGCAAAAAGTACTCCGAAATTCAATTATCTGGTGCGACAGCAGGGCAGTTGAGATCGGGAATAGAGCATTTCAGGCGATTGGTGAGCAAAAATGCCTGAGCGATCTGCTTAATTCACCCGGAAATTTTACAGCATCAAAGCTGGCCTGGGTGAAGCAAAATGAGCCTGAAATTTTCGAAAAGATCTATAAAGTGATGCTTCCCGGAGATTTTATAGGCATGAAGCTTAGCGGGGAGATCAATATCAGTGTTTCATCTCTTTCGGAAGGTGTATTCTGGGATTTTGGGAGGAATGAGCTTTCAAAAGAAGTTTTAAATCATTTTGGCTTCCCTGAAGATATTTTCCCTGAGATTCAACCTGTATTTACGGATCATGGCAGATTGAGCACTGAAATAGCAACCAGACTTTCATTAAAACCGGGCATCCCGGTAACGTATAAAGCTGGTGACCAACCCAATAATGCCCTTTCTCTGAATGTTTTAAAACCGGGCGAGGTTGCAGCCAATGGTGGTACCTCCGGGGTAATCTATGGGGTGTCAGATCAGCTGACATTCGATAAGGAATCTAGGATTAACAGCTTTGCTCATGTTAATTTTTCGGAAGAACAAAAGCGAATCGGGGTATTGCTTTGTATCAATGGAACCGGAATTCTGAATCGCTGGACCAGGGATGTAATTGCTCCTGGTATTGCTTATGATACGATGAATACTGAAGCCACAGGGATCAGGGTTGGGAGTAATGGATTAAGGATATTGCCTTTCGGAAATGGAGCAGAGCGTATGCTGAATAATAAAAATATCGGCGCACATTTCCATAATATTGACCTGAACCTTCATAGCCGGGCGCATATTTTCAGGGCTGTTCAGGAAGGCATCGCTTTTGCTTTTCGTTACGGACTTGACATTATGCGTGAGAACGGCATGAACCCTACACTCATCCGCGCCGGTAAGGCGAATATGTTTTCAAGTGAACTTTTTATTGAAGCATTTGTCAATGCTTGTGGTGTTCCGGTAGAGTTGTATAGCAATGAAGGTAGTATCGGAGCAGCAATTGGCGCCGGGATTGGTGTTGGAGAATTCAGTACTGAAAATGCATTTGCAAATTTGAAACCGCTCAGAAAGATCGAACCTCAAAAATCAGAAGCATACGAAACGATTTACCAGGAATGGAAGGAATTGCTGCTGGAGCATTTGTAATCTTGCTTCGTAGTACCCCGTCATCCCGACACGCGACGAAAATTGTTTTATTTATAGATATTATGCCGCGTGGAGGGATCTGTTGTTAAAGAGCACGTACTTGAAATTAATTCAGTGCTTTAGGGCAGAGATCCTTCACTGCGTTCAGGATGACGGCAGGCCGGTATTACGGTTTGTCCCGAAACATAAGAACTCAGCCCAAGTCTGATGACAATCCTACCTCCCCTTCCCCCAATGATAATCTGCGAACCTGATAAACTGCTTCCAGTCGTAAACAGTCATATCATGTTTTCCTTCCCGGTTATGATAGGCCAGAGGAGATTCAATAACAGGCGTATTCAAGCCCGGAGGAACCTCGGATAATTTTGATTTTAAGCCATATAAACTATAAACATCCTCAGCGTTTTTCAGGGATAAGAATGTACCTTTTGGATCAGCCCAGAGATCTTCTGAAGCATTTGTAGCATAAACCGGTCTTGGTGCGATCAGGGAGATCAGCATGTGCTGATCAACCGGCAAAAGCTCTTCGTGATCATTGTATTTTTTATAATTGGTGTTGAACCAATGGGGGAATGAAGTATTAATTCTTCTAACCCGTTCTCCAAATTGTCTGCGGGCAAGTGCCGCTCCTGTACTTCCCGAGCAGTTAGTAATACACATTGCAAAACGCTGATCCTGCGCAGCAGCCCAAAGTGATGCTTTTCCGCCCCTTGAATGCCCGACCAGGGCCACCTCTTTTTTATCAATTTGCGGATCGTTTTCAAAATAATCCATCACACGGCTGGCGCCCCAGCCCCAGGCACCTATCGCACGCATACCATTATCAGCGTTTAATTGATCGGGATATAACTGTAAGACGCCATTTTTAAATTCATCTTTATTATCAGGTGCTAGATCACTCACATGAAAAGCGGCGATTGCATACCCACTTTCAATAACTACTTCAGCAGGCCAGAACTCACTTATGACCTTTCTGCCGGGGTCCGTATTCTCCTTGCCGCGATTATTAATCAGTAAAAATGCAGGAGCCGGCTTAGAAGCATTATTCGGGATGAAGAGAACCAGATTGATTTTAACACTTTTATTTTTATTAAATACCTCAATCAAAACTTCTTTGCGGTGTGCTTTGCCATTCATGCTGTTTTTATCCTCACTAAGGACTGAAAACCGGATATCTTCAAAAGACTTAGGTACCTGCCCATAAATATTATCTTCGAACATAGTCAGCACCTCAGGTCTTCTCAGTTTCTCCCAGGCCTTTTTGTTTTTTATCGCTTTATTATCACTTGTTTTTAGAACATCCGGAAGGGTATAGGTAGGCACTTTGGATTCGTCATAGTTTGATTCTTCATGATTTTGGGCATGAAGCTGTATGCAAATGAGAAGGCTAAGGCAGGTTAAAAGGTAGGCTTTCATGTGATATTTTTTATGACAAGTATGGGTTATAATTCTGATTATAAATATAGGTTTTTGTCAGTGAACCGGAACTTTCTCAATCACCGTCAATCCCGACAAGCGATTGCAATAGTTTTCTATTCAGAAATTCCGCCGTGCGGAGGGATCTGTTCCAAGGATGCACTTTCAGAAGCTTTCTCTGCTCATCGGTTTTGGATCCCTCAATCGTTCGGGATGACGCCCTCCCATTTTTATTGAATTGTGAAACATTAGATCCTTGGTTTTTCACTAATTATTATTTAATTCTATAAATTCGAAAACACAAAAATTTCAGAATGGCAAACATCATTACAGGCGACAAAGAATTTTTCAAAGGCATAGGTCAGATACAATATGAAGGACCTGAATCCAATAATCCATTGGCATTTCGTTGGTACGACGAAAACCGGATCATCGCCGGTAAAACGATGAAGGAAACTTTGCGTTTCGCCTGTGCCTACTGGCATTCATTTGTTGGAAATGGATCTGATCCTTTCGGAGAGCCGACCCATATTTTTCAATGGGATGCAAAAAGTGATGCGGTTGAGCGTGCAAAAGATAAAATGGATGCAGCCTTTGAGTTTATTACCAAGATGAATCTGCCATATTACTGTTTTCATGATGTGGATGTGGTTGATTATGGTAATGATGTTTTAGAAAATGAGCGCCGCCTGCAGGCGATTACTGCTTATGCGAAAGAAAAACAAAAGGCCAGTGGAGTGAAATTGCTATGGGGAACAGCCAATCTGTTTTCACATCGTCGTTATATGAACGGAGCCTCAACTAACCCTGATTTTCATGTCCTGACTCATGCCGGAGCGCAGGTAAAGGCAGCTCTGGATGCTACTATTGCCCTCAATGGTGAGAATTATGTGTTCTGGGGTGGCCGTGAGGGATATATGAGTCTGCTGAACACTGATATGAAGCGTGAGCAGGAGCATCTTGCAAAATTCCTGCACATGGCAAGGGATTATGCACGAAAAAATGGATTTAAGGGGACTTTCTTCATAGAACCAAAGCCCTGTGAGCCAAGTAAACATCAGTATGATTACGATGCTGCTACGGTGATTAGCTTCCTTCGACAGTATGATTTGATGGATGATTTTAAACTGAATATTGAGGTAAATCATGCAACGCTGGCCGGTCATACTTTCCAGCATGAACTGCAGGTAAGTGCTGATGCAGGCTTATTGGGTTCGATTGATGCGAACCGCGGCGACTATCAGAATGGTTGGGATACCGATCAGTTCCCGAATAATATCAATGAACTGACAGAAGCGATGCTGGTGATTATTGAGGCTGGAGGTTTCGGTGGTGGAGGTATTAATTTTGACGCCAAAATCCGCAGAAATTCAACAGACCCTGCAGATTTATTTTATGCTCATATTGGTGGTATGGACACTTTTGCCCACGCCCTGATTGCTGCTGATAATATTTTGAAGCACTCTGATTATAAAAAGGTCCGCAAGGATCGTTATGCCTCTTTTGATTCGGGGAAAGGCAAAGATTTTGAAACAGGAAAACTGAGTCTGGAAGATCTGAGAAACCTGGCAGTTGAAATGGGAGAACCGGCAGTAAAAAGTGGAAAACAGGAGTACCTGGAGAATTTGGTGAACAGGTATGTTTAAGGTTGAGGATCTGGTAGGCAATGAGTCTGAAGACTCTTGTCTCATTTTTCTATTCCGGAAAAGCCGCCATTAAGATCTGTATAATTGGAGATTTTATCAATTATTAAAGATTGTATATAACATGGATAATGAATGGATAATTGCATTTTTAATAGGAATTTTAACTGCATTTCTTTCGGAATATTTGCTTTATTTATTTAAGACAAGAATTTATGAGAAAAGATTTGTTAGGAGGAGGTTTAAAAAAATTCTTGGCACCTATTCTCATAAAGACGGTACTGTTGAGATAGTGCATTTAAGAAGCAATTATTTTCAAGCAATTGGGAAAGAGAAAAATGGTACTGTTTGGATAAGTAATCTTCAATACCTAGGGAATACTGTATTTGTCGGTGTTTATGATTGGAAACCTACATCCAATTTAAATGATTGGGGTGAACATCATTTACACGTTTTACCTAGTGGAGATATTAGTGTAATTTGGATAAACAAGTCAATAGATATTGAAAGCAGAGGTAGACTAATTTGGAAGAAATTGGCAAATTATGGGAAATGAGAAATCCGGATTACTTAGCTTAAAGGATTGGTGGGAAATGGAATTCACTGAAATTGAGAAGAAAATCATTTTAGAAAAATATAAACCTCTAAATGGGATTACTCTAACAGATTCTATGACAACGGTTACAGATTCCGAGATAAATTTTTTGACAGTTCTTCAGTCTTGGTTTACAAACTCCTGCGATGAAATTATTTCAGAAAAGATTTTGTTAAGAGCAGAATCGCTAGTTTCAAATGAAAATCCTATTCTTGACATTCACTTTCTTTATAATTCTTTAATAGAACATTATTATAAAAAGAGAGATGTTGATCCAATCTATCTGGATCTTGCTAAAGTTTACTGTCAAAAACAAATTGATATAAGCCAAGGAGTAAAAGATAAATTTCAATCTGAGCAATGGTATGGCAAACTTCCAAGACATTTGGGGTTTGAGCGATTGGCAATTATTTTAGAGAAAGAAAAAAAATATTTGGAGTCTATAGAACTTTGCAAAGTAGCAGATTACATAGGCTGGAATTCTGATTGGACAAAACGAATTAATAGGCTTTTGAAAAAAAATAACAACTAATATTGTTTTTCTAACCATATTATACTGTCCATAGAGTTTCACAGCGCCTCTAAGGTCAATTATGAATATTTAAATTCTTTTTCGTACTCCAATAAAATTATAGTAGAGCTTTATAAATTTACAATAATGTACTTACTTTGTAATTACATTATAAGATTATGGATATCTCGGTCATACCAATTGGAAACTCTAAAGGGATTCGTCTTTCGAAAACAATTTTGGAGAAATATAATATCACGGATAAGGTAGAACTTATCCTGGAGCAGGGTTATATGATATTAAAATCAAAATCAGAACCCAGGTCAGGATGGGGTAATGCATTTAAAAGTATGCGTGATAGAGGAGACGATCAGCTTTTAATTCAGGATGTGTTCGAGGATGAAGATCTTGAAGAATGGACTTAAAGCAGTACCAGATTGTATTGGTAAATCTTGATACAACAATTGGAAGTGAAATGAAGAAGACACGGCCATGTGTTATTATTTCCCCAAATGAGATGAACAAATATTTGAATACAATTGTTTTGGCTCCAATGACCAGCAGTTTGAAAAATTACCCAACCCGGGTCGAAGTAATGCATGAAAATAAAGCTAGTTCGATAGTTTTAGATCAGATTAGAACTGTCGACAGGCAAAGAATTATTAAAGTTCTTGATAGTCTAACTGGAGAAGAAATTCTAAAGGTTAAGGAAGTAATCAGAGAAGCATTTGTTGATTAATTCGAGACAGATATTTTATGTATAATAAGTTTCTTGAGCACCCTAAACCTAATCCATAACACCCCATTAATCTTCCTCGACAAGATCAGCGCCACCTTGCCCGGAAAGATCTATGCCAAAGCAGAGCATTTGCAGCCGGGTGGAAGTGTCAAAGACCGGGCGGCTTATCAGATTATTCTTGATGCATATGATAATGGCAGTTTGAAAAGAGGACAAACGGTCGTGGAAATGACTAGCGGGAATATGGGTGCCGGACTAGCTTTGGTATGCAGGCAATTTGCAAATCCATTTGTAGCAGTGATGTCAGAAGGTAACAGCCCCGAACGCAGAAAAATCCTTAGTGCTTTTGGTGCAGAGCTTGTGCTTACTAAACAGGTTGATGGAAGCCCCGGAATGGTTACTGGTTCAGATATTGCTCTTGCTGTTGATGTTGCAAAAGATATCGCTCAGAACAGGAATGCATTCTATGCAGATCAGTTCAATAATCCATCCTGTATTATGGCACATTTTAATCATACCGGACCGGAAATTTTCAGGGATCTGCCTGATGCTGATATATTTATCGCATCTGTTGGTAGTGGTGGAACATTCATTGGGACTTCAAAATATCTGAAATCAGTTAAGCCAAACATCAAATGTATTGTTGTTGAACCAGAAAAGGCAGCAATCCTGAAAACAGGGAAGGTCGATGACCCAAAGCATATTATTCAGGGGACAGCGTATGGTTTGATTCCGCCGCATTGGGATGAAGCATTGGCGGATGATTTTATCACAGTAAGTGATGATGAGGTGATGGATATGAAAAAGCGATTATCCTCAGACCAGGGTTTGTATGTTGGTTATTCGGCAGCTGCAAATGTAATTGCAGCTCAAAAGTATTTGAAGGCACAGGCAAAACCATTAAATGTAGTCACTGTGCTTTGTGATTCGGGGTATAAATACAGTGATTAAATAGATTTTTCTATAGTTCCGGACTACAAGTCCGGATTATCTGAGTATTCGACATGCCCTTCGGAACATGTCGAACAGCCGAATACAGCGATTAATTCTATGTTAATTCTCCATTATCAACTCTCCACTCTCAATTAAATCCAGTTCCCTCTTCAATTTCCACCTCATAAACCAACATTTCAGTTCCGGTTTTGGATAAGTAAGCATCGGTAACCTTTTTTATGAGATCATTTGCAGCTTCTGCCTTTATCAGATTGATCGTACAACCCCCAAAACCGCCACCCATCATCCGGGCACCGATCACATTGGGATTGTCTTTAACCAGATCAACCAGCAGATCGAGTTCATTGCAGCTAACCTCATACAGGTCTTTCAATCCGGCATGGGTCTCAAACATTCGCTTTCCAAAGCTGATCAAATCGTCTTTTTCGAGATCTTTGCAACCATTTAAAAGCCGTTTGATCTCTGAAACAATATAGGTGCATCTGCGATAGACTGTTTCGTCAACTGCCTTCACATAAGTATCAAGCATTTCCTGGCTGGCATCTCTTAGACTTCTCACTTCAGGATGGAATTTCTGAATGAGTTTTACTCCTTTTTCGCATTGTTCACGGCGTTGATTGTAAGCTGAATCAGCCAGAGAATGTTTTACACGGGTATCAAACAATAATATTTTGATGTCATTGGTATGGAATGGCACGTAAATAGATTCCAAACTCCTGCAATCCAAGCGGATCAAATGCTCTTTTTTGCCAAAAACACTCGCAAACTGATCCATAATGCCACACTTTACACCAACAAATTCATTCTCGGCTGCTTGTCCGATTCTCACCAGATCCATTTTTTCATAACCAAGTCCGAAAAGTTCATTCAAGGCAAATGCCGTTGCACATTCCAAAGCTGCAGAAGATGACAGTCCGGCACCGGGTGGAATATCTCCGCCAAACACCAAATTAAAGCCATGTTTTAAGGAATGGTTTTTTCGAATCTGTTCAACTACTCCAAGGATATAATCGGGCCATAATTTGCCTGATGGATTTATATCATAAATGTTGCTGAGGTAATCGTCATCGTAATCAAGTGAGTGCAGTCTAATTCCATCGTCCTCCCGTTTCTGGACACCCAGCCAGATTGCCTTATTGATCGCAGCAGGCAATACGAAACCCATATTATAATCCAGGTGCTCACCGATAAGGTTTATCCTTCCCGGCGAACGGATAATCAGGGCTTCCTGCCCAAATAGCTCTTTGAATTTATTTCGGATGCTTTTAGGATAATCTGTGATTGGGTCATTCATTTTTTATCTTTCTTAATTCAATATATGCTTTACCTTCAGTTCACACCCAATAATAAAGGAAATT
The DNA here is from genome assembly GCA_002257025.1 of Sphingobacteriales bacterium 16-39-50. Taxonomy (GTDB): domain Bacteria; phylum Bacteroidota; class Bacteroidia; order Sphingobacteriales; family Sphingobacteriaceae; genus Daejeonella. The sequence goes on along the minus strand of NCHA01000002.1, from coordinate 41,395 downwards.
ATCATTTAATAAGTACTAATTTTGCAGGATTAACGTTTTTTAGCACATGAGATTTTTCAAACACATCATATATTTTTCAATACTTCTTGTTTGTCCGCTGATCAGTTCTGGCCAGCAAGCGTCCTATTCTATTAACGGTACGGTCTCTAACCCGGAGATTAAAAGCCTGTATTTTACAGAAAGTTCCTTTTTTAATAATGTTAAACCGAAGGTTCAGAAAGTGAATATTCTTGATGGTAAATTTAATATAAAGGGTGATTTCAACGAACCTGTGCCTGTTTTTCTTTCAATAGATCAGGATTTTAAAAAGGATCCTGCTTCAACGAAACAGTTCATTCTTGATAGTGGTAATATCTCGGTTCTGATTAATGGTGGACTTAATGATGCGCTTATTAGCGGTTCAAAAGCTCAGGATGATATGCAGCGTTTAAGTTCAGGCCAGGCACCTTATTTCGAAAAGCTAAACCAAATTGGAAAAGATGCTGAACTAAAATCACAATCGGGGATTTCTCCTGATTCCATTGCTGCTCTGTATCGGATTCCCTTCAGGGATGTTAACCGGGAGCTGCTTGAATTTCAACGGTCCTTTGTAAAGGAAAATCCTACAGCTTTCGCATCTTTATTGCTGATTCCAAGTATTGCCGGCAGCAAATTTAATTTCTTTGAAGCCGATAGCCTGCTGAGTGGTCTCAGTTCAGCAATACAAAACAGTTCAACTGCCAAGCTGGTAAATGATTACATCGATTCGGAAAAGAAAACCTCCATTGGTGCCATTGCTCCTGATTTTGCATTGTCCGATACTTCAGGCAAAGCGATTCCACTATCCTCTTTAAAAGGCAAATACGTTCTGCTTGATTTCTGGGCTGCCTGGTGCGGCCCCTGCCGACAGGAAAACCCTAATGTTGTGAATGCTTACAAGCAGTTTAAGGATAAAGGATTTACTGTTTTTGGAGTTTCGCTCGACAGGGATAAAAAGAGCTGGCTCGCTGCAATTCGCGAAGATAATCTGAACTGGCAGCATGTTTCCGACCTGAAATACTGGGGAAGTGAAGCTGCAGCATTGTACAAAGTCAGCAGTATTCCAAGAAATTTCCTTCTCGATCCGAATGGGAAAATCATTGGTCGCGATCTTCGTGGACCTGATCTTTTGGATAGATTAAACGAATTATTTCCTCTAAAGAACTAAAATTATTATTTTTTAATTAGAGCATTAATCTACATTAGGTCTCCACCGATGTCAGGACGATAATATCTGCCATCAAAATAGATCCTTCCTGCATCAGCAGTTGCGTTTTGAACTGCATCAAACAAATTATCCTGTAGCGAGGTGATTGCGATAACCCTGCCACCATTGCTCTTTACGACACCATTTTCTAGTTCTGTCCCGGCATGAAATGCAACGGAGTTTCTCAGGTTTTCGATTCCTGAAAGTGTTTTACCTTTTAGGTATTCTCCCGGATATCCTCCCGAAACGATCATTACTGTTGCAGCAAATTTTGGAGAAATTTTTAGTTCTTTCTCAGAAAGATTTTCATCAGCCACACCCATGAACAACTCGATAAGATCGCTTTCAATCCTTGGAATCACACTTTCAGTTTCGGGATCACCCATACGTACATTATACTCGATCACAAAAGGCTCTTTGCCATCTGCCGAACTTGCAGCCATCAGGCCAATGAATATAAATCCTTTATAAGGGATATTGTCTTTTTTTAAACCCTCAATTGTAGGTATGATGACCCGTTCTTCCACCTTGCGCATAAATTTTGCATCGGCAAAAGGAACCGGAGAAACCGAACCCATGCCGCCGGTATTTAGTCCGGTATCACCTTCACCAATCCGTTTATAATCCTTGGCTTCCGGCAGAATTTTATATGATTTACCATCTGTTAAAACAAAAACAGACAACTCGATTCCTGTTAAAAACTCTTCAATGACAACCGTGCTGCTGGCTTCCCCGAATTTTGCATCGGCGAGCATAGCTTTTAATTCATTTTTTGCATCTTCCAGAGTCTCACAAATCAGTACCCCTTTTCCGGCAGCTAATCCATCCGCTTTTAACACGATTGGAAGTTTCTGAGTTTCAAGATATTTTAAGCCATCTTCAAGGCTGGCTTTGCTGAATGATTTAAATGCTGCAGTCGGAATGCCATGTTTAATCATGAACTGCTTCGAAAAATCCTTGCTTCCTTCAAGTTGAGCACCTTCTTTCTGCGGACCGATAACCGGAATATGGGATAAATCGCTGCGTTCAAGAAAATAGTCATGAATTCCTTTTACCAATGGCTCTTCAGGGCCTACCACAATCATCTCAACATTGTTTTTAAGAACAAAAGCAGCTATACCTTCAAAATCCGTTAGTTTCAGATTTATATTCTTACCATAGGTAGATGTTCCCGCATTTCCTGGTGCGATATAAAGCTGTGATAAATGCCGGCTTTCTGCCATTTTGGAAGCGAAAGCACATTCGCGTCCACCCGAACCAAGTAAGAGGATATTCATGCTGTAAAGATAGGCCGAATTAGCAATTGAACAAATTTGTTAAGGGGCAAATGATAATTGCAATTAAAATATTGGGGTATATTAAATCGAAGAAATCTTTTCTTTAAATGGTTTTTGTAAGTCAAATTATTTTTTGACTTTATGATTTTAGAGATAATTTATTACTAATTTGTTTTAGCAAAAAAGAGTATAATTTCATTTTCAAAATGTTTCAGTCGCTATTTCCTATTCCTGAATCCCACTTTATAAAGTATTTATATTATTGAGATAATCAACATGCATCTGAACGGTTCAGTGGAATTTATTATTTCAATAATAAATGGAATTAGTTGATTGAAATAAATGCGAATTGATTTTTATTAATATACTAACGTGAATATTAAACAATCTAAAGATTAATATTTAGCCACATAGATTGAATTTATAGTGCTTTAAAGGAAACATAGATTGTAAATCTTATATATTGAAGCGAAGCTTCAAGGCTATCTGTGGCTAAGATGTAGGTTAGAAACTATAAAATGCTATGTCTCTATGTGGTTTTTAAAAAATTATGTCGAGTTCACGTTAAACTAGTATGAATACTTGAATATTATTTTTTAGGGTAAAAGCACAAATCATGTTCATAGCAAATAAAAGTTAAGCAAACTATGATGAATAAAAATTTATCCCGCCGTATTTTTATACAGAAAAGCATAGCTGCAGGTGTCACTCTGGCTGCAATGAACCAATTGTCGGCCTGTTCCAATTATTTGCATCCAAATTCTAAAAATTTATTGATGAAACCCGGATTAGTCACCTACCTCTGGGCTAAAGATTGGGATTTACCAACCTTGATTGCAAATTGTGCCAGGACTGGTTTACTAGGCGTAGAGCTTCGCACACAGCATGCTCATGGTGTTGAATCAAACCTTAATGCGATGCAGCGGGCAGAAGTTAAAAAGAGGTTTTCTGACAGTCCTGTAACTTGTTTAGGTTATGGTTCTAACTACGAATATCATAGTCCTGATCAAAAAATACTCAGGCAAAATATTGAACAGACAAAGGAATATATAAAGCTATGTCAGGATATTGGTGCAACGGGTTTAAAGGTTAAACCCAATGGATTACCAGCTCAAATTGCTCCTGAAAAAACGATCGCCCAAATTGCCGCTTCACTAAATGAAGTTGGAAAGTATGCACAGGATTTTGGACAATTAATTAGAGTAGAAGCTCATGGCCCCCTCACTGAATTATTACCCAATATGAAAGCAATTTTTGATCAGGTAACTGAACCAAATGTTAAAATTTGTTGGAATTGTAATCCACCTGATGTATCGGGAGCTGGTCTCGTAGAGAATTTTAATATGGTTAAAAAGTGGTTTGGGGATACAGTTCATATCCATGAATTGAATAGGAATGATTACCCTTATCAGGAAATCTTTAATCTTTTTGCAGATATAAAGTATAAAGGATGGTTATTGTTGGAAGGGAGTTCCACAAATCCTGAAGATAAAATATCCGCAATGCATCAACACCTGGAATCTTTCAACAAGTTAAAAGCAAATATTACAAAAATATAGGTACAGATTGTACCGCTTTGAGGTACAAAAACAGATCATTATGACAGTTAGAAGAGAATTTATCAAAAAGAGTCTGGTGGGTGGTAGCGCAATTGCTATCGGTGGCATGGGATTTAGCGCCAAATCTTATGCATCTATCCTCGGAGCGAATGACCGCATTAACATTGGAGTTATTGGAATACGTAACCAGGGTTCTCTTCACATCAATAGCTGGTGTGGTATGAAAAGTAGCCATAATGTTATTGTTAAAACTATTTGTGATGCTGATGAATTGCTTTTCCCATCACGTTCTAAAATGGTTTTTGATCAAACCGGGATTAAACCTAAAGAAGAATGGGATATGAGGAAGGTATTTGATGACAAAGAAATTGATGCCGTATCTATTGTAATACCAAATCATTGGCATGCCCTGGCTACTATTTGGGCCTGTCAGGCAGGAAAGCATGTTTATGTTGAAAAACCTGCTTCTCATAATATCTGGGAGGGACGAAAGATGATTGAGGTTGCCAGAAAGACAAACCTGAGAGTGCAGGTTGGATTAAATAACCGCTCGACCAATACAATAAGGGAAGCAATAAAATTTTTGCATGAAGGTGGAATTGGAGAGGTTTACATGGCACGTGCTCTATGCTATAAAGCACGTGATTCCTTTGGAATGGCAAAGGATAGTGTTCCAACAGCTTCATTTCACTACAATGAGTGGCTTGGCCCCGCTCCTTACCGTCCTTATAATGTTAAAAAGAGCCATTACAATTGGCATTGGTACTGGGATACCGGGAATGGGGATACCGGCAATACCGGTCCGCATCAACTTGATATTGCCCGATGGGGTCTAAATAAACATGAACATCCTGTATCGATATATTCTACAGGAGGTATTTATGGCTTTAATAAAGACGAACGCGAACCTGATAAGCGGACTCCGGGGAAATTGGTATATGGTGGGGTAGAGACTTATGGCCATGACAAGACATTCCAGGAAACACCTAACACACAAACATGCTCTTTCAAATATAGTGATGGAACCATGCTTGAGTTCGAAACACGTGGCCGATACACCAATCATGAGGGAAGCAAGGGGCAGGAGGTTGGAAACCTATTTTATGGTACTGAAGGTTGGCTTGAAATCAGTGGCGATTCCTGGAAGGCTTTCCGTAGAAGGGAAAGAGAACCTTTTGCCGGGTCAAAGGACGATGGAGTTAAACAAACAGGTGATCACTTTACAAATTTTATTGATGCAGTCCGTGCAGAAAAAAATGAAGTTCTTCACTGCGATATAAATGAAGGTTTCTACTCTTCTTGTCTGCCATTACTGGGAAATATATCTTATCGCGTTGGACGTGAAATAAGGTTTATGAATGAGCATGAAAAATTTATAAATGATCCGGAAGCAGATGCGTACTTAAAAAGGGTATATAGAAAACCTTTCGTTGTTCCTGATATCGTTTGATATTGGAAGTTTTGGCCCTAGTGTTACCAAAGTACCAGGATTGTGAGTAAATTAAAATCATTAAAGCTAAATGGCCTAATCCTGCCTTAATAAATGATGAAAAAATTAATAGTATATGAATTCACCGGCCTGCTTGTTCTCTTGCTTGTAATCCAGTCTTGCACGAATGTAAATAGTCCGAAATCAGAAAGCAGAAATTCAATTCCGGAATATTACACTGAAGAGGATTTTCAGTCAGTTCATAAGATTGATGCCCATATGCATATCCAAAATTATGCGGATACAGTTTTCATAAATCAGGCGAAAGAAGACAATTTTCGCTTTCTTAATTTGAATGTTTTCAAGTCGGGAGGTAAACCAATTGAAGAACAGCAGAAATTTTCAGCAGAGATGGTACAGGCATTTCCGGACCGGAATGCCTGGGTCACCACTTTTTCACTCGATAACTTCAATAATAAGGGATGGCAGGAGGAAGTGATAAACTACATAAAACAATCAGTCGAAAATGGAGCAGTTGGGGTAAAAGTCTGGAAGAACATTGGCTTTTTCCTGAAGGATGAAAAAGGTCAGCTGGTTATGATCGACCATCCCCGTTTTGATCCAATACTTGATTACCTGGCAAAGAACCAGATCCCATTAATAGGGCATCTCGGCGAACACAGAAACTCATGGTTGCCTTTAGAAAAGATGACGGTAAATGGAAACCGGGATTACGCCCGTGCCCATCCGGAAGAACATATGTATTTACATCCCGAAAGGCCTTCTTACGAAGATTATATTAATGCAAGAGACCGGATGCTTGAAAAACATCCCGATCTGGTATTTATAGGAGCACATTTGGGAAGTTTGGAGTGGAGTGTCGACGAACTGGCAAAGCGCCTGGATAAATTCCCCAATATGAGTGTTGATATGGCAGAGCGGGTTTCGCATTTGCAATATCAGGCATTGACGGAATGGCAAAAGGTGCATGATTTTTTTATAAAGTATCAGGACAGACTTGTTTATGGTACCGATTTGAGAAGTTCTGCAATGGATATCGTTAATAAGGGAATAAAAGATCCGGCAGGAATAAAAAAGCATGCTCATGAAGTTTGGATGCGCCATTGGCAGTTTTTTACAAACGACCAAATGATGCGTGTTCCTAAAGTTGAAGGTGAATTCAGAGGACTAAAGCTGCCAAGGGGGGTAGTAGATAAAATATACCGGACAAATGCTGAAAAGTTGTTCCCGGTGTTTGTGAAGTAGCAGGATAGCTCCGATTGACCGGGCCAAAATATTTAAATACAAGATCTAAGAATCCAAATTGAAATGAAAAAACTGATATTGCTTTGTTTAATATTCTCAATCGGGCATGTCTATGCTTATTCTGCCAGCCTCACGAATTTCAATGGAATTCATAAAAACAATAATTCCGTTGTCGACAGCTTGCCTGATGTTTTTGCCAAAAACCATGCTGATTTCCTTGAAAGTAAGTTGAGGAATGAGGCTATAATTAAGTTTGGAACACATCAGTTACCCGATAATCCGGAGGATTGGGTTAAATACCGGACCAATCTAAGGAAGACAATTATTCAGAAAACCGGTCTTGTTGTAAATCATAGTCTTCCTTTGGACATAAAGGAAACCGGTTCAATTCAGATGAAAGGTTACCGGATTAAGAATATTGCATTTCAAACCCGCCCCGGAGTTTATGCAACCGCTAATTTGTACATACCTGATGGCAAGGGGCCCTTCCCGGCCGTGATTACGATGCCCGGTCATTGGAGGAAAGCCAAATTTGATCCCGAAGGGCCACAGCATTTGGGTCATAGTCTGGCACTTGATGGATATGTATGTCTGAGTATTGATCCATGGGGTTCGGGTGAAAGAACAACGGTACATGGTGCATTCGACTACCATGGAACAAGTCTGGGAGCTTCCCTTTTAAATGTTGGCGAATCTCTTGCAGGCTTTCAGATTTCTGATAATATCAGGGGAATTGATTTACTCAGCTCATTGCCCTATGTCGACCCTAAAAATATCGGTGCAACAGGAGCAAGTGGTGGCGGGAATCAAACGATGTGGTTAGCTGCGATGGATGAACGGGTTAAAGCAGCTGTTCCGGTAGTTAGTGTAGGAACTTTTGAATCCTATGTGATGCGGTCAAATTGTATTTGTGAATTACTGCCCGATGGATTGACTTTCACTGAAGAAGCAGGAATTATAGCGCTTATCGCACCCCGGGCGATTATGATGTGTAATCACAAACAGGATTCTGCACCTGCTTTTTTACCATTTGAAATGCAGCGTACGGTTAGTAATGCTCTTCCGGTTTTTAAAATGTTAGGGGTAGAGAAGAACATCACTTATCAGGTATTTGATAAAACCCATGGTTATTGGCCCGAGAACCGGGAAGCGATGCTGGGATGGTTTGATCTTCACCTGAAGGGAATTGGAACGGGGATGCCTAAAAAAGAATCAGCTTTTGAGCTGTTGCCTGAAGAAAAATTGCTCGTTTACCCAATTGGCAAGCGTAATCCGGGAGTACAAACAACCGCAGAGTTTTGTGAGAAACGTGGTAAGGAATTAAGAACAGCCTTTCTGAGTTCAGGTAATTTGGATGCCCTTGAAAAGCAAAAAGAACTTCGCGCCATTTTGAGGATAAATGAGAGGTCAGAACTTAAGAAAGCACATCAGTTTGCAAGCCTGAGTGGATGGGATCGATTTGCATTAGAGACCTCTGATAATAAGCTGATTCCAATCTTACACCTGGCACCTTCTGACCCAAAATTGGGATACATGATCATTAGCAATACCTCAGGGAAAAAGGGAATCTCTGCCGAATTGATAAGTGAATTAAAAAGAAAAGGTCGGGGAATAGTGATTGTTGAGCTTTCAGGTACAGGGGAGAGCACGTCTTCTAAGGAGATTGCAAATAATAAGAGCATGGTTCTGCACACCTTGTCACGTTCTGAATTATGGCTTGGTAAAACCATTTTAGGAGAATGGGTAAAGGAGCTGAATGTCGTAACTGACTTCCTTAAGTCAAATTATAAGGCTCAAAAGCTGAGTATAGATGGGAATAAGGAAGCCGGAATCGCGGCTCTATTCCTTGCCGCTACGGGAGGTAATGTGGATGATATCATTATGCGGGATGCACCACTTAGCTACCAGTTTGATAGTGGTGGATCCCTTGATTTTTTCAGTATGGCAATCCACCTTCCTGGATTTCTGAACTGGGGAGATGTCTCACTAGCCGCCGGACTTAGTGGGAAACAGATTAGAATTGTAAATCCCGTAAGCATGTCGGGGCAGAAGATAAGTGGTAATAGTCTCAACGAATACCAGACAGAGTTTGCTAAAATGCGCACAAAGCTCAAAAGGCAGGGAGAAACAGTATTTAACTAAAACACAGCATTAATTATGAAAAATAATCGCAGGGATTTTTTAAAGCTTACCGGCATGGCCGGGCTAACTGTAGCTGGCACCGGTGTATTGAATGGAATTGCTTCAGAGCCTGAAAATAAAGCGAATGTGGCACCCGAACAGGCAGCTCGTATCCAGCATTTTAATATGTCTGGCTATGCAGCACCTAAGCTCGATGTTGTCCGGATTGGTTTTATTGGTCTGGGTAACAGGGGGCCGGCTCATCTTGGCCAGGTAAGCATCCTGGAAGGGGTTGATATAAAAGCATTATGCGATCTGCGTCAGGACAGGTTAGATTCAGCAAAAAAGAGGATTGAAAAGACCAATTTCAAACCCGACACTTATACCGGTAAAGAGGATTGGAAAATGGTCTGTGAGCGTAAAGATATCGACCTGATTTTTATTGCTACCCCATGGGAATTGCATACTCCTATGGCAGTTTATGCAATGAATCAGGGTAAGCATGTATGTATAGAAGTACCTGCTGCAAAAACGGTGGAAGAGTGCTGGCAATTGGTTGAAACATCCGAAAGTACCAAAATGCATTGTATGATGATGGAGAATGCTTGTTATGGTTTTTATGAACTTTTGATGTTAAACCTGGCTCGTGAGGGCTTTTTTGGAGAGATTATACATGGAGAGGGTGCCTATATTCATCATTTGCTTTATGGACATTTCTCAAAAGATAAATATTATGATCAATGGCGTTTAAAAGAGAACATCGGCAGGAACGGGAATCTGTATCCAACACATGGTTTAGGGCCTATTGCTCAGGTGATGAATATCAACAGAGGAGATAAATTCGAGTACCTGGTCTCAGTCTCAGGAAATGATTTTATGATGAATGACCTGGCTAAAAAGATGGCAGGGAAAGATGATTTTTATAAACAATATGTCGATAAGCCTTTCAGGGGCAGTATGAATACCACTACTATACGCACTAATATGGGTCGCACAATTATGCTGCAGCATGATGTTACCTCACCCCGTCCAAAATCTGACGGATTGGTAATCAGCGGAACCAAAGCTACGGCTATCCAGTTTCCTGTTGAAAAAATTTCTGTCGCAAGGGAAGCAACACCCGAAACATGGAGAGGATCGGATGCCCAAACCTGGATTACAGATGATGAATTCAAGGCATTGCAAAAGAAGTATGAGCCTAATATTGTTAAGAAGCTGGGTGAAATTGCAAAGCAGGTTGGGGCCCATGGGGGCGGTGATTTTTTAATGGATTGGCGTACAATTGATTGTCTTCGGAACGGTCTGCCCCTTGATCAGGATGTATATGATGCGGCATTATGGAGCGCAATAGGTCCCCTGACTGAATGGTCGGTTGCAAATCAAATGACGGTAAAGATTCCAGATTTCACTGCCGGTTCCTGGAAAACGAACAAGCCAATGGATATTGCGATTGCGAATGGTGGGAATACCAAAGTAATCAGGGAATAAAATAAATTACCTCCCCCTTTAATTCCCCCTCAGGCGGGGGATACTGGATGCCTAGATACACTGCTATCACAAAAAAAAATTCCTCTTTAATCAAATTCCTTAGGCACCATGCTGTCCCCTTCAGAGGGGCGCGCGTTCAGCTTGTGAGTTGGCAGGAAGAGGTTGCCGCGAATTTAGGACAAGACATTTGCTAGAGCGGTACTTATAAAACAACCTGAAGTATATTTTTGAGTGGTTCGAATTTGTGTTTTTAAATCTATGCATATTAAGCTGCTTGTTTCTGGCAGAATCTGCAAGGCCTTTTTTCTCATTAATAATCGTAATTTTGCCCCCTGAATTATGCCAAACTGACTATAAAAAGGTATGGCGCAATTCTTGTATAAATTGAATTTCAATATTTCACATACACATGTTAGGACTTTTAAGTAAACTTTTCGGTAGCAAATCCAATCGCGATATAAAACTGATTCAACCATTGGTTGAAAAAACTAAAGAGGAATATGCCAAATTACATTCTCTTAGCAATGATGAATTAAGGCAAAGAACAGTAGATTTTAAGGCTCGTATTCAGGCATTTCTCGAAGAAATCGATAAAGAGATTGCGGTTGTGAAGACCAAAGCTGAATCTGAAGATCTTCCAATTAATGAAAAGACGGCACTTTATGATCAGTTAGATAAGCTGCAGAAGGATCGTGATAAGGAGCTTGAAAAAGTCCTGATGGAAATATTACCTGAGGCCTTTGCAGTTATGAAAGATACTGCACGACGTTTCACAGAAAACACAACAATAGAAGTTACTGCTACACAGGCCGACAGAGAACTGGCTGCCCGCAAGAAGAATGTTGTGATTCAGGGTGACAAGGCTATTCACCATAATACCTGGCTTGCTGCCGGAACTGAGGTGACCTGGAACATGATTCATTATGATGTTCAGCTGATTGGTGGTATTGTACTTCACCAGGGTAAAATTGCCGAGATGGCAACGGGTGAGGGTAAAACCCTTGTTGGAACACTGCCTGCCTACCTGAATGCATTATCCGGACAAGGAGTTCATATCGTAACGGTGAATGATTACCTGGCTAGACGTGACTCGGAATGGAACGGACCACTCTTTGAATTTCACGGTTTAACAGTTGATTGTATTGATAAACATCAGCCGAATTCTGAAGAACGCCGCAAAGCCTACCTGGCTGATATCACCTTTGGTACCAATAACGAATTTGGTTTCGATTACCTGCGTGACAATATGACACTGAATCCGGAAAGTTTGGTTCAGCGTAAACTGCATTTTGCAATGGTGGATGAGGTTGACTCGGTATTGATCGATGATGCAAGAACACCATTGATCATTTCCGGTCCGATTCCAAGAGGTGATGAACACGAATTCTATGAGTTGAAACCCCGTATTGAACGTCTGGTAACTGCCCAGAAAAATTTCGTTAACGGCGTTTTAAACGAGGCAAAAAAACTGATTAATGAAGGTCATGCTGGTCCGACGGAGGGCGGTTTAGCCCTTTTGAGAGCCTACCGTGGTTTGCCAAAGAGCAAGGCATTAATCAAATTTCTGAGTGAACCGGGCATGAAGCAGGTTCTGACCAAGGCAGAAAATTATCACATGGAAAATCAGAATAAGGAAATGCCAAAGGCAGATGCCGAGCTTTTCTTTGTGATTGATGAAAAGAATAATCAGGTTGAATTGACCGAAAAAGGTATTGAGCTGATTACCGCCTCAGGAGAAGATCAAAACTTCTTTGTGATGCCGGATGTTGGTACAGAGATCGCTGATCTTGAAAAATCCTCGTTATCTACCGAAGAAAAAATCGAGAAAAAAGACGCTTTAATGCGTGATTTCTCAATAAAATCTGAACGTATACATTCTGTAAATCAATTGCTTAAGGCTTACACCCTCTTTGAGATCGATGTTGAATATATCGTTGATGAGGGTAAGATCAAATTAGTAGATGAGCAAACAGGTCGTATCATGGATGGCCGCCGTTATTCTGACGGATTACATCAGGCGATTGAGGCTAAAGAGAATGTTAAGGTTGAGGATGCGACTCAAACCTATGCAACCATTACCCTGCAGAACTTCTTCAGGATGTACCATAAATTATGTGGTATGACCGGAACGGCTGTAACAGAGGCCGGTGAGCTTTGGCAGATCTATAAATTGGATGTTGTTGAAATTCCAACCAATGTGACTGCTCAGCGTAAGGATCATGAAGATATGGTTTACCGTACCGTTCGTGAGAAATACAATGCGGTTGCCGATGAAATTACAAGATTAACTGAGGCGGGACGGCCGGTATTGGTGGGTACAACATCAGTTGAGATCTCCGAATTACTGAGCAGGATGCTGAAGTTAAGAGGCTTAAAGCATAACGTTTTGAATGCGAAACTTCACCAGAAGGAAGCGGATATCGTAGCAGAAGCCGGACAGGCAGGAACAGTTACCATTGCCACCAATATGGCGGGTCGTGGTACGGATATCAAGCTTGGCCCTGGTGTTAAGGATGCGGGAGGTCTGGCGATTGTGGGTACCGAACGCCATGAATCACGTCGTGTCGACAGGCAGTTACGTGGTCGTGCAGGTCGTCAGGGTGATCCGGGTTCCAGTCAGTTTTTTGTATCTCTTGAAGATAACCTGATGCGTTTATTTGGCTCTGAGCGGATATCGAATATCATGGTCAGAATGGGAATTGAAGAGGGCGAAGTAATTCAGCATTCAATGATCACCAAATCCATTGAACGTGCACAACGTAAGGTGGAAGAAAATAACTTCGGTGTTCGTAAGAGATTATTGGAGTATGATGATGTGATGAACTCACAGCGTTCGGTAGTTTATGCAAAACGTAAGAATGCATTATTCGGAGAGCGTCTGGATGTTGACCTGAACAATACCATTTTTGATGTGGTAGAGGATGTTGTTTCTGAGTATAAAGATCAGGGGAATTTTGAAGGCTTCCAGATGGAGGTGATCCGTATTTTCTCTGTTGATCCTGAACTTACTGAAAAGCAATTTGCGGCAAGTAATATTCATACACTTACTGATGAAGTTTTTGAAAAGATCAACGATTTCTATCACCGTAAACTTGAAGCCATTGCAAACCAAACGCTTCCGGTTTTAAGAGATGTTTTTAAAGAGCGTGGTGATCAGATTGAAAATATTGTGGTTCCATTCTCTGATGGGATACGTTCAGTTCAGGTAGCAACTAACCTCAAAAAAGCTGTTGAAAGCAATGGTTATGAGGTATTTAAGGCTTTCGAAAAGAGTGTGGTACTTGCCCTTATTGACGATGCCTGGAAAGAGCACCTGCGTGAGATGGATGAATTGAAGCAGTCGGTACAGAATGCAGTTTATGAGCAGAAAGATCCTTTGATCGTGTATAAAATGGAAGCATTTAACATGTTCAAACAGATGCTTGCAACCGTTAATAAAGATATTGTCAGCTTCCTTTTCAAGGGAAATATTCCTTCACAGGATCCGGATCAGGTACGTGAGGCACGTCCTCAGCCACGCCAGGACATGAGCAAATTAAAGGTTTCAAAACCGGAACTTAATCAGTCATCAGGTGGAATACCTGTTGATGATACCAGAGAACTGCAAAAGACTCAGCCGATAAGGGTGGAACAAAAGATAGGTAGAAATGATCCTTGCCCTTGCGGAAGCGGTAAGAAGTACAAAAACTGCCATGGAGTAGGAGCCGATTAAAAGAATGCGTTGGAAAAGCCTCATCGGATTTATACTTGTTATGTGTTTCCAGCAACTGGCAGCTCAGGAAAAGGGTAAGGTTCTGGTTACAAAAGACCCGCAGATTGACAGCCTGATTGCCCGTCGCCTGGAATTGAACAGGGCAGGCCTTACAGGTAACAATGTGACTTTATCAGGTTTTAGAGTGCAGATTTTTTCAGGTTTAGATAGGCAGATTGCTTATTCTGAGCTGGCAAAATTTAAAGCCAGGTATCCTGCTATTAGTACCTATATCAGTTATACCCAGCCAAATTACCGGCTGAGAGTTGGGGACTTCCGAACCCGGCTGGAAGCCGAAAAATTGATGAATGAACTAAAGAAATACTATACTTCCATGTTCATTTTTTCTGAAATGATAATTCTTAAGTAATGTTAAAAGATAAGATTAGCCTTCTTGCAAAAGAGATCCACTCAAATGTGGTTGAGAACCGCCGGCATTTACATGCCAATCCTGAACTTTCCTTCCATGAGTATCAAACCTCAGCTTATGTAGCACAGAAGCTTGATGAACTTGGAATTCAGTATCAGAAGATGGCGAATACAGGTTTGGTTGCAATGATCAAAGGTGAGAAACCTTCTGATGCGGTTGTTGCCCTTCGTGCTGATATGGATGCCTTGCCTATTGTTGAGGCGAATGAGGTTCCTTATAAATCAAAAAATGCTGGTGTGATGCATGCTTGCGGGCATGATGCGCATACATCTTCTCTTCTTGGGACTGCAAAGATCCTTACTGAACTAAAAAATGAGTTCGGAGGAACTATAAAACTAATCTTTCAGCCTGCCGAAGAGAAATTACCGGGTGGTGCAAGTATGATGATTAAAGAAGGGGTTCTTGAAAATCCAAAACCTGATGCTGTGATAGGACAACATGTAATGCCTTTGATTGAGGCAGGACAAGTCGGTTTCCGATCAGGGAAATACATGGCTTCAACCGACGAGATCTATGTAACTGTTCACGGAAAGGGTGGTCATGGAGCGCAGCCTCAGCAAAATATTGACCCTGTGCTGATCACTTCACATATTATTGTTGCTTTACAACAGATCATCAGCCGCGTCGCAGATCCCAAAACACCATCTGTACTTTCCTTTGGTAAGGTTATTGCCAATGGTGCTACAAATGTGATTCCGAATGAGGTTTACCTTGAAGGCACTTTCCGTACGATGGATGAAGACTGGAGAGCCAGAGCTCACGAAAAAATGAAGAAAATGGCCGAAGGCATTGCCGAAGCTATGGGTGGAAGTTGTGATTTTAATATTGTTCGCGGATATCCATTTCTCATCAATGAAGAAAAACTGACAGCAGAGGTTCGTGCCTATGCCGAAGACTATTTAGGAAAAGAAAACGTTTTGGATCTGGATATCTGGATGGCAGCAGAGGATTTTGCGTATTATTCCCAGGTTTCTGATGCCTGTTTCTACAGACTGGGTACAGGTAATAAGGAACGTGGAATTACTTCTTCTGTTCATACACCAACATTTGATGTGGATGAAGAATCGCTCAAATTAAGTACCGGACTGATGGCATATATTGCCCTGAAGCAGTTGGGTAACTAGTATCATATACTTCTTTTGGGATGTATATGCTTTTTTGAAACTACTATGAAGAAAATATATTTATTACTGAGCCTGTTAAGTGTTTGCAGTTTAGGTTTGGCTCAGAAAATCCCGCGTTTCAATCCCGATACAGTACTTACTGTTACTATCGATTCGGCTATTACTATTACTTCAACACGTCTTACTGCCGAAACCTTCATTAATGAGATCATTAATGATACCAGCTTTTATGCGGCCTTTCGTAATATGAAAAAATACAGCTTTAATGCTGAGAACCGCATTTTTACATACGATAAAGCAAATGCGGTTGAAGGTAAAATTTATCGCAGAATCTACCATAATAATACCGGTCCTTATAAAATGGAGATCCTTGAGAAAAGGGATGAGGGTAATGTCTACAAACGAAATGGAAAATATTCCCTTTACACAGTAGAGATGTTTGATTATATCTTCATGAATGCCTACAATTCTGATTTTGTTCCTTCTGCACCGATATCAGGAGCAAAGGGTGAAAGTAATGAATCGTACAAAGACAAGTTAAAGACCCTGATTTTTAGTCCTGGAAGGCCTATCAAAGGTGTACCCTTTATTGGAAATAAAACTCAGATTTTTACTCCTAACATGAGGCAGTATTACGATTATACCTTTTACAGAGGGACCTATCTTGATTCTATTCCTGTGTACCGATTTAAGGTCGCACTTAAGCCGGATCTGTCGGGTTGGACTGAAGGAGGCATGATGATTAAGGAACTGGTCACGATTTTTGATATGCGTAATTTTCAAATTCTCGGACGTTATGTAGACATGAAATATGGAAATCTCGCTTTTGATTTTGATGTTCAGATGAATATCGAGTTAGGATATTTTGGTGAAGAAAAGACCTTGTTGCCAACCAAGATCAGCTATCAGGGTAATTGGGATATACCCTTTAAGCGGGAAGAACGGGCTAGTTTCCTGATCCTGCATAAAGGGTATAAATAATTTTTTGTTATCCCAATCTTATTGTTCTTTTAGGAGATTGTTTTAATAAAATTCAGGGTGCTCAAAGCCATTGGCACACAAGCATTTTGCTCCTTTATTTCTTCCTCAAATTAAGCTATTGTTTATTTTCCAAAATTTGTATCTTGCGCCCTCTTTTAAAATTATATTAGAAAAAAAATACGGATATGGGAATAATGAGTTTTTTGCGGAACCGTGCAGGGATAATCATCGTTGGGGCTATTGGTTTTGCAATTGTTGCATTTTTAGTAAGCGACGCAGTACAGATGGGCGGATCGTTTATGCAGGGAAATCAGACTGAAGTTGGGGAAGTTGACGGTAAGTCCATTTCTATTCTGGAGTTCAACGAGAAGGTAGAGCAGAACACAAACAATTTCAAACAACAGATGGGTCAGAATAATCTGGATCCTCAAATGACCTCTTATATCATTGAAAATACATGGAATCAATCGATTTCACAGATTTTGATGAGCAAGGAAATGAGTCGTTTAGGTCTGCAGGTTAGTAAGAACGAGTTGAACGATCTTGTGTCTGGAAAAAATCCTGATCCTCAGATCATTCAGAACTTTGGAGATCCTCAAACAGGTCAGTTGAACAGAATGCAGTTAAATGCATTTCTTGAGAATGTTAAGTCTCAGCCTGCATCAAGTCCGGTTAGTCAGCAGTGGACAGCCTTTTTACTCAATATCCGTGAGAATAAACTGGCACAGAAGTATACAAATCTGATCAAGAACAGTCTTTACGTTACCTCTCTTGAGGCAAGGGAAGATTACGATCAGCGTAATAAACTTGCGAATTTTAGTTTTGTAAATCTGGAATACAGTTCAGTTCCGGATAATCAGGTAAAACTAACCGATCAGGATTATTCTGATTATTACAATGAAAATATTTACAGGTTTAAGAATCCTTTGGAGAAGCGTTCATTTGAGTACATCGTTTTTGATGCGAACCCTTCAAAAGCCGATTCGGCTGATATAAAGGCTATGGTTGCAAAAACCGCTGCTGAATTCAGGGCTACTGCAAATGACTCATTATTTGTGAGTATCAATGCTGAAACAAAAATGCCAATCACCTATGTTCGTAAAGGACAATTGGAGCCTGCACTTGATTCAGCAGTATTCAGTGCTTCAAATGGAGCATTTATCGGTCCTTTGTTCACAGGAGGAGTTTACAAAATGGTCAAAGTTTTAGATCTTAAGGTAGGACCGGATTCAGTAAAAGCAAGTCATATTCTACTAAATCCTGCAACCGAAGGTGGTATTGATAAGGCAAAAGCAAAAGCAGACTCGATCAGAGGCGTAATTGCAAAAGGAGGCAGCTTCACGGAGCTTGCAGCTAAATTTGGAACTGATGCTTCAAAAGATTCAGGTGGTGATCTTGGTACGTTTGCAAGGGGTGCTATGGTGCCTGCATTTGAGGAAGCTGTTTTCAATGGCAAAACGGGTGATCTTAAAGTGATCACTACGCAGTTCGGTGTTCATGTAATTAAGATCAATGCTCAAATTGGTTCTTCCAGAGTAGCTAAAGTTGCTATTGTAGATAAATCTTTCTCAGCAAGTAATAAAACACAACAGGAAGCCTATTCAAAAGCAACAAGTTTCCTTACTGTTGCAAAAGATGCTGAAACATTTGATGCGGAAGCTAAAAAGGCAGGTTATGCTAAACTACTTGCAGATAATGTGATAGCTACTCAATCTTCTATTCCGGGATTGGATAGCCCGCGCGAGATGGTAAGATGGGTATTTGGTGCTGACAAGGGTGATGTTTCAAATCAGGTTTTTGAAATGGGCAATAAGTTTGCAGTCGCCAGATTAGTAGATGTATTTAAAGAAGGAACACTTCCTCTTGATCAGGTAAAGAAAGATATTGAGCCAATGGTAATGAAGCGGGTTAAGGCGCGAATGTTGATTGAGAAAATGGAGAAGGCCTTGGCCGGATCTAAATCGATCGATCAGGTAGCTCAAAAAGTTGGCAGAGCAGTAACACCGGTACAGAATATTGTGTTTGCAAATCCGGTAATTCCAGGACTTTCACAGGAAAATGTGCTTGTTGGAACTCTTTTTGGGTCACAGCCAGGTAAATTATCAAAGCCTGTTGAAGGTGATCAGGGAGTGTTCGTTTTCATTGTAAACGGCTTTAGTAAGCCCGCACCCCTTACCAATGCCTTTAAACAAAAGGTTCAGGTATCTCAGGGTCTGGCTCAGCGTGCTTCAGGCGAGGCTTTCAAAGCCTTACGTGATAACTCAAAGATCAAGGATAATCGCGTTAAATTCTTTTAATAGCTAATTTCACTAACTTTGTATCCGGAAGTGTTCATTCACTTCCGGATTTTTTTTTGCAGCTAATCGGTATCATTCCGGATTTTGCTGTTCAATAATCAGGAGAGAAGATGGAAGTTCAGGAAAACATTATTAATCGGGTTGCTGAGAGCGGACTCATCAGCTTTGATCTTGCCGAACTATACCCGGCTGGCGAGCGTATATTTTATGACATTAAGGAAAATCTTTTTCACGGCTTAATGCTCAGGGAGAAGGATTTCAGAGAGTTCATTAAGGAACATAACTGGGAATCCTATTCTGGTAAACATATCGCAATTGGTTGTTCAGCTGATGCTATAGTCCCAACCTGGGCATATATGCTGCTTGCAAATAAGATGGCCCCTTTTGCAGAAACAGTCGTATTTGGTGACCTTGAAGTACTCGAAACTATTCTTTTCGACCGTAAATTAAATCAGTTAGACTTTGAAAAATATAGGGATCAGCGTATAGTTATCAAAGGCTGTGGAGAGATTCACATTCCCAATTCAGCCTATATTGAACTAACCGCAAAGCTGACGAAAATAGCTAAAAGCATTATGTATGGTGAACCTTGTTCTACCGTGCCTATTTTTAAGCGCAAGTGATAGTCCATAATGACAGTTCAGGGCCGTCGCCCCGAACTTGATCCGGTTGTCATCCCGGACTTGATCCGGGACGGGATGGTTCACTTTTTGCAGTAAAGACCAAATGGTTAAAAAAAGTATATTATTTCTTCTGCTGATATCCTGCTCTACAGCATTTTCTCAGGGGCTGCAAAACGTTAAGGAGCCAGTATTTAAAGCAGGCGAATATCTTAGTTACAGACTTCGTTACGGCTTTATTACTGCTGCAGAGGCCTCAATCAAAGTATTGGAAACAGATGTGAAATTTGATGATCGCCCTGTTTTTCATTTGCTTGCAGAAGGCCGAACAGCAGGATCTTTTAATGTTTTTTATAAAGTCAGGAATCGTTACGATTCCTATGTTGACAAGGAAAGTTTAAGTCCGTATTTGTATACAGAGAATATTCGTGAGGCGAATTATCGTCGCAGTGATAAGGCGCGGTTTTATCAGGACGAAAAGAAGGTAGTATCGAATAAAGGTACTTTTAAGGGCAATGGTCAAACATTTGATGTTGTTTCTGCTTATTTCTTTGCCAGAAGTCTGGATATTTCAAAATTAAAGCAGGGAGATAAGTTCAGTATGGATTATTTCCTGGGTGATGGGATAAGTAAGCTAGAGGTGCAGTTTGTTGGTAGGGAACGTATAAAAACCGCTCTGGGCACATTTAATTGTATCAAATTTAGTCCATCGATACAGCCTGGTAGAATTTTCAGAAAGGATAGTAAATTATACCTTTGGATAACAGATGATGCAAACCGTATTCCTGTAAAAGCGCATGTTGAGATTCTTGTAGGCTCAGTGACACTTGAGCTGATGGCGGCAGAGGGATTAAAGTATCCTCTGGGTTTAAAATAGTATATATGATCGAAGTACAGAACACATTGGTTCATGAGGATGTAGTCAATGAAAATTTTGTTTGTAATCTTAATAAATGCAAAGGAATCTGTTGTATTGAAGGCGATTCAGGAGCTCCGCTTGAGCGGGATGAACTGGCTGTTCTCGATGAGATCTATCCCTTGGTTAAGCCCTATATGACAGATAAGGGAATTGCCGTTATTGAAGAATTTGGAACCTGGGTTAAGGATTTTGAGGGAGATTATACTACACCGTGTGTGGATACAAATAAGGAGTGTGCCTATGTGATCATGGAGAACGGAATTACCAAATGTGCTATTGAAAAGGCCTGGGAAGATGGTAAAATAGCCTGGAAAAAGCCGATTTCATGCCATTTATATCCTATTCGAATTACAAATTACCCTGAGTTTGATGTATTGCATTACGACCGATGGAGCATCTGCAGTGCTGCCTGCGCCTTTGGTAAGGAATTGAAAGTTTCAGTTTATGAATTTCTTAAGGAGCCGCTTATTCGTAAGTATGGTGCTGAATGGTACGCGGAGCTTGAAGCTAAGGTGAGTAAATGATAAATACTTTAACTATTTTTAAATTCCAGTAATAAAAAATTGATTCCTAAGGATACCGTCGACAAGATCATTGAAACATCCCGTATTGAGGAAGTTGTAGGTGATTTTGTGTCTTTAAAACGACGTGGGACCAGTATGATCGGCCTTTGTCCCTTTCATAATGAAAAGACTCCTTCTTTTCATGTCTCTGTCGGAAAGGGAATTTTCAAATGTTTTGGTTGTGGTAAGGGAGGTGATTCTGTTCGTTTCATTATGGAACATGAGAAAGCGACTTATCCCGAGGCACTTCGCTATCTGGCCAATAAATACAGTATTGAAATTGCAGAGGTTGAAAATACACCTGAAGAGCAGGCGGTAAATGACAGGCGTGAAAGTTTGTACATTGTTTCTGCCTGGGCTGCGAAGTTTTTTCAGCAGC
This sequence comes from Sphingobacteriales bacterium 16-39-50, assembly GCA_002257025.1. Lineage (GTDB taxonomy): Bacteria > Bacteroidota > Bacteroidia > Sphingobacteriales > Sphingobacteriaceae > Daejeonella. The sequence continues at coordinate 19,966 of NCHA01000002.1, read as the reverse complement.
AGATGCTTGAGACTGATGAAGGGAAGAGTATCGGACTCAGTTATTTTAAGGAGCGTGGTTTCAGGGATGATATTATTAAAAAATTTGAATTAGGTTATTCTCCTGATGTATGGGATGCATTGACTCAAAGTGCAATTACTGAAGGTTATAACATTCAATTTCTTGAAGAAACCGGCCTTACCATCCGTAAGGAGAATGAAAAATTCTATGACCGGTTCCGGGGTAGGGTGATGTTCCCTATTCATAGTTTTACAGGCAGGGTCATTGGTTTCGGAGGAAGAACTTTAAAAACAGATAAGGCTGTTCCGAAATATGTTAACTCTCCCGAAAGCGATATCTATCATAAATCGAACGTACTCTACGGATTATTCTTTGCTAAGAAGTCCATGCGCGATGAAGATAATTGCTATCTGGTTGAAGGTTATGCCGATGTGCTTTCGGTGCATCAGGCAGGGATTGAGAATGTAGTTGCTTCTTCGGGTACTTCATTGACGATTGAGCAGATCAGAATGATCGGCAGGTTTACCAAAAACATTACAATTCTTTATGATGGTGATGATGCGGGAATCAAGGCATCATTAAGAGGTTTGGACATGATCCTCGAAGAAGGTTTGAATGTAAAGATCGTCCTTTTCCCTGATGGGGATGACCCCGATTCTTATGTGCAGAAGTTTGGTAGTGCTGCCTTTAAAAGCCATATCGAAGGAAGTAAGAAGGATTTTATACTTTTTAAGACAAGTATTCTTTTAAAGGATGCCGGAAATGACCCAATCAAAAGAGCAGGAATAATCCGGGAGGTTGTGGAGAGCATTGCCAAAATTCCTGATGGGATTAAGGCTTCTGTTTTCGTTCGTGAATGCAGTTCACTGCTTCAGATAGAGGAGCGGGTACTTATATCAGAGCTGAATAAAATTCGTCTTGGGAAGATAAAAAAGGATAGTAATTTCAATACTCCTCAGGTACAATCAGAGAATGTTCCGGAACCCAATATGCCCGAGCCGGCCGGAATTTCAGATACAGATGAGGCGCAGGAAAAGGAGATTGTTCGGCTACTTCTGAACTATGGGCACGAGCTGGTACATTGGGATGATATAACTGATACCTATATAGCACCTTATATCATTTCTAATCTGGCCGATGTTACATTTGAGCATCCACAATGTATCCAAATCATTGAGGAATACAAGAAACAACTTGAGAATGGAGAACTACCCTCAGAGCAGGATTTTATTAAGAACTCCGATCATCAAATAGCTGATTTGGCAATAGCCATGGTATCATCACCCTATATTTTGAGTGAAAACTGGTATGCAAGAAGAAAGATCTACGTCAGGAATGAAGGTGAAAATCTCAGGTCAACCATTCTGGGAGGAATCTTTCATTTAAAGAAACGTAAGGTCGACCGGATCCTAAGAAAAATTCGTGATGAAATTCAGGCTGAGCAGGATGCTGATAATCAAGCTATTCTGATGCGAAGATACATGCAGGTAAAAGAGGTGGAAAAAGGCATTTCAATGTTTCTGGGTTCTGTTATCCTGAAGTAATGGCCCGGCATAATGTCTTTGGGAATCAGGGTGAATTGCTTGCAAGAAAGTATCTTGAGGAAAAGGGCTATGAAATTTTGGATGAAAACTGGAGATTCAGGAAAGCGGAAATTGATCTGATTGCTTACAGAAATCCGATTATAGTTTTTGTGGAGGTCAAAGCCAGGGAGAATAATAGATTTGCTGAGCCCGAAGATTTTGTGAGTAAGGCAAAACAGAAACTTCTGGCATTAGCTGCCGGGGAATATATACATCTGATGAATCATCAGAATGAAGTTCGTTTTGATATAATTACAATCCTGTTTAATAAATTTGGGGATCCGGTAATCAGGCATACAGAAGATGCATTCTGGCCATGAGATTCAGGAAGCCCTTAATAAAATAGAACTATGCGATTTAAATTAATTTGCCTCTCAGTCTGCAGTATTTTATTTTTCACACATTGCTCGAATGAGGGGAAGCAAAGTGCTGAATCTTCTGCCTGGGTAATGCCCGAGGCTGGGACCTCTGTGAATCTTGGGGATTCTGTAAACCTGGAACTTAAGTTAAATGGGAAAGCTGATTCGGTCGTCTATTTTGCAGATGGGGTTAAGCTAAAGAAGGCTGCAAATGAAAAATCGGTTGCTGTACCAACCGGAGATCTGCAATTAGGGATAAAGGCCATAACCGCAAAGATCTACCGGGGCCAATCAGAGCCAGAAGAAATCAGTACAAATATTGTTGTGAAGTCGACGCTGGTTCCTCAGAAGTTCGGATATGTTGTTGAGAAAGTGATTAAACACGACACCAGTTCCTATACTCAGGGATTGGAATTTCATAATGGATTTTTGTATGAGAGTGATGGACTGGCAGGCGAATCCAGTTTACGGAAAACAGACCCTGCTACTGGTAAAGTTCTGCAAATGACAAAAGTTCGGGATGAGCTTTTTGCCGAGGGAATTACTATTGTTGGGGATAAAATTCTGATGCTTACTTATCAGAATAATGTTAGTCTGGAGTATGACCTCAATTCCTTGAAACTGCTTCGTGAATTTCCAAGCCAGTATCAGCGCGAGGGCTGGGGCTTATGCAATGACGGAAAAGTGATCTATAGTAGCGATGGCAGCAATACCATTTACATTCTGAATAAGGACACCTATATGCAGCAAAGCTCTATTGAGGTTTATGATCAAAACGGACCTGTTAGAGAACTGAATGAGCTGGAATTTATTGATGGGCGTATTTATGCAAATATTTATAATTCTAACCGTATTGTAATTATTGATCCGGCTAATGGACAGGTTACCTCTGAGGTAGATCTCAGTGAATTGTATGCTGATTCAATCAGACCTATGAAGGATTTCGATGGCTTTGTCTTGAACGGCATTGCCTGGGACAGCAAAGGGAAGCGTTTGTTTGTTACCGGTAAGAAATGGGATAAGTTGTTTCAGATAAAACTGGGGGAGTTGCAGTAGATTTAGGCACCGTCATTCCGAAGGAGGCACGACTGAGGAATCTGTTTCAAGAAGCTGGATTGATCCAATTTTAACTTATTTTAATACTTCTCAAACCCGGCAGATTTCTCCACGCGATAAAAATGTAATAAATTGAAAATAGTACTCGCGTGTTCGAAATGACGGTGGGTGGGAAGCTTTTCCCTTTCAGCTTACTTTCCCTTTCAGCTTACTTTCTCCAGGCCTTATACTGATTAATAAGTCCATTAGTCGAAACATCATGCCCACTTACAGGCTGATCATTCGCCAACTCAGGAAGAATGCGCCCTGCCAGCTGCTTCCCAAGCTCAACACCCCACTGGTCAAAGCTGAATATATTCCAGATGATACCCTGAACAAATATTTTATGTTCGTAAATCGCGATAAGCGAACCTAAAGTATGAGGAGTTATCTTCTTAATCAGTATGGAGTTAGTTGGCCTGTTCCCTTCAAATACTTTGAATGGAGCCAATTTTTCAATCTCATCAGAAGTCTTACCTGCAGATTTTAGTTCTTCTTCAACCTCCTCCCTGCTCTTACCATTCATCAATGCTTCGGTTTGAGCAAAGAAATTGGAGAGCAATAACTGATGATGATTAGCAATTGAATTATGGCTTTGTGCCGGTGCTATAAAGTCGCAGGGTATCAATTTTGTCCCCTGATGGATAAGCTGATAGAATGCATGCTGACCATTGGTGCCGGGCTCTCCCCAGATTACCGGTCCGGTTTGATAATTTACAGGATTACCATTTCGGTCGTTGGATTTCCCATTGCTCTCCATGTCCCCCTGCTGGAAATACGCAGCAAAGCGGTGCATATACTGGTCGTAAGGAAGTATCGCCTGACTTTCGGCACCAAAAAAATTGGTGTACCAGATGCCCAGCAAAGCCAGTGTGACCGGTATATTTTCTCTGAAAGCAGTATTCCGAAAATGATTATCAGCATCATGCGCTCCGGCAAGTAATTCTTTAAAATTTTTAAATCCTATTCCGCAGGCTATACTTAATCCGATAGCACTCCAAAGCGAATAGCGCCCTCCAACCCAATCCCAGAATTCAAACATATTGGCTGTATCAATTCCGAATTTCGCTACCCCTGTTTCATTTGTAGATATGGCTACAAAATGTTTTGCAACAGCAGCCTCATTTCCGCCATTCTTTAAAAACCAGTCGCGTGCTGAATAAGCATTGGCCATCGTTTCCTGGGTAGTGAAGGTTTTGGAAGCGATCATGAAAAGCGTGGTCTCGGGATTAAGATTCTTGAGCGCTTCGGCGATGTGTGAACCATCAACATTGGATACAAAATGGAGTTTAAGATGATTACTGTAGGCTTTTAAAGCTTCAGTAACCATCACCGGACCAAGATCAGAACCCCCAATGCCTATATTAACAATATCTGTAATAGATTTGTCGCTATATCCTTTCCATCCTCCGGAAATAACCTGATCGGAAAACTGCTCCATTTTATCCAATACCTTGTGGATATCAGGTAAGATATCTTTCCCATCAAGTATGAAGCCTGCTCTGTCGGGATTGCGCAAAGCGGTATGAAGAACAGCCCTGCCTTCTGTTTCGTTAATTATTTCTCCCTTAAACTGCTGTTCTATCGCATCTTTTAGCCCACATTCTTCTGCCAGTTGCAGCAATAAATCATGAGTATCGGAATTAATGCGGTTTTTAGAATAATCGAGCAAAATATCACCAAAGCTGATCGAAAACTGTTCGAATCGTTTTGGGTCCTTAAAAAGATTCCGAAGGTTCTCTTTTTTTATCTGCTCAAAATGTTTTAAAAGAGCCTTGTAAGCATCTGTGGAGCAGAAATCTATTCTTGGAAGCATATGATTGGTTAATTGAATAAAGAAAAATCAGTCTAGTATAGTAAAATTAGATTTTATATCTATTAATTTGAACTAATTTCCAACCTGACCAATATAAATTGATGAAAAGATTACTAAGTATTCTGCTTCTGGGCTGCTGGATTCCCCTGTTTGCACAGACTAAGGCCGATGATGTAAAGACATTTACATTAAATAACGGCATGAAATTCCTGGTGCTTGAGGATAGTTCTATTCCAAATGCCAATATGTACCTTTTTTATAAGGTAGGATCCAGGAATGAATATCCGGGGATTACCGGATTATCCCACTTCTTTGAGCATATGATGTTCAATGGTTCAAAAAAATTCGGACCCAAGTTGTTCGATCAGACCATGGAGTTTAATGGCGGTGCCAACAATGCCTATACAACCCAAAATCTTACTGTTTACACAGATTGGTTTCCTGTAAGTGCTATGGAAACCATTTTTGATCTCGAATCCGACCGTATTTCGAGCCTCAGCATCGATCCGAAAATGATAGAAAGTGAGCGTGGTGTTGTTTTGTCTGAGCGTAGTACGGCTCTTGAAAACTCACCCTGGAATATGCTGAATGATGCAGTTTATGCAACAGCTTTTCAGGAACATTCTTATCACTGGACAGTTGTAGGTTATGAAACTGATATCAAAAACTGGACTAAAGAAGATCTGGAGAAATATTTCAAAACCTATTACGCTCCTAACAATTGTGTGGTGGTAGTTTCAGGGAATGTAAAAGTGGCTGAAGTAAAGCGTTTGGCCGAAAAGTACATGGCCCCTATACCGGCTAGTGATCCTCCAAAGCCAGTACATCTGGTTGAACCTCCTCAAACAGGTGAGCGAAGGGTTTATACCCAAAAGGAAGTACCAAGTCCTCACTTAATGATTGGATACCATACACCTGAAGCAAAGAGCAAGGATTTTTATCCATTGAGTATCCTGAGTTCGGTACTATCAAGTGGTAACTCTTCGCGTTTGCATTCAGAGCTGGTCGACAAAAAACAACTGGCCTCTATGATCGGCACTGATTTCAGCGAAAGCTTTGATCCAAATTTGTTTATGATCTATGCTTTAGCGGCAAAAGATGTAAAGGAATCGGATATTGAAAGTGCTGTTTACGCTGAAATAGAGAAGATCAAAAAGGATGGAATTACCGGGCAGGAACTGCAAAAGATAAAGAACCAGAAGCTGATGGAATTTTATGCACAGCTAGAGACCATTAATGGCAAATCAAATAATATCGGCACGTATGAGCTATTCTTTGGCGACTACCGCAAGATGTTTGATGCTCCTGCAGAGTTTTCGAAGGTTAGCATTGAAGATGTTAAGCGTGTGGCGAATGAGTACTTCAAAAAGTCAAACCGCACGGTCGGGATTTTAAAAGCTAATGTGGAGGAATAAGAAATGAAGAACATAAAAAGATATACCGGCCTTGTTCTTACTGCTTTGATGATATGCAGTACAGCAATTGCCCAGAATGCTCCGGCAGCTTTTAAAGTACCGGCGTATGAGAAATTTATTCTGCCCAATGGTTTGACCATTTATTTAATGGAGCAGCATGAAGTTCCTGTAATCAGTCTATCAGCGATAATTCCTGCAGGAGCAATATATGATGGAGCCAAATCAGGATTAGCCAGTTTAACTGCCGCGGGTTTACAATATGGAACAAAGAGCTACAGCAAGACTAAAATAGAAGAGGAACTGGACTTTATTGGTGCGAGTCTGAATACCTATGCAAACAAAGAATCTGCAGGACTATCTTCAAAATTTGCAGCAAAAGATGCGGGTAAGGTTCTTCCGATTTTAAAGGAGGTGCTGGTTGACCCTGTCTTTGATCAGGAAGAGTTTGAAAAGGAACGGAAACGCGTTCTTTCAGGTCTGGATCAGGCAAAACTTAGTCCGAGAAATGTGATTAATGCCTATTGGGATAAATTCATCTTCGGGGATCATGTCTATGCTAATCCGGTAAGCGGGAGTCCGGCTACCGTTGGAAAATTCATTATCGAAGACCTTAGAGATTTCTATAAAATTAATTATGGTCCGCAGGGATCTGCCATTGCCATTGTGGGTGATTTCAATTCGCAGGAAATGAAAACCCGACTGAGAAATTTGTTTGGGGGCTGGAAGAAAACAGCTAGTGTACAGAAGAATCTTGCTTTAGTAGTATCACTTAAACCCATCCAATCTGCCCGTGTCTTGCTGGTCAATAAAGATGATGCACGTGAGACTACTTTTTATATCGGAGGGCCGGGTATTCGCCGGGATAATCCTGACTTTGTTGCTATTGATGTTGTGAATACAGTTTTAGGAGGTCGCTTCACATCCTGGTTAAATGATGAGCTTCGTGTAAATTCGGGACTTACTTACGGAGCGAGAAGCGGTTTTAGCCCATTGAAGCATTCAGGAACCTTCTCAATTTCCACCTTCACCGCCACAAAAACTACCGAGGCAACTCTGGATAAGGCATTGCAGGTACTTGATAGTCTGCACAAAAAAGGGATCGATGAGAAAACTTTGACTTCAGCGAAGAACTATGTCAAAGGACAGTTCCCGCCAAAATATGAAACCGCAAGTCAGTTGGCTGGGTTGCTTACCCAAATGTTCTGGTATGGATTTGATGAATCGTTCATAAATAATTTCCAGGCTAATGTCGACGGACTTACCGTTGCAAAATCAAGGGAGATAATCAATAAGTATTTTCCAAAGGATAATTTACAGTTTTTACTGATTGGAAAATCGGAAGATATCAGAAGTATTGCGGCGAAGTATGGCACTGTAACTGAAAAGCAGATAAAGGCTGACGGTTTTTAATATAAGGCTGACAGGGTTTTAAACCCTGTCAGCCTTTACGACCCTGTCAGCCTTAAAATAATTTTTCTATTTTTGCATCATGACCAAAGAAAATATTACGGATTTAAGAGACAGAATAACGTCTCTGAGGAGGCATCTTTGACATCGACAAGAAGTTAGATGATCTCAAAAACGAACAGGATATAGCCCTAAGGCCCGATTTCTGGGATGATCCCAAAGAGGCCGAAAAATCATTGCATTCTATTAATTCCAAGAAAAAGTGGACGGATGAATTCCAGGCTGCAGAAGCTTCTGTGGAGGATGCTGCCGTAATGCATGATTTCTTTCAATCTGGAGATGCGACAGAGGCCGAACTCAAAGAGCAATATGAAATTACATTAAAAAAGGTTGAAGAGCTTGAGTTCAAAAATATGCTCAGCTCTGAGGAAGATCAGCTGAATGCAGTAATGCAGATCACTGCAGGAGCGGGTGGTACTGAAAGCTGCGACTGGGCTTCTATGTTGTTGAGGATGTATGTGATGTGGGGTGAGAAGCATGGATTTAAGGTTTCAGAGCAGGATATACAAGAGGGTGATGTTGCAGGGATCAAAACCGTTACCATACAATTTGAAGGTAATTTTGCATATGGTTACCTGAAGGGGGAGAACGGTGTTCACCGGCTGGTAAGGATCTCTCCATTTGATTCAAATGCGAAGCGTCATACTTCATTTGCTTCGGTTTATGTTTATCCTCTGGTAGATGATACAATCGAGATCTATGTCAATCCTGCAGATATTGAATTTGAAACCTTCCGTTCAGGCGGTGCCGGCGGACAGAATGTGAACAAAGTGGAAACTGCTGTTCGCTTGTATCATAAACCTTCGGGAATTATTATCAAAAATCAGGAATCAAGATCACAGCTTCAAAATAAGGAGAATGCAATTCGCTTACTCAAGTCTCAGCTTTATGAAGCTGAAATGCGTAAACGTCAGGAAGCTTCTGCTACGATCGAAGGAAATAAGAAAAAAATTGAATGGGGATCGCAGATCAGAAATTATGTGCTGCACCCGTATAAACTTGTGAAGGATCTTCGCACAAATTACGAAACTTCCAATGCCCAGGCCGTTCTTGACGGTGATCTGGATGAATTTTTGAAGGCGTATTTGATGGAATTTTAAGATGGAATAAGGAGTAAGGAACAAAGAATAAGGACAATTAAATTATTAAAGATCGATCGCATTTCCTTAGTCTTTGATCCTTATTCTTTAATCTTTGCTCCTTGCTCCTTGCTCTTCTCTCTACCTCGGTTCCGGGAAAATTGAAAGCAATTCTTCCAGTTCTGCTACCTTTTCAACAGCCGATAGCTTTTCATAAGCACTGATCAGGTTTCTGAGCACCCGCTGGATAATCTCAGTATTGCTGCAGGGCTCATAAAAATGGTTAAGCGGTTTCAGGTTCAGTTGCTTCAGGAATGCATCCACATCTTTCCGGCCAAAGATAAAACCCTTGTTAAAGGCATTGATATAAAAAAGGATGCTGTTCTCAAATACATTCTGAGTTACATGAAAATCATCTGTCGGATTTTCATCTACATAAGCGAGTATGAAATGCTGGGGCAGGTTTACGCCATATACCGGGATGTCCAGTTTTTGAGCTATGATGGAATAGATTACCGCGAGCAGGATCTGGTTTCCTTTTTTACTTTCGAGTACCTGACTCAGGTAAGAATTTTGCGGATCCTGATGATTGGTAGTATTACCTGAAAATCCATAAGCACCATAGAAGATGTGATTGATTAATTTTACTTTTTCAACCGCACTCATTTCATAGATCATCTGCATCCAGATGTCTCTCTTAATATCCTCTATCTGATTGATAATTTTTTGTTCATCAAGATCAGGGTACTGATATTTATTGATAATCAGCATTCCTTGCAGGAGGTCAAAGGATCCTCCGATATGCCACAATTCAAGTTCACGTTTAACATTCTGGAACTGAATTCTGTGAACAAGATTCTCTATCCTTTCCTGCAGAATGGTATCCAGCGACTGAGCCCAGGCATTTTCCAGATATCCAATAACTTCATTGCCATAGGATAATAATTTATCCTCAACATGACGTGATATCTCTGTATCCGGATCGTCGAGTAATTTAATAAGTGATTCTACTTCCTTCTCATTCATTGCTATTTACAAATTTACGCAAAAATGTATTTGTTCTTAAAAGCTATTAGCTTCTCAAATCTCATATCTCACATCTCCTCTTCTACTTCTCATATTTGAAAACTATCTTTACGGCATGTTAAACCTCCAACTTGGCTTTGATTTCCTGAGACATCAATTTAAAGCTAAAACTCGTCATGGTGTTCATTCTCCATTTGCTTACCGCCTGATTGATGAAGTTATTTACGATTTTCATGCCAAAACTAGTTACCGGGATATCGAAAAGTTAAGATCAGAACTATTGCTTGATGAACGTTGTATAAATATCACCGATCTAGGTGTAGGTTCACAAGTCAATAGTAATAAGCAAAAGAAGGTTAGTACATTAACCAGGAATGCATTAAAGCCTGCCCGGCTGGCTCAACTTATTTATCGTCTTGCTGCAGATTTAAAACCTGGGAATATTATTGAATTGGGTACATGCTTAGGCATTACAACTGCCTACCTTGCAAAAGCCGCCCCTAATGCAAGGGTTTTAAGTATCGAAGGATGCCCCGAAACCGCGGCTATTGCTCTGCAAAATCTGAAAAAATTAGAGATTAATAATACAGAACTCCTTGTTGGAGATTTTGATGAAATTCTTCCAAAGATTATAAAGGATATTCCTGTACTTGATTTTGTATTTATTGACGGGAATCACCGTAAAGAGGCAACCCTGAATTATTTTAAGTGGTGTCTGTCCAAAATTGGGGAAAACTCATTGCTGATATTTGATGATATTTATTGGAGTCAGGGGATGAAAGAAGCCTGGGAAGAGATAAAAGCGCATCCGGAAGTAAGTGTGACTATAGATCTTTTTTATATCGGACTTGTGTTTTTTAAAAAGGGCAGGGTTAAGGAGGATTTTAAAATCAGGTTTTAATTTTGGAATGAAAATTTGAGTGCATAATTCTCCACCTGATAGCTATCGGATCGATAGCAATCGGGTCTCCATTCTAAGTTTTTAATCCTTCACAAAGGCCGTTTATTTCTAATTAACTACCGCAAACTAAACTTGTTATTGTTTCCCGAATATTTTCAATTAGATTAATTTGTGAAATTATCAGAAATATGATAACTGCTAAGAATCCACAATTTGCGCCGGACCAAAAGGTAATAAATAGAATAATTGTTTTACGCAATGAGAATATAATGCTGGATATTCACCTGGCAGAAATCTATGAGGTAGAGACCAGAGCCCTAAAACAGGCTGTTCGTAGAAATTTAGATCTATTTCCAGATGATTTTATGTTTGTTTTGACTGAAGGTGAGCTGGTGGAGGTGGTATCACAAAATGTGATACCTTCTAAACAGCATTTTGGGGGCTCTTTTCCCTATGCATTTACTGAAACTGGTATAGCAATGTTATCTAGTGTTCTTAAAAGTAAAAGAGCCAGGGAAATGAATATTGCAATTATTAGAACCTTTGTAGCATTGCGAAAAATTCTTTTAAATAGCTCTGAGATTCGTTTAGAATTAGAATCCATTAAGAAGAAATTAGGCAAATATGACCAAGACATTGAGATGGTTTATCATCATCTGGATAAATTGTTAAGGATGCAGGAAAAACCTAAACTACCTGAAAAAAGCATCGGCTATAAAATTCACCCAAAGTAAAAAGCAATTTAGGGGGAGGAAACTAATTGTGGAATGTTGATAATTCTCAACCCGATAGCTATCGGGTCTTTACAAAAGCCTGCCCATAAAGCGCCTTCCCGCTTTTCGTTCCCAGATGTTTCTCATTTTCAACCACCAGTTCACCATTTACAATCACATATTTAAACCCTTTGGAATAGGCATGAGGCTTCAGGAAAGTGGCCATATCATTTACTTCTGATTCACTGAAGATCACAATATCGGCGGCATAGTTGGGTAATAATAGCCCGCGATCACTCAGCCCAAACTTTTGTGCTGCCAGGGAGGTCATCCTTCTGATCGCATCCTCCATTGTAATTACTTTTTCATCCCGTACATATTTACCCAATACCCTGGCATTGGTACCATAGCCACGGGGATGCGGCATTCCTCTTCCGGGTACAGGTACTCCTGCATCTGCTCCGAACATGCTGAAAGGATATTTCATGATGTTCTTCACATCAACTTCATTCATGCTGTTATAAACCATTTGGGCCCCACCTTTTTCAACCATGTCCATAATGGTTTCAGCTTCAAATCTGGCCTTGGCTTTTCTGCCCATCAGTTTATTGATCTCTGAAATATTCTTACCATTCATGCTTGTATCTGATGGGTAATTGGCTACCACTGCATAACTGTAATTCTTGAATTTATAACCGGCAAGTTGTGCGAGCATTGCTTTTTTGATCTGAGCGCGGATAGCAGGATTATTCAACCTTGCTTTCAATGAATCATTTCCGCCTGCAAAAGCCCAGTCGGGTAAACGAATGCCAAGATTGGTGCTGCTAGCGGTGTATGGATACTGATCGATGGTCACATCCCAGCCATTTTCTCTTGCCTCTTTAACCAAATTGAGCGTAACATCTGATTTACCCCAGTTTGATCTTCCTCCAATCTTGAAGTGTGAAATCTGGACTGGAATATTTGCCTCTTTGCCGATATTAATCGCTTCATTTACAGCTTCAACTGCCTGGTTTTCTTCATTGCGTATGTGGGAAGCATAAACTCCTTTGTTTTTCGCAGCAGCTTTTGCCAATGAAATTACTTCTTCAGTTTCAGCAAATGTTCCGGGAATATAGATCAATCCGGTTGACAGACCCACCGCACCTTCTTTCATTGCCTGATCAACCAAAGCATCCATTTTTTGTTGCTCCTGCATTGTTGGCTTACGATTATCACGGTTCATCACCTGGGCGCGGACCGTATTATGACCAATCAGACTTGCGACATTGATCGAAGGACGAACCTTGTTGACTTCCTGTAAAAAGCTGCCGATATTATCTGCAGATCCACCACAATTGCCGGTAACTACAGTGGTTACACCATCGAAAATGTAATTGTTTGCAGTGGGGGTTGTGATGATTCCACCCTCAATATGTCCGTGAACATCAATAAAACCGGGTGCTACCAGTAATCCTTTCGCATCGATAGTTCTGCTCGCACGGATATTGGTAATGTATCCTGTTTTGATGATCTTCCCATCTTTTACGGCCACATCACCATAATACCAGGAGTTTCCTGTACCATCGTAAATTTTCCCGTTCCGTATGATAAGATCTGCGGTAAGCTGAGCCTTTACCAATAAGGAGCTTGATATTATTCCGGCAAGCAAGAGTATTTTCTTCATGTTTAATCTTTGAATCAGAGTAAAGCCAATATCAATCGTTGATAGCCTGATATGTTAATGCCCTGAATTTTTCTACTACTTCATTGTGTGATCTTGCCTGCAATTGGCGGAAGAACAGGTAAACCATTTTTTCTTTTGGATCAACCCAATAGGAAGTTGCAAAAGCCCCTCCCCAGTTAAATGTCCCAACCTGTGCAGGTGCACTGCCTGCGTTTTGATCAGTAACTACTCCGAATCCAAGTCCGAAAGTTCCGCTTGCATAAGGTACACCTTCAATCTGGTTGGTAGTCATCATCCTCACCGTATTACGGCCTAATAATCTTTTGCCATTGTAAACACCGTTATTCAAAAGCATCTGAAGAAAAATACCATAATCATACAGTGTAGAACTTAGGCCTGCACCACCTGAATAATAAGTATGCGGTACTAATGGGTAATTGGAAGTCGCCACACTATTTAACATTCCAGCATTTGCTTTCACCAGTTTCCCCTGTGGAGTTTCAGTATAAAGGTTTACGAGACGATTTGCTTTTGACTGAGGTAAATTGAAATAGGTATCTTTCATCCCCAGAGGTTCGAAAATACGGATTCTGAAAAACTCATCCAGACTTACGCCGGATATCACTTCAACCAAACAACCTAAAACGTCGGTATTAAGTCCGTAAGTAAATTTCTCACCCGGCTGGTGCATTAAGGGCATTTCACCCAGGCGGGTCATTGCCTGCAGCAAAGTTCTGTCTTTTACTCCCAATCCTGCTGTGATATTGTTTTTTGCATAGATCGCATTCGCTTCCTTTGAACCAATTTGTGCGTATCCAAGTCCTGAAGTATGAGTCAGAAGATCCTTAATGGTGACTTCCCTTTTAGCAGGAACTGTGGTGTAGCTCGTATCTGCAGGGTTAAAATTAACCAGGACACTCTGCTTCTTGAACGAAGGGATATACATTGAAACCGGATCGGTTAACAATAACTTGCCTTCATCAAAGAGCATCATAATAGCCACACTTGTTATGGCCTTGGTTTGGGATGCAATTCTGAAAATACCATCCTTTTGAAGCGGGGCTTTAGTATCCAGATCATTATACCCATTTGCTTTATAGTAAGCAATTTTACCATCACGTATAATTAAAGCAGCCCCTCCGTTCATATATCCTTTGTCCACCCATTCATTCATAGCATTATCAAGTCGTTTCAAACGCTCGGATGAGAAACCTGCGGCTTCAGGTGTTGAATTCATGATAGTCTGGCTAAAGCCTGTGATACTTACAGAACAGACCAGGAGAAGAATTAATAATTTTTTCATGAGATTAATTATGGGTTATTTTTTAGCGGTTTAATGTTGGATAATGATTTGTAAATTATGAAAATAGAATTCATAATACAAAACTTCGATGGGATTTTCAACTCTTATTTCACCCGGACAAATTCAGTAAGCGGATCTCCGAAAGGTCGGGTACTGATGCGGTCGATTTCCCCCTTATCATTTGTCAGAAAACTGATCCGCATGTCCGGAAAACCTCTTCCATCATCCATCGTAATAAACTGATCATAATGCCAGTGATGCAGGGTTGCACTTAAGCTTCTGTACTGAAGTTGCAGATTATTGTTTTTTAGTCCGATAAGGATCTCACCATATACCGGGTGACTGAACCTGCCGGTGTAGGCCAATGCAAGATGCGAAGGATATGTGTTTTTAACCTGTGAGGCATTGATTCCATCCACTATCTTTTTGTTTCTTTCCCGGGCCTCCAGATAATCCTTTCTGTATCTCGCACTCCAGTCTGTTATTTCCCTGTTCTGGAGGATGTCTATTATTGGGAGGTTCATCACCGAACGGAGGGAACCTGCTGATACGGAATTGTGAACAATAAATAACGCGATACTGTCTTTTGGCAGATAGCTTAAATTAGAATAGAAGCCATCAATTGATCCTGTATGACTGATCATTTTGGTGCCTTTATAGCTTTGCAGCGAACGCCCCATTGCATAAATGGAATTTGATAATTCATCGTATCGCCCTCTTTTGTCGGAAATAGCATTCGGGACCTTGGTCTCCTCAATAGCAGATGCAGCAATAACCTGCTTCCCCTTGTATTTTCCACCATTAACCTGCAGGATAAGCCATTTACTCATATCTACCATACTGGAATAGATATTACCGGCTGGTGCAAGTAATTCTGATTGAGCGAGAAAGGTGCGGGCAGTAAGTTTCCCTGTGCCTTCAGCCTCAAAATAGGATAAGGAATGGTTCTCCGGACGTGCACCTACTCCGGTAAACCCACTTGAATTCATCTCCAGAGGCTTAAAAATTCGCTCATGCACGTTCTCTTCCCAGCTTTTTCCGCTTACCGCTTCAATTGCCAGTCCGGCTAAAGTGTACATATTATTATTATAAATATACCCCTCCCTGAATCCAAGGCTTGGCTTCATAAAGGATATTTTGCTTAATAATTCTTTTCTTTTAAATGCAGCATTTAACCATATCCCATCATAAGATGGTAGACCGGTTCGGTGGCTTAGCAGATCCCGTATGCTTATTTTGAAATTTAATTCAGGGTTATAAAAATTAACTTCTGGCAAATATTGCTTTACGGGTACATCCAGACTTAATTTACCCTCAGCAGCAAACTGTGTTGCCAGTGTTGCTGTAAAAAGCTTGGTGTTAGAGGCAATTGGAAAAAGGGTCGTTTCTGTCGCCTGGATTTTGTTTTCCAGATCCCTGAAGCCATATCCTTTGGTATAAATTACCTGATCTTTATGGACAATGACCAGAGCCAGACCCGGAATATTCCAGTCGGAAAGTAAAGCTTTTATATAAGTATCAATCTTTGCTGCTCTTTCCTGGAATCCATTATTCTGTGCTGAAACACAGAACGGTAGCAAGAATAATACTATGAGTAGTTTTTTCATTTTATAAGGATCATCTATAATTATTTGATCAAAAGTTCTCCAGGCAGCACAGGATTACTGAGCAGCTGTCCGAAAACTTCCCATTGTTTTTTCGCATCATTTCCATATCCGGCTTTTGCTTCCACATACTGTTTCACCAGATCCATTCCGTAATTATAATTGATGATATAACTACGATATTTTTTGATAAAGGAGATTGATTTTAAAGCTGTTTCTTCATTGTAAAGGCAATATTTGATCAGCCAGTCCAGGGCTTGCTTTTCATTCATGGTGCCATTAACTAAACCTCTGCCGGCCTCATTTCTTGCATAGTTAAGCTGTGATCTGATTGCCAAAGCTTTGAAATACAGGCTTAGGTTTGTGGTATCAAGTCCGGCCATGGGCAGTAATTTTTCGTTGGCAAACCGGATCTTATTATCCCCGGGGAAGGCCAGTTCGACGCCATAATTGGCACTTCCTTCGGCTATGAATGATTGCGGACTGAATAAGGGATATAATGAAATTTCAACCCAGCCTTTATCGCGGTACAGGTTTTTTTCAAGAAGCATATTATACACATGGTGTCCCGGATAACTTTCATGGCTTCCAACATCAATGGCGCGTTCTAGAAAGATCTGAGTATCGGTATTAATCTGTATGATACTCGTGAAATTGCCTTTATACCAGTTATAGCCAGACCAGGGCTTATTATTTACGTATTCAATACTGAAGGATTCGTCAGCAGGAAGTTCATAATGTTCTTTAGTTTTTCTGCGGGCCTCTCCAATTGTGGCTCTGAAAACGGTATCCAGCTTATCTTTGGGGATGATGAACTGATTTGCCAGTTTCTGAAACCGGGATTGAACATCTCCTTCGCCGGGCAGGATTTTATTGAGGGAATCTAAAAGGGCAGCATAATGGCTTTCGGGATAAACCGGCGCAGAGATCCCAAAGAGATCTTTGGATTCTTCGTCGAAACTTTTAAACTCACCCGAAAATATCCGGATCCGACGATCAAAAGCTGTGAGTTGCTGTGACATCCAGCCTGCTCTTATTTTTCCGGTATCGCTGAGTTCTGAAGTGATCTCATTGAGCTTGCTTTTTAGTCCGGCGACAGAGTTTAACAAGCTGTCTTTTGGAAATATTGCCAGGGTATCGGTTTTCGGCTTCAAAGAATCAGGGCCGTAATAAGCATCCACAAAATCAGGATCATACTGACCGATGTTTAATCCGAGTTGTACATATTGTTCTGCCAGGCTGTTTAATTCATTATCTCTGGTATTGTTTTTTTCTGAACAGGAGATCATAAAAATCAGAGGGATGAAAAGGGTGAGGTTTGTGATTTTGCGCATGATCTAAAATTTGAGAAGGCTTTAATTATGCAAAATAATAAAAATATGGAGTTAAATGTAAAGCGGGAGTATGGTGTGAAATTTCTAATTATGAGATTTTACAATCACATTCTTAGTCAATGATATATCTCTTTTCTTTTCCTTCAGCTGAAAAGAAACAAAAAGCCGCCGCTGCGTCTGCTGCTTCGAAAGGCAGTATATAGGCTTTGTCTGTAATTACCGCACCAGCCAAGGCGGAAAAAACGTTAACGGAGATTTAGTACTGAGGCCAAAGCATATGAACAATCCTCTGCTAATAAGCCAAATAGTGTATTATTAATGTCAGAGAAAGCACAATCAATTGGCTAATCTCTGATTTTAAATAAATGGGGATTGCTTTTGGCAGTAATATGAAAACGAATAATACGTGTATGGATGGATCTTTTTCATTGCAGCCCAACAGTGATCAGAACGCTTCACCCAAACTAAGATAGAGTCCGCTTTGCCTTTTTTCTCCGGGATTCTGTTCGCCGATGGCATAATCCATTCTAACACTCAGTCCGCGTTCGATGTCGTAGAAGTATCTGAATCCTCCGCCAACACTAGGCTTTAGCTGGATCAATTTGAAATTGCCACCTGAATAGACATTACCTGCAGCGGCAAATCCGACCAATCCGAATCTTGGATTTAGCCGGAGCCTGAGTTCACCCTGCAAGGCTAATAAATTTTGATCACGGAATCGTCCGGCATAATATGCACGCATCATTTCATCATTTCCAAGTTGTGGAAGCAGATAAAAAGGGGTGTTACTCCCACTAATGGTTTGAAAATGAGCATTTAAACCGAGGGTTGTTTTCTTGCTTAAACTATGAAAGTTACGCAGATCAAGTTTAAGCAGGCTTCCACTAAAATGATCGCCACCAAAGAAATCAGGGGCATAAGAATAATTGAATTTAAGGAATGATCCCCTAGTGGTATGGGTATTTGTATTTCGGTTATCAAAGATTTGTGTAATTCCGATAAAGAAAACCTGCCCTCCGTCTTTATCCCGGATATCTGGATTATTGCTATAAATGCCACCCGTAACTTTATCTTCAAAGCGGTAGGATTCATAAGCCATGCTCATTCCGGTATAAATACTTTTGCCCAGTTTTTTTTCCAGTCCGGCATTGAGTTTGAAAAGTTTTTGGGTGATAGGGTCTTCATTCAGTTCCAGGGTAGAATTGCCAATCCCGTAAAAATTGAAAGGGAAATTCCGATAACGGATTTCAGAGCTTAGGTGAAACTTGTTTCCTGGTGTCCAGATATCTGATTTCAGGGCGAAGTTGCTTTGCTTTTTCGTTGTAAAGGTGATCATACCTGTAATTCGCGAGGTCCGCATTAGAGTATCCTTGCGGTCTGTATAAAATGAATAAAGGCTGGCGGCTCCTATTTCTATTCCTGTTTCCTGGGCATAGCCAAGTGCCGGGAGGGGCAGGAAACTACTTCCGCGGGTTGTATCGGCTTCATTTGAAAGGAGTTTCTTAATCAGCTTCATCTGACTGAAGCCATTTGAGGAAATCAGTATAAAAAGGCTGAGAGCAAATATCTTTTTTAGCAGTTCTTTATTCATAGAGGGCGCTAAGTTAATTATAGTTTGATTGGAATTGAATCTTATTCAAAATCCGATAGGGAATAGCTCTGATCAGGACCTTAAAATATGCTTTTTCCTCAGAGTGGGAAAGGTTGAAAAATTGTTCGTATTTGCTTCTAAAAGAACGCATACTAAACAGGGAGTAAACGCGTACTAAACGCGGACAAAACCCACAAAAATTTGGGTTTAGTGTGTGTTTAATCCGGGCTTAATTTGTGCTTGTTACGAACGAGGTATAAATGAGTTCGGGACTTGCCAAGAAGGGTGGCAGATCGAGCCCACCATGACGGTAGATTAAGGAGTAAAATCCGATTCCAGCCTCCGAGCTGGAATCTCCTGTTTATTAAAACTGATTGTCATCCTGGCGAAGGCCAGGACCTCCTTGTTTAAAAAGACAAGTGTCTCGCAAAGACGCAAGTGGGTGAGGGTTATAAAATCAATTGTTTAAGATGATATTTTTTGCGTCTCTGCGTCTTTGCGAGAGCATTTGGCGGGTGAAGCCCGCCATGACAGTGCATCTTTGGGTACTCCGATTCCGGCCTCCGAGCCGGAATCTCTTGTTAATACAATTGATTGTGGCGAAGGCCACGACCTTGTATTTATAAAAGAGATATGTCTCGCAAAGACGCAGAGACGCAAAGCGCGACCGGGCTATAAATCATTTGTTTAAGACGAAACGTTTTGCGTTTCTGCGTCTTTGCGAGAGTTTTTGGCGGGTGAATGGCGGGTTAAACCCGCCATAACAACGACTAAGGGTTTTACTCTCGCCAAGACGCAAATGGCCATAAGTTAAAAATAATTTGTTTAAGATGATATATTTTGCGTCTCTGCGTCTTTGCGAGAGCCATTGGCGGGTCAAGCCCGCCATGACAACGAATTGCTGATTGATGGATGGCGGGTCAAGCCCAATGTCATTAAGTTAAGGATTTAAGTTTCTGTAAATCAATTACTTATGTTTAAATATTGAACTATTTTTTGTATATTATACTGGTA
>NCHA01000015.1 GCA_002257025.1 Sphingobacteriales bacterium 16-39-50 | reverse complement strand
GGCAATTGCAGGAACGGTAACAGGTTCGGCAGCAATCGCACCGGGATCAGTAAAAATCACTTCAGCAGTTGGAGCTACAAACAGTGGTAATACAGCAGGTATTACTTACGGTTCAGCAGTAACTTTACCGGTAACAGGCGGAACAGCAGCAACAGTTATTACAGCGGCGAACACTTCATGGAACGGTTCAAATTCTACGAACAAGTTCAATATTTCTTACCTGATTGGTGCAGGTGGTGCATACGCAGGTAAAGCAACAGGTTTAAATGTGGTTCCTGTAGTTTATACAGTAACACAACAGTAATCTAGCGAATTGAATGTGTGGTATAATATCACTCATTCAATGCTTATTTTAATACAAGACATTAATTTTAAGATGAAAAAGGCATTAGTTTTTTTTGTATTCCTTTTCATAGCGGCGGCTCATTCTGTGGTGTATGCACAGACTCCGGGTTTAAGTATTAAATTATTGGATGCATTATCCTTTACCATAAGCCAGCCAGAAGGTTTTGATTTGGAATACATAAATACAGGAAGAACTAAAAACTGGCTTGTTGCGAAAATTCCTGATCATATTACAGTGATTAGTTCAAGAGGATATGTAGTAAAGGCTGTTTCAGGTGATTCTAATGGGAAAGAATCCAAAGTAAGTCTTACATCCCATATCAGTAAAACAAATAAAGGAAATACCTCAGGACTTGTGTTTGGAAGAAGTGTTCAATTGCAATCAGCTAATGGGAGTGCTGCAACAGTTATTTCTGCTTCGAATACCTCCTGGAATGGAATAAATCCTGAAAATAAATTTGACATAGATTATTCTTTAGAGGCACCAAATGTTTCGGGAAAAGTGCAAAATCCGCCTACAATCCCTGTGATTTTTACGGTTCTTCAACCCTGAATATTTGTCAGGTAAAATGATTTTGGTACAATTATATACGTTAGTTATTGATTTGATTCATGCTAATTTGATGATCATAAATTTAAATAGTGCGTTTACTTCATTTTTCTAATCTTAGGTAAAACAAATACCTTTTTATGAAGAAAATACCTCTTATCGTTGCATTACCCTTCTTAATTCTGTTTTGCCAATCGGTATTTGCTCAAAGTGCCAGTTTGAATATAACCTTATCACCAACAGTTTTATCTGTTACAATAAGTGAAGCTCCAGTAATTCAGGTAAGCCGATATGGTTATGCAAAGTATGATGAAGGAATCAATGCCATTGTTAAGGACCATATTAATATTGTTAGCTCTGGTGCTTATATTGTAAGGGTTGCTATCGGAGATGTTATTGGTGATTCAAAACTGGACAGGAATTCAATAAAGATAAGCCCTCAACTCGGTTCAGGTAACCATGGTAATCTGGAAGGACTGATGATTAATTCGGCCCTCCCTTCTAATTTCATAAGGAATAAGCAAATCACAATTATTGAAGCTGATCATGCTTCGTGGAATGGTAAGGATGCAGCGAATACTTTTAATGTATCCTATTTAATTGGTGCAGATGGTACATTTGCAGGAAGAATACCCGATGCAAGTGTCATTCCTGTGACATATACTATTATTCTAAAATAATAGGTTACAAATTCTGGTACAGACTTTATTATTTAAAATACAATCAATTTCTTTACCAATCAGATTAGAAGAAATTCTTAAGAGGAGAGATTAGGTTTATACCGGTACCATTTTCTGTGAAACATTCAATCCCCCTCCAAAGCCATAATTTTTAATTGAAATAGGATTTAATCTCAATACTCTGTACCCAATACTGCCTTGAGTATCGAATTCCCCACTTGGGAAAAATATCCCACAAAAAATATGCTAAATATCTTAAAAAAAGCTGTTTTTGTACTATTTGAGACATTGGTCTATTATTTGTCTTAATGCTATCAACATCGACAAAATAAAAGTAACAGAATCATGAACAAAGTAATTATAACCTTCGCAATTTTAGCAGTATCATTATTAAGTACTAAATCATTTGCGCAGACTGCAAATCTAAACATCACTTTATCTGATGTATTATCATTCAGCGTAACACAACCGGCATCATTGGATGTGAATTTCGACACTGAAGCAAAATATACCAACGGTATCACAGCCTTAGCTACAGATCATGTGAGTGTAACCAGTTCAAAGGGATATGTTGTTAAAGCGGTTGCAGGAACAGTTACAGGTTCAGCGGCTTTGGCTCCGGGATCAATAAAGATCACTTCTTCAATTGGTGCTACAAATAATGGTAACACTACCGGTATCACCTATGGTTCTTCAGTTACACTTCCTGCTTCAGGTTCAAGTCCGGCAACAGTGATTACAGCAACCAACAGTTCATGGAGCGGATCAAACCCTACCAACAAATTCAATATTTCCTACCTGATTGGTGCAGGTGGGGCATACGCAGGTAAAGCAACAGGTTTAAATGTGATTCCTGTAACTTATACAGTAACACAACCGTAAGATATAACAGCGGTTTTATCGTTATATTGAGGCCTTTTTAAAGGCCTTTTTTATATACTAGCTATGAAAAAAAATATATTCTATATCCTTTGTGTTTCCATGCTTGCTTTTAGTCAGAATCTTCTGGCACAGGCAGGTATGACAGTCAGCCCGGGTAAATTGTATTACAAACTTGCACCGGGTGGCGCAGGAACACAAAAAATAGTAGTAAGTAATCCAAACAACAAGGATCTTGAGATCGGCGTTTCTTTGAATGACTGGGATTATGATTCTCTGGGTAATAACCAGACCTATGATGCGGGTACTCTTAAGACATCAGCTACTGAATGGATCAGGGTTATGCCAGGATCATATTTTACTCTCAGGCCAGGTGAAAAACGTGAACTCGATGTTGTGTTTAGTGTCCCGGCAGATGCAAATACAGAAATCCCGGTACATACAGCAATGATGTTTTTGACCCAGCTTAACCCTGGTGATGGAAGGGCAGCAGACGGAACTTCGATTAAAGTAAGCGTAAGAATGGGGGTAAAGATCTATCATTCATTTTCCCAATCTGACGTAAGGGATATTGAGGTGTTGAATTTTACTGATGTTCTGCCTGATAAAGATGATAAGACCTCAGGTGGATATCTTGAGTTAAAGCTTCATAATACCGGTAAGCAATGGCTTGAAGGAAAGGTTAAATGGGAAATTCTGAACACCCAGACCGGAGAAAAAAAGAAACTGGATGATCAGGAGATATTTTCTTTACCCGGTGATCAGCGTCTGGTTAGACAAAGCCTGCCTTTGAATCTTGCAAAGGGTAAATACACTGCAACCGCTATTATCAATTATGGTGATAAGGATGAGTTGAAACTTGTGGAACTCGAATTCCAGAGATAATTAAATAATCAGATGAAAAATATATTCGGAGTTAACTTTAAGATTGGCAAACTTCAACTGGCGATACTATTTGCGAGTTTTTTGTTCCTAACCACTAAGGGGAATGCACAATCAATAAGCGGTTTTTTGGGTACTCCTGTTACATTTAATACAAAAGCTGATATTTTAACAAATATAACCAGCAACAATTACCTGACTCTACAGTATAATTTGAATTCCAACAGTCAATCGGGATGGACAGTTCAAATTCAGGCAAACAGTGATTTTAGTAATGGTACTGCAACTATTGCTGCCTCTTTTGTTTCTTTGAACTATGCATCTGCTGTTGGAGGTCCTAATGGAACAAGCAGTCGCGGATATCAGAACTTAAGCACATCTGCGGCTATGTCTATGATTAATTCTTCAGGGAATATAACCGGAGGAAACAGGAATTTTCAGCAGCTTTTTGATATGAGAGTTACTGGTGGGAATCACCTGAATGTAGGTTCCGGTACCTATAGTACAACATTGACGGTTACTATATTTGACAGAAACGGTTCTGTAATGGCAACTAATAATAACATTGCGGTTTCATTTGTTGTAAATTATAGCAGTACCTGTCAGGGAGCGACATTGAATACCTATTCAAGTACTCAGGGGACATTTAATACCTATGCAGAGCAAATGGCTGGAGCAACAGTTACAGATGCTCTGAGTGTACAGTATTCTCCGAATGGGGCAACCTGTGATGAATGGAGTTTAAATGTGAGGGCAGCCGGTAATTTTACAAACGGAAATGAGTCTGTAGCACCGCAGTTTTTTTCCTTACGTTTTAACCGGGTCAGTACGGGTACTCCAACTGCTGTACAGATCGGGGTAGATAATACGCCTGTTGTATTAAACAATACAGATGTTGTACTCATAAATGGCTCAAATGCTCCTTTTGGGGCTTACGTTTTTACAGAACATAAATTTGACATGCTGATTCAGGGAGGAAATCATCTAATGGTTCCTAATGGAACTTATACAGGAACCTTGATTTTTTCATTGTATAATTCAAATAATGTGCTTGTTTCTACAAGCACAGTTGCTGTTTCATTCATGGTTAACGCTGTTTCAAACAGTCTGACACTCGAACTTCAAAACTCAGCAAATGAGATCAATCTGGTATTTAATACACTGGAGAGTTATATGAATGGTGTATCAGTAACTAAATCAAGAGGTATGAGGGTAGTTGGTTATCAGCCATATCAGGTATTGATTAAGACCAGTGGATTAAATTTAGTCGGATCAGAAAGTAATACCATACCTGTGGCGGCAGTGAATGTTCAAACCACAAAGTATACTTCAAGTTCCGGAGGCATATCTACTTTTACCAGGGCGCTTTCTACTGCTGATCAGATTATAGTTACAAATCCAATGGTTGATTATACTCAACAGGTTGTAGAGTATGACTTAAGGTATTATACGGCTGCGAATGACAGCAGGCTGGCAGGTAAAACCGGCACCTTTAATACAACTGTTTTATTTGTAATTATTCCTCAATAACGATCTATAATTGGAAATCGAATAGATTTTTCAGAATCTTTAAAGTGAAAAAGAGAATATCAGATTTTTTATGCAATCCACTTTGCCTGAATAGACTGCTTTCTGGATTTGGGATAAAGCCGGAGGTATTATCTGTTTATCTGATTTTTACTATTTTTTTATCATTTTTCATTTTTAATCCTGTAGAATTAAAAGCGCAGGACATTGATTCATTAATCGTATTGGTACCTTCTAAACCAGTTGTTAGTGCTTCCAATGAAGAACTGGTCGATCTTACTTTAAAACTGGTAAATAAAAGAGCTGTGCCACTAATAGGTACAATAAGTATCAACCCTGAGAAAAGTATCAACCTGATCAGTAAGAATAAAACAGCAGTTTCCATCAAACCGGGAGATAGTTTATTCATTCCTGTAAAAGTATTTATTACAAAAAAAACAATTTCCGGGCAGACACATGTAATAAGATTCGTATTGTCTGATGCAGCTAATAACCTGATTATTGCTACCGAAACAAAAGTGCAGGTTTCTGTTAAGAGAAATGTAAACATGTTTTCCCTGGTTTCGAGTTTACTGATTGATGCTTCAACCGATTCAATCAGAATACCTGTCAGAGTCTCCAATCCCGGGAATACAGCCCAGCGTGTAACATTAATTAATCGCTTTCCTTCTGTATTTCAGAATCAGGCATTTCATTCTACCCTGGATTTTACAATTCAGCCATCTGCGGATACCCTTATCACGATTACAAAGCCGGTTACCAGGAAAATGTTCCAGTCTGAAGGGTTTGATGTAACTTTTACCGGGCTTTATTCCAACGGCGATGTATTTGGGATGGCTTATGTCAGAGTTCAAAGCGGCAGGAGTGATCGCGCTTATCATGACCCCAATTTAAATGATTCTTACAATGAGAACAGCATCTCAATCAGTTCGCAGGGGATGTTTTCAAGTAATGAATCCTACCTGCTCAACGGCCAGGGTAACCTTGAACTTAAATCTGGTAAATTAGGTTACAGTCTAGATTATACAGATTGGAAGAACGCTTACTCACCCCCTATGATGAGGAATACATGGCTTAGTTATGAAACAGGTAATATGGGGATAACAGCAGGGAACATTAATAAGAATATGGATATCAACCTCAGCGGTAGGGGAGCAAATCTATTTTTAAATGATACTACAAATAATGATTCTTATGAGGCAGGTTTTTTGGATGGAAATTCTAATTTGATCGGGAACAATTCAAATAACTTTTTGCCTTCGGGTACTGCAGGGTGGGCCGGCTATACCCACAGAAGGGAAAACTCGGAATTTTCAACCAATGTTATTTATGAAGTAAGTCCCATTCAGAACTCTAAAAGTGCAATATTAGGAAACAGCTACACTCTCTTGAAATTTAAAGGCTTACGAATTGTAGCTAATCTGAATGCAGGACATACACAACAGCGGGATAGCATGAGTTTGGTAAAGCCAAGTTTTGCCTCCGGATTAAATATTACTGGAACAATCAAAAAAATAGTAATCAACAGTTCAAATTATTTCAGTTCAGGGTATTATCCTGGTATGCGGAGAGGTGCTTTGTCATTTAATGAACGGATTACCTTTATGAGGGAAAGATCCAATATCTGGGCAGGATTTGATTATAATTATTATGCACCTAAAACTTTCTCAACTTTCAGGTTGTTTATGCCTAAGTTTAGTACTCTGAGGGCTGAAATAGGAATGTCGGGCACGATTTTTAAAAAAATGATTGCTTCTGTTTCACCGCTATATTTTCAGGAATCAAATAATGCATTCCGTTTACCAGGTTCAACTAAGGAAGTTCACACATTGAGCTACTGGAATATTAATTCATCATTTAATTATCCCATATCGAGTAATCAGTTCTTATCATTGAATGCCGAAAGTGGATATTTTAGCACTTCTTTCAATGAGCAGCTGCGTTTTCATTTTCGTTCAAATCTAAACTATAAGAGAGGGATCTTTAACCTTAGTTCTACCTTGCAGTTTGGAACATTCTATATCGGTGAAGCAGTTAATAATTTCCTCAGGAGTCAGGATTCACCAAGGATTTTCAGCGTTATCCCGACAGTCCGAAAGAATTTTTACAGGGATAAGCTAAGAATGGAAGCAGGATTAGCATTAATGAATAATTCATCTTATGGCAGCAGCAGTTTTCTAACTGGCCGGGCGGAGTATGATATTTTACCTAAATCCAGCATTTATACCTCGATAAATCATAACCGGTTTAGTAATTATCAATTCAGTTTACTTGAGGTAGGTATTACTCAAAAACTATCCTTACCTAAAGCAGGTGCTATAAATAGTGATTTGGAGGTAGTTGTGTACAAGGATATGAACCAGAATAATATTTTTGATGAGGGTGATACCAGGGCAGAAGGCCATCTCCTTTATATTAACGATGTCGCTTTTATTACAGATGCTTCAGGATCAGTTGTTTATAAGAAACTACCTCATGAGAGTTATCGTATCAGTATGTCAAATATCAAGGGCTGGTATGCCCCTGATCAGTATATCAATCTGGACAAAAAGAAACACAAGCTGGAAATTCCGCTTAAAAGAACAGGAACTTTAAAGGGAAATTTGGTTTATAGTTTCGATCAGTTCAGTTATGAGATCAATCGAAATTTACAGGGAATAACTGTAGTGGCAACCGATGAAAATAATTTAAAGTATGTTACCAAGACCAATCTGGAAGGCCAGCTTATCTTTTACCTCCCGATAGGCAAATACACCCTCTCTGTGGATAGTACTAATCTGCCTCCGGAAGTAGAAGTTGAGAAGAATATCCCTCAGGTAATTCTTGATTCTGAAAGTCCGGCAAATCTTACTATTAAGTTGATTATCAAGCCAAGAAAGATTGAGACTAAGAAATTTGTCTCGCCAAATAAATTACCTAATAGGTAAAAATATTTCTTTGGTAATTGTAACCTTTTCATATATTTATCGTAAGAGAATATATGAAAGTCTTATTGAGCTTTATTCTTTTCTTTTTTATTGCCGCTGAAATTAAGGCTCAGGTGGCTAGTTCCTCCTTGTATATCACGCTTTCAGATATTCAGTCTGTACAAATTATTGAACTTTCTTCAAATTCAAAAGCAACATTCTCTGGGAAAAAATCAGCTAAAGGGGATATATCGATACTAAATCCTTCAGCCTCACAGATTCGCAAATTTGAATCCCAATCCGAAAATGCTGAGATAAAATCCCCACGGAACAAAAAAGGTAGCCAGAGGGAAATTCCTGCACCTGTTTTTGCTGGTTCAGTAACCAATATTGAAATGGCAAATCTTAGTCGGAGCCCCAACGGAAGTGTTCCTATGATAGTTTACCAGATAGATCCGCGGTAGTAGCATCTCAATCTTAAATATTTCTATTTTTTTTCTACCTTATCCTTACATTATAACAGGATAAGATGCCTTCAATTTTCTTCAGATATAAATTATTGTATGCCCTGTTTTTGGGTTTGCTATACTCCAGTGATTGTTTTTCAGCACTTATCGAACCGAAATTTCAGGTAATTGCATTTTATACCGGAAAAAATGATCAGGCTCATATCAGTTATGTGTCGGAGGCCCTGAAGTGGTTTCCTAAAATAGCTGAAGAGAATAATTTTGGGTTTGCTGCCACTAATGACTGGAATAACTTGAATACTAAATTTCTTTCAGGGTACCAGGTTGTACTTTTCCTTGATACCAGACCTGAGAAACCGGAGCAAAGGGAAGCTTTTCAAAAATACATGGAGGCTGGTGGTGCCTGGATGGGATTTCATTTTTCAGCATTTGCCCTAAGTCCTTCGGCATACCCTCAAAACTGGGACTGGTATCATGAGGATTTTTTAGGATCGGGCCAGTACAGCAGTAATACCTGGAGACCCACATCTGCCATATTGCGGTTTGAGGATACTAAACACCCAATAGCTAAAAAAATGCCCGGAAAATTCCTTTCTGCTCCAAATGAATGGTACAGATGGAAAAATGATCTGAAGGCGAATCCCAATATAAAAATTCTGTTGTCTATACACCCTAAGAGTTTTCCACTGGGTATCGGCCCTAAACCTCATGAAATATGGCACGAGGGTTATTATCCTGTTGTATGGACCAATACCAGATATAGAATGTTATACGTTAATATGGGGCATAATGATATTGATTATGAGCATAAAATTGACCGGACTAACCGTACACTTTCATTTACTTTCGATAATGTATCTCAGAATAAAATGATTACAAATGCCATTCTATGGTTAGGGAGTAAATAGAACAGTATTTTTACAACCACATATTCCTTATAATTTTGAAGATCTATTTGACCCTTTCATTTCTTCTATTTTTGCTTCCAGCATTTTCTCAGGAACTATTTTGGCTTGAAAACGGGATTAAATATGATAATTCCCGGGTACAGCCATTTATGCAGTCGCTCAGCTCAAAGAATGATTTTGTACTGGCATTTCGCACCTATTTTACTGGTGAGGGAGCATCATCAGCTAAGTATTTTATTTTAACAGGGAAAGATGAACAGCTCAGGGCTTATTCTTATGCTAAAGACATGCTAATAGACCTGGATCTATCACCCCACTCACTAGAGCAGATCTGGAAAACATTTCAGCAGAATGACTTGTTCAGAATAAGGGATGAAAAGGATATTCCAAATTTTTGTGCTAAAAAGTATGAAATCTATGAATCATATACTTATGAATTCACAATTCTATCGCAGGGGCAAATAAAGGTTTTGTCTTATTATAGCCCTGAATATTATATTGAAGCTTGCTACGGAATATCCGAAAGGCAAAATATAATAAACTCTGTAGCGATAATTAATCTACTTGTCCCTGGATACTAATCAGGGGGCATTCAGCTGCTGAATTTTTTTCCGTTCTCCAACAATCCAAACAATATCGCCCCATTCAAAGACCATTTGAGAATTCGGGTTCAAAATTCTTTCATTATTCCTTTCTATGCCGAATATGAGCCCATTTGTTCTTTCTCGGATTCCTGAATTGCGGACCGTCAGTCCTTTAAGCCTGTTATGCTCATCAACAACAATCTTTTGAACTACAATATCTTCTACATCATATTCAACATTGTCTATCGGCTCCGTCGCATCAAAAGCTGGTTTGAATAGTTGCATTTGTTCATCACTTGCAATTATACCGACATGGTCGAATGGAAGCAGTTTATTAAATCGGGAAGGTGCATAAATCAACTTATCACCTCGCTTAATATATGCAAGGTTAATCCCAAATTTTTCCCTCCATGCCAGCTCTTCCAAAGTTTTGCCTATATAATCTGCGTTCTGATTAACCTGAAGATCAATCATATGAGCGTCCCAGGGAACAAGTTCTGATTCCGGCTTAAAGTGTTTTCTTAGAATTTTCTCAGAGTATGAATTTTCTTCTTCGGCAATTTCTCTTGCATTCAAATTACTAAGGAACCTTTGTTCAAGACGGTGATAAAATTTTTGAATTCTTCTCGAAAATAATCTTAAAGCCATGATAATCAATGGTATCGCGATTAAAATAGCTACACCGGTTGAAAATATTCGGCTAACCCAAAATCCAATTAAAAGGATTCCTATTGTTACCCGGGAGATCTCAAGGACGAGTAATGGCCCTTTACTGTATTGTATATGGAGCCATAATTCCTTATATACGATATTATCGGGCCTTTTTGCCATTAAAGCCCATAAGAAAGGTGATGATAACCCAATTGAAATGGCCAGAACTATGATTCCTGAAATTACCGGATTTGTAATAGTTTCACTTAAAAGAGGATGCAAAAAATTTATAGAAATCAGCATTAAGGCCATTAGAACAATTCCATTTGTTACCACAATGTTCATGTAAGATTTGAAAACCTTTTTCCAGCTTTTTTCAGTCTTAATGTTTTGTGTGCTCGATGAATAGTCTGATAAATTTTTAACCCATTTTTCAGGCAGAATCCTTACAATTAAATCATAAATTTTTTCAGAATACATAATCCTGTAGGGTGTTGTAAAAGTTGTTATGACTGATGCCCCAACAGCCACAGGGAATAGAAAATTGCTGGTAACACCCAAAGCAAGACCTAGTGATGCCACTATAAATGCAAATTCACCTATTTGAGCCAGGCTCATTCCAACTTGTATGGATTGTTTTAAGGGCTGACCTGAAAGTAAAGCGCCAATTGTAGAACTGAAAAACCTTCCTGCCAAAATCAACAGGGTTACCCAGAGGATTGCCCAACGATTTTCCATGATAGCAACAGGATCAATCAGCATACCTACAGATACAAAGAAAACAGCACCAAACAAATCTTTTACGGGTTTAACTAAATGCTCAATTTTCTCTGCTTTTGTTGTTTCAGCTAGAATTGAGCCCATAATGAACGCACCAAGTTCGGCTGAAAAACCAGACTGTCTGGCTATAATAACCATCCCGAGGCAAAGGCCAATGGCAAGAATAAGCAATGTTTCATCATCTAAAAGTGATTTGGCCTTTCTTAGAAATGTAGGAAGTAAAAAGATTCCTGCTATGAACCAAAGGAGTAAAAAGAAGAATAGTTTAGCAACCGTAAAGAGCATTTCAGTTCCCTCAAATTGATTAGTAATGGCAATTGTTGAAAGTAATACCATTAAGAGAATCACTACAATATCTTCAACTACAAGTATCCCGAAAACCACCTGGGCGAACTGTTTAGTTTTGACACCCAGTTCATCAAATGCTTTTATGATAATGGTAGTGGACGAACTTGCGAGCATACCTCCCAGAAAAAGGCTATCCATGAAAGACCAATCCATCCATCGACCTACTAAATAACCTGATGCGGTTATGAAAGCTATACCTATCAGACCTGTAATTGAAGCTGCACCACCAACCCGTACAAGTTTTTTGAAACTAAACTCCAGACCAAGACTAAACAGTAGAAAAATAACTCCAATTTCTGCCAGCGTTTTAATATTTTCTGAATCAGCAACTGTTGGTGTGATCGACAAATGAGGCCCAACTAAAAAACCGGCAATAATATATCCCAAAACAAGTGGTTGCTTTATCCTTCTGAATAATAAAGTTGTAACTGCAGCGACTATTAAGATTAATGCAAGATCTTCAATAAGTTTTGGCAAATGACCCATGTAATTCTTCTCTTTTTCTTTGCTTTTTTTGAGTTCTTGTTAAAATATAATAAAAAATTCAAAAAAGGGAAGCTGCAAGCGCCTTTTGGGTCAGTAAAATGTCAGCATTTCTATCATGTTATCCTGATTTACTTTTAAAGAGGTTTCTTCTTGTAGAGAGCAGTATTGATCGAATCATGTATCTTTGCATTTCAATAATCATTAGGACAATTGAAATAATTTTTCTTTTTTTAACATAAAAGAATGAAGAAATGATAGATGGAATAAATTTTATAACCGATGAAAGCGGAAATAATAAGGCTATCATTCTGGATCTGGTCCGCTTCAAAAAGGATGGGGTAAAAGACAAAACAGTTTTGGAGGCCCTGGTAAATTTGCAGCAACTCATTGATAATGCTGTAGTCGAACAGAAATCAGCAAATACATGGGCCCAGGCAAAGGAAAAGTTAAGGAACTTTAATCCCTGAATTCTTCTGTGAATACGCTAAAATTCATGCAAATTCAGGTTTGCAGATTTTAAAAATTAGATTTATTGGCGATGGTATTAATTTCCTAATTTAGCCGGGTCTTTTAGATAACCTATGAGTAGTACAACATTCGATTTTGAAAAGCCTATTGTTGATTTGCAATTGCAGATTGAAAAGGTTAAACAGGTAGCTGAGAAAACCAAGGTAGACATGTCTGCTACACTGGCTGAGTTGGAACTAAAGATTGATGCGGCCAGACATCAGATCTACTCGAATCTTAGCGGATGGCAAAATGTGCAGATATCGCGGCATCCGGAAAGGCCTTACACCCTGTCTTATATAGAAATGATCTGTGATGATTTTATTGAGATGCATGGTGACCGGACAGTAAAGGATGACAAGGCAATTGTTGGAGGTTTTGCCAGTATTGGTGGTCAAACAGTAATGATCATTGGTCATCAGAAAGGTGTGAACACCAAAATGCGTCAATACCGTAATTTTGGAATGGCCAATCCTGAAGGTTATCGTAAAGCACTCCGATTGATGAAACTGGCGGAAAAGTTCAATAAACCTGTAATCACTTTTATTGACACTCCGGGAGCATATCCTGGTCTGGAGGCAGAAGAGCGTGGTCAGGGAGAGGCAATTGCCCGGAATCTGCTTGAAATGTCAGTGTTGAGGGTGCCTATCTTATGCTTTATTGTAGGAGAGGGAGCTTCCGGTGGAGCATTGGGTATTGGTATTGGCGACAGGGTTTATATGCTTGAGCATACCTGGTACTCAGTAATCTCACCTGAATCATGTTCATCCATATTATGGAGAAGCTGGGATTTTAAAGAGAAAGCAGCCGACTGTCTTAAACTGACAGCAGACGATATGTATAAGAATAAACTGATCGATGGCATCATCAAAGAGCCACTGGGAGGTGCCCATCATAATCCTGAAGAAATGGCTAAGACCATTCAGGATAGAATCACTAAAGATCTTGATCTTTTAACTAAGCGTGATATCGACGAAGTAATCAATGAACGGATCGAAAAGTTCTGTGCAATGGGCGTAGTGATTGAATCCTGATTAGAGAAATTATTCTAAATTAATGTGAGTTCTGTATTAAACTATATAAAGTTTAAGATTTAACCACATAGATTAAATTTATTATGTTTTAAAGGAGACATAGATTGAAGCGAAGCTTCGATGCCATCTGTGTCTAAAATGTAGGATAGAAGCTATAAAATGCTATGTTTCCCTGCCTGCCGGGAGGCAGGTATGTGGTTTTAAAATATTATGTAGAGTTTACGTTAAATTATTTCTTCCACTCAAAAGTCGAAGGGCTCAGTCCCCGCTGATATTTACCAAAACCAAACATGGTTGGATTGTACTCGCCAACTATCTGAACATTATTTTGTGCAGGAATTTGGCTCTCCATGCCTGTGCCCCAATAACAAGCATTAACAATTAACCTGCGAAGGTCTTCACTGATCAGGTCAACCGAAGCACCCATTGTTGTTGTAAATATCTTCGCTTTTTTGCCACTTACAGAACTGTAGTTTCTGATCCATGCTACCGGCATGACCGACTTTTCATAGCTCAGAGGTGATGTAGAGGTCATTCCCATTGTGGTTTGCCCGAATATCAAAACCTGAGCATCATTTGGAAGGCCCAGAATTCCATACACATCAGTTGGTGTCCAGATATCTTTTACTCCGCGCAAAATTGGATGATCTTTCACAAGTCCATTGATCAATGCACGGGTACCTTCCTTAGCATGTACACCATGGTGATTGATCCAGGTTTCACCAAGTACCTGCTTTCCATAACCACCTTCCCAGCCCTTTACCTTGCTGTTATAGCTGTATTTTGCATTGGGGTTTTGCTTATTTCGTGAATAGCTGAATGCATGTGTTGAAGTCCGTAAGGCTACAATTGGTTTCCCGGCATTGGTGTAATCGATAATATGTTTCATTTGTTCATCAGGTAGTTCCCTGAAGCGTAATAGCATAACCATCAGATCAGCCGTCTTCAAGTGTTCCAGTCCAGGTATATTGGTCTGATTATCGGGATCAATATTATTTGTCTTTGGGTCTACTGCAAATAAAACAGTGCATTTAAAGCCATGGCGTTCTGCTAAAATTTTTGCCATCATAGGTAAGCCCTCTTCCGAGCGGTATTCTTCATCCCCACTCACAAATACAATATGTTTACCTTTGCCGGGCCCTTCATTCCCCTGATATACAATCCATTGTGGATTGCTCTGAGCAAATGAAAAGCTGGTATGAATAAAACTGATCAGAATGATCAATAGCAGTCTGTTGTTTTGTATGTACATTTTTATTTCTTCTGAATGAGTTTATTTCTCTAATGGATGTTGATTTAGTAATTCTTCGGGTGAGTAAAATCCTGTTTTATCTTTGACTGCCGCTCGTGTCATTTTTACTTTCTCTGGAGAAATTGCCGAAGCCTTGTTCCCAAATGAATTCCGAACATAGGTCAATACCGCTGCAACTTCCTCATCGTTCAGCATTCCTGCGAAAGGTGTCATCGGTACCTGCCCCGGATATTTTTTATCAAGCACTTCTATAGGGCCATAAAGTCCCTTCAGTACTAGTTTGATTAATCTTTCTTCATTTCCGGTTACCCATTTTGTGCCTGCAAGCGGTGGGAATCCTGAGCTGCCAAGCCCTTTTCCGTCGCTCTGGTGACAGGTATTGCAAAAGCCATCACGTGCGTAAATTGCTTTTCCTTTGACAAAAAGCTCGCGTTCAGCTCCTTTAAGATCGGTTAAAATTGGTTCTTCCTTTTTAACTGCACGTTCATATCCATTGAGGTGAGCAATAGCTGTTTCATATGCCGGAACCATCCATTCGTCCAGTGGTTTTTTACCAGCTTCCATAACGATTGGTAAGCCTTTTTCTTTTCCTAGCCAGGAGGCGGTAACAATTGTTTCAAGCCTTACACGTCCATGCACATCAGCTGCAGCCTGCATCAGTAAGTTGGTTTGATCAGCAACCTGATGACCGGTATATCTTAAAACGCGTACAACAGCAGCACGTGCCCTATAATCCTTCGACTGAAGTAGCTGACGAAGGAGTTTCTGATCAACTTTGTTTAGTCCCCAGCTTACCCATAATGCTTCAAGCAAATGATGCTCGTATTGAGGGTCTTTTTTATCAAGCTTGGCTGTCCAGCTTGTGATTTGGGCAAGAACCTGATTAGCCGGACGTCCCCGAAGCTCTCTGCGAGTCCGGTAACGGGTCCGATATTCAGGTAACTTAAGATTGTTAAGCAGTTGTTCAATGCTTGCACCATCAATCTTAGCCGGTTTTACTAATGGTCTGGAAGGATAGGTAATGCGATAAATACGCCCATGGGAATGATCGCGCAAGGGATCGCGCACATTATGCTGCATATGCCCGATCAGCACATTATGCCAGTCAACAATATAAAGTGAGCCATCCGGTGCAAATTCCATATCCACGGGACGGAAATTTCTGTCTTCTGAAACCAGCAGATCCTGACGGTGCTTTGTTGCATAGCCGGTGCCCTTTTCCTGCATCATATGTTGTTTAGTACCGAGGAATCCAATAGTATTATTGATCAGCATATCTCCCTGAACCTCATCCGGAAAATGACGGCTTGAAATGAATTCAAGCCCTGAGGTTGGGCGTACACGGTGTTTATCCTCAATCAGGTTCGTAGATTTATGAGTAGCGACACCATATCTTGGTTTGATAGAACCCGGCATCATCCAGAGAACATCCGGTCCGGAAGTCTCAGCAAAGAAGTTCTGTCCCCAATCATCAAAGGCGATACCCCAAGGGTTTGGTATGGAGAGTTGAGCGGTTCGTTCAAGATGATGTCTTGCAGGATTATATCTGTAAAAACCGCCATTGGTGGCACGTACAGGGCCGTAGGAGGTTTCCACATTAGTATGTAAAAAGACACCCTCACCCATGTATATTGCACCCGAAGGGTCAGTGGTATAGGCATGATGTGCATGGTGTGTATCATGGTCATCAAAACCACTCAGAAGAATTTCTTTCGAATCAGCTTTACTATCGCCATTCGTGTCCTTGTAAAGTACCAGATTGGTGCCCTGTGAAACATAGACACCTTCAGGAGCGATCTCAAAGCCTACAGGTAAATGAATGCCATCTAAAAAGGTAGTTTGTTTATCGGCCTTGCCATCACCGTTAGTATCTTCGAGAATGATGATCTTATCATTCGGTTTTTTATCACCCGGCTGCCAGTGGGGATAAGTTGGCATAGTTGCAACCCATAATCTTCCTTTATTATCAAAGGATAATTGCACCGGATTCTCAATATCCTTAAATTCCACCTCAGAAGCAAAAAGCTCGATTTTGTATCCCGCAGGCAGTTTAAATTTCGCCAGGGCTTCTTCACCATAAAGGTATTTAAGACTGCCGTTTTTGTCAGGATTGTAATTGGTCTCAATCTTTGGTAATGCTACTGTATTCTTATCAGCAGCATCCAGATCCATCTTTTCTCCTTTTAAAGCCAGCCAGATAGCCTTATCCCTGATAAGCGTCATTTCCCTGATCTTTTTAAGCTCTGTAGGGTAATTATCCTGTCCAAAGGGATTATATCTGCGCCCAAAAACATGCACCCCATTGGGGATTTTAATATCATTATGCCACATCCAGTTTTTCTCTTGAACTGCAGCATGAACCAGTTTACGATTGCTTTCAACAGCAGGTTTCACCTTCGTTTTACCGAAAAGCCCATCTGCCAGGAGCGGTGCAAATTTAGCATAGGCCGCTTCTGTGAACTGTGATCCATCGATGGTCATTGGTTTTTCATTGGCAGCATACCAAGCCTTACTCGGCGTGAAGACATCTAAAAAGTGAACTTTATGCTTTGCTGCAACTTCTTTCATTGCCTTAGAATAAAGCTCCATATTTTTATTTTCAGCTTTACCATTCGGAAGGTCCATCTGCCCCGACAGGTCTTCAAAAGCAATGGGTGAAACAAGTGCAAGTTGCGGAGATGTTTTTCCATTATACTTTTGTTTTAGGGTATGAATTATGAAGGCTTCAAGTTCAGTTTTATAGTTTTCCAGCCCCATAGGTCCCTGAAAAGACTCATTGTAACCAAAGAATGCAATGATTATATCTGCCTTATGGTTTGTGATCCAGGTATCCGGACTATCATAAAAGCCTTCGCTGTTTGAGTTTTTTGCAAGTTCAGTCTGAAATTTTTCAGCACCAGGGAACGCCCAGGGTAATGCACGACCAGAGTGTGCCCTGAAACCTGGTGTATCTCCACCATCGCACATATTCCTGATATACAGCATGCTATCGGGATATCGAAGCTGCATTTCTGTTTCAAAATACCCGTAGTTCATCATCCTTGAGCCAAGGTTGTTTCCAATTAAAATGATGTGATCACCTTTTTTAATTTTTAAGGCAGTTGAATCAGATTGTGTAAACTTAAAGGCAGTTAATACAATTAGCACCAGAGTTAGGGTGTAGAGCAGTACTTTCAAATTCTTTTTCCGAGGTATTATCATGTTCTTGGTGCTTATTTTACTGTAAGGGGTTTACCAGAAATTCATTTACAACTTTAAATTTATTTTTTTACCTGTTTTAACTGCTAAATAGATCGCATCAATAATTTTCAGGTCTTTTAGAGCTTCTTCGCCATCTACAGGTACCTGGGCAGATTCATTTGCCAATATTATACCTGCCATCTTTTCCATTTGTACAGTCTGGTGAGTAACATGCGGATGATTTAATTCGCCTTTATTAGTGCGACCCCTGATGGGTCCATAACCGGTTGAGGGTTGTAATTCGGCAAATCCTTTTTCAGCAGTTAGGAAAAAGCGATCCAGATTACTCATATTGTAGCTTGACAAACAGGATGCTACCGCTCCACCCGGAAAGCCGAATTGAAATTGAATGGTTTCATCAACGCCTTCTTTAAATTTCTCAGGATTAGTTTTAGTTTCTTGTGCAGTAACCCAAACAGGCTCTTCGCCTACCATATAACGTGCACCATTTATTGCATAAATGCCTATGTCCATTAGTGAGCCTCCTCCTGCCAATTGCTTATTCAATCGCCACTGAGTAGGGTCGCCAATTTTGAAGCCGCTTAATCCCTGAAAAAACATAATTTTTCCCAATTCCCCTTCTTTCCGCATCCGGATAATTTCAAGGGTTTTAGGCTCAAAGTGCATTCTGTATCCTACCAGTAATTTGACATTCGCTTTCCTGCAGGCTTCAATCATTTCCTGCCCTTCTTTGGCATTCAAAGCCATTGGTTTTTCGCAAATAACATGTTTGCCAGCTTTGGCAACACGTATTACCTGATCGTGATGCAGAGCATTCGGAGTAATTACGTACACTGCATCAATGTCGGGATTATCTTTAATGAGATCGAAATTCCCGTAGTTGTAACAGTTTTTCTCTGGAATATTATACTTGCTCTGCCAGTTCTTTATTTTAGAAGGCGTACCACTGATTACCCCGACTAATTTAGCCATCTTACAGGCTTGCATAGCCTCAGCTACCCGGGTTCCATAACTACCCAGACCCATGATTGCAACCCGAAGAACAGGGCCTTCATAAGGCTGGTTGTAAAAATCATCAAGGCTCGCAAAACCGGTTTGGGGTATAGATAAAGCAAGTATTGAAGCACTTAGTGTTTGCAAAAAATTACGTCTTGAATCCATAACATAAGGTTTAAAATATTGGTTTCAACTCCAGTACTATTTGATTAAAGAAGATCTTAGAAATTTCAATCCTTTAATTGCTATATCTTCCTGTGAAGGTTCAAATTGTCTCCAGATGGATGCGGCCTTCGCAATCATTTCAATATCAGGAATAAAGGATTCAATCACTACTTCTCCATCATATTTAACCTGATGGAGAGCGGAACTAATTCTGTCCCAATTGATCTGATCACCACCGGGTGTTCCACGATCTGAGCCGCAGGCGTGGAAATGCCCCAGTTTACTCCCTGCATGTAATATCGCCTGGTAGGGATCCTTTTCTTCTATATTCATGTGATAGGTGTCCAGTTGAAGCATCAAAGCCTTGCTGTTAACCTGATTAACCATTTTTAAACCCTGCTCACAGGTATTGATAAAATCGGTTTCATATCTGTTCAGCGGCTCAATCGCCATTTTTACACCTAATTTTTCAGCATAATCTGCCAGCATTTTTAAATGGGTAGCAACAGTTTCCCATTGTTTTGCATAATCTTCCTTACTCACTAATTCGGCACGTCCTACCGCAGAGTAAAGTGGTCCGATCAGGATGCCGCAACCTAAAACAGGCATCATATCGAGAATACTTTTGATGTAAGTAATAGCTGTCTGCTGATCCTGAACTGTTCCCCTTAGATCGCGGCCGGGACCCATAGCAGCACAGATTGAGCCGCATTTCAAACCACTCTCATCCAATGCCTTCCTGATGACATTCGGATCTATATGCGAAGGATCCTCAATCGCTATTTCCACAGAGTCAAAACCCCATGATTTGAATTTAGGGAACAAATCAACACTCTCATTTGTAAACGGAGAGGTAAACAGGAAGGTATTAATGCCAAATTTCATTTTATAGTTTAATTAATTGTAGTAATTATGTTCTTGTATCAGGATTGATATTAAACTGGTTCCAGCCTTTCAGTATAATTATTGCTTTATCATAATCTTGCGATACTCCACCTTCATTGGCGGGCCGACATGAACCTGCATGCCTAACATCCCTTTTGATTTTCCGTTAACCTTGTCATTATCTGTAACATCACTCATTAATACTCCATTGATATAGTGTTTTAGCCGATTACCCTTTGCTACCAATCGGCATGTATTCCAATCCTCACTATTTATCTTTTGCAGCAAGGCATCAGATTCTCCCAGCGAACCTGTTACAGTTAAATCTGTCCATGCATTATTTTTAATTTTTGATTGTACAGTTCCATTAGCATCTTCTGTATTTTGAGCTTTTATACTTGTTTTTTGCCCTCTGTAGGCCAGTGTAGTCCTTCCACGTTCTTCATAATTTTGTCCGGTATACCGGTTTGCGCCATCAATATCCAATTGGTAGCCTTTTAATGCGTAGGGGATATCCTTGAGCTCTTCACTTCGGTAATTTATACCACTATTGCCAGCCTTTGTGATTTTAAACTCTAAAGTAAGTTCAAAATCAGCAGGCATACCTCCACGCCAAATCAGAAAGGAATTGCGTTTAAGCAGGGTTGCCGGCGTAATTTCTCCAACAATATTGCCATTCTCAACTCTCCAGTAGGCAGGATCACCTTCCCAGCCATTGAGAGTTTTGCCATCAAAAATTTGGACAAAGCCTTTTTGTTTGGGTCCATTGGTATCAGCCATTTTATAGCCTGCAAGGATTATAAATAGCGGGAGAAATCCCAATATTAAATACCCCTGAATTGAATTAATTTTCTTGTACATGATCAATAGCTATAAAATGGATTAATATTTAATGATTTTAGAATCTGCTTTCAAATTGACTAAATGGTTTTCCAGCTTCTGGTATTGGCAGAATCGATTACTGCTTCACACACTTTTTGAGTTTCGAGTGCCTCTTTAAAAGTAGGAGAGCAGGGCTTACCGGTTTCCAGACATTTCAGGAAATCGGCTACCTGATGCACAAATGAATGCTCGTAACCGATCGAAAGTCCTGGGACCCACCATTTATCCATATAAGGCTGATCGCCATCAGTTACATGAATGGAGCGCCATCCACGAACGATTGAATCATCAGCATGGTCAAAATATTCCAGGCGGTTCAGGTCATGCAGATCCCAACGAATGGAAGCATGTTCACCATTTATTTCAAAGGTGTACAGGGCTTTATGTCCGCGGGCATATCTTGTAGATTCAAACAGTCCTAAGGATCCATTATTAAAGTGGCAATGGAAAATACAGGCATCGTCTATTCCTACTTTTTCCTTTTTACCGGTCAGCTGATGCATACGTTCTTTCACGAATGTTTCGGTAAGTGCAGAAACATCCTTAATGCCTCCATTTAACCAGATGGCGGTATCAATACAATGCGCCAACAGATCGCCCGTAACGCCAGATCCCGCGGCATCTATATCCAGACGCCATAGGCCCTCACCACCCTGTGGCAGATCAGCATTGATAGTCCAGTCCTGCAGAAAATTGGCTCTATAGTGAAATATTTTGCCCAGTTTACCGGAATCGATAATTTGTTTGGCTAAAGTAACTGCCGGAACACGGCGATAATTATACCATACTGTATTGGGTACACCTGCCTTTTCAATCGCATCCACCATGGCTACTCCTTCTGCTAATGTTCGCGATAGAGGTTTCTCACAGAGGATCATTTTGCCTGCAGCTGCTGCAGCGATAGCAATCTCTGCATGCATATTATTAGGTGCACAAATGTCAATAGCATCAATATCCTCACGGGCAATCAGCGCTTTCCAATCTGTTTCAAAGGATTCATAAACCCATTGTTCAGCAAAAGCCTGAACTTTCTCTTTACTGCGGGAGCAAACTGCTTTTAAAACCGGACGATATTCTAATTCAGGGAAAAAATCACTAACTCTTTTGTATCCATTCGAATGGGTTCGGCCCATAAAGCCACATCCAATTAACCCGATTCTTAATTCTTTTTTATTAGCCATTATAGTATTTTAAAATTTCAACTAATCAATTAATTACTTAAGACCAGCTATTTAAATTACGAACTTTGATCATTGCCGCCAGGATATCATTCCACGTTTTTTGTTGCTCTAAAACAGCATTTGGAAACATGCAACCATCCCAGCAGATATGTTTAAATGCTTTGGTCAATTCTCCATTTTCATTGCGAAGCCAATGTCCGGCATCGATAGCAATATCTAATTTACCATTGGGATCTGTTGCCTGGCAATGTCTTCCTGTTTTATCATGTGAACCTGAGCCATAAGCTGTTCCA
The DNA here is from genome assembly GCA_002257025.1 of Sphingobacteriales bacterium 16-39-50. Classification (GTDB taxonomy): domain Bacteria; phylum Bacteroidota; class Bacteroidia; order Sphingobacteriales; family Sphingobacteriaceae; genus Daejeonella. The sequence continues at coordinate 38,543 of NCHA01000015.1, read as the reverse complement.
TCATTCTGAGCAACGTGAAAATCTAAAGTCCATGGGCGCAATGCAGCGGTTAATTTTTTCAGTCCCTCTGTCAGCGTTTCACGGTCATTCCACTGATAATCTAATGGTAAAATGCGATCTTCAGGGGAATTATAACCCAGGAGATACAGAAAAGTATGAGACATATCTGCCTGGAAGCCGATATTCGGGCGATCTACTGCTTCAAGTGTGTTCAGCATCGCTCTCCAGCTATGCATACCACCCCAGCAAATTTCACCTTCAGCGGCTAGTTTTTCACCATAATCGGCTGCCACATCACATGCTTCCCTGAAAGTTTGAGCGATGAGTTTAGTATTATTAACAGGATCTTTCGCCCAGTCTTCAACACTACTGGCTGAATCAATGCGAACTACACCATATGGGCGTATACCCATTTCTTTCAGTTTTTGACCATAAACACATGATTTACGTACCTGATCTACAAAATTTGCACGATCTTCTTTGGTACCCATAGCCGGTCCGCCCCAAATGGGTGCAACCAGACTGCCAATTACTAAATTATGTTTGCTAACCTGATCAGCCAGTCTTTTAATGCCATCCAGATCATCTAAATTTATTGATGGGTCAAAAAGACCAACATCCACGCCATCGAATTTAACACCGTCGACTTCTGCAGCGGCAGTCATCTCAAGCATTTTCTCTAATGAAATTGGTGGTTCTGAATCAGGACCTTTTCCCACAATGCCAGGCCATGTAGCATTGTGAAGTTTTGGATAAATGTTCTCAGCCATATTTGAATTTTTTAATAATTACAAAATAAGATCCGGGTTTTCCGGACCGAAATGTTTCAGTATAACAATTGGGTCAGTTTTGGAAGGGTTACTGATACGCACGCCTTCTTTTGCAGCTTTTTCAGACACAAAGAATTCATCATTTGTAAGTTGCCCATATCTGATCAAAGCAGGTGTTTCAATATCCCATACCCCAAATTTACCATGCCCCTGCATCACGATCATGCCATAGCATGCATTATCCCTGATTGTAACTGTTTGTCCGGGTAAAACAGTAAGCTCTTTCGCGCTGAATGCCGCTGATCTGTAGCAGATCCAGTTTTCAATATATCCGTCAGCTTCCATTTCAGCCAGAGCTTTCACAGGTTTCGGGAGCATAAACCGGGTTTCCAGAATATTTGGATTTACATTCAGATCCCAGTCGATTACTTCCATCAACTGGTCATAATCACCAATCCTGTCTTTAGGCGTTCCATTCCAAAGTAATTCTTCTGGTATAATTGCTTCATTAACAAGCGATTGATACATCGCGAAAACGTCAGAAGCTTTTTGTGGTTCATAGGTACACATACTTCCGGGTGCGTGAAGCATGCCCGGAGGCACATCCCATCCGGTTCCCGGTTCCAATTTAAAGGCCTGCGAATAAGTGGTTAGTTTATTATCGCCTTTTGTGAAATTCACCAGACATTCCCTGATTTGCGCTTTGGTAGTTCCCGGGGCAATACCAAAGAAGGTATAAGGGAAATCTCCTCCATGATTGTTTAGTTGTGGAGGAAAATAATAGGCTTCAGGTTTACCTTTTTGCCCAATTTTGGCAGCATGTTCATCATTGTGATGAATATGATGGGGCAGGGGACCCATATTGTCAAAGAATTTGGAATACATCGGCCAGCTTTGGTGTTCATTCCAGAGGCGGTCTCCGATAATCTCACCTTTAAGCTCATCAATGGCATCTTTTAATAAAAACTGCTCATCTTTTCCTCCTTCATTATAAACTACGGCACTTAGTCCTTCGTTCTTTCCGGTAAGTGGTCCGTTTTGTGCCGGTGTGGTAGAGGATAACCATCTTTCATCAATACCACCACGTTGCCCGCCAAGTACATAATAATCATCCGGGTGCAATTTGATTCTTCTTCCCGGTACGCAAAATGAACGGGGTACCCAGGTCGGGGCTAATCTGAGAATTCCTTTTCCTTGTTCTAATGCTTTCTTTGCTAAACTCATATTCTTATTAAAATGTTATGCAGGCTTAAATGTTTAAGCCTTTTTATTTAAAACTTGTATTTCTAATTCATACTTTCTGCTTTCTCCGGGAGCAAGCAGGATTAATTCATTTTGCCGCCTTGCCCGGCTTTGCCCGATAGGTGGATTTGTACCGGGTTCGAGCCCGACAACATATTCCCCTTTACCATAATGCAGCCAGTTTGTTAAGCAGGGTAATTCTTTTTTTCTAAACTTTAAGTTGAGAAAAATTCCGATTTTTTGGTTATCAATTCCACAATTGCAGAAGCCTCCCTCATCAGCTTCAATATCTATAAATGCGGCTTCTTCTCCGGAGCCCTGATGATCATCCAGGGGAGCAGGGCAGGTGTGAAAATCATTCCCTTCTGTGAACAGTTTATCCGGATTCCCATCGCGTGATTTCCATGAACCATTCCATACTATTTTGCTGCCTTCATCAATTAAGGGCCATCCCAGATTGCAATGGTAAAGAAGCATGTGTGGGGCATCTGTATTCCCCCTGTTAATCACTTCATCATGAATCCGGATTGTGGATTTCCCCAAAGTGGCAGAAATTGTGCGTCTTAATTCCAGTCTGTTTCCCAATGCCTGTGATTCCCTGATTATGCCGGTGATACTCATTTCCATTTTCCCTGATAAGGGATCAGGTTGAATTATTGACACAATTTCTGCCGGGATATTGCTTATTTGTCCGTGGATACCGCGCTCACCAAATTCGTCCTTTTCAGGGCCGCCAACATGGCTGAGTCCGCAGGTAACCACCAAGCCTCCGCCAAAAGTTCTGAGCCATTCGATACCTTTATCAGACAAAGCCTCCGCAGCGCTGACTCCCGAGTGGCTCAGCCAGGCCAGGCTATGCTCATTGTAGAATGCATCAGCTATATCCATAGCGCGGTCGATGATTACTTTAAATCGCAGGCCCGATCCAGTATTGATCCAGGCAATTCGTGTCCCACGCCCGGCTCCATTATCAAGAACAGAGGTTTCAATACTGCCCAATTGTTGGGTATTTGATATTTTATTATGCCAGGTCTGTTGGTCCAAGATTTTAATCTCCTTATATGCTTTTATTTCTTTAATAATTTCGGCTTATAGATCTGATGATTTTTATTCGATCCTGAAATAAGGTAAGCCATCAGGTCTTTTAATTCTTCTTTATTTAAGCCATTGACCATACCCGGATACATTGATGATACATCAGAAATTCTGGTTCTTACCACATCGCTCTTGATTACCTCACGCAATGTTTGTGGGGCAAAAGGATTTTGAGAAATATAATACTTTTCAGAATCTTCATTTTTCAGTCTCCCGGTTACCGAACCACCGTTCTTTAGGTAAAAGGAAGTATAAGCATACTGATCAGATATCACTTTATTAGGCTCAAGAATAGACTCCAGAATATCACGGGCCGAGAAGCGTGTTCCCAGTTGACTTAATGCCGGACCAACTGCACCTCCTTCACCTTTCATGCTGTGGCATGAAATACAGCGGGTTGCGCTAAACAACATTTCACCTTGCTCAAAGTTTCTGTCTGTTGAATCTTTCTGAACAACTTCCAGAGCTTCATCTAATTTCCAGGTTCTGCCCGGACCTTTAGGACTGCCCACACTGGCCAGTTTCATGCCATTATTAGTCAGTAAATCATTTCCCGAAATCTTATTATAATGCTCGACTTGATCTTGTGGCAGATTAGCTAAAGCCATTTTGCGGGCCTTATCGATAAAACCGATAAAGCTATTACCACCCTTATATCCAAATGCGGTATAATACCATTTGAAATATTTTTCCCTTAATTCTGTTGTCCAGCCATTTTTTGCTTCACTTAAAGCCGTTACATAATAGATTTGCTGAGCAGGAGGGGTTTTAGCCAGCATACCTGCAATATCCAGTCCGTATTGAGGGTTACGCAGAATCAGGTCTGATGACTGCATGAATGTTTTCTGGTCATCCACATCCTGGACAACCCCATCGAGTAAAGCCAGTGTTTTTTGAACTACCAATGGGTCATCCAGAGCAACAAGAATCTTGCTGAATGAGCGATTCAACTCATTGCTTTTTGCAGGATAGAACTGATTCAGATAAGTGCTTAATTCAATTTTTTCAACATCATTGGGTTTACCCATTCTCGAAATGATCAATTCATAGGCTCTTAAAACATCTATTTGCTGAGATTCAGGTAATAGATTGTACTTGATGTTCATCAATGCATTGATCATCCTGACCTGTAAACCTCTGTTACCTGTTCTGGCCATAGCAATCATGGCTTGAGTAAGTATCTGAGGGTCTTTCTCTGTGAATGCTTTTTCCTGCCACAGGTAAAGCGGCTGATGCTCCATTGCGATACGGGCAGCATACCGGATATAACGATCCTTATTTTTGAGGTTAGGCCATGCCAGAGTAATAGCCTTTGGATTAGGTCCGGCATGAAATGTTTCCAATTGACGTCTTAAATTACGCGCCTGAAGTATATCAGCTGAGGTTTTTGTGATCAGTGGAGCATTGGGTAAAGTGTTTTCGCCGTAATAAACCCTGTATAGATCCGAGTCAAGTTTACGACCACCTGTTAAAAAATACATCGCGCCATCAGGCCCTATTATACCGTCTGTTAATGGCAAGGGTGCACCTGAAATAAATTCTTCGGCTGTTGCTTTGTAGGATGATCCACTGGGCGTTAATTGAACAGCGTAAATAATTCCAAAACTCCAGTCGAAAGCAAACAGACCCCGGCGGTATTTTTCAGGGAACCGGGCATTATTTCCACTGAACAGACTTGTAGGGGAGCCTTGACCGATATTCAATATTGCCGGCAAATTATCGGGATAAGCAGGAGACCATTTACTATTCCCTGTGCGCCATCCAAATTCGCTGCCACTGGTAGAATGACTGATGCGGGTAGGCCTGTACCAGGGCATACCAAAATCCCATTCCATATCAGCATCATAAACAAACATATCCCCAACTTCATTAAAGGCAAGGTCAAATGCATTTCGGTAACCTGCGCTGATTAGTTCCCAGTTTGTACCCTCAGGATTAATTTTGACAACAAAACCTCCCGGTGCATCACGATCATTTGCATGTCCGTTCGGATCTTTTATCAATGGGAATAAATTATCCTCTTTCCAGGTTTCAGGTAAGCGATAGGCCTCCATTTTTGGAACATCTACATGATTTCCGGCTATAAGATGTATTGATTTTTTATCGGGAGAAATAACCATGCTATGAGGTCCATGTTCACCTCCAGGAGTAACCAGATCCTTTAGCAGGCTTATCTGATCATACTGATCATCGTTATCGGTGTCTTTAAGCCGGTATAGACCACTGCTCTTAGCCATGGAGGTATCACTTTTATGGTTAACCATTACGTACAGGCTATTGAATGCATAAAGTAAGCCCTGTGCATAGCCCATTTTTATCTTTTCTTTTGAAGTGTCACCAGCAATTTTGATCTCCAGTTTTTCAACAATTACTTTTGATTTAACCGCGTCTGTGCCAATTGGCGGAATAGTTAAACGATATAAATAGCCGTACTGATCACAGGCAATCATTCGGCCCTTATGATCGAAAGTCATCGCAACCCATGAACCATTTTTGCTTTCAGAAGGACTGTATAAATGCTCTGCCTTGAAATTGGGTAATAACTTAAGCTTCTCAACTTTCGGATCCAGCTCTCTGACTCTGTTTTTTTTAGTTTCCTCTACGTTGTCAATAAAAGAGATTGCTAAAAAAAAGACGATGGACAGTAACCCTGCCAGTTTTAAGTACGTGTTACGTTTCATAATTTTATGTACTGCTATTTTTAAAGTATTTTAAATATAAACTTGATTTTTGGGATGGGATGATTTTTAATCAGGGTTTCTCATTAAAAAATACATATAGCCCATCTTTACCTGCAACTACTATATCTTGTCTGCCGGTTTTATGCAGATCTGCAATGCTAAAGAATATTCCAGTACCCTTACCTTCACCAAAAGGACCGTAACTGATTACGTGTTTTGTAAATGATTCGCCATTCCATTTGAAATAATAGAGTCCCGGCGATTCATTTCCTCCTGGGTCTTTACCATTATGTGCCCTATAACGTTTGCCGGTAATCAGTTCCATTTGTCCGTCCTTGTCAATATCCTCCCATTCCATAGTATGAAATTGGGAATGAAAAGGATCTATTGGATGTTTTATAAATTTAACTGATTTTTCTTCTCTTTTCTGTTCGTACCAATAAAGACCGTAGGAATGACCTTGACCAGCTATAAGGTCATTTAAACCATCCTTGTTGATATCTGTAACTATAACAGGAATGCTGGCATCTTTCAGGTCAAAATCAGAATGCAGCTTCCAAGCTTTATTGTTTTTTCCATCCGGAGCTTCGATCCATCCTTCCGAAACTATAAAATCACCTCTGCCATCTCCATTAATATCCCCAAATCCCAAACCATGACCATGCTTTTCGATAACCTGTGTTTTTGTGAATTCCCCAAGTGCTTTATTGTTTTTATCCCTTTTCAGAGTGTAATAGATCAGCGGATTACCCGGAGTATTGGGAACTATTTCATCGAAACCATCTCCATTGATATCCCAGGCCCGTATGGTCTCTATATTACCGGTTTGGGCGATGTCTAATAATGCCCACTCTTTTTCATTGCCCGGATTTTTACGCCAGCGAAGGGTTTTACTAAACCATCCACCCGTGATAAAATCTATTTTATCATCACCATCAACATCCATTGGGATTGTTGCAAAATCATCATAATATTCACTTACCCTTTCTACCTGACCGATGAAATGACGATTCAGAAATGCCGGCCCCTCATACCAGTAACTTCCGGAAATGATATCGGGATTTTGGTCTCCATTCACATCAAAAACACCTACCGACTCGGCACTTTCTGAGGCAATCAATTGTTTTCTGAATTTGAGCTCTGAACCTGTCTGGAATGACAATAGTGGCAGAATACACAAGCCAACAAAAAATTTTGAATAATATAAAAATCCTGTGGAAGCCATCAAAAAGAAATTATTCGTAATTATTGGTTTGTATCATTAAATATATAATTATTCAGGAAAAGAAAATCTTTGCCTGATACCCAACACAAATTAAAAATTAAATTATTAAGGGCTGTCCTGAGCTGTCATGGCTGGGATTTGAAATGGGGGGGTTGGCTTTTGAAATAATGTCAGGCAGTATTTAGAAAATGGTGCCGCGGCGATTGATGTTATTATGATTAGTATCTAAGAAACGGGATCGTGGCTTTCGCCACGATGACAAGTCAATTTTGAAATTAGGAGATTCCGGCTCGCAGGCCGGAATCGGAATGGCAATATAGCCTGCCACAAATTGCAGTTTTTTCTTTTAATAGTTAAGCTGTACCATACATTCATATTAATTAGCAGAAAAATCAAATTTGCGATTCCAGCGAAGGCTGGAATCTCCCATCCCTTACACCTGATTTGTCATTCCCGCGTAGGCGGGAACCTCCTGATCTTAAATTAAGCAAAAAGTTCTAACTCCGCCTTACCTAAACCATCTGGGGTTGTATAGAAAGGCCTTTTCTCCACGATATAGCTGGTATCTTCAGCAATACCGAGAGCATGATAGATCGTTTGGTGAATCTCTTCAATCCGGATTGGTTTTTCAACGGTTTTGCAGGGACGCTCATCGGAAGTTTTACCATACACATTGCCTTTTTTTATGCCGCCTCCAAACATTAAAATCGAACATCCATCGGTAAAGTGCCTGTGCATGCCATAGTTTTTGATATCATGAATGATATCAGGTTGTTCAACCTGCTCCTGCACCTTTAGATCAGGCCGGCCCTCAACCATCATATCCCTGCTGAATTCACTCGCTAAAATGATTAATGTGCGATCCAGATGACCTGACTTTTCAAGGTCCTTTACTAATTGTGCTACCGGGCCATCGATTTGTTTCTTCATATCAACGAGGCGGGTATGTCCATTATCATGCGTATCCCAGCTTTTGAAGGGCTCGTATTCAGTTGTTACGCTGATGAAACGGGCGCCCTGTTCTGTCAGACGGCGAGCCATCAGACAGCCTAAACCAAACTTCCCGGTATTATAGATATCATAACTTTCTTTAGGTTCTTTACTCAGATCAAAAGCAGCAGCTTCAGGAGATTTTAAAAGCATATAGGCCTGTTCCATTGATCTTCGTAATGACTCCTTTTGATAATCACTTCCAAATTCACCCATTGCACCTTTGCTAATCAGGTCATTATAAAGCTGATTTCTGGTTTCAAACCTTGAGGAAGACATTCCTACCGGAGGTCTTACACTCTCAAGTCCTGCTGATGGGTCAGGGATAAGGAATGGACCGTATTCACTTCCAAGAAATCCGGCAGTATGGAAAGCTTTTAATTCTTCACCTTCGCCTAAGGTAAAGCGTTGGCCAATATCTATGAAGGCCGGGATAACCGGATTAACTGTTCCAAGTTCCTTTGCAATCCATGAACCAATGTGGGGAGCAGATACTGATTGAGGTGGTTTATAACAGGTATGCCAGTGATACTGGTGCCGGGAATGTAAAATATGACCCATATCGCCTGCTACATACGATCGGATGACGGTACCTCTATCCATCACTTTTCCGATCGATTCAAGTCCTTCTGAAAATGAAACCCCATCGAGGATTGTAGGAACAGGTTTAAAGGTGCTCAGCACATCGTTTGCATTCATCCCTTTACTGAAGGGGGTATATCGTTTAGGATCAAAGGTGTCTGTATGAGCCATGCCTCCGGCCATCCAGAGTAAAATAACTGTATCGGCTTTCGCATTTCTTCTATTACTGCAGGAAGATAACAGACTTGACAGAGGAGTACCCGCGGCGAGCGCAGCCAGTGTAGCCGCACTGCTTTTCTTTAAAAACTCCCTTCTATTCCATTGATTATTCATGCTCAATACTTATTAATAGATAATTTGAAATTCTGGAAGCAACATAACTGCCCAGAACAGATCCTGAACGGCATCAGTTTGAGGTTTATCTCCCAGTATTTTTATCGCAATTTTATATTCATCAGATCGAACTTCACGCCCCAATGCCTGTTTATATATCTCTTTAATGATCTGATCTCCGCTTTTATATTTCAGCTTCCAGTTTTCAGCTCCTTTCCTGAGCATAGAATTAAAACGCTCGCCATTGGTTAATTCAAGAGCCTGCAGGAGATTTGCCTGTGATTCACGGCTGGTGGATACTGTTTCCCTGTTAGGCCGGCCCAGTGCGGTAAGAAAGGGGTTATTGACTACCAGTGAAGCACGCGGGAATAATTGGATACTCTGATCGTTCAATACTTTAATAACTGGTTTATACCTGACCATTGAATCGGGAAAAATGGGGCCGAATAAGGCAGATCCTGCATCTGCAAACTGTTCAGCAGACATTCTTTTCCTCAGCCTTCCTGAAAACTTGTATTCCTGAGAAACAATTTCATTCGGGTCTATGAATCCTGCTGATGGTAACTGATAGGTTTTGGAAGTTGTGATAAGATAAATCAGATCCTTAATATTCGAGTTATTCTGTTGAAAATTGAAAGACATCCAATCGAGCATATCCTGGTTCCAGGGCTCATTATCCATCATGTCCAATGGCTCAATAAAACCCCGGCCCATAATCTGTGCCCATATTCTGTTGACCAATGTACGGTACAGACGGCCATTTTGAGGTTTGACCATGTTTGCAGCAAGCTGCGCCCTTTTAACTGAGACCTTTGCCTTATTATCAATGCTGCCCAGTTCTTTCCAAAGCATTCTTGCATCGGTGAATTTGCCTGTTGGTTTATCACAACGATTAATTTCAAGAGTGGTATCTGCAAAAATATTGGCAAATGCGTAGGCATCTTCCAGTTTCCAGTCGCTGATAAAACTATTATGGCAGGAGGCGCATTTCAGGTTCAGGCCTAAAAATACTTGCGAGACATTTTGCGCAGCCTGCATTTCTGTTCGCTGACTTGAGTTAACAACACCTCGCCATTTTATACCTTCAATAAAACCTTTTGAATTTTCGTCAGGACTCACAAGTTCTTTGACGAACTGGTCGTAAGGCTTATTCGATTTGATTGATTGATACAACCAGTCGGTAATTGCATAACGGCCATTGGTAATATATCCGGTTCCGGTATAATCGTTTCTCAATGCGTCATTCCAGAATGTAAGCCAGTGCATTGCATAATCATCTTCACGATGCAATAGCTTTTTACTCCATATTGCCCGTTTATCAGGTCTGGAATCTTTGTTGAATTCATCGATTTCCTGCTGACTGGGAAGCAAGCCGATGATATCCATAAATAACCTTCTTAAAAAGATTCTGTCATCGACTAATTTTGGCCAGGCTATTTTATTCTTTACAAAATATTGATTGGTCCAGCGGTCGACAGGGTTAGAATAAATGCTTGGAGCCGGAGGTAATGCCGGATTTCTAGGTGCAAGTGCAGCTACTTTAAAGACCTCATCCTTATCTGATCCCTCAGGCCATGGAGCACCTTTTTTGATCCAAAAATTTATTATAGCAACATCATTTGCTGAAAGTTTTTTGCCTTTGGAAGGCATTACATCTTCATGATCTGAAGGCAGGCTAATACGCCTAAATAGTTCACTTTCATCGGTGTTTCCAGGTTTGATTACTTCACCGTTTTCACCACCTTTAAAAACAAAATCCTTGCGGTCGAGTCTCAGCTCCCCTTTAACTTTTTCTTCGCCGTGACACTTATAGCAATTGTGTGCAAATATGGCCCTTACTTTCAGGTTAAGTTCCTTTTCCTGAGCTTTGCTCAAGGTATCATTATCATTAGTTTTTAAATTGATATCAAAGCTGATATTTTCTACATTCTCATAATCATCACTCCATGGTAGGGTACTTGAAAGGTAATCATCGCCATGAGTTAATGAAGCTCCTAAATGTCCGGCAAGTATGACTCCAAAAGCAGTGGCAAACAAGGTGAAGCGATAGGTTTTGATATATTTGCTTTGATCTGTTACTAATACTCTTTGATGCAGAAACCAAACAAAAATTCCCAAAAAAGCTGTGCTTATACCCATCCACTGATGCAAAATCAGATTGTCTCCGTATTCTGCACTTCCTGACAATAAGATTCCAAAAATGGCTGAGATCAGGGAAGAGATAATGCCGGCAATCAGAAGAATCTGAATTCCAGGTCTTATTGGAGAATTGAATTTTTTAATTGTACCAAGTTCTAGGATTGCTGCAAGCAGGAGCAGAGCTATCGGGAAATGAACTGCTAAAGGATGAAGCCTTCCAAAAAACCGTAAAAACCAGAAGTTCTCCGGATTGATGGAAAGTATTGAATTCTCAGAAGCAAAACCGTTATATATGAGCTGAAGCAAAAAGATGGACAGGAGGATAATGAAAAGGGCAATCAGCTTATTACTTCCGAAAAAATTATTTTTAGCATTACCACTCATTGGCTCCTGAAAATGAATTGTTAAATAAATCTAATATTTATTCAGGAAACCAATATACTAAATAGCTTAACTACCAGGAAAATTGCCATTAAGTTTATTTGGCACAATCGCGATTTTTGTCGCTCATCAATTGAAGGAGAAAGTTCCAATATTATTGGCGCTGAAGTACCATTATTTGTTTCGTTCTGGTCGCTTAGGTTTTGGGCTGAAGCCCGGTCTGAAAATCGGATCATTACCCGGAGCTAAAGCACCGGGCTATTGAGCTATATGGCTATCCCAAGGATCAGCATTTTTATTCATTCATGACACCAGTACGGTCGCTCAATAGGCCCCAGCTTTAGCTGGGGTTAACGAGTTTGTTCATTTTCGGGCTTCAGCCCTATATTCAACAATATGTAAGGAAAATTACATTGGGCTTCAGCCCAATCCGAAAACCGGATCTTGACCAGGAGAAAGTATCGGGTTATTCAAAGATATGGCTATCCCAACACTCAGTATATTTTATTCAATCGTTTCAATTGCCTATAATCCAGTGTCATCTAATCCATTAATTGACGGTTAAAGTTTCAATAATTTCATCCTCTCATCCCCACAGGTTAACCGCCATTATTTTACCTCCTGGGTATTCCGATGTGTTCGTCAATGTATTTGTGACATGACAATAGTCCGGCTTCGGTCAGAACCTTTTAGATTAATGACTGTCCATCCCTCGATCTTAATTTCAGGTTTCTGGGTCACCGCTTCTTATTTGATTCTGGAAGACTTATTACCTCTTTCGATATGAACACAAATTAAAGCTGGAGGAAACACGGAGTAAACACGTACCTATTCCTGTTTTGTCCGCGTTTAGTCCGCGTTTAGTCCGTGTTTAGTATGTGTTTCCTGGTAAGCTGGTACGAACAAAAACATAAGCTGTCTGCCTGCAGACTAGCATGGATTTTAGGGATTTATGGTGCTGGAAAATAAGGAGCTGGCTTGAAGGTTTTAACCTGGTTTATTATTTGCGCCAATATGGTGTGGGATATAAAAATGATGAGCCTATGATTCTTTTAAATTTGAAACAAAGAAATGTTTAACCGTCTAAACTTCTCACATTTATAATAGCTGAATCTATTTCAAATAGGAATCAACATCCTCTTTTACAAGCAATTTGAATGGAATCAGTACTTCCCGGTCAAATTTCTGGCCCCTGGCTATCTTAACTGCGGTTTCAATTGCCCCGGCTCCCTGTTTGCGGGCATCCTGAAATACTGTGGCATCTAAATCTCCTTTTTTGACCGCCTGCAGCGCATCGGTAATTGCATCGATACTAACTACAATCACTTTATCTTTCATTCCGGCATCCTGCAGTGCTTTTACTGCTCCCAGTCCCATTTCATCATTATGAGCAAATACCGCATTGATCTTTGTGCCATAAGATTGAATCCAGTTTTGCATCAAGTCCATGCTTTTAGCTCTGTCCCATTCGGCAGTTTGCTGGGCAAACATGTTGAGTCCGGGGAATTCCGCCATAATTTCTTTTGCACCCTGTTCTCTCTGAATTTGAGCGGCCTGACCGTTCAAGCCCTGAATCATTACGATATTGCCTTTGCTACCTAATTTCTCCGCAATAAATTTCATTGCAATTCTGCCTGATTCAACATCATTCGATCCAACAAATGCTGTAGGCTGAACTTTGGTAGCTGAGTTCACATTTACAATTGGAATGTTCGCAGCCAATGCTTTAGTTACAGCCGGAGAACTGGCTTCATACTCGCAGGGGTTAAGAATAATGACGTCTACTTTCTGGGCGATAAAGCTCTCAACTTGTTCAATTTGCTTTAAAGGAGAGCGTTCTGCATCAACAATAATTAATTCAGCGCCTAATTCCTCAGCTTTTTTTTGCATTTCATCACTGATATTTACAATGAACTCATTTTGCATGCTCAGCATTGAAATGCCTATAACAATTTTATCAGGAGCATTATTTTTATTGCTTTCTGACTGATTGCATCCTGTAATGAATAAAAGCAGGCCGATAAGTATCAAATGTGTGTATTTCATTTCCTATAATTTTATGAATTCGATTTCTGGTTCAGGCTATCCAAAACCACTGCTCCAATGATAATAATTCCCATCACAACCTGTTGGTAATAAGACGTTACATTTAATAAATCTAAGCTATTATTTATAACACCAATAAGTAAAACTCCAATCAAGGTACCTGCAATTGTGCCTTTTCCACCGGTTGTACTGGTTCCGCCTATGACCACTGCAGCAATCGCATCCAATTCAAAACCTGCTCCTGCATTTGGTTGTCCTGTAGTTATTCTTGAGGTTAGTAATATCCCGGCTAAGCCGGCTAATAAACCTGAAATTGAATAGACAGCCATTTTAACCTGTGTTACATTGATCCCGGATGCTCTGGCTGCCTGTTCATTACCTCCAACTGCATAAATATACCGGCCTAAGATTGTTTTATTGAGTATTATGGAACAGAGTATGAACATTAAGACCAGAATTACAATCAGGACAGGTATATTCATAATCTTCCCGCTACCGATAAAAACAAATGGTTCTGAAAGATTGGATACCGGACGTCCATTACTTAAAATCAAGGCTAATCCCCGGCCAATGGTCATGGTGCCCAGTGTAACGATGAAAGGGGCAATTTTGCTTTTAGTGATTATAAATCCGTTGAAAGCACCTATCAGCAAACCGGCGAGCAGTCCGGCAAAAACAGGAACTAAAACCGGATAGCTATCGGGATGTGCCAGCATCGCAGCGCTTACACCGGCAACCGCAACTATTGATCCCAGAGAAAGGTCAATACCGCCGGTAATGATCACGAAAGTTACTCCAAATGCTAAGAGCGCATTAATGGAAACCTGGGTAATAATTATAGTCCAGTTTGAAACAGTTAAAAACTGCGGAGAGATAAATGAAATAATGAGGCAAATAATACTGAAAACGATGAAAATACCGTACTGCCTGAGGTTTTTAATGTAATGCATATTGCATGATTTTTTCCTGACTAGCTTCCTTTTGTGTCAAAATAGTTTTTTGTTTTCCTTTCGATAAAACCAGGATCCGGTTACTCATTCCCAAAATTTCAGGTAATTCTGAAGAGATCATGATTACCGCTAATCCGCTTTCAGTCAATTTCCTGATTAGTTTATAGATTTCGTGCTTAGCTCCAATATCAATTCCTCTGGTAGGTTCATCCAGAATAATTAAAGACGGGGAAGCCATTAATACCCTTGCAATTACCACCTTTTGCTGATTCCCGCCACTAAGATTCATCACTTTCTGGTTGAGGCCCGAAGCTTTGATATTTAGTTGCTTAGCTATTTTACTGCTGGCTTTTTCTTCCTTATTTTCGTCAATGAACCATGATTTTGAGTAGTTCAATATACTCGAAAGACTTATATTTTGTTTAACTGATAATTCAGGAATAAAGCCCAAAGCCTTTCTGTCTTCACTGACATATCCTATTCCTTCTCTGATAGCCTCTTTTGGTGATCTGATTTCAAGTTTTTTGCCTTTTAACATGATTTCACCACTGTCGAAACTGTCTAAACCATAAATCGCCTTTGCAATTTCGGTTCGGCCAGCGCCCATTAAGCCTGCGATCCCAAGTACTTCACCGGCATGCACATCAAAATTAATATCGGAAAATTTCCCCTTTTTATTAAGGTTTTTAACTTTCAGGATCACTTCAGGCTGAGTTATTGAATTTGCATAAAAGAGCTCTTCCAATTCACGGCCTACCATCAACGAAATCAGGTTGCTTTTATCCAGCTCTGCTGCAGGTTTTGTTGCAATAAATTTACCATCCCTCAATACGGTAATCCGGTCTGCAATCTGGAAGATCTCCTCCATTTTATGGGAGATGTAGATTATGGCAACACCTTTACTTTTCAGGTCCTTAATAGTATTAAAAAGTATTTCAACCTCTTTCTCTGAGAGTGCAGAGCTTGGTTCATCCATAATAATGACCCGGGCATTATTAGAAACAGCTTTAGCTATTTCTACCAGCTGCAATTCGGCAATGCTGAGGTGTTTTGCTTTTGTCTGAACCTTAATATTCAAACCCATCGACTGCAAAAGGTTCTCAGCTTGTTGATTTATAGCCTGTTCATCAAGCAAATATGCCCGCTTGATTTCTCTGCCTAAAAATATGTTCTGAGCAACAGACAGTTCGGGAACCATTAAAATTTCCTGATGAATCATTGAAATGCCTTTTTTCATGATGGAGTGAACATCCATATTTTCAATTTGTTCTGAATTGAAAGAAATTGAGCCTGCATCAGCTTTTAAAAGCCCAATCAAAATTTTCATGAATGTTGATTTGCCTGCCCCATTTTCGCCCATAAGGGCATGTACTTCACCCCTTTTAAGGTCAAAATGGATATTATCCAGGGCCTTTACACCAAAAAATGATTTGGAAAGACCATTTACCTTCAGAATTTGCTCATCAGCGGGATGCATTTTATTCAAATTCGATTTTGTTTAAGTTGAATGTACTTATACGCAATTAACAAAAAAAAAATCCCCGCTAATTAAATATAACGGGGATTTTTTTCTTTAAGATTAAAATTTAACGTTCAGAAGCCATGAACTTTGATTCAATTACTTTCATTCGATCCTGTAATTTCTTAAGAACGGCAGCTTGTCCATTTTTTTCTGCAAGTTTAACCAGTTCACTCATCACATAGACACCCAGTTGTATTTCACGGGAATTAAGATTCTCTTTCGTTTTAGCTATAGCAGCCATATAATTTAACTGATCTTCAATATAATCAGCTGTATTCAGAGTCAGCTCATTTGCTTTTGATGGTTCTTTTAGTTTATAGAGCAAATCTGCCATATAGAATTTGCGGATGGTAAAGTTCAGGGAATGATTTTTATCAGGAACCACCTCCATGCACTTCAATAATAACTTTCTGGCTTCTTCTGTCCGGCCTTCTTTATAAAGATTTTCAGCAAGAATATTGAAATGATTGATCATAGTATAGCTCATTCGCAATGATTCGGGGTCTAAATAGCTCGCATTTTTCATGTTTCCCCATTTAAACTTCGTCATTAAGTTTGTATACATCTGATCTGAATTGGTTAATTCAGGTTTTTCAGCAGCTGAATCAAGCTGAGCCTTTTTTAGGGGCAACAGACGATAGGCAAATCCTTCGTTATACAGGAAGTCACCTAAACCCATATAGTTATCATCTGGTACTGTGATTGCAAAATAAACCGGGCGTTTCCAATTATTATGAGCGAGAACATCGATCATGGCAAGCTCAGTTTTTGTGACATAATTCTTATTATACTTCCATTCCATAGCAGGGATAATTAAATCCCTTTTGCTTTCAGGCAAGGTTTTAGTCGCAATGATATGATCTGGATTGATGCTGATTTTAAAGTTTTTTGTTGGAAGGAAATTCTCCTTTGAACCATCCTGATAGCTTGCTTTGTCGGCATCATTATCAGAAGTCATAATGTCAAATATATCCTTTAGCTCAACTGAACCAGCTGTATTATAATCCTGGTAACCCATTACATCGCGGACTCCCTGAACAAATTTTTCGTCAGGCATAGTGATTGGTAATGCTTCAGCCTGATTTACTTTCTTCTTCATTTGACGGATATACCAGTCTGTACCCAGCAAACTTAAATTTACTACTCTGACATCCGGCCGGATGTTTTCAACTTCCTGCACATACCAGAGCGGGTAAGTATCATTATCCCCATAGGTGAAAAGTATAGCGTTTGGCGCACATGATTCCAGGTAATTGGCGGCCATATCCCGCGCTGTAAATTTCGAGGAGCGGTCATGGTCATTCCATCCTTCTTTGGCCATTAATATAGGTGCTGCAAGTAATCCGATTAGTGTTGCAAGCAGTGCCGCTGTTGGGGCTTTAAATCTTGCCTTGAAAAAATCTGCAATTCCGGCTACTCCCAGTCCAATCCAGATCGCAAAGGCATAGAATGAACCTGTATAGGCATAATCCCGTTCACGGGGCTGAAGTGGATTCTGATTGAGGTAGAGAACAATTGCGAGACCGGTGAAAAAGAATAGCAATCCTACAATTCCGGCATCTTTCTGGTTTCGTTTAAAATGCCATAGTGCACCAATGATTCCCATGATGAAAGGAAGGAAATAGAATCTGTTGAATGCATTATTTTCAAGCTGACTCTTAGGAAGTTCATATTGACCACCCAGAAGCATATTATCTATGAATTTTACTCCTGATAACCAATTTCCGCGGGTATAATCACCATGCCCCTGTTCGTCGTTCTGTCTGCCTACAAAGTTCCAGGCGAAATAACGGGTATACATGAAGCTGGTTTGGTAACTGATCAGGAAGCCAAGGTTATTGAAAAAGGTAGGAGATTGATCTTCTGCCATTCCCATCCAGTCGCGGTAGAATCCAACATGCTGAGGATCATCACTGTACATCCTTGGAAGAATGGTATTCCGGTCGTAAACACGCTCATATTTCTGACCTGCACTTTCATATTTCTCTTTTCCCTTACGATAAATAATGTCACCATGTTTGCTGTCAATAGGTTTAGAATCGAAATATTGACCGTAAAGCAATGGACGATCGCCGTATTGCTCCCTGTTCACATAGCTAAGTAAGGAGAATGCATTTGAAGCATCGCTATTATTGAGGGTAGGATCTGCTTTCGCCCTGATTACGATCATCGCAAAGGAACCATATCCAAAAATGATGAAGACAACCGATATAAGAGCTAGATTTAATACTCGTCTTTTATCACGAATTTTCAGGATATACTCAAGTCCGGCAAGCAGTATTGCTGCAACCACAAGGCCAGAAATTCCACCACCCAGGGTCATTAGTAAAACAAAAGCACCGATGGCAAGCATCAGGTTAAGTTTATTGCCATTGATGCTGTAAAGTATTCCTGAAGTTAGGCTGATGATAATCAGAAGGCCGAAGAATGCAACACCTGAGCCGAATCCCATGCCGAGGGTATTGACAAAAAACAGGTCTGAATAAGCTGCGAATTTGATGATATATTGTACAATTCCATATTGTATAAATGCCAGAATAAACATACCAGCAAGTAGTGCCAGTAAAGTGCCCGAAGAAGTAGGTGCTTTAGATCTTCTGAAATAATACACAAGTGCAATAGCAGGTATCGCCAGGAGGTTTAACAAGTGTACACCGATTGAAAGGCCCATGACATAGGCGATAAAGATCAACCAACGGTCTGAATCCGGCTCATCGGCATGCTGATCCCATTTTAAGATTGCCCAGAAAACTACTGCAGTACATAAAGAAGACAGGGCATATACTTCGGCTTCAACGGCTGAAAACCAGAAAGAATCGGAGAAGGTATAGGCCAGAGCACCAACTAAACCGGAGCCCATTATACTGATCATTCCCCAGTTTGAAAGTTCCTTGCCTTTTTCCTGAATAACTTTTTTTGCCAGGGCTGTGATAGTCCAGAACAGGAAGAGGATTGTGGCTGCACTGGCAAGGGCTGAAACCATATTTATCCAGAAAGCAACTCTGCTTGTATCGTTTCCGGCAATCAGAGAAAATACCTTTCCTAACATCAGGAATAGGGGAGCACCTGGCTGATGAACGACCTGAAGTTTATAAGCTGATGCAATGAATTCACCTGAATCCCAGAAACTTGTAGTGGGTTCCAGGGTTAGGGAATAGACGATCAGTGCCATTAAAAAGCTTACCCAACCTAATAAATTATTGATTTTATTGTATGCCATAGATTCAAGATCAAAATAATGCTGTCGAAATTAATGAAATTATTATTATAAGAGGCAGAAAGCGGACAGGGTTTAACAGAAATTAACAAGTGGGAGGTTTGAGGTTAGAGGTATGAGGTCTGAAATCTGAGGTATGAGGTCCGAAGTCCGAAGTCCGAAGTAGGAAGTAGGAAGTATGAGGTCGGATTACCGTTTACTAGGTTAAGATGAAGATATCTTCAATTTTATAAAAGAATACTTAATTTCGGGCAAGCATTTTTTTTTATGATCAAATCATTTTCTGATCTGGATGTCTATCAGCTTTCCTATCAATTGTCAATGAGTATTTTTCATCTGACAAGGGGTTTTCCTTCTTCTGAAAAATATTCTTTAACCAGTCAAATAATCCGTTCTACAAGATCAATAAGTGCTAATATTGCTGAAGGTTTTGGGCGGAGAAGATATCATGCAGAATTCAAAAAATTTCTGATCTACTCAGCAGGATCTTTAGAAGAAAGTAAAGTTTGGTTAAATTTCGCCAAAGACTGTCACTATATAACAATGGAACAATTTAACATCTATAATGCTAAAGCAGACGAAATTGGAGCAAAACTTCATAGGCTTTATGTAAACTGGAAATCTTAAACTAATTAATAATTACATTTCTCATCCAGCATCCCTCAGACCTCATTCTTCAGACCTCATTCTTCAGACTTCGGACCTCATACCTCCGACATCATACATTGGGCCTCATACTTCATACCTCCTAATCCCATAAACAAAAATGAATTTTCATTTGCACTTTAAACTTTATCCCCCTATATTTGCACACCATTTCAAAAGGAGCTTCCTTTTGATTTTTGTTTGCCCGATAGTATAATGGTAGTACGACTGTTTTTGGTGCAGTTTGTCTAGGTTCGAATCCTGGTCGGGCAACCAATAAATTTCGAGTTTCGGAATTGCACATTTCAAGGTCGCCTTGCGATCTATACAATAATAGACATTGTGTTTTTATTAGTTTAAAACCGAAATTATAATTTCGAAATCCGAAACAAAAATGCCCGTAACATTCAACACCATCAAATTATTTGCCGGCTCAGGAACTACAGATCTGGCTAAGAAAATAGCTGTGAGCTATGGCAAGGAATTGGGAGACATGACTTTGTCGAGATTTAGTGATGGGGAGTTTCAGCCGCATTATAATGAGTCAGTTCGGGGTTGTGATGTATTTCTGATTCAATCAACTAATCAGCCTAACGATAATCTCGTTGAGCTTTTGTTGATGATAGATGCTGCAAAAAGGGCTTCAGCTCATTACATTACTGTTGTTGTGCCTTATTTTGGCCTGGCCAGACAGGATCGTAAAGATAAACCCAGGGTAGCAATTGGTGCAAAATTAATTGCCAATCTGCTGACAGCTGCCGGAGCTCACCGGATCATGACAATGGATCTGCATGCTGCACAGATACAGGGTTTTTTCGATATTCCTGTTGATCATCTCGACGCTTCAGTAATATTTGTCCCGCATATTAAAAGCCTGAATCTTCCACATCTTACCATAGCATCACCGGACATGGGAGGTTCATACAGGGCAAGGACTTTTGCCAAATACTTTAACGCAGAAGTGGTGATTTGTGACAAACAAAGAAAAAGAGCTAACGAGATCGAATCAATGTCTATAATCGGTGATGTCACTGGAAGAGATGTTGTTCTGATTGATGATATATGTGATACTGCAAGAACACTGGCAAAGGCAGCAGAGTTGATCATGGAGAAAGGTGCCAATAGTGTTAGAGCTGTTTGTACTCACCCCGTATTATCAGGAGATGCCTACAGGACTATTGAGACTTCAGCACTCACAGAGCTGATTGTTACTGATACGATTGCATCAACTAAATCAAGCCCTAAAATAAGAGTACTTTCAACAGCAGATCTTTTCAGTCGTGCAATTGCCAATGTCAATGAACACGCCTCGATAAGTGAGTTGTTTAAGATAGATTAAGAACCAGGACCCGATAGCTATCGGGTCAAGAACCTGAAATAAGAGGTAAGAGGTATGAGGTAAGAATCAGACTTCTGATTTCAGACATCAGTCCTCTAAACCAGGACCCGATAGCTATCGGGTCAAGACTAAAGGATTAAAAACATTAGATCGTTAGGTTTTCTAGCATCTAAATACAAACAATAATAAATAAATAATTATGAAATCAATTGCTATTAGCGGTTCTCCAAGAGAGAACGTAGGGAAAAGAGACGCTAAAGAGCTGCGTTACGAAGGTAAAGTGCCTGCAGTTCTTTATGGTGGAAAAAATCAAATCCACTTTTCTGTGTCTGCATCTGATTTGAAAAGTCTGGTTTATACGCCGGAAGTTTCTTTCGTTGCTTTGGATGTTGCAGGTGTGAAAGCACAGGCTATCATTCAGGATGTACATTTTCATCCATTAACTGATTTGCCATTACATGTTGACTTTTTAGAATTAGATGAAAAGAAACCAGTAGTGATGCTGATCCCTGTAAAATTAACCGGAACCTCACCAGGTGTTAAAATCGGTGGTAAGTTAGTTCAGAAATTACGTAAACTGCGTGTAAAGGCCTTGCCTAAGGATATGCCTCAGTACGTTGAAGTAAGTATCTCTAAATTGGAGGTTGGAAAATCTGTAGGTGTTGGTTCTTTGAAATTCGATAATTTCATTATCACAAACAATCCTGAGGATACTATTGTTTCTGTAACCATGTCACGTGCCCTTAAACAGGCAGAGAATGATGCGAAGAAATAATTAGTACTTCCCAAATAATCTCAAAAGCAGTGCCGGTAAATCCGGCACTGCTTTTTTTTTGTAAGCATATACTTTTTTAAAAGCTTTGAAGCATATTTGTAGTCCACATGAAATATTTGATCATAGGTTTAGGAAATATAGGTCCGGAATATGCAGATACAAGGCATAATATTGGATTTATGGTTGCTGATGAACTTGCAAAACAATCGCATTCATCTTTTTTCAATATGCGTCTGGCGTATTATACCGAGTTTGCCTATAAAAGCCGTAAGATCTTTGTGATCAAACCTACTACCTATATGAACCTAAGTGGCAAGGCAGTTAATTACTGGATGCAGGAATTGCGTATCCCTGTCGAAAACATATTGGTTGTTGTGGATGATCTCGCGCTGCCTTTTGGTACGATACGCCTGAAGCCCAAAGGAAGTGCTGCCGGTCATAATGGTTTGAAGAGTATTGAAGGAGTTCTGGGTGGTACAGACTATGCAAGACTGCGATTTGGAATAGGGGATAATTTTCCTAAGGGCAGACAGGTTGATTATGTGTTGAGCGGTTTTGATCCTGATGAACAGAAAGAATTGCCTGCATTAATAGACCGCTCGGTAGAATTTATAAATAGTTTTGTTAGTGTTGGTCCGGAATTGACCATGACCCGTTTAAATAAATAAGTCTGTTTTTTTTAATGAATTATATCGTATCCAGAATAATTTAAAATCCAATTTTTAATGAAGATTTACGGAATACCCAATTGCAATACTGTAAAGAAGACTCTCGACTGGTTCAGGCTACATGAAATTGATTTTAACTTTCATGATTTTAAAAAACTTGGAGTTGATCAACTTAAGCTTGAGGAATGGTCTGAGCATTTGGGTTGGGAAGCGCTGCTAAATAAACGCGGAACTACCTGGAAAATGCTTTCACCCGAAATTCAAAATAGCATCACATCAAAGGACTCAGCATTCAAACTAATGCAGGAAAAGGTCAGTGTGATAAAACGCCCGGTTATTGAAACAGGTTCCGGTTCGGTTCTCCTGGGATTCAATGAGGAACAATTAGGTGATTTATTAATAAAACTTAAGAGAAATATTAAATGAATAGGTTGAAGTTCTTATCTTTTTTAATTGTGTTATTATGCTTTATAAACCAGGCATATACACAGCAGGGTCAGGTAGGTGGTAATTATAATTACCATGATACATTCGGCCCGATGTTCTATACTAAGAATGGTGATGAGTACAGGTCTGCAGGCGGGCAGCCCGGACCGAAATACTGGCAGAACAGGGCAGATTATAAATTAGCGGTCAGATTAAATGAACAAAGTAATGAGATCTCAGGGACTGTAGTTTTAACTTATACGAACAACAGCCCCGATAAACTTCCTTTTATCTGGATGCAGCTGGATCAGAACCTATTTAAAGAGGATTCACGCGGTCATGCGATTATTCCACCAGGTGGTAGCCGGAGTGGTGCCCGTGGACAGAAGTTTGATGGTGGTTATAAAATAAAATCTGTTAAGATTCTGTCTGTTGTGAAAGGAAAAACAATTGAGAAAAATGCTGAGCATTTTATAGAAGATACAAGAATGCAGGTCTATCTGCCGAATGAACTTTCCTCGGGGGGAGGTCAGCTTCGGCTAAAGATCGAATATTCTTTTACCTCACCCGATTATGGCTCAGATCGAATGGGTATTTTGAATACCAGGAACGGAAAGATTTTCTCTGTTGCACAGTGGTATCCGCGTATGTGCGTATATGATGATGTTTCTGGCTGGAATACAATTCCATACATCGGCCCAAGTGAGTTTTATCTCGAATACGGAGATTATGATATCAGCATCACTGTTCCAGCAAGTCATATTGTAGTTGGTTCGGGTGAACTGGTAAATCCTCAGGATGTGTATACCACAGAACAGCAGCAAAGATGGAAAGCTGCTGCACAGAGTGATAAAACAGTGATCATCAGATCTGCTGCTGAAGTAACAAATCCGGATTCCCGCCCGAAAGGAAAGCAGGAGCTCACCTGGAATTTTAAATTAAAGAATGCGCGTGATGCAGCCTGGGCTTCGTCGGCTGCCTTTATCATTGATGCTGCCCGTATGAATCTACCAAGTGGTAAGAAATCAATGGCTATTTCTGCATATCCTGTTGAAAGTGATGGGAATGATGCCTGGGCACGTTCTACGGAATATACAAAGGCATCCAATGAGTTCAATTCTAAGAAATGGTTGGAATTTCCTTATCCGGCTGCAACAAATGTTGCTTCAATTGCGGGTGGTATGGAGTACCCCGGTATTGTATTCTGCAGTGCAAAATCTAAATCAGGAGACCTTTGGGGAGTTACTGATCATGAATTTGGTCATACCTGGTTCCCGATGATCGTTGGATCTAATGAGCGTTTATATGCCTGGATGGATGAGGGTTTCAATACCTTCATTAATACTCTGGCATCCGCCGACTTTAACAACGGAGAGTACCGGCAGGGTAAAGCTGATATGCATGCGCTTGGTAAAGTTTTGACCAATCCAGGTTTTGAACCGGTAATGAGCAGCCCGGATAATATGAAGGAAAACAGTATTGGTTTGCTTGCCTACTATAAACCGGCTATTGCACTTAGTATTTTACGTGAGCAAATATTGGGTCCTGAGCGTTTCGACAGAGCTTTTAAAACCTACATTGATCGCTGGGCATATAAACACCCAACTCCTGATGATTTCTTTCGCACTATGGAAAATGTGTCGGGTGAAAATCTAAACTGGTTCTGGAGAGCATGGATCCTGAATAACTGGAAGCTGGATCAGGGAGTTGCAGATCTGAAATATGTAAATAATGATTTTAAGCAGGGAGCTTTAATAACTATTGAAAATCTGGATAAAATGGCAATGCCGGTCATCCTGGATATCAAAACAAAAAGCGGAAAAGTGAACCGTTTAAAGCTTCCTGTTGAAGTTTGGGAACGAAATGCACGCTTTACGTTTAATTATCCTTCAACTGAGGAGATCACTTCGATTGTTTCTGACCCGGATAAGGTTTTCCCTGATTCTAATCCGGCAAATAATACCTGGCCTGCGACAAATTAAAAATATCAACTGCTATTTTGTACCTGCATTTTTTTGTTAGTGCCTATTTTAAATTGTTTTTATATGACCCGGAAAGGGTCAAATGTTTATAGAACATTTTAGTCAGAAATCCCGACCCCGAAGGTGGTCGCATGTAAAAAAACGACACATACGACCACCTTCGGGGTCGAAAAACATTCCGAATGTTTTCTATAAACATGCGACCACCTTCGGGGTCGGTGTGACTATTAAAATATATTAATCAGTCTTCTGGCTGTGCGCTGAACTTTTCTTGACTTCTTGCGGCTGTCAGGATCCTTTTTTACTGTTCGGTATACCCGCCCCGCTTTGCGCACAATTTTCTTTAACTTTTTCCTCGTAAATTTCGCTTTTGGGGAATTGTTCCCTTTATTGAGTAATAATTGGATCAATTCTTTGGCATTGCTTGTACTTACTTTTTCAGCCTTTGCTTCAGGTGCTATAACACTGAAAAGCATAATAAAAATGATGGAAAACAGGAGCTTTTTCATGATTTGATTCTTTATTGAATTTTATTTGCCCAGTCTCAGGTAAGATCCCTGAATCCTTTTAATATATGACGCTAAGCCACATCATATCGTTGCATGGGAAATGAAATATATTGTTTATAAATCAATATCTCAAGGGAAATCAGATCAAGCCTAATTCAATTGTTCAGTTTTGGTAAAGGCAAGGTGATTTAGAACAGCTTTTAATTCACCATAAGAAACCTCATCGCCAAGTGCAATTTTTACGTCGACTGTGCTTGATTCGGGGTTTTGAATTAAATAAGCCATGATTT
Source organism: Sphingobacteriales bacterium 16-39-50 (assembly GCA_002257025.1). Lineage (GTDB taxonomy): Bacteria > Bacteroidota > Bacteroidia > Sphingobacteriales > Sphingobacteriaceae > Daejeonella. Next base: position 12,736 of record NCHA01000015.1, on the reverse strand, counting down.
TAGCCACTTTAATTTTAGTTACGATTTCAAATACCGAGATCTCGCCTCTTAGAATGTAATTGGCAAGATGACCTTCTATTGTGCCGGTAGTGAAAGCCCGCTCTTTCGCAATTTCACTGATCGTTTTCCCTTGTTTGAACAATTCAAAACTGACCTGTTTAGTGTCTGTCTTTTTTATTTTCTTCTCTTTTACAGGCAATTCCTGCAGTTCACGTTCGATGCCATTTTCTTTACAATAAGAGTTGATAATTTCCAGTAAATCAGTTCCATATTGCTTAACCCTTGTTTTTCCTAAACCTTTGATATTTTCTAATTCTGCCGGATTGGAAGGAAGGAAGCGGAGAATTTCCAGAATTGATTTCTGAGCCAATACAAGATATAGGGGTACTCCCCATTCTCTTGCCAGTTCATCTCTCCAGTTTTTAATTGCCTGATATAATTCAGGATGCAGCATGTTTCCTGATGAATATGGAGCGCTTTGGGAAGAGCTTTTAATTGGCTTATAGTCTATTTCAGTATTAGATTTGGTCTGCAGATAGCTGGTTGTACTGAAGCCACCCGCCGAGGCTTTCATGAGCGCAGTTTTTATTGCAATTTCCTTAAAAAAGTCATCTAAAATGCCTTTGATACTGGTTCCAACGGCCTTATTGTCAGTTTCTGTATTCAGGTTCTTCAATGCTTCATAAAAAACCGAACCTATTTTCTCATTGAAATAAGCACAAGCTTTTTTTATCCTGTTTTGAAGCTCAGTATTATCTTCTGGAAGTATATTCTCTGAAAAATAGTTAGTTAGTTGTTTTTTGAAATTATCAGCCACATCATAGATATCTTTTTCCGCAAGAGTTCGCATCTGATTAAGGATATCAATGATGCCGGGATCCAGAATAGTGTGATGATCTTCACTTAGTTTCTTTAGATGGAAATAGTGAGTCTTCAGAGTATTAAAATCAAATAACTCAAAAATCAGGGATTGCTGAAATGCGATTCTGGAAGCAATCAACTGCTGCTCACCGGGTTCATTGTCTTTTGCATTGCGGGTATATTCAGAGATAGTCCCATCGGTTTTAACACTATTAAAAGAGATTGGGGAGCGGAGTACCATGCCTTCAAAGCTTTTGCAACGGCTAAGTGCTACATATACCTGTCCGTGGGCAAATGCCAGATTTGCATCAATCACCGCTTTTTCGAAGGTTAATCCCTGACTTTTATGTATTGTAATTGCCCATGCAAGCTTAAGCGGGAATTGAGTGAAAGTCCCGATGATTTTTTCTCTTAACTCCTTGGTTTGAGTATCCAGTTCATATTTGATATTGGTCCATTCAAGCGGACTTACTACGATTTCCGATAGGTCACCCGGGCATTTTACCAGGATATGGTCATCAGATATCGAGGTAACTATACCTATTTTACCATTAAAGAAAAGGCGTTCCCGTGAGGGGTCGTTTTTTACGAACATAACCTGGGCACCTTTCTTGAGTTCCAGTTCGGCGACAGTGGGATAGGAATATTCCGGAAAATCATCCTGAATAACAGCGTTGAAATTATGAACAGGACTGTTAAGTTCCTTTAATTTACCTTCATTAATCTCCTGTGCAGATTTGTTATGGGTTGTCAGGGTAATATAACCTTCCTCATCACTGGGGTTGAAATCAGGGATATAACGCTGGTTTAATTTTTTTAAGACATCTTCATCAATATGATTCTGTCTTACACTGTTTAAAAGATCAATGAAATTGGAATCTACTTGTCTGTAAATATGTTTTAATTCGATACTCATCGGCTGTGTAGCCATAAGGGCTTTGCTACTGAAAAAGAACAGGTTTGGGTAATAGCTTTTCAGGATTGCCCAGTCTTCATCTTTAACAACCGGAGAAAGCTGATGCAGATCTCCGATCATTAAGAGCTGCACACCTCCAAATGGCTTTTTATGATCCTTAAAACGTCTTAAAACTTCATCAATGTGGTCGAGTGTATCTGCGCGGACCATGCTTATCTCATCGATAACCAGCAGGTCCAGACTTTTTATCAGGTTAATTTTTTCTTTACTAAAGCGTTTATGTTCAGTTTTAGCTGTGTTACCTGGAATATATGGACCAAAGGGGAGCTGGAAAAAGGAATTAATAGTCACTCCACCTGCATTGATTGCTGCAACACCGGTTGGTGCAACAACCGCCATACGTTTTAATGAGGTATTCTTCAGCTGATGAAGAAATGTAGTTTTACCTGTGCCTGCCTTTCCAGTTAGAAAAATATTTTTGTCGGTATACTGTACAAAATTAAAGGCGAGGTCCAGTTGAGAATTCTGTTGCATTGAAGGAATTAAAACATCTGTGGGTTTCATGGCAAGGTAAAAATTTAAATCCTATAACAGAATTAATGGCCTATACTATCTGATTTAGCTATTTTTTGACATCAGGAAAAATGGTGCCATAGGATTTGAAAAACCTGGAGTGTATTAAAGCCTTTGCATTAAATTCCCTGAATAGGAATTTTTAATCGCTATTCATTTTTAAACTCAAATCCTGGAATCACAAAGTAATAAATTGACCACCATTCATATTCGAGTGTAAAATACAATTTGAACGGACCTTCAAATTCAATTGCATCATGATTTTCGGCCAGCGCAGTATACTTCATCAGTCCTTCTGCATAAGCCAATCCTATATCTTCTTTAATCTCAAAATTAATATCTTCAATTTGATAATTGCCATTTTTAAACTGGGGGTAAGAATCAAAGACCTTTACAAATCTGTCCATAACCTTATCTTTTTTCCAGACCCTTCTATCAGGTAATACCAGGGCATCAGCAAGACTGAAAGAAAGTTGCTCTTTCTCCTGACTGAACCAGGAGATAATAAATTTTGCTGCTTTATGCTCAATATCCAATTTATGATTGGGGTGGAATTCTTCATATATAAAATGCATGATCATCCCGGGTAGTTGCACATTCATTACTTTCTCTTCAAATAGTTCTTCAGTAATAAATTTATATTTAGTCCTGTTATCATAAGTTCCTAAAAAATCCAGAGCGATCTGTTTCTCGTTTAACAGATCCATTATTTTGTTTAGGGCCTCTTCAACAGAAAAATCATCAAGTTTAGTTTCAGGTGCAAAATCGGGCTTCCCAATTAGCCCGAATATATTGATCTCCTCTGCTTCAGCCAATCCTTTCTCAAAGGCAAGCATGTTCTTAAGGAATATATTTTCAATTGATGCCGGGGTATTTGCTGAAATATGTGCCTCAACACCCAGCTCAGCCTTTAGTTTTAATTGTAATAGTTCATTTTCCATCCGCTTGTTTTCATCCGGATTATAACTCAATGGCAGATTGTTCTCAGATATCTTTTTCATAGTACATGGTTTAAATTTTAAGAATCAATAATTATAAAACCTGAATGAAATTATAGGATTTATTACGTAGCCGACTCTTACTGGTAGCAGAGATTGTGTAAACGGTAAATTTTAGTCTTAATAAGGATTACCGTTTACTAATTTCTTTAGGGATTGGGATCATTTTTAATTAAATTTATAATAAGAACCAATCCAAATGAATAAGTCTGAAACTTATATTAACCTTGATCCAACAGCAAAGGTTTTAGCATTTGAGGATATTGACTTGTCCTTGACTTATAGTTATGCAAATTATTTGAATTGGTTTTTTGACGACAGGGTTGAGCTCATTAAAGGTAAAGTGAGTAAGATGAGCCCTGCTCCATCTACTTTACATCAGGAAATATCAGCAAACATATTTTCAGTTATTCATAATCACCTAAAAGGAAAATCCTGTAAGGTTTTTTATGCCCCTTTTGATGTCCGGTTCCCTAAGGAAAGTAAAGCAGACAATGATATCCATACGGTTTTACAGCCTGACATATGTGTGATCTGCGATCTCAAAAAAATAGATACAAAGGGCTGTATCGGTGCACCAGATATTGTGATTGAAATTTTATCACCGGGTAATAATAAGATGGAATTACTTCATAAATATGGTGTTTATGAGGAGTTTGGAGTAAAAGAATACTGGGTAGTAAGTCCGGGAGATAAAACTTTGCTGAAGTATAGCTTGGATTTGGAGGGGAAGTACCAACCGTCTAAACTATTTACTTTAAGCGAAAGGGTGCATTCGGAAGTTCTTCCGGGATTTGAGCTTGATTTGGATGCGGTTTTTGAAGATTGAGTAATCGCAAGTGTCCGGGGAAAGTTTGAAATGGAATTCCATAAAGAGTTAGGAGGTTCCAGCTTTCGCAGAAAGACCCTGCTTTCCAAATCAATCTTCATACTAGTTGTCAGTTGTCAGTCAACCCTCATCGGACCTCAGACCTCTTACTTCAGACCTCGTACCTCAGACCTCGTACCTCAGACCTCGCACCTCAGACATCATACCTCCGCCCTAATCTTCAGCTCCAAATAAATTCTTCCCCAACCCATTGAAAATCAAAATAAACTTCCTACTTTTGCAGTCCCTAAATGAAAGCTGTAATAAGCTGAGGTGCAGGGATTAAATTATATAAACACTAAAAGGAAAAAATGCCTACTATCCAACAATTAGTTAGAAAAGGTAGAGTAGCTCTGGTCGACAAGAGTAAGTCGCCAGCGTTGGACAGCTGTCCACAGCGAAGAGGAGTGTGCACACGTGTGTATACCACTACCCCTAAAAAACCAAACTCAGCAATGCGTAAAGTTGCCCGTGTGCGCTTAACCAATGGAAAAGAAGTGAATGCTTACATTCCGGGTGAAGGTCACAATTTACAGGAGCACTCAATTGTATTAATCCGTGGAGGTCGTGTGAAAGATTTACCAGGAGTTCGTTACCACATTATCCGTGGTGCTTTGGATACATCCGGTGTAGCTGGTCGTAACCAACGTCGTTCTAAATACGGAACTAAGAAACCAAAGCCAGGTCAGGTAGCAGCTGCTCCAACTAAGGGTAAAAAGAAATAATTAAACGGAGGAAAGCAACATGAGAAAGTCAAAACCAAAAAAGAGAATCTTACTGCCTGATCCAAAGTTTAACGACGTAATGGTAACCAGGTTTGTAAATAATATGATGTATGACGGTAAAAAATCAATCGCATACTCTATTTTCTACGATGCAGTTGAATTAGTAGAGAAAAAAACAAGCGAAAACGGATTAGAATCCTGGAAAAAAGCTTTGAACAATGTAATGCCAGCAGTAGAGGTTAAATCCCGTCGTGTTGGTGGTGCAAACTTCCAGGTACCTACAGAGGTTCGTCCTGAGCGTAAAATCGCTTTGGGAATGAAATGGCTGATCAACTATTCCCGTAAGCGTGGTGAAAAGACCATGACCGAGAAATTAGCCGGAGAAATCATTTCAGCCGCTAAGGGTGAAGGTGCTGCAGTAAAGAAGAAGGAAGATACCCACAAAATGGCAGAAGCCAACAAAGCATTCTCTCATTTTAGATTCTAATCAGGAAATAATACAATGTCAAGAGACTTAAAATATACAAGAAATATTGGTATCGCTGCCCACATTGATGCGGGAAAAACAACTACTACAGAGCGTATTCTTTATTATTCAGGAGTAAGCCATAAAATTGGTGAGGTGCATGATGGTGCCGCAACTATGGACTGGATGGCGCAGGAACAGGAGCGTGGTATTACCATTACTTCAGCAGCTACAACTGTTAACTGGAAATACAGAGATCAAACTTACCATATAAACATCATTGATACTCCGGGACACGTGGATTTTACCGTTGAGGTAAACCGTTCATTACGTGTATTGGATGGACTGGTATTCCTTTTTTCAGCTGTTGATGGGGTTGAGCCACAATCAGAAACTAACTGGCGTTTAGCAAACAATTATAACGTAGCCCGTATAGGTTTCGTGAATAAGATGGACCGTTCAGGTGCTGATTTCTTAAAAGTTGTTAAGCAGGTTAAGGATATGCTTGGAAGCAATGCAGTTCCTTTGCAATTACCAATTGGTTCTGAGGATAGCTTTAAAGGAGTAGTTGATCTGATCAATTTCCGTGGTATTGTATGGAATGAGCATGATAAAGGCATGACCTTTACTGAAGTGCCAATTCCTGATGATATGGTGGCTGAAGCTACTGAGTGGAGAGAAAAATTATTGGAGTCTGTTGCAGAATACGACGAGACTTTAATGGAAAAATTCTTCGATGCTCCTGAGACAATCACAGAACGTGAGGTTTTGGATGCATTACGTAAGGCAGTTCTTGATGCAAAGATCGTTCCTATGGTATGTGGTTCATCTTTCAAGAACAAAGGTGTTCAAACCATGCTTGATTATGTGATGGAATTATTGCCATCTCCAATGGATGTAGAAGGTATTGTGGGAACAAATCCTGAAACAGGCGAAGAAATTGTGCGTAAGCCAAGTGAGAAAGAGCCTTTCGCTGCATTAGCATTTAAGATCGCAACCGATCCTTTCGTAGGACGTTTATGTTTTATTCGTGTCTATTCAGGTAATCTTGAAGCAGGATCGTATGTACATAATATGCGTTCTGATAATAAGGAGCGTATTTCACGTATTTTCCAGATGCACGCTAACAAGCAAAATCCTATTCCTAATGTTGGGGCCGGAGATATTGCCGCGGTAGTTGGATTTAAGGACATCAAAACAGGAGATACACTTTGTGATGAGAAGCATCCTATTGTTTTAGAATCGATGAATTTCCCTGAGCCGGTAATCGGTTTGGCAATCGAGCCTAAAACTCAGGCGGACGTTGATAAGTTAGGTATGGCTTTGGGTAAATTATCTGAAGAAGATCCAACCTTCCGTGTACAAACAGACGAAGAAACCGGTCAGACCATTATTTCAGGTATGGGCGAGCTTCACCTTGATATTATCATGGATCGTTTGAAGCGTGAGTTTAAAGTAGAAGTAAACCAGGGAGCGCCTCAGGTTTCTTATAAGGAAGCCATTACAGGAACTACCCAGCACCGTGAAACTTATAAGAAACAAACCGGTGGTCGTGGTAAATTTGCTGATATTCAGGTTATTATATCTCCAAATGATGAAGGTAAGACCGGTTTACAGTTTGTGAATGAGATCTCAGGTGGTTCTATTCCACGTGAATTTATTCCTTCTGTTGAGAAAGGTTTTGCTGCAGCCATGGTAAATGGTGTGCTCGCTGGATATCCTTTACAGGATATGAAAGTTCGTTTGATTGATGGATCATTCCACGCAGTCGATTCGGATGCACTGTCTTTCGAGATTTGTGCTAAATCTGCCTTCCGTGAAGCATTGCCAAAATGTAAGCCTGTATTGATGGAGCCTATCATGAAGATCGAAATCCTGACTCCTGAAGAGAATATGGGTGATGTGATCGGTGATATGAACCGTCGTCGTGGTCAGCTTTTGGGTATGGATACACGTGCCGGTGCACAGGTAATCAAAGCGACTGTACCACTTTCAGAAATGTTTGGTTATGTAACTCAGTTACGTACCATCACTTCAGGACGTGCTACTTCAACTATGGAGTTTGATCACTATGCTGAAGCGCCTAGAAACGTTCAGGAAGAGGTTGTAGCTAAGGTGAAGGGGAAGAAGGCAAACGCATAATTAGAATAAAGAATAAAGAATAAAGAACAAAGAGCAAAGACTGAGGACCATTAATCCTTGATCCTTGTTCTTTGCTCCTTAATCAAAATAAACCGGTTACCGTTACTAATAGCTCTAACGTTAACCATAAACAAACAACAATGAGCCAAAGAATCAGAATTAAATTAAAATCATACGATTATAATCTCGTAGACAAATCTGCTGAGAAGATCGTTAAGACCGTTAAGCCTACGGGTGCGGTGGTAAGCGGACCGATTCCCTTGCCTACAGAGAAAAGAATATTTACAGTTTTGCGTTCACCGCACGTAAATAAGAAAGGTAGAGAGCAATTTCAGTTATGCGCTTACAAGCGTTTACTTGATATTTACAGCTCTAATTCTAAAACTGTTGATGCTTTGATGAAGCTTGAATTACCAAGTGGAGTTGAAGTAGAAATCAAAGTTTAAGTGTTATAAATTTATTAGGAAAAGCTATCCATTTGGATGGCTTTTTTTGTTTCATTTTGTTTCTGTTTTTTGGAATTTTAAATTCATAAAATCTATCTTTCAGGATTGAATCCGGGGCTTAAAATTGTCCGGATTTTCTGTTTATTTACTTCTTTTTTTTCCGAATTATCAGCTTGAAAGTACTTCCCAATTTCAATTTTCTGGATTTATTTCGGGAAAATAAAATTGCCTGAAGAGATATTATATTCGCATTTATGTAGAAAATATTGCACAAAATGGGTAATTAAATCTACATTTTCTCAGCAAGACTTTTAATTATATTATAAAAATTATCGTTGTAATTAATTAAATGTCGTTTTTGCCAATTTAAAGCACGATATTAGTAACAAATAGTCTTCAAAAGGTCTTTAAAGCCAAAAAATTTACCGGTGGTATGATTATGGCTTTATACATCCGATGGGTTTAATTGTGGGCCTTTTTGAAGTAATTATTTAGAGCATAGTGCATTTAAACAGAACATACCAATTATATATTTTATTTGCATTTTATATACTGTTTCCTTCCATTTTGAAGGCACAGGAGATTGTGCAAATGACTGTTCACTCGGGTGAATCTTTTTATGTTCATCCTGAGGCGAATGTATCGGTTTTTTCTGATTTAAATAACTCGGGATCTCTTGGTTCTTACAGCAATTCTTCGATTAATTTTCTTGGTCAGCGCTGGAATAATATGAGCGGAAGTCAGATATTGGATGAGAGTACAGGTGGTCAATCTGGATTAGGTGGAACTATTCGATTTTCAGGGACAGCTTTTTCACAATTTATCAACACCACAACTACTGGGCAGGCAAACACAGGTTTCCCTAATATCACACTTGCAAATCCGCAGAATTTGATTCTTCAGGGTAATGATCTTGTGGTTAGAAGAAGTTTTAATTTTCAAAGCGGAAGGGTGATTCTAAATAGTAAAAATGCCATAATGCAGGCTGGAGCAAGTCTCAGTGGTTTTGATAATAGTAAATATTTTGTCACCGGAACAGCTACAACAGGAGGAGCATTAATAAGAAAAACGACAGGTTCACAGAGCTCACAAATCATATTTCCTGTTGGGACTACAGTTGGCAGTTACACACCAGCTTCGGTTATTTATTCCGGAATTGCTCAGGATTTGAAGCTTAGAGTCTTCGACAATGTTTACGACAAAGCCACATTTGGAAATCCGGACAATGTGAATTTCGTAACTAAGACCTGGAATATTTCTTTTAATAACCTTGATCCTAGAGCTAATCTGGTTTTAAGAACTCAGCATAACTTATCAGAGGAGGGTTCGCAATTTAGTTCCGACAGAACGAAGAGTTTTGTTAGCAGGTACCAGCCAAATATTGAGAAGTGGGATTTTACAGATGGTAGCGGTATATCTCCAGGAATAATTTCATCAGGTAATCCAATCCCAAATTCGTTTATCAGCCTACGTACAATAAGTGGAGGAATGGGTTTAAACGAATATTTTTCAAAATCTGTTTTGAAGGCAAATGTACTCGCCAATTACAGAGTACCTGTAGGTATTTCACCAAATAATGATGGTTTAAACGACAAATTCGTAATTGAGAACCTGAAAGCAAACGACAAGGTCAGAATTGACATTTACAATAGATGGCAAAGTCTTGTTTTCAGGGATACTGATTATAAAAACACTTTTGAAGGAATAGGAAATCAGCAGGGAATGGTTAATAACTCACTGCCGGATGGTACATATTATTACATTTTACACTTTAATGATTCAAAGCCTGTAACCGGCTATATCATTATTAACAGATAGTAAATACTGATGTTTAATCAAACAATTAGGTTATTTATTTGTTTAATTCTTTCTCTAACCGGATTGCAAAATCTGAAGGGACAACAGTTGCCTCTTTTTTCTGAGTACATGTTCAATACACTGGAAATTAATCCTGCGTATGCGGGCTTCAGAGATGCTTTGAGCATTACTACTATGTTCCGAAAGCAATACACAGGATTTAAAACAGCTCCTCAAAGTGCATTTTTTGCTGCAGATATGCCCATTTCAGGTAAGCGTGTTGGCGTGGGTATAAAATTGCTTGACGACAGAGATGAAATTACAAAGACCCTTGGTGCTCAGGGTGTTTATTCATTCAAAATTCCAACAGGCGCCTATTCTAATATATCACTTGGATTGCAGGGGGGAGTATATAATTTCAGAACCGATTACACCAAAGTTGATGTTATTGATCCGAATGATCCTTCTTTCAGTCAGAATATCAATTCTTTGAAACTTAATTTCGGCACTGGGGTATTTTTTAATACTGAGAAATTTTATGCCGGACTTTCATCTCCCAATTTAATCCGTAATAACTTCAATAAGGAGAACAATACAGGTGCTTTCAGTGAAATGAAACAACAGATGCACATTTACTTTAATACAGGTTATGTTTTTGCACTTAGTGATGATCTTCATATTAAGCCATCCGTTTTAGTCCGGGGCGTAGCCGGAAGTCCGATTTCTTATGATATCAACACAAATTTCTGGATATCCGACATGCTCGGTCTGGGTATTTCATATCGGAATAAAACTGCAATGGTAGGAATAATTGATCTTAAGCTTGTCCCTGAACTCCATTTGGGATATGCATATGATCATAGTATATCAGAATACAATATAATTTCAAAGGGTTCTCATGAAGTTATCTTGAGATATGAATTCTCATTTGATCGAATGGCCCTTTCACCGAGATATTTTTAAATTATGAAAAGTAAACTCTCCCCAAGATTTGTACAGAATAAGAGCTTTAGCATCGCTCTTTTTGTCATTTTATGTCTTTTTTGTGTAAATCTAAGCCAGGCTCAGGTAAAAATTGGTACTAATCCTGATCAGATTCAACGCTCTTCTATTCTTGAATTGGAGAGTGATACCAGAGGTTTATTATTGCCACGCCTGAGCGATACCATCGCAATTAATACTTTAAATCCATTGGATGGTATGCTTATTTACCTTTCAAAAGAGCCAAAACAGGGACTTTATGTACGTAAAGGGGGAGTTTGGAATTTTCTAAGTGGTGTTTCCAGTACCAATATCAATAATAATGTGAACGTAGATGAGACTAAACTGAATTTGGGAAATATGGGAGGTAAAATAAATCCCAGTACTCAAATCACCGCTTCTCCCGGAACTGTTTCCGGTCAGGTACTTACCTGGAATGGTACTGCATGGGAGCCCAAGTCGATTCTACAGGTTTCGACAACAATTGTCGAAAAGGCGAAGGAATTTAATACCACTTCGGGAGGTAATGTAATCATTGAGCCAAATAGTACGAATGTGGTGAGGGTTACTGTTGCCGGGGCCGTGCCAGGAGATATAGTTTTTGTAGCCTTAATCGGAGATACACCCGATTTTGCAGTTTACAATGCATGGGTAAGTGGTACCAATGAAGTTAGTATTCGTTTCGCAAATTATCAGGCTGATCCTGTAACAATTATCGGAACGCAGTACAAAGTTTTATTAATGAAATAAATTATTGTGAAGCAGGAAATCTGTGGAACAAAATAGTATAGATTTTTTTTCGGATTATATGAAATACTCAATGAAACGATTTATCCGTTTGGCCTGTTTTACGGGCGTTTTGCTAGGAGCAATAAGTACGGTGCAAGGGCAATCGAGGCAGATCAGGCTTGGTGACAATATGGGTGACCATATGGCAGCCAAGGACCTGGACATGAACAGCAAACAGATACTGAACGCTGAGGGGATTGCTATTGGATCGGCTACTATAACCAATCAGAATGTTGCCTTTCAGATTGATGGGACAAATAAAGCCATCCTGATGCCACGCATTACTGCGCTTACTGCAATTGCTACTCCGGTCAATGGTATGTTGGTTTATAATTCGACTGATAATAAATTCTACGTCAGGCAAAATGGGGAATGGGTAACATTTGCAACTGTAACTGAACTTAATAGTAAGTCTGCGAATATTACGGTTGACAATATGTCAATTATTGTGAATAATACAGGTGCCCTTGCGGCAAATGTCAATTCAGCTATTTGGAATGCAAACAGGCTTCAGGGTAATGCAGTATCAGCTACCGCACCAGTTACCGGCCAGGTTTTGAGCTGGAACGGGACAGCCTGGGTTCCTGCTACCGCAACAGCACAAACTGCTCAAACTGTTACTGCAGCAGCCCAACCAGCCATTACTTCTGTTGGTACATTAACCGGTCTTTCTGTGACTAATCCGATTGCAGGAAGTGTTACCGGCAATGCAGCAACAGCAAATAAGCTGGTAACTCCAAGAAATATCAACGGAGTTCCATTTGATGGTACTGCGGATATTACCATTACGGCTGCGGCTGATGCGAACACGTTAACCGGTACGACGCTGAATCCGAACATACTCAATTCATCACTTACTTCTGTTGGAACTTTAAGCGGCTTAACGGTTACTGCGCCAATTGCGGGCAGTGTAACAGGCAATGCAGGAACCGCAACTGCCCTGGCTGCACCAAGAAATATTAACGGAGTTGCTTTTGATGGTTCTGCGGATATTACCATTACGGCTTCGGCTGATGCTAACACGCTAGCAGGTACAACACTGAATCCGAACATACTGAATTCATCACTTACTTCTGTTGGGACTTTAAGTGGACTTACCGTTACAGCACCGATCTCAGGAAGCGTGACCGGCAATGCAGGAACCGCAACTGCCCTGGCTACCCCAAGAACGATC
>NCHA01000055.1 GCA_002257025.1 Sphingobacteriales bacterium 16-39-50 | reverse complement strand
TTCTGGTATTTTAGCATCTAATTTCATCTCAGAAATTTATTTTAACCCCGGTTTCCCGGGTATTGTGTAATCCTATTTAAAGAAAAAATATAATGGCATTGCAGCGAAGGCAAGCGGAACCAAGACCCCAAATACCCAGACACCTATAAAGCGAACAAGCGGCAAATACCTGTTATTGTTCCAGCCAATAGTTTGGAACGCACTTCTGAATCCATGAATCAGGTGGAACGACAATGCGGCCATTGCAATTACATATAATAAAACATACCACCAGGCCTGAAATGCATTGTGTACAATCTTGTAAAGGTCCTTAGAGACAACAATCTTTTTGCCGGCCTGCAAGTCAGTTATCTCTGAATGCACAAGACGGTTCGCATCATATGGTAATTCTGAAACTCTGCATTATGGTATTTCCACCAGAAATCACCCATGTGAACCACAATGAAAACTAACAAAATAGTGCCCAGAATTCCCATATTACGTGAGGTCCACGGACTATTTTGATTACCTGCCTGTACTGCATACGCGATTGGGCGAGCCTTTTTATTACCTAAGCTTATGATTAATGCATAAAGTGCATGGATAATAATTGAGGCATACAACAAATAAGAAACCACCTTGATTGGTGTAAAATGTGTCATGAAATAGGCATAGGCATTAAAAGCCTGACCTGCATCATCTTTAAACAACTGTAGGTTCCCAACTAAGTGCACAATCAGGAAAGTACACAGGAATAAGCCTGTTAAGGCCATCACCAGCTTTTTCCCCAATGAGGATGAGAACGTTTTTGCGAAATTGCTCATTACCTTGTTCTAATTATTTTAATTATTCAGGAAGCAAATTTATCATTATATGCTAAAAATCACGCAGATCCAAGTCAGGGAGCAAGTGATTTTATCTATTTAGAAACAATCTAAATTTTTTCGGGAAGATTAGAAGTTTTATACCCCGATTCCGGGCCAGCATAGAAAGCCTTATTCAAACCTAAATATTCCTTTTGATGCGGCTAGAGGCTTTTCACAGGAAAGCACTGGATATGTATAAATTAAAAACAAGAAAGCCTTTTCAATTAATTGAAAAGGCTTTCATTAGTTTAATTTGTGACGCTTACCTCACCTGAAACTGATACCTGATCTGCATTCCATCCGGACTTATTGCATTCACAGTAGCCATATTATTCCTGCCAGCAGTGATTGCACTTTCAATATCATCTGTTTTATTGATCGGACGACCATTTATTGAAGTAATTATAGTCCCCTGAACAAGGTCAAGCTGATCAAAGAAACCACCAGATTTAACACTTGTTACCAGCACCCCGGAACTGATCTTATATTTCTTTTTGACAGCTTCGGAAACAGGAGCAAAGCTTGCCCCAAGATTTTTTGTAACCACACTTGATGAATTGTTTGCTGTTTTAACAGATTCTTCACCTTTCAGAGTCACACTTGAGGTTAAGGTCTTTCCATCTCTCAGGTAAGAAAGCTGAACCTTATCACCAGGACCTAAACGACCAATGCGTTCCTGAAGATCAGATGGGGATATAATCTGATTCCCGTCAACTTTGGTAATGATATCTCCTTCTTTCAAGCCTGCCTGTGCTGCACCACCGCCAGGCAATACTTCATTCACATAAAGTCCGTTGATTTCATTTACTCCAAGACGCTTGGACTGCTCAGCATCAAGCCCGGTGAAATTGATACCTATATACCCTCTCCTTACAGAACCATACTCTTTGAAATCATTAAGCACCTTTTTAGCAAGGTTAATCGGAATTGCAAAACCATATCCTTCGTAACTTCCACTTTGTGAAGCTATTGCAGCATTAACACCGATTAATTCACCTTTGGTATTCACTAATGCTCCACCGCTGTTACCACGATTGATTGCAGCATCAGTTTGAATAAATGATTCAATTGCTGTTCGGGCCTGAGGCCTGCCATCTTCATCAGGCTCAATACCCTGGTCAAGAATTCCAATCTGTCTTCCTTTAGCACTAACAATACCTGCAGTAACTGTAGTATTCAGAGCAAATGGATAACCAACTGCCAATACCCACTCCCCAACACGGACATCATCAGAATTTCCAAGTTTTACGATCGGAAAACCAGACCCTTCAATTTTAAGCAGGGCAAGGTCAGTATTTGCATCTTGATTACATCAATTTTGTCGGCATTGTCTACAACGTGGTTATTGGTTACAATATATCCGTCATCCGAAATAATTACTCCTGAACCTGAACCCTGAGCAGGACCTTGCTGACGACGGCGACCACCAAAGAAATCTTCAAACATATCCTGCATCTGATCACGGCCAGGATACCCCCTGCTTGCATTCGTGTTATACGTAGTTTTGATATGCACTACTGCCGGAGTAACTGTAGCCGCAGCCTGTGTAAAATCCAAAGCACCGGTGGATGAATTAATTACAGATCCTGGATTATTTGTGAAATATACTTTCTGTTTGTCTTCAAAAGACATCCCATCACCATATTTGCTCTCAATAAACTTATAAGTTCCGATAGCAACAGCCCCACCCAGACATGCCGCTAAAAAAGTTACACCTATCTTTTTCATATGTTAATTATACTATTTTTCTTTAATGTTAAACTACACTCAAAATTAATACCACTTAAACGCAAATCATTAATGGAGGGTATCCATTTTATGTTAAAAAATGTTAAAGATATTAACCATGGTTTTAATTCTGCTTCTCAATCCAAGGCATTTTCAATTTAAATACCGAAATTTATAAAATGTTTAATTAATAAGATTGAACATTGCAGCCAATAAGGCTTTTATGACATTATTTATATGCATCTTAACTTTTTCAAATATCAGGGAGCTGGAAATGATTTTATCCTCATAGATAACAGAAATCAAACATTTCCTTTAGTTAATCAACCTGAGACCATAAAAAAACTTTGTGATCGCCATTTTGGAATTGGTGCAGACGGGCTAATGGTTCTTCAACTTAAAGAGGGCTATGATTTTGAGATGCTTTACTTTAATGCCGATGGCCGCGAAGGGAGCATGTGTGGCAATGGAGGAAGATGTATCGTAGCTTTTGCAAAACACCTTGAAATCATTAATGATGAAACTAACTTTTTGGCAGTTGATGGCCCGCATTATGCCAAAATTTCAGAAAAAGGAACCTGGGTCAGTTTACAAATGATTGATGTTCAATCCATAGGGTCTGATGGTGAAGCTTATATCCTCAATACCGGTTCACCTCACTACGTTCTTCCCGTAAAGGATCTTGATAAAAAGGATGTCTATCTTGATGGCAAAAATATACGCTATAACGAAACCTATAAAACACAGGGCATCAATGTCAACTTTGTGGAGGATCTAGGCGATTCCTATTTCGTCAGAACTTATGAAAGAGGTGTTGAAGATGAAACATACGCCTGCGGAACAGGGGTAACAGCTGTTGCAATGACTATGGCTAAGAAAAAGGGGTTAAGCGGTAAAATACATTCAGCAATCAAAGTAAGAGGTGGGGATTTGAGTGTAGATTTCAAATACGATGGCAACTCTTTCAGCGAAGTATTTTTAGAAGGACCGGCTACCTTTGTTTTTCTGGGTGCAATTAATATCTGATTCCGCATCCCTCTGCATCATCCGGTTCAGAGAATTGAAACCTTAGTATTTCTTTATCGTAAAATTTCAATATTGACAATAAAAACAATTTGTCAGGCCACTTATTTATGAATTTTTCGAAATAATTGTCTCCATAGTAAAATTTCATATTTGTTGAGGTATTTAGGATAAAAAAGAAAATTCTATTTAGATTTAGAATTTTTTAATAGTCAGCTTTCTTATATTTTTCAAACAAGCTATGTTGAGAGTTGACAGTAATAAACCATGCAAAATTGTATATTCTATATGCAAGCATGACTTTCTTGGCTACCTCATCGAACCACATGTTGTACAACTGAACTCTGATGAGGGATTCTCCCTTACCTATCAGCGCCTGTTCAGCACAACAGCAGAAGAGTTTTCATCCATCTTAGACGAAACCGATTTCAAACTGATCAAACTGCTTGAAGAAATAGAGCAGAGTCATATCATTAAACGTTTTCATAAAAAAGCCATTCGGCCAGTTGAGTATTTCAGAACAATCTTTGACGAAAAAATCTATGAGGTTATTCGGCCAAAAATTGAAAAAAAACTTGTTGAAGCACTAAGACTGATCGGTGATAAGGATCTGTTTCAGATGAGTAAAGAAGGCTGGCCGGTTGAGCGTAAGCTGATTATCGCATCAGAACCTGCCTCAGTTTTATTCCATTTCAGGCGCAATGTTACTGAAACAAGATATTTTCCAACCATTAAATTTCAGGGACAGCGAATTGAATTTATGTTTAAAGATGCACAGGTCATATGTAATCATCCCGCCTGGCTTCTGCTTGAAGATGTACTTTATTATTTCGAAGAAGATGTGGAAGGAAAAAAGCTACTTCCCTTTCTCAATAAACGTTATATCTCGATTCCAAAATCATCAGAAAAAACATATTTTGAAAAGTTTGTCGCCCCTTTGATTGAAAAACATGCTGTTTATGCAGAAGGTTTTGAGATCCGCACAGAGAAATTTGAAGCGGTTCCAATTTTGAAATTACTTCATTCCGGAACTGAAAGTCCGCTCCTGCAGCTATACTTCAGATATGGCGATTATGTCTTCCCAGCAGGGAGCGACAGAAGGGTAACAGTCAGAATGGAGAAACGGGAAAATGATTATATTTTCCACAGGATCAAACGCTCATTAAGCTGGGAAAAGAATAAAATCAATATCCTCCAGGAACTTGGCCTGAAATCCTCCGGATCATTATTTCAGAATGTTTTTAGTCCTGAAACTACTTATCAGGATGTAGAAGCATCTTCATTTAGTGTGATGAACTGGCTAAATCAGCATCATGATGAGTTGAGGGAAAGAGGTTTCTCATTTGAGCAAACAGAAGGCTCAAAACGGTATGTAATTGGCAGAAGCAAATTAGATCTTGAGATCCGTGAAAACAACGACTGGTTTGATATCCATGCCGTTGTACATTTCGGACCATACCAGATTCCTTTCATAGATCTCAAAAATCATATCCTGAATAAGATCAGGGAGTTCAAACTACCATCTGGTGAAATTGCTGTAATTCCTGAAGAATGGTTTGCACAGTACAGTAATCTGCTTCAATTTACAGAAAGTGGTAAACAGCTAAGGCTTAAGAAATATCATATCGGTTTAGTTAATGATTTTAGTAATAGTGATCTGGCTACCGTCACTATGGACAGAAAGCTTCAAAAATTGGCTGATTTTGAAGAAATTGAAGAATTTGATGTTCCAAAAGCATTCAATGGCATATTACGTCCATACCAAAAAGCCGGTTATGACTGGTTCCATTTTTTAAAGAAATATAATTTTGGTGGATGCCTTGCCGATGATATGGGTCTTGGCAAGACCGTACAAACTCTTGCTCTGATGCAAAAGATCAAGGAGGATAAGCAGGAAGAAGGTATTCATACCACATCCCTTATCATAATGCCTACCTCACTGGTTTATAACTGGCTGAATGAAGCCAGAAAATTCGCCCCTAAACTCAAAATCCATGTGCATACCGGGAGCTTCCGTATCGAATCATTAAAAACCTTTTATTTCAATTACATTATTCTCGATGAAAGTCAGAATATAAAGAATCCGTCTTCAAAATCATTCAAAGCGGTTAAAGCCCTGAAATCAAAACATAAATTAATATTGAGTGGTACACCTGTAGAGAATACAGTAAATGATCTGTGGACTCAAATGTCGTTCATTAATCCTGGCTTATTGGGAAGCCAGAGTTTGTTCTATTCAGAGTTTGTGATACCGATTGAAAAGAAAAAGGACGAAGAGAAGGCAGCAAGACTGCAAGCCCTGATCAAACCATTTGTATTGCGACGCACCAAATCACAGGTAGCTACAGAGTTGCCTCCAAAAACCGAGAACCTATTCTACTGCCAGATGAGTGAGGAGCAGAAAGAGTATTATGAAAAGATCAAATCGGAGTATCGTAATGTGCTTCTGCTGAATCTTGAGGATGGCTCATTCAAAAAATCCCAGTTCCAGGTATTGCAGGGGCTCACCAAACTAAGGCAGATTGCCAATCACCCGCAGATGATCGATGATGGATATGAAGGTGATTCCGGAAAATTCGAAAATGTAATCCATACGCTTGAAAACGTGCTTTCCAGAGGCCATAAAGTACTTGTGTTCTCGCAGTTTGTAAAGCATCTTGATATCTACCGGCAATATTTTAATTCGGCCAATGTTCCGTACTCATACCTTGATGGGGCAACATCCAAACGTGGAGAGGTAGTAAAGAAGTTTCAATCCGATAAAGATATCAAGCTTTTTCTGATCTCAATAAAGGCAGGTGGTGTTGGTCTTAACCTGACAGAGGCCGATTATGTATTTATTCTGGATCCCTGGTGG
>NCHA01000054.1 GCA_002257025.1 Sphingobacteriales bacterium 16-39-50 | reverse complement strand
TGATGCCTAACTTCATCAGCAAAATTATAACAGGAACGCTTATTGCATTAAATATTTATATTTGTACCTATCGTAATCTTTAGAAAAGCCTTCATGCGTTTAAAATTCTTAATCTGTATTCTTACTACCGTACTGGTTTTAACCTTCCAGCAAAGTCAGGCTCAGAATATATCCCTTGATAAACTTCAGAACATTAAGGTAAACCAGCTCTCCGATGCACAAATATCCGAAGCTTGGAAGAAAATACTGGATTTGGGTCTTGCTGAACAGGACGCTTATAAATTGATGGAACAGAAAGGTATGGATCCAATAGAGGTTAACCTTTTCAAACAAAGAATCAGCCTGCTCGGATTGAACAAGAGTGGAACTAAAATATCAGAGATAAATAAGAAAGACGATATTGATTTCAGTAGGGACACCATAAATCTTGTCAAAAAACCTGTTTCAATTGAAGCAGTGAAACCATTCAATAATTCTGAGTTAAGCATCTACGGCACTGAATTCTTTAATCAGACTTCAATTAAATTTGATCCCGATTTTAATATTGCAACTCCAAAAGGCTATGTTCTGGGCCCTGGTGATGAGCTAATTATACTCCTTACTGGTCTAAACGAAAGTAGTGTTCGTTCGAAAATAAGTCCGGAGGGAAATCTTCAAATCCCCTATGCCGGAATTGTCTATGTAAATGGCTTCACCATCGAACAAGCTACCAGCATGATTAGAAATAAAATGGCCAAAGCATATCCTGCATTAAATAGTGGCCAAAGCTTTTTAAACATTAATCTGGGAAGTACCCGAACCATAAAAATTACACTTGTTGGAGAAGTTCAAACACCGGGATCTTACACCATTTCATCCCTTTCCACATTATTCAATGCCTTATATCTTTCAGGTGGCCCTTCTTTGAATGGTTCATTACGAGGCATTGAACTCATTCGTAATAATAAAATTTATAAAACAGTCGATTTTTACACTTTCCTGCAGCAAGGTCTTATGGATGGGAATATCCGGCTTGAAGATCAGGATGTAATTAATTTTCCGGTTTACCGAAAAAGAGTAAGCATTTACGGAGAGGTTAAAAGACCGGCGATATATGAACTGAAGCCGGAGGAGCAGCTGGATGACCTGATTCAATATGCTGGGGGATATACTGATATTGCGTACCGGTCCGTTGCAAAAATTGACCAGATCACTGAACTGGAAAGGGAAGTCAAAGATGTGCCGGCTAGTCTGTTCAGCAACTTCGTTCCGCGCAATGGTGACCGGGTTGAAATTGGATCTATTCAAAACAAATATGCAAACCGGGTTATACTCGAAGGAGCAGTGAACCGCCCGGGAGTTTATGAGCTAAGTTCAGGACTGAGTCTTTCACAGCTTCTTAAGAAAGCTGATGGTTTGAAACCTGAAGCCTATTTAGAACGCGCATATATTAAACGTACTCTCCCAAATCTGGAAAAAGAGTTTATATCATTCGATCCTAAAACCATTATTAATGGCAAATCAGATATTCCCTTGTTAAAGGAAGACTCAGTTATGATTCAGAACCGCTCTGAATTTATTACCGACCAGTATATCACCATTAACGGCAATGTTAAAAATCCGGGCAACTTTATTTACCGAAAAGGTCTGAAACTCACTGATGTAATCGCGATGTCTGGTGGCTTAAATGAGCAGGCCGCCGGTCATAATATTGAAATTTCAAGGATTATAAAAAATAAGTCCGACAGCGTTGCTAACCAATTAGTGGAAACTTTTACTGTTAATCTGGATAATGCAGGACAAAGCTCTCAGGATATCGAACTTCAGCCACTCGATTATATTAATGTACCAAGGCTTGTTAATTTCAGACCACTGGGGAATATTTATGTAAATGGGGAAGTATTATTCCCTGGCGAATATGCAGTCCAGAAAAGAGATGAAACCGCCCTCGACTTTATTCAAAGAGCGGGAGGATTAAGCCCGTACGGATCATTGGAAAGTGCCCAAATTTATCGCAACAGAATCAGGGTTGACCTTGACCTTACCCAAAGCACAATAGATCCGATAAGTAGAAAGAGTATGATTTTGCTTCCAGGGGACAGTATTTACATACCTCGCATAATTTCTTTTGTTCAGGTTTCGGGTGCAGTAAGTAATCCTCAATATGTCAGCTATCAGGGCCGAAGATTTAAGTATTATATCAATTCTGCAGGTGGTGTTCTTGAAGATGCGCGTATAAAAGGTGCTTATGTACAATATCCAAATGGCTTGAATAAACCCGTTCGTAACTTCCTGATGTTCAGGAGCTACCCTTCAGTTAAGCCGGGAAGCACCATTAATGTTCCAAAGAAGAATCCTGATAGCAGGTTCAGGTTGGGATTTGCAGAAATTTCAGGAATAACTTCTGCTATTACAGCCCTCATTGGCCTGATTGCAATTTTATATAAATAATATGAAGCAGGATAATTATCCTTTTGAACCGGAATTCTCATTCAAACAAACTATTGAAGGTCAGTGGGAAAACATCCTCTATTTATGGAATAAAAAAGGAAAGCTCATTGCTTTTGGTATTATTGGAGCAGTCCTTGGAATAGCCTATGCATGGCTAAAACCTATAACCTACACGTCAAGATTGACTTTTGTGGTAGAAGAATCTAAGGCTGGTGGGGGTTCTCTTCTATCCGGACTTGCAGGACAGCTTGGATTTGACCTGGGCGGTTTATCCGGAACAGGAGGAGTTCTGGCTGGCGATAATGTCCAGCAATTACTGCGCAGTCAGAAAATGATCAAAAATACGCTCTTAACTCCATTTGGCGATTCAAACACCGTTTCAATTGCGGATGAATATGCCAGAACTTCAAAATTGAGTGAAGCCTGGGGCAAAAAGTATAATGATGGAAAGCCGATACGTTTCCCATTGGGTTCTGGCAACTATACCCGACTACAGGATAGTTTGTTACAGGTAATTATAAAACGAATAAGTGAAAAAGAACTTGCAGTAGGAAAGCCGGACAAAAAATTAAGCTTTTTTGAGGCTACTGTTACCATGCATAATGAAGCACTGGCACAAATATTTACTACCCGCTTAATAGATCAGGCAACACGCTTTTACATTGATACAAAAACCAAAAGACAGCGTAATAATGTAAACAGACTACAGGCAAGAGCAGATAGCATTGGATTGCTCCTGAACAAGAAAACTTATTCAGCATCAGAGGCAAACAGTGTGATGCTTGATGTAAATCCCGCATACCCTACCGCAAATGTCGGGCTTGAGCTAAAACAAAGAGATAAACTGGTTCTGCAAACAATTTATGCTGAGATCGTAAAAAATCTGGAGATCAGCAGAACAATGCTAATCCAGGAAACACCAACCTTTCAGGTTGTTGATGAACCTGAATTACCGCTCAAAAAGAATCGCACAGGTTACCTGGTTTCTATTATTTACGGTGGATTAATTACGGGAATTGCAGGAGCACTGTATTTGCTGCTTAGCAGGAAACAAGTTGAGAATTGACAATGGACAGTTGACAGTTGACAGTTTGAGACCGATAGCTATCGGGTTGAAAGTTGAATGTTAGCCCGTCATTTCGAAGGAGGCACGACTGAGAAATCTCATCCTGACTGCCACAACCATTCATCAACAGATTTCTCTTCG
>NCHA01000053.1 GCA_002257025.1 Sphingobacteriales bacterium 16-39-50 | reverse complement strand
TTCGATCAGGCTCTGCCGGTGCTTCTTCTTTGACATTCCGCCGACCAGATACTTTGCAACATACCTTCTCGTATTAACAATCTTCCCGGCCTTTTTAGCCGCCTTAATGATCCAATCAATATCTGCACTCAATTTATATTGGGGATCATAAGGCTCAGTCAGGGACCTGCGGATATAAATAGCCTGGTGGCTGATACACATCCCATACTTAAAATCTTTCCAGCTAAAAGTTTCAGGAGCTTTATGCCTCCTTTGTCCCAGACTTTTCCAGTCTTCATCGTACATCTCAGTCTCACCATAATAGATATCCGCATCGGGAGCAGAGGCAAATACATTTTCGACAGTATCTGAGGCATATAATTCATCACCTGAATTCATAAACAAAATATACTCGCCCGATGCCAGCGCCAGTCCTTTGTTCATAGCATCATAAATACCTTTATCCTTTTCAGAAATCAGTTTAGCCAGTCTTCCTTCATATTTTTTCAGGAGTTCCAGTGTTCCATCAGTCGAGGCACCATCAATTACCAGGTATTCAATATTGGGATAGGTTTGGTTCAACACCGAAAGAACCGTACGTTCAATATCCCGGACATTGTTATAAACAATCGTAATGACAGTTAATTTAGGCTGGAACATGATTATTTAGCAATGATTCGTATAATTCGATATGCCGGCGTGCAATGATATGCTCCGAAAAATGATCTTCAATTGTTCTGCGGGAGTTTGCGCTTAATACCTGACGATTGGCTGAATAAACCCAGGCAATCCCACGGGCAAGATCTGCAGAAGAACGATATTCTGCAAGGTAACCATTTTGCTGATGCTGAACCATATCCGGGATTCCACCGGTCCTGAAAGCAACTACCGGAGTGCCGCAGGCGAGGCTCTCCATTACAGTGTTCGGAAGATTATCTTCGAGTGAAGGAGCCAGAAAAACATCGGCTGCACTATAGCACAAAGCCAGTTTTTCATCATCAGAAATAGTCCCGAGAAAAGTAGTTTTTATTGGAAAATCAGGAACATTCTTTTCGTCCCTGTTACCAAAAATAATCAGTTCCATCTTATCAGGATTAAGATCATAATTCGCGGCAAACAGCTCTATTGCGTCCACTAAATAACTTGTCCCTTTATGCATATCCATTCGGGATGGCATAAAACCGCTCATCATAATGAACTTATCTGGTGCCAGACCAAGGACTTGTCTGGCCACAACTCTATCACTTGGTTTAAAAACATCGGTATCGAGGGTATTCGGAATATTTACAACCTTAACTGATCTGAGCAAACTACTCATCCGAACTGAATCAGCCATCCATCTTCCTGGAGCTACAACCGTAAAGTTCAGGCCTGAATAGGCATTTTTCTTTTGAAGCCAGATCTTATGAGAATGATCATCCTTACCAGAATTTTTCAGCACGGGACAATCACCACATTCCCTCAAAAAATGATCACATTCATACCGCACATGGCATCCGCCGGTAAAAGCATTACTGTCATGGAAAGTCCAAACGATGGGTTTATTGAGTGCAGATAGTTTAGCAAGATCTGCGGGCCGCAAAAAGGCATGATTGATCCAATGCAAATGTATGATATCAGCAGATCGAAGCAGCTTAAGCTTTGAAACATCCCTGCCCCAAAGCGGAAAAGAAAATGGTATGGGTAGAGGCTTGGTGAAAAACTTAGAATAATACCGTTCGAGAATGATTCCAAATGCAGTAAGCCATTTATTGAAAAAACCTTTAGAAAGATTAACAACCTCAGGATTATCCCTGAACAGAAAATTAACTGCCAGCACAGAGTCAAGCCCTTCGGCTTTCAAGGCTTTATTCAGGCGCATACAAGCACGCCCGGCTCCGCCGTTACCAGCATACGTATTCAGATGGATAATTCTCACTATCCCAAAAATACAATTCATATCATAAACAGTAGGATTTTCATAAAAACAAATTGCTTTCCATGCTATTTTCACCAGCATAACTAAAATTTTGTTTTCTTTGTTGCTGCATGGGAAATCAATTAACCGACAGGCAATTCTGGACAAACTATTGGGAATCTAAACCCGATTTGGCTATTCAGATCAACAAGGATTACCTTTTTCATCAGCAACTTGAGGAAATAGTTAAAACAAATAAAGTTCAGACGGCTATTGAACTGGGTGGATTTCCGGGATATTATTCCATATTCCTTCATAAATACCTGGGAGTCCGAACTACACTTTTCGATTATTTTATTCATCCCGATATTTTAAAAAAGGTTCTGAACAAAAACGGCCTAGATGAAAGTGAGATCACGGTGATTGAAAATGATGTTTTTCAGTATCATCCTGAACAGAAATACGATCTGGTGCTTTCCTGTGGTTTGATCGAACATTTTAAGGATACCAAAGATATTATTGAAAGACATCTTGAATTTCTAAAACCAGGGGGTACTTTATTTATAACCCTGCCTAATTTCAGAAGTATAAATGGCTGGGTTCAAAAGACTTTTGACAGGGATAATTACGATAAACACTACATAGAATGTATGGATACCGAATATCTTGCCGGAATATTGAAAGAGCTCGGCCTTGAATCCATAAAATCCTCATATTATGGAAGATACAGTGTTTGGCTCGAAAACAAAGATCAAAAATCAGGAATTACTAAAGCATTTATTAAAAGCATTTGGTTCATTGGAAAAGTAGCTACCACGCTGATACCGTTTGAATCAAAGTTATTATCTCCTTACATCGTTCTGGAAGCAAAAAAATAAATCGGAGAATTTTAAGCTACAATTTTGAATTGGCTGTTTTCCTAAATAAAAAATGGCAGCTAAATATTGGGCTGAAGCCCGCCCGGATGAACTCCGTTAGGACTGGCCCTAAAACGATCTAAAAGTTAACCCCAGCTAAAGCTGGGGCCTATTGAGAACCGTAATGATCCATGATTAAATAAAATAATGAGCCTTGGGATAGTCGTTTCGTTAAATAGCCCGGTGCTTTAGCTCCGGGTAAGGATGCGATATTAAGATCGGGCTTCAGCCCAAAAACTAAGCGACCTGAACGGAACAATTACTGGTGCTTCAGCACCAAATTGCCGATAAATAATCCAAATCTACCATTCCCTAATCCGAGTTTTTAATATTCCAAAACTTTCAAATATTGTAGTCTAAATACCTGCAATGTCATTTATAAAAATAATTATCCATTGTGTTTGGAGCACGAAAAATCGAATTCCATTTCTAAAATCATCGGAATTCCGGAATGAGCTATGGGATCACATTCGCCATAATTCAAAAAAGAAAAATATCTATATAGATACCATAAACGGATATGATGAACATTGCCATTGTCTTATTTCTTTAAAAAGCGATCAATGTATTAAGGATGTTCTGCAACTTATCAAAGGGGACATTTGAAGAAGAATATAAGTCTTTTGTTGAAAAACTGGGTTTCTATCAAATCAGAATAGATTAATGTTCTATCAATCGGGCTAAAGCCCAATGTAATTTTCCTCATATTTCGCTGAATATTGGGCTGAAGCCCAAAAACTATAAAACTGGTTAACCCCAGCTAAAGCTGGAGCCTATTGAGCAATCGTGATGGTGTCATGATTCAATAAAATATAATGATCGTTGGGATGGCCGTATCGCTGAATAGCCCGGTGCTTTAGCACCGGGTGAAGGTGTGGTTTTCAAATCGGGCTTTAGCCCAAAACCTGAGCGAACAGAAGGGAACAATTACTAGCGCTTCAGCGCCATAATGCCGCAAAACAATCAAATACCTTTTATTTTCTGCTTTGTAAAACGCAATATTCTTTGCCATAGGCTTCCCTTTCGGGTTTTCAGGAAATTTTTGATCGCCTGATAAGTCTCCTTATTCTCTTCAATTTTATCAGGAAAGGATGTTACGGGAAGTGGATTAATGATGACATGATAAATATCGTTTAGACCTGAATGAATTCCTGAGCCATCATGCCCAATATTATTGATCAGAGATTTTGATGGATTCAATGTCAAGCCACCTTTGAGAAATATAGAAGCATACCAGCGTATAGCCCATGAATTGTTCCTGCCCCGCTTAAATTCAATAATCTGTTTCCAGAAGTTCATGGTACCCTCAATGGAGAATTCAAGTCTCTTCCTCCTGTCAAACCGTGCGATTATCTTATTAATATCGGGTTCAAAATCCTTCCAGGCTCTATCCCAGGTTGCCCAGCCCCAGCTTGTCGCGGCTCTATAAAAAAAGGTTTCGGGTAAGTTTTCACCTTTCAGCGGATACATATAAGCACCGATATGCATGACCTTTTCTTCGTTCTGATACCGAACCAGGGCATCATTAAAATATTGCAGGGTATATGCCGAACTGATCAGATCATCCTCAAACACAATCACTTTACCATATTCAGAAACCAGCATGCTTACTCCATCTATAATAGACTCAGCAAGACCAAAGTTGGTTTTTCTTTCAATCAGCTCAACAGACTTAAAGCCATCAACCCGCTTAACAATATCCCTCACTTCATCAACAAATACTTGTTGAGAAGGATCTTTGGCAGCATCAGAAAAAATAAAAAGCCTTGATTCATCCGCCAGCAAATTTTGCTGCAAAAACTTTATTGTCCTCCGGGTATGCTCCGGACGGTTATAAACGAATAAAGCTATGGGGGCAAAGTTTTGCATTGTTTTAGTATTGAGTAGTTAGTATTGAGTATTGAGTACAGAACTATTTAAGTAAATTATATTATTTTGTACCTGCATTTTTCACTGTCAACTGTCAACTGTCAACTGTCAACTGTCAACTGTCAACTGTCAACTGTCAACTGTCAATTAAAAAAATTCCTTCTCCGTAAAACCCATCTGCCTTCCTTTATATTTCGACCGTATAGCCGCAACCTCTTCTTTTGAAACTTTATCAGCAGAATTAGCCCAGGAGCCACGGATATAACTTAAAACCTGCGATACATCCTCATCCGAAAAATTAGTATTTGAAGCAATCCCAGGCATCTCGCCACTTACATCCGGTGCTTTGTATAATTTTTTACTAACTGTTATCGGTCCGCTAAGTCCATAAAGAACGACCGCTGCCAGCCTTTTCTTATCTCCAGTAACCCAATCTGAGTTATTTAGTGGTGGAGCAAGTCCATTAACACCATTCCCATCAGCTCCATGACAGGCCTGACAAATACTCCGGTACAATGCAAGTCCCCTTGGAAATTCTTTTGCAGGATCGGGAGCATTGACTTTCTTTTTTGCCATATCATCGACAATCTTCTTCAGGCGTTTACTTAGTACCAGACT
>NCHA01000052.1 GCA_002257025.1 Sphingobacteriales bacterium 16-39-50 | reverse complement strand
CTGCTTGTTATAGGGTGTATTAGCATATACCTGCTTTGAAAATGACTCAAGTTTTGAATCATCCGGCTGATCGATGATCGAAAGTGTTCCTTTAAAAAGCCCTCCGATATATTGAACCTCCCTTTGTTCAGTGATACCGACATGTACTCCGCTATTATCGGTCCTTTTAACTGGTTGCGGTCCGTATGGGTTAGCCATTGAGTTAAATCCTTTCCCATTTGATACAAATATTTTTTTCCCGGAAACCCGAACATTCGTTGGATACCAACCTGTTGGAATAAAACCTTTTGATCTGCTTTTCCCTGGGGTAGATACATTAAAAACAGCAAGACAATTATTATCGGCATTGGCTACATAAAGTGTTTTTTCATCTTCAGAAAGAGCAAGTCCATTTGTTGTTGAGCCAGTAAGTCTGGTTGGATAAAGCGCGGTAGAAATTACTTCAATTACTTTTCCGGCCTGAGTATCAATAACAGAAACTGAATTATCATTAGCATTGGCTATGAAAAGGTATTTACCACTTCTGTTTTGAATAATCTCATTGGGGTGATTCTCAGTAAATATTTCAGTGATTACACGATTTGTTCTGGTATCATAAACAGCAAGTTTATCTGATCCCCAAAGCGAGATGTAAAGTTTGCTTTTATCCGGTGATAAAAGACAATCATAAGCCTCTG
Organism: Sphingobacteriales bacterium 16-39-50; assembly: GCA_002257025.1. GTDB lineage: Bacteria > Bacteroidota > Bacteroidia > Sphingobacteriales > Sphingobacteriaceae > Daejeonella. The sequence continues at coordinate 3,068 of NCHA01000052.1, read as the reverse complement.
CACCAAGATTAACTTTGTGTAAGAGTTTTTTTGTTGAGAGATCAAAAACGTAAAGCGAATTATTCTCCTTGGTTACCGTGTATAATCGTTTGCCGGCATCATCAACCTCCAAACCAGTCGGGCCTATTTTTTCTGCCGGCCAGGCCTTTCCAAGCACAATTGTGTCTGCCGCGGCTAATTTCTTATTAACTATAGGATATACCAGTATAATATTATCATTTGCACCTGATGCATATAACTTTTTTTCATCAGCACTGAACTTAAGTCCGTACCATGCCTTACCGATAGGCTGCTCATGTAGTATTTTTTCGCCTTGCGGATCAATCAGCTGAATACTGTGTTTGCTCTGTCCGTTATTGGTTACAGCCATGAATTTTTGAGACGGGGATACCTGTATGTTCAATGGCAAATCACCTAATTGAAGTGAACGCCCGGCCGGACTTAATGACCAGCCATTTGGCAGGAGTACTTTTGAAGGGTTTTTACTATTGGGAATAGTCTGGGTTATACCTTTATTTGAAAGAAGCAATAAACAGATAATCAATAGATTATGCAAGAATACCCTGGTAATTTTTTTTATAATAATCATAGCGAAAATGTATTTTACTTTATTGTAAAAACAAGAAACTGTTAATACTTTACTCCGTAAAAGAACTCAGTTAATATGAACAGTACATTAACTGAATATGACCATTAAAACATGCTCATATTAATGCAGAACCAATCCCTGATCTATTGAAGAAAATTATGAACCAAATGCAATAAGTTATTTATCTCTTACACGAATTTACCACGACTTATAACCTATTACTTACAACTTAAAACCTACAACTTAAAACTTATAACTTAACTATCCCAGGTCATAATTTTCCCCCGATCCTCTGCCTTCAGACATTCTGAAAGAGTCTTTTCATCATATTCAAGCCCATACTGTTTCAGTACATCATCAGGAACACCATCCCATGCATTAGGTTGATTACCTTTGTATTGCATATCCTCAATACCTTCTTTACTTGTAAAAAATCCGGTAGCTGTCAGGTTACGCATAGTATTGAAAAAACTAACCCCTGCAGCATTTTCAGGTGCTGCTTTCTCAGGAAATGCAATCAGTTCCACAAGTTCGATCTGCTGTGCTTTAGAAGCCTCAGTAAATGATTTTTTGAAAAGTTTAAGTGACTTCACATCCAGCCATTTCAAACCACCTCTCATCGGGATTTTATAACGGGGCTGGTCTTTTACAATAAACTCAATGAATTCGGGCACTTTAGCATCGCTTGCACTCCCTGACTTTTCGTCGCGGGGGATGATGATATCGCATAAAACAGTAATAGTGCTCATTTCAGCCGCACTGAAGAACTTTTCAGCCATCAGTTTTTCATCAATCAGTTTTTCTTCGGCTGTCCGGCCATATACTCCTGCCTTATCTTCTCCGGCAGATTGTGCTCCATCTTTTTTATCGCATGATGTTAGCAAGGTTCCGACACTTACTGTTCCAACAGCCAGTGCTTTTAGTGAATCTCTTCTGTTCATCTGATTAAATATTTTGCTTTTTTAACTGATCAACGATATACTCTGATGCGCGTAAAGAGAGTGCAAGAATAGTCCAGGTTGGATTCTTATCCGCCTGAGAAACAAATGCACCACCATCAACTACAAAAAGATTTTTTACATCATGAGCCTGATTGTATTTATTTAAAACCGACTTATTCTTGTCATCACCCATCCTGGTTGTTCCAACTTCGTGAATAATCCTCCCGGGTGCCTCCAGCCCATACTTTTTATCCTCTCCGGGTTTAACTCCGCTGGCAACACCTCCCATAGAATCGATAATCTCTTCAAAAGTATCCTGCATATGCTTAGCCTGCTTTATCTCCTGGTCAGTCCAGTTATAATTGAATTTCAAAACAGGAATACCATATTTATCAACTACATCCGGATCAATTTCACAGTAGTTCTCTATTCTGGGAATACTCTCTCCACGACCGGCAAAGCCAACAGTTGATCCATAGTATCTGCGGTAATCATCTTTCAAAGAAGCTCCATAACCTCCTGCAGCCTTCATTTTACCATCCTTTCCGGGATATGTACCATTCATTCTTTCCATTCCAAAGCCAAAACCGTAAGAAGGCATTCCAAGACCACCCCAGAATTCAATATGATAGCCACGGGCAAAATCAAGTTTTTTATTATCGAGCCACCATGGAATATAGAGATGAAGTCCCCCAACACCGTCCTCATTATAGCGCTTTCTGTCCATCAGCTGAGGGATAAATGCCCCACGTGATGCACCGGTAGAATCATGCAGGTACTTCCCCACCATTCCACTGGAATTGGCCAGACCGTTTGGATGTGCACTTGATTTAGAGTTCAATAACAATCTGGCAGATTCGCAGGCACTTGCTGCAAGAACAACAACTTTTGCATTTACCTGATATTCCTGCATATCCGTTTTATCAACATAGGATACGCCGGTGGCTTTTCCTTCACGGTCGGTAAGAACCTCCCTTGCCATTGCATTTACATAAACATCAGCATTCCCGGTTTTCCTTGCGGGTTTAACAAGACAGGTTGATGAAGAAAAGTCAGCATGTACTGAACAACCCCGGTTACACTGATTACAGAAGAAACAGGAACCCCTATCATTATTTACAGGTCTCGTTAAAATAGAAAGTCTTGAAGGAATGACCGGAATACCAATCTTATTTGCAGCTTTCTTGATCATCAGCTCATGAAGCCTTGGCTTAGGAGGAGGAAGAAAATAGCCATCCGGCTCATTATAAATCCCCTCCTTAGTACCAAAAACACCAATCATTTTATCAATCCGGTCGTAATAGGGCTTTACATCATCATAACCAATAGGCCAGTTATCACCTAAACCATCAAAATCACGACGTTTAAAATCTTTCGGACCAAAACGAAGGGAAATCCTTCCCCAATGATTGGTTCTTCCACCAAGCATACGTGACCTAAACCAATCGAACTCAGTTCCATTCTTTTTTGTGTAGGGCTCTCCTTCTATTTCCCATCCACCATAAGCAGCATCAAAATCACCAAAGGCACGATTTGTA
>NCHA01000051.1 GCA_002257025.1 Sphingobacteriales bacterium 16-39-50 | reverse complement strand
GTTGTTGGGGTAATGCATATGGTAGATAATGGTGAGCAGGATGATAAAATTATTGCTGTTGCCAGAAATGATATGTCTGTTAATTATATTGAGGATCTGAAAGAATTGCCTCCGCATACTATGACGGAGATAGTGCGTTTTTTTCAGGATTATAAGGCATTGGAACGCAAAAATGTTAGTATTGAACATTTGCTTGGAAAAAATTATGCGTATAAAGTCATCAAAGAAAGTCTGCAATTATATAAGACCACATTCTTAAATAAATAATAAACATGGGCCTCGCGCTGTTTTTTACATTTTTCCTTGTTTTTCTTAACGGCTTTTTTGTTGCTGCTGAATTTGCATTGGTTAAAGTGCGGGCTTCACAGATTGAAATTAAAGCCAAAACCGGTAGCCGGGTAGCAAAGATTGCCAAGCACATGACTCAGCATCTGGATGGTTATCTTGCCGCAACCCAGTTAGGTATTACACTTGCCTCATTGGGATTGGGTTGGGTTGGAGAAGAAGTGATGACTAAAATTGTCAGCAATTTCTTCAATTTGATAAATATAGATATGTCCTCCTCGGTTGCCATAAATATTGGTCATGTTCTCGCCTTTGCGATAATTACAGTATTGCATATCGTATTTGGTGAGTTGGCTCCAAAATCCCTTGCTATTCAGCGTCCTATCGGTACAACCATGGGAATTGCTTTACCGCTTCATTTCTTCTATTTGCTGTTCAGACCATTCATATGGTTGCTTAACGGTTTTGCAAATTTCATACTTAAGTTATTGGGAATCAGTACAATAGGTGGGCATGAGGCACACCATAGTTCTGAAGAGTTGCAATATCTGCTTGATCAGGGTAAAGAAAGTGGTGCACTTGAAACCAATGAACACGAACTCATTAAAAATGTATTTGATTTTAACGATCGTGTGGTTAAGAATATCATGGTACCCAGGACCAAGATATCCGGAATCGAACTGAATACTCCTCATAAAGAAGTGTTGGATATAATTATTCGGGAAGGATATTCCAGAATACCTGTTTATGACGAAACGATTGATAAGATTGTAGGAATTGTTCATGCCAAAGATATTCTGCCTCTTTTAGCAGAAAATAAGGAGTGTGTATTGAGAGAAATCATCCGTAAACCTTATTTCATTCCCGAAACTAAAAAGATTAATGATCTTTTAAGTGAGTTGCAATTGAAGCGTATCCAGATTGCTATTGTTCTGGATGAATTTGGTGGTACAGCAGGTATGGTGACCGCCGAAGATATTGTTGAGGAACTTGTTGGTGATATTCAGGATGAATACGATGAGGAAAAGCCGATTGTCGAAAAAGTATCGGCGAACGAATTTATCATAGATGCGACAGCCTCAATTTATGATGTAAATGAATACCTTCCGCACGATCTTCCTGAAGATGGCGATTATGATACAGTGGCCGGTCTTGTGAGTGAGATTTTTGGAAAGATACCGGATGTTGGGGAAGCCAGTGATTTTAATGGATATGTGATTACTATCTTAAAGAAAGCGGATCAGAATGTTGAATCGGTTAAGCTTGAGTTAGTAATTAACAGTGAGGATGCGGTGGATATTCATTAATCCGGAGGGCTGTCCATGCATATTTTCTATACACCTGATATAAATTCTGATACTTATATCCTGAGTGAAGAGGAAAGCAAACATTGCATTAAAGTCTTAAGATTTCAAAAAGGAAGCCTGCTTAATCTGGTTGATGGCAAAGGTGGCTTTTATGATGCAATTGTAGAGGAAGCACATCCTAAAAGAACCAGGATCAATATTCTGCGCGTTCATCAAAATTATGGCAGGAGGAATCATTATCTGCACATGGCCATTGCCCCGACCAAAAGTATTGAGCGTTTGGAATGGTTTCTGGAGAAGGCTACTGAAATAGGAATAGACGAGATTACACCGGTCATTTGCGACCGTTCAGAGCGTAAGGAGGTCAAAACTGAGCGCCTGAACAAGGTGATTACTACCGCAGTTAAACAATCAATTAAAGCATTTCATCCAAAATTAAATGAAGCCGAACGCTTTTCTGATTTCATTCTGAAAAGTAAGCACAGTAATAAATTTATTGCTCACTGTATCGAAAGTAAAAAATTAGCTATCAAGGATCAATTCAAGCTCAATTCTGATTATCTTGTAATGATAGGCCCGGAGGGAGATTTTACTTCTGCAGAAATTGATTCAGCTATGAAGCAAAATTTTGTGCCGATAAGTCTGGGGAATTCCAGATTACGGACTGAAACCGCCGCATTGGAAGCCTGTTTCGAGATAAATTTTTTAAACAGATGAAGTATTTAAACAGACTTTTTCTATTGCTTATGCTTTTTCTTTTAACAGGAATGTTTTTCTCATTTCAGGCACCGACCTATAAGATTGCGAAAATGAAATATAACGGAGGCGGGGATTGGTATGCAAACCGGACTGCTCTTCCCAATCTGATTAACTTTTGCAATAAAAACATCGGAACCAATTTTGATACGGAGGAAGCAATAGTAGAGGCAGGTAGCATAGATTTGTTTAATTATCCATTTGTTTATCTGACGGGTCATGGTAATATTGTTTTCTCTGATCAGGAAGCCCTCAATATCCGTAAGTATCTGACAGGGGGTGGATTTCTGCATATTGATGATAATTATGGCTTAGATCAATTCATCCGTCCACAGATGAAGAAAGTCTTCCCAGAGCTTGATTTTGTAGAATTGCCATCCAATCACTTGCTTTATAATCAAAAGTTTAAATTTCCTGCCGGACTTCCAAAGATTCATGAACATGATGGTAAGCGCCCTCAAGGCCTTGCCCTGATTTATAAAGGAAGAATAGTTTGTTATTATACTTTTGAATGCGATCTTGGTAATGGATGGGAGGATGCTGGAACCTATGCGAGCGATTCAGAAGATTCCCGCCAAAAAGCGCTAAAAATGGGCTCAAATCTGGTTCAATACGCCTTAACTCAATAATATATGCTTAAGATAAAGGTAAATGACAAGTTCAGTTTTGAGGTCAGTTCTGAAAAAGATCTTAGGATAATCAATAATCAGGCAATCGATGCAGACATAGTCAAAATCAATGATCGTACCTTTCATGTAATTCATAAGGGCAGATCCTATAATGCAGAACTTATTGGAATTAACAGGGATGAAAAGTCCTGTTCGGTTAAGGTGGGCACTAATATTTATTCGATGCAAATGACTGATCAGTTTGATGAACTGCTTCATCAACTGGGAATGGATAATTTAAAAGCAGCCAAAGTTTCAGAAGTCAAAGCTCCAATGCCAGGTTTAGTAATCCGGATTCTGGTAGCTGAAGGGGATGAAGTAGAAAAGGGGGGTAATTTGTTTGTTCTTGAAGCAATGAAGATGGAAAATATTATAAAGGCTCCTGCTGATGTAAAAATAAAATCAATCAGAGTTAAATCCGGTGACAAAGTCGAAAAGAATCAGGTTGTGATGGTCTTTGCCTGATCCCGATAGTCCATCTATTTTTTCTTTAGAGAATCAAATATTCCTTGAATAATATTTCTTCCCGCAAATAAATAATGTTTATTTTCAAACATATTTAAGCTTTATTAATTAGAATAGTCGGAATGGCAATAGAAATTAAAACCAAGGGTGAGCTTTACGATGTTTGTATCGTGGGTTCCGGTGCAGGTGGTGGAATGGCAGTGAAAGTGTTAACTGAAGCTGGGTTGAAAGTGGCATTACTCGAAGCGGGTCCGGATTATGACCCTGCAAATCCTGAGCAGAAAACCCAGCTTAAATGGCCTTATGAATCACCACGAAGAGGTGCAGGTACAAATCGTGCCTTTGGTGATTTTGATGCTGCTTATGGTGGATGGGAAATAGAAGGAGAGCCCTACACAAAAAAGAATGGAACTGAGTTCGATTGGTT
>NCHA01000014.1 GCA_002257025.1 Sphingobacteriales bacterium 16-39-50 | reverse complement strand
ACAAACTTATATTAAGAATATTCGCCTGCGTTAATCACGACTCCCCGTATCAAAATAATTATCAAAAATTACTTGCTTAGATCATAGAAATCGAAATCAACTTGATGAGCAGAAAGAAGATTTTGTCTTCGCAAATGGGGGAAAGGAATTGGGAAATTAGCAAATTAGATAATTAGCAAATGATGGATAATTTGTCAATGAGATGATTTGTCGATTTGTCAATGTGCGAAAGACTTAATCGAAATCACCTGGGCGAGCGGAAAGAAGATTTCGTCAGTCGCGGTTTAGGGGAAGGAAATAGCAAATGAGTGAATAGGGAACAGGAATTGCAAGTATTGCCGACCAACAAACCACCAATTATTCACAAAAAACCTGCAAATTTGAGGGAACAGTGGTTCAAATAAAGAAATTATGAAAGTTCCATTTGCAGATCTGAAAAAGGAGTTCAAACGAGTCTTACTCAGCCTGTCATTTACTGAGGGGAAGGCCGAATTATGTGCGGATATCTTTGCTGGAAATAGCAGGGATGGAGTATATTCCCATGGTTTAAACCGATTTTCTGCGTTTGTGAGTACAGTAAAAGAAGGGGCAGTTGATGTTCACGCGGAGCCTGGCTTTGCTGAGTCCCATGGTTTGATTGAGATCTGGGATGGCAATTCGGGTGCAGGTATGTACAATGCAAGCAAAGCGATGGACAGGGCAATTGAACTGGCTAAAAGCAATGGGATCGGCTGTCTTGTAATGCGGAACACGAATCATTGGATGCGGGGAGGGACTTATGGCTGGCAGGCTGCTGATGCGGGATGTATCGGCATTTGTTTTACGAATACAATGGCAAATATGCCACCCTGGGGAGGAAAAGAGCCCCGTTTGGGGAACAATCCGTTGATTATTGCCGTTCCTCGTGCTGAGGGACATATTGTGCTTGATATGGCAATGTCTCAATTCTCCTATGGTAAATTGCAGCAAAGCAGTTTAAAAAATGAGGAACTGCAGGTTTACGGTGGTTATGATGAAGAAGGGAATTTAACTAATGATCCATTGGCAATAATCAAATCCAGAAGAGCTTTGCCAATTGGTTATTGGAAAGGATCAGGGTTGGCTTTTATTCTGGATGTTTTACTTACTGCAATCGGCGGGGGGAAGTCCACAGCGGCAATTAATTCTACGGTTAAGGAATCAGGGGTATCCCAGTTTTTTCTCTGTTTGTACAAGAGTGATTACAATCAAATGCTAATTGAAGAAGTCATTCGGTATACAAAATCAAGCGCTCCGGCAGAACCCGGCGGACGGATCAGCTATCCCGGAGAAAATACCCTGGCAACACGGCGATTTAATGAAAAGCATGGTATTCCGGTGGATGAGAAGTATTGGGAAGAGCTTTTGAAGATGTAAAAAAGCTCTCGCAAAGACGCAAAGACGCGAAATATGTCATATAAAAAGTATGATTTTATGCAGTCTGTAGCACTTTGCGCTTTAGTTAGGTTAAAATCTGAAAATCTAAAGGATAAATAAGGAAATCTATCCCAAAGCTACATCCAGCATCATCATTAATGCAAATCCAATCATAACTCCAATGGTTGAAAGATCAGTCTCATGACCTGATTGGGACTCAGGTATCAATTCCTCTACAACCACAAATATCATCGCACCGGCTGCAAATGATAAGGCGTAAGGAAGTAATGGACTGATTGTAACTACCAGATAAGCTCCGAGTACACCTGCCAGTGGTTCTACCATTCCTGATGATTGTCCGTAGAAAAATGCTTTTCTTCTCGACAAACCTTCCCGCCGTAACGGAACCGAAACAGCAGTGCCTTCCGGAAAGTTTTGCAAGCCAATTCCAATAGCCAGAACCACAGCGCCCGACAGTACACCCAAGTCCGGGTTATTGGTTAAGGCTCCAAAAGCTACTCCTATGGCTAGTCCCTCGGGGATATTATGTAGTGTAATTGCCAGCACTAATAAAATACTCCTGTCCCAGGAGGTTTTAATTCCTTCTGATTTATCAATGGACAATCTGGAATGCAAGTGCGGCAATATTTTATCGATCAGGAGGATAAATGCACCACCTGCTAAAAAGCCGGTAACAGCAGGCAGCCAGGGATATTCTGAATCCTTCTCCATTTCTATTGCAGGAGCCAGGAGCGACCAGTAACTGGCCGCAATCATAACACCAGCAGCAAAGCCCAGCATTAAGTTCAACACTCTCCTGTTTATTGTTTTGAAGAAAAAGACTAATGATGCTCCCAGGGCAGTAACTCCCCAGGTAAAAAGCGTGGCCATAAAGGCTAAAAATATGGGGTTATAGTCGAGTAACCAGCTGATATTCATTTGTAATGCTAAACAAATTTATTGTGAAAATATTAAAAGATCACAAAGCTTCAAAAATTAAAAAAACAGGGACGCCAGAGACTCCTGAACTTGTACAGGAGCCAACCTATCACATTTTTATATCATTCCGTCACATTTAATATAAGATAAAACAAGAAGCGGCTAACATTGTTCTCAGTTGAATCGCAATAGTGCAATATTCAAATAAAAACAATGAAAAAATCTTCAACTACAGCAGATATGCAGATATCTCCTGGTAGAACAGCTGGCAAATTTAGACTCTAAACTTAATCACAATTAAACTCAATGAATTATGAAATTATTAATCTTAATCATCCATTTCCTGTTTTCAGCAGTTGATGAAGGCTATGCACAATGCGGCAAAAATATACGCCTGGCTTCTTCAAAGACCATTCACATGGATAGGAATGGGAATATAACCCACACAGAAGTTGAAAAATCGGTGGTTGAGATCAACCAATTGTTGATTACAATTAACGTCAGGGATGAATCTAAAACAGAATGTAATATAAAATCAATCGAATGTAACTGGGATATTCCGTTCAGAGATGGTAAAACACTGATTGAAGCAACACTAAATACCAAAGATGGGGAGCTTAAAAATGTAGTACTTACTATTCAGGGTATCGATGGACAATTATTTCTTTTATTTGAAATGGAAGACAAGCCTGACAAATTAATAAAAGTGATCATCGATATGTTCGAGGAGGGGCTTGAATAATAGCTCTTCGACAGAGTAAAGGAAGAAAATCCTTGTGTCGCTGGTTTGTTGCGATAGCTATCGGGACCAGTTGGTACCATCTTGAAATTGAAGTCCTTACTTAATTTAAATTACTATATTTAATTAAGCTACAATTAAACCTATTTCAATATGGTTAACAAAAAACAACTCGTCTCTTATATCAAGAAGGAATTAAGCAAATTTGAAGCGCTAACTATTGGAGAACAAAAGTGTTCAAATGAAGCTCAGACCCGGAGTTATTTAATTGAGCCATTTTTGGAAATACTGGGTTATAACAGATTGAAGGATTTAGTCACTGAGCATTCAGCTGATTTTGGCGATAGGGATATCAATCGTGTTGATTACGCAATATGTATTAATTCAAAACAGCCAGTTATGGTAGTTGAATGTAAGAGATTTGGGAAAAAGCTGAATGATAAAGATGCTGGACAATTAAATAATTATTTTGTTAATACATCTTCCGCCAAGGTTGGAATTCTTACGAACGGAATTGAATATAGATTCTATGCTTCCGAAAAGAAGGATTCTATTCTTAATAAAAGCCCCTTTTATATTTTCAACTTAAATAATTATGATGATTCTGACTATGAAATGTTATCTAAGTTTCATAGAAGTGCAATTGAAATAAAGGAATTAATTGACGAAGCCAACGAGACTCATTTTTTAAGCAAATTTGATGAAGCGCTATTTAAGGAATTAATGGCTCCTTCAGATGATTTAATTAAAGCAATTTCTTCAAGGATGGGAATTATTCGGGCAAATGATAGTGTAAAAACTAAAATCAAAGATTTAATTAATTCATTTTCTTTAAAGTCAGCATTAGATAAGTTAACAATTGAAGAAACAAGGAAGGGTGGGAATAATGGAATTGTAACTACAGAAGATGAGCTTAAATATTATCACATTATCAAAACCATTTTACTTCATCATAAAAAGATACACTCTGACAGACTTTCTTATAAAGATCAAAAGAACAGTTTTATAATCGTTGTAGACAGTAATATTAGGAAGAATGTTTGCACTCTGATTTTTAATGGTAAAAAGAGGAAAATGTTAATTGGGGCAAAGGAGTTTGAGCTTGACAATATAGATAGTGTACTTGCACTTAAAAAGGATTTAACTGAAAGCGCACTTCAATATTTTGACTAAAATTCAGTTTTGATAGAACTCCTCAAAGTTAAATTCAACTCAATGTTTAACGCTGGTGTTCAGATAATTGCAATCTTGCTACCTCTGTTCATGAAAACGATTATTAAATATTGGACTTAAATCATATCAGAAATTTTCAAATATTATTTTCTTAAACCAAAAAAGACACTACATTTGCAGTCCCGAACAAAACGGGTATGGTCTGGTACCATAGCTCAGTTGGTAGAGCAAAGGACTGAAAATCCTTGTGTCGCTGGTTCGATTCCAGCTGGTACCACCAAAAAGCCTCAGAGAAATCTGAGGCTTTTTTGATTTTATACCTGTTGTTAATGTAATTATGCATGGTTCGTCACGATAGCTATCGGGATCTAGTACCACAGCGACCGTAGCTTTAGCGAAGGAGGTCAAAAGAAACCCTCAGAGAAATCTGGGGGTTTTTTGTTTTAAGGCATTAATGATATTTAACTGTCGGAAATGTGCCGTATTACATTGAATAAACCTCACATTGCCATGCTTAACTAAAGGCAGATTAGACTGAAAGACTTGAAAATATTATAATTTCAATAAAGTCAGTTTAGAGTTTGGCACGAACAGATAATTACATGAGTCAAGAGAATCAGACAGCTCTTAAACCTGATTTATGGAATTTCCGGTGACAATATTCAGTACGCTATAGTTTAAATCACGCATGTGAGATAAGATGTTATTAGCAGCAATTGTTCGAAATACAGTAACGTCTTTGTCCTCAGTGGGTAAAGGTGCTATCTCACAGATAATATAAGGCTGAAACTTTTTAATTGTATTAAGCAGACCTTGAATTGCCATGGATTCCCCTCCCTCAATATCCATCTTAATGAGTGACAGTTCTGTAATATTCTCTTGCTCAATTAAAGCATCTCCGCTAATCATCCGGACTTGTTTTTTTATCGCGTATTTAGTGAATTTTCTGAACGAATGAGTAGTAGTAGCAAGAATATCATCCTGATAACGTGTAAGCAGCTCAATCTCTCCAGTCATATCGGATACTGCATAAGGGAGAATTTTTACAGACTTAAATTTATTGACTTCTGATAGAGCTTGCAGGTACCTTACGCAATATTCATTTGGCTCTACACCAAAATAACGCACCTCAGGAAATTGGGGAAGGATTTTAATCATTGTTTGCCCGGTATTGGCACCTATATCCAAAAATACAGCGTCTTTTTTATCAAGTAGCTTTGGCAGGATTTCATCTAACCAGGGTTCATAATCAGAGACGAAATTCATAATTCCCATTCCGTCTTTAATTAAAATTTTAAACCTGTTCCCATTCCTGTTTACAGTCCATTTAAAATTAACCTTCCTGACCAATTTGTAAATTAATCTGAAGGGCAGAAATGATTCCGAAAGTATGTTTCTGCCAATAATATGCGATATTTTTTGTAGTCTTTGAGACAGATTGAGCATTGATCTATACTAAATGGATTTTATTGATCAAAAGTATAAAATTTATTGGCTTATGATGAAAGACCAGCCCACGTTAGAGTTTAGCACATCATCTCTGTCTATAATTAACAAACGCACAATTCCCAAAAACTTTTGCCTCATCAAATAATATCCTTAATTTGAACCTAAGATTTTGATCATAAGGATATTGACAATTTTTAAAAGCCAAAATTAAATATGATGCACAGAAGAAGGATGTTAAAAATGCTGTCCGCACTTCCGGTGGCGGGTATGTTACCTCAGGGACTTGCAGCGATGAACTCTAAAGATTCAGCCAATCCGGTTAAGGGTTTAACTGATCTTTCAGGCAGGACTCTAAGTAGTTCAGCTCAAAAATCACCGATCATCAATGCTTCTGAGCACGTTTGGTTAATGAATGATCCGCGTTTTCCGATCGATCCGGAGATCTCTACCTGTCCGGGGAGTAAACCTCCCCGCGATTATTCAGGCGAGCATCTGATTGAAGAGATGAATACCTATGGCATAGATAAAACAGTCATTTCTCATGTATGTTATTACGGCAGAAACAATGATTATACTATCCACTGTGTAAAAACCTGGCCTGATCGTTTTGCCGGATTCGGCCTGCTGTTCGGGAATCGTTTGTTTGCACCTAATGATCCTAAAAATCCGGAACGGCTTGAAAAGCTGGTCAAAGAGGATGGACTTACCGGTTTACGTCTGAGTCCGATCCAGGATCCGCAACGGGTTTGGATGAATGATCCAGGCTCATACCCCTGGTGGAAGAAAGCCGAGGAAATTGGGGCAACCTTCAATATCTTCCTTGCGCCTCAGCAAATTAGTCAGGTGGCCGATATGGCAGAGCGTTATCCGGGAGTGAAAATCGTGATTGACCATCTAGCGATGATGGATATTACTAAACCTGATTCAGAAGGCATTATTCCATTATGTAATCTTGTGAAATTTCCTAATGTATATATCCGTACCTCGATGCACAATCCTTCGAAACAAAAACCGCCATACCGCGATGTCTGGCCTTACCTAAAACGGATTTATGATACTTTCGGACCTCAGCGAATGCTATTCGCCAACTTTTTTGAATACCTGATCATGAAGGATATTATACCATTCTTTACTGAAGAAGATAAGGTCTGGATTTTAGGTAAAACAGCGGAAGGGATTTATTTTAATCGCTCTTAATAGATTTTATTAACCAATGAATTAATTTGTTTCTTCAGAGTTAATTTTCAAAACCACATTCCCAATCTTTTGCCGGCTTTCAACGTATTGATAAGCCTCTCTTATCTTGTCCAAAGGATAAATCCGGTCGATAAGAGGTTTGAATTTGCCTCTTTCGGCAAGCTCTTTCAAAAAGATTATATCCTCTTTTTTAATATAGGGAATAGGGAAGAGAATTCTTTTGCCTCCTGATAAGAGACCGTACAATGCCAACCAGATATTTTCGGCGTTTTTACCCAATTCAGTAGAAATGTATACTCCATTTTCTTTGAGTAGTTTTTTACAGGCTCCGAATGAGCTTTTTCCGACTGCATCGAAGATAAAATCATACCGCTTAGCGGTTTTTGTAAAATCTTCCATAGTATAATCAATTACATAATCTGCACCTAATGAACGAATCAGGTCTATATTTGGAGTATTGCATACCGCTGTTACTTCAGTATCGAAATATTTCAATAACTGCACTGCCGCCGAGCCGATAGCACCCGTAGCTCCGTAAACCATGACTTGTTGTCCGGCCTCCACTTTAGCTGCCCGGATATTACATAAAGCATAATGCGCACCTTCTGTTAGTGCCGCAGCTTCTGCAAAATTCAGATTTTGAGGCATCAGAGTCATGGTATCCTGTTCATCACGGAGCAGGTACTCGGCATGCCCGCCGAAACGGATATCATTGTACCCGAAAATCCGGTCCCCGGCTTGATAAGTAAGTACCGATTCCCCGACAGACTCAACTGTTCCCGAAAATTCACAACCCAATATTTGTTGTTTGGGCTTAAATAGTCCGCTAAAAAACCTGCTGACAAAATATTCCGCACTTCTGAAGCCGCAATCGGTACGGTTTACCGTGCTGGCATGAACCCTGACCAAAACTTCGTTCGCAGCAGGAGTTGGCTTGCTGATTTCCCGGATATGAACCACTTCAGGCGGACCATATTTAGTATGGATGGCTGCTTTCATTTTCTGGCTGCTTTTACCTTAAATATAAGCTATCCGGCATTTATTTCAATAGTATCGCCCCAATATTAGTCCTGTTAATTAACTGTGTTTTAGTTTTGGAAATGGACACCAGGCTCATTTGGCAGGGCCAGCCCGGCTTTACGCTATAGCTTTGCCTTTGGATATTATTTCTAAGCAGAATAATTGTACGGGCAAAGGCTGCCGCTTCAATCCGGTTTATGAACCTAGGGTTGAGGTTATAAACCTGGTTCAGGAATTTCCGAATTCTAAATTAATTTCTTCTAATTCAAAACTCAGATTCCTTAAGATAGTTGCAGTCTCAGGGCAAGCTAAACGGGATCGAAGCGGCAGCTTTTTGCCTAACTGAATTTCATCTTTAAACTAATGTATCAGTGGCAAAAACTTTAGCTGAGAGCCCGGCTACTGTAACCGACAAGTACAGTTCCTGCTTTTCATCTCCTGATTACAGTCTTCATCCAACCTTAACCGCATTCCCCATCCATCCTATATCACTTTATTTATCCATTCTTAATCAGACAACCCACCCTGCTTTCCATTCAGAACTATGCTCAAATCTTCAATACCCATACTAACTTTCCTTTTGATAGCTTATTTAAAATAATTCTAAATAATATTTGCTTTTCTAAAATGACTTCTTACCTTTGGGGCTTAATTATAATCAGTCTAAATAAAAATAATAAATATGAAAACAATTACCCTCTCCTTAATGGGTGTTTTACTGGGCTTTAATGCCTACACACAGGAAGTTAGAAGTCAGGATTCTTTAAACCGAAGAGTTTTGGAAGAAGTGATCATCAAAGATTTTAAAAACCGCTATAAAGTTGACAGCAGCAGCACGGTTTCTAAATTACCTTTAAAATATATTGAGAATCCGCAGGTTTACCAGTCAATCTCGAAAAATCTTTTTAAGGATCAGGTAGTTACAAATTTGAACAATGCATTGAAAAATGCAACCGGTATTACCCGTTTATGGGAATCGACAGGCAGAGGAGGCGATGGTGCTGAATTTTATTCCATGCGTGGTTTTGCTGTGCAACCCACAATGGTGAATGGAATGGCAAGTATCACGAATGCCGGACTCGACCCGGCGAATATTGAGACTATTGAAATTGTTAAGGGGCCTTCGGGAACCTTGTTTGGCGGGAATGTGATTTCCTATGGCGGATTGATCAATGTGGTTACCAAAAAACCTCACAATCAATCGAGAGGAGAAATTAATTTCACTAATGGCGGATTTGGCTTAAGACGAATTACAGCCGATTATAATTTACCATTAAGTAAACAACTAGCAATTCGGGTAAATGCTGCAAATAGTTCCGAAGATAGTTTTCAGGATGCCGGTTTTAGCAAATCTACCTATATCGCTCCGTCTTTATTGTTCAAAGCTTCTGATAAGCTTCAATTCCTGATTAATTCGGAGATGCGTTTTGCAGAATCAGCCAATGCACCGATGATCTTTCTGAGCAGGTATTCACCTTTATCCTTCCAGACTATGGATTTGTTTGAGAAGAGTTACCGCAAGTCGTTTACCGCTAACAGTTTGTCAATCTCAAACCCTTCCTTTGGTTTCCAGGGACAAATGCTTTATACTTTGAGCAAGCAATGGAAATCGCAGACTATTTTATCCTCAAGCAATACAACAAGTGATGGATATTACCATTATTTATGGGATAGTGCTAATGGATCTGATTTTACCCGATTTATTTCAAAACGCGATGGGAAGACCAGGGCGAGCGGAATTCAGCAGAACTTTAATGGTGATTTTCTTTTAGGAAAGCTCAGGAACAGGCTGGTTATTGGATTGGATTACCTTGAAAAAACCATTGATAACAGCAGCTCAGGCTGGGTAGCACATGGTCTGGTGTCTCTGAAAAATCAGAAAGATGATGGAAAATTGACTCCGCAGGCTGTGGATCAGTCTTTATTAAATGTATTTGAAGGGGTTTCATCAGTTAAAACCAAAATCAGCAGTGTTTATGCTTCTGATGTAATTAATCTTTCAAAGAATTTGTCAGCTATGTTAAGCTTAAGACTTGATCATTTTGAAGGGCAGCCCAATTACTATTCTACAGAAAAAATCAAGAGTCAGTTTAATCTCTCGCCTAAGTTTGGCCTGGTTTATCAGGCCATTCCCGAAAAATTGTCTCTTTTCTCCAATTATATGAATGGTTTTACAAATCTGGATCCGGCACAGGTAGCCAATGTGGATGGAAGTAATCCACGGGTTAAAATATTTGATCCTGAGCATGCTAATCAGTGGGAGGCAGGTACTAAGGCGAATCTTTATCAGGATAATATATCACTAACACTAAGTTATTATTCGATTCTGGTTGACAATAAGGTGATGACAGATCCTACAAATATCAATAATTCGATTCAGGGTGGCGAAGTGAGTTCCAAAGGCTTTGAAGCAAGCATTGTGACTAATCCGATCAAGGGACTGAATATTATCGCAGGCTACAGTTTTAACAAGAGTGAAGTAACTAAAGATGCTCCCGATGCGGGATACATTGGCTTGCGTCCTGAAGAGGCAGGCCCGGCCAGACTGGCGAATTTCTGGGCTAATTATAAGTTTACAGAAGGAGTATTTAAATATGTTGGTATCGGCTTAGGCGCGAACTATGCCAGCGAACACAAAACACTGAATCGCTCGAATATAGGCACATTTAGTTTGCCAAGTTATCTGGTTTACAATGCAGTAATGAGCTATAGCCGCGCCAATTTTAGTTTAAATCTGAAACTGGATAATATCGGGAATGAGAAGTATTACACGGGCTGGTCAACCATTACGCCACAGCGTTTACGGTCTATTGCTCTGGGCTTAAATTATATGTTCTAAAGTGAAGAAAACAACTAAACGATTTTTTGGAAAAATACACCTTTGGCTCGGTCTTTTGATCGGGCTATTGGTATTCATATTGGCAATTACAGGATGTATTTATGCTTTTCAGGAGGAGATTCAGGATTATACCCAAACCTATCGGCATGTTAAGCCTGAGAATAAGCCCTATTTAAAACCATCTGATTTTCAGGAAATTGCAACCAAAACTTTACCCGGTAAGAATCTTCATGCAATTAAGTATAATGGAAAATCTCGATCGGTAGAGGCTATCTACTATAATTATGAACCTTTATATTACTACATCGCCTATCTGAATCCATATACCGGGGAAGTATTGAAAGTGAATAATATGGAGGAAGGCTTTTTTCACTTCATACTCGATGGCCATTTTTACCTCTGGCTACCCCCCGAAATCGGGCAGCCGGTGGTTGCGACGGTTACAGTGATTTTTATTATTATGTTGATTAGTGGACTAATCCTCTGGTTACCTGCTAAAATCAGGCAGTTAAAATCGAGACTTTGGTTTAAATGGAGTAACAGAACACGATGGCGAAGAAAGAACTATGATTTGCATAATATCAGTGGGATTTATGCCATGATTTTCGGACTTTTCTTTGCGATTACCGGACTGAACTGGGGGGTCCCGGTTTTTGCGGAAGCATATTATAAAATGCTTGGGGGGAAGCAGGAGTTGCTGTACACCGAACCCGAATCTCAGCCTGGTTTATCTATTGATCCTGCTAAAAGACCCTTAAATTTGGTTTGGGAGAAAATGATGAAAGATTACCCGAATGCAGTCAGCATTGAAGTACATCCGCCCGAAACCTCATTGGCACCAATTGCCGCCAATGCAAATTTTGAACAGGGGACTTACTGGAAAACGGATTATCGTTACTTCGATCAGTACAGTCTGAAAGAAATGAATGTAAATCATGTTTTCGGGCGACTCAAAGATCAGAAATTTGCAGATAAGGCGATCAGGATGAATTATGATCTGCATACCGGTGCAATTATCGGACTTCCGGGCAAGATTATTGCTTTCATCGCCAGTCTGATTATTGCAATACTGCCGGTTACCGGTTTCATGATCTGGTATGGACGAAGAAAAAAAGAAAGAAAGGTGGCCGGGGTTTAGTGGAATTCAGTAGGTCAGAGTATTTTTTTTAGAGTTTGTCTAAGTTTTTGAAAATGTAAGACAGATGCTTTTGGGAGATGCAGTCCAGCTTTACGCTGTAGCTTTGCCATAGAATATTATTTCTTGCCAGAACAATTGTTTCGGCAAAGGCTGCCGCTTCAATCTGGTTTAGTAAAAGGAGGTAGGGTTTTCAAATCTGGTTCGGCCTTCTTTCATAGTAGCAGATTCCTGGCAAGCTAAACGGGATCGAAGCGGCAGCTTTTTGCCTAAGTGAATTTCATCTTAAAACGCATGTATCAGAGGCAAAAACTTTAGCGTAGAGCCCGGCTGAAGCAAGCAACAGGTACAGACCCTGCTTTTCAAATCCATATTAAACCTTAATCCTAACTATTCTTGTTTATAATTAATCCACAATCACACAATCAGCACAATTAAATAACTTACCCTTCCTTAAAACCTGCAAACAAGGTCCATCCTTTATCAAATACGCTTCCATCCCCTTTCAAATTATTTGCCAAGCTTAATCAGAAAATACAGCTACCTAATCACATTCCCCATCAGGCCGGCAAACAGCTCCTTCCTGAACCTGTAAACCCGCTGCCGGATGTTCCTGCTTCCACTCTCCAAAGGATTTCTCCAGATTTTGCAGGAAAACAGGCGTTTCCTGAGCACCCGATACAGCATATTTACGGTTGAATACAAAAAACGGAACACCACGAACCCCAAGCTGCTGACTTTCATAAATGTCCATTCGTACATCTTCTATATACCGGTCACTCTCCAGAACTTTCCTGAGTTCAGTTTCATCCAGGCCGATGCTTTTGCCCAGATTGATTAAAATATTGATATCATCTGTATTTTTCCCTTCAGTAAAATAAGCCTTGAACAGTTGTTCCTCGGCCTCGTCCTGCTTATTTTTGCTCAGTGCAAAATGAGAGAAACGATGTGCATTCATTGAATTTGCAATAATGGCCTTATCCAACTCATAATGCAGTCCCTCGCCAGCAGCCATCTCTGTAACCTGCTGGTTAAGTTGTTCTGCTCGTTCCATACTCATGCCTTTGACCTCTGAAAGATACTGATTTACATTTTTTGTGGGATCTGTCTTCAGGTCGGGATTCAGCTGAAAGCTTTTCCAGATCACTTCTATATTTTCTTTTCCGGGCAACTGATCAAGCGCTTTTTCAAACCTCCGTTTTCCGATATAACAGAACGGACACATAACATCACTCCAGATTTCTACCTTCATTTTTAATGATTCATTATAATTGAATTAATCGATTGGCAAATTTAGGTTTAGCACTTAATATATTGGTCAGGCAAATATCATGGATTGGAAATTTGACATGGATGGGATAAAGCAGGAGGCTTATTTGTAATTCATATTAAAACACTTATTTTTAATATATATCTAAAAATCATCTGCCATGATTAAAAGATCGGGATTCACAAAGCTCAAAATTCAACAATTTGAGGAATGGATCACTTCAATAAAAATTGAACGTAAAGTATTAATCATCCAGCAACACCATACCCAAAGCCCAAATTATGCGCATTTTGATGGAAACAACCACTTTGAACTGCAAGAGCGAATGAAAAGCTTTCATATTCTTAGGAATGGCTGGAGGGATATCGGGCAGCATTTTACCACTTTCCCTGATGGAATTATTCTAACCGGAGGATCACTTGGAAGATCACCCGCCTGTATTCGCCGCAAAAATGCGAACGCTATCTGTATTGAGCATCTGGGTAATTTTGATACGGGCAGGGATGAAATGACCGATGAGCATCGCGAAACCATCATCCGTTTGACTGCCATGTTATGCAGCCGATTTGAACTGCCGGTAAATACTGAAAGCATTGTTTATCACCATTGGTTTGACCCTGACACAGGTCAACGGAATAATGGTTCAGAAAATCATAAATCATGCCCCGGAACCAATTTTTTTGGAGGAAATAAGGTTCATGATTGCATAGATAATTTTTTGCCTCTGGTTTCCGCCCGGCTTCATGAACATCCGGTTTAGAATCAGTAACTTTTGAACTGCCGGAATCTGATAAATATTAACAATTAAAATTGCTTGTAATTAATTGATTATTAATATCTTATATTAATGAAGAAAATTTTATCAATTGATGGGGGTGGTATCCGCGGGCTCATTCCCGGTCAGATTCTGGTCGCACTGGAGAGGAAACTGCAGGAAAAAAGTAAAGATCCTCAGGCTCGTATCGCTACTTATTTTGATTTTTTTGCCGGAACCAGTACAGGTGGAATATTGACCTGCCTGTTGCTTTGTCCGGATGAAAATGATCCTCAAAAACCCAAGTTTAGTGCAGAGGAAGCAGTTGACCTTTACAAACGATACGGAGATAAAATATTCAGGGTTTCTTTTTTGAGTAAACTCATGAATTATAAATCAATGTTTAGTGAAAAGTATCCTGCAAACAATCTGGAGGAAGTTTTACTCACATATTTTAGAGATAAACGGCTGAGTGAATTATTAAAGCCATGTCTGATTACTTCCTATGACATTCAGGAAAGGAAAACACATTTTTTTGCCAGTCATGATTATCCCAGGAAAGGTGATGGGGGTGATTTTTATCTGAAGGACGTTTGCCGGGCTACTTCTGCAGCTCCAACTTATTTTGAGGCTGCATTGGTTAAATCACTAAGTGGGGTGAGCTATCCGATGATTGATGGAGGCATATTTGCTAATAATCCATCCCTTTGCGCCTATTCCGAAGTAAGGAATTCGAATGGGGATCCGAGTGCAAAGGATATGCTGATTCTCTCTCTAGGAACCGGTGGCGAAAATAAGTCATATCCTTATCAAAAAGCAAGGGCATGGGGTGCTTTGGGCTGGATCAAACCTTCCATTGACATTATGATGTCGGGAGCGGCAGAAACTACCAATTATCATCTGGTCAAAATGTTTGAGGTCAGTGGAAGTGAAGCCAATTACTGCCGGATTCAACCAGAACATCTCCGGAATGCAGTTCCAGAAATGGACAATGCGAGTCAACAGAATATGCAGGCACTAATCGAATTGGGCATTAAAACTGCACAGGACTATTCCGGTCAATTGGATTCCATAGTCGATCGGATCATTGAAGATAAAGATGCTGTAGTGTTTGAATAGGTATGTCTGTAGTATTAGCTCAAAAAGAGAATCCATTTAAAAAGTGCATAACAACAAGTTTTCAAAATACAGAGACCTTGATCCAGGTGAGGAAAATCATCTTAAATCATATCTTTAGTTTATATTAATATCGAAATCAGCTAATTATATTTATCTCTTGCAATCAGCATATAAAATCATCAGCATGATCAATAAAAATATTTTGACAGGCATATTATTTTACTCCCTGTCCTTTTCCGTTTACGCGCAAAAGCCCCAAAACATAAGTTATGAAGCCATTCCAGGTACAAAAGCTCGTAACATCATTTTCATTCTTTCTGATGATCACCGCTATGATTTTATGGGTTTTACCGGCAAAGTCCCGGGCTTAAAAACTCCAAATCTGGATCGGATTGCGAATGAAGGTGCCCATTTTCAAAATGCTTTTGTCAGCACTGCACTTTGTTCTCCAAGCAGAGCTTCTATTTTAACCGGACAGTATGCGCATACCCATACGGTAGTTGATAATCAGGCATCAGCCCCTTCTTCACTCATTTATTTTCCTCAATACCTTCAGAAGGCAGGCTACCAGACTTCCTTTTTTGGGAAATGGCATATGGGTGGGGGTGGAGCCGATCCGCGTCCGGGTTTCAACCGCTGGGTGAGTTTTGCCGGGCAGGGGGATTATTATAATCCCAAAATCAATGTCGATGGAAAGATGATTAATTATTCTGATAGTAGCTATGTTACTGATGTGCTTACAAATTATACGCTCGAATGGCTGGATAAACGCGATAAAAGCAAGCCTTTTTTCGTTTATCTGTCGCACAAAGCGGTGCATGCTGATTTTTATCCGGCAAAAAGGGATAAGGGAAAGTATAAGGATATCCGCATTCAATATCCGGTTTCTATGTTCTCAACTGCCGGCAAGGATAGTAAGCGATTTAATCGTGGCGACCAGGCGGATTCAAGTGCATATATCTTTAATTATAAGGATATCCCACAATGGGTGAGAGCACAGCGCTACAGCTGGCATGGCGTGGATTATATGTATCATGGTCAAACCGATTTCGATAAATTTTACGTGGATTATCTCGAAACTTTAATGGGGGTGGATAACAGTGTGGGCAGGGTGCTTGATTACCTAAAGGCTAATGGTCTCGATAAGGAAACCCTCGTGATTTACATGGGAGATAATGGTTTTTCATTTGGAGAACATGGTCTGATCGATAAGCGACATGCCTATGAAGAGTCGATGCGGGTGCCTTTGCTCGCCCGTTCGCCGGCACTGATCAAAGCAGGAACCAAGGTGAAGGAAATGGTGCTGAATGTGGACATTGCACCAAGTATTTTGGAAATGGCAGGAGTTAAAAAGCCAAAACAAATGCAGGGGACTTCATTTTTGCCTTTGATGAAAGGAAATGCCTTGCAGAACTGGAGGAAGGAAGTGTTTTATGAATATTACTGGGAGAATCCTTTTCCCCAAACACCAACACAATATGCTGTTCGAACTGATCGATATAAATTCATTCGCAGCCAGGGAGTTTGGGATATAGATCAGTTGTATGACATTCAGCAGGATCCCTATGAATTGAATAATCTGATTCGCAGACCTGAATTACAGGACCTGGCAAAGGATCTGAACAAAAAGCTCTGGGACTGGCTTTCGGATACACAGGGTCTATATATTCCCTTAAAACCGATTGGTGATAAAAAGTTTGACCATATTTATAAGGGGACATGGTGATGGTGTGCCTGAATCTTTAAACCCTCTCCGCCTTTGGCGGAGGGCAGCACAAAACTTGAAACCAGCTTTCTTTACAAAGGGTGAGGCCCCCTAACAAGCTGTCCTATTGAAGCAAAATCATCCTCCTGGCCATGAGATCCTTCGTCGCCTCGCCTCATCATTAAATTAAGAATACCCGTTGGCTCCTCTGGATGACAGTAAGAGATGTTACTGAATCTTTAAACCCTCTCCGCCTCGGGCGGAGGGCAGCACTAATTCAAAACTAGTAGTTCTTTACTCAGGGTGAGGCCCCCCAAATAGCTTTTCATTACACAGCAAAAATCAGACTTATAAAACTTTTCCCGGTAGGCGATTATTAGTCCCCTCTTTCTTTTGCAGGTCATCACCCAGATCTTCTCTAGCCTGATCAGCAAGGGTCTTTAATTCTTTTACGATTTCCGGAAAATAGGCCTGCACATCATAACGCTCACCGGGATCTCTGCGTAGGTCGTAAAGAGCCTCTTTCATGATCACATTTTCGGGTGCTGCACCAGGAAAGCCATCAACACCGGGTGCCTGACCGATATAGGAACGGGAAGGATGTTCGAATACAAGTTTCCAGTTATCACGACGGACAGCCTCCAATGAATTTTTGCGGTAATAATATAGAAAATTCCTTCTGGGACTTGCCAGAAGGTCGCCTTTTAAGATTTCTCCAAGGTCAATGCCATCGATCTTTTTGTCGGGGAGGGATACCCCTGCTAGTTTGGAAATTGTAGGAAGAAGATCAATGCTGGAAGCTAACTGGTTGGATACTAATCCAGCGGGAATGGTACCCTTCCACCTCATTATACATGGAACTCTTTGCCCGCCTTCGAATGAAGTACCCTTACCTTCTCTCAAACCGGCAGTATTTCCGGCATGGTTTCCGAAATTTAACCAAGGGCCATTATCGCTTGTGAAAATTACCATAGTGTTTTTTTCGAGACCTTCTTTTTTGAGTGCATCCATGATCCTTCCAACGTTATGGTCAACCTCCTGAATCATGTCTCCATACAATCCCTGCTTGCTTTTACCCCTGAATGCTGCAGAAGCATTGATCGGAACATGGGGCATAGGATGCGGAATGTAAGCAAAGAATGATCTCTTTTTATTCCTGCGGATGAAACTGATGGCTTCGTCTGTCAGCTTACTGGTCAGCATAGCCTGATCTTCGAGGGTACTGATGGTGTCGACAGGGGCAGAATTTCGAATCAATGGAAGAGGAGGGAAACGGTATTTATTGGTTCCGGGTTTTGCAGGCTGACCGTCAAAATTAACCGGCCACATATCATTGGAGTAGGGAATGCCCAGGTATTCATCAAAGCCCTGATTCAGAGGCAGAAACTCCGGGGAATCACCAAGATGCCATTTGCCGAATATTCCTGTGGCATATTTTTTCTGTTTAAGGAGGTCTGCAATAGTCATCTCCTCTTTGGCTAAACCAATGGCTGAAGCCGGAAATAATGCGCCTGAGATACCTACACGGTTAGGATAGCAACCGGTAAGAATTGCGGCACGCGATGCGCTGCAAACGGCTTGGGCAGACAGGAAATTAGTGAAACGAATGCCTTCTGAGGCTAATCGGTCAATATTCGGGGTGTTTATATCAAGCGCACCATAACAGGAAAGATCACCATAACCCATGTCGTCCATGAAGATCAGAATGATATTTGGACCGACAGGTGCTACAGTTTTGACAGGGGTGCTGGATTGATTAAGAGTGAATATTAACAATGCGATTAATCCAATTTTTATTTTTCTGATCATGGTGTTTTTATAGTTTCAAACAGGACTGAATATAAAATTTATAATTGGTATGGGAATAGTATTCAAGAGTAAAATTTGCATTGAACTCAAATTCATAGGAACCATGCCACCCTCTTTTGGTCAAAAGGACTCTTTGGGAGATGGGGTTGGGGGAGGTTTTATTCGATAGCTGTTCTAAAATAGTTTTACAGAAAAAAAATCTTTTCCACCACCCCCTTTTATTCCCCCGCCGGCGGCGGATACTGGACGTCCAGAAATTTTACCCAAGCTGAATATTTTCCAATTATTAATAATCCCGCTTTCAGCTTTTAGCTTTTCTTTTGGTCCAAAGCACTCTTTCTGAGATAGAGGGGTTGTGAGGAGGCCCGTAAATTGTCTGAACTATGATTTTTGTGATTAAGGTGATTCTAATGATTTGGAATACTTATTAAGATAATCATTTTCATTGAACTCAAATTCCTGGGCACCATGCTGTCCCCCTTTGGAGAGTGTGCATATGGCCTTGTGTGGTAGCAGGGGGAGGACTTAATTTGCGCCCAAAATTATCTATTCAATAAAATTTGTTTCATTCTATTTATTTCTGATATTGATCATACCAATCAGTTTGGTATTCAGGTACTTTATGATTGCCTGAAGATGTTGGAATTTATAATTGATTCCAATGAATTTTGACGGAATCAGCGGGAAATTGAAAAAGATTATATGTTAAATTAAAGATTAAATACTATTAAAATAGTGTAAATTTCCATTAGATTGATGTTTCATTTTAAATTATTTTTATCCTTTAAGAACTGTATAGCTAGTTGAAACCAACAGATACCAAAAATCCGGAATACTTCCACAAAGTTGTGGACTGTCAATATGCCTGCCCCGCACATACTCCGGTACCTGAATACATCAGGTTGATCTCAGCAGGAAAATATACTGAGGCATATATGATCAATTGGGAATCGAATGTTTTCCCCGGGGTACTCGGGCGAACCTGTGATCGTCCCTGTGAACCAGCATGCCGACGTGGTAGAATTGAAGAAGAGCCTGTTGCAATTTGCCGGCTAAAGCGGGTAGCTGCTGATAATAAGGACGATGTCAGGTCATTCATGCCCGGTATTCCTTCAGAAATGAATGGAAAACGCATTGCTTTGATCGGTGGCGGACCAGCATCCCTAACCGTTGCCCGCGATCTTGCCCCATTGGGATACGAGATTCATCTCTATGATGAACATGCTGCAGGTGGGGGAATGATGCGCAGTCAGATCCCTTCCTTCAGGTTACCCGATGATGTATTGAACGAAGAAGTAGGATATATTCTCGAAATGGGAATCCATACCCATTTTAATACTTATGTATCCAGCATGAACGAAATTCTTGAAAAAGGATACGACGCGGTATTTGTTGGTACAGGTGCTCCGAGAGGTCGCGATTTAATATTACCCGGACGCGAAGAAGCCGGTAAAAACGTGCATGTCGGAATAGAATGGCTTGCAAGCGTAGCTTTCGAGCATACCCATAAAATCGGTAAGAAAGTGATCGTATTGGGAGGTGGAAATACTGCCATGGATTGCTGCCGTACTTCCCGCCGTCTTGGTGGTGAAGAGGTGAAGGTAGTTGTTAGGAGTCCCTTTGCAGAGATGAAAGCCTCCCCATGGGAGATTGAGGATGCAATGCATGAAGATATTCCGATTTTTGAGAATCATGTGCCAAAAACGTATGTGATCGAAAATGGCAAACTGGTCGGGATGACCTTTGAAAAAGTAAAAGCAGTTTATGATGATCAGGGCAAACGCAGTCTTGTTCCATCAGGCGAGCCAGAGGTATTTATTGAAGCCGATGATGTGCTTGTCGCTGTTGGTCAGCAAAACAGTTTCCCATGGATTGAAAAGAATACGGGTATTGATTTTGATCAGTGGGGAATGCCGCTTGTTGATGCATTAACTCATCAGTCGACTAATCAGCGCGTTTTCTTTGGTGGTGATGCGGCTTTCGGACCTAAAAATGTGATCACGGCTGTTGCTCACGGGCATCAGGCAGCGATCTCCATAGATTTGCATTGCAGGGGGGAGGCTTTGACTGATCGCCCGGCACCATTTACAAATCTGGTATCCAAGAAAATGGGAATCCATGAGTGGAGCTATGATAATGATGTGGTTAATGACCAGCGTTTTATTGTTCCTCAGGCTGAAAAGAAAGCTGCTCTTTCTGATCGCAAACTGGAAGTTGAGCTGGGTTTTGATATTCAAACTGCAATTAAGGAAGCTCACCGCTGTCTGAATTGCGATGTACAAACCGTATTTGAAAAAGATAAATGTATCGAGTGCGATGCATGCGTTGATATTTGTCCGACTTCCTGTATCACATTTACTTTAAATGGGGAAGAAAATGATTTACGGACACGACTCAAAGCTCCGGCTTTAAATATAACTCAGGACCTCTATGTATCTGATACACTCCCTACCCAAAGGGTGATGGTAAAAGATGAAGACGTTTGCCTGCACTGCGGCTTGTGTGCTGAGCGTTGCCCGACATCTGCATGGGATATGCAGCAATATTTATATAAAGTTACCAAAGCAGGTTAAGAAATGCCTAATTCAAAAGTTAATGATTTTGTCATTCGTTTTGCGAATGTCAATGGTACAGGGTCTGCGAGCGCAAATTATTTGTTTGCAAAAGCTATTTTTCGGATGGGAATCCCCGTTACTCCTAAAAATATATTTCCGTCAAATATACAGGGACTACCAACCTGGTATGATGTCAGGGTGAGTGAAAAGGGTTATCTCGGTCGTAGGGAAGGGGTAGACCTAATGGTTTGTGTGAACCCTCAAAGTATGCCTGATGATGTACTTTCAGTGAAAAGCGGTGGATATTTCATCTATGATTGTACCAAGGCACTGAATCCTGCATTAATCCGGCCCGATGTGACTTATATCGGACTTCCGCTGATGGAAATGTGTCTGCGTGAATTCACTGATCCGCGGCAGCGTCAATTGTTTAAAAACATCATCTACGTTGGAGCACTGTCGGCTTTGCTTGATATCGAATTTTCGGTTCTGGAACAATTACTTGCCGAGCAGTTTGTAGGTAAGGAGAAGCTGGTTGCGATGAATATCAAAGCTCTGAATTTGGGTATTTCCTACATTCACAGCAATTATGCCTATCCTCTTGATATTCGCCTGGAAAGACGCGATCTGGTTGGTGATAAGATTCTGATCGATGGTAATTCAGCCTGCGGACTTGGTGCTGTCTATGGCGGTGCAACAGTCGTGGCCTGGTATCCAATTACGCCATCAACCTCTGTGGTTGAGGCATTCGAGATCTATGCAAAAAAATTAAGGGTTGATAAGGAAACAGGAAAACGCAATTATGCGATCGTGCAGGCTGAAGACGAACTTGCCGCAATCGGGATGGTAATAGGTGCAAACTGGAATGGCGCACGTTCATTCACGGCTACCAGTGGCCCGGGTCTTTCTTTGATGAATGAATTCCTCGGACTTGCTTATTTCGCAGAAATTCCAACCGTACTGATTGATGTACAGCGTACCGGCCCCTCGACCGGGATGCCAACTAGAACCCAGCAATCGGATATTTTATTGGCGGCTTATGCTTCGCATGGCGATACAAAACAGGTTTTGGTATTCCCTTCAACCCCGAAAGAATGTTTCGAAATGACTGCTGAAGCTCTTGATCTGGCAGAGTCTTTACAAACACCAATCATTATGATGACCGACCTCGATCTGGGAATGAACGATCATATGTCTGAACCTTTTCATTGGGATGATACCCGGAAATACAATCGTGGTAAAATCCTTAATGCGAGTCAGTTAGAAGATTTGCCGCGTTTTGGACGTTATCTCGATGTGGACGGTGACGGAATTACGTACCGCACAATTCCGGGAACACATCCAACCAAAGGCTCCTTCTTTACACGAGGTACTTCGAGGGATGAATACGCGGCTTATACCGAGGATGGGCGTGTTTATGCACGAAATATGGATCGCCTGCTGAAGAAATGGAATACAGCAAAAGATATGGTACCTGCTCCATATCTCTATCAAAAGGAAAATAAGAGTGCCTTTGGTTTGATTTTCTTTGGGACTTCGACGTACTCAGCAGAAGAGGCAATGGAAACCATGGCAGCGACCGGAATTAATTTTGATGCGATGAGGCTGAGGGCATTTCCGTTCAACCAAATGGTAGAAGACTTTATTCATACACACGAAAAGGTATTTATTATTGAGCAAAACCGCGACGGACAAATGCGTAGTCTGCTGATCAATGAGCTCAATGTTGATCCTCAGAAAATGATCCCGATTCTCAATTATGATGGGATGCCAATCACAGCGCATGCGATCATGACGCTAATTAATAAAAATTTATCACCTGCACTGAATGGTGCAACCAGTAAAATACTGTCATGACATATATACGCCCTAAATTCCGCCATCCCGATCTGCCTAAAAATGATCTTGGATATACTACCAGGGAATATGAAGGTTCGCTTTCAACTTTATGTGCCGGCTGCGGACATGACTCGATCAGTGGAAGTATTCTTCAGGCTTGTTTTGAGTTGTCGATTCCGCCTCATCGGATTGCCAAATTATCAGGTATAGGCTGCTCTTCAAAGACGCCAAACTACTTCCTCGGGAATTCGCATGGGTTTAACTCAGTACACGGCAGAATGCCTTCGGTCGCTACCGGCGCCAATATGGCAAACCGTGACCTGATTTATATGGGTGTTTCAGGTGATGGGGATACGGCTTCGATTGGTATGGGGCAGTTTGTTCATGTGATCCGCCGTAATCTGAACATGGTTTATATTGTGATGAACAATGGCTGCTACGGATTGACCAAAGGCCAGGATTCGGCTACTGCTGATGCAGGTTCAAAGAGCAAAGCAGGCTCTGTGAACCCATTCCAGCCAATTGATCTTGCCGGACTGGCGCTTGAACTTGGTGCAAGTTTCGTTGCACAAAGTTTTTCGGGAGATAAGGAACAATTGGTTCCGCTGATTAAAGCGGCGGTAAGTCACCCGGGATTTGCATTTATCAATGTAATTTCACCGTGCGTAACGTTCAATAATAATCCCGGCTCAACAAAATCATATGATTACGTACGTGAGCATATCGAAGCGACAGGCAAAACCGACCTTGTTCCTGAGAAATCTGAGATATTGGCTAGTTATGAATCAGGTACCGGTACCGAAGTGATGCTACATGACGGCACCTTTATCAAACTGGAAAAACTGGCAGCTAACCGCGATCCTTTTAACAGAATGGAAGCGATGAATGCGCTGCGGAATGCCCGGAACAGGAATGAGATCCTGACCGGTTTATTGTACATCGAAACTGAAACCGAAGATTTGCATCATACGATAAACTCAACCGACCGGCCATTAAATACCCTTGAAGAAGCAGATCTCTGTCCTGGAGCGGCAGTTTTGGCTGAAATCAATGATGATTTGAGATAGAAATATTTATTTCGGAATGAAATCCTTCAATTTTTATAGATTTGAGGCCTGAACCGGGAAATTAGCTCAGCTGGTTTAGAGCACTACCTCGACAAGGTAGGGGTCGCTGGTTCGAACCCAGTATTTCCCACGCGACCGCCGGAGCTTCAGCGAAGGAGGTCATCGGCAAAAACCCTTCAGATTAATTTCTGAGGGGTTTTTTTCTGTGCTCAGCCTTATTTCTGTAGAGTATCCTCTATATGGTTTATTTCTTCTATAAGTAAGTTAGCGATCATGTTAAAACGGACTCAGCAGAGGTGAAAACCATATTCAAAGTTACATAGCTTCTAAAGCTAATTTTTGGTAGCTATTGAAATTTCAATTATCTTTGTGACTAAGATATTTAATAACTAAGTAATATGAATCCGGCAGAAGAAATTATCAGGATGAGGAAATTGAGCCAGCGATATGCTTATACCTCTATACAACTTCATGAAAGCATCGGGAGAAAAATTGGACTTATTGGAACGGATCATAAATACCTGGGCTTCTTAATCCAAAAAGGACAAATGACTGCGGGGGAACTTGCTGTACTTACAGGATTGTCGACAGGTGCTGTTACAGGTTTAATAGATAGGTTTGAGAGCAAAAAACTTGTGAAAAGGCAATCCGATAAAACGGACAGAAGGAAAATAATCATAATCCCCAACATTGAAAAAATAACGAAACTGATTACACCAGTTTACAAGGATTTTCAGGATAGTACTGACGAACTTTTCTCCTCATTCAGTATTTCAGAATTAAACATCTTAGGAAAATACTTTGAAAGTGCCCTGGAAATAATGGACAGGGAAATTGAAAATGTAAACAAAAAATAAACCTAATAACTACAATGAGCAAAGAAGATAAGAACAACTCTCATATCGCAACTCCTTTTGCCCAAACATATTTTCACGGGACAAAGGCTGAGCTGAAGATTGGGGATTTGATAACAGTTGGCTTTAAATCCAACTATGAGGACAGAGAGCTTAAGCATGTTTATGTCTCATCTACATTGAATACGGCTGTTTTGGGAGCAGAACTTGCTTCAGGCAACGGTAGGGAAGGAATTTTTTTGGTAGAGGCAACAGGCGATATAGAAGATGATCCAAATGTAACAGATAAAAAGTTTCCCGGTAATCCTACTATGTCTTACCGTTCGAAACATCCGTTTAAAGTAATCGGCGAAGTAACTGTCTGGCAGGGACGCAGCCCCGAACAAATTAAAGCAATTAAGGACGGATTGGAAAAACTCAGAGAACAGGGACTGAACATAATTCTTGACTGAGAAACAGTTATAAATTGTAATTTTCCTATGCTCGCTGTTATCGCTTTAATGCATTCTCTTTGAAATGTGTTGCAATTCCGGAGAAATCCCGAACAAATTCCCCTGTCTGAATGCGAAATTTTAACAGAAAATAAATTGGTTTATAATTGACTCCTGCAGCTGGTAAAATATCCTCCGGCGGATTGAATGAATAGAAAGTTATGCCTGCTAATAAGTTATTCATTGCTGATATAAAACTGTGTTTTGATTTTTGGATGGGAGCGCTGACACTATAAGTTTTCCTATGGAGAATATCACGATAACTTGTGGAATTTCTTTGGATATCTTATTGGCAATGAGCATATTTAATAAAGTTTTAAGGTTCGTATAAATAAGTTATGCCTAATTGCCAAGCGACACTAATACAACTAACATACAGTCAAAAAAAAATTAAAAATTATGGCACTTATCAATCCACATATCAATTTTAATGGAAATGCCGAAGACGCTTTCATATTTTACAAATCAGTATTTGGTGGAGAATTCGTAAAAATTATGCGTCTTAAAGATCTTTCAAGCCCTGAATTCCCCGTAGCTGAAAATGATGCAAATAAAATTCTGCACATTGCTTTACCTATTGGAAAAAATATTTTAATGGGTAATGACGTTCCAGAAAGTATGGGACCGGTAAACGAAAATGAAAACAGATCTAAAATTTCAATTAGTGCAGAAAGTCGTGAAGAAGCCGACAGATTATTTAACGGACTTTCAGTAGGTGGAAATATTGAAATGCCGATTACTGACAGTCCTTGGGGTTCATATTTTGGAATGTTCAGAGACAAATATGGAATAGAATGGATGGTGGACTTTGACCCCAAATAAAAAGGAAAAGTATAGCCTGAGAAACAACATAGGTATAAAATCGATTCGCAAAAGCAGGGATGAGGTGCATTTTATGAATATTTTGTTCTGAAACATGCACTTCCTTCCTATGAATATTCCATGCCTTCGCCAAGTCGAAAACCGATATATGAGTATCTAAATCATCTATTTAGAACATGACAAAACCAGAAATAGCCACAGCATTTTCAAACGGAGAGTTTGACAAAACAAAAAATTTCATTGCAGCTAATGCCATTTGGGAAGTAGTTGAAGAAGATAAATTCATAGGGAAAAATGCGATTATTGAAAATTGCATTCAGGTGGGACAATACTTTAAATCTGTTACAACAAACTTTAAAACACTGAATGTGATTTCGGAGGCTAATAAGGTTGTTGTAACTGGGACAGCCGAGTTTATACGAGATGGGAAGCGGATTTCTTTTATATCAGCTTGTGATTTATATGAGTTCAACGATTCTGATCAGATTCAGAAAATTATTTCTTATTGTATTCAGGCAAAATGATTTTTTAAAGTATAAAGCCTGATTTTTGAATCAGTTAAAGCCGGTAAAAATTAAATTCTGTATTTTGTTATTAAATTTCAGATCTTATGAACAAAGAATATTCTAATGGTGAAATCATCATCAAATGGCAACCTAAACTTTGTCAGCATGTTGGTATTTGTGTGAAAACATTGCCACAGGTATACAAACCTAAAGAATCTCCCTGGATCACTATCGAAAATGCAACAACCGAAGAATTGAAAGCCCAGGTTAGCAGGTGTCCATCAGGAGCCTTGACTTATACTTTAGTCAAATAGGAGATATCAGAGTTAAAACAAAATATCGGGTATATAATATTTAACAATCAAATTATTATGGCTATGGCAGCACAAGCTAAAAACCCGTTTACCTGGGTAGAGATTTATGTAGATGATATGAGCAGGGCTCAGAAGTTTTACGAAACACTATTACAGATTAAATTAAGTGAGATGCCAATGCCGGAAGGCTTGGGTGAGATGCAAATGCTTTGTTTCCCTTTTGAAGAGAATGGAATGAACACTAGTGGAGCATTGGTTAAAATGGAAAATATGGGACCGGGTGCAGGTGGTACCCTGGTTTATTTTGCTTCAGAAGATTGTTCAATAGAAGAAGGAAGGGCAGAAGCAGCCGGGGGGAAAGTTTTACAGCCTAAAATGTCACTTGGCGAGCATGGATTTTGCTCAATTCTGATGGATACGGAAGGAAATACTATTGGATTGCATTCAATGAATTAAAACCCTCTGATTAGCGGGAAAATCACTCCATTCAAAAGGTATGAACCTTGAAATAAAAACCTTCAATGAAAATCTAAATCCTGAATATAAGGATATTTGTGATTTTCTAGCCTTGACAATCGACAAAGAACTGTCTGGTGCTGAAAGTAAAATCTGGCATGCCCATCCGGTATGGTTTTTAGAGGGAAATCCAATTGTTGGTTACAGTAAACAAAAACCGGGGGTTCGGTTAATGTTCTGGAGTGGAGCCGGTTTTGATGAGGAGGGACTAAACCTCCCAGGTAAAAAATTCAAAGATGCTTCTGTATTCTATAACCATGTTTCCGACATTTCAATTAATGATTTGAAGCGTTGGCTGCAGAAATCAAGGGGAATTCAATGGGATTATAAAAACATAGTCAAACGTAAAGGACATTTGGAACGATTAATTTAAATCCATGCATTATGAAAAGGGATAAAATCATAATTCAGGCAATTGTTTCGGCAGATATTGAAAAAGTTTGGGACTATTACACCCGGCCTGAACATATTACAAAATGGAACTTTGCAAGCGAGGACTGGCAATGCCCTCATGCTTCGAATGATATGCGGGTAGGTGGAAAATACATCGCAAGAATGGAGGCTAAAGATGGAAGCTTTGGCTTTGACTTTGAAGCTGTTTATGATCAGATAATTGTTGGTAAAAGATTTAACTTCACCATGCCCGATGGGAGGGAAGTCCGGGTAACTTTTAAGGATGCTGATGGTAAAACAGAAGTCAGCATAAGCTTTGATGCTGAAACAGAAAATTCCATTGAGCTCCAAAGGCAGGGCTGGCAGGCAATACTTGATAATTTCAAAAAGTATACTGAGAGGAATTGATATTTGTCTGGTCGTTACTCCTGTCTTTAGCAGGCCATAATTTATCAGTATAATTAAGGGGATGTCATGCTGAGCATTTTATATTGTCTCGCAGAGACGCTAAGGATATGGTATAAATTAATCATCCTGTAATCTGTAATTTTTTGCGTCTTAGCGTCTTTGCGAGAGCTGACACAAGCCTTTATTCAACCTGTTACATACATCCGTTTACCTACACGATCAATCTAAACACAATTTTTTATCAATTCTTATTGATAGAGTGTTTTGTGTTGTTATATTTAGACTCAGTATCCGGTCATGTCCGGAGCAATACTCCGGATGAAAGAATACTCAGAAAATCAAAGTACATTAAAATCAGGTCAGGCACGTGTAGCAGCCACTGGCTTTTTAAGTCTGTTCTCCCTGATCGGGATCATGTTTTACGGACTGACCTTCTTTTATGATTTCTGGGTTCAGGAGTTTGGATGGACACGCGCAACAGTAACCTCAGGAAATGCATTTGCTAAGATTCTGGTAGGATTGTTTGGATTTGTGGTGGGTTACCTCATCGATCGTTTCGGGCCGAGGAAAATGATGCTGGCCGGTATCCTAATGGCAGGCGGTGCTGTTATCGGTTTGGGATTGATGACTTCACTCTGGCAGTTTTATGTGTTTTATATATTCAGTGCTTTGGGTTATATGTGCGGCGGACCATTACCTAATCAGGTATTAACCTCACGCTGGTTTGATAAGGCCCGCGGTAAGGCAATGGGCTTTGCTTATTTAGGAATCGGAATCGGAGGGATGCTGGCACCTCAGATCGCAAAAGCTTTGAATGTGGAATTCGGATACCGCCATGCCCTGGTCATTCTGGGTGTGACAATGATCGTTTTGTCATTTCCTATGGCCTGGTTTGTTAAGGATAATCCCCCTCATACCGGAGATTCTGCCTCAACCGATAAGCCTGAAGAACCTAAACGGGATATTAAAGCCATCTTAAAAACAAGAGCCTTTTATTTATTGCTGATTGGAAGTATGTGTTCCATAGGAGCAGTAAGTGCAACCAGTCAGAATTTGAAACTATTCTTTAGTCTGGACCTTAAATATTCACAAACTCAGGCTGCAAACGTGCTCTCATTAATACTTGCTGCCAGTATTTTCGGTCGCTTATTTATGGGCTGGCTTGCCGATAAAATTGAAAAGAAATATGTCATGCTACTGATCTATTGCCTGGTTGCATCAGCGATCCCACTGCTTTATTTTGCAACAACACCAGGGGTGATCTATGTCTTCGCGATCGTTTTCGGAATAGGCCTGGGGGGAGATTATATGATCATCCCATTAATGGCAGCCGAATTGTTTGGCGTTAAAGTTATGGGGCGGGTAATGGGTATTGTCTTAACCGGTGATGGTCTTGCCGAAGCAATCATGCCTTGGATGGTTGGATGGATCAGGGATATCAGCGGAAGCTATGCTAACGGATTCTCTGTTCTGATTGTTTTAGCAATTGTTGGTATCATCACCGTTATCCTCACACCGAAGCGGATGCCTGCGAATTAATTCGATAGACGAAATTACCTGACCAAGCGGAAAGTAGATTTCGTCACCAGATAGCAATCGGGTCGCTCAATCAAGATGCGACTGACGAATTTATCTTGCATATCGCCTCAGTAAATTCGTAAGTCACATTCCAAAAAAGACTGACGAATTTTACTACATGGTGTACAGGTATGTTTGTAAGCATCAGTTAACCAATTTTTTAACTCCAGCCTCTTCCGCCAGTCTTTTCACTTCCCTGATAATCACTTCCTCAATATCCGAAGCCCATGGCGTAGTAAATATTGGTGAACGGCTTGCTTCATATCCACCTTCTTTCCATACGGTGCTGGTTGGAATGTAAGCCATAACATCATTGCTATACCCAAAAACAAATATATTCTGTCCGTAAATTTTCTTCAGCTCATTTGCATATCCTACCAGTACTTCACCTCCCATTGTAATAAGAGGCTGTTCCCCCAGCTTCCATACCTGCAGTGGATAGGGATATGAAGTCATCAGTTTTTCCCCTTTATCCAGCTTTGCAAGCAGCACTTTTGCACTGGCTTTCAGATAATCGGGTGTTTTTGAGGTATCACTCATCAGTCCTTTCAGTTCTTCTTTTGTCGGACTCGTCTTCTCAAACTTAAGGTCAATCTCTGAATAGGAAAGAGTCAGTTCAGATGAAAGAGCCTTCATTTCTTCTTTTAAAACCCGGTCGACTGAGGCTGCCAGTGTTTCACCATATTGCATCGCCAGTGCCACTGTCCTTCGTGGCAGCGGATTCTGATCCGCGCCTGCTCCCTGAAAGAATAATGCCATTGCTCCGGGATACCTTTTTTCGAGTGCTATCTGCGCAAAACCGGCATAATCTCCCGACCACTCATAGGTGCCGAGAACAGTATTATGGCAGGCATAGCCGAAGGCAATGGCCATGATCTTCCCCTTTGCATTTACTACCTTGATAACAGGTACTGCAAAGTCATTCGGCCCCTTTAATTCGGTTTGAAGATCAAGGTTGTTTTCATTATTGTTTCTTCTGTTCACCTGAAAGCGGCTGACTCCATTTTCTGAGTAAAGTGTTGCAGGCTGCAGGTTTTTCAAAGCATCGCCTACTAAATTAACCAGTTGATCTTCCAGTTTTTTTGCATAACGGTCAATCTTGTCTAATTCCTTTTTCTCCAGTGTGAAAATATGTGGTGCAGATTGAGTCTCAGGTCCGGTATGGGTGTGCGAAGCATTGATCAGAATCTGTGACCTCGTTAATCCGAATTGTTTTTCAATTCTGTCCCTCACGGGTTCAGAGATTACTTTACGGATGGCAACCAGATCGAGTGAGATCATAACCGCCCGTTTTCCGCTTGCATCTTCCAGAATTAGTGCTTTTGCCCATAAATCTGTCAGTTTTCCTTCCGAAGGTTTGTTGCGAAAAGCATATCCTGCCATCCACATATGCTCTTCAGGTGTAATCTTAACTTTAGCTACTCCCGCTTTCCATGCAGTACTTGTTTGAATTTGCTTATCTGCAGCATCAGAAGCAAAACTAAACAGGATTATAATTGAAAGAATGATGGTGAATGAGATCAGTTTTTTCATTTTTTAAAGTTATTTACAGCTGATTAAATATAGTATTTTGTCTGAACTATGATTTATTTGATTAGCTTGATTGTAAAGATTCATAATTATCAAATAAATCATCTGAATCATGGTTTAGACAACAGCTTAGGAGGGGCTCTTCAACATTCGACAATCCGTTGGAGGGGCTGCGCTAGCTATATGGACAGTAAAGACAAAAACCAAATTCTATAAACATTTCAAAAAATTATATAAAATATATCAGAATTTTATACCAATCTTTGTAATCAATTACATGAAAAGGCTTTTAATCACCGTTTTAGCTGTATTCTACCTGGGTGTTTCATCCGGGGCGACTGTGCATTTCCATTATTGTATGGGAGAGCTGATCGAGTGGGGGCTTTCTGGTGACAAGTCAGAAAAAGCAGCCAATTGCAGCAATTGCGGCATGAAGAAGGGCCTTTCTGAGGACTGTTGTAAAGATCAGAAACAGGAATATAAGCTAAAGGAATCTCAAAAAGCTCCGCTAAGTACCTTTCAACCTATAGTTTTTTCTTTAGCACCTGTCACTTATCCTGACTTTACCAAAATACTGCCAAACACTCCTGCGGATCTGATTCCTGAGAGTAATGCTCCTCCACGAACATTGAAAACTGCTGTTTTCATTCGAAACTGTAATTTCCGTATCTGATTTTTATTTCCTTCTGGTCTGATTTCCTTTCGGACTGATTTCGTATGCTTTTTATTCTGATAGACTCATCGGAGTATTATTCATTCGATGAATTATCGCATCTATTCATTTTATTATTAACAATAAATATTATCGTCATGAGAAAATTAATTTATTCAATCGCAATTATGGTTCTTTTATTCAGCGCTGCATGCAATAGCTCAGAAAAACCAGCAGAAGCAAAAACTGATTCATTAACCAGCCAAACTGCAGGAGTAGGATATACATGTCCGATGCACCCTGAAATAACAAGCGACAAACCGGGTACTTGTTCAATCTGCAAAATGGATCTTGTTAAAGATTCGGATATCAAGTCAGACAGCATGATGACTGATAGCAGCAGTCACGATCATAAGCACTAAGCAAAATGGTTGAAAAGATCATTTCCTTTTCTTTAAGGAACCGTTTCATTGTCTTGCTTTTTGCAGCCGGATTTTTTGGATGGGGACTCTATTCGGTCAAGACGAGTAAGATTGATGCTATTCCGGACCTTTCGGAAAATCAGGTCATCGTTTTCACTGAATGGATGGGACGTAGTCCGCAGATCATTGAAGATCAGATCACTTACCCTTTGGTTACTAATCTTCAGGGATTGCCCAAAGTGAATTATGTGCGTGCCAATTCCATGTTCGGAATGAGTTTTATCTACATCATTTTTGAAGATGATGTGGATGTTTACTGGGCACGGTCCAGGGTATTGGAGCGCCTCAATTCAATCGGCAATGTTTTGCCCGAAGGTGTTAGTCCGACGCTTGGCCCCGATGGAACCGGAGTCGGTCATGTACTATGGTACACCCTCGAAGCTCCGGGAATGGATCTTGGAGAGCAGCGGGCTGTTCAGGACTGGTACATCAAATTTGCCCTTCAGAATGTAGCAGGAGTGAGTGAGATCGCTTCATTTGGTGGTTTCCAGAAACAGTATCAGATCAGTATTGACCCGAACCGTCTGACTTACTATAAGCTTAGTATTCAGGATGTAATGCGGGCAGTAAAGAGTAATAATAATGAGGCCGGAGGAAGGAAGTTTGAGATGAGTGGCATCGGTTATATTATTAAAACCAGTGGTTACCTTAAATCTATTGAAGAGATCGAAAATCTTGCGGTAAGAACTCAAAACTCTATTCCTGTGAAGATCAGGGATATCGGAACCGTTCAGATGGCCGGAGAAAGCCGTCTCGGCATCTTCGATTATAATGGTGAAGGAGAAGCGGTTGGAGGGATTGTGGTATTACGTTATGGTGAGAATGCCGATGAAGTGATCCGCAAAGTGAAGACAAAAATGACTGAAGTAGCTAAGGGTTTACCCCAGGGGATGAAGTTCAATATTGTTTACGACCGGGGTGAATTGATTGCAGAATCAATATCTTCCATTAAAACTACCCTGATCGAAGAGATGATCGTGGTATCTCTGATCGTTATCATTTTCCTCTTTCACTGGAGAAGTGCCATCAGCATCATCATTCAGATCCCAATCACCATTGCTGCCAGTTTCATTTTGCTGAATGCATTTGATATTTCATCGAATATCATGTCATTAACCGGTATCGCACTGGCGATTGGTGTGATTGTCGATAACGGAATCATCATGGCAGAGAATTCTTACAAAAACCTTGCAGTCAGGCAGGCAGAATTAAACGAACAAAGAAAAGGAGGAAATGCAGATGTGGAATAAGTCGAAACTAAAAAAGAATGATGAATACGTTAAACTTTCTAACGAGGAAAGACTAAGTATCATCGAAAAAGCCTGTCAACAGGTATCAAGAGGTGTATTTTATTCAACAATCATTATTATCACCTCATTTCTGCCAGTATTTTTACTTACCGGGCAGGAAGGGAAGTTATTTCATCCGCTGGCCTATACCAAAACCTTTATTCTGATAATCGATGCGGTACTGGTGCTTACACTGGCTCCCGTAATTATTTCATTTTTCATGAAAGGGCGTTTCCGTCAGGAGCATGAGAACCCGATCAACCGAGGTTTGGAGAAGGTTTACCTTCCGGTGATCCGGGCCTGTATCAGAAATAGAAAAACTACACTTGGGGTTAATATTCTGGCATTGCTAATCTCTGTTCCGATGCTGATGAGCCTTGGACGGGAATTTATGCCACCCCTGGATGAGCAATCGATTTTGTTTATGCCGGTTACATTGCCTGATGTTTCCAATTCAGAGGTCAAGCGAATTCTGCAGGTTCAGGATAAGATCATCAAATCAGTGCCGGAGGTCGACCATGTTTTGGGCAAGGCTGGCCGGGCAAGTTCAGCAACTGATAATTCGCCAATCAGCATGATCGAAACCATCATTTCGCTGAAACCAAAAAGTGAGTGGAGACCCGGAATCAGCAAAAAAGATATCATTGATGAGTTAGATGCCAAACTTCAGATACCCGGTGTGGTGAATGGCTGGACACAGCCTATCATCAACCGTATCAATATGCTTTCAACAGGTATCCGTACTGATGTTGGTGTCAAGGTTTATGGTCAAGATCTTAAACAGATCAGCCATATTTCTGAAGATGTGCATACTATGCTGAAGAATATTGAAGGAGTGAAGGATCTGTATGTAGAGCCTGTTAGTGGTGGAAAATACCTGGAGATTGACATCAGACGCGACCAGTTGGAGCGTTATGGATTAACTGTGGATGATATTAATGCGACAGTTGAATCGGCAATTGGGGGTGCGCCTTTTGCATCAACAGTAGAAGGCCGGCAACGGTTTAATATTCATTTGCGCTTAGGTCAGGAATACCGAAACAGTATCGACCGTTTGAAACGAATTCCATTGACTTCTCCTGATGCGGGAACTATACCACTATCAGCCGTTACCGCCATCCGTTTTGTGGATGGACCGCCGATGATCAGTTCTGAAAATGCAATTTTACGGGGTGCTGTAATGTTCAATGTGCGTGAGCGCGATCTGGGACATACAGTTCAGGAGGCTATTGATAAGTTGAATAAGGATCTGAAACTGCCAAATGGATATTTTGTAGAATGGAGCGGTCAGTATGAAAATCTGATCCGCGGACAGCAAACCCTGATCTATATTCTGCCTGTAGTGATTTTTATCATCTTTCTGGCACTTTATCTTGCTTTTAAATCGATCAGAGAGGCATTTTTAAGTCTGGTGACCATTCCTTTCGCCCTTATCGGAGGTGCTTTCCTGGTTTATTTCTGGGGTGTGAATCTCTCAGTTGCAGTAGCGGTTGGTTTTATTGCCCTTTTCGGAATTGCCGTTGAAACAGGTGTTGTGATGGTGATTTATTTGAATGATGCAATGAGGCAGTTAGTTGCTTTGAAAGGCAATTCCAGTGAAACGATTACAAAGGAAGATCTGAGAGAATATGTGATCAATGGAGCTGCCAAGCGTTTACGGCCCAAGATCATGACGGTTTGTGTAGCATTGTTTGGTTTGATACCAGTTTTATGGTCGGGTGGGGTTGGAAGCGATGTGATGCAGCCAATTGTTCTGCCTATGATTGGGGGAGTACTTACTTCCTCCACCCATATTTTACTGGTTACGCCGCTGATCTTTCTGATGACAAAAGAATATGAATTGAGAAAATTTGGAAAACTGGAGGTACACGATGTTCAGCATTAAGAAGATATTTTTATTGTTTGTATTCCTGAGTTCTTTCACTGTCTACGGACAGGAGATTATGAATCTGGAGCAAATATTAGCCGAAATTAACGCAAATAATCCCTCTTTGAAGTCTTATTCGAGCAGGATTCAAAGCAAGGATTCTAAAGTGGAAGGTGCCGGCTCATGGATGGCTCCAATGGTAGGAGCAGGAACTTTTATGAGTCCTTATCCCGCACAGGGGATGATCGCTGATGGCGACCGCGGGGCATTTATGATCTCTGCCGAACAGGATATTCCCAATCCCGCAAAGGTCAGGGCTAAAAAAGAATACCTTAAAACTCAGTCGCAGACCTATGAGTTGGGTAGAGCAGAGCGTTTTAACCAATTGAGAGCTGCTGCCAAGTATTTGTACTTCGGACTTTTAGTAGCTCAAAAGCGTATCGTCTTCCAGAAGGAAAATCAGCAGATCATGCATACAATGAAAAAGCTTGCAGAGATTCGTTATCCCTTTAATCAGGGTGGATTGAATCAGGTTTTTAAAGCTGAGGGAAGGGCCTATGAGTCAGAGAATATGATCCTGATGACTGAGGCAGATATTCGTTCAAAAAAGATTGCTTTGAATGCATTGATGAACAGAGCAGCAACAGCAGAATTTGAAATTGAAACCGAATATAAGGTTAAGTTTAGTCCTAAAGCAGATCTTGATACTGCTTATCTGGCCGGTGCCCGGAGCGATATTTTGCACATGGAGCATGATATTCATGCGATGGAAAGGAATATTGATCTGATGCGGCAGGAGTCAAAACCCGATTTTAAAATTCGTTTTGACCATATGTCTAATTATTCTGCAATGATGCCAAGGCAATTTACAGTGATGGGTATGCTTTCCATTCCAATTGCTCCCTGGTCCTCGAAAATGTATAAATCGGAGATCAAATCAATGAATTTTGAGAAGGAGGCTATGAGGCAGGAAAAAGCGGCAATGCTTACCGAGGTTTTGGGGATGAGTAAGTCTATGGAAAATGATCTGCTCAACATGCAGGAGCAGTTAACTAATTATGAGACTAAGATTTTGCCTTCATTGGAGAAATACCTCAAGGTTTCGATGTTATCCTATCAGGAAAACAAAACAGATTTGAATACGGTCATCGATGGTTGGGAATCGATCAATATGTCGCAGATGAATTACCTGGATCAGTTACAGAAATATTATCAAATGATTGTGGAATATGAGAAGACTATTGAACGCTAGAATTGCATTATTCCTGATCATCGGATTATCAATTTTGGCTTGTAATTTCGATAAAAAGGCAGGTTCCGGAGGACAGGTTCAGAAATACACCTGCCCAATGCACCCTCAGATAGTGAAGGATGCACCAGGTACCTGTCCAATCTGTAAAATGGATCTTGTGCCACAGCATAATGCAGATACACATGGCGCCGTGGATACAAGTTTAAATTCCTTAGTAAAGCCCAGCAATGAGCTGGTTATATCGGGAATAAAAACGATCAGGGTTGAGAAGGGTCTTAAAAAATCTGAAATCGTTCTGAAAGGAATCATAAACTATAATACGAATAACTGGAGGGCAGTATCGGCAAGGGTAAGCGGTCGCATTGAAAAGCTGTTTGTGAAATACAATTATGAGCCTGTTAGTAAAGGACAAAAGATAATGGAGATTTACAGTCCGGATCTGGCAAATGCCCAGCAGGAATTGCTCTTTCTGAAAAACAATAACGAACCCATGCTTCTTGAATCAGCTAAGAAGAAATTGGTACTTCTTGGATTGAGCATGGCTCAGATAAACAGGGTTCTGAGTACAGGCAGAATCGAGGATAGAATTGCTGTTTATAGTCCTTATTCAGGTTATGTGGCTGAATTGGGTTTAAGTACCCCGGCTTCTCAGGGTTCGGTAAGCCAGGCAAGTGGAACAAAGATCAGTTCAGGAAGCGGAGTTGGTATGAATTCAATGAATGCTTCTGCTTCATCAGCAATAGTTCCGG
Source organism: Sphingobacteriales bacterium 16-39-50 (assembly GCA_002257025.1). Lineage (GTDB taxonomy): Bacteria > Bacteroidota > Bacteroidia > Sphingobacteriales > Sphingobacteriaceae > Daejeonella. The sequence goes on along the minus strand of NCHA01000014.1, from coordinate 31,277 downwards.
AAATACCGGATATCCCTACTGGTGGGGCTTTGCAAATCAGGGAAGGACAATATATCAATGCAGGCCAGAAAATATTTGATCTGATCAATACAGACCAGGTTTGGGCCGAGTTCTTTGCCCGCCCGGATCAATTGCAGGAGTTTAATCAGGGGAAAAGTGTCATGGTTCAGTCTATTGATCTTGCAGATCAGCGTTCAGAAGTAACAGTGAGCTTGGTTCAGCCCTATTTTAAGGACGGCACCAATTATTCTCTAATCAGGGCCAATGTTCCCAATAGTATTAAAATCTGGAAGGTTGGTCAACTGATTTCAGTAAGCCGGGAGGCTGCAGTTGAAGGTTACTGGCTACCCGCTACAGCGCTTGTTCAGGTTGGAACACAATATGTGGCATTCGTTAAGAAAGATAATGCATTTGTACCGGTTTTTGTGAAGCTGAAGCATCAGGCAGATCAGTGGATCGATATTGGTGATAGCCTTGAAGCGGATGCGGAACTGGCACTTAACGCCTGGTTTCTGATAGATAGTGAAAGTTTTATAAAAGCAAAGCGTTTATAATGAGAACAAAAATAATTTTAGGGCTGATCATTCTTTGTTCAGGATTTATTTTCTCTGCCTGTACTGAGGAGCATGAAAAGCATGCTGAGGCAGGGAAATATACCTGCCCAATGCATCCTCAGATAGTTAATAATGGTCCTGGGACCTGTCCGATATGTAAAATGGATTTGGTACCGGTAAATTCTGCAGGCGGGAAAAATGAGCTATCCCTGAGTGAAAGTCAGATTCAGTTGGCTAATATTCATACTATGGTAATCAATCGTACTGACTTCAGTACCTCAAAAGTGTTGAATGGCCGGTTGATTATAAATCCGGAGCAGACAGAAGTTATTTCCAGCCGATATGCCGGAAGAATTGAGAAGTTGTTTGTGAAAGAAATGGGCCGGTCTGTTAGTAAAGGCCAGCCGATTTTCCAGATCTACAGCGAGGAACTTCAGACCCTGCAGCAGGACTATTTATTGCAACTGAAACAGGTTGCGGCATTTCCGGAGGAGAAGATATATCAGTCGATGCGGGAGGCAGCAAAAAATAAACTTCGCTTGTTTGGCTATTCTGATGCTCAGATCCGTGCGTTGACTACCGCAGGAAAAACAGCTCCATTGCTCACTGTCTATTCATCAGCATCAGGAATTGTCACCGAACTGAATGTTTCGGAAGGGCAATATTTATCCGAAGGCAGTCAGATTTTAAAACTTGAAAATTTCACACAACTCTGGCTGGAAATGGATGTCTATCCGAATGAATTGGGAAATATCCGTCTGGGTACAAAGGTACAGGCTTCTATTAATGGGATCAGTGATAAAGAGCAGACTCTAACTATAGATTTCATTTCTCCACAGATGGACCCAACTTCGCAGATTCTGAAAGTAAGAGCCCCGATTAAAAATCCTGGGAATTTACAGGCAGGTATGCATGCTACTGTGTTTTTACCGCTTGCCGAGATATCAGATGCTTTGAGTTTACCATTGGATGCAGTGGTGCGTGATGAACAGGGGGCACATGTTTGGATCAAAACGGCGGAGAATACCTACTCCCCGAGGATGGTACGTACGGGTGAGGAGGATGCCGAACAGATCATTATCCTTTCAGGCCTTGAAAATGTGAAAGAGGTAGTAGTGAGCGGTGCATATTTGTTATCGAGTGAATTTATTTTGAAAAAGGGTACAGATCCGATGGCGGGACATGATATGAACAAAATGTAGAATTATGGAATTATATATCAAAAACATGGTATGCAACAGATGCATAACCGCAGTTCAAAATGAGCTGTTAAAACTTGATTTGCATCCCATAGATGTACAAATGGGTATTGTGAAGTTGGAGGAGGAGAAACTTGATGATGAAAAACTTCTGATCCTGAACAATCATTTGAATGCTCTCGGATTTGAGTTACTGGATAAGGGTAAGAGCAGGGTAATTGAACAGATCAAAAATCTAATCATTGAAAAGATCTTCCATACAGAGTTTCTGGAACAAAAAGTAAACTGGTCAGGGCTTATTTCTGATAAGATATTTCATGAGTATGGTTATTTAAGCTCCTTATTTTCTTCTGTTGAGGGTGTTACTATTGAGCAATACATTATTCGCCAGAAAATTGAGCGGGTTAAAGAGCTCTTGTTTTATGATGAATTGAATCTCAGTGAAATTGCAAATAAATTAGGTTACAGCAGTATTGCCCATCTATCTGCCCAGTTCAAGAAAGTAACTGGCCAAACCCCATCTCAATTTAAAAGTACCAGAGCTTCAGAGGGGCAGAGAAAATCAATTGACAAGGTTTAACCAAAATAAACACATAATTGTATAACTCTTCCCCGTAATTCTGTAAAGCCTAATCGCCTGTATATCATAATTTTGTATTGTAAATCAAGATTATGAACGAAGAACCAGAATCTCAATTAAAAGAAGCTTCTAACACAACAATCAGAGCAGTGTTTCCTGTAACAGGCATGACCTGTGCCGGATGTGCAATCAGTGTAGAATCTATGCTTAAAGCTACAGTAGGAGTAATTGATGCAGGAGTAAATTTTGCGAATAATACAGCATGGGCAGAGTATGATACTCTGAAAACCAATCCGCCAGCTTTACAAAAAAGTATTCAATCAATTGGATATGATATTATTATCGATACTGAGAATTCAGCAGAGCTGCAGGAAACTTTACAGATAAAAAGCTACCGGGAGCTAAGAATTCGGACGATATGGGCTTCGATTCTTGCCTTACCTGTATTTATAATCGGGATGTTTTTCATGGAAATGCCATATGGTACATGGATATCTATGATACTGAGCGCTCCCGTCCTGTTCTGGTTTGGCCGAAACTTCTTTATTAATGCCTGGAAGCAGGCTAAGCATGGGATGGTGAATATGGACACTTTAGTGGCTCTGAGCACTGGAATCGCTTATGTTTTCAGCGCATTTAATACGATCTACCCTGAATACTGGCATAACAGGGGGATACATCCGCATGTATATTATGAGGCTGCTGCTGTGATTATAGCATTTATATCCTTCGGGAAATTACTGGAAGAGAAAGCTAAGTCGAATACGACAACAGCCATTAAAAAATTAATGGGATTACAGCCTAAAACGGTTCGGATTCTCCTGAATGATAAGGAAGAAGAGATCCCTGTTTCACAGGTCATGCCCGGTCAGATTATTGTCCTGAGACCAGGGGAAAGAGTCTCAGTAGATGGTGTTGTGGTTTCAGGATCATCTTATCTGGATGAAAGCATGATCAGCGGTGAACCGATCGCAGTATTGAAAGAAGTGAATGACAAATTATTTGCAGGTACGATTAATCAGAAGGGGAGTCTCCATTTTAAAGCCGAAAAAGTAGGAGCTGATACCTTGCTGGCGCATATCGTGAAAATGGTCCAATTGGCCCAGGGAAGTAAAGCTCCGGTTCAAAAGCTGGTGGATAAGATAGCGGGAATATTTGTTCCGGTAGTAATAGGTATTTCGATTCTGACATTTGCTGTCTGGATGTTAATAGGTGGGGAACAAGCATTTTCACATGCTTTACTTACTTCGGTAACTGTACTTGTCATTGCTTGTCCATGCGCTTTAGGGCTGGCAACCCCAACAGCCATTATGGTTGGGGTTGGTAAGGGTGCTGAAAATAATATCCTTATCAAGGATGCCGAAAGTCTTGAATTGGGCTATAAGGTTAATGCAGTCATTCTTGATAAGACTGGTACCATCACTGAGGGCAAGCCAGTGGTTACCTCGATGAATTGGGCTCCTGAAATTAAGAATCAGGATCATTATTTAAAGGTTTTGTTCAGCCTGGAAGTAAATTCTGAGCATCCTCTTGCTGATGCAATAATTATGAAATTAAAAGAGGATGGAATTTCAGGTGTTACACTTGATTCGTTCGAAAGTATCACAGCCCGGGGAGTGAGAGGAATACAAAATGGGATTGGATTTTTCGCCGGGAATATCCATTTTATGGAAGAGCAAAATATATTTTTGACTACAGATCAGGTAAAATATGTACAGAAAAAGCAACATGAGGCCAATACGGTAATCTATTTTGCTGATCAGGAAAAAGTACTGGCTATTATTTCTGTTGCAGATAAGGTGAAGGATTCCTCAAAAGAAGCCATCCGTCAACTGCATGAAATGGGTATTGAAGTCCATATGCTTACTGGAGATAATAAACAAACAGCATCAGCTGTAGCAAATGAAGTGGGTATCAAAAGTTACAGGGCTGAGGTTATGCCCTCAGATAAGGCTGATTTCATTAAACAGCTTCAGTCTGGTGGGAAGGTCGTTGCAATGGTAGGAGATGGGATCAATGATTCTCATGCCCTGGCGCAGGCAGATGTGAGTATTGCGATGGGAAAAGGTTCAGATATCGCCATGGATGTTGCCAAGATCACCCTGATTACCTCTAACCTGCAGTCCATTCCCATGGCATTGAAACTTTCAAAAAGAACCGTTCAAACCATTCGTCAAAACCTGTTCTGGGCCTTTATTTACAATATTATTGGGATTCCGCTTGCGGCAGGTGCCTTGTACAGTTACAATGGCTTTTTACTTGATCCGATGATCGCCGGGGCAGCAATGGCACTCAGCTCAGTTTCTGTGGTCAGTAATAGTCTCAGATTAAAAGCTTTAAAACTCAGGTCTAATTAAATTAATAACATCAAAAACTCAGAAATAATGGAAACAATTAAATTTAAAACGAATATTAAATGTACCGGATGTCTGGCTCAGGTCGGTCCGGCATTGAACGAGACTGCCGGTGAGAATCACTGGAAGGTAGATCTTGATTCGAGCGAGAAAACCCTGATTGTTGAGGGAGATTTTAAAGAATCGGAAATAATTGCTGCTGTAAAAAAGGCAGGATATACAGCCGAAAGGATTTAAATAAAAAAAGGGTACGCCAGCGTACCCTTTTTTTATTATCAAGTTTGAATTTATTGAGAAATTGTGATCGTGCCAAGATCTTTTACAGATCCGGTAACCACAGCAACATTCTCAATAGTTTTGTTGACGTACGGACTTACTGGTTGAATCTCAACTTTATAAGTTCCGGCAGCTACACCAGGGAACCAAAATTTACCGGTTGCATCACTAACAGTTCCAAGAGTATCAGTTCCTGCGATCGCATAAATCTTAGGATTTGAAGCTGAAGGTGTAATTACGCCTGTAATAGCTCCTGATACAGCATTCGGAATGGCTCTGATTACAGGTTTTAAGATGTATTTGCCATTTCCTGTCTGAACAATAGATTTTGCAGCATCAAAGTCAAGCAACATGGTATAGGCAACACCTGCTTCCAGGCTTTCCTGTACTTTTAATTTTACTCCTGAACTCTGTCCGCTTGGTGTAGTTAAAGGATAAATTACTCCATCAATCTTAACCTGATTTCCTGTAGTGTTTAATACAAGCCGTACTTCCTGAATATTTCCTGAAGGAATATCCTGAGAAGCAATAAGCGTATCCTTACCCATTCTGAAATTAAGAATATTAAAAGGGGTAGAACCAACAGCAAGAGTGCTTGTTCCATCAGATGTTAGAACCTGGATTTCTTTAACACTTAAATAAATAGCATCATAAGAACCGGGACTATCGGTGATCTTTACGTTCATCCTGGTCATGCCCTCGTCACTGTTCTTCTTACAGGCTGTAAATCCCATTGCAAGGCCAATACAGCCAATGATCATTAATTTTTTCATAATATTTTTTTCTTAGGTGTGTACTAAATGTACACTGATAAATCAATTGCTGTGCCAATCATTTTTTGATTTGAAATAAACTGGCTTGATTTATGTTGTACAGGTCGTAACTAAATGAAAATCAATATGAAAAGATTAATTAACTATGCTTCAATCCCTTTACTCGCTATCGGGATTTTGTTTATGGGCTCTTGTACTAATAACGCTACAAAATCTGATGATTCACAGGTTGTTGTAATGGATTCTGTTTCAAAAGATCTTGAACAAACCACAAAAGATCTTGAAGATAAAAACGCAAAGCTTGAGGCTTCGTTAGAAAAAGTTGACAAAGAATTTGAAACTGCTAAATAAAAGATATCATGAAAAGAAATAACATTTTAAGGATAAGTATCCTTCCATTAATAGTATTAACACTTCTGGCTCTGGCAGATCCGCAAAAGGATAAGAATGGACAGGGTAAATCAGAAGGTAAAGAAAACGATGAGATTGGAAAAGGCAGAGTTAAAAATCAGGGGGATAAAAACCAGGGGCAGGATAACAAGCAGGATAAGGATAATAATGACCGGAATGATAAAAGCGATAAGGATGAGCACTATAATAGTAAATATGATAATAAGGGCAATTCCGGGAAAAATAACGATAGAGATGAAGGAGACAATTGGGAGTTAAAAAAGGGAAAGGGTAATAGTAAGTTGATGAATGGAAAAAGGGATATCGATATTGACTGGGGCATTAATAATTGGGCAGAGCGTAAACGTCCAAAGAATCAAAAGAAAGTTAGCATTTGCCATAATCCTTCGGGGAATGATTCTGGTAATTCTGTGACTATAAACGTCTCTGAAAACGCAGTGCAGGCTCATTTGAACCATGGTGATATAATAGGGAATTGTTCCAATAATTATTCTGACCGCTGGTCCCAGGAATATATACAATCACGTGAGACGGTTTATAATACCTATGAGCAAACCTATGAAACCATGTCTTATAGCGAATCGCTTTTAAAGTACGCAATGGAAAAGCTATTAGGTGTAAAAACAAATCTGAACACCAGCAGAGTAAACCTTAGTGCTCAGGAAGTTCAACGTCGTGAAGGTCTGATTCTGGATCTTCAGAATAATGTAAGCGATCTGGAAAATCAATTAGATTTAACCCGTAATAAGCTTGATTCGGATGTGAACATTATTGTTCAATTGTAATAGCTTTATAGACTTTAAAGGTTTATACTAAACACTTTCATATCTTGTTGATTCATTAGAAATGATTCAGGATATGAAGGTGTTTTATTTATTTATATTTTTCTGCATTTCGGTCACGGGGCATTCAGCCTTATCTGAAAGAATAATTCAGGGGCAGCAACCCAATCTGTCAATTGACCCTAAAGGAGTCATTCGCGTTGCCTACGGGAATGGAGAAAAGATTTATTGTTTGACTTCAACAAATAATGGAATTAGTTTCTCTTCGGCAGTGCTTGTTGCTGAACTGCCCGGCATGCATTTGGGGCATACAAGAGGCCCGCAAATTGCCTCTTCCAGGAATTTTTCTTTTATCAGTGCAATGGATAAAGGAGGGAATATTCATTCCTACAGATTGAATCACTCAAAAGGAGGATGGACCCGCGTTGCAGAAATAAATGATAAAAAGGGGGCGGCTCCGGAAGGATTAATGGCAATTGTAGCGGATAAAGAGGATTATTTTTACGCAACATGGCTGGATATCAGGGAGGGTGGGAAAAATAATATATATTTTTCTTCGATCAATGGTAAATCAGCTAAATGGAAAGCGAATTCGCTGGTTTATAAATCACCGGATAAGCATGTTTGTGAGTGCTGTAAACCAAATATTGTACTTAACGGTAATAAGCTTGTCATTGGTTTTCGTAACTGGCTGATGGGTTCACGGGATATTTATTATTCAGTTTCATACGACAAGGGCAAATCCTTTTCAGAGGCCGCAAAATCAGGGAATGGTACATGGCAGTTAAATGCTTGCCCGATGGATGGGGGTAGCTTAGGCTTTAATTCTGAAGGAAAAGTTTCAGCGGCGTGGCGACGCAATGGGGATGTATATTACTGGTCAGAAAATCAAGCAGAGTTGAAACTTAGCACAGGCCGTGATGTAAGTATGGCCCAAAAGAAGAAAGAGATTTATGTTGCCTGGCAAGATAAAAAGATACTAAGTGCTATTAATCTAAACACAAAGAAAATTACACTTTTAGGTTCCGGTGTTTCTCCCAAAATTTATATTCTGGACAACGGGAAAGCTATTTGTTTCTGGGAAGATGATAAAGTGCTGAAGTATAAGATAATATAAATTATCGTTTAAGAATCAGATACCCTTTATTAAGCGCCGAAACCTTTTGGCCATTTATCGTCCGGTTTGTAGTGATGAGGTAATAATATACTCCATCACTTAGAGGAGCATTGGTATTTGAGAGCAATCCGGTATTGGCATATCCGGAAAACACCTTGTCACTTTCATTATATCCTGGCATACGGAAAACTTCATTCCCCCATCGATTGAAGATCAAAACCAGGTTGTCAGGAAATGAAACTATATTCTCAACTTTAAAAAATTCATTGCCAAGTCCATCATTATTGGGGGACACCAAAGGATCGGGAAGGATGTCCGGATTCAAAGGAGGATCATTTTTAGTGGTAATTGGGATGGTTGGTAAGGGTGGATAGACATCATTAATTGTCACTACAGCACCAGTACCAATTCTTACAAGTGGGTCGGATGTTGATATGATAGTTAGATTAATATCTTCATCACCTTCCTGTTCATCATCTGTTAATGCAGCCAGGGTGACTTTTTGTGTGGTTGAAATCTTGCCTTTTGGAATCTTAATGTTTACGTATTGATCCAATAGTACATAATCAAGGTCTTTCCTTGCCCGGCCCTGATAGCTTAGCCTGATAGTTACATCATCCCTGAAGGGCCGCATTAATCTTGCAGATATAGCTGTTTTTTTACCTTCAGAAACATTGCTTGTTGAGGGTGTCAGACTAACTATGGTAAAAGGGATAACTTCAATAATCAGGGAGGCTGTAGCACACATTCCGGAAGTATTGCACACCTGGTAAGAGATTACTTCAATTCCCCAGAATCCAACATTTGGGGTATAACTGAAGTTGCCATCGGGACTAAAGGTTATTGTCCCATTTTTTGCATTTGATGTAAGTGAAAAACTGATATTTTCTCCCTGACGGTCATAATCATTCGGGGCAACACTGCCTGATACAGGAATTTCTTCATCGGTTTTGAAACGATCATTAATGGCTATAGGTGGGCAGCTTCCCTGAAGAACTTCTGCAGAAACTATCAGGGAACATCCTTTAGCATCTTTTATAAACAGTTCATACGTTCCCGGTGCAAGATTATCAATGAAATCGGTTTTAATTGGGCTTCCTTTCCAGGTCAGATCATATGGCTTTGTACCTCCGGTGATTGAGGCAGTAATCATCCCATCGATTGATGTTTTACAGACCGTATTTTTTACTGTTAGTGCTGCCTTAAGGATTTCAGGTTCAGATATTGGTATATTAATTGTTTCAGAACATCCATTTGCATCAATCACCGAGAGCGAATAGTTGATATTTGGGGCTAAATTCTGTATGTTTTTTGTGGTTTCATTATTTGACCATTTATAAGTATAAGGTGAGGTACCACCAGAAACGTTAATTTCAATACTGCCATCTCTGGCGCCAAAGCAACTTGCATCCATTTTGGTAAAGGCGATACTTAGAGGGGTGGGTGGTTGCCTGATGGCAATAGACTCATTGTATTCACACCCCTTTGAATCTATTATTGTAAGGGAATAGGTCCCTGCAACAAGGCCACTTATATCTTTTGTGATTTGTCCACCTTGCCATCGATAGGTGTATGGAGCTGTTCCTCCGGCTGCTGTAATCTTAATAGAACCGTTATTTCCACCAAAGCATGAAACATCTGTGCGGATATAGCTTAACCTAATAGGGGCTGCAGGCTGAGTAATAATATAGTCAGGAGATATAACTGTGATACACTCGGGACTAGCAGCATCCCTGACATATAATTGGTAGGTTCCTGCAAGCAGGCCGCTGAATTTTGTGCCGCTTTGCCAGTTTATTCCGCCATTTATACTGTATTCATAGGTACCGAATCCCCCGGAAACAGATTCAACCTGAATAGATCCCGTATTCGAACCATAACAGTCAACGTTAATATGTGAAGCACTGGCTTTTATAGCTGCCAGTGGCTGAATAATTACCGTACTGCCATTACCCGTATTAGAGCAGAAATTGCCATCACTAACTGAGGTAATTCTATAAGTTCTGCTTGAGTCTGAACTGACATTGAATGTATAATCACTAGTACCTATTCCACTAATGGTGTTTGAGCTTTCCCCGTCGGTATAGCTTATTGTCCATGGAGCTTTGCCGGTCAATTTGACACTCAATGTACTTGTTGCACCGTAACAGGCTTTTTTCTCCCCACTCAAGGTAGCAGTTGGAAGTGGATTTACCAAGATAGTATATTTACTTTCAGGTCCGGTACAACCATTATTGACCGGAATAATCGTATAAGTTACAAACTCAGGAGTTGATCCACTGTTTGTTAAAAATTGAATGGGAATCTTATTAGTACCACTTTGGGTATATCCTGAAACTGTAGCCGGGGCACTTGCAGTCCAGGTGAAAGTGGTTCCGGGGATATTGGAAGTAAGTTCGACCTCTTTTGAACTGGATTGGGTACAAAGCATTTGGGTAAAAGGATTGCTAAGTCTGGGAAGCGGCTTCACGGTTATGATATAACTTGAAGATGGTCCTGAACAACCGTTTAATGTTGGAGTTACAGTAATCAATGCCTGAATTGCTGAACTTGTAGTATTAACAGCGGTAAATTCCGGAACATTTCCATTTCCGCTGGCTGCTAGTCCTATGGTTGCATTTGAATTGGTCCAGGTATAATTTACGCCTGCAATATTAGCTCCAAATGAAGATGCTGAAACCTTTGTTCCCGAGCATATTGTAAAGCTTAATGGAACAGTTACAGTTGGCTCAGGATTAATGGTTATAGTGTAGGTATAGGGTAGTCCATTACACCCATTTAAGCTTGGTATTGCAGTTATTGTTGCAGTTATAGGTACTAAGGAATTATTTGTGGCAGTAAATGCTGGTACATTGCCGCTCCCGCTGGCTGCTAGTCCAATTGCAGGATTGGAATTCGTCCAGCTTATGGTGGCACCGGGTGGAGTACTGTTAAAAATACTTTCCGGTACCGTAACTCCTTTACAATAGTTCTGATTTTGAGGGACTACTAAGGTGGGAAGGGGATTTACTTTAATATCAAAGATTTTTGAAACACTGACACAGGAGTTTAATGTACCTGTTACTGCATATGTTCCAGACATAGAAGTAGTTGAATTTGGACGTGTGACAGAAACACCAGTAGCGGTAAAACCCATTGGCCCCGTCCATTTGTAAGTAACAAGAGGATCAGGATTAAGAATTGAAAGAACTAAGGGTTCGCCCTGACATACCGGACTAACATAAGGATTTATAGCTGGTTTAGGCGGAGCGCCGGGGCTTGCTATAGAAAGTGTAGGGCCAATTAATAAACAACCGCTGGCATTCTTAACAACAACCGAGTAACTACCGGCACTTAGGTTAGTGAACTTACCCCCATTCTGAATAAAGGTGCTGCCCCCATCAATAGAATATTCAAGGGGCTGTGTGCCATTTGCAGTAATCGTTATTGTACCATCATTTAGATTACAAGCAGTTTCATTTGTTGCTAAAGTTGTTGTAATTACGGGCAAAGGATTAACTGTGATTGTATAACTTATTGGGTTACCAGCACATCCATTTAATGATGGTATTATGGTAATTGTAGCTGAAATAGCAGAACCAGATGAATTCGCTGCGATAAAACTCGGGACATTTCCTATTCCACTTGCTGGAAGTCCGATCGCTGGATTTGAATTGGTCCAGCTATAGGTGGTGGCAGGTATATTATTTATTAAATTTCCTGCAGAAACGGTCTCACCGGCGCATACCACAGAATTTCCGGGTCCTGTAACAGTTGGCAATGGATTTATGGTAATTGTAAATGTATAGGTCTGACCCGGACACCCATTCAGACTTGGAGTTACACTAATACTTGCGGTGATGGGAGTATTTGTATTATTGGATGCTGTAAATGAAGGTATATTTCCTGTTCCGCTGGCTGGAAGACCGATTGCGGGATTTGAATTTGTCCAGCTAATAGTGGCTCCCGGAGGAGTGCTGTTAAAAACATGTGCCGGAACAAGGGCACCTTTACAATAGTTTTGACTTTGGGGAACAATTAAGGTTGGCTTCGGGTCTACCTTAATATTAAAGATTTTAGAAGTGCTGACACATGCGTTAATTGTAGCAGTTACAGCATAGTTTCCTGACATCGAAGGATCTGAATTTGAACGGATGATAGAAGCTCCTATAGCAGAAAATCCCAATGGTCCCGTCCATGTATATGTGGCTAATGGGTCTGGGTTCATTATTGAGAGAATTAAAGGTTCTCCCTGGCATACAGGGCTGACATAGGCATTAATTTCAGGTTGAGGCGGGGCCCCCGGACTGGAGACAGATAGTGTTGGACCGTTAATGATGCATCCGTTTGCATTGCGTACTACGACTGAGTAACTGCCAGCAGCGAGGCCTGTGAAGTTGCCCCCATTCTGGACAAACGTATTTCCTCCATTGATTGAGTATTCTAATGGCTGGATACCACTGGCTGTTATTGTAATAGTTCCATCATTGATGTTACATTGTGATTCGGGAGTTGCTATGGCGGTTGAAATCGCCGGTAAAGGATTTACCGTTATAGTATAGATTAGTTGCTGACCAGGGCATCCATTTGAAACAGGACTTACTGTAATTGTAGCTGAAATGACTGATATTGAAGAGTTTATTGCGGTAAAGCTTGGAATATTTCCTGTTCCGCTGGCAGAAAGCCCGATCGCTGGATTTGAATTTGTCCAGATATAGGTTGTACCTGAAATGTTGCTGGCAAAATTGCTTGCCGTTACCGTTGTTCCTGAACAAACCACCAAATTTGCCGGCTGACTCATCGCAGGCAATGGATTGACCGTAATAGTATAGCTCGAAACGGGCCCGGTACAACCATTGTTTGTAGGCGTAACAGTGATGGTAGAAGTAATCGGAGACAGGGTATTATTTATCGCAGTAAAAGCTGAAACGTTTCCAATCCCGCTTCCCGCAAGTCCGATAGCGGTATTGGAATTTGTCCAGGTATAAGTGGCACCAGCCGGGATGCTGCTAAATGCCGAGGCGGGGACAGTAGTTCCCGAACAAACAATGATATTGGCAGGGACCGTGACTGCAGGTAATGGATTCACACTGATTGTATAAACCGAGCTTGGGCCGGCACAGCCATTGAGGAATGGAGTCACAGTTATATTTGCTGTAATCATTGCTGCGCTGGTATTGGTAGCTATGAAAGCCGGTACAGTACCACTTCCACTGCCAGTTAAACCAATGGCAGTATTTGAGTTTGTCCAGCTAAACGTTGTTCCGGGCTGGCTGCTGCTGAAACCAGACGCAGGAATGCTTGTTCCAGAACAGACTGTGGAATTAACCGGTACATTAACATTGGGTAATGGATTGACTGTGATTGTAAAGCTGGAGGCAGTTCCGGCACAACCATTAAAATAAGGAGTTACTGTAATAATTGCAGAAATAGGAGAAGTGCTGTTATTTACTGCTGAGAATGCGGGTAAATTTCCGCTTCCGTTTGATGCCAGGCCGATAGAAGAATTTGAGTTAGTCCATGTATAGGTAGTTCCTGAAATATTACTGCTGAAGGTGCTAACCGGTACGGAGGCTCCACTACATATTGCAAAATCTGCCGGTAATATTACTGTAGGCCTGGGATTAACAGTAATAGTAAAAGTGGCTGGTGGACCTGCACAATTATTTAGAGTTGGTATTACTGTAATTGTTGCGGTAATAGGAGATATGGTATTATTAACAGCAAAAAATGGTGTTATATTACCGTTTCCGCTGGCAGCTAATCCTATAGCCGGATTGGAATTTGTCCAGCTATATGTTGCTCCGGCAGGAGTACTTATAAAGGCACCTTCCGGAATAAGTGCTCCAGCGCAATAAGTCAGATTCGCTGGCACCGTCACCACTGGGAGAGGATTTACAGTTATTGAAAATGTACGTGCAATACTCACACATGAATTCACAGTAGTCGTTACTCCATATTCGCCAGCCATGGAACTGGAAATGTTTGCAATTGTCCGGCTCGTTTCCGGACCAGAATAAGAATAACCGGAAGGCCCTCTCCATGTATATATCGCTCCAGGTTGTGGATTTTGTATAGTTAATATAAGGTTACTGCCTTCGCAGACCGTGCCTCCAGTGGGAAAAATATCTGGTGTTGGTGGAGCGTTAGGACTGACAACTGACAGTGTTGGTCCAACAAGTATACATCCTGTAGAATTTTGTACCGCTACTGAATAACTGCCAGCAGATAAATTTGTAAATATCCCGCCATTCGGGAAAAAAGTGGATCCTCCATCAATAGAGAATTGCAGGGGTGCAGAGCCAGTTGCACTTATTGTAATTTTTCCATCACTGATTCCGCAGTTTGTTACCCCTTCTGCAGAAGCTAATATATTTGCTGGCAGGGGGTTAACTGTTATAGTATAAGTACTGGGAGTACCGGTACATCCGTCTAGAGTCGGTGTAACTGTAATTGTTGCAGATACAGGAGAAGCAGTATTGTTAACAGCAGTAAAACTGGGTACATTATTGCTGCCCGCTGCGGCTAGTCCTATAGAGGTATTGGAATTTGTCCAGGTGTATGATGCCCCTGTTGGAAGGCTACTAAAACTGGTTGATGAAACTGTAGCACCCGAACATACACTAAAACTGGCAGGAGTTATCACTACAGGAATAGGTTTCACAGTAATTATATAAGAGGACGATGGTCCGGCACAACCATTTAGTATGGGTGTCACTGTGATAGTTGATGAAATATTTGTAGTTCCCGAATTCAAGGCTGTAAAAGCAGGAATATCACCATTGCCATTTGCAGGGAGTCCGATTGCTGTATTGGAATTTGTCCAGGTGTAAGTTGCTCCAGCAGGGTTACTGCTGAAGGCAGTTGCAGTGGTTAAAGTACCCGGGCAAATAGAATAGTTTGCTGGTACAATCACCGCGGGTAATGGATTAACGGCAATTATTGCTGGATTTGATATTGTAGACCCGCAACTATTACTGACGATTACATCGTAAGAACCGGCATCAGTCGTTCCTACAGATGAAAGCGTTAATGTTGATGCTGTCTGGCCGTTAATATTTGTGCCGTCTTTCCGCCATTGGTAAGTAAGTGTCAGAGGGCTCGATGCTGTAACACTCAGATTTAAAGAGGATCCTAAACAGACTGATTGACTTTGAGGAGCAGATGTAACAATCGGAGTAGAATTTACTGTTACGCAAAAGGTATTTGAATAAAGATCTGTTCCATTTTTATCACAAATATTATCTACATATGCTCTGTAACAATATGATTCTGAAAGATTTGTGTAAGTGTACGTATTTGTGGTGTTATCAATATTTTCCCATATTCCAGTGCTAACAGGCGCGCGTTCCCATCTCAATACTGGACCTGTATGACCACTTAAGGTCAAAGTACCACTGGTACTTGTACAGGTTACAAGACTTCCGCTTATTGTTCCTCCTGATAAACTGGCAGAGTTTTGTGCATAATACAAAAATACAGGTTCAGAATAATTTGAACATCCGGATGTGCTGTTAACTAATCTTCGTATTCTATAATCACCGGAGGCATTTGAATTTGGAACTATTATGTGATTTGTGATATCACTTTTTGCTAATTCTGGTGTGATAATGGGATTAATTCCATTTTTTACTACAGTATAATTTTCTCCTTTAAAAGATACTTCCCATTGATAACTAAGTCCGGAGCCAGTTGGAGTTGTAGCACGAATATCCTGATAACTTACATCTCCGCAAGCAGTATTGTATATTTTATCTACTCCTTTAAATTCAATATCATTCGGTGTACACTGACCGAATAGTTTTGAATACCCTGCAACTGTGATTAAAAGAGATAAACATAGCTTTCGTAAAACTTCCATCATTCTGCAATGGCAATTGCATCAAACAATATATAAGTGTTTAATGTATTTATCTATTACGAAAAATAAGCATTAATGTTTCCTTAAATGCATTTTTGTAATTTATTGCGATAATGGCAAATTCTTCTTATTTTAATTAAATGACTATTGTCTTTCGAAAAAAAATATTACGATAATTCGTTTTTTTGATTAGTAGATGGCTGATTTTGAGTGCTAAATAAATTATGTGCACTATGAATCACTTCAAATTATTAAGAAAATACAGGATGTAGAATCAGGGATTATGTGTTATAATTAAGAATTTTAAACCAACTCATCCGATAATAGTGATCTCTGCAGACTTTCAAGATAATCAACACTAAGTGAGCTGGTCAGGAAGTCAACTACAAAGGGATATTTCTTTGCACGCTCCGAATCTACCTCATCAATTGAATAGGAGGTAATGATCACTTTGGTGTTCTTACAATGCGGATAGATTTCTGAAGAAAATCTATAAAGAAATTCCCACCCGTCCATAACCGGCATATGCAGATCAAGCAGGATCAGGCCCGGAAAGTTGTTCTGATTTTCAGTATTCCCATTAATCAGATTTTTATAATATTCCAAACCTTCCAAACCATTAAATGCGGTTATTACTTCCTCTGAAAATTTAGATTTATTGAGAATCTGTTTTTGAATCCACAATGTAACTTCATTGTCATTGATACAAAGCACCTTTTTTAATTGTTCGTAAGGCATATTCTAAAATATTAACAAATCCTGCACTTATATACGGAATTGCACCTGTGAAAGTTTCATAAATGATAAGCCTTATTCCTCTTATTGAATCTCTGATTTCTCCGTTTTTTATATTTAACAACAGAGTGTTCATTCTTTGCTGATTTTGCTATTTTTGGTAAACCCTACCAATGAAGAGACTGTTATTGCTGTTTTGTTGCATCCACGTTCTTACAGCGTTGGGTCAGAGTGGTACTGGAATTAGCCGAAGGACTTCGTTTAAGCTGCCTCAGGGAATAAGTCAAAAGGACTATTTACCGGATGTTATCATCGTTAAATTTCGCAAGGGAACTAATGCAGCTCAAGTACGTTCTGCAAGTTCAGCTTCAAGTTTAAAAAATCTGAATATCAAAGCTTCTGAGCTTAATATCAATCAGCTTTTTAAAAACTCAGTGAAAGCAATCAGTGCCGAGGCAATTCAGCGAATGGCAATTAAAGATACGGTTGGGCTTGACAGAATTTATGAATTAAGGTTCAGTTCAAAGCAGGGAATTGAGAAAGTAATCAATGAATTACTGAAGAATCCCAATATTGAATATGCTGAGCCGAGCTATGTTCACTTTGTTTCTTATACTCCTAATGATCCGCTTTTTTCAGGTTTTCAAAGCCAGCTCAAGCAGGTGAAGGCTGAGCAGTCATGGGATCTGATTAGAAATTCTTCCAACACAATCATTGCTATTGTAGATACAGGGACTGATATGGATCATATTGATCTGAAAGCAAACATTATATTTCCGGGAATTGACCTTGTTGGCTTAAGTGGGTCTAACCCGCAGGTGGATAACAACCCTGATGTGAGCAGTGATTCAACAGATCATGGAGTAAGTGTTAGTGGTATCGCGTCGGCTGTTTCAGATAATGGACTTGGTATTGCAAGTATCGCTTACAATGCTAAATTAATGATTGTAAAAGCATGCGCTGATAATAATGCCACAGTTATTTACAAGGGTTATGAGGGAATTAAATATGCTGCGGATAATGGCGCCCACATAATTAATTGTTCATTCAGCGGACCAAACGGCTCCTCCTTTGGCCAGGATATTGTGAACTATGCCATATCAAAGGGGAGCCTTATTATTGCTTGTGCCGGGAATTCCAATAGTTCTGCACCAGAATATCCCGCAGCTTATGCAGGCGTGCTCGGAGTGTCGGCAGTTGATCCGAATGATAAAAAGAATGATTTTTCAAGTTATGGCAGCCATATTTCAATATCGGCACCCGGAGTAGTTTATTCAAGCAAAAATGGCAATAAATATGGCCAGGTTGCTGGAACCTCTTTTTCAACTCCAATGGTTTCAAGTGCAGCGGCATTAGTCAGGTCACGATTTCCGGCTTTTGATATGTTTCAGGTAGCTGAGCAATTAAAAGTGAGTTCAGATAATATTGATCAGCTTAATCCGGGATATACAGGGCAGTTGGGACATGGACGGTTAAACGTATTCAGGGCACTTACTGAGACCTTACCTTCAATAAAATATCAGAAAATTACGCTTAATGATAAAGGTAATGGGTCAATACCTGCTGGTGATACCTTATCTATTTTTCTGGATATCAAGAATTTTTTATCGCCGGCCGCCGCACTTTCAATAAAGCTGCTTACTACTAATCCTAATGTTCAGATAATAAATCAGCAATATACGGTTAGCAGTATCGGGACAAAAGAATTGAAGACTATGATTGGGCCTTTTCGGATATACATCAGGCCTGGTACACCAGATAATGAACTTGTCAATTTTAGTTTAAATTATTCTTCAGGTAGTAATTATCAGAGCACTGAGCAATTTCAGGTTCGTGTGGCCCGGGATTTCATGAATATTAATGTAAATCAGGTCAGTTCTACCATTAGCAGTAATGGTCGTATTGGCTATGCTGATAGCGATGGAGAAGACGGTTTGGGGTTTATTTATAAGTCTGAGCCTCTATTGGTTGAGGCTTCTCTGATGATTGGAAAATCTGCTTCGGCGGTTTCGAATAATACCAGGTCGGGTTTCGGAACTTCAGATGATCATTTTGTTAAAAAACTCAGGGTTTTCAAAGATGATGATACCAAAGCCGCATTTCTGGGACATTCGGAGTTTGATGATTCAGGAAGTCCAAATCGATTGAACTTGCATATCAGGCATAGTCAGACGGCCTTTGCAACTGCACCGGATGATAAGTATATCATCTCAGAATATGAAATCCGTAATGCCGGGCAAGAAGTATTAAATGGTATCTATGCTGGTCTATTTTCGGACTGGGACGTAGACCAGATTGCAAGAGATGTTACAAAGTACGATGCCGCAAACAGACTGGCTTATGTTTACGGGAGGCACGGCGGAACATATTATGCAGGGGTAAAACTTCTCAGCACTACCGGACAAGCTGTTTATTACCCTCTTGCTAATCAGGTTCCCGCCGATCCGATTTTTGCCGATGGTGAATTTAGTATCGCCGAGAAATATCAGACACTTTCTGCCGGAATTAAAAGCACAAGTTTGGGCGAAAATGTCCCTGACGGTTATGATGTTTTACTTGTTAGCGGCTATGGCCCGTTTACAATTCCGGTAAATGGAATTGTAAAGGTGGCATTTGCATTAATAGGAGGAGATTCGCTGACTGATCTTCAAGCCAGCGCTATAGCAGCACAGAAAAAATATGATGAATTAAACAATTCTGAAATTGCTGAAGCCGAAGACGGATTTGTGCTGAGGCAAAACTTTCCTAATCCTGGACTCGATCAAACGATAATTGATTTTAGCCTGAGCCGGCCCGGCCTTACAAATCTGATCTTGTATAATGCAGCGGGTCAGCCGGTCAGAGAACTAATCAGGGATAATCTGGCAATAGGTTCTTATCGTGTTAATTTGGACCTTTCTGAACTTCAATCTGGTTTATACCTTTATAAATTACAGTTTGAAGGCAAGGAAAAAACTTTAAAATTACTGGTAACAAAATAGTTCCACGGAATCACCAGATCTATTCTGGTTTCGATCTAATCTATGGAGTGCTTTTCCATTCCCAATTTTCTATTCCCCATTCCCTATTTAATAAAAGGATCACTCCATTTTTTGTCTGTATAAACATTCGTCCCGGCAAGTGTCTCAAGGAAAGCAACCACAGCATTTATCTCAATTTCTGTGAGATTTAATTTCTGCCCGATACCATTTGGTGCCAGCCGGGGGTCGAGATTTGGGTTTTGGGCAGGACCAATGTTTATTGTATTATAATGATTAATAGCTGCTCTTAGTGCAACTATAACTCCTGTATGCATCATTGGACTATTAACTCTTTTGTCTGTCCTTGTTAAATCGCGTAAAGAAGGGGCTCTGGTATTAGTAAAATCTCTGTTTGTGCCGTTGGCCTGACCGATAATTCCATTATTCCTGCTGTTGGGGTCAATATCGAATTCAGGTGCATTATGACAGGCATTGCATCCTAGTCCGCCCGCAATTCTGCTTGAATTTGCATCAAAAACGGGTGCGGCGATAAATAAATTTTTACCGGCATTTTCTGCCTGGGTAAAATTCGGAAAATTCTGATTATCGTTTGCCACTAATGCCCTGCCTGCATCGTATTTTGAGTCGAAAGACTGAATGCTTCTGATAAACTGAGCCAGGCATTCCTGAATTCTGGCCTCTGTTACATTAATATCACTATAGGCAAACTTAAATAGTTCATTGTAATAATCAAGTGCCTGTAATTTAGTAAGCAGGACACTCAGCCCGGGTCTTCCATTCTGGCCACTGAAACCCAGTTCAGCATGATCCTGAATCGGTTGTGTAGTTTGGATTTCTAAACTGGCGGCCCGTTCATCCCAGAAGAATTTACGCTCAACGGCAAATCTTGAATTAACAAGTCGCATAGAATGCCTTTGTGTAAGTCCGCCCACCACACCCGAACTTACTATTTCAGGATCACTAAAGGCAAATTCCTGCTTATGGCAGCTGGCACAGGATATGGTATTGTTGATGCTCAGATTCTTATCGTAGAAAAGTACACGTCCAATTGTGGCTTTAGCATTTGATATCGTATTGCCACCTGTATTGTCCTTTTGGATATATATAGGTTTGGCTTGGCCGGCATATTCTGCTAAACTATTCAGATTAATATTATCTCCAAATGCGGTTTTAATCGCTGCATAGGTAATTTGCATTTCCAAGGTCTCACTTTCTTTTTTGCTGCATCCCACCGCAAAGATTATGAAAAGACTTATTGCAATTAAAATTTTAGGAATCGCTTTCATGTGTCCTCTTTATTGACATATACGAAAGATTTGTAATTCTGAGTTAAATTCAACAATGGCTATACATTTACCCTAAATGGGTAATTCCTGATGCCTGAGAATAATGTAATTCAGGAAAGACTATTAATTATGAAATAGTATTGAAGCAGGTTCTGCAGCGCGGTTCATAACTCTCCTTTTCGCCCAGTAATATCTTCGATTCGCTGGGTACTGTACGGTATGAATAAGTTGCAGGTCCGCCACACTGCAAACAAACGGCATGTACTTTGTTTACCACTTCGGCGATTGACATCAGTTCGGGCATAGGCCCAAAAGGTTTACCCTGAAAATCCATATCCAGTCCGGCTATAATTACCCGGATTCCTCTGTTGGCTAAAGTGTTGCATACATCAGGTAATTGATCGTCAAAGAATTGGGCTTCGTCTATTCCGACAACCTCAGTATTTGAACTCAGGAGAAGGATTGAAGCGGCATTTTCAACCGGGGTAGATTGAATAGAGTTAAGGTCATGTGATACCACTGAGTTTTCATCATAGCGGGTATCTGTTTTTGGTTTGAATATTTCAACGTTCAGTTTAGCGATCTGGGCACGTCGGAGTCTTCTTATCAGTTCTTCTGTTTTGCCTGAAAACATTGATCCGCAGATAACTTCAATGCTTCCACTGAGCTCTTTTCTCCGCTTAAAATTGTGTTCACTGAATAACATTCTGCTTGCTTGTCCCTCTTTTTTACTGCCACTAATATCCGATTTTTAATGGATTTAAGAGCACATAAAAGGGATTCCCTGCTCAATTTTAGTCAATACATTTGATAATTGTGCTTATATTTGATTGTGGCTTTTTTGCCATGATACTATTTTCAGGCTGATACAACCCGGTCGGCCTCAATATTCGAATGAGAATGAATAAGAAAGAAATCTTTAAGAAAGTTGCCGGAATTATTGCAGAATTGAATGAGCAATATGAATATCTGTCTCAGGATCCCGAAAATCTGAATGAACTTGAACTCGAGCTTTTTGCTGCCAATGCAGATTTTTTATCCGATCATATTACAATTCTTCAGAAACTTAATCATAATTCGAAATCAAATAGTCCTGAGCCAGAACCGGCTGTCGCTGCTGAGATATTAAAGCCGGAGCCATTTGTGCGTGAGAAGCCTGCTGAAAACCCCATAATTGAAGAGGAAAATGAAGTGACTATTCCTGAATGGAAATTTGAGATTAAGGATGAAGCTGTTCAATCATTCGATTATGAAGAGAAGGCTGCACATGATTTATTTGACAGGCCGCTCACAGAAGAGGAAATCGAAGTAATTGATCAGAAAACCCAATTGAAAGTCCAGCCTGAGAATGATTCTGAAATGAAAATTGAAGAATCTTCAGACTCAGAAAAAGTTGAAGAAGCACTACCTCAAGCTGATTTAAATCCTGTGTTTGGAGTATTTGAAGAAGATAATATACAGGAATCGGCTAACATTAATAAAGAGTCTGATGCTGAAGAACAGCCCCTTACAATCAATGAGATACTTGCATCTCAGGCTTCTCAAAGGACAGTCTCGAGCCAGTTTGCTAAACGGCAGGTGAAAGACCTGAAAAGCCTGATCAATCTGAATGACAAGTTAGTATTTGTTAGGGATCTGTTCAACGGCTACAGTCTGGCTTATAGTGAAGCCATCGAGATACTGAATCGTTTTGAAAGTTTTGAGTCCGCTGATAATTTCCTTAAGCAAAACTATTCTTCCAAGAATAACTGGGCTGAGAAGCAAAATGTTGCAGATAAGTTTTACGGAATTCTGAATCAGCGATTTTCTAGATAATTCCCATTCGGTTAGAATCAAATTTAAGCAGTATAAACAGCAGGATCGTAAAACTCCATAGGGAAGATCCTCCATAGCTTAAAAATGGGAGAGGGATCCCTATCACCGGAATTAATCCGATGGTCATTCCAATATTGATAAAAACGTGAAAGAACAATATTGAGGCTACCCCATAGCCGTAGATCCTCGCAAAGGAAGATCGCTGACGTTCTGCAATATTTACTATCCGTATCAAAAGGAACAGATATAAGCTGATCACAAGGAAACAGCCGGCAAAGCCCCATTCTTCACCTACAGTACAGAAAATAAAGTCGGTACTTTGCTCAGGTACGAAATCATATTTGGTTTGTGTGCCCTGGAGATATCCCTTACCCCATAGCCCCCCTGAGCCGATGGCTATTTTAGATTGATTTAAATTGTATCCTATTCCACGAGGATCATTTACCTTTCCAAGAATAACATCAATCCGGTTTTTTTGATGAGGCTTCAGGATCTTGTTGTAGGCAAAATCAACTGAAAATATAAATAAGACAGAAAATAAAAAACCTGAACCGATGATAGTTAATGACTTTCTGCTTTTTCGATAAAAATAGATAAGGGTACCTGTCAAGGCAATAACACCAACCAAAACTACGTATTTATTGTATAAAACCGTAAGCACAAAGAGTACTATGGAAAGCCCTTCAATGACCAGAAAATAACCTGATAGTCCCTCACGATACAATACCAGAATAAGAGAACTGAAGGTCAATGCGGAACCAGCATCGGGTTGCAATAAAATAAGAGCGGTTGGAAGGAGTATGATGAATGCTGCAGTTATCTGGGTTCGGAATTCCTGCACTTTAATGGTACCCGAGCTAAGGTATCTGGCAAGTAATAAACAGGTAGCAAATTTAGCAAATTCTGAGGGTTGAAGCCGGAAACTGCCGATAGGTATCCATGCCTGATTTCCTCCTACATTACGACCGATAATCAAAACAAGAATAAGAAGTAAAATGGTAATGCCATAAAATACCGGAGAAAAGGTATTGAAAAATTTGTTGTCAAACAGCAGAATAGCAAAGCCAATAATGAATGCTGATATAATGAAGATCAGTTGTTTACCATAATTGGTATCCAGATCGATTATACTCGGATTCATTGGATCATAAACCGCAGCATGAATGTTGAACCAGCCAATAATGCACAGGGTTAAATAGGTTAATATGATAAACCAGTCTACATTGAAAAAGAGGCTGCGTTGATTATTCATTGGATTTTAACTTCGCTTCTGTTAAAACTATTTTATTCCTGGTACTGTCTGAATCTTACTTCCTGATCACTTTACCTGAGCCCGGGAGCAGATTCGCATCAATCAGTCGATCCATATAGGCTTTTGGTCTGCTGATTTTTTTATTTATATATTTCTCAACCATTAGGCTGGCAATTGGTGCCGACCAGGTTGCTCCGAACCCTGCATTCTCTACGACTACTGCAATTGCAATTTTGGGATTTTCTCTGGGTGCAAATGCGACAAAAACTGAGTGATCTTTTCCATGCGGATTTTGTACTGTACCAGTTTTACCGCACATTTCAATTTCCGGAATTCGTGAGTACCAGGCTGTACCGCTGGGCTGGTTTACTACTGCACTCATTCCATCTATAATTACATCAAAATACGCCGGATCAATACCTGCACTATTCTTTTTCAAAAATTCCTCTTTGATTACATTCTCATCACCAATTGCCTTAATCAGGTGTGGCTTATAGAAAAATCCGCGGTTGGCAACGATGGCCATCACATTTGCCATTTGTAATGGAGTTATTCCCAACTCCCCCTGACCAATTGATAAGGATATCGTAAAAGCAGAGCCCCATCTGTCGTTTTTGAAGCGTTTGGTATAGAAATCAGAAGTAGGGAGGAGCCCGTTTCGTTCTCCCGGCAGGTCAATTCCTAATGCAGTTCCAATCCCGAAAGCAGAAACTGCTGTCCGCCATTTTTTATAAGCATTTACTGGCCGCATACCTGCCTGGTCAATCATTCTGGCGTAGGTATAACCATAGTAAGTATTGCATGATTCTGTAATTGATCCTTTCAGCCCAATTGATCCATGGACGTGTGTACAGCCCATAAAACCCTGACGGCCATAACGGTAGCCACCCGGACAAAAGAAATAAGTATTCTCATTAATTAATCCGAACTGTTGCGCAACCAGAGCGTTAACTACCTTAAAAATTGAGCCTGGTGGATATTCTGCTTGAATCGGGCGGACAAACATTGGCTTGTAGGTATCGTTGAGCAGGGCCATGTAATTATTGCCTCGCTGACGTCCAACCATTAGATTTGGATCATAACCCGGACTGCTGACGAATGATAATATTTCTCCAGTTGAAGGCTCTATTGCGACTATACTGCCAATCTTGTTCTTCATCAACTGCTCTCCCAGTTTTTGAAGATCCTTGTCTAATGAAGAGATCATATGCTCACCAGCAACTGCTACAGTATCATATTTCCCATCTGCATAACTTCCTTTTGGTCGGTTTAAAGCATCAACCATCAGGTTTTGTACGCCCCGCTGCCCTCTTAACAATTCCTCATAGGACTTTTCAACACCAGTAATTCCATGATAATCCCCCTGACTGTAAAAGCCTTTGGAATTCTCAATCACCCTTTGATTGACCTCTCCGATATAACCCAGAAAATGGGCTGCGATACTATCCGGGTATCTTCTAACTGTTCTGTTTTGAACAAAAAATCCCGGAAAATTACTCAGCTTCTCCTGAAAGGATGCATAAATCTGTACCGAAAGCTGCTTCTCAAAAATAGAGGCTTTGTATGGGGAATAGGATCGGGCCTTTTTGAATCTCCTGTCAAACCCTTTTTTATCAATCCCGATCAAATTACAGAATTCAATTGTATCGAAAGGCTTTACTTCCCTCGGAATAACCATCAGATCATAAACGGGCTCGTTTTGTACCAGGATATTTTCATTCCTGTCAAGAATAACTCCGCGTGCAGGATAAATTGGTAATCTTCTGATCACATTATTTTCAGCAGACAGAATGTACTCATCGCTGATCACCTGTATATAAAACAGACGCATGAGCAGAATTATGGTTATGGCGATGAAGATTCCCTGAACTACAAACTTTCTCGCGAAAAAACTATTCATTAATTCTGATCAAATTAGATTTTTATCTATTCCTAATGGTAAATGTCCTTTTTCAACAAAGCTAATTGCGGAGTTCTACCTAATTAAGTATCTTCTGTTAAACCGTAAAAGTAAGAAAGAATTTATTCTGCATGCATAAGCCTCATCTAATTATTTATGCTCATTTCCTGAAAAATCTTAAATATGATTTGAATTTGCCTCGTAATTTCAATTTAGTTGTATTTTGCCTTATTTAGAGGTAGAAACCAGGGCAATTCAGAAAAATCACCTGATTTTCTTTCGGAAGAAGGCAAACTCAGTTATCAGAATCAGGAAAACTGTAAAAAAAGTACTGAGAACAACCCGAATCAAAGTGAAACCAAGTTCTGAGAATTTAAAGGTTTCGAAACTGAACAAGATCAGATGGTGAAAGAAGGTTAGGATGACCGCATAAAAGATAAACCATCTGAATCCCATTATTCCGAGGCTGGGTTCAGGTTCATTGTCAAAACCATCCCGCTGAACAGTTACAGAAATAAATACAATTCGTACAAAAGCCATAACGGTACAGGCAATAGCATTCAGACCGAGTGTGTCGTAAAAAACGTCGACTGTAATGCCGGTAACGA
This sequence comes from Sphingobacteriales bacterium 16-39-50, assembly GCA_002257025.1. Classification (GTDB taxonomy): domain Bacteria; phylum Bacteroidota; class Bacteroidia; order Sphingobacteriales; family Sphingobacteriaceae; genus Daejeonella. Next base: position 4,814 of record NCHA01000014.1, on the reverse strand, counting down.
AGGCCAGCACGAATAGCAGCCCATTGGGTATTCCGAATGGGAGCAAGAGAATAAACAGGATATAGAGATAGGGTATGCTTAGATTATAATATCCAATATTCTTAAACAGAAAAACCTGAGTGGCAATCAGCAAAACAAAACGGATACTATTAATAATCACTACCCGTCCCATTATTCAACTTTATTTTGAGCTTCCAAATTCAATTGTTCTTCAGAAAGCAGATTGATGATCACATAAACGTACTGTAATTTCGCAAAATCGGTGTCCAGTTTTACCTTAATATTCAGGGCACTGTTTCCATCCCGTGTATCTGATTCACTTACAGAACCGATATTGGTGCCAGGAGGGAAGAGTGAAAACTCTGAAGTAATTACTCTTGCCCCCTTTTTAATGGTCAAATGGCTTTGAATATCTTTTAGAAGGGCAAATCTGGAGTCATAATTTCCTTCTCCCCATACCAGAGAGCCTATATTCCCATCTACACTTGCACTGATTTTTGTTTCGGTATGGAGAAGGGAGCGAACAGTTGAAAAGTTCTCGGAGACATTCAATATTATACCTACGACTCCACTTGAAGCAATAACACCCATTCCTTTCTTTATCCCATGTTTGCTGCCACGATTAATTGTTAAATAATTGTTCTTTTGGTGTACTGAATTATTGATGACCCTGGCTACAGTGTAAGTATATTGTTGTTTAAGTACACTGTCTTTTACTGTTATCTGTTTGACGCTATCATCGTAATAAGAGGATTTAAGAAGATTTCTAAGCCTGGCATTTTCTGCAGCCAGACTATCATTGGTTTTTCCTAAAACGAGGTAGCTGCTGAACTCATTTACCCGTTCATAGGCAGTTCCAACTATCTGATTAGATGAGTTCCATACACTGGCACGCTGATATGAATTATTATTGATCAGAAGGATTAGTGAGATGGTGAAGAAGATTACGAGCAAAAAAAATGCGTTGTACTTACTTATGAAAAGCCAGAGGTTACGCATACTTTGAGTTGTAGGTTATAAGTTGTAGGTTATAAGTTGTAGGTTTTAAGTTATAAGTTATAAGTTATAGGTTATAAGTTTTAATATTACCGGATTCTAGAACATGATTCAGAATAAACATTTAAAGTTTAGCCAATATCAGGTATGATCTACAGAAATTTGGATAATTGATATAGATATTTATCGAGTAGGATTTAGTACTTACAACTTATTACTTACTACTTACAACTCTATTGCATTAAAAATTTAAAGTTTCCAATATTCTTCAAGGCGATGCCTGTTCCCCGTACTACTGCACGCAATGGATCTTCAGCTACGTGTACAGGAAGTTTGGTTTTTGCGCCAATACGTTTATCTAAGCCACGTAATAATGCACCACCACCTGTTAAATAAATACCAGTCTGATAAATATCTGCTGAAAGTTCAGGAGGGGTGATCTCTAATGCTTTCAGGATGGCTTCTTCTATTTTTGAAATTGACTTATCAAGGCAGTGTGCAATTTCGGTATAAGAAACTGTGATTTGCTTAGGTACACCAGTCATCAAATCACGTCCTTGTACGGCATAGTCTGCAGGTGGATCTGATAGTTCAGGCAGAGCAGCACCAACTTCAATTTTGATCTTCTCTGCGGTACGATCACCAATCATGATATTATGCTGTCTACGGATGTATTGAACGATATCGCTGTCAAAATTATCCCCTGCTACACGGATAGACTGGTCGCAGACAATTCCGGAAAGTGCGATAACTGCGATCTCTGTTGTTCCACCACCAATATCAATGATCATATTTCCCATTGGCTCTTCCACATCAATACCAATACCCACAGCGGCAGCCATTGGCTCATGAATCAGGTAAACTTCTTTTGCCCCTGCAATTTCAGCAGAGTCGCGCACCGCACGCTTTTCAACTTCAGTAATACCTGATGGGATACAGATAACCATACGAAGGGATGGGAAAAACCAGCCCTTACCATTGTTTATCATTTTAATCATTCCCCTGATCATATATTCGGCCGCATTAAAGTCGGCAATTACTCCATCTTTTAATGGCCTGACGGTTCGGATATTGTCATGGGTTTTACCCTCCATCTGCATAGCCTGTCGCCCGATAGCAATAACTTTATTTGTAGTCCGGTCAAAAGCCACAATTGAAGGCTCATCAACCACAACTTTATCATTATGTATTATAAGAGTGTTTGCTGTACCCAGGTCAATCGCAATCTCTTGTGTAAACCAATTAAATAATCCCATTAGCTATTTCTTATCGTGTTGAAAATGTATTTACTAAGATAAACTCTTTTATCAATCATGGTAGTATAAAACCTGATGATTTTATTGTAAGAGTTCTATTAATGTTTAAAATGTCTGATGCCTGTAGTGACCATGCCCACACCTTTGGCATTCGCCATATCAATGGATTCCTGATCTTTAATGGACCCTCCAGGTTGTAAGATCATCACAACTCCTGCGTCAGCGGCAATTTCAACACAGTCGGGGAATGGGAAAAATGCGTCTGAAGCCATAACGCTTCCTTCAAGGTCAAAATTAAATGCTTTTGCCTTTACAATAGCCTGCTGAAGTGCATCAACACGGGAAGTTTGACCAACCCCACTTGCAATCAAACAAGAATTTCTGGCAAGTACAATTGTATTTGATTTGGTATGTTTTACGATCTTATTTGCAAACACCAGGTCTTTAACTTGTTGTTCAGTTGGTTTACGTTCAGTGACAGGTTTCATCTCTGTGGCTGTTTCCATCAGCATATCTTTGTCCTGTTCAATTACTCCATTCAACAATGTTTTAAACTGCTTGGAGGGCAGTTTAACATCGTTTCTTTTTAGCAGAATACGATTCTTCTTAGTAGTTAATATCTGTTTTGCAGGCTCTGCAAATGAAGGGGCAATAAGTACTTCAAAAAACAGATTATTGATTTCTGCAGCTGTTTCTGAATCTATTTCACGATTGCAGATCAAAACTCCTCCAAAGGCAGAAACGGGGTCACAAGCCAGCGCTGCTTTCCATGCCTCAACTATGGATTCATTGCTTGCAATTCCGCAGGCATTGGTGTGTTTCAGTATTGCAAAAGTTGGTTCTTCAAATTCATCGATAAGTGCAACTGCAGCGTCTACATCAACAAGATTATTGTAGGAAAGCTCTTTGCCGTTTAGTTTGTCAAACATTGCATCCAAATCTCCGTAGAAAACACCATTTTGATGCGGATTCTCCCCATAACGAAGGGTACTGGCCTTTTGTTCACTGTATTTGAAAACGGTTAAAGGATCTTCCTGATTAAAATAGCTAAAAATCGCTGTATCGTAATGAGATGAAACATTAAAAGCCTGACGTGCAAATGCTTTACGGTGACTAAGTGTGGTATAACCCCCGTTTTCAGTTAAAATATCGCCTAAAGTTTTATAGTCGTCTTTAGAAGCTATGATGACCACATCATTGAAATTCTTGGCTGCAGCACGTATCAGAGATATTCCACCGATGTCAATCTTCTCGATGATATCGGCATCAGAAGCTCCTGACCTGAGAGTCTCTTCGAAAGGGTAGAGGTCAACAATTACCAGATCAATTTCCGGAATTTCGTATTGCCCGATCTGGGCTTTATCTTCCTTGTTTTCCCGGCGGTTCAAAATGCCTCCGAAAACTTTTGGATGCAAGGTTTTTACCCGTCCGCCCAGAATTGATGGGTATCCGGTCAGATCTTCAACGGCAATCACATCTATACCAAGTTCGCGAATAAATTTTTCAGTACCGCCCGTTGAATAAAATATCACACCCTGTTCATGTAACTGGCGGATAAGAGGTTCTAAATTATCTTTATAATAGACTGAAATTAAGGCGTTTTTGATCTTGACAGGATGGCTCATTGATATTTAATTCTAAAAGCGCAAAGATAGTTTTTTTGATCGGTTTGCCATGAAAATTTTAGTGAAAAATCTGCTGCAGAGTATGATTTATTAGAAGCGACAGGTGCTTCAGCTATTCCAAAAATATTTGTTGCTTGATGTTGCGATTAAGTTTTGAGAAAACTAAACTAAGATTTCATCTTTTTCAGCAATTGCTCTACAACTTTCGGGTAGTGTAAATGCTCCAATTGTTGGCCCTTGAACTTGACCATTTCCAGATCATCACCTGGTTCTATTCTGAAACGTGACTGATGAATAATTTCACCTTCATCAAAATGTTCGTCAATAAAATGGATGGTGATACCCGACTCTTCTTCATGGGCATCAAGAATTGCCTGATGTACCCGGTCACCATACATACCTTTTCCCCCGTATTTTGGAAGCAGAGCAGGGTGAATATTGATAATCTTGTTTGGAAAGGCTTTTAATAGATTCTGTGGGATCAGCCACATGAAGCCGGCAAGAACAATCAAGTCAATCTGAAGATTTTTTAAGAGATCGACTACATTGTTTGTTTTGTAGAATTCATGCTTATCGAATATGTGCGATGGGATCTCAAAATTATCAGCCCGTTGTAAAACGTAAGCTTCAGGATTATTGGTCAGAACAATGACAACCTCAGCATCTATGTGTTTTTTGAAATGCTCCATAATCTTTTGAGCATTTGACCCTGACCCTGATGCGAAAATTGCGATACGTTTCTTCAAGATTGTTCTATTTTTAACAAAGATATTATTTTGGAGGTTTTATGGAAATGATCTTGATCAATTTGTCAATTTGATGAATTAGCAAATTAGCAAATCACTGTTGTCCGGGGAAAGTTTGGGCTAAAAATTTAACCGGACAGCCGAATTTAAAATCTGCTTCATATTTAGATTTTGTAAAAGTATTTTATCGA
>NCHA01000050.1 GCA_002257025.1 Sphingobacteriales bacterium 16-39-50 | reverse complement strand
TGTCAACTGTCAACTGTCAACTGTCAACTGTCAACTGTCAACTGTCAACTGTCAACTGTCAACTGTCAACCCGATAGCTATCGGGTGTCAACTGTCAACTTCCTCCCAATCCTCTTTAATTGCCTGGTATGATGCAAAGTATGCACTTCAATAAATCGGAACCATTCTTTCGCATTCAAAAGCCCGAGCCGGGGATGTTTTGTTTTTTGATAAGGGCTTGCTTTGTGAATTTTTGATTTGACCTCCCCGAGACGGATTTTAAATTTAGCGATAAGGTTTATTGCATCTTCTCTGCTGATCTTTGAAGTCATTGCAGCAATCCTTTCCGGGGCTTTAAACTTTACAGGGGGAAATCTTCCAAAAAATAAAATTAGCCAAGCCATCCAGTGTATCCTTTTCCTGCTCAAAACACCGGTACCCACAATACATTTCTCAGTTGCATGAAGCGAAAGCAGGTTAGATTGAAAGATATGAGAATAGGTTTCAGAATAGGACCATCCACCATCCGGTGGACTTTGAATAAATTCCTCCTCAGATACCTTTGCCAGAAGATTTTCATATTCTGCTACAGTTCTCAATAAGGATTTATAATGCCTTTCTATGCTCATAATATAGTCATAAGTTCACTTAAACATGCTATCTCCTGATCCACATCCTCGGGTATTTCCTTTCTTTCCGGATTAAAATAAATAGCCTTCATTCCATAATCCTGTGCTCCCCGAATATCTGCCTCAAGGCTATCCCCGATCATGATACTTTCAGAAATACCTGCATTTGCGAGAGTCAGTGCATGATTAAAAATAGCCTTGTCCGGTTTATTAAAACCTACTACTTCAGAAATGACCACATTTTCGAAATATACATTGAGACCATTGTTACTAACCTTTAGTTCTGTTGATTCCTTGAATCCATTTGAAATAAGATGCAATGTATATCTTTCCTTAAGATAGCTTAGGGTTTCATGTGCTTTAGGAAATAAGTTGGTCTTCGTTGGACAAATATTTACATAATCATCTTCAAACTGTTGAGGAATAAGGTTTGGGGAAAGTCCGAGATCAATAAAAGTTTTGGAGAATCTGGTCTCCCTGAGCTTTTGTTTAGTGATTTTACCCACATGGTATTCGGCCCAAAGCTGATGGTTATTATGGGTATAAACTTCAATAAACCGATCAGGAGAATGCAATCCAAGATCCATGAGTTTATAGGTATGATAGAGTTCATTCAGTGTTTCCTCCGCATTTTTATCAAAGTCCCAGATAGTATGATCAAGATCAAAAAAAAGGTGTTTATACTGCATTAAAACTGATTGCTAAATTTATAATGCAAATTAACGGATAATAGCCGAAAAGGGACAGCTTATATTATCTTCAAAAACAAGGTTTTATTCCTTAACCCCAAATGATAGATCCCCTGCATCACCCAGACCTGGTACTATGTAGGATTTCGTAGTCAGTTCTTCATCTACAGAACCTATCCAAAGTTTGGCTTTGGGGAGATTTGCCTTAATGTGCTCAATACCAACCTTACAGGCAATAACCCCGACAATGTGCAGCTCTTTGATCTTATATTGAGCTAATAATTCTTTACAGCAAAGCACCATACTTTCACCGGTTGCAATCATTGGATCTGCTACAACCAAAATTTTATCATCCAGGGATGGAGCAGATATATATTCGATCTTGATTATAAAGTTATGTCCTTTGGTTGTTTTACGATATGCAGAAATAAAAGCAGAATCCGCTCTGTCAAAATAGTTTAAAAGACCCTGATGAAGGGGTAAACCTGCTCTCAGAATAGTGGCCAGTACCGGTAGCTCATTCATAACCTGAACCGATGCCGTTCCAAGACTAGTCTCAAACTCCCTTTCTGTGAACCTCATGGTTTTACTTATCTCATAAGCAAAAATTTCACCCAGTCGTTCCATATTTCTCCGAAAACGCATGCTATCCTGCTGAATCTGTGCATCACGCAGCTCAGCGAGGAAATGATTTGCGATCGATTTAGTTTGGTCCAGGATAAATGCCATGATTAAATTTAAGGAATTAAGTTGAATTAGGAATTAGACAATTTGAAAATGAGCAACCCGATAGCTATCGGGTTAGCAAATGGGCCAGGTGCTTAAGAATGTAATTCTACTACCAACATTCCTCTGGTCGATGTTATAACTGTACCATAAGCAAACACATCACTTGATCGGTAACAACACCGATCAAAGGAGCAATTCCCAATGAGCAAATCATTCTCCATTTGCTAATTTACTCATCACTAGTGTCCGGTTAAAATAATTTTTGGATAAAAAAATAGGGGCCGAAGCCCCTGCATAGTTTAGATTTGAAGTTACCACACCAAAAATTTAGACTATGCCCAAAAATACATTTTTTACCGGACAGCCGGTATTCACTCAACTATTAAGTTTAATTCCTAATCATCTGATCGCTCAATCGGCCTCAGACAACCATTCTAACCACTATTACAAGAAATTTAAGGCATACGATCATCTCATCACGATGTTATATGCCTGCTTTCATCGCTGTCAATCCATTCGGGAGGTTATTACCGGCATGCAGGCCAATTATAACAAACTTACTCATCTGGGTGTACGTTCTTTGCCTCGCAGGAGTACATTCGCAGAAGCAAACGCATCCCGTAACAGTGCTTTTTTTGAACAACTGTATCACAATATGCATAAGCACTATCATCGAAGTTTACCGGACAGCAGAAAGCCCACTTTAGAAAACAGATTGTTTTTAATGGACTCAACAACTATTAGTTTATTTAGCGATGTCATGAAAGGAGCAGGAACCATTGGAGCCAATGGCCGCAAAAAAGGAGGAGCTAAAGCCCATGTATTGTTAAATGCAGGCCAGGATCTGCCTGTATTGATCAAACTGACTGAAAGTTCCCGAAATGACCGGGTGTTTATGCCAGAAGTTAAGTTACCGGCCGGCTCCATACTGGTCTTTGACAAAGGATATCACAATTTTGCTCGTTGGCAGCAATGGACAGACCAAAAGATTAATTGGGTAACCCGGTTAATTGACAATGAATGTGTAGAAATAATAGCCACACGAACGATCACCGATAAGGAAAATGAAAAAGGAGTTTGTCTGGATCAACGGATCATTTTGGGCAGAGGGTCAAACAGCAGTACCAAACGCATTGAAGTCCGTTTGGTTACCTTTAAAGATCAGGAATCCGGCAGAATCTTTAAATTCCTGACTAATAACTTTCGCTTTAAAGCTTCTACTGTGGCTGAGCTTTATCGCAAAAGATGGCAGGTAGAGCTCTTTTTTAAACGATTAAAGCAAAATAGCCCGCTGACATTCTTCTTGGGGGATAATGAAAACGCTATAAAAATTCAGATATGGTGCGCCTTCATTGCAGATTTACTGATCAAGATTGTGAAGGAAAGACTGAAAAAGAAATGGTCTTTTGCTAATCTATCAGCCTTGATAAAGCATCATTTGATGAACTATCTACACCTGATTAACTTTCTGAATAACCCGGATAAGATTCTGCTAACATATGAGCGAAATAATGTTATTCCTTTACTGTTTGACCAATAGGGGACTTGCTTTGTAAATTAATAAAATAAAATAGCCTGAGCCCTTCAGATCAAGATTGTTTTCTGTTATTAAATTTTAACCGGACAACAGTGATTTACTCATTAGCTAATTATCTAATTAAACCACTTCTTTGTTATCTTTGCCCCATCCTATGGAATTCAAACTCACTTCAGAATATTATCCAACTGGCGACCAACCTGAGGCGATAAAACAATTAGTTGAAGGTGTTAATGCAGGGGAGCATTATCAGACCCTGCTGGGTGTGACAGGTTCTGGTAAAACCTTTACCATTGCCAATGTAGTGCAGCAAACGCAAAAGCCAATGCTGGTACTTAGCCACAATAAAACCCTTGCAGCCCAGCTTTATGGAGAATTCAAGCAATTCTTTCCGGAGAATGCGGTGAATTACTTTGTATCCTATTATGATTATTATCAGCCCGAAGCTTATATAGCTTCATCCAATACCTATATCGAAAAGGAT
>NCHA01000049.1 GCA_002257025.1 Sphingobacteriales bacterium 16-39-50 | reverse complement strand
ATAGAAATGGGCCTGTCAAAAGCTGAATTGTACAAAAAAGCATTCTGGAGGATGCTCATTTTAGTTATTCTTGGGATTCTTGATAAAAATCAGCCTGTCACATTTTTTGATCCCAGCCAGATCAGGGTTGCCAGTGTGTTGGGCAGAATTGGTGTTGCAGGATTTTTTGCCAGTTTGCTGTATTTGAACTTCTCCCGCCTTCACAGAATATTCTGGGTTGCCGGAATTCTGCTGCTCTATTATGCAGCCCTATTCCTTATACCGGTTCCCGGCTATGGTGCAGGAAATTTAAGTATGGAGGGTAACCTTGTTGGATGGATCGATAGAAATTTCCTTCCCGGAAGGCTCCTGCAAAAAATTTATGATGAAAACGGACTAATCACTCAATTACCAGCGCTTTGCCTTACTGTAATGGGCTCAATGGCAGGTGATGTTCTGCGTTCAGACAGAAAGGAGGGTAAAAAATTGCAGATTCTGCTTCTGGCAGGTATTGCAGGTATAGGTATTGGACTTTTATGGGGACTGCATTTCCCGATCAACAAACATCTTTGGTCAAGTTCGTTCATTATGCTCACAAGCGGAATGGCCTTTTTAATACTCAGCCTTTTCTATTATATAATCGATGTATTGAAATTCCAAAGCTGGGCTTTCTTTTTCCAGGTTATAGGGATGAATTCATTAACCATTTATCTGGCATATCATTTCATTGATTTTGAACACACCTCTCATGCACTTTTCGCAGGGCTATATGCTCCATTACCAGAACAGTTTCATGATGCACTTGAAGCACTCGGCGCCCTGATTCTGGTATGGTCAATGATGTATTTTTTGTATAAGAAGAAGATTTTTATTAAGATCTGATCTGAGTTGTAAGTAATAAGTTTTAGGTTGTAAGTTTTAAATTCTGCTATTCATTTACTATTCTACTCCTAATCAAACTTCGGGCTGGCGCACGCGTGTCGCGTGTGCATACTAAATTCATTACCGAACGCGCGACACGCGCGCACTAGCAAAAAGTGTCGATTCTGGCAAATGTGTCAATTTGCTTACTCCTCTTCGATAAATAAACAAAACATCAAATTGACAACTCAACCTTGCAGTATCATTAAACCCTCTCCTCCGGAGAGGGCGGCACTAGACTTGAAACCAGAAGCTACGTAAAGAGGGTGAGTCCCAAATTTGCTAATTCTCCCTCATCGACAAATAGACAACCCGATAGCTATCGGGTCCCTCATCGACAAATCATTCCCTATTTGCTCCGGAAAAAGTGACTGACGAAATCGACTTTCAAAACGCATATGTGATTTAAGTCTGTACCCCATTTGCTAATTTTCAAATTTGCTAATTTGCTAATTATCGTTCATCGACAAATCAAACCTTAAGCCACTGATCAAACCAGTCGAAAGCTTCCTTCTGCATGTCCTTATCAAACTTATGCGGACCCGGATAGTAGGAACATTTATACTTATCCTCTGCTTTTGCTTTGGTATAGACTTCTTTCAGGATTTTATCGGCATTCTGCATTTCCGGAAGTGTGTATAATTCATCTTCGGAATCGTTTAATACCAGAGTTGGGAGCGGAGCCCTCAATCCAAGAATCTCTGGAAAGTCCATTTCCTTTGGCAGGACCGGAACATAGGTCATCCAGGTATGAGTAAAGGATTTGTTGAGTATCAGATCTTTCCATGTTGTCATGAAACCAACACAGACCGCACACTTTATCCTTGAATCCAATCCGCCCATAAATACAGTACGCATACCCCCTCCTGATAATCCTGCACATCCAACCTGATCCGGGTTCACATCTTTGCGGGCACATAAAACATCCAGTGCTTTCTGGTCCTCCGCAAAAAAGACACCCGGCCAGGTAGTCCCAGCGCAAAAAAGTGACTTAGCCATAATATGCTCATGATCAGATGCCCAGTTATTATATGCCTTAATATTTTCAGAATTCTCAGGATCCTTATCACTCAAACCCTCCCGCATATTTGCAGGAATATCCTGCATCATCACCCTTCGGCTTGCAAATGGAAAAGCATCAGCTACCAAAACAACATATCCTCGTTTTGCAATCTCATTTGCCCATGCCATACCACTATAATATTTTTTCTGGTGCTCTACTATATCAGGATGCTGCTTTTCGGAGGTACGTGTAATTTTCCTGGTTCCAAAATATTTGTTTGCTCCATGATCATGGAATGCCAGAATTCCCGGCAAAGTACCTTTCGCATTTGCTGGTTTCAGTAAAATAGCCTCTGTTGGACGGCCGTAAGGCAATTGCCAGCTTAGCTCTTCAATATGCAAACCATCATATTCATATTGCTTCTTTACAGTAACCTGTGGAGTGCCCCCGATATCAGGAATTCCAAGCCGATCAAGAATACGTTCATTTGCAGATGCTTTCCACTGATCAATATTTTGCCATTTCGTGTTCCTGAAAGAGTGGGAAGGTACCTTATTATCAATCAGTGAACTAGCCCATGGTCCATAGAGGCCTATGATACTTTGCTTGGTTGGATCTAGTGTTTCATTGTCAACAACCGGGGCCTTTGTTCCCTGGTTTGAATCAGTACAAGATGCGAGGCTGCTCAGCATACTGCTGCTAACCACTCCAACTCCGGCAATACCTGCTACCTTAAGAAAATCTCTACGATTATTTTTCATTTGAATATAATTTGTTTTTTAATGGTTATGAAGCTTGCATGAGCTTATTCATTCTGGTTTGTTAGCGGTAAGCCTGCCTACGGTAGGTAGGCTCATGCAGGATACATCTGGTTATTTTTTATTGTTTTCATTTGTCAGATGGAACCTTTGATGATTAAAATAAACATTAAACTCACAGGGAAATGTTTATTTTAATCATGTCGGATTCATTTGTTTATTATTTTGTTTTTAAATCCAACCCGCACCAGCGGGACTAAAATCTAATTATAAAACAAGATAAGAGATTTTTTAAATAGAGTGCAATAAGGGGGTAGGTTTTATACTTAATTCGGTTATCGGAAATCTGATGCCTGAAGTCTGAAATCTGAGGTCTGAAATCTGAGGTCTGAGATATCCTGCTTTATTGAAGGAATAAGTCTAAAACTTTTATTGGATTCTTAATAGCTGCGAAATCTAATATTTTCTATATAGAGGCTTCAAATTGGAGAATATCCTTGCAGTAACTTTAAACCCTCTCCCTTGGAGAGGGTAGCTCAAAACTTGAAACCAGTAGTTCCGTACGCAGGGTGAGGCCCAAAAAATGGTTTGGCAGCTATATTATTTATTAAAGATTAAGATTTACTAGTGGACTACCCACAAATAGTGAGACAAATCCTGCTTCAGCAAAATTTCATATTCATCTTGATGAGATTCTTCGTCGCCTCATAATTTCAGTGCATTGAAAAACCGATTGGCTCCTCTGAATGACATACCCCAAAAATTAACTCATTCCTCCACGAGAAATTATCCTTGCAATACCTATAAACCCTCTCCCTTGGAGAGGGCAGCACTAGACTTTATACCAGCAGTTCCGTACACAGGGTGAGGCTCTAAAAAGCAAATCCCGCTTCAGCAAAATTTCATACTCATAGTGATGAGATCCTTCGTCGCCGCAAAATTTTAGTGCATTGAAAAACCGATTGGCTCCTCTGAATGACATACTCCAAAAATTTACTCATTCCTCCACGAGAAATTATCCTTGCAATACCTATAAACCCTCTCCTTTGGAGAGGGCAGCACTAGACTTTATACCAGCAGTTCCGTAAACAGGGTGAGGCTCTAAAAAGCAAATCCCGCTTCAGCAAAATTTCATATTCATCTTGATGAGATTCTTCGTCGCCTCATAATTTCAGTGCATTGAAAAACCGATTGGCTCCTCTGAATGACATACCCCTAAAGTTAACTCATTCCTCCACCGTGAAATTATCCTTGCAGTAACTTTAAACCCTCTCCCTTGGAGAGGGCAGCACTAGACTTTATACCAGCAGTTCCGTACACAGGGTGAGGCTCTAAAAAGCAAATCCTGCTTCAGCAAAATTTCATACTCATTTTGATGAGATTCTTCGTCGCCTCATAATTTCAGTGCATTGAAAAACCGATTGGCTCCTCTGAATGACATACCCCAAAAATT
>NCHA01000013.1 GCA_002257025.1 Sphingobacteriales bacterium 16-39-50 | reverse complement strand
ACACTCATCATTGACAGCGCCGCCAACAAGCCAGAAAATAACACCATCGAATAGGGCATAAAAAACCGTCCCATAATTACTTATGAGACGGCCTCTTTTCATTGTAATTGGTTAGTAAATATTATTAACTATATAGAAATTATTTTACGTATGGAGAATAATTTATAGTAGCACTTACTTCTATCTTTTCGGCTATTTTTTTAAATACCAGCTTTGGAATCTCAATTTTATGATCAATCAGCATCACCTCAAATAATGTTTCAAGTAATAATGACTTCTCGCCAACAGTTATTTTTCCACTCAGTTTCCTTTCCTGATCAACACCATGAATATTCAATGTCCCACTGGCATTAACGGAATATACTCCAGGTTTGCTCAAATCCAGCTCTTCAATAATCTTACCTTTGAAAGTGGCATATGGGTATTTTTCACTTTCCATATAATTTTCATTAAAATGCTGCTGCATCAGCTTGTTTTTAAATTGAAATTGAGAGATAGGAATACGAACAACAAGCTCCCGGTTTGTTAGATTAATGATCGAATTCGCACGAATATTTTTCGCCTCAATATCCTCAAGCGGAGCTTTAGAGAAAAAGCTAAACTCAGTTTTGTTGCTACTATAAAGTTTATTTTGAGCTGAAGCAAAATTGAAAATCAGAATAAAGGCCGGTAGGATCAAATAGTGCTTCATGGTTTCAATCTGTTTTTTTTCTCAAACGAAAATGTTCTTGAAATGTTAAAGCCGAAGTGGATATCCCCACTTCCCCAGCTCCCGTCGGTTTCTGTAATGAACTGTCTTTCAGTCATTCCGAACGAATTCGTAAAAAGCAATTGAAATACATGTCCGCCTGTTTCAAGATCAAAACTAAAGGAAAGGTTGTTTTTATAGTTGTCATCAATCTGGTTCGGAAGAACATAATTATACTCACCGTTAAGAGAAGTTCGCTTGGTCAATTTCATTCTTCCACCTATTCCAGTCGCAATGACAGTTTTATTGTCCGTGAAAATATCTGCTCTGTTTCTATGAATCAGCGTCGGACTCAGCTGCAATGAAAAGGCTTCGCTGAATTTCCTGGCAATCAGGAATTGCGCCGTATAACTGCTTCTGTCAGATCCTGAAAGCTGGGGAGTAGTTTTTTGGGTTCGTATTGCATATCCTCCAAATAGTGTGACAGAAACGGGTGTATTTACTGCACCGCTTGTTTGTCTGAGCAGTTTGTACTTGGCGAAGTAATCAAATGTTTTCTGAAATGAGCTTCTTCCTAGTCCGATCATAAAGCGGTCATTGATTCCGTATTCCAATCCAAGACGATTTGTTGCAGCATCCAATCCGAAGAATTCTTCAAAACCACGGTTTATACGATCAAAACGGTGGGAAATAATAAAATCCATATTGTTCTTGCCTACAGTTTCAACCGAGTGTCCGTTAATAATTCGGGTAGCTTTGAAGGTGGCCGTCCTGACAAAAACCTCATTGCTATCTGAAACAAGTTCCATAAGATCTTCCTGTGCAAAAGCAGAAAACGGAAGTATAAAAGATATTAAGAGGAAAATCTTTCTCATAATTTTGAATTTATGGCTGGATTAGGCTTCGAAAACCCTTAAGGAACTTCCGGTTAAAGCAGTGCTGTACTTTTTAAGAGCAGAAGTCGCCGGGCCCTGGACTCTTGCACCAGTTGAATCAAAAACAGACCCATGAGCAGCGTCAGTCAGGGAGCAAGGAAAATTATTGCTTCCGGAATTATAGGTTACGGGGTTTCCCTGATGAGTGCAAACAGAGGAAAGAGCGATGTAGCTTGAGCCATTTTTGGCAATGATTACACTATTCATTATTGTCCAGCCTTTGGAATTTATATCTGCATTTGAGCTCACATCAAGAGTAAAATCTAACTTGCCACCAGGAGTCGGTGTAGGTGTAACCGGATCGGGTGAACCAGTATCGCTTTTGCCACAGGCACCAAGGCATGAACTAATAACTAATGAGCCTGCGCTCAGGCCAAGTGCTGTAAGAAAGTCTTTACGTTCCATAAGAATGTTGTGTTATAGGTTTCTAATTGTTTAAATTTCGAATAGTATTGATTTACAGCATATACGGCAGAAAAATCCAATTGGTTTATCATGGGAAAGTTTTATCCTGGCAAATAATTTATTTATATTTTTAAATAGTTGATTATGAGAAAATTGTGTTTATTTTTTCTTTTGTTGGTCCCATCATTTACAAATGCCCAACAGGCCCAAAGCCTTTCTATTACACTTGAAAATGTTGACTATCCATTTCCGGTGAAGTTTTTGCCTTTGAATATTGAAGGCCAGGATCTGCGAATGGCTTACATGGACATTAAACCGGATAATCCAAACGGAAAAGTCCTGATGCTATTTCATGGGAAAAATTTTGGAGGGTATTACTGGACAAATGTGATCAAGGCCCTTAGTGCAAAGGGCTACAGGGTATTGGTTCCCGATCAGATTGGTTTTGGAAAATCATCCAAACCATTTATAAATTATAGTTTCCATCGCCTTGCAGCCTTAAACAAGCAGCTATTAGACAGTTTGGGAATTCAGAAGGCTGTATTGATGGGGCATTCCATGGGTGGAATGCTTGCAAGTCGCTTTGCCTTACTTTATCCGGAAAGAACAGCACAACTTATCCTTGAAAACCCGATTGGATTAGAAGATTACCGTCGATTTGTGCCCAATGCAAGTCCGGAAGCTATGTACCAGGCCGAGCTGAAAACCACACCGGAAAGTGTGAAAAGGTATTATCAAACCTCATATTTCGTAAAGTGGAAACCTGAGTATGATGAACTGGTTCGTATAGCTTCGGGGGTGAATGGAAGTTCTGAGTTTCCCCGTTATGCAAAGGTATCGGCTTTAACTGCCCAGATGATTTATGAACAGCCGGTAGTATATGAATTTCCATTGCTTAAGGTTCCGGTATTACTTTTGATTGGTACACAGGATAAAACTATTGTGGGCAAAGCGAGACTTAAGCCTGAAGATCAAACGAAGTATGGGCTTTACAATCAGCTGGGCAAAGAAACCGCATCTAAAATTCCGGGATCTGTGTTAATCGAGTTTAGTAATGCAGGGCATATTCCGCATCTGGAGATACCGGAAGAATTTTTGAGGGCATTGGATCAGAATATCAAATAGCTTTGAATGCGAAATCACCCGGGCAAGCGGAAAGTAGTTTTCGTCTTCGCACATCAAAATAGCGACCCTATAGCTATCGGGTAACAAATTTTAAAAGCTTAACAAACAGGTAAATTTGTAAGTCTTAGGATAAATAACTAATGATTTGTTCAGCAGTAATTTTTTGCTGCTCTCCACTTTTCATGTTCTTGAGACTGAGCAGTCCGGTTTCCATTTCTTCACTTCCAATCAGGATAACAAAAGGAATTTTTTTATCGTCAGCATAGCTCATCTGTTTTTTCAGTTTAGCTGATGAGGGATAGATCTCAGCACTGATCCCAGCATTTCTTAATTTTTGAAGCAGGGGAAGTGCATAGTTTTCGGCTGCAGAATCAAAATTACTGATGAGCACCCTTGTACTTTCTGAAGCACTTTCAGGAAAAAGTTTTAACTCTTCGAGTACATCATAAATGCGGTCGGCACCAAATGAGATACCTACACCGGTCAGGTCACTGAGTCCGAACATTCCTGTAAGGTCGTCATATCGTCCTCCACCCCCAATACTGCCCATAGCTACTTCATTCGTTTTTACTTCGAAGATGGCTCCGGTGTAGTAGTTTAGTCCGCGGGCGAGAGTAATGTCAAGTTCAAGAGGTATGAGGTATGAGGTATGAGGTATGAGTTGATTGATGTAGCTAAATATGGTTTCAATTTCGGAAATTCCTTTCAGACCTGTTTCGGAGGTCGAAAGGACAGTACGCAGCTTGTTCAGTTTCTCTTCGTTTGATCCGCTTAAGGAAATGATAGGCTTAAGTACTTCGATATCTGATTCGGTAAAACCGCGTTCGATCAGTTCTTTGGTCACCCCCTCAAAGCCGATCTTGTCAAGTTTATCGATCGCAACAGTCATATCAATGATTAGCTCAGGCTTTCCAATGATTTCGGCTATGCCGGATAATATTTTACGGTTATTGATCTTGACAGTAAAATCTTTGAGGCCCAGTTTGCTCAATGCTTCATGGTAGATCAGTACGAATTCTGCTTCATTGATCAGACTTTCTGAGCCAACTACATCAGCATCACACTGGTAAAATTCACGATATCTTCCTTTCTGAGGCCTGTCGGCACGCCATACGGGCTGGATCTGGAAACGTTTAAACGGGAATGAGATCTCATTGCGGTGCATCACTACATAGCGGGCAAAGGGTACAGTGAGGTCGTAGCGAAGAGCTTTTTCACTTATATCAGAAGTTAGGCTTTGTGAGTTACGAGCCTCAAGTTTATCTGTGGGTACACTGGATAAAAAATCACCGGAATTCAGAACTTTAAAGATCAGTTTATCTCCTTCATCGCCATATTTCCCGGTAAGGGTAGAAAGATTTTCCATGGTTGGAGTCTGGATTTCCTGATAACCATATTTTTTAAATACCGCACTGATGGTATTGAAAATATGATTGCGTTTCACCATTTCACTTGCTGAAAAATCGCGGGTTCCTTTCGGGATGGATGGTTTGATGATTGCCATGGTATAAAGGTACAAAAAGACCTTAAGCTTAAATAGTGGAAGCGAATTCCACTATTAATTCTTTGCAGCGTTTTTCTATCATTTGATAGACCGGATCGAACTGATCATCATCATGATAAGGGTCAGGAACGATGGTATCTTTCAGGAATAAGTTGATTTTATTGTGCTCTTCTTCATTTCTGGCCAGAGCTTTCACATCGTTCAGGTTACTATAATCCATTACCAGGATCTGGTCAAACCTTTCAAAATCTGCGGTTTCAAACTGTCGGCAGCTTTGTCCTGATATGTCAAGTCCATATTTTCTTGCAACAGCAATTGAACGTCTGTCGGGTTGTTCTCCGATATGCCAGTTACCAGTTCCTGCAGAATCAATTTCCCAGTTTAAACCTTTTTGCTGAGCGAGGTGTTCCATTATACCATGAGCTAATGGAGAACGGCAGATATTGCCCAGACATACCATTAAGATCTTCATAAATCTTGCTTAAACTGAAAAAATACTGTTTAATAAGGCTGCAAGATGAATTCCACCTTTAAGCATTTGCTGATTAGCGATTTCGATGTTATCATAAATATAGCGGTAGCTCAATTTATCACCATTATTCACCTTTGCATATAGTTTTTCACTGATTCGGTAAGAATCTTTAACCCATTGGGCTGCATCCTGCGACTGGAGGGAATGCAACTGATTTTTATCAATGAAATTAATCGAACGCGAATATTCTGTATAACTAAGTTCTTGTGAATCAATTAGATCTGAATCCCATACACGGTGCAGGTTAGTGTTTTGCCCGAACCAGGTTAACTGAATCCTATTACCTCCAAGGTCTTCAAAACGACCGGTATGCATCGGCTGATGGAGGTCTCCCACCAAATGTATCAGTAAACGCAAGTAAACTACCTTTTTATCCTGTTCAAGGTTCCTGTTTTTTAATTCTGCACTCAGAAAAAGAATTTTAGTGTAGGCATCTGTTACGGTATCGCGTTTTAATGCAAAATCAAGCTGTTCCTCGTTCAAACCAGCAGGCAGGTTAATGTAATGCCAGTTATTGAGGTAATTATAGGAAGGTTCAGATTTAATAAAATCTGCCCAGTTACTGGCCATTGCCAGGTTTTCATTCCCCAGAATTAGTTTTATTTCACGGCTTGCTTTCCTGTTCAGATAGCTCTCTGCGATCTGACCAACTACCCTGTGTCCAAGGAGTCCCCAGGCCATAGCCTGAACCGGCAGATAGAACAGCACAACGGCCAGAAATACCTTTTTAAGAGAATTAAATTTCATAATGAATTAGTTTAGCGGTTTCTGAATACAGACCGTTTTTTCTTTAAGGGATAATTTAAGATTCAGATGCTGTTTTAGGCTTTCAAGATATAAACTATCAGCTGTATTTTTTCGGATAATAAATGCCGGAAGATATTGACCAACGCGGTAACATCCGGAGATTTTTTGCTTAAAATTTGATTTTGTAAAAGTTGTTGTCAGCATCAGGGTATCCCCCTTGCTGAGATAAGTTCCTTTAGCATACTCGGTCCAGCTTCCATTATTAAAACAAGAGTCGGCGTATGTATTTACTTTAGCGAAAGTTTTTATCGTTAGGTAAACAGAATCACAGGTAAAGCGAAATTGATGCCTGGAATATTGCAGTCTTTCATCCTGATACTCAACGCTATCCTCTTCCCAAATTCCCTGAATACTTTCTGTGCCTTTACCCTGCAGATTAGGATTGAATTTGCAGGATGCTGAAGCTAGCAGTAAAAAGGCAAAAAAGAAAATACCGGCGTTTTTTACCATTTTGAATTTATAAATACCCTCCCGGGCCATTGGCCAGGGAGAGGTATACTAATTATTTTAATCCGCCAATCATATCTTCTGGACGAACCCATTGATCAAATTGTTCATTAGTCAATAAACCCAGACCAATGGCAGCTTCACGCAGTGACTTGTTTTCTTTGAGAGCTGTTTTAGCAATTTTAGCAGCATTTTCATAACCAATATGAGGATTAAGTGCTGTAACAAGCATCAAAGAGTTTTCAAGGTGTTTCTTGATACCATCATAATTTGGTTCAATTCCTGCCACACAATTATTGGTGAAAGATACGCAGGCATCTCCTATTAAGCGCGCCGATTGCAGGAAATTAGCGGCCATCACCGGTTTAAAAACATTCAGCTCGTAATGGCCATTTGAACCACCAATGCTAATCGTAACATCATTGCCCATAACCTGTGCTGCAACCATAGTTACAGCTTCGTTTTGGGTTGGATTTACTTTTCCGGGCATGATGGAGGAACCGGGCTCATTGTCAGGAATATGAATCTCCCCAATACCTGAGCGTGGTCCTGAGGCCAGCATCCGGATATCGTTTGCAATTTTCATCAGTGAAACAGCGATTTGCTTTAATGCGCCATGAGTTTCAACGATTGCATCATGTGCAGCCAATGCTTCAAATTTATTCTCGGCAGTGATGAAGGGCAAGCCAGTAAATTTGGCTATGTAAGCGGCAACACTAACATCATATCCCTTTGGGGTATTGATGCCTGTACCAACGGCAGTTCCGCCCAGTGCCAATTCTGATAAGTGATCTAAAGTGTTTCTTAAGGCTTTTAATCCGTGATTTAATTGCGAAACATAACCCGAAAACTCTTGTCCTAAAGTTAATGGAGTAGCATCCATAAGGTGAGTACGGCCAATTTTAACTACCTCTTTAAACTTTTCAGCTTTAAGATGAAGAGCATCGCGAAGTTTTTCTATGCCCGGAATAGTGGTTTCGATAACCATTTTATAGGCTGCAATATGCATAGCCGTTGGATAGGTATCATTTGAAGACTGCGACTTATTTACATCGTCATTTGGATGTACAAAAGTCTTTCCTTCACCGAGCTTGTTTCCCTGGAGAACATGAGCCCGGTTCGCGATAACCTCATTCACATTCATGTTTGACTGGGTACCGGAACCTGTCTGCCAGATCACTAATGGGAATTCTGAGGAGAGTTTACCTTCCAATATTTCATCGCAAACCTTTGCGATAAGATCGCGTTTCTCCGGGGCTAAAATACCACTGTCGGTATTGGTATACGCAGCCGCTTTTTTCAGATAGGCAAAAGCATCTATTATTTCCTTTGGCATTGAGGCCTCGGGACCGATCTTAAAATTATTTCTTGAACGCTCGGTTTGGGCACCCCAGTATTTATCTGCGGGCACTTTAACTTCGCCCATAGTATCGTGTTCTACTCTGTAAGTCATTGGAGCAAGTTTTTTGTTATGCTGCAAATTTAGATTTTTTTACCTTGAATAAGGGGCAAAAATTTAGATTTTACGATCTGAATTGTAACAATCTGAACAATTTATACCCCGGTGTTTATAACTCTTTTATTAGCCTTTTTATAATATTTTCTAATTTTCAGCATTAAATCTATACCAAATACGTTTCATGATCAATTATCTCCGTAATAGCTTAGTATTGTTTGTCCTTTTTGTTTTAGTACAATCCTGTAGTTCAGATCCTTCAGAAAAAAGAAAGAGTAAAATTCTTGAAAAAGAAGTGCCGGATAGTGTTGTTCTTTTTTATGATCCCAGAAAAGCGGATAAACGTATAGATGAAATTGTTAATAATCTTCATAGGAAATCTGGATTTAATGGCAATGTGCTGGTAGCAAAGAACGGAAAGATTATTTATGAAAGGGCTATAGGCTGGGCGGATCATCTTCATCGCGATAGTTTAAAGATCAATTCGGTTTTTGAACTCGCCTCAGTCTCTAAACCATTTACTTCTACTGCTATTATGATGCTTGTTGAAGATGGTAAGTTAAAGCTAAATCAGAATGTTAAGGAGTTTTACCCTGATTTTCCATACGATAGCATTACGGTTGAACTTCTTTTAACCCACAAATCGGGTATGATGAACTATGTTTATTTCGTAGACGATCTTTGGAAAGCGCAAAAGAAAGATGAGCGTCCGGGAATTACCAATCAGGATGTGATGAAGCTAATTGCCGAACACAAGCCTAATCCATACTCCAAACCAAACAGAAGGTTCCATTACAATAATTCCAATTATATGGTTCTGGCCGCGATTATTGAGAAGGTAAGTGGCCAAAAATATTCTCAATTTATGGCTGAGAATATCTTTAAACCGCTTGGGATGAAGAATACCGCAGTGTATTCCAAGGCTGAGTTTGACAAAATTCCTGTGGATGTTGTTGGGCACGACCGAAATTGGCGCCGCTCTGTAGCGCAAAATTTTCTTGATGGACCTGTTGGCGATAAAGGAGTATACAGTACCATACATGATCTCTATTTATTTGACAGGGCTATGAGAAAAGCCAAATTATTGAAGCCTGAGACTATGGATTCGGTTTATGCTGCTCATAATGTGATGCAAAGAGGGCATTTTAATTATGGTTATGGCTGGCGGACATTTGAGAATGGCAAAAATAAAGTTGTATATCATACCGGCTGGTGGCATGGTTTCAGGAATATTTATTTAAGGCAGGTGAATAAAGATATTACGATTATCTTATTAACTAATCTTACAAATGGAAGCTTATTGAAACTTGATGAACTTTATAAGGTTGCGGGTATGCCAATTGTAAGAAGAAGTGCCTATTCAGGAAACGGACAAAGTTCAGTTTCTGATGATGAGGATTAGTTCACAAATTCTTTTAAACAAAGAAATCAGCAGATCTTTTTTTTGCCTGTAAATATGGTTAACTTGCCTAAATGGATTTGAAGAGCAGAGTTTTTATTATTGATGATGATCCAATTCATCAGCGTATAGCTCAGATCATGATATCGAAGCATAATCTGTTCGATGAGTATTTTAGTTATACCGAAGCTCAAAAGGCACTTGATTTTTTACAGGAGAACAAAAAAAATGAGGAAACGCTTCCGGATGTCATTCTTCTTGACCTGAATATGCCTGTACTTGATGGATGGGATTTTCTCGAGACTTTTGAAACACTTATTAAAGAGTTCAAAAAAAATATCCGGGTTTTTATTGTTTCCTCTTCGGTTGATGAAAAAGACTTACTTCGCTCAAAATCATATGTTGCCGTTAAAGGTTTTATTTCCAAGCCATTGTCTCCGGATATCATCAGGTCAATTATAGAGACTAATTAAATTTCGATTAATTTATGTTTGATAAATTATTACAGGCCCAGCAAAAGGCTGAGGAAATAAAGAAGCGATTAGATTTAATTTCTGTTTCTTCCGAAGTCGAAGGGGGCAAAATCAGAATTACTTCAACCGCCAATAAGCATATATCAGCTGTTTCAATTGATCCTGAGTTTTTACGATCAGCTGATCATGAAGAATTGGAAGAATTGCTCGCAGCAGCAGTAAACAAGGTCTTAGCTCAGGCAGATAATGTGAGCCAAACAGAAATGCAGGCAGTTACCCGTGACATGATGGGAGGCCTCGGCAATTTGTTCGGGAAATAGTATTATCAGTTTATTCTCCCTTTTCAGATCACTGTTCCATTTGGAATTACGGCTAATTTTTTGACTACTACAATACCGTCTTTAATGGTATGAGTTTTGAAATCCCCGTTTTCGAGATGATTTCCTCCATTAATTCTGACGTCATCGCCAATGAAACAATTTTTATCAATGATGGCATTCTTAATGTAGCATCTTTCGCCAATACCCATTATGGGTTGTTTTTTTTCAAGGGCTTCGTTTAACTCATTCAATGTCTGATAGCGGTCTCCACCCATAACATAACTATTAACTATTGTGGTACCTATTCCAATGCGAGTCCTGATTCCGATAATTGAACGTTCTATTCTGCTTGCATTTATAATACAACCGTCAGCAATAATTGTCTTCTCTAAAGTTGTTCCAGATATTTTCGATGGTGGAAGCATCCTGGCCCTCGAATAAATTGATTTTTTGTCGAAAAGGTTAAATTCGGGGATATCATCGGTAAGGCCAATATTTGCCTCAAAGAAGGAATGAATATTTCCTATATCAGTCCAATAACCTTCAAATTTATAACTAATTACTTTATGATCTTCAAGGGATTGGGGTATGATCTCTTTACCAAAATCTGTTCTGGTATTATTTTCCAGTAATTCTAATAGCAACTTTCTATTGAAAAGGTAAATACCCATTGATGCCAGGTATTCCTTGCCCTTTGATTTAAGTTCATCTCCAACTTCCGACTTCCATTCAGGCAAAAGTTCCTTTTTGGGTTTTTCAATAAAGGAAGTTATCAGGTTATTTTCATCAGCCTTCAGAATGCCAAAATCACTTGCATCTCTTGCGTTTACGGGTATAGTTGCAATACTAATCTCAGCCCCACTTTCTTCGTGACTTCTGACCATATCTCCAAAATCCATCTGGTATAGCTGATCACCTGAAAGAATCAGAACATATTCACATTGGTGCTGTACTATATGACCAAGACTCTGCCTGACCGCATCTGCAGTGCCCTGAAACCAGGTACTATTACCCGGTGTTTGTTCAGCTGCGAGAATATCTACAAATGCTTCACTGAAAAAACTGAAATGATAAGTGTTTTTAATATGCTTGTTTAAGGAAGCGGAATTAAATTGGGTTAAAACAAAAATTCGCTCAATCCCTGAATTCAGGCAATTTGAAATGGGAATATCCACCAATCGGTATTTTCCAGCAATTGGAACAGCCGGTTTTGAGCGGGTATCAGTCAGAGGATATAAGCGGGAACCTTGTCCGCCACCCAGGACAACAGATAGTACTTTAGAATTCATTTCAATCATTACTCAAGCTTTTATAAAGGTTTATATATTCTTCTGCCGACTTGTCCCATGAAAAATCAAGTGACATTAATTTTTTTCTTATTAGAGACATTTTTTCAGGATCTTCATAAACTTCACAGGCTCTTCCGATCACTGTTATTATGCTTTGTATACTCAGATCATCAAAACTGAGTCCGTAGCCTCCCGCCTCTTTTAAATCGATCACGGTATCTTTTAAACCACCTGTTTTATGAACAACAGGTATAGTTCCATATCGCATCGCATAAAGCTGGTTTAAGCCGCATGGCTCTACTCTTGATGGCATGATCAGGAAGTCAGCACCCGCATAGATTCGATGTGAAAGCATTTCATCGTATCCGATATAAACCCCGTATTGTTTTTTATATTTTACAGGCAGATCTTTTAATTCCTTTTCAGTTTTCGGATCTCCTGAACCTAAAATAAGAAAATTTAGTTTTCCTTTATAGGTATCCAGACAAGATGCAATAGCTTCCGAAAGCATATCAGCACCCTTCTCACCAACCAGCCTTCCGATAAATACAACCAGCGGCTTTGAACCGCTCAGTCCAAACTCTTTACAGAGTTGCTTTTTGTTTTCTTTCTTGCCGGCATTAACGCTATCAAGTGAATAGGTTTTGAAGATCATTGGATCAGTCTCCGAATTCCAAACAAGGGTGTCTATACCATTAATTATTCCAGATCCTTTAGCTTCTTCCATCTGAAACAATTTTTCCAGACCATTCGAATTGATTGATAGTTCTTTCAGGTAGCTTGGCGAAACTGTGGTAAATTTCCAGCAGCACTTTACAGAGGTTGCCAGGGAATTAATACAGTTCCCCCAGTCCAGAAGTCCGGCTTTGTTCAGGTCAAAGGCAGGTAAATAAGAAATTTTATCCCAGCCAAACCAGCCCTGATACTGTCCATTATGTATTGTGCAAACAGTTGGAATAGAGGCCAGATTGCTATATGCAATTGTATGAGAAACCAGAAAAGGAATTAGTCCGGTATGGTGATCATGACAATGAATAATGTCAGGTTTTTGATCGGATTTACTGATCCAATCTAAGAATGAGAGTTGAAAACTAATGAACTGCTCTATTTCATCAGGGTAGCAATATATTTCCGGGCGATCAAGCAGGCCGGGTATATGAATCAGATATAAATCAAAACCCAGCGTTCTGTTCTTTTCTTTGAGAATATTGTATTCAAAAGTTTTAGTTCCCAGTATTCCTGTTGATTTGAATATAAGATCAAAAGTGTTTTCCTGAACGAATTTCCGGTCGTAATATGGCAATACCACAGAGGCATTTATTCCTGCTTCACAAAGATATTTAGGCAGTGCACCAACCACATCCCCAAGTCCGCCGACTTTGGCAACCGGGTAGCATTCTGCGCTGAGGTGCATTACATTCATAAACGAATATTGAAAACTGAATTTAAGAAATGTAAACTACAAAACTTAATATGTAAATCTTATTGGAATAAGATAGCAAAATATCAGCCGATATTCAAATTCTGCAAAACTGCGATTTTATTAATGGGCTTCCAGCCAGTTTCTGCCTTCACCAACTTCAACCAGAATTGGAACCTCCATTTTAATCGCATTTTTCATTCGCTCGGTAATGATCCCTTTCATGATCTCGGTTTCATTGATCAGTACATCAAATACCAATTCATCATGTACCTGCATTGTCATTTTAGAACCCAGTTTGTGATCTTTTATATCCTGATGAATTCTGATCATTGCAATTTTGATCATGTCTGCTGCTGATCCCTGAATTGGTGCATTGATCGCATTTCGCTCCGCAAAGCCTCTAACAGTCTGATTGGCAGAATTAATATCCCTGAGATAGCGTCTTCTACCCATAATGGTTTCCACGTACCCATTTTCACGTGCAAAGTTCATGGTATCATTCATATACTTCTTAATATTGGGGTAGGTATTGAAATAATTTTCAATAATTTCTGCCGCTTCCTTTCTGGGGATACCAAGATTTTGTGATAGCCCAAAAGCCGACTGTCCATAGATAATTCCAAAGTTTACGGCTTTTGCATTTCTTCTTTGGGTTGAATTTACTTCCTCTAATGCAATTCCATATACTTTAGCGGCTGTTGCCGTATGAATATCCAGTCCGTTTACAAAAGCTTCCATCATGTTCTCATCTTTACTGATCTCTGCAATGATCCTCAGTTCGATCTGAGAATAATCCGCCGATAATAAAACATGTTCATTATCTCTCGGAATAAATGCCTTTCTGACTTCCCTGCCACGCTCTGTGCGAATGGGAATATTCTGAAGATTGGGATTGTTTGAACTCAGACGGCCCGTTGATGCAACTGCCTGATTATAAGATGTATGTATGCGACCTGTTTTCGGGTTGATCATCTGAGGTAAAGCATCAACATAAGTAGATTTCAGTTTTTGTAATTGTCTGAAATCAAGAATGTCAGCTACAATATCACTTTTATTGGCGAGCCTCAGGAGAACATCTTCGCCGGTCTGATATTGTCCGGTTTTGGTTTTTTTCGCCTGCGGATCAAGCTGAAGTTTATCAAACAGAACCTCACCAAGTTGTTTTGGTGAGGCGATATTGAATTTGACACCTGCCTTTTCATAAATTGTTTTTTCGAAAGCCCTGATATCAGTTTCAAGTGTTTTGGAAAATTCCACTAATGCGTCCTGATCAATTTTTACTCCTTCACGTTCAATATCTGCAAGAACATAGATCAGGGGATTCTCAATATCTTCCGCGAGCTTCCATGCATTGACAGATTTTAGGATGGGTTCGAATACGGTCTTCAACTGAAGGGTTATATCAGCATCTTCTGCTGCATATTCTTTTACCTTTTCTATGTCAGCATCCCTCATATTTCCCTGATTCTTACCTTTATCGCCAATCAGTGTGCTTATACTTACAGGACTGTAATTCAGGTAATTTTCAGCAAGCAGATCCATGTTATGACGCGAATCGGGATCAATCAGATAATGTGCAAGCATGGTATCGAAAAGCTCACCCTGTATATTGACGTCATACCATTTAAGAACCAGGATATCATATTTAATATTTTGCCCGATTTTAGAAATAAGCGGGTTCTCTAAAACAGATTTAAACTCTGTTAAAATAGTTTTGCATTCATTCTGGTCTTCAGGAAGCGGAACATACCATGCCTCACCTTGTTTAACACTGAATGAAAGTCCAACAAGTTCGCAATTGTTGGCATCAAGTCCGGTGGTCTCAGTATCAAAACAGAAAAAGCTATGGTCATTGAGTAACCGAACAAGGCTGCTTCTTTTCTCTTCATTATCAACTAACTGATAATTATGATCGGTATTACTGATGTTTTTGAAGCTTAGCGGCATTTGCGGAAGGCTTGTTTCTTCCCGCTTATTTGAATCAGCAGGCTCATGTGTCTCATGATTTCCAAACAGATCCATTTGCCCGGAAGAAGGGCTGGATTTTACATCAGCAATGCTGAATTCATCCCCAAAAACTCTTTTTCCAAGCGTACGAAACTCCAGTTCTGCGAAAAGGGGTTCCAGTACATCCCGATTGGGTTCATCAACGTGCAAAGCATCCACATCAAGATCTACTGGTGCATTCAGCATGATGGTGGCGAGTTTTTTTGAGATCAGACCCTGTTCAGCGAAATTTTCAACATTTTCCCGAAGTTTGCCCTTCAGTTCATGACTATTGCTGATAATATTTTCAATTGAACCGTATTGTTTGATCAGTTGTTTCGCCGTTTTTTCACCGATTCCCGGAATGCCAGGGATATTATCTACTGCATCGCCCCATAAACCCAAAATATCGATTACCTGTTCAACATGATCAATTTCCCATTTTTCAAGGATTTCTTTGACACCCTGAATTTCCATTCCGTTACCCATTCGGGCAGGTTTGTAAATGAAAATGTTTTCGGAAACCAGTTGCCCGAAATCTTTATCGGGAGTCATGCAGTAAACTGTAAATCCTTCGAGCTCTGCTTTTTTAGCAAGGGTTCCAATGAGGTCATCGGCCTCGTATCCATCAGAAAATATAACCGGGATGTTAAATCCCTCGATCAGGCGGATGATATATGGAATTGCTGTCGAAAGATCCTCGGGCATTGCCTGACGATGAGCTTTATAGGCTGTAAAATCAGTATGTCTTTCAGTAGGTGCATCTGTATCAAATACCACGGCCATGTGACTGGGGTTTTCTTTCTTAAGAACTTCCAGCAAAGTATTTGTGAACCCCATTATGGCTGATGTATTCAGGCCACCGGATGTGAACCTCGGATTTTTACTCAATGCAAAATGGGCTCTGTAAATCAGGGCAAATGCATCTAAGAGAAATAGCTTTTTCATTATCAGTATTGAATTTTGGGAATATTCCCTCTAAAATTTATCTGGCTATGCAGCCTTCAATATGGTCGTTTACCATTCCTGTAGCCTGCATATGCGCGTAACAAATGGTTGTTCCAAAGAATTTAAAGCCCCGTTTTTTCATATCTGCACTAATGCGGTCTGAAAGTTCAGTTCTTGGCGGCAAATCCTTGTGACTGCTTAATTTATTTATAATTGGTTTTTTATCTGGTAAAAATCCCCAGATATAATTGGAAAAGGAACCGAATTCCTTCTGAATTCCCAGAAATAATTTGGCATTGCTTATTGCAGCATTAACCTTTAGCCGGTTTCGAATAATTCCCTCATCCTGTAATAAGCGTTCAACATCTTCCTGGCTGAAAGCGGCAACTTTAAGGGCATCAAAATTTGCGAATGCTTTCCGGTAATTTTCGCGCTTTCGCAGGATAGTGATCCAACTGAGACCTGCCTGTGCACTCTCGAGAATTAAAAATTCGAATAAAGTCTGATCATCATAAACAGGTTTGCCCCATTCTTCATCATGATATTTGACGTAAAGAGGGTCGGTGCCGCACCAGGCACATCTGATAATATTTTGATGTGGATTCAAGATTTGGTTTATTTATAATTACAAGGCCTCCGTTAATTCTAAAAAAATGCGATTTGGTTCAGGATTAATTATTGTTAAGCTCTTCCCAATATTCGAGAGCTCTCCGGTAATGAGGAATAACAATAGAACCTCCTACCAGATTTGCAATCATAAAGATCTCATTCATTTCAGTATTACTTACCCCTTCATCATAACACTTTCCGAGATGGTATTTAATGCAGTCATCGCAGCGTAAAACCATTGAGGCTACCAGTCCGAGCATTTCTTTTGTTTTAACATTCAGTGCACCCTCGGCATAAGTTGTGGTATCGAGTGCCATAAAGCGCTTGATATTGGTATCAGCAGTATCCATAATCCGTTCATTCATCCGGGTACGGTAGCTGTTGAATTCATCGATCATTTTTCCCATAATTTTATGCAATTATATTTTGCAGGCTTTTCGGTTTTTAGAGTTCAAGTTCAATTGCAGGATCCCAGAATATATTTTTGAAATCAACAACCTTATCATTATTTACTTTAACCCCCTCGTTTTCGAGCAATTGCTGCATCATGTCTGCTGAGCCGAAATGAAATTTACCTGTAAGCAAACCATTTCTATTCACTACGCGCTGTGCAGGAACCGGCGGAAAGGTCGAATGTGCAGCATTCATTGCATAGCCTACCATTCTTGATGAGCCTCTTGTTCCAAGATAAGAGGCGATTGCACCATAAGAACTTACCCTTCCTTTTGGTATGAGTCTTACAACCTGGTAGACCTGATCATAGAAACTAAGTTTGTCCATTTACTCAAAACTAAACTTCAGGTAATTTATATTCTTGTCATTTGCAAGATACTTTTTCTCATAATAGGTTTTGATTGAAAGTATATCATCAACAAAGTTGGATCTGTAAAGGTCGTCCGTACTGATATGAGTACTAAGACCGAGCTCCTTTATTTTTGCTAGAGTAAAGATATATAAAAGGTCGCTATCTGTTTTTAAATGTACTGGTCCCCTTTTTTTGAGAATCTTTTTATACATATCCAGAAAGCGGACAGAAGTCAGTCGTTTTTTCTCCCGGCTTATCTGTGGCTGTGGATCAGGGAAAGTGATCCAAATCTCTGAAACCTCATTTTCAGAGAAATAATCCAGCAGATTTTCGATCTGAATCCTGAGGAAGGCAACATTTGAAATATTTTCATCAATAGCGGTCTTGGCACCCCTCCAGATACGGTTGCCTTTATAATCTATCCCAATAAAATTAATTTCCGGAAACAGCCGGGCAAGGTTGACGGTGTACTCACCTTTACCGCATCCCAGTTCAAGGATCAGGGGATTATTATTTTTAAAATGATTTTTGGCCCAGTGGCCTTTTAATACTTTTCCATCTTCAAGCTCTATGACATTTTCAAAGGCTGTGATTTCTGCAAAGCGACGAAGTTTATCCTTACCCATTTCTAATCTAAAATGCCAGTAAAAATAGTTTTATCTTTGCATACTCTATAATAATGGAAAAAGCATCTAAAATATATATTGCAGGTCATCGTGGAATGGTGGGTTCTGCCATTTTCAGAAAACTCGAAAAAGAAGGTTATTCTAATCTTTTAACGCGTACTTCATCTGAACTGGATTTGAGAGACCAAAAGGCTGTGACAGATTTTTTTCTCAATGAGAAACCGGATTACGTATTTCTTGCGGCAGCAAAAGTTGGGGGAATAATTGCTAATAATACCTTCAGGGCCGATTTCTTATTTGAGAATCTGTCTATTCAGAATAATGTAATCCATCAATCTTATCTGAATGGGGTAAAAAAGTTAATGTTTCTTGGCTCAAGCTGCATATATCCAAAACACGCGGCGCAGCCAATCAGGGAAGAATATTTATTGACC
The DNA here is from genome assembly GCA_002257025.1 of Sphingobacteriales bacterium 16-39-50. Classification (GTDB taxonomy): domain Bacteria; phylum Bacteroidota; class Bacteroidia; order Sphingobacteriales; family Sphingobacteriaceae; genus Daejeonella. The sequence goes on along the minus strand of NCHA01000013.1, from coordinate 52,549 downwards.
GGATTACTTGAAACGACAAATGAGCCATATGCGATAGCAAAAATTGCAGGTATAAAGATGTGTGAAGCTTATCGTTCTCAATATGGTTGTAATTTTATATCTGTTATGCCTACCAATTTGTACGGTTTTAATGATAACTATCATCCACAGAATTCACATGTTTTGCCGGCTTTGATTAGAAAGTTTCATGAGGCAAAACTTAATTCTTCAGAACATGTCACTATTTTAGGAACCGGAAGTCCCAGGCGTGAGTTTCTGTTTTCTGACGATCTGGCAAATGCCTGTTATTATCTGATGCAAAATTACGATGAGCCGGGTATGATTAATGTTGGAACAGGTGAGGACATCACTATTAAAGATCTGGCTTTGTTAATTCAAAAGATAATTGGTTTTGAAGGTGATTTGGTTTTTGATACTTCCAAGCCTGATGGTACTCCCCGTAAGCTTTTAGATGTTTCGAAGTTACATAGCAAGGGCTGGAGGCATGAGGTTGATCTTGAACAGGGTATCAGGATGGTCTACGATGATTTCAGAAAGAATTACGCATAAAAAAACCTCCCAAATACAATTGGGAGGTTCTTTCTAATAAGTTTCACTATCAGGTGGAATTCCATAATCTTCCATTCCCTGCTCCTGTTTTTTCTTTCGTTTAGTTGATTTTATCCATTCCGAAAATTTATTAATCAGATCGCTTACAACATCCTTGTTTACTGTTTTTGCAGTATTCTGGGAAAGCAATTCGACCACTGATTTTAGCAGAAATCCTGATCTAGGGAATATAAATTTATTCATCACTACCGGCAAACCAATTCGAAAAATACTGGTTACCCAGTCCTGCTGTAAACTGCCAGGTTCATTTCTGTTTGGCTTAAACATTGGACTAACCCAATCGTTAACTTTACTGAATAGCATAAGAGGCACCCGAAACCTGCTGGCAATTCTGTCAGTTTCATATTTCAATTCACCCTCTATCTCAGAACGTACAGTCCTTAAACGAAGAATTTCGGTCCGCAGATCGTCACTATTTTGAATCCTTGTTCTCATGTTGTTCTTCATTTCTATCCTTGAAAAATTTTTCAATCACTAAATTAATGATCCGTTTCTCCAAATATTTCTCTTTAATGGAATTCAAAATTACAGCCCCGAGTAAATAAATACCTGCTACGATTAAAAAACCGCCATAAGTGTTATTTAAGACTTCGGATAGATAAAATCCGAGGGCAAGGCTGCCGAATAAAAAGGCAAGAACTGTAAGTACCAGAACCAGGCCATCAGTAAGCAAACCGGCAAACAATTGCGATCCCTTATCCACAGCACTGAGCACAGATAGCTCTGTTCGAACATGAATATATTCTTTAATCTTCTCAATGATATTTTTTGGATCAACTTCCTGTTCTTCCATGGCCGTTGAAAAATTTAAGAATTTTTAACCTTATTATACTTGCGTTCTGCATCATCAGCGATATTGCTGACGCTTACTTTGGCATGGGTATAATCATCTTCTGCCGACCTTATTTTTGACCTGATATTCTCAACAACCTTTTCTTTAAATTCGGTCAGGTTTTCAATCTCTTCGGCGGCACGGTCTTTAATACTATCTCCGAGATTTTTCAGGGAATCACTTAATTTATCGCGGGTATCTGATCCCTTTTCAGGGGCGAATAATATTCCTAAAGCTGCTCCTGCGGCCATCCCGGCAAGCAGTGCGAATAAAATTTTCGAGTTATCTTTCATGGTTAAATTATTTAATATTACAGATAAATGGTTTTTTACAGTTCTTTCAACTATTAATATACATCTAAAAATTATTCATTTCCACCCGATCTCAGTTTTTCAAGTCTTTCTGTTGCCAGCTTACTTGTTTCATAAATCCGGATAGTTAACATAAAGTACGACAATAATAACGGGCCAAATACAAGTCCTAGTATACCAAAGATAGGAATACCAATAATCACGCCAACTACTGTTATGATTGGATGTGTGTTTGAAATCCCTTTAGCAATGATCAAACGCAAGACATTATCAATATTGGTAATCACAATAAAGCCAAAAAGCAGGATTCCCCAGCCAGCAGTATCATTTCCATTGGCTAATTCAATTATTGCCGCAGGAACAAATACAAGAGGCGCTCCAATAGCCGGAAGAAAACAGAGAAATGTTGCTATTACCCCCCAAAAGATGGGGTCACTGATTCCGAATATGAAGAATGAAATACTTAAAAGCGAGCCCTGCACGATGGCAATATAACCTTGACCGAGAACATTGGAATAGGTATTATTCTTTAATTCCTCTGCGAATTTTAAAGCATTCTGTTCGCGGAAAGGAGCATATTTAAGCAAGCCTGCTTCAAATTCCTTTCTTTGTACCATCATGAAATATAAAAGAAAATACATAATTACCAGACCCAGAATAATGTTAAAAGCACCACTGATCAGCGATGGAAATAATTCTGTGGCAAATTGACTGAGTTTTGCCATCCCTTTATCGAGGAGATGAGGCTGGTCTAATTTGGAACCAATGAAATCGTCAATCCTTTGCATAATGACCATCATTCGCATTGGATCAGCCTGAAATTCAGTGATCTTATCAATAACCATCAGGCTGAGCATTAAGAATGGGAGCACTATTACCAGGAGTGATAACAGAATCATTAGAGTTGCAGCTATCCGATCTTTTACCTTATATTTTTCTACCAGTAAATTATAAACCGGAAGGAGTAGGGTATAAAGTACAATGGTACTTAGTAAGGTACCAGCTATTGTTCTAAGGCTATATAATACGAAACATCCTAAAATGATGAGGATGGCCAGGACTATGTCATTTCTTTGCTTATAGCTATATATCGACATATTCGTTTCTGCTGATGCCCTAAGAGGGGATTTAAAATAATAAAACCCGCCTAATGCTGAAGCGGGTTTATCTGATTACTCTTTTGTTTTATATTAGTCCAGATTGATCGCTTTCATTTTATTGTAAAGTGTCTTTCGGTCTATATTAAGAATTTTAGCGGCCTTTGTCTTATTGAAGTTACCTCTTTCAATACATTCAAAATGGTTTCATATTCTGCTTCCATAGCCGCATTTTTAAGGTCATGCTTGTTTGGATTGACAGCAACATTTGAGCCAAAACTGCTCTCAAGTGCTGAAGCTTTTGCAAATGTTGAGATTTCGAGCGGCAAAGCCTTGAGCTGTATTTCGTTTCCTTCAGTGATCAGGGTTGCACGCCGAATCACATTTTTTAACTCGCGAACATTTCCAGGCCAATTATAGGTCATCATACAATCTATTACTTCTGAAGAAAAGCCGGTGACGTTTCTGTTTAATTCAGCATTGGCCTCTTTTAAAAAATGTTCTGCAAAAAGCTGGATGTCTTTACCACGATCGCGCAATGGGGGTATGGTGATATTGAACTCATTGAAGCGATGGAATAAGTCTTCCCGGAAGCGGCCTTTTTGAATCGCATCACTCAGGTTTTCATTCGTGGCAACAAGGATACGGACATCAAGATCGATTTCCTTCGTGCTTCCAATTCGTTTTACTTTACGTTCCTGAACAGTTCTTAGTAATGCCGCCTGAATTTCATAAGAAAGGTTTCCAACCTCATCCAGGAATAATGTTCCGCCGTTTGCCATTTCAAAATGACCAATTTTGGTATACAAAGCGCCTGTAAATGAACCCTTTTCATGGCCAAAAAACTCACTTCCTGCGAGATCCTTCGTAAGGGAACCACAGTCCATCGCAATGAATGGCTTATCCTTTCTGGGACTATTAAAATGAATGCTTTTTGCAACTGATTCCTTACCGGTCCCACTCTCACCATTAAGTATTACACTGTAGTTGGTTGGAGCTACAAGTTTGATCTGTTTCAGTAATTCAAGAGAGGCCGGACTTTTTCCGGTTACAAATTCTTCAGGAATCACATTTCCAATGCTTTCTCTTCGTTTTTCTGTCTCAGGTTCCTTGGTTTCAGCTTGATTAATTATTTTTTGAGCCTCAAGTGCTTTATTAATCGTATTTAGTATTTCATCGGGGTACAAGGGCTTAGAGATATAATCGAAGGCACCCATTTTAATTAACTCTACAGCCAGTTTTATATCCGAATAACCGGTGATAATAATCACTCCGGTATTCGGGTAGGAAGTTTTGATCTTTTTTAACATCTCCCTGCCATCGGTGTCCTCAAGTCGAAAATCACAAAGAACCAGATCAAATTCCTCCTTTGTCATTAACTCCAAAGCACTGATTCCGTTAGTACTTGTTTTTACTTCGAATCCATTTCTGGTCAGAAATTTTGATAAAAGAAGGCCGATGTTTATTTCGTCATCGATTATTAATATTTTATTCATGGATATATAGGTAAACCGAGAGGCTGATAACTAGATGATTATGTTGCTAATTTAAGCAAAATAATCATATTTGGGAAATATTTTCTACACTTTTAGATTATGGTTTTGTTATCGCCCGGTAAATTCTGCCTTCCTTTTAGCCAAAAATGCTGCTACCCCTTCTCTGAAATCTTCTGATCCGAAGCAATTAGAGAATTCTGAAATCTCTGTTTCATAACCATCAATACCGTCTGTCGAAGCCGCATTGATTGCTCTGATAGCGCAGCCTACTGCGAACGGGGAGCGGGTCATTATCTTTTTCATGAGTTCAGCAGCCTTTGTCAGAAGTTCATCAAACTCAAAAATATGATTTACAAGTCCGGTTCTATAAGCCTCTTCAGCATTGATCATATCAGCAGTCATGATCATTTCCATAGCTCTTCCCTTTCCAATAAGTTCAGTGAGCCTTTGTGTGCCACCATAGCCAGGGATAAGCCCTAAACTTACCTCAGGTAGACCCATCTTAGCTCCATTTGCTGCTACTCTGATATGGCAGGCCATAGCGAGTTCAAGCCCGCCACCCAATGCAAAGCCATTTATCGCTGCAATAACGGGCTTTGAATGGTTTTGTATGACATCAAAGACCTTAATTTGTCCTTCACGGGCAAGTTCCCGTCCTTCGTCGGCATTAAAATCAGCGAATTCAGAAATATCAGCCCCGGCAACAAAGGCCTTTTGTCCGGCCCCGGTTATTATCAGCCCCCCAACTTCATCATCATGGGTTGACCCTGTAATTACATCATGGAGTTCGGCCAATGTGGCTTTATTAAGTGCATTTAGTTTGCTTTCGCGATTGATTGTTATATATAAAATTCGTTCACGATTTTCGATGAGCAGGTTAGAATAGTTCATTATTCAAGAAATTATAATTATGGCTGATCTTTGCCCGGTTATTGAATTAAGAATTTAGAATCAGAACTTTCTGTTTTCTGACACCCATTTTTTGATGTAAGACACTATCTCTCCGGTATTTGTACCGGGTTGAAAGAGATTACCCACTCCCAGTTCATGAAGTGTTTTCATATCATCATCAGGTATTATTCCTCCACCAGTGACAAGAACGTCTGTAAGCCCCTTTTCTTTCATAAAGTGAATGATTTTTGGAAAAACAGTCATGTGGGCGCCCGAAAGAATGGAAACGCCAATTGCATCAACATCTTCCTGCAGGGCGGTATTAACAACCATTTCCGGAGTCTGACGGAGTCCAGTATAAATCACCTCCATTCCTGCATCCCGAAGAGAGCTTGCAATTATTTTTGCACCACGGTCATGACCGTCCAGTCCGACTTTGGCAACCAATACCCGAATGGGGCGATTTAGGGATTCTGTCATAATTGATATTATGTAAAAGTAAGAAGAAAATTGAATTGTATACCTCATTTCGTTTATGGAACAGATCGGAATTACCCTGATAACGAATAAGCTGTCCCCGCAAATAAATTTTCTTATTTTTGCAGCCTCGAAATCTGTATATGAGTGAAGAAAGATCATTAAATTTTTTAGAAGAGATCATTGAAGATGATATTCGGAATGGCAAAAATGGCGGGCGTGTTCTGACACGTTTTCCTCCGGAGCCAAACGGCTATTTGCATATCGGACATGCTAAATCAATTTGTCTGAACTTCGGTATCGCAGCGAAATATAATGGTAAAACCAACCTCAGGTTTGATGATACCAACCCTACAACCGAAGACGTTGAATACGTTGACAGCATAAAGAAAGATATACAATGGCTTGGTTTTAAATGGGATAAGGAGTTGTACTCATCAGATTATTTTGATAAGCTATATGATTTTGCCTTAGAACTAATAAAACAGGGGTTAGCCTATGTGGAAGATGGATCGGCTGAGGAAATTGCCTCCGCCAAAGGGACACCTACCGAACCCGGAAAGCCTACACCATCCCGCAGCAGGAGCATTGAAGAAAATCTGCAGCTTTTCAGAGAGATGAAGGAGGGGAAATACCCCGACGGAGCCATGGTATTACGTGCTAAAATTGATCTTGCTTCACCCAATATGCACCTGCGCGATCCGCTGATGTATCGTATAAAACATGCCCATCATCACCGAACAGGTGATCAATGGTGTATTTATCCAATGTATGATTTTGCCCATGGGCAGTCTGATTCGCTTGAAGAAATTACCCATTCTATTTGTACTCTTGAATTTGTTCCGCACCGACCGCTTTATGAATGGTTTATCCAAAAATTAAATAATTTTCCTTCTAAGCAATATGAGTTTGCCCGTCTGAACATGAATTATACAGTGATGAGTAAAAGAAAATTACTTCAGCTGGTGAATGAAAATCATGTAAGTGGTTGGGATGATCCAAGGATGCCAACAATCAGTGGTTTACGCCGCCGTGGTTATACGCCGCTTTCAATCCGAAACTTTAGTGAACGAATTGGTGTAGCCCGACGTGAAAATCTTATAGATCTGAGTTTACTCGAATTCTGTATTCGTGAGGATCTGAACAAAAGTGCATGGCGAAGGATGGCCGTACTTGAGCCATTAAAACTTGTAATCAGCAATTATCCTGAAGGACAGACCGAAGTAATGGAGGGTGAAAATAATCCTGAGATGGAAGGCGGTGATGGACTCCGTCACATTCCGTTTAGTTCTGAGCTATGGATTGAACGGGATGATTTTATGGAAGAGCCTTCTAAAAAATACTTTCGTCTGGGTCCCGGTTTAATGGTGCGTCTGAAGCATGCTTATATTGTTCGCTGTGATAGTTTTGTGAAGGATGAAAGCGGCAATGTTTCGGAAGTTCATTGTACTTATATTCCTGAATCAAGGAGCGGGACTGATACCAGTGGAATTCATGTGAAGGGAACAATACATTGGGTTTGTGCCAAATCAGCACAAACAGCAGAAATACGATTGTATGATCGATTGTTCAGGGTAGAGGATCCTTCCAATGAAGACGGTGATTTCAAAGATTATATTAACCCGGATAGTTTAACAGTGATCAGCAATGCTTTTGTCGAGCCTGATCTGATGAATGCTGAGGCGGGCCGTGGTTATCAGTTTATTCGTAAGGGGTACTTTAGCCTCGACAGTGATTCAAGGCCAGGTAAACCGGTATTCAACCGGACTGTCACATTAAAAGATACCTGGGCAAAAGAATCTCAAAAATCCTGATCTGAATATTAGAGGTATTTTTTATAAAGATTAAAGAGAATTTGTTTTTCCTCTTCGTTGAGAATACCTGTCAATTCCTTCTGCACAAAGTGAAGCTGGAATGATTTAATGGCGTTCTCTGGGTTTTTGATGTCATATCCAATGATTCTGAGTGCTTCGATCGGGTTGAACGATTCCGGAACTGAATCTGTGAGCACCTGGTCCTGCCATAGTCCATATCCATTTTCTGCAAGCTTTTTCCATGGGAATGTAATATTGGGATCCACTTTCCTGCCAGGTGCTATGTCTGAATGTCCGATGAAATTTGCAGCCGGAATAGTATGTGTTTTCTTAAGGTTGGCCAGAACCGTTAAAAGGCCATTGATTTGCGCTTCTGAAAATGGTTCAAAGCCATTATTATCGAGTTCTATTCCTATAGATGAAGAATTAATATCGGTCAGATTTCCCCATTTTGCTGCCCCTCCATGCCATGCCCTTAAATAATCACTGAGCATTTGATAAATCATGCCATCCCTGCCGATCACATAATGGGCGCTGACCTGAGTTTTTGGTGTAATGAATGTCTTTAAGGTCTGCTCAGTGGAATTTTGGGCCGTATGATGAATGATCACATAATTTGGTTTTCTGAGTCCAAAATTGGTTGTTCCTACAAAATCCTGGCCCGTAGGATTCACCGGTGTAGTCCGGATTGTTTTACCCAATTCTTTTGTTTGTTTTTTATAGGCCTTGTTGGTTGGCCCATATGGTCCTGAAGAGCAGGACATTGCAACCAGAATCAGTCCGCAGAAAAATAGCTGTATGGATTTTTGTAGCATTGCTTGAGTAAATTAAATCCCGCAATTTACAAAATTATAATTCTGTAAAATCTTGTTTTGCCTGCCTGAAAATCCTTAATTTTTTAAAACCAGGTTATTGATGAATGAGCTACCCTCATTTACCTGCATTGCCAGATGGCGAATGCTTGTTTGCTGAAATGCATTTTGAAGGGCATCTCTTGCTATTTTGTATTGATCATGCATGGGGCATGGGTGTGAAGCTGAGCATTGTTTCAGGCCAAGTCCGCATTCTTTGAAAACCGACATGCCGTCTATCGCATTCACAATATTTATAACGGGCTGTTCGAGTTGAAATTCCTCAATGAAGAAACCACCATAAGGTCCCTTTAATGAGGTTATGATGTGGTACTTATTAAGTACCTGCAATATTTTAGCTGTAAATGCCTCTGGTGCATCAACTTCGCAGGCTATTTGTTTAATGTTAAGCTTTATACCATCATTATGTCTGGATGCAATATAAATTGCTGCACGTATTCCGTATTGACAAGCTTTTGAAATCATTGATAATCAGAATATTGGCCTGGTAGAATTTTGTTTGATCTGTTCAATTTTATGCATGAACATACTTGCCATTATGCCTGCTCTTGTTTTAGCATCTTCAGCCACGGTCCCTTCAAAATGGGTATTAACCGTTTCGCTGAATAGATTCATCCATCGTTCGAAATGCGCTTCCCCGAGTTCCATTGTTGCATGTTTGATGAATGGATTACCATTGTATCCTTTTACACCGAATAATGCTGCATTCCAGAATGTATACATCTTTTCAAGATGCGGTTCCCAATGTGTTGAGAGTCTGAAATTAAATATAGGCGCCAGTAATTCGTCTTCACGAACCTTCTGGTAGAACACATCAACCATAATTTTGATATCATCTATTCCCCTTATATCTGTCTTTTGGCTCATAATATCTTTATTATTAGACAAATATAATAATTTTTTATAAAGGATAAAACCATCTTTTATAAAAAATTATTTATCTTTGAAGATAATCTTTACCAAAGCTAACAACCTGATTCTGAAATCCATCAGGAGCAGAAAAAATTGACCGGAAGGTTTAGATCTCCATTGATGAAATAAATGCCTCAGCCTTTTAATAAAATATGTTTGACTGTATTCTATTCATCCGAGGAATATAAAATACAAACCTATGCCGGTGAGTACAGGGATTTGAAATGCCTGATACAGGACAGATTATTTACAGATGATTTTGGGCAATGCGGGGGTATGGGTAGATGCGGAACCTGTATCGTGAAAATTGGTGGGCTGAAAGAGAATTCTGGTTTTTTGAGAAATGAAGAGACTACACTTCACAGAATAGCACCGGGGGTCGATGATATCCGACTGGCTTGCCAAATTCCTGTTGACGATGAGCTATCAAATCTGACAATCACCATAATCTGATATCATTTAGCTCCTTATTTCAGAACTACAGATTTAGTTGATTTTGTACAGGCATTAAAAATACCCAATGCTCCATTACTGAAATTTGATACCGGGTTTGCAGGAGCCACAGGTGGTCCGCCATTTCCGCCTATCTGGCTGAGGGCAAAGAAATATTTGAATACATTCCGGTCTATAGATTGCATTTCTATATCAACAATATCTCCTGATTTTATGTCGTCGTCACCATCATAGATGATAACATCAGAAACTGCGTTTCCGTCATTGAAACGATCCTCAAATACAAGATCACCCTGTAGTTTTCCATTGATCTTTAAAATATAGCGGTACTGGTTTTGAATTTTTGGGGGATCTTTATAATAAACTGTTGGGTATATATTTGAATTTCCAAAGAATGAAAGTGTTTTGAATCCAATGGAATCCGGAATTACCGGAGAGGGCATGGTTGATTTTGCAGAATAAGTTTTCCCTTCAACAAGCACATCCAGAGTGTAGGTGAGACCCGGGGTTCCTCTCAAACGGGGACTTCTGTAAATACCATCAGTTACTTCTGTAAAGGCTATGGAAAGGCCTGCAGATGATTTTAATGTAACCTGCGCCCCTTTTACCCCATTGAAGTTTGCTGATTGTTCAAATGGAATTGTTTTGGATATTCTTACAAAATGATTTTCACTCTGATTGCTGATGGTTCCTTCTATAACAATCAAAGGATCTGCATTTTTTAACTCAAGATCGATCACCTTTTCGCAAGAGGAAAGGAACACTACACCAGTAATCAGGCAAAGGATTAGTATTAAATTCTGAGTATACTTTTTCATGATTAAAATTTGAAATTCCAGGTAATTGAAGGAATAATTCCGAATAGTGTTGTGCGCACAGCCTGAGTTCTGGTTGGATTATCCGGGTCATCCCTGAAATCTATGGAGTAAGCATTTTTTCGGTTATACAAATTATAAATGCCAAATGACCAGCTCGACTGTAATTTTTTGCCGGGTTTACCTTCGAGGGTAGCTGACAGATCCAGACGATGATAGTTAGGCATTCTGTCAGAATTACGTTCAGGATAATAATAAACTGTTTTATTGTTTAGCTGATATTTACCTGCCGGAAAAGTAACTGCATTCCCGGTATTAAATACAAAGGTTGATGAAAAAGTCCATCTTTCAGTAGCTTTATAAATACCAACCAAAGACAGGTCATGGGTACGATCCTGTTTGGCATTGAACCATTTACCCAGATCTATATCATTAAACTTGCGCTCAGTTTTTGAGAGTGTATATCCTACCCAACCATTTAATTTCCCAAATCGTTTTTTAAGAAATAGTTCTATACCGAAGGCTCTTCCATCACCAAAAAGCAGGTCAGACTCAACATTGGTATTGCCTCTCAGATCAGTACCGCTTCTGTAATCAATCTGATTCTGCATCTGTTTAAAATACAGCTCCGTAGAAAACTCATAATTATCATTGTTGAAGTTTCTGAAATACCCCAGGGCAATCTGATCGGCGATTTCGGGTTTGACATTATTACTGCTCATGATGTATAAATCAGTTGGGGAACTGGCTGTTGAATTCGACATCAGATGCAGATTTTGAGTATTGCGGGTAAAGGAACTCTTTAATGAGGAAAATTCATTCAACTGATAGCTTGCAGAAATACGGGGTTCAAGATTTAAATAAGACTTAACCAGCTGACCGGAAGTATAGGTTTTGGATGAAGTTGTAATTCCATCTTTATCTAAAGTAGGAAAAACACCCGGCCCAAAAAGAAGGAATGAGCTTGCTCTTAATCCATAAACCAAATTAAACTTATCGTTGACTTCCCATTCATCAGAGATATAGGCTGCTATTTCATTTCCCTTACGTTTTTCAATGGTTACTTCGTTTACACTTGAAGTGGCGCTTGCGGTAATATTTCCCGGTGCAATGGTATGATGAATCAAATCGAGTCCAAAACGAACATTGTGGCTATTATTCAGGGCCAGCTGAAAGTCCTGCTTTAAATTCATATCCCTGATGGAGGAATTCACCTTGAAATTGTTCTCCTCCAGAAAGTTCTCGATCACATAATTATAATTGCTGTAAATCAGGGAAGTATTTGAAAATAAGCGATTGCTGAACAAATGATTCCATCGAAGTGTTGAAGTCGCATTACCCCAGTCGAAGCCAAAAGTTTCACTCAGCCCCAGCTCATCCCGACCAAAATATCCTGAAAGGTAAAGCGTATTCTTATCGTCTATCTGGTAGTTGACCTTTGCATTGAGATCATAGAAATAGAGGGTATTTTTATTGATGGAACTATCTTTTGAAAGAGCCAGAAAAGCATCGGCATAAGTTCTGCGTCCACTGATCATAAAAGAACTTTTGTCTTTAATCAGCGGACCTTCAACTTTTAACCGGGATGATATTAGTCCAATTCCACCTTCGGCAGTAAATTCCTTTTTATTTCCATCATTCATTCTGATATCGAGAACAGAAGAAAGTCTTCCACCATATTGCGCAGGCATCCCTCCTTTAAAAACGCTAACATCCTTAATTGCATCAGAGTTAAAAGTAGAAAAGAAGCCAAGTAAGTGCGAAGCATTGTAAACGGGTGCTTCATCAAGCAGAATCAGATTCTGGTCGGTCGAACCTCCCCGAACATAAAATCCGCTGTTTCCTTCACCTGCCGATTTTATCCCCGGAAGCAGTTGCAGGGTTTTCAGAACATCGCGCTCTCCGAAAAGAACCGGAACATTCCTTATTTCACTCAGATTGATCTTAGCAACACCCATCTGAGCATTGACAATATTGTCATTCCTTTTTTCAGAACTGATCACGATCTCTTCCAGAATATTGTCCGGGACCATATTCAGGTCGAGCCGGAGATCTGAATTGATGCTGATCTTCCTGTTTATGGACCTGTAGCCAATATAACTAACACTCAGGTTATATTCACCCGGACTAAGTTTATAAGAGTAAAAACCATAGGCATTGGTGCTGGTTCCGGATTGGCTTGCGGCAGTAAATTTGAGTGTGACTCCAATCAGGGTTTCACCTGAAAGGGAATCTTTTACGACACCGTTTATAGTATAGTTATCCTGAGCATTTACACTGAACGAACAGAAAAAAAGCAGAAAACCAAAAAGCAGCACATTTTTCGAAAAGGGCATCAATCAAATATATAGTGTAAAAACAGCAATGAATATATATGTACGAATTTTTGGCAAATCTAATCACTTTATTCCTCTAATTATTAGCTGATTGTAAGCCGAAAGTAAGATAATTGCAATTGATCAGCTTGAGTTGAAACTCAGGAACGAATCCTTGAATTGACGCTCATACCTGATAGTTTAGCCTGAAGAATAGTGAAGTATAGTTATGCCCGGTCACAGAAACGCCGGTTTTAGAACTCCAACTCATATTTTTACTATATTTATTCGTCCTTAAACTAACCCAAAATGAAATTTAATTTAAAAGAGACCCTGATTTTGGGGTCAATAACTTTAATCTTTATTTCTTCCTGTTCAAACAATTCAGAAAAGCAGATTTCGAAAGAAAATGATAGTCTAAAAACTTATGTGGCAGAAAGGCTGCCGATTTATGCTAAGGTGAGGCTCACTACAGATATTGAAAAGCTTAGCGAGAATGAGCGCAAAGTTTTACCACTGCTTATCAGGGCAGCTGAGATAATGGATGAACTTTTTTGGATGCAAACCTATCCTAAGCGGGATAGTTTGCTTTCGGCTGTGGAAGATGAAAAGACCAGAGAATTTATAAAGATCAATTACGGTCCCTGGGATCGTTTGAATGACAATAAACCCTTTGTAAAGGGAATAGGGGATAAGCCATTAGGTTCGGGCTTTTATCCTGCCGATATGACCCGTGAAGAGTTGGAAAAATCAGATGTTTCTGATAAAAAGGGTTTGTATTCAATGGTGCAGAGGGACAAATCAGGAAAGCTGATATCCATTCCTTACAGTGTTTATTTTAAGGATGAACTTAAAAAGGCGGCTGATTTGCTTTTGCAGGCGGCTAATATTACAGAGGAGATTCAGCTTAAAAAATATCTGACCTTAAGAGCAGAAGCTTTTCTTACTGATAATTATATACCCAGTGACTTTGCCTGGATGGATATGACCAATAGCGGACTTGATATCATCATTGGCCCGATAGAGAATTATGAAGATGGATTATTCAATGCGCGTGCTGCTTTTGAGAGTTATGTACTTGTAAAAGACAGGGAGTGGAGCAAACGTCTCGAAAAGTACGTGGCAATGTTGCCAGAACTTCAAAGAGGATTACCGGTTGATGCGGCCTATAAAAAGGAATCCCCGGGAACCTCTTCACAATTAGCAGCATTCGATGTGGTATATTATGCAGGTGATGGTAATTCAGGCGGAAAGACTATTGCTGTTAACCTTCCGAATGATGAAATGATTCAGCAGAAAAAGGGTACCAGGCGTTCACAATTAAAGAACGCGATGCGGGCGAAGTTCGATAAGATTATGCTGCCTATAGCGGCTGAATTAATTGATGAAAGTCAGCAAAGTCATCTTAGTTTTGATGCTTTTTTTGCCAATGTAATGTTCCATGAAGTTGCACACGGTTTAGGGATAAAATCTACAATAAATGGCAAAGGTTTCGTGAGGGAGGCATTACAGGAGCAGTATTCATGGCTGGAAGAAGGAAAAGCTGATATTCTGGGACTTTATATGGTGAGTAGTTTACTTAAGAAGGGTGAACTTGAAGGGGATATTAAGGATTATTATACCACCTTCATGGCCGGTATCCTGCGTTCGGTTCGATTTGGTGCCGGTGAAGCACATGGAAAAGCCAATATGCTTTGTTTTAATTTCTTCAATAAGAACGGTGCATTTGAGAGAACAGCAAAAGGCCGGTACAAAGTAAATTATGAAAAGTTTGAGTTGGCGATGAATGATTTGAGCAGAGAAATACTAACACTTCAGGGAAATGGTGATAAGGCCGCTGTTGAAAAGGTTCAGAAGGAAATGGCACTTGTTCATAATGATCTCCAATCAGATCTCGATAGGCTGAGTAAAAAGGGAATTCCCGTAGATGTAATCTTTGAGCAGGGACTTAGTGTGCTTGGCTTAAAATAATGTCGAATCAATACAGAAATCAAATCTGTTCAATCATTTGGGCAACAGTGTCTTTAGAAATGGGCTTGCTGTAAAAGCGAATGATAGAAGGATAATTGTCAAGTCGGTTCTTGTCATTCTCATTAATTGATGAGCTGAATAAGAAAATTGCAAATTTTGACTGAATCTCTTTAGGGAGCTTTTCAAATACTTCTACAAATTGAAAACCATTCATCACAGGCATTTGAATATCCAGAATAATTATGGTGATGATTGAATCATCTCCAATAAGCCCATTTTTTATTGCTTCATAAGCCTCTGTTGCCTCCATGTAAGATTTTACACTGGAGTACGTTCCCGAATTCTGGATGATCTTTTCGGCTATAAAACAGTCCAACCGGCTGTCATCAATTATAATAAAGTTTGGAATCTGAGCAGACATCTCATTTATTTTGAACCAGAACCTTAAAATGTGTTCCCTTATTTATTTCTGAATCTACGGTAATTTTTCCATTTAATTTAGTTACTGCAGCTTTTACGTTGTATAAACCAAATCCTGAACCAACATCTTGTGTACTTGCCCTAAAGAACATATTGAAAATGTCGCCAAGGTAATTTTCGGCGATACCTACACCATTATCGATAACATCAATTACTGCATGGCCATTTTCAACCAGTATGTTTAGATCAACGGTTTTATCCTTGTTATCTTTTCTCTGATATTTAAAAGCATTGGACAAAAGATTGTTCAGAATTAGTTTAACTGATAAAACATCACCTCTGAAAGTTTCTTTTTGGATAATATTTGTGTTGAAAGTTACATCACTCATCAGGTAAGTAAAATTAAAGATTTTGATTTGCTCTTCAACCAATTCATTGAAATCGATCTCTTTAATTTCAAGTTCGCCCCTGTTCAGATTATAATAATCGTGGATACTTTGAATAAAGTCATCAAGATTTCTGACTGAATCCTTCATCATCATCAGCATTTTCCTGATCTCAGTAATATCATCCATATGCTGGGCAGCTTCAATGGCGCCAAGAACACTCAATAGCGGCCCCCTCATATCATGAGTAACGCTGTATGAAAATTTATCAAGCTCATTATAAGCCCTTTGTAATTCTTCGTTTTTTACAGCGAGCAGTGAATTAGAGACATAAAATTTATTGGCTTCATTAATAGCACCAAGAATATCATCATCTGCCCAGGGTTTTTTTACATATCTGAAGACATTACCCAGGTTTATGGAGTCGATTACTGAATCGATATCGGTATAGCCCGTTAGCAATATCCTGATTGGTTTAGGATAACGGCTTCTGATTTCTTCAAAAAACTGAACTCCGGTTTTTCCAGGCATTCGCTGATCGCAAAAGATAACCCTGATATCCGGATGAGAACTCAAATGCTGCATTGCATCGGTCGCATTCACGGCAATCATGATATTATAATTCATCCTGAATGATGCCTTAAAACCAGTCAGGTTGTTAATCTCATCATCAACATAAAGAATTTTTATTTTTTCCTGTTTTTCCACTTAAATTTCTGCTGTAAGATCGAGAATTATTGGCAATTCCAGAATAAATTCTGTTCCAAGGCCCGGAGTACTGTTAACCTGTATTTCGCCCTGATGTCTTTTGATCGTATTATAAGCAATTGACATTCCAAGACCAGTTCCTTCGCCAACATCTTTTGTGGTAAAAAAGGGTTCAAAGATCTTTTTCTTTGTAATCTCATCCATTCCAATACCATTATCTTCTATTTTAACGAATATGCTTTTTTCATTATTGCTGGTACTTATCTTTAAAATACCGCCCTGTTCGTCGCCAAACTTCTTATCAATTGCATAAATCGCATTTGAAATAATATTCAGAAATACCTGATTGAGTTTACCGGGGTAACATTCAATCATTGGAATATCACTGTATACTTTTTCAAGTTTAATTTTGTTACTCAATAAGTTATTTATCACAATTAATGTTGAGTCAAGCCCATCATTTATATTGGCTTTCTTCAGGTCATCTTCATCCAAACGGGAGAAAACCCTCAATCCTTTTACAATTTCAGAAGTTCTGGAGGCTCCTTCGTGTATCCCTTTAAGCAGTTGTGATATTTCCAGTTTTAAATAATCATAATCAAGCTCCTCTTTTTGCTCCTCAATTTGTTTTTTCTTTTCTTCGACAGACAGATCAGATAAACCTATCTTTTCCATCTCCTCAATAAAGTCAATCAATATATCAACATCCCGGTTAAGAGGAGTGATATTGGAAGTAACGAAGTTAATAGGATTATTGATTTCATGAGCAATACCCGCTGTTAACTGTCCAAGTGATGCCATTTTTTCTGCTTCTACCAATTGCCCTTCTGCTTCTTTAAGATCAATTAGTGTCTGGCTAAGGTCTGAATTTGCCTGACTGAGCTCCTGAGTACGTTCATTTACTTTGGTTTCAAGGATTACATTTTGTTCCCGGATGATTCGTTCGTTTTCCTTTAAGGCTATTAATGTCTCTTCTTGTGATCTTTCCTTTTCACGTTTAAAGGTATTAATCTTGTCGGCAAGAGCAAATGCCAATAAGACCACATTTAATGCAATACCACCTTCTTTGGTATAGTTACTAAAGTCGTTGTATGGAACCACTCCAATATTTCGAAGTACAAACAATAATAAGCCTGTAAAAAATAAACTGAAGGCAAGCAGGAATAAAATTGCCGGACGATACCCTTTTAATGATAGGGAAATCGTTACAGTGAAAGTAAGTAATACAGTGGTTACCGCCGCAATATCAATTGCCCTGTAACTTGCCTGATCATAGCCCAGTAAACGTAATATTATTGCCGCGCTATAAATAAATATTGAAACATAGGTTGCTTTATGAAGTTTGGGGGTATTCTCCCTGGTTTGCAGGAAGTGCATCATAAACAGGTTTCCCGTCACTCCGGCAAGTCCGGCAAAAAGAATAATGCTGAGATGGTTTAATTCCGGAGAATCAGAAAAAATGAAACGATAGGTATATCCGCTAAGGGTAATCTGAGTGAGTCCGACAAATAAACTGTAAAAGACATAATAAAAATAACTGGAGTCTCTGACCGAAAGCCAGATAAAGAAATTATAGGCAACCATCACCAAGATCAGACCAATGAAAATTCCCCATGCCAGATCATTCGTAACCAGTTTCTCCATTATGGTTTTTTCCGAACCGATTATCATCGGAAGTACCATTTGTTCAGAGCTTTTTACCCTGAGGAAATAAACAGAAGTAGTTCCTTTAGCAAGATTAATATCGAAAATGAAATTCTGGTGTTTGTATTTCCTTTTGGAGAATGCTTCGTCATAGCTCAATTTCTGAACGCGTCCATCTGCCATTGAATAGAACTCACAGGTACTAAGCATAGGGTATTCGAGCGCAAGTAAGATTTGTTCCTGATCGCTTTCATTTTTTATGCTGAATCTGATCCAGAAATCTGATTTGCTTAACTGAAGGTTAGGAATAGGAACATCTGAGGGTACAAAAGCATCTGAATTGACAACTTCCTTTATGCTTAAGCTATTTGTTTGGTCTTCTAAAATGGATACATGATTACCAATAACCAGATTACCACCATTAAAAGTGACTGGCTCCTGAGCAGAAACCAACAGCGAACAAAGCAGGGGTAAAATAAGAAGGATCCAGTAATACTTCTTCATTCTTAATATTTCAAAGCTGAATAATTCATTGTTCATTGAGCTATTCGTCAAAGTTCAGAATATCTTTAACAGGCAAGCGGTGAGCTTTTAAAACAGGCTCTTTCGCTATCGCTATCTTTGTAAGAAATACTTCCGCATCATTATTCCCGGTGCCGGCAATTTTATTAAAAGCTTCTCTTAAATACTGAAGCTCTTTGATATTTTTCTCATCGAGTCCCTGACCATCGCCATGCAAAATACGCGAAAAAAGATAGAGCGGGGAAATTACCGGATGAATAGCCAGATTGAGGTTTGTCGCCTCAAGCCAGAATCTTTCCATAGAACGGCCGCCTTCAAAGAAATTTTTCAGTTCATATCCCGGGATACTGATCATACATAATGCCGAAGCTGTAGATACCGTACGCATTGCGAGCATTCCGAGGGCATTTCCTCCTCCAAACTGCTTTACAGCATCGATTACTTTTTCGCTTTTGATCACGCCCATTGCTGCCATCAATGAATTTCCAAGCTCCAGAGTTCGGATATCTATACCGGTAAGTGTTTTTTCTGCATCCTCAGGAGTCCAGCGCATTTCACGATGAACAAAGTCGTAATGTCCCTCAGGATGAAGCAATCGCATACGATCGCATGCGCCAATGATTCTGGCCATACTCCTCATATCATTTTCATCAGTAAAGAATCTTACTTTTGCACCCGGAACAGATTCAGCCAATTTTGCCAGTCTGCTATAAATATCGCCCGATATTTCGGATTTCGGTGCCATAATCCTGTTTGTATGGCGCTTGAATATTGCCTGATCCAGGGGTTTCAACAGATCGCTGATAGGGTTAGGATTTAGCTTCCTGAATCGGATTGTAGCGACTAGCTTTTCTGAAGATTTGTCAGGAAAGAATGAATAATAAGGTTCAATTCCTAGGCTTAAAGCATGGATATACAGGTTTTCATATGCCGCTCCAAAGGTAATGAAGGATGCTGTTTTCTGAAAATCACCGAATGAGTGAGACCTGAATTCATCGTGAAAAAGAAATAAAGTACCCTTTTTATAGTACCATTTCCAGGGCTGGTCGTTTCCGGTTGAGGGGGCTGCTGCCGCTGCCGCTACCATACTGCTGATACTTTCTTTATCGGGGTATATATCATCAGGCATTAATGCTGGATATACTCTGGATGCAATCAATTCCAGTTCTTCAATCGTTAATGGCTTGAAAGGGTTCAGTCTGGTTACTGGTTTATCATCAGAATGTTTTTCTTTATCGGCAATGAGTTCTTCCAGATCGATGTAATAACGTCCTGAATCATGATACTGATCCAGCAGAATCCGCCGGCTGACATCTGCCCCTACTGCGCCTCCAAGGGCAACAGAACTGGCAAGCTGAGGCCAGGTATTGATTGTTTGTTCAACCTCTATCATTGATGCTTTAGCTCTCAGGGAAATGTTTTCAACTCCAAGCATTTGTAGCATCACCGGTATTTTATCTTCAGTACTTAAATTCTTAATGTTTTGTGGATCAACATTTTCGATGGTCCCATGCAGTAAAGGTCGGTTTGGTTCCAGATCAAAACGTTCTACATCAAGCATACCGCGGTCGCTGGTATCCATAATAACCGGAATTCGAAGTTCCCTTGCTTTAAAGCGAGCCAGTATTTTTATATCCAAACCATCACATTCATCAACCAAAAGGTCTAATTTCCCGTTATCGCTGAAGAAACTATCCATGTTTTCTTCGTTCAATCCATTAAAAAAACAGATAACTTTGAGGAAAGGATCCATTTCAGCGATTTCCCTTGCTGTAATAACTACTTTGGGTATTCCCAGATTGTGAACACCCGAGCGGATCCTGTTCAGATTACTTAATTCAAGTGTGTCGAAATCTGTCAGACGGAGTTCCCCAAAACCACGTTCCATAGCCAATGTTAAAGCGATGGACTGACCCACAGACAAACCAATGATACCAATGCGCTTCGTATTTAGTATTTCCTGCTCTTTTAAGGTTATTTTATACTGATTCCGGTTGCTGCGAACCTTAATAAATTCTTCCTCATCCAGCATGTGAACTAAACGCCTGCTCCATGGATAATAAACCCATACTCCATAAGAATGTATATCCCGGCCTCCTAAATGTTTTTGAATCAGTTCAGGATATTCTTCAGGTTTTATGCGCACTGCCGGATTTTTCATTTTTACCAGTTCTTGCAACTGGCCATAAATTTCATCATGAAAAAAGGAAACCTGGTTCTCAATCAACTGATCGAGGGCTATTCTTTCTAGTGGGTCTGTTATTCTGAGAAATACGGGTTTATAAACAAGCTGCATCTGTCCGGATGCTTTTATCAGCTCAGAAAGCCTGGTATTCATAGGTTAGATCAGGTTAATGTAATAATGTTTAATGTACCAAAATACCAGATATTGGCAAATTTTAAATCAGATTTACAGCAAATTGATGTTTCGTTCATCAATGCTCTTGGTAGATGTTAATTTCTTAGCATTTGCAATAGTCGCCTGTAAATCCCATTTATCCATATTGGGTATTTCGATATCGTAGTGGATTTCAATTTTCTTATTCCTGAGCTCTTCAATACGCACGCATTTTAAATTTTCACGTAATGATATGATGGCTTCCTTGTTCTCATCATCTGCCGCACTCAGGTTCTTCAGATCGCGCAGAATTAATACAGTGGCAACAAGATCGAGTTTTGGATAATAAAAAGTGCCATTGTTTCCTATTCCATACTCAATTTCATAACCTACACTCTGGGCCATCTTTACAGTATATGGAGCACATAGACCAAATAGTGAATCAAGACCAATTTGCCTGGACATGGCTACCCCAACTCTTGTCAGAAATATACTGCCGATACCATAGCCGGCGATTTCTCTCGAATTCCATAGTCCGCAACCCTCTCCGGTACCCTTCTGGGCATACTGCCATACAAGATCATAAATGGAAGGATCAAGTGCTCCCGTAGCCTGCTCAATAGGAAGCGGTTCAGATCCCCCTGCCACGTGTATCCTGGCACCTCCGTAAACATTTTGCTTATCCAGCGATTCCACAATCATAACGAATGCAGCGGGATTATCCATCCATTCGTTATTGGAAGATGTTACTTTTTCAACTCCAATGCTAGTTAAAACCCTTTTATGGCCCTCTACAAACAACTCACATGATCTGCGATCATCAATTGCCCTGAAAGCTCTTAATCTGACTACCGGATTGCCGTTGTTAAATTCTATTTCCATTTTAAGATGGTATATTCAGCATTGTCCTAAGGAAGAATGCCTGGATTCTCATTTGATAATTTCAATAAAAAAATGTTACGAAGTATAAATTACTTGATAAATGGCAAGCTTTTTATTATTTATACTTATTTTTGCTAAAATTTTAATGTTGTAACAAATGTCTGATAAAAAGATCGATATACTGTATGTTGATGACGAAGAAAATAACCTTGTTTCTTTCAAGGCTACTTTCCGGCTTAAATATAATGTATTGATTGCTTCAAGTGCAGATGCTGCAATTAAAATTTTAGAAACTAAGCCAGTTGAAATTATCATCACTGATCAGCGTATGCCCAATATGACAGGAATCGAATTCCTGGAAAAGATCATTGAAAAGTACCCTGATCCTGTCAGAATCCTCCTTACCGGATATGCAGATATGAATGCGGTTATTGATGCGGTAAATAAAGGTAAAATATACCATTATCTCAGTAAGCCATGGAGTGAGCAGGAGCTCAATGAAACCATAAAAAAGGCATTTGAAGTTTATCAGGCAAATAAAGAGATTAAGGAAATGAACAGTAAATTGGCTGTTTCCAATGATCAGCTTGAATTCTTACTTCGTCAGAAATTGCTTTCCTAATATCCGGGGGTTCCCATTTCCAATTACGAGTTAACAATTACGAATTACGGATTCCTGGTTATCGATTTCACATTTCCTATTCCCCATTCGCTATTCCCATTCCACGGTAAAAAAATCAAATTCCCTTTTCACCGATATTTTCCCCTTTTTCACCGAGTTCTCAGCCTTACCGGCCTAATTCCTATATGGCGGCCCGGATATCCGCTATACATTTGAAGAAAAAAAGAAAATATTATGAAAACAATACTAAACACACTAATCGCATTATTTATCCTTTTTCTGAATACTGAATCATTCGCAAAAGTAAAACACATGGATGATCACTCAACAAATTGCATACATTCCTTTGTCCCGGTATCGCCTCGCGATTGGACAGCAAATGATTCTGAAGTTCCTGAGAACCTAAAATTTGTAAAAGCCAAATCGGCTTTAGTACCGGTAGCTGAATTTGTTTGGGGAAATCCTGATGCAGAAGCTCCGGCAGAATTAGCTAAAGATTACAGAACCTTTTATGTACCAGTTCCGGCAAAGGTTTGGGAAGAGACTGCGATAAATGAAGTACCCGAAAGCCTGGGTTTCATCAAAGCAAAGTTTGCCCTGGTACAGGTTCCTGCACGGACATTGGATGGTATCACTATCTCTGCTGATGAAATCATCGAATTGAACAAAATCTAAGCAAATAATTCATCCGGAAGTAGCATTTGACTTATGCCCAACGTCTTAGATATAATTACTTTCAATTATTTTAAAAATGAAAACGGTATTATTTGAAATTCCAACCATGACCCGCATGCACAAGCAGCAGGAGGTGTCTGACTCATTAAAAAAGCTTGGTATCACTCATGTGATAACAGAAAGAGGAAGAGCTGAGGTAACCTGTCCTGATACACTGTTAAAAGTTGAGATTATCAGGGCTATTGAAGATGCGGGGCACGTGGTGAGGTATTAACTATTTAATAAGATTGGAGTTTATTATTACTGAATCTTAAAATTAAATTAGTTCCCCCTCAGAGATTAATCAATTCAAATTAAATTTCTCCTGCTTAAGTACCACTTGTTTGTCTGTAAGAATCAGGATCATAATGATCAGCCCCAGAATAATTGCAATAATGATCTGAAGTCTGGAAATAAAGCCGGAACTCAACTGGCTCTTGACTGATTCCGCCAGTAATTCTTTACCTATTTCAGATTGAACCTTCGTCAGTTCGATCAAATCTTTATCCAGTTCATCATAAAGTTGTACCGTAGTATTCAGATAAAGCGTTTTTGCCAGCTCTATATTTTCTGAAGCGGCATTGATCAGCAGTAATTCATCCCTTTCAAAAGTTTTGAGGTTTTTTTTGAGATTTTGAAGGTGATTAGTCTCTGCCTTAACCAGATATGTATTCTCATACTTACTGATAAGTGAATCCAATTGTTTATTTGAAGAACTCAGAGCAAGGCTAATTTCCTCCCGACTGATATTTCCGGTAAACAGGAAAGTTACCAGTTTATTGCGTTTGGTATGAATATGACCAGAAATAGCGTATAGATCAACCGCCGGAATAAGCCTGTCTTCATAAATCGAGTTGAATGATTTAGAGATTGCGCTCACATTGTATGACTCCATCAAACTAAATATGATGACAAAGAGCATCATGATAGCCAGAACGATGGCCAGCCGGATCTTGCGTTGTATTGCGAAAGCCCATTTCATAGTTCAGAGGAATAAATGGATTAATAATCAGAAAATATATTAATCATAAAGCCTTCTTAATGAAAGCTTTATGATAAAATTTTGACTAGCGACCGCCTGCATCAGCCAGAATCTTTCCATTCAGGCGAATGTATTCAGCATTGTTCATTGCTTTGGCAGCTTCAATTCCGGCTTTTGCAGTTTGCGCAGCACCAGCTTTATCTCCCATTTTTAACTGAATACGGGCTTTCTGGTATTTAAACCAGGGTGCTTTCTGATCTCCAGCTTCTGCTATGCTAATCCATTCCAATGCCTTAGCCAGATCTTTGCCATTCTCAAAATAATAAACTGCCGCTGGATAATATGGTTTTTTATCTCCTTTCATAGCCTCATCAATACTGGCCATTACTTTCGAATCAACATCTGTTGTCATATTTACAGGTACCCTGATATTGCCCCATATTAAATCAAGCCTTGCTGTTGAGGTTGTTACGTCGTTAAAGGTGATTGTGAAAGTTTCTACTTTTTCTTTCAGTTTGGTAGTTTTAACTTTAAAACGTAAAAAGTCTTCTGATTGTTTGTAACTGTAAGCACCCCACTGTTTGGTTTCTTTGTTCAAAATAATAGTCCACTCACCTTTACCCGGGATTGTAAATAATGCATATTCACCTGGAGCAACCGCGTTTCCTTCGAGTGTAACAGCATCACTAAAGCTGATTACTGTAGCATCATTGGCTCCTGTACGCCATACTTCTCCATAAGGTGCAAGGTCGGCCGAAATACTTCTTCCCTTGATATTGGGGCGCGAATATTTAACAGTTACTTTTCCAAGTCCGAATTCCTGAATAAGGGTTTGAGAGCTGCTCGATTGGGGCATGCGAAGCTGAGCATCAGCATTCAGAGTGATTAAACTACATAGTACTGCAGTAAACAGGATTGATATTTTCTTCATGGTTTTAATGGTTAGTTTAATTTTCGACTACCGAAGATATTGGAATATTGAGAGTTAATTGTGTAAAAAATGTAAAAACAACTTTTTTTAAATGAGTCAGAAATCAATCAGCCTACTCTCTTATCAGTTCATTAAATGCATATTCAGTCAGCATTTCATGATTTCCTTCAAAAATGGTCAGGCCTAAATTACCGGATTGTTTTTTCAGAAATACCTTTCTGTCCGCAATACTTCCGAATTCGCCAAGAGCCTTTCTGTGCTCCAGTAAGTTAAGCTTCTCAGAATCACTCACATAAATTGAGCTATCACTTACCAGCTTATCTTTTAATATTTTATTGTAAAAATTGATCGAATGAGTAATTGGTACACTGCCCTGAATTCCATCGTAAACACCGGCATAGATTTGAAATTCAGTCGTGTTTAATTTTTCAAGAGGGGTTTTCCAATAAATGGGAGATTTCTTAATCGCAATTTCCATGTTCAGGCTGTCCTTAGAACTTGTGCAATCCAATATGTTTTCTGCATATTTTGTACCCATGATTTTACTTTGAGCATACCAGGCAGGAAGATCAGAAATCGGAACCCAGGCAGAAAATCGTCTGATTAAATGTTTTGATTTCATAAAAGTTGCCAAGGTAGCATAACCTCCCCCGCTTGAACCTATAACATAGATCCTGGACAGATCTACATTGGAATTTTTGATAGCATAGTCGATCGCATCATCAATATCGGCCATTACCAGATCGCTGCAGCAGGCATCTTTGGTCCAGTTCACCCCTCTGAAATCAGGATGGATATAGTTAATGTCTTTTGTTTTGGAGAGTGCTGCAAGTTCATCTTTCTGCTCATAAGTGCCGCTCCAGCTATGCAGACTCACCACCAATGGCTTAGGTGAAGAAGAATTAGATTTAAAGAAATAGGCCTTTTGTATAGAATTGTCCAGGGTGGATTGTATATCAACAACTTTAAAATCGGTATCCCAGGTGCTTTGGCGGGTATCATCAAAGGGGGTAAAGGTATCGCTGAATGGTTTTTTCAGGGTATTCCATATTGTTTCATTCTGACTGATGAAGATGCCTGCGGCAAGGCCAAGGATTAAGATGAGGGTGTATAAAGCCGGTTTTTTCATGTTGAATTTATTTACGGATATTGAATTTCAGGGTTTGTTAGGTGCAAATAAATTTAAAACTTTTTTGGATATACCCGGGGCTTATAAACTCATATTAGGTTTTACACGGAGTGTACTTAGGAAATTTAATCAAAGCGGGTTTCAAACCCGCATTATCTGATTATTCGACATGACCTTCGGAAACATGTTGAACAGCAGAAGGACTTTGAAAACAGTAATTTTTCTTTATCTTTCAAATCGTTTCATTACTAAAGCTTACAGGAATGCGTATTGTTTGTTTCATAATGCTGTTAATAGCTCAGGCTACCGGTTTGTTTGCTTATCAGGATACTTCCCTGAATAAATCCATTTCAGAACAGAATATCAGATTTATAAACTATCCTGATTTTCCTGAAGCCCATTCCACATGGGGGTCTATTGGGTATAATCCCGCCAATAATAATGTCTATGTAGGTGTTACGAATCATGCGGATAAGGTGGGCTTTTATGAATATGACCCCGCCCGGAATCAAATCCAGTTACATGGCTTCCTCAGCGATTTGGGACACCTGAGGCCATTTCAATGGCAGGGAAAAATGCACTCCAAAATTGTTGCAGGCCCCCAGGGTGAAATATATTTCTCTACTGATGGGGGCGAGTCGAGAGAAGAGTATTTGATGGACCATCCACATGGCTATGCCGGGGGCTTTTTTATGAAGTGGAATCCTGCAACTAAGCAGCTTACCAATTTAGGAATGGGGATGCAATATGAAAGTATCAAGGATGTGGAAGTAGATATGCAATCGGGTCTTGTTTATGGCATCAGTTATCCACAGGCACATTTTCTCGTGTACGACCCTCAGAAAAATCTATTGCAGGATGCCGGCCGTCTGGGCAGCGCCCATGTGCCCCGTGTACTATTTACCGATTGGTGGGGCAATTGTTATTATGTTGACTGGAGACAACGTCTGGTAAAATATGAGAAATCTACCGGCAAGCTGGTTTTTGCAAAACAAAGTTTACCGGCCTTTCCGGGAACTCCGGGTGGAAAGATCGTAACAGGTATTACCGCTTTTGCTAAAGATCACGATAAAAAAGCCATCTATCTGGTTACTTATGGTGCTAAACTGGTGGCTTTTTATCCGCAGGAAACCGGGATCGGCAAATGGGAAGATTTGGGTGGTGTGTATGAAATGGCCAAAGGGGAAGAGTGGAAGCCGTATGTACCCAATCTAAATATAGGCCTGAATGGTAAACTCTATTATGTAATTGGCGGTCATGGCAATTATGTTCGGAAGGACAAAACAGTACTGATTGAATTCGATCCTGAACAACGCAAGGCAAACATTCTTTTAGAATTCCCCATCGGCCGATTAACAGAAGTAACAGGTTCCGATATTCGCGATAAGGATGGCAACATGTATTTTGCCGGCCGCAAAAGACCCGACAGAAGCGAAAACGGCAGTGTACCTTTTTTAATAAAGTTTAACCCTGAAAAGGAGGTGAAATAATATGTACAATCGAATTATTTATTCCCTGATTGCGTTGTTCTTCGTTCCTGCTATTGCGAGCGCACAGTATACATTCTTTAATCCCAAAGGCAGTTTTGCTGTAGAAGCTTCACTTGAAAATACAGATGAACTGCGGATGCCGATTTATCAGAACGCAATGAGTTCTCTTACTGTTTCGGGTGATTTTATTTTAGGTGGTACTACAGCAGAAAAGGGATTGTCACCCCTGTTTTTCACGAGTTCTCTTGCGCAGCGTAAACTCGCAGCGATTAAACCTCTCGAAGACTTTGCGAAAGGACAACTGAGTATTGGAACCGGGTTTAGCAAAGCAAAATCCGGGAACGTTTTTTATGCCGGTACCATGCCTCAGCCTGAATCAGGATTTGGTGGACATATAATCGAACTTCTGGTGAACCCACAGGGTCAGATTGCTGTGAAAGACCTGGGTGAACCGGTGTCCGGTGAGGGGATCTTTGCTATGACCTTCAATCCGGATAAAAACGAATTCTACGGAATTGTACATCCTTCCGGCAAATTCTTCAGCTTTAATCTGAAAACAGGTAAAAAACAGATATACGATCAAACAATACCATCTGAAAATGATCTTGATACCTATCACTCGTTTGCATTAGAACCGAAGGATTACCTGGGCCGTGCCCTTGTTATCGACCAGCAGGGTCGCATTTATGGAAGCAGGGCTATCAATAAACTGTTTTGTTTTGATCCGGCTACTCAATCGTTTTCAGTTTTGAAAGATGAACTGCCCTTTGTATGGGGACGGGAAGCAATGGGGCGCATCGATTCCTGGGCTAAAATGCCTGATGGCACTATTTATGGCAGCAATGCTGCTGATGGACAATTATTTCGGCTTGATCCGCTTAAGCAAACAATTGTAAACCTGGGCAAGCCCATCATGATGCCCCGGATTATGGCCATGACCCCCGGAAAAAACGGAATGCTGTACGGTGTGGCCGGGGCCTCTCCAGGGTATGCACATCTTTTTAGTTATCATCCGCAAAAAGGCTTCCGTGATCTTGGTAATCCCGAGTTCAGAATGATTACACCCGGACTGGAACAGGGGATTAACTGGCGTGGATTTCAGATTGCCTCAATGGCAACTTCACAGAATGGCAACTATATTATTATGGGTGAGAATGAATCATTGAGTCAGCTCATGGTTTTCCCTGCTGAGGATTTACCATAATCTGTGCCTCATGGTTTCGGGCTTTGCGTTCCGGTGGGTTTCGGAGCACAAAACTGTCAACCAGTAAAAGTTCAATCAAGTCCTAGTTTACCTTTCAC
This sequence comes from Sphingobacteriales bacterium 16-39-50, assembly GCA_002257025.1. GTDB lineage: Bacteria > Bacteroidota > Bacteroidia > Sphingobacteriales > Sphingobacteriaceae > Daejeonella. The sequence goes on along the minus strand of NCHA01000013.1, from coordinate 23,614 downwards.
TGATTCAAATATTTTGTTTGAATTAAAACCTACTCCACTCTTGAATATAATTTCCATATTTCTGATTTTGGAAATGTCCTTCGATAAATTACCATTTATAAGAATTAAATCCGCTTTCTTTCCAACCTCTATGCTTCCTGTTTCCTTAGCCATATCAAGGTAGTTCGCGCCATTTAATGTGGATATTTTTATTGCTTCCTCAATCTTGAAACCTGCTTCAATAAGTAATTCAATCAAGCGTTGATTTGAATAGCCGGCTATTGTTCTGCCTGCACCTGTAGGGTCTGTCCCAACAACTACTTTGCCCCCCATTGAGTGGAATTGTTTTATTCTCCTCATGTCATTTTTAAAACTTTTATAGCTTATTGAATCTGAACTTGAGTTAGCCAAGTAATTGTATATGCCTTGTATTTGTTTCAGTAAAAAAGGTGCCATGGCAACGTCACCTCCTCCTGGGATAACTTCTCTTCCTTTAAAAGGGTCAAAGACTGTTGGGGTATATGTAATGGTAACATTCTTTTTAATTAGGTGTTCCATTAATTTCTTCAGTTCCGGATTGTTGTCATCCAGATTCAATAAGGATTGAGCAATTTTACTATTGTCACACTCATTCTCTTTTTTACCAGGTATAAAATCAGAAGAGGCTGCAAACCCATGCTCAAGGTTGTCAATGCCAAGGTCGGCCGCTTCACGATAGGTAATGGAGCATAAATGTCCGGTCACTTTCATGTTTCTTGCATGAGCGGCTTTGATGATTCTTTTTAAATCATCTTTGGTTATATTGTTATAAGCCTTTACAGAAGTTACACCCTTGTCTGCCCAATAATTTATCCAGTTTTCAATACTCTCATTTCCATACAGTGATTGAATCTGAGGTATAGAACCTTCCCGTTGGATGTGAGGTGTTGAAACATCAATATTCGGCCCAACCATCTTACCTTCATTAATAAGGTTTTTTATGTTCAAATCGGTATTCGCCTCAATACTACCGGCCGTTCTCATAGTCGTTACGCCTCCAGCAAGATACATTTTTGGAAAGGTATTGGTCATGTGAACTGCCTTATATGCGCCTTCAAAAGGTTTTGCATAGAATAAGTGTTCATGTAGCATAACAAAACCCGGAACTACAGTTTTGCCATTTCCATCAATAATTTTTGCGGTGGGAGGAATTTTTACCAGCCCCAAATTACCAATAGCAGTTATCCGGTCACCGGTAATAACAATGTCTTGATTTGTTCTTGTCGGGCCACCTGTACCGTCTATTATCGTTACATTTTTAAGAGCAATAACGGGCGCTTGGATTTCAATGAATTTAGTTACTGCATCGGAAAACTGTTGTCCATAAGTTTCACACAACGATAAAAGTAAAACGGATAGAAGAGTAATAAATAGTTTTTTCATAACTGGTTTATTTTCAATTTGACAATATTAATAATGCCCAAGTTATTAAAAGTAAGATGTCGCACATTAATGGTCAACTCCTTTATCAGACCCAATGGATGGCAACGGATTAGGGCTTTAAGAAGGGCGGGTAATTTGAAATTAAGTCGCTTCACTTACTGCCCAAAGTCCACAGCTGGTTTTATTGTTGAAAGATACCACTTCAGCCCGACTTTTTTAAAGCCCCTGTTAGCCGCCTTTTGTCTTATAGCTTTCTTTTTGTTTAACCCAAGAATATGTCAATAACAACAAACCGTCTGTGATTTCATGCATCCAATGAACAGCTCCATGCTTTTCAGCTAGCGGTATAAAATTATCATGCTGTCCAACCGTAAAGTTTACTATCCTCTCTTCTTTGTCTTTAACCTTCATCGCTGCAAAAACCAACTGGTCGCTATAGTGAACATAAGCATTTCCTGTATCGTACACCTTCTTAACCCAATTGAAAGCTTCATGTTCGGATATTTTTTCGACCAATCGTGCGTCTGTCATTTTCTGATTATCTCTGTCCTTCAACTTTCTAACAGGTGTTCCTCCAATTACCTTATGAGCAAAGTCATCAATATTATAGTCAATTAGTTGTGGTGCATAAAGTCTGAGTAAAGAGTCTAAATGGAGGCGAACCAACGGTGCTGCTGCAATAAAATTATTTTGTCTCATTAATGAGATAAATCCTTTAAGCAAGTTTACAGACCTATTAAGCAAGCCATTGACAAATATGTCAAACGTGTAAAATCCTGGGGGTGTTAACATGCTTGCTTTGCTCAGCTCCGTGACTGCCTTTATTTTTCTCTCAAGCTCGTCTAAAAGTTTGTTGATTTCCTCTTGCATGTGAGTTCAATGGTGGCTAACTTATTTATACACGCTATAAAACTCTCCCAACCCCACCCAATTCGGGTGTATTGTGATATGTTTCTCATCCTTTATTAAACAACCTAAATCTCATCCCACCTCCTTCATCGCTTCTTTAAAACTCCCGGTAATTTCCTGTGCAGTCATTCTGTTCATGGAGATATTTACTTTTAAATTAAAACCGGTTGAGTCCGGTGCAGAGAGACGGATATTTCGTTTGGCAAGCGCATCCGAAAAGCGTTTCTTATCGATGTTTTTCATGTCGAGGTGCACGATATGTGAACCATTATTGTATTTAACAATTTTGCAACGCTGATCTTTCTGGATCTCGGTAAACAGATACTCTGCTTTTTGCCAGGCACTTTTGTATTCCTCAATCCATGAATCAACATAATGCAGGGCTACTGCAGCAAAAGGCCATACTGCCGGAATTCCTGCACCAAACATTCTGCGCTCATGGAACAGGTCGTGGGTAAATTCTTTTGAACCTGCAAGAACTGCCCCACTGGCTGCATTGAAGCATTTACAGATAGAGGTGAAGGAGGTATCGAACATGGCACCGTATGTTGCGGGATCAATGCCGGTATGTGCTGCTTGTACAAAAAGCCTTGCCCCATCTAAATGGGTTTTAATATCATTTGCTTTGGCATAATTCGTAATGGCTTTCATGTTTTCGAAAGCAAACATTTGGTCCTGCTGCCTACGCACCGGACTCTCGATGCAGATTACCCCAACTTTTAAAGCAACCCTTCCTTTTGCTGTCTTGCCAACTACCTCTTCAATCTCAGCCAGGGTCATTTCCGTGGAATTCAGTCCGAGTGGAATGAGATTCAATGCACTCAGGGTCTGACATCCATCGCCGGTATCCTGATAGATATGGCTTTGTTCCTGTAAAATCACTCTGCGGTTGTTGCCGGCAAGGCGTCGTAATGCCATGTGGTTTGCCAGGGTTCCTGTTGGCATGAAAACCGAGGACTCTTTACCCATCAGTTTGGCAAATCTGTTTTCCAGTTCCTCTACCACTCCACCGTTTGAGTAGAAGTCGGTTTTGATCTTTCCCTCGTCGGCCAGTTTCATTAATAACTCGCCATATTCTTTCGGACTCAATGGCACGCCATCATTTACAAAATCGACAGTTTTGCCTGCAAGCGCTGCTGTTTTTTGTGGAATTTCTCCGCCATATACATCAGACTGTACGGCAGTTGCGGCAATGATACTGCCTAGTTTTACAAAATCTCTTCTGTGCATCGGATTCTTTTTTTATTCTAAAGTACTCATTTATACTGCTTAAAAGGTATGACTCACGCCGGAATGATTATAATTTCGGTAAATTTTTTATTCACTCTTTGTGTGTTGGGTAATGATTTATGCATTCTTATCCCCGGATTTTTGAGGTTTATAAAGTCCCGCCAATACGATTATACAAACAGTAAACATAGAAACAGTAAGTGTGATGAGCAAAGTCGAAACGATGCTTTCGATAATCGGATCTCCTTCTTTTCCCCCGGCGATTGGCATATATTTACCTGCACCGGTCATAGCGGAAATTAAAACAGCCAAAAAATTTGCGAATGTGCCATAAAGGGCCAGCCAGAATCCGAGGTAGATCCATCTCTCTGCTAAATTCAATTTGTTCCAGATCAAACCTAACACGCATAGAAATATGCCATTCATTACTCCTTCAAGATGCGTGCTTACACCTATTCTGGGATTTGCCATCATCGGGATAAACAGACCACTTACCAATCCCAAAAAGAACAGCAGAATTCCCCAAAAGATTAGTTTGTCTGATTGCTGTTTTCTAGCCGCTGGATTTTCCATTTTAAAACGCTTTTAAAGTTTATAAAACATTTTTAGACCTTCAGGAGAGTTTCAATATCAAATTTTTTCATCTTCAGGAAGGCCTGTATGACTTTGGGCCCTTTTTCGGGATCAGACATAAGTTTGTCTAGAATGGCCGGTACAATTTGCCAGGAAACACCAAATTTATCTTCCAGCCAGCCGCACATACTTTCACGTCCACCTTCTGTCAGCCTCTTCCAGTAATGGTCAATTTCTTTTTGTGATTCGCATTCTACGACAAATGAAACCCCTTCATTGAATGTATAGTCATGAACACCGGGGCCATCCATTGCAATCATGTTTTGATGATGCAGTTTAAACTCAGAATATAATACCTTACCGGCATTTTCACTTCCTTCCGGATAATGCATCAGCAATTCTGTTGATGAATGATCAAAAATAGTGGTATAGAAATTAATCGCAGCTTCAGCCATCCCAAACTTATTACCGGTAAATAACATGCATGATCTTATCTTTTGTTTGATCGGAGCTTCGCCTGCCAGCGAGATCTGCCAGCTTAATCCGAAGCGGTCCTGAAGCCAGCCATAGCGTTCACTCCAATCGTATTTATCGATTGGAATTAATGCCTTACCACCTTCAATCAGTTTTTCCCAGAGCGTATTTGTTTCTTCTGCCGATTCACAAAGCACAAAAACTGAAATGGACGGATTGATCTTAAATTGGGGACCTCCATTCAGGCCCATAAATTTATTTCCATCCAGTTCAAACGTAACCACAATTGGTGTATCTGCGCTTATCCTGGAGTTTTTAAAAAGCGAACAATACAGATTTGCTGCTTCTTTCGCCCCTTCATTGAACCATAAACAGGGATGGATCTGATTTACCATAATTCATCGAACTTATTGCATTTTAAATATGCAAATAAGCCCCGAAAATTCCTAATAAACACATAATGAACTGTTTAGAATAATTTCTGCAGGCTTTTAGCTTTAAGCAGAAAGCTTAAAGCTTTGTCACACTTCCTCCCAATAAGAATCCTCCATCGAAGCCCAAAACTTAGCCTTTGGCTCCAGGTCAAGATAAGGGTAAGTAACCTTTGAGAGGAAAAGACCCTGAGGGTGTGCGGGCAATATTTTTGATGGAATATTTTTGGAGATGAGATGGCTTTCAAATTCATCCACACTCAGGTTACCATCACCAATTTCGATGAGTTTACGGGCTATAATGCGAATCATCCTGCCAAGAAATCGGTTGGACGAAATCCGGAAACGAATTCTGTCACCACTACTATTAGTGTAAAGACTGGCAGCAGAAACATGACATATCGTATGTTCATTTTTATCGGGTGATTTGCAGAAGGCACGGTAATCTTCGTATTGCGGAAGCAAGGCTACTGCTTTTTTCATTTGCCGGAGATCAAAATTTTTCCTCAGGTAAAGTGAACTGCTCTCGCTCAGGAAGGGATCTTTATAGGTATGAATAAAGAAATCATAAACCCGTTGAATGGCATCAAAGCGGGCATGCGGCTGAGCTTCCATTGGGATGATATCAAAGAGTGCAATATCATCCGGCAGGATGCGGTTGAGGCGGAAAAACAGATCGAAGTTCCAGCTCTTTTCTATATCCATGTGGAAGAAGTACTGGCTGGCGTGAACCCCTGCATCGGTGCGGCCACAGCCATGAATTGTGATGTTTTGTTTAAAAATCCGGCTGAGACTGTTTTCCAGAACTTCCTGAACACTCAGCTTGTCTGGCTGCCTCTGCCAGCCGAAGTAATTGCTGCCCTTATAGCCGATGTGAACAAAATATCTCAATTGTAATGCTTTTTTCCGCTAAGCTAGTAAATGGAATTTAATGCCCGGCAAACGCGTATTGTTTAAATTATTAGTAATTTTGTTATTCATGCATGAACGGCATCCCCTTAAAAGATCGAATGCCGGATAATTTAGAAGAAAATGAAGACAATCGTTATAATTGGAGGAATAATCCTTGCCGGTGCAACTGTAATCGCCGTCATGATGGATCAGCGAAATGAAGCAGCGAAACCTGCCATTTCAACTCAGGGTATTCCACCCATGCCGGCTCAGGACGGTGGTGAAAATCCGAGAATTAATCCTGCTCACGGTCAGCCGGGGCATCGTTGTGATTTAGCAGTTGGAGCTCCCCTTGTTAACACGGATGGAACGCCGGTTCCGGCTGCTAGTCCTCAGAATATTCAGTCAACACCTGCTATGCCGGCACCTGTACCGGCCGGTTTAAAGGTTAACCCGCCACATGGTCAGCCTGGACACAGGTGTGATATACAGGTGGGGGCGCCGTTGTAATGCGGGTCAAGCCCGCATTGACAAGAAGTAAATTGTGTCAAGCGATTTAATCCGCAAGCCACAGAGTTGTTTCGCGAATTGCGAATTAAATAATTTATGCTTAGCTTTCTCTTATGAAAGAGCATAAGGGCATGCGCCCCCAGGATATCGTACTACTCTTAAAACTCATTGTAGATTCTGACCAGGAGATTCGGATCAAGGATTTGTCGTCTAAACTGTTTATTTCTGCATCAGAGGTTAGTGAATCCTTAAATCGTTCTGCGATTTCCGGACTGTTGAATCCAAAGGACAGATCAGTAAACAGGGAAGCATTTCTTAAATTTTTGGAATTCGGACTTCCCTATGTTTTCCCCGCACAACTTGGTCCGGTAGTGCAGGGAATGTATACTGCCCATTCAGAATCTTCTCTTTATTTGAGTTTTTCAACCGAAGAAAAGCTGGTTTGGGCTGATGATCAGGGTAAGGAACGAGGACAGAGTATCTTACCACTTTATCCTTCGGTTGTCAAGGCAGTCAGAAAAGATAGAATACTGTATAAATTGTTAGCCCTTTGTGATATTATACGAATCGGAAATGTATCTGACAAAAATAAAGCGGTCTGGCAATTAAGAGAGATCTTCCAGTCAAAAATTTAGGCTTATGTATTCCCTTTTTTCCCCTGAGCTTCGCTTTTTTAAATTTAAGAACTGATATTTGCATGAAGCAATTCTATCAATGAGTAAACAGGTCACAGAGCAGCCCCAAAGCCTGCTTCTAAAAGACAAAAATCCCATTTCCAGAAAGACCGTTTATCCGATTCTTATTGCAATTAGCATTTCCCATTTATTGAATGATGCTTTACAGTCTATTATTCCTGCAATCTATCCCGTAGTAAAAGATACATTCAGCCTGAGTTTTGCTCAGGTTGGTTTAATTACTTTAACATTTCAATTATCAGCTTCAATTCTTCAACCTTTTGTTGGTTTGTATACCGACCGCAAGCCTCAACCTTATTCACTTGCCATAGGGATGGGATTCACGCTTGTAGGACTCATATTTTTATCCCGTGCGCCAAGTTTTGAAATCCTGATTCTGTCGGTTGCGATGGTAGGTATCGGTTCTTCTATCTTTCATCCGGAGGCTTCCCGGATGGCTCATATGGCTTCCGGTGGCCGGCGTGGAATGGCTCAATCTATCTTTCAGCTTGGGGGTAATTTTGGCAGTTCTATTGGTCCGCTGCTTGCCGCTTTGATTATTGTTCCTTATGGGCAATCGAATATTATCTGGTTCTCCGCCCTTGCATTACTGGCTATTATTTTATTGATCAATATAGGAGGCTGGTATAAACGCAAGATCAGGATCAAAGCAAAGCGTCCGGGAAAAGAAGCAAGCCATGCACAGGTACTACCTAAAAAGACTATAATTTTTTCTGTACTGATCCTTCTCGTACTGATCTTTTCGAAGTATATCTACCTCACCAGTATGACCACCTACTATACCTTTTATGTGATTCATAAGTTTGGGGTATCTGTTCAGGACTCTCAGGTATATCTATTTATTTTTCTTTTTTCAATTGCTGCAGGAACGATCATTGGCGGGCCCTTGGGTGATAAATTCGGTAGAAAGTATGTAATTTGGGGCTCAATTCTGGGTGTTGCTCCTTTTTCTCTTTTGCTTCCGCATGCCAATCTTTTTTGGACAGTGATACTTACTATTCCAATCGGAGTGATTCTAGCCTCAGCATTTTCTGCGATACTGGTGTATGCACACGAGCTTTTTCCTGGGAAAGTCGGGATGGTTTCAGGACTATTTTTTGGATTTGCTTTTGGTATGGCGGGTATTGGATCTGCAGTTTTGGGAGGAATCGCCGACCGAACCAGTATAGAGTATGTCTACGAGATCTGTGCTTATATGCCTCTGATTGGATTGATTACAGCTTTTTTGCCAAACATTAAGACCAGGGAATGAAATTTCAGCTAAGCGCTGAAGCAAGTTTAAAGCTGATGAAGAAACGTGTTCCCTTACCGGGTTCACTCTCAAAGCGGATTGTTCCGTTTTGAAGTTCTGTAAATTCCTTACAAAGTGAAAGACCTAAGCCTACCCCTTTTTCATTTTGAGTGCCGAAAGTAGATTTTACTCTCACGGAGAAGAGGTCTTTTTGCATTTCATATGGAATACCTTTGCCTGTATCACTAATTGTAATCAGGCTGGTATTTCCTTCAATTTTTGCATTGATATTGATTTGACCAGCTGGATTAGTAAATTTTAAAGCGTTACTTAACAGATTTCGAATCACAAGTTGAAGCATATCTCTGTCGGCTAAGACCGTAATAGAATTGTTTATATTTTCTTCAATTGATATTTCCTTTTGGATTGCTATTGATTGCATCAAATTGATAGTCGGCATTATAGCATCTTTGAGATTGAGAGGTAGGAGATTAACTGTAACTCCTCCCATTTGTGTTTTGCTCCAGTGTAGCATATTACTCAACATTTGCTGAGTGTATTTAGTTTCATTCAACAGGCTTGCTTCAATGGAATCTCTATCGATTTCTTCCGGTTTGAGTTCTGCAAGGGCTTCGAGGTAACTCTGTATTGAACTAAGCGGTGACCTCAAATCATGTGCAAGAATTGATAAGAGTTTATTCTTAGTTTCATTAGCTAATTTCAAATCTTTTGCTTTTTGCTCTGAGGCAATCTTCTCCAGGTAATAGCTTTTTCTAATATGGTTTGTGGCTAAAAAAATGAGTAAAACAGTAAGAATATAGGTTGAACCAATGTCTGCATATTGCATTAAAAGATTAGAATAACGATATTCTATTAGTGAAGGATAATGATATTCCAAAAGTATAAAAGTTACTACTTCCAGGATGTTTAGAGCCAGCCAATAGGCATATTGATTACTTGGAGCTAATACAGTTATCAAAAAGATACCTAGTAGAAATAACAACATTCCTGGGCCGTTAATTCCAGAGCTGAAATAGTAATTTGCAACGAAAAGGCCATTTGCAGTCAGAGCAAAAAGGGTAACGCTAAGTTTTAATTTATTATGTATTCGTGAGAGATAATAAAATATTACGGTAATTATTTGAAGTATGCCCATTAAAATGGCAAGCTCATTTAAACCATATAAAATATTAAACGGCAGACTAATAGCTAGAACAAAAAAGGAAATGATACAAATTGCATGGAAAATACGTGCTTCAAGGCTTATATTTTCATTGAAACCCGTAAGCTTATTTAGAATTTCTTTTATTCTAGTTAAATTCAAAGCAAATCTTTCTAAATCGTTTCCTAATGTTAGTAATTTGAATGGATATATTGTTAAATAAATAGAAAATATTATTCCTTTAAGTTAACTCTGAATTTCTAAGGTTGAATATCGATATTATTAATAAAATTATTTTTCATGTATTCTAGAATTGTTACTTGAACTTAACGAAGGAATCCCAATAATTAATTAGATAATTAACAATTAACATAAAGAACTGTTTTACTAACTATATTCGGCTTAGTATTCGTGTTTTTATCGGATATTAACTTTTAATTTATTGGAATGAATAACAACAGAAGAGATTTCATCAGAAATTCAGGATTGGTAAGTCTTGGTTTTCTGGGTTTGAGCCAGTTTGCCGCCAATGCAGCTGCTTTAGGATTTATTGAAGAAAATAATTTTCTGCGTAATTATGGCCCACTTGCATACCGGCAGGGTGATATTTTGAGTTTACCCAAAGGTTTTACGGCAAAAGTGATATCCCGTAAGGGGGATTTGATGAACGATGGGTTTTCTGTCCCGGGTGCATTTGATGGGATGGGTGTATTTAAGTGGAAAAATAATAAAACCATCCTGATCAGAAATCACGAACTCTCACCCGGGGCAATTGCAAACGGGCCATTTGGGAAAAATAATGAACTGCTGAATAAAGTCGATCGGAAAGATATTTATGATTTTGGTAAGGCTGAGAGTTTGTGTTATGGCGGGACCAGCACTATGGTTTACGATGAAAAACTACAGAAAGTAGAGCTCGAATATTTAAGTCTAATCGGAACAGTTAGAAATTGTGCTGGAGGCATTACTCCATGGAATTCCTGGATTACCTGTGAGGAAAGCACGCTGGTGAAAGGCGGTGAAAAAGGAAACCTTGAACAGGATCATGGCTATAATTTCGAAATTTTTGCCTCAGATAAGGTAGGCTTAACTGCACCCATTCCAATCAAACCAATGGGTCGCTTTGTGCATGAGGCTGTTGCGGTTCATCCGACTCAAGGAATAGTTTACCAAACAGAGGATAGTGGTGATAGTCTGTTTTATCGCTACCTGCCAAATAAGTTTGGAGAATTGCATAAGGGTGGTAAACTGCAATGTCTGGTAATTAATGAGTGGGCAAGTGCTGATACCAGGAATTGGGAGAAATTGGATACCGATAAGTTTCCGCAAAATAAAAGTTTTGACGTTCATTGGATTGATCTGGATAATGTAGAAGCACCTGATGATGATCTCCGATTAAGAGGTTATAAGGAAGGCGCAGCCCGCTTTGCCCGCGGAGAGGGAATCTGGTATGGAAAGAATGAGCTATTTTTTGCATGCACTAATGGAGGACATAAAAGCTACGGACAAATTTTTAAATACATTCCAAGTAAGTACGAAGGTCAGAGTCGGGAACGTGAATCACCCGGAAAATTGGAGTTGTTCCTTGAATCAAATGATATAGATACATTTCAAAGTTGCGATAACCTCACCATTGCACCATGGGGTGATGTAATTATTTGCGAGGATAAATCAGATGCAAGAATTATTGGAATTACCCCCGAAGGTAAGACTTATGTGATCGCTAAAAATGTAGGCTATCCAAAATCAGAATTTGCAGGTCCGGTCTTCTCACCTTCAGGTAAGACCTTATTTATCAATATTCAGTCCCCGGGACTAACACTAGCCATTACCGGCCCCTGGAACAGCTAAGGGAATTGTTTTAAATAACAAAAGCTCCGGCAATATTTGCCGGAGCTTTTGTGTTTAAAGGCCTGCGTGTTTATTTACCTTTTATCCAAAGCGAAATATCATTGATAAGAACCTGACTAACATTTGCCGGTGTGCGGTACTGGGCACCGGTTCCTTTTTCCTTTTGTGAAGATAAGAGGTGGTTTAAATCCGGATAAAGCTTAAATGAAACATTTTTATTTGCTGCCAGACTTGTTCGCCAGATATTAAAATCCTGTACAGAAACCTGAAAATCATGCGCTCCCTGAAGGATGAGAATACGGTTTTTAATTCTTTTTGATGTGACCAGCTGATCATAATTATTCAAATCAATCCAATAAGATGCCGGTGCACCGAGTATAATCGAATCAGGAGCGATGTCACCCAGTTTAAGAAGTCTTGACCGGTCTATTTCATTGGATGATTCAATGAATTGCTGCTTTCCAGCGGCAGTGGTATCTCCCGAGGCTTTGTAAATGAACGCATTTTGTTCAGCTATCAGATCAGATAGTTTTCTTGCCGGAGCAGCAGCCAGAATAATCCCATTCAATGATGGAGCAAGAGTGGCAATTCTTGGTGCCAGCATACCGCCCAGGCTATGCCCTAAAAGATAAATCTGGCTTTTGTTTACACCGGGAAGGGTACTTGCCAGGGTAACTGCACTCAATGCGTCGTCAATTGTTTCTTCTTTAACGGTAAATGCTTTATTAAAGGATCTAGGGTAAACCATGCTGCGTTTTACATAACGGATACTCCCTATCCCTTTGGCTGCCAATCCTGCTGCCAGATCTTTAAAAGGTTTATTGGGTCCAACAGTTTCGTCCATATCTGAGGGACCGGAACCATGAACCATGATTACTACGGGAAAGCTGCTTGAATTTTTCGGACTGGTAAATATGCCTGCCATCTGACCTTCTTCAAATTTTATGCTGATCTCTTGTTCTGAATAAAGTGTTGTGTCTGCATAAGCCGGAGCCGCATATTCAGCTTCAGTTGCCACAGGTGTGACAAAGAATCCCAGCAGTTTTTCAGATTTATTAAATACGAAAGTGAAGGTTTGAGATCCTTTTGTGAATCCGCAAGTCAGAGTAACCTCAAAATAATCACCCTTAACAGAGTTCTTGGCACCATCTACCGATTCATAGGTTCCAAGGCTGTTTCCCAATCTGAGCCAGAAAAGCTTTAATTCATCAGCTGTAATTTGTCCCTTAACACTTTCATCAAAAAAGCCATGTGCCTCTTCAAAATTACCCTTATCCATTGTGTCGAAAAACGAATCGGCACGGTTAATCAGATTGACAATGCTTTGGGCAAAAGTGATCTGACTTATAAATAACAGAACAAACAGGATTTTAAATGATTTCATTAATAATTAAATTTCTAATTCAGGCTCGAAAGATAATAAAATTAAGGTTTAAAGGGCATAGAATAAAATTCAGTGTTGCTTTCAATCGACATCTGAAACTAATTTTTATTTTTTTTCATCCGGCATAGGGGTAAAAGTTCTTTTACCTGTCTCATCCCAAATATTAAGGAAATGAACATAAAAATGAATAACTATCCGGGATACGCAAAAATAATTTTTGCCTTACCCATTTTAGCGATGAGCTTTTTTGCCAATGCACAGAAAGTGCATGTTGGCAAAGTCAATGTAGGATTAGCCTACCCAATCAGTACCAATGGAACACATGCTGCTGCAGATACCAATTATTTCTCTCTGAATTTAATTGCGGGTGTTTCTGCTGCAGAAAGAGGCTTTTCATTCGCCGGAATATCTTCGGTTGTAAAGAATGATGTCAGGGGGATGATGTTTGCAGGATTTTCCAATCATGTAGGTAAAGGGGCAGAAGGGATGATGTTTGCCGGCTTTATGAATAGCTATGCCGAAGCTAAGGGAATGCAATTTGCCGGTTTCAGCAATATTTCTAAAGGCAAGATTGCCGGTGCCCAATTCTCCGGCTTCTTAAGCAAAGCCACAGATATTCAGGGTGCTCAGTTAGCGGGTTTTGCAAATGTAGCGAGGGATGTAACGGGTCCACAGTTTGCCGGTTTCAGTAATGTTTCACGTAAAATAGTGGGATCCCAGTTTTCTGGTTTTATTAATACAGCAGAGGATGTAAAAGGCTCTCAGTTTGCCGGCTTCATAAATGTTGCAAGAAAAGTAAGCGGAGTGCAGGCAGCGGGTTTTATCAATGTTGCCGACAGCAGTGATTATCCTCTTGGAATAATCAATATTATCAGAAATGGAGAGAAAGCCATTGGAATAAGTATTGATGAAAATGAGACCGGTTTGCTTTCATTTCGTTCGGGCGGGAAAGTGTTATACGGAATCATTGCTGCAGGCTATAATTTTCACAACAAGGAGGAGGTATATGCCTTTGAGGCAGGTTTAGGTGCTCATTTTTTAAATACTTCAGTTTTCAGAATGAATGCTGAAATAAGTACCCAAACACTCGAAAGTTTCAAACAGGGTGAATATTTCAAGTCCTCTGTTCGCTTAATGCCATCCTTAAGACCTGTTCCGGGATTGGAGCTATTTGGTGGACCATCATTCAACTATGTAACTACCAACACCAGCGAAGGCCGGGCGATTACAGATAAATACATCCGCACCTGGGAGAATCGATGGGGCAATAATTTTGAGGGGATCTACATCGGATTTAATGCTGGAATCAACCTCTTATTTTAAATTAATCTTTCAAAAACAACACATAAACATCTAAATAACAGAATTATAACAATTAAAAAATAAAAATCATGAGAACTACTTTATTTATTGCAATTATCAGTTTATTCTTTTTTTCATGCACCAAAGACAGATTGGTTGCGGATGGAAATATCATAACCGAAGTACGTAATCCCGGTACATTTACCGGGGTACACAGCAGCGGTGCTAACCCGATCAAAATTACCTATGGAAATGAATTTAAAGTTGAGATCAGAGGTTCAGGAAATCTGATTCCGAGATATAAAACCAATATCCATAATGGAACGCTAAACCTGGGTTATGAATTTGTGAGTGTCCGAAAAGATGATATCGAAGTTTTTGTCACTATGCCGGCAATTAATAATGCTTCAATGAGCGGCAGCGGGAAGCTGGATATCAATGGTAATTTCCCGGCACAAAATCTCTTTCGTTTAACGATCAGCGGTTCGTCAAATACCAATGTGAACGATGCTTTTAATGCAGATGAAGTGAATGTAAATATTTCAGGTTCAGGTGATGCCAATCTGGAAAAAATATTAAGTAACAGGGGAGATGTGAAGATTAGTGGCAGCGGGGATGTAAGGCTTAGTGTACAGAATACACTAAAAGCAAGAATCAGCGGAAGCGGCAAAATCTATTATACCGGAAACGCGGCTGTAGATTCTGAAATCAGTGGCAGCGGCACTGTTGTTAAATTTTGAGAGCCTGGTAAGAACCCAACTGAAGAGATAAGCTCTTGGTGATAACACCAAGTGCAGGGAATAAGGGATTACCTTTCCGCCTGGTTAATAGATCAGGCGGAGCTTAATGTAACAATCCGGGGTATTTGGAAGTCTAAAAGGCAAAATCAGAGCGGAGCCTGCAACTTGGAACAAATACTCACAGGGAACAAAACCACCGGATTAAATTATGATGATGTGGCATTTGAACAATTGTTTAAAGCACATTTCAAGGCTCTGCATGCCTATGCCAGCATGATGCTTCATCAGGATAGTCATGCCGAGGAAATTGTTCAGGGTATGTTTTTGAAACTTTGGGAAAAACGCGGAAACCTGGATGTTCAAACATCCGTAAAGGCCTATCTTTACAAATGTGTTCACAATGATTGCCTGAACTATATAAACCATAAAAAAATACAATTGAAGTATCAGGAACATGCTGTTTTTACGATGAACGGACAAGCCGGAAAAACCTCAGATAAGATTGAGCTGGATGAGTTGCAGTTGCGCTTGAGAGAAGCACTGAGTGAGCTTCCGGAGCAATGCCGTACCATATTTCAGATGAGCCGTTTCGAAGAACTGAAATACAGGGAAATTGCCGACCAGCTTGGTCTTTCGGTTAAAACCATTGAGAACCAGATGGGAAAAGCATTAAAAATACTTCGCATTAAGTTAGTTGACTTTTTGCCTTCATTGATACTATTGTTTCACAGCGATTTTTTTAATTCCTGAACAGGATGAGTGACGATCTGTTAATAAAATATCTGCTAAGAGAAACAAGTCCGGAAGAGGATATTGAATTGAGCCGCTGGCTTGCTGAAGATCCTGAAAACCGGAATGAATTTGCACGGTTTGAGCTGATCTGGAACGAAAGTAAAAAGCTCGGGCAGAAAAGTACCGTCGATCCGGAGGCAGCCTGGATGAGATTTAAAGAACAGATTCCTGATGCCGGTCCGAAAGCTGTAATCCGGCCGGTTTACAACAGATTAGGCTGGCTGCGCATTGCTGCTGTATTATTTATTATTGCCGGAGCATGGTCTTTCTATCTGATTCTGGGACAGAATGGATATGATACGATATCCTCTGGTCAAATGGTTCGTACAGAAGTTTTACCGGATGGTTCTAAGGTTACCCTGAATAAGAATGCTGTACTGTCTTATAAAAAGGATTTTAAAGGAAATATGCGTAATGTAAAGCTGGAGAAGGGTGAGGTTTTCTTTGATGTAAGTCCGGATAAAGCTAAACCATTTATTATCGATGCCGATCAGGTGAATATCCGCGTATTGGGCACATCATTCAATGTCAAAAAGAATAGCGACCTGACTGAGGTGATTGTTGAAAGTGGATTGGTCAGGGTTAGTTTGAAAGATCAGCAGATCGAATTAAAAAAGGGTGAAAAAGTGCTGATTAAGGGTAAAGATGCACAATTGCATAAAGAACTTAGCACTGATCAGTTATATAATTATTACCGTACAAATATTTTTGTGGCTGATAATACTCCACTGTGGCGCATGGTTGAGATTCTGAATGAGGCATATGGGGCTAAAATCGAAATCGCCGACCCTAAATTGAGGGATTTGACTCTTAACACTACATTTAAAGATGAATCACTCGAAACTATCCTTTATATTATTTCGGAAACCCTTAGAATTAAGGTTCATAAAGAGGGTGAAAAGATTATTTTAAAATAGTGCAGGAGTGATGAAGCTGAGGGGTTTGTTAATCTTGATTATTGTATGCTCTGGCTTGTCTTTAAAGGCACAGCATTCTTCTGATATCCCCAAATTATACAATAGAATTTCTATAAATGCTGATAAACAGCCTCTTGCAGATGTTTTGAATGAAATAAGCAGGAAAGGAAATTTTATTTTTTCCTACAGTGGTACTGTTTTTAACCCGGATAGTCTGGTAACATTGAATGCTAGAAATGAAACTGTTAGGGATGTTCTTGACAGGATTTTTCTGAGTATGGCAGATTATCGGGAGAGCGGTAATTATGTGATTCTTCGCTCTACGATCAGGAGATTTTCAATACATCCTGAACTAATTAAAACCGATCATCGGCATTACCTGATTAGTGGTTATGTAATTGATGAAAAAACAGGGCAAAAAGTTCCTGATGCCAGTGTTTATGAAAAGCGCCTTCTTGAATCTACCCTGAGTGATAAGGATGGATATTTCAGGATGCGGATCAGGGGCAGCCATCAATCGGTTATTCTAACCTTGAGTAAGGAGTCTTACCGCGACACCAGCATGCTGTTTCTCTCCACTGTAACGATTAAACCTGAGGGATACACGTATGAGGACGAGGAATATATGTCCTACGCCTCAAATATTGTCGAGAAACTTGGAATCGGAAGATTCCTGGTCTCTGCAAAACAACAGATCCAGAGTTTGAATATTTCGGGCTTTCTGACCAGCAGTCCCTATCAGGCCTCTCTGCTTCCAGGTCTTAGCTCACATGGTATGTTCAGTTCTCAGGTTGTAAATAAAGCCTCGCTGAATCTGTTGGGCGGTTATACTGCCGGGGTTGACGGGGCAGAAGTTGCCGGACTATTCAATATCAGCAAAAATAATGTACAATATGTTCAGCTTGCCGGACTTGCGAATTTGGTGGGAGGGTCAGTTCGGGGCTTTCAGGCAGGGGGCTTGGTAAATTCTGTCCTGGATAGTTTGGTTGGTTTTCAGGCAGCAGGCATAGTAAATGATGTACGAAGCGGTGCAGAGGGCTGGCTGGCCGCAGGAATATTCAATCATGTGAGGCGCGATTTAAACGGATGGCAGGTTGCCGGAATTGGAAATCTGGTTTCGGGTAATACACGTGGAGTTCAAACCGCAGGTATCGGAAATGTGGCCGCAAAACAAATGAAAGGGATACAGATAGGAGGGATTTTCAACTATGCAAAAGAGATGAAGGGATTACAGATCGGTCTGGTTAATGTTGCAGATACTTCATCAGGTTTTAGCATTGGGCTGATCAATTGGGTGAATAAGGGATATCATAAATTGAGCTTATCATCCACAGATGTTTTTGGCACCCAGTTAGCGGTCAAGACCGGTACAGCAAAGTTTTATACAATGCTGATCATGTCAGGAAGTTACGGAGTTAACGATCGGGTTTATTCGGCCGGATACGGTATAGGTCATGAATTTATTTTCAGCAAAAGGCTTTCGGCTTCAGCAGAACTATCATCCCAGGGGCTTTATTTGGGTAATTGGGATTATCCCAACATCCTGAACAAGGGTCAGTTAAATATGCAATTTAAACTGGCCAAAGGCCTGAACTTATTTGCCGGACCTTCCTATTCCATATATTATTCCGACCCGGCGAGTCTAAGCTCAGAAGGTTACCGGGAACGGGTCGCACCAAAATCAGCGAAGGTATATTCACCAAAAACAAAAGGCTGGCTTGGCTGGTCAGCAGGAATTAACCTATTCTAAAACGCTAATCAACCAATAAGCGCAGTATTTTTTATATTTACGACAATTCCCTATGAATCGAATCGATCGTATTTCTGCCATACTTATACAGCTTCAATCAAGAAGGGTGGTTAAGGCTCAGGATATTGCGGATCGTTTTCAGATAAGCTTAAGAACAGTTTACCGTGATATCCGGACATTGGAGCAAGGGGGAATCCCACTGATTGGTGAGGCCGGTATCGGTTACTCCCTTGTAGATGGATTTCGCCTGCCTCCGGTTATGTTTACACCCGAAGAGGCCATTGCCTTTCTTACTGCAGAAAAATTGGTAGCAAAACTGACCGATGGCCCCAACAGCAGGAATTATAGCTCCGCAATGTATAAAATCAGAGCAGTTTTAAATCTATCAGAGAAAGAATTGCTTGAAAGTATTGACGACCGGATTGAGGTTTTCAGAAGGCCCGGAGATGCGCCCATACAACCCGATCTGCAATTGCTTCAGCCAATTTTGAAAAGTGTGGATCAGGGAAAGGTAATACGTATCAAATATCATTCTAATTATAAACAGGAGAGTACCGAACGCCTGGTCGAGCCAATGGGGATTTTCTTTACAGATAATTACTGGCACCTCATCGGCTGGTGCCGGATGCGGAATGATTACCGTGATTTCAGACTTGACCGGATTGTATCAATTAATGAAACTGATACGCTATTTGAAAAGTTGCACCCGGCTTTGAAAGAATACCTGCAGAGCAGAAAGGCTGAAGAGAACGAGAATCTGGAGCTTATTGTAATCAGCCTACCCCAGTCCAAAGCGTATTGGCTTGATAATCAGAAATATTACTACGGTTTTGTATCCCAGAGGGTTTTTGATGATCAGCTGGAAATGACCTTCTTATGCTCTTCTACTGAAAGTTTTGCCCGATGGTTTATGATGTTTGGCGGTTCTGCTACAATAATTGAATCAGAATTATTAAAGAATCATGTAAGGCAGATGATTGAGGCAATCTCAAAAAGTTTATAATACTGCTGACATAGGGTTGTCATTCGTCAGGGTTTTATTTGTATTTAAATAAACAGATAAAATCATGAATTTGATCAAAAACTTCCTCAAAGAGCTCGAAAGTGAAGCTCAAATCACAAAGAAAATGCTTTCAAGGATACCGGATGATAAATTCGGCTGGAAGCCACATGTAAAGAGCATGGATATTAAAACCCTTGCAACCCATATTGCCGAACTTCCGGGTTGGGTAGGAATGACTTTAAATACCGATGGCCTTGATTTCGCAGTCCATCCATATTCACCCCCTGATGTCAGTAAAACATCAGCATTGCTCGAACTCCTGGAAACTTCGCTTGAAGATGCCAGAACCAACCTGGCAAAGGCCGAAGATAAAGACCTGATACCCGATTGGACGCTTAGAACTGGGGATATGATTCATTTTGTGTCATCAAAGGAGGATATGATACGCATGACCTTAAGTCAGATTATTCACCATCGTGCACAGTTGGGAGTATATCTCAGGTTGCTGAATATTCCAATTCCAGGAAGTTATGGACCTAGTGCTGATGAGGCAAATTAGGCGGAGCAGAGTTTGATTAGAGGTTCCCGCTTTCGCGGGAATGACAAAAATTGTTGGTGAGAGAGGAGATTCCAGCCTTCGCTGGAATCTCAGTGTGCAATTGTATGGTAAATTATGTTTCATTTTATTAAACTAATCCGATTCCAGCGAAGGCTGGAATCTCCCTACCCATCCTATCCAAATTGTCATTCCCACGAAAGTGGGAACCTCCCTATACTTCTCTCCTTATTTGTCAAGCCAATCTTTATTCCCCATCACCATTTGTCCAGCGCAAGCTGGAACCTCCCGAACTTATAAGACATCTGCCTTAACCACAAGCCGGTATCCGCTACAATCGGGTTTAAAAACTTAGGACTGTACTTTTAACCCTCGTCTAAGCCCAATTTATCTAAACGTTTAAGGCCGTTCCCAATCAGGGAACGGCCTTGATGCGTTGTATTATTTGAACATACTACTGCTCAATTCCTTATCAATCGTGATATAGCCCGGATATTTGATCAGTTTATTTCCAACTCTGATACTGGGACGGATTTTAATGCTGATCAGACTTTTTTTCGCATTTTCTGTTCCCCGCAGGTAAGAAAAGATTTCTTCCCTTGTGTTTCTGTCGGATAAGATGGAGTAAATATTGGCTCTGATCATAATTGGCACAACGGTGGTTTCCTCAGGATTGATATCAATCCGCCGGTCGGTAGTTCCATTAACCAATTCCTGACCTTTAAATGAAATGATGTAATCAAATTGATTGATCTCAATAGGTTTTGATCCGGGGTTTTCTATTCCCAGGTTAAGCCTTGCCCTAAGGGGGATATCCTTTCTTAAAAGTCCAATGGCGAGTTCAGGGAGACCGCCAAGGTCGAAGGTTCCTGTTTTAATCTGTCGTGTAATATCCCTGCCTGCAACATAAACACTATCGGCAGACTTTATATCGTAGCGGCATTGCTCCAGAAGACTGATTTTCCGGGATACCCCGCAACCTGCAGCAATCAATCCAATAAAACTAATGAGCAGAATTTTTTTCATACCCTCTTAACGCAGATATAATGCCAAATAATACCTTTCAATTATATTTATTATTAATTCTGAATCACTATTTCGGAGTATTGGGGACCTTTATTAAGTTGACCTCTGTGATATTACTGGTAGTTTTTTTGTCTACGTTATATGTTATCGCATCCGGAGCATTACCGGTATAAACACCATTAATAAATTGACAATCAGCTACCTGAGATTCAACCAGAATTAATGATTTCCCATCACCGAAAAGATTAGTCGCATAAATATTATTTATTTTACCTCTGACCGAATTATCACCATAACCTCGACCACCTACCAAAACAGTATAAGGGCTTCCACCATAAGGAGGCGGGGTATCGGGTCTTGCTTTCGTAATCACCCCGTTGATATAAACATGATGGATACTGGCATTGTCACTTGCCCTGATTGCAACCCCTGTATAATTCGTTTGACAATTCGTAATAAACACCTGCTCGGTATCGTCTTCGGGACCACTCCACTTGGTGGAGGTGACCTGGTAAGAATTGATATCCCCATTGCTATGATAATACGGGGCAGCGTCAAGACTTGAAAGTGCAATTAAATCGTCGCCATTTATACCTGTAATATTGTCTATCCTGAAATATTTACAGCCGTGGCGCAGATTAATACCATCTTTATTGTACGTTTTAACCTCAGCACCATTTACCTGAATATATTCAGGATTCATAAATCTCAATGATGACAATTCAACATTTTTGGTCCGTTCAAAACTGATGGCCCAGGCATGAGAGTTCTTAATAGTTATGTTCCTTAATTTAAACCCATCCACTTTTGCAATCTGGATCATGTTATTTCGCCAGTCGCCTTTTTGCTTCATGCCCTCCTTGCCGGCATCACTTCCATAGCTTACTCTGCCTTTCTCGTTAGTTAATGTAAGGGTTCGGTAAGCATCTCCTGTTGAACGTGGATTATCTGCACCCCTCAATTGCACCTCACCTATTCCTACAATACTGATATTATAATTCCAACCCGGATTGGTAATTCCAACACCTACATTATCGCTTCTGAACATATTGTCCCGGCAAATGTCCGATAATTGTATAATACAATTGTCCAGTATCAGGCTAAGATTACTTGGCAATAAGATCGCCCGGTCAATTTTCCAGATATTGCCTCCCCTGGCATTATGCATTGGAATAACAACTTTATTGCTCTTGCCTTTTGCAGCATTTATCGCTTTTTGGATCCGCTCTGTATCAGAACCTTTAAAATCATTAGGTGTTATAACTCCTGCCTGAATTTGCAGAATAGAACATTGAAGTATTATGAAAAATAAAGTGGATTTTAGTTTTATTCGAAACATGCTGATATTTTTAGGATAGATATTGAATAAAGTAAACTTATCAATTTTATTTTACTCCGGTAATATCACTCTTTGAAGCATTATTAGTCATATTCATATTATTAGTTTAACAAATACTTTTTGTTAATTCCGTAGTTTTGATTTGCAGTTATTAAATCTGGCAATGTTATTATAGTAAAGAAAATAAATTAATTAAAACAAGAATAATATACTCAATACTCAATCATGTTAAAAAACCTTTGCCTTTCAATTTTACTAATGACTTCCATGTACAGCATATTATCAGCTCAGGATAAGCCCTTTGTGTATTTAAGTAATCATACATTTTCAGAAGAAAATAATGTGATTGGTATGGTCAGTTTGCATGGATCTGAGGCTAAATTCAAACTTAAAGGGGATAATGCGAAACGATTTACTCTAAAGGGTAAGCAGCTTTCAATTCGTAAGAAATACATTGAAACGGACACAAAATGGTATGACCTGAGTATTGAAGCTCAAACAGGATCCGGTGTGCATGAAGAAACCTTCAGATTAGTGAAAGACGATTTTCATAAAAACAGGGTGATTGCGCATCGGGGAGCCTGGAAAAATACAGGGGCATCCGAAAATTCGATCTCTGCATTGCAGCATGCAGTTCGTCTGGGTTGCCAGGGATCAGAGTTTGATGTGCATATGACATCAGATTCAGGTCTGATTGTTAACCATGATCCCTCTTTTAAAGGGAAAATTATTCATAGTACAAGCTTTGCTGAATTGAAGCATTTAAAACTTTCAAATGGAGAAAGTATGCCCGGTTTGGAAGAATACCTTACAGAAGGTATGAAACAAAATTCAACCAAACTCATACTCGAATTGAAGCCTACAACCAATAAGGAACGTGCCATTCAAAGTGCACAAAAGGTTTATGAGATGGTAAGATCGATGAAGGCACAGGCATGGATCGATTATATCAGTTTTGATTATAATATCTGCATGGAACTGATGCGTCTGGATCCGCATGCCAGAGTGGCTTATTTGAACGGCGATAAATCGCCGGAGCTATTGGCTAAAGATAAATTATGGGGACTAGATTATAACCAAAGTGTTTTTCAGAAAAATCCTGGATGGATAGAACAGGCTAAGGCAAAAGGGTTAACAATCAATGCCTGGACAGTGAATGATCCAAAACTGCTGCAATGGTTCCTGGATCAGAAAATTGATTTTATCACGACCAATGAGCCGGAAATGCTTTTGAAAATGGTTCGGAAGTAGCATTAAGACTTACGAATTTACCTAGGCATCATGCAAGATAAATTCGTCAGTCTCCATAGTTTACATGCGACTGACGAAATCGACTTTCCGCTAGCCAAGGTGATTTCGATTTCTATGATCTAAGCAAGTAATTTTTGATAATTATTTTGATACGGGGAGTCGTGATTAACGCAGGCGAATATTCTTAATATAAGTT
>NCHA01000012.1 GCA_002257025.1 Sphingobacteriales bacterium 16-39-50 | reverse complement strand
AAAGAGGTGAAATGTATGTGGATAACTATAGAAGAGCAGCTTAATAAAAATCTATTTTAAATTAAATTTGGATATAAGTTAAACCTAGAATACTATCGGATTTGAAAATGAGCAAATTGTATCATCCCAAAGAACTTAATAGTTCAGAATAAAATTCCGGGCAGTGTTTCATGTATTCGATCTACAATAATTTATTTCTTTAAGGGCAATATGCTTAAATCAGGTATATGCTAAACCCACCATTATAATATTTTTTCATCCCGCATGCAACGCAAATAAATTGCATGCGTCTCTTAGATAAGAAAAGCGTAAAAATTTGGAAGCTGTTTACGTAGATCAGCATTATGACCTTGTGGTTGAATGCAGAAACGGTAGTAGGAAGGCACAAAATGAATTGTACAAGCTCTATTCAAGGGCAATGTTCAATATTGCTATGCGCATTGTGAATGATGCGGATGAAGCTGCAGACGTGCTGCAGGAGGCATTCATAGATGCTTATACCCGAATCGCCGATTTCAGACAGGAGACCACTTTCGGTTTGTGGATGAAACAGATCGTTATCAACAGATCAATTAGTCAGATCCGTAAGCGAAAAATGGAACTGATACCGATCGATGATACCGATGTAGAATCCATTCCGGATGATGAGGTGACTGATAACTCAGAATTCGAAATGCAAGTGCGGCAAGTACAGGCGACCATCCAGCAGCTTCCGGATGGATATCGTTTGGTACTTACGCTGTACCTGTTGGAGGGTTATGATCATGAAGAGATTTCACAGATTCTGCGCATAAGTGAAAATACTTCAAGGACACAGTTTATGAGAGCAAGAAGAAAGCTTGTTGAATTATTGAGGAATCAGGGGATAAGTTATAATTAATAAGATCCAATAAATACAGGATCAGGGAGAGGAAAAAGATGAAAGAAAAATTAGAAAATTTTATCAAAGATAACAGGAGTGATTTCGACCAGTTCGAACCACCTGCTGATCTGTGGGCTAAAATTGAGAAACAACTGGATGAAAAACAGATAGGTATATCTCAACATAAAACAGAGAAAAGGGAACGGGTTGTTCGTCTTAGTTTCCTGCTTAAGCTGGCAGCTTCAATTATTCCGATTTTGTTTGCAGGTATCTGGTTTTACCAGTACCAGTTTAAGCAATCATCCTATCTGAGCAATATCGATCCGCAACTGGCTCAACAACAGGTACATTATGCATCATTGATAGAAGTTAAAAGGAGCGAGTTAAAACGAATTGAAAAGGAAGAACCTCAGCTATATCAGGAATTCTCAGAAGAGATCAAAAAGATGGATGCTAATTTTCAAAAATTAAAGCAGGATTTACCTGCAAGTCCGAATCAGGAAGAAACGGTTAAGGCGATGATCCGAAATCTTCAGATACAGATCGAATTATTGAATCAGCAGCTTGAAATAATACAACAGATTAACCAATTAAAAAAAGAACAGGGTGATGACACACAAAATATTTAAGAAAGCATTACTTTTTGCTTTAACGATGCTCTTTATTGAATTAGCATCAGCTCAGACAGTTGAGCCAGCCAGACCAAAGAATCCCAGAGCAAACTCCGAACTTAAAAATATTGAGTTCGAAATAGCCGAAGCATTCAAAACAGTTGCAGTTGAACTTAAAAATATTGATTTTGAAAAGATCGGAAAAACGCTTGCTGTTGCTACCCATGACCTTAGGAAAGAATTGGGAGATATTCAGATTATTATATCAGACAATCGAATTCCTGAAGACCCAAAGGAGCCTGTTGAATTAACCGGAACAGCCGAAAAGATAAAAAATATTACCAGATCATTTTCAGTTGACAGTAAAGACAGGCTTTCGGTAAATAATCAATATGGAAAAGTATCAGTGCATACCTGGGCTAAAAATGAGATAAAGATTGAAATTGAAATTAAGGCTTATGAAGCATCTGAGAGTGGTGCTGAAAATCTTCTAGAGAGTGTTGATATCGCAGAGTTGAGAGAAGGAAATCTCATTAGTTTTAAAACAAATTTTGGGAAGACTTCTTTGAATTTCTGGTCGAGGATTAAGAATGGGCAGGAAGAGCGCAGAGGTGTTCAGGTAAATTATCAGATCTATATGCCATCAAAAAACCCACTGGATATCAGTAACCGTTATGGTAAAACTGAGATTGATGATTTTAGCGGACCTGTAAATATTTCAAGCTCTTACGGCTCCTTTAAATCAGGAAAGCTGGATAATCCGGCAAACCAGGTAAAGGTTAGCTATGGCTCAGCAAGTATTGATAACTTTATAAATGGAAATCTCTCTGTTGCTTATGGTAGTTTAACCATGAACCAGGGCGCTAAACTTAGTGCGACTATTAAATATAGTAAAGCTACGATTGCCCAGCTAAGTCAGGGCGGTAATTTTAATCTGGCTTATACCGGTGGATTTAAAATAGATGAAGTGGACAAAAGTGTTAAAAATCTGAATATCAATTCTTCCTATTCCGGTGTTTCATTGGGTCTGGAAGAAGGTGCAAATTTTGATTTTGATGTAACAGTGAACTATGCCGGGTTTAATTACAGTAATAGCCGTGTAAATCTTGTTGAGCAGCTCAATACATCAGAAAAACCTAAGACCTGGAGCCCAAGCAAAAACTATAAAGGGCAAATAGGTAAGGGTTCGGATAGCCGGATCATTATTAAATCCAATTATGGAGGAGTAAAATTTTTATAAAGCACATTAATTTGTCATTAAAACCTTCTTGTATGTACAAGGAGGTTTTTTTGTTTTATTTCTAAAAGCTTTTAATCTACATTTGATGAAAGTTAAAAAATATGGAATGGATAGCGAATCCTGAGATCTGGATATCATTGATCACATTAACGGTGCTAGAGATAGTGCTCGGAATAGATAATATCATATTTATTTCGATAATGGCCTCTAAATTGCCGGCAAATAAACAAAAGAAAGCCCGTCAGCTAGGTTTAGCATTGGCAATGATAACCCGTGTTCTGCTGCTTCTTTCACTAAGCTGGATCATGACACTTACGAGTCCGCTGTTTAATGCTGGTGAATGGATAGGCTTAAGCGAAGGTGAATTATTTGAGAAATTTGCTATTTCAGGACGAGATCTCATTCTGCTCAGTGGAGGATTGTTCCTGATCTATAAAAGCACTTCAGAAATTCATGATAAGCTTGAAGGGGAAGAACATAAATCAGATACCAAAGCAGTAGTAACTTTTTCCGGAGTTATTATTCAGATCCTTATTCTTGATGTAGTTTTCTCTCTCGATTCAGTGATTACAGCGGTAGGAATGGCTGATCATATCGAAGTAATGATTGCTGCAGTCGTAATTGCTGTCTTTGTGATGATGCTTTCTGCAGGAAGTATAAGCGATTTTGTAAACAAGCACCCGACAGTAAAAATGCTTGCTCTGTCTTTCCTGCTTCTAATAGGAGTGTCGCTTTTAGCCGAAGGGTTTGAACAACACATTCCAAAGGGATATATCTACTTTGCAATGGCGTTTTCGGTGCTGGTAGAAATGCTAAATCTAAAGATGAATAAAAGTAAGAAGCCAGTTCATTTGCACAATGTTCCCGAGGATTAAAAGCCGGAAATTTAACTAATCCTGCATAGCAGACCTTTTAAATATTCACCCTCCGGGAAGGATGACCTTACCGGATGATCGGCGGGTTGTGAGAACTGCTGAATGAATTGTACATTTTTACCAGCATCAAGTGCTGCCCAGGCAATAATCTGTTTAAACATGCTGATATCGACAGCTCCCGAGCAGGAAAATGTTGCTAAAAGACCACCTTCATTCAGTAAAAGCATCGCCATGCGGTTAAGGTCTTTATAAGCTCTGGAGGCCTTTGTTAAAGCCGAACGGGATGGTGCATATTTGGGCGGATCAAGGATGATGATGTCGAATTTTTCATTTTCTTCCCTGAACACTCTTAACTGTTTATTTACATCAGATTGTATTTGACTATGCGGGATATTGTGAAAATCATTGATTTCAATATTTCTTTTCAGTGTATCAAGGGCAAGTGCTGAGCTGTCAACACTGATTACTTCTGAGGCTTCGTTCTTCATAGCATTCAGGCTGAATCCCCCCGAATAGGAAAAGCAATCCAGGACTTTTCTTCCTTTAGCATACTCTGCGACCCATTTACGGTTATCACGCTGATCACAGTAAAAACCAGATTTCTGTCCTTCAGCAATATTGACCTGATAAAATATACCATTTTCTCTGACGCTGACAAATTCTGGCGGTTCTATGCCGAGTAAAACTCCTCCGGAAGAAGCTTCCATCCCTTCGTGCGCCCTTGCTGAAGCATCACTTCTGTCGAAAATGCCTTTGGGATTTAGTAAACTCTGTAGTTCATCGAGCAAAATATGTTTAATTCGCTCCACTCCTGATGTTAAAATCTGTACGGAAAGAAAATCGGCATAACGGTCTACAATTAGGCCCGGCAAATAATCAGCTTCGCTAAAAATTACCCGGTATGTATTTGTTTGATCGGTATGCAGATCCGCTCTGAGTTTAACGGCATTTCTGATTTTTTTTCTCCACCAGGTTTCATTGATTTCAGTTTCCAGGTTCCATTCGAGTAAGCGAACGGCAACCCGCGACTGATCATTAAAGAATCCATAGGCAAGAAAATCATTGTTGCTGTCGGTTACCATGATAATATCGCCATTTTCGGGCTTTCCTTTAACATGATCTATTGCACCCGAAAATACCCATGGGTGTAATTGTCTGACTGCTTTTTCCTTACCTTTTTTTAATCTTACCGAATCCATGCTGCAAAGTTATCAAAGAGTTCCCCGTTTCCTATTCCCCAATTTCTATTTCCTATTCCCCATTTCCTATTACCTTTGTCTCATGGAACAAATACAATGGTCAGATTTTGAGAAGGTGGCATTGAGAGCAGGTACAATTCTTGAAGTTCTTGATTTTCCTGAAGCCAGAAAACCTGCATTTAAAATAAAGGCTGATTTTGGGGATTTGGGTGTGAAATGGAGTAGTGCTCAAATTACCAAACATTACACAAAATCCGAATTGATAGGCAGGCAGATTATAGGGGTTTTGAATTTTCCAAAAAAGCAAATTGCAAATTTTAGTTCAGAGTTCCTGGTAACAGGTTTTGCAGATCAGGATGGCCATATCGTTTTGGCTTCTGTAGAGCGCCCGGTTCCAAATGGCTCAGCATTAATATGAGATACGTGAATTTTACGGATGAACCGGAACAGAGTCCCGACGATTTTTTTATGGCAGAAGCCCTGAAAGAAGCGCATAAGGCCCTTGCACTTGATGAAGTACCTATTGGTGCAGTTATCGTACATAAAGGTAAAATAATAGGCAGAGGACATAACCTGACCGAACAACTGAATGATGTTACTGCTCATGCAGAGATGCAGGCTTTTACAGCAGCAGCAAATTATACCGGTGGTAAATATTTGAAAGATTGTACGCTTTATGTAACTATTGAACCTTGTGTGATGTGTGCAGGTGCGGCACACTGGACTCAGATTAGCCGTGTTGTTTACGGTGCGGAGGATGTCAAAAGAGGCTTTTCGCAGATCAGTAAACGGATTCTTCACCCTAAAACGGAATTGATATCGGGGATATTGGCTGAAGATGCAGCAAGGCTGATGAAGGAGTTCTTTATTTCCCGGCGCAACAAAACTTGACAACAAATTGAATAAATTCTGGCAATTCGGTCTTATATTTGTTATAGAATAAATCGTTAACCTAAATATAAAAATTATGGCATTTGAACTACCTGCGTTAGCTTACGCAACAGACGCTCTGGAACCACATATTGACAAGATGACTATGGAAATCCACCATGGCAAACATCATCAGGCTTATGTAGATAATGTAAATAAGGCACTGGACGGAACTGACGGCGCGAATCTTAAGATCGAAGACCTGATGAAAAATATTTCTAAATTCCCGATGGCGGTTAGAAATAACGGCGGCGGTCACTTCAATCATACACTTTATTGGTCGGTAATGTCGCCAAATGGCGGCGGTGCTCCTTCAGGAGACCTGGCAAATGCAATTAATGCTGCTTTCGGATCATTTGATGAATTCAAGAAAAAATTTGCTGAAGCTGGTATGACCCGCTTTGGTTCAGGATGGTCATGGCTTTCGGTTAGTTCTGATGGAAAATTGCAGGTAAGTTCTACTCCAAATCAGGATAATCCGTTGATGGATATCGCTGAGGTTAAAGGTACTCCAATTTTAGGAATGGATGTTTGGGAGCATGCTTATTACCTTAAATATCAAAACAAACGTGCTGATTATGTTGCAGCATTTATGAATGTTGTTAACTGGGATGCAGTAGCTGAGCGCTTCGCGAAAGCAAAATAATCGCATTTGGCATTAAAATTGAAATAGTGATGTATATCAAATACATCACTATTTTTATTTTAAATGCTTATGAAAAATTTATCTTTTGCTATAGGCTTTTTGGCTATTAGCTTTTTATCTGGTTGCGACCTGATAACCGGTATTTTTAAAGCCGGTGCATATACCGGTATTTTTGTCGTTTTAGTAGTTATCGTGCTGATTGTCTTTGTGATTTCAAAATTCAGAAGTAAGGATTAGTCAGGTTTAATCTCCATAATTTCTTTTTTCTTTTTGCTGCGCATTCGTTTAGGAATAGCTTCAATAATTTCCTTTTCAAGAATTAATATTAGTCTGCGCTTAAGAAAATTTCTATGCGTTACGATACTTATTTCGCGGCTGGGTTCGGGTGTTTTAAAATAACGCACTCGGTCAAGCTGCTTAACTGAAAAATCACTTATTGAAAGCTCGGGTAAAAGCGTAATTCCTTTGTTCAGTTCAACCATACGTTTGAGGGTTTCAACGCTGTCGGTATTGTATTCAAGAGGCTTCTGCTCATCTGTTTTTTTACGGTTACAGATATTCAGAATCTGATTGC
The DNA here is from genome assembly GCA_002257025.1 of Sphingobacteriales bacterium 16-39-50. Lineage (GTDB taxonomy): Bacteria > Bacteroidota > Bacteroidia > Sphingobacteriales > Sphingobacteriaceae > Daejeonella. Next base: position 67,462 of record NCHA01000012.1, on the reverse strand, counting down.
GCATGCAATGACCTTCATTTAGAAGCCACAGATCTTCAATATTTATATCTTTCGCTGAAATGTTCTTTTTACTGATCAGAGGACTTGATTTAGAGAGGTATGCCACGAATGATTCATAAAAAAGAGGTGTTTCACACAAACTTTTATCCTCAAGCGGAGTTGAAAGTATCCCGCAATCAAGCAGCCCGTTTTTTAATTCCTGAACGATCTGGTCGGTCATATATTCCCATATCTGCAGCTGGACATCCGGGTATTTTTCCATAAATGCAGAGATCACTTTTGGCATCAGATAAGGAGCCATTGTTGGGATTATACCAATTCTGAGTTCACCAGTAATTATATTTCTCTGATTGCTAATCAGTTCATTTAGTTTATGGCTCTCTTTTAGTATGATCCTTGCCTGCTCGATTACTTCAGATCCAATCTCAGTTGGTAATACCGGCTGCTTGCTTCTGTCGAAAAGCTTTACTCCGAGGGTTTCTTCCAGTTTCTGCACCTGCATACTCATAGTAGGCTGGGTTACAAAGCACTTCTCTGCAGCAATTCCGAAACTTCTGTAGGTATCTACAGCAACTATATATTCTAATTGTACTAAGGTCATATTATAGATTTTAGCTATGTAAATATAATTAATATTGATTATAATGATAACCCTATTTTTGATATATTTGCATGATAATAAAACCAATTATAATCTGTAAGGGGGTTCTGTCATTAAGATGGGACCCTTTTTTGTTCCCAGCTTTTATTGAGTGGAAATCATTTGCAATAACAGATTCTTCTTAATAGGTTTAGTTACTAAACGCCAATTATGAAGAATACTATTTTCAAGCCTTTAAAGATGGGCAAACTGTGGATTGCCCTGATCCTTTTTCTTGGATCTTATTCCGTCTTATCTGCACAAACCGGAGATCTCATTACTGAAAAAACCAAGAATATGAAGCCCCATGCTGGTTTTATCAATTATTTCTGGGATGAGAGCACAGGGAAAATATGGCTGCAGATCGATGAGTTTGATAAAGAGATACTCTATCAAACTTCATTGCCGGCAGGACTGGGCTCAAATGATGTGGGTCTCGACAGAGGAAGCCTGGGTACCACTTATATTGTCAAATTCAATCGGGTTGGGAATAAAGTCCTGTTAATTGAACCTAATTATGCTTATCGGGCAGAATCTGCGGGAACAGCTGAAAAGCGGGCAGTTGAACAATCATTTGCCCAGTCCACCATCTGGGGCTTTACAGTTTCTGCAGAGAATAAGGGCTCAGTACTAATCGATGCGACTGATTTTTTAATGCGTGATGCCCTGCAGGTGGCTAATCGCTTGAGAACGTCCAATCAGGGGAATTATAATATAGATGCGTCCCGAAGTGCGATGTATTTACCTCGCAGCAAAAATTTTCCTTTGAACACTGAGTTTGAAACAACGGTCACATTCGTAAATACTGATGGAAAGCAGGGTGATTTTGTCAAATCAGTTGCATCCGCCTCCGAGACTTTGAGCTTAAGAATGCACCATACTTTTGCACTATTGCCTGATAATAATTTTGAAAAGAGATTATATGATGCCCGTTCACCTTATATAACGCATTCATATTATGATTACAGTTCACCGGTTAATGAACCGGTTCAGAAATTTACTATCCTGCGTCACCGCCTGCAAAAGAAAGATCCCGCTGCCACGAAAAGTGAAGCAATTAAACCTATCATTTACTACCTGGATAATGGTACACCTGAACCAATCCGAACTGCTTTAATGGAAGGTGCCAGCTGGTGGAATCAGGCTTTTGAATCAGCGGGTTATATCAATGCTTTTCAGGTAAGGATCTTACCTGATGATGCAGATCCGATGGACCTGCGCTACAATATGATCAATTGGGTGCACCGCTCTACCAGGGGCTGGAGCTATGGCGATGCGGTTGTTGATCCGCGGACAGGTGAAATTATCAAGGGAAATGTTACCCTGGGTTCATTGCGTGTTCGTCAGGATTATCTGATCGCACAGGGTTTGCTTGCCCCTTTTGAAAATGGTATTGCACCTGCAGATGATAAAATGTTGAAGATGGCCTTGCAGCGTTTAAAGCAGCTGGCCGCGCATGAGGTAGGGCATACCATTGGACTGATGCATAACTATATTTCCAGTGCGCAGAACAGGGCAAGCGTGATGGATTATCCACCGCCTATGGTAAGTTTGAACAGCAGGAATGAAATAGACCTGAGCAACGCCTATACAAATGAAATAGGCGACTGGGATAAAGTAAGTATTCAATACGGATACTCCCAATTTCCGAAAGGAATCAATGAACAAGATGCTTTGAATAAAATACTGAGCGACGCGTCAATGAATGGTCTGACCTTTATATCAGACAGGGATGCCCGCGACCCTGCTGGCCTGAATCCTGATGCCCATTTATGGGATAATGGGAATGATCCGATTAAGGAATTGAAGAATGTTATGAGTGTGCGTTCAAAAGCGCTCTCGCAATTTGGTCTCAACAATATCCCTAAAGGTACGGCGATGTCTATGCTGGAGGATGTATTGGTCCCGGTTTATCTTTTTCACCGTTACCAGATGGAAGCGGTTTCAAAACAGGTTGGCGGGATGTATTATTCCTACGCTATAAAGGGCGATGGGCAGATGGTAACACGCTCTGTTTCCAAAGAAGCCCAGCTCGCGGCTTTGGTTGCCTTGTCGGACTGTATGGATCCCAAAGTACTGGCCCTGCCTGAAAGTATTATCAAATTAATTCCTCCGCGTCCGGCGGGTTACACTTATAACAGGGAGTTGTTTAAGAGGAGAACAGGTCTTGCATTCGATCCGCTTGCAGCTGCAGAATCAGCTGCCGATATGCCACTTTCCTTTTTATTCAATACCAGCCGCCTTAATAGGATGATACAATACCAGGCCACGAATAAGGGATTGGGCCTTGATGAAATGATCAATGTATTGATCGCAAAAACCTGGAAGTCGGCAAGGCTGAATGGTTTGGAGGGACTGATACAAAAACAGAATGAACAACTCCTGCTCACTTATCTGCTGGCTGTTTCTGTTGATGATGATGCATCATTTGCCGCTAAAGCGCAGATATTGAAATCAATAGAAGATCTTAAGCTGTTTGCAGCAGCTCAGTTAAAAGCAGCGACTGACAATGCATACAAAGGTTATTTGATGCTCACCCTTGAACGGATAAAATCTCCTGAAAAAGCAAAACCAACACTCCATCAGGCCGCACCTCCGGGGGCACCGATCGGCTGTGCGATGGATGAATAATAAAACCGTTTGATCAATGAATTTTTAATTTCGATTCAGATTAACAAATAAATGAGCGATACGAATACAACACGAATAAATAAATACCTAAGTGAAATTGGCTATTGTTCCAGAAGGGCGGCGGATAAACTGATTCTTGAAAACCGTGTTACCATCAATGGTGTGGTGCCTGAAATGGGGACTAAAATAGTCCCGGATGATGAGGTTAGGGTTGATGGTAAACTCGTTTCAACACCAAAAGAAAAGCCGGTTTATATTGCATTCAATAAGCCAGTAGGAATAGTCTGTACAACCGACACAAAAGCTGAGAAAAATAATATCATTGATTATATCAAATATCCGAAGCGTATTTTCCCAATCGGTCGCCTTGATAAGGCAAGTGAAGGACTGATTTTGCTGACAAGTGACGGGGATATAGTCAACAAAATTTTGCGGGCCAGAAATAACCACGAAAAGGAATATCTGGTTTCAGTAAATAAGCCAATAAATCCTGAATTTCTAAAAAGGATGAGGAATGGAATCCCAATTCTGGATACCATAACCCGCAAATGTGAAGTGGAACAACTGGATAAGAATCGATTTAAAATAATACTCACCCAGGGACTTAACAGACAAATCCGAAGAATGTGTGAATATCTTGATTATAAGGTAGTTAAACTCAAAAGGGTCAGAATAATGAATATCAGGCTGGATATACCCATAGGAAAATGGAGATATCTTACAGATGATGAACTGAATGAAATCACAAGATTGATTTCCGGCTCAGCTAAAACTCATTCTGATGAGTGCTGAATATTATGCTTATTTCAATAAGTTAGTTTCCTCATCCGGGAATACAACAACTGGTTTATAATTCCTTGCTTCTTCTGCATCCATAATAGCATAGGTTATGATTATGATTACATCACCTTTCATTACTCTTCGTGCAGCTGCACCATTCAGGATAATATCTCCACTTCCCCTTCTTCCGGTTATGGTATAGGTTTCAAAGCGTTCACCATTATTATTGTTAACGATCTGTACTTTTTCACCCTCCAGGATATTCGCCGCATCCATTAAGTCCTGATCTATTGTAATACTGCCTACATAGTTAAGATCTGCATCTGTTACTTTAACCCTGTGAATTTTTGATTTTAATATGTGAATTTGCATCCTGCAAATTTAGTTATTTAAGGCAATTGTTTTAAATAGAAATGTTTCTCCAAAAACCTTGATAAGCCTAAATTCCATTTCTACTGTTTACTTTCAATATAAATAGCTGTAATTCATTTTAATTGAGATGATTATGAATTAATTGACTTTAAATAAAGTTTTGTAGTATATTGATTTTAATATGTAAAATCTATATTTTTTCAGATACTAATTAAATGACAGCTCGTAGAGATTTTATAAAAAGGAGCCTGATATGCTCTGCCGGACTTGCAATTGCTGGTTCCAGTTCTTACGCCTCCATTACGCACCAGATTTTTGATGCAACAATAAACATCAAAAAGTCAGCTATGAAGTTCGGGTTGGTTACCTATCAATGGGGAAAGGACTGGGATTTACCTCTTATTATTTCTAATTGTGAAAAGACCGGTTTTGAAGCAGTTGAACTTCGTACCCAACATGCTCATGGGGTTGAGATCAGCCTTAATTCTAGGCAAAGAGCCGAAGTTAAGAGTAGGTTCGCCGACAGTCCGGTAACTTGTGTTGGATACGGTTCGAACTTTGAATTTCATAGTCCGGATAGGGCTATTTTGCGTAATAACATCGAGCAGACAAAAGATTATATCAAGCTATGCAGAGATATAGGGGCCAGCGGAATCAAAGTAAAACCAAATACGCTTCCTGCCAATATTCCCAGAGAGCAAACTATAACTCAGATTGCTAATTCATTGAATGAAGTTGGAAAATATGCCAATGATTACGGTATGTTGATTAGGGTTGAGGCACATGGCCCAATTACACAGGAATTACCTAATATGAAAGCCATTTTTGATGAGGTAACAAATCCGAATGTTAAAATCTGCTGGAATAGCAATAATGTTGACCTAAACTCACCCGGTCTTGAAAGCAATTTTAACCTGGTAAAGCAGTGGATTGGGGATACAGTTCATGTTCGTGAACTGACCCAGAACGACTATCCCTATCAGCAGCTTTTTAAGCTATTTGCAGGTATTGATTTTAATGGTTGGATACTTCTTGAAGCGAGTTCTAATCCGCTTGATAAGATAAAAGCAATGAAGGAGCAAATGGTTGTTTTTAAAAATCTGGTAGGTAATATTAAAACGAAATAATGATTAAATGAACTTAATGTCTGGCCTTAGCTTTACATGATATTTCAAATACCGCACCAGGTCATGTAGTTATTTCCTGGATTGGAATTAAAAACAATTTAAATTTTTATAAAAATGACTCAAAGAAGAGATTTTATTAAAAAAAGCCTTATTGGGGGTGCCGGACTAGCAATTGGAGGCATGGGTTTCAGTGCTAAATCCTATGGATCAATTTTAGGGGCTAATGATCGTATTAATGTGGCAGTAATTGGAATAAGAGGGCGTGGAGTATCTCATATTGATGCATGGTGTGAATTAAAGGAAAGTCATAATGTACGCCTAAAAACACTTTGCGATACAGATGAACAATTTTTTGATCCTCGATCAAAAACAGTCTTAGATAAAACAGGCATAAAACCTACAACAGAATGGGATATGCGCAAAGTCCTGGACGATAAAGAAATTGATATCGTATCCTTTGCTACTCCGAATCATTGGCATGCTCTCGGAACTATCTGGGCCTGTCAGGCCGGTAAGCATGTATATGTTGAAAAACCAGCATCTCATAATATATGGGAAGGCAGAAAGATGATTGAAGCTTCAAGAAAGTATAATAAGCGTATTCAAGTTGGTTTTCAGAACCGCTCAATTCCTAATGTAATGGAAGCGATGAAATTCCTTCATGGTGGTGGAATTGGTGAGATTTATATGGCTCGAGGTCTTTGCGTTAAACCCAGAGATTCTTTTGGTATTGCCAAAGACAGCACCCCGCCCGCCAGCCTTCACTATGACCGATGGTTAGGTCCCGCTCCTTATCGGCCATATAATGAAAAACGTGGTCATTACAATTGGCATTGGTTCTGGGATACTGGGAATGGGGATACCGGAAATCAGGGTCCACACCAATTTGATATAGCTCGCTGGGGACTAAATAAAAATGAGCATCCTGTATCAGTATTCTCTTCCGGCGGAATTTATGGAATTGATCGTACTCAATGTGAGCAGGAAACTCCAAATACTCAGCTTACTATTGCCAAATATAATGATGGTAAAATTCTGGAGTTTGAAACCAGGGGACGTTATTCTAATAGTGAATCCGGTCTTGGAATTAAAATTGGCAATATTTTTTATGGTAGCGAAGGGTATCTTGAGATTGATGGGAGTACCTGGAGAGCATACAGGAATAAAGAATCAGACCCTTTTGCAGGATCAAAAGTTATACAAGCCAATGCTTCAGAAACGCTAACTGGTTCTAGCAATACGGAACATTTTGTAAACTTTCTTGATGCAATTAAGTCGGGTAATAATGAAACATTGCATTGCGATATATTAGATGGGCATTATTCATCTGCCGTACCTTTTTTGGCAAATATATCTTATCGCCTTGGGCGCGAGATAAGGTTTATGGGTAATTCTGAAAAGTGTATTAACGATCCTGCGGCCGACGCGATGTTGACCCGTAAATATCGGAGTCCCTATGTAGTTCCATCCAAAGTTTAATTTTCGAAGATTATTTATTAAAACCTAAGAAATAATACAAAGATGAAATTAACTTCTAAACTGCTAATTGCAATTATTTTAGCAGGTTCCTGTGCAATATATGCTCAGACTAAGACTTCAAACAGCCAGGTTTCAATGGTTAAATTTGTTAAACGTGAGGCTGATAAAAGGGTTGATGTTTTGATTGGAGGGAAGCTGTTCACCTCTTATCAGTGGTTGGATACCGTATATAAACCTATACTTTTTCCGGTACTAACGGCCTCTGGAAATCCTATTACCCGTGGCTTCCCAATCGAACCAAGAGAAGGTGAGCGCCGTGATCATATCCATCATGCCGGAAACTGGTTAAATTATGGGAACGTTAATGGAATTGATTTTTGGGGTAATGGGCATGAAGGGAAACGGAGTGTAAATGGTGGTCAGATTAAGCATTTAGGAATTCAAAAAATTGCAGGTGGAAAAGGTGAAGGTGTATTGATTGTAAATGCCAGTTGGATTGATCCTAACGGGAAAGAATTACTGGCAGAAAACACGGAATTCAATTTTATTGATAAAGGCTCTATTCGAATTATCGACCGTATTGTTACTTTAACAGCAAGTGCCCGAGCAGTAAGTATGAAAGATACCAAAGAGGGCAGTTTTGGAATCCGCGTAGCCAGACAGCTTGAACTTCCCTCAAAAGAAGACCTTACCTTGACGGATACACAAGGTAATCCAACTACAGTGAAGAAGATGGTGAATGATGTCCCAACAGGAAATTACAGGAGCAGTGAGGGGGATGAAGGAGAGGGCGTTTGGGGGAAACGTGCTAAATGGATGGATCTTTACGGAAATATTGGAGATGAAAAAGTGTCATTGGTTATTTGTGATCATCCTAAAAACCTGAGTTATCCTACCTATTGGCATGCACGGGGTTATGGCCTATTTGCAGCAAATCCATTTGGGGTAAAAGATTTTACGAATAAAAAAGAAGAGTTAAATTATAGTATTCCTGCAGGGGGTACCTTGAAATTGAGATACCGTATCCTCATTAGTTCAGGTACTCATTTAAGTGATGCTGTTATTAATGGCTATGCTGCAGATTTTGCTTCAAGATATTAAGATTTTGCTTTATATTCAATAAACCCTCTTATGAGGAATTAGTTGTTTTAGGATACCATTTTGAATTTATTTAAAATTTTTTCAAATCAAAAACAGTTTTTACGAAACCTGCATGAGCTTAGCTCATGAGATAAAATAATAATGGTTTATTAAAGCTTTATCGCCATTTAAAGACAATATATTCTAATGAAAAATAAGCGCAGAGATTTCCTAAAGCTTTCAGGCATGGCCGGTTTAGCTATAGCAGGTGATGGTTTTTTTGGAGGTTTTGCTCAAGCCAATGAATTCCCTAAACCTAATTTTCAATCATCTTTAAGCCTTGATCATTCAAGATATGCCATAAATGAACAAATAAAACAGAATTTTGAGATAGCTAAAAACATTCTTAAACCCAGTCAGAAACAGCTTGAACGGGGCCTTGAATTACACATGAATTCCCTTGTCATTGATTGTTATGGATTCATGCCATCGGCTGCACCTGATGCTGCATTGATAAATTCGGCAATAGATTCCAAAGCATCTCAGTTGGAACTACAGGACATGATGGAAAGTCAATCTATGACTCGTTTTGTCATTGATAAAAGAGAAAGGGAGGAATTAGAAAATGCTTGGAAGGCTTCCGGGGTAACTTGTGTGGTACAGAATACCGGTGAAGAAGGGAATGGGATTAGTCGACTGCTTAAGCGCTTAGCGAACTTTACTTATTCTACTGATATGATGAGTGATTTTGTAAGTAAAGCTGTAAAGCCAGAAGACATACTACGGGCTAAAAAAGAAAATCGACATGCTCTATATTTCACTGGTAATGGTGTTCCTTTGCCACAGGATTGGATTTCTGTAGAAGATGAATTAAGATATATCAGCGTATTCTTCCATTTGGGAATTAGAATGATGCACCTTACCTATAATCGAAGAAATGTAATTGGGGATGGTTGTGCAGAAAAAGCTAATGGGGGATTGAGTGATTTCGGACGGGCCGTGGTCAAGGAAATGAATCGTGTTGGTGTGATTGTGGATATTGCTCATTCCGGCTGGCAGACAAGCTTGGAGGCAGCTCAGGTTTCAGAGAAACCCATGGTAGCCAGTCATACCACAGTGGCTTCCATCAATAAGCATATTCGTTCGAAACCGGATAATGTGATTCGTGCAATTGCCGACACCGGTGGGTATATTGGAATTTGTTGCATACCAAGGTTTCTTGGGGGTAGCGGTGATATCGCAATGATGATGAAGCATATTGATTATGTAGTAAAAAAGTTTGGCGTTGACCATGTTGCTATTGGAACTGATGTAGCCTACAGATCTCAATTTTCAAATGAGGAAAGCAAGAAGATTTCTGCACGAAATCCTGAGAGAACACGCTGGGAAGCACTTTGGCCGCCAGATGATTTCAAGGAAAGCTCAGAAATGATTCAAAGTTTGGCCTGGACCAATTGGCCACTATTTACAGTAGGAATGGTTCAAATGGGTTATTCGGATGATTATATTCAAAAAATTCTTGCAGGAAATATCATGAGGGTAGCGAAAGCTGCTCTAGTATAAATACCAATGTAGAGAATTAAAAACTTTCAGATCGAATTATCAGTTAATTCCGAACTATCTTCCTGAAATTATTTACTCGTTTTGAATGAATATCTAAGTGCCATAAAAAGACTCAAAAATAAGCCCAGTAAAAATAAGCCACCCATGTATCCGAAAATGGCATATTTTTCCTTGGCAACCTCTCTGCCCAGCTCAGGGCCATATATTGCCGCGAAAAGCCAGACAAATGGATAAAGAAATCCGCCAATCGCGGTGGCATAGGAGGTAATATTTTTTATTCCCTCAGGAGCAGATAAAAATGATATAAAAAGCAACACGCCCATTACCATTGCTCCTATTCCTGTTGCATGAAAGTGAAATCTTTGATAATATCTCCAGTTTTTCTCAGCCTCAGCCTTTAAAACAGCATCCTTTTCTGCAGCATCCTGAATAAGATTGATCTTTTCATTTTTGCTTAAACCTTCCTTTATTTTGTCTTTAAAAAAATCTTCATTGGCTCCGAAAATAATTGAAATAAATACTCCGCAGATCAGTGTGAGTATTGCTATTACAAATGGAATTCTGCTGGTCATAATGCCTGATTTTAATACAAGGTAATTAATTTATCACCGTAATATAAAAATAATATGGAATGGGAAAGAGGTTATAGGAAATGGGGAATAGGAAATAGAGAATGGGGTTCCATTACTTTATTCTTGGGAATAGAAAATATGGTATCCATTAGCTGAATAGCGTATTTTCTGTTCAAGCAAGAATGGTCCTTTTAAAATGGATTATTCTACAGTAACTGATTTTGCCAGATTTCTTGGCTGATCGACGTTACAGCCTCTCAATACAGCGATATGATATGATAAAAGCTGTAATGGGATGGTAGCAAGAAGCGGCAGGAATATTTCGTCTGCATCAGGTATTTCTATAGTGAAATCAGCCATATTTTTAACTACAGTATCACCTTCAGTAACAATGGCAATGACCCTGCCCTTTCTGGCTTTAACCTCTTGTATGTTACTGATTACTTTTTCGTAAGAAGAGTTTTTAGTGGCAATGAAAACCACCGGCATTTCTTCATCTATCAGGGCGATAGGCCCATGCTTCATTTCAGCGGCAGGATAACCTTCTGCATGGATATAGGAAATCTCCTTCAACTTAAGGGCACCTTCAAGTGCTACCGGAAAACCACTTCCTCTGCCTAGAAACAAAAAGTTACTTGCATCCTTGAAGGCTTCAGAAATGTTTTTTATGCTATCATTCGAAAGAAGACATTTTTCAACGAGTGCCGGAATATTGTCAAGTTCGGTAAGCAGATGAACCATTTTGCTTTGTGTGATCTTACCTCTTTGCTGTGCCATGTACAAGGCCATTAGCGTAAGAACAGTTACCTGCGCTGTAAATGCTTTGGTTGAGGCAACCCCTATTTCAGGTCCGGCATGGGTGTAGACACCGGCATGGCTTAGTCGGGGTATTGAAGCTCCAACAACATTACAAATTCCAAAAATAGTAGCCCCTTTGGATTTCGCTAGTTCAATTGCAGCCATAGTATCGGCAGTTTCTCCAGATTGGGAGATTGCAATTACAATATCTTTTTCTGAGATTATCGGATTGCGATACCTGAATTCTGATGCGTATTCAACCTCAACAGGGATACGTGAATATTCTTCTATCAGGTATTCACCAACCAGGCCTGCATGCCAGGAGGTTCCGCAGGCGACGATCACAATGCGGTCAATGTTTCTTAGTTTTTCTGCGTATTCTTTGATACCTCCCAATTGAACATAACCCTCATCAGGATAGATACGGCCTCTCATACAATCTTTTATCGACCTAGGCTGTTCAAAGATCTCTTTTAGCATGAAATGATCAAATCCACCCTTTTCAAGCATCTCAAGTTTTAATTCCAGCTCCTGTACGTAAGGGATTTGAATAGTATTGTCAATATTCTTAATCAGTATTTCATCCCGTTTGATAAAAGCAATTTCATTATCATTCAGGTAAATTACATTTTTAGTGTATTCTATTATCGGGGAAGCATCAGAGGCAATAAAATATTCACCCTCGCCAACTCCCAGTACCATTGGACTACCCTTGCGGGCTGCGATTAGTTCATCAGGTTCATCCTTATCCATAATCACAATGGCGTATGCACCAATCACTTTATCAAGGGCAATTCTGACTGCCTCCCTGATGTCAAGACCGGTCTGTAATTGGATATCTTCGATAAGGTGAATCAGAACTTCAGTATCAGTATCACTTTTGAAAATATGGCCTCTGGATAGCAATGCCTCTTTCAGGCTTGAATAGTTTTCTATAATACCATTATGGATAATTGCCAGGCGGCCATCTCCTGAGGAATGGGGATGTGAATTACGGTCTGAAGGTTCACCATGTGTTGCCCAGCGGGTATGTCCCATGCCAAGGGTACCACTCAGGTTTTCTCCTTCAACGGATTGCTTTAGGTCACTTACTTTTCCCGCCTTCTTATAAATGCTCAGATGACCGTTCATGAGTGCCACTCCGGCACTGTCATATCCCCTGTATTCAAGGCGTTGCAAGCCCTTGATAATAATAGGCCAGGCTTCACGATACCCGATATAACCAACTATTCCACACATAATTATGAATTATAAAGTGTCGAAACTAATGATTTGATTGTATAAAGTAAAGGTCTGGAAGGAATTAATTTATCTTACTATAAATTATTCTAAGCTTCATTTGATAGCTGACACCGGACTTTCCGCTACCGATTACTGATCCACCGGCGTTGCTACCAGATACTACTGGTCCTGCTGAACGATTGAATTCTAAGTTAACTGGTGCTATGAAGGTGTCGTATTGCTTCAGTTTACCCTTTATGATATCCTGAATATAGCTTGTGATTTGAAACCTGTAGTGTTTTTTAGTTGAGTCATAAAATCCACCAAAGTCAGCATCAGTTAAAGAGAATGCAGGCTCAGTGCTGAAGTCGGGAATAAATTGTCTTTGATTGGCAATATCCGTGCGGTACATAATTAGTCTTGATGCTGGAGGAAATGGATCTGTACCACCTTCAACCGAGACAATCAGTTCAGCCTTATTAATGGTTATATTACCAAGGTTTTTTAACTTTTCGATATGTGGAAAGCGAATTTTTGTCCGCAGACCAGCCAAACCCTGTACATAAGTAAAATCTTGCTGGGTGGTACTGTTCAAATTGGCAGGAATCGCTGTTCCGGTATAATCATGTTTAAAATCGGCAATTACTGGCACTGAATTATTCACAATAGGGAATTTGTGCAAGGTAGTATCAATCAATGCACCATTCTGACTTTTATAATAGATTTCCAGCCTGCTTGAGTCGGTCAGGTTAAAGAAGGCAATACCTCCCGGCCCGGTACTTTGCGCCTTATTGACAGTAAGATAAAATCCTTTGACAGCCTTATTCAGCAATTCATTGCTGCTTAAAGTAGTGCTGCTTGCATTCAGAAAGTTTGCTGTAATAAAACCCGGATTGATTGGTATGCGCATCTGAGGTGCTCTGGTTACCTGTATATCGGGTTTACCTGTTACAATTTCTGTAATTCTGACACTATCTTTGACAGTAAATCTAAGTTTTTTACTTCCGAGTACCGTTGATCCATAGCTTTGAGGCTGCGTATTGTAGTATTGTACTGAAGTACTTAAAGCACTATTTAGCTGATGAACATCAACCTGAAAATTTGATGTACTGTCACCATAAAAATCCTTGGCATAATAAAGTACCAAAACTGCTGAATCAAGTGTTGGAGTGGTTCCGAAAGTAAGCCCGGGAGGATCAAGTGTCAGTGACATCGCAATATTAGCTGTAGTTTTTCCAAAAATTGGATCCACCAAATATCCAAGTGGATATTTCTCAAGCGTATTGGTAACCATGGTGTCTTCCTTAACTGTGGATGAGATAACAGTAATTGTATCTGTAAAGCTACCTGTAACTTCAGTAGCCGGGTCGACATCAAGGCCAATAGAATCTGTATTCTGACAGCTGCTTAAAATAAAAAGACTTATCAACAGCGTTAATAAGTCCAGTTTGTATAATTTCATCCGTATTACATTAATTTTTTAAAGCTTGCAGGCTCTTTATACTCTTAATAAAGGTATGCCAATTTGTACCCTGAGCTTTGCTTTTTACGCTTAGGCTAATGACACTAATTCTTCGCTAGCAATTTCTTCGTAAAGGTTATAATAATTTTCGTAATCTGAAGTGGAATTGAATTCCAAAAGCGGTTTATTAGATTTTTTAACAAACTTTAACACTTCTTCATTGATATTTTCGCAGGCACAAACCACTGCATCAGAATAAGAGATTGCTCCCAGATTTAAGGCGGTGTTGGTAGCATCAGAATACATTTCAGTATGCTCAGCATTCATTCCGTTCATGATTGCTTTTGTAGCAAATTCTGCACTAAGAGAGGTGTCAAAATTATCCTCATATAAAGAATAAACCACTTTTGAATTCTTAAAAGTAGGATCGTCTTTATACAAAGTCTTCAAATAAGCAGGAACAAGGGCACTCATCCATCCATGACAGTGTACGACATCCGGCGACCAGCCTAGTTTTTTAACAGTTTCAAGAGCTCCTTTACAGAAGAATATGGTTCTTTCGTCATTATCAGCATAGAATTTATTGTTGTTATCAGTAAATACATGCTTTCTCTGAAAGTATTCTTCATTATCCAGGAAATATACCTGCATTCTTGCAGAAGGGATAGAAGCAACCTTGATAATTAGCGGGTTATCATTATCATTTATAATGATGTTCATACCCGAAAGTCGTATTACTTCATGTAGTCTGTTGCGGCGCTCATTAATATTTCCAAAACGTGGCATCAGAATTCGGATTTCAAATCCTTTGTCCTGCATAGCCTGAGGTAAGTGACGGGTAATCTCAGAAATTTTGGTAAGTTCAAGGAAAGGCGACATCTCATGCGTAATAAAAAGAATCTTCGTTTTTGCCATCTCCGGTTTGATTAATTTGAGTTTAAGAAAAGTTTTCGAAGAGCAAAGGTAATCATTATCTTATGAAATATCAACGAATTACGCAAGTTGTTTTGGTTCTGTTTAAGTATTTAACCATTTTTGAGCCCATTAAAATCAAATTGCAATTTGAAAATCTTCAACAACAGAGAAGCCATTCATCACTATCTGGATGATTTACGTTCAGCAGGCAAGTCCATCGGATTTGTCCCGACCATGGGTGCTTTGCATGCCGGTCACTTATCCTTAATAGAGGCGGCTCGCGGGAAGACAGACATTGTGGTTTGCAGTATTTTTGTAAATCCGACACAGTTTAATGATAAAAAAGATCTCGAGAATTATCCGAGACCAATAGAAGAAGATCTCCAAAAATTAAGAGCATTTAATTGCGATGTTTTATTTCTTCCTGAAGTGGATGAGATGTATAATAGTTCAGAATTCTGGAAAATTGAGCTGGGTAATCTGGATAAGATTCTTGAAGGAAAGATCAGACCGGGTCATTATCAGGGGGTAACTCAAATCGTAAAGAAGCTTTTTGATACCGTAAAACCTGATTATGCATTTTTTGGGCAGAAGGATTATCAGCAGATAATGGTGATCGCACATATGGTCAATAAATTAAAGATCAGAGTGAAACTGGTTATTTGCCCGATTATCAGGGAAGATGATGGCCTTGCAATGAGTTCCCGAAATGTTTACCTCTTACCCGGACAAAGAAAGCAGGCCCTTGCTTTATACAAATCGCTCACATTGGCACAGGAATTATTCAAAACCGAATCGCTTAAACAGATTAAGGAAAAGGTTAATGCTTTCCTTCGGTCATGCCCCGGAATTGAAACTGAATATTTTGAAATTTTTAATGCCCGCACATTTGAGCCAATTACTTCTAAAAGGGCGACTACAATGATAGCTCTGGTAGCTGCCAGAATAGGTAAAATCAGGATTATAGATAATATGTACCTGAATAAAGAAAATTTATATTGAGAATTTCGCTCACCACATTTATCAGATACCTGGTATTCCTGATCATCGGTGTATTGCTTTTGTATTTAGCTTTCAAAGGGCAGGATCTGAATAAAATGCTCTCTGATCTGAAAGGGGCAGATTTTGCCTGGGTTTTCCTTTCAATTATCGCGAGTCTGCTTGCACATATCTTGAGAGCATACAGATGGAATTTAATGATCGGCTCGCTTGGGCATGGCACCCCTTCAATGCTAAACACTTTTCATGCAGTAATCATGGGATATCTTGCTAATCTGGCATTCCCACGCATGGGGGAGCTCGCTAGATGCAGTGTGATAAATAAATCAGACAAAATCCCTGTAATTAAGCTATTGGGGACTGTAATAGCCGAGCGTATGGTTGATTTGCTGATGCTGGGAATCGTATTTGCAATGGCAATAATATTAGAATTCAAATTGTTATCCGGCTTTTTGTACAAGCATGTCCTCATTAAATTGAGTGGTAGGATTGGAGATATTACTTTGCTGATCTTTGCATTTTTACTATTGATAGTGATTATTATATTCTTTCTTATCCTGATAAAAAAGAAAAAATGGGGCATTTCCAATCGTATTTTAAAGTTTTTTTTAGGAATGAAAACCGGAATACTTTCTGTTAAAAATCTGGACAATAAAACTGCATTTGTACTTAGTTCTGTGTTCATCTGGTTGCTTTACGGCCTTTCATCTTACTTGTGTTTTTTTGCTCTGAGCGCTACATCCTCTCTTGGCCCGGGTGCAGCACTTTCTACCCTGGTTTTTGGAAGTCTTGCAATGATTGCGCCAGTCCAGGGAGGGATAGGTGCCTTTCATTGGATGGTTTCGGAGGGTTTGACCATATATGGAATATCCAAAATTGATGGTCTTTCCTATGCATTATTAGCCCATACAACCCAAACATTAATTGTTCTTATTATTGGTTCATTAAGTTTAATTTTGTTCCTGAAGCAATCAACTGGTAAAAAGTAAAATGAGCAGACTGGAAAATATTAAAAGTAAGATTTATACAACAGGGCAAATAAAGGCTGTACTGAATGTATGGCGTCTGCTCGGGAAAAGAGTAGTGTTTACTAATGGTTGCTTTGATTTACTTCATTTAGGGCATATTGATTATCTGTCGAAGGCTGCTGACATGGGTGATAAATTAGTGATTGGCTTAAATTCTGATGCATCTGCATCAGCATTGAAAGGTCCGGGCCGCCCAATTACAGATCAGCTTTCCCGTTCGCTAATGCTTGCTTCATTTTCCTTTGTGGATGCAGTTGTAATCTTTGATGAGCCTACTCCACTGCATCTGATTGAATTGGTTAGGCCAGACATTCTGGTTAAGGGGGCTGATTATTCCATTGAGCAGATTGTTGGTGCTGATCTGGTATTGCAATACGGCGGAGAAGTAAAGACCATCGAATATCTTAGCGGATATTCTACCACACTTATTGAAAAAAAGATCAGATCCAATTCCTGAAATGATCAATCAAGTATTTGTCATAGATAAGTTTTTACAGCAGATTCCACAATCCTCCGCATAACTAACGGAAATATTTCTTAATATTTGCAAAGGAGCAAATACTAATCAAGCCCGAAACATTAATTTTGGGCAATAAACCAATTATTATGTTTTTCGAATTTACGGAGGAGCAGCTGATGATTCAGCAGGCAGCCAGAGATTTTGCTAATAGTGAATTGAAGCCCGGAGTAATAGAACGGGACGAACACCAAAAATTTCCGCATGAGCAGATCAAAAAACTGGGAGAACTTGGTTTTCTTGGGATGATGGTTGATCCAAAGTATAATGGATCAGGGCTTGATACCATTTCATATGTACTCGCTATGGAAGAGCTGTCAAAAATTGATGCATCCGCTTCTGTGGTGGTTTCGGTAAATAATTCACTGGTTTGCTACGGACTTGAAAAATACGGATCTGAGTTTCAAAAGGAAAAATATCTTAAACCACTGGCAGCAGGCGAAAAATTGGGTGCTTTTTGTCTTTCTGAACCTGAAGCCGGCTCTGACGCCACCTCACAGCAAACCAGTGCGATCGATATGGGCGATCATTACCTCCTCAATGGAACTAAAAACTGGATTACTAATGGTGGAAACGCCTCTACTTATCTTGTCATAGCCCAAACCAATCCTGCACAAAGGCATAAAGGAATAAATGCGCTGATTGTTGAGAAAGGCATGGAAGGTTTCACAATAGGTCCTAAAGAAAATAAACTTGGAATACGTGGATCGGATACACATTCATTGATGTTTACCGACGTAAAAGTGCCCAAAGAGAATCGTATTGGCGAGGAGGGTTTTGGATTCTCATTTGCTATGAAAACACTGGACGGAGGACGTATAGGGATTGCTTCTCAGGCATTGGGGATTGCTTCTGGTGCTTATGAGCTTGCTCTTCAATACTCCAAAGAACGCAGGGCATTTGGAAAACCTATCTCCGGCCATCAGGCAATTCAGTTTAAGCTCGCAGACATGGCTACCGAAATTGAAGCTGCCAGAATGCTCTGCTTAAAAGCTGCCTGGTTAAAAGATCAGGGTCTTCCATATGCTCAGGCAAGTTCTATGGCTAAACTATTTGCCTCACAGGTGGCTATGAAAACCACAGTTGAAGCAGTTCAGATACATGGGGGTTATGGATTTGTTAAAGAATTTCACGTCGAACGTTTGATGCGGGATGCAAAGATTACGCAAATCTATGAAGGAACATCTGAGATTCAACGCATTGTAATTGCACGCGAGATTTTGAAATAATAAGCCAGGCTTATGCTATGAAATATTGCTTCAAAATTATAGCCTCACTTTTTCTCCTAAGTGCTTTGTATGCTTGCAAGGGCAATACAAATTACCGACTGGAAGAGGGAATCTGGCGTGCTACTCTTAAAACGTCCTCAGGGGCAGAAATACCTTTTAATTTTGAAGTTACTGACTCTGCTGGTCAAAAAGTTATTGACCTTATCAACGGAGAGGATCAATTCAGGGTAAATGAGATTTCACAACACTCAGATTCAGTGCTGATTCGTATGCCTCTATTCGATACAGAAATTCACGCTAAAATTAAGGATAAAACTCTCAGTGGCAACTGGATTAAGCATATGTCTGATTCTGATATGGTTATGCCTTTTGAAGCCAGGCACGGTGAATCATGGCGTTTTTTCAAGGTAAACTCAGCTCAAGAAGCTAAATTATCGGGACGCTGGTCTGTATCATTCAGTACGGCTGACCATGATTTGAGGGAAGCCGGAATCGGCGAGTTCGAACAGAAAGATGGAAGATTGTATGGAACATTCATCAGAGCAACTGGT
This sequence comes from Sphingobacteriales bacterium 16-39-50, assembly GCA_002257025.1. Taxonomy (GTDB): domain Bacteria; phylum Bacteroidota; class Bacteroidia; order Sphingobacteriales; family Sphingobacteriaceae; genus Daejeonella. The sequence goes on along the minus strand of NCHA01000012.1, from coordinate 48,498 downwards.
GACCATCGCTTCCTTGAGGGAACAATATCAGACAAGAAAATTTATCTATCAGCTTTTGACGGCGCAAACGCCTTCCTGTTTACAGGTAAATTATTGAATGACAGCACCATTGTGGATGGAATGTTTTATTCAGGCTTCTCATTGGTTCAAAACTGGACTGCTAAAAAGGATGATATAGCAATTCTGCCCGATGCCTATTCGATAACAGCTTTGAAAGATGGATTTGATAAAATAGATTTTTCTTTTCCTGACCTGAATGGCAAGAAAGTGTCCCTATCGGATTCAAAATTTAAAAATAAAGTTGTTCTGATACAGTTTTTTGGATCCTGGTGTCCAAATTGCATGGATGAAACAGCCTATTTGGTCCCGTTTCATAAAAAATATCAGGATAAAGGGCTTGAGATAGTTGCTTTGGCTTATGAACGAACTACTGATTACGAACTTTCAAAACGGAATATTTTACGTTTGCGTGATAGGTTTGACGTCCCATATGATATGCTAATAACCGGCTATACAAATGATAAAACCGAAGTGGCGCAAAGTTTGCCAATGTTAAAGAGTTTTGTAGCCTTTCCAACTTTGATTATACTTGATAAGAAAGGGAAGGTTAGAAAGATCCATACTGGTTTCAGCGGACCCGGTACCGGGATTCATTATGCGAATTTTAAAAAGGAATTCGAAGAAACCATTGATAATCTACTGCTTGAACAATAAAATAAAGCTCCATTTGCAGGAAAGTACAGACTAAAAAGCATTTGGAGTCCCGCTTGGACGGGGCTTAAAAGACAAATTTATCTCATGAAACCTGCATTAGCTTACCGTTAACAATAGACATGGATTTAAGCTCATGGATGCTTCATATCCACTAAAAAACAAATTTCATACTCATGAAAATAAGGTATATTTTCTGCTACACTACCCTAGCCTCAATACTTCTAATAGCTTGTTCTGCACCAAGAATGGTAAATCTCGATCCGGTTACGGTTTTTGAAAATTCAAAGGGCTCAGTAGTTTACAGAGGAAGCTATACTAAGAATACAGATATATTAAATACCCGGCTTGATCTTAGTTTTGATTGGGATAGTGCCTACGTGATAGGAAAAGCTACAATTCTTGCAAAACCTTACTTCTACCCTTCTGATCAACTGGTATTGAATGCCAATGGCTTTCGTTTTAACTCCGTTTCATTGGTTGACAGCTATGATAAAAAACCACTGCGATATACTTACGATGGAAAACTACTAAGGATCAGTCTCGATAAGACATACACCAGAGATCAAAAATATACGGTATTTATTGACTATGTAGCAATGCCTAATAAGTTAAAGATCGGTGAGGATATTGCTTCGGCAGGTGATCGTGGTATTTATTTTATAAATAGAGACGGAAAGGATAAAGGGAAACCCAAACAGATCTGGACTCAGGGTGAAACAGAATGTAATTCGAACTGGTTTCCAACCATAAATGGCACTCAGGAGAAAATGACTCAGGAACTTAATATTACAGTGCCAAATGAGTTTGTCAGCCTTTCGAACGGGACGCTGGAATTTTCGAGTATGAACGGGGATGGTACCCGAACAGACAGCTGGAGACAAGAGCAGCCACACTCAACTTATTTGACCATGCTTGCAGTCGGAGATTTTGCAATTACTAAGGATACATGGCGGGGTAAGGAGGTAAGTTATTATACCGAACCCGCTTACGCATCTACTGCAAAACTGGTTTTTGGGAAGACCCCTGAGATGATGGAGTTTTTCTCAAATAAATTTGGAATCGAATATCCCTGGGATAAATACTCACAGATTGTTGTTCGGGATTTTGTAAGCGGGGCTATGGAAAATACTACAGCATCAGTATTTTTCGAGGGTATGAATATGTCAGCTGGTCAGTATCTGGATGAAAATCACGAAGATATCATAGCTCATGAGCTATTCCATCATTGGTTTGGGAACCTGGTTACAGCCGAATCATGGGCTAATCTGCCTCTGAATGAATCATTTGCCACCTATGGCGAATATCTATGGGAAGAATATAAATACGGCAGGGATCAGGCTGATTTGAAAGGCCTGGAAGATATGTCGGTTTACATCGGAAATAAACGAAAATCAGAACCGGATGTGATCCGTTTTGATTATGCCGATAGAGAGCAAATGTTTGATGAGATCAGTTATCATAAAGGTGGACGGATTTTACATATGCTTAGAAAGACGGTCGGAGATGAGGCATTCTTTGAATCTTTAAAGCTTTACCTTAAGAAGCATTCCTATAAAACAGCTGAAATTCATGACCTCAGGCTTGCCTTTGAAGAAATTACCGGCATGGACTTAAATTGGTTTTTCAATCAATGGTTCCTTGCTTCAGGACATCCGGTTTTAAGTATTCAGAATTCTTATGATCCTGTGAAAAGAGAGATTAGTGTTAATATTACCCAGGATCAGAATCTCTCAGAAACACCATTATATCGAATTCCAATGGCTATAGATATTTACGCCGGATCGAAGGTTGAGCGAAAGGAAATTATCCTTGAAAGGCAAAATCAATCGTTCATTTTCCCCTCAGCAAATCCTCCTGATCTTGTGAATGTGGATGCTGAAAAATATGTCCTTGCTGAAAAAAATGAAATAAAAAATATTCAGGAATATATTTTTCAATATCAGCATGCACCATTATTTATGGACAGGATTGAAGCAATAATGAAACTGAAGGATATGAAGGAGGAAGCTGCAGCAAGAAATACAGTGGTTTCAGCGCTCAAAGATAAGAGCTGGCTTGTTCGTCATACAGCATTATCTGTTATTGAAAATCTGTCGGATGATGAGCGTAAAGCCGTACATGAAACATTGAAAGAAATGGCTCTTAATGATCAGGTTTCACAAGTAAGGGCTTCGGCTATCGAAAAACTCGGGAAACATTACCGGATGGCAGATAACAAAGAGGTATTTGCTCAGGCAGTGAAAGACAAGTCTCCTCTGGTAATCAGGGTAACTGAGGCTTTTAAAGAATAATAGTGTACGATCCCATAATATGGAAAACCGGGATTATATCTAAGCTGACTTTTCTGATTGAAATGCCGAAAATATCATATTGATCAGAGCAAGTACGATTGCAAAAAGCAAGGCAGAGAAAAACCCAATGGTATTAAAGGTTTCCATCAGGTTGTCGACTAATAGTACCATAAGAACGGTAATAATGAAAGAAACCAAACCCAGAGTCAGAAAATTGATCGGAAAGGTTAGAATACGAAGAATTGTGCCGATGGTTGCGTTTGCAAGAGCAATAAGTATCCCGGCAATAACGGCACTCCAGAAATTTTCAACATCAACTCCCGGGAGCAGGTAAGCAGCAATGGCGACAGCTGCACCCATTAATAGAATTTCAATGATCAGCCTCATATTTTTTAGTTTTAAATTTAATAATGATGAAATTGAAGAATCTATTCCATATTTCGGTAATTTTTTTGATTTTATTTAATTCCTGTAAACAGGAATTAGTTCAGGAAAGTGCTCACAATAAATTAATTATCAGGCTTAGTCCTGACAGCAGTTCGATAGTATTAATTGGTTTAGCAAATCCTGTTTTAGAGGAATTAAGGACTGATTCTCTTCCTGATTCGCTGTGGACTAATTTCTTTGCGGTTTATGAGGAACCATTAGATTCCGAAATGAGAGATTTTCAGCCGGCTTTGGAAGGTATCTATAGCATTGAGGGGGAAAGAGTTCGGTTTAAACCAAAGGATAATTTCAAAGAGAACCAATTATATTTTGCCCGGTGTTATACAAAACTATTGCTTCAGGATGCAGAGGATCTGATTGAAACAAGAGAACTGTTTATTTCAGACGGGTTTACAGAATATAAATTCAATCTCTCAAAAAAATAAGTATTATAAATGTATTGAAATCAGGTATTTGTAATGACGGATAGTTTTTTTATATTTGCATCGATCTGAGAAGAGCCCCGACAATTTCGGGGCTCTTTTTTTACCAACCTGTTTTTCAAGGGAATTAAAAAAAGGTCAATCATGAATATAGAGAAACGCGTAATTGAGTTAGTTGAAGAAAAGATTGCTGACCGTCCGGATTTGTTTCTGGTGGACGTTCAAATGCATGGTAGCGGAATTTTGTCTATTTTAGTTGATGGAGATAATGGTGTTGCAATTAGTGATTGCGTTGCAATAAGCCGGCATGTGGGTTTCCATCTTGAAGAGGAAAATGCTATTGAACAAGCATACAGACTGGAAGTTTCCTCACCGGGAATTGATACCCCTCTAAAATCATTACGTCAGTTCCAGAAAAATATTAGTCGTTCATTAAAGGTTAAGCTTAAAGACGGCAATATCAGGGAAGGTAAATTGATGAGTGCAGATGATTCAGGTATAATAATACAGGAGAGTGTTAAAGAAAAGGGTAAGAAAGCAGTTTTGCTGGAGAATTTTATAAAGTTTGAAGACATATCAGAAACGATAGTTTTAGTGAGTTTTAAATAACGTCCCGTAGCTACGGGACAAATTCAATAAAAAATGAGCAATATTAATTTAATCGATTCATTCCAGGAGTTTAAGGACTTCAAGAATATTGACCGGCCAACAGTTATCAGTGTGTTGGAAGAGGTTTTCCGTAGCATGTTGCGGAAGAGGTATGGCACAGACGAAAATTGTGATGTGATCGTAAACCCTGATAACGGGGATTTGGAGATCTGGCGTACAAGAACGGTTATGGAAGATGGTTTTTCGGAAGATGATGATCTTGAGATCGAACTTGCTGAAGCAAAAGCAATTGATCCTGATCTGGAGGTTGGGGATGATTTTATTGAACAGATTACCCTCGAAAGTTTTGGCCGGAGAGCCATCCTGGCTGCACGTCAAACTCTGGTTTCAAAGATTCTGGAACTTGAAAAGGACGAAATTTTTAAGAAATACAAAGACCGTGTGGGTGAGATTGTAACCGGAGAAGTATATCAGGTTTGGAAAAAGGAGACTTTAGTACTTGACGACGAAGGGAATGAACTTTTATTGCCTAAAACAGAGCAAATCCCTGCCGATTACTTCAAAAAGGGCGATTCTGTACGCGCAATCATTGAGAAAGTAGAAATGCTGAATGGCAACCCTAAGATCATTATTTCACGTACTGCACCAGAGTTCCTGCAACGTTTGTTTGAGATGGAAGTTCCTGAGATATTCGACGGACTGATTACAATCAAGAAAATCGTTCGTGAACCGGGAGAAAGGGCTAAAGTTGCGGTTGAGTCTTATGACGACAGAATTGATCCGGTTGGAGCTTGTGTGGGTATGAAAGGATCACGTATTCATGGTATTGTTCGCGAATTGAAAAATGAAAATATTGATGTAATTAACTTTACAAATAATATTTCATTGTATATTCAAAGAGCATTAAGTCCGGCGAAAATTACAAGCATCAAACTTGATGACGAAGAAAAGAGAGCAGCGGTTTATCTAAAACCTGATCAGGTTTCATTGGCAATTGGCCGTGGTGGTCACAATATTAAGTTGGCCGGAAAGCTTACAGGATACGAAATAGACGTATACCGTGAAGCACATGAAGATGATGAGGATGTTGATATTGAGGAATTCTCAGATGAAATTGAGGGCTGGATAATTGACGAATTCAAGCGTGTGGGTTTAGATACAGCGAAATCTATTTTGAGCTTATCTGTAGACGAATTAGTTAAGCGTACTGACCTGGAAGACACCACAGTGAAAGATGTGATTGAGATCCTGAAGTCAGAATTTGAATAATTTATTCGATTGCTGCTCATTGAGAAATAGCGGACTTAAGAAAAAGCCGGATCCTCAAAGCATATAACATATAAAAAACGTACTTTTGTACAAAAATAGCGAGGTTAAAATAATAAATGTCAGAAGGTAAAAGCACAAATTTACTTAAAGCTGCGAAAGAGCTGAATATCGGCCTGAACACTGCGGTGGAGTTTTTAGGGAAAAAAGGTCACAAAGTTGAGGCCAGGCCCAATACCAAACTCACCGATGAGATGTACGATGTTCTTCTTAAGGAGTTTCAGGGTGATAAGATCGTAAAAGAAGAAGCTAAGCAAATTGTTATTGGCAAGATTCGTCGCGATGATATTCCTGTAACTAACGAAAAGACTGAGCCACAGCGTTCAAAGGATTTTGAACAGGAAGAGATTCTGATCAAGAATGTCAATCCTTTTACCCCTCCTGCAGTTGAGAAGCCAAAAGCTGAACCTCAGGAGCCTGTGGCTACTGAGCCTAAATCAGAAGAAGGTGCTTTGCCGGGCGTTAAAGTGGTCGGAAGAATCAATTTAGACGACCTGAATACCAAAACCCGCCCTGATAAGAAAATTCCTGAACCGGAAAAGCCTGTTGCTGTACCAGTTCCGGTTGCTAAAGTTGAGGAGCCTGTAAAAGTTAAAGAACCGGAAGTAATTCCGCAGCCTGCTCCCGAAAAAGCAGAACCTATAGCAGAAGCCGCACCTGTAGCAGAAGTTAAAGAATCTGTCGAAAGTCCGAAAGAAACTATTGAGGAACAGCCTCAATCTCCGGCTGCTAAACCAGTTGCCGAAGAAAAACAAGAAAATAAACCAAATACGCAGGAAAGTAATCCTGATGCTGTTGTTATTCGTGCCAAAGCAGAACGTCTTTCAGGCCCGAATGTTATTGGCAGAATTGAGTTACCTGTTTCACCAGCGCGTCGCGGGCAGCCGGTTGCCTCTTCATCGAGTGCGGCAGGTGCTGATCATAAGCGTAAGCGTAAGCGTAAAGATAATGCTCCGGGACAACCCGGTCAGCCGACACAGCAGGGTCAGCAGGGTCAGCAAACCGGTGGATCACCGCGTCCTGCACCCGGTGCAGGATATCAGGGTAATCGTCCTGATTTCAGAAATGCAAGACCCGGCCAGGGAGGTACTGCAGGTGGTGCTGCCCGTCCTGATTTCAGGAATAAGCCACGTACCCCGGATACCCCTAAAGCTGAACCAACAGATAAAGAAATTCAGGATCAGATTAAAGCAACACTTGCACGTTTAAGTGGTGCAGGTAAATCAGGAAAGTTTGCACAGCGTGCAAAATTACGCCGTCAGAAGCGTGATGACGTTGCTCAGACTGCAGAAGATGCGGCATTAGAAGCAGAAATGCAGTCTAAAACCATTAAGGTTACTGAGTTTGTTACGGCAAATGAGCTGGCTCTAATGCTTGATGTTCCTGTTACTCAGGTTATTTCAACCTGTATGAGTCTGGGAATGTTCGTTTCTATCAATCAAAGACTTGATGCAGAAACTCTTACAATCGTAGCGGATGAATTCGGATATGAAGTTGAGTTTGTGAAGCCTGAGGATGAAGAAATTGGTTTGCTTGAAGAATCTGACAGTCCTGAAGATCAATTACCAAGAGCTCCGATTGTAACCGTAATGGGTCACGTGGATCATGGTAAGACCTCATTGCTTGACTTTGTTCGTAAGACCAATGTTATTGCCGGAGAAGCCGGGGGAATAACCCAGCATATTGGTGCTTATGAGGTAACCCTTGAAAATGATCGTAAAATAACTTTCCTGGATACTCCGGGTCACGAAGCCTTTACGGCAATGCGTGCGAGGGGTGCCAATGTTACTGATATTGCAATTATTGTAATTGCTGCTGATGATAGTGTGATGCCTCAAACGCGTGAAGCAATTAATCATGCGCAAGCTGCAAATGTGCCTATTGTATTTGCCTTTAGTAAGGTTGATAAGCCGGGTGCAAATGCTGATAAGATTCGTGAACAACTTTCTGCAATGAACATTCTGGTTGAAGACTGGGGTGGAAAATATCAGAGTCAGGAAATTTCAGGTAAAACCGGTGCAGGGATTGATTTACTGCTCGAAAAAGTATTGCTTGAAGCAGATATGCTTGAACTGACAGCTAATCCGAACAAACGCGCCATAGGTACAGTTATAGAAGCTGCTTTGGATAAAGGCCGTGGTATTGTTACTACTGTTCTGATCCAGGCCGGAACATTGCGGGTTGGTGATGCAATACTTGCCGGTGGATACAGTGGAAAGGTAAAAGCACTACATAATGAGCGCGGAGTTAAGTTAGATCATGCCGGGCCATCAACACCTGTTCAGGTACTTGGTATGCAGGGAGCACCAACCTCAGGTGATAAGTTCAATGTAATGGAAAGTGAAGTTGAAGCGCGCCAGGTTGCAAATAAGAGACTACAGTTGCAACGTGAGCAAGGCTTACGTACGCAGAAACATATTACCCTTGATGAGATCGGACGTCGTTTGGCGATAGGAAACTTCAAGGAGTTGAATGTGATTGTTAAAGGTGATGTGGATGGTTCAATAGAAGCATTATCCGATTCCTTACTGAAACTGTCTACAGAACAGATCCAGGTGAATATCATACATAAATCTGTAGGTCAGATCTCTGAATCTGATGTATTATTAGCTTCAGCTTCTGATGCAATCATCATTGGTTTCCAGGTTCGTCCATCTGCAAGTGCACGTAAACTGGCTGAAGCAGAGCAGATTGATATCCGTCTGTATTCGATCATCTACGATGCCATAAATGAGGTGAAAGCCGCTATGGAAGGTATGCTTGATCCAGAATTTGAAGAGAAAATTACTTCAAACGTTGAAATTCGTGAGGTGTTTAAGATCAGCAAAGTGGGTACGATTGCAGGTTGTATGGTACTCGACGGAAAGATTACCAGAAACAGCAAGATCCGTATCATACGTGATGGTGTGGTTGTTTATACTGGTGAGCTGGCCTCATTGAAACGTTTCAAAGATGATGTGAAAGAAGTTGCTACCGGTTATGAGTGTGGTTTAAATATTCAGAACTTCAATAATATTGAAGTAGGTGATATCGTTGAATCATACGAGCAGGTAGAAGTGAAAAGGAAATTATAATCTGAACAAATAATATTAAAAGCGATCTATTTGGTCGCTTTTTTTGTTTTGGCTGATTGATGTTTAATACCTATAAATCTGACAGGTGTGGGTTTAAGAAAAGAATTCAGAAGACTTAAAAGACGCATACAAATGAGGCTTAATTCGGGCGATATTAAGCTGGAATTAGGTCGGATTGCCGATTATAAACACTTCACTGTTGGATATGCTCATGTATTCGATAAACCCTTTAAATTTCATCACGGACCAAGTTTTGCAGAATCCTATATTGAACTTTTCGAGACGGAAATTTATCGGTTCGAACCCAGTACTGGTTCAAAGATTATTCTCGACTGCGGCGCAAATATGGGCTTGAGTGTCTTATATTTTTCACTTAACTATCCTGATCATCATATCATTGCATTCGAACCTGATGCTGACATTTTCGCGATTTTGAGAGAGAATGTCGAAACCTTTGGCTTGAAAAATGTAACTCTACATCAAAAGGCGGTCTGGACTCAAACAGAAACCTTAAAGTTCTTTACTGATGGTGGCATGGGTGGCAGAGTAAATAATGAATATTCCAGGCAGGAGCCCAAATTTATTGAAGCTGTTCCTTTACTCGATTACCTGACAGAGGACGTCGATTTTCTAAAAATTGATATTGAAGGAGCTGAGGATACGGTTTTGAAATATTGCGGAACAAGTTTACGGAATGCGAAGCATATCTTCTTCGAATACCATAATAATGTGAATTCAAAACAAACCCTGCATGAGCTTCTTGCACTGGTTGAAAGTTTAGGTTTCCATTATTATATAAAAGAATCAGCGACTAGAAAACGGCCGTTTGTTGATACCAGACTCATTTGCGAGAGCTTCGATATGGCTATTAATGTGTTCTGCTATAATGAAAAGCAAGCCTGAATTAATCTTAAAAGATTCTTCTGATTTTTCCTCCCCACAGTTCTTTCAGAGTGAAATTCAGCTTACTGAAAGAGCTTTTTTTATTAATGCTGAAAAGTATCCTGCGATTCTTATAGATTAGTTTTGCGAGGCCGAATGAAATATATTCCTCTTTATTCTTTTGAAATTCAGCATACAGATTTTGTATAAATTCAGGGTTTTTATTCTTTGGATAATCGACACATGACTTAATCCAGAGCATTTTCCGCTCATATTTCATTGCCGCACTAAGTGGATTTCTAAGCGTATTATCCCTCTTTCGTTTTAAAATATTCGTATCAGCTTTCTGATGCTGCCGGTATTTCACAAGGCTTTCATTAATGAAATCTATGCTGCCCAGATTTGTAGCAACATATCCCATCCACCAATCATGAAAATAGGCATTGGGGAAAGGTAAGAGCTCATCTCTAAGCTCTTTTTTCATTAATACTGAATGTCCCGAAATGCAATTGAAGAACAAAAAAGCTTCGGGTTGATTGCCCCGATACAAATTCATAATATCCGACATTTTCCTGTGCAAAGATTGACCATTCTGGTCTACAAATTCGGAATCATGATAAATTAGTAAATGGTTTCCAATGGCTTTGACCTGCTTTTCTATCTTTCTTAGATCCCAGATATCGTCCTGATCTGATAAAGCAATAAAATCGCCATTGCATAGCCTGAGTGCTTTTTCAAAATTTCTGATATAACCCAGGTTTTGTCGATTCACAAAAACTTGAATATATGGGTATTTAGCAGCATATTCTTCCAGAATTTTTAAGGTATTATCTGAGGAACAATCGTCAACTGCTATCAGTTCAATTGCCGGGTAGCTTTGATTTACAATAGAATCAAGCTGTTCTCTTAAATAAGCTTCTCCATTATAGGTACATAAAGCTATAGAAACCAGTGCTTTATCATTCATTTCTATTCGTTGAATGTTTGCATATCGATCAGCTTCCTGTAGAGGCCATCAGCCCTGATCAGCTCATTATGGGTACCCTGTTCTTCAATTTTACCATTCTCAAGGACAACAATTAGATCAGCTTCCTGTATGGTGCTCAGTCGGTGGGCAATGACAATGGAAGTACGGTTTTTCATTAAATTTTTGAGCGCATTTTGAACTACCTTTTCTGATTCAGTATCCAAAGCGGATGTAGCTTCATCCAGAAGAAGGATGGGTGGATTAGCAAGTACAGCTCTTGCGATGCAGATCCTTTGTTTTTGTCCTCCCGAAAGTTTCATGCCCCTGTCACCAATATTAGTTTGATAGCCCTCAGAAGTATTGACAATGAACTCATGTGCATTCGCAATCTTAGCAGCTTCGATTACATCTTCTGCTGTAAAGGATCTGCCAAAGGCGATATTATTAAAAATGGTATCATTAAAGAGAATAGACTCCTGATTAACAATTCCCATCAGTGCCCTGACATCACGCATGCTGATATCCTTGATATTCAAACTATCAAGACAGATTTCACCATGTAAAGGATCCATAAATCTTGGTAATAGATCCATAAGAGTGGTTTTTCCTCCTCCCGAAGGACCCACCAAAGCAACAGTACTGCCTTTTAATATTTTAAAATTGATGTTTTTCAATACCTCTTTTTCACCATAGGCAAATGAGACATTTTTCAATTCGATACAATCATTGAATGAGGTTTTTGAAACCGGATTTTGTTTATCAGTAATGTTTTCAGGTGCATCCAGTAATTGAAATACACGCTCTCCTGCAGAAATCCCCTGGGAAATATTACCAAAGGCTTCGGAAATGGCTTTAGCCGGATTGATTATTTGTGAAAATATAATGATATAGCCAATAAATTCAGCTCCCTGAAGATCTGATCCCTCCTGTAGAATCAGGGTACCGCCATAGAAGAGGAGCGCAGCCACTGTAATCACACCCATCATTTCTGAAACCGGTGCGGCAAGTAATACCCTTCTGGCCAGCCTCCTGTGGATTTTACTCGTCCACATGTTAATCGCATTGAATTTCTCCTGAATATAATGCTCAGCATTGAAGGATTTAATGATTTTAACCCCATTGAGTCCCTCATCTATACTTGATACTAATACGCCTAATGATTCCTGGGCTGCTGTTGCATGTTTCTTTAATCGTTTGACAATGAATGAGATAAGCAGGCCTGAAACTGGAATAAGGATGAGTGCAAAAAATGTCAGTTTGGCAGATATTGTAAAAAGTACTGCAAAGTTCAGAATTATTGCAATTGGCTCACGCAGAATAACTTGCAGGGAACGAATAATAGAATCCTGAATGGTCACCACATCCGTCATGAATCTCGAAATGAGGTCACCTTTCCGCTGACTGCTGAAGTATTGGATATCAATATTAGTGAGTTTTCTGAAAATACTGCTCCTGATGCGGGTTACAATCATTAACCTGAAATTTTCAATTACCCTTGCCGACAAATATTTAAACAGATTACTTAGTATTACAGAGACGACAATGGCAATACTGACCATTTTTAAAGCTCCTACCTTACCTGAAGTGTTGATGATGTTTTGGAAATAATAATAAAACAAGTCCTTGAAATAGCTCAGGCTAAAATCGAAGGAGGGCAAAGTAGTGAATGTCTTGGCTCCGGTTTTACCTGACTGATCGAACAGGAGTTCAAAAACCGGAATCAGCAGAGTGAAATTCAGAAGTCCGAAAATGACACCTAATACAGACGTGATAAAGAATGGAACCGCAAATTTCTGTACAGGGGCAGCAAAAGCAAATAGTCGAAAAAAGGTCTTCATAAAAAGATTTCTAAAACAAAGTTAATCATTTTGAAAGATGTCTAATTTCTTCTGAAAATGATTGTTTGCCCCTCAAGCATCTTAGTCATTTTATTAATGATGTCATCAATGCTTATCATACTATTATGTCTGGCCATTAATTCCTTCATTTTTTTGCGCGAATGGCGGGCATGTTTTAGATTGTTCAAAAACATTCCAAAACTTTTATAGTAGTAGAATTTTAAACCAATCCACATAAAGAGCATATCAATGAAAGCGACTTGCAGGAACCAAAAAACTAATCGGATTTTGCTTAAATGTATGGCATGAACAAAAAGCCTGTTTCGAAAGAAAATGGCCTTAACCCAATTTCGGGTACGGTAATTTTTGGTTGTGGATGAATGATCGTGGATACAATAAGATTTTGGATCATAATAGCATTTCCAGCCCAGGCGCCATGCTCTTAGCCCTAATTCAAAGTCTTCACAATAAAATGGCGAGAAAATTTCATCAAATCCACCAATATCCTTTAATTTTTTGGTGTCAATTAAGGCATTTGCACCTGATAAATAAGCCGTTGGGGTAAGAAAATCCTCGTTTTCCAGGTGGTAAAAGATATTGGCTTTAATTTTAAATCCGGAATATTTTAAAAATCTTGCGGTATCCTGTGTTTCACCATTTTTAGCTCCAATAATTTTACTCATTACACCAAAAGTGTCAGGATGCTCAAAATATTTAAACTGGCTTTCGAAAAAGTCCTTATTTAACTCTATATCAGTGTTTAGTAATAGAACCAGATCTTTCTCAGCTATTTCAATCCCTCGGTTACAACTTGCAGAAAATCCCTGATTTTGGTCATTAATAATCAAACGTACCAGAGGATAGTTTTGTCTGATAAATGCTACGGAACTATCTTTTGAACAATCATCTGTAATGATGATTTCAAAATCTGTTTTGGCATTGTTTAAGGCTGCATAGACAGAAGGCAGGTTTTGCTCCAGCAAATGTCTGCCGTTATAATTTGGTATAACTACAGAGATACTTTTTCGGCGATTCGACACGGTGGTCATTGAACAGTTTTGTAGTTTTTATATTCTCCGATTCGCCATTGCCACAGGTCTTCTATTTTTTGTAAAATACGACGCCTCAGGCTCATTTTCTTTTTCATTAGCGTTGGATCAACCTGAAACTTCCAGTTACTGACTTCAATCCGTTTCTGCATAACCTGGGGGTGTGTACCTTCGAATCTGATCAGACGGTCGGCATTGCCATAATCAAATTCAATATTTTCAGGAAGATGCTCCTGGATCCAGGAATCTTCATGGTAAAATTTATTAAAATTACGAACTTTATTTCCAAGACCTGCAGGCGGCTGAACCCAGCCGTAGTGATAAATATAGGCCTCTATTGGTTTCACTTTTATTTTCCTGCCATTTTTTCTAAAACCCTGAGCATCCCGGTAGGAATGAACTCCAGGATCAAATTTTAAAATTCTGACCTCATTTCTATACCATCGCCTGGAGGAAGCTATGAAATCATAAGAGCCATAAAAATGCAGGTATTTAAACAAAAGGCCCTCGACATTTTTATTGTTCAGGTTTTCCTCCATAGCCTTTTTTATCACCGGAAGATAGTTTTCATGCACGCATTCATCCCCCTGGATATAAAATGCCCAATCGGTATCTTTTGAAATCGCAGCATAGGCTTTATCAGTTTCCTGTGCGAATGTTCTCCCGCCTTCGCGGATACTTTCATCCCATACCGTATGTATGATTTTTATTTTTGGAGAAGCGATGCCTTCAATAAGTTCCAGGGTATTGTCAGTACAATCGCCAACTGCAATTACAAATTCATCGCAAACAGGCAAAATAGAGAGAATTGCCTGCACCACAGGGTAGTCATTATTAACAGCATTACGTATAAATGAAAAACCTGTGACTTTCATGTTGGTAGCATATTGGGCAAAGGTAAATAAATTAGCCTCTTTTGATTAATGTGCCGGGAAATAGCCCCTAAAATTTATCCTGCTATCGGCACATTCGAAATTCCTGTTTTTTTTCAGTGTTGTGATCTGAAATCATCCATAAAAAAGGATTACAATTCATCACCTTCCTGACTGCTTCGGTAAAGCTTATTATCTGCTTTAGAATAAACACTAATTAAACATAAATTAAAGCTGTAGTAAACGCGGAGAAAACACGGATATATTAGTGTTTTCTCCGCGTTTAGTCCGCGTTTAGTCTCTGTTTGCTACGTGTTTATATGGAACTAATCTCATCCCTGTCTGCCAGCTGTCTCAACTAATTGTAAAATGAAATTAAAAACAGTTTACTTTGTATATGCTGCCAAACAAGCTTAATAATTCCAAACTGCTCAAAGACTTTAGAAAATTAGCCAGGGAGTTAACCATTGTAGAAAATGATTTGCCTGGTTCAGAGGACTTATTAAGGGGGCTCAAATCAAATAATACTCCGGTAATTGGAATTACCGGCCCGCCCGGTGCAGGGAAAAGCACCCTGGTTAATGCGATGATTAATCAGCTGAGTGCTCAGGCTAAGCAAATTGCAGTTCTTGCCATTGACCCTACATCTCCATTTAATATGGGATCTCTTCTGGGAGATCGTGTCAGAATGGCAGAACAATTCAATAAGCCGAATGTTTATATACGTTCGCTGGCAACCAGGGGCTCATTAGGGGGCTTATCGGGCAAAACAATTGAAATGTGTGATGTTCTTAAGGCTGCCGGTTTTGATTATATTCTGGTTGAAACAGTAGGAGTTGGTCAGTCGGAAGTGGAAATTGCCGGACTTGCAGATATCAGTGTGGTGGTACTGGTTCCTGAGTCGGGTGATGAGATTCAGAATATGAAATCCGGATTAATGGAGATTGCCGATATTTTCGTTGTGAACAAATCTGACAGGGAAGGAGCTGATACTTTTGCCAATAATCTCAAGAAGCTTGTCCATCAAAGAGTCCAGCCTATTCCGGTTATCAATACTGTTGCTGATAAATCTATTGGAATTTCAGAACTGATAGAAGCTATTGAGAATCAGTCGATAAAAGAAAATAAAAAACGTATATTTTTACTAGCGGAAAAGGCCTGGAAGTTGCTTCAGCATCAGAAAATGAAGAATTTCGATAAAAAGCAGCTCCAACAGGATATTGTAAAAGCTTCAGCCAATCCTGACTTCAATCTCTATAGGTTTATAGATACCCTTCTGATAGAACCTAAGAATTCATAATTGCTTCTATTTCTTCAGCCTCAACAGGGATATCATCCATAAGGTCGATATTTCCATTTTTCGTTATCAGAATATTATTTTCAATCCGTATTCCGAGACCTTCCTTTGGAATATAAATTCCTGGCTCACATGTCAGAAGATTCCCGGCTTCAAAAGGTTTATACCTGCTTGCAAAATCATGTACATCCAAACCAAGGTGGTGGGAAGTGCCATGCATAAAATACTTTTTATAAAGCGGGGCTTTAGGATCCTGTTTAGCAATATCCTGTTTATCGAGTAAACCAAGCCCAATTAGTTCAAATTCAACTATTTTACCAACCTCTGCATGATAGTCATTCCAGATCGTTCCCGGAAGAAGCATTTTTCTGGCCTCTTTCATGATCCGTAAAACGGCATTATATACATCCTTCTGGCGTTTTGTGAAACGTCCATTGACAGGCACTGAACGGCTCATATCGGCATTATAATTAGCATATTCTGCCCCAAAGTCAAACAGAATCACATCACCATCTTTGCAGATCTGGTTGTTATCATTGTAGTGAAGGATATTGGCATTTTTACCAGAAGCTATAATTGGATTATATGCATGACCAGTAGCTCTTTGCCGAATAAATTCATGGATAATTTCAGCTTCAATCTCATATTCAGCTACTCCTGGTTTTATAAATTTCAGGATTCTGACAAAGGCATCCCGTGTAATTTCACAGGCCTTTTTCGTCAGTTCAATCTCAATTTCGGACTTTACAGGGCGTAGTTCACGCATAATCAAGGCAGCCCGTTTATAATTATGTAATGGATAAAGGTCTTTTATTTTTTCGATAAACCGGATATCCCGATATGGAACCTTATGGGCATAGCGATCATTCTCATTTGTATTGAGATATATACTTTCAGCATAACTGATTACAGATGGCAGTATATTCCAAAATTCCTCAATCCAGTACACATTGTTGATACCTGAAACATTTTTTGCTTCCTGAATCGTCAATTTATGACCTTCCCAGACAGCAATGTGTTCATTTGTCTGTCTTAAAAACAGGACTTCTCTGTATAGCGGATTAGGACAGTCGGGGAATAAAAATAAAATTGTTTCTTCCTGGTCTATTCCACTCAGGTAAAAGAGATCTGCATTTTGTTTGAATAAATGGGTTTGATCGCCGCTTCTTGGAAATTCATCATTAGATTGAAATATGGCTATAGAGTTCGCAGAGAGTCTTTTTGTAAAATTTTGACGATTTTTTTCGAAGAGTTGCCTGTCAACGTGAGGGTATTTCATGCTAAGAGTATATAATTTTGTGTGCAATAAAACGATTTAGGATGTAATTTTTGTCAAAGAAAATGATTGGAACAGTATTTGATTATTTGCACAAGTCAAACTTATGACTATTTTTGTGTAAATTACACTAATGAAATTTGTTAACCTTTAAAAAAACGATTATGAATTATTCTACATTAAAGAAAGCACTTGTGTTTTCATTAGTAGCAGCCTTAGGCCTCAGTGAGGTTTCTTTTGCGCAAGATGCTACTAGCTCCTCTGCCAAGGTATTTGGTGGGAGAGGCCAGTATAGAACCTGGAGTTTTGGTGTCAATGCCGGAGTATTAGCACCTGTTGTTGCTATTGGCGGATCTAATGACTTTACTAACTGGAGCCCATCTTTAGGATACGGTCTTACTTTGAGAAAGCAAGTAGATCATATCTTCGGAATTCAGCTTGCTTACCACGGTGGAGAGCTTAGCTATGACAATGATGGCGCCACAGTTAATTTGGGATTAGGCCCACGTACTGATGGAGTTACACAAATCAGCACTGCATTAGACCTTACAGGTATTGCTAACGTAGGTTCAATTGATTTCCTTAAAAGAGAAAACGCTGTTAACTTCAACCTAAAAGCTGGTTTTGGTTATGCTGCTTATCACTGGAAAGAAATTAACCCTAACTCAACTCCTGCAAAAGGAACTTATGGTCCAGACAGAGATCGTAACAACATCCGTAACATGTATGTTCCGGTTGGTGCTGGTATCAAATTCAAAGTTTCTGAGCGTGTTAACTTCGATCTTGGTTACACCATGAACTTCCTTGATGCTGACGATCTTGATGGTACAAAAGGAAAAGGTTTCACAAAAGATAAATGGTCTTATACCTCTGCTGGTATCGAATTCTCTTTGGGTTCTTCTGCTAAGCCGAATTTAGACTGGGTTAATCCACTTGCCTTGATGTATGATGAATTAAAAGATCCTACATTGCGTCAGGAAGTTGAGGCATTAAAAGGTCGTGTAAGTGCTCTTGAAGCTGCTGATCTGTTAAAAGATTCTGACGGTGACGGTGTTGCTGATAAATTAGACAAATGTCCTAACACTGAAGCTGGAATTAAAGTTGACGGTTCCGGATGTCCTTTAGATGTTGATGCTGATGGTATTCCTGATTCAAAAGATGCTTGCCCTACTGTTAAAGGTATCGCAAGATTGAACGGATGCCCTGAGTTTAATGCTGGTCCGGTTGTTCCAATTCAGTTTGAGTTTAACTCTTCAGTTTTAAGAACTTCAGCTTATTCAGTTCTTGATGGCTTAGCTTCTTCATTGAAAGCTAATACTTCAGCTGTTGTTCAATTAGACGGTCACGCTTCTGCTGAAGGTACTGAAGAATACAACATGACTTTATCAAGAGACAGAGCTAATTCAGTTAAAACTTACCTGGTTAACGCTGGTATCGCTTCTAACAGAATCGCAACAACTGCTTATGGCGAAAGCCGTCCGGTTGCATCTAATGCAACTGAAGCAGGACGTTCCCAAAATCGTCGTGTTGAGATCAAACAACAATAAACAATACTGTATATAAGCAGATTGTAAAAAAAGAATCCCGTCCCGAAATATTCGGGACGGGATTCTTTTTTTTATTTAATATTTTTGTGCTATGTATTTTTTTAGAAAACACGATCCTAACAGACCTTCAAGTTTCAACCTGAAGGTAATGCATATAATTAATACCATAGCTATTTTGTTATTTCTTGGTGGTATTATTTATAAGGTTCTTGAATGGTATGTATTCTAAGAATAAACAGACGGCTTTTCTTTGGGCCAAACTTATTCTGTCCGAATTAAATAAAAATGATGAAATCAATAATTTATACTGAAGAAGCACCTGCACCCATCGGACCTTATAGTCAGGCAGTGCAGGCAGGAAATATGTTGTTCATATCCGGCCAGATCCCAATAGACCCCGCAACAAATCATTTAATCCAGGGCGGTATTGAGGATGAAGCCAGACAGGTAATGAAAAATTTGGAAGCGCTGCTCCAGGCTGCCGGCTTTTCATTTGAAAATGTGGTAAAGAGCACCATTTTTTTAAGTGATATGAATCATTTTGCAGTGGTTAATGAGATTTATGGCTCATACTTTCGGTCAGATTTTCCGGCAAGAGAAACCGTTGCTGTTCTTGGATTACCCAAAAATGTGAATGTAGAGATCTCCCTTGTCGCTGTTAAGTCCTGATATTGAAAGCGGGTCAACTGAAATATTTTTTAGCTGCAATTATATCTGTGGTAACCTGGGGCTTCTTCTCTATTCCACTTCGTAAAATCCAGCATTACCCTTCCGATGAGATATTATATTACAGGATATTTACATCACTGATATTCACCTGGTCTTTTATTGCACTATTTCGTGTTAAACAGGTAAAATCTGATCTGGATTTTTTTTATTCTCTGGATAAAAATGGACGCAAGAGAATTATCATTCTTTGCCTGCTTTCGGGGGTATTGATAAGCGGGAACTGGTTCACCTATATCTATGCTGTAAATAATGTTAATTTGAAATCAGCGGCCTTTGCCTATATGGTATGCCCTTTGATTACCGCTTTCGCCGGTTTTTTGATTCTAAAAGAAAGACTAAGCATACTGAAGCTCATTGCGCTGGGAATTGCTTCTGTCAGTATTTTAATTTTGGCGCAAGGATCCCTGAGAGATGTATTGTGGTCAGTATTTGTTGCAGCACTCTACAGTTTTTTTCTGATTGTTCAGAAGGTAATGAGCAGGATAGATAAGTTTAATATGCTGGGTTTACAACTATTTATTGCCGCAGTTTTAATGTTTCCTTTTTTTATATACAGCTTCCGGAGTTTTCCTCTTGATACCTATTTCTGGATTGATATTGTCATAATTGCAATTTTCTTTACAATAATACCTTTATTTTTAAGCCTTTATGCCCTGATCGGCATGCCTTCGTCCACATTGGGGATTATTATTTATCTCAATCCCATTGTTGCTTTTGCGGTTGCATTTTTCTACTTTCACGAGGGAATTAGTGTGCATCAGTTATACGCATACTCCCTGCTATTAGCCGCTGTCATTGTTTTTAACTGGACTACGATCAAAGAAATATTTTTTAAAATTCCGGCCCCTGAGTTTCCGGAAATTACTCACTAAAAGGATTGGCAGAACAAATCTTAAAAACTCCTGTTGAGTACTTAAAAGGTATAGGATCTCAGCGTGCTGAGATACTTAAGAAGGACCTGCGTATATTTACTTATGATGATCTTCTCCACCATTATCCTTTCCGTTATATTGACAGAACCCGTTTTTATAAGATTCGGGAACTAGATCCCGATCTGCCTTCGGTTCAAATACTTGGACGGATCATTTCAAAGGAGATATTGGGTGATAAGCACACCAAAAGGCTTGTAGCAAAATTCAAGGATGATACAGGCAGTATTGAACTTGTTTGGTTTCAGAGTATTCGCTGGATTGACAAGATCATCCAGCCGGGTTCAGTTTTTATTGTTTTTGGGAAGCCTGTAATTTTTAATGGACATTTCTCGATCTCTCATCCTGAACTCGAGCCTTATCAAGCTAATGCAGAGAACAGAGGTAATCTTACTTTGCAGCCGGTTTACAGTTCTACTGAGAAGTTAAAACAGTTCAACCTTGACAGTAAAGGACTTCAAAGAGCACAGGCAGCTCTTATTGATCAGGTAATCAGGCAAATTAAAGAAACTCTGCCTGATTATATATTAAATAGACATAAACTCATTGGCCTGCAGAAAGCACTTTATAATATTCATTTTCCTGAAAATACCGAAATTCTTAAGGCCGCAGAGACCCGCCTGAAATTTGACGAGTTGTTCTTTATTCAGTTGAAACTTTTACGGACGAAATTGGTTCGGACTCAGAAATTTAAAGGAGCTCTTTTTAATACTGTTGGGAATAATTTTAATACTTTTTATTCAGAGAAATTGCCTTTTGAACTCACAGCTGCCCAAAAGCGCGTAATTAAAGAGATCAGGCAAGATACCCAGCGTGGAGTACAAATGAACCGCTTGCTCCAGGGTGATGTTGGTAGTGGGAAGACAGTCGTAGCCCTGATGATTATGCTTCTTGCGATAGATAATGGTTATCAGGCTTGCATAATGGCCCCTACTGAGATTTTGGCTCAACAACATTATTTGTCTATTAAGAGTCTGTTAGGCGATGGCTTTGTCAGTATAGAAATATTGACTGGTTCTACTTTGAAAAAGGCGAGAACAAGTCTTCATCAGCGCCTGGAGAGTGGAGAGCTCGATATTCTTGTTGGTACACATGCTCTGATAGAAGACGCTGTTAAGTTTAAAAACCTTGGACTTGTTGTGATTGATGAGCAGCATCGTTTTGGAGTTGAACAGCGTGCTAAATTATGGCGCAAAAATATCATCCCTCCGCATGTTCTGGTTATGACGGCTACACCTATACCCCGGACTTTGGCAATGACCCTCTACGGTGATCTGGATATTTCAGTAATCAATGAGCTTCCTGCAGGGAGAAAGCCTATTAAAACAGTCCATTTATATCATAGCCAGCGTTTAAGGATGTTTGGTTTTATGCGGGAGGAAATTGCCAAAGGCAGGCAGATTTATATTGTTTATCCTTTAATCAAAGAGAGCGAGAAGCTTGATCTATTGTATCTTGAGGCAGGAATACAATCAATTATTGATGAGTTTCCAATGCCCGAATATCAGCATAGTATAGTTCATGGTAAACTGGCGGCTAAAGAAAAGGCTTCCGAAATGCAGCGTTTTGTTAAGGGAGAAACACAAATCATGGTAGCTACAACTGTGATAGAGGTTGGAGTTAATGTTCCGAATGCAAGTGTGATGATTATTGAAAACGCTGAACGCTTTGGTTTATCTCAATTGCATCAGTTGCGCGGAAGGGTTGGAAGAGGGGCGGAGCAATCTTTTTGTATATTAATGTCGGGAAACAAGTTAAGCAGCGACGCTAGAACCCGTTTGGATACAATGGTTCGAACCAATGATGGATTTGAGATCGCAGAAATTGATCTTCAGCTCAGAGGACCCGGAAATATTGAAGGAACACAGCAGAGCGGAGTACTGGATCTGAAGCTGGCTGATATTTCAATAGATCAGAAACTTTTAGCTGATGCCAGGCAAACTGTTATACAGGTACTTGAGGATGATCCGGAATTAAAGTCTGAATCAAACCTGCTCTTAAAGCAATATTTTGAACAGAAATCGCCTGGAATCAGTTGGGATAAAATATCTTAATGAAATAATTTTAGTATAAATGAAAGGATTTAATCATAATGACTGCTAACAAGTCTTCAGAGGCTGTCAATGATCCTTATATCGCAATGCGTTTTCCGGAGTTCCGCTCCTATCTGGCCATGCGGTTTTTATTCACTTTTGCCTATCAGGTACAGGCTGTTGTAGTCGGCTGGCATATTTATCAGCTAACCAAAGATCCGCTCTCTCTGGGGCTTATAGGCCTCGCAGAAGCCATTCCTTCAATAACAGTGACCCTTTACGGTGGATATATTGCTGATAAATCGGATAAAAAGAAACTAATGATCTGGATCATCCTTGCGATGCTGCTATCAAGCCTTGTATTGATGCTTGTTTCCAGTTCTGAGCGACTTGAGTATCTGGGACAAAAATCGGTCATTTTGATCATGTATCTGATGATATTTTTTGTCGGAATTGCCAGAGGTTTTTATTCACCTACAGCGTTTACCCTATTGGCTCAGATCATCCCCAGGGATCATTATGCGAATTCATCAACCTGGAACAGTGGAATTTGGCAGGTTGCTTCGATCATGGGGCCGGCTGTTGGTGGATTGCTCTATGCATTCAGTGGTATTACCGCCTGTTTTGTAGTGATCGTCAGTTTTATGGCTATGGCATTGGGATGTATCGTTTTTTTTGTTAAAAATTATCCCCCTCAGTTTGTTCCGAGGGAAAATATATTCAAAAGTCTTTCGGAGGGTATTAAATTTGTCTTTAATAACAAAATGATTCTGGGTGCATTAAGTCTGGATATGTTCTCTGTATTTTTTGGGGGTGCAGTTGCATTGATGCCTATTTTTGCTCATGACATTCTGAAGGTAGGGTCCGAAGGCCTTGGATTTCTGCGTGCTGCACCGGCTGCAGGTGCAGTGATTACGATGTTTATTATGGCCAGATATCCTCCAATGAACAAGCCCTGGAGAAACCTGCTTTTAGCTGTTGCCGGTTTCGGGCTGTCTATTATTTGCTTTGGACTTTCACGTAATTTTTATTTGTCTTTAGTCTGTCTTTTTTTCGAGGGTGCATTTGATAGTGTCAGCGTAATTATCCGATCCACAATATTGCAATTGCTAACCCCTCAGGAAATGCGTGGAAGAGTTTCGGCAGTTAACGGCA
This sequence comes from Sphingobacteriales bacterium 16-39-50, assembly GCA_002257025.1. Classification (GTDB taxonomy): domain Bacteria; phylum Bacteroidota; class Bacteroidia; order Sphingobacteriales; family Sphingobacteriaceae; genus Daejeonella. Next base: position 25,041 of record NCHA01000012.1, on the reverse strand, counting down.
TGTTTATTAATTCATCGAATGAGATTGGTGCATTTGAGTCGGGAGCAACCGCAAAACTTATGGGGACAATACCTTCAGTGCTTTTTGGAGGCACAATGACCCTGATCATCGTGTTTTTTACTTATCTGAAAACCAGGAAGCTTGTCCACCTGGGATTGAAACAAATTAACAGGGATTAAATTCTGTTCGTTCTTCCAACCACAAAATAGATAATAGAACCTAGTATTGGCGCAATCAAGATTACGATGAGCCAGAGTAATTTTGTATTTGTGGGCTTATTGCTTCTGAACAGGTCAAGCAGGGTATACACGATCAAAATTGCCCATAGGATCCCAAACAGGAATCGGAAGATATTTCCGATAAAAAGTAGACTTGTAAGTGTGATCATAATGCTTTTTGTTTTCTACCCCAGAAAAGATAAACTACTGCTCCCAGGTATGGTGCTATCAATATAAAAATGATCCAGAGAAATTTTTGACCTGTACTTAAACTTTTTGACTTGAGAGTATCGAAAATTGCAAATGGAATAATGAGAAGAAGTGATAGAATGGCAATAATTACCATAATCCATTCCCAGATACCAAAGCCTGCAGTGAATTCTGTCATTATAGATGGGCTAAATAATGATTGATGTGCTTATAAAGGGTACATCAATCATTATTGAATATACAAAAATATTTAAACTTCTGTACTGTATTTCTCGCCGATCTGCTGACGCCACATAGCATAATAGAGGCCTTTTTCTGCAATAAGTTCATCGTGTTTACCTGATTCAATGATATGTCCCTTCTCAAGGACAAAGATCTTATCAGCATGCATAATGGTTGAAAGCCGATGCGCGATCAGTATTGTAATATGATCCTGAATAACAGAGACATCACGAATAGTTTCGGTAATTTCCTCTTCAGTAATTGAATCGAGTGAAGAAGTAGCCTCATCAAATACAAGGATATTTGGTTCGCGCAACAGAGCCCTGGCAATAGAAAGACGCTGTTTTTCGCCTCCCGATACTTTCACACCACCCTCACCAATTACCGTATCCAAACCTTTATCTGCACGCGCAAGTAAATTCTGACAGGCAGCTTTTTGCAATACACGCAGGCAATCTTCGTCACTGGCATCCGGGCGAACAAAGAGCAGGTTTTCCCGGATTGTACCCGAGAATAATTGTGTATCCTGTGTAACGAAACCTATTTTTTCACGAAGTTCATCAAGATCAATATCAGTTCCGGGAATATCATTGTAGAGAACCTGCCCGGCCTCCGGATGGTATAAACCAACCAGAAGTTTTACTAAAGTAGTTTTTCCTGAACCCGAGGGTCCAACAAAAGCGATCGTTTGTCCTTTTACAGTTCCAAATGAGATATTTTCAAGCGCATAGCGGTTTGCAGACCGATGTTTAAAGCTCACAGAATTAAATTTAAGACTGGTGATACGGCCCAGAACTGTCGGTTTTAATGGTTTCTTCTCTTTTGGGGTACTTAGTATCCCTCTAAAATTATCCAAAGAAACTTCGGTTTCCCGATAGATATTGATAATGTTTCCGAGTTCCTGTAATGGCCCGAAAATGAAGAAGGAATAGATGAAGAGTGAGAAAAACTCGCCTACACTGATTCTGCCTGCGAATATCAGGTAAAGCATCAGCAGGAGAATCATGTTTCTCAATAGGTTTACGAGAGTTCCCTGAATAAAACTTAGGCTACGGACATACTTTACTTTCTTCAGTTCAAGTTTTAAGATTTTATCAGTGGTATTGCTCAGGCGTTTAATCTCCTGACTGGATAGCCCAAGGCTTTTTACCAACTCAATATTACGAAGTGATTCGGTCGTAGATCCGGCAAGAGCCGTGGTTTCGCTGACAATGGTTTTCTGAACAATTTTAATTTTTTTACTCAATACAGAGCTGATCACACCAAGAACCGGGATTACAGAAACGTAAACCACAGCAATAGACCAATGGATATTGATGGCATAAACAAAGACAAAGGTTACTCCTACAATTGAAGTAAAGACAATATTGATGAGGGCTGTGATTAGCTTTTCGGTATCAGTTCTTACTTTTTGAAGAATTCCCAGTGTTTCACCGCTGCGCTGGTCTTCGAATACCGAGTAAGGCAATTCAAGGGAATGAGCCAATCCATCTGAATAGATCTTTGCTCCCAGACGCTGGGTGATCACATTCACATAATAGTCCTGAAAGTTTTTTGCAATTCTGGAAACCATCGCCACACCCATTGCCGCAAGGATGAGTAAACCTGCACCCTGAAAGAATTCTTCGGTGGTATATTCCTGATATCTGGTTACATAGGTATCAATGATCTTCCTGAAGATCCAGGGATCAAGCAGAGAAAAAATTTGGTTAATTGCTGCCAGAAGCAGAGCCAGGGCAATAAGTCCCTTATAATTTTTTAAATAGTCTGCTAATAGTTTCATATGGCATCAAAATTAAAAAAGGGAATAGTGCTTTTGCCATATTCCCCTTCTTTTTACAATCATATTAAGATCAGACAGTCATGATATCTTTTTCCTTGGCCTCCATCAGGCGGTCAATTCTTACAATACATGAGTCTGTTAATTTTTGTACATCACCTTCACCTGTTTTAATTTCATCATCTGATACCCCCTCGGATTTAGAGCGTTTGATTTTTTCATTCGCATCTTTGCGGATATTTCTGACGGCAATACGACCTTTTTCAGCCTCTTCTTTCACTTTTTTCACAAGGTCTCTGCGGCGCTCTTCAGTTAATGGTGGAACGTTTAGGCGGATTACAACACCGTCATTTTGCGGGTTTAGTCCGATATTTGCCTCCATAATAGCTCTTTCTATCGGAATCAGCATCGTTTTTTCCCATGGTTGTACTACTAAGGTACGTGCATCAGGAGTATTGACAGTACCGATCTGGTTCAAAGCAGTTGGAGTTCCATAATAGTCCACAAATATCCCGTCAAGCATGGAAGGCATTGCTTTACCAGCACGAATTTTTACCAATTCATTATCACAAAACTCAATGGCTTTTTCCATATGAGCTTTGGCATCATCCAGTTGTTTCTTAATTAGCTCGTTCATAATATATCTGTTCGATCTGTAAAATTAATTAAATTCCTGTTATTCTCAGGTATTTAAGCTTTACCCGATCTTTGATTTCTTAGCCTTTCACTAATGTACCTATAGGTTCACCATCCACCAGACGCATTAAATTACCCGGTTTATTCATATCAAAAACAATGATTGGCAGGTTATTTTCCTGACAAAGGGTGAACGCGGTCATGTCCATAACGTTCAGATTCTTTTTGTAAACCTCATCGAACGTTATTTCATCGTATCTGGTAGCATCAGGTTCCTTGAGTGGGTCGGCAGTGTAAATTCCATCAACGCGCGTACCCTTCATTACAACATCTGCATTGATCTCTACAGCTCGCAGAGAAGCTGCGGTATCAGTTGTAAAATATGGATTACCTGTGCCGGCACCAAAGATTACGATCCTGCCTTTTTCAAGGTGACGGACTGCACGGCGGCGAATAAAGGGTTCACAGATCTGCTCCATTTTAATAGCAGTTAGCAAACGTGTTTTTACACCGGTTTTTTCAAGTGCATCCTGCAAAGCCATGCTATTAATCACGGTAGCGAGCATACCCATGTAATCTGCCTGTACACGATCCATACCTGCTTTTTCAGCACTCAGGCCACGATAAATATTGCCGCCCCCAATTACCAATGCAATCTCTATCCCTTTAGCATGCACAGCGTGAATATCTTTTGCATATTGAGCAACACGGTCAATGTCTATACCGTATTGTTTCTCGCCCATCAATGCTTCACCGCTTAATTTTAAAAGGATACGTTTGTACTTCATGGAGATATTTTTTTAAAGTTATTAAAATATTTTAGTTGAGCTTACCTGAAAAGTAGGTGCTATGATGTTTTAGTTCTTTGTTTATCACGATAATATCGGCTCTGTATCCCTTTTTAATCAGACCTTTATTATTGTCTCCCATTAAGCGGGCAGGGTAGGTTGAGGCCATCCTTAATGCTTCATCCAGCGGAATACCAACGTTTAGTACACAGTTTTCAACTGCTTTGAGCATACTTAGGCATGAACCTGATAGAGTTCCGTCGGGCATGGTATATCTGTCGCCTTTAAATACATGCTGATAAATACCTTCAGTGGTTTCGGTAACTGCGTCAGTGATCAGAAATAATCGATCACCCAGTTCACGTTTAGCCAGTTCGATCATTGGGAAACTCACATGAACACCGTCAGCCACTATGCTGGTATAAGGTTTTAGTTTGAAAATTGCTGGTACAAGTCCGGCAACCCGATGGTGAATTGGCGGCATGGCGTTGTAAAGATGGGTAGCAGCCTGTACCGGATTATTTAAAAAGGATAATGCTTCCTCATAAGTCGCATCGCTATGTCCGGCAGAAATAATGATATTGTTTGAATGGAGGAAATCTATCAATTCCTGATCCTGGAGCTCAGGTGCGATAGTCATCATTTTTAATTCACCTTCTGCACGTTCCACCCAGCTTTTGATCTCTTTTAGGGTTCCTTTTTTGATATATTTTTCAGGATGGGCACCTTTACGTTTTACGTTCAGGTAAGGTCCTTCAAGATGCAGGCCCAGAAAATTACCTGTTGCTCTTTTGCGATAAGCTTTAGCTGCATCAATAGCTTTAAGTACTACCTCATCACTATTGGTTGCTGCTGTGGCGAAAAATCCGGTTGTGCCCTGGGCAAGAAGATCTTTTTCCATTTGTTCCAGACCTTCTTCATCCGGCAATGCGCCGAATAGTTTACCGCCGCTGCCATAAATTTGAAGATCAATAAGTCCGGGAGCAATAGTTAAACCCTTAAGGTCTGTTATTTTGAAATCAGCAGGAATCTGTTCAGGATCAGCGATCGAATGGATTTGTCCATTACTTATTAAAAGGGCTTTATTTTCCAGTCTTTCTTCTCCGGTAAAAATGCTGGCATTAATAAGTGCTTGATCCATAGCGTAAAAAAATAAAGGCAAAAAAAATCCCCTCCAATTTGGAGAGGATTAAGAATTAAGCTCCTAACTGAACCCGCTTAAATGCGGTAACGGTGAGGCCTTTTTCTACATCATTTAAAAACTGTGCGACAGTTTTAGAAGAGTCTTTAACAAACTCCTGATTTAGTAAGGTAGAGTCTTTATAGAATTTATTAAGCTTTCCTGCAGCGATCTTTTCAACCATTTCTTCAGGTTTACCTTCTGCACGGATCACATCTTTAGCAATTTCAAGTTCTCTTTCGATAGTTTTTGAATCAACATCACCTTTATCAATTGCAACCGGGTTCATGGCAGCAATTTGCATAGCAACATCTTTACCTACTTCATCAGCACTTGCAGGATTAGAGTTTAATGCAACTAATACTCCAAGACGATAATTTCCATGGATATAAGCGATCACTTTTTCACCTGATACTGACTCAAATTTAGAAACACCTACTTTTTCACCAATCTTTCCGATTTGTGAAATGATAGTATCAGCTAATTTTTCACCATTAAGTTCAAGCTCAACCAATTCTTCTAATGAAGAAGGGTTTTTATCGATTGCCAAATCAGCAATGCTATTTGCAAAGGCTACGAAATCAGCGTTTTTAGCTACGAAATCGGTTTCACAATTGAATTCAACAATAACACCGCGTTTACCGTCGGCTGTTGTTTTTGCAATAACCACTCCTTCATTAGATTCACGATCCTGACGGCTAGCTGCAACTTTTGCACCTTTTTTACGAAGGTAGTCAATAGCGGCTTCGAAATCTCCGTTAGCTTCGGTTAAGGCTTTTTTGCAATCCATCATACCGGCTCCGGTTTGCTGGCGTAATTTATTTACATCTGCGGCAGTAATTTGTACTGTAGACATGTTATTTCCTTTAGTCCCCCTGAATCCCTCCGCCTTGGGCGGAGGGATGAAAGAGAAATGTTTTAAAATGTAATTATTTGCTCCCTCTCCTCTGGAGAGGGCTGGGGTGAGGCCCTTACTCTTCGCTCTTAGCTTCAGGCTCAGCTTCAACTGCTACACCTTCAGGGCTTGTAGCCTTGCGGGTACGTTTGCCTGGAGTTGCTGCTTCATCTTTAGCTTCACCTTCTGTATCAACTTTAGCTTTTGCAGCTGCAGCTTCTTTGTCGGCTTCTTCTTCTTTCTCACGCTTACGCTCATCCAATCCTTCGTGGATAGCTTTCATGATAACGTCAGTAATCAATGTAATTGATTTAGTTGCATCATCATTTGCAGGGATAGGGAAGTCGATGTTTGAAGGGTCAGAGTTAGTATCAACCATTGCAAATGTTGGGATGTTTAATTTCATCGCTTCAGCAACAGAGATATGCTCTTTCTTAACGTCAATAATAAATAATGCAGCAGGCAGACGGTTCAGATCAGCGATACCTCCAAGAAGTGCCTCTAATTTGATACGCTCACGCTGAATCATTAATTTTTCTTTCTTCGATAATACATCAAAAGTTCCGTCTTTGGTCATCTTGTCGATGTTAGACATCTTTTTGATTGATTTACGAACTGTAGCAAAGTTAGTTAACATACCACCTAACCAACGCTCGGTTACGTAAGGCATGTTTACAGAACGAGCCTGCTCAGCAACGATATCTTTAGCTTGTTTCTTTGTAGAAACAAATAAGATCTTACGTCCTGATTTCACGATCTGTTTGATCGCAGCAGCAGCTTCTTCTAATTTTGTTAAAGTTTTATTTAAATCTATAATGTGGATGCCATTACGCTCCATGAAAATGTACGGTGCCATTTTCGGATCCCATTTGCGGGTAAGGTGACCAAAATGTACACCTGCATCCAATAAATCCTGATATGTTGTTCTTGCCATTGTCTGATCCTCCTGAGATTAACGTTTACTAAATTGAAATTTCTTACGGGCTTTCTTACGACCTGGTTTCTTACGCTCAACCATACGGTCATCGCGGGTCATAATGCCTTTTGCTCTCAATGCAGGTTTTTTCTCTGGATCCAGCTCTACAATAGCCTTGGCAATTGCTAAACGAACGGCTTCTGCCTGTCCTTTAACACCACCGCCGGCAACGTTTACAGTTACATCGAATTTTCCTGTTGATTCAGAAACTTCGGTTGACTGCATTACGATATATTGTAATGGCAATGTTGGAAAATACTCCTTGTAATCTTTACCGTTTACGGTAATGTTGCCGCTTCCATCTGTTAGATAAATGCGTGCAACTGCGGTTTTTCTTCTTCCTGAAGTGTTTGTAGTTGACATTTCTCTTAATTACGGTTTAATGGTTGTAGGATTTTGCGCTGCATGCGGATGTTCTGAACCTGCATAAACGAACAGGTTTTTGTACAATGCACGGCCCAAACTGTTTTTAGGTAACATACCACGTACAGCTTTCTCTACCACACGGGTAGGATGCTTCGCCATTAACTCTTTCGGAGAAATGAATTTCTGCCCACCAGGATAACCGGTGTAGGAAACATACTGCTTTTCAGCAAACTTGTTCCCTGTGAGTTTTACTTTGTCTGCATTGATAACGATAACATTATCTCCGCAGTCTACGTGTGGGGTGTACGATGGCTTGTTTTTCCCTCTGATGATCATTGCGATCTTAGAAGACAAGCGCCCCAAAATCTCTCCTTGAGCGTCAACAACTACCCATTCTTTGCTGACGGTCGCTTTGTTGGCAGAGACAGTTTTGTAACTTAACGTATTCACTTGCTTGAATTTAAATTATGTATTAATTATTATTTACCCTAAAATTAGGGACTGCAAAGATAGAACTTTCCAATGAAGATACAAACTGAATTGAAGAATATTTAACCCATTGGGAAGAAGTTGAGAATTGAAAGGTGAGAGTTGAAAGTGTTGCACAGCGATCATTAGTGGGTGTTGACAATTGACTGTGCCAATTATGTTATAAAAGGAATTCCGTCGACCCCGAAGGGTGTCGTATGTTTATAGTCATTGATATTTCTTCAATCCCGACCCCGAAGGGTGTCGTATGTGTGGCTATCCGTTCTAAGTAGGATGATTGATTTTGGTGTGGATAAGATGGAATTAATTGATGAAAGCTGAAGTTTTTTTATTTGGAAAGCGAGGTCTGTATTTCATAGTTACCAGCAGTCCTGCTGTTCGCTGCAAGTCCTCGCCGTTATTTGGGGAGGTTAACCAGAACTTTTGTTTTCGGCTGCGGGCTTTACGCTGCCATCAGGTTTAGATTTGAGAGGATTGGGCTTCTATCAGCATGTTCAATGGCACTCTTCAAGCAGATAGTGCATCTTCAAGCTCTGCACAGCTAAAACCAACTCTGGCTAAACTTTTAATTATGATTCCCGCTTCAATCGAAACAGCTTCAACCCGGAGGATATGATCGCAATCTTCAAGATCGAAACTCCATCTTTCGGTTTCACTCATTAAACTGTTCATCAAGGGCTCAGTCGACTTTAAATCCTGATAATTTTCAACCGATGTTTTGAATACCAGTACGTTTTTCATTTTAACAATTGTTAATTCTTTCAGAGTTAGACATCATATACATGAGATTTGAAAGCACACGCTGGCGTGTACTTTCAATGGCTCTAATAATTTATCTGTCCCAAAAAGCCGGGGGTTCAATACCAAGAGAACGCAGGTAAACATAAGCCTGTGCACGGTGATGGATCTCATTATCTAAAAAGTAGAAGATATTTTCCCAAATAGTGCCTTCATATTGTCCGAAAGACAGGATTCTGTCGTGGAATTTGTCAGCCGGAATTTTTGCAAGATTCTCAAAGAGCTCGGCCGTATTTTCATCCCATATAGCCAGAGTATCAGCAATACTTGTTGCTTTAACGGTATGGCCTGCAATTTCACCTGCTTCTCCGCCTGCCATCTCACGGATTCCACCCGTGCTTACATCCATTATTTCCTGGATAAGCTGTGCTGCGGGCCGCATACCACCAATAGAGTATTCGAAAAACTCTTTTTCAGGGAAGGCTTCAATCACCCTGCGAGTGAGTCCGCGGTGTCCTTGCCAATGATCGAGTAATTCAGATGGGTTAATTACAGTTACGATTTTTTCTTTTGTATTTAAGCTTTCCATTGTATTGTTTTTTAGTTTAAATCAAAACTATGGAGCATGAATGACAACAGTGTGTCAGTAGTATTAAGAAATCTATAGGATCAAATATTTTTTTATTTTCTATTAAGCCGGATTTGGTCTTTGAAGGGCTTATGCTTTTATAATTCCCAGGAAGTCAGTTATTGTATGAAAGCTATATTTCTTTCGTTTAAGTTCTCCTATGAATAAATCCATCCGTTCAATCATTTTCCTGCCTGAATTGCGACTTACATATCCGGGAAAACCAAATCTTTCCCGATCCCCAAGTTCTGTAAACTCCCAGGGATGGAAATAGATGTTGAGATAACCGTCCTTTTTATGGGTTCTTTCAGCCAGCCAATGATAAATACTTATTGGAAGATTATGAAAGGATAACCAGAAAAGAGGGAATCGTAAAACCGGACTGACAGAGGCTGGTATCTGCCATGTTCCGGCTTCTTTATAGAATTTTCTTGGTTTTGATAAATTATTATATCTCCCCGGTAACCAGGTTGGGTTAATGGAGCTGTTGTAGGAGTATCCAGCTTTGGTAATTTCATTTTCATCGACAGGTTTCATCCTTGCCATACGGTAACCTCTTATTTCCTGTCCCGAAAGTTCCTGAAGAGCTAGCTTAGATGAAGCCAGGTGTGCGGTTTCAAAACTGGAATGATAATAACCGTGGGAGGCCAGCTCATGTCCGCTATTAATAATCCGTTGGATTACCTCCGGTGCATTTTGTGCGAAAACCACTGTGCTGAAAAAGGTAGCTTTTACCTCATGAGTATCCAGAATATCCAGAATAAGGTTCGTGCCTGCAATAGAAATGGCTATCTGATCTTCAAAAGATATATCCTTTCCATATTCAAACGGCATATCGAACTCCTCAATATCAAAACTGAGTAAAATCAATTTGTTTGTGGGTTGAGATTTGTGGATCGTATAATATAATTAGGACGTTCTTTAACCTGCATAAACATCTTCCCAACATAAATTCCTATGATTCCGAGTATCGTGAGTTTTAAGCCCCCAAAAAATACAATGGTCATTAAGATTGATGCCCAGCCTGAAACTTCTTTGCCGGTATAGATTGCATGTAAAATATAGGGTAAATACAGGATTGAACACATAGTGAATGTAAAACCAAGATAAATTGCAGCATATAAGGGCCTGACAGAAAATGAGGTAACTCCCTGTAGTGCGAAACTAATCATTCTTTTAAAATTGTACTTGCTTTTGCCCAGAGTTCTCTGATTCGGGTAATACTCCATTGAAAATTGTCTGAACCCGATCCATTTGATCAAACCCCTTAGAAAGGGTTCATTCTCATGAAAGTTTCTCATCACCCGGACTACCTTTCTATCGAGTAACCTGAAATCAGCAGATCCTGATTCAATTTCTACATCAGAAAGACCGTTGATGGTATTATAAAATAGTTTTGAGGTAAAGCGCTTAGTTACAGGAAGCTTTTTATCCTCTTTTCGTATCGTATACACCACTTCATAACCTTCTTCCCATTTAGCCAGCATTTCAGGAATTATCTCAGGCGGATGCTGCAAATCACAATCAAGACTGATCACACAATCACCATTTGAATGATCCAACCCTGCTTTTAATGCATTCTGGTGACCAAAATTTCTGGAAAATTCGATGTAGAAAAGATGTTTATTCGTTGTAAGAAGTTCTTGAATTTTTTCCATTGTATCATCGGTGCAGCCATCGGCAACCATAATAATTTCATATCTGTATGGAAGTGGTTCGAACAGATTTTCGATGGCAGCAGTAATCTTTGGAATGTTCTCGGATTCATTAAATGCTGGAATTACGACAGAGATTAATTTATCATGCATGGGTATTAATTTTTTTAAAATCTATAGTTAGCATTTGGTAAATAATTACGAACCAGACCAATACACAGGGAAGTGCTTTTAGTGAATATGGTTTGATGTAGGTATCCCTTATGATTTTTGGGAATAAATCTGATGGTGACATACTTGTCAGTACAAATGCAAATACAAATAGAAACAGGATTCCTTTACTTTTTGGAGATGCTTGTACCATAAACCAGATGCTTACTCCAGCAAATGCAATAATATAGGTGGGCGATTCTGAGCCTGAACTGAATATAACAGTAAAGATTAATACCGAAGCTAAAAGCATCAGCCTGTAAGCTGTATACTGATATTGGTTTATTCGGGCATAGGGTAAGAAGAACAGGAATAATCCGCCTATCAGAAAGGGCAGATTTGGGATACTGGCATCCTGCATTAGCCTTCGAACCATCCCCATTAATGAAATATCCTGCATAGAGGTCAGCGAGACATTTTGCATATTTTTTTCCTTGAGTGATATGAACCAGTCTGTATAAGACCTGACAATAAATTCTGGAGAAGATATAATAGCGGGAAGTATGACTAATACTGCCAGCGCAATCAGGCTCGAAACGATTAATTTTAGTTTATTCCTACTGAAAAAGAAGAATGCTAATCCGACAATGCCATATAATTTGATCAAAGTTCCCAAAGCAATTGCAAAAGCTGATTTTACTTCCTTTCCACTATGCAGATATGAGAAACTAAACATAATCAGGCCTGTAAGACCAACATTAAACTGGAAGCTGAGCATTGCTACCAAAGCTTCATGAGCGCATAATAATGCAATAATTGATCTGGTTCTTAGAGGAAGCGGAAGACTGTAAAAGCCCATGCATAAGACCAGCGCATTGGCAATGTTCCAAAATGAGGTACCTAATGCATCTGGTAATAATGCAAATGGAGCAATAATCAGAGCGAATACAGGTCCGTAATGATTGGAATCTCCGTATTCATGAGGATATTCTGCAAACAACTGTTTTTCACTCAGACTGTGAAGAAATGTGTGTTTGAAAATCTTGTAATTATTGTAGGATCCCCTGGTGTATTGTTTCACTCCTGTAATGAGTGCAATAAGTATGAACAGAGAGAATACAAACCTCCTACTTAGTACAATATTGTAAAATTTGCTTTTCTGGTCTGACTCCACAAAGGATAAAGTGCTAATTTATTCTATGGCCGTTATTGTCAAACTTAAAAGGTTTAATCATAACGAAAATATTACAATGACAAATATATAGATTTTTACAATAAAATGATAAAAATCTTTTAATCGGGCAAAAACGAAGATAAATTGCTTAATTTATTCAGGATTTTAACTCTGCAGTGCTAATTTCAACCGGGTTAGTCAGTATTTTATGAACAGGACAGGCATTTGCAACCGCAAGCAGCCTTGTTCTTTGTTCCTCTGTTAGGTTGCCGATAAATTCGAGTTTACGATTGATACTTGTTTTGGTCCTAGTATCATTCTGTTCCAGTTCAATTTCCAGTTTTACTTCCTGAAGATCCCAATTTTTATGATCGGCATACATGCGAAGGGTAGCTGCTGTACAGGCGGCCAGGGCAGAAGCCAGCAGTTCTTTTGGAGAAAAGCCCAAATCTTTGCCTCCGGCATTAAGAGGCTCATCAGCAATGAGGGTATTTCCTGAGGATGATTTAATTTCAATTCTATAAGGTTCTTTTGCGATACCTGCTTTTATCTTAATCATGGCAATTACTTTCTTAATGAAGAAGGGTAGGGAACAAACTCATTTTCATCTCCTTTAATTTTAGGGAAATCCTGTGCAATCCATTTTTCTCTTGCATCTGAAATAATTTCCTTACTGCTTCCAACAAAGTTCCAGTCTATGAATCGTTCTTCCGGGAACGGTTCTCCACCGAATATATAAATACTTGTATTGGCTGCCATAACAAATTCGCACAAAGTGCTATCCTTCGCAATCAGGATTTGTTTTGGAAGATAGGTATTCCCCTCACTTTCGATACTTCCTTCGAGTATGTATAATCCGGATTCCCCGTATAGTTCATGCCCGATTTTAATATGCTGTCGAATCTCACTTTTAATTTCAAGCATATAAAGTTTACTGAATACAGGTACAGGCGATTTTCGGCCAAATGCTTCCCCGGCGATGAGTTTAAACTGTGTATAAGCATCTGTCCATGAAGGGATTTGGGAACTATCCAGATGGAAAAATTCAGGTTCCATCTGTTCGAGTTCTTTAGGTAATGCTACCCAGATCTGCAGGCCATGCATCTCTTTTTCAGAGTATCTTAAATATTCAGGTGTTCTCTCAGAGTGTACAATTCCTTTACCTGCGGTCATCCAGTTGACTGCACCGGGTCTGATCTCCAATTCATTTCCAAGACTGTCGCGGTGCATAATACTGCCCTCGAAAAGGAAGGTGAGGGTAGAAAGCCCGATGTGCGGGTGTGGAAGCACATCGAAGTTTTCACGTTCAGACATTCTTACCGGACCCATATGGTCGATAAAAATAAATGGCCCTACCATTCTTTTTTGACGGAATGGAAGTAAACGCCCAACCAAGAATTTTCCTAGACTGGCTGCGCGTTCTTCTATGATCAGTTCAATATTTGACATTGTGAAAGATTTATATAATCTTAATTTTCAGGAAGTACGATCAGGTCATTGGAACTTCCATCAGAAGAATTTCGGAATCAGTATCGGCTATTATCTTAAAGTTATCAATTTCCGTGATACCAAAGCCATCCCTTGTATTCAATTTTTGATCATTGATACTAAGCTCTCCGCTCAGAATAAATGCATAAACACCATTGCCTTTTTCTTTGACTCTATATTCAGTTTGAAAACCTTTGTCGAATTTTCCGAGATGAAACCAGGCATTCTGATGGATCCAAACACCTGCATCCTCGGGATTTGGGGAAAGGATCTGTTGCAATTTATTATGCCGATCTTCCATATTCAGGCTGATTTGATCGTATCGTGGTGTTACATTTCTCTTGTTTGGAACAACCCAGATCTGTAAAAATTTCACTGGTTTATCAGTGTTTGCATTGTATTCACTATGTGATATTCCGGTACCTGCACATATTATCTGCACATCACCATTTTTGATCACGGTTTTATTACCCATACTGTCCTTGTGCTCCAGATCACCTTCAAGTGGGATGGAGATAATTTCCATATTATCATGCCTGTGAGTGCCGAAACCCATTCCGGCATCAACGGTATCATCATTTAATACCCTTAGTACCCCAAAATTCATCCTTGCCGGATCAAAATAATTGGCAAAACTGAAAGTATGTTTACTGTGCAACCAGCCATGATTTGCATCACCGCGGGTGTCTGCTTTGTGAAGTATTGTTTTCATTTTATGAGTATTTAGTAGTTAGTATTGAGTATTGAAAGTGATTCAAATGGTCTCTTAAAGTCCCAACTTGAAATAAATGAGCCTTAAGCTTGTTTTACAAATTGCACTTCAGCGTTGATCCTTACTTCTTCGCTGACCATTACACCACCGGCTTCCAGAGCCGCATTCCAGTTTAGTCCCCAATCTTTACGGTTAATCTTTCCGCTCAGTGAGAAACCTGCTTTTTCATTTCCATAAGGGTCTGTCACTAATCCACCAAATTCAACATCAAATGTTGTTTCCTTCGAAACACCTTTCATAGTTAGGATGCCTTTCAACTGATAGTTCTCATCATCCAGTTTATTGAATGAAGTACCTTCAAAAGTCAGTTCCTTGTGATTTTCTACATCAAAGAAATCAGCACTTTGAAGGTGGCCATCACGGTCGGTATTGTTAGTAAAGATTGAAGCTGCATCAATGTTCACCTGAACTTTAGCTTTGCTGAAATCGGTTCCTTCTGAAGTGATGCTTGCGCTGAAGTTTCTGAACTCACCTTTAACATTAGTAATCATCAAGTGTTTTACCTTGAATACGATCTCACTGTGTGTAGGGTCTAATACCCAGTTTGTTAGATTTCCCATTTTTTATTTCTTATGTGATTTTAAGTTTATGTCTTGTTTGACGAAACAAAGTTCCGGCTAATCCAAAGGACATTCGTTCACATAGGTTAATAAATGAAAATTCTCTCCCTATTATTTTTTACCGAAATTTTCTTTGCGTATTCGGCTGAGCGACTGAGGTTTAATACCCAGATAGGAGGCGATGAGGTATTGCGGGATGCGTTGCACAAATGCGGGGTGTAAGTTTGAAAACTCATTATAGCGGTGTTCGGCATCTTCGCTATTAGTTTTTGCAAGACGATATTGAAGGCCAATGAATGCATTTTGGATGAGAATCCTGAAAAAATGTTCGAACATGTGATTGCTCCTGCAGATCTTCTCGTAATTGTCCTGATTCAAAACCAGGATCTGACTGGGCTCAAGAGTTTCTATGGTATAAATACCGGGTTTACCAGAGAAAAAACTGTAATGATCCGTGATCCAGTATCCTTCAAGCGCGAACTGTATGGCATGTTTGTCGCCATGTTCATTGACAAAATAGGAGTAAGCTGATCCTTTAAGAATAAAATAAACATATTTACAATGCTCTCCTTCATCAGAGAGAATGGCTTTCTTATCAAATGATTTTGGAAACAGGAATTTGGAGAATTGTTCAAATTCCGGATCGCTTATCGAATGCCCGATAGTTCGTTGAATATTTTGCCTGAGCAGATCCTCCATTTCATATCAAATTAGCAAATCAAATTTGAATTTCATAGTCTAATCCATCCAGCATATGTGCCAGAATGGGCTCACATTTTTCTTTACAGCAGGGATAGTAATTATTGTGTTTCCATTGAGCTGACTTTGGCGATTGCCCCCACCAGAATTCGGCAATGGCCAATGGTTTCATTTGATTTTGAAAAGCATACTGTAAAAGTTTTGGCCCTGCACATTCGCCCGCCCCTGCGGGTGGATTTTTATAGGATGCAGCCTTGAAAATTTGATTCAGACTCTTTTCTTCTCCTTTTTGATTTAGGAAATTATAGTGATTGAAAAGTTCATTTTGCAGGGCTTTTGAATGGATTCTTCGGGCTATTTTCAGAGTGCTGATCCTTTCTTTTTGATTCTCTTCCTTTGATGCTTCTGCTTTTTTGATCTCTTCATTCATTCGGGTGAGTTCTGTCATTCCATTATTCAGGAAGCTGTTTTGGTGAAGACTGTCAAAAACCGGCGGTACAAATTTGGAATGATGGTTTCCTCCGGCCAGTTTACCCGAAAATGCTGCCAGATATCCCAGTTCATTTTCTGAAGTCTGAACAACTAAAACACCGAACATCTTCCCAATTATGCTTCCTTCCTGATCAGGCTTTAAGCCAAAGTTATGGATCCAGTCATCCTGATCAAGAAGATAGCCCTGTAATTGCTCTGCTGCAAACTGGCATAAAGGATGAGGTTTGTTATTTTCAAGAAAAGTGAATTGCTCAGGCAAAGACCCGGCGGTTGGCGGTTCCTTAAATAAGGTAAAAAAGGGGTCTGGAGTAGCTATTTCTGAGATTATTAAATGTATATTCCTGCATTTGCTGCACGAATTAAACAAGTTTTAGATGGATTAATGAAACTTCGCAGCAAATATCGACTTATTTTTTACTTAACTCATTTACTTTTAAAACAAGCTGATCAAAAGATAATCGATCTGAATTATTCTTTCCCACATAGCGATATAATTCCTTTCCATCCGGTCCGAACAGGACAGTTGCAGGATAATGTACAATCTGGTTGTGAAATTTATAACCATCTGGAATACCAAGCTGTTTTGCTAGTTTCGCATCAGGATCCCGATAGATCGGAAAATTTTTCAGATCCTCAGCGGCTAATTTTCCTGACCATGATCTGATTTCAAGTTCGGTATCAGGCTTGATAAATATCTGTACTACATTTTTCAGAGTTTTTGCTTTGCTGAAATATTCCTGAGTATGGCGGATACAATATGGGCATTCAGTTTTAAGCAGGAAATGGAGGGCGACAAATTTGCCTTTTTCTTTGCTTAGCAAAAACTGACGATCATCTGTTGCGGATTGTAAGCTGATGTTCGCACTTGACTGCGCCTTGACACTGGAATTTAGGAACAGTAAACAAAGTATAGTTAAAACGCTGTACTTGATTTTCATAAAACAATTTTTTTTGATAATGTGGCTTAAAAAAACTTATTAAATTGACGTGAGTTCGATATTAAACTATCTAAAGATTAATATTTAACCACATAGATTGAATTTATAATTCTTTAAAGGAAACATAGATTCTAAATCACATAGATTGAAGCGAAGCTTCAAGGCTATCTGCGTCTAAAATATAGGTTAAAAGCTATAAATTGCTATGTTTCCCTGCCAGCCGGCAGGCAAGTATGTGGTTTTTAAAATATTATTTCGAGTTCACGTTAAATTAATTTCCTCCAAGAATGATTGGAGCATTTTTGCTGTTTCCCATGATGATTACTTTGGTGTTTGGGGAAAGTGCAATCTCCTTCTGAGCCTTTATCGTTTCATACTGCAGCTGTTTATCGCTTAAACCTGTCGATAAGATCCGTTGGTAATCTGCAATACCCTGAGCTTCAACCCGTTTTCGTTCTGCTTCCTGTCTTTCTTTTTGGAGTACAAATGTCATTTTCTGGGCATCCTGTTCTGCATTGATTTTTGACTCAATGGTCGTTTTTACTGATGCAGGAAGAGTAATATTTCTAACTAGCAGTTGCTCCAATTCAAGTCCGCGTTTAATAAAACTTTTATTGATCGTATTAAATATTTTATTCTGGAATTCATCTCGTTTACTTGAATAAAGTGCTACAGCATCATAGGATACAGCATTATCTCTTATAGCAGTACGTGCAATTGGTCTGACTATTTTATCCAGATAGTCTGTTCCAATGGTTCGTAAAATTTCTGGTGCAGCAGAAGGTTTAACCTTAAATAGAACAGAGAGATCGATAATTACTTCCAGGCCATCTGCTGAAAGTACCCTGATGGCATCGTCGCCAACTTTTCCACCTTCATCATTCACACCGGACATGGTATAATTTTGAGTTTTTACATCAAACGTAGTTACCTTCATCATAGGGTTAACGATGTTTAATCCACTGTACAAAACATCATTATTAACTTTTCCGAAAAGAGTTTTCACGCCAACTTCCCCCGATTCAACTACTTTGAACATTGACAGGGATGCACCAATGATTACTAATACAACTGCTACAATGCGGGTGATGGTGCTAAATCTTGCTGCAGGTCCATCCTGTGAGGCCATAAAAAAACTGGCAATAATGGCAAAAATTCCAATGATTATTAAAAACATGATTGCTTGTTTTTTTAAATAAAGTTAATATAAAACATTTGTTATGAGGGAATATTAATCTAAGATGGGACATCAGCGCTAAGAAAATTACTCTATGAAGACAAAAAAATGCATTTCAAAATAACAATCTTTCATTGCACTTGCAGCTCATCAAAAACAAGGTTAATTAACGTGAGTTCGATATTAAACTATCTAAAGATTAAGATTTAACCACATAGATTGAATTTATTATGCTTTAAAGGAATCATAGATTGAAGCGAAGCTTCAAGGCTATCTGTGTCTAAAATGTAGGGTAGAATCTATAAAATGCTATGTTTCTATGTGGTTTTTAAAATATTATGTCGAGTTGACGTTAAATTAGTCTGATTTGATAGCAACATAGAACAGGTAGCTGTTAAGTATAAAATAGGACAAGGCAGGTAATGATTGCCAGAAACCATCTTTGATTTTCAGCCTGACAGCAAAGCCAAACAGCATTAAGATGGATAATCCAGCAGATGAAATTACAAATATTGGCTGAATCTGAATTCCAGCGATTAATCCAATTCCTCCCAGGATCTGCAAAATGCTGACCAAGAGGGTGAATTTTGCCAGTCCATATCGTTTGAATTCGTCTTTCATATGGCTGGATCTGTAAAAGCTTAAGCCATAAAATAGAAAAGAGAGCGCAGAGAACCAGGTAAGGCCCAGATTTATCAAACTCATAAAGGGATAATCCCGGCATAAACTCCGGCAATAAACAGAGCGATAATCAGAAGAATCAATGAAGGGATATGTTTTGAAATCGGATTTTTAACCTTGAAATGTGCCAGCTGTGCACATATCATTAAAAAAGCCATTGATAGAGCGGCATAAAGTACCGGATCAGGGTACCAGATCCCAAGGATTAATATGGTAGCCAAAGCTATTTTGGAAGCACCAACAAGGTTTCTGATCAGATCTGGCAGACCATATTGCTTAAATTCCAGAACAATGTTATCGAACCGGAAGATCCATACATAAGCCACTGATAAAGCTAGCACTAGTTGGGCAATTATTACTAAATTTTCCATGTTTATGTGTTTAATGTTTGCAGGTCTTCCGGCTTTCCTGTAACGCCCATCTGTCTTAGAAGTTAATACAAGGTTTTATGATTTATGAGAATCGATATATTCAAGGAAGATAGTAATAATACTTTATAGAATTATTTGACAAACAACCCATTAATCATCACTTTCTCTACATTTCTCATCACTTTGATGTCTTCCAACGGATTACCTCTTACTAAAATCAGATCAGCAAGCTTCCCTTTTTCGATACTGCCTAAGTAATTATCAATCCTGAAGAAACGAGCATTTTCCATAGTCGCGGCATGAATGACTGCAGCGTTTGACATTCCGCTTTCGACGAAGAGTTCCATCTCTCGCTGATAAGCCCAGCCTTTTTTGGCATATGGTACCATGCCATGTGAACCAACCACAACTTTTGCTCCACCTTTCTGAAGTTTTGCTGTCAGTTTCATCATCTGATCGAATCCTTTTAGCTTAATGCTGTCTACAGTTCCCGATCCGGGCTGGTATTCAAAAATTGCTAAGGTCGGACTAACAAAAGTGCCTTTTCTGACCAGAAAACGGGTCAGACTGTCTGCCGCCGGAGAGTTTAAATCAATTGCTCCCCAGGATTCATAGCGCCCTTGTTTCCGGTAATTATTATCTGCCAGCATACTTTGACGATATTTTTCGGCCTCCCGTTTCGGTGTAAGTGATAACCCGAAAGAAGTAATGTGTTCAATCCCATCCAGGCCTGATTCAATGGCATGTTTAGCTTCAGTAATTTCCAGATGTCCCGTTACGGGTATCCCACGTTTATGTGCTGCATCACTGATTGCTTTTATCATTCCCGGTGGAGTTCTGAAATAGATCTTGATAACTGTAGAACCCTGATCTGCTACTTCGTTCACTTGTCTTACTGCTTCTGCATCATCACGAACTACATAGGCATCGTTAGGATATGCTGGGGGTGAACCATCCAGATGCGGACCGCTTAAAAAGAGCCTTGGGTTGTATTTGCCTGATTTCCGTACATTGTCGTACATCTCAATCCATAGTCCCGGGTCGCGAAGTGATGTAACACCATTTTGCAGGAAGGCTGATGGAAGCTCATCAGATCCATCGATATGGAAATGGGAATCAATGAGGCCCGGCAAAAGCGACATACCTTTACCCTGAACAATTTCAGCTCCCTGGGGAATCTGGATACTTTTTGAGGGCCCGGCAGCTATAATTTTATCCCCCTTAACTATTACCGATGCATTCGGAATGGCTTTTCCACCATTCCCATCTATCAGATTGACATCTACTATAGCTATGATTCCTGTTCCCCGGGGCAATTCGTTCTCATTAAGCGGTTTAATAGGCTTTTGCGCCGGTTTTTGTGCGAAAATTGCAGTTGCCAGGAATATAAGCACAAGAATCAGGGTGAGCAGGCGTTTCATACTTAGTCAATTTTGGGTTTTATCTTTTGGAAAAATAATGATAATCTAAGGCATATTTATGTCTTTGCAACCGGTTTAATTAATTTGATTTTAATGATCATAACTTATGACCCTTGAAATTCGCCATTTTTTGTCTTTTTTCTGCCAGATCATTAGAAATTTAAAAGTTCCGGTCTCTAATTTCCCATTCTCAATATGCTTGAATTGATGTCTGCCAATCTGAATAGCGCCATAATCCTTAATAGGATAGACTTCTAAGCTGCCTTTAACCAGCTCCCTGCTTAACTTGTTTTCATTTTTGAAAGTGTTCCCAAAATTTTCAAACACTTTTTTATATGGTATGAGTCCCCCATTATCCTGAAACCATTCCAGATCTTCTGTAAACATAGCTTTGAAAGTAAGCATATCCTGCTTGTTGAATGCTTGAAACAATATACTATCTGCCTGCTCAATTTCTTTGTATAGTTCCAGAGATGTGCGAGCGACTTTTTTTTCCTGTGCGGATAAAGTCCCGGTCATTAAGGATATTAATATGAGAGTATTGAATATGACTTTTGATTTCATCAGAATTGTTTTTGTTAGGACTGCAGAAGCAGGTATTTGTTACTTGGATACCTTTTATGGTCTCAGTGTCAATAAACCGGTCTTTGAGGTAGTCATGAAGACTCAACTTGAAAATTATAAGCATGTTGGCCGGGCAAAAAAATGGAGTCAGCGTAAACTGACTCCAGATATATTCTTCATATTGGAAGGAGTTGGACAAATTATGCAATATCAGAATTACATACCTGGTTTTGCAGGCATGGAACTTACACTCATGTCACGGATACAAATATATTTCCCATCTCGCTTTTCAAAAACCGACATATAGTGTCCTTTATCAACTTCTTTACCTGTTGAATCAGTGGTTGTCCATGTGCCAACTTCAACAGCCCCATTCCCCGCTGCAAAAACGTCAACAACTTTATAAGCACTCGACTGTCCGCTAGTTTCTTTTGCAATACGCGCGGCAATTCTTTCCTTGATTGCTGCTTTTCCAACAGTTGGCTCTTCATTAGAATTATAGCTTATTGCGTCATCACTATAATAGGCGGCGATTGCATCTGCATCTTTGGCTTTATCCCCTGCAGCATAAGCATCCTCTAAGGTCTGAATTTCAGCTTTCACTGAGTCCATATTTAAAGCAGCTTCAGGAGCTTGTGTGGTCGTATTGCAGGATGCCAAAAAGAAGGCTGCCATTAAAAAAAATGCCACAAATTGTGTTTTGGTTTTCATAATACTTTCGTTTAGGTTAAAAAAATATTATAGAAGGTAAGTATAAAATAATTGATAATCAGATAATTATAAGTGAATATAATTATCTGCAGTATAAATTTCGACAGGAACCAGGTTTAAACTATTTCCTTAGGTTTATTGAATAGGCACTTATTTAAAGCCTCAGAGTCTAATTGTTATATTTGAAGTTATAGAATAGTTTTTACCTGAATTATTACTAAACTCCCTATCACCGGCCTGGTAAAGCTTGCCTTCTATTCTGAATTGAAGCTTTTTACTTAACTGATAATCGAAATTGCCTGAAATACCCGATACTCTTAAACCATTAAGATTATTTGTTGCAACGATTATCCGGTTTTTATCGTTATAGTATTCTCCTCTTACTGCAAGTTTGACTTGCTCAGTCATTAAATATCTCAAAATAACTACGGGCGAATACCAGATTCCGTAATCGGTACTGTTGTATTTGTCACTGCCTAAATCGAACCCAGCAATTATGCCTAGTTTTTCACCGGGCTCAAATTGTGCATACAGATTATGAAAGGTTCGTAAAGCATTAAAATTACTTTGAATGTCAGTACCGGTGAAGTTGCTGTAATTCAGAAGTAATTTTTCGGAAGGCTTGTAATTTACCTGAATCCCAAAGGAAGGCTTTTGAATTAAATTTAGTTTTTTAATTCTTTGCCAGCCGTTTAAAACCAAAAATGCCAGATTGAGATTTCCTTTTTTAGTTGAATAACCGAGTTTGATTCCTGTTTCGTAATAAGGAGAATTTTCAGCCAGAATACTTCTTGTTAAAGTCCAGCAATCGGCACTGATTGCACTTTCAAATCCAATATGGGAAGGCATGACTCCTGCATCCAGCCAGATGTTTTGCTCTTTTGATAATTTAATCCCAATATTGGCTTCATACAGATGCCGGGCCCATTTAGGTTCTGCACTGAGGTTATATCTTGAATAATTCCCAGCCATTAAACCCAAATTCGCCCTGAGATTTGTGGCAGAATAATTAGTTTTTAGCAGAATGAGATTTGCATTGACCTCATTATGTCTTTTGTGATTATAGATAAAATCCGGTTTTTCGTGATTTGCAGGTTTTGCAAAATCATAGCTGTAATATAATTCTGCATAAGCATTAAAAGTCAGATTTTTTAGTGAGTCATTCTGTGCAAAAATGCTGGTAGACTGAAGGGTAAAAACAATCAACAGGATTATTTTTAATTGGATTGGTTTTTTTCTGGCTTGAAGTCTAAACGAATTCATTCTGGATAATTTATAAAATTTATCTGATAAACTAATCCTTACCTATGTAAAGGTCCATTTTAAACCTGATTTGAATTTTCGTTTTTTGTGTTATAATTTACCATCCAGTTAATGCCATATTTATCTGAGAAGCTGCCAAAGTAAGCCCCCCAGAACATGTCCTGCAATGGCATAGTAATATTTCCACCAGCTGATAGTTCTTCAAAAATCCGCTTCGCTTCATCCTTAGTTTCAGGCTCTAATGATATGTGCATATTATTGCCCTGAGTTACAGTAAAGCCCATTTCTCTTGGAGCATCAGTTCCCATAAGGATATGATTTCCTGTTATGGGTAATTCAATGTGGATCACCATGTTTTTTACCGCCTCAGCTATAGGCGGATGGTCTGAATCGGCTGGCAAATCACCAAATCGCTGTATCCCATTTCCGCTGAACTCCGTTTGGAATACTGATTTGTAGAATAAAAATGCTTCTTCTGTATTTCCCGGAAAGTTGAGATAGGTGCAAACTCTTGCTTTGTTATCAGTCCGCAGTTCATTTCTGAGTTTAAACTGTGTTTCAAGATATTGGTCAAGATTACCCATTGCTGTGGTGAAGCCTTCTTTGAATCCCAACTGAATGATCTTTTCGAGATCTTCTAACTCCTCATATTTTATGACAATATCAACTGTGGTTCTATCTGTATTTGCGCTGAATGAGTTGGTCCAGAAGGATCGCGGGAAATCTGTGTTTATATTTCCTTCCTCATCACAGAAAGCATCCAGACCTGAAAAGTTCTTCTGAGGTTCTATTTTTTTATAATCAGCCCTGCACCAATGTGTAGCACCATCTGGTCCGATCATAGCATAAAACCAGGATCCACCTTCCCTGAAATCCATCGATTTTGTTTTTGTCTGATATGGTTTTGGAGCCCACCAGAGGTCAAGCAGTTCAGGTTTTGTCCAGCAATCCCAAACCAACTTAATATTAGCTGCAAATTCTCTCTTTACATTAATGGTTTTGCTTTCCCTATTTACGGAAAAGTCGAAAAGTAAATTAGGATTCATTTTCTTTATTTTTTAATGTTAGTAATACACTATCAAGTTCATTGAACCTTTGTTCCCAG
Source organism: Sphingobacteriales bacterium 16-39-50 (assembly GCA_002257025.1). Classification (GTDB taxonomy): domain Bacteria; phylum Bacteroidota; class Bacteroidia; order Sphingobacteriales; family Sphingobacteriaceae; genus Daejeonella. The sequence goes on along the minus strand of NCHA01000012.1, from coordinate 694 downwards.
ATTTTTCTGAACTGCTCAAGCCATTTATCAATTTCTTTCATTTTGCTGACTTCAAGCTGATAGTAAATTTCTCTGCCCTGGAAATGCTGTTTTACAAGCTGGCACTCAGTCAGTATTCTTAAATGTTTTGAAACAGCCTGCCTGCTGGTGTCGAAATGCGCGGCAAGCGCGTTTGGGGTCATTGCATGAAGCGCGATAAGTGAAATTATGGCTCGCCGGGTGGGGTCGGAAATAGCCTGAAAAACATCTCTTCTCATTATTTAATTTATTTATGAAACCAATCAGTTGCAAATATATGTATGCAAAGTTCAGTTTCCCAAATTATTTTAAAAATTGATTTGATATTTTGCTTCTGGCCTGAGAAGTGTCCTTAATGTAAACAGTGAAGAATTATTTTTCAATTTCACAATCACTGTTGTCCGGTAAAAATAAAAAGTTTAAAAATATCCCTTTAAAAAGTATCGTGAACGATTTTATTTCCTGATTTCAAAAAGCAAGCCCCGCTGTTAGCGCACTCAATAGGCCCCGCTTTTAAGCGGGGTATACAAAGGGGGATATTCCAGGTGTATCGTCCTAAAAAAAGTTTACAGTTTTGATTTAATCCTACCCTAGGTTTACATGTTGTTTATTGTCCTGAACTGAGTTTACAATTTTAATATTTTTAGTAAAATAGTTTTTCCATAGTTTCTCCACA
>NCHA01000048.1 GCA_002257025.1 Sphingobacteriales bacterium 16-39-50 | reverse complement strand
AAAAGTTAACCAATTGCGTATCTCCATTCATAATGTTACTTGTTCCATTATTCTTGCTTATCGGATTACTGGTTTCAAATCTTAATAATGAAATCCCTGTTGAAAAGCAGCGTGCGGGATTAAAACTTCAGGTTCCTTCACTCAAGAGCCTTGTCAGCACTGTCCTCAAATAATAAATGAAGCCAGAGTTGATTATTGAAACCAGGAATCTATCCTATCAATTTGGTAATCAACTGGTTCTTGATCGGGTATCCCTTAACGTCAGGGAGGGAAGTATCTACGGATTTCTTGGACCTAATGGAGCAGGGAAGACTACAACTATTAAGGTACTGCTTAATCTGCTACAGGCCGAAAAAGGAAAAGTATTTCTTTTTGGCAAAGACCTGAATAAAAATCGAATAGAAATACTTTCAGGAATCGGTTCATTAATTGAGCAGCCGGCAATATATTCTCATTTATCCGGCAGGGAAAATTTACTCAACAGGGCCTTGCTGCTACAGGTGCATTCCGTAAAGGTTCATGAAATGCTAGATCTGGTAAATCTGACGGAACATGCAGATAAAAAAGCCGGTCAGTATTCTCTGGGCATGAAACAGCGGCTTGGAATCGCCCTTGCACTTCTGCATGATCCAAAATTGCTTATTCTGGATGAACCAACCAACGGACTTGATCCCAATGGAATAATCGAAATCAGGCAACTTATCCGCAAACTGGTACAAGAACGGGCAAAAACCGTTTTCATTTCAAGTCACCTCCTTACGGAGGTCGAAAAAATGGTTACCCATATTGGAATCATAAACCGTGGAAAATTGCTTTTTCAGGGAACAATAGAAGAACTTCATAATGTCAGTAAAAAAAATCTTGAGATTCAAACCAATGATCTGGTCAGATCGAGGGAACTTTTATGCAAAAATGGTTATCAGGCAGAAATCTTATCAGATCTAATCCTAATACCCTACCTATCAGAAAATCAAAGTGCTGAGATTAATAGCTTGCTTGTAAAGCATGATCATAGAGTTTACAGCTTAACAATAAGTAAACAAAATCTGGAAAATTTATTCCTATCCATTACTCAAATATAAAATGCAGGGATTTTTACTTTCAATTCAATCTGAATTCTACAAGACAAGAAAAACCCTTGCTTTTCTTTCAGCAATATTACTACCGCTAATTTTATGTATCCTGATTACAGCTGGTTTTTATACCCATGCTGATAAAATAATGTTTCTCTCTGCCAAAATGCAGTGGTTCAGATTCACCGGAGCATTTTTAGGTGTGATGGGCAGCCTCATTCTTCCAATCCTGATCATTTTCCAAACCTTTTCTGTAAATAATATAGAGCATCGTGCTGAAATGTGGAAAAGCCTGTTTTCTCTTCCTATACCAAAGTGGAGCATTTATTCAGCCAAATATGTTTATGTGGTATTTTTGAATGCACTTTGCTTAGCATTGTTTGCCAGCTTTATTATTGTTTCAGGGTATTTATTGAATGTTCTAAATCCCGAATTGAAGTTCAATCAGTTTGATATTTCAGGTATCCTGTTCAAATTACACCTTAAACTTTTTCTGGCCTCCCTTGGGATTTTATCCATTCAGTTTTTATTTAGCCTGCTTTGGGCCGATTTCCTGAAGCCCATGGGCATAGGATTCGTGCTAACTGTTTTCGGAATAATCACTGCGAATCTGGGCTGGAAATACGCATTCACAATTCCCTATACCCATCCAATGCTTGCATTGCAAAGTATGATGAAGCAGGTGCTGAATAATAAGAATGAACAAATGGAGTTTGACCTGATGAGCCAGGAGATATATGTGAGCTTTATTGTAGCGGCCATAACATTCATCATTGGCTATTTTGTAATTAACAAACGTAGCATCAGATAATTAACGAACCGACTTCGGAATCACCACCAGACTTTCATGTCCATCAGCATCTACCGATTGAACTCCGAAATAATAATTGTCCTTTGAGTAGTTCAGGATGGCTGTATTTCCTGTAATGAAAAATTTCTTCTCCCAAACCGGACTTGTAGTCTCTCTCATCACCACGTAATATCCAGCAGGTTTCTCTCCAACAGGGCTCTCCCATTTAAGTACTGTTTTATTAGTCAGGCCGCTGGTGACAACACCCACATTTAAAGGCTCGCGAGGAGCAAGAGCAAGATTTGCAAGGGAAGCAAGATTCATTCTTGTTACTTTCTGAGTATAATTATAATCCACAAAATCAGGGAGATCACCATAATCCACACCGTTTTCTTTCCTTACATTCTGATGCTGGCGGTCAAAATCTTCATTCATTTCAGTAATTCTGATACCCGCGAAGCCCAGCTGTGAAAATGGAGTATGATCGCCGCCTCTTAAATATCTGTCACGGCGATAGATTAGTTTCACATTCAACTGATCCACATATCTTTCACCAATTTCTTTCAAATAGCGAGCAAATTGCCGGGCATGTCCATCATTCTCAGATCCGGTACTGGCTCTGCGGGTAGCCTCCTCAGGGCTTTCTGCAACTGATACCCCCTCACTAAAGATTCTAACACTATTATTATCCTTGATACCCGTTTCCATCCCAAAAGTATTACCAACAATATCATTGGTAATCATCCCTGCCAGGTTCCACTTTTCAGCTTTTGCTCTTTTCGCAAGGTTCGCTGCTCCATAAAGGCCTTGTTCTTCTGCAACCATCGCTACAAAGATCAGGGTGCAGTTAAATTTATAATGGCTCATCACACGGGCCAGCTCCATAGCAGCAGCAGTCCCCGAAGCATCATCATTTGCACCCGGAGCAAAAATCTTAGAATCGTTCACATCAGATGCCCTTGAATCGTAATGCCCTGAAACAATAAATACCCTGTCATCAGCTGGATCTGTACCAGGAAGTATTCCCAAAACATTTTTCATGATAGTTGGACTTGCAATTCTCCGGCCGTCGGCAGGCTGCGTAAACGTATCAAATTCAACCTTTAATCGCCCTCCTGAAGCTTTTGAATAACGTTCTAGCTCTGATTTAATCCAGTTTCGGGCGGCACCAATGCCGGTAGCAGTACTTATTGTATCACTCAGACTATGCCTTGTTTCAAAAGTCACCAGTTTTCTGACGATCATCTCTATATTCTGTGCAGATACTTCATCCACCATCTTTTTAATCTGCTGATCCTGCCTGATTACTACGGTTTGTGAGGAGCCGGCAAATGCAGAGAAAATAAATAAACTTAGTATAAGATATTTCATAATTCTAATCTAACAATTTTGAAGACAGACAATTTGACCTGCTATTAATCCAGAATAAATTCCTGATGCCTTTCAGGAATCTCTATATTCTTATATCCTTTGGCCAGGATCTTTTCGACGAAGTTTTGTTGAACGTCATATTCGCCATGCACCAAAAATACCTTTTTAACCTTTGAAGGATCCTGACAGGCAATAAACTGTAATAAATCATTATAATCACCATGAGCACTCATAGAACGAACAGACCTTATTTCAGCCCTGACAGGAAACTCTTCCCCGAAAATAGTCACTGTATTATATCCTGCTGCTAACCTTCCACCTAAAGAATTTGGTTCGCAATATCCTACCATCAGAATGGTATTCCTTTCATCGGTAATATTATTTTTTATGTGATGTTTAACCCTTCCTGCCTCGGCCATTCCGGATGCAGAAATAATTACACAAGGCTCCGGATCAGTGTTTAAGGCAATAGAAGCACTAGTATCCTGAATAAAACTTAGATTCTTAAAGTTAAAAGGATCATCATCGTGAAGCATGACATCCTGAACATGCTTATTGAAATTCTCAGGATGGCTTTTAACCACATTTGTAGCTTTGATGGATAGAGGACTATCAACATAATATTTAACATCCGGCAGAATTCCCCGCTCTTCAAGGTGATTTAAAGAATAAAGCAATTCCTGAGTACGACCAACACTGAATGCCGGAATAATTACTTTGCCACCCCTTAAAATACAAGTCTGATAAATAATCTCTTTGAGTAAATTTTCCGCTGGTTCAGCATCTTCATGCAAACTATCCCCATAAGTTGATTCAAGAAGGATATAATCCGATTGCGGGAAGGTCTCGGGCGATTTGAGGATCAGATCACCGTAACGACCAACGTCACCACTAAAGGTTAAACGTGTTGTCTTAGCATTTTCCTTTATTGAAAGGTGAACAGCTGCGCTGCCGATAATATGACCTACATCCGTTAAAAGAACACTGATATCATCGTTTATCTGGTGCTCTGTATTGTACTTTATAATCTTAAACTGACGCAATGCATGCATGGCATCTTCTTCTGTGTACAAAGGTTTAAGTAAAGGCAATCCTTTTCGTTTCCGGTGCTTATTGCTATAATCTGAATCCTGTTGCTGAATTCTTGCAGAATCCATTAGTAAAATTCTGGCAAGATCCATGGTTGCTGCGGTACAGAGCACCTCGCCTTTAAATCCCTGAGCTATTACTCTGGGAATCAATCCGCAATGATCAATATGTGCATGACTAAGAATAAGATAATTTATTTCTGCAGGGTTGAATCCAAAATGCTCATTTAGCTGATCAGTTTCTTCGCCCATGCCCTGAAACATTCCGCAGTCGAGTAAAATTTTTATTCCGTTATCCAGAGAAATTAAATGCTTACTCCCTGTTACATTCCTTGCAGCACCATGAAAACTTATACGCATATATCAGATATTAAATAGAAGGGTACATGACAAAATTAATTTAATAAAGTCAATATCCTGCTATATCCTTGTAAAAGAAAGAAGCGATTTCAATAACTCCGAAAACAAAAAAAGGCTCCGAAGAGCCTCATTTCAACCAAAACAAACATAAAATTATTGCTGTGTTACTGTATAAACTACAGGAACCACATTTAAACCTGTTGCTTTACCTGCATATGCACCACCTGCACCAATCAGGTAAGAAATATTGAATTTGTTCGTAGAATTTGAACCACTCCATGAAGTGTTCGCTGCTGTAATAACGGTTGCAGCTGTTCCACCTGTTACCGGTAAGGTTACTGCCGAACCGTAAGTAATACCTGCTGTATTACCACTGTTTGTAGCTCCAACTGCTGAAGTGATTTTTACTGATCCCGGTGCGATTGCTGCCGAACCTGTTACTGTTCCTGCAATTGCTTTAACCACATATCCTCTTGAACTGGTTACACTCACATGGTCTGTTGCCAATGCAGTGATACCATTGGTATATTTTGTTTCTGTATCAAAGTTCACATCC
>NCHA01000047.1 GCA_002257025.1 Sphingobacteriales bacterium 16-39-50 | reverse complement strand
GAAAAGTCGGGGAGTGCAAGCGATGCCAAAGTACCCGAGTTCATTGAGTTTATTGTGAAAGACCAACCCCGGTATAAGATCCCGGTGAGAGGTGGTTTGAAATGGCTGGATGTAAAGTCACTTAAACTTTTCAAAAAGTCATTTACTGAGGCTTCTAAAGCACAGCAGATCGAGCTCGTGGAACTGATCGCATTTCCTGAAAAAGCAGCACCCGAGAATGCTGCAGGAGTTAGTTTTTTCAATACTATGCGCAACCTGACAGCTACCGGGTTTTTCACAAGTAAAGAAGGTATAGAAGATATGCAATACAAAGGAAATCAACCGAATGCATGGGATGGTGTTCCTGATGATGTACTGAAACAGTATGGGCTTGAATATGATGAAAAGACTCTTGCAGAATGTCTCAAGGCAGAGGATCGGGGGAAAATTATGACCTGGGAGAGTTGAGTTGTAAGTTGTAGGTTATAAGTTGTAAGTAATAAGTCGTGGTAAATTCCTGTAAGAGATAAATAAGTTATTGCATTTGGTTCATAATTTTCTTCAATAGATCAGGGATTGGTTCTGCCTTAATATGGGCATGTTTTAATGGTCATATTCTGTTAATGTACTGTTCATATTAACTGAGTTCTTTTACGGAGTAAAGAATTAACAATTTCTTGTTTTTACAAAATAGAAAAATACATTTTTGCTATGATTATTATAAAAAAAAGTTCCGGGTTATTTTTATATAACTTGTTGATTATCTGTATATTACTTATTTCGAATGAGGGTATAGCCCAGACTATTCCAAATAGTAAGAACCCTTCAAAAGTACTCCTGCCAAATGGATGGTCATTAAGTGCGGCCGGGCGCTCACTTCAATTAGGTGATTTGCCATTGAACATTCAGATATCACCATCTCAAAAATTGATGGCTGTAACCAATAATGGACAGAGTAAACACAGTATTCAGTTGATTGATCCGCAAGGCGAAAAAATACTCCATGAACAGCCAATCGGAAAGGCCTGGTACGGACTTAAGTTCAGTGCTGATGAAAAAAAGTTATATGCTTCGGGGGCAAATGATAATATTATACTGGTTTATCCAATAATTAATAAAAAACTGGCTCCTGCAGACACTCTTGTGCTTGGAAAGCGCTGGCCAGCCGAGAAAATTGGCCCGACAGGTTTAGAGGTTGATGATGCCGGCAAGCGATTGTACACTGTAACCAAGGAGAATAATTCGCTTTACGTTTTTGATCTCTCAACAAAGAAACTTTTACACAGAGTTAATCTTGGTGCTGAGGCTTACGATTGTCTTTTATCACCCGATAAAAGCAAATTATATATCTCGCTTTGGGGATCAGATAAACTTGCTGTTTATGATACCAAAACAAATCGTGTGACCAATGAGATATTTACTGAGAATCACCCTAACGAAATCATTCAAAACAGAAGCGGTAAATACCTTTTCGTAGCTAATGCAAATGATAATTCAGTGTCTGTTATTGATACTCAGGTCGGAAAAGTAATTGAAGTAATTTCTACGGCTCTTTATCCAACCAGACTGACTGGTTCAACTACCAATGGCCTGGCACTTTCTGAAGATGAAAAGATACTTTATGTAGCAAATGCCGATAATAACTGCCTTGCTGTTTTTAATGTATCCACCCCGGGGAAAAGCAGATCAAAGGGTTTTATTCCTACAGGTTGGTATCCAACGAATGTTCGGGTGGCCGGAAAAAAAATATTTGTATCAAATGGAAAGGGGTTTAACTCAATGGCTAACCCATACGGTCCGCAACCAGTTAAAAAGACCGATAATAGCGGAGTACTTTTTAAAGGAACACTTTCGATCATCGATCAGCCGGATGATTCAAAACTTGAGTCATTTTCAAAGCAGGTATATGCTAATACACCCTATAACAAGCAGACTGAAACTCTTTCCAGGGGCCTTAAAGATAATCCCGTACCCAATATTCAGGGGGGTAAATCACCGATTAAATATGTTTTTTATGTGATTAAGGAGAATCGTACTTATGATCAGGTTTTTGGAGATATGAAGGAAGGTAACGGAGACCCTAATCTTTGTCTGTTCCCTGAGAAAGTAACACCTAATCATCATGCTTTAGCCAGGGAGTTCGTTCTGCTTGATAATTTCTATGTAGATGCTGAGGTAAGTGCTGATGGGCATAACTGGAGCATGGCGGCTTATGCTAATGACTATGTTGAGAAAACATGGCCCACCAGCTACGGAAGCAGGGGTGGTACCTACGATTATGAGGGTAGCCGTAAAATTGCTTACCCACGGGATGGTTTTATCTGGGATTATTGCAAGCGTGCAGGTGTTAGCTATCGCAGTTACGGTCAATTTGCTACTAAGGATGGTGCAACTTTAGAATCTCTCATTGGAAATATTGCAACGAAATATCCACCTTATAATCTGGACATTATGGATATTGACCGTATAACTGCATTTAAATCTGATTTTGATTCATTACTCGCAATTAATGCGGTAGCACAATTTAATACCATCCGGATAGGGAATGATCATACCAGTGGACAACGAATTGGAAAACTAACCCCTACAGCTCAGGTGGCCGATAATGATCTTGCGTTAGGTCAGCTTGTGGAACATATTTCAAATAGTAGCATCTGGAAAGAATCTGCAATTTTTGTTTTGGAAGATGATGCTCAGAACGGTCCTGATCACGTGGATGCACACCGCTCGCCTGCATTTGTAATCAGTCCCTATACTAAACGGAATTCAGTAAATAGCAATATGTATTCTACTTCCGGAATGCTCAGGACCATGGAACTGATCCTTGGTTTACCTCCAATGAGTCAGTATGATGCGGCAGCTGTTCCAATGTCTGAGTGTTTTACTTCAACACCTGATTTCAGACCCTATAAGGTGAAACCTTCTAATGTTGACTTAAAACAGCGTAATATCGCATGGAATAAGAGTGCAGAGCGCTCACAGGACTGGAATTTCGCAAGAGAAGATGCTGCTCCTGATCTGGATTTGAATGAAGTGGTTTGGAAATCAGTTAAGGGTGAAGATTCTGTAATGCCTGCTCCCCGCAGAAGTGCATTTCTAAAGCTTGAGCAAAAGGACAAAGCCGATGACTAGTTGTCTTTAAATGATATATTATTTCCGTTTTATCAATTTTATTAATCATGTCAAAAATTTTAATATTTCTTTCTTTGTTATTTCTTTCCACAGGTCTTTCCGGTCAGAGTATCAAAGGAAAAATATATTCACAGAATACAAAAGATGCATTGGTTGGAGTGAGTATCAGGCTTGAAGGTCCAGTCTCAATGGGTGGAGCAACGGATGAGAAGGGTATATTTAATTTTCAGAACATCCAGCCAGGCAAATACACCATTAAAGCAAGTTATGTTGGTTATAATACCTATCAAACTACTCTGATTCTGGATAATGAAGGTGTCAATCTGGATATATTCCTTATTTCTCAATCTGGATCTCTTCCTGAAGTACAGATTTTATCTGCATCACGCCGGAATACTTCTTCAGTTCATCTGCCTTTTGCCTCCAGTGTATTAAATCTGCCTGCTCAATCTGAAAATATTCCACGTACCGTTCCTGAATCATTAAACATTATCCCCGGAGTCTTTGTTCAGAAGACGAACCATGGCGGTGGTTCTCCTTTTATAAGAGGTCTAACGGGTAACCAAACATTGATCCTAATTGATGGAATCAGATTAAACAATTCCACTTTCAGATATGGCCCAAATCAGTATTTGAATACAATTGATCCTTTTTCGGTCAATAAAATTGAAGTTTTGAGAGGAAGTGGTTCGGTTCAATATGGATCTGATGCCATAGGCGGAGTCATACAGATTTTCACAAAAGACCCGGGATATACACCTGAAAATTCCTTCAAGGGAAGCGTTTCAGGAAGATTTGGCAGCAGTAAAATGGAGCAATCAGGCAGTACTGAATTGTCATATTCTACAAGTAAGATGGTTCTTTCAGGAATTTTGGGGATAAAGAATTTTGGAGATCTGATTGGCGGAGACACGACTGGAAGACAATCCCCTTCAGGGTATTCCCAATCAGATGCCAGCTTGAAATTTAAGCTTAAGGTTTCTAACAATTCCGAACTTATTCTAGCCAATCAGTTTGTGCAGCAAAAGGATGTCGATGTTTATCATAAGGTGCAGCTCGAGAATTTCAATGTTAATAAAATGGGTTTGCAGGGCAGGAATTTAAGCTATCTAAAGTACAGTATTGACCAGGAGTCTTCAATTTTCAGAAGGATAGATATAACAGGTTCCTTAAACGCAACCGTGGAAGAGCGAAACAGTCAAAAGAATGCCAGTCAGTCACTTGGCTTGGAAAGGGATAAGATCAAAACCTCTAATCTGGGAATTGAGTTATTTTCTGACCTGAGTAAAAAGTGGACGGTGAACAGTGGTCTGGAATATTACAGAGACAAGGTCAACAGTATCAGGAATACAACAAATCTTCAGAGCGGAGCAGTTAGCACGCAGAGAGGTTTATATCCGGATAATTCGCTCTATTCAAATACTTCAGTTTATTCACTCCATCATCTTGCTCTTGGTAATTTTAATCTTGAAGGTGGATTGAGATATAATTGGTTGCAGGCAAGGATTGCAGATAAGGATCTGGGTCGGATGGAAATCAATCCGGGTGCATTTGTATGGAATTCGGGACTTAACTATTCGATTGGTAAGAATCATATTTATACCTCATTTAACACCGGTTACCGTGCTCCAAATATAGACGATATGGGAACCTTGGGTATTGTGGATTTCAGATATGAGATTCCGGCCTATACCCTAAAACCAGAAAAGAGTTATAATTCAGAAATCGGTTATAAATATTTTTCTGAGCATCTTAGTTTTGGTGCTGCTTTATATCGAAATAAACTAAGTGATCTTATTAACAGGGTTCAAACAGGTCAGATAATCGATGGATATAAGGTTTACATGAAGGAAAATACTTTATTTGCCTCATTTAATCATGGACGAAACATCTCTAAAGCAGAGCCGCTTAGACGAGTTCCTCCCTTTAATGGAAATATTTCAATGAAATATAAAATGAATAAATTTTATATGAAAGCTGAGATGGGCTGGGCCGACAAACAAGACCGTCTGGCTCAGGGTGATAAAGATGATAACAGGATTCCTGCTGGTGGTACACCAGGTTGGAAGGTGTTAAATATCTATTCAGGATATTCTTTGAAGAATGTACATTTACGTTTGATTGCTCAAAACCTTTTCAATGCTGATTATCGGACACATGGCAGTGGAATAAATTCTGTTGGAAGAAGCCTTTGGATGAGTCTTTCATTTGATTTCTGAAATCCGCTGCAACAAATTGATCAGTGATAATCAAATCAAATAATTAATCAAACATCTTTATTATAAATAGAAAGCCCCAAATGTTAACCATTCGGGGCTTTTATCTTTCTACTTTCAGCTTCGCTATCTTGATTTACTCAAAGCCTTTGATTTAGGCTGGCTAAACTGTGGTTTACCCTTAGTCATAATTTCTGGTGCACCAACCAGGGTCATAGCTGAGCGGAAGCCCATTTCTGCACTGGCTTCATCCTGTTGCATAAATCGTCTGGTAGCAGGATTGAGCCAGTAAGCTCGGTCATTCCATGATCCACCTTTATAAACCCTTGAACGATCATTTACCAGTGTAGTAATTCCGTAAAGATCGGTTACCACAGTATCCAGATGACCACGGAAATCAGGATTGTAGGGTTTTCCTGCAATAGCGGATGAATCTACAGCTGCGGCATTATTTTGTAATTCAGACCATTTTTGTTTTTTACCTGTTTTTGCAGGATCTTTTATAGGACGTCCATATTTATCTTTAGCATAAATGCCCTTATCTCTATCGGACAAGCGTTTATTAACAAACTCATTTCCTCTGAATGGGTTGAAATCATTGAAATCTTCGAAACTTAATTTCCTGTAAACATCGGCTGTCCACTCATTCACATTTCCTGCCATGTTATATAAACCGAAATCATTAGGTACATAACTTCTAACAGGAGCGGTAATGTCTGCCTTATCATTCAGGTAGCCACCTGTACCCATATTATCACCTTCTCCACGCTTAAAGTTAGCCAGAATCATACCTTGGGTACGTTTTTTTGGTGATCTTACACCAAGGCCATTCCATGGATAAATTCTGCCGTCTGCGATGTTTTCGTATTCAGTGTTACCTGCCAGGGCCAAAGCTGCGTATTCCCATTCTGCCTCAGTTGGTAAACGATAAGGTTGTTTTAATACCCCGTCTTCCAGACGTACTGGTCTGACAACCCCTTTTGCATTGGGAGTTGTACCGGTAGTTACTGCACTTGGGTTTAAATCCTTTTTCATCTTTTTCCCATCAATTCCTTCACCACGATACTGCCCGTTCAGGTAAATATCTGTATTAAATGGATCAGCGGATGTTGAAACAGTGGCGGCAGTACCGGCTTTGCCTGCACCGGCTGTCAGAGTTTTATAGTCCATTAAATAACCCTTACTTCTTAAGATCTCTTCGTTTACACGGTCAGTACGCCACTCGCAATAGGCATTTGCCTGTTCCCAGGTAACACCAACCACCGGGTAATCCTGAAAGGCCGGGTGACGCAGGTAATTATTTACATAAGGTTCATTGTAGGAAAGTGGTTGTCTCCAAACAAGTGTATCCGGAAGCGCATTATAATAATATTCTGCATCATTGGCATAATTACGTCTGATCCAGTAAAGATACTCGAGCCAGTCTACGTTCGATACCTCAGTTTCATCCATGTAAAATGATGCAACGGTTACCCTTCGTCTTACATTGTCAAATTCATATCCTAAATCCTGATTCAAACTCCCGCCCATTACAAAAGTTCCGCCTTCAATTGCAATCAATCCCGGACCCGGACCAGCCTTTACTTTGCTGTTAACCTCAAAACCACCATTATACTTATTATTATAAGCCATGCCTGTTTTAGAAGACTGGCCGGTCTTATTTTTACTGCAGGATGATAAGATTCCAAGAAGCATTATGGCTGCTAAAGAATAAATTGAAATTCGTTTCATTACTATTCGATGTAATTGGAGCATTAATTTTTTAAAAGTACAAAATTGGGCTTATATCCCCAATGGATTTTTTTTGTCTTATATTATGTCAATATCTAACTAATGGTCAAACGAAAAAAGTTTGAATAAGGTTACAAATCAATATACGTTAAATCATTTTTCAAACGTTGTATATCAAATATTATTTCAATAGAAATTTTAGAATCTTAAGTGGTCTATTTAATCATGCTAATTTAAATAATTGAAAATCAATTAATTATAATATAATTTTTTAAAGTTAACAGGTCTTTTACTTGTTATTAATCATTTGATTTTTCGCTTTATATTTTCATTTAATATATGGGGTTACTTGGGAAATAATTCTTTTAAATACCTATATTTAAAACACTGTAAAGTGTAGATTTGGTTGATTTTTTTCAAAATTAATGGTTAACAAACTCTCGTTTTGTAATTATTTCGTCGTTTTAATTGTCTGTGTCCCTGCTTTGGCTATGTCTCAGCCAACCCAGACAGATGGAAAGCGAAGCAATACCATTCAGACAGCAGCTCCGTTTTTACTGATCACACCCGATGCACGATCAGGTGCGATGGGTGATGCAGGGGTGGCAATTTCACCCGATGCAAATTCCATGCACTGGAACCCGGCTAAGCTGGCATTTCTTGATAAACCCACCGGCCTTTCAGCCTCATATACACCATGGCTTCGAAATCTGGTTCCGGATGTTGATTTGGGTTACCTCACGATCTATCATCGTTTAGATGATAGAAATACAATAGGTGGAGCATTAAGGTATTTTTCCTATGGTTCTATCCAACTAACAGATAATAGTCAGAATGATATTGGAGTATACAGCCCGAATGAATTCTCTGTTGAGGGTTCTTTTTCAAGAAAATTTGGAGAGGGATTTGCCCTGGGCACTGCATTAAGATACATCCGTTCAAGTTTAAGTAATGGGCAATTCAATGGACAGGATATACAGCCTGCCACAGCTCTTGCTGCAGATGCTTCTGCATATTATAAAACGGGTACAGTTATGCTGGGCAAGGATGCAGAACTTGCCTTGGGTTTAAACCTGTCAAATATCGGATCGAAGATGAGTTACTCCGAAGGAGGCTCGAAATCCTTTCTCCCTGCAAATATGAAGCTTGGTGCAGCTTCTACTTTTCTTCTTGATGAATTGAATACATTCACCGTTGCTCTTGACATGAACAAATTACTTGTTCCAACAAATCCCATCCGTGATATAAATGGAAATATCATTGACGGGAAAGACCCCGACCGTTCAGTACCTGCGGCAATTTTCGGTTCTTTCAGTGATGCACCAGGGGGCTTTTCTGAAGAATTAAGTGAGATCAGCTTTTCTCTTGGTACAGAATACTGGTACAATAAGCAATTTGCCCTTCGCTCCGGGTATTTCTATGAAGCCCCGACAAAGGGCGACAGAAGATACCTTACACTTGGTGCGGGCTTAAAATACAATGTATTTAATCTTGATTTCGCTTATTTGCTGGCAAATCAACAAACCAGTCCATTAGCACAGACACTGCGCTTTTCACTGGTATTTAATTTCGAAAAATAGTTTAATGAAGATCAGAGTAGGATTTGGGTTTGATGTACACCAATTAGTTGAAAATCATCCATTTATTTTAGGGGGAGTTAAATTAGAACATCATTCAGGTGCTTCCGGGCATTCTGATGCGGATGTCCTGGTTCACGCTATTTGTGATGCACTGCTGGGTGCAGCCAATCTTCGTGATATTGGTTATCATTTTTCCAATACGGATGAACGCTGGAAAGGTATCAGCAGTCTTATCCTTTTAAAGGAATGTGTAAAGTTACTTAAGCAGAAAGGCTGGAATGTAGGAAATATCGACGCCATGTTATGTCTGGAAGCTCCTAAAATTAATCCGCATATTCCCGAGATGAAATTCAAAATATCTGAGGCTGCCGGGATTAGTGAAGAAGATATATCCATCAAAGCAACTACGAATGAAACGATGGGTTTCATTGGGAGGAAGGAAGGCCTGGTAGCTTATGCAGTTTGCTTGATTGAGAAAAATTAAGGAGTTACCTAGTGTTTACCTGAATCAGGAATCTTAACCTCACTGAAGTCAGCAGCACATTTGCCACAATTGCTTGCGCATCCCTTTTTACTGTTCATGCTTTTATAGACCATACGGCCCATATAAATAATGGCCAGGATGAAGAGCAGAATAACCAAAATCAGTTGATAATCCATAATTCAAAGTTACGGAATATCTGACAATGCCTGGTCAGGTGAGAGTAAATTATACCGTCTTGCAAAATAAATTTATTCCTCAATTTATTTGGAGATTGATGGTGAAATCTGCTCTAGTACCCCGCCAATCGCCACAGGGAAAGTTCTATCTTTATGCAAATCAGCTTAATTACGAAGCTCTTATCTTCCTGAATTGGTACATATTGCAAAAATCTGCTTATTAAATCCTACCTTTGCAAAAAATTTAAGAGCAATTTTTTAATGCAAAAAATAAGGAATATAGCGATCATCGCTCACGTTGACCACGGTAAAACTACATTGGTTGATAAAATTTTACACCAAACTAATTTGTTCCGTGATAATCAGGACACCGGGGATCTGATACTGGATAGCAATGATCTTGAACGTGAACGTGGTATTACCATTGTCTCCAAGAATGTTTCTGTAAACTATAAAGGTGTCAAAATTAATATTATTGATACTCCGGGACACGCCGACTTTGGTGGTGAGGTTGAACGGGTATTGAAAATGGCTGACGGGGTTATCCTCCTGGTCGATGCCTTTGAAGGCGCAATGCCTCAAACCCGTTTCGTAACACAGAAGGCTCTTTCTTTGGGATTAAAGCCGGTTGTTATTGTAAATAAGGTAGACAAAGAAAACTGTCGTCCGGAGGAAGTTTATGAGTCGATCTTTGAATTGTTCTTCAATCTTGAAGCCACAGAAGATCAGCTTGATTTTCCTGTTTTATACGGTTCTTCAAAGCAGGGATGGATGAATACAGACTGGAAAGTACAGACTGAAGACATTACCCCATTACTGGATACTATTTTAGAGCACATTCCACCTGCACCAAGTTTTGATGGAACCCTTCAGATGCAGATCACTTCATTAGATTATTCATCATTTGTAGGCCGTATCGCAATTGGGCGTGTGGCAAGAGGAGTGATTAAGGAAAATCAGCCTGTTTCACTAGTGAAGCGTGACGGGAAAATCCAAAAATCCAGAATTAAAGAACTTTATACCTTCGAAGGACTAGGAAAAATCAGGGTACAGGAAGTTTCATCAGGGGATATTTGTGCAGTAGTAGGAATCGAAGGTTTTGATATTGGTGATACTATTGCCGATTTCGAGAATCCGGAACAACTTGAAGTAATAAAGATCGACGAACCAACCATGAATATGTTGTTTACAATCAACAATTCACCAATGTTTGGTAAGGAAGGAAAATTTGTAACCTCGCAGGCCTGATTCTTACCTGGTTTATGGCCGTGGAATTCTTCACTTGTCTGTATTGATTGAAACAATGCGTCGTGAAGGATATGAACTGCAGGTTGGACAACCCCAGGTTATCATCAAGGAAATTGACGGAATGAAGTGTGAGCCGATTGAAACGCTTATCGTGGATGTGCCTGCAGAGGTTTCCGGAAAGGTGATTGAATTAGTTACGCAACGTAAAGGTGAATTACTGATTATGGAGCCTAAGGGAGACCTTCAACATCTAGAGTTTGAAATTCCTGCACGTGGTATCATCGGACTTCGTAATAACGTTTTAACAGCTACTGCAGGAGAGGCAATCATGGCCCACCGCTTTAAGGCTTATGAGCCATGGAAAGGTAATATCCCTGGCCGTCTGAATGGCGTTTTGGTATCTATGGAAAAAGGTTCAACTACTGCATATTCAATTGATAAATTGCAGGATCGTGGCCGTTTCTTCATTGAGCCGGGTGTTGAAGTTTATGAAGGGCAGATTATGGGTGAGCATATCCGTGATAATGATCTTGTTGTAAACGTGGTTAAGGGTAAGGCTCTGACCAATATGCGCGCATCAGGTACGGATGATAATGCACGTATCGCTACTGCAGTTAAGTTTTCACTGGAAGAAGCTATGGAATATATCCAGGCCGATGAGTACATTGAAATAACTCCGAAAAGTATGCGTTTGCGTAAGATCTATCTGACTGAGAATGAGCGTAAGATTAATGCTAAGAAGTTTGTGAATCAATAACTACTAGAGTATGGTAAAAATAAAATTCACGATTAATTATGAAAATGGACCGCCTTTGCGGCGGAAGGGCACTTACTTTTCCCTTCAGCTGGAAAAGTAAGCAAAAGAGCCGCGGCTTCCCGGTATTTGTTGTAAATCCACACTTTTTCCCTATCGGTGCAATCCAAGCCGTGTTTTTGGCAGTCTAAGTGATGAATGAATCTGCAACACTTCTCCGGATTGCCTAAGGGCAGTGATCTATGATTGTCAATGCAGGGAAAAAGTGCGCCTTTCCTGCCAAATCCCTGAATGCCGATCCCTGCAATCGGCAATACCTGTAATTTATGAACGGTTATAAGCCAACGCACTATACTAAATAGCGTTCATATCAAATTGGTTGAACCGAAGTACGATTCAATCCCAAGTGCCAGCAAAATCAAAAAAAAGCAGCAGATTCTTTCAAATAGCACTTCCGAGCATCAGATTTTGGGATCATACCCGGAATACTTTCATAATCAGATATCCCCCAAAAGCAGCGATCGCCTTTTTTTGATGAGCGAGGGATTGTGGCCAAGGCACCTAGGGATTGAAGAAGGCTTTTGTTCCTTTTGGCCTTCAAAAGGAATTCGCCCCCCGGCAATGGAGGGAGGCAAAGTTATTGGGATATCTAATTTTGAAATTAGCTAAAATGTTAATTTGAAAAGCCTAAATCCAGATATCCTAAATGGCCATCAATTTTACCAGACAGTGATCAATAATTAAGAGATCTTATTTTAACACACGAAAAGCCCCGGATTTAATCCGGGGCTTTTCTATTATATTTGTGTTGATGAAGTTTCCAGTCGTACCCGGGTTTGACCAGCAAGCTTTTAGTAA
>NCHA01000046.1 GCA_002257025.1 Sphingobacteriales bacterium 16-39-50 | reverse complement strand
GAAAAACAGTTAATAGCTCAAAAACAAAAGCAGCTAAACCGATTGGCAATGGAACTAAATATGGTAGTTACTACAGGTTAATATATATGTCATGGGTAGCCTGCCTGCGGTAGGCAGGTGTAGCGAAGCAATCCTACTATTATGGTATTAAGATTGCTTCGTTGTGCCTCCCTGCCCGTCCGGTCAGGCGCGCAATGACAGGTGCGAATTTCGCTTTCCGCTTTCCGCTTTCGCCTTTCAGCTTAAAAATTCATTTCTTCTCAACCACCCTTAAAACTTATAACCTACAACTTATAACTTACTACTTTATCTCGTAAGCAACAACCGTATTCCTGAAGAACGTTGGTACGTAAACGGTTTTAGTAGCCGGGTCAAAGCCAATATCTGCAGTGCTTCTTTTCTCTGCACGCGTGTCCATAAGCAAATGCTTACTGCCATCCGCTTTTATATACCAAAGGGCTCCTTCCCAGCAGGAAACAATAAATTCGTTCCCCTGAACATTTTCAATGCCATCTGTTCCGCCTTCCATTCCATCCACGATCAGGGTTAATGTCTTGTCTGCATTCATTTTGTAGAAACCGCCATCATCTAACAGATAAATTTCATTCTCATGGGCAAGTACTCCGTTGGGTCTTTTAAGATTTTCTAAAACCAGTTCCACCTTCTCATTCTCAACTTTATATAATTTTTTGCTTAGCATTTCGGTGACATAAACCACTCCGTTCGGATCGATACTGATATCATTCAAACCTGTAGCACCTTCAATCGGAATTGATTTTTCGATTTTACCAGTAGCAATATCAATCACAACGATATTCCCCAAATCGGCAACGTATAATTTACCATTGAACATACCCATACCTTTTGGTCCTTGTAAACCGCTCACCCATTCGGCCGCGATTACCTTGCCATCCAGACCGACTTTGCCAATTGAACCTTTACCATCAGCTTTCCATGGTTCTGTGCCATCTATATTACTCACATATAAAACCTGTGCGGCTTTATCAAATAATACTGATTCAGGAACCTTTAGGGTGCTGTCGCTTTCCCATTTAAGGACCAGTTCAGGGGTTTTTGCAGAATCTGCCTGCTCTGTAGTTTTTTTATCACTTGAACCTCCGCAGGCCGCCAGGAAGAGTACTCCCAAAAATAATATTAGTCTCATAGTTTTTTGATTTTGATTAAATTTAAAGGTACAAAACAGATTATTGGCTTACAAATTGGGCGTGGGATTATTTGGGGCCGGTCTGATCACCTTGTTTATCTGCTTAAAAATCTACATATTTAAAATAAAGCTGAGCGCTGTGCAAACCCTCAGGTATCCCCGACACGTATATACCGAAACGCTTATAATTAAAAATGAGGTATAAAATCACAAATCTGGTCTTAATGCTGGCCTTATTGTATTTTACTGATGCAAAAGCACAGACACCACTCATCAGCTCTTTTTCTCCAAAATCCGGTCCGCCGGGAACCTTGCTCACTATACAGGGTTCAGCTTTAGACAAAGTAAACTCCGTCAGCATCGGAGAAAAATCAGCACTAATCATTTCTATATCGGCGAACTCACTCACAGCCTACGTAATGCCCGGAACTACAAATGGAACTGTAACTCTAAGTACAGTATTGGGTACTGCAACCAGTTCGGAAAGTTTTACTATTGCTTCAAGTCAATTCCCTAGTGCACAGCAGGGTGATAAACTGGTTGGAACCGGAAATGCCGGTGTAGCTGAATCGGGGCGTTCGGTCGCAATCAGTGCCGACGGAAATACGGCAATTGCAGGGGCACCAAATGATAATAATCAGCATGGTGCAGCTTGGATTTATGTCAGGGATGGGAATGAATGGAAGCAGGAGGCTAAACTGGTTGGAACCGGAAATGTTGGTCTGGCACAGCAGGGAAGGGCTGTTGCAATCAGCGCCGATGGTAATACGGTTGTTATTGGTGGATATTTTGATAATGGTGGTATTGGTGCTGCCTGGATTTTTACCCGAAAAAATAATGTCTGGACGCAACAGGGTGAAAAGCTGGTAGGAACCGGATATGATGATTTTATTTTGCCAGTCAACATGGGCTATTCTGTCGGGATTAGTGCCGATGGGAATACCGTTATTCTGGGGGCACCCTATGATACTTACCCTCGTGGTGCTGCCTGGATCTTTAACAGAAAGGATAATTTGTGGACCCAGAAAGGTGAGAAATTAGTTGATGAAAGCAGTCCTTCGGGTGGCCAGGGAATTTCTGTGGGACTGAGTGCAGATGGAAATACGGCAATTGTTGGCGCACCGCTGGACAATAATCAGCAAGGTGCTGCTTTTCTCTATTTCAAAAGTGGTACGGAATGGGACAGGCAGGCTAAAAAACTGGATGTTAGCTCTTACCCGGGTACGAAATGGCAGGGAATATCTGTTGCGCTGAATGCGGATGGGACTAATGCCATTATTGGTGCTTCTGTAGCCGACAATGCCAGAGGGGCTGCCTGGGTATTTATAAAAAATAGCTCTGAATGGGTGCTGAAGGGTGATAAACTTGCCGGGACTGTAAGTTCAGAAAATGCTGCTCAGGGCTGGTCTGTAGCGATGAGTGCTGATGGCAATACGGTGTTGATTGGTGCAAAAGCAGATAACTGGACCAATGGTGCTGCATGGGTATTCACATGGGCGGATAATTCCTGGACACAAAGAGGCCCGAAATTGACAGGCATAGGTAATGTTGGTGTCGCAAATCAGGGCCAGTCGCTCGCATTAAGTGCCGATGGTTCCACTGCAATAATCGGAGGGAATCAGGATAATGATCGTATGGGTGCTTCATGGATTTTTGCCCCCGGACCAAAAATCTCAATTTCACTTAAAAATTATAGCTCGGAATTTTGCAAAGGAGTAGTTAAGACTATATTTTTTTATGATAAAACTGAAGGCGATCCCAATTTGTACAGCATAATCTGGGATCAGAAAGGCCTGGCAGGAGGCTTGACAAATGTGACTGATCAGGTTTTACCCCCGGGCTCATTTGAGATAATCATGCCTGCTGCTCTTGCTGACGGTGTTTACAATGGTGCCTTAAAAGTGCGCAATAGTAGTACAGGAGAAAGCAGTACCGGGACCATATTTACACTGGTAATTCCCGAACCACCAAAAATATCGCCCATCACAGGCTCAGGTACTGTTTTAATTGGATCAAATACAACACTTTCAACTTCAACAGCCACCTCATCAGGTGTGTGGAGCAGTAACGCTCCTGCAATCGCAACAGTGAATGCAACAAATGGACAAGTAACTGGTATCGCTGAGGGTTCTGCAATTATTACCTATACCCTGAGCAATGCAATGGGTTGTACCAATACGGCAAATTTTAGCTTACTGGTAGTTTCTTCATCTTCACAGCAGACGCTTAATTTCCCGGCTCTGCCCGAAAAGATTTATGGTGATGATGATTTTACTCCCACGGTTTTTACTGCGGAAGCTGTGATTGTCTTTACAAGTGCTGATCCAAAAGTTGCGACGATCAGTGCATCCGGCCAGATTAAAATTACCGGTGTGGGAACCAGTCTGATAACTGCTGCCAAAGCTTCAAATAGTACTGTCTTTGCCTCACGATTATTAACGGTGAAGCCCAAAGCATTGATCATCAAAGCAAAAGATCAGGTTCGGGTCTATGGTGCTGCAAATCCTGATCTGACTCTGGATTACATTGGTTTTGCTAACGAGGAGTCGGATGCAGTTTTGCAGAATAAGGCCGTGGTGTTTACCACGGCTACTCTAAGCTCATCTCCCGGAACTTATCCTATAGTGGCGAGTGGTGCCACAGCAGTAAATTATGTAATCAGCTATCAGCCGGGGGTAATGCTGGTTAACAAGGCTGATCAAATTCTAATATTTGATCCGATTCCGAATAAGACAGAGGCGGATAATGAGTTTCAGGTGAATGCAAGAGTGAATTCGGGCTTAACAATCAGATTTATCAGCAGTGATAATTTGATTGCAGAGATTGTAAATGGAAATCAGGTAAAGATTAATAAGCCGGGAACAGTCAGGATTGAAGCTATACAGATGGGAGATTCGAATTATAATCCTGTCAGTGTTTTCAGGGAATTTACAATCTATCCGGATATTTTCAGTGTGAGTTCAAATTCCTTTACACCCAATGGGGATGGGATAAACGATCAGTGGATACTCAGGGGTCTGGAAACTGATAAAACGGCAATGGTGCAGGTTTTTAACCGTTATGGGCGAATGGTCTTCGGGAGCAGCGGATACACCACACCATGGGATGGGCATCATCAGGGTGCTAAGCTCCCGCAGGGGACGTATTATTATAAGATTTCAGTACGATCGGGGAAGCAGGTGGTTTCGGGGGTGGTGACTTTGATTTACTGATATTACATACACTATTGTCCAGAAAAAATTGAAGTTACAGGAATAATGATCTTACTCTTAACTCATAATTTTTCTCTTTTCTTTTCCTGCAGCAGAAAAGAAACATGCCGAGGAGGAACGACGAGACCATGAGTGCCTTAAAAACAATAAACAAAAACGAATAAATGCCGCCGCTGCGCCTGATGCTTTGAAGGGATCTGCTTAGGCCTGGACAATTTTGCCGCACCATCCGCCCTGGGCGGAGGAAGAAAGCTTATTAATGGGGGCTGCTAGCGTGGCGCACAATAAAAATATTGGAGGTAATTAGCAGGATTCTGGGCGTATCGCCTTGCAATAACATTCATATACTTTTTTTTGCGGCATTGGACAGGGCGGTAAATTGATCAGTTGCCATAGCACTGACTTTCATAGCCCTGTACGCAGCCGTTGATGGATGAACATTCCTAAACCTCTAACGTTAATCTTAGTAATCTTTAGATCTCGATAATGAGAAATTAATTTAAAATGAAGCAGGATTTTCCGAGCGTGGGGAGGACAAAACGGCGGGCCAGCTGTATGGCCTTTAGTAGTGGGAGCTTCGTTTTGTCTTGATTTTTTGGTTACTTTTTCATCAAGGAAAAAGTAAATAGGCCTCCGCGGCTATGAGCGGTATGAAATTTTAACATACGATTCATCAATTAGTTTTGATGTCGTTCCGGCAGGCAGGCTCTCAACAAAATATACACTGTAGATTTTAAAGATTATCTGCTATATTCAGTATAAATATTTTTATTTGTTAGATTAATAAGTGCACCGAATCCTGGAATGAAGAATAAAGTCCTTTGTTATGGCGAAATGTTATGGGATATTTTCCCTGATGGAGCAGTACCTGGTGGAGCTCCAATGAATGTGGCCATTGGATTAAAGAAACTGGGATCTGATGTTTTTATCTTGAGCAGTTGCGGAAAGGATGAATTGGGAGAAAAGCTGCTTGAATACCTTGATGAAAATGGTCTGTCAGCTAAATATGTCCAGCAGAGCAATTATCCAACAGGACAAGTGAATGTGCATCTTTCAGAAACGAAAGACGGCCTTTATGAAATTGTTTTCCCTTCGGCATGGGACTATATTCATAAACCGGAGACAATTCCTCAATTTGATATTCTGGTTTATGGAAGTCTTTCCTGCCGTAATAAGACCTCTTTCGAAACACTGATTTCTTTATTAGATAGCGGAGCAATAAAGGTCTTTGATGTTAATTTCCGACCTCCATTCGTTGATCAGTCGATTATTGAACAATTGCTGAAAAAGGCAGATTTGGTTAAAATGAATCATGAGGAGCTTTTTCAAATTTCAGCATGGAATGGAATGGATTCTGAGGATTTAGAATTGGCAGCAGACCTTGTTTTCAAAAAATATTCACTCAAAATGCTTTGTATAACCCGTGGATCTGAAGGTGCATTTCTGAAGACAGCAGATGAAGAAATTTATCAGAGAGGATTTACGGTGGATACTAAAGATACAGTCGGGGCCGGTGATGCTTTTCTTGCCGGTTTTATCCATACTTACAGCAGAAATAAGCCATTGAAGGAAGCCCTTGAATTTGCCTGCCTTTTAGGTGCCTGGGTTGCATCCCAAAAAGGGGCAAATCCTCCATTTTTAATTGAGCAGATTGGGAATAGGGAATAGGGAATTGGAAATCTATCGTGTGTACACATTTTTTTAATAATTTGCATCTTTATGGATGCAAAAAAGGGGTTTTACATCACTTCCGGATACCAGACTTGTAAACAGGGGCAACAAGAACCTGGACCTGTTGTTCAGGAACAGCATCCATTCCATTAGGCAACTTAGCAGGAACGAAGCGGAAGCCAAGGGCTTCTACCGTTTTCTTTCAAATGAGAAGGTAAGCGAAGAGGCGATTATTTCTAACCTTTCCTCCAACTGCAGAGCGGCCTGCCAAGGAAAGTTTGTGGTCTGTATACAGGATACCACTGAGATCAACCTGAGCAAGCATCGTAACAGGATTAAAAAAGATTCTTTTATTGGTACTACCAATGTTAAGGGTGATCAGGGGCTGGGTTTCATGTTGCACCCAAGCCTTGTTCTTGATGCGCATCAGGGTATCCCCTACGGCTATGCCGATATCAAGGTCTGGAACAGGCCGATGGAGTTACGAACAAAAAATGAACGGGAAATCAACAAGCTCCCAATTACTGAAAAGGAGTCCTATAAATGGATCGAGGTATCCAACAACACCAAATCAGCATTATCGGATAGCGTGGCGGGTATGGTGATCATACAAGATCGGGAAGGTGATATCTATGAACAGTTTGCGGTTGTTCCCGACTTAAAGACAGATCTGCTGATCAGGGCCAGAACCAACAGAACGCTCACAGACAAAACCAAACTGTTCGACTGTCTTTCCGATCAGGCAGCTATGGGTACTTACCAGATAGTAGTGGAAGCCAGAGGTAAAAGATCTAAAAGGATTGCCAATATAGAAATAAGATACCGGGAGATAGAGATCTGCAAGACCGCAAGAACCAGCAAGGATGTTAGTTCCACAAAAAAGCTGCATCTGATAGAGGCAAAAGAGGTGGGCTATAGTGGTAGCCATGCCATATGCTGGAGATTGCTGACCACTATAGCAGTAACTGAGCTGTCAATAGCCAGGATGTGTATAGAATGGTACAGTTGGCGGTGGACGGTAGAGGAAGTGTTCAAGATACTCAAAAAGGAGGGTTATAATATCGAGGCCAGCGAACTGGAATATGCCTCCTCGATAAGAAAGCAGAGTCTGATGATTATGGAAGTGGTTATAAAGCTATTCCTGATGCGGCTTGCCTACGCAGAGCCAGAACTTTCGATAAGCGCTGACACCTGCTTCAACGAAGAGGAACAGGAATTCATGGAACACCAAATAATAGGTCTTGAGGGCAGGACTGAAAAACAGAAAAATCCATACAGCACAAAAGACCTCAAGAGATATGCATGGGTACTGGCAAGACTGGGTGGCTGGAAAGGGTATGAAAGCAAACGTACTCCAGGAATTACAACCTTATGGATTGGGCTCAAATACTTTAAAGCCGCAAAAGAAGGATGGGATACACACAGAGATGTGTCCACACGATAGGA
>NCHA01000003.1 GCA_002257025.1 Sphingobacteriales bacterium 16-39-50 | reverse complement strand
TCGTATGGCTTAAAAACAGGTGTGCTTCCCATACCTTTAAAATACGAAAATCGCCTGAAATAAAAAAGAGGCTGCCTACTTTTGAGACAGCCTCTTTTTTGATTTAGTATCAAAGAAAAATCTAATTATCAAGCGGGCGAACAGTTGGAAGCACAATACTGCTTAAACGTGCACCTCCATGATGAATGGTTTGCTGAGCTACACGAATACGGTCGCTGCTGCCAAAAGGATCACCTGTGTTTGGGTTACGGTCAAACTGGGGGAAATTACTTGAAGTAATATCTACACGAATACGATGGCCCGGCAAAAATACATTCGCAGTACCTGTCATTTCAATTTCGTACTCATACACCTGGTTAGGTGTAAGTAACTTGATCTTATCTAATCCTTCACGGAATCTGGCTCTTAAAATACCTTCTGAGATAGGCATTGCCCTGCCATCAGGATAAACATCAACCAGTTTAATCATCCAGTCTGTATCCGGTCCATCAGTTGCGGCGAATAACTTCATTTTCATCGGACCTGCAATTGTTACCGGACTTTTCAGAAATTCTGAAGTATAGACCAGCACATCTTCCCTGCGCTCAAGCGGGCGCTGATCATATGGTCCGGCCTGGGTTGGGGTACCACAACAATTATTTCCACCTAAGGTCATAATTGGAGTTTTTGGATCATAAGTATATTTATCACTTGCTGCCTTTTTAGGAGCCTCAAAACTTAATACTCCATCTCCCCGAACAGAATTTGCATTTCCGTTACTACTCAGATACAGATTTTTGTATTGAGTTCCCGGAATCGGGTAATCCTTCTCACTGCGCCATTTATTGATACCCATGTAAAACAATTGCACAGGATCTTCAAGATCTAAACCGTTTTTGATTCCTTTCAAATGGTAATCATAGAACTGCAATTCCCTGTTGAACATCTTCATGTTGGCAGTAGCACCAAAATCAACAGTCCCGAATGATTGTGAAGGACCATGTCCCCATGGACCAATAATCATCCGTGCAGCGGCACGTGCGGCTGGAGTAGCAGCTTTATTCCTCATTCCAATATACCCGTTAATGGTACCCATTAAAAAGATATCAAACCAACCCCCATAAGTATGAGCCGGAACATTCATTTTAGAAAAATTCTCTTCATCACTAATCGATTTCCAGTAATCATCATAACTCTCATGATTTATCCAGTCGCGATAATGCTTAACCGGATAACCGGCACTTTTCAGGTCACCATCCTTTAATGGCAAATGCCATAAAATATTTTCATATTTCAATTCTTCAGGAGCGTAAGCTGCAGTATGCCAGTATTGAGGTAACATGATCCGGTTAGGCATACGAACAACACCCCAGCCGTAATTAAAACTTAAACGGAAAGCTCCGCCCATAGTTAACCAGTTCGCATAGATATTGGTTGAGGCTACCCCTGGAAATGCTGCTACCAGATGTGGTGGAGTTAAACTCATTGCTGCCCATTGGTTATGACCCAGATAACTTCCACCCTGCGTAGCAACCTTTCCATTAGAGAAAGGCTGAGCTGCTGCCCACTCGATCACGTC
Source organism: Sphingobacteriales bacterium 16-39-50 (assembly GCA_002257025.1). Taxonomy (GTDB): domain Bacteria; phylum Bacteroidota; class Bacteroidia; order Sphingobacteriales; family Sphingobacteriaceae; genus Daejeonella. The sequence continues at coordinate 220,710 of NCHA01000003.1, read as the reverse complement.
ATATCCGTCTTTAGATTCATCACGGAAAGGATCCCAGTTACCCTCACTTTCATAACGACCTCTGATATCGGCAAAGACCACAGCATAACCCTCCTGAGCAAACCTGATCTTATCCTGGTGGCCACCATCACGCTGTACCCCATAACAGGTACGAATAACAATGGTTGGATACTTACCTGGTGCAGCCGGCAGGTAAACATCAGCATATAATTTTACTCCATCACGCATCGTAATGGTTCTGTAACGTTCTATCTTGATTTCGTTATTAACAGGTTTACGGAGTAATTCAGGAATATTGTTCCTTATTGCCGGCTCGGAATTATTAAACCTTTCGGAAAAAACCGCGTCACTTGCATACATGTAATTTTGATTGTTGGAAACACTTGAATAACTATTAAATTGGTTTCCGGTTCCCAAGGTCTTGCTAGTCTGTCCCTGAGTGCCGATAGCCCCCGAGAGAAATACCGCCAGAAGTAAAAACTTTAACTTGTTCATGTTTTTTTCTTTAATATCCTTTGATAAATATGGAAAAATAAGTTCAGGATTCCAACCCTAAAAACTCTGAAAATGAACTTTTTATCTATTTAAAAACAAAAGGCAGGTAAAGTCCGACAGATATATTACGTCCCTGATTATAATAACCGGCAGTAGGGTCGGCTTCATCTAAACGACCAGGTTTAAATCTGCTCAAATGATCGTAATAAGCTTTATTAAACAAATTGTTTGCTGAAACATTAATTCTTAAAGGCTGCTTATTAAGCATAAAGGTTGTTCCCATTGCAAGATTAACCAATGAGTAGGCACCTGTTGGTGTTTCAAAATTATCAACCCGATTTTGTTTGAAAACATTATCAAACGCTATTGAAAAGTAAGTGCTTTTCAAACCTCCTTTAAACTCAGGCTCCAGTCTGACCTCATTCCTTAATACTGCCGCAGGAATAAATGGAAGGGCTTTGTCGGTGGCCCTGTTCACTCCACGGGTATAAGAGAAACTGTTTTCAAAATGGATCAATTCGGCCGGATGCAGGGTCAGACTCGCTTCAATTCCGGATAAATTTGCATTATCCTGAACGAACCGATAAACAGGAAGGGTTTCAGTATCAACCACTATGGTTTCATTCCCGATCTGACGATTGTAGATATAATTATCAATATGATTGTTGAAAGCTCCCAAACTGGCACTGATCACATTATTATTAAATTCGAAAGCGAAATCACCGTAATAACTATTCTCCGGACTAAGATCATTATTTCCAACCTCATACCTGAAAGTTCCTTCATGAACCCCATCAGAACTCAGCTCAGCTATATTAGGCGAGCGAAATGCCGATCCAAGATTGGCTTTGAAATTAAAATACTCGTTAAACTCTTTTGTGAAACCTAAAGCTCCGCTAACATTGGAAAAACTGTTTGTGAAATTATTGAATTTAGGATTACCATCTTCCTCCATCTGATTACCGGTGATTTTACGGTAATCAAATCGTGCACCTAAATTAAAGGTGCTGCTCTCCCATGATTTCTTGGCATAGGCAAAAAGACCCAATTCTCCGGATGTGTAATCCGGAATCAGTAATTCCTCTGCCCTGTTCTTATTGTTTTGAGCTGAAGCAGATAAGCCGATAACTGGCTCCCAGCCATTGGATTCATTGATGTAATATTTGAAATCTGAGCTGTATGTTTTTAAGTCAAAAAAGAGGGAAGGGTTTATCCTGTCGTCTTCCAGTTCTCTTCTCTGGTTATTCTGATAAGCCAGAATGGTTCGCAATCTCCCGCTACCCAGCAAAACATGGCTGTTCATTGCTACCTTATAATGTCTTATATCCTGAAAAGGAAGAAATAAGGTACGATCCTTTAACTGCTTATCTGTTAAAACTGAACCATTCTCGTCTTCGAACATACCATCAGCATTCCTCGAAAAACCTGGCAATCCAATATTGTTTTGGAAACTGGATAAGTTTAAATGTGCATAACCCCATTTCTTGTTGAATCCAAGCTGCCCGCTAAAATTTGTTTCATTAAATCCTGTATTGGCTATTCTTCCGTCGGGAGCATCATAACTATAAGCACTTTTTAAGGAAGCCCTAGCACGCCAGATAAATCCATTGCTATTGCCCTGTAGCATTGCAGAGCTTCCGCTGAGTCCGTTATTACTTTGATAACTGGTCAATACCTCACCCCTTACCTGTCCTTCTGGAGATGGCAATGGTTCCAATACATTAATTACACCGCCCAGTGCATCAGAACCGTATAACAAACTGGCTGCACCACGCAATACTTCAACACGCTCTGCACTATACTGGTCTACTTCCATACCATGCTCATCTCCCCATTGCTGACCTTCCTGCTTAGCTCCATCAACAAGAGTAACAACACGGTTATAACTCAATCCCCGGATCACCGGCTTCGAAATACCCCCTCCTGTAGTAACCTGTGAAACTCCTGGAACTTTAGCGATTGCATCGATCAGATTACCAGATGGTCGATTTATCAACTGATCCTTAGTAACCGAAGATACTGCTGTGCTGTTTTTCCGGTTGTCGGTACTGAAAGCCGTTCCGGTAATAACCACCTCTTTCGCCTCAATCACGCTGGGGAAGAGTGCGAACTCAAGATTGACCTTAAGCGAAAAATCTATGGTTTGAATGAGTGTACTATATCCAATGTATCGAACTTCAATAAGAAAGCGTCCCTTTTCAGGGATATTATTGAACTTGAACTGGCCCGATGCATCTGTAACAACAGAAATCTTAAGATCTGGTATTGTAACGAGTGCTCCGGGAAGGGTTTCTTTAGATTGCCCATCAAATACACGTCCTTCTATTGAGGCTAAGTTTGCGTAAGAATTTGAAAAAGTGAATAACAATAAAATATATAAAATAACAGATTTCATTTCTATGGAATTAGAATTAAATAAACGGAATAGAACTGCAGGCGTAAAAACGCTGCATAACAATTAAAAAATGAATGAAATAGTTATTCCGTAGGGGGACCTCTTAGGGTAGAGAGGAGTTGTTCAACAAAATAGGAAGTAACTTCATTATTCAGAAAAACAGACATCATTGGAGATAGTCTGATCTTTTCATAGAAAGAAGTCTTGGTGAAGGTTTTATCAATATGAACGGCACAAACCCAGCAATAATCAGCTTTGTTCTGAACATTTAACTCATGAGAAGTGCTTGAATTTAGCTTTTCAGTACCAGATGACTGTGGAATCGGAGAGTGATTATGAAATACATCTAAAGGTAGAAAAACAGCCGAAAACGCCATCAGCAGGAATACTGACAGGTAAAAGCTAAGTGTTTTTCTAATTTTTTTCATACAATTTTCAAAACAAAATTAGAGAAAAGCTTAATCAATACCTAATACATAGAAATGAGGTTTGTAACAATTTTACAAATTGATTGCTAAAGGTGTTCTAAACATGGTTTTAACCAGTGAGAATACTATTTTAATGAATTGATTAATTCATAATTATTTTCCCCTAAATTAAATACCTGATATTCACTAAAAAACTACAAAAATGATCCGGGCATCAATAAAAATTAACAAAATTCTATGCGCAGCAATCTTGGTTTTTTATGCTGTCATGATGGATGCTTTAGCAGAAAAAATAGAACATAAATTACCAAACATTATCTTGTTAATGGGCGATGACCATGGATGGGACGAAACAGGTTATAACGGGCATCCTTACCTTAAAACTCCTATTTTAGATAAAATGGCCTCTGAAGGAATACAAATTAATAGATTTTATTCTGCCTCTCCTGTTTGTTCACCTACCCGTGGCAGCATTATAACCGGCCGACATCCTAATCGTTACGGAACATTTACTCCGGGTTTTTCTATCAGACCAGAAGAAATAAGCATTGCTCAATTGATGAAAAAAGCAGGGTATACCACTGCACATTTTGGTAAATGGCATCTGGGTCCAGTAAAAGCAGAATCACCAACCAATCCCGGAAAAATGGGCTTTGATGAATGGCTTTCACACGATAATTTCTTTGAAATGAATCCAGTTCTATCAAAAAATGGTGGTATTCCTCAAAAATTCGAGGGTGAAGGTTCAGAGATCATTGTTAGGGAAGCTCTTAATTTTATCAAAAAGGCTAAAGAAAAAAGAAAACCCTTTTTTGTTGTCATCTGGTATGGATCACCTCATGAGCCATACAGCGCACTACCACAAGATTTGGCTCTGTATGATCGCTTACCCGATTCCTTTGGAAACAAAATGGTCTCACTAACTTCTAATGAAACGGGCCTTCAGATAGAAAGATTGCAGCGGGAGGTATTGCGTGAGCGATTTGCAGAGATCACTGCCATGGACAGATCTATTGGACATGTACGTGATTATTTACAACAATTGAAATTAAGGGAAAATACATTGCTGTGGTATTTTGGCGATAATGGTACTCCAAAGGAGGCCAATGCAACGGTACCTTTCAGAAAAGAAAAAGGAAGTATTTATGAGGGAGGAATTCGCGTACCAAGCGTTCTTGAGTGGCCATCACGATTGACCAGATCAAGAAAGAACGATGTCAACATGGTTTCATCTGATGTCTTTCCAACATTAGCTGCAATTATCGGCCAGCCACTCCCAAATCGACCAATAGATGGAAAAGATATCCTTCCCATAATTGAAAATAAAAAAGAAGGTCGACCAGAACCAATTATGTTTTGGAATGGTTCACAAAGAGTTCAGAAAGGATTTAAACCCATACCCTATATTGACCCAAAATTACAAATGGGCACAACGCCCTTAGCTAAAATACAGGATGGTACTGCGACCAGAAACTTCAAAAATTTTCATCATCCTGATATACAGGAACAGGATTTTTGGGGGGCTCGGGCTATTCTTGACAATCAATATAAACTTGTAATTCATGAATTACCAAATGGAAAAACTTCGTTAGAACTATTTGACGTGAGGCTTGATCCAGGAGAAAAAACCAACCTGATTTCCAGACATACAGAAATTGCAAAATCTCTTGAAACAAAGCTAAAAGAATGGCAGGAATCAGTTTTAAAAAGTCTTATGGGCGAAGACTACAAATAGAATTATTGCTGATCTTATTGTTACCTGCAATTTTTTTGGGGGGGGGGGGGTAATATAGTATGTCGGTCATTATTCAGATCCTGATTAAAATTAACTTTATCTAGGTTAAAAAACACTAAAAAGATTCCAGAAAAATCGACATAAGCCGGAGAGAAAAGAATTCAGGTTTTGAATTTAAATAGTAAATTCAATAATGATATCATTTATACTACTCGTAGTCAGTGTTATACTGCTCATTTCACTGACAGCAAAATGGCATTTGCATCCATTTTTAGCCTTATTATTTGTCGCATTATTCTTTGGAATCGTCTCTGGAATGGATTTGGATACCATAATTAAGTCTATCAATGACGGATTCGGTAACACTTTGGGTAAAATAGGAATCGTCATTGCACTCGGCGTAATTATCGGTGCATTTTTAGAATACTCGGGCGGTGCTTATAAGCTGGCAGAAATCGTAATCAAAATTATCGGTAAAAAACGGGTGCATGAAGCCATGGGTATTGTCGGATTTATCGTCTCCATCCCGGTATTTGCTGATAGCGGTTTCATTATTCTTAACCCATTAAACAAAAGTCTCACCAAAAAAGCAGGACTTTCAATTGTTGGAACTGCTGTAGCTCTTATTCTGGGTTTAATGATATCCCATGTTTTAATTCCTCCAACACCAGGTCCGATTGCTGCTGCAGGAATTATTGGTGCTGATGTCGGCCTGGTAATGCTCGTCGGACTGATTATCGGAATGTTTTCACTGATTGTTGCTATTCTTTATTCAAAGTATTATGCAGCAAGAACCTATATCGATCCTAATCCTGAATTATCTGAGGAAACCATCAATGAGAAAATAAAAAATGCACCCTCAGCAATTAAGTCCTTTTTGCCAATAGTTACTCCCATTATCCTGATCATAGGCAAATCTATTATAGAATTTACTATCACTGAGGGTCAGAAGGCCACATGGTGGTTTAAGACAATCGGGTTTATTGGTTCTCCTGTAATTGCCTTATTAATCGGGATGCTTTTTGTGTTTTTAATCCCTAAAAAGCTCGATAAGGAAATACTTTCTACCACAGGATGGGTTGGCAAAGCAATAAATGATGCTTCCACAATCATAATTATTTCAGGCGCTGGTGGAATTTTTGGGGCAATCCTTCAAAACAGTGGAATTGCCACGACAATGGCAAATGGTTTATCAGGTGCAAACCTCGGTATATGGCTTCCCTTTTTACTTTGTGCCGCAATCAAAACCGCACAGGGCTCTTCTACCGTGGCTCTGATTACTACTGCATCCATTGTTGCCCCGATGTTGCCTGGTATGGGTTTCGATTCAGAAATCGAGAAAGCACTCATTGTTGCTGCAATTGGAGCCGGGGCAATGGTCGTTTCTCACGCTAACGACAGCGGGTTCTGGATCACCACCCAATTTTCAGGAATTGATGTGAAAACAGGCTATCGTACCTACACCCTGGGAACTTTAGTGGTAGGTATGTCAACAGCAATATTTGTTTATTTCGCTACTTTTATTGTTTAATTCCAACCGATAGATAAACTAAATGTTATCCGGTTCACTTTCCAGTATTCCGATCTGTATCATTACCTCAGATTCCTTCACCGGAAACTCAGCATCGTTTCTAATGGTTTGAACTACTGCTTCGAAGAGATCCATATATTTTCCAACAGCAGAAGGTACCAGTTCAACGGTTTTTTCACCTTGCTCGCTCATCAATGTCAGTCGACCTTCCTTACCGGCATCCTCATTTCCAAATCCGGGATCACCGGGCATCATTCCGGCAATCAATTGATCTTCCTGCTTATCGCAGAATGCCTTTACAAATGAACCTTGAGTACCATGAATGATAATTCCCGGCTGGGGATCGGCAACGAGGAGACTTGTGGTTATGAATACATTAAGTTGGTTCGGGTAAGTTAAGTGGATATGTCCATAATCATCCACCAATGAATTCTTACGGTATACACCGGTAACTTTACGGTACGAAAGAGGCTCGCCAAGTATACAAATTGCCTGATCCAGCAAGTGCGCAGCCAGATCATAAACAATGCCTGCTGCCGGAATTGGAGTTTCTTTAAAGACCTTCGGACCGATCTCTGCCCTGTAGCGGTCATAGCGTAAATGCATTTCAATGATCTGACCGAGTTTTCCACTGTTTATGGTATCCCGGGTAACTTCAAAATCGCTCGAAAATCTTCTGTTCTGGTACACCATCACCTTTCGGTTCAGTTTTCTTCCCAAATCAAAGATTTCTTTTGCCTCAGCCTGTGTTGGAGCGAATGGTTTTTCAACCAAAATATCCTTTCCGGCCATCAATGCCCTTCTGGAATAATCTACGTGAGTATTACTCGGGGTATTAACAATAACCAGCTCAATTTCAGGATCATTCAATACCTCATCGAGGGTATTATAACTTTTAACATCAGGATAATCAGCATTTACTTTTTTAGTGTTGTGCTCAAGCACCCCTTTAAAATGAAAGCCCGGATGTACATGAACAAAGGGTCCGTGAAATAGCTTTCCGGACATTCCATAAGCCAGTAAAGCAGTAACGATTGGTTTTTGCATGAACAAATATAGTATTTGATGTGAAATTTCAGAGTTGGGGAATCACATCATGTGGTCGGTGATAACACCGACCACAGGGAATCGGGATAGCTTAGTCTTTTAACATTCCTTCAGGTCATATATTCCATTTTTTTGCAGACTTTTGTACATGACCCCAGCAGAAATAAATGCCAAATGGAAAGTATTACAAGAGCAGATAGCGAAAGATTTTGATACAGATCTTCCCGATATGAAGGTCATGCTGTTTCTGATCGGTGTTCAGGAACTCGGCAAAGGTCCGGCAAAATTCAGTAAACGTCAGAAAGAAGAATTAATGCATATAGCCAACTGCCGCTTATTCAGTGAACTGGGTTTTTATGAACTCGAAGGCCTCGATCAGGATGGTTGGCCGCATTGGAAACTTATTAAACCTATCCCTGCCTATACCCTTCTGGAACAGGAAATGATTATGCGATCATTGATCATCACCTATTTTGATAGTATTTAATCCCTGAGAAATGAAAAAACTATCTGTTTTCTTACTGATATTTTGTGCCGGCTCAGTTTTCGCTAAACCCAAACATGATTTTGTAAAGATCAAAACCAGTAAAGGCGAATGCATCATCATGCTATACAACCAAACTCCTAAGCACCGTGATAATTTTCTGAAACTGAGCAGAGAAGGTTATTATAATGGAACCCTTTTTCACCGGGTGATCAAAGAATTTATGATTCAGGGCGGTGATCCGGATTCAAAAACAGCAAAACCGGGTCAGGCATTGGGTGAGGGTGACTTGAAATACCGGGTGGAAGCCGAGTTTAGAGACAGCCTTTTTCATAAAAAAGGGGTCCTGGCAGCAGCCCGGGATAATAACCCTCAGAAAGAATCAAGTGCCAGTCAGTTCTATATCGTTCAGGGTAAGAAATGGACCGATCCTACACTTGACGATTTGCAAATGAAAAGAATGAATGGGCGAATCATTCCCGAATCACAACGCAAGGTGTATAAAGAACTGGGTGGAACACCGCATCTGGATCAAAACTACACAGTTTACGGCGAGGTGGTCATTGGGATTGAAATGATCGATGCAATCGCAGTGCTTAAAACAGGGCCTTCTGATCGTCCTGTAGAAGATATTTCGATGATGATTAGTGTACTCAAAAAAAGAGAAGCAAGAAAAATCGAAAAGAAACTGAATTTAAAACACAATACACTTTAATTTCTATGAAGATCATTACCTATAATGTTAACGGAATTCGCTCTGCTTTAAGCAAGAACTGGCTGGAATGGTTAAAGGCCGCAAACCCGGATGTGGTTTGTTTGCAGGAAATAAAAGCCACTCCCGATCAGCTTACAGATCTGCTCCTGCTTGAGCAAATGGGCTATGAACATTACTGGAATCCGGCAGAAAAAAAAGGGTACAGCGGCACAGCCATTTTCACTAAAATTAGTCCTAAACATGTAGAATACAGTTCAGGAATGGACGATTACGACCGTGAAGGACGCATTTTAAGGGCAGATTTTGAAGGAATATCTGTGATGAGCACCTATTTTCCTTCCGGCTCGAGCGGGGAAGAACGTCAGGACTTCAAATATCGTTTTCTGGAAGATTTCAGAGATTATTCAGATAAAATTAAACTTGAAATCCCAAATTTGGTGATTTCGGGTGATTATAATATTTGCCATAGACCAATTGATATTCACAATCCCAAATCAAATGCAAATTCTTCGGGCTTTCTGCCGGCAGAGCGCGAATGGATGGAAGATTTTATCAATTCAGGATATATTGACTCATTCAGGCATTTCAATAATGAACCACATAACTATACCTGGTGGAGTTTCAGAGCAAATGCAAGGGCTAAAAATCTGGGCTGGCGAATCGATTATAATCTGGTTTCAGAAAAATTAAGGGAAAAACTGAAACGGGCAGCCATTCTTCCTGAAGCCAGACATTCTGATCATTGTCCGGTGCTTTTGGAGCTGGATATATAATTTTTAACAAGAGTGATAAAATGGGGAGTAGAACAAAGTTTAAGAATTCTGTCTGATGTACATAAACCCGATTGAAGCGGATACAGGCCTGTGATTAAGGCCTGTGGAGTATAAGCGAAAAGCGGGGCTTGCTTTAAAAATTTACACATTAGACCATTTCCAAAGATAGAATCCTTAATTCGCAGAAAGAAGCAAAATAAACCCAATAATTAAATATAATAATATCAAAATCAGGTCTTTAACAAATCAAAACTCCCAGATCTTATCCGGGCAAATACAGGCATCCATTTTAATATCAAACTCATTCAAGTCATAAATCTCTTCAACCGGATCGAAGTATGATAAGCCGATCTTCTTTACATCTGGTCTGCAGGTCAGGAGAAAACGATCATAAAAACCTTTGCCATATCCCGCACGGTTACCCAGTTTATCGAATGCCAAAAGAGGAATAAATACCAGATCGATCTGATGGGCAGGAATAATCTTTCCATGGATTGGTTCCGGAATATCAAATTTATTTCTGCCTAAAATGGTGTATTCATGGTCATAAAGCACGTTCTCCATTTTCAGATTTTTAAAATCGGTTCTGGGTACGACAATCTTTAAATCGGGAAAGTTCTCTTTAAAATGATTCAGAATAGAGAAGGTATCAACTTCATTATTTTTCCTGATTGGCATGAAAATATGAACCATACGATACTCAGACCAGTTAAATAGTTTAACCTGATCCATCAGCTCATCTGTAAGCATCCAGTATTCTGAACGTGAAAGGTTCTGACGCTTTTCCAAATATAAATTCCGAAGTTTCGCTTTATCCACAATACTAATGTAAAAACAATTCCGGCGAAAGTTAGTCCAAAAAAAAAGGCCTTTCCATGAAGAAAAGACCTTTCAAAAAAAATCTAAAAACTATTTTACTCTTTCAATGTACTCACCTGTACGTGTATCTACTCTTACCTTATCTCCCTGATTAACAAAAAGAGGAACGCGAATTTCAATTCCTGTTTCAACAGTAGCACTTTTCAAGGCATTTGTAGAGGTATCACCCTTAACTGCCGGCTCGGTATAAGTTATTTCAAGCTCTACACTGGTTGGTGCCTGTGCCATTATTGGTTCTTCGCTTTCAAAAGAAACAATCACATTCATTCCTTCTTTAAGGAATTTTGCAGCGTTTCCAAATAGGGTCTTTTCAATACTGAATTGCTCAAAAGTTGTATTGTCCATCACTACAAAATAGTCACCTTCTTCATAGAGATACTGGTAATCACTGGTTTCAACCCTGCAAATTTCTACCTGCTCATCTGTACCCATTCTGGCCTCAACAATTTTACCCGTTTTTATATTTCGTAGCTTTCCGATGTAAAAAGCCCCTCCTTTACCCGGTGTACGGTGAATGATTTCATCCACAGTTACCAATTCGCCATTATAACGTAATATATTTCCTGATTTAATTTCTGAAGCTTTTGCCATAAGATTTTACTGATTTCGAGCCGCAAAGATAGGGGCATTTTATTAATATTCCAATAATTGCCTCAGGGGTTAAGAGATAGGGTAAGAGATCATTAAATGCTTTTGGTAAGGAATTAAGAAAAAGCAATATTTCATTTATAATCTGCTACATTCAGCTGATTCTTACAGAAGCTATATTCCTGTATTTGATTGGAGCAAATGATGAGAATCCGGTCTGCAGAATATTTTTCAACAAGTGAGAGGTACCATTCCAGGCCCTGCTGATCGAGATTTGAGGCTGGTTCATCCAGAAGAATCATATCCGTATCAGAACAAAAAGCCAGAGCAAGTTTTACCCGCTGTTTCATTCCCGAAGAAAAATTCTTTATAGCTTTATGCTCAGAGCGTTTCAGACCCATCAGTTCAATCGTAAGATCCCGGTTAAGTCCGGATCTGTATTTTTTAAAGCGAAAATGAAAATCAATAAGCTCCCTTAGTGTAAGCTCTTCGATGAGTTCAAGATAAGGTGCAGCCATAGATAAATGCTCAAAAACATTTTCCGGGTTGAGCAAAACACCTTCCCTTGTATAAGAAATTGTTCCTTCCGAACTAGTCAGACTACCTGAAATAACTTGTAAGATTGTAGATTTTCCGGCGCCGTTGGCACCCAAAATAGCATAGGAACTGCCACTTTCAAAAACATAATTTACATCCCTGAAAATCCATTCGCGATTAAACCGGCGGCCAATGTGTTCAAGGTTTATCTTCATCATATTTAAATCCCTATGGGATCCCGGGGTTTAGGAATTACCAAAACCCTTCATAACACCTCGGTTTGAGTTTCGGATAAAATCAACAATCTCATCCCTGATCTCAGTAGCTTCACGCTCGGTTTCTATAATATCCAGAGCTCTGGAAATATTATATTTTTTCAGGAATATGGTCCTGTAAATATCCTGGATCTCATTAATTTGTTCCGAACTAAAACCCCTCCGTCGTAAACCAACAGAGTTTATTCCAACATATGACAGTGGCTCTCGGCCTGCCTTTGTATAAGGGGGCACATCTTTACGCACGAGAGAACCACCTGATATAATCGAATGTGCACCAATTGAAACGAACTGATGAACAGCAGAGGCTCCGCCAATAAAAGCATAGTCCTGCACTTCAATATGTCCGGCAAGTTGTACTGAATTTGCAATGATAACATTGTTTCCGATAACACAATCGTGAGCAATGTGAACATAGGCCATCAAAAGACAGTTTGAACCAATGGTTGTTGTATTCTTATCGAGTGCAGTACCCCGGTTGAGGGTTACGCATTCCCTGATAATCGTATTATCTCCGATAGTAACAGTAGAAGCTTCCCCTTTATATTTCATATCCTGAGGAGGTGCTGAAACAACAGCTCCCGGAAATATCCGGCAGTTTTTCCCGATACGGGCACCATCCATGATAGTAACATTTGAACCGATCCAGGTACCTTCACCAATAACTACATCCTTGTAAATGGTAACAAAAGGTTCTATAACAACGGTTTCGGCAATCTTGGCCTGTGGGTGAATATATGCTAAGGGCTGGATCATACGCTTGCTTCGCTTTCTTTAACTCTGATTATTTGTGCCATCATTTCTGCCTCAACCACAATCTTTTCACCCACCATCCCAACACCTTTCATCTGGCAAATACCCCTTCTGATTGGCTCCATTAAATCGCAGCGGAATACAATCGTATCTCCAGGTAATACTTGTGCACGGAATCTAACCCGATCGATCTTTAAGAAATAGGTCAGGTAATTACGTGGATCAGGAACGGTACTAAGTACCAGAATCCCTCCCGTTTGCGCCATCGCTTCGATCTGAATTACTCCCGGAAGCACCGGTGCACCAGGAAAATGCCCTTTAAAGAATTCTTCATTCATGGTGACATTTTTAACTCCAACCACATGTGTTTTTGAAAGTTCAAGAATCTTGTCAATAAACAAAAAGGGTTGTCTGTGAGGCAAAATGTTCATGATCTGAACCACATCATACAATGGTGGAACGCTTGGATCATAAACCTGTACATTCTTTTTTGACCTCTCTTTTTTAATCTGGGATTTAATCTTCTTAGCAAAAGCAATATTTGCGGCATGCCCCGGTCTCGCAGCCATAATATGGCCCTTCAGTGGAACACCAACTAATGCGAGATCACCAATCATATCCAAAAGCTTATGGCGTGCCGGTTCATTCTGATAACGTAATTCAATATTATTCAGAATACCTTCTCTGGCAACATCAATATCATCACGGTTAAAAAGTTTGGCAAGGTTCTTTAACTCTTCTTTGCTTACCTGCTTATCTACGACAACAATCGCATTGTTCAAATCACCACCTTTGATCAGATCATGTTTCAATAACATTTCAAGTTCATGGAGGAAACAAAATGTTCGGCAGGATGCAATTTCCTTTTTAAATTCTGAAAGTGTTGTTATTGCTGCATGCTGACTACCCAAAACCGGTGAATTATAATCGATCATACAGGTGAAGCGATAATCATCCAGGGGCATTGCAACCATCTCGACCTTACGATCGGGTTCAGAATAATGAATATTATGTGGGATACTGTAATACTCGCGGTCGGCTTCCTGATTAACAAATCCTACATTTTCAAGTGCATCAACGAATTGTATGGAGCTTCCATCCATAATTGGAATCTCTGGTCCGTCAAGCTCCATCAAAATATTATCCACTTCTATCCCCACCAGGCTGGCTAAAACGTGCTCAACAGTATTTACACTGGCTCCATTCTGGGTTAGGGTAGTTCCCCTTGAGGTATCGGTCACATTGTCAACATCGGCATCAATGACCGGTGTTCCCGGAAGATCAATTCTTTTAAATTTATAACCATGGTTTTCGGGAGCGGGCTTAAATGTCATGCTTGCCACCTTGCCGGTATGTAAACCGACACCTGTCACAGAAACTTCTGATTTAATTGTTCTTTGTTTTACATTCATCGTATTAATATTCATCAGTCCGAATACTGATCACTTTAAACGGTCTTTAATTATGTTTTCAAGTTCTACAATTCGCTTTTCCAGCTCAGGCAAGCGCTTTATTATAACCTGCGATTTCAGGGAATCCCGGTAAGTCATCATCGGGAACCCATTCCAGCTCATATTCTCTTCCTTTATAGAATTATTAACCGCTGATTTTGCCCCTATATTACTGCCGTTGGCTATACTTATGTGTCCAACCATTCCCACCTGACCGCCAATCACACAGTTTTCACCAATTTTGGTACTTCCTGATACTCCCGTTTGTGCCGCAATTACCGTATTTGCACCAATTTCCACATTATGAGCAATCTGAATCAGATTATCCAGCTTAACACCTTTGCGAATAATGGTTGATCCCATTGTTGCCCGGTCTATAGTTGTATTGGATCCTATTTCTACGTTTTCTTCAATGATAACGTTACCGATCTGGCTGACCTTTCGATAAACACCCTCACCCCCGTTCGCAAATCCAAAACCATCACTTCCGATAATCGCACCGGAGTGAATAATCGAATTATCACCAATAATACAGTTAAAGTACACTTTAACACCAGCATATAAAGTTACATTCTTACCAACAGTTACATTATCTGCCAGATAGGTATTAGGATAGATCTTGCTGCCGTCTCCAATCTTAACATTCGGGCCAATATATGCAAGTGCAGCAATGTAAACATCTTTACCTATCTCAGCACTTGGATGAATAAAACTGGGTTCTTCTATACCGGTTTTATTCGATTTTAAAAGTTCATCATATTTCTCGAGCAAAACCGAAAAGGCGCTGTATGCATTCTTTACCCTGATTAAAGTTGCCCTGATAGGTTGGGAAGGAACAAACTCATCATTTACGATAATGATCGACGCTCCAGAGCCATAAACAAATTGCTCATACTTAGAATTTGCAAGAAAAGACAGTGATCCCTGCTTTGCATCTTCTATTTTCGCAAGCTGACTTACTGTCACCTCAGGATTACCTTCTACAGTTCCTTCAAGTAAAATTCCAATCTGATGTGCAGTTAGTTGCATCGGGCAAATTTATAGCTTATATCTTAACGAACAAATTTTGAACTTATTCGCCTGTTTATTAATTGACATCCCTTATTTCCTTTACATAACAGAGTATATACTTCTGTACAGTTTTTGCCAATGCCTCCAGATTGGAATTATCTGATGCTTTGGTAATATCCTGTATAGACCCATTTTTCATTAAAATGTTAATACTTCCGTCGCCAACATGGTATGCATTATTTTTTATTGTATCAGTAAATACGAAATAAGAGGTTTCATCGTCAGAAACCTCAAATTCATCAGTTACTCTATCGGCCAGTTCATTTATCCATTCCACTGGTGGTGGCTCATTACTGATCTCCACTTTATAAAGATTCCTGCTGATCAGGTGCTTGCAAAGTGTTGAAAGGATAAGATCCTCATCATCGGCCCAAACCTTTATAGATGTAAATATATCATTATCATCTAGTTTGGTAAATCTTTCTAAATTTCGGGGGTCATTTCTGAATTCTTCCCGACTTACTGAATTCTTCAAAAAATAGGAAAAACAGGGACTGGAAAATAAATTCCTTCCCTCAAATGATAGTTCTTTTGCCCTTTCCAGAATCTTAACAAGCATTTGCTCAGCAGCAATTACCGTCTTATGCAGGTATACCTGCCAGTACATTAATCTGCGGGCAATTAAAAATTTCTCTATAGAATAAATGCCCTTTTCTTCAACAACTAACTGATCATCAATAACATCCAGCATCTTTATGATCCTGTCAAAGCTGATTACCCCTTCCGAAACTCCGGTAAAAAAACTATCCCGATTCAGGTAATCCAGGCGATCAATATCCAGTTGCCCTGAGACCAGCTGATGTAAAAAAGTCTTTGGATAGCGATTGTTGAATATTTCAAGAGCCATAGTAAGCTTACCATCAAACTCCCGATTCAGATTATTCATCAAAAGTGCCGTGATATGCTCATGTGATACCCCATCAACAATAGTGTGCTCAAGGGCATGAGAAAAGGGTCCGTGGCCGATATCGTGAAGTAAAATAGCGATCATCACCGCCTCCTCCTCTTCATAAGAAATCGCCTGACCTTTACTTTTTATCGTTTCAATTGCCAGGCTCATCAGATGCATTGCACCAAGTGCATGATGAAAACGAGTGTGTAAAGCACCAGGGTAAACCAGGTGGGTCATACCGAGCTGTTTGATATAACGTAAGCGCTGAACATAGGGGTGCTGAATCAAATCATACACCAGTTCTGATGGAATAGTGATGAATCCGTAAACCGGATCATTAATTATTTTCTTCTTATTCAATATTGGGAACCTTACGGCACAAAAATTGTTATTTTTAATGACAATTGAATGTATAAATAAGTTCGATGACCTATTAATTATTAATTTTACATTGAAATGCAGGAAACAACCATATTGTGGGCCGACGATGAAATCGACCTGCTAAAGCCACATATACTATTTCTGAATGAAAAAGGCTACAGGATTAAAACTGTGACCAATGGTAATGATGCTCTGGATTGTTTCAAAAAAGAAAACTTCGATCTGGTATTCCTTGATGAAAATATGCCTGGTCTTACCGGATTAGAGACTCTGGCCAGAATTAAAACAATAGATCCTGATATTCCAATCGTACTCATCACTAAAAATGAGGAAGAGTATATGATGGAGGATGCAATTGGATTTAAAATAGATGATTATCTGATCAAGCCGGTAAATCCAAAACAAATCTTACTCACGATAAAAAAACTGATTGATAATAAACGTCTGGTCAGTGAGAAAACATCTATGGCCTATCGGCAGGATTTCAGAACCCTGGGAATGACCCTGAATGAAAATTTAAGCTTCTCAGAGTGGGTGGATGTTTATAAAAAACTGGTGTACTGGGAACTTTCTCTCGAGAAACTCGAAGATGAAGGTATGCATGAGATCCTGACTGTACAGAAATCTGAGGCCAATGTTCAGTTTTCAAAATTTATTGAAAAAAACTATCTGAAATGGCTTAAAAATCCGGAGGATGGACCAATTACATCAAATCAACTTTTTGTTAAAAAGGTTTTTCCATCTCTGGAGCCTAAAAAACCGACTTTCTTCATCCTCATCGATAATTTGAGATATGATCAGTGGAAAATGATCAATTCTCTTTTGATGGATTATTACCGCATCGATGAAGAAGATAGCTATTACAGTATTTTACCCACTGCTACTCAATACGCAAGGAATGCAATTTTTTCAGGATTTATGCCATTGGAAATGGAGCGGCATTTTCCCAAAATGTGGCAGAACGATGAGGATGAAGGAGGTAAAAACCTGTTCGAAGAAAAATTTCTGGCAGAGCAGATTCAGCGCGTTATGCGTAAGGACTGCAAATATTCGTATAATAAGATTCTGACCTTTGAGCAAGGAAAAAATATCAGTGAAAACCTGAATAATTTAATGGGTAATGATCTGAATGTTATCGTCTATAATTTCGTTGATATGCTTTCTCATGCAAGAACCGATATGGCGATGATCCGGGAACTTGCAAACGATGAAGCAGCATACCGTTCTTTAACCCTTTCCTGGTTTGAACACTCACCCCTACTGGATGCCTTAAAAAAACTTTCACAGAAAAAAATAAAACTGATTATTACTACAGATCATGGTACGATCAGGGTAAAGCATCCTAGTAAAGTGATTGGCGACCGCAATACCAACTCAAATTTGAGATATAAACAAGGTAAAAATCTCGATTTCAATTCAAAAGATGTGTTTCATGTCAAAAATCCGCATGAGGCAATGCTTCCAAAACTGCATATGAGTTCGAGCTTTATTTTTGCAAAAGAGGATAGTTTTTTCGTGTACCCCAATAATTACAACCATTTTGTTAATTACTTTAACGAAACATTCCAGCATGGTGGCATTTCGATGGAAGAAATGATTGTTCCATACGTAACCTACAGTCCTAAATAATCCACAATAAAATTTTTATCGCTTTATAATTCGATCTAATGAACATCCGGGTCAATAACGAAGGGGAATTGCATGAGGCAGCATCTGAACTGCTAAAGATTGCAGAAAAGAAAAAAGTCTTTCTGTTTGAGGGCGAAATGGGTGCAGGGAAAACAACTCTGATCAAAGCACTATGCTTTGTCCTTGGCATGAAAGAAACGGCAAGCAGCCCTACCTATTCAATAGTAAATGAGTATGTCTACCCCGGCGGGAAAATTTATCATTTTGATTTTTTCCGAATCAAATCCCAGAATGAAGCATTTGACATAGGATTTGAAGAATATCTTGCATCAGGAGAATATTGTTTTATCGAATGGCCGCAAAACATCTCCGACCTTTGGCCCCAACACTATATCAAACTAAAGATATCTGAAGGCGAAAACGGTTTGCGCAATATCGATGTAAACAGGGTTTAAACTGAATTATTCTGAATTAAGTCATTCCTGTTTTAAAAATTTCGTACCTTCATTACCCTTATTAGAACCCGCATGATGAGTGAATTATCTGACATTGCAAAACAAGCCATGATGCAACCGCAGGAGGCGATGTTGGAGCTTAGAAACAAAAAGAATAACCTCTATATCGGTATACCCAAAGAGACCTCTTTCCAGGAAAACAGAATCGCATTAACACCTTTATCTGTTGGTTTACTAGTCCAGCATGGACATGAGGTTGTAATTGAAGCCGGAGCAGGTCTGGCAGCAAACTTTACGGATAATCATTACAGTGAACAGGGAGCTCTGATCGTTTATGATAAAAAGGAAATTTACAAGGCTGATCTGATCATAAAAATAGCACCTCCCACAGAGGATGAAGTAGAAATGATGAAGATGGGGCAGGTTCTTTTCTCCGCGCTTCAGATGTCGACCATGAAAGCCGATTTCCTGAAGTCTCTGATGAAAAAGAATATTACTGCACTTTCTTTTGAATACCTGCGTGATGAGGGAAATGTGCTCAGTGTGGTCAGGGCAATGAGCGAAATTGTGGGAGCAACCTCAGTACTTATTGCTGCCGAATACCTGAGTAATGTATTTGAAGGTAAGGGCTTAATGCTTGGTGGAATAACAGGTGTACCTCCAACGGAGATCGTTATTTTGGGTGCCGGTACAGTTGGTGAATATGCTGCGCGAACTGCCATTGCTCTCGGTGCCGAGGTTAAGGTTTTTGACAGCTCCATTTACAGGTTACGCAGGCTGCAAAATAATATTGGAAGCCGTGTCTTTACTTCAGTCATTCAGCCTGTAGTATTACAAAAAGCCATTTGCAGTTGTGATGTTGCTATCGGAGCCATTCGCGCAAATCACGGAAGAAGTCCCTGCATTGTTTCAGAGGAAACTGTAAGCAAAATGAAGCCAAATTCAGTGATCATTGATGTAAGCATAGATCAGGGTGGATGTTTTGAAACCTCAAGTGTAACTAATCATACTGTTCCTACTTTCAGAAAATACGATGTAATCCATTACTGCGTTCCAAACATAGCATCGAGGGTATCACGTACAGCAACCTATGCTTTGACAAATATTTTCACACCAATCATACTCGACATAGGAGAAATGGGAGGAATAATGAATCTGATATGGGAAAGGCCCGGCATCCGGAATGCAATCTATCTTTATCAGGGAAAACTTACCAATAAAGACCTGTCCGACCGCTTTAATATCCCAATGAAAGATCTGGATCTGCTGATCGTTTCAAACCGCTGATGAAAAAACTGTTATTATTAATACTTCTATCCGGATTTGCTGAAGCTTATTCCCAGATTAACAATCCATATGGTTTACAGGTCATCAATGAGCATGTTGCCTATAAAAAATCGGTAGAAGAAGATAAAAACAAGCAGCTGATTGAAATCAAAAAAAGTATCCCGGATATTAAACTGGAAATCCGTTACGCCGGAAAAAATAATTTTGCTAAACAGGCTGTTTACAAACAGGCAAGGGCATTTGCCAGGCTTCCGGTCGTCGAAGCCCTTAAAAATGTTCAAAATGAGCTCAAAAAATCCGGCTTCGGACTAAAAATATTTGATGGATACCGCCCCTACAGTGTAACGGTTAAATTCTTTGCAATTGCCTCTGATAAGAGTTTTGTTGCGAATCCAAAGGATGGATCAAGGCATAACAGGGGTTGCGCGATTGATCTAACCCTGATCGATCTGAAAACCGGAAAAGAACTGGAGATGCCTACTCCCTACGACAGTTTCGCTGCCGAAGCCGCATCAGATTTTATGAATCTTCCTGCCAATGTCATTCAGAATCGCGAATTATTACGCAACACAATGGAAAAACATGGATTCAGAGTGCTGAATAATGAATGGTGGCATTTTGATTTTATAGGCTGGAAGAACTATGAATTAATGGATATTCCCTTCGAGGATCTGTAAATTAACCGTTCCCGTTCATCCTCTTTGCGAGAATTTCAAGCTCTTCCTTCTCATGGATACTGTTGATCACGATTCTATGAATTGACACACCCTTAGGATCGGGATAAGGAAAGGATGAGATATTAATACCATTTTTTAACAGATCAACTGCGATTTCATCATCCAGAAGCAGAAAAACCGGAAAATCATTAATGAAAAAGAGCTTTTGGGTCGATTCCAGCAGATCAGTAAATAGCCTTAAATTCTTGCGTAAACTATGAAGTTCATGTGTATAAATCGCCTCTGAATGAACAAAAGCATAAAGCATGCCGGGTGAGGGTGGTGAACTGCCAACATAAACAGGTGAATTTCTTAGGTTGTTTATACCTGAAGAATTTCCAAGAATAAGGCCCGCATCAAAACCCAGTGCTTTGGCCATCGACGCAATTACAAAGGTCTCAATATTGGGTAATTTTGGCAGTCTGCTGTAAATACCCTCTCCCTGATTTCCGGTAATTCCAATTCCGTGGGAATCATCTATGAGTATTACAATTTGTTTTAGGGGATTAATGCGTTTTAACCAATCGAAATTATAGATTTCTGGTATCAGATTGTTCAGCGAGTTACTGATGATCATTACAGGTTGATCGGATCCATTGATTAGATTTATAGTCTTCTCCGTCCATTCCTCAAATTTTATTCTTGGTGCTGCAGGTCTTCCGATCCAGAGTGCCGGATGGGTGTCAGGGGCATAAATTAACAGATGAGTTTCATAATATTGCTGAACAAGAAGCTGAGCAGCAAGATATCCGCTCGATAAGAAAATCGAATTTTCGGCACCGAACCGTCTGGCCGCTTCATTTTCAGCAATGGAAAAAATATCAAGCGTGATGTTATTATTTCTGGATGCCCCGTGGTTTATTCCATAGATCTCAATACCTTCAAAAACAAGTTTTTTGAAAGCATCGTTATGAGGCATCCCCAAATAGGCCGTGCCACCGAAAAATAGGCTTAAGCCCGCTCCTTTCTTCATTCTCCTTTTTAAACTTATTATTGAACCTGCCTATTTTATTATACTGCTGTGATGTGCCTTTCCGTAATGCAATGTTTTGAGCTCTGCCTTACCTTTTGGATCGACTCTTAGCTCAAAGAAAAAATCGTAATCATCATCGCTAAGAGCAGAAAGGGGCCGTTGGGCACCAAAAGCCTCCAACAATTCCAATACAGTATTCGAATGCCCAACAATTAAAACTTTGTGTCCGCTATGTTTTGTTTTTACAAGCTCTGCGATGCCACTAAAATCGTGGGCATCGTAATTCTGGATTTCTATATTGCTGTTTTTTGATGAATAGTAAGCAGTCTGGCTTGTTCTTTTATATTTGGTGGCAAAAGCTGCATCAAGTTTAATTTCCTTCAATTTATCGGCTAATGCCTCAGCCCTTTCCATGCCCTCAGAACTGAGTTCAGGATCCTGATTCTTAGGGTCTGAAACATCTTTTTCGGCATGTCTGACTATATAAATAGTGGTAATAGCAGGTGCATCAGTTCTGCAGCTTAATGCAACTGCAGCCAGAAATACGATAAGCCCGATCTTAATTTTGTTCATAATTCTGATTTTTGTTTTGACGGGTTAACATGCATTAAGACCCTTAACTAATTGCTAAATCTATTAAAACCGATCAATAGTTTTTATAAATCTGAGTGATCAGCTTTTCCATCTCAGAGCGTATTTCTGCCGTCGGTCTGGTAAAATTATTATTCATGAATGAAAAAATCAGCTTTTTACCAGAAGCTGTGATCAGATAACCGCTCAAATTATGATTGTTGGAGAGGCTTCCTGTTTTAGCAAAAACATAGGGCTTATCTGCTTTAAAAAGATTTTTCAATGTTCCTGTTTTCCCACCCTGGGGCAAAAGATCAAAAAGACGGTCCTGATCCCCCAGCTCATCATAAATTTTTTCACAAAGCCTAACCATACTTCGTGGAGTAAACAGGTTTTGCCTGGAAAGACCTGAACCATCTACCCATACTGCCTTATCCGGAAGATCAGCCAGAAAGTTCTTTTTAACATAATCTATTACTACAACAGTATTCATTTCCATTCCCCTGCTGGCTGCAATATTTAATAGAATCTGTTCAGCAATGAAATTATCACTTGGCAATAACATTTTCTTATAGAGTGTATCCGCAGAGATACTGTTCCAGGTTTGGGTTTGTGCAGGTTTTGGAAAATTGATATTGCCAGAAAATGTCGGAATACTTTGCTTTAACAAATCTCCTAATAAGTCATCTGACACTTTAAAGGGAATTACCTGGCTAAATCCTGATGGTACACTTAAATTAGGCTGATGGAATACATTTCTAAAGATTTCACGTTTAATGCGAAATCTTGCCGGACTCTCAGATTGGTCTGTTTGCAGTATCAGTTGCCCTCCTGGACTAAATCCAGGATAGCTTTGTAATCCGGTGGCAATCCTACTGAAACGAACAACATTACCATACAGTGGCAGGTCTGACATCTCAGGCTGGTAATATTCGTTATAATCATCATAAGTCCAGCCTACACCGTAAAAATCCCCGGTAAACATGCCCTTTGCCCGATAAATCTTCTTTCCTGCGGTATTGAGTTTTTGCAATACCCGCTGCTCCTTAAATTGAGGATCAAGAAAGGAGGGATCTGCTGTGCCCCAGAAGATTAAGGAATCGCCACGTTCAACATATTGTAGTCCGGCAATAGAATCTTTTAAAAGCTTCAAACCAGCATAAAAAGTAAATAATTTAGTGTTCGAGGCAGGAGTAAAATACTTATCATCATTCAGCCCGATAATCGTTTTCCTTTTACTGAGATCATAAAGTGCAAAGCCTGTAAAATGATCATTCAGTATCTCCGAACTCCTGAGCATTTTAAGAATTTTTCGAGGATGTACCGATTTAGAAAAAGTAGCTTCCGTGATAAGAAAAGACAGGAGAATGAACAATAATTGCTTTGTTTTCATCAGAATAATTTAAAATCCGGCAGGGATCGGAGACAGAATGCTTAATTTTTTAAAAATAGAAAAGAATTATTGAATGCAATGTAGTCTTTGCTCTATATGATCTTTAAAAATAGAGCACTGAATATTATATTATGACGTAACTTGTTATTGATAATTGAGTCTCAAAAACAATTTGATTTCAAAGAAAGGATTTTCATTGTACAGGATTTTCTATACAATAGCAATTATTATTCTATTTGCAGGAAATGTTTTTGCCCAAAAATTCGAGTTCAGCGGAAAGAGAAAAAGGGAAACCCTGGCATTCAGGATGATAAAAAACCAGATGGTTATCCCGCTTCATATCAACGGGAAGGGGCCATTCAACTTCATTCTGGATACAGGAGTTGGTCTGGTTCTGATATCTGATCCTAAACTAATTGACTCTGTATCTTTTCAAAATCTTAGAAGCATTTATATCACTGGCTTTGGTGAAGGCGAAAAATTAAGTGCATTCATTGCACCTTCTGTTGATCTTCGAATAGGAAATACCATTGCAAAAAATATTCCGGCAGCAATTCTTAAAAAGGATATTTTTGAATTATCAAACTATGTAGGCATTCCCATTCATGGTCTGATCGGTTATGAATTTTTTCAGAGTTTTGTCGTCAGGCTAAATTTTTTAACAAGTACAATCACTGTTTTTCAACCCGAAAGAGCTTATATCCCAAGAAAGGGTAGCCGTATTCCAATTAGTATAGAAGAAAGAAAGCCTTACATTATTACCAATATTCAACTAAAATCAGGCAAAAAGCTCCCTGTAAAACTAATCATTGATACTGGTGCCGGTCATCCTGTTTCTCTGGAAACAATGGACGGGGTTCCATTTGAATTGCCGGATGAACGTATAAGGGGTAACCTAGGAGTAGGTTTAACCGGGCCGATTGATGGCTATATTGGAAGGATCACATCTCTGCAATTAGGAAAATATACGCTCAATAATGTTATTACAGCGTTTCCCGATTATGAAGATGCGGCTTCAAGGGTGTTTTCCATAAACAGAAATGGAAATATGGGTCTTGAAATCATAAAAAGATTTAACATCGTATTTGATTACAGCAGGGCAACCATGTACATTAAACCTCTTGCAGCTTTAAAGGATGCTTTTGAACATGATATGGCCGGATTGGAAATTGGTTCAGCCGGTGAAAATTATAAACGAATCATTATTACCAGAGTTGAGCCTTCCTCTTCGGCTGATCTGACAGGACTTATGAAAGGTGACGAAATTCTGGCCATTAACTTTAAACCGGTGTCAGAAATGTCATTATCGGAAATAGATACTATGTTCAGGTCGCGAAACGGGCGAAATTTTGTAATAGATGTGTTATTAAAAGATGGAATAAGTAAGCGGAGGGTGATATTAACCCTGAACAAAAGAATTTAATCAATTAGATAATATTTATTATCCTGATAACAAAAAGTATTATTTATAAATTTATTATTACCATAATTATTCTAAAGATTATAGCTGATTAAATTTATTGTCAAAAAGTGCAAAAAAATTATAAATATTCACACCAATCAATAGATTTGTAAATTCCTCATAACCTAACCATTATATAAAATTCTATGGCAATAAACTTTCGTCATTTGCGGTTCGCCGCAATATCGGCACTGATCTTTGTATCCGGACTTGATTATGTCAAGGCACAGGATCGCAACAAACCCGCTGCACCAGCTACTGAGCCGGCCAAACCGGCAACTCCGGTAACTGCAACACCTCCCAAAACCGGTATCAGACCTTATAAGGAAGTCATCACTGATAAAGCAAAAACTGATAAAGGATTATTCAAAGTTCACAGGCTTGATGGAAAATATTTCTATGAGATACCGGACTCTCTATTCAACCGTGAAATGCTTGTGGTTACCCGTTACGCAAAAACTCCAACGATCGATGGAACTTATGGCGGTGAAGAACTGAACGAACAGATCTGGAAATGGCAAAGAAGAGAAAAGCAGGTAATGATACGGATTCCTTCTTACCGCAATATTGCAGACAAAAAAACAGAGATGTTTGAGGCAGTTAAAAATTCAAATCTGGATGCTGTTTTATCTTCATTTGATATCAAGGCTATCAACAAAGATTCCAATTCGGTGGTTATTGATGTGACTGATCTGTATGCCAAAGACGTTCAATCCCTTGGTTTGCCACAGTCTATACGGACTCGGTATAAAATAACAACCATGGACGACACCCGTACTTTTATCGATACGATCAAATCCTTCCCAATTAATATTGAGGTCCGTTCATTAAAAACATACCGTGCTACTGATCCTCCCGGAGATAAATCGATCGGTTCAATGACTGTTGAGATTCACAATTCAATGCTCTTATTACCCAAGGATCCATATAAACCTCGTTTTTCGGATGATAGAGTTGGATTTTTCGGACAAAGCCAGACAGATTACGGCCTGGATGAGCAAAAAGCACAGGTTACACGCTATATTCATCGCTGGAAACTGGAACCCAAGGATCCGGCTGCATACAAGCGTGGTGAATTGGTAGAACCTAAAAAGCAGATCATTTATTACATTGATCCGGCAACACCTGCTAAATGGAGACCTTATCTGATTGCGGGAGTAAAAGACTGGAATGCAGCATTTGAAGAAGCAGGATTTAAAAATGCAATCACAGCAATGGAAGCTCCTTTGAACGATCCCGACTGGTCGCCTGAAGATGCACGCTATTCTGTGATCCGTTATTTTGCTTCGAATATTGCCAATGCCTACGGTCCGCATATTTCTGATCCACGCTCCGGAGAGATCATGGAATCAGATATAGGCTGGTATCATAATGTTATGAACCTGGTTCGGAACTGGTTCTTTGTTCAAACTGCAGCCATCAACCCCGAAGCCCGAAGTCCTAAATTCAGGGATGAGGTTATGGGTCAGCTAGTCCGCTTTGTATCGTCCCATGAGGTTGGACACACCCTTGGACTTCCTCATAATTTCGGATCAAGCGTGGCCTATCCCGTCGATTCCCTGCGTTCACCATCTTTCACCAAAAGAAAAGGCGGAACAGCACCTTCGATTATGGATTATGCACGATTTAACTATATAGCCCAGCCAGGAGATGAAGGAGTTGTTTTATACCCTGGAATTGGAGACTATGATAAATGGGCTATTAAATGGGGATATACCTGGTTTGATAACCAAACTCCTGAAGAAGAGGCGAAAACATTGAACAAATGGACCATAGAGAGAGCCGGAAACCCTGTTTATTTCTACGGTCAGCAAACAGGAAACCCGATCGATCCACGTGCTCAATCTGAAGATTTGGGTGATGATGCTATGAAAGCTTCAAAATATGGAATTGCCAATCTGAAACGTATTTTACCGAATATTGAAAAATGGACCTACGAAGAAGGTAAACCATACGATAATCTGAAAGAACTCTATGGCGAAGTACTAAGCCAGTGGAATCGTTATATGGGTCATGTACGTTCAAATATTGGTGGCATTTATGAAGATGATAAAACCTATGAACAAAAAGGGCCGGTTTACACACATGTTGCTAAGGCAAAACAAAAGGAAGCCGTAAAATTCATTAATGATCAGGCCTTTATGACACCGGGCTGGATGCTTGATCAGAATGTACTGAACAAATTTGATAATGCAGGAATTGTTGACCGTTTAAGAAGAACACAAGTTGGTGTGCTGAACGGAATTCTTGATTTTGGACGTCTGAACCGGGTTATTGATAATTCTGTGAAAAACGGAGTTAATTCATATCCGATGGATGAATTATTTGCAGATCTGCGTAATGGTATTTGGTCAGAATTGAAAACCGGAGCCAATTTAGATACTTATCGCCGAAACTTGCAGCGTGCCTATATCGAAAGGATGTCATATCTTCTGAATGAAAATGAAACTCCGGTACCACCACAATTTGCAGCTTTTGCCGGTCCACAGATTGATGTTTCACAATCAGATATCCGTCCGATGGCCAGACATGAACTTAAATTATTAGCAGTGCAGGTTAGATCTGCACTACCCAGGTATTCAAACCCGGTATTAAGGGCACATCTTGATGATGTTCTGGTTCGTATTGCTGAGGCTTTGGATCCTAAAAAATAATAATCGCTTTTCACATAAAAGCCCTGGCAATTATTTGGCCGGGGCTTTTTATTTGATGAGTTTTGGTAAATTAGAGCAATTTTTATTGCTATGAAAATCTTTACAATTACTGCATTATTGCTCTTATTTATCACTGGCGGAATATTTGCTCAATCTGATTCTTTGGCTGTGCTAAAAGCCGATTGGAAGAAAGAGAAAATAACATCCGGAGTTCATTTAAAGACCTTCTGGTTTAATAAATCGCTATTTAATTCTAATCAGAATGTAAGTATTCTGGAAATAAAACAAAAAAGGGGTCTCTATTTAGATCTGGGATATGATCCCAAAATACTTCAAAAAACCAGTGATTTTGGCAGACAAAATAATGCCCTTGCTGCATTAAACGGGACTTTCTTTGATATGGCGAATGGAGGCTCAGTAGATTATATCCGTGCTGATGGCTTTGTAGTAAATGAAAGTCGTCTCGGGAAGAACGGTAATAGGGCAGGACATCAGGAATCTGCCCTCGTGTTCAACAGAGGGAAGTTGAGCATTGAAAAATGGAATGGGAAACAAGATTGGGAGCAATCACTTGATGGAGAAGACATTATGGTAAGCGGCCCGCTCCTGATGTTGAATCAGACTATAGAAAAATTGGACACTGCAAACTCTTTCAATAAAACCAGGCATCCCCGAACGGCAGTAGCCATAACAAAAAATAAGCGGGTTCTGTTAATCACAGTAGACGGCCGGAATGAAAATTCTGCGGGCATGAACCTTTTCGAATTAACAAAGCTCATGCGCTGGTTAAATGCCGATGATGCCATTAATTTAGATGGCGGTGGATCAACTGCATTATGGATAAAAAATTATATGGAAACCGGGATTGTCAATTTCCCTTCCGATAATAGAAAATGGGATCATGCAGGTGAGCGAAAAGTTGCAAATGTGGTGCTTTTGAAGAAAAAATAATCTCAAAATGGTCACATATCTGTTAATTATGTACCCAAGTCCCTGAATTGCACCAATTATATTTATTTTTCGTTAAATTCATATAAACTATCCTGTTGAAGTATTAAGTATGAACAAGCCGGGAGATAATTATGTTTATCTTATCAATAAAATTGATGGTTTTATACGAAAGTATTACCTGAATAAAGTCGTAAAAGGTTCTATCCTTTTGGCTTCATCTTTCCTTGCTGCATACTTAATTTTCACGTTTGCTGAGTACTGGGGTCATTTTGATCCAACAGTCAGAAGTATTCTTTTCTATACTTTCATTGCAGGCAATACATTCGTCCTTGCTGCTTATATCATACTTCCGCTTTTGGCGTATTTCAGGCTTGGAAATACAATAAGCCATGAACAGGCATCTGCCATAATTGGCAGACATTTTACACCTGTAAAAGACAAATTGTTAAATACCCTGCAGTTAAAAAAACTATCAGAGCTCAACCCGGAACAGCGCAATCTTATTGATGCCAGTATAAATCAAAAAGTTGCCGAGCTAAGACCTGTTCCATTTACTTCTGCTATTCATATTAATGAAAACCGAAAATATTTAAAATACCTTTTAGCCCCATTGGCAATCATCATAATTGTTTTCTTTGCAGCGCCATCTATACTTAGTGAAAGTACTGAGCGATTGATAAATCATAATAAACGATTTGTTAAAAAAGCTCCATTCAGTTTTGAAATTATAAATGAGCAACTCTCTGTTGTACAGGGAAGTGATTTTACCCTATTGGTAAAACTTACAGGTAATGAAATCCCTGATGAAATTTACCTTGAGGACGGACTTAATACCTTTAAACTTGAAAAGGATAATATCATCCGATTTAAATACACTTTCAGAAACCTGCAGAAAAACAAAAAGATAATATTGAAGGCTGGCGAATTCCGCTCAGAAGATTATGTACTTGAAGTAAAGGCCCGACCTACACTTCTGGATTTTGATGTATTTATTGAATATCCGAGCTATATCAACAAAAGCAATGAGACGCTCGAAAATACAGGTGATTTAAGCGTTCCTGAAGGTTCACGTATCAGCTGGAAATTCAGAGCACAAAACTCCGACCAGATTGATATGGTTATGGACAAAAAAAGTTTTCTTTTAAAGGAATCCGGAGAAAACCTGTTTAACTTCAGTTATAAGGCATTAAAAAACTTGTCCTACAGTATCAGACCTCTGAATTCCGAAGTTCCTGAATCAGACGGTGTTTCCTATGAATTAAGGGTGGTACCCGATCTTCTTCCAATAATTGATGTGAACGAGCGGACAGATTCTGTTAATTCCAAGCTGCTTTATTTTGTTGGACAAGCCAGTGATGATTATGGTTTTTCAAAACTGAATTTCAATTACAGGGTACTTTCTGAAAAAACAGAAAGGGATGAAAAGTCAGAGATCAGATCTGTAAAACTTGATAAAAATGCTCTTCAGAGTAATTTTTTCTATGTATGGGATATTAATGAAGTGACAGCAAAACCAGGAGAGCAGATTGAATATTATTTTGAATTATTTGATAATGATGGAGTTAATGGTCCGAAATCTGTTAAATCATCTATAAAAACCTTGAAATTACCATCTGAAGCCGAGTTAGAAAAAAAACTTGAGGCAAACTCCGAACAGATTAAGAAAAAGATGGAACAGGCGATCAAAAAATCTGCTCAGCTTGAAAAAGATACAAAAAGATTGAATCAGGAACTTCTGAATAAGAAAAGTCTCTCATTTGAAGAAAGAAAGCAAATCGAAAACCTTCTGCAGAAACAAAAAGAGATTGATGAATTAGTTAAAGAGATCCAAAAGGAGAATAAGCAAAATTTAGCTGAACAGCAGGAGGAAAATGAGCAGATTCTTGAAAAGCAAAAACAAATTGAGGAGCTTTTCAATAATGTACTGGATGAAAAGACACGTGAAATTTTGAAGAACATCGAAAAGCTTCTTGAAAAAAACAATAAAAACTTAACTCAGGAAGAGCTTTCTAAAATGCAGATGGATAATAAGTCGCTACAAAAAGAACTTGACCGCATTTTAGAGCTTTACAAACAACTTGAATTCGATCAAAAACTTACCAAAGCGATAGAAAAACTGAGTGAGCTGGCTGATAATCAGGAAGAACTGAGCGAAAAATCAAAGGATAAAAAGGCTGAGCTTGAAGAACTAAAAGATGAGCAAAAGCAGCTTCAGGAAGATTTCAAAGAATTGAAAGAAGAGCTCAGTGAACTTGAACAAAAAAACGAAGAACTTGAACAAAAGAATGATTTTGAAAATCAGGAAAAGGCAAAGCAGGAAATAGACAGTGAACAACAAAAAAGCTCTGAAAATCTGGAGAAGAAAGATCAGAAGAAAGCATCAGAAAGCCAAAAGAAGGCTGCTGCAGAAATAAAAAAACTGACAAAAGATCTTCAGAGTATGCAACAGGAATCAGAGGAGAAGGAAAGCGAGGTTAATGTCAAAAGCCTTCGCGAAATATTGGATAATCTCATTACAAGCTCTTTCGATCAGGAAAAAACAATGCAAACAGTACGGCAAACCAATACCAGTGATCCTAACTATATTATTGAGAGCCAAAAACAGAAAGACATTCAAATAAATCTGAAAATGATTGAGGATAGCCTTTACTCTCTGAGTAAAAAGGTTCCTCAGATTCAATCTGTTGTCAACAAAGAAATTCAGACAATAAATTTTAATGTGGGAAAAGCAATAGAAAGTCTTGGAGAACGTCGTACTGCAGAAGCAAACCGCAACCAGCAATTTGCTATGACTTCTATCAATAACCTTGCTTTAATGTTAAATGAAGCACTGGAGCAATTACAACAGGCGCAGCAGAATGGCAAGCCCGGAGGAAAAGGTAAACAGAAACAGAATCTTTCGCAGCTCAGTAAAATGCAGGAACAATTGAATAAGAACATGCAAAAAGCAAGAGAAGATATGCAAAAACAGGGTCAGCAGAAAAGCGGACAACAGGGGAAAAGCAGTAGAGAAATGAGCGAGCAGCTGGCGAAAATGGCACGAGAGCAACAGATGATAAGACAGGCGATGCAAGAGATCAATAAAATGGAAAATAAGGATGGAAAGGGAGCTTTGGGAAATCTGGATAAATTAATGAAAGAGATGGAACAAACTGAAACAGATCTCGTAAACAAACGAATACAACAGGAAACACTAAGCCGACAACAGGAGATTCTCAGTAAATTACTTGACGCAGAAAAAGCAGATCGGGAACGCGAACAGGATCAAAAAAGAGAAAGCAAAGAGGGTATTACACCAGCACCTGCTAACTCAATTATTTTGCAGGAATTCCAGAAAATCAAGCAAAAAGAAATCGATTTGCTAAAAACCGTGACCCCTTCATTAAATTCATTTTACAAAATAAAAGTGGGAGACTATTTTAAATATTTAAATTCGGGGGATAAATGAGTAAGCAGACAGAATTTTCAGATAATACTTCATTGTATACTCTGCAATTGCCTTCCAGGATTGACAGTATTACCATCGTTGAAAATTTCATTGATGAGTTGAGTGCTAAATATGGTTTCAGCGATGAGCTTTACGCAAATGTGCTGACCTGTCTTAGTGAGGCTGTGATTAATGCAATTGTTCATGGAAACCGCGAAAGCTTAGAAAAAAAGGTATATATCAACCTCGAGGTTATCGAAGATAAGCGACTTATTTTTACAATATCTGATGAAGGTGATGGCTTTGATTTTAATAATTTGCCCGATCCAACCGCTCCTGAAAACATTGAGAATTTAACAGGAAGAGGGGTTTTTATAATCAAAAAGCTTGCTGATCAGTGTATCTTTAATTCTAAAGGGAACGAACTCGAACTCCATTTTAAAATTTAATGGGCCAAATACCTATTAATTTCTTTACTGAAGATATATCCTTTAAATTAAAACAAAAAGGACTTGTCAGAACCTGGATCAGGAATACAATAATTACCGAAAAGCATAAACTCAGGCTTTTGAATTTCATTTTCTGCAGCGATTCCT
Source organism: Sphingobacteriales bacterium 16-39-50 (assembly GCA_002257025.1). Taxonomy (GTDB): domain Bacteria; phylum Bacteroidota; class Bacteroidia; order Sphingobacteriales; family Sphingobacteriaceae; genus Daejeonella. The sequence goes on along the minus strand of NCHA01000003.1, from coordinate 188,167 downwards.
ATCTCCTGAATATCAATCAGCAATATCTGAAGCATGATACTTATACTGATATAGTTACTTTTGACAATAGCGATCTGAAGCAGGAAATCGTCGGAGATATTTTTATCAGTCTGGACAGGATTAGGGAAAACGCCAAAGAACTTAATGTAAATGAAAAAGATGAGCTCCATAGAGTGATGATTCATGGAACACTCCACCTACTCGGATATCCGGATAAAGGTAAGTCTGCAAAAGCCCTCATGACAGAAAAAGAAGATCTCTATCTGTCAAAGAGAGCCTTTTGAGTTTATTGCATCGGAACTTCGATGATCAATACCCTGGAATTTTCGCTGAAATTAAATTCTAATGTTCCGGTGTCGTAAATACCCATCGCATCGCGTGTTTTTAAAAGTTCGCCTTCTAATTCTGCCTGACCGTCAATCACAAATACATAGGCACCGTTTCCGGGGTGCTGTATATTATAATAAGCCGTTTTACCGCTATCAAAAGTTCCCAGACTAAAGAATGCATCCTGATTGATCCACATGACATTCTCTCCCTCCTTTGGTGAAACCAGTGTCAGAAATGAATTGTTTGCTTTCTCAAGATCATACCTCATCTGGTCGTAACGGGGTTGAATATTACGCTCCTTTGGAAATACCCAGATTTGGAGCAAACCCGCTTCCTCAGTAGAAGAACCATTAAATTCCGAATGACGGATTCCACTTCCTGCCGACATGACCTGTATTTCACCGTAACTGATATTACCCTCTGAGCCCAGACTATCTTTGTGGGCCAGCACTCCCTTTAAAGGAATGGTTACGATTTCCATATTATCGTGACCATGGGTCCCAAAGCCCATTCCGGGTGCAATAATATCATCGTTCAATACTCTTAACAAGCCAAAATGAACCTTTGAAGGATCATGATATTGGGCAAAACTAAATGAATGAGCTGCTTTCAACCAGCCATGATCCTGAATTCCACGATCTGCTGCACGATGAATAATCTTTTTCATGTTTTTGATTTAAATTACATGTTTAAACATACAATATTAATTCCAAACTTAGTAATGCGTACCTTTGCGGATTAATAAGACAAATTAATGCCATATCAAGTCATTTTAGTTGGGGCAAGCGGACTTATTGGCAGTCACTTACTCTATACACTAATCGAATCCGCTGAAATATCCAGGATATTACTGGTGCTTAGAAAGCCACTGAATATTTCTATTTCTAAAGTTCATGAATTGATCGTTAATTTTGATGAATTAGAGCACTTTTCTGCTGAAATCAAGGGTGATATTATGTTCAGCTGTCTGGGGACTACAAAGGCTGCGACTCCCGATTCGGGTCAATATAGAAAAATAGATTTTGAATATCCCTTAGGGCTCGCAGAGATTGGAATAAGGAATGGGGTTTCACAATTTCATTTGGTATCATCATTTGGGGCTGATGCATCAGCCTCTAACTCCTATCTAAAACTAAAGGGGGAACTGGAAAATGAACTAAAAAAACTATCCATTCCATCATTACATATTTATCAGCCTTCACTATTAACCGGAAAACGTAAAGAGTCACGTCTGTTAGAAAAGTTCGCGATCTCTGCTTTTAAGCTAATCGATCCGCTTCTTACAGGTCCCTTAAAAAAATTCCGCAGCATCAGGGCAGAAACCGTTGCTCGGGCAATGCTTAATCAATCATTAAAAGAACTTAAAGGAACTTTTATATATCCTTCCATACAAATACAAGAACTAGCGTGAGCATTTTATCTACAGAACAATTAGGACATTCATTTAACGATAACTGGTTATTTAAGGACCTCTATTTCGGTCTGAATAAAGGCGATCGGGTAGCACTCGTTGGCATTAATGGAACAGGCAAATCAACATTACTTAGAATACTTTCGGGTATTTTACAGGCAAGCCTTGGTAAGGTTGTAACCGAGCGGGATCTGAGGATTGGTTACCTCGAACAAGACCCTCAGTTTAGCAATCAGGAAACAATCAGCGACTTTATATATTCTATTGGAAATGAACGTCAGCAATTAATTCGTCAATACGAAGAGGCTGTAAATCAGGAAGTTCACGATGAAAAGGTACTGAACAGACTGATGGATGAATTAAGTAATGCAAATGCCTGGGAGTATGAATATGAAATAAAAACAATTCTGGGCAGGATGGGAATACAACATCTGGAACAAAAAATTGCTACTCTTTCGGGAGGACAAAGAAAGCGTCTGGCACTTGCCAAACTTCTCATCGACGACCCAGATGTTTATATTCTGGATGAACCAACCAACCACCTTGATATTGAAACAATAGAATGGCTGGAAAGCTATATGACAAGTGGCCAGAAAACAATACTGCTGGTTACTCACGACAGGTACTTTCTGGATAATGTTTCTACCCGGATTATCGAACTTGACAGGGGTAAAATTCAAAACTTCAATGGAAATTACAGCTATTATCTGGAGAAGAAAGCTGAACAAAATGCTGCTGAAGATGCTACATTCAGTAAAAACACGAATCTGCTAAAAAAAGAACTGGAATGGATGCGTCGTCAGCCAAAGGCCAGAACAACCAAATCAAAGTCAAGGATCGACTCCTTTTATGACCTTGAAGAAAAAACGAAGGGCAGAAATGTCAAATCATCTCTTGAACTAAGTGTTAATGTTTCGAGGCAAGGAAATAAGATCCTGGAACTTGAGCATGTGGGTAAATCATTTAATGGTAAACCGGTAATCAATGATTTCAGCTATACCTTTAAAAAAGGCGACAGAATTGGAGTAGCAGGTAAGAATGGAACTGGTAAATCTACACTGCTAAATATTATTACAGGAGTCCTCAAACCAGATAGTGGTAAGGTTAATGTGGGTGAAACAACTGTTTTTGGCTATTACAGACAGGGCGGACTTGAATTTAAAGATGATGAGCGTGTGATAGACGTGGTCAAGAATATTGCTGAATATATAACGATGGCTGATGGGAAAAATCTGACCGCAAGCCAGGTTCTAACGCACTTTCTATTTCCACCGGCAAAGCAATATGGTATGGTAAATAAGTTAAGCGGTGGTGAAAAGAAACGACTTCAGCTTATGCGGGTTTTGATGAAGAACCCTAATTACCTGATACTGGATGAGCCAACAAATGATTTAGATATTGATACATTGAATGTACTGGAAGATTTCCTGCTTAATTTCCCGGGCATTTTAATGCTGGTATCACACGACCGGTATTTAATCGATCGCTTAACAGATCAGCTATTTATTTTTGAGGGTGATGGTAATGTTCAGATCTACACCGGTAATTATACCGATTATAGGCTTGAACAAGAAGAGCCAAAAAAGCCGGCAAAACCTGAAAATAAAGCTACAGCAATAGCCCCCAAATCCGAGACTACGAAAAGAAAACTAAGTTTCAAGGAAGAGAAAGAGCGTTCCGAACTTGAAATAAGTATAAAAGAATTAGAGGAACAAGTAGAAGTTCTCACTTTAGAATTAAATTCAGGAATTACGGATCACAATAAACTAACCGATATCGCGACCAAAATAAAGGATATTAAAGACAAGATCGATGAGCAAACGTTTCGCTGGCTGGAATTATCGGAATAAAAAATGAATATGAGCACATCAGATTTTTTGGCATCCGCAGGAGTAAGCTTATTGCTCATCGCATTTTATCTCAATTTAAAGAAAAAGATGCCGACGGATAGCAAATGGTACAGCACCTTGAATTTAACCGGGGCAGCATTGTGTGGTTATTCTTCCTATTTGGTACAATTTTACCCATTTGTTTTTCTTAATGCTGTTTGGGCGATTGCGGCTCTCATCTCTCTTTTTAAGTATGTTTCACGTGAAACAATTATTAAATAGTAATGATTATTTTTACAAACTCTATAGTTCCACGTGGAACATCATAAAAAATGTTTGATAAATACGATATAATAGTAGTAGGTGCAGGGCATGCAGGTTGCGAAGCCGCAGCCGCAGCAGCCAATTTGGGATCAAGGGTTCTATTGATTACCATGAATATGGAAACAATAGCTCAAATGAGTTGTAATCCAGCTATGGGTGGTGTTGCCAAAGGACAAATTGTTCGTGAAATTGATGCAATGGGTGGATATTCAGGAATAATTACGGATAAAACTACATTACAATTCCGCATGTTAAATAGTTCGAAAGGACCTGCTATGTGGAGCCCGAGAGCTCAAAACGACAGAAAACGCTTCGCCGAAGAATGGAGATTAGCATTAGAGCGTACTCCAAATGTTGATTTTTGGCAGGATACAGCGACTTCTCTACTTATAGAGAACAATAAAGCATGTGGAGTAAGGACATCGCTTGGTCTAAAAATAAGATCAGAAGCAGTTGTTTTGACAAATGGAACATTCCTGAATGGGATAATCCATATAGGTGAAAAGAAATTTGGGGGTGGTAGAACAGGAGAGAAATCAGCAACAGGAATAACAGAACAGCTGGTTGAGTTAGGATTCGAAGCAGGCAGAATGAAGACCGGAACTCCTCCCAGGGTAGACGGACGTTCGCTGGACTATTCAAAGATGGAAGAACAATGGGGAGATCCGGAACGTGGAAGATTCTCCTATACCGATGTGGTTCTACCAAAAGAGCAAAAATGCTGCTGGATAACCTATACAAACTCGGAAGTACATGAAACACTTAAAGAAGGCTTTGAAAAGTCTCCAATGTTTACAGGCCGCATCAAAGGATTAGGTCCACGCTATTGTCCATCGATAGAAGACAAAATCAACCGCTTTGCTGAACGCGACAGGCACCAAATCTTTGTAGAACCAGAGGGATGGAATACTGTGGAGATCTATGTAAACGGTTTTTCAACTTCCCTACCAGAGGACGTGCAATATAGGGCATTAACTAAAATTCCTGGTTTCGAAAAAGCAAAAATGTTCAGACCGGGCTATGCAATTGAATATGACTTCTTTCCGCCTACACAACTTGGACTTACTCTTGAGACAAAAAATATAGGTAACCTCTATTTTGCCGGACAAATAAATGGAACTACAGGATATGAAGAGGCCGCCTGTCAGGGTTTTATGGCTGGAATTAATGCACACCTCAAAATAAATAACAAGGAAGAACTAATTCTAAAAAGAGCTGAATCGTATATCGGTGTATTAATAGATGACCTGGTAACAAAAGGAACTGAAGAACCTTATCGTATGTTTACCTCAAGAGCCGAGCATAGACTACTATTAAGACAGGACAATGCAGATATCAGACTAAGTCCAATAGGTCACAAATTAGGATTAATTTCGGATGAACGATTTGATAAGGTAAATAAGAAAATAGAAAATGCTGATCATCTGGTCAGCTACTTGAAAACTACTTCAATTGGACCCGAGGCGGTAAATGCTATTCTTGAAGAACAGGGTACACCGGGTATATCGCAAAATGTAAAAATGTTTCAGCTCATAACCAGGCCTCAAATAGGATTTAAAGATCTTAAAAAAGCAGATTTAGTGTTCAGTGAATTACTAAATAAATATGACAGGGAAACCGTTGAACAGGCAGAAATAAAAGTGAAATATGAAAGCTACTTTGAAAAGGAACTCGAGATAGTAGATAAAATGAAACGAATGGAAGATCAGACTATCAATCCTGAATTTAATTATCTTGACCTTGTTTCATTGTCAAAAGAAGCAAGGGAAAAACTGATGAAAATAAAACCAAGAACCCTCGGGCAGGCTTCACGTATTTCGGGAGTTTCACCATCAGATATCTCCGTTTTAATGGTTCATATGGCCAGATAATTGCTAACTATCTCATTATCAGATTATTAATAGCAAATATCTCTGGCCTTAAATAATAAGATATACGCAACTTTCTCGACCCAGTTAATATTAGTAATCCAAAAACATAGAAAATCGTCTATAAGGCTTATAAATTGTGAATAATAAAAAGAGTGTGTTTTTTCTTGCAGCAATCGTTCTGTTTTGGCTGACGACCTATATATCGGGCTGTGCGAGTATGCAATCGCCAACCGGTGGACCAAAGGATAGTATACCACCGGGAATAGTGAACGAGGTGCCAAAAAATTTCACAAAAAACTTTACAGCAAAAAAAATTGAAATCGAATTCAATGAATTTGTAAAACTTAGCAATGAGTATACTGAAATAAGTATCTCACCAGCGATGGATATTCCTCCCGTCTTTAAAGTAAAGAAGGAAAATCTGGAAATCGAGTTTAAACAGGAACTTGAGGCAAACACAACTTACTCCATAAATTTTGGTAAGGCTATAGCTGATGTAAATGAAAGTAACATTCTTAAAAATTACTCATACGTGTTTTCAACTGGTAATGAAATTGATTCACTTTCGATATCTGGAAAAGTAATTAACTCACTAACAAAGGAAAAACAGAAAGATGTTACTGTATTCATTTTACCTGTAAGTCAGGATTCCCTATTCGGAAAAAAGAAAGCTAGTGTATTCAATATAACCGACACAGCAGGCACATTCAAACTTTCCAACCTAAGAGAAGATACCTATAAATTATATGCATTACTGGAACAGGGTGGCGATAGAATATACAACGGCCAGAACGAAGAGATCGGATTTCTTCAAAACCCCATTAAGCTAACAAAAGATACCAGTGGAATTGTCTTGCAGGTATTCAAAGAATATCCCAATGTTTTAATTGTAAAAGATCGTAGTATTGAAGGAGATGGACGAATAAGTTTAACGTTCAACAGACCCATAATTAATCCTACAATAAACATAATTGAACCTGCGAGCATCGATCAAAACAAAACAGTTGAGTTTAGCTTGACGAGGGACTCGGCAACAATATGGATACCTGAACTAAATTTTGATTCAATAGATGTTGTGGTTAACTCAGCGGGAAAAGCGCTCGACACAGTTACACTCAGAAGAAATAAAAGAGATACTTATATCAAATCCCTTGTTGCATCCGATAACCTATCTGGTAGCAAAATAAGACCAGGTTCAGAATTAATATTGAAACTATCATCCCCTATTCAATCCTATCAGGAATCACAAATAACTCTTCTCGAAGACTCAATACCTGCAAAAGGTTATCAGATAGTCAAAGACCCTAAATCACTCAGAACCTATAGCTTAAAATATCCCTGGAAACTGAAAAAACAATACATTTTAAAACTGGCGGAGAATGCCTTTACGGATGTTTTAGGGACTAAATCAAAGGTCTATTCAAAGAAATTTGAGTTGGATATTGACGACAATTATGGTAGCATATCCATAAACGTAAGTGTTCCCGACACAACAAAAACCTATCTGGTGCAATGGCTAAATGAACGGAAAGAAATCCTAAAACAAAATTCGATCAAAAAGAACACCCTGCTCAACTATATAAGATACCCTACTGCAAAATATTTAATCCGTGTCATTTATGATGACAATGACAACGGAGAATGGGATACCGGAAATGTTAAGGAAGGAAGACAACCTGAAAAAACCTGGAACTTTGACAAAACAATCTCCCTTAGACCCAACTGGGACCTGGAGGAAAATGTAGTTATTCCTGATCCTTAATAAACCAGGTAGAATATAATTTATAGTTTTCGGGAAGCTTATTAAGCATTTCCATTTGCTGATCTGTCAGAGCTTTAATCTTTCTGGCGGGTATGCCTGCATATAAAAACCCTGCTTCGCAAACAGTATTCTCAAGAACGATAGCTCCGGCAGCAATTATACAATACTCATTAACGATCGCATGATCCATTACTATGGCACCCATTCCTATAAGTACATGATCATACAATGTACAACCATGAACGAGTGCGTTATGGCCTATTGATACATTGTTACCAATTTCAGTAGCTGCTTTCTGGTAGGTACAATGTATTACAGCACCATCCTGGATATTGGTATTATCGCCAATCCTGATATAATTAACATCCCCTCTAATTACAGCATTAAACCAAACGGAGCAATTATTACCTATAACAACATCACCAACTATGGTACTGTTCTCTGCAAGGAAACAATTAGTCCCAATTTCAGGAAAGACATTCTTAACCGGTAGAATAAGCGCCATAAAAAAATATATTAAAAAACGGTATCATGTGGCTCAAGTGCATGGGGCTTATAGTCAGTTGTATAATGAAGCCCCCTGCTCTCTTTTCTTAACATTGCTGATTTTATAACGATGTAAGCATTCTGAATAACATTTCGAAGCTCACATAGTTTTACAGACAATGTTGTCTTCTTGTAAAAACTTTCGGTTTCTTCATACAATAATCCTAAACGTCGCATCGCTCTTTCCAATCTGAAATCAGATCTGACAATACCAACATAATCACTCATAACCTTTTGGGTTTCCCGAAGATTGTGGGTTACCAGAATGTCTTCATTTGAAAGTTTAGTATCAGTTTCATCCCATTCAGGTATATTATCAGGAATTTCATAATTCTTAAAAACCTTGATCGCATCTTCATAAATCCTGTGAGCAAAAACAGGGGCCTCGAGCAAAGAATTGGACGCCAATCTGTTTGCTCCATGCAGACCAGTTGAGGTACACTCACCGCAGGCATAAAGCCTGTGAATTGAAGACTTACCATCCTCGTCAACTAGTATACCGCCACACATATAATGAGCTGCAGGAGTAACAGGAATCAGATCCCGTGTCATATCCAGACCAATACTCAAACATTTGGCGTAAATATTAGGGAAATGTGATAGAATATCAGCCTTCTCACGATGCCTGATGTCGAGATAAACAAAATCATCACCTGATTTTTTCATTTCAGCATCAATAGCTCTGGCTACAATATCACGTGGAGCTAATGAACCACGCTCATCATAATTCTGCATAAACTCCTCACCATTTTTCGTTTTAAGCACACCTCCGAAACCACGAACAGCCTCAGATATTAAGAAAGACGGATATTCTCCAGGATTATATAAAGCTGTAGGATGAAATTGAATAAATTCCATATTTCTTACTTTTGCCTTAGCCCGATAAGCCATAGCAATTCCATCGCCAGTTGCAATAACTGGATTTGTGGTTGTAGCATAAATATGACCAGCACCACCGGAAGCCATTAAAGTCACCTTTGATAAAAATTTTTCAACTTTATTAGTTGAGGTATCAAGCGCATAGATCCCATAGCACTCAATATTGTCTGATCTTCTACCTACTAACTCGCCAATATGATGTTGAGTTATTAATTCAACTGCGAAATAATGAGTTAAAATCTCAATATTAGGGTCACTGTGAATTTGTTTTAGCAGAGCCCTTTCAATTTCAAAACCGGTTATATCCTTATAATGCAAAACCCTGCTTTCAGAATGGCCACCTTCTTTAGCAAGGTCAAATATTCCCTTATTGGTTTTGTCAAAATGGGTACCATATCGAATAATTTCATCAATACGTGCAGGCCCCTCTTTAACAACAATCTCAACTATTTTCCTATCACACAATCCATCGCCGGCAATTAGTGTGTCATCAATATGCTTTTCAAATGAATCTTCCTCTTTATCCACAACAACAGCAACACCACCCTGCGCATATTTAGTATTGGATTCATCCTCATTAGCTTTTGTAACTATCAGAACCTTACCATATTTGGCAGCTTTCAAAGCAAAACTTAATCCTGCAATCCCGGATCCTATCACTAAAAAATCAACATTTTTCATGGATGAAAAATTATAGAATATTGAATATGAATAAACATGTTAACAAGCTCCTCAAAGATGTTAATTTAGTACTAATACTGGTTGATTAATTTACAAACAGACTCATAAATACTTCTAATAAGCCGAATTTACCTTATTTTTGATTTAGTTATAAGCAAAAAATTAAGAGTATTCCACCTTTTATAAGGAAGAAAAACTAAACAAATAAAATTTTATAAAAATAATTGGATAATTAAAAAGCTTAGTAATCAGTTATTTATAATAAAAATAATGTTTAGAATTTGTGGATAATTAATTAAAAACAATTAATGCGAAAGAATATTAAGTTTATTATTCACAATACCAACACACTAATAAACAATAAGATTCTTATCTATAATATAAATTATAATTATTGAATAGTTGATAAATGAATACCTTAGAAGAATTAAATATTAAAGGTTTTATTGATGAGCCAATAGATCCAACTCTCGATCTTTTTGCTGAAATATGCAGATTGAAAAAGGAAAAAAATGCAGTTATTTTAGCACATTATTATCAGGAGCCTGATATACAGGATATTGCAGATTTTATTGGAGATAGTCTCGGTTTATCACAGCAGGCAGCTAAAACTGATGCAGATGTAATTGTATTTGCCGGTGTTCATTTTATGGCAGAAACCGCAAAAATATTATCTCCGTCAAAAAAAGTATTATTGCCTGATTTAAAAGCAGGATGTTCATTATCAGATAGTTGTCCGCCAAAATTATTTGCAAAGTTTAAAGAAAAATACCCTGATCATTTAGTAATTACCTATGTAAATTGTACTGCTGAGCTAAAAGCGATGAGCGATATAGTTTGTACTTCCTCAAATGCAGTACAAATTGTGGAAAGCTTACCAAAAGATCAGAAAATTATCTTTGGACCCGATAAAAATTTAGGAGCCTGGGTAGCAAAGAAAACCGGAAGGGATTTAGTTTTATGGAATGGTGCATGTATGGTCCATGAAATTTTTTCACAACAGCGTATTTTGAAATTAAAAAACAGACATCCGGAAGCTAAATTTATTGCACATCCTGAATGTGAAGATGCTATTTTAAAGATGGCTGATTATATAGGATCTACTACCGGTTTGTTGAAGTACACTATAAATAATCCTGCTAAGGAATTTATTGTGGCTACTGAAAGTGGTATTATTCATCAGATGGAAAAAGCTAATCCTGACAAGATATTTATTCCGGCTCCTCCTGATAATTCATGTGCATGCAATGATTGTCCGCATATGAAAAGAAATACACTCGAGAAGCTGTATTTGTGTATTAAGAATGATCTGCCTGAGGTTACTGTCCCTGCAGATATTATAAAAAGAGCTCAGTTACCAATTGAACGTATGCTGGAAATTTCTGCCAAACTAGGTTTATAAAATGAATGAAGGTACATCCGGTTTTTTAAAGAACTATGCCAGTATTATCAGGCTACTTCTTGGTATAACGATTGGAACCTTTTTAGGTCTGTTTTTAGGCAAACAGGTTGAAGTTATAAAACCCATTGGGGATATATTTTTAAATCTCCTTTTTACAGCAGTAATACCCCTTATTTTTTTCGCGATAGCATCTTCAATAGCCAATATTGACCGTTCAAAAAAAATGGGTAAGGTTATGCTGGTTATGATATTTGTCTTTTTAGGAACAGTTCTTATTTCTGCAATACTAACAATTTTTACAGTCTGGATATTTCCACTGCCTCAGAATATCGAAACTGCAGCAAACGTTGTAGAAGAGGTACATTCAGCGAGTTTTGGTGAGCAGGCAACCAGTTTATTAACAGTAAATGAATTTTCGGAATTGTTATCCCGAAAGAGTATGCTGGCATTCATTATATTTTCACTCTTTATTGGATTTGCAACCTTAAGGTCGGGCCAAGTGGCCGAGCCTTTTAAGAAATTTCTGATAGCAGGAGATGAGGTTATGAAGCAATTCCTGATCATGATTATGAAACTTGCTCCGATCGGATTAGGGGCTTATTTTGCATACCAGGTTGGTGTATTTGGTCCTCAGCTATTTGGAACATACGGTCATTCTATGGCCATATATTATGGTTTTTGCACCTTTTATTTCATTGTATTCTTTACTCTTTATGCTTTCATAGCAGGCGGAATTCCGGGAGTCAAAATTTTCTGGAGGAATAATATCGTTCCAACATTTACAGCGGTAAGTACCTGCAGCAGTGTAGCAACAATACCTGCTAATCTTGCAGCTGCCCGGGCGATGAAAATACCTGAGCATATTAGTAACTTGGTTATTCCTCTTGGAGCACCGCTTCATAAAGATGGCTCAAGTGTTTCTTCGATAATTAAAATTGCTGCTGTCTTTGCGATAATGGGCAAGGATTTTATGGATCCGGGCACCATTCTGATGGCACTGGGTATAACTATCATTGTAAGTATGGTAGAAGGTGGAATTCCAAATGGTGGTTATATCGGAGAAATTCTGGTAATGACCGTTTATGGTTTTCCTGTAGAAATGTTACCGGTAGTGATGATTATAGGTACCCTCGTTGATCCTATGGCTACCGTTTTAAATGCAACAGGCGATACCGTTTCGGCCATGCTGGTTACTAGGTTTACAGAAGGCAAAAACTGGCTTAAAACTGCTATTTAAACCGCCATGAATTTTATTGTTTCATTATACCTTTTCATTTTAACTTCTTTCAACGAACAGCTTATAGATCTGAATACCAGATTTAATACCGGGCAACTGATCGTCGTAACTACAGATTCCTGGAATAAGATCGAGGGTAAGATGTCTGTTTATGAATTTAAGGGAAATCGATGGATGCCCGTTTTTAGAGAAATCCCAATAGTTACAGGTAGAAGTGGTATGGCCTGGGGAAAAGGTTTGCACAAAACAGAACTTAACAGGGGAAAATTAAAAAAGGAGGGTGATGGAAACTCACCAGCAGGGATATTTCAGCTGAGCGGCTTGTTTGGCTATGAAGATATTCGTTCTGAAATGAACTCTTTGAAGGTTGATGATCGAACTTTTTGTGTAGACGATTCAAAATCAGCATATTATAACCAGATAGTTAAGTCAGATACGGTCAAAAAAGACTGGAATTCGGCAGAAACTATGCGTATGAAAAGTGATGTTTATAAATTTGGAATTTTTGTGGATTATAATGTGAAGCCCGCAATCCCCAATATGGGCTCTTGTATTTTTATGCATATCTGGAGTGGAAGCAATAAGCCAACGGCCGGTTGTACTGCAATGAAGGAGTCTGATATTTTAAAACTGATTGATTTTCTTGACAAAAGGAAGAACCCAATCCTGGTTCAGGTCCCCCTATCTGAGTACAGTAAGTTAAAAGGTATGTATAAATTACCATAAGCCTTAAACTGCGCTTCCTTAAAAAATTAGCACCTTTGTATTTTTAAAAGCAAAATATGTTTGAAAATAAAGGACGCACAGAGATTGAACAATTGGGAGAATTTGGCCTCATTGATCATTTGACAAAGAATTTTGAAATAAAAAATAAAAGTACCATAAAGGCTATCGGAGATGATGCTGCCGTACTTAGTTTTGAGGGAAAAAGAACCCTAATATCCACAGACCTTTTGCTTGAAGGAATTCACTTCGATCTATCTTATACTCCATTAAAGCATTTAGGATATAAGGCAATTCAGGTTAACCTAAGCGACATTTATGCGATGAATGGAACTGCTACCCAGGTTACGGTTTCTATCGGCTTATCGAGCAAATTTCCGCTTGAAGCAGTCGAAGAATTGTATCAGGGAATAAGTATTGCATGTGAAAAATTTGGAGTTGATCTTGCCGGAGGCGATACCACTTCATCAAAACAGGGCCTTGTGATTAGTGTAACAAGCATTGGCTATGCCGATGAAAAGGATATTTGCTACAGAAACGGTGCAAATGAAGGTGATCTTTTATGTGTTTCAGGGGATCTGGGTGGTGCTTATATCGGTCTGCAGTTATTGGAGCGCGAAAAGGGTATTTTTCTTGAAAATCCCAATATACAACCCGATCTGGAAGGAAAGGATTATATTGTTGAACGGCAGCTAAAGCCAGAAGCACGAAAAGATATAGTGGAAGCTTTGAAACTGATGAAGATCAAGCCAACAGCTATGATCGATATTTCGGATGGCCTTGCTTCTGAGATCCTGCACATCTGCAAACAATCTGATAAGGGTTGTAATTTGTATGAAGAAAAGATCCCGATTGACCCAATGACCTACGATACAGCCCGTGATTTTGGAATCGACCCAACCGTGTGTGCTTTAAATGGAGGAGAAGATTACGAATTGCTGTTTACGATCAAACAGTCGGATTTCGAAAAGATCAGGAATAATCCGGATATCTCAATTATCGGACACATGACAGAAGCTTCAGCAGGCTGCAACCTGATTTCTAAATCTGAGAAGGTGCATCCCATCAAGGCACAGGGATGGAATTCTTTAAAAGGAAACCAGGAATGATTTCGAGGGCGTAAAGCTGAGAATATTTATATTTTTTGAATATTGCAAAAATGATTCTAAGAACAATTAAACTCACTTTATTTCTTCTAACTTTTTCAAGTGCAGTAAATGCTCAGCAAAAAAAAGTTGAGGCGCCCGCCCCTGTTTTTCCTTTACCTACTGAGGAACAGATGCAATGGCATGAGATGGAGACCAATGCCTTTGTGCATTTTACAACCAATACTTTTACCGGTTTGGAATGGGGTTACGGCGATGAGAAGGAATCGATATTTAATCCAACAGCTCTTGATACCCGGCAATGGGCCAAAATCCTGAAAGAAACCGGTTTTAAAACCCTGATTCTGACTACAAAGCATCATGATGGCTTTTGTCTCTGGCCTAGTAAATACACAGAACATTCGATAAAAAACAGTCCCTATAAGAATGGCAAAAGTGATCTTGTAAAAGAAACAGCTGAGGCAGCAAAAAAATACGGGTTAAAGTTTGGGGTTTACCTCTCTCCATGGGATAGAAATCATCCCGAATATGGAAAGCCGGCCTACCTTGATTATTACCGCAATCAGCTTAGTGAATTGTTCAGCAATTACGGCCCGGTTTTCGAAATGTGGTTTGATGGCGCCAATGGTGGTGACGGTTATTATGGAGGTTCACGCGAAATCCGAAAAATAAATGCAGTGAGCTATTACGATTGGCCAAAAACACTTGATATTGTCCGTAAAATTCAGCCAAATGTGATCTTTTTCAGTGATGCCGGACCTGGTGTAAGATGGGTGGGTAATGAACGCGGCATCGCGGGCGAAACTAACTGGAATACCATATCAACAGATACCTTGCACGCCGGTAAACCCGGAATATCTGACATTTTAAATTCAGGTTCAGCAGATGGGGATAAATGGGTACCGGCAGAGGTGGATGTATCTATCCGTCCGGGATGGTTTTATCATGCCAATGAAGATGTGAAAGTAAAGTCAGCAGAGCAGTTATTTGAGATCTATCTTAGTTCTGTTGGACGTGGATCAACACTTTTACTCAACATTCCGCCTGATCAGCGCGGACTTTTCCATGAAAAGGATATTGAATCCCTGAAGGGATATAAAAAAATACTGGATACCGAGTTTGCTCTTAATATCGCTAAAAAAGCGAGGGTAAAGACCAGTTCCATTCGTTCAGATGCTGCCATTTATGCTGGTAAAATGATCACTGATGGGAAAAAGGATACTTACTGGACTACCGATGATGATTTGAAGACCGGAAGTTTTGAAATTGATCTGGGTAAAACAGCCCCAGTTAAATATATTGTATTGCAGGAATATATTAAGCTCGGGCAAAGGGTTAAAGACTTTACTGTAGATATTTGGAAAGATGGTGCATGGCAAAAAGTTGCAGCAGCATCGACAATAGGATATAAAAGAATATTGAGGATAGATCCTGTCATGACTTCCAGAATCAGGATAAATATCAATGATTCTAAAGCCTGCCCATTGATCTCAAATGCAGAAATTTATTAATCGAAAAACCGAATCCAAATAAATGAAAAACAGCCTTTTTATACTCTTCATCTGCTGTACATTCAGTATTGTGAATGCCCAGCCCAAACCTAAGTTTGCAAATGCAAACAAGGTGCAGATAGCAGAAGCCTCCTGCGGACAATGCCAGTTTAAAATGGCAGGAAAAGGATGCGACCTTGCCGTTCGGATTAATGGGAAATCTTATTTTGTAGATGGAACTAAGATTGATGACCACGGTGACGCCCACGCGAAGGACGGTTTTTGCGAAAAAATCAGAAAAGCCGAGATAAAGGGAAGTATTGTTAACAATCGATTTTTGGCTACTTATTTTAAGCTCTTACCCGAAACGCCTAAAACCAATTAATCGTCATCTTCACTGATAAATTTCTGATCAAGCTGCTTGCCTGTTCTGGCGCCCAGTTTTTTAATTTTCTCAGCCGTAGTACTCAGATTACCCCGACCACTGGATAATTTATTGATGGCTTTGTCATAAGCATCCTGACTTTGTTTGATGTTTTTACCAATGCCTTCCATGTCGGACATAAAGCCAATAAATTTATCATACATTTCACCGCTCAGGCGGGCAATCTCCATAACGTTTCGGTTTTGCCGTTCCTGCTTCCACATACTTGCAATCGTACGCAATGTGGCAAGCAGTGTTGACGGACTTACAATGACCACATGCTTCTCCCAGGCAAAATTAAACAGCTCAGCATCATGTTGTACCGCAATACTAAAACTGGACTCAATCGGAATAAAAAGCATCACAAAATCAGGAGAATTGATTTTATACAGCTCACTATAATTTTTGGATGAAAGCTCAATAATATGATTCCGAATGGAGGCGATATGCTGTTTAGTGAACAGGTTACGGTCTTCATCGCTTTCACAGTTTACGAGCCGCTCATAAGCTGTAAGTGAAACCTTTGCATCAATGATGAGGTGTTTATCATCTGGCAAATCGATTACCACATCGGGCTGGAAGCGACCGCCATCCGAAGATTGGTGAGAAGCCTGGATGCGGTATTCCTGATCTTTCACAAGACCCGACCGCTCCAAAACCCTTTCCAGAATTAGTTCACCCCAGTTACCCTGCTTTTTACTATCTCCTTTAAGAGCCCTGGTAAGATTTTTCGTTTCCTGATTCATCAGGTTAGATTGTTCGATGAGCTGATTGATATGTCCACGTAGGATATTTCGTTCATCCGACTCAGCTTTATAAACCTTGTCTACTTTGTCTTCGAAGGTTTTAAGATTCTCACGGAGAGGTTTAATGATCAAATCAAGGTTTGCGCGACTATGTTCAGTGAATTTTACGCTTTTTTCTTCCAGAATACGGGAAGCTATCAGCTCAAAATCCTTGTTGAATTTTTCCTGATTGTTTTTGATCTCCGACTTTTGCTCATCTATTTTTTCCTGTTGAGCCTGTAAATAAGCTCGTGAACTTTCCAGGGAACGCAGGGCTTCAGATAGTTTTTCACGCTCTGTATTTAGCTCTTTTTTTAAATATTCCTGTTCTGTTCTCAGATTTTCAGCCCGCTCCTCTGCCTTTGCCAGACTGATTTTTAATTGTTCATTCTCAGATTTGAGATGGTCGAAGTCCTCCGGAACAGCAATACCGGATTTAGGTTTTGCACGTAAGAGAATGAACAGAACAGCAATAATTATGGCCGCTGCAGGCAGAATATAGATTTCCATTTCTTTAATTTATCAAATGTACAAAAGAGAAACCGGGTCAAATATTAACAAGATCTGCGACCTGCTGACCTAAAAGGCTTCCCATTGCGACGCCCATTCCATTACAACGGACGGCGCAAAGCAATCCTGGCGAAATTTCCTTTACTATAGGCTTTAAATCCTTACCAAAACCCATTACCCCACTCCAACGGTATTCAATTTTTGGTTTTTGTCCCGGGACTATGGTCTTATACAATAGTTTTTCTAGTTCTTCCTGAATAATTGGCGTGACTCCGGCTTCCGTGGTTTCTTCTCCTTTAAAATCCAGGTCTCGTCCACCACCCAACAATATTCTATCATCAATATTTCTGAAATAGGTATAACCCTTGTTGTAATGAAAGGTACCTTTTATTTTCAGCTGCTTTATTGGCTCTGTGATCAGTATCTGCCCTCTTCCCGGAATTACATCGAGCTCAGGTATCAGATCTTTGATAAAGGCATTGGTAGCGAGAATAACGGTTTTCGCATTAAATATACCCTGATTAGTAAATACATTTTTATTCCCAGGATCCTTCTCAATCTTTTGAACCCTACAATTATTAAAAACAGCTACTCCCATTCCCTGAACCCTTGAAAGCAAGGCGATCATCATTTTGCCCGTATCTATTTGTCCTTCGTATTTATTTTTTATGATATTGCAGATACCATGCATACCAAATTCTGCAATTTTATCAGAGGAAACTGCATAAATGTCATGTTTTCTAATGACTGGTTTGAGGAATGTATTAAACCAGGATATCCTATCGATGCAGTAATTTGCCAGATCAGCTTCGCTATCTTTAAATACTTCATAACCTCCATTTTGTTCAAAACAAATAGCGGGATCCCCAAGATTTTTTCTAAGTTTTTCCAGACCTCTCCAGCGCATGTCAATCATTTCCAGAACCTCAGTTTCTGGCTTTGATTCCAGCTCATTTACCAGCTCAGAAATGCTTCCAAAGCATGCAAAACCCGCATTTTTTGTGCTTGCACCAGAAGGCAGAAAACCCGATTCCAGGATTCCAATCTTTAGAGAGGGCTGCTTCAATTTTAGATACAGGGCTGCACTTAAACCAACAATTCCACTGCCAACGATGATCACATCAAAGCCGGTTAAGAATGATTTCTGTTCCCAGTAAGAAAAAAGATTGGACATATAATCTAAAGGTAAATTATTTGTGATTATTTTTATTCGGAATGGTTATTGAATAAGTTTAAGGAAAATACAAACTATGGGATTAATTTTAATGATTGTCATTGCGGTAGTTAGTTTTGCTGTCCAATGGCGTTTTAAAAGCAAATTTAAACAGTACTCCGAAATGCCTCTTGGTTCAGCGATGAGCGGAAAAGACATAGCTGATAAAATGTTAAAGGATAACGGAATATATGATGTTCAGATTATTTCTGCTGAGGGTCAGTTATCAGATCACTATAATCCGGCAGACCGAACTGTAAACCTGAGTCCGGAAGTATATCATGGACGAAGTGTCGCAGCAGCAGCAGTTGCCGCACACGAATGTGGCCATGCTGTGCAGCATGCAAAGGCATACAGCTGGTTAAAATTCAGGTCTTCTGTTGTTCCGGCAGTTAATGTTGCATCAAAGATTACGCAGTGGGCATTGATGATTGGCGTGATGCTTCTTATCTTTTCAGGAGACATCACCGTTCTGGCTATTGGTGTGGTAGCTCTTGCGGTAGTAACCTTGTTTGCTTTCATTACCCTTCCGGTTGAATTTGATGCAAGCAACAGAGCCTTAGCCTGGCTGCAAAGTAATCGTGGTATTATGCAAACCAGCCTTGAGAATGATCAGGCAAAAGATGCTCTTTGGTGGGCAGCAATGACCTATGTGGTAGCTGCATTAGGCTCATTAGCAACATTGGTTTATTATGCCAGTATGTTAATGGGAAGAAGGGAATAGTAATTTATTTCAAACAGAAAAGCCCCTTTATGATTTCATAAAGGGGCTTTTTTTTAGATTTCGTTTCAGATTAATTCATTTTATAAGGAGCAATCAGATAAAATTCAGGAATGTTGACCCGGAATTTTCGTCCGTCAACAATTCTTTTCATTTCATAAGATCCTTTCATGCTGCCCATATCGGTCTTTAAATTACAACCTGATACGTATTCATGATTGTCTCCAGGTTCAATTATCGGCTGCAAGCCAACCACACCCTCTCCTTCCACCTCTCTTTTGGTGCCGTTTGAATCAAAAATATGCCAGTGGCGGTTCAGCAGTTGAACACTATTTTCTGTCATATTTTCAATATTTACCCGGTAAGCAAACATAAAATGTTCATTTGCAGGATTGGAATATTCGGGTTGGTAAATGGTTTCTACCGATATTTTAACCCCATCAGTAATCTTGGTTACCATAATTATTAATTTTAATAGAAGGCAATATAAAAATAAACCTTATAATCAAGCCATTTCTGTTTGGAATCGTTCATTGATTTCTTCCAAAACCCCATGAATATGGTCAATATTTTCCAGTGAAACCAGTTTCATTCGATATTCCTTAAAATCAGGGATACCCTTAAAATAATTAGAATAATGCCTTCTCATTTCAAAAACACCCACTTTGGGTCCTTTCCAGGCAATTGATTTATCAAGATGGGTTTTACAAACCTCTACTCTTTCAGTAATCGTTGGTTCAGGTAAATGCTCTCCTGTCTTAAAAAAGTGTTTTATTTCCCTGAAGATCCAGGGATAACCAATAGCTGCCCTGCCGATCATGATACCATCAACTTCATATTCCATCCGCCAATTGGCAGCTTTTTCAATTGAGTTGACATCCCCGTTACCAAAGATCGGTATTTTGATTCTTGGGTTTCTTTTGATCTCCCGGATAAGTGACCAATCGGCTTCACCTTTATACATTTGGGCACGAGTACGGCCATGAATGGTCAGCGCCTGAATCCCAATATCCTGAAGGCGTTCAGCAACTTCGTAAACATTTTTGGTATTGTCATCCCAGCCAAGACGTGTTTTAACAGTGACCGGAAGATTGGTAGCATTGACAACAGCTTTTGTCATCTCCACCATTCTGTCAATATCCTGCAATAAACTTGCTCCGGCACCCCGGCAAGCTACATTTTTTACCGGGCATCCATAATTTATATCGATCAGATCGGGGTTTGCCAATGTTGCAATCCGGGTTGCCTCGGCCATACTTTCTATCTCACTCCCGAAAATCTGAATCCCAATAGGGCGTTCATATTCAAATATATCGAGTTTTGCCCTGCTTTTTGCGGCATCACGTATCAGTCCCTCTGAAGAAATAAATTCAGTATACATCATATCCACCCCGTTTTGCTTACAAACGAAACGGAATGGAGGATCGCTAACATCTTCCATCGGTGCCAGCAAAAGCGGGAATTCTCCTAAATCTATATTTCCTATCTTAACAGACATTAGCTATCTTTCAACCTTGTATTTCTCAATTCTAAACTGCAAAATTACGAATAATATATAAGCATGTTCAAATCCGCGTCAGTAGAACGTAATCCTTTTAGCTCATTGATCCTTTTGCTCCTGCTAATTTTTGCCGGGGCGGTGGTTTTTACTGGTATTGCCTTCGCAATAGGCATCTCAGTTTATGGTGCTGAAACTATGTTTCAGCTATCTGCCGGGAATATGAGTAACCTTGATCTAATCAAACTGGTTCAGATTATTTCATCTATAGGAATGTTTGTCATACCTGCCTTGATTTACGCAAAACTCCAAAACAAGGATTGGCTTGGGTACCTTAAAATTATACCAGTTCCGGCCTATCTGGCTTTGCTGACCGTTGTGATT
Source organism: Sphingobacteriales bacterium 16-39-50 (assembly GCA_002257025.1). Lineage (GTDB taxonomy): Bacteria > Bacteroidota > Bacteroidia > Sphingobacteriales > Sphingobacteriaceae > Daejeonella. The sequence goes on along the minus strand of NCHA01000003.1, from coordinate 167,041 downwards.
ATGTTTTCTGCAAGTCCTGCGCTTGAATATACCATGCAGCTGAACAAGGGAATGAAACTCCCTTTTTTCCTTAAAGAGGTGGAGGCGTGGATGTTACAACAGGAACTGAAGATGGAGCTGATGACAAAACGGCTTATTATGATGAATTCTATTCCGGCTCTGCTTGTGAACTTAATCATGCTTGCAATTATCCCTGCTTTTGGGGAGGAGCTGATCTTCAGAGGTGGGTTTCAGCAGATTTTCGCCCGTTGGTTCGGAAATTATCATGTTGCTATCTGGCTGACGGCAATTATTTTTAGTTCGATACATTTCCAGTTTTATGGATTTTTTCCAAGAATGTTTCTGGGTGCATTGTTCGGTTATCTTCTGGTATGGAGCGGTAGTCTATGGCTTCCAATTCTTGGACATTTTCTGAATAATGCTCTGGCGGTTTTTACTGCATACTGGTATCAGCAGCAGGGACTTTCAATTGATAAAATGTTTGAAGCTGAACCCTCAAGTCCGGTTCAGATCAGCATCAGTTTGATATTATTTATTATATCGATCAGATATTTTTATAGATATACACAAAAATTAAACGAAATTAAAAGGGAAAGTCTGGATGGAAGTGGGATGGGTTAAAATTTATACATCAGCTGATTTTTTTAAATCAGAACTTGTAAGGCAGGTCTTGATTGATCACGAGATTGAGGCAATAATAATTAATAAACAGGGTTTCCCCTACCGTATTGGGGAGGTTGAGGTTTACATTAACGAGGATGATTTTCAGAAAGCCCTTGAAATCATAGTAAAAAACGAGTTGTAAATGAAAACAAGAGCAATAACAGCATTTTTCTTTGTGGCAGTGATGCTTGCTTCACTTCTTCTGGGTTCTTATGCTTTTACCGTCTTTTTTCTGCTGCTTAGCTTGTTCAGTACCGAAGAGTTTTATAAACTGGTGCGTGCTGATGGTCTGAAACCACAGAGCTTATGGGGCTGGATTCTGGTGATCAGTATTTATTTACCACTCAGTTTGTATTTTCTGCATGATGCGCCGTCAGAGGTACTTCTCATTTCTGTTCCATTTTTTGTTATAATAATAATCGCTGAGCTTTACCGGGATCTGAAGAATCCTTTTCACAACATTGCTTATACCATATTCGGAGTAATATTTGCAGCAATCCCATTTTGTTTTTTCTATGCCCTGGGTTTTATGGAAGGTGAATATTCCTGGCATTTACCACTTGCTTTTCTGATCATGCTTTGGGCAAGTGATACCGGAGCTTATCTTTTTGGCATCACTTTGGGCAAAAACAGATTGTTTGAAAGACATTCTCCCAAAAAGAGCTGGGAAGGCTTTGCAGGAGGTCTGTTGTGTAGCCTGCTATCGGCTTTTGTTTTAAGTATCTATTTCACCGAGCTTTTGTTGGTCCACTGGCTTATTGTCTCTGTAATTATTGTAAGTTCCGGCACTCTGGGTGATCTTTCTGAATCAATGCTGAAAAGAAGCTTGTCGACAAAGGATTCCGGATCCTTTCTACCTGGCCACGGTGGTCTGCTCGACCGTTTTGATGGATTATTACTTGCTGCTCCTCTTGTATTTGTATATTTGACTTTCGTAAAGATTTTCTGATCCTGTTTAGAAAGCCTTGCTCTAATCGGGAGTTATGGTAAATTATTGGAACGATTTTTATTATTATATAGTATAAATAGTATTAATTGGAAAGAGAGAATAAAACACAGCATGACTCCATGTCTGAGAATGAAGTAATAAAAGATCCCTCATTGAGATACATGGCCATTGGGTTGGGTATAATCATATTGGTCATGGGTTATCTTACACTTTATGTAGATGACGCCAGTTCTTTTTTTTCAAACAAAAAGGAAGAGGTCGTGGCTGTTATTGACGACAATAATTCGGATGTTCTGGTTGAGAACTCAAACATGACTGATGAGCAGGTCCGTAGTTCACTGATTAAGTTTATTGAAGCTTTTTATAATGACCAAAGGAAGGGATATTTTGATCCTCCGAGCTATTTTTCGCCAATTACCAGAACCTATTATAACTACCACAATCTTACTTACAAGCGCCTGAAGGAAGTTCATTCAAAACGAATGTCAGATCTTCGGAACTACGATCTCACCTGGATTGTTTCCAGTCTTGATTACGATCGCAATAATAATGAACTGATTGCAAGCTACTGGGCAAAAGTAAGTTATGTTCAGCCTTCCCGGAATGCTGAAGTATCAGGTGATATAAAATTTGAATTGGCAGTTAATGAGGAAGGAAAAATTATGTCGCTCAGGGAGGCTGAAATTAAGAATCTTGTTGTGACACCCCTTAATTCTTATCCCGACAGTATAAGCAATAATGAAATTGACTATGGTCAGGTATCAACCGTTCCTGAGAAAGTTGCAGAAACCTTAGCGGAGCCACTTGAGAACTCTAATACTGAAGCTCGATATGAGGGAAAACTATATGATCTGGCCAGTGTTGAACTCGCACCAGAATTTCAGGGTGGGCAAACGGCTTTGGGCCGGTATCTTGGATCCAGATTACGTTATCCCGCGGGGGCCCGTCAAAATAAAATTCAGGGTAAAGTCTATATTGGCTTTATTGTAGAAAAGAACGGTAGTCTGGCTGATTTTAAGGTGGTAAGAGGTATAGGTGGTGGGTGTGATGAGGAAGCAATTCGTGTACTCAGATCCTCTCCGGCATGGCGACCGGGTATGGCAAACGGAAAACCTGTAAGAACTTCCTATGTTCTGCCAATAACCTTTATGTTAGGGAATTAGCAGCATCTACTCCAGCCAGTTCCTGAAGCAGTTCTATAGCTGTATCCAGGGTAGAAACATGCTCAATTGCTAATCTAAGTGTATTTTTAACCTCTTTCAGGTTACTAATGCGGGGGTGAGCCTGTAAAAATTCGAGGACTCGTCCAAATTGCGCAGTTTCAAAATAAGGTGATTGTTTGTTAGCGATAAAATAGCCTCTTAACACCCCTTTTTTGAATGTGATTTTTTCAAAGCCAATCATTTTTCCCAGATATTGCAGACGCCAGGTATTAATCAGTTCAATTACCTGTTGCGGAACGGGTCCAAAACGATCTGCAAGTTTTTGCCTGAAATCATCAAGGGCCATTTCATTTTCTATGTTTGAAAGCTCGGTATATAAATTATATCGTTCAGCAATATTTGTCACATATTCATCCGGAATCATTACCTCCAGATCTGTATCCACATGGGTAAATGATATGAATGGTTTTGGTTTCTCATCGCTGAACAGATTTTTAAACTCGTCATCCTTCAATTCCTGAATGGCTTCATCCAGAATTTTATGATACATCTCAAAGCCGATTTCTGCGATGAATCCGCTTTGTTCGGCACCCAGCAGGTTTCCGCTTCCGCGGATATCCAGATCGCGCATTGCAACATTAAAACCACTTCCCAGATCAGAGAACTCTTCGATTGCACTCAGGCGTTTTCTCGCTTCATTGGTAAGGGTGGACAGCGGCGGACTTAATAAATAGCAGAATGCCTTTTTATTTGAGCGGCCAACACGGCCGCGCATCTGATGCAGATCGCTTAATCCAAACATATGTGCATGATTGATCAGAATGGTATTTGCGTTCGCAATATCCAGCCCGGCCTCAATGATCGTGGTAGCAACAAGAACATCGTAATCACCACCTACAAATTTGAGCATCACATCTTCAAGTGCATCCCCTTCCAGCTGTCCATGAGCGATACCAATTCTCGCTTTCGGAACGAGGGTGTTAATTAATCCACCCAGCTGCATCAAATCCTGCACCCGGTTGTGAATAAAGAATACCTGTCCGCCACGGTCTATTTCATACTCCACCGCTTCTTTGATCAGTTTTTCATTGAAAACATGCAGTTCTGTTAGTACAGGCTGGCGATTGGGGGGTGGGGTGCTGATAATACTCAGATCCCGGGCACCCATCAGTGAAAAATGCAGGGTCCTTGGAATCGGGGTGGCAGTTAATGTTAGTGTATCCACATTCGCCCTGAATTGCTTTAACTTTTCCTTTACACTAACACCAAATTTTTGCTCTTCGTCAATGATCAAAAGTCCCAGATCCTTAAATTTCACATCCTTACTCACGATGCGGTGAGTGCCAATGATAATATCAATCTTACCTTCGGCGAGTTTTTGAAGAGACTCTTTGATTTGTTTTGCCGATTTAAACCGGTTTATATAATCAATTGTGCAGGGAAAATCTGCCAGGCGGGATTGGAATGTTTTAAAATGCTGCAATGCCAGAATGGTTGTTGGTACTAATATAGCCACCTGTTTGCTATCAGTTACCGCTTTAAATGCAGCCCGGATTGCTATTTCTGTTTTACCAAAACCTACATCTCCGCAAACCAGCCTGTCCATAGGATGCGCTGATTCCATGTCTTTTTTTACATCAGCGGTAGCTTTAACCTGATCTGGGGTATCCTCATAAATAAATGAGGCTTCGAGTTCAGTTTGTAAATAAGTGTCGGGTGAAAATGCCGTTCCGGTTTGTGCCTTTCTGATCGCATAGAGCTTAATCAGGTCGCGGGCAATATCTTTAACTTTTTTTTTAGTTGTTTTTTTTAGCTTCTCCCAGGTATCTGTGCCGAGTTTATTCATTTTGGGCACAGTTCCCTCTTTACCGGAGTACTTGGAAATGCGGTTCAGGGAGTTGATATTGACATAAAGCAGGTCATTATCAGCGTAAACCAGGCGGATCATTTCTTGTGATCTTCCGTTAACATCCACCTTTTCAAGACCTGCATATTTACCGATTCCATGATCAATATGAGTAATGAAATCTCCGGGTTTTAACTCACGCAATTCCTTGAGGGTAATTGCCTGATTGCGGATATAGCCTTTCTTTAATTTGTATTTATAATAACGGTCAAAGATCTGATGATCGGTATAGCAAACCAGTTTTTGGGCATGATCGATAAAACCTTCTCTCAGGGATAAGTGAACCGGACTGAATTTTACACCGGCATTCAGATCCTCAAAAATGCTGTACAGACGTTCAATCTGTTTGGTCGAATCGGTGAATATGAGATTTTCAAGACCCGATTTTTCGTTTTCTTTAAAATTATGGATCAGCAGGCTGAAATCCTTGTTGAATGAGGGCTGGGGTTTGATGTCGAAATTTATTGTCTCGTCAGCCTGGTAATAGAATTGTTTACCAAATTCCAGAATATCAAAATCACGAAGCTGATCAGCGAGCATTTTTTCATCTGTGAAATTAAATTTGGGATCGATCCAATGCGGATTTTGCTGCTTATCTTCAGAAGAAAGTGCTTTCCAGTATTCAACAGCTTTTTTATAGCCGCTTCTGACTACATCGAAAGTAAACTCTACATCTTTAAACCAGACAATGGTATCCTGGTCGATGTATTCAAGAAGGGAAATATTGTGATCGGTAAGGAATTTCGATTGGACATTGGGCACCACTGTGATGCTTTTAACCTGTTCAACCGATAGCTGATCTTCAATTTCAAAGGTCCGGATACTTTCAATATAATCGGCAAAGAACTCGATCCGGTAGGGAAGATCATGTGAGAAAGAAAAGATATCTACGATTCCTCCCCTTATAGAAAATTGACCAGGCTCATAAACAAAATCTACCCGCTCAAAATCATATTCAATAAGAAATTCATTGATAAAATCGATGCTTAGCTTATTTCCAACGGCAATTTCGAGCGTGTTTTTTTCGAGAGCTGAGCGATCTATTACTTTTTCGGCCAATGCTTCCGGATAGGTAACGATAATTTTTCCGTATTCCGCAGAATGGTTGAGTTCGTTTAAAACTTCGGCCCGCTGGAGCACATTACTGCTGTCGACAAGGGTAAATTCAAAGGATTTTCTGAAGGAAGACGGAAAAAAGAGAACTTCCTTTTCGAGCAGATTCTCAAGATCACTGAGAAAATATGCTGCTTCTTCGCGTTCGGGAAGGACAAAGATCATGTGCCTGTGCAGCAGAAAATACAAAGCTAAGCCAAGGACCGAATCACTTGATCCGACCAGACCTCTTAAATGAACCCGCCCTTTTTTCCCTTTATTGAGGGTTTCTGCCAGAATGGCAATCCGGGGGTCCGATTTATACAGATTTATAATATCCCGAATATTCACACGCTGATTTTCATCGCAAATATACGTTTTGGTGTAGCAAAAATCGATTAAGGCAGCAAAAACGGAATAAATCGTATGTTGAAAATAGAATTTAAGCTATATTTATTTAAACCAAAGCAGAATTATCGGGGCATTTTTTAGCAGCTAAATGAATAGAAACCAGTTTTTTCGGTTAATAATGAGTCTGCCATTGGAATTAATAGCCTGGATAAGTGCTATTTTATTTTTGGCCTTTACGGCTTCCGGATCTGCACATTCCAGTTTATGCCCATTAGACAATCTGGGTTTTGAATGGTGTCCGGGATGCGGATTGGGCCGCTCTATCCGATTTTTATTACATGGAGAATTTCGCTTATCGATTGAACATCATTGGTTTGGAATTCCGGCTTTTCTTATTCTGATTTACCGGATATTGCAATTATTAAAAATATTCCTATTAAATTTAAGATTACTAACCCGTATTAATCATGGAAAACGATCCGCTTATTAACCTTAAAGGCATGAGCCTTGAGGAGTATTCTTATCTGAAGCAGGTAGTTGCTGGTATGAACCCGCGTCAGGCTCAAAATTTCGTCATGTTTTATTCAGACAGACGAAAGGATCCCCAGGAAATACTCTTATTTACCCTGCTTGGTTTTCTCGGAGTTGCGGGTATTCAGCGGTTTATTACCGGACAGATGGGAATGGGAATTCTTTATTTTCTGACACTTGGCTTGTGTTTTATCGGAACCATTGTTGATATCGTCAATCATAAGTCTATTACCCTTGAGTTTAACAGGAAAGCAGCTTATGAAAGTGCTCAGCTTGTAAAAATAATGAGTGATCAGGGTACTGAGACCCCTTCATAAATGCTGAAATTTTTCTGATAATATTTTAGGTTCAATAAACTCAGGTCCGGCAGTTGGCTAATGGATTATTTTGGTGATGCACATTTCTCCTTATTTCTACACTCAAAACTTATAGGGTATCTTTGTTTATGAAATTAAGAGAAATTACATCTTTTCTCGAAACGCTTGCCCCGCTTGCTTATCAGGAAGATTATGATAATTCGGGTTTGATCGTTGGCTATCCTGATAAGGAAATATCCGGTGCGCTTATCTCATTAGATTGTACAGAATCGGTTCTTGATGAAGCGATTGAGCTAGGGTTAAATCTGATTATATCACATCATCCCATTGTTTTCAAGGGCCTGAAAAAGTTTAATGGTAAAACTTATGTGGAAAGGGTGGTTATGAAAGCTATAAAGCATGATATTGCTTTGTATGCTATCCATACCAATCTTGATCATGTATCTGTTGGGGTAAACAATAAGATTTGTGATAAACTTGGAATAAAGAACCCCGCTATTTTAAGATCCAGGGAGGATTCCCTCAGGAAGCTGGTAACTTTTTGTCCGGAAGCCCATGCTGAGGAAGTAAGAGCGGCAATATTCAGGGCCGGGGCGGGCGAGATTGGTAATTATTCGGAATGCAGTTATAATGCGACTGGCACAGGCACTTTTAACGCTTCCGAAGGTGCCAGTCCATTTGTTGGAATGCCCGGTAAGCAGCATCATGAATCTGAGATCAGAATAGAGACTATTTATCCGGTATATCTGGAACAGAAAATTCTTGCGGCACTTACTGAAACACATCCATACGAGGAAGTGGCCTATGATCTTTATCCGCTTAACAATAGCCATCCGCAGGTCGGGTCGGGTATGATTGGAAATCTGGAGAGTGAAACCGATGAACTTGAGTTTTTAAATTTTGTGAAGGAAAGGCTGGGTGCCAGGGTCATCAGACATACGGCATTACGTACAAAAAAGATCCGCAGAGTGGCTGTTTGTGGTGGTTCGGGAAGCTTTCTATTGCCTCATGCCATGCAGGCAGGAGCTGATATTTTCATCACCGGGGATTTTAAATACCATGAGTTTTTTGATGCAGAAGAAAAACTTATTATTGCGGATGTTGGACATTTTGAGAGTGAGCAGTTTACACAGGAATTATTGTTGGAATTAATTACAGAAAAATTTAGTAACTTTGCCCTCCGTTTAACATTACAGAACACAAACCCCATAAATTATTTGATTTAATGGAACAATCAGTAGAAGAGAAATTAAAGGCATTATTCGAACTTCAGACTTTGCACACGCAGATCGACAAGATCCGTCAGACAAGAGGTGAACTTCCAATGGAGGTTGCAGACCTCGAAGACGAGGTTGCAGGTTTAGAAACCCGTATACAGAAAATCAAAGCAGATCTTGATGAATTGGAAGATTCGATCGTAACCCGCAAGAATCTGATCAAAGAAGCTTTAGCAGCCACTAAAAAATACGAAACTCAGCTTAACGATGTTAAGAACAATCGTGAATATGATGCGATCTCAAAAGAGATTGAAATTCAGGGATTAGAGATTCAGGTATCAGAAAAAAAGATCAAGGAATATTCTTTTGAAATTCAGAATAAAACCGAAGTTTATGAGAGTGCTTTAGCAAACATTACTGAGCGCAAAAAAGATCTTGAGCTTAAAAAAGCTGAATTAGATACAATTACTGCTGAAACTGAAAAAGATGAAGCAAGTATTCTGGTAAAAGCTCAGGAAGCTGAAAAGCATATTGATGAGCGTTTATTGATTGCTTATAACCGTTTAAGAAGCAATGCTAAGAACGGTCTTGCTGTTGTAACCATACAACGCGATTCATGTTCAGGTTGTTTTAATCAGATTCCGCCACAAAGACAATTGGATATCCGTCAGCGTAAGCGCATTATTGTTTGCGAGCATTGTGGACGTATCCTTGTAGATGAAGGTTTTGCACTGGAAGAAAATCCGGTAGCTTAAATTTCTGAAAAATAAAAAAAAGCGAACAGTCAATACTGCTCGCTTTTTTTATGTCTTAAATTTTGATCTTTTCTTATGATAATTCGCTCTGATCGAAAAATGGGAGATTAAAAATTATAGACCATTGCGTTAATATTCATTCCAGATCCTACAGATGCAAATACAACCCGGTCACCTTTTTTGATCTGATGTCCTTCAAGTTTATTTTTTAGTATCATATCAAGCAGGGTTGGTACTGTTGCTACAGAGCTATTCCCAAATTTAGCAATGGTCATAGGCATAACATCCATCGGAGTTTCCCTGATTCCATAGAGCTTAAAGAGTCTTTTAAGAATCGCCTCATCCATTTTACCATTCGCCTGGTGGACCAGAACTTTTTTCACATCATCAATGCCTGTTCCCGATTTTTCCATGGTTTGCTGAATTACCAATGGAACATTTTTCAGGGCATATTCATAGATCTTTCTTCCGTCCATTTTGATGAACTGATCATCTGATATCAGATCAGGATTACTCGATTTGCCTGAATAGAGGTAATAGGCCTCATCAGATGTGTGGGTTTGTGTTTTATGTGCCAAAATACCTTCCGTAGCACCTTCTCTTCCTTCCAATATCGTTGCTCCGGCACCATCTGCATAAATCATGCTGTCGCGGTCATGCGGGTCGGTAACCCTTGAAAGTGTTTCTGTCCCAATCACCAGGACCCGTTTTGCATCTCCTGAACGGATGTAATAATCTGCCTGGATCATTCCCTGAAGCCATCCCGGGCAACCGAAAGGCAGGTCATAAGCTACGCAATCGGGATTTTTGATTCCCAGTCTATGCTTAATTCTGGATGCCAGGGTAGGCAAAACATCAACCCTTGTGCTGCCGGGAGCAATGTCTCCGAAATTATGCGCGACGATGATATAATCAAGGGTTTCAGGATCTGTTCCCGAACTTTCAATCGCATTTGAAGCTGCAAAATATCCCAGATCGGATGCCATATGTTCTTTATCTGCATAACGGCGCTCCTCAATTTCTGTGATGTCCTGAAATTTTTGGATCACCTCTGAATTTTCCCTTAAAATGGGTTCTCCGCTTTTTTCGTAAAAGCGGTGTTCTGAAAAGTCTTTGTTTGGTATGATGTTGGAAGGTACGAAACTACCGGTCCCAATGATAACAGACTTGATATTAGTGCTCATTAAAAGAAATTATACTGAATACTATATTGGTTTACTGTATTAAAGGTACGTATTCTTTTTAAAATAAAAATTTGCCTAAAATAAATTAAGTTGTTTTCCATTTGCCGGGCTAAAATGGGTGAAATTATAGGGTCGCATACTTCTATCCGCCATGTATTTATTTAAAGAGATTTTAAACAGACGCTGAATACTTTCAGCCACCTTGCCATCTCCGTTCATTCTTTTACCCCAGCGACTATCATTTAATTTTCCATCATGGCATTGTGTAATCAGATTCAATACTTTTTCAGCCCTGTCGGGATAGGTTTTATAGATCCAGTCTTTAAAGATCTCAGCAATGGACCCATTTAATCGAACGATAGTAAATGCAGCGCCTGAAGCACCAGCCTGGGCGGCAGATTTGATGATTTGTGGTATTTCATCACTATTCAATCCGGGAATGATGGGTGCACACATAAGCATAACCGGAATATCGGCGGCGGCAAGGCTCGAGATCATGGATAGCCGGCTTTGGGATGTTACAGTTCTTGGCTCAAGTTTTTGCCTGAGATCCTCATTTAGTGAATTAAGACTAACCGCAATATGTACCAGATCATAGGCAGCAAGTTCTTTTAAAATATCCAGATCTCTCAGAAGGAGATTATTTTTGGTGATAATGCCTACCGGATGCTTATATTTTAAAAATACCTCCAAAAGGGAGCGGGTAATTTTAAGCTTCCGTTCTATGGGTTGATAACAGTCTGTATTGCCCGAAAGCATGATTGTTGAGGGTACATATCCCTTCCTGTTCATAAAGGTTTCCAATAATTCGGAAGCGTTTCGTTTGATAATTATCTTTCTTTCAAAGTCTAAGCCGGCACTAAACCCGTAATATTCATGGGCATTCCGTGCATAACAATACAGGCAGCCATGCTCACATCCCTGATATGGATTAATAGATTGTAAAAAGGGAAGGTCGGGACTTTTTGACTTGCTGACTATGTTTTTGGGATGCTCTTCGAATAAAGTAGTAGCGCTGTTTTGGAGCAGAAGTTCATCTATACCCTCCTCATGTTCAGCTACATACTCAGTCTTTAGAAACCGGTTATGGGTATTTACCTGAGCACCCCTTCCTTTAAAATATTCTTTATTTTTTATATGCGCCACAATGCTAAAGTACTAAAAATACTAATATTTTTAGTATTCATTTAACTGAAAGTATCCCTTCATCTGAATAAAATCTCATAGAACCAAAAAGATGTAACAGAAGTGTAACATAAAATAGATTGTGTATATTTATATATCTATAAAACCTATGGGGAATTTAATGTTGCTTTTAATTAATGTAATTAAAAAAAATGCAAAAGATTCATCATGATTTCGATACTCTGATGGAACAGGAACTACCAAAAGGTTCCGATTCTGTTCAGGTATCATTTAACAACCTCAATGTTGCAGCAAAAAGGTTTCAATCCGATCTAAACCTATATGTTACTTCAGATAGTGGTAAGCCTTTAAATAAGGCATTTATAAGTATTGATTTAGCAAGTATAACCGCTGTTTCTGATCAGTCGGGCAGGGTATGCATCAAAGCGCTTCAGGCAGGAAGCTATTATTTGGATATTATTTCCCCGGGATTTATTGCCAAAAGAATACTTGTTTCCATAGTTGAACCCGGATCGCAGGAGATATGTGCTCAATTGACGAGCAATATTGGGTAGAATTAATATTGGCCTGATCAGGCAATGGAATTTAAATGTCTGTTTTAGCCCTCCAGCAAAAACACATATAGTTCTTTTGGCCCGTGTGCTCCCAATACAAGGGTCTTTTCAATGTCAGCAGTTCGGCTCGGACCGGTGATATTAGAGATCATACTGGGCAGATTTTCAGGATACTTCTCTTTCAAAAGTTTAAAACCATCTTTCAGATCTAACACCAACTGAGAGGTATAGGCAATCACAATATGAACATGGGGATAAATACTTAACCTTCTTCCTGCCTCATTTCCGTTGGAAATCAGAATACTTCCATTCCTGGCAATAAGTGCCTCACATTCCGTAATTCCTACATCAGCATTTAAAAAGTCAGTATCGGTGCTATAAAAGGGAAACTCATAATTACTTAGCAGTTTTTGTAATTTGGGTTCCCAGCAGTAGATCTTTCGCCAGTTTTTTTCTTCTGCGAGGTGCAGCAGGTTTTCGAAAAGCTCGATTTCGTCTTCGCAGAACACAAAGTTTCCCGAAACAGCGGTCAACTGCTCAGCAAAAAGAGCATCCAGATGGTCGTTGTACTCTTCATAAAGAGCTGTTTCTTCTAAATTGGGATATGGGTTATCCCGTTTCTCCAGAAGGGCCCTTCGGATCTTCTTAAGCATCTTTTCTTTAGAAGTTGTCTCGTTCATGAACAACGCTTTTTTAAACAAGAGGAATGAAATCTAAAATTTCATTCCTCTTGAAAAGGAATTTTATAGAATTGATATTATTAATCCTGTGATGATCTGTTTTCAGGGAGATCTATATTGTGATCAACCATACCCTCATGTTCAGGACTTTCTTTTGGCTGCTCTACCTGACCTTCTGCTTTAGTACCATTTACAAACTCATCATAAGTAGTGCGGTTATCAAAGGGACGTTTACCCAAAATTTCTTCCAGATCCGACTGGAACAGGATTTCTTTTTCGAGTAATTTTTCAGCCAGTTTCTCTAAACCCTCACGTTTTTCAGTCAATAATTCTTTGGTTCGCTGATAAGCCCGGTCAATCTGATTGCGAACTTCAATATCAATAATTTCAGAGGTCTTTTCTGAGTATGGTTTATTGAACTGGTACTCACCCTGAGTATCGTTGAATGAAACATTACCAACTTTATTGTTCATACCATAAATTGTCACCATGGCATAAGATAATTTGGTAATCCGTTCCAGATCGTTCTGCGCGCCTGTGGATATTTTATTAAAAACAATATCCTCTGCGACGCGACCTCCTAAAGTCATACACATTCCGTCGAGCAGCTGCTCTGTGGTGTATAAAAATTGCTCTTTTGGCAGGTATTGTGCGTATCCAAGGGCTGCTACACCCCTTGGCACGATTGAAACTTTAACCAAAGGATCTGCGTGCTCAAGGAACCAGCCTGCAATAGCGTGTCCTGCTTCATGATAAGCTACGATCCGTTTCTCTTCAGGAGAGATAATTTTGTTCTTTTTCTCCAATCCACCTATTACACGATCTACAGCATCCTGAAAGTCCTGCATGTCTACAGCTTCTTTATTCCTTCGGGCCGCAATCAGTGCAGCTTCATTACAAACATTAGCGATTTCTGCTCCTGCAAATCCCGGAGTTTGTGCTGATAATTTCTTGGCGTCTACACCTTCAGCAAGTTTCAGGGGTTTAAGGTGAACTTTAAAGATCTGCTCGCGGCCAACCAGATCTGGTTTATCAATTGAAATCTGACGGTCAAAACGTCCGGGGCGTAATAATGCAGTATCCAAAACGTCAGGTCTGTTGGTTGCAGCCAGAATAATAATTCCGCTATCAGTACCAAAACCATCCATTTCAACCAGTAATTGGTTCAGAGTATTTTCGCGTTCATCATTTCCGCCAACAATATTGTTTTTTCCGCGGGCACGACCAATCGCATCAATCTCGTCAATAAAGATAATACAAGGAGCCTTTTCCTTAGCCTGCTTAAACAGGTCACGTACCCTAGATGCACCCACCCCGACAAACATTTCGACAAAGTCTGATCCTGAAAGTGAGAAGAAAGGAACCTGAGCCTCACCTGCAACAGCTTTAGCCATCAGGGTTTTACCAGTACCGGGTGCACCAATCAACAAGGCTCCTTTTGGAATTTTACCTCCCAGATTAGTGTATTTTTTTGGGTTTTTTAAGAAATCAACGATCTCCATCACTTCTTGTTTGGCTTCTTCAAGTCCGGCAACATCATTAAAGGTAATGGTAACCTGCGATTCTTTATCGAAAAGAGTTGCCTTAGATTTACCGATATTAAAGATTTGCCCACCGGCACCACCACCGGCACCGCCACCCATTCTTTTCATGATGAATACCCAGAATCCTACCAATAGAAGTACAGGCAGAATAAATGACATGAACCAACCAGCCCATGGACTTTCTCTGGATTCTGAAATTATCGGTGTACGCTGATTTGGAAGAAGATCCTTCTCAGCGGCAATTACTTTTGATTCAAAACTCTCGTAGGTTGCAGATGTGAAAATATATTGCGGACCATTGGTAGTCGCATTGAAACTGCTTTTATTGCGGACATCATCGTATTTCTTCTGATCTAAACGATCCTTTTTGATGTAAACATCGACGTTGTAAAGGTCACCATTTTTGTATGCGACCAGCTTTTCAACATCACCCGGTTTGAGCATCTCATTCTCAAATTTTTGGTAATTAATTATTTTGGCATTATTACCACTGAACATATACTGAACCACAAAAAGGCCCAGAATAATGACAGCGTAAAGCCACATTATATTGAACTTAGGTGCTTTGGGTACAATTTTTTTGCCGGGAATCTTTTTTAAGGGAGATTTTTTATCTGTTTTACTATCTTTCATTTTTAGTATTTGTATATAACTATAACCGAAATTAAAATGCTGAATATCAGGCGCTTTTAAATGATTTCATTTCTGCATCACCCCAAAGATCTTCTATTCCGTAAAATTCTCTTTTGTCTGTTTTAAATATATGAACTACTACATCGATATAATCAAGGATTATCCAGTCAGACTGCTGTAAACCTTCCTTTCTCCAGGGCTCAAGCTTCAGTGCTTTAAATACCTCATCTTCAACACTTTGCGCAATTGCTTTTACCTGAGTTGTTGATTCAGCATGACAAACAACAAAATAATCGGCAACTGAACTATGGATGTTTCTCAGATCCAGACGGACTATTTCATTTCCCTTTTTCTCCTGTATTCCAAAAACAACGAGTTCTGAGATTGAAGTGGATTCTTGTGCAGTTTTATTTTTTACCATTAAAAAAAATTAGTTTTGTTGAATCATCATAACGCAGTGTAATTGCAAAATAATACTTTTTCAGGACTATTTATCGGTCGTAATCTAATTACTTTAAAAGAGGTAGACTCAACAAATACCTTTCTTAAGAATGCTTTGTCAAAATCTACGCCATTATTTGATGGTACTGTTATAATGGCAGAAAGTCAGCTTGCAGGTCGGGGTCAGTCGGGTAATTCATGGCTAAGTGAAGCAGGGAAAAATCTGACTTTCAGCATTCTTCTTAATCCCAATTTCCTGGCAATTGACAGGCAATTTGACTTAAATATGGCCATCAGCCTTGCTATGAACGATTTTTTAAATAAGTACACTGCGGGAGGGGCAATCATAAAGTGGCCGAATGACTGCTATATAGGTAATAAAAAAATTGGCGGAATATTGATTGAAAATATTGTTCATGGCAATATCATCAAACATGCCATAATTGGAATCGGGCTCAATGTAAATCAGGAGGATTTTCCTGCCGGTTTGAAGAATGTAACTTCTTTGAAGCAAGCTTTACATCAGGATTACAACTTAGTGCATTTATTGGGCGAAATTTGCAGCATAATAGAAGCCAGGTATTTACAGTTGAAAGCAGAAAATGCAGATAAGCTTAGGGATGAGTACCTTAGCCAATTATATTTAAAAGATGAATGGGCCCTTTTTAGGTTTGAAAATCAAATTCAGAGTGGAAAAATTCGGGGAATTACTGCTATCGGACAACTGATTCTTGAAACAACCGAGGGATTGCGATATTTTAATAACAAGGAAATAGAATTTATAAATTAAGAGGATATGAAAAAACTATTGGGGTTAATTTTTCTGTTTTTGGCTGTTTCATCTCAGGCACAGTTCCCTGATCCTAATGCGAAGATTTATGATCCGGTTAAATGGAGCTTCTCCTCCGAAAAATTAAATGATAAGGAATATAATCTGATTATTACTGCCAAAATTGAGAAAGGCTGGCACGTGTATTCCCAGTTTATCGAAGAAGGTGGTCCGATTCCAACATCCTTCAAATTCCAGCCATCTTCCGATTATAAGCTGGTTGGTAAGGTTACTGAAAGTCCGAAAGCAGTTACTGCATTTGACAAGAATTTCAACATGCAAATCGCATGGCATAAAGATCAGGTCGTATTTAAACAAAAAGTCAGTCTGCTTGTTCCAAAAACAAATATTACCGGCACACTTGAATTTATGGTTTGCAATGATGAGCGTTGTTTACCACCTGCGGAAGTAGAGTTCACAATCGCAATCCAGGCGGGTTCTGCACAAGCCGATATGACAGTTTCGGTACCGGAAGCAGACAGTGCTTCATCAATTGTTTCATCTGACTCTTCATCTGCAAGCTTGCCGTCTTCGAGTTCTGCTTCAATCCAGTCCGATACCGACTCTTCAGGCGGCTCTCTGTGGGCTATATTTATAGCCGGCTTTATCGGTGGACTTGCGGCATTTTTTATGCCATGCATCTATCCGATGATTCCGCTGACCGTATCTTTTTTTACTAAGAAATCAGGCTCAAGGGCTAAAGGAATTCAAAGTGCAATAATTTACGGTCTATCCATTATTGTTATTTATGTAGCGCTGGGTTTGCTCATTACATTGATTTTTGGGGCTTCTGCGTTGAATGAAGCAGCAAGTAGTGCAACTTTTAACCTATTATTCTTTGTTGTCCTTGTAATTTTCGGAATCTCTTTTCTGGGAGCTTTTGAGATTACGCTGCCTTCTTCTCTGGTGAATAAGATGGATGAAAAATCGAACCAAAATGGATTTTTAGGTCTTTTCTTTATGGCTTTTACACTGGCACTGGTTTCTTTTTCATGCACCGGGCCAATCATTGGAACTTTACTGGTTGATGCGGTTTCCAAAGGCTCATATTTGGGTCCGGCGATTGGTATGCTTGGATTTTCATCTGCTTTAGCTATACCCTTTACACTTTTTGCAATATTTCCATCCTGGCTTAAAGAAATGCCAAAATCAGGTGGCTGGCTCAATACGGTTAAGGTTTCATTGGGTTTCCTGGAGATAGCACTTGCATTTAAGTTCCTGTCCAATGTAGATCTGGCATATCACTGGGGTATTTTAAACCGGGATATTTTCCTGATTATCTGGATCATTGTTTTTGGATTGTGGGCATTGTATCTTCTCGGCAAGATCCGCTTGTCGCATGATAATGAGATTAATTTCCTTTCACTGCCAAGATTGTTTTTCTCCATGCTGATTCTTGGATTTACTCTGTACATGGTTCCGGGATTATGGGGAGCACCTCTAAAGGCGATCAGTGCCTGGCTTCCGCCACAGGTTACCCAGGAATTTGATCTGTACTCAAACAGGGCTAGCAGTCCGGCGATAGCAGCCGGAGCATCCGGAAAAAAATATTCCGGACTGTTTCATGCGCCGCATGGTCTGGATGCATTTTATGATTATGAAGAGGGACTTGCCTATGCGAAAACTGTGAATAAACCTATCCTGATAGATTTTACGGGATGGAGTTGTACTAACTGTCGTAAAATGGAGGCCAGTGTATGGCCGGACAAGGAAGTACTCCGCCGGCTCAGAGAAGACTATGTTTTAATATCTTTATATGTTGATGATAAAACAGAACTTTCGGAAGCTGAAAAGTATGTTTCGGGCTTCAGTGGTAAGAAAGTAAATACGATTGGACAAAAGTGGAGCGATTTTCAGGCATCCAGGTTTGGAACCAATTCTCAGCCATATTATGTTATTGCAGATCATGAAGGCAAGGTACTGGTTCCACCACAGGCTTATAATCTGGACATTAGTAATTACGTTAATTTCCTGGACAAGGGTAAAATTGCTTTCGGGCAAAAATGATTGAAATGAATAAAGCGAACATAAAAAATATTGGAGTTTTTACATCCGGAGGTGATTCGCCCGGGATGAATGCCGCAATTCGTGCTGTAGTGCGTACCGGCTTATATTATGATCTTAAAGTAACAGGAATTTACCGGGGTTATGATGGGATGATCAGTGGTGACTTTCATCTGATGGAGCGTAAATCGGTAGCGAATATTATTCAGCGTGGCGGGACAATACTAAAGACTGCCAGAAGTGAAGAATTTCGGACTGCAGAGGGTCGAAAAAAGGCTTATGAGCAATTAAAGAAGCATAATGTTGATGCTATTGTAGCGATTGGGGGCGATGGTACCTTTACTGGTGCCAATATATTTTATGATGAATATAAAGTACCAGTGATCGGGCTTCCCGGAACCATAGATAATGACCTTATCGGAACAGATTTTACCATCGGTTATGATACCGCAATTAATACGGTTATTGATGCAGTTGATAAGATCCGTGATACTGCTGAGTCGCACGATCGTTTGTTTATTGTGGAGGTTATGGGCCGTGACTCCGGTTTGATCGCTCTTAGAAGCGGAATTGGAACAGGTGCAGAAGCTATTCTGATTCCCGAGACAAAAACAGATATCAAAGCATTACTTTGTCGTCTTGAGACAAGCCGGAAAGATAAATCCTCCAAGATTATCATTGTAGCGGAGGGAGATGATGCCGGAGGTGCATTCGAAATAGCCAAAGTTGTAAAGGAGAAGTTTCCGGGAACAGATACCAGAGTCTCTATCCTTGGTCATATTCAGCGGGGTGGCCCGCCATCTTGTATGGACAGGGTATTAGCAAGCAGGTTGGGTGTAGCGGCCGTAGAATCTTTGATGGAAGGCAGAAACAGGGAAATGATTGGAATTGTAAATGGTAAAATACATTTCACACCATTTGGCAATGCTATAAAGCATAACCCGGAAGTGAATCCCGAACTTTTAAAAATCGTTGAAATACTCTCACTTTAAAAATAAGCTGGTTTGATATGAAAAATTCAGGTTTTATTTTCGCTGCATTGATTGTTTTGCTGGCAGCCTGTGGCGGACCGGCAAAAAAGAGCAATAGCGAAAGGAATTTAGCAGCAGACATTTCCCTAAAACTTGAAAACATAGCTGAAGGATTACATTCCCCGGTTGCCGCGACTTTTAGTCCGGAAGGTTTAATGTTGGTATGCGAGCAAACCGGACAGATCAGGGTACTTGAGAATAATAAACTGATTGATAAACCATTCTTGAATCTGGAGAGCAAGCTTGTCAAAATAAGTGGCGCTTATGATGAACGGGGTTTACTCGGAATAGCCCTTCATCCTGATTATGCTATCAATAAAAAATTCTATGTGTATTACAGTGCCCCTTCTACTGAAAAAGGGTTTGATCATCAGTCTGTAATTGCTGAATACAAAGTTTCAACAGATCCAATGCTTGCCGATGCAGCTAGCGAAAGAATATTATTGACAATTCAGCAGCCCGAAAGTAATCACAATGGCGGTGATTTGAAGTTTGGCCCCGATGGTTATTTATACATTGGAGTTGGGGATGGTGGTGGTGCCGGAGACCGGCATGGTGAAAAAGGCAATGGCCAAAATCTGAACACCCTTTTGGGTAAAATTCTAAGAATTGATGTGAATACCGACCAAAGCTATGGCATTCCAAATGACAATCCTTTTGTAGGCAAGGGGGCAAAACCGGAGATCTGGGCCTATGGTTTACGTAATCCATGGCGGTTTTCATTTGACAAAAATTCAAGGCAGCTTTTTGTTGCAGATGTAGGTCAGAATAAATTCGAGGAGGTTAATATTATCGAAAAAGGTGGAAACTATGGCTGGAAGATCATGGAAGCGAGTCATTGTTTTGATCCCGAAGAGAACTGTAAGACTGAAGGACTGATCTTACCGATAGCAGAGTATGAACATGAAGAAGGGATTAGTATAACCGGTGGATTTGTATATCGTGGCAAAGAACTAACCAGGCTGACCGATAAATATATTTTTGCCGACTGGACAGGTCCGGTGTTTTATCTTGAAAAGAAGGGCGAATCCTGGATTCGTGGAACGGTCAGTCTTGCAGCTAAACCATCCGGCGATTTGAAAATTCTGAGTTTTGTCCAGGATAATAATGCAGAACTTTATGTTCTAACAAACCAGGAGGTTGGTCCGAAAGATATTAAAGGAGCCGTTTATAAACTGATAAATCCCTGATGGAAAATATAAGGAATCATTTTATTGAAGCCAGGGAAGTTCTGGACAGCTTTATTTCAGACCCCCGGAATTTTCTGAATATTGAAGGAGCCGGGAAAATTATTGTAGATGCCATTAAAGGTGGTGGCAAAGTGATTTCATGCGGAAATGGAGGATCGATGAGTGATGCCATACATTTTGCTGAGGAGCTTTCGGGAAGGTACCGCAACGACCGGCCTGCTTATGCTGCCATTGCTATTTCTGATCCAGGCCACTTGTCATGTGTAGCCAATGACTATGGTTATGCCTTTGTTTTTTCGAGGATGGTAGAAGCCGTTGGTTCTGAAGGTGATGTACTTTTTGCTATCAGCACCAGTGGAAATTCTGAAAATATTTTGAAAGCAATCGAAGCTGCCCGAAAGAAGGGAATGAAAGTGATTGGTTTGACAGGTAAGGATGGTGGTAAAATGGCAGGTTTATGTGATGTTGAAATCCGGGCTCCCCGTTCAGAATATGCCGACAGGGCGCAGGAAATTCATATTAAAGTGATACACTCACTGATTGATTACATTGAAACAACCCTGTCAGCGTAACCCTGTCAGCGTTTTAAACGCTGACAGGGTTGACAATTAAATTTTATCCTCTACTACTACGGCGGTTCCTGAAGAACTAACCATCAGCATACTACCATTACTTCCCAGGGTTTCATAGTCAAGGTCAACACCCAAAACGGCATTGGCACCTAAGCGGGCTGCCTGTTCCTGCATTTCGCGTAAGGCGATATCCTTTGCTTCACGTAGTCCCTCTTCATATGATCCGGATCTACCGCCAACGATATCCCTGATTCCGGCAAAGAAATCTTTGACAATGTTTGCACCAATAATGGCTTCGCCAGTTACAATACCAATGTATTTTACAACGCGTTTTCCTTCGAGTTCATTTGTGGTTACTACTATCATGATGTTTTTTCTTTTTAGATGAATAAATGAGTCAAATGTTACAAAAATACCGTTTTTGAAAAACTATTCTTGAATTAATCGGTGAGCTAACATTGGATTATAGGAAATAAAAACATTGAATAAAATAGACTGTGCATTGGTATAGCCCTATCGCAGAATAGCCCGGCGCTTTAGCTCCGGTTTTGGTTAAAACAAACTAGAAAGGATTAATGTTTTATTAATCGGGCTGAAGCCCAATTTATTTGTCCTTACCTATTGCTGAATGTTGGGCTGAAGCCCGAAAACGTACAAAATCATTGACCCCAGCTAAAGCTGGGGCCTATTGAGCGACCGTATTAGTTCATAATTGAATAAAATAGACTGAGCATTGGTATAGCCGTATCGCCGAATAGCCCGGTGCTTTAGCTCCGGGTAATAATCCGATTTTCAGTCCGGGCTTCAGCCCAAAACTTCAGCCACGAGAACGGAACAAATACCGGTGCTTTAGCGCCGAAATGCTGAATAATTTTGAATTTGTTAAAGGACATTGATGATGAGAATAATAAAATGCTATTTTAAATATTTTGGAAATCAGAGCCATTGATTATTGGTTTCTTCAGCCGGGCTCTGCGCTGTAGCTTTTGCCATGAGAATTTGATAATAAAACAAATTTGATTTCTGGCAAAAGGCTGCCGCTTCGATCCCGTTTAGATTGCCCTGCTGCTGTTGCTATTCATGGATACGGTATTCCCGTTCCTGCAGATTATCTTTTTTTTACGCTGTGCCGCTGCCGTTTACAAAGTACTTCTGTCCTGAGTAAAATAAACGGGGGCGCAGCATAAGCTTTTGGCAGAATGAATATGATCTTATTCAAAAATTCATTGCCAAAACTATTGCAAAGCACGCGACTGAAACAGCCGAAGAGCAACAGACCCTGCTTTTCAAATCATTAAAATCCCCTTAAAACAAAACAATAAAAAAAGCCCGGTTAATTTTATCAACAAGCGGTATTTAACAAACCCTCTCCTACAGCAATTTTTCGGCTACTTCCTTCCAGTTATTCACCCGCTCATAATCGGTTAACAGCAAATTATGGGGGGATGAGAACAATAATTTTCTGCCATCAAAATCTTTAAAGTTCTTGATGCGGTCGTCGATGATGATGTCCACATTAACGATCTTATGTCCGCAGAAAATAATATTTTGCCAACCTATAAACGGAAAATGCTCTGCCAGCCATTCATATTTATCCTGCAGGGAATTAGGGAATTCCATCGCGGCCGAAACTATGAAAACATCATATTTATCCTGAAGCTGTTTCAGTACTTCGATACTATCGGGTAGCACGGCAAGATCACGAAAAAAGCCCTTTTCATTGATGTATTCATACAATTTCATTTTGGCATGTTCGGGAACATGATGATAAACTTCGTTTCCGGGGAGTATTTGGAGATCAAGCGGGACACCGTAATCACGGTTATATAGACGTATAAATTTGGATAGCGGATCGGCTATAACTTCGTCCATATCCACTGCAATTCGGGGTTTTCTTTCAGACATGCTTCAAAAATAGGGATTTCCATTTTTTAAATGTTATTTTTTTAATATCTTTGCAACCCCGCAGAATAGACTCCGGGAATATGTTGAATACATAAATATTGAAAAATGGCAACTAAAATCAGATTGCAAAGATTCGGTAAGAAGGGAAAACCTTTTTATCACGTAGTGGTAGCAGACGCCCGTGCTCCAAGAGATGGTAAATTCATCGAAAGATTAGGTTCCTACAATCCAAACACAAATCCGGCTACTATCGACATCAATTTCGATAAGGCATTGGATTGGGTTAACAAAGGAGCTCAGCCAACGGATACTTGTCGTGCAATCCTTTCTTACAAAGGGGTAATGTACAAGAAACATCTTGAAGGTGGTGTTAAAAAAGGCGCATTGACCGCAGAACAGGCAGAAGCAAAATTTGCTGAGTGGTTACAAAGCAAAGAAGGTAAGATCGAGGGTAAGAAAGAAAGCCTGACAAAATCGAAAGATGAAGTTAAGAAAGCAGCATTAGCAGCTGAGGCTAAGAAGAAGGAAGATATTGCCGCTGCAATTGCTGCAAAAAATACACCAGCACCAGAGGTAGTTGAAGAAGAAGAGGTTTCTGAAGAAACTCCGGAAGTAGAAGCAGTAGCTGAAGAAGTTGCAGAAGCACCGGTTGCTGAAGTAGTTGAAGAAGCACCAGTTGCTGAAGAAGCACCTGCGGCAGAAGAAGTTGCTGAAACTCCTGCTCCTGAAGCAGCAGAAGAAGCTCCTGAATCTGAAGAAAAAGCATAATCAGCTTTTTTAGAATTAAAATTTATATAACGTCATTGCAATTTGCAATGACGTTATTGTTTTTATGGCAATGAAGATCGAAGACTGTTTTTATATCGGCTATATCACCAAAACCAAAGGTTTGAAGGGTGAAGTGCAGATCTATTTTGAGTATGATGATCCAACAGAGCTGCCCCTTGACTCCGTTTTTGCAGAAATTAACGGTAAACTGGTTCCCTTTTTCATTTCTTCCTTCAAGCTTCAGAACAACCAGACCGGAAATTTTTATTTCGATGATATTGATACGATCGAAAAGGCAGAAGCCCTTGTTCGTAAAAAACTGTATCTGCCCAATAAATTAAAACCTGTAAGAGATGAAGATGAATTTCTGATTACAGATCTTAAAGGATTTATTGTGCATGATGAAACCGCCGGGGAATTAGGTGAGATCATCGAAATTCATGAGTATCCTCAACAATTCATTGCCGTTGTTCCTTATAAATTTAAAGAGATCATGTTCCCTTTAAATGATGATCTGATTGTCGAGATTGATGAGGAAAATGGTATTCTTAAGGTAGACTTACCTGAGGGGCTGATTGAGCTGTATTTGAACGCATAAATATCACTTCCTTACTTCTATCTTTTTTCTCCCCATTCCTATTCCCCCATTCATATCTGTTCCTTCCAGAACAATTGAATAATATCCGGGTAAATCCGCGGCGTAAAAGGAAATCGTTGCTTTACCTTCAGCATCTGTGATGATATTTGGTTCCCAGTGAATGGCCGAGCGAAGGTCGGCAATGCTTTCAATCTTATTCACCGGATATTTGGGCCGGTAAAACTCAGCAGGAAAACTGTAAGGAATAGGTTTATATAAATATACGCCTGGTGTTTTTTTCAAAAATGCTCCATTACCTGAACGGGTGGTTATTTCAAGAAATATTGGTGGCGGGGGACATCTCATGCAGCCCCTCATTTTGCTTGCGATTCTTGGATCATAAGCCCATGCATATTTAGGACTTTTGAGTATTTCTATACCGGTTATATCTTCTGCGGTCAGATAATCCATATAAATCTCCTCGGTTGCTCCTATGGAGCTGATATTTACCCCATCAATAACAAGATTTACATAAGATTGCATCAGGACATATCTCATCGTGTCTGTTGAGTTAAAATCTTTAACAGACATACCCTTGCCACTTCTGAATCCTGGGAAACGTTCTTCCAGCATTTCATACAAGGTTTTCTTCTTTGCTTTCAGCATATCCTGCTCATCCAGAATGTAATCGGCATTCCCCGGGCCATTTCTGTTCCTGGAATCTTTGATGAACTTCTTTGCGGTAACCACTACCTCTTCAAGCACATTTACTCCGGCCGGAGCGTCCCAGCGGTGTTGTTCATGAATGGTATTCCGGGTACTCTTTATTAAAAGCGTATCAGTATTGATATACCATGGTATATAAGGTTCATTTGAAGCCGTGAAGACAGGGGGTATAAACTCGTCGATTTCAATACCTACGTTGAAACTTTTACCTCTTTTGTTTCTCGATTGGATCATGTAAACCGCAGTATCCGCCAGCGGGAAATCCCTGAATATAAACTTCCCTTCTTTATTGCTGAGGGTGTCCATAAACAGAAAAGGCTTTTTTGAAAGCAGCAGGACTTCGCTGTTTGCAACAGGTTTGTTAAAAATATTTGTTACTGTACCACTGATACTGAATTCACTTTCAGCAGGAAACAGCAATGGTTTTTGCTGGTTAAGTGTCTCAGGCCAGCTAAAGCCTGTCCAACCCTGGGTTAGAAGGAGATTATCCAGGTCAGCCCATGCTTTATCCTTCTGGTCTGATAGAAAATAATATCCGGGAGCCTCAATATTCCCATTGAGGTCCGCATCGAGGAGCAAAGTATTCAATATATTCTTTTCGTTTATGCTATCACGTTTTACATGGTTATCATCCGTCACCGAAAGTGAAAAGCTACCTTGAACGGGCCTGCCTTGTTTATCCTGAACGAGTATTGCCAATGAAATACTGTCTCTTGGTTTATAAGAAGTTTTATCGCTGATTAGTTTTATTCTGAGTTCCTCCTGATGATCAATAAAAACCAGGCGCTCGTTTAATGGATTGCGTTTGCCATTTAATAAAGAGATCCGGCAAATGCCGGAAGGGAAATGATTTTTATCAATAATGATGTGGTTCAAACCCTGTTTCAGTACCACAGCAGCTCCATAATATGGCAGTCCGTTTGTCTGTGCAGTAATAAAGAAATGGTCTTCACTCAGTTGCTGATCTGAGCTATATAAAATCTGAACTTCCAGCGAATCACTTTCTCTGCGATTGATTACTTTTAATGTTGTGCCGCTATCTTTTATAAGAGGTAAGGAATAGTCTTTCGTATTACCATCGGGAAGTTTGATTCTTGCCGTGTAGGATTCTCCCTGTCGGGGCATTAGGCGAAACTTTCCCATTCCTTTATATGACGAACTAAAGGAAGTTAGTTCTTTTTGATTTTGGTCGAGTATCAGCCCCGAAACAGCTGTTCCCTTCCCGTCTTCAGCAATCGCTTTAAATGCAATATTTGCCAAATGTCCTGACACAAGATGCCCTCCTTCGGGCATAAATTGAAGATCTGTATTTTCGGGACGCCTGATTGGAAGTGAAATAAGAAGTTTTGTACTGATCACATTTTTACGCTGATTTTCAGCGATAAGTCGTATGCTCTCTGCATCAACCTTTTCGGGAAGTTCAAAACTTAGCTCCACTTCACCGTAAAGGGAACTTTCCTTTTCCTCTTTGAACAAGGTTCTTTTTCCATTAGTTAATCTGAATTGCATGTTGCGTAAACCCATAGCCGTACCTTTCAAATCCCGGAATTGCATAAATAAATTTATGTTGTCTTTCCCGTTCACTTTAGTAAGCTCCATGTTCGAATTAACAAGCCAATTTTGGTTTGTGGCAGAACTTACCCTGAAGTGCTGGAGGTATACATGCTCTTCTCCAAAATTTCTCATCCAGTTTGTATAAGCTCTCAAAGTATAGGATCCTTCCGGAAATTCTTTGGCATTCAATGCAATATTGCCCCAGCTAATACCATTCAAAAGTGGAACCATGATGCGGCTGACTACTTTATTGCTGTCTGAAGCGATCTCAATGTACATTAAACCACTTTTTTGAGCGTTTTTAAGTAGTATAGCATCAAGAAGATAAGCCTTAAACCAGATTGTATCACCACTAAGATATTCGGGTTTGTTGAGCTGCAGGTAGAGTTTTTCAATGGCACGGCTTTCGTAAAAGGTTTTTACTGAATCAACCAGCTTGTTTAATTCAGTATGAGACGAGTTTTGAGCCTGGCTTAGTCTGCAAAAAAAAAGCAAGCTGAGTATAATCAATAGTCCGACTTTTTTGCTCAGCCTTGAGTTATAATCTTTATAGCTATTGACTTTTTGCATGAATATTTACATCATGAAGGATTTTAAAGAGTGCTGGGCGTAAGTTCCCCAATTTTTCATAACCTTCATCAGAGTATCCAGCAAACCTTTATTGTTTGTAACCTTTCCTTTTTTAGGTGCTATCAAGGTTCCTGAAGGCAGGGATTTATCTGTTACCAGTTTCGCAAACCAGCTCATATTCTCATGAGGCAAGGCAACGCCCAGTATCATTCCCGGTAAGCCCGTAAAAGATTCGGGACCTCCTGATACAGGAATTTCATCGGTATAAAATGCGACTACATAGATCGAGTCCATGATGATGGCATTCGCCCTTCGGCATGAATAGCCGGCAATATCGCGTGTTTCTGAGGTAATCTTCCAGTTGATCTTGCGGGTACTGTCTCTGACCAGGAAGGTTTCTTCAAAGACAGTCTTCTGTACAATACTGGTATTAGCCGAAAGGTCTGTATAAATAATATTGTTCTGGCTTGTTGCTGGAATATCACTAAACCAGCCGCGGTCTGATTCATCTGCAGGAGCCGGGCTAAATAAGGTTTTATCTTTGCTGAATGTTAAAGTGCTTTTTAACAGTCTGAACTGAGGTTTTGTCTTTTTATATTGATCAAATGCCGGGATATAATAGGCTTCATTATCCTTATTGATATACTTTTTGATCTGGGCATGCATATTCACGCTTTTTTCAAATTCAATAATTCCTTCTGTCGCAAAGCGGGCATGCTGGGCAAAGGCGGGTTTAATTGATAAAATGAGCAGCAAAAATGCTGAAAGCAGTGTAATTCGTCTCATAAGCTTAATTTTTTGGCTGGCCCCCACCCATATGATTCAGGTCGTATGAAAGAGAAAGCATAAAATATCTTTTAATCGCCGTAAAGCTATTCTGGCTGATCATATTACTTGTTGCCATCCTGTTAAAACCGGTATTTTGATTCAATAGGTCATTGCCTGTTAGCGATAGTTTGAGGCTCTCTTCTTTCATGAAGCTTTTGGTAAGGGTGGTATTCCAGATCAGGCGATTAAAGTCTTCAGCAAAGGCCTGGGTCTTTTCCTGGTATTTATAATTTGCGCTCGATTGAATCTTTACCTTATTAGGCAGATAAAGTGAGAATTCGAGCCAGGAATTTGCCCCCCAGCCGTTATTATTGATCTGCTTTTGTAAGGAGGACTCATTGGTTATATATTCCGGGCCAATTGACCAGTAAAGCTCAATTTTTTTTGGTTTATACCTTGAAAGAGTTAATTGTGTGCTGAATCTGTTAGATCGTGTTTCATTTAGGACACTATTAATCATGTTGAAATAGGTATTGGCGCTGGTATTCATATTAAGTCCAACTGTGATCTCTGTTCCAGGGATTTTCTGATCATAACCACCATAGAAAGAAAGATTTACCGGATTTTTATCAGCCAGATTAATCGATTGGAAAGTACTCTTTCCCGCTGCATCAGTTACCGTATTATTTACAATGGCATTATGGGTGTTGGAATAGTTTCCGCTTAAATATATTGATTTGTCGCTCAGTACTTTGTATGAATTATAATATAGATCAAAACTGCTCCGGAAAGAGGGTTTCAGATCAGGATTGCCTAGGGTAATATTTAAGGGATCGGTATTAACCCGGATTGGTTGGAGTTGATTCAGACTAGGCTGGGTTGTGTTTCCATTGTACCGGATCATAAAAAATTTCTGTTTTGAATAATTATGCCGGAAAGATGCCTGAGGTAGCCAATTAAGAAAATCTCTCTTATAAACAATACCGGTGTATTTGTCGGTTTGTTTAAAATCAACGGCACTTACACGGGTTCCGAAATTAATTACATTCTTATCTTTCCTGTAATTGAAAACAGCCCCCGCCTGATTAGAGGTCTGATCAAGTTCAAAGTCATTGCTATACTCAGAATCCAGTATATCATATTTGCCTGTTCCTGATTTATTGAAGGACTCCCTTTCTGCAATGCTGCTGCCAAGATTTAAACCGTAATTGAGAATGACTGAAAAGCTCTTGGAAAGAGGTTCAGTATATGCCAGGTTGGAATTAAAGCCCGAACTTCTGACCAGGTTGGTCTTATACTGGTCAATTAAGCGGATACTGTCAAGTATTCCAAGGGTATTATAAAAACTGTTCTCGGAATTCAGAAAGCCGGATGCATCATCTTCATCAAATTGCTGTCCAAGGGTCAGGGACAAAGTCCGGCCCTTCTTTTTAAGTTTTTTGGTCCATAAAGCACTTGCATTAAAGATCTTTTGATCTCCATTATTGCTAAGACTGCGTTTACTGCCATTAAGCGAAACACCAATGCCTCTTAAACTTGAAGTAAAATAATTGCTATTGCTTTCACTATTTTTCAATGTTCCGTCAACCATTATTTTCAGGTCCGAGGTGGTATCCAGTTTAACCAGGAATGTCCCATCGACTTTTTGTCTGAACATAAAATTATCAATGGTTTGATCAGTATTGGTATTGATAATGCCCGTCGGTAAGTTGTTCTGATTTAAAGTGTTCTTATCTCCTGTAACATTTATTGAACCGGCTTTATAGTTCATGTTTATGGAATATTTATCATCCTTCCATTTATTATCATAATGGAGTCCACCACTTCGTGTAAGCGGTATTCCCTCTCCGTTAAATCTTCCATCATATGAGTCAAGATCACTACCGCCTCCTCCTGAGATCATTATACCTCCATCCATAACCTGAATGTTTGATGTACCGTACTTGTTATTATCCGCCCATCCTAAACCCGTTTTAGCTGTATTCGAGATAGTGCCGTAGGCTGAGAATTTCTTTTTACCTTTAAAGTAGTTGAACATCCCCTGCCCCTGGTAAAAATTATCATTGCCTGCCCCAGCATCAACTTTGCCGAAATAACCCTGCTTTTTATCTTCCTTTAATTTGATATTGATTGTTTTAGTCCGTTCTCCGTCATCAATACCGGTAAAGGCAGCCTGATCACTTTTCTTGTCGTAGAGTTGCACTTTATCCACCATATCACCCCGTATATTTTTGGTAACCAGGGTTGGGTCATCCCCAAAAAATTCTTCACCATCTACCAGAACTTTGTTTACCGCCTGTCCATGAGCGGTTATTTTCCCGTCTTTATCCACCTGTATGCCGGGCAGTTGTTTGAGCAGATCTTCAACTTTTGAATTAGCCTCTATATTAAAGGCAGCGGCATTAAACTCTGTTGTATCGCCTTTTATGGTCATTTGGGCTGCTGTGCCTTTTACGATTACCTCTGCAAGCAGTCTTGCTTTCAGTATCATTTTTAATTTTCCGAAATCTTTTAAAGGCTTGTCTGAACTCAGCGAAAAGGTTTCAACATAATCGGCAAAATCAGGATAGGTCAGCAGCAAAATGAAGTTTCCTTCTCTCAGATTATTCAATGAAAAACCTCCCTTTGCATCGGCCCTCGTAAATCTGACCAGGATAGAATCTTTAGAATTCAGCACTGTGATGCTTGCATTTTGCAGCCCTGTGCCCGATGCCGTATCCAACGCGCTGCCCTTTATCGCATAATTATTTTGGGCGAAAAGAGACGTAGAACTAAGGAGTAGTATGACTGAGGCAAGAACCACTAGTTTCATATTGGATCTGAATTAATTTAAAAACTTACAGTTAAAAACCCATGAAACTCTTCAGGAGTACTCATTTGCTTATCATCCCTTGTATTTGATCCGCAATTTAACTGCTTGATAAGCAAATACCTATACCCGAAAATGGATATTTTTTGTTATAAATGTTCAGGGTAAAATGTTAAATGATGTTAATATTATACCAATGGGCTTATTCGATAGATGAACAGGGTTTTGATCAGGTACAATTGGTTTGTTAGATAAACCCGGCCTATTCTGCCATTAGTCGTTTCCATGAAAAATTGAAATTGTAGAAACAATGAGCTTATTTATTATCTTAAAATATTTCTCTTTTCTTTTCCTGCAGCAGAAAAGAAACAAAATGCCGCCGCTGCACCTGATGCTGTTAAAGTTAGTGCTATAGCTTTGTCTGTGCCTACCGCACCAGCTGAGGCGGAAAAAAACGTTAACGGAGATTTTGTGCTTAGGCCAAAGCTTATGAACAATTCTTTCATTATAGGTAAAAATACTGCAGGTTTGAAGTCAGTGAAAGCGATATAAAAGTTGCTATTGTACTGAAAGGGAGCACTTGGTTTTTATCGGACATTAAGAACATACTCTATAGGAAATAAAGGCCTGTTTTATATAAAATTTTATTTTAACCTGACCCTAGTGATTCTACCATTAGCTCTTTTAAAAGGTTAGCATTAGGATATTTTTAATGGTTAGATTTAAGCAATTATTTTTGAAACACATTAGTGGTTTACCTGATGGCTTTTTAATTGCATTTGCATGAATAGTAATATTGAGGCTTTATATAAAATTGCCAATAAACCTGTCAGAAAGATTATCGGGCTGATGTCCGGAACCTCATTCGATGGACTTGATATTGCCTTATGCGAATTTAGTGGAAGTGGTTTAGAGACCAGGGTTAAGGTAATAAATTTTGTGAGTAAGGCATATTTGCCTGAATTTAAAGAGGATCTTAAATCTGTTTTTGCGAAGAGGATCGTAGACCTTGAAAAGCTTACTCTTTTAAACGCATACATAGGTAACTATTATGCTGAGCTTATTCTGGAAAGTTTGAAGGATTGGGATATATCTCCATCGGATATTGACCTGATTGCCAGTCATGGGCAGACAATTTATCATGCCCCAATGCAACAAAGGGAAGCAGATGCTTATTCTAATGCTACACTTCAGATTGGGGACGGAGATCATCTCGCGGTGAAATCCGGTATTATCACCATTAGTGATTTCAGGCAAAAGCATGTAGCTGCAGGTTGTGAAGGAGCGCCTTTATCAGTTTATGGTGATTATTTGCTCTTTTCGGATCCTAATGAAAATCGCATCATGCTCAATATCGGCGGCATCTCCAATTTTACTTTCCTGCCTGCTGCCTATTCAACAGAGTTTTTTTCTTCGGATGTTGGTCCGGGTAATACTCTGATGGACCAGTTTGTGCAGTTAAACTATCCCGGAAAGTATTTCGATCAGGATGCAGCAATTGCATCATCCGGAAAAGTGAATCATCAATTATTGGATGCTCTGTTTGATCATGATTTTTTCAGATCAGCTTATCTTAAAACTACGGGTCCCGAACTTTTCAGTTTGTCTTATTTGAATGATGCTATTCATAGGTCGGGTCTTCAGGGGCTTTCAAATGAAGACATTATGGCTACTCTGGCTACATTTACTGCTAAAGCGATAGTAAAGGCAATTACTTTTTGTGTTGAAGGCAAAGGAGCGTATGAAATTTACATCAGCGGAGGAGGGATGCACAATCCCCTTTTGACTGGTATTATTGAGGAGATGCTTGGTAAAAAACTTAAGTTCAGTTCTGATCTTGGAATCGAGCCTGATGCAAAAGAAGCTGTTCTCTTCGCTTTGCTCGCAAATGAAGCAGTATCCGGCGGTAAAACTGACTTTGGTAAACATCCCGGGGTGCCATCCATCTCGATGGGGAAGGTTAGTTTTCCGCAATGATTCTGCTTTGCAGGTATGATTTTTTAACTTTCGAATAGCTCATTATTTATAATATACTGATAAGAAGATAGTTATAAGCCGTTTTCTCTTTTCCACAGATACTAAAATATTAATTAGAATTATTCTAAATAATGCTTTGAAATTCATTTTCTGTTTTTATATTTGTCCCAATCTAGAACAAGTCTAAATAAGAATAAAAAATGAAATCTATAAATATACCCGCCCTACTCTACCTATTTGCCCTAATAAATTTATTTAGCCCGTTAATGAGTTCTGCACAGAACAATCAATCTGCATTAAGAGGAAAGATTGTTACAGTCGATGGATCAGCGGCCGGATACGTGAATGTGGGATTAAAGGATATGAATAAAAGTACTATTACAGCCGAAGATGGTTCCTTCCTGATCCGGAATATTCAGCCCGGAAAATATATCATCAAAGTCTCTTTTGTAGGTTTAAAAACCCAGGAGAAGGCAATAAGCCTTAGCGCCGGAGAAACTGCAGAGATCAATTTTACCTTAAGTGAGAATGCAGAACGTTTAGCGGAAGTGGTTATTACTGCAAGCCGAAGCAATATGCAGGTACCGTCGATTGGTAAAGCGGGAATTAATCCGATAGATCTTCCCCAGAGCAGCAGTATAGTAAGCAGTCAGGTAATCAATGACCAGCAGGCTTCTAAGCTAAGCGATGTAATGAAGAATGTAAGTGGAGTAGCCATGGGTTCAAGCAGAGGTTCAACTTCCGAAAATTTCTTTGCCCGGGGTTATAGCCTGGGAAGTAATAATTATTTTAAGAACGGTTCAAGATATAATTCAGGATCAATCCCTGAGGTTAGCACCCTTGAGCAGGTTGAAGTATTAAAAGGTAGTGCTGCGATGCTTTATGGTAACGTTAGCGGTGGAGCCATCGTGAACCTGGTTACCAAGCGACCCAAATTTGAGCATGGTGGAGAGGTGTCTATGCGCACAGGAAGTTATAATTCATATAAACCTATCGGTGATATTTATGGCCCTATCTCTAAAAATATTGCATTCAGAATGATTGGAACTTTTGAGAATAATGAAAGTTTCAGAAACAATGTAAAATCAGATAAATATTATTTCAACCCTTCATTATTATTTAAGGCCGGCAAGAAAACCGATATTTTGCTTCAGGGAGATTATTTGAAATACAATCTTACCCCCGATTTCGGTGTAGGTTCTCTTAATGGACAGATTCCGACCAGTATTTCCAGATCAAGTTATTTTAACACCCCATGGGCTTTTAATAAAGCAGATCAGACCAATGTTTCGGCTACAATCGACCATAAACTGAATGATAACTGGAAGCTGAATGTGATTGGATCTTATCAATTATTTAACAGAGACTATTATTCAACAGAACGTATTCAGGCTGATGCAGTGGGCGACTGGAGTCGCGTATTAAACCGCTTGCAAACTGCTGAAGATTATTATTCTGCCCAGGCAAATCTGACAGGTAAAATCAAAACAGGCAAAATCAGTCATCAGGTGCTTGTTGGAACAGATGTGGATAGCTATCTGAATACCAATCACAGGTTTAATTTGAATACTGCCTATGATAGGATCAACCTTCTGGATCCCAATAAATATAATGCCCGTGAAGATATGCCTTTTGCAAAAGACTCATTGAGAACAGAAGCTCCAACATATCGTCTTGGTTACTATGCTCAGGATCTGATCAGTTTGTCGGAAAAGGTTAAAGTGATGGCAGGCTTGAGATGGTCTTATCAAAAAACCCAGGTCTCTGATATTTTTAATTTGATTAGCGGAGTACAGACTAAGGGTACAGCTGCTGCTAAAGCGGATCAGGCATTTTCTCCTAAATTTGGAATCGTTTATCAGCCTCTAAAGCAAATGGCAGTTTTCGCTAGCTATTCGAATAATTTTACGGTCAATTCGGGGATTGATGTCTTTGATCAGGCATTGAGTCCATCAATTGTCGATCAGTTTGAACTCGGACTAAAAAATGATTTCTTAAATGGCAGGTTATCTGCAAATTTTTCACTCTACAAGATCATCAATAACAATCTGGCACAGCAGGCTCAGTTCCTGCAGGATGGGGTAACTGTTAATACCAATACCAATATCAAGGAGTTAACGGGGCAAACCACCAGTGATGGTGCAGAACTTGATATAAGTGGTACAATCGTCCCGGGATTGTATTTCATAAGCGGTTACAGCTTTAATTTCATGAGATATACTAAAACATCAGGATTAAAGGGCAGCTATATTGAAGGAGAACGATTGGTAAGTAATCCGGCACATACTGCTAATGGTAGCTTGTTCTACACCTTAAGCTCAGGAAAACTTAAGGGTGTTAAACTGGGTGCATCAGCCTATTATATCGGTGAACGGAATGCGGGCTGGAATAATACCTATGGACAGACTCAGGTAGGTACCCGACTTATTCCGATGTCAGGTTTTACAACCGTAGACCTTTCACTTGGTTATTCAATTAAAAAACTGTCGCTTCTTGCCAAATTATCAAATATTGGCAATGAGTTAAATTATTATGTGCATGAGAATTACAGTGTGAATCCGATCCCGCCCCGTCAGTTCTTAACTACACTTTCTTATAAATTTTAATTCCTTTTGGGGATAGGATATAGCCAAAAAATCAATGAAACAACGAAAAACTGAAGCTAACTGGCCTAAACTGCGCAAATTCCTGAATGACGTCCACCTGTGGATCGGATTACCCAGTGGTATCATTGTATTGCTGATTTGTCTAAGCGGAACTATTTATGTGTTTAATACGGAGATCAGAGAATTATCCAGCCCTGAACTTTACAAGGTCAGCCATGCCGCAGATGCCCAAAGGCTTTCGCCAGAAGAACTGATCGCGGCTGTAGGTCGTGAAACGGGTGGTAAAGTAATCAGTATTAAGATTCCGGCCGATCCTGAAAGAACTTATGTGCTGACTGTCAGGAAAGCGGAAGAATCTAAGCCGGGAGAGAGAAAGGGTGAAAAGGGATCTGCCAGACCTGAAGAAGCAGGTAAGGGCTCGGTCCCCGAAAGAGCTAAGGGAAAAGCCGGAGCTGGAGCTGTTGAAAAACCGGGACCTCCTCCACGCGGAGTTCAGTATATGGTAAACCCCTATTCAGGAAAAATACTGGGAAGCAGTGCTGATAAAAACGCTGTTTCCGAATTTATGCAAATAATGTTCAGTTTACATCGCTGGTTATTACTCGACAGGATAGAAGAACCACTTATTGGGGAATTGCCTAACCGGAAACTGGGCAGCTATATTAGTGGAACCGCAACAATTTTATTTACCCTGGGAGTCATTACAGGTATCATAATCTGGTTTCCTCAAAAAATCAGAAGCTGGAAACAGGGTCTGAAAATAAAATGGAATGCAAACTGGAAACGGGTAAATCATGATATTCATAACAGCCTTGGTTTTTATAGTTGCATTTTTTTATTCCTGATGGGTATAACCGGTCCGCAATGGTCTTTCGAATGGTATAGAACCGGTCTGAGGAAGTCGCTGGGAACCTACCAGTCTGAAGGTGCTCCGAAACCCGAAACCCCGAAATCAGATATTGCCGCCATGAATGCAACAAAATCTGTGTTACTTACAGATCATATTAAATCAGCTAATAATGTTCTTGATTATCAAGGTGATCTGACTATCAGTATTCCAGCCGACTCTGCAGATGCTGTATTGGTAAATAAAACCCAAACTGGATTTTTCGCTCCTGTTGCAGCAGATAAGATCTATCTCGATCAATATACTTCAGCATTGATTAAATCAGAGATCTTTTCAGAAAAACCATTTAATGAACGAGTTTCCAACTCCATAAAGGCTTTGCATGTGGGTGATGTTTATGGGAAGCTCTCCAAGATTATTTATTTTCTGGCCTGTTTAATTGCTACAAGTCTGCCGGTAACTGGTACGCTGATCTGGATCAATAAGATGAAAAAGGGATA
This sequence comes from Sphingobacteriales bacterium 16-39-50, assembly GCA_002257025.1. GTDB lineage: Bacteria > Bacteroidota > Bacteroidia > Sphingobacteriales > Sphingobacteriaceae > Daejeonella. The sequence goes on along the minus strand of NCHA01000003.1, from coordinate 130,682 downwards.
ATTGATCAAATTAAAATCCTGGCCGAGTTCATTTTTGGAGTGATGCGGTCAGGATTATTATCGATTGCCGGGTTTTATCTGCTTTACCCCGCTTCTCACATCTCCTGTCTCATATCTCATATCTCCTTCCTATCTTTGCATCATGCGTTTCGATATCATTACCGTATTGCCCGACCTGCTTCAAAGTCCTTTTGCCCATTCTATTTTACAGAGGGCTCAAAAGAAGGGACTTGCCGAAATCCATGTACATAATCTTCGGGATTATTCAAGCAACAAGCAAAAGTCTGTTGACGATTACCAGTATGGTGGTGGCAGTGGAATGGTGATGAGTATCGAGCCCTTTGCAAACTGCATTGAAAAGCTGAGATCAGAGCGTGAATATGATGAGATCATTTTTATGACACCCGATGGTGAGACACTCAATCAGAGTATGGCCAATGAACTTTCTGATAATAAAAATGTGATTATTCTCGCAGGTCATTACAAAGGCATCGACCAGAGGATAAGAGATATTTTTGTGACCAGGGAAATTTCAATCGGGGATTATGTTCTTTCGGGAGGTGAATTACCTGCTGCTGTTTTAGTCGATAGTATTGTAAGGTTATTGCCGGGTGTATTGAACGACGAAACATCCGCCTTATCCGATTCTTTTCAGGGAGAGTTGCTTGACGCACCTGTCTATACCCGTCCGGCCGATTGGCAGGGGCATAAGGTGCCTGATATTCTGTTAAGCGGGCATGAGGCAGCTATTAATGAATGGAGGCATGAGCAGGCTCTGGAGCGCACTAAAAAGCGCCGCCCTGATTTGCTGGAATAAAATGTGCTTTTATCCTCTTTGAAAGGTGTGGCCGGATAAATAAAAATGGAAAAATATCAGAACAAACTTTTTTAAGTAAAAAATTTTTCCTAATATTGCAGTCCGATTTTTACGGGCTAAAAATCGACTTTAAGAGCTTAAAATCATGGATTTAGTAAAATTTGTTGAAGAGCAGGCAGCAGTTAAAAAGCAAGTTCCTGCATTCAAAGCTGGTGATACAGTTAGTGTTCACTATAAAATTCGCGAAGGAAATAAAGAACGTATCCAGATCTATCAGGGTGTTGTTATCCAGCGTAATAGTGTGGGTGTGAATGAGACTTTTACAGTTCGTAAAATGTCAAACGGAGTGGGTGTAGAGCGTATCTTCCCTGTTAATTCCCCTAACATCGATAAAATTGACGTAAACAGTCATGGAAAAGTTCGCAGAGCGAAATTGTTCTACCTGCGTGAACTTACCGGTAAGGCTGCTCGTATCAAGTCTAAAAGAGTGTAATTTTTTTATAGGTTTATTGCCTCCCGGATCATCTCCGGGAGGCTTTTTTGTTTGTAAGCTTTTTTGAATGCTATAAAAAGGGCGAATATTAATTATATCCCGCTTTATTCTATTATTTTTAAATGGAAAGAGATATCAATTTGCTCATTTACTCATTCTCTCATTTGCTAATTTATATATCATGAATACCGAGTTTCTCGAACAAATATTTTTTGGAAACAGCCTTAGAAACTATCTGTATTTTTCTGCTATTCTGCTTTTTGGATTATTATTTAAACGGGTTTTCTCAAGATTATTGAACAGAATGATGTTCATGTTATTCAAGAGAATTGAGCCTGATACAGAGCCTAAGGTATTTATTGAAATGCTTTTAAAGCCTGTCGAGTTTCTCATCATTCTTGTTATTATATATCTGTCTGTCAATCAGTTAAATTATCCACTTAATGAAGTAATATTCAGGAGGACAAGTCTCATTAATAATGTCCCCAATCTTTATGAGTTAAAAGTCGTACAGGTAGTTGATAAGTTGTTTTTACTGCTTTTTATTATCTCAGCTTTCTGGATTCTGTTAAGAATTATAGATTTTGTGGCTCATGTATTTAAGTACAAGGCTTCATTAACCTTATCCAAATCGGATGATCAGATGGTCCCTTTTATTAAGGAACTTTCTAAGATTGTAACCGTCATCTTTGCTTTTTTCGTGGTACTGGGATCTGTGTTCAACCTCAATGTGGCTACAATTATAGCCGGTCTTGGTATTGGAGGTATTGCGGTGGCTCTGGCCGCTCAGGATAGCCTTCAGAATCTTCTGGGGTCATTTACCATCTTTGCCGACAAGCCTTTCCTTGTTGGCGATCTGGTCAGGATCGATAAGTTTGAAGGCACAGTTGAGAAGGTTGGGTTCAGAAGCACGGTGATTCGAACTCTGGACAAAACTCTGGTCATTATTCCCAATAAGAAAATGGTCGACAGTCCTCTTGAAAATTTAAGTCTTCGGAATCTCCGGCGGATGAAATTCAATATCGGACTCAGATACGATACCTCTGCTGAAGTAATGAGGAAGATTTCGGAAGAGGTGCAAAAAGTTGTAAATGATCATCCTGCAACCAGTGATGATACCCTCGTTACTTTCGATTCTTTTGGAGATTCTTCTTTGAACATACAGGTACTTTATTTTATTCAAATAGTTGATTACAACGAATATATGCGTATTCGTCAGGATTTAAACTATAAGATTATGGCAATTGTGGCGGAGAATGGAGCTGATTTTGCATTTCCTTCGCAAACTGTTTTCCACGAATATGTCGGTGAAAAACCTGCTGGTGGAGCCGGAATAGTTTAATATATCCTTTGTGATCTGATTATGGGTATATCCGGCTTTAATAGCAGTTTCTGATGTTCTTAAACCCGATTGTAGCGGATACCGGCCTGTGGTTAAGGCCTGTGGGTATGAGCGCAAAGCGGGGGCTTGCTTTCAAATATGTAGAACTTACCTTTTCTACTGATACAGAACTTAATTACTCCATAGATATGAATCTAAACTCATTTTATAAAATAAATGGAATAAAAAAAACCGGCCTGAATAAGACCGGTTTCCCGTTTTTTTAATAAAACTAGTTCTTTTTCTCAGGTGCTTTGGTATCTTTCTCTGATGTTTTAGATTTGCAACAGCTCATTTTACAATCCTTACCACACATTTTGCTTTCTTTTTTTCCTGCCGCTTTTTTGTCTTGTTTTGGCTGGTCCTGAGCACTTAGAGATAATATTCCTGCAAGGAATGCGATTGCTAAAAATCCTGATAACTTTTTCATGTTTATATTGGTTAATTTATTTCTTTAAATGAGCCAGAACGGTGATTCCGCCTTTTACTACTTCTCCCAATCCGACTTTTATTTCTGTTCCCAAAGGTAAGAAAACGTCAACTCTAGAACCAAATTTTATAAAGCCGAACTCCTCTCCCTGTTCGGCCTGCTCACCTTCTTTTGAATAGCATACAATTCTTCTTGCCAGTGCTCCAGCTATTTGGCGGAACAAAACGGATACTCCCTGATTATTTTCAATAACTACAGTCGTACGTTCATTTTCTGTAGATGATTTAGGATGCCATGCTACCAGAAATTTTCCGGGATGATACTTGAAATATTTTACGATTCCGGAAATTGGATTTCTGTTAACATGAACATTTATCGGCGACATAAATACAGATACCTGGATTCTTCTGTCTTTTAAATATTCGGATTCTTCCGTTTCCTCAATGACCACCACCTTGCCATCTGCCGGGCAAATTACATGATTATCATTCTTTATGACCTCAATGTATGGGTTTCTGAAGAACTGAAGAATAATAATAAACAAGGCAAAGGAAAGGATGTAAATTATCCAGCGGAACCATAAGGTTTCGGGAAGGAGAAAATTAATAACAGCATTTAAGACGAATATAAATAGAATACAAAGTGCTATGGATGTATAGCCTTCTTTGTGAATAGTCATTTTTTTATAGCTCATTTCGCTGCGAAATTACGATTTTAGATTTAAAGGGGCTTGGTGACTTATTTAATTTCTGTCGTTGATACTGCTCTGTAAATATCATTGAGGTTTCTTCCCAATCCATTGTAATCAAGCCCGAATCCAACCACAAAGTCATCGGGTATTTCAAAGCCTACATAACAAATCTCATCAAATTTTGTTTTTAATGATTTAGGCTTCATTAGCAGGGTACATACATTGATGGAAGCAGGTTTCTCTTTGTACATCATATCCAGCAGATAACGAAGGGTTTTTCCGCTATCTACGATATCTTCCACCAGTATCACATCTCTGTCTTTCAATGACATTTGCAGGCCCAGCTCTTCTTTAATTTTTCCGCTGCTTTTATCTCCCTTATAGGATGATACTTTCACAAAAGTTACCTCGGAGGCAATGTTGATCTCTTTCATCAGATCAGCGAGGAAGATGAAGCTCCCATTTAATACGCCAACAAATACCGGTGTCCGGTTTTCAAAATCTACATTTAACTGGATACCCAATAAACGGATTCGCTTTTCGATCTGATCCAATTCCAGCATCAGTTCAAAGTTCTTCTCATCAATTTCTATCCTCATGGTATAAATTTAGATATAAGGGTTCTATTATTGATTTTTATTTTTTGAATCCCGCTCACTTTTCCGCTGCTCCCTTCTTTCTTTCCGGCTTGGAATATTTATTACACCTGTGTCTTTGGGTGTTATTTTTAACTTATTAAGTTCTTTAACATGAACCGTATCCGGCTTTCTCCTGCCAAAAATCTCCTGCAGAAATGTATCCTTATCCTCTGACACATCATCGATCAGAAGACTATCAACAATTAGGGAGTCATTAAGGGGTATTCCTGATCTCAGACTTTCCTTCAACCTGACATCCCAGAAGCCATAACCGGTGCTGTCCGCTGCAGTCAGGCCACGTCTGGCCATTATTCCTCCAATAAAATTGAAATAAGATGAAAGTCCTGACCTCAAGCTGCCATCTCCTTCAAACCTGTAAAGTCCTGATTTTGGTCTTGGAACAATGCTTGCCAGAAAAATTCCCTCACCAAGGCTGAGTTCTGAAGGATGCTTATCAAAATAGTACCTGGATGCTTCCCCAATTCCATATACATTTCTTCCCCACTCGATCAGGTTGAGATAGGTTTCAAACATTCTTTGTTTGGTTGAAAGCTTGCCGCTTTCCATGATCCAGACAATAAGGATCTCCTCAATCTTTCTGGCCAGGGTTTTTTGCCGGTTCAGGTAAACATTCTTTGCAAGCTGCATCGAAATTGTACTTCCCCCTCTTTTGAATGCCTTTGCTTTAAAATTAGTTATAATGGAACTTCGAATGGATGCCTCTACAAAGCCATTATGACTATAAAATGAGGGATCTTCTGCCGTGAGTAGGGCACTCTTTAAATTGGGACTGATCTGATCGATCGGTACAAAATTCGGGTTCTCAGGTCCGATAATTATATCCCGCATTGGTTTCCCGTACTCATAGGGGGTATAGACGAAGGTACTGTTGATCTTTTGGATATTGGTTTTACCCCATTTTAGAACCTTGAATCCCTCATTCCTCAATCTTGAATTAAAAATTACACTATCCGGATTTTGAGAATCAAGGTAAAAATCGAGATTGTATTGCAGTTTTCCAGCTACCTGTATTCCATCCAAAGATTCAAAGAGACCCTTAGGAAATGAATTCATTATCTCCTGTGCGTCAAGCTCTTCGGTATGAAGTTTCAGCTCATAAATTTTTGATGGGCTAAGCGTATATTTTATGAAGGGATGTATCTGAATATTTTTGAGATGGATAGTAGAAGTGCTGTCAATTGCAACAAAGTTCTTCCCAAACACCATGTCTGCATCAAGAGAGGCATCAGGAACAATAATGTCATTCCCGGCTATCCTTGAATGGTTGACCAGTAGGTTTTTAACCCTCCAGGATCCATTCACTTCCAGCTGACTTCCGCTTCGGTTAACTCCTCTCATTTCGGTCATTGCAGTATCGAAGTTCAGTTTGAGACCGAATCTTTTCTCGAGATAGGGAAGTTCTACTTTTTTATTATCTGCGAAAAGTTTCAGATCCAGTTGTTTGTCCCCGGGGTCTACAGTTCCTTCCACGTGCCAAACTGACTCATTTCTGTTCACTAAAATGGTTGAATTCACATTACCATCATCAATAGTTGCACTGCGGGTGAATAAACTGACCGAGCCCGAATCGTCTCTGAATTTAATCTCAAAATCCCTGATATCCATGTCGTCAGGGATTTTGTATAATAATTGGTTTATGAGGCTGTTTGCGAGCCTGCCAAGATCCATTTCAGTCTTTTCCTCCGGTTCATCCGATTTCTTTTTTCTAAAAATAAAATCAAAATTACTTACAGAGTCCCTTTTTACCAGATTGACTATTCCCCGATCGAGTTTGATTTCTGAAAGTTTGATATCTCCCAAAATTAAAGGGAATAGCTTAACACCTACGCGGAAGTTTAGTATCCGGGCAAGGCTATCGCGGCCACGGGGAACCACCGTAATATTCTTAAAACTGACGCTGCTTAAGCCGACAAAGCCCGCACTTTCTATTTTAAGTTCCAGATCGTACTCTTTATCAGCCTTGCTGATCGCCTTTTTGATGGCAGTGTTGAGTAATGCCTCTCGTTTTGTGTATGCAATAGCACCCCCAATCAATACCAGTCCCAGAAGGCTGATTGATACAATACGGATAATTTTATACTGTTTTTTGGATATCTGCATGGGCTGAATTCTCCACTAAATTGAAAGATAAGCTATTTAAGTTTGAATCACTGGCCTTACAGGTCAGTTCACTGTAAAAACCTCAAACCTATAGCAATAAGCCTTCCGCTTTTAGTAGATTTGCGATAAACTTAGTAAAATATTTTCTCCTTTATATTCAAAAATGATCACACAGGAACAGGTATATAATGCATTGCGTCATGTTGAGGATCCGGATCTTAAAAAAGATCTGGTTAGTCTGAACATGATTGAAGATCTAAAAATCGACGGGAATAAGCTTAGCTTTTCTGTAGTTCTGACCACGCCGGCCTGTCCGATGAAAGCTATGCTTGAAAATGCCTGTAAGAACGCAATCCGGCATTTTGTGAGTAAAGATGTTGAATTGTCTATCAATATGACTTCCCGGGTAACCAGCCGGCCTGACAGAACCCTGGCAGGTATTAAAAATATTATTGTCGTTGCATCGGGTAAAGGGGGTGTAGGAAAATCAACGGTAGCAGTTAATCTGGCCCTGGGTCTTGCAAAAAAGGGCGCCAGTGTCGGACTTATTGATGCAGATATTTATGGGCCCTCTGTTCCAATTATGTTTGGTGTAGAAGACGCCCGTCCGAAGGCATCTCAAAATGCAGCAGGGCAAACAAGGATTGAACCTATTGAAAAATATGGAATAAAATTATTGTCGATAGGATTCTTTACTGATCCTAATCAGCCTGTGCCCTGGCGTGGACCGATGGTATCAACGGCTGTAAAGCAATTGTTTAATGATGCCGACTGGGGTGAGCTGGATTATCTGGTTGTTGATCTTCCACCGGGTACCGGGGATATTCATATTACCGTTTCTCAGGGCTTCCCTATTACGGGAGCGGTGATTGTAACTACCCCTCAAAATGTGGCACTTGCTGATGCGCGTAAGGGTGTTGGAATGTTCCTGATGGATTCTATCAAGATTCCTTTGATCGGCGTGGTTGAAAACATGTCTTATTTCACACCTGCCGAACTACCGGAGAATAAGTACTATATTTTTGGAAAGAATGGTGGAAAGGCACTTGCAGAACAGTTTAATGCACCTTTTTTGGGAGAAATACCTTTGGTAAAGAGTATCAGTGATGCCGGAGATGTTGGAAAACCGGTGATTCTGGAAGATGATAATATTCTGGGTCCGGTATTTATGCAGATCGCAGAAAGGGTAGCTCAGCAGGTAGCTATTCTGAATGCTGCCAAATAGCATTTTTTATTTTTTTTGTATCTTTATATAAATACTATATCATGGATTTGTTGAAAAGAGTTGAAATTGCATTAGACACAATCCGGCCATATCTTGAAACAGATGGCGGAAACGTATCAATTGAGGAAATAACTCCTGAAAATATTGTGCGATTGCGTCTTTTAGGTTCATGTGGCTCTTGCCCGATGAGTATTATGACACTTAAGGCGGGAATTGAGCAGGCAATTAAACGTGCAGTTCCTGAAATTACAGGTGTTGAAGCAGTAAACCTGACAGACATCGATGATCCTGCTGCTGTTTTACCCGAAAGGCTGCAATGATAACAGGGTTTTTTCTGTAAAGATTATATGATTTAACATAATTTAACACCGCTGAGGTACGTTTTTATTAACTTTGAACAATGCGCTACTGCTTATTCCTCATATGCTTACTTTGCAGTCTCTCCGGTTTTTCTCAGATCAGAGAGAGGAAAATCGTGCAATTTTCAGGGATAATTGTAAATCGCGACAGTAATACGGTAGTGCCTTATGTGACCATAACTAACCTTAGCGGTCGCGATCAGTTTTACGCAGCAAACTATAAAGGATATTTTTCATTTGTTGCACATGAAGGTGATACACTAGCATTTACAGCAGTAGGTTACAGACGTGAAGCCCTGATTATACCCAATGGTCTGGCAGATAGTAAGTATACTATACTTATGAAAATGCAACAGGAATCAATTAATCTTCCTGGTGTTAGGGTTTATCCCTGGGCAAGTACAGATGAATTCAAAAAGGAATTCATGACCATGAAGTTTGCCGATGATGATCTCGAAATAGCCAAAAAGAATCTTAGTCGCGAGAGTTTAGCTTCTATGATGGCTACGCTGCCTCGTGATGGAGCAGAAATGCAGAGTTTCAATTTTCAGAATAACCATAACCGGCTTGTTAATAAAAATATCAACCAGCGCTTAGCAAATCCATTGTTGAACCCATTTGCCTGGGGTGCTCTTATTCAGCAGATTATGCAGGGGGATAGGAGTAGAGAGCAGTAAGTTGTAAGTAATAAGTTATAGGTTGTAAGTTTTAATAGTGCTAACAATGAAACTTATCATTTTGGCTGAAAGTTAAAAGCAGTAAGATTAGTTGAGAATGAAGGAAATTTAATTTCAATTGTGACACTTTGATTTCTGAATATTCCTTAATCCTACAATCCATTAATCCTATCATCCTATTCCCTATCTTCTCCCCTTCTTTAACGCAGGAAACTTCATTTTATACTCCACTTTCACAATTCCTTTTGAAATGGAGCTGAGTTTATTGTTAAGCATGGCTTTACGAAGGGGACTCAATTTATCGACAAAGAGCTTGCCTTCAATGTGATCGTATTCATGCTGGATAATACGGGCAGCCAATCCTTTGTATGTTTCTTCGTAGTGTTTCCAGTTTTCATCATAATACGAAATAGTCAGGCTTTCATGTCTGTCAATATCTTCACGGATATCCGGGATACTAAGACAACCCTCATTAAACGACCATTTATTACCACTTTCTTCAATGATTTTAGCATTGATAAATGTTTTCTTAAAATCGTTTAATGCGGGTTCATCTTCAGCAAAGGAGGTGGCATCAACTACAAAAAGACGAATTGACAAGCCAATCTGCGGGGCTGCAAGTCCTACCCCATGAGCGCCATACATGGTTTCGAACATATTCTCAATAAGATTATTCAATTCAGGATAATCTTTGGTGATTTCTGTTCCTTTCTTACGTAAAACGGAATCTCCGTAGGCGATGATGGGCAATTTCATGATACAAAAATAGCCTTCTTTCCCCTATATAGCAAATTTCTATGCTTGGGGTAGGTTTAACGAGGGTTTTATGGTTGAAAGAATTTATTAATCCATGTGAAACACCAACTCCAAAGGCTTGCTTATAGGTGAATTGTCCTCATTTGTATCCATGATATCGGCCATATAGGCCCACCATTTCTTAACGATTTCAGTTTTACTTAGATCCTGTGAGTTATTAGTACCGGATAGGGTTTGAACGGCAAAAAGTATGTTGGTTTCTTCATCCAGAAAGATGGAGTAATTGCTGATTCCTGCATCGCTTAAAAGAGCGCTGAGTTCGGGCCAGATCAGGTCATGACGGCGTTTATACTCTTTTTTAAAACCCGGTTTTAGTTTCATTTTGAAGGAAACAATATTGTTCATGCTGATTTATTTTGCTGAATAAAATTTCAATTCGATCAGGTCGGAAGGGATGTTCTTATTACCAAAACTATGATGAATTGCCAGTGCGGCACCCATAGCAGTCGACTGTGCCATTGATGCGGCAAAGACTTCCATCTCAGGAAAAACAATGGACAAGAGGTTCATGTAGATCGAGTTTTTACTGAATCCCCCATCCACAAAAATTCGTTTGACGTTCGAACCTTTTATGACCAGTTCACTTGATATTTTTTGCTGTTTGATGATGTGAATCATCAGCCGATGATAAGCTTCTGCATCAGATGCATAGGATGCGAGATCATTTCCTGAGTAAACTTCTTCCTGATCTAAAAGATTTAAAAAAGCCGAATCAAAATTCATCTGTTCATATCTTGATTTTGGCTTTGAAAAGTACTGGGAAATCCTGTTAAGTTCCAGTTCATGCTCATTTCCCGCGAAAAGACGGGAAGCCTTGACAGGTTTACCCTCATAGTGCAGGTAGCAAAGGCAATCTGATTCAAGTTCAAAAGTACTTAAAGGGCTCGCATTAAAAGGGTTTAAACTGATGCACCAGGTACCAGTTGAAATGAGCAAAAATGCTTCTTTAAAATTGACCAGGTAGGGAATTAATGCCGCTGAGCTGTCGTGTAAGCCGATACCCACATCAAAACTATACCCTTCAAAATTTGTTTTAATTACCGAATCAGAAGGTAAAATGGGCGCGAGCTTATCAATTAAGCCCTCATTCTGAAGCCAGTGATGGTAATTGTTTTTGCGAAAATCCCAGAGATTGGTGTGGCAACCGATGCTGGTAATGTCTGAACAGCTTTTTCCGCTGATCAGGAAACTCAGATATTGGGGTAAATGTAAAGCGTATCTAATCTGTTTCAGCAAGTCATTGCGCTCGTATTTGATGCGATAGAGCTGCATACCTGAATTCAGGCTTCCAAGTACCGGTGATGCGGTTTCTTTTGCAAATTCAGTCTTTCCCCCATAGGCAGAATAAAACTGCTCGAGCAGCTCTTCAGGATAAGGCTTCAGGTAATTGTATAATGGGCTCAGTGGTTTACCCGAGTCATCGATATAGACAAAACTGGCTCCGTAAGCAGTGAAATTAAGTCCTTTTAGATCAAACTGGGATTTAGAAAGAACTTTACGAAGTGATTCGAACACAAAATTATTCAGTTTCTCCAGATCATCACAGGGAAATCCATCATCATCTCTGGTTTCAGGAAACTGATCAGCATGTTCAAAAACGATCTTAAGCTGCTCATCAAAGAGGAGCAGTTTTTTGTTCGTTTTCCCGATATCAAATATGGCTATTACCGGTAGCTGCATGTGTTCCTTTTTTTTCTGATTCAATTTGGATTATAGTCCAGTAGCGGCAGTTTCCAAACCTCTTTCCCTGATCAGTTCTGCACGAACATTCAGTTCGCGGAATAAGCCAATCGGGTTTAATGCTCCTCCAGAACGCAGGCGTGCCTCAGCGACCAATGGCCTCACATCCGTACGGAAACTATCCTGAAGAATTTCCTGAGCACGGGCTACATCGTTTTTCAACTGTGCTTCCCGGAGTGCTTTTCGATCTACTAGTAATGCCTGAGTATAGGCGATCATGATCGCTTCAACAGATTGTAAAAGATCTTCAAGCGGATCTTTGACATTATGCGAAGCATCAATCATCCATCCAAGATCTGTGGCATGATTCATTTTACGATCATCCATACCCTCAATCAATTCATTGAAGATCAGAAATAGCTGATAAGGCTTGATACTGCCGGCAGTTAGGTCATCATCTCCATATTTGGAATCGTTAAAATGAAAACCTCCCAGTTTTCCCTCCATTAAAAGCAGGGAAACGATCTGTTCAATATTCGCATTGGGTAAGTGATGGCCCAAATCGACCAACGTATAAGCTTTTGGCCCTAATTTACTGGCATATAAAAGTGATTGCCCCCAGTCGCCAACGGTAGTTGAATAGAAATTAGGTTCATAGGCTTTGTATTCTACGAACATTTTCCAGTCGGGCGGAAGTGCAGCATAAATTTCCTTTAAACTCTCCAATGTATTTTGAAAAGCGGTTCTGAAATTCAGCTGTCCGGGGAAGCAGGAACCATCTGCGAGCCAAACGGTTAATGATTTAGAACCCAGTTCTATGCCATGTTTGATCACCTCAATATTATGATCAATTGCCTGCTTTCGAACAGCAGGATCTATATGCTGCAGTGAACCATATTTATAACTTTTCTCTTGTCCCTTTTGATCCTGGAAAGTATTGGAATTCATTGCATCAAAGCACAATTCATGTTCCTTTGCAAGATCCCGGATCGCCTTATAATCTTTAGGAATATCCCAGGGAATATGCAGTGAAATCGCATTTCCCGATCGGTTCAGTTTATGCATCAAACCTACATCTTCAATCTTTTCTTCCAGATTTCTGGGTTCACCACCTCCGGCAAATCTTCCGAAGCGGGTACCGCCATTTCCCAAAGCCCAGCTTGGAATTGCAATCTGGAAGTCGATTAATTTTGATATAATAGATTCACTATCAATAATTTGCGTTCTTAAAAACTCAAACTTTGATTTGTGAATTTCTGCTGATTTCTGATTATGTTGAGCAATTATACTGTCGTTAAGCTTCATAATTTCTATTTATTAATGCTTATCTCACAAAAGCCATTGCGACACCGCCATCCACATTCAGGACATTTCCTGTTGATTTACTTAACAAACCTCCTACAAAAGCGTAGCAGGCATTGGCAATATCTTCAGGTAAAATGGTTTCATTCAACAGGGTACGTTTTGCATAAAATGCAGGGAGTTCGGCCACCGTGACTCCATAAGCTTTAGCTCTTCCTTCGGCCCATGCCCCTTCCCATATCTTACTGTCTGCGATCACTGCATCCGGGTTAACCACATTGACACGAATCCTATCCGGCCCGAGTTCTGCAGCATTCAAACGACTCAGGTGTAATTGAGCAGCTTTTGCAGAGCCATAGCCGGCATTATTCGGACCGGATACCAATGCATTTTTACTCACAATATTGAGAATATCGCCTCCCATATCCTGCTTTCTCATCGTATTTACTGCTTCCTGTGTGATTTTAAACTGACCCTTTACCAGCACATCATAAAGCAGATCCCAGTCCTTGTCGGTATGTTCTTCAATTGGTTTTGAAATGGACAGACCGGCACAATTTACGACGATATCTATTCCACCGAAGTTCAGAGCGGCTTGTGCAAAAGCATTTTTTATATCGCTATCCTCAGTAACATTAAGTTGTACTGTAGTATAGCTGTCGCGGCCAAATTCTTTCAGGAACTGAGCTCCGGCAGCTTCCAATCGATCCTGATCCAGATCATTCAGAATGACAACTGCCCCTTCTTCAACAAATTTTTTTGAGATTGCTTTACCAATGCCACCTGCACTGCCTGTAACCAGGGCAATTTTGCCACTTAATGATTTTGGCTTAGGCATCCGTTGTAGTTTTGCTTCTTCAAGTAACCAGTATTCTATATTGAATGCCTCCTGTCTTGGGAGTGAAGTGTATTCAGAGATCGCCTCAGCTCCCCGCATCACATTGATCGCATTGGTATAAAATTCTGCAGCTACGCGGGCGGTTTGTTTGTCCTTGGAGAAAGAGAATAGTCCGACTCCCGGGTATAGAATAATTACCGGATTTGAATCCCGGATGGCTGGTGAGTTTGGATGCTTACAGGTACTGTAGTATTCTGCATACATTTTTCGGTAAGCTTCAAAAAGTGGCTGAAGCTTTGTGATGAGTTCTTTCGGATTACTTAGATCTTCATCAGGCTTAAGATCGAGTATCAGCGGACTGATCTTCGTTCTTAAAAAGTGATCCGGGCAGCTGGTTCCCATTGGGGCAAGGCGATTAAGATCATTGGAGTTGATAAATTCTAAAACCCTTGGATCATCTGTAAAGTGACCTATCATGGAGCGTTCTGATGAACAAAGTCCGCGTAAAACAGGAGCAATTTTCGCTGCCTGTTCCTTTCTCTGTTGCCCGGCAAGGCCATCAATTTTCTTCCCGCCAAATACACTTCCATTCTTTCTCACACTTTCCTCAATGAATTCTGCACATTTTTCAACCACTTCAAGGGTATTGATATAAGATTCGTATGCGGTATCACCCCAGGTGAACAATCCATGAGAACCCAACATAATTCCCTTAATTCCAGGGTTATTATCCAGGCAGGTTTTAAGCTCCAGACCCAGTTCAAAACCCGGTTTTCTCCAGTCGACCCAGCCAATGGTGTTGTTAAAAAGCTCAGCAGTGATCTTCTTTCCATCTTTTGCTGCAGCAATTGCGATCGCCGCATCAGGATGCAGGTGATCGATATGTTTGAACGGAAGAAAGCCATGCAGGGGTGTATCGATGGATGGTGCCTTCGAATTCAAATCATAAATGCAATGGTTAAACAATTCAACCATCTCATCTTCATGTTCTAATCCGCGGTAGATATTTTTCAGGTTACGCAGGCGATCATTATATAATGCCGCAAGTCCGCTTTTCTTTAAAGTTCCGATATCTCCGCCCGATCCCTTGATCCACATTATCTCGGTTTCTATCCCTGTCAGCGGATCTTTAGCCATCACTTTGCAGGAAGTATTTCCACCGCCATAATTGGTTAATCGGAGGTCTGCACCTAATAGATTTGATCTGTAAATAAGTAATCCTACTTCATCACCTGCAAGTTTAGCAGCTTCAGCATCATCCCAGAGGTAACTGACGTGTTTAAAATTTGATTGTGCCATATTGAATTGGTTTTGTTTATATGGAATTTCCATATCCTACCAGTAATACTGAAAGGATGATCGTGATAATTCCCATAATAAAGGTTGAAAATGTTTTTTTGCTGACTGCGGTCCATTCTTTCAAAAGTAGTCCCCACATATTTGCAATCAGAATAATGAAGGCCATGTGCAGGATCCAGGAACTTGCCCCATTCCCAAGTTTGCTTTCGCCCATTCCGTAGAAAAAGAATTGTAAAAACCAGGTGGTACCTGCGATTGCCGAAAAGATATAATTTTTAAGGAGCGGAGTCTTTTTATTGGCATAATCACCGAAAGTTTTATTTCGGGTATTGAGAATCATACACCAGATTAGGTTAGTTGCTAAACCACCCCATAAAAGTACGACATAGGTTACATTATTCTGAAAGAGAAACTCCGTAGTTTCGGTTGGATTGGCGCTTTTCCATAGGGCATTGGCGGCATCTGCCATTGGTTTTCCGGCTTCAATTCCGAAATTGAAACAGGCACTTAAAACTCCCGAAATAATTGCAACAATCAGACCTTTTACCAAATTGAACTCCTGAATACTTTCTTTTTTGGTCTCTTCACTTAATTCCCGTTCTTTCAACATTCCGGCACGGCCACATAGGAAAATTCCAAAAAGACAGACCAGAACACCAAGAAGTACGATGCGGCCACCTTCATCATTAAGCATTTGGGTAAAACTGACTTTTCCGGCTTGTGGATATATATCGTAAAATACCGGTGGCAGTAATGAACCAAGGGCAGAACAGAACCCCAGAACAACAGAGTTTCCAAGGGACATACCAAGGTAACGAACACCAAGTCCGTAGGTTAAACCACCAATTCCCCATAACAAACCCATGATGAAAGTAACCTTCAAAATTGAGCTTTCGGTATTGCTGATGATCTCAGCAAATGCAGGAATGGTGAGGTAAGCTGCAAGCGGGGGTACAATAAGCCATGAAAAAAGCCCGCCGATTATCCAGTAGCTTTCCCAGGACCAGCCTTTGACTTTCTTAAATGGAAGGTAAAAACTGCCGGATGCGGCTCCGCCAATTAAATGAAAAATGACACCTAAAATTGCTTGCATGAATCGGATTTAAAGGATTCTGATTTTATCTAAAAATATTGAAGATTTGGTACCCAGCTGTCATGCACTGTCATGCAAGCCGAATAGCGATAATAAGATAAGACAATTATTTTGAAAGGCTAAAATATTCTAAAGCGATGGCCTAAGGGTAAGATGGAACGGAACCTCTGCATGAGCATGAGAATTGCTCAGAATTAATTGGGCTGCAAGTTCGCCCATTTTTGAAAAATCAGTTGAAATCGTAGTAATTCCGTTTAGAATGACTTTTTTAAGCGGGGTTTCATTGTAGGATATTACCCCAACCTGCTTTCCAACCTTAAGCTTTAAGGAGATGATCCGTTCAATTAGCGTGACCAGATCTGCTTCCATCAGATTAATGAATACTTCGCCTTCCTGAATTGGTTCGGTGCTGATATCATTTACAATTTTATGGGAAAAGGCATATTGCTGGCAGAAACGATTGAAGCCTTTGATTATCTCATTTGGGAAATAGCTTTTATCCGGAAAAATGATCTTTAGTGTATGGTATTTGCTTAACTGATCCCTTGCTTGTTCCAGTGCATTGTAAATATCCTTTTCAAAGTTTTCATAAACCGCTGCATATTCACCCTCAACGCCGGGTAACAATTTATCCAGGAGAATCAGTTTATCTTTAGGGATTTCATTGATCAGACGGTATGATTCTTCCCCTCCTTCAATAAAATGCGGTATGATTACATAATGCGAATAGTCTTCCTTTTTATTGTCAAGCAGCTTTTTGAAAAGGGCAAAGTCATTGTTATAGATATAGAAGTCAATAGCAACATGCTCTCCAAGCGCAGCTACAAATGCATCGTAAACAATTTTTTTATGAGAACTTAACTTGTTGAATAATAGAAAGATACGAAGCCTTTGCCTGAAATCAACATTGCTGATATAATATCCTTTTCCGGGAACAGAATTAACTATACCCAGACTTTTGAGGTGCTTATACCCTTTTTCTGCTGTATCTCTTGAAATTTCGAGAATGCAGCTTAATTCATTGATTGAAGGGAGCAGGTCATCTTTTTTAATTTTACCGGCGATGATTGCATCTTTAATCGAATTTGTTAACTGAAGATATTTCGGTGTCGCAGAATACCCATCAATGTGAATGTGATTAAATAATCTGGTCCGTTTCATTTATTAAAAATTGCTTTCTCTCCGTTTATGGAATTTTTCGGAGGAAAATTAGCAATTTTTATTGGAGGGCTGATTGAATGGAAATTATTCTTTCGGATTGAAGATCATAGAGCTCAGTTCTTTCGGATCGAACATCTCATTGGCAATTTCAAGCACCTGGGAATCGGTTACGCTATTTATTTTTGCAAATATTTCCTCCAGTGAATCTACCCTGCCATAATCCAGCAGACTTTTGCTCATTGAAATCAGTAGTCCCATTCTGTTTTCTTCACCGAGTGCGATTTGTCCGATAAATTTATCTTTTGCTTGTCTTAACTGTACCGGGCCCAGTTTTTGCTCCCGGAGCTTTCTCAGTTCTTTTTCTACGAGCTTAATGGCCTTCCCTGTTTTTTCGGCATCGGTACCAAAATAGATTGAAAAGATACCGATATCACTCATCGGGGTGTAGTTTGATTCGATCGTGTAGGCGATGCCATATTTTTCGCGGATTTCGAGGTTTAACCTTGAACTCATACCAGTGCCTCCCAGCAGGTTATTGAGCAGGAGAAATGCTGTCTTATGCTTGTGGTGCATGGAATAAGACCGGTTACCAATCACACAGTGCGTCTGGTTGATAGGTTTACTGAAAACCAGTCTTTTTGCGGAGTAAACCCCGGTTTTTTCCCTTGTTCTTTCAGGGAAATTTGCCGGAATCCCGGCGAAAAATTTTTCACTGAGACGGATGATCGTTTTAAGATCATAATCCCCGTAGATTCCGATGACGATCTCATCTGTGCGGTAGTTTGCCTTGTGGAAATCGACAATATCTTTTTTTGTAAAACCTTGTACGGTTAATGGAGTACCCAGAATATTACGGCCCAGCGGATGTCCGTCAAATAGCAGATCTTCAAAATCATCATTAATAGCCTCTTCGGGCTGATCCTGGTAGGAAGATATTTCATCCAGAATGACTTCCTTTTCCTTCTTTATTTCCTCCTCAGGAAATACGGAATGAAATACAATATCCTCAAAAAGGTCGAGTGATCGTTCCAGGTGAGGTTTCAAAAAAGAAGCATGGATACAGGTATATTCTTTGGTGGTATAAGCATTCAGATCGCCTCCAACTAATTCGAGGCGGTTAAGGATCTGATTGGTATTTCTTTTTTCAGTCTGTTTAAAAAGCAGGTGTTCAATGAAATGTGCGAGGCCATCTTTAGAAGGATCTTCATCGCGGGAACCCGCATTGATTATAATACAGGCATGTGAAATATTGGAAGGGCTTGGCTTATGCAGAATGCGTATTCCATTTTGCAACTGGTGTACCTGGTAATCCATTCAGCAAAGGTAGAGAAATCAATTAGCAAATTTGAAAATGGGATGTCTGAGGTCTGAGGTCTGATTTCGGAGGTCAGACCTCAGACTTCAGACATCCTACTTCAGTTTTCCCTTATAAGACTTCTTAAACAATTCAAACCGTGGAATAGAAACCGCCCGCACATATCCCTGGTTCGGGTTGTGTTCGATATAATCCTGGTGGTAGCCCTCGGCGCGATAGAATTCGCTTAGTGGTTTTAGCTCAGTTACAATTGATTTATTGAATCGGCCAGAATTGGTGGCATCTTTTACGGCTTGCTGTGCTGCTGCTTTCTCTGCTGCACCGGTATAAAACAAAATTGATCGGTAAGATGAACCTCTGTCGGGTCCCTGCTGATTTGGAGTGGTTGGGTCGTGCGATGCAAAGAAGACCTTGCAAAGTTCTGCAAACGAAATTACTTTAGGGTTATAATACACCAGGACAGTTTCGGCATGACCGGTGGTTTCAGTATTTACCAGATCGTAGGTTGGGTTTGGCACATTTCCTCCTGCATAGCCTGAAACTGCTGAATCTACTCCCACAACAGCCTCAAAGATATGCTCAGAACACCAGAAACAGCCTTCTGCAAATGCAGCGATTGCTTTACCCTTAGGCGCTGTGAGTTTCACTTTTCTGACATCTGTTTTTTTCTGGGAAATTGCATCGCAGGAAAATAAAACCAGGATGAGTGACAATGCAGGTATAATATTTTGATAGCGTTTCATTTGATAGCTTTTCGTAAAGATACGTAACAAGGATTCTTATAGATTTTAATTAATGGAACAAAGTCAATACTTAACCCAAGTTCGATTTATAAATATCTAACCACATAGTTTGACTTATATTATGCTTTAAAGGAAACATAGATTGTAAATTACATAGATTGAAGCAAAGCTTCAAGGCTATCTGTGTCTAAAATGAAGGTTGGCAGCGATAATATGCTATGTTTCTATGTGGTTGTTAAATATTAAATCAAGTCCACGTTATACCTAATAATTTTTTAATCTTCTTCCACGGTAAATCTCACACTCTTTTTTAAGGATTCTCTGTGATGCCTGTTTATATCTTGTTTAAACCGGTCAAAATCAAAATCTTCAGCGGTACCGCAATCGAGCATATTAAAATAAACGGAAGGCAATAAACTTTCAAAATATTCGCCAATATTACTGCTCCATAATAGCTGACATTTACCTGTTATTTGTGGTACTATTTGTGATATACCGTCTTGACATTGTATAGTCCTGATATGAACGCTTTCAAGATTCCCCTGAGGAAAAAACAATAATAAATTACCTGGCTCATTCAATATTTCAGCTGCATAGGCTAAACTTTCATTCACAGATAGTTTTCCCGGATCAACAGAAAATGAACCAAGATATCTTAGCCACCATTTTTTTTCCATTTGCGTTTTTAAAGACATAATGTAAAACCGTTTCATTTTGCCCTGCTTGAAAAATAACTTGTAAGCCAGATAAAAACCTAAAGGACCATCCGCAAAACTGAAGTGATTGAATGATAAAATATAGGAATGGTTAGATTTAATCTCAACAGGCCTTATGACGATCTTATTCAAATAAATTTTCTCGAAAAATATTGATAATAAGTAACCAATAAATTTTATCCAGAATTGCGGTAGGGGTTTTGATTTAATGATCATAACAGCAAATCTCCCAAAACTTTCGCAAAACCTTTATTGATCATTTCATGCCCTTCATTTAAATTCAATATTTCGGCTTTTTCTATCTGTGTTAAAAAAGTTTTACCAATACTTATTGGATATGATTTATCCCGCCGACCGAAAATAAAAATACTCCTGATAGGATGATTATTTAACGCATAAATGAGTTTTGCTTCATCTGTTGTTAAAAAACGCAAATAAGTCAGGCTCGCATACAGGTTAAACCTCAACTCAGGAGTTTCAATTTCTTTTAATAGAATTCCATGGCCTTCTGCATCGATAAACCGAGCCTTTCTGAACATATTTAAAAGCTTAACCATCGCATCTTTACTCAAAGATACTTTCTCAATGATCTTATTCCCGAATTTACTTCTGCTAAAGAACCTGATAATGTTTCCGGGCTTAATAGATGATGGTGCCGCTACGATATATTCATTAATCATTTCGGGAAGCTCTTCAGCAATTGTGGTTGCATAGTGGGTACCCATAGAATAACCAATTACCGAAAAACGATTGATGTTTTGTTCCTTACAAAAGTCTACAATAAGGCTGGCAAGCTCTTTTTTTGTTAATCCTGTTTTTACAGTTTCCAGACTTTGGTCCTTCAGCTTCGTGGCTTTATGGAAAAACAGATCGAAACCCCAAAAAGTATATTTATTTCCTAATTCCGGCTCTAATTCCCGAAACTGCTTTCCATGCATACCGAAACCATGAAAACATAGCATATGCTCTTCACCTGTTCCATATTTATAATAATGGAGATCAACAAAATCGGAATTATAAAAATGTGAGGTCAATGGATTAAACTATTGCATTAATTAATGCCAAAGCCCAGGCATACTCCGAATCGTGTGATATTGTAAGGCTCAGTTCGTATTTTTTGAGATGATCCGGTAATACTACTGTCGGCATTCCTGCTTTTTTAGCCCTGCTAATTTCTATTTTTTTCCATCCCAGAGGTGATGGATCCAATTGTTTAATGGCTTTGTAAATAGCCTCCTTAGCCGCCCAGGTTGATGCATAACGCTGCAAAGAATCAGTAAAGCTCTCGCAGTAAGCTATTTCGGCAGGGGTATAGACTTTGTTTTTGAACAGATCGCTGAGTGAAAGTTTAAAATTTTCTATATGTACCAAATCATTTCCGACAGCAAATGTGCGCTGTGCAGTTATTTGATTTACAGACATTTCCAACTCATTCTTCATCTATAACAGGTACTGCCATAATGTTAAATCCACCATCTACAAAATGAATATTTCCGCTTACTTTTTTTGAAAGATCAGAGAAATAGTAAAGGGCGGCATCACCTACATCACCGGCATCAATATTTCCTAATGGCGCCATGTATTTACCTAATTTACGCATTTTGCGAACACCATTGATCCCGCCTGATGAAGTAGTCATAACCAGTCCGGCAGAAATGGCGTTAACCCGAACCTGCTTATTGCGGAAATAGCTTGCCAGGTATAACATGATATTTTCGAGGGCCGCCTTATTGATCGCCATTCCTCCATATTGCGGAATAACTCTGTTAGACGCATTATAGGTAAGAGTTAGGATAGATGCATTTTTCTGTAACAAACTTTCAGCTACCCGGGCTATTCTTAAGAGAGAATAGGCACTGATATTAAAAGAATCCATCAGATCTTCGAAAGGGATATCTATGTATGCAGGGATGGGCTCTTTACTGCCAATAAAGTTTGAACACAGCACTTTGGTGTTAGCAAAGGCTACACCATGTAAAATGTAATCGATAGGGCCATGAGTACTATATACCGCATTGAGAAAGTTGCTGATCTGAGCTTCATCCCTTACGTCAACCTGCATTGCAAGTTTGGTATCAAGACCTAATTTTTCAAGCAGGTACAGCACCTCATCGCGTGTATCTTCAACATAGCTTAAGGCAATTTTGCAGCCCGACTGATGTAGTTTTAAAGCAATATTATAGGCAATGGATTCTTCATTCCTGACACCAAAAATTGCCGCAACTTTACCAGCATTATTTATCATATCTTGACAATTTTAAGGCACTATTGGTACCACCAAATCCGTAATTAAGGCAAACAATGCTATTAATTGGTTTTGAAAAACTTTCCTGCGGAAGTAAGTGCCGGTAAGCAGCCAGTGGCTTCATAGGTCCTTTCCATTCCGGGTTTTTCTGAAAAGTTTCCAGTTCGGGGTTGAGGTTTGGAGAATTTAAACAGGGCAAAACTTTTTGCTCTTTAAGCATCAGTAAAGCAGTTATGAATTCTACGGCACCTGCACCACCCAACATGTGTCCAAATTGTGATTTTGGGGCAGATATATGGTATCCATCTTCACCCAATGCATCAATTACACTTAAAAGTTCAATAGCATCGCCTGATGGGGTAGATGTACCATGAACTTTCACAACATCGGGTTTTTCGTTTGAACCGGCCATTACACCTTTCCATAACCTTTGCTGTCCGGCAAATGATGGATAGAACATATCACCATCGCCGTCTGAATTGTTAAAATATTCGTCAATCACCCCTAAAATATCAGCACCACGGGCTACTGCCTGCTCATATTCTTCAAGGGCTACTATACCCGCACCAAAGGAGCATACAAACCCGTTTCTGGCCATATCAAATGGACGCGAGCTTTCTTCAGGGCTAAAACCCCGGCTTAAAACCATCATTCCATCAAAACCAATAAAGGTTTCAAGCGATGTGCTTTCTACCCCGCCCGTGATTGCCCGATCCTGCAATCCATATTTGATTAGCCGATAAGCGTAGCCAATATTACCGAGTCCGGTGGCGCAGGCAGAGCTGATGGTTTCACAGACACCCTTGTTTTTTATGAGAACCGATACATTGGCTGCTTCGCGATAGGTCATGGTTCGGTCGACAGTATGACCACCCGAATGCCTGGTTTTTCTGCCATAAACGTAAAAATTGTGCCATCCGGTTCTGAGAATCACATTAGCTGAACCACCAGAACCTATCACAACGCCGGTTCGCTCTGATTGGACCAGATCTTTTGACCAGCCAGCCATTTTTATTGCATTTTGGGCTGCAAGCATTGACCAGATGCTGCCTACGTCAGAAGTAGCAAGGTTTGCATCCGGAATCCGGTTCAATTTATCAATATAAGTCTCCGGATAGATGCCTTCCATTGGGTCCCAAATTACCTCCAGATCCATCTCTGGCTCGGTGATAAAACCCGCTACGGTAGACCTGACCTGCTTCTCATAAGCCATAGCATCATCGAATGTGCGGATCAGGCTTTTATTAGCAAATAACTTGCTGCTAAACTCTGAAAGATCTTTGCAGGTAGGAAACGCTCCGCCCATACCAACAACAGCTACCTTTCTGCCAGGGATATTATCCACGTGCTTTTACTTTTAAAATCAGATCAACAACATCTTTGACAGTTGAGCCTAAATCATCAATATCGTCGTCTTCAAATTCAATGTCAAATTTTTGCTCGACTTTTGCTACGATAGCGATCATTTGAGATGATGGTACACTCATATCAGCTAAAAAATCTGTTTCTTCTGTTACACCTACTAATTTTTCGGGCTCAATCATTCTTACAGTTTTAAGTACCTCTATCAAACCGTCAATAATTTCTTGTCTTTCCATTTAAAATTTACTTTTTGTTTATTGCTCTAAAATATTCTATGTCTATTTCCCGCCCTGTTATATCATAGTAATCTGAAATAAGTTTAAAATCAGGTGAGAGATCATATTTAAGTAAGCGCTCTTCGCTAAAATCTTTAAAATAATCGTCAAGGTCTAATCCCTGGGGACATCTGTAAATCCTCCCATCGCAAACCATTTGCTTAAATTTATAAAATGTTATTTTCCCCAGAATAACATAAGTATCGCCCTTTTCAAGTGCGGCCATAAAGTTCACATTGCCTACACTAATAAAGCTTGGGACAGCTTTGTCTCTCAAATCCTCCGGAGCACAACTATTTTTCTGACAGACCAAAAACATGGCTAAAGAAGCAGCGGTGGCCTGTACAAACGACTCTATCTGGTCCACTCCTCTGAAAATGCCAAAGTGGTCCTCTACATCATGGTCTGTGGGAGTATAGCTCGCTACAACGCCTACTTTTGGCGAGTGCCAGTGATATTTATCTACAAGCAGCTTTGTAGGACCGTAGGCAATAAGTATTTCTCTCGGATGTATTAAACACAGGCTTTCTACATGTTTACCCTTATCATAATATCCCACCATTTATATTTATGTTAGTTCCGTTAATATATGATGCCTTATCCGACAAAAGGAAAGCAACCACATCTGCAACCTCGTTCACATTACCGAAACGGTTTGCAGGAATGGCTTTTAAATATTCCTGTCTGAATTTTTCGGGTACCGTATCTGTCATCTCTGTTTCAATAAAACCCGGGGCTATGCTTAATATCCTGATGGCATGTTCTTCGCTTAAAGCAGAAACTTCGCGGGCGAGTGATTTGGACAGGGCTGCCAAACCGGCTTTAGTTGCCGAATAAACCGCCTGAAAAGCATTTCCGGTTTCACCAACGCATGAACTTACATTGATAATTACCCCGCGTTTATTTAAAAGGAATTGCTTCATCACAGCCTTACAGATCATGATTGGTGCTTTCAGATTTACCTGCAGCAGCTTGTCTATTTCATTCTCCGGCTGATAAATGAGGGATTTATCAAATGTAATGCCCGCATTATTGATTACTCCATAGAGCGTATCTCCGTGCTCCTTTTTTAGGCGTTTACAAAATTCATTGAGTTGGGTTGGATCGCTGAGGTCGGCACAAAGTAAATGGTGTTTAGGATCAACATTGGTAAAACTTTCTTTGCGTGTGGCATGTAAGATCAATGTATATTCTTTTGATAACGCATTTGATATGGCCAGGCCCAAACCCCTGCTTGCTCCGGTTATCAGTATCTTTTTTTCCGGCATTTTAAGCTAAAAATTTTATGATAATCTCTTTCTTATGTTATGTAATAGATCCTGATACCTGTAAAAGTATAAAATCAAATATAATTTTTAAATTAAAGATACTCTGCCGGATATAAAAATTAAATTATTCTCTTATTCATTAAGTCTTCTTAAGCCTTCTTTTGCATGAGTGTCAATACCAATTTGATACTCATGATTTTTCATCCCGAGAGCCATATTGTAATATTCAGCTGCTTTTTTATTGTCTTTTATGTATTCGTAAATATTACCCGATTTTAAGGCTGAATAGGCTGCAAAATAATAAGATTGATTTTTGCCAAGATTAATTGTGCGTTGATAATATAGCAAGGCATCATCATAATCATTCATCATATCATAGGTTCTCGCATAACGGTAGTAGAATTCCAGTTTATCCCTCTGGCTTTTTAAACCATTAACCTGAATTGATTTTAATTGAGCCAGTGCATTATTATAACTGCCGCCATCAAAATAAAGTCTTGCTTTCAATAAAGTTAGATTCGGCCTGACATCATTTGCTTCTTTCAGGGCCTGCTTGTCCTTTTCATTAATTACTGAACCTTTAGTTCTCACCAATGTTAAATAATGATTGTACTGCGAAATATTATTTCTTACCAAATAATAAAATGCAAGCCTTAGATAAGTATCCTTAATATAATTCGTACTAAGGGTCTCATTTGCAAATTTGCTGAGGTATAGGTTTGCATCGGAATCCATTCGGCAAAGTTTAATATTGCCCATCAGATAGTTCATAAGTGGTAAATCGGCATACTGACTGCCTTTTGGAGCGGCTTCTATAAATTTAAGAGCGGCATCGCCATGCCCGGTTCTAAAAGCAGTGTAACCCTGTAAATAAGCTTTGAGGAGGCTTTTATCACTCATAGTCTTCAAGAGTGGTGCCACGTAACTGTAGCTATTCCTGCCCTGAATCACATCTACGTTTATAAAACTAAGTGAAGTCACAATTTCATCATTATAATAGCTATACTTACTGTTAGCAATCTGCAGTCTGAATCTTTCCAGTTGCTTACTCCCTTTGGTAATATTTCCATGAATGCCCAATAAGCTGGCTATCCCTTTTAAATTTGTTGGAATGGCTCCAAAAATCACTTCTATCAAACCCAGGCTTTTTTGATTGGGCAAAAAGTCCCTGTACTTTACATTATTTTCAGCTAACAAGTCTTTCGCCTTTTTGAAATCATAGGTCGAGGACATGTATTCTCCAAATTTAGCCTTAATCATTGCAGATTGAAGATAAATCTCAGCCTGGGCAAAAAGATAATAGGGTGAATTTTTATCATTTTTTTTGATTGCATCAATCCTGCCTGATTTCCTGTTTTTAAACTTTT
Source organism: Sphingobacteriales bacterium 16-39-50 (assembly GCA_002257025.1). Classification (GTDB taxonomy): domain Bacteria; phylum Bacteroidota; class Bacteroidia; order Sphingobacteriales; family Sphingobacteriaceae; genus Daejeonella. The sequence goes on along the minus strand of NCHA01000003.1, from coordinate 104,370 downwards.
CGAATTCGATTGCGTTTTCTGAAGTAATCAGGAATACATAATCAAGGTAATTTTCAAGCAAAACCGGAATACCATTTTGTGGGTTATTTACTTTCTCGTCGCGGATATATTTCCTTGCATCATTAAACCGCAAATCAAATATCGCCTGATATGCTGCTATTGAATTTGGATTGAATACGAAGCTTGCATTTACTGCCTGATGGATACCAAAGAAGAGAAGTAGGGTTATAAAATATTTATAATGCATTCCGGGATAATTCGCTTTAAGAATATGAAAATTGATTAATCTTGAAGTGGCTATGAGCCTTTGATGACCCTGCAAATTTAGATTTATTTTTCCAATTAGGTTTGTTGCTGATGATAGGAGTTTATCTAGCCTGAATTTTGGTGATTATCCCATTATGTTTTTACTAACTGGTAATCAGATATATTTATTGCAAATCCCGGTCCAAAAAATTTTCAAACGCACCTGCCTTAACTTCAGTAAGGTCTTTCAGGCTGGTGTGAGCTTGTCATACTCAATCAGGATTAGCCTGAATAGGTGTCCATAGCCAAAATTTCTTTTTTGTAAGCTGATGGCAGGATCACATTCTTTAGCAGAGATTTTAAGCGAATTATCCGGCTGAGCTTGTACAAATTAAGCATGGGAATGGAGAGGGGGTTCTTCCCGAGTCCCAGTAGTTCATTTACTTTATCAGGAACAAGCAGGATTTGAGCCTGTTTTAAGACCAGGTATCTGAACCATCCCAGGTGCTTTTTATATTGTTTGTAGAGATCTTTCGTGAAACTCCCATTCAGCAGGTTTTCTTCAATAGAAGAATTTCGCATTTGTAGCCATTGCTGATAGTTCAGGGGTAGATCTTTAACACCCATACGCAACCCCATCCCGTAAAAAACAGAATAAACTTCCTCTTTTTCGATTTCACTTAATTTCTGCTCCAATAGCTCAAAAGACCGTATTGAATAATCAATCAGCATGTACAGGACATCCCGATAGGCCCAATCCGGGATGTTTTTGCCACGGGACTGTTCCACACCCTTATGGATAGCTGAAATTTTGTCGATTGCCTGCATAGCTTCATCATATTCAGAAAAGACGATTTGTCGGGCATAGGCGACGGTGGAGAATAACCTTTTAAGCGGATCAGAAGGAAGCCGACCGGTGAAATATAGCCAGTCGACTGCTTTATTCAAGGCAAACTCTGCAGAGGCACCGGCAAAGATCAGGAGGATGGTATCACCATTCCCCCAAATCCTGCGGACTATCGAATTTTTGCTCACAAAATACTTCATGCACTTTTACTTTTAAGGTTCCATATAGCCGGTTTCATTCTTTCAAACAAGAGAATTGCTACACAGCCCGCCGTATAGGCCACAAGATCCATCCATGCAAAGGATGTACCAATCACGGTACGTGCTAGTTCAGAATTTCCCATTCCGATCAACTCAACGAAATTCAGATATTGCAGTTCTTCTATCAAGTAAGAAAACAGCAGTACTGCTATAACAGTTAGTTTCACATCCAGGTTGGCAAAAGACCTGAGGAAACAATACATCAAAATAACAACCAAAAAATCTCCAAAATAGGGCCTGATAAAATCATCCTGAACGTACATCGCGATCAGTACTTCAATCAAAAACAGTCCTGCAGTCAATCCAAAATATCCTTTGTGAAACCGGTACATAATTAAAGCCTGGTGTTTGCTTCTTCCACTTTGTTATTTTCCCAGCTAATTTTTTGGGATAGATACATTAAAGTAGCAATAATGACGAATAAACCGATACTCCCGACCAAAAGAGCCATATCCTGTAGTTGAAGAATTACAAAAATAAAACCATAGAACATACTCAGTATGCCGGCAAAGAGAAGGGCTGCCTTGCTATTTTTAAGCAGTGACCAGATGAATGTTCCGATCAGGCCTATTGTGGCTACCGAGGCAAGGATATAAGCCATATTGAAACCCATTTGTTCGCTAAGAGCCAGCAATAGAGTATAATAAATGGTCATCGCGGCTCCGATCAGCACATATTGGAGGAAGTGAACATTTCTTTTGTTCAGCAGCTCTGTAAAGAACAGAGATAAAAAGGATAGTAAAATAACCAGTATGGCGTATTTTGCAGCACGGGTGGTCTTTTGATACTGATCTACAGGTAAGAGGAAATCAACTCCAAAAACTGCCCGGGTATCTGAGTTATTCTTTCCTTTAACAAGGGTATCTGGCTTATTTAAAATAGTATTCTCTTCGATCCATTGCTGTGGATAGGGCCGGTTATAATAGGGCATCTTCCAGGTAGCCGAAAAGGTCTTGCCCGAAACCGAGCGTTCATCAGGCAGATACCTTCCGGTAAAACTTGGATTATTCCATTCTCCCTCAATTTTCACCGAGGTGTTCTTGCCAAGGTGCAGAAAGCTGAGCTTCTCGCTTCCCCGCAGATCTAGATCAAAACTAAAGCTGAGTGCGGTGTTCTTCCCTGTACTCAGGTTGGGAAGGATGACCAGGTTATTGCTGAATAATTTGAGTGAAGTAAGGTCGGGCTCAACTTCATAATTCTCATTTCCAAGCCTGATGAGCGGATTGTTTTTAAGTCCCTTTAGATCACTGAGTCCGATAGCTACTTTTGCTTTATCCCATTGAATCATAGCCGGGTCAATGTTTGATTTTATCAGTTCCAGTGCACTGAACTTTCCCTTAACCTGAATCTTGCTGTTATAAACCACCGCATCAAAGATTCCCCTGTGAAGCATTTCAGGACTCGCTTTTGATGAGATATCCAGGGTTTCGGGAAGGATATAAATATTGGTCAGAATTTCACGGGTAGTGTTTTTGCTGGTATTGGGATCTTCCGCGATGACTGTAGTTTTATAGGGCAGCACCAAAACCGGCCCCTGTACAAGCTGGCTGCCCGACCACTTGTCGGAAATTTCCTGTATGACTTCCTCCTGTCTGTTCTGCCGCTCTGCGATAAGATCCTGTATCAGGGAAGAAGGGATTAATAATAAAATGGTTAGAAAGCCGATCAGGCCTAATTTGATTAATACTGATCCCCCGAACCAGTTGTTAAATCCCTTGTTTTCTGTTGTCAGTTCTATCTTCATTTTTAATTGTTTAAAAGTACTTTGAATTTCAAAGTAAGTGAATAAAAAAATATTATATTTTCTGTTGTTTGATTATATTTTCAAGAGCTTCCAGGTGTTTAATAAAGGCTTTGCGGCCTTTTTCAGAAACTGAATATTGTGTATTTGGTTTCTTTCCAATAAAGGTTTTATTCACAATGATATATTCCTCTTTTTCAAGCGCTTTTATATGGGATGCAAGATTCCCGTCAGTAACATCTAATAAGTCTTTGAGGGAATTAAAATCATAATGCTCATTGGCAAGCAATACGCTCATGATCTGCAGGCGTATCCGGTTTTCAAAAGCTTTATCAAATTGATCCAGGGATGTCTTCACCGGTTGTATTTAAAATGCATGACAGTACCATAAATAATATGCAGGAGGCCAAATCCAATTACCCAGAACAAGAGTCCGGATGCCGGAATTAAAGCCGCCAGTAAACCCAGAATAATCTGGCAGAAGCCTAGCCATTTCACATCCGAGAACGTGTACTGGCTTGCTGATATTAAGGACAATCCATAAAATATCAGGCATGCTGATGGTATCAGGTCATATTCCAGCCGTAAAAATAGAATAATTATAAAGAGTCCGCCGCTAAATAATGGAATGGCCATACTGCTGATCAAACGCCTGCTTACAGGATTCCAGTAGTTTTCACCTTTTTTCTTTGCCTGCCTGATAGACAGCAAGAGACCGCTTAATATGGAGAGCAATAATATTAATCCTGCAATCAGAATAAGCTGATGATAGACCAGTGAATTGTCTGTATATGAATCACTTATAACTAAGCTTCCGTATTTTTCATTTACGATTTTGTATCCAATAAATGCACCAATCAGGGCATATATACCTGCCATAACTCCCGATAATCCGCTGAGGGAAAGGAATTTGGATGAGCGCTCCATCAGGGATCTGATAGAAGCCAGCTCAGAATGTATATCTTTTTCTTCCATTTAAAAGTACTTTGATTTTCAAAGTAAATAATAATTATTGGTAAATGCAATTATGTTATGATTTTTTAACAACATAGAAAACATAGGAATCCTATATGCGGTAAAGACAACAGGAAGTTCTGCCTGGTGATTGTTGGAAGGTATCGCATTTTGCGATACCATATCCTCAAATCAATAAAATCACCCTGCCCATCCCTCCCGGTCCAAACTCCTATAATGTATCGCTTCAGCCAGATGCTCTAGCTCTATCTCTTTACTTCCAGCCAGGTCAGCAATCGTTCTTGAAACTTTCAGGATGCGGTCATAAGCTCTTGCTGATAATCCTAGTTTTTCCATAGCCTGTTTCAATAATACCTGTCCGCTTTCATTGATCCTGCAAATATTCCTGACCATATTCGGGCTCATTTGGGCATTGCAAAATACATCTGCTTTCTCTTCAAATCGTTTTAGCTGTATATTTCTGGCTTCAGTAACCCGTTCGCGGATAGCTTCACTTTTTTCACTGAGCCGCTCTGAAGAGAGTTCATTAAAATTTACCGGGGTAACCTCCACATGCAGGTCGATGCGGTCAAGCAGCGGACCAGAGATCTTACTTAAATATTTCTGAACCACTCCGGGTGCACAAATGCAATCCTTTTCAGGGTGATTGTAGAAACCACAGGGGCAGGGATTCATCGAAGCCACCAGCATAAAACTTGCCGGGTAATTAACGCTTAGCTTAGCTCTTGAGATGGTTACCCTCCGCTCTTCCAGGGGTTGCCGCATCACTTCCAAAACGGTGCGTTTGAATTCGGGCAATTCATCCAGAAACAACACTCCGTTATGGGCGAGTGAAATTTCTCCCGGTTGAGGGTTGGTACCTCCTCCAACCAGGGCTACATCACTGATCGTATGATGGGGAGAACGGAAGGGCCTGACCGTCATCAGGGAATCGGATGCAGAGAGCTTTCCGGCAACCGAATGAATTTTAGTGGTATCAAGCGCCTCGTACAGATCAAGAGGAGGCAGGATGGTTGGCAGACGTTTGGCGAGCATGGTCTTGCCGGCTCCGGGCGGACCGATCAGGATCACATTATGCCCCCCTGATGCAGCAATTTCCAGTGCCCGTTTGATGTTTTCCTGTCCCCTGACATCCGAGAAATCGCTGTCATAATTATTGATATTATATTTAAACTCTTCACGGGTATTGACGATAGTCCTTGTCAGTTCAAGGCTGTTATCAAAAAATCCGATCACTTCCGACAGCTGGCTTACTCCATAAACCTCAAAATCATCTACAATGGCAGCTTCCCGGGCATTTTCTTTAGGCAGTAACAAGCCTTTGAATCCATCCCGTTTACCCTGAATAGCAATCGGAAGAGCTCCCTTGATTGCCTGGATGCCTCCATCAAGGGAAAGCTCACCAAGAATAAGGTATTTGTCCAGTTTTGTGCTAAAAATCTGTCCGGAAGCATCCAGAATACCAATGGCAATAGGCAGATCATAAGCAGAACCTTCTTTCCGGATATCCGCAGGAGCCAGATTTACGATAATCCTCTGCCTTGGCATATGAAAGACCGAATTATTCAGTGCGCTTTCTATCCGCAGCATACTCTCCTTTACCGCATTATCCGGCAGACCGACGACGAAATAATTGAGTCCGCCGCTAATATTTACCTCAATAGTTATTGTGATCGCTTCAATTCCAAAAACGGCACTTCCAAAGGTTTTTGCTGGCATGGTTACCTAAGTTATGGAACCATTTGATAGGGTGTACTTAAGTATTTAGTAAAAGGTGGAAAGGAATGAGGGAACGGTATTACTTAAAACTGTATCCCAAAGAAACTCCTGCCCAAAGAGGAGCAAAGCTCTTGTTAACCAATCCTGGTGTCCAGGCTGCGCGAATCAGTAATCCTTTCTTTATTGCCTGAAAACGATAACCTGCATTTAAGAATGTCCATAATTTAACTTGCGGATCATTTTCCAGTTTTCTGTTTGTAAGCTCGGGAGTTAGAGTAATGCCGGTCTCAAAACCGCTTCTTCTTTCCCCGATAATGTAGTTAATATTAAGGGGGATGGTAAGATATCTATCCGCATAATAACCAAAATATTCACGTTGTTTATATACTTCAACAGGAAGGTCTTCGCCTATACCAACCCCAACCCTGAAACCCCAGCCATCATTCTGGTCGGGCTTAAAACGCATATCATAATTAGCTGAAAATAGTCCACCACTTCCGAGCGCCTCAATGAAGACAGCTTTTCTGCGTTTTCCAGTTATTTCAGGAACTTTCTGAGTATTTTCCCTACCCCCCATTTTTTCCATGTTGTAACTGTAATGCAATCGAAGTCCCGAGGAATTAGTTACAGAATGGTATCCTGTTCGAAAGGTGCTATTTGTTGTTGGTGCTCTGAAATTGCCATATCCAATATTTGTCAATCCATAATTTCTGGTGAGCCCTATGCTTAATTGATTAGATTTTTTAAAAGAAATGATATAACTAAGGCCTGTATAAACATTTGACTGATAGTTTCTACCTATCTCATTGATTTTGAAAGTAGCCAATGTAGAAAGGCCGTAGGTTCCAGGTGTATTGTTATAAAAGCGCCTAAGCTCTGCCCCTGCAAATGTTTCGAGTCTGAATTTCTTGAATTTAAACCTGAATACCGGCTCTAAAGTAATGCTATTATAAAAAAATGTAGATGGATAAACTGGAAAAGCAAAGGACTTGGTGTAGTTTGTGCTTAGTGTAAACTTGGAGCTCATATATCCAAAATTAAAACCGGCTCTGATACCCAGACCAGGTTTGAAAGAATGAGTAAAATTTATCCCAGCCGAGCTGGTAATTGATGACCTGGCATTTACGATTGAAGTATCTCTGTCAAACTCTGCCGGAGCCAATACTGCCGGACTGATATGAAATCCAAATTCATTTGTTTGGGCAAATGAATTAAATGAAACAGTAAATAACAACACGTAAAATGGCAGAAATTTTAATTTCCTGATTTTACACATGATTCAAAGGTTAGATACTCTAAGCTACACCAAATAAAAATCTGATAATGTTAAAGTTTGTTAAGAGTAAGCTCAAGCCGGGAATATTTATTGTCAGAGAAATCACCTACTATGGTTAATATATTTGTGTGCTTCAGGCTATTGTGCTGCATAATACTATTTCGCAAAACTATACCCAAAAGAAACACCTGCAAAGTATGGGTTAAGACTGCCTCCTCTGCCTATTATTGGAGTCCAGCCAATACGCATTATAAAACCTTTTTTAATAGGCTGAAAGCGGTAAAGAACATTCAGGTTTCCCCAGGCATTCATTCTCTGATCATCCCGGGGTTTACTGACAGCATATTCCGGAGTAATTCCAATGCCGGTTTCCAGCCCGTTACGGCCACTGCCAAAGATGTAGTTGACCATTAAGGGTACACTAACACGTCTTTTAAATTCATCTTCATTGATTTCATAAGTTGTGCCAAGTCCGAGTCCTACCCGTACACCAAATCCGTCATTACCGGATTTTAATCTCCTATCGTAATTTAAGGAAAACAGGCCACCGCTCCCAAGTGCTTCCAAAAAAATGGCCTGACGAATCAGCCCATCTGACGGTTCTGTGGGTTTTTCATTCTTCCGGACATTGTAGCCATATTGAATACGAATGCCGGTAAAGTCTGTTACAGGTTTGAAGTTGGTCTGGAACGTATTCCCATTATTTGCCGTAGCAGTAAACTGGCCACCCCCGGGTTTAGATAGACCGAGATTGCTAATCAGGCTGATACCAATGCGACTTTTTGAGTTTATCGACTTTATATAGCTTATTCCACCGTAGATATTTGACTGGAATTTATTTTGGTATGGCGCAACACGGATTTCAAAAGTTGAAAATTCTGATGGGATGGTCGACTGATAATGATAACCATAGCTCGTATATCCAATGCTATGAAAATATCGCAGATCAGCTCCTCCAAATATCTCAAATTCTGACCTGAGCCATGTGAATCTGTAAACAGGTTCTAAACTTAAACTATTATACATCACAACAGAACCAAGTAATTGGTCACTTAAACCATTACCCGGATTACGATTAACAATTAACTTTGGTCTGAAATAACCGAGGTTAAACCCTGCCCTTAAGCCAAGCCCTGAGTTTTTAAAGTGAGCGTAGCTTAACCCACCAAGACCTGCGAACTGATCTTTTCCCTGGGCTATTTGACTTGCTTCATCTAATTTGAGCGATGAAAGCCAATGAGGTGTGAGTTGAAAGCTTAGCTCATTGTGCTGAGCTAGTACTGAGGAACCTGGCAAAATCGCATAGACGATCAAAGCCAGGAACATTAACTTTTTCAAATTCATAGGTTAGGTTAACTAACTTACAAATAATATTAATCCAAAAATGTTAAGCTTTGTTAAAATAGATAAATCGATTCTAAGCATTTCCCTAAGGTTGGTGTTATCGCCAACCTTAAATAACACCAAAATCACTAAAGAGCCGGTATGGTGATAACACCAACCGGAGGAATAGAACCTACTTCCCAAACGGCATTTTAGGCATACCTTTCATCATCTTAGCCGCCGCCGCAGGGTTAGAGAATTGCTTCATAACCTTACGCATATCCTCAAACTGCTTGATCAGCTTATTTACTTCAGTAATATTGGTACCCGAACCTTTAGCAATCCTGGTACGGCGATTTTGATTGATAGAATCCGGATTTTCACGTTCAAAAGGAGTCATTGAGCGGATGATGGCTTCAATTGGTGTAAAGGCATTATCATCAATTTCCACATCCTTTATCGCTTTTCCAACACCCGGAATCATACCCATCAGATCCTTCATATTACCCATTTTCTTGATCTGTTGAATCTGGCTCAGGAAGTCATTGAAATCGAATTTATTCTTACGGATCTTTTTCTGAAGTTCGGCGGCTTCTTTCTCATCAAACTGCATTTGTGCCCGTTCAACAAGGGAGACCACATCACCCATCCCGAGAATACGGCTGGCCATCCTGTCAGGATAGAACACATCCAGGGCTTCCATCTTCTCACCTGTACCAATGAATTTGATCGGTTTGTTTACGACTGATTTGATAGAAAGTGCAGCACCACCACGGGTATCACCATCCAGTTTAGTCAGCACTACCCCTGTAAAGTCGAGGCGGTCGTTAAAGGCTTTTGCGGTGTTTACAGCATCCTGCCCGGTCATGGAATCGACCACAAACAGAATTTCATGCGGATTGGTTTGTGCCTTTACTTCAGCAATCTCTTTCATCAAACCTTCATCAATTGCCAGACGGCCGGCGGTATCGATGATCACCACATTTTGCCCGTTCTTTTTAGCTTCTGCAATCGCAGCCTTGGCTATTCCAACCGGATCTTTTGATTCACGATCTGTAAATACCGGAACGCCGATCTGCCCACCGAGTACTTCCAACTGATCGATCGCTGCCGGACGGTAAACGTCGCCAGCCACCAATAGCGGTTTTTTATTCTTTTTTGTAACCAGATAATTGGCAAGCTTACCTGAGAAAGTAGTTTTACCGGCACCGTTCAATCCGGCTATTAGAATGATTGTAGGATTGGCAGAAATATTCAATTCCTCAGCCGTGCCACCCATCAGGGCAGCCAGCTCATCATTCATAAGTTTGGTTAATAGCTGTCCCGGAGAAATTGAAGTCAGTACATTCAGTCCGAGTGCTTTTTCTTTTACATCATCAGTAAAAGCTTTTGCAGTTTTATAGTTAACATCGGCATCCAGAAGAGCTTTACGTATCTCTTTCATGGTTTCAGCCACGTTTATTTCTGTTATACTTCCCTGACCCTTAAGAACCTTAAATGCTCTGTCGAGTTTATCCTGTAAATTTTCAAACATCTTATTTATCAGCTTTTAGCAGGTGCAAAGGTATGATTTCTAGCTTACAGGACTAAAATAATTGTTTATTCCGATGAGAAAGAGATCAAAATCAAGAAATTTTCATAATAAGAGTAACATTCCCATTGCTTAGTCTTAAAGTATCCAACATTTTAATTTCTTTGCATCCTTGAAATTTATGAATGAGGTTTAGAATTATTATTGCTGGCTTTTTCTGGGTATTTGGAGGTATTTGTGAGGCTCAGGAGCTCAGAAAATTCAATGCGGTACGGACAGATCATTCCCCAAAAATAGATGGTGAATTAGATGACAGGGTTTGGAAGGAGACTAAGCCCGCCAGTAATTTCATTGAGTTTAAGCCTCTTCCCGGGCGTGTAGAGACAGAAGACAGAAGAACCGAAGTAAAAATAGTCTACGATAATACAGCCATTTACATTGGTGCCAGAATGTATGATGAACCTGACAGTGTTTTCAGGGAGGTAATGCCCAGGGATAACCTGGCTAATTCTGATTTTTTAGGGATCGTATTTGATACCTATCTCGACAGGATTAATGCTTTTGGTTTTTATGTAAGTTCAACCGGTACTCAGTTTGATGCCAAATATTCCAATTCGGGAAATGAGGACAATAACTGGGATGCTGTATGGGATAGTCAGGTAAAAATCGACAGTCTGGGCTGGACAGCCGAATTGAAGATCCCTTATTCTGCACTCCGCTTTGGTTCCAGTGAAATTCAGGAGTGGGGATTAAATATGACCCGCCGAAGGCATATGAATAATCAGCAGACCAGCTGGAGTTATATTGATCCAAAGATTAGCGGATTTATTAATCAGGAAGGTGAACTAACAGGAATAAAAGGGATTAAATCACCCATAAGATTGTCATTCTCACCCTACATCTCCTCGACAGTAAATAACTATCCTTATAATCTGGCCGGGCAGAATAATACAACAGGTAGTTTTAATGGCGGAATGGATATTAAATATGGCATAAGTCAGAGTTTCACTTTGGATATGACCCTTGTTCCTGACTTTGGCCAGATTCGTTCAGATAATCAGGTTCTGAATTTGAGTCCCTTTGAAGTAAGGTTTAATGAAAACAGGCAGTTCTTTACCGAAGGAACCGAATTGTTCAACAAGGGGAATCTTTTTTATTCGAGAAGAATCGGTTCTAATCCTGCTTTTAGAGTAAATGTAAATTCAAAGCTCCTGCCCGGTGAAACTATCCAAGAGAATCCTACTGAAAGTAAATTGCTTAATGCAACAAAAATTTCAGGCCGTTCAGCAAATGGTTTAGGAATAGGTTTTTTTAACGCAGTCACTAAACGTGGATTTGCACGGGTTGAAAACAGTTTGGGAGAGGAGCGTCTGATTGAGGCTCATCCCTTGAGTAATTATAATATTGTGGTACTGGATCAGTCATTAAAAAACAATAGTTCTGTTACTTTTTTGAATACCAATGTAATACGTCAGGGTTCGGCATACGATGCGAATGTGAGTTCATTTTTAGCAAACCTGAATGATCGTAATAATAAATATTATGTATCAGGGGCTGGCAAGTTTAGTTATGTGGGTGCAGAAGTTCCGGGCGGTTCAAACAATTCAGGCTTTAATTATGAGCTTGGGGCTGGAAAGAAAAGTGGAAATTTTACCTGGGGATACGGTTTTGATCTGTCTGACAATAAGTTTGATCCTACCGATCTTGGATATTTTAACAATAATAATTTCATTAGCCATTCCTTTGATATAGGTTATAATCTTTATACTCCTTGGAAGATATTTAATCGTTTCAATACTTATATGGGGATCTTTCGGACCCATCGGTATCTGCCACGTGCTTTTCAGTCGTCCAGGGCATCCACAGGCGGATATTTCGAGTTTAAAAATTTCTGGACCCTCAATCTTGACTTTTACAGACAATTTATGGGGAAGGATTTTTATGAACCAAGAGTAGCAGGAAAGGAGTTCAACACTCCGGCCAGTACTTATGCTAATTTCAGATTGAGATCAAACCCGATCAGGAAATATAATGCAGGTGTATTTTTTTCTGCCCGACTTAGGGAGCAGTTCCATGGTGTAGGATATGTGACAGGTTTTTATCAGAATTTCAGGGTTAAGAACAGGCTCTCATTGGGAGTGGATTTCAGTACACAACCACAGTACGATTATTCTGCATGGTTAGGTCTTAGTAAAGCAAAAGAGATTATTTTTTCCAGATTTGACAGGAATACCATAGAGAGTATGTTTGATGCTACCTATACCTTTAATAGCAATATGGGGATTATGGTCAGGGGAAGGCATTACTGGTCGAACCGCAACAACAAAGCTTTTTATTTTCTGAGGGATGACGGAGAACTGCAGGACCATGATGGAGCCGAGTTCAAGGGTACTCATACGAATTATAATGTGTTCAACATCGATCTGGTTTATTCATGGCGTTTTGCACCGGGAAGTGAGTTAAGTGTATCCTATAAAAACCTTTCGGAAGATATGGAAACTGAGAACAGAGCGGGTTATTTCCGGAACTTCGACAGGGTTACTGCTATACCCCAGAATAACAATATTTCATTGAAGATTCTTTATTATGTTGATTATCTACAACTTGTAAAGAAATAAGTTAATTCGCAAATTTATAAACGAGTCCGAATGCCATAGTCTGGCTCGCCTGAATTTGGTTTGCCGTATCATCATCATATAGAATGATTCCTGCCAGGGATACATTGATCAGACGGTTTACATTTGCGGTTAATGTCAGATCTAGTCTATTGTCTATACTTGATAATTTTTCGTAATTGGCAAACATACTGTACCGGCCTTTCAGGTTCAGGTTTTTTGCAACATCCTTATCGTATGAGCTAACCAATTGAAATGCAAGTTCATTCCTGAAAGTCTTACCGGGTACAACCCCGAAATTCTTGGGATTTGTTAAATAAAGATCTTTATCAAGTACAAATGTCTGACGGGCTGTTCCGGTACCGATACGAAGGAAAAAGTGTTTTACCGGTTTGTACTCAAATCCAAAAGATTCAGTCAGATAACCCGGTGCCATAAACTTAGATAACAGCGTTCGCTTTTCATTTCCCTGAGCATCCTTTGAAAAGGCATAACCCATGTCAAACTGAGATTCAAAGTTAATGGAGCCGAAAAAATACCAGCTCTTCGATAATTTCAAAGCAACCTTATTATCCCAGAAAATCCTGTCAACGGTTTTCCTTGCCAGCTGACCTTTATTATTTAATTTCCCGTATTGCAGAATAAGTTCCGAAGCAAAGTTTTTATCTTCTTTGGTATAATCCGTTTTATAGGAAAACTGCCCGCCCAATGCCAGAGAGTTCACTCCCCCTGCGCCCCAATTCTCACTGAAAGCTGCCTGATTGATATTTAATCCAAAAGAAGTAAGGTTACGCCAGTAATTTACTTTTAAATCCAAATCAGCTGCAGCGTTTAAAACCACTGTTTCGGGAAAGAGTACAGGCCTGCGTACCGGAAGCGTATTTCTTCTGGGATATTGCTTTAATCCCTTTAAAATAATCGTATCAGTCTCATTACTAGTATTCTGCGAATAAGCTAATGAGGCAGATCCAAATATTAAAAAGGCAATTGTTATAAATCTGAAAAGCATTCAGCAAATAAAAACAAAAATGCCCTCTTTTTGATATGTTTTTTGATTTTCGTTATATTCTAACGTGAGTTCAATTAAACTATCTAAATCTTAATTGATAAATAGCACCACATAGATTGAACTTATAATGGTTTAAAGGAAACATAGATTGTAAACCATATAAATTGAAGCGAATCTTCAAGGCTATTTGTGTCTAAAATGTAGGTTAGAAGCTATAAAATGCTATGTTTCTATGTGGTTTTTAAAATATTATGTCGAGTTTAAGTCATTCTCCTCAGATAGCTAGTCAAGGCGGCAAACCTTCGTTCTGATAAATAGGACAGGTTGGAATCATTTTCATAGGCTTCCCTTTCAAACAGAATATTTCTGTATGCCTTCATGTGATTATGGTATCGGATGAGATTTATCAGATAATTCAGAAGGTAAAGAATGTAGAAAGGGATAATCAATAATTCAATTTGCTGTCTGAAATGAATGAATTCATGATTCATAAGCTGTTTGTTCTGGTCAGACTTCTTATCCCTTAAAAGTAAAAATGGAAACAATGCCATACCCCCGACCGGAAGATTGGGTAGCTTTATGATTTTAAAATACTTCAATCTAATTTCCTTTTAAAGGCTCAAGTCTATATGCAGCCGGATTTTCAAGATAGCTTTGATAGGATTTTCTGATGTATTCAATCAGATCATAATCGTTGGCTTCCAGGATAAAGTAATATCCGGGTTTATATTGCTGCTTATAATCCCTGAGCTTATCACCGCTCAGTCCGGTTACCCGGTTAATCAGAGTATTGGTGAAACGATAGTCGATCATCGCATCCCGATAATCTCTTTCTATAATTTTTTGAAGCAGTCGGGCATTTCTTCCCTCCCTGCTCAAAAGAGTATATAATGCATTGATGCTCAATCCGGCTCCACCACCTCCATTACTTCCGCCGGTTGTCAGAACATCCTTCACAGTACCCTTACTATACGCGGTATTAAATTCTTCCTGCCTTGCCTTGAGCTGGTCGGCGGGTGTTTGTACAGAATCCCTTACCACAACTTCCTGTAATTGTATGCTGTTTCTTTTGAGATAAAAAAGTATTGTGCTTTCTGAATGAATACTTATGGTATCTACTCCATACCCCTGGAGGGCGGCAACGAGCACATCTCCTTCCCGGGCATTGGTTTTAAATTCTCCTTTGGTTGTATTGTAGAATCCATCTCCGGTTCGGGTATTGTAAATATATACCCGGGTAAGACGCTGTTTGCTGTTCATATCAAAAACGATTCCCTGAACAGTTTTATCCTGTGCGTGCAAACCGCTACCAGCAATGAAGAGCAACAAAAAAATATAGCCGATTTTTTTCAAGTTGATAAAACTAAGCGTTTCAAAGAAAAGAATAATGTATTTTAACAATTTTAACTAATTTAATACGGGTTCCCCAATTCCTATTCCCTATTCCCCATTCCCTACTTAGAAACAACCAGAAGCTGTCCGGGTTTCAAATTGCTATCATCCAGGCCATTGAGCAGTTTGATATCATCCACACTGATTCCAAATAACTTTGAAACAGAAGCAAGCGTATCTCCCGATTTTACTTCATGAATTTTCATTGCTACCCTTGGACGGGAAACTTCTTCTTTTCTTTCCTGGGGAATATTTTTGGCAATTTCAGTAAGTACTTTATCCTCCCTGATGATCTTCTCTGTCTCGGTTTCCATACGGTCAAAACGATTGAGATTATAACGTTCA
Organism: Sphingobacteriales bacterium 16-39-50; assembly: GCA_002257025.1. GTDB lineage: Bacteria > Bacteroidota > Bacteroidia > Sphingobacteriales > Sphingobacteriaceae > Daejeonella. The sequence continues at coordinate 89,091 of NCHA01000003.1, read as the reverse complement.
ATCAGACTGATTAACAGCTCGGGGTAACGGGGATTTGTCGCATAACCTGCTGCCTTCAAACCTGCTGCCCATCCGCGATAATCATTTTTATCAAGCTCAAACAGAGGGGCATACCGCTTTCTTTTCAGAAATTCTGTATGATCCTTAAATGATTCTTCGGGTGTTTTATAAACCCTGAAACAGTCATCTTTCTGATCATCATCTTTTAGCATTGTTTTTCCTTTCCATTCAGGGGTACATTTAATACCAAAATGATTATTTCCTTTAAGTGCAAGTTCACTGTTTCCATTGCCCGATTCCAAAATTCCCTGAGCAAGTGTGATACTCGCAGGAATTCCTGAATTATTCATTTCGCGAATCGCGATTTGTTTAAATCGCTCTATATAGGATATTGCAGTGTAATTTTTAATTTCAGGTATCTGATTTTCTCTGTCTTTTGCTGATTCTGTCTGTCTGGGTTTGGGAGTGGGTACCGGGGTTTGAACCTGCGGATTTGAACGTTGCTTCTTTAAAATTCCGCATGAACCCATCAGTAATGTTATGCAGGGTAAGAGGAACAGAACAGATTTTATATTAAGGTTTCGCATCTGAAATTATTTTTTTCTGATTATAAAAATGCCGTCGCGTACTGGAAGGATCAGCTTCTCAACTCTTTGATCAGCGCTCACCATCTCGTTAAAATTACTGATTAATGTAGTCGCCGAATCTGTTTTCTTTTCAGCTATCACCTTCCCGCTCCAGAGCACATTATCTACAATGATCAGTCCGCCGCTTCTCAGTTTATCGATGGTTAAATTATAATAGCTTTCATTATTTTTTTTGTCGGCATCAATGAATATAAGATCAAAAATCTCATTCAGATTTGGGATGATTTCAAGGGCATTACCAATGTGATATTTAATCTTAAGTCCCAGATCTGATTTATCGAAGCTAGCCCGCACCATATCTTCAAGCTCGGCGTTGATGTCTATAGTATGGAGAATACCATCCTCACTCAAACCCTCAGCAAGACATAAACTAGCATATCCGGTAAAGGTTCCGACCTCCAGAATTCTTCGCGGGTGAATCAATTTACTGAACATACTGAGTACCCGGCCCTGGTAGTGTCCTGAAAGCATCCGTGGTAAGGAAACTTTGAGATGAGTCTCCCGGTCTATTTGTTTGAGCAGATCACTTTCGGAGTCACAGGAGCTTTCCAGATAGCTTTTAAGTTCATCGCTGAGTAAATCCATGCTGTAAAGATAAGAAATTGGTTTTAGCCTTAGGGGCAGGTAACTTAGCCCAGGCTTTTCTTTTCGAGATAAGTCTGCAGAATAATTGTCGCTGAAATCGTGTCGAGACGTTCCTTATTCTGGCGGTCTGTTTTTTTAAATCCACTTTGAGCCACCACGGCCGATGCCATTTTTGAGGTAAAGCGTTCATCGATCCGCTCGACGGGAATTTCCGGAAAATGCTTTTTAAGAGTAGTAATGAAGCCTTTAATATGAGGTGTTGATTGCGAAGGGCTTCCATCCATTTGTCTTGGTTCGCCCACCACAAAAAGTTCTACCTGCTCTGTTGAGAGATATTTTTTCAGATAATCAATGATGTCTTTGGGATGTATTGTATCAAGTCCGGTAGCTATAATCTGCAGCGGATCGGTTACAGCGATTCCAATGCGTTTAGTACCGTAATCAAAAGCAAGTATGCGCATAGGTCGTTTAAATTGTATCAAATAAATATAGGAGATTTAAATTGTCTCAGAAGCAGATTGCTGCCTATTCCAAAGCAAATTTCTCACAAAGTGCTATCGTACTTTTAACATCTTCGAGTGTGGTTCTGGGGTTTATCAAACACATTCTCAAAACAACCTGCCCCAGGAGGATGGTAGTTACCAATAGTGCTTCTCCGGAAGCCATCATTTTTGCGGCTATTTTCTGATTGACCAGATCTATTTTCTTTTCAGACAGATTTTCCTTTACCGGATTGTATCTGAAGTTGATGATGGCCAGTGTTGCCGGAGAAACAACCTCCCATTTATCACTCTTTCTGAGTTCAGCCTCTACCTGTTCTGCAAGATTGATATTATAGTCAATAGCTTCCCTGAATGCTTTGAGTCCGAAGGTTTTGATTGACATATAAAACTTTAATGCCCTGAAGTGCCGGGTTAGTTCAATGCCATGATCATAAAAGTTGATCTCCGATTCATTCCCTTCAATATCCCTCAGATATACCGGTTTCTCAGTAAAAGTGCCACTCAAGCTTTTATGATCGCGAACCAGCAGACAACCGATTTCATAAGGCTGAAAGAGCCATTTATGAGGATCTATCGTCAATGAATCGGCTTTATCAATGCCCCTAAGAAGTTTTTTGCCATTTTTTGATAAAATAACCGCTGCACCAAAGGCACCATCCACATGTAGCCAGATACTTTCCTTTTTGCAGATAGCTGCGAGTTCTTCCAGCTGATCTACCGTTCCGGTATTGGTTGTGCCTGAAGAGGCGATCAGGCAGAATGGTTTTAATCCTTCTATCTTATCCCGGGCTATAGCATTTTTCAATTTATTAATTGAAAACTTAAATTCCATATCGGTTGGAATTATCCGGATCTGTTCCTTTTTAAAACCCAGGATATTAATCGCTTTAATATTTGAGGAATGTGCCTGATCGGATAAATAGATAATTGCCTTCGAAAAATCCTCGCCGCATTTCACTTTTCTTGCAGTGGCAAGGGCAGTTAAATTTGCCATTGAACCCCCACTTGTAAAGATACCCCCGCCCTTTTTTACCGGAAAATTAAAGAGTTTCAGCATCCAGTTCAGAGTGCTGATCTCAAGTCCGGCAGCTCCTGCAGAACCTACCCATCCCCCTGCAAAAATATTAAAACCTGTTGCCAGAGTATCAGACATCACACTGATGTAATTACTCGGACCGGGAACAAAAGCATAGGTTTTGGGATGGGTCATTATGTTACTTTGTGTCATGACATTTTCAAGAACAAAGCTCAAAACCTCTGTTGCCGGCATAGGATTTTCAGGTGCATCTTCAGAAAAAAGTTTGTCCATCTCTACCCGGGTAGCATTTGATACAGGCAGCTTTTTATCCTGTGTCTCAAAATGCTCGATAACGGCATCAACAACCTTGTAGCCAAAGTCCTGCATGGCTTCTTTTGAAAGCCTTAATCCCTGATTTTTATTAGATTTCAACGAGGTATTATAATTAGTTGGGGCAAAATTATATATTTTGAAGCATGTTAATGACATATAATTTCCAGTCTCCCCAGTATTCTGACCATTTTACTACCATCCTTCCCGAATTACATGTGTCTAAAACGTAATTTTTCTTATTTTGCACCATGCTGTTTCAGGAAGTTATTGGTCAGAATGCGATAAAGGAACAACTGATTCAATCAGTTTTTGAGAACAGGGTAAGTCATGCGCAATTGTTTCTTGGACCTGAAGGTTCCGGAAGTTTCGCCCTTGCCCTTGCCTATGCCCAATTCATTTCATGTACTGAAAGAACTGAAAGAGACAGTTGCGGCATTTGTGCTTCCTGCAGAAAATATAATAAGCTGATACATCCTGATCTGCATTTTTCCTATCCATTTTTCAGAGGTGGGGAAAAGGAAGATTCAATGGCCGACCTTGGGGAGTGGCGCGATCTGGTCTTGAGTAATCCGTATTTTAATCTCGATGAATGGCGTCTTCGATTAGATGCACAAAATAAACAGCCCAATATCAACAAAGCCGAATGTCTGAATATTTTGCACCGGCTTTCATTAAAAGCGTTTGAATCGGAGTATAAGACGATGATCATCTGGCTTCCCGAATACCTCAAAAATGAAGGGAACCGTCTTCTAAAAACATTGGAGGAACCGGCTAATAAAACCTTGATTATTTTGGTAGCACAAAATCAGGACCAGATATTAAATACAATTATATCAAGAACGCAGCTGGTTAAGATCCCTGCCCTAAAGAATGAAGATATTGTGCAGTACCTTACTGAGAACAAGGATATTTCTGAAACTCAGGCTTCCCGGATAGCCTATTTGAGTGATGGAAATATGCAGGCTGCCCTGAATCTTTTAAAGGAAGATGATCATGATGATTTCAGGAATTTTACGGGTTGGATGCGGATGACATTCGCCGATAAGGGAGCTCAGATCATAGATTTTGTTGATGAGCTTTCTAAACTGGGTCGGGAGAATCAGAAAAATATGCTGCGTTATGGGGTTCAGTTGATTCGTGAATGCATTATGATGATGTCAGGTGCAGAATCATTAGTACATTTACCTTCAGCAGAGCTTGATTTTGTTAAAAATTTCAGCAAACATCTGGATCTTGCTAAATGCGAGGCCCTGGTAAACGAACTGGAAAAGGCTCATTATCATATTGAACGTAATGCAAATCCAAAAATTTTATTTTTAGATGTATCTTTACAGTTCGTTAAAATTTTAAAGTTTAATACGCTCCCTGCGGGGACTCAATATATATTGAATTAGATATGGGATGTGGTAGTTGTTCAACGGGTGGCTGTGCCCCTGCCGGATGCAAGAGTAATGGTTCATGCCTTACCAATGGTTGCAGTAAGTTAGATGTTTATGATTGGTTGTCGCATATGGATATGCCTTCTAATTTTAAACCATTTAATATTATAGAAATTAAATTCAAGGGCTCGCGAAAGGAGTTCTTTCTAAATACAGAAAATTTATACCTCGAAGCCGGGGAGTTGGTTGCCGTCGAAACCACTTCAGGTGGATTTGATATTGGTCATGTTTCCCTGACCGGGGAATTGGTTCGTATGCAGCTTAAAAAGAGGCATATGCGTACTGAGGATGTTCTAAAGAAGATCTATCGCAAAGCTACTCCTGCAGATGTAGATAAATGGAAAGTTTCAAAGGATCTGGAGTTTGAAACCATGCACAAGGCAAGGGTTTTGGCTAAGGAACTTGGCCTGGCTATGAAGCTGAGTGATGTGGATTATCAGGGCGACCGGACTAAAGCTACATTTTATTATACCGCAGAGGGCCGGGTTGATTTCAGGGAACTGATTAAAAAAATGGCAGAAACCTTCCGGATTCGTATTGAGATGCGGCAGATTGGAATGCGTCAGGAAGCCAGTCGGCTGGGGGGAATAGGTTCCTGCGGACGAGAATTATGTTGTTCAACCTGGTTAACTGATTTTAAAACTGTATCAACATCTGCAGCGAGATATCAGAATCTGTCATTGAATACACTGAAGCTTGCAGGTCAGTGCGGCAAATTAAAATGCTGCCTGAATTATGAGCTGGATACCTATATGGATGCTCTTAGGGATATTCCAGATAATGTGGAACGACTGGAGACAATGACAGGGACAGTAAGACATCAGAAAACAGATATATTCAAGAAACTGATGTGGTTTAGCTATCCAAATGATGAAAACTGGATTGCAGTAGATATTGCCAGGGTAAAAGAAGTTCAGAAATTAAATAAAGAAGGAATTAAACCGGAATATCTGAAAGTAGAGCTTGCCGAAGAAGATAAACCTGTTGTTGCCAAGGTGTTTGATTACGAAAATGTAGTTGGACAGGATAGTCTGACCCGTCTTGATAACAAGGCTGGAAAGAACAAGAAAAATAATCGTAACAAGAATCGGAATAAGCCCAAGGGACCAGGTGCACCACAAGCAGCTGCAGCTACGCCTGCCGGACAGGAAACGGCCCAAAGAGTACCAAAGCCTCAGAATCCTAATCAGCAACAAAGACCTGCCGGTCCGCAAGCTGAAAGACCTGAGGGCCCAAACAGAAATAACAAGCGAAGGAAAAATTTCCGGAACAACAACAACCGTGAAAGACCGACCGGAGAAAAACCGGGCGGTGGAAAACCTACAGAATAAGATTAATGAAGACGGGTAAAATATCGTTTTTGTTTGTTGTTTTGATGACAACAATTCTGGCCTCCTGCCAGGATCAGTCGGCAATTGTAGACACCAATATTGAACTTGATAAGCATAACTGGTCCTATACAGAGAAAGTCAAAGTTCCATTAAATATCGAATCAGAAGATATACCCTGTAATTTATATCTCAACCTTCGCCATACTTCAGATTATAAGTATTCAAATATTTTTCTGCTGATTCACATTACAGGGCCTGATGGTAAAAAATCTACCGAAAGAAGGGAATTTAAGCTCGCCCTTCCAGATGGAGAATGGCTGGGTAGCGGATCGGGAAATTTGTACAGTTATCAAATCTTGTTCAAAGAAAATTTTAAATTTCCTTTGAAGGGAAAGTATATTATTGAGCTGGAACAGAATATGAGAGATAATCCGCTGGACCATATTACTGATGCCGGAATCAGGGTAGAAAGGGTGGATAAATGATGAATATATTCAAGCAATTCCTGCTCAGCAGATACTATCTGTGGCTGACAATATTTCTGATCATATTTTGTCTCACATCAGTAATATTACTTGATCCGGCTCATCCGCTTTACATTACTGCATTTATTTGCGCACCGCTTATTTATTTATTACAGCGCTACCGGAAGTATCTTATAAAGAACTCAAAATAAACTAGTTATCTGCAATTCCATGCTGACGGGCGAATTTCAATAAACCTGCAATATTTTTTGTATTTAATTTTTTCATGATATTACGACGGTGAGTACTGACAGTAAATTCGCTGATGAAAAGATTATCGCCAATTTCTTTGCTCGTTAATTCCAAACTTATCATCCTAATGATCTCAACCTCTCTCTTCGTAAGCTGATACTTTTTCATGAAATCATCAATAAAGAAGGGATGATGCTCTGCGTTTGTGTCAGCTTTTAATTCAAAATACAATTCACCTTCCGAAACTTTTTTAATTGCTTCTTTCAGAATATTTGACGGACTGTTTTTTAACAGGTAGCCCCTTGCTCCCAGTTTTTTAACTTCTTCAATGAGCTGTGGCTGATTATAATTGGTTAATACAATAACCTTTAATTTAGGGAAGTCATTTTTTAGTATTTCAAGGGTTTTAATACCATCCATATTAGGCATATTCAAATCAAGCAGAACAATATCAGCCTGATTCGATTTCAGATTGCTAATAAGCTGCCTGCCGTCATTTACCGGATCCAGAAGCTGAATATTTTTTACCTCTGATAATATGGAAATTAAACCTTCGATCATTAATTCATGATCATCGGCAATAATAAGCCTTAGCATTTTAATTGGATTTTAATGGAATTTCAATGTTTATCAGGAGCCCCCCATCAGGCATTCCTGAAAACTCAATATGGCCTTCAAAGTAATTGATTTTTGCCCGGATGTTTTCAATCCCAATGCCATTTTTTAATTTATTATCATCCCTAATCCCTAATCCATTGTCTTCAACCATTATAGAAATACAATCCTCATGTTCTATAACCTGAATGAGGCAGTGGCTCGCTTCAGAATGCTTGATAACATTATTCACCAATTCCTTGATTATCCTGTAGAGATCATTTATCAGATTCTTCTCGTCATTTATATTTCCTTCAAAACCTATGATTATGTATTCAACATCTATCCTGTCAGCCAAATTAATATTGGTAAACAGATCAATGATTGCATTTTTGAATCCATATTTTTCAATGGCCAGCGGATTTAAAGTGTGGCTGATACTTCGCACAGTTTCTGATACAGTTTCTAAAACTTCACCAGCCTTCTTCAGTTTAATCATGGAATCAGATTTTCGGTTATTTTCTAACAGAGAAGAAAGCTGAAGCGATACTACTGAGAGTAGTGAGCCGATGTCATCATGAAGTTGATCTGCAATCTTTTTCCGCTCCATTTCCTGAGTTTCAATGATTCGCTCAGTCATCTCATTTTGCTTTCTGTTGACCTCCAGAAGTAAATGTTCCCTTTCATTTTTGTAGGTATTAAAACGATGAGCAAGGCCAAAGGTTAGAATGATGGCTTCAATGATTAGTCCGGTTTGTATTCCATAGTTTGAAAGGTAGTTTATTTGAGGGCCTGAATTGCCGGCATGTATCAATAGTTCTGTGATGCTAAAAACAATTAGCATAAAAATTGAAATCAGATAATACCAGGCCTGAATATTATTTTGTCTTATTTTTTCAACCAGACTTATTGCAATTAATACTTGTGTACTTATTCCTAAGAAAATTAATAGTCCAAGAAAGAAAAAGGAATATTGATAAAGGCCTTCCGGATAGATCAGGAAAGCAAAAGAGGTTAAACCGATAATAAGTTTAACAATGAGAATAGGAGTATAAAAAATGCTTGTTTTAGTCTGCCCTATAAAAACCTGCATGAACTCTAAAAGCATGATCATTGCGATACAATTAAATATCGGTCTGGCAAGACTGGCAAATTCAGGTGAATCAGGCCATAAAAACTGGTAACCATAACCTTTATCCGCCAGAATCCATAAGGTTCCTGATAAAATATAAAGTATGTAATAGAGATATAATTTTTCCTTCACTGTTATAAACAGAAAGCACCCGAAAAGTATAAGCAGAACGGTTATTCCCGAAAGAATACCAGTAATCAGACTCTCATTTGATGTTCTTTGAAAGAAATGCTCATCGCTTAGAATCTCAACCCTCAGTTGAAGGGATTCATTATGTTTATCCACCATTACAAGGTAAATACTGTTGAGTTTTGGCTCTATCGGAAATACAAAAAATCGATTTCTGACCGGTCTTTGATTAAAGGGGTAATAATCACCTGTTTGATACTTTAATTGGATATCACCTTGATTCGCTTCATAGAATTCCATCCTGTTTATATGTGCATTTCCAACAACAAGATTTTGTTCAGTTGCAGAACCGGATGGCTTAATTACAAGCCAGAAATTAGATTTAGTAAATCCTGCGTTGAAGTCGCCTTGGGGAAGTGGCTTAAATTCTCCCGCAATAAAGAGTTCCTTTACTTTTTCCGGACTTAATGTTCGATTTTTGTCCTCATAGATATAAATATCTGAGGCAAAGGAAGAATAAGATGCTGCTATCAAAAGCAACAGGAATATGATTTTTTTCAGATTTAATCCAAGCATACCTGAGATATTCTTTAATCCATAAATAAGCAGGAATAACTCTTAAAAAGGATCAGTTTTGGCAATTTATTCTTGTTGCAGGAATTTTCAGGATCTATAACAGATCAAGCAGACTTTCAAGTTTCATACCTCTTGAGCCCTTTAATAAGATGGTGGCATTTTTTACCGGATTCTGTTTTAGAGCAAGGCTTGCATCAGCAGTAGTTTTATAAAACTCAGCTCCGGAATTATCCCTCAGTCTGTAAAACTCTTCGCCTATAAAAATTCTTCTTAAAGAATTGATATTCAATGCTTTTTTAAGAGTTGATCTATGTTCAAAAGTAGACTCTTCACCTAACTCGAACATATCCCCAATGATCATAACCTTTTTCGCTGCAAGGTTTGATTCAAGATTATCGAGAGCAACAATCATACTACTGGGGTTTGCATTGTAGTAATCACAAATGATAGTATTGCTTCCCTTTTTCAGAATCTGTGATCTGTTATTTACAGGTTCATAGGCATTGATTCCTGCGTTAATCTTTTCCGGACTTAATTTAAAAAAGCTTCCAATACATATGGCAGCACAGATATTGTCAAAGTTGTAGATACCCGGTAATTTTGAATCGGCAATTTGAATTGTCCCATCTTTTTTATGCCACTCTACACTTAGAAACTGACTGGAGTTCTTAAGTTTCGCTGAAATGAAATTTTCATTTCCTTCTCCATAGCCAATTAGATTTTTCATCCCCTTTTCTCTGGCCATTTCTATTAAGATTTTATCATTTGTGTTAATAAATGCTACTCCATTGCTTGATTTAAGAAATTCGTAAAGTTCTCCCTTTCCGATTCTGACTCCTTCAATCCCGCCAAATCCCTCCAGATGTGCTTTCCCAACATTTGTAATCAGTCCCTGGCCGGGTTGGGCAATTCCACAAAGAAATTCGATCTCTTTCTGATGGTTGGCACCCATTTCGATGATCGCAATTTCGCAGGCATCGTTGATTGATAAAATACTTAATGGTACACCAATATGGTTATTCAGATTACCTTCGGTAGCAAAGGTTTTGAACTGTTGTGAAAGTACCGATCTGATTAACTCTTTGGTAGTGGTTTTTCCATTGCTTCCGGTAATTCCGATTACCGGAATGCTAAGCTGTCTCCGGTGATATCTGGCAAGATTCTGAAGTGTTTCCAAAACATCCGAAACGAGTATAAAGCGCTCATTTACAGCATATTTTGCTTCATCGATTATTGCATATGCTGCGCCGCTTTCAATTGCCTGATGGGCAAACTCATTACCATTGAAATGATCACCTTTCAAAGCGAAGAACAGGCATGATTTACTGATCTTTCTTGTATCAGTACAAATTACCGGATGCTTTCTGTAAACCTCGTATAATTGTTCAATTGTCATTTTTAATAGCTTGATACAATAATAATACTTTTGTTCCTCTCAGGCGAAGAATTTGGTAATTATGCTATTCTCTCGTACATTCGATGGATTTCTTCAGGCATTGAACAGGACTGAATGGCAGCTTTAGTATCAGAATAAATGCTTCAATTTATACTGTTCAATCTGAGCTTTTTTATTGCTTATCCAGTTTGCTGAGGCATATTACCAATTATAAATACATAATTCCGAATGAAGAAAAGTCTTATTTTGCTTCTCCTTTTAACAGGAATGCAATTGAATGGTTTTACACAAAAAATTCAATCCCCTTCCGAATTTCTGGGCTATAAGTTGGGTGATCAGTTTACACCTCATTATAGGGTAGTCGAATATTATAAGTACCTAGCTTCTGTCTCAAAGAATATCAAATTGCAGGATTATGGTAAAACCAATGAAGGCCGTCCTTTGTTTCTTGCCTTTGTTGGTTCAGATTCATATATTTCCCGTCTTGAGGAGATCCGGAAGAATAATATGAGCCTTACCGGGATAAAGGATGGCTTATATACTTCAAAGCCCCTGGAAGGCTTAAAAGATCAGCCAGTATTGGTATGGTTTAGCTATAATGTTCATGGAAATGAATCTGTATCAACCGAGGCTTCATTACAAACCGTTTTTGATCTGCTTGATCCTGCAAATGCAAGAACAAAAGCATGGTTAAAGAATACCCTGGTCATTCTGGATCCCTGTTTAAACCCTGATGGAAGGGAACGTTATGTTAATTTTTATAATCCGATAAAAAATGCGGTTCCCAATGCCCTTCCATTTGCACGTGAGCATATGGAACCATGGCCGGGAGGTAGGGCTAACCATTATTATTTTGACTTGAACCGCGATTGGGTATGGCAAAGTCAGGTTGAATCCCGTCAGCGTCTTGCAGTTTATAATAAATGGCTGCCACAGGTTCATGTTGATTTTCATGAACAGGGAATAAATAATCCATATTATTTTGCACCGGCTGCAGAGCCATATCATCAGGATATCAGTAAATGGCAAAGGGAGTTTCAAACTATTATTGGCAAGAATAATGCACGCTATTTCGACCAGAATGGATGGATGTATTTTACCCGTGAGAACTTTGATCTGCTGTATCCTTCTTATGGCGATACCTATCCGGTTTATAACGGCTCAATAGGAATGACCTATGAGCAGGGGGGCTCAGGCAGAGCGGGTCTTGCAGTTATTAATGCTGAAGGTGATACTTTAACCCTGAAAGACCGGATCGACCATCATCATACCTCAGGCCTTTCAACATTAGAAGCGGCTTCCCAACATGCTGAGCAGGCAATTACTGAATTCAGGAATTATTTTACATCGAGCAAATCAAATCCTCCCGGTGATTATAAATCCTACATCATCAAGGGTGATAATACTGAAAAGATTAAATCTCTTGCTGCACTGCTTCAAAGGAATGGAATTGAATTTGGCTTTGGGGTTTCGAAGGGGGCTCAGGGTTATAATTATTTTAATGGAAGATCAGAAAGCTTCAGAGTCGATAAAACAGATATGGTGCTCAGTGCCCATCAACCCAAATCGGTACTTCTGAAAGTTTTGTTTGAGCCAAATACATTCGTATCTGATTCAGCAACTTATGATATTACTGCATGGTCATTACCCTATGCTCACGGACTTCAGGCTTATGCCACAAAAGAATCCATCAAACCGGAAACTACACTTATCCCGGAGAGTACTGTATCGGCTTCTAAGGTTTCAAACCCTGTGGCCTATATCGCCAACTGGAATTCTATTGCAGATGTAAAATTTCTGGCTGAATTACTGAACAATAGTTTCAAAGTAAGGTATTCTGAAATTCCATTTGAAACTTCCGGAAGGCGCTTTAGTGCAGGATCTTTGATTATTACCAGAAACGGAAATAGCACAGTTATTGGAGGATTTGAAAGGACGGTTAATGAAATTGCAAAAAAATCGGGCATAAGCCTTTTTGCAATTCCTACTGCATTTGTAGATAAAGGAGCCGATCTTGGATCAAGTAAAGTACGTTTTATAAAGAAACCCAGGGTGGTAGTTGTAGGTGGAGAGTCTGTTTCTTCACTCTCTTTGGGTGAGATATGGCATTTTTTTGAGCAGGAGATTGGATATCCTGTAACAGTAGTGAGGCCGCAGGATCTGAATATGATCAACTGGAACGAGTTTGATGTTCTTATTTATCCAGATGGGAATTATTCTGAAATGGGAAATGAGAAAATGCTGCAGTGGATTCGTGGCGGTGGAAAGCTTATTGCAATGAAAAATGCGGTTTCAGAACTTGCCGGTAAAAAGGGTTTTGATCTCAAAAATAAGGAGGACGCTAAAAAAGGAGATAAAGATATCTATGAGGACCTGAAGGCTTATGAGCAAAGAGAAAGGGAGAATGTAAGTACAAATATTCCGGGAGCTATTTATAAAGTGGATTTGGATAATACCCATCCTTTGGGATTTGGTTTTCCAAATTTTTACTACACTTTAAAGCTCGATGATAAGGTTTATAAATACATGACTGGTGGATGGAATGTTGGTATAATAAAAAAGGATAATTACGTTACTGGTTTTGTTGGAGTACAGGCAAAGAAAAAATTAACCGATGGCCTTATTTTTGGTGTTCAGGAAATGGGCAATGGTTCAGTGGTCTATTTGGCTGATAATCCCTTATTCAGAGGATTTTGGGAAAACGGTAAATTATTATTCAGTAATGCTGTATTTATGGTAGGGCATTAAAACCCCGGATCAGGTCCGGGGTTGGGTTGCCACAGGGCTAGCCTGTTTTAATATTGTTCTTCCGGTTCAGGTGCATTTCTTTTTTGATTGTACAAGCTGTCGTTTTTACATTTTAAACCATTAGCTGTCATAATCCATTCTGATAGGAAATCTTTTTTTGCATTCTGAGGCTGACATTCCCAGAGGCTATAATCTTCAAGATACTGGTTTAGGGTGCCTTCAATGAATACTGTGGTACTTACCGGAATTCTGAGAACCACATGAACATTTTGGTCACGCCATAATTCACCTTTCTTCAAATGAGTATTTCCATCAATTAATATCAGGGAGTCTGTTTGAATATAACGATGTTTTGCACTTTGTGCATTAGACAAGGCAGTTTCAAAATCAGGACCCTTAGCGCTGAATTCCTGAATTAATGTTGATGTGCTTACATCTGCTTTTACAATTTTCAGACTTACATTTCTTGGTAAATTAAACTCTCCTCTTCTAGAGTTCAATATGATCCGGCCTTTAAAATCATTCGGGTCTATATTATAGTCCATACTATCTTCCTTAGTGAGATATTGAACTGGATTTAGCTTGAGATAAAAGGTATTTGATGACTTTAAATTTGATTTTATCGAATATTGCGCTTCTTCATTAAATTCTGAACCAATCTTCGAGATATGGTATACTCCAATTCCTAAAGCTGCAAGCCAAATGATCAACATCCCGAAGTAAACACCTTTTGAAACTTCAAAATGGGCAAATAATACCCTGATTGCAAATACAACAAGTGCGGTAATCGGAATGAATAACAAGGTGAAAGCGGAGAGGGTTAATATAGATTTATAACCCGGGTTTACCATATTAAAAGGAAAGGTGTTTAACTGATTGCCGTTCCAGTAGCCCAAAAAAGTAATGAGACCAATTCCCAGGACAAACAGGCCGGTTATTCCGGCAAGTATGATAATTGCACCTATAATTTTTACAAATATCATCCCGGCTTTGCCAATAAACTTCGCCAACTGGTGAATTGCAGGTTTCGCTTCTTTGTGTGCTGTTTTGAATCCGCTTTTTAAATTTTGTATCTCCTCATCAAAGTTCTTTTTGAAACTTTGAATATTAATCGGCTCCCCTTTCATCGCCATTTTATCCACTCTGGTTCTAGCCTTGGGGATGACCAGCCATAAAATAATGTAAACCGGAATACCGATTCCCATAAATAAGGTGATGATTGCAATTAGCCTGATCCACTTCGGTTCCACATCAAAATAATGCCCAATACCTGCACAAACCCCACTGATTATGCTATCGTCCAGATCCCTGAACAATTTCTTTTCAGTTTTATAGGCGCCGGTTGACAGGCGTATTGTGGGATCCTCTTCATCGATATTAAAATCATCGACAGTTCCCATTTTTTCCGTTACATATTCAACATCTTCGACTATGATTACCTGTTTATGGTCCTGTTTCAGCTTTTCACTGAACATTTCTGCCAGTCGGTTTTCAATATCTGTGACTATTTCTTCACTATCGGCGGAATAAGCAAAGTGCCTTTTTACACCAGTCATATAAGTCCTCAGCACTTCATATGCATCTTCCTCGATATGGAAAACAATCCCATTAATATTGATTATAATAGTTTTATTCATGGCCTTAATTTTAGCAATTTTTTATGATTTTTCTTTAATGGGTTCTATAATTCTATCATTTAATGATACCTCCACTGCGTAAGATAATTCTATCCAGGTTGTATCCAGACGTTTTAACACCTCATGTCCTGCAGGCGACAAAGTGTAGTATTTTCTTGGGGGACCTGATGTTGACTCCTGCCAGTTATAGATTAATAGTCCATTATTCTTTAATCGGGTTAATAGGGGGTATATAGTACCCTCTACGACAATTAAGCGGGCTTTTGTTAATTCAGAGATGATGTCTGATGCATAAATCTCCCCTCGGGAGATTATTGAAAGGATACAATATTCAAGTATTCCCTTCCGCATCTGAGTTTGGGTATTTTCCACTATCATATAACAAAGATATATGTTTTGATTAGTAATATGTAATACATAGTAGTAAAATAATATTTAACGTCTATATAAATGTTACAATCAGAAGAATTATATCATAATTTTTTAAAGCTTCTCAGATGGGTAGATTATGCAGGTTATGAAATCGGTCAGCTTCAATATTAGAATCATAATTAAGCCACAATATGCTCTATATCTTCAATTTAAAGATTGAATTCACAATGCAAGCATAATAAAATTTTGATGTTTAGAAAAATTAATACATTGAAAATCAACCTTTTATATATTTTACATAAAAATAACAATAAATATATTTTGTCGTAACAAATATGTTGCCCAAATTTGACTTCAAAGTAACCAATATTAATCAATCCTCATTTAAACAATTCTAAACCAATTAAGTATGAAAAAACTTCTACAAAGTTTGTTCCTGCTGCTATTTATAGCTTTTCAGGCTGTGGCACAGGAACGCACTGTGACAGGAACAGTAACCGATAAAACGGATGGATTACCCTTACCAGGAGTTAGTGTTAAAGTTAAAGGCACTAATATCGGCACCTCAACTGGTGGCGACGGTAGATTTAGTGTGCGTGTGCCACAAGGAAGCACCACACTTATACTAACCTATATTGGCTATGCAACTCAGGAAGCTTCTATAGGCTCTAGTGGCGTTGTCAATGTTCAGTTAACAACTGATGCAAAGCAATTATCTGAAGTAATTGTTACCGGTGTTGCCGGTGCAACTACCAAAGAAAAATTAACAGTATCTGTTACAAAAGTAAGTGAAGAAAGACTGAATGCTGTAACCGGAACATCTCTGGCCGGGGCTCTTTCAGGTAAAGTTGCAGGTATCAAGGCAAGCGGATCAAGCGGAGCACCGGGTACTTCTGTTGATATTCAGTTAAGAGCAGATAATAACCTGAACAACGTAGGTTCAGGACCACTTATCCTGGTTGACGGAGTAATCTACACAGGTTCTCTGGCCGATATCAATGCCGATGACGTTTCATCTATGGAAGTAGTGAAAGGTGCAGCTGCATCAGCACTTTATGGTTCAAGAGCTGGTAATGGTGTAATTGCAGTAACTACCAAGAGAGGTAACAGCATCGCATTAAATACTGTTAAAGTAAATGTTCGGAATGAAGTAGGTATGCAGGAAATTGCAAGGACTCTGGATCTTTCTACTCATCATCCATTTGCACTTGCTGCTGATTATCAGCAGTTTGCAGGCACATTCACTAAATACCAGGGTGTTACTTATCCTGCAGGATACCGTGACGCTGGATTTAGTCCGTTGATTTCAGGTAACAGAGTACCAAAAGCTGACCATTATATGGACAATCCTTATGGTGTAACACGTAATCAGCAGAATGATTTCTTCAATACAGGTATCAACTATGCAAATTTCGTGTCTATGACTTCCCGGACGGAGAAAACCGGTGTTTATGCATCTTTTGAGAATAACTCTCAGCAAGGTGTTATCGAAATGACTGATGGATACAAGAGACAGAACTTCCGTTTCAATGTGGATCAGCAGATCGCGCCATGGTTAAAGTTTAGTACTTCCAATTTATTGGTTAACACTAACACTGAATATCCCGGATCAAGTGGTAACATCTTCTTCAACGTTGCTTTGGCAGAACCGGATGTTAATATGAATCAGTTTAATCCGGATGGACAACCATACTATCTGCGTATGAATCATTGGAGTGGTGAAACTGTCAATCCTTTATACCCACTATATAAAGTTCAGAGGCAAGATAAAAAGTTCAACTGGATAGGAAACTTTGCTTTAAATGCAAGAGTAACTTCATGGGCTAACTTTGATGTGAGCCATTCAATTGAAAGAAGTAATTACCGTTACCGTAACTACAGTCCGAAAGATACCTGGACTCCAACAGGAGGTACAGCAGCAACCAATGGTATGTCATATACTAATGGAAGTTTGCAGGATTACTCAGATGAAGGAAACAGCCAGAATACTCAGGCGACCTTAAATATGGTAAAGGATTTAGGAGATCTCACTGTTAGAGGAAAATTATCTTACCTATATGAAAACCGCAGATATGAAAACTATCAAGTTTCATCATCCCAGCTTGGCGTTGCCGGTATTCCTACCTATGATAACTTTGCAGTAATAAATGACGCGGGTTCTATTAATGAAACAGAAAGGGCACAAAACTACTTTGCAATCTTAGGTCTGGATTATAAAGATAAGTTATTGTTTGATGGTATGTACCGTTACGATGGTTCATCGTTGTTCGGATCGGCAGAAAGATGGAATCCATATTTCAGACTTTCCGGAGCTTATCGTATTTCTGAAGATGTTAAGATTCCTGGAATCGATGAGTTAAAGATTAGAGCTGCCTATGGAACCGCCGGTATTCGTCCGGGTTTTGCATGGCAATATGAAACATTCACTCTTAATAATGGATCAGCAACAGCGGTTCAAAGAGGTAATCAAAACTTAAAGCCATCCAAAACAGCAGAAACTGAAGTTGGATTAAATGTAGATTTCCTTAAGAAATTCTCTTTTGAAGCAGTATATGCGCAGTCTACAACAGATGATCAATTCCTGAACGTTCCGCTTTTGGGCTTCCTGAATAATGGTTTTACCAGACAGTTTCGTAATGCAGGATCTGTTGATAGCAAAACTTTAGAGTTCAGCCTTGGTGCTAACTGGGTGAATAAGAAGGACTTCTCATGGAGTTCAAACATTGTTTTCTCAAGAATCAGACAAAAAATCACTGACCTGCCCATTTCTCCATATGTATTTGGAGATACTGATGGTGGTGGTCAGCAAATGTTCTACATCGCAGGAAATGAAACATACGGTTCAATGTATGGACATACCTGGGTGAAGAGTCTGGATCAAATGAGTAAACAACTACCTACCGGAAAAACAATTGGTGATTATGAGATTAATTCGGCTGGATATGTAATTGCCAAAGGAACTCAGGGAACTGTTAATGAGAAGGCAATTAAGCAATTAGATGATAAAGGTGCTATATTGTTTGGAAAGATTGGAGATGGTAATGCAGATTTTAATATGGGATTTGCAAATACTCTTAACTACAAACGTGCGACATTCTATTTCCTACTTGACCTAAAGAAAGGTGGAGATATCTATAATGCAAAAGGACAATGGTTAACCAGAGATCTTAGAAATCCTGAAATGGACATGGGAGATGTGGCTCAGGCAGATAAAAAAGCCTACGATTACTTCCTAAATTTCTATGATGTGAACACTCCAAACAGCTATTGGGTAGAAGATGGAACATATCTAAAACTAAGAGAAGTTGCATTAGGTTATACTTTCCCGCTGAAAAGCTTAAATTTATTTGGTGGAGTTGTAAAGAGCATCACTGCAAAAGTGGTAGGTCGTAACTTGCTGACATTCACAGGTTATAGCGGATATGATCCGGAAGTTGGAACTTTGAGGCAACCATATGATGGTACTTATAAGTATCCTAACTTTAGAAACTATGCATTCTCGCTTTCAATGGATTTTTAAGATATTAGATTAAAAAAGACAATTATGAAAAAATATAAATTTATATATGCAATTGCACTTTCGCTTTTTTTAGTGCAAGGCTGTAAAAAAGACCTGCTTCAGGTAGAAAATGAAAACCAACCCGATTTTGATAAAGTTTTCTCTAATGGGGAAGCTCTTGAAAATCTTACTTCGGGATTATATAATACCATTTATAATGGGGAGCACGCATATGCCTCAGCTTCAATGCTGCTTGCTACAGGTGCTGACCATGTTTCATGTTCATGGGGTAATGCCGGAATGAGGGATATATCTTGGGAGCCGAGGAATTTCGCCTGGAATAACGCCCCTAGCTATAGTTATAATGGAAATACTCTCACATTATGGAATAATATGTATTCGGCAATAAACACAGCCTCTGATGTGCTTAAAGCTGTATCTACAGGTGTTAATATTGGAGTTGCAGGTGCCGGTAACGCCAGAACAAAAGCTTTCTGTAAGTTTATTCAGGGTGTTGGTTATGGTAATTTAGCGTTTGTTTTCGATAGAGCTTTTATTGTTGATGAAAAAACTACAGTTTCAGGGCCTACTCTTGAAGCAACGTCGCCTTATACTGCTGTCTCCGCAGCTGCACTTGTTTATCTGGATGAAGCTGCGGCATTAGCAGGAGCCAATACGTTCATTATTAAAAAGGAGTGGATAGGAACCAGTAAGGATATGTCAAGTGCTGAGTTTAAGCAATTGATAAACACGTATGCTGCCAGGATTTTGTCTTATACCCCACGTAATAAAACTCAGCTTGCGGCTGTTAACTGGGCTAAAGTTAAAACCTATGCTGATGCAGGTATTACCTCTGATTTCATTGTTATGCAGGATGGATATGCTAAATGGTATGATGAAGCAGGTGATTATATGGTTTATCAGGGATGGGGTGTTACTGACAATTACGTTGTCAATCTGATGGATCCGTCAAAACCAAAACACTGGGATGATACCCCAACATTTCCATATCCTAGCGAATCAACTGATCCAATGGATAAGCGTTTATTTTCGGATTTTGAATATGTAGCATCACAATGGTTTCAGGCAGCCAGAGGTTACTACCATTATTCTCCATACAGAAATAAGAGATATGATGATATGTATGTAGCTGCAGTTGGCCCAAAACCACAGATTATGAAAGCAGAGAATGATATGCTTAAAGCCGAGGCAAGAGCATATACTTCCGACTTAGCCGGTGCTGCGACAATTATCAATGCCAGCACCCGTAAAACCCGTGGTCAAATGGCTGATGTAGCAGCAGTTTCTGCTGATGTTATCCAGGCAATTCATCATGAGCGTCATGTTGAGATGTATACTACGGGTATGGGACTTCAGTTCTTTGAAATGAGAAAAAGGGATCTCTTACAAAAAGGTACTCCACTGCATTTCCCAATTCCTGCTAAAACTCAGGAAACGATGGGATTGGCTCTTCCATTCTATACCTTTGGAACTGTGGCTAAAGCAGATGGAATTAATGTTTCTAACGCAGGCTGGAGATAATTGAATTCAAGTATTTTTATAAACAGAAAAAGCGGATATTATCCGCTTTTTCTGTTTATAAATTTTTCTGGATTTTATTTCTTATCCACACTATACTTGCCTGGCCCGATAAAAATCAAACCTAAAAACATAAATCCGGTTTCGATTGCCTGAGATGCTGCCATAAAATCTTCTCCACCTTTCAGGTGCATTAGGGCCGCAACCAACATGTTAAATGTCAGCAAGATACATACCGGCCTGAATGCAAGCCCCAGTAAAATTAAGAACCCTCCAAAAGTCTCTGTCAGGCCAGCCATCAGACCCCAGACGGCCGGCGCAAAGGTAATTCCAAGATTCTTCATTGCGCCACCAATAGCTTCCCATTGTTCAGGCCCACCCAAAAGCTTAGGATAACCATGAAGCATAAACATGGTTCCAAGGCCAATTCTTACAATTAATAATCCTGTATTTCTGTATTTACCCAATGAATCAAATATTGCCATGTTGATATTTTATTTTAATTGTGATTGTAAAGATGATTTTGGATCAATGCCTAAATAGCTGATGTCAACCTGCTGTCCGTCAACCTTTAACCTGCTCATTCTGCCAAATATTAAGGCGCGATTATCCGCAATATGACCTGCCGGGAAATTAAAACATACCGGATAGTCAAACTCTTTAACGTGCTCCATGATAATTTGTTCGGCTGTCTGGCCAAAGGGGGTATCATTATCTTTCAATTCAGTAAAACCTCCAGCTATCAATCCTTTGAGATTCTTCAATTTTCCTGCTCTTTTAAGATTCCACATCATTCGGTCGATGGAATAAAGGTATTCTCCGACATCTTCCAGAAATAGGATTTTACCAGAGAAATCCTGTTCAGAAACTGAGCCGGCCATCATCACAAGCAGGCTCAGGTTTCCTCCAATTAATATTCCTTCGGCTTCCCCGCTTTTGTTATTTGCCTTACTGGTATAAGTGTAATTGATTTCTTCATTGAAAAGAGCTTTCCTTAATGTTTCTATAGAAATTTCTGAACCTTCCCTGATGGTTAATGGCATTTGTCCGTGAATGCTTTCCGTTTTGTACAAAGACTGGATATGGCTGTGAAGTACAGTGATATCACTGAATCCTATAATCCATTTTGGATGATTAATGAAGCCGGAGAAATCAAGACGGTCAATGATGCGGATTGTTCCATAACCTCCCCGTGCAGCAAAAATCGCTTTTACCGATGGATCATCCAGAAAACGCTGAAAATCATTAGTACGCAGTTCATCACTTCCGGCAAATTGGTTCCAGGAAGCATGAACGGTTTCCCCAAGAATGACATTTAAACCCCAGGATTCGAGAAGCTTGACAGCATCTTCAATGTTACGTGGGAGTTTTTTTGCCGGACAAGTAATGGCCACAGTGTCTCCGGGCTTCATGTAGGGTGGTGTTTTATAACTATTGATTTCGTTCGTCAATTTCTTATGCTCTGCTTCAGATAATTTATGATTAAGCTTATCTGCTATATTTCTAAAAGTTTTGAATGGTAACCGATTCAAATTTACAAATTACATCCACAACAAATTGACATCTTATGCCATTAGTAATTTAGCTGATTAGCCTTTATCTTTGCAAATAAAAAACACATAAAATTCTGATTTTGGGACACAATAAATTCAAAAGATATACAGTTACAGCAGCATTACCTTATACTAACGGTCCGGTACATATCGGGCATTTGGCAGGGGTATATATTCCGGCGGATATTTATGTCAGGTATCTCAGATCAAAAGGCCGGGATGTTATTTTTGTATGCGGATCTGATGAACACGGAGTTCCAATTACTCTTAAGGCTCGCAAGGAGGGGATACAACCACAACAGGTTGTTGATAAATACCACAAAATCATAGGCGATTCTTTCAGGGATTTTGGCGTATCCTTTAATATTTATCACCGCACTTCTTCTGAAACTCATCATGATACGGCTGCCGGGTTCTTCAGAACTCTTTATGATAAGGGTGTTTTTAATGAAGAAGAAACCGAACAATATTTTGATGAAAAAGCTGGTCAGTTTTTAGCCGACAGATATATTATAGGAACCTGTCCAAATTGTGGAAACGAGGAAGCTTATGGTGATCAGTGTGAAAAGTGCGGTACCTCTCTTAGTCCTACAGAACTGATCAATCCACATTCAACCCTATCAGGAGCTCAGCCGGTTTTAAAGAAAACCAGAAATTGGTTTCTTCCTTTGGATAAAATGCAGCCTCAAATAGAAGCCTATATCGACTCGCATAAGGAATGGCGTGCAAATGTGTACGGACAATGCAAATCGTGGCTTAGCGGGGGCCTGCATCCGCGTGCGATGACCCGTGATCTCGACTGGGGTGTTAAGGTTCCGGTTGAAGGTGCTGACGGTAAAGTATTGTATGTATGGTTTGAAGCACCTATCGGCTACATCTCGGGTACCAAAGACCTTTGCGATCCTGACTTAAGTGCGGAGAAGAAATCTGAATATTATTTAAATGAAGCATTAAAACCGACAGATAGCTGGGAGAAATACTGGTATGCTGAGGATACCAAACTGGTTCATTTCATAGGTAAGGATAATATTGTATTCCACTGTATCATATTTCCTGCAATACTGATGGCACATGAGCAGTATCATCTGCCCGATAATGTACCGGCCAATGAGTTTTTGAATCTTGAAGGTGATAAGATCTCTACGTCCAGAAACTGGGCGGTTTGGTTGCATGAGTATCTTCAGGATTTTCCAAATAAGCAGGATGTGTTGCGATACGTTTTAACCGCCACTGCACCTGAGACCAAAGACAATGATTTTACCTGGAAGGATTTTCAGGCAAGGAATAATAATGAACTGGTTGCGATTTTTGGAAATTTTGTAAACCGTGTTTTGGTACTTTCCCATAAGTATTTTGATGGAAAGGTATTGATGGGCTCTGAACTTACATCTGTGGATCGGGGAGTCCTGGAAGAATTAAAGGAATACCCGGCAAGGATTGCATCATCTATTGAGCAATATCGTTTCAGGGAAGCTTTGGGCGAGTTTATGAATCTGGCTCGTTTAGGAAATAAATATCTAGCGGATGCCGAACCCTGGAAACTAATTAAGACGGATGAAGAGCGTGTAAAGACAATCCTGAATATAGGTTTGCAGATTACCTCTAATCTTGCCATCCTTGCACAGGCACTCCTTCCGTTCAGTTCCGATAAATTGTTTCAAATGCTGAATCAGGACAAACTGGAATGGGACAAAGCCGGAACTGCTGATTTGCTGCCAATCGGGCATCAGTTGAATGAGGCAAGTTTACTTTTTGAAAAGATTGAGGATGAAGCAGTTGAAGCACAAATTAAAAAGCTGATGGATAGTAAAAATGCCAATGAACTGGCAAGCAGGAAGGCTGAAGATTCAAAACCAAACATCAGTTTTGACCAGTTTGCGGCTATGGATATCCGGGTCGGAACGATTCTTGCAGCTGAAAAAGTCGCAAAAACCAAAAAACTATTAAAGCTTCAGATCGATACCGGGATTGATCAGCGTACCATTGTTTCAGGAATTGCAGAATATTTTGAACCCGAAAATATCATTGGCAAACAGGTTTCTGTATTGATCAATCTGGAGCCACGGGAAATAAAAGGTATATTATCACAGGGAATGATTCTAATGGCTGAAAATTCGGATGGAAATCTTAGTTTTGTGGCTCCTCCTGCAGGCATGGAGAATGGCAGCGTGATAAGGTAGATTTTGAGTCCCGTTTCTAAGGGATAAAAAATAATAAAGGTCCCGTAGTTCAACGGATAGAATAGAAGTTTCCTAAACTTTAGATGTGGGTTCGATTCCCGCCGGGACCACAATAAACTGCAGCTGCCACCCCCTTAGGTTTATTTCAAATGGCAGATGGTCCTATTGCCGGGCTGTCTGTTCCGATGAAATACAGCTCCGGGTAAAATAAACCTTGCCGGAGGAGGTATCTTCCGGCTATTCTTAATTTGAACCAGAACGCAATTTCTTGCCGGAAATACTCCGGAGGAAAGGGCTGAACCAACTTATAACACACAGGTATTGATTTTCAAAATCAAATCACTGTGGTTCCTGAGCTTTATCTGATCTATTTTAGCCGTAATTTTTACTCTTCCTTATATTGAACTCAGGTTAATTTAAGAAAATGACCTCAACCTCCCATTTTTGGTCTTTTTTAGTCTAATAACATAAGTTCATTGTTAAACTATCTAAAGATTAAGATTTAACCACATAGATTGAATTTATTATTCTTTAAAGGAAACATAGATTGTAAATCACATAGATTGAAGCGAAGCTTCAAGGCTATCCGTGTCTAAAATGTAGGTTACAAGCTATAAAATACTATGTTTCCCTGCCTGCCGGCAGGCATGTGGTTTTTAAAATATTATGTCGAGTTCACGTTAATAGAATTTTAGTTTAAACTGAGGCTGTTCTCTAAACTTAAAATCGGAGATATAAAGCATCAGATTTTACGGTACTCGGTCTTTCTAAGTTCAAGTAGCAACCATTCTGTCATTATTCTGTAATACGTCAAACTTATTTTTAAAAATGATAGTATTACTATTATGTTTGCATGTAAAATATTCAAAAATGAAAACATTACTTCAAAATATTAGGCCCGAAATTCAGGATGGCATCTTCCTGAAGGATCCTGAAAGTTCAACTTTGGGCAAAAGGATTGTTAAAGAAGGTGTTTTATTGATAGATGAAATTGGTTTTGAAGCCTTTACTTTTAAGAAACTAGGAGAAAGAATTCAAACCAACGAAAGTTCTGTCTATAGGTATTTCGAGAACAAACATAAATTCCTGCTTTACATTTCCTCATGGTACTGGAGCTGGATGGAATGTCGTCTTGTTTTTGAAACTGCAAATTTAGTGAATGTAAATGACCAGCTTGTGAAGGCTGTTTTACTGGTAACAGAGGATACAGCCGATGATCTATCAAGTGATTATATTGATGAATCAGTTTTAAAAAGGATCATAATATCAGATTTTACTAAAACATTTCTAACCAAGGAAGTAGATGATGAAAACCGTGAGGGTTTTTTCAAGATTTACAAAAGGGTAATTTATAGAATCACTGAAATAATAAAAGAAGTTAGCCCGGCTTATTCCTTCCCTGAGAGCCTTGCCAGTAATATCGTAGAAGGTGCCATGCATCAGCATTTTTTAAAACAGCACTTCAAAACAATCACAAGCTGTAATGAATCGGTATCTCCTGCTGACTTTTATATAAATATGGTTAACAATCTATTAATCAAATCAATATGACACCTTTAAAACGTTTTTATAACTTATTAAAGCTGGATAGAAAAGATGTATATCAGATTTTTATTTACGCTGCCTTTTCTGGCCTGATAAGCCTTTCACTGCCATTAGGTATTCAGGCGATTGTAAATTTTATACAGGGTGGGCAGATTAGCGTTTCATGGAAAGTGCTTATATTGATAGTAACGCTGGGTGTTGCTATGGTTGGTATTCTGACACTTATGCAATTGAGAATTACCGAAAACCTGCAACAGAAAATATTCATCCGTTCATCTTTTGAGTTTGCATATCGCTTGCCGAAGATTTCTTTTAATGCATTATATGATGAATACCCTCCTGAAATTGCGAACCGGTTTTTCGACACACTTGCCATACAAAAAGGTACGTCAAAATTATTGCTTGACTTTACAACAGCTCTCTTACAGGTGGGTTTAGGTCTGATCTTGCTTTCTCTTTATCACCCTTTTTTCATACTATTTGGGATAGTGCTGTTGATTATGCTTTATATGATATTCAAATTTTCATTTGATAAAGGTTTATATACCAGCCTGAAGGAATCCAGTTATAAATACAAGGTGGTTTATTGGCTTCAGGAAATTGCACGCAATAAAAACAGTTTTATTAAAAAAAATAATTTTGACTATGCTTTAAATAAGAATGATAAATTGGTAAATAACTATCTGAATTATCGTGAAAAGCATTTTAATGTAATTCAAACACAATTTTCCCAACTAATAATTTATAAGGTATTAATTACAGCCGGACTTTTATTAGTAGGTGGTTATTTAGTTCTGGACCAAAAAATGAATATCGGACAGTTTGTGGCAGCCGAGATTATTATCTTATTAATTATCAATTCTGTTGAAAAGCTGATAGTTGGTCTGGAAACTTTGTATGACGTTCTCACAGCTGTGGAGAAGATAGGTTTGGTTACGGATCTGGAAATTTATGATAATAATAAAAAACCTGAATCTGATCTATCTGAAATTCATTTAACCATAGAAACTGCTGATATGTGTTTTAGGTATCCTGATGATGACAAGGATACCATTAAAGGTATCAACCTTAAAATTACTCCAGGTGAAAAGGTCTTTGTTGCAGGTGTAAATAATTCAGGAAAAACCACCCTTGTTAGATTGCTTTCAGGATATCTATCTCCCTCCTCTGGAATTATTTATATGAATGAAAGTGTTATGAAAAGATCAGAAAGTGGATACTATAAGAATTATACCGGGCTGGTTATGCAGGATGATACGCTGTTTGAGGGATCTTTATTAGAAAACCTGACATTCAACAACCCAAAAGTTAGTAATGAAGATATAAAATGGGCATTGGATGCGGTTGGATTGACAGTAATAGTTAAAAGGCTTCCCAATGGGCTGGATACGATAATAAATTCTGATGGCAGGCATTTAACAAGATCTGTGATTCAGAAAATTATGATTGCAAGAGCAATAATTAGCCGCCCGAAAGTTCTGTTTCTTGAAGAACCTACAATAAGCATGGATCCTAGAGCTGCCAGACAGATAATTGACTTTCTTGTGAGTCCTGAAAATAGTTGGACAATAATTGTATCATCAATTGATGAATACTGGAAAAAGGCTTGTAATAGAGAAATAGATATGAACAATGGAGAAATTGTCAGGGATATAAAAACAATTGCAAATGCTTAATATATCAGATAATAACCCGGTAAAAATGGATGATGGTATAGGATATGAGACCATCAGGGTGCTTAACAACAGACCGCATTACAAAATACTAAACAGGATAATTTGGTTTATTTGCCTGGTAAACCTTATTGGGTTGTTTTTGCCCTGGACACAAAATATTAGAGGTGGCGGTTCTGTTACTACCTTGAAGCCTGATCAGCGTCCACAAACTATCCATACTGCAATTGCAGGGAGAGTTGAGAATTGGTATGTTAAGGAAGGCGACTTCGTAAATAAGGGCGATACAATTGTATTCATATCTGAGATTAAAGAGGAATATTTTGATCCAAATCTGGTTCGAAACACAAATCAACAGGTTGAGGCAAAAAAGATGGCACAGGGGTCTTATGAATTTAAAGTGCTTGCGCTGGAAAGCCAGATTGAATCTTTGGGGACGGAACTTAATCTCAAACTTGAGCAGGGGATGAATAAAATAAAACAAGCTCAATTGAAGGTGCAAAGCGACAGTATGGACCTGGAGGCAGTAAACACGCAATTGATCATTGCTAAGACCCAATTTAACCGGGCTGAAGCACTTAATCGTGATGGCTTGAAACCACTTAGTGATGTGGAAGAAAAGAGGCTAAAACTTCAGGAATCGCAGGCCAAAATTATAACACAGCAGAATAAGTTACTGGCTTCTAAAAATGAACTCATTAATTCCAAAGTGGAAATAAATCGGATAAAAGCGGAGTATAGCGAGAAAATATCAAAAGCGAACAGCGAAAAATTTACGGCCATAAGCAGTTCTTATGATACAGAAGCTCAGGTAACAAAACTTGAAAATCAATCTATCAACTACAGTATCCGTAACGGTCTTTATTATATCAGGGCACCTCAAAGTGGTATTGTAAATAAGACATTGCTCAGTGGTATTGGAGAAACAATTAAAGAGGGAACTGCGGTTGTGAGTATCATGCCAGCAAAATATGATATTGCTGTAGAAACCTATGTGAATCCAGTAGATCTTCCCTTAATAAAAAAAGATTCCAAAATGAGGGTTTGGTTTGATGGATGGCCTACTATTATATTTTCAGGATGGCCTGGCATGTCATATGGTACATTTGGAGGAAGGGTAGTTGCTATTGAGAACTTTATAAGTCCGAATGGTAAATACAGGATTTTGATTTCACCTGATAAAGATGAGGAACCATGGCCAAAAGAATTAAGTATTGGGGCCGGTACTCAAACCATAGCATTATTACAAAATGTGCCGATTTGGTATGAGATATGGCGGAACCTTAATGGTTTCCCACCAAATTATTATACTGATCAAACTACTAGCAGTATGTCATCGGAAAAAAATAAGGAAAAGAAATAAACTATGAGACCAATTTTTTTGCTTTTCGTTTTTCTTTTTACAACAGCTTATCAAGTTTTTGCCCAGGAGTTCAATCAGGATATTCTCAGCTTCAGGGAATATTTGGGGTACGTTAAAAAATATCACCCGCTGGTTAGCCGAGCAAACCTGGAAATTGATAAAGCTCAGGCAGGTTTAATGCAGGCAAGGGGTGCATTTGACCCTAAAATTGAGTTAGATTTTGATAATAAGCAATTTAGAGGAACTCAGTATTATTCTGTTTTAAACAGCAGTTTTAAAATACCTACCTGGTATGGAATAGAAGTAAAGGCAGCATTTGATGATAATGCGGGGATTTATCTAAATCCACAAAACATTGGTCCGAACCAGGGAATTACTGCGGTTGGGCTAAGTGTTCCGGTTGCACAAGGTTTGTTCATAAACCAACGTATTGCCGACTTAAAAAATGCAAAATTACAGATTCAATTAAGTGAATCGCAGCGGCGTCTCCTTAGTTTGGAGGTTTTATACAAAGCATCAATTGCTTATTTTTCCTGGTTAAAACATTTCAATGAAGTTGAGATGTACAGAGAGTACCTTTTTTACTCCCAGGATCGCTTCAAAGGAGTGCTCAAACTGATACAACAAGGGGATAAGCCCGCAATTGATAGTGTTGAAACGGGTATTGCAGTAAAAAACCGTGAATTAAGTTTAGAAAATGCAATTTTGAAATTAAACAAATCCCGTCTTGATCTTGCTAATTATTTATGGATTAATGATGTGCCAGTTGAACCGGCAGAAAATCTTAAACCTGAAAGAAACCTCAGTACAAATATTGAAGAAATATTAAATACCGGTGATTTATTTGATACTCAAAATATCATCTCCAGCCACCCTAAACTTAAAATGATAGAAACCAAAATTGGTATGCTGGATGTTGAAAGAAAACTAAAAGCAAATTACCTGCTTCCAAAAATTGATTTGGGATATTATTATCTCTCTGAACCATTAATGTTTAACTCTTTTCGTAATGATGATTATAAAGTTGGAATTAATTTTTCCTTCCCGATTTTCTTACGTGGAGAAAGAGGTGCACTCAATATGACCAAACTTAAATTAAAGGAAACAAATTTTGAATTGCAACAGGAAAGATTAGAGATAAGAAATAAGATTGGAGCTCAGCAAGTTGAGAAATCATCGTTTAGGAAACAATTTGGTCAAATAAACAATCTGGTAAATGACTATAAAAAAATGCTGGAGGCTGAAGAGCGTTTATTTTCATTTGGAGAAAGTTCAATTTTTATTCTTAATTCCCGGGAAAATAATCTGATTTCAGCAAAAATCCAGCAAATTGATATGGAAAATAGTTTTCTGGTTAGCAATGCAGATCTGTTCAGGATATTGGCTACAGAAAACTAATTTGGTATATACTGAGATCAAGTTTCAGAATGGTTAACAACTAAAAAATATTGAAGTCCTTGTTTTTGTATTAAAATTTCTAATCAAACCCGAAAAAATCAGAATAATCTTCGTTTCTTTATCTATCATGAAAAAATTATTAATCATTTGCCTTCTTCTGGTTTCCCAGTTAAGTTTTGCCAAAAAAGCTGACAATCGCTATTTTGAATTAAGAGTTTACTATTGCAATCCGGGCAAACTGGATGCTTTAATTGACAGGTTCAGGGATCATGCGGTGCCTCTGTTTAAAAAACATGGAATTGACGGACTTGGTTATTGGGTGCCAACCAATAATCCGGATAATGCCTTCTATTATCTGATGGCATACCCAAGTAAAGAAGCAAGGGATGCATCCTGGAAAGAGTTTGGGAAAGATCCACAGTGGCAGGAAGCTGCGAAAAAATCCGAAGAAAACGGAAAATTAATTGCTCGGGCAAACATTTATTTTCTAAAAGCGACAGATTTTACACCTAAAATTAAACCCTCTAATGGCTCAGCATTGCGCACATTTGAAATGCGTATCTATACTGCAATGCCGGAAAAGCTGCAGAATCTTGAAAACAGATTCAGGGATCATACCATGAAGATCTTTAAGAACAATGGCATGCAGAATGTAGCTTATTTTACAACTATTGAAAAGGATCCGGCTGATCAGGCTAAACTTTTGTATTTTCTGGCTTATCCAGATGAAGCAGCTGGTAAATTAGCATGGCAAAATTTCCGTAAAGATCCTGATTGGATAAAGGCAAGTACGGCATCAGAAGTAAATGGTAAACTGGTAGAAAAGGTTGAATCAGTCTATATGAAACCTATGGACTTTTCGAAGTTGAAATAATCCAATTTGAATTTTAAAATTCTTATAAATGAAAAAGGGCTCTGCTTATACAGGCCCTTTTTTCAGTTTTAAATTGATTTCATAGTAATACTACTGTTTGGCTCAAATTCAATCCGAACAAAACCTGGTTCAGATTCTGTGATTTTTACCTTCCCACTTATCTTATGTTCAAATTTTCCAAAAGGTGATTTTACTTTCAAACTTCCACCTTTTTCTGACTGGATATTGAGTATTTCAACTTTTCCATTCTTCTTTTCAGCACTAACCAGGAACGCGCCTTCAGCTCTCATTGTCTTGAATGATGCATCGTTCCAGTCGGCAGGGATTGCAGGAAATATTTCCAGAAAGCCAGCATGAGACTGGATCAGCATTTCCTGTAATCCGGCAGCGAAAGCAAAGTTTCCTTCCAGAGTGAAGGGACGATATACAAAATCAGAATAACCGGATTTTGTCTGATCTCCATTTAGATGGAAGCTATTGGTCGAGCAAAATGCAGTGGAGAAAATTGTTAATGCTTTTGCAGCTCCTTCACCATCTTTTGCTCTTGCTTTTAAATTGCCAAGCCAGGCATAGGAATACCCGCACCATAATTTCGGACCAACATCATCCAATAATTTGATACTCGAGCGGATTATGTTTTTGGCCTGATCAGAATCTTCCCATTTGATCAATCCAAGGGGGTGGATGGCCATAGTATTTGAAAAATGACGGTGAGATTCACTGTATGGAAAATCGGGTGAAATCATCAACTCATTATTTTTTGAAATAGCAAGATCAGGTAATTGCTGATAAATTTTATCCCAATGCCTGGCTTCTTCCATTAGGTTCAACTCTCTTGCCAGCTCTGCTGCTGTTTTAAAATTAAACTGCATGAGTGACAGGTCGTAATTGGTTGTTTTGGTAAACCAGGCGCTGCTTTTATTATCATTGACCTCCGGACTTGAACTGATCACCAGTTTACGCTTTCCGCTTTCAGGATCGAACACTGAAATTTGTTCCAGAAAAGTAGCAGTGGATTTTATCCATGGATAGGCTTTATTTTTCAGAAAATCCTTATCCATGCTGTATCGCCATTGTAGATAATAGTGTTGTGATACCCATGCAGAAACAGTCGGAGAAAGTGAATATTGGATCCATCCACCCATTTCAGTTCCATCTAAGGTAGTGACCCCTGGTACCGCTATTCCTTCTTTGCCAAAGAATAACTTTGTATAGCGTTTATAGTTTTCTTTATTGAGTTCAAAGTGATCAAGGTAACCCATTGCCTGTTCAAGGTGATTGCCGCTATAAGACGGCCAATAGCTGAGTTGGGTATTCAAATCATGATGAAAATCTCCTTTCCAGGGTGGGATCCGGCCATTATCAGCTGACCAGATAGCCTGCAAAGAAATTGGCGGTGCATTCTGTCGGGCCGTTGATCCAAATTTATACTGCTCCATTTCCCATTGATGCTGCAGCGTTTTATCAGGAACCTGAAGATCAGATTTAGCCCAGAATTTCGACCACCAGGCCAGATGAGTCTTTCTATTCTGATCATAGCCTGAATTTAGCTTTTGCTGTAAATTGTTTAGATCCAGATTACTTTTAAAAACATCCGGATTAGTTCTGATAGTCCAGACACCCTCTACAGTTTTAGCATCAAGCCTTTTCCAGCTAACAATTACATCATATGAGAATTCACCCCAGCCTTTTTGATGATAAATAATACTGTTGGTTTTTCTCTCGACAGTCCCTTGTTCGTATCCCAGTCGGCCAAGATCGTCCCCTCCAACAGGATCCCCGCTTACTTTAACAGCCGCCTGATAGGATGGTGGAATCAATTGAATATTGAAATCCCCAGATAGGTTTTCAAATCTGAACCAGCCAACAGGATCCACTGCATGTACATAAGATAACAGTCGGGTACCGTTCTTCCAGCTGATTTCGGATGTAGCTTCATCGAGGTTTAATTTAGTATCTAAAAGACTAAGCCCTTTCGTAAAATTAAACTCAATTGCTGCTCCGGGAATTTTTGTTGGAGCCGGTTCTCTGTCATATGGATGATCAAAATATTCCTGGACCGGTTTATAATTATCATTCAATCTTTGTTCAACAATCCATTGGTAACTAAACTCTTTGCGATGCAGCCCCTTCATCGGCCGGCTATCCCAAAGATCGGCACGGTCTAATGCAAAGCGGATGGTTTTGTTTTTTTCCCAGATCAATGAACCAATCATTCCATTTCCTTGAGGGATTGCCTCATCCCATTGCTGAGGTAAGGGATTGAAAGGATGAAGTCTGGGCTGAGCCAATACAGAGGATGTCAGAATAAAGGATATAAACAGAAAAGCTAAATTGATTCTGGTTTTTTTGATGGGATTGATCATAAAAAAAGATAAATGATTATTTACTGATTTCAGGTTTTTTGTTTTACCGTGCCGGCCTTCTGTTTTTAACTGGACTAAGTCCTATTTTTGACAAAAAATCTAAAGCACCCGAAAATCCAACCCTTTTTGGATAGTACCGCTCAGCAATCCTGAACCCGGTGCGGCGCAAATTGCCTGAGCTGAGTAGAATTGGGTAAAAAATATCCCTTCCTTTTGTAATTGATTGAAATTGGGGGTTTGATACGCATTTGCTTCGGTTATCCCTATATCTCCAAAGCCCGTATTATCAATGTAAATAAGTATAATATTGGGTTTACTATTCTGGGCTATAATATTTGATGTAACCCAAAGTATTGTGGTACATAAGAGCAGGGTAATTTTTGACATATTCATTTTAAAAGTTGATTGACATTTCCTGATTGAAGGAATTGTCCTGAATTGGAAATAGTTCGTTTAATATTTGTAAATTTGATCTTGGTACAATATTTGTAACAATATAAACGTTATTTGATCTTATTTGAGCCAATTGGAGTGAAAAAATTTCTTTTTATAACTCTTTTATCTGTTTATCTGCTGGGAAACACGGATCTCATCCAACTGATTCGTTTGCCTATGTTATTGGTTCATTATCAAAATCACCTCAAAGAAAATAATCGTCTTGATTTAATCTATTTTCTGAGTTCACATTATAGTTTAGAGGGAGATGGAATAAGTTCTGATGATAAAGAAGAAAAACAGATGCCATTTATGCAGAATAATCAAAGGAGCATAACTATCAGCCTGGTTAATTTGTCTGATTTGTCTCTGATACCACCCTCAGTTAAATATTTAAATACTAATCATACCATTTTTCAACAGTTCTATATCTCCTCTATACATACCCTGTTACTGTTGAGACCTCCGATTAGCCTGAGCTAAGTTTCAAGCTTTTTTAACATTCTTATCAACCTTTCTTTTTTTAATTAAGCAGCTTTTATTCGCTGTTATTAATCTTGTGTATGAAAAAATACATCGTTTTTTCTGTGCTTTTTGCATGGATTATTATCTCATATACTTCATGTAAGCATGAAGTTCCGACTCTATCTGAACTTGAGTCACAGTTGCCGGCTGTTTCGGTATCATGTAGTACCGACACCGTTTATTTTGCCAACACTATTCAACCTTTGCTGATCTCTAATTGTGCAATGAGTGGTTGCCACGATGCAGTAAGTCATGTGGAGGGGATTAACCTTACAACTTACAGTGGAGTAATGAGGGAGGTAAATGCTGGCAATGCTGCTAAAAGCAGTTTGTATAAATCAATGATTGAAACAGGTAATGACAGAATGCCCCCTCCTCCGGCTGCTGCATTTACTTCAGCACAGTTAAATCAGGTTAAAACATGGATTAATCAGGGTGCCAGAAATAACGGTTGCAGCAGTTGTGATTCAAGCAGTTTTAAATTTGCTGCTAACATTAAACCAATAATCGCCGATAAATGTCAGGGTTGCCATAATCCTAATTCCCTTGGGGGTGGTATTGATCTTTCTACCTACACTGCAATTAAAGCATCGGCAGCCAGTGGTAAATTGTACGGTTCAATAACCTGGGCAAGTGGATTTTCAAAAATGCCACAAGCCGGAAAACTTCCAACCTGCGAGATCAGCCAGATTAGGAAATGGATCGATGCGGGATCTTTAAACAATTAATATAATAACATGAAAAATATATCCAAACTCTCCGGAATTCTGCTCATTCTTTTTCTGCTAAATTCCTGTTATTACGATAAAGAAGACCAGCTATATCCTTCATCAGGTATTTGCGATACCAGTATTCCTGTAACCTACACTGCAACTATTGTACCCATGCTTCAGCAGTATTGCTATAGTTGCCATGGAGGCACTGCCACATTAGGAGGCGGCATACCTATGGGTACCTATGCCTCAGATAAAGCCATGGCAGTAAATGGATCACTTTACGGATCAATTGCACATGCATCAGGCTACTCAGCAATGCCTAAAGGCGGCAATAAGCTAACTGCCTGCCAGTTAGCTAAGGTTAAGCAATGGGTTGATGGGGGTAGTTTAAACAATTAATAAAAATGTCATGAAATATAAAATAATACTAATTGCCACGGCGCTGATCGTTATCGCTGCCGGAGCATATTTTTATGTTAATCGCAAGACTCAATCACTGACTGAAAGCAATGCAGATTATAAAATAAGTGCAATTAAGTTCCTCGAAGAGTATAGCTCTGATCAGGTTTTGTCTGATAAGAAATATCTGGGTAAAATTATTCAGGTTGATGGAAATCTTAAAGGCATAGAGAAAGATGAAAAAGGGTTTCTGACGTTTGTTTTAGGGGATCTCACATCTATGTCGTCGGTAAGGTGCAGTATTGACACAACGGTAGTCTTTGATGAATCTACCTATCCTGTTGGGACTGCAGTATCCCTAAAAGGGGAATGTACAGGTTTTAATGCCGATGACCTTGGATTGGGTGCTGATATAGTACTTAATCGTTCAGTAATTATTCAAAATAAAAATTAAGATCATGAAAAAGATTCTTTTAGTTGCTATAGCACTATTCCTTGGAGCTTCTACAAATGCTCAGGACAAATATTTTACAAAAAATGGAACCATAACTTTTGATGCTACTACCTCAACTTCACCTGAAAAAGTTGCAGCAGTCAACAAGTCAGTAACCTGTGTATTAGACAGTAAAACAGGCAATACCCAGTTTTCTGTTTTAATGAAGGGCTTTGAGTTCGAGCAGGCCTTGATGCGCGAACATTTTCACGAAAACTATCTTGAAAGTGAGAAATTTCCAAAGGCCTTGTTTAAAGGTCAGATTATAAACCCTTCTCAGATTAATTATTCCAAAAATGGCAATTATGATGTGACTGTTAAAGGGCAACTTACTATGCATGGTCTAACTAAGGATGTCGAAACCAATGGGAAAGTTTCGGTTAACAATGGCAAAATTTCCATTGCTTCAAAGTTTTCAGTTCTTCTGAACGATTATGGAATTGAGGTTCCCCGTTTGGTATCGGATAAGGTTGCAAAATCAGCAAGTATAAAAGTGGATTGCAGTCTGCAGGTACTTGGTAATTAATCAATTCCACATATACGGGAATAAATAAACAATATTTATATGAAAAGAATTGGCAATACATTAATAGTGCTGACACTGCTTTTGCTTGTCTGGAGTAAAGTGAGTGCTCAGGAAGAAGATTTGTTAAAACTAATAGCAGAGGATAAGCCTGAGAAAGAGATTGTAAAAAATGCATTCAAGGCTACCCGGGTTATTAATTCCCAGTCGATGGAATTCCTGTCTCCGGGAACGATGGACTTTATTATTCTACACCGCTTTGGCCAGATCAGCGAAGGCATGAGTAATTTTTTTGGCCTGGATCAGGCAAGCATGAGAATGGCCCTTGATTTTGGCCTGAGGGATAATCTGATGGTGGGAATAGGAAGAAGCACCTATAAAAAGGAAGTAGATGGTTTTATCAAATATGCACCGATCAGGCAATCGACAGGTGCGAACAGTTTCCCTGTAACTATAGCAATTTCCGGGGGTACCACATTGAATACTTTGCCATGGTCTGATCCTGCAAGGCAGAATTATTTTACCTCCAGAATGGCTTACTATACTCAGGTAATCATTGGCAGAAAGTTCAGTGATAAATTTAGCCTCCAACTGAGTCCTACGATGGTACATCAGAATCTGGTGGCGAGCTCAAGCATGCCTAATGATGTTTTTGCAGCTGGTATTGGTGGCCGCTATAAGGTGTCAAAAAGGATGGCATTAACATGGGATTACTCCTATCTGTTATATGGAGTTGATATGGAGCTCTATAATAATCCGCTATCAATTGGCGTCGATATTGAAACCGGTGGTCACGTTTTTCAGCTTCATTTTTCAAATTCAACAGGGATGAATGAAAGAGCATTTCTAACTGAAACTACCGGAAGCTGGGACAAAACCGAAATCAGGTTTGGATTTAATTTATCCAGAATGTTCCAGATCAAGAAAAAGAAGGAGGCATCAAAAGAATGATTTTTTTATTAAAAAAGAGTTAAAATAAATAATCCACGATTAAATATTTTAATCGTGGATTATTTAGATGGAGAGAATCTTGGTTATTCAGGTATAGCGTTTTTCCCAACATTTTGCTGGATTTGTCTCATTCAAGGCCTATGTGCTGTTCAAATGGACTTTTAAAATGTCAATATTCCGTTGTCTTTTCCCTTAATAAGAATCAGACTTTTGGGGTTTTTATCCAGATAAAAATTGATAATGTTTTGCTGACTGTCAAAATGCTTGTGAAGAATACTGTTTCTGACTTCAACTTTTTGAGGTCTGGGAATTTGTTTTGCCTCAAGATAAAACCATGCGGCATCTTCTTCAATCTCATAGCCAAGATAGTTTAATTCTGCTTTTTTTCCATTCACTGAAATTGTGTTGTTCTGCAGGATATATTGTTTGAGTTTTCTGTCCAGATCTGCCTTGTCTTTTGGTTTTAAAAAATCAATTTTGCTGCCATATAAGTCGGTCAGTTCTGATTCAAGATCATCCCAGAAAATTTTTTGTGAGATCTCCAGACTGCTTGCCTTTGCATTGTATTTAATTTCTGTGAGACTTATATAGAATGGATGAAATAAGCTTTGAAGGAGCAGAAATAACGAAAATATATAATTGTAAAACATAATGCCTGATATTTGCTGCAAATTATGGATATTCTGAATAGGCCCAGTTATTATTTAACAATCTGCTTTTATGGGACAGTTTGAACTTTATTTCCGGCTTGGATTAAATCATATTCTTGATCTTGCAGGGTTTGACCATATTCTGTTTGTTGTAGTACTATGCAGTTTATATTCTATTTCAGATTGGAAACGCATTATCATCTTAGTTACAGCGTTTACTATCGGACATTCGGTAACTTTGGGACTTGCAACCTTTCAACTGCTAAATATCGATTCGAGCCTGATTGAATTTTTAATACCTGTAACTATATGCATTACAGCCGCCGGAAACATTCTCTATCCTAAAGCTTCTAAAGGAATACAAATCAATTATTTTTTTGCAATTTTTTTTGGTCTGATCCATGGCCTTGGCTTTTCAAATTACCTTAAGGCTCTGCTAGGCAAGGAGGTATCTTTATTGAATCCACTTTTTGCATTTAATATCGGACTTGAGGCCGGGCAGTTACTGATTGTATTGTTTTTCCTTCTTTTTTCATTGATTCCCTTGAAGATCTTCCAATTGAATCAAAAGCAATGGACTATTATAGTTTCTGCGATAATTCTTGGAATGGCAATTATGATGATGATTGATTCAAAGTTTTGGTGAGTATTTTCTTTAAATATTAAGCAACTAGTTATCTTAGCAGGTATATTATTTCAGGGTCCCTGAATTTAATACCAATTCTATTAACCCTTTATCATAAATGAAACAAATATCAATTGCATTAGCAATTTTATTGCTTTGCGGACTTCAAGGCATTGCTCAGCAGAAAGAGCAAAACCATGCTGAACGATTTGAACAATTAGGTGGTACTCTTCGATCTCCCAATGTTTATAGAACGGCATCAGGGGCACCGGGTCATATGTACTGGCAGCAAAAAGCAGATCATGAAATCGAAGTTGAACTGAATGACGAGAATCAATCAATAACAGGTTGGCAAAAGGTTACTTATCATAATTATTCTCCGGATCCGCTGTCCTATTTATGGATTCAGCTTGATCAGAATGAAAGAGCTAAGGATTCAAATACACCCAAAGTTGCTGAAAGTAAAATCTCTCAGAATATGTCAATGACACAGCTTCAGGGAATTTTATGGCATAATCAGGATCTTGGTTACAAGATAATCTCAGTTAAAGATATATCAGGCCGGGATATTCCTGTAACGATTAATAAAACAATGATGAGGGTAAACCTTCCTGAGCCTCTTAAACCTGGAGCGAAAATGGAGTTTACAATTGACTGGACTTTCAATATTCATGACAGGATCAGTTTTATAGGTGGCCGGCCGGGATATGAATATTTTGAAAAAGATGGAAATTACCTGTATACTATGGCTGAATGGTTCCCAAGAATGGCTGTTTACTCTGATTTTCAGGGTTGGCAAAATAAGCAATTCATGGGTAAGGGTGAGTTTGCACTAACTTTTGGTGATTACAAGGTTAAAATTACGGTTCCTGCTGATCATATGGTTGGAGCTACCGGAGTGCTGCAAAATCCTAAGTCGGTTTTGAGTCAAACTGAGTTGCAAAGATGGGAAGAAGCAAAGAAAAGTTATGATAAACCGGTAATAATACGTACGCAGTCGGAAGCTGAAAAGCTGGAAAAAGGCAGATCAAAAGATAAAAAGAGCTGGATCTATCATGCAGAAAATGTCCGGGATTTTGCCTGGACCTCTTCACGAAAGTTTATTTGGGATGCTATGGCTGTAAAGCAGCAGAACAGGGATGTGATGGCCATGTCATATTATGGCAAGGAGGGAAATCCGCTATGGGAACAGTACTCCACTAAAGTTGTTGCACATACCATTAAATCATACGGTGCAAAAACTTTTGATTATCCGTATCCGGTTGCTATTTCTGTGGAAGCTTCCAATGGGATGGAGTACCCAATGATTTGCTTCAATTATGGCCGTCCGGATGCTGATGGGACCTATTCTGATGCGGTTAAGTACGGAATGATTTCTGTGATTATACATGAAGTCGGGCATAATTTCTTCCCAATGATTGTCAACTCTGACGAACGTCAATGGACCTGGATGGATGAGGGCCTAAATACCTTCATGCAGTTTATGGCTGAACAGGAATGGGATAGAAACTATCCCTCAAGAAGAGGCCCTGCTCATAAAATAGTGCCTTATATGAGAAGCGAGAAACATCTTCTTGAGCCAATTATGACCAATTCTGAAAATATTATTCAATTTGGCCCAAATGCTTATGCAAAACCGGCAACCGCATTAAATATTCTGAGGGAAACAGTTATGGGAAGGGACTTATTTGATT
The DNA here is from genome assembly GCA_002257025.1 of Sphingobacteriales bacterium 16-39-50. GTDB lineage: Bacteria > Bacteroidota > Bacteroidia > Sphingobacteriales > Sphingobacteriaceae > Daejeonella. The sequence goes on along the minus strand of NCHA01000003.1, from coordinate 48,934 downwards.
TTGCATTCAAGCAATACGCTAAGCGCTGGATGTTCAAGCATCCTACACCCGATGATTTTTTCAGAACAATGGAAGATGCATCAGCAGTAGATCTTGACTGGTTTTGGCGAGGCTGGTTCTTTAAAACAGAACCGGTTGATATTTCATTAGAATCAGTAAGCTGGTTTAAACTTGATAATCGGAGTCCGGCAGAAAAAAAATCTGAGGCTAAGAAGGATTTTGAAAGAGAGGAGAGTTATGTAAGTAAAAATAATAATCTTAAAGATAATCCAAGTACAGTGGTTGAGTCAGATCCTTCGACCCGCGATTTTTATAACTCTTATAATCCATTCAGTGTCACTCCCGATGATGAAAAGTCATATTCAGATTTTGTAGCAAGATTAAGCCCTAAGGAAAAGGAATTACTAAACAGCAATCTAAATTTTTATGAACTCAGATTTAGAAATATTGGAGGTCAGGTGATGCCCTTGATCCTTCAGTTTAACTTTACTGATGGGAGTTCAGAAATTGAAAGAATCCCGGCCGAAATATGGAGGTTAAATGAATCAGAGGTTTCAAAAGTATTTGCTAAAAATAAGGAAGTTAAGAGCATTGTACTTGATCCCTTGCGTGAGACTGCAGATATTGATGAAGAAAATAATTATTTGCCCAGAACATTCCTGCCAAGCAGATTTGAGCTTTTTAAAGGTAACCCGGGTGTAAGAGGTGTTTCAAGCGGAGATAATCCAATGAAGAAAGCCAAGAAGAATTAAATAAACTGAGTTCGATATAAGGAAGAGCAATAAACAAGGTTAGAATTGGTCAGATAAGGTTCTGGAGCCACACTGATTTGATTTTGGAAACCAATGCAAGTGTGCTATAGGCCAGTTCAGCCCTTTCCTCCGGGGGTAGTTCCGGCATGAAATTGTGTTCTATTTCAAATTACGAATAGCCGGAAGCTACCTCCTCCGGCAAGGTTTATTTTACCCGGGGCTGTTTTTCATAGGAACGGACAGCCAGGCAATATGGCCATCTGCTGTCGCGTGTGTGCCGCACGTTCCAGAAATTAATAAAGAATCACACGCGACACGCGTGCGCTGGCAAGTGCAGAACACGGGAATTCGCGACCGAAGAATCACTGCCCTTGCTTTATAAAACAAATGAAAATCAATCTAATTAGTCCCTCAAGATTTTATATCGAACACAGTTTAAATAGAAAAAATGCCCTGATGATTAAAACTTTCAGGGCTTTTAATTACTACTGCTCTTGTTTATTTGGGAACAGCGTTTTTCGCAATATAATCGGGTAAAACTGAAACCGGATTACCAATGTAATGGTAGGCTTCAGCCCATTCCAGTCCGTACTTCTTACCTACTTCCCGGTCTGATGGAGTACCTCTTTGAGTTAAGGAGTCTTTATCAAGCACAAAATGCTTCACATAGTTAAAGTCTGCCGATTCATCGGTATCGCCAAGTATTGGCAATTTTTTACCCTGTTCTGCCAATCTCTTTCTGATTCTTGATCCATTATTACCTCCAGGGCCCTGAGTAGTGATTACCACGTTGCTTTCAATCTTTTTATCAATATGTTTCGATATGTCAACGATCCGGTTTACCAATTGGGGACCCCTCGCGAAATAGTAGCGCTCATTTACACTGTAAGGTTTTACCGTATCCAGTTGTTCGGGATAATCTACGCTGCCCGACATCCACCTGGCTGCTTCAACCGCCTGGGCAGTTACATAATGATCCGGATTTTCTTCGTAATGTCCCCATGGATCATAACTGAAAATGGTATCTACTTTCAGAAGTCTGAACAGGAATATTAGTCTTCCCTTTATTTCCTGGGTATTATATTCATCCATACGATGGTTACGGTATCCAAGATTATATACTTTTTTAAGTCCCAGGACTTTGGCCACTTTATCATTATCCCTTTCATTATTCAGAACCCTGTCACCATCAGTTCCACCACCCGCTGCATCATCATTTGTGGTTCTGATCAGATAACCGGTATAACCTTCGCTAATCAGCTTTGCGATGGTGCCACCTGCAAATAAAGTAGAGTCGTCAACATGAGGTTGGATTACTGCCAGAACTTTTCCCTCATGGGGTCTTCCGGATACACTTCTCTCGATAATTATGCCATCATCTTCTGCCATTTTATTGGCTTCGGCTTCAGTTTTAGGGGCGCTCTCAGCTGCCTTTGCTTCTGAACCCAGTAGGGTAGCATACGTTGCAGGTATTATTGCACCTGCTGCCAATCCCCTTGAAATAAATTTTCTTCTTTCCATATTAGAATGTTTGCTATTTCTAAGATAGAAATTCCTGAATTATAAAAAGTTTATAAATAAAAAAGCTACCCTTTGAGGAGTAGCTTTTAAAGGGTTTGTTGAAATCTTAAAAGTTTCCCGGGCCACCGCCTCCAGGCCTCATCCAGGGACCTCCGCCTCCAGGTCTCATACCTGGCCCCCTTTGCTGTTGCTCTGGTTGTTTTCCGCTGAATTTTTGCAATCTCATGGTAAAGCTTAACATGCAATATCGTGATAAGCGATTACTTTGGCTATCAGTGATCACGTTTCCGGTAACAGAACGTGATACACTGGTATTTTCATTTAGCAGGTCATATCCCTGGAATCTTAAGGAAGCGCGTTTGTCTTTAAAGAATTGTTTTTCAAGGTAAGTGTTAATAATAAATGGATTAACGGCTAATGAACTGCTGTATCCATTATTAAATGATTTACTCAGATCAGAACCGATAAGCCAGGTCTTAAGGAAGAACACCCTGCTGTTAAAGTTTAATGAATAAGTTGAAACCTTTGTATTATTGTTAGTAATGGCATCATTCGTATTGGTATTTAAGCTGTATCTCAATCCCGGATTGAATTCCAGATTCTTATTAGGATTGATTTGCATGTTCAGACCCTGCGAAAAGATCCAGTTCTTACCGGTATTCTTTACATTATCGGTGTAGGAAATGTTATTGATGTAGTTGGCTGATCCATTGAATGAGAACACATATTTCTTTTCCTGAAAAGGTTTGGAGAAATTATAGAATGCATTTGCAGTATAATAACCATCTGTGTTGAGGTAACGGGTTTCCTGAACCAGACCAACAGCCGGATCCATAGAGCGGATAATATTTGAAACTATCTTATTTTCGGTATAGTTACCAGATAGGTTAAAGAACAATACGTCCCCTGAATTGAAATTAAAGTTATTATACCTGAATACCATTATATGACTGAATTCAGCTCCAAGATTTGGATTTCCATACACAGGGTACTGCGGGTTAGAAATATCCGGTGTTGGCTGTAACTGAATATAGGTTGGTTCATTTGCCCGGCCAAAGTAAAATGCATTTACAGCTCTTGTTCTTGAGAAATTATAAGAGTAACGAGCAGATGGGATAATGTTAAATCCTGTATTCCTGTTAGGGGTAGTAACACCATTAACCACGGATCTACCCTCCAGAACACTAGGCTGAGCACTTAATCCAAAAGAATAGTTATATTTTTTCTCATTAAATCTGTAATTCACTCCAAACCGGTTAGTACTGAATGAATATTTGAAATCGTTGCTCAGACTTATGTTATAGTTTGATAATCCGCTCGGGCTAATGTCATAGGTTTCCCGTTCATTTCTATATGTTGTAGTACTATGATTATAATTAAACTCCAGATTTGACTTTAAGCTAAGTGGCTCATTATAAGAAATATTGGTACTAATGTTAGAGTTCCTATTATTATCATACAATTCCTGATTTCTGTAAACATTGGTATTTCCACCACCAACAATATAGTTTATATATTGAGTCAGCTGATCATCTTCCTGTTTGGTTTTGGCGTTATTTGCTGAAGTGAACAAGGATAGATTTCTTCCTCTTTTTTTAAGACGATGGTTCAATAAGAGGGTTGCTCCGAAATTGGGATTTTTGGAATCTGTATTATTGAGTGTAGTACCATCAGAACTTAATCGAGCGTTATCATATTGTAAATAACTTATATTTCCGTTATCCAGTGATGATCCATAGCTGAACGAAGGGCTGAATTTTATATAGTTTACAGTGTCCGGACGGTATTCAAGATTCCAGCCAAAGCGATGATTATTGTTGATCAGATTTTTTAATGAATTCTGATTAGTTGATATCAGTGAATTCTGGAAATTGTTTTGCTGCAACTGATCACTAATTACGTCGTTATCACGATTCGAAAAACTGTAATTACCGTAAGAACTTACTTTTTTACCATAATCCTTGCGATAATTTAATCCGATCGATCCAACTGAAGTGAGTCCATCACTGTTGTTTCCACCTTGAAAACCACCACCGCCCTGAAAGCGCATACCACCACCGCCGCCACCACCAACATTTTGTACCCGGGCACCACCGCCACCTCCTCCAAATCCGCCGCCACCACCGAAATTGAATACCGAGCTATTGGTGTTGTTCAGATTCCCAATAAAAGAAAACTGTTCAGAATTATTATAGGTATTAGCTGTCAATGAAGCCTGATAGCGTTCTTTATCACCGCCTCCAACTGTACCTCTGGCAAAATAGCCTTTGTTTTTATCTGCTCTGATTGTAAAGTTCAGAATCTTTTCAGGATCTCCATTTCTAATTCCGGTCAGGTTTGCCTGATCACCATAATCGTCAATGATTTGCGCAGATTCAAGGATATCTGCAGGAAGTTGCTGGGTGGCTGTTTTAACATCGCCACCAAAAAAATCTTTTCCATTTACCCTTACCCTTGTAATCGCTTTGCCCTGAGCAGTCACATTACCATCTTTATCCACCTCAACGCCAGGCAATCTCTTCAGAAGATCTTCAGCAAGTGCATTTTCACGGAGAGGGTAATCAGATGCCCTGTAAATAATTGTATCCTCTTTTATTGTAACTGAAGGAGTACCTGAAATTACAATTTCTGAAAGCACCCTGCTCTCAGCTTTCAGGCTGATTGGGTCTAATTTGATGGCTGTGTCGCCGTCTTTGTATAAAAACCGTTTATTTAAGGGCCTGTAGCCTAAACTCGATACAGTTAAAAGGAAAGTTGAAGATTTAACACCTTTGAAAATAAAGTTTCCATCAGCATCAGTCCTTGTAAATAAAGTGTCTTTGCCGGCAATGTATTTCACTGTAGCAGCGATGATACTGGTACCCGTGGAATCCTGTACCACTCCACTTATATCACGACTTGTTTGTGCAGAAGCACTGTAGCTAATAAATAAGCCGAAAATTAAGGGTACCAGTTTTTTCATGTTTGTTATTATTTGGTTTATAATTGTTCTAAAGCCCTGATTTTCTTATCCGGAGCTATGTTTATTGCTTTACTGCCAATGAACTCTTTATAAAAAACTCTGTTGATGTGGATATTCTGGCTGGAGGGTAATTTCTGGAAGGCATCCCTCCATACATCCCACCATAGTTTCTCCCATATCTTCCATTATATCTGCCACCATATCTGCCGCCATACATATCATCAAAGGCATTCATATCCCTTTGCTGCACAGCCGCTGGTCCCTGAAATCCATTGATCCTGATACCATATGTTATTGGTTCAGTTCTCCCCGGCTCGATACCCAGTAGTCGGATTGGTATCGCTATTTCCTGAATCAGATTATTTTTTGAATCAAATGCAGCAGCGGCTTTTATGCCATAGGTATTGTAAAGTGAAATACCCCCATCAATAATTTCTTTGAATCCATCCACCCTAATCTCTTTGATTCTTTCAAGAATTCTTCTTTGAATCTCTTCAGGCTCAGGCGGTTCTGTTTCATTTAGCTTTTTCCCTGGAGTGCGGTCTAGAAGCGGAAAAGTCACCATTGCCGGAATTTTCTTATTTTCAATGTTGGCTGAGAAACTTATTCCTCTTGCCAAAATCCTGGTTAAACTTTCCGGTGCCCCATTTTTTATTGCCAGGTAGATGTTTTCATCATCATTGGAGAGGTTATAATAAAGTTTTGTGGCATCGTTATAGAGACTAAGACTATCATTCCAGTCATTTAGCTGGCCGTCAATTAGAATTGGTTTATCAGCCCATAGTGATATTATCAGCTCTGCTTTTTTTTGCGAATACGCAGGCAAATAACCAAACAGAAATATGGATAATGAGAGAAAAAAAATGTTTTTGATTTTTGTCTTCATACGATTTTTAGACTAAGTGTGTGATAAAGGTTTAATGGACTTCGTAATGATTTCATTACAATAGTTACTATATACGATCCCTGCAACATTCTGAATCTGCAATGATACAATAGCGAGGTTAGCCGCCAGGTTAATTTGTGTTAAGTTCTTAATTGTTAGAAGGTTTGGTTTTAACACTTCTCCTCCCAGACGAATGCCAGATTGATAATAGTTTGAACAGCTTTTTGCATATCCTGAACAGATACCCACTCCTGTTTTCCATGAAAGGCATGCTCTCCGGCAAATATATTGGGGCAAGGTAAACCCATGAATGAGAGCCTGGAACCGTCTGTTCCTCCTCTGATGCTCTGTAATCTGGCAGTTAACCCGCTTCGTTCAATAGCTTCTATTCCTGCCTGAACAATTTGCGGATATTGGTCAAGAACCGATTTCATGTTCCGGTATTGCTCCTCCAAAATAAACTCATATCCAGAACCGGGATAAGCCTTCATAACTTTTTGCACAATTTGTTCCAGAACCTGCTCATGGTTTTTTAATAATTCCGTTTTAAAATCACGGATTATGAATTCAATGCTTGCCTGTTCTACCGAACCATTTATAGAAACAGGGTGTATGAAACCATCTTTACCTGAGCTGCTCTCCGGTGAAAGATATTCCTTTGGTAAGGCCGAAATAATTTCTGAAGCTATTTTTATGGCACTTTCCATTTTGTTTTTGGCAAAGCCGGGATGAGCACTTACACCCTGAATAATTATCTTTACACCATCTGCTGAGAAGGTTTCATTCTCAATGGAGCCAGCAGTTTCACCATCGATAGTATAAGCAAAATCGGCACCAAGTTTTTTGAGATCTACTTTGTCAACTCCTCTTCCAATTTCTTCATCAGGAGTGAAGAGAATTTTGATTTCACCATGTTTATATTCAGGGTGCTTGATCAGGAAATTTGCCGCATCCATAATTTCGGCTATTCCAGCTTTATTATCGGCACCTAATAATGTAGTTCCGCTTGCAGTTATGATGTCATTACCAATCTGATCTTTCAGGTCAGGGTGATCCTTCATTCGTAAAATTTGATTAGGATCATCAGGAAGAATTATATCCTGTCCCTTATAATTTTTATGAATAATAGCTTTCACATTCTCTCCGCTGCAATCGGGAGAAGTATCCATGTGGGAGCAGAAACAAATAAGAGGCACTTTTTTATCGGTATTTCCCGGAATACTTGCATAAACATACCCATACTGGTCTAAATGAGCATCTTTCAAGCCCATTTCGAGTAATTCACTGACTAATAAAGAACCAAGATTTTTTTGTTTTTCGGTAGAAGGAAAGCTGTTAGAAGCCGGGTCGGATTGGGTATCAATTGCAGTATATCTTAAAAATCGTTCTGTAACAGTATAGCTTATATTTTCGCTTAAGGTCATTTTTGCTTAATTTTATAATTGGCTCTGCGAAATTAATCATTACCAACCGTATTGTTAAAATGATTAGTCCTGAGAGTGTTCAAGACTTGTCGCCCCGAAAATGAACATTGAAAGTTTAAGAGATTATTGCCTTTTAAAGCCAGGAGTTACTGAAACTTTTCCTTTCGGTGAAGACACGCTGGTGTTCAAACTGGCAGATAAGATCTTTTTGCTTTGCGGACTTGATAATCCGGATCGTTTCAATGTGAAATGTGATCCGGAAAGAGCAGTATCACTTCGGGAAGAGTACGAGGAAGTACAGCCGGGTTATCATATGAATAAGACCCACTGGAATACTGTATTTATGAATGGGCGATTAAGTGATATTCAGTTAAAGGAAATGATCGATCATTCTTACGACCTCATATTAAAAAGCCTGCCCAAAAACAAGCGATTTTAAGATTTTATTATGGAATGGATAGAAGTTAGGGATATTGAAAAGGGGGAAGAATACCTTAAAAAGGAATTCAAATTCAAGGATTTTATTTCTGCCTGGGCATTTATGAATAAGGTTGCCCTTATCGCCGAAAAATCAGGTCATCATCCGGATTGGTCCAATTCATATAATAAGGTAATTATTATGCTGAGCTCTCATGATGCCGGTAATAAAATTACAGAAAAGGACAGGAATCTTGCCGATCTTATCGATAAGCTTGGGCATTGATCTTATATTTGTCAATCAGGTATGATTAGAAGGTTTAGTCTTTTATTGATCTTAATTAATGGTTTTCTTATGGCAAATGCACAGATGAGTCCTTTTGAAAAAAACAAAGGATTAACTGCGACCTATCAGGAACTGATTGATTATTATCAGGTTCTGGATAAAAAACATGAGCAGATGCGGATTTTCGATTGCGGGCAAAGCGATATCGGAAAACCAATAAACCTGATTGTTCTTTCCGGGGATAAAATCTTTGATCCCATCGAAATCAGAAAGCAAAATAAAAGAATTCTATTGATTAATAATGGTATTCATCCGGGTGAACCTGAAGGGATAGATGCCAGCATGATACTTGTTCGTGATCTGCTGGAAAAGAACTCTATCCCTAAAAATGTGGTGATCTGTATCATCCCCGTCTACAATATTGATGGAATGCTGAACAGAGGACTTTCCAGAGTAAATCAGAATGGCCCCGAGTCCTATGGTTTTAGAGGAAACTATCAGAATCTTGATCTTAATAGAGATTTTATAAAAGGAGATTCCAAAAATTCAAGGGTCTTTCAAACGATTTTCAATACCTGGCAACCGGAAGTATTTATTGATAATCATACAAGTAATGGAGCTGACTATCAGTACATAATGACGCTTATCGCTCCTCAGAAAGATAAGCTTAATCCAGTACTTTCTGAATATTTAAGCGGTCGCATGCTGCCTGATCTGTACAAAAAAATGAAGGCCTCGAACTTCGAAATGACTCCTTATGTAAATAGCATTGAGGAGACCCCTGATTCAGGAATTACGGGTTTTTTAGAGACAGCACGATATTCAACCGGATATGCTGCTTTACATAATGCCATTGGTTTTATGCCGGAAACGCATATGCTTAAGCCATATCACCAGCGGGTTGATGGAACCTATAAGTTTATGGAGCATGTGATTGAAATTGTTGAACGAGATACAGATCTGATCGCCAAAAATAAGCAGAAAGCTGATGCGGATGTCATGGCACAGGTTTTATTTCCCCTGCAATGGACACTGGATGATAAAAGTTTTTCCCTGTTCAGATTCAAGGGCTACGAGGCCAAATATAAAACCAGTGAAGTAAGTGGATTGCCAAGGTTATTTTATGATCGGAATAAGCCTTATGAAAAAGATATCCGCGTTTTTGATCATTATTTACCTTCAGAATTAGTAAAAAAACCGCTTGCTTATATTATTCCGCAATCCTGGCAAAAGGTTATTGATCTGATGCTACTGAATGGTGTTCAGATGAAACGCTTTGCCGCGGATACGGAGATCGAATCGGAAATGTATTATATTGAAGATTATAAGACTCCTGGTAAACCCTTTGAGGGGCATTATCTCCATTCTCAGGTCAAAATCAGGACTGAAAATCAAAGAGTGAAATATTATGAAGGCGATTATATCGTTTATACTGAACAGGTAAAGAACAGATATATTGTCGAAACCCTTGAACCTCAAGGTGTAGATTCGTTCTTTGCCTGGAATTTTTTTGATTCAGTGCTGGGTCAGAAAGAACATTTCTCTGATTATGTTTTTGAGGACGAAGCAGCCCGGCTGATAAAACAGGATCTTGCATTGTTAGCCCGGCTTGATGAAGAGAAGAAACAAAATCCCGCATTGCTGCAAAGCCCATCAGCACAACTTGATTGGGTGTACAGGAATTCAAAACATTACGAAAAAACATATATGAGATACCCGGTAGGTCGTTTAATCAGTCCTGCTAAAATTGAATTAAATTGATGGAGAGTTATATTAACGATACCCCTGTTGCCACGATCATTTTTATTTTCACGATTGTTACCAGTATTTATGCCTTTTCGAATGCGGAGGTTTATGGAAAATTTATGCTTCACCCTTACAGTGTAAGTCGCGGGCGCCGTCTGTATAGCATGATTACCAGCGGACTTATTCATAAAGACTGGCCACACCTGCTGGTGAATATGTTATCCTATTATTTCTTCGCTTTCACTCTTGAAAAAACCTTTGTTTCACTGAGTAGCTGGGGTCATTTTCAGTTTGGATTATTATACATTGTAAGCATTATTTTAAGTGATATCACTTCTATTTTTAAGCATAAGGAGCATTTCTGGTTTAACAGTCTTGGGGCCTCCGGTGCTGTTTGTGCGGTAGTATTCAGCTATATTTTATTTTATCCGATGAATAAAATGATGATCTTCCCAATTCCAATACCAATTCCTGCGGTTTTGTACGGATTTCTGTTTCTAGGTTATTGTATATATGCTTCCCGTAATTCAAGAGATGCAATTAATCATGATGCTCACTTCTACGGTGCACTTACCGGAGTCCTGTTCACAATTATTTATTACCCGGACATTGCAGGCTATTTTGTTAATCAGTTAACCGGAGGATGATTCCCAAAAACCTATCTGTCTCAATATTAAATTGATATACAGGGTTTTATGAAGGCAAATCAACACATTCGGCTGGAATAAACTCCTTGTTTTTATCTAGCAGATAGCTAAGAGGATTCTCGGGATCTTTCAGAATTTCGAATAAGAGGATACCCCATGGCTTCCAGAAATTTTCCAATACCTGAGCGTAGGTTTTATTTTGCCAGAAATCAAAAAGTGGCTTATTGCTCATTCCCCGCAAGGGCATTGCCTCAATATAAATCGCATCTGCGGTTGGCATGATAGTGTATTCTGGTAAACGGTTGAAGAGGTAATTAGAATAGAAAAACCGTGCAAAAACTTCCTCCAATTGTGCAGGATGTACTGATTTACCGGATAGTTTTGAAAGAATTTCCTTGTGATAAATCGCATTCGTACCATTATCCTGAAGACATGCAATGATTCCAAAATCCTTCATTGCTAAAGAGAAGGTGAGTGTATTAATCTCATCACGATAGTTGAACAGATCCTTACTGCTCTCAAGCCTAAACACTCGTATGCTCCAGGGACTATTACCTTCAAAAATTACAGGCTGATTTACTAACTGAAGCATGAGATGAAGGTTGCTGAATTTATGGATAAGGGATTGAGAGAGGATAAACTCTTCATTTTTAGCTTTCTGCTGCATCATCCCAATGCGGATTTCATTGAAAAGGATACCATAAACCATTTTAGCAATCCATTGAAATAGTGTTAATTCAGGTACTTGTTTTACAGAATCATATCCTGATAAAAATGCAGTTCTTATTTCTTCTTCCAGGGGCTCTATTTCCTGCTCATAAATTTTCCCTGAGCAGGGTAGTTTCATGTCGCTGTAAGTCGACATACTTTCATCGAGAAGTTTGAATGGCTTATCCTGAAGATCGTATTCCTGCATGAGCCAGAGTGGAAATACAGTGATTTCCTCTTCGGCCGACTGAAGTTTTTTGCCACTCAGGAAGCAGAATTGTTTACTGAAATTTAATCGTTCGAAAGGTTTGTACAATTGAATCGCCATGCCCGGCAAAGGTAGTAAACCCCCTTAGTTTATTTTTTGACTTTAGTTTTTGAATCGTAAAATTTTCGGATTTCATCGGATACACGGCGTATCATTTCCTGTTTTGATAAAATCAGAATATACTCGTCTTCTGTAAGATCAAATCCCATTCCTCTCGACATACTCAAGGAAGGGTCTAGAGCCCGCATATCTCCTTGTATATTATCAACATAGGTATTCACATAATTATAGTTGGCAAGAAATGTCTTTTGAAATTTTACAGGCGGTTCTGCCTTAATCGATAAAGATGTTTTAAACCGTGCATTTGTTCTTTGCTGGATCTGAACAATATCTACTAGTGCTGTAACTGTCTGATAAACAGGTTTTCCGTTCGAATCTGTACCAGCTACAATGTTTCGGCTTACCCTCCTTCTTGAAACCCGCTCATCTTTTGGCCAGAGCATAAAGTTTTCAATGTCAATATTGAGTACTAACTCCGGATTTTCATCGGCTTCCACAAGTACAAAATTTACACTCTGAAATTGTTCTATTGCATTAAGCAACTGAAAACGATAATAACTCAGGTTGATAAAATTTGTATTTGCGCTGCTTTCGGCCTGAATATTTATTGCAATTGGAACATCAATTTTTGGTGTTTTGGGTTTTTTTTGTGTCTTGCAGGCGACACCAGAAAAGATCAGAATGCAAAAAAATAATTTGAGCTTTTTCATATTATGCCAGATAATAAACCCTTGAAGAACTAATCAGCAATCGCTGATTACTAATTTACGGGAATATTGCGACATTATTAGATTATATACTCATGTAATTAATCAGGTGATTTTAAAATTATAGGAGTTAAAAATTCAGAATCGTACTCAAAAGAACTCCTTTATTATCCTGAAATACATTCCTGCCGTTAACTTCTCTGGATAATTGTGCTATCTGATTGAGGTAACCTACTTCTATGCGTGCTTTCGGCGAGAATCTGTAACCAAGGAGGATTGCCAGCCTGTTTTGGTCAAATATATTTTCATTGACGTTTTTGCCAAATCCGATCAGAATTTCATCATAGACTGCCAGATAAGGGGTTTTATCGGAAATAGTTCTTCCTTTTAGCGGAATATTTGTTCTGAACATATACCTCATTCTGTTCCAATACACAAAATCATCCTCTTTTGTTAATGAAGCATTTGTGTATCTCCCAATCCACCTTTGCTCGAGCATGAAACGGTGGCTGAATTCAAATATTCCAGATTTATCATTTAATGTAGCCATCTGGTAAATCCGGTGTTCTGTAAACTGTTTCCCAAGGTTATTGAGAGGGATATCGCCGTAATTATATGTCTCGGCCAATGCATAACCGACCCTGAAACCTACTTTATTGTTCAAGGTATAATTGACCCCTGCTCTGAATAGGTTTTGTTGTGGATCACTGGCCAGTCGATCTCTACGCAGTTGAACTTCAGTATGCAGGCCCCATTTCTGATTTAGACGGATTGTTCCGGTATAAGCTAGCCAGCCAATAGTATTGGGGTCAGTTATTCTGGTATTCTGAGCAAAAGATGCAATTGTGAACAGACTTAAAAGGGAAGCAAAAATTAGTTTTTTCATTCGGCTAATTTCAGAATATTGTAATCGGATTGAATCTTTAGAAACTTAGATTGGTTGTAAAACATATTCGGGGTGCATCCGGTAAAATTTACCGGATCACCCCGAACTATATATAAAGGATTAATTGAAGATCTGTGTGTCCTTGTAAAACTCTACAACACCGGTAGTTATATCGTGTGTACCACCAACAATGCCGATTTGTCCGGCTTCAATCATTTCTTTGAGAATCGGACTTCTTTCCATTATTGCTTTTACAGTCCGTTTCACATTGATTGCAGAAACTTTTTCAACAAACTCTGCATTGGATGAATTTCTCTGAGAAATTACTGTGGTTTCATCGTCTACCGCCGGCCTGATTTTAGTTAATAGTGAGGTGAGGTTACCCATTTCAACATGATCGCAGGCGCCTTTAACCGCGCCACATTTAGTATGGCCCAAAACTACAATGATCTTCGATCCTGCTACCTTACATCCAAATTCCATGCTTCCAAGGATATCCTCATTCAGGATGTTTCCTGCAATCCGAACACTGAATACGTCTCCAAGACCCTGGTCAAAAATCAGTTCTGCCGATGTCCTTGAATCGATGCAGCTCAAAATAACTGCGAACGGGTGTTGCCCATCTGAGGTTTCATTGGCCTGCTGTAATAGATTCCTGTTTACTTTGAGGTTATTTACAAAGCGTTTATTACCTTCTATCAATAGCTCCAATGCCTGAGCTGGCGAAATGGCTTGCTGTAATTCTTTAGTTAATGTTTTCATATTTTTTTAGCTTGTAAGTTGTGGTTCTATAAAATTGACTGTTTCGACTTGTATATTTTTGGTTTTTGCGTTTGTCCGAAAGTTAATGATCAGCTCAATAACATCGTGTGCTATTGATTTGGATCGTGTGCAATCAATAATCACCTTTGAGTTTTCAGGAATTTCATCCAGGGCTTTCAGAACACTTGCTTTATTAAAGAAGGAAACCTCTTCTGCCAGTTCCATATGATATACCTGAATTCCATCCGCTTTATTCAAGCTTGTTTTTAAATGATGTGAATTCCGGTAACTGTGTTTTAAGGTGTAGAATATACCAAATAGCATTCCTATTGTAATTCCCATCAGTAGATCGGTTAAGAGAATTGCAATTATCGTTGCCATGAATGGTATGAATTGTTCCCAGCCCAAGCGGTACATCTGTTTGAATAGTTCTGGTTTAGCGAGCTTATATCCTACCATGATTAATATAGCGGCGAGACTTGCCAATGGAATCATATTTAATAAACCCGCAATGGTCAATGCACTTATCAGGAGAAAAACGCCATGAAGAATTGCCGACATTTTTGTCTTTCCTCCAAAAGAGATGTTTGCAGAACTGCGTACGATTACTTGTGTAATAGGTAATCCCCCAATTAATCCTGACACGATGTTCCCTATTCCCTGAGCTTTTAGCTCCCTGTTTGTAGGTGTTACCCTTTTATCAGGATCCAGTTTATCGGTAGCCTCAACACAAAGCAGAGTTTCAAGGCTCGCTACTATTGCTAATACAACGGCGATTTTGTAAACCTCCGGATTGCTGAGTTGTGTGAAATCGGGCATTGTAAATTGGGTGAAGAAATCTGCAAGATTTTGTGCTACAGGAAGTTGTACCACCTGATCGCTAGCAAGTGTAAAGTTCAGCATTCCATTTTGGAACATGTAGTTCATCACAATACCAAGAAATACTACTACAATTGGACCCTGTATCAATTGAAAGATCTTATGCTTTTTCGTTAACACTGTATCCCATAAAATCAGGATCGCAATAGAAATGACAGCTATTAACACTGCTCCCGGTGTTACCAGTTCAAAAGCTTTGCTGATAGCAGAGAAAGTATTCTCTCCATCTGCCTGTAAAAATGCGTCATCTCCTTCTGCATCTTTGTCGTATCCCAAAGCATGCGGGATTTGTTTAAGAATGATTAGTAAACCAATACCGGTAAGCATTCCCTTGATAACAGAAGTCGGAAAGAAATAAGCAATGAAACCTGCTTTTGCAAATCCCATGGCTAATTGAATTACCCCTGCAATCACCACCGATAGTAGAAAGGCAGGCCATGATCCCAGTGCTGCTATCGAGGTAAGTACAATTACAGCCAGTCCGGCGGCCGGTCCGCTAACCCCCAGAGGCGATCCGCTTACAATTCCAACAATTATTCCACCTACAATTCCTGCAATTATACCAGAAAAGAGCGGCGCTCCTGATGCAAGTGCGATTCCGAGACAAAGAGGCACTGCAACAAAAAATACGACTATGCTGGCAGGCAGGTCGTTTTTTATTTCTTTAAACATGTTTCTTGATTCCATTTTTTTAAATCTTTGGTTTAGTTTAACGATACGAAGATAGCATCAATATTTTAAATGATAGTATTACTATTTCATTTAATTGTAAAACTTTTATCTATTTTTGCAAAGCAGAAATAAATGAGAGCAATTTGTGTTTAAGATTTACAGATTAGAGTGATGGAATTACAGCTTCAAATAAAGATGAATGAAAAACTGTTTGTTCGTAATCCCGAACAAACAGAACTTGGAAAAAAGATAATACAGTTCAGTATTCAGCTGATACAGGAAAATGGTTTTGAATCCTTTACTTTCAAGAAGCTTGCAGAAGAGATTGGTTCTACGGAAGCAGGTATTTACAGATATTTTGAAAATAAACATCGTTTACTGATTTATCTGACAGCATGGTACTGGAGCTGGCTGGAATTCAGGGTTACTTTTCACCTTAATAATATTTCTGATCCTACCATTAAATTGAAGAAGCTGATCCAGCTTCTTGCAGCCAATGTTGTTGACGATGACAGCACAATGTATGTTAATGAAAGCCTTTTGCATCAGATAATCATTGCCGAAGGCTCAAAAGCATACCTTACAAAGCATGTATCTGAGGATAACAAAGACAGGTTATTCAAGCCATATAAAGATCTTTGCTCTTTAATTGCCGGAATTATAATGGAATATAATTCTGATTACACTCATCCCCGTTCACTTGCAAGTACAATTATTGAAATGGCACATTTGCAGGTATTTTTTATGCATAACCTACCCTCACTGACAGATTTTGGGGAGAGTAAGAACGAGCAACTGGTGGTTGAATATATTGAGGATCTTGTTTTCAGCAGCATCAGGCATCACCTCAGAACTGATTAATTCAATAAAATCAGGTCATTTATCATTATCAGCATTAAGCCAGACAACATTTAGTTCGGCTTGATGCTCCTGTACCAGTATATTTCCGTATAACTCGGGTCTTCTGGCTTTGGTATATCGGTAGCCCCCGGCTTTTTTAAGCTTTTCGGGTATAAGTGTTGTGCTGACCAGAGAGTCTTCAAAGCTCCGGCATTCAGCCACAATATCCCCAAACGGGTCGATAATCATTGAACATCCGTTTTTAAGCTGATCATCGTCCATACCAATAGGGTTTGAAAAAACAGCATAGATTCCATTATCATAGGCTCTGGAAGGCAGCCATTTCATCAGCCATTCCCTGCCTTTCATGCCATCAAATTCAAGGCGAAGGGAGGTTGGATCATTTTCGCGATTGAACCATAATTTAGGATCCACAAAACCCGCACCTGGCCGGGTAGAGGGAGTGCACATGGTTACATGAGGCATAAAGATGATATTGGCACCCAGCAATACTGTAGCCCTCACATTTTCGATTACATTATTATCATAACAAATCAAAATACCGCATTTCCATCCATGGAGGTCAAATATGGTATAGCTGTTACCGGGACTTAAATGCGGATTGATAAAGGGATGTAATTTTCTATGTTTTGCCACCAGCCCGCTTTTATCCACACATACATAGGCTTTGAATAAGTTACCTTCTTTATCCTTCTCAAAAAGGCCGGCCAGAATTGTAATATCATATTTTTCTGCAATTTCTGTCAATCGAATTATGCTCGGCCCATTGGGAATGAGTTCAGCAAGATCAAGCATTTGTTCTTTTGAAAGGTTCCTGGCAAAAGTATAGCCGGTAATTGAGCATTCGTGAAAGGCAATTACTTTTGAGCCCGATTGGGCAGCCTCTTTGGCCAGCTTTTCAATCACTGATAAATTGTAGGCTTTCTCGCCGCTTTTATTCTCGAACTGTGCGCTTGATATTTTTATTTTTTCCATGTACGCGGTGTATATTTGTTTAGTTGGCCTTTTAAATTTACAATTCTATAATTTAACTAATCCTTTTCTTCAGGTTTAATTATAAAAATCTTTATCCCTGAAATAGCTCTTTATGCTTTAAATTTTTGTTATTTCGTTTTCTTAATTTATTAACATGAAGATCAGTTATACCCCCTTTGAGCTCAATTTGAGGCATCCTTTCACAATCGCAAAATTTTCACGTACCTCTACTCCAATCATGCTGATGGAGATAAGTCATGAAGGCCATACTGGTTATGGAGAAGCATCAATGGTGCCTTATATGGGTGAGAGTATTGAAACTGCAAATGCTTTCATGTCAAAAGTTGATCTTTCCTGGCTTAAGGCCCCGTTCAATTTTGATGAACTGATTGCTTACCTGGATGGTATTGCTCCCGGAAATCCTAATATTAAAGCAGCAATTGATATTGCTTTGCAGGATCTGCGGGGTAAGATTGAACAAAAGGCCTGTTATAAATATTTTAATACTGACCCGGCTAAAATGCCTCCAACCTCATATACTCTTGGAATTGATACTCCTGAAGTTTTGCTTCAAAAGATTAAGGAAGGTGAAAACTGCCATATCATTAAAGTGAAACTTGGAAGAGATAATGATAAGGAACTGATCAATACAATACGTTCTGCAACTGATAAACCATTATATGTTGATGCCAATCAGGGTTGGACAGACAGACAGCAGGGGCTGGATATGGTCTTTTGGCTGCATGAACAGGGTGTGGTATTGATTGAACAGCCAATGGCCAAGGATGACCCGGATTCAAATGCCTGGATCACTGAAAGGAGTCCGGTGGCAATTGTAGGCGATGAATCCGTTCAACGTTTTGCGGATGTCGAAAAAGCTAAAGGGGTTTACCATGGAATCAATATGAAGCTGATGAAAAGCGCGGGTATGCACGAAGGTTATCGCATAATCATGAAAGCAAAAGAACTGGGATTAAAAACCATGATAGGTTGTATGA
Organism: Sphingobacteriales bacterium 16-39-50; assembly: GCA_002257025.1. Taxonomy (GTDB): domain Bacteria; phylum Bacteroidota; class Bacteroidia; order Sphingobacteriales; family Sphingobacteriaceae; genus Daejeonella. Next base: position 30,517 of record NCHA01000003.1, on the reverse strand, counting down.
GTGAGACAAGCTGTGGTACACTTGCTGCTGCTGCCCTGGCCCCTTTATGCGACTGGGCGGATCTCGACGGACCATTCTTAACCAGCAATAATCCCTATAAGGACCCTGAATTTAAAGATGGAAAATGGGTTTTATCAGATGCCCCGGGATTGGGACTGATCAAGTCTTGAGTTGTTCCAGGTTTATTTCTGATTTTTCCTGGTCAGATTCCTGACACTCTTAACCAGTCTGAATTTAAGATAAATCAGCATGGCAAGCGGTGGTATTCCGGCAAATACATAAAGATAGAATGAGTTTTTTACAGCCCAGGCAATGCACATCACCAGAACAATGATAGCCACATTGAGAAAAATGTTTAATAAGACTTTTTTTAGCATATTGAATTAATATACCTGCATGTCTGGCTCGTACTCTGCTTTCCAGGCCAGAATACCACCTTTTAGGTTATAAAGGTTAGTGTATCCCAATTGCTGTTCAAGCTGATTCAAAGCTGCAGCACTTCTTGCACCGCTGCGGCATTGGATGATAACAGGTTTATCCTTACTGATCTTTGAAGCCTCAAGAATAACACCCGCTAATGGTATATTCAGTCCATTCAGATTAGACATCTCATATTCAAAAGTCTCGCGAACATCGATTAATTGAAAATCTTCATTATTGTCGATTTTTTGCTTTAGCTCCTGTACTGTGATTTCTTTCATATCGCTTTAATATATACTGTAAAGGTACGATTTTCTTAAATATTAATGATAATACAATCTTGGTTAATCGGTTGTTTAATAGCCGGAGTTCTGTAACAAATTAATCTTCCGGACGTCTTATTACGTGATGAAGAAGCTAACTGATTTCTTTTGGTTCTGTTCCGGAGCACATAGAGACACCCTTCTGAAGTATCCTACCGAGCATAATAAATACGTTGGCATAGGCGCCACTATATTTTTTACGGCTCTGTTCGCTTCGCTTTCCGGAGGATATGCCATGTACTTCGTTTTTGCCGGAACTGAAACTGCAGTGCCCTTTGCTTTCCTTTTCGGGATAATTTGGGGACTTGCTATTTTCAATATGGACCGCTATATAGTTTCCAGTATTAGTAAAAGCGGGACAACCTGGCATCAGATATTACAGGCTACTCCCAGAATACTACTGGCAATAATGATTGGAATCGTGATCTCCAGGCCTCTGGAGCTCAAAATCTTTGATAAAGAGATCCGGCAGCAGTTAAAAACAAGTTACCTGAACCTGCAGCGTGCCAGAATAGATACTCTCAATCGTACTTTCGACCTAAAATATGCACAAGAACTGCAGAAAACATCGAATTTTAAAACCGAGAAGGATTCTTTGGAAAAGGATATTAACCGTTCCAGATACATTCTGAACCAGGAAGTTTTTGGGGATAAAACGAATCAGACATCCGGAATTACCGGCTATGGTACCTATGCCAAACAAAAGGAATCGATTGTAGTACAAAAAGAATTAAGACTAGAGCTTCTTCGTAGAGAACTTGCATCGATGGATACCTTCTTTACCAAGCGGAAAGAGCTTGAAGGGCTTACACAACAAAGAATGTTTAGCAGCAAACAGCTCGATAGTCTGGCTAATGTTGCCGGTTTTGCTGATAGGAACAGGGCTTTGGGACAGCTTAGTTATAAAGAAGACGGTAGCCGCGATATGGATAATTACCTTGCTATTTCATTTATTGCATTTCTGTTTATCCTTTTTGAATGTTTGCCGGTCTTCGTGAAACTGATGAGCAATAAAGGCCCTTATGATGTGGCTTTACAAAATATTGATGATACGGCCATCCATCATTCAGATAAAACCAAAGATCTGGATATATCCCTTATCGATGGTGTTCACGATACCAGAGTCAGCACCGGGATAAGCCGGGAGAAGAAAGCAATAGAAAGTGGTTTTGAAACTGATTCAGGAGTATAGTCCTTCACATAATATTCAGGACTTGTTATTGCAATAGTATTTTTTATAACTTCACAGCAACCAATTATTATACAATGCGGACAATACTTCTGTTCCTGTTATTTTTGCATACACTGACTTTATCAGCCCAAAAACCAGTTCAATATAAAATTTCATTTCCAAATGCTGTTCATCATGAAGCTGATGTAGAACTACTGATTCCGGATGTTCCGGCAGGTGCTTTGACCTTTCGTATGAGTCGCTCATCACCCGGAAGATATGCAACTCATGAATTCGGTAAAAATGTTTATGACGTTAAGGCATTCAATGGAAGTGGAAGTGTTCTGGAAATACGGCAGATTGAAGGAGATGTTTATCAGGTGGAAAAGCATGATGGAACTGTTAAAATAACATACACAATTTTCGGAAATTGGGTTGATGGTACATACATGGCAATTGATGAAACACATGCCCACCTGAATATGCCGGCAACCTTCATGTGGATTCCAGCATTGAAAGACAGGCCTATCCAAATCAGGTTCTATGATTTGAACAGATATAACTGGAAAGTAGCAACACAGTTAAAATCCACAGAAAATACGGATTCTTTTACAGCACCAGATCTAAACTATTTTATGGATAGTCCGGTGGAACTTTCAAATCATCATTTAATAAGCTGGAAAGATCGAAATACTGACAATTCCGAACAGATCATTCGACTTAGTTCACATACCTCTGATAATAAGGATGTTGTATCTGCTTATGCAAAAATGGTTGAGCGTATGGTTAAAGAAGCTAAGGCTGTCTTTGGGGAACTACCAAAATTTGACAATGGGGTTTATACTTTTTTACAGGATGTGAATACCGGAAATGCAGGAGATGGAATGGAGCATAGAAATTCAACCATTATCACTGATACACAAGTGGGAATCGCCGGGAATGAGGTCGATCTACTGGGTACATTTTCTCATGAGTTCTTCCATGCATGGAATGTTGAAAGGATTCGTCCGAAGACCTTGGAACCATTCAATTTTTCTCATGCCAATATGAGCAGTGAGCTATGGTTCGCTGAGGGTTTTACTCAATATTATGGGAATCTGATATTAAAAAGGGCAGGTTTTCTTACTGAAAAAGAGTATCAGAGCATATTGTCAGGTGTTGTGAATGGGGTACTCAATTCACCAGGCGCCGCAAGTTTCTCTGCAACTCAAATGAGCCGCCGGGCGGTTTTTGTGGATGCCGGTGTTTCTGTCGACAGAAATAATTATGCAAATACCTTCACTTCTTATTATACTTACGGGGCATTTATTGCCATGGGACTTGATCTGCGCCTGCGTTCAGAATTCAATTTAACACTTGATGATTATATGCAGGCACTCTGGAAAAGACATGGTAAGCCTGAAATTCCTTATACTATCCCGGATCTGCAAAATGTGCTCGCCAATTTGACAAATGCGGCTTTTGCTGAAGATTTTTTCCGCAGTTATATTCATGGTACAGAGAAGAATGATTACGTAAAGCTTTTGGCAAATGCCGGATTGGAACTTCGAAAAGCTAATCCCGGTATGGCAAGTATCGGAAACCTCATGATAAATGTTAATCCTGCAGATGGCAAGTACCGGGTTTCTTCCGCAACCATGAAGGGAACCGCAGCTTACGAAGCTGGGATCGAGCAGGGAGATTATATTCTGAAAGTTGGGGACCAAAAACTGTCCGATTCAGTTAATTTGAATAGTATTCTAAAGAAATATAAGCCCGGACAGAATATTCCAATTGTATTTGAAAGTAAAGGGCAGGTGAAAAATTCAACAGTAAACCTTAAAGAAAGTGAAACCCTAGAGCTTGTAGAAATGACTAACAACAGCCGGAAGCAAATCGAGTTTAGAAATAACTGGCTATCATCAAAAATTAAATAGAAATCAACAATAATCAAGCATGGACCTTTTCTGCCAATGCTGAATAAATGAATATGAAAAAACAACTATCAGGCTTTATTGCCATTTTATTTCTGACGGCATGTGCAGTTCAGAAACCTGAGCAGATCATTAAAGAGGCGGATGTAGCCAGATTGATAAAAACCCTTTCTTCTGATGAAATGGAAGGCAGGGGTACTTTTACTCCTGGCATTGACAAGGCTGCAAAGTTTATAGAAAATGAATTTAAGCAGATTGGTCTTAAACCCCTTAATGGAGATAATGATTTCAGGCAGGATTTTATGGTCGTGAGGATTAAGCCTGAAACAATTCTGGCAACGGTAAACGGAAAAACGATTGACCAGCAAAATGTATTGCTAATTTCAGATCTGCCTTCTTCAGGTTTTGATCAAAGCTCAGGGAACAAGGTAATACTTATTGCCTCCGGAGATCAGTTCATTCAGAAATACAGGGAAGTAACAGCGATGAAATCACCGGTTCTGGTACTGGTTGATAATCAGCATGCTCAGATGTTTAAACGCCTCAAAGATAATAGTAGTCGCGGGCGTATAGTTGAAAAGCAAAATCAAACGGCAGCTGCAGTATTCATCCTTGGTGAATCGGATGCAGCTGCCTATAAGGTTAGTTTTAGCAATAAGATTGAAGAACTTCCCCTGTTTAACGTAGCTGGAATGCTGCCGGGAAGATCTAAAGCAAAAGAACTGGTTTTAATTTCAGCCCATTATGATCATTTGGGTATAGTTAAGGAAGTTGATGGTGATGCTATCGCAAACGGTGCGGATGATGATGCATCCGGAACTACTGCTGTAATTTCACTCGCCAAATACTACAAGAAGCTGAACAACAATGAACGGACTTTAATATTCGTTGCTTTCACGGCAGAAGAGGTTGGAGGATTCGGTGCCCGTCATTTCTCTTCACTCTTAAATCCAGATGATGTTGTTGCGATGTTCAACATCGAAATGATTGGTAAGGAGTCCAAATTCGGAAAAAATGCGGCCTTTATTACAGGCTATGAACGGTCTGATTTTGGAGAGATTCTTCAGAAAAATCTCGCCGGAACCGATTTTAAGTTTCATCCTGATCCATATCCAACACAGAATCTATTTTACCGCAGTGATAATGCTACACTGGCAGCTCTGGGAGTTCCGGCGCATACCATATCAACTGACCAGATTGATACAGATAAGTTCTATCATACTGTGAATGATGAATTTGAAACGCTGGAGGTGGCAAATATTCACGCAACAATTAAAGCGATTGCATTGAGTGCAAGAAGCATTGTGGCCGGAACAGATACACCGAAAAGAATCCCAAAATTAAGCGGAAGGCCTTAATCTGGTCGGGAATCAGAGGTTTTTCCTCATCACATAGTCGTTCAATACAAAATTGTGGTAAGCGATATCTACAGTCCGGTAGATCTCAAATCCAGCCTTTTTGTAAAATTCTGATGCTGGATTACCCCTGTTTACATTCAGCTCAAGGATCTTTACACCCCGCTCCCTTGCTAAATCTGAAATATACCCGATCAGGTTTTTGCCTGTTCCGCTGCCTTGTTCAGAAGGAAGAACATAGAGTTTATGAAGTTTATAGATCCCCGGCTCTGCAAGTGAAAATCCGGCAAATGCCACCGGTATATTCTCTCTTTCAGCCAGGATGAATTCAATACCCGAATTTATCTGTTCTTTTAAACTTTCTTCCGAGTACATATCCTTCAGCATAAAGCTGATCTGTTCGTCAGAGATAATGTTTCTATAGGAAGGCCACCAGATTATCTCTGCAAGCTCTGATATAACCGGAATGTCCTGTATAGTCGCCTTTCTGATTCTCATCTTAAATTGATTCTGCTATAAAAATAAATGGTTGCTCAAAAGAAAGGGAATAAAAACCATCCTTTTCTGTCTCAAATAAATGATTTTCCAATCTTCTTAATCCACTGATATGAAGATTATGAACCTCGTGGAGAATTTGTATCTGTTCGCCCGAGGGTTGCCATTTGCTAAATCCCGATCTCACAGGAAATATTTTTTTATTGCCTATAAAGACTACAATATCAATGTCATCTACAAATAGTGCATAATCTTTTAATACAAATTCATCGGCTATGACATTAACAGCACTGTATTGTTCGCCAAGTAGGAATTTAAAAGCATCTTCAACCGGATCGGTATCTGTAATGATTAATTTTGTGTTTTCCTGAGCATAGAAATGAGGATCAGGGGTAATTACAGCATCAATTTTAAAGGCAAGGGAATCAGCTAATTCATAGATATCCTGCTGTACAATTACTGTAGGGCTCCATTCAAGTATTTGTCCGAGGTTTTCGTATTCAAAACCTTCGAGGCTCAGAATCAGCAATGCAGGTTCCTGTTTTTCGCGAACAATATGATGGGATGACATACATCAAACTTAGATATTTTGTTTCTAAATAAAGACCAAATAGCATTGAACAATGAATAAAGAACAAGGATCAAAGATTAAAAAATTGGTACTGGTCTTTAATCCTTTCTCTTTGTTCCTTGCTCAATCTTAATAGATCATTTTATAAAAATCCCTGAATGCCTCTGCAGGATTATCAGTCAGATTCACTGATGCTGAAACTGCAATTCCATGAATTCCAGTTTTGAGAAGAGGCTCCGTATCATCAATTTTAATTCCTCCAACAGCTAAAACCGGTATCTCAATACCGGAAACTATCATTTTCGCTATTCGTTCAGCATAACCATTTATTCCCAGCAAGGGATAATCATTTGGCTTTGTTTTAGTTAGCGAAAAGGGCCCGCAGCCAATATAATCCACCACGCCTGATAAAAAGATACGCTGAATATCCTCAAATGTATTAGCGGATGCTCCAAGGGTCTTCTCATCACTGATAATTTCGCGGATCTTATTAAAATCTGCCTGCATATCCTCCAGGTGGACTCCCTGAGCATCAACCTGATCCAGTAGATGATAATGATCGGTCAGGATTAGGGTGGCACCCCAGTCATCGCAGATCGATGCTACCTGATGCAGTTCTTCAATAAGTTCAGAATCAGATTTTGTCAGACAGCGATACTGTATCCAGTTAGCACCTGATTTACAGGCAATTGCCGTTTGCTCAACATGGCTTCGATGCGGAAGATCCTGGGTCAGGTAGTGGAATTTGGAGATGTATTTTTTCATAATCTGGATTAACGCTGACAGGGTTTTAAACCCTGTCAGCGTTTTTTAGCGTTCTGTTAAAATTTCAAACCTAAGGAAAGTAAAAAATTACGTGGTGCCTGCGGGTAATAATAATTTTCAGTTGTAAATGCACCACCATACATATAACTGAAAGTGTATCCATTCGCTTCGTAAAGTTCTGAGAAAACATTGTTAACCAGCAGGGTCAGTCCGATATTTTTTATTCCTTTGAACGAAGTATTATACCTTAAACGCAGATCGTTCACAAAGAATGCATCCAGACTTCTTTGCGAATTGGAGGTATTATCCAGATACTGCTTACTTACATATTTGCTTAATAAAGCAATTTCAGTTTTCTTGAAAGCTTGAAAACTAAGTTCCCCTGATCCGATGAAATTTGGCGAAAATGCGAGGTCAGTATTTGTGTAATTATTTACAATTTGCCCCCCATTATCATAGTCATCGGCATATTCTGTAAAGTTTTTGATCTTATTATCACTTATGGAAGCAGTTAATGCCCATGATAATTTATTATTGATCTGTACTCTGGCATCAGCTTCAATGCCATAACGAGAGCTTTCTGCGACATTTTGACGGATATATTCGCCCACGTCGTTTACCTTTCCTGTTAGAACCAACTGATCATTATACATCATTGCATAAGCATTAATGCCGGCAGTAAGTCTGCTTCCTCCAAGCCGATACCCTGCCTCAAAATCAAGTAAATTTTCTGAAGATGGCCGGTTAGCCGGTGTTGAATTAATATAATCATCACGGTTAGGTTCCTTATTGGCAACTGCAATGGAAGCATATATATTATTCCGGGAGTTGAGAGCATAACTCAGACCAAACTTCGGATTGAAAAAGTTCAATTGATCCTCCTGATTCAAAGCCATCCTGTTTTTATCGGTTCCATTCACCCTGTAACTAACACTTCTGTACTGCAGATCAGCAAATAACTTTAGTTTCCCAAGTTCTAAATCTGCCTTGGCATAGGTATTAAAATCAGTTTTAAAACCATTCCCCTTGTAGTAGGGTGAAATAGTATTAGAAATTGGAATAAACTGACCTCGAATCACTTCACCGAAATGGTCACCATCATATTCATTATAGGCTCCACCTAAAGTGAATGTAAGCTCTTTTGATGGAATATAATTCAGAGAATAAGTCAGGCCATAAAAATTATTATCCAGCCAGCGGCGCCTGACCAGATCACTTCTGGCAATGGTACTTCCTCCAACTATTTGTGGATTGATACCATAATTTTCAAGCTTCTGGTCTTCTTTAAATTCTTCGTAATAGCCTCTTCCATAGGTATAATGCAGGGCCGTATTGGCTGATAATTTATCAGAGAAGGTATGAGAATACAGGAATTGGTAATGATCCTGTGTATAATTATCAGTCTGATCATCATAAGTGAAGCCATTAAATGTCCGGTTTGTGTTGAGCAGGTTTTCGGGTACTCCGTTCCATGCCTGATAGGTTTTTTCAGATCCTGAAAAGACATTGATCCGGAGCAGATCCTTTTTTCCATAATATGCTCCACTTAAGAAATAGGACTTAAGCATGGATGAACCACGGTCTATATAACCATCCGACTTGATTCTGGATAGTCGGCCATCGAAACTGAATTTATTATTGATGAGTCCGGTACCGGCATTGATCGTATTTTTCACAGTCTGATAGGAACCAAGGGTATTGTTAATCTCTGCATAAGCCGAATCCTGTTTGGTTGTAGTTTGAATATTTAAACTGCCCCCAAAGGCACCTGCACCATTTGTTGATGTTCCTACACCCCTTTGGATCTGAATATTATCAACCGAAGAGGCAAAATCCGGAAGATTCACCCAAAAGGTACCCTGACTTTCAGGGTCATTATATGGAATACCATTGATGGTGACATTCAAACGGGTTGGGTCGCTTCCGCGGATGCGGATGCCGGTATAACCTATTCCATTCCCTGCATCCGAACTAACAACAACCGAAGGAGTTTGATTTAACAGAAAGGGCAAATCCTGTCCGAGATTGTTTTTTGCAAGCTCCTCCTTACTCATATTCCGGTAGGTACTTGCTGAATTTTCGGATGCCCGGGTAGCCCTGACCAGTACTTCATCAGCTAGCAGAGCATTGGGAATTAGTTCCAGATCAAGATTGATATCTCCATTCAGAATGATGGATTTTTGCATTGTCTGAAAACCAAGAAAAGTAACTTTGATCCGGTAATTTCCGGCCTTTAAATTTTTAAAAATGTAATTTCCATTTGCATCCGTTCTCGTTGATAAGCCCGGATCTTCTAAAATTACACTGGCAGCTCTGAGTGCTGAACCTGAATTCTTTTCTGAAATTTTTCCTGTAATAGAAAATTGAGCTGAAGCCAAAGCAGGCATCAGAATCGCTAAAGCGATAATTAATAACTTTTTCAATTTGAATTATTTTTTTTAGTTAAAAATCCTGCATAATGGGGTTATATGCAGCTTATTAACTTGTACCTCCCTACGCCGGCATTATCCGGATCAGGTGCTCTTTAAGCTGAAAGACGAAAGCTGAAAGCTGAAAGTGCCGCGCGGAAACTCTCAATTGTCAACTCTCAATTCTCAACTATAAGATGGGTATATTCTCAGCCTGTTTTTGTGTTTGATTTCGCAAACAAGGCACCCCTGTTGATGGGGCAAATATATAGAAAAATTGATATTTTAGTACAAATCAAAGAATACATTGATGAAATCAACAATGTTGAGATTCAAACATGATCTGGTATTTCCTTTATTTGTTTCAGTCATTCTAACTCACTATGCTTTTTATGCAGATGCAGGTAAATACAGCTTTAAGGGAATTTTAGAATTTACAAACCTGTTTTTTCTCGGGGTTTATGTTCTTATGCTTTTTGGTATGCAGAAACTTATTCAAATCGGTTTGGGAAGCCTGGGATTGACGAGGAATATCTCATTGCTGCTTCAAAGTATAGTTTCTGCAATTGTTTTGATAACTCTTTTATTTACATTTTTTACAAGTTTTTCATAGTAAAATGGCCTGAAAACCAAATTTGGCTGAGATATTATATCGTTTTTACAAAAAATCAATAAATTACTTATCGTTTTTACAAAAAATGTACTTTTGCGGATTAGAATAAAATTATGCTAAGAACACATACTTGCGGCGAACTAACCATAGCTGATTTGAATAAGGAAGTAACTCTAACCGGTTGGGTGCAGAAATCGCGCGATCTGGGAGGAATGACTTTTATTGATATGCGCGACCGTTACGGAATTACGCAGCTTACTTTCAATTCAGATGATAATGCAGAAATGAGAGCGCAGGCACGTGAACTTGGACGGGAGTATGTCATTAAAGTTAGCGGTAAAGTTATTGAGCGTTCAAACAAGAACCTGAAAATGGCTACTGGTGAAGTTGAGATTAAGGTTTCGAAACTTGAACTTCTTAATGCAGCTAAGCTTCCTCCTTTTTTGATTGAAGATGAAACTGATGGTGGTGATGACCTGAGATTGAAATATCGTTATCTGGATTTACGCCGTAATCCGGTTAGAAATAACCTGATTTTAAGACATAAAATGGCTCAGGAGGTAAGAAAATACCTCGATGGCATGGATTTCATTGAAGTTGAAACTCCGGTATTAATTAAATCTACACCTGAGGGTGCACGCGATTTTGTGGTACCAAGCCGTATGAATCCGGGTGAATTTTATGCATTGCCCCAATCGCCTCAAACCTTTAAGCAATTGCTGATGGTTTCTGGTTTCGACAGATATTTTCAGATTGTAAAATGCTTCCGCGATGAGGATCTTCGTGCAGACAGACAACCGGAATTCACTCAGATAGATTGTGAAATGGCGTTCATTGAGCAGGAAGACATTCTGAATGTTTTTGAAGGCCTGATCAGAACCTTATTCAAAAATGTGAAAGGTATTGATCTTGCAGAAGTTCCCCGAATGCAGTATGCTGATGCGATGCGTTTATATGGCTCTGATAAGCCGGATACCCGCTTTGACATGAAATTTGTGGAGCTTAAGAATATTAATTTACCTCCGTCTGAGGCTCCTCTCCTCTGGAGAGGCGGGGGTGAGGCTACTTTTCCTGTTTTTGATAATGCGGAACTTGTTATTGGCATCAACGCAAAAGCTTGTGCCGAGTATACCAGAAAGCAGCTGGATGAACTGACAGATTTTATCAAACGCCCGCAAATTGGAGGAACAGGCCTGATTTATATGCGTCATGGCGCTGATGGAAGCTTAAAATCATCAGTAGATAAATTCTACAATGAGGATGATTTGAAGAAATGGTCTGAAGCTTTTAATTCTGAACCGGGAGACCTGATCCTGATCATGGCAGGACAAACCGATAAGGTACGCAAACAACTAAATGAACTGCGCCTCGAAATGGGTAACCGTTTAGGGCTGCGCGACAAAGATAAATTTGCCCCGCTTTGGGTGCTGGACTTTCCTCTTTTAGAATGGGATGAAGAGAGCGGTAGATATCATGCAATGCATCATCCATTTACCTCACCAAAACCTGAAGATATTGCGATGCTGGATACCAATCCTGGACAGGTTCGTGCAAATGCTTATGATATGGTAGTAAACGGTACAGAGATTGGTGGTGGCTCAATCCGTATACACGACCGGGAGCTTCAGTCATTAATGTTTAAACATCTTGGTTTCAGTATAGAGGAGGCTCAAAAGCAGTTTGGATTTTTACTGGATGCTTTTGAATATGGTGCCCCACCGCATGGCGGAATTGCCTTTGGATTTGACAGGCTGGTTTCTATCTTCGCCGGACTGGATTCTATCCGGGATGTTATTGCCTTCCCTAAAAACAATTCTGGTAGGGATGTTATGATTGATTCCCCTTCAACGATTGCTGATGAGCAATTGAAAGAGTTGAAAATCAGCACTACTGTATAGCCCGGTACTTTAGCTCCGGATGAAGATTTAGTTTTCGGATCGGTCTAAAGCCCAATGAATTTCCCTCACACATAGCTGAATTTTGGGCTGAAGCCCTAAACCAATAACCTCGTTAACTCCAGCTGAAGTCTATTGAGCAATCGTCCTGGTTTGATGGTTAAATAAAAAATGCTGAGCCCCGGGATAGCCATTTTGTTCAATAGCCCGGTGCTTTAGCTCCGGGTTTGAATCCAGTTTTCGGATAGGGCCAGTCCGAACGGAGTTCATCCGGGCGGGCTTCAGCCCAAAACCTAAGCGGCTAGAAAGAAACAAATACGGGTGCTTTAGCACCGAAATGCCGATAAATTATCCAAAATTAACATTCCCGACCCCGTATTTAATATCCCAAAATATTTCTCTGAATGGGATCTTTACTTAACTTTAAATATGATCAGTCGCCGTAAATTTTTAGCAGTAGGCTCTTTGGCAGGTGCCTCGGTATTATCCGGAAATAAATCGTTTGGAAAGACTATGGATGATTCTGTGCTTACAGGATCACCAATCGTAATTTCAACCTGGGATTTTGGAATCGCTGCGAATGCAGCCGCATGGCAAATTTTGAAGAATAATGGGAGGGCGCTGGATGCTGTCGAAACCGGAGTCCATGTTCCTGAGGCTGATCTTAACAATCAATCTGTTGGATACGGTGGATTGCCCGACAGAGATGGCAGGGTAACACTGGATGCATGCATCATGGATGAATTTGGGAACTGTGGAAGTGTGGCAGCATTGGAGCATATTATTCATCCGATTTCTGTTGCCAGAAGAGTAATGGAGAAAACTCCGCATGTCATGCTGGTAGGTGCGGGAGCTTTGCAATTTGCACTTGAGCAAGGGTTTAAAAAGAAAAATTTGCTGACCCCTTCCTCAGAAAAAGCATGGAAAGAGTGGCTTAAAACTGCTAAGTATAATCCTGAAATAAACGTAGAAAACAGGCTTTTCAGTCCGGCGAAACTACCCGGTAATCAATATAACCATGATACCATTGGGATGCTCGCTTTAGATGCATCAGGAAATATGTCAGGTGCCTGTACAACAAGTGGCATGGCTTACAAAATGCATGGTCGTGTAGGCGATTCTCCAATCATTGGTGCCGGGCTTTATGTCGACAATGAAATTGGAGGTGCAACATCTACTGGTGTAGGCGAGGAAGTGATTCGAAATGTAGGAAGCTTTTTGGTTGTTGAACTGATGAGGCAGGGCTACTCACCTGATGAAGCCTGCAAAGAGGCGGTTATGCGCATAATCAGAAAGAAACCTGAAACAGCAAAACAGATCCAGGTAGGTTTCCTGGCACTGAATAAAAAGGGCCAGTTTGGCGGTTATGCTATTCAGAAAGGCTTCAGTTTTGCAGTATGCGATAACAATGATCAAAAGCAGTTAATAAAATCGCCAAGCTATTATTAAGCAGATATCGATGAGGACATGGTTTGACAACAGAAGCATCACAAAAAAGGACTTGCTGCAGCTGCTTAAAGCCTACAAGGAGATCATAGACCTTAACGCCATATGTTCTGTAACCGATCCTGAAGGAAAAATAATCTATGTCAATGATAAATTCTGTGAAATAAGTAAGTACTCCAGAGAAGAGCTGCTTGGTCAGGATCATCGGATTGTGAATTCAAATTATCATCCCTCTTCGATGTTTAAAGAACTTTGGGAGACCATAAAAAGTGGAAAAGTGTGGCGTTCTGATGTAAAGAGCAAGGCAAAGGATGGCACTTTTTTCTGGCTCGATAGCACAATTGTTCCTATTCATGATGATAATGGAGTGATTACCGAGTATTTCTCATTGCGAACTCCAATTGACGACAGGAAGAGGATTGAGGAAGAGCAGAAGGAATATGTTAAAAATCTCGAAAAAATGTTGTTTATGGTTTCGCATGAGGTTAGGCATCCGGTTTCTCAGATTTTAGGGATAGTTCAGATTCTTCAGGAGCACGACAATATGGATGCAGAAAGTTCAGAATTAATCAGTAACCTTAAAGTTTCTGCAGCGGACCTTGATATATTTACAAAAAAGCTAAGCTCCTTTATGCATGAGATGAGGCCAGAATCAGAAATCAGTTCAGATGAAAGCAAATAATTCATTTTTTCATGTCTTATAAACTCGAGATCTGCGTTGGAAGCATCAGTTCAGCCTTAATTGCACAGGCATTTGGAGCCGACAGGATTGAACTTTGCGATAATCTGGCTGAAGGTGGTACTACTCCTTCTTATGGGGTGATAGTACAAAGTAAAACTCAGTTGGAAATCCCCTTCTTCCCTATTATTCGCCCCCGGGGTGGTGATTTTGTATTTACTCGTGATGAATTTCAAATAATGCGTGAAGATGTGCTCTGTTGCAGGGAAATGGGATGTAAAGGTATTGTTATTGGAATGCTCAGGAAAGATTCTACTGTTGATATGGAAAGGTGTGCTGAGCTGATAGCACTTGCAGGTGAAATGGAAATCACTTTTCATCGGGCCTTTGACCGTTGTCTTTCTATGGAAAGATCGCTCGAAGACCTTGTCGAACTTGGATGTCATCGTGTTTTGACTTCAGGAGGGAAAGAGTTTGCCCCCGAAGGAACCGAAAAACTAAGATCTCTGGTAAGGCAGGCAGGATTCAGGATCAATGTTATGCCAGGTTCGGGAATAACCCATCGAAATTTACAGAAGATCGCCGCTGAGACAGGTGCATATGAATTTCATACCACTGCCAAAAAGCTTGTCGAAAATAGTGTTGATCCGGTAAATGGACAGCCATATCGTTTAATTGAAACAGATGGAGAACATGTGCAGAAGCTGAAGGAGATCCTTAAACAGATTGGCTGGGTATATTGAATTTCTCATAATTTCCTTACTTTTAAAAACAAATCAATTCATATGAATAAATTATTCTTTGCAGGTTTATGTCTGTTTTCTATACCTGCAATTTCTCAGACAGTTCCTGCAAGATCGAAGCTGAATACAGCAGCTGATAAAATCGAAGCAAAGGTTATTGAATGGCGCCGCGATTTTCATGAGCATCCTGAATTGGGTAATAATGAGACCAGAACCGCAGGTATTATTGCAAAACATCTTGAAGGTTTGGGAATTGAGGTAAAAACAGGAGTAGCCAGAACCGGAGTTGTTGGGATTTTAAAGGGTGGAAAGCCCGGTCCTGTGGTTTTGTTGCGTGCTGATATGGACGGACTCCCGGTTACCGAAAGAAATTCACTCCCTTTTGCCTCAAAGGTAAAGACACAATACAATGGGCAGGAAGTAGGTGTAATGCATGCCTGTGGACACGATTCACATGTGGCGATACTTATGGGTGTTGCTGAAGTGCTGTCCGGGATGAAAGCCGACTTGAAAGGCACTGTGAAATTTGTATTTCAGCCTGCCGAAGAAGGCTCGGCTCCCGGAGTTGAGGGCGGTGCTGAACTGATGGTTAAAGAGGGAGTACTCGAAAATCCTAAAGTAGATGTTGCCTTTGGATTACATATCTGGGCGCAAACAGAAGCCGGAAAGATTACCTATCGTCCAGGTGGAATGATGGCCGGGGTGAATGATATGCAGATCATTGTTAAAGGAAGGCAGGCACATGGCGCGGCTCCCTGGGCATCGGTTGATCCAATTGTGATCTCAGCACAGATCATCAATAATTTACAGACCATTGTAAGCCGTAATTTGAACGTAACCGAAAACGCTGGTGTTGTAACTATTGGGTCATTACATGCGGGTGTACGTTCTAATATTATTCCTGAACGTGCAGAGATGCTGGGAACGATCAGGGCTCTGAGTGTTGAAGATGAGAAAATGCTGATCGACCGGATTAAAACAATTGCAACCAAAACGGCTGAGGCCGGTGGTGCCACAGTTGAAATAAAGATTCCCTACAGCAATCATTACCCGGTAACTTATAATGATCCGGCTTTAACTGAAAAGATGCTTCCCACCCTTGCAAAAGTCGCAGGGGTAGAGAATGTGAAGCTGATACCACCGATAACAGGCGCTGAAGATTTCTCATTTTTTCAGGAAAAGGTTCCGGGATTATTTTTCTTCTTAGGAGGAATGCCTAAAGGAATGGATCCTAAAACTGCCCCATCACATCACACCCCTGATTTTATGATCGACGAAAGTTCATTTAAGCTTGGAGTAAAAGCACTGGCCGGGCTTACGCTTGATTATATGGAGGTAAAATAAGATCTCTTAGACTCTTACAAAATATGCTGATAGCCTGGAATTTTCCGGGCTATTTTTGTTTCAAATTAATATCAAAATTTCTCATTCGATGATTTTTTGTGATTTGCGATGCATGCAGTACCTAAACCCGGGAGAAATGGAAAGCCCCGGCAAGAAATAATGTCATTGTATGCTGATTTCATTGCCGGGCTTGCAATGGATCACGGGACTAGCGGCAGCTAAAAGCGGTGCCATTCATTTTCAAATGACAGAAGCGGGAATTTTTTGGGCTACTGATCAAAACCAGAACATAGTTTAAACATATAGCCCATCAGTCTGATCAATAAAACTGAACTACCTAACAGCCATCAATTAGGCTTTCAATTAACGGCATCTTTACAAGCAAATCCTAAATTAACGTGAGTTCGGCATTAAAACTATCTAAAGATTAAGATTTAACCACATAGATTGAATTTATTATGCTTTAAAGGAAACATAGATTGAAGCTTAGCTTCAAAACTATCTGTATCTAAAGTAGGTTAGAAGCTATAAAATGCTATGTTTCTATGTGGTTTTAAATATTATGTCGAGTTCAGGTTAAATTAAGGGCAGCTTCTCAAGCCCGATCCTAAAATGGCAAATCATCATCAGTCCCTTTTTCATAATTCATCGGCTGATCCTCTTTGGCTATGATATGATTATTATTGGTTCCATGCTCCTCATCAGATTTCTGGTGATTATTTTCACCTTGCCCCTCAAAATCACTTTTGCGGCCAAGCATAGTGAAGTTCTCGGCAACAACCTCGGTGGTATATTTCTTATGACCTTCTTTATCTTCGAAAGAGCGGGTTCTTAATTTACCCTCGATATAAACCAGCTTGCCTTTTTGCAGGTATTTTGAAGCAATATCGGCCAAACCTCTCCACATAACAATATTATGCCATTCGGTTTGCTCTATTTTTCTACCGTCTTTGTTATAGGTTTCTGAAGTTGCTAAAGGGAAGCTAGCGACAGTAACTCCCCCATCTAAATGCCGGACTTCAGGATCTTTGCCTAAATGTCCAACTAAAATGACTTTGTTAATACCTGACATGTTCTTTAAGAGATGGTTCAATTACAATTTAAAGAAATTTTCGAAGAATTTAAAAATTAGTTTAGGCTGCGGTAATTTTTCAAGTTCTTCTTGGCCTACGTAGAACCAGGATTTATCCTGGAGAAAATCATCGGTAAAATTCTCTATTTGAATGAAAGTTGTATTGAGTTTCTGGTGACTTAGAATATGTTTTACAGGTTTAGAAACTGAACGAATCAACACCTGCTTGCCAAAAGCTTTTATAAAATTTTCTGATTGGACAAGATCCTGAATCTCAGTCCGGGTTTCTGTTTCAAAAAGAGGGAGATCGATCATGTTTTCCCAGATATCTCCCGCACTGCGCTTGTTCACCAGAATCTGATCATTTTTAATGGCCAGAATATAATTGAAATACCGTTCTCTGCTTTTTTGAGTTTTTATTTTGACAGGCAGCTCATTGATTCTGTTTTTAAGGCGTGCTTCACAGGAAGTTTGTAACGGGCATTTTAGGCAATCCGGATTTTTAGGTTTGCATTGTAATGACCCGAACTCCATCATTGCCTGATTAAAAATTCCGGCTTGCTTATGGTCAAGCAGTTCATTTGCTAAATCGGTAAAAATCTTTTTTCCTTTACCGGTATTGATTGGGGTATCAATGCCGAAGTATCTGGAAAGCAGTCTGAAAACATTACCATCAACAACAGCTTTAGCCTCATTAGATGAAAATGAAGATATTGCGGCTGCTGTATATTCTCCGATTCCTTTCAAACGGATCAGGGAATCATAATTTTTAGGAAAATAGCCTGCATGTTCCTCCATCACTGCCAGTGAAGTTTGATGCATATTTCTGCCTCTTGAGTAATACCCCAGTCCCTGCCAGAGTTTTAATATTTCTTCTTCGGTGGCCGAAGCAAAATGTTCGACTGTCGGGTATTTTTCGGCAAAACGATTAAAATAGGGCATTCCCTGCTCTACGCGGGTCTGCTGCATGATTATTTCAGATAGCCAGATAATATAAGGATCGTTTGTATTTCTCCAGGGAAGATCCCTTTTGTGCTTTTGGTACCAGTCAATAATTTCTTCAGAAAACCTCATTGCTCTTGTTGGGTTTCACTCATTTAAGCAGCAAAAATACCTTACTATTTGTTTTATAGCGACTTGGTTTGAAAAAAAAGCAGATTTATTTCCCAAATTGAATTAAAACCAATACTTTTGCAACCCCAAATCAATTAGAATAACAGTACAAAAATTAAAGAAAATAGATATGACCAAGGCAGAAATCATCACAGAGATCTCTAACAAAACAGGAATTGAAAAGGTAGATGTTCAGGAAGCTATAGAAGCGTTTTTTAAAGTTGTCAAAAATTCAATGGTAAATGGCGAGAATGTTTACGTGAGAGGTTTTGGTAGCTTTGTTGTGAAGAAGAGAGCAAAGAAAACCGCTCGTAATATTTCAAAAAATACAGCAATCATTATCCCTGAGCATTTCGTTCCAAGTTTCAAACCTGCCAAGGTTTTTGTTGAGAAGGTAAAGGGCGGTAACAAGTAATCATTTTATTCAGCCAGGAATGTTACAAAGAAAGCAGATTATAGTTATAGGTTCAGTGGTAGTACTGATGGGCCTGATGCTTTCTTTAGATATTCAGGGTTTGGTTAAACCGAATGAAGGTGCTGCTGCAAATGCTTCTGGTACCGCTCAGACGGAAAAAGTTAAAGAAGTTTCATTAGAAGATATTTCTTTAAAGTCCAAAGAGAGTTTAAATGCCAGTCTTAAAAAGCAGATCTCGGATCTTGAAGCCCAATTAAAAAGTTCGTCTGAATCTGAGAAGCTAAATATTCAAAAGCAACTGGCCCAGCAATGGGATGATGTAAATCAAACTACTCCGGCAGCTTTTTATTATGAATTAATTGCTGAAAAGGAGCCGAATTTTGATTCATGGCTTAAGGCCGGTGATAAATTTACAGATGCCTATCAGCAGAGTATGGATACACTTGTTCAGCCCGCTCTTGTACAAAAGGCAATCAGTTCTTATCAAAAAGCGGATAAGATTAAACCAAATACTCTGGAAGTTAAGACCGGATTAGGAATAGCTTACGTAACAGGAACCCCAAATCCTATGCAGGGTATTACCTTGTTGCTGGACGTGGTAAAACAGGATCCGAAAAATTTAAAAGCTAATCTGAACCTGGGCTTGTTTTCAATGAAATCAGGTCAGTTTGACAAGGCAGTTGAGCGGTTCAAAACTGTTATTGATATTGTTCCAAGTGCTGAGGCATGGTTTTACCTGGCATCAAGTTATGAGAACATGGATAGGAAGACTGAGGCGATTGCAGCCTATCTGAAAACCAAAGAAATTGCAGCTGACCCAAACATGAGCACGTTTGTGGACAGGAAAGTAAACGAATTAAGTAATTAGATTATAAAACATTTTAAAAAACAACATTATGCCAAGCGGTAAGAAAAGAAAAAGACATAAAATGGCTACTCACAAGCGTAAAAAACGCTTAAGAAAAAACAGACATAAGAAAAAATAGTCTGATTTTTAATCTGTTCTTTATGTTCGGATTAATTGCAGACTTATAAAATTTTTAAACCTCCCGCTTAATTGCGCCGGAGGTTTAAATCATTTGTTTGTTTTTATTTATTTCCTAGTTTTAAACGTATGCCGGTTTTCTTAGCCGGTGTCTTAAATTTAGCCATTGGTAAAGGAATTAATTATCAATTCATCCCCTAGTGGGGTTACTATTGCTTTACTGCAAGACAAGCAACTCGTAGAATTAAACACAGAGCAGGTCAGCAACAATTATGCTGTTGGCGATATATATTTAGGCAAGATCAAAAAGATCATGCCTGGATTGAATGCTGCATTTGTTGATGTAGGCTACGAAAAGGATGCTTTTTTGCATTATCTGGATCTTGGACCACAGGTTCAATCGCTGCTAAAACTTACAAAAATTGTAAAGAATGGCAGTTATAAAGATAAACTGCTCAATAGTTTCAGACTTGAAACGGATATAAGTAAATCCGGAAAAGTCTCAGAGATACTGAACCGGAACATGCTGCTTCCCGTTCAGATCGCCAAAGAACCGATCTCAACCAAGGGTCCGCGCTTAAGCTCAGACCTTTCAATTGCAGGCCGCTTCGCCGTTCTTGTCCCTTTTTCGGATGTTATTTCAATTTCCAAAAAGATAAAGAGTAATACAGAGCGCAACAGACTTAAGAAAATTGTAGAGAGTATTAAGCCGAAGAATTTCGGGGTAATTATTCGTACTGTTTCTGAAGGGAAAGGAGTTGCTGAATTACAGAAGGATCTTCTTGATTTGATTGACAAGTGGGAAAAATTTACTACCCGCCTTCCAAATACTGAGCCTTCGAAGAAGATTCTGGGAGAGATGGGTCGTACTTCCACAATCCTGCGCGATATTCTTAATACCGATTTTACAAATATTCATATCGGAGATCCTGCATTATTTGAGGAGATCAGATCTTATGTTCATGAGATCTCTCCCGAAATGGAAAAGATCGTTAAACAGTACCGCGGTAAAGAGCCTATATTCGAACATTTTGGTATTGAAAAGCAAATCAAATCAGCATTTGGACGTACTGTAAATCTGCCTGGAGGAGCTTATCTTGTTGTTGAACATACTGAAGCATTACACGTAATTGATGTAAATAGTGGTAATCGTACAGCAAATACCGAGAATCAGGAGCAAAATGCACTGATGATCAATATGGAAGCTGCTAAGGAAATAGCCCGTCAGTTACGTTTGCGTGATATGGGAGGCATTGTGGTAATTGATTTTATCGATATGCACAAACCTCAGAACCGAAAAGAGTTGTTTGATCATCTCAAGGATCTGATGTTACTTGACCGCGCCAAGCATACCATTTTGCCTCCAAGCAAATTTGGTTTGGTACAGCTAACCCGCCAGCGTGTAAGGCCTGAAATGAATATCGTTACCAATGAGAAATGTCCTGCCTGTGATGGTACAGGAGAGATCAAAGCGAGTATCATTTTAATGGACGATATAGAGAACAACCTGAACTATATTCTCAATGAGCAGAATGAGCGCAGTGTCACTTTATGTGTTCATCCTTATATCGAAGCCTATATTAAAAAGGGACTTTTCTCTATCCAGTGTAAATGGTTCTTTAAATTCAGTAAGTGGATCAGGGTTAAGGCTGTACCTTCTTATTACTTAACTGAATTCCATTTTCTGAATTCTAAGGAAGAGGAGATTAAGCTTTAATTAGCAATCCGATAGCTATCGGATTAGAAAATTAGCAAATTAGTAAATGTGCAGATGAAATTTTAATCTGGACATTTATTAATTTGCATTTGCTAATTTACAAATTCTCACATTTGCCTATCTTCACATCCTACATTAATCATGACAGCATTTTCACATCCGATAGCTATCGGATTGCTAATTTTCACATTTGCTAATTTATCCCATGGCTAAAACCCGTTCTGCTTATTTTTGTCAGAGTTGTGGATACGAGTCTGCTAAGTGGTTAGGTAAGTGCCCTTCCTGCAGTCAGTGGAATACTTTTGTTGAAGAGATCATAGAAAAAGCAGGAGCTTCTGTTCCCGACTGGAAGAGTGGTTCTAGTAGCACTCAGCGTTCCAATAAACCGGCAGCCATTCATGAAATTGTTTATTCTGAGGAGAATCGTTTGATTACCCCGGATAAGGAACTGAACCGGGTATTGGGCGGAGGAATAGTAAGCGGATCTATTATTTTGATCGGAGGTGAACCGGGTATTGGTAAATCTACTCTTATGCTCCAGGTTGCACTCAATTTACCGGGTTTAAAAGTACTTTATGTATCCGGTGAGGAAAGTGAGCAACAGATCAAGATGCGGGCCGAAAGATTGGGTTCTGCGGTAGGTTTGAAAAATGCATCATCTTCTGATACTTATATTTTGACCGAGACTTCCACACAAAATATATTCAAACAGATCGAAATTCTTCAGCCTGACCTGCTGGTTATTGATTCGATACAAACTTTATATTCTGCACATATTGAATCCACTCCTGGTAGTGTTTCACAGGTAAGGGAATGTACTGCCGAACTGCTGCGTTTTGCAAAAGAAAGCGGAACTCCGGTATTTCTTATCGGGCATATCACCAAGGACGGAATGATTGCCGGGCCTAAGATTCTGGAACATATGGTTGATACTGTATTGCAGTTTGAGGGCGACAGGCATCATGTATACCGGATTTTACGTGCGGTTAAGAACCGCTTTGGTTCTGCCTCTGAACTTGGTATTTACGAAATGCAGGGCAGCGGACTCAGAGAGGTATCAAATCCTTCAGAAATTCTACTTTCGCAAAGGGATGAACCACTTAGCGGCATCACCATTTCAGCGATGCTCGAGGGCCTCAGACCCATGCTTATTGAAACCCAGGCTCTGGTTAGCGTATCTGCTTACGGAACGCCTCAGCGCTCTGCAACTGGCTTTGATACGAAGAGATTGAACATGCTGCTTGCGGTTTTGGAAAAGCGCTGCGGATTTAAGTTAAGTGCAAAGGATGTTTTTCTGAATATTGCCGGCGGACTAAGGGTTGAAGATCCGGCAATTGATCTTGCTGTAGTAGTTGCGATAATTTCCTCTCATGAGGATATGCCAGTGGATTCCAAAATATGCTTTGCTGCAGAAGTAGGTTTATCCGGTGAGATCAGGGCTGTGAATAGAATTGAACAGCGGATTGCAGAAGCTGAAAAACTTGGCTTCGAACAAATTTTTATTTCCAAGTATAATCTTCCTGCAGGTAGGGGTGTAAAAACGGAACCTGAATGGCAGAAATATAAAATTAAGATCAGAACCGTTGCTAAGGTTGAAGAAGTATTCAATGCTTTGTTTGGATAGGTGGGACGGGAGATTGAGGACTGAGGACCGATGTCTGAGGTCGGAGGTCTGAAGTCCGAAAGGCACGTTAGCATCAGACTTCAGACCTCCGACCTCCGACCTCAAATATTTATCAATCTTCAATTTCCTGATTAATCACAATTTTTATTATCAATTTTGTATAAACCAAATATAAATTATGAACAAGATTATACTCTCAATTATTGCGCTGGCTATTCTTGCGGCATGTAATAGTCCAAAAACTGAAACCAAAACTGTTGAAAATGTAAAAGGCATTGCTGTTTTTGGCGATTCCGTAAAAAATGGTCAGGTTATTGAGCTTGCATCCATTCAAACTGAAATGAAGGGCGAAAGTAAAAAGGACATGAAAATCAAGGGTGTGGTAAAGGAAGTATGTCAGGAAAAAGGCTGCTGGATGACCATGACTCTCGATAATGGTGATGAAATGAGAGTAACTTTTAAAGATTACAAGATTTTTGTTCCCAAAGATCTGGGAGGCAAGGAAGTCGTATTAGATGGTTTTGCATATACTGATACCACTTCAGTTGAAAAACTAAGACATTATGCAAAGGATGGTGGTAAGAGTGAAGCAGAGATTGCTGCAATCACAAGTCCGAAAGAACAACTGGCTTTTGAAGCTAAAGGTGTTGTGGTGATGAATTGATTTTTTACTGCTAATATTTAAAGGGAGCTATCTTATATCTGATAGCTCCCTTTTTTATTACACTGTTTTACAGGGAAATTCAAAATTTAACACACCTTCACTACCTCCATATTCAATAATTTACCGAGCTTCTCAATTTTTGAACTGATATGCCCGATTCCAACCGCACAATGATGGGCAGGTCCGTAGCTATTCCAATTATTCACAAAATTTCTTGCTCCGACGGAGAATTTATACCTGCTGTTGGTATTACCTATCTGAAGAATAGGACCCGAGACTGATTCTCCCTCTGCTACCAGAAGCATTAATCCGCCGCCACTTTTTTCTACAACCGAAAGGAGCGTCACCGGACCATTTTTAACCATCATCTCAACTGATACGCCTTTACCTACTTTTCCGTGATAAACATGCAGTGGACGCACTCTGGTTTTACCTTCTGCAATTGCAATATGACCGGGACCATCATGACCCATCAAAATGACATCATCTTTAAAATCCATTGCATAATATTCAGTAAATGAGCCGCCTGCACCAAATGAATCCATAATCTTCATCGCCTGCACGTTTTTAATTTCATACTCACCGGCAACGGGAATTCCATTTGCAGTAAGGAGTGAATTGCCTAAAATGATAGATGAGATAGCCTCTTCATTTTCAATATTTCCGGTACCTTTGTAATAATAGGCCATTGAACCAAGCTGGTGTTTTGCTACCAGTTTATCAAGAGCAACGGAGGTGATGGCAGCTTTCTCCATTTCGTCCGGGGGGCAATCAGATTGTACGTCAAAGGTCTCATTGAAAAGCTTTAGTCTATCCTTTAATTCTTCATTGCTTACTTCTTTTCTCAGGCTTGCCAGTTCTTCAACCTCAATGAGTTCAATATGACCTCCGAAGTGAGCATATTGCTGGGTAAGATCCGTATAGATATCCAGCATACCGCTGTAGTAATGGCCCATACATCCCAGACGGTTATAGGCCATGATATTGGCCACTCTGGCAGCCTGTACCCACTCAGTAACCTCATTCCAGCATAATTCATCATCGTGCAGCATTCCGGTGATTTGATGAAATTTAACACCTACTCTGTTAAAAACATTCGCGATTTCAGGGACTGGGCATGCCGAACAATAGGAGAGCCATTCACCGGTCATTTTGGTCCGGTCGCTCATCGCATTAAAGGAGGCATAATCAATCGCAGCTTCGGGTGCCAGATTTAAAATTATGACCGGAACCTTAGCCCGCTGCACTACAGGCAAAACGGTTGATGACAATGCGTATGTAGTGACATATAAAAATATCAGATCTACATCCTCAGTTTTAAATAATTTTCCTGCCTGAAAGGCTTTATCGGGATTATCTACAAGCCCGGCATTAACAATTGAAGGATGGATATCAGAAAGCTTTTGTTCTACAGTATTTAAATAGCCTTCCAACCTTTCTTTCAATCCTTCAAATTGCGGCCAGTAAGTATCCAGTCCGATGCCGAAAAGGCCAATTTTCAAACTTGATTTATTGACTGCATCATTGTTCAATTTGTTCATGAATATTTTATTTAATCGATAATTAAAGATGCAACAGAAAAATCCAATTTCGATTTTTTTTATTCATGCAATTGAGGATAAATAAACAGATTTTTAGTCTCTTGAAAACATAAAAGACCCACAGATTAATTCTGCAGGCCTCTTTTTCTTTTAGCTTTAGCCTTTCAGCTTATTTAGAAAGGTACATCGATTTCTCTTTGTACAGATGTCTGAAATAAGGATCCTCAAGGTCACTTATAAAGCGAATCGATTCGCCGGTAGATTTCATTTCAGGACCTAATTCCTTTTTAACTTCAGGGAATTTATCGAAAGAGAAAACAGGTTCTTTGATCGCATATCCAACAAGTTTACGCTCGATCTTAAAATCTTTCAATTTATTGACACCCAGCATAATTTTGGTAGCAATATTGATATAAGGTACATCGTATGCTTTTGCAATGAAAGGAACAGTTCTGGATGCCCTTGGATTGGCTTCGATCACATATACCTTTTCATCTTTTATAGCGAACTGAATATTCAATAATCCTCTGACATTCAATGCTTTTGCAATTCGTTTGGTATATTCCTCCATCAGATCAGTTACCTTTTTAGAGAGGTTAAATGGAGGTAATACAGCATATGAATCACCTGAGTGAATCCCGGCAGGTTCAATATGCTCCATCAAACCAATGATATGGCAATCATCACCGTCTGATATAGAATCAGATTCAGCTTCCTCAGCCCTGTCGAGGAAATGATCGATCAATACACGGTTTCCCGGTAGGTTTCTCAATAATTTTACAACTGCTTTTTCAAGGTCCTCATCATTGATCACAATGCTCATCCCCTGTCCACCCAGTACATAACTCGGACGAACCAAAACCGGATAACCAACTTTATGTGCAACTTCCAGAGCTTCTTCGGCACTTTCAGCCACTCCATACAAAGGATAGGGAATGTCCATTTCTTTCAACAGGTCAGAGAAACGACCGCGGTCTTCAGCTATATCCATGCTGTCGAAAGAAGAACCAATGATCTTAATACCTTTTTGATGCAGCTTCTCAGCCATTTTTAAGGCAGTTTGTCCGCCAAGTTGAACGATCACACCTTCAGGCTTTTCAAGCTCAATGATCTCGCGCACATGTTCCCAGAAAACCGGTTCGAAATATAGCTTATCCGCCATATTAAAGTCGGTAGAAACCGTTTCAGGATTACAGTTGATCATGATTGCTTCAAAACCAGATTCTTTGGCTGCAAGCAACCCGTGAACACATGAATAATCAAACTCTATACCCTGACCGATCCGGTTAGGGCCGGATCCAAGTACGATGATCTTTTTCTTATTGCTGACAATCGACTCATTTTCGTCCTCGAAAGTGGAGTAATAATATGGTGTTTGTGCCGGGAATTCTGCCGCACAGGTATCAACCATTTTGTAGACCCTGTTTATACCCAGACTTTTGCGGCGATCATAAACCTCATCTTCTGTTACATTTCCAAGTAGCCAGGCGATCTGAGCGTCGGCATAGCCCTTTTGTTTTAATGTAATGAAGAAGTCTGCAGGGATATTATTTAATGAATAGCGTTTAAGTTCAGCTTCCATATTGACCAGCTCAAGGATCTGTACCAGGAACCATTTATCAATATGTGTGATTTTACGGATTGATTCCAAAGGAACACCAAGGCTCATTGCATCCTTAACATGAAACAAGCGATCCCAGCTTGGGTGCTCAAGGCTATGCATAATCTCTTCCAGATTACGGCTTTGTCTGCCATCAGCGCCTAATCCCAAACGGTTAGTTTCCAAACTCTGACAAGCTTTCTGAAGTGCTTCAATAAAGGTGCGTCCAATGGCCATAACCTCTCCCACAGATTTCATTTGCAGGCCCAGTTCTGTATTGGCACCTTTAAATTTGTCGAAGTTCCAGCGAGGTATTTTAACGATCACATAATCGAGCGTTGGCTCAAAATATGCTGAAGTAGTTTTTGTGATCTGATTTTCAATTTCATCAAGATTGTAGCCAATAGCTAATTTTGATGCGATTTTTGCAATCGGGTAACCGGTTGCTTTTGAGGCCAGTGCCGATGAACGGGAAACCCTTGGATTAATCTCAATCGCAATAATAGCTTCAGTAACAGGATCAACGGAGAATTGCACATTACATCCGCCTGCGAAATTTCCGATTGAGCGCATCATTAGGATAGCCTGATTACGCATTTCCTGATAACAACGATCACTCAGTGTCATGGCAGGAGCTACGGTAATAGAATCACCGGTATGTATACCCATAGGGTCGAAATTTTCAATCGAACAGATGATAATTACATTATCATTTCCGTCTCTCAATAATTCAAGCTCATATTCTTTCCAGCCTAAAACCGCTTTTTCTACAAGAACTTCATGTGTGGGTGAAGCCTGTAAACCGCGGCTTAATGCCTGATCGAAATCTTCTTTTTTGTGAACAAAGCCACCCCCTGAACCTCCCAGTGTGTAGGAAGGTCGGATAACCAGCGGAAAACCAATTTGCTGTGCAGCTTCTTTACCTTCGAGGAATGAATTGGCAATTTTGGATGGGGCAACCCCTACTCCAATTTCTACCATCAGCTTTCGGAATTCTTCACGGTTCTCTGTCTTCTCAATGGCCGCAATATCAACGCCGACTATACGGACACCGTATTTTTCCCAGATTCCTCTTTCTTCTGCCTCTTTACACAAGTTTAATGCGGTTTGTCCACCCATAGTTGGCAGAACGGCATCGATCTTTTGCTCTTTAAGAATCTGTTCTATACTTTCACAGTTTAAAGGAAGCAGATAAACATGATCAGCTATAACCTTATCTGTCATGATAGTGGCAGGGTTAGAATTGATTATGGAAACTTTTATTCCCTCGTCTTTTAAAGAGAGTGCAGCCTGAGATCCGGCATAATCAAATTCGCAGGCCTGACCGATAACGATTGGTCCTGAACCGATGATCAGGATTGATTGGATGGAGGTGTCTAATGGCATAGTTCTTCTAAAATTTTAATTTCTAATAACAAAAAAGGAGATTACTATGCTGTGGAGAACAAAGATCCCGACTGTTTTGTCGGGATGCAAAGTTATATATTTTTAGGCATTTTTAATCTGATTTTTTTGAATAAATGTATTTTAAGAGTAAAAAAGAAATCTTTATACAATTTTTAATAGTGGTACAAAACTGACCCTGAAGAATTATTGAAAATTATCGCTATTTTTCTACGATTGGAACGGGTTTTGTGTGTGTAGCATAGTAATACTAATCTAAATTCTTAAACCTTGATTCTCTTGAATAAACTAGCCTTTAAAAACACAAAATTATGAAAAGATCAATTATTGCATTTGTTGTAAGTGCCTCGATATTAAGTGGATGTTCAGCTATTCAATCTATAGTACGTTCTACATTTCCATATACTGCTACATTAAGCGTTCCCTCAACAAGCAGGACCGATGTAGTACAATCAGTTACAGCTCAGGCAAGCAGTTTTGACCAGATCTTTACCGGTCAGGGTTCCAATACCAATGCTATTACAGATGTACGTGTATCATCTGTGAAACTCGATGCCACTTATCCTTCAGGACAGAGTTTTGGGGTATTCAAATCTGTAAAGATTTATATTTCACGTGGCGACAGTTCCAGGGAGCTTTTGATTGCAACCCGCGATAACATAGCTTCAACTGTTGGGAATAGTATTATGCTTGATGCCGATACTACAGTCCTTCTGGATGAATACATCAAAGAATCAACTGTTCGCATCAGAATGGAATATGTTTTAAGTAATGCCACAACCACAGATATGACGATTAAAGCAAGTCTTGGCTTTAATGCTGCACCAAATACGAGCAAGTAAATTATTAGCAGAAGCTTGATTATTGCCTGGGTGCTTTATATTTGGCCTGATGTATACAATATCTGATTTTAATGACTGGCTTTGGAGTCAAAGTTTGCTCGAAACTTCGGGGGTAATCACAGGTATTTTATGCGTTTACCTGGCTGCAAGAAATAATATCTGGAACTGGCCGATCGCAATTATCAGCGTTCTGATCTATATTTTCATTTTTTTTGAAGCTAAATTATATGCCGATACAGGTTTACAGGTATATTTTTTATTGATGAATTTTTATGGATGGTATTTTTGGAGCCGAAAGGATGAACTAAAAAAAGTTCCTGTCTCTTCGATTAGCCTTAAAGAAATCGTTTTATCAGTGGCAGGAATTGTTGTTTTTACGGCAGTTTTAGGCTTCTTCCTTTACAAAGGAACAGATGCATCATTTCCATTTATAGATAGTTTCTGTACAGCTTGTAGTCTGGTTGCACAGGTATTTCTAGCCCGAAAGGTTTTGGAAAACTGGCTGATCTGGATTTTTGTTGATATAATTTATGTTGGAGTATACATTTCAAAGGATTTGCATCTGACTGCCGGTATGTATGCCCTCTATATTATAATTGCTGCTATAGGGTATCATGATTGGAGAAAAGAGTATCAAAAAAACCGGGTTTTAGTAAGTGGACAGGATTAGATTATTTAGCTATAATGGAGAACCCGGAGAATCTTAACGAGGAATTGATCAGGATAGCGATTGTTGGTCCTGAGTCTACCGGGAAATCCACAATTTCCCAACAACTAGCCTTACATTATGATACGATATGGGTACCTGAATACGCCCGCGGTTATTGCGAAAAGCTTGTTGCGGAGTGTACCTGGGAAGATGAGATCAATATGTTCAGGGGGCAATTGGAACTCGAAGAGCAAATGGCTTCACAAGCCAACCGTCTTCTGATTTGTGATACTACCTTCATAACAGTCAAGATCTGGAGCGATCATATGTTTGGCCGTACACCGCAGGAAGTGCTTGATAAACTTCCGCTACACAACTACGACCTCTATTTATTAATGAATATCGACCTTCCATGGGAAGAAGATCCCCTTCGCGATTTTCCGCATATGCGGGAGCATTTCATGGAGGTATGGCATAAGGAATTGAAGGCACTTGAGGCAAATTATTCGTTGATTTCCGGAACGGATGAGGAAAGGTTTCGAAATGCAGTTAGCCATATAGATGGTTTTTTATTGAGTAAATGAGCAATCCGATAGCCTTTGGTCTATCAAAGACTATTTATTAGCAATTGTTATTGTTAGAATGGGGGGTCCAGGGGGGTGTTAATAACCTAATCTTTTGTGGAAATCGTTAAATTTAAAAAGGCAGGGTGAACTATTTCCGATGTCAGCCTTTTAGGGCTTCCGATAG
>NCHA01000045.1 GCA_002257025.1 Sphingobacteriales bacterium 16-39-50 | reverse complement strand
ATTCCTAGCCAGTGTTAGATCAGTTGTATTGATTCGCATAACATATTAGATTTAATGATTAAATCTAAATTCTGTCCTCGAAATATCTAACTTCTACAGGGATGACGCTCAAAAAGGCGGAAATTGTCAACCCGATAGCTATTGGGTGGGGATCTAATTGTCAACTGTCAACTATCAACTGTCAACTGAATTACATTTTATTCCTTTCTTAAAAAAAATACTGTTTTATTTGAGCAATGAAAAAAATCCTCGTAACCGGTAGTAATGGTCTGTTGGGTCAGAAATTAACTGACCTTTGTCTGCGTGATCCAGAAATTGAATTAATTGCAAGCTCAAAGGGTCCTAACCGGCACCCTGTAAAGCAAGGTTATATCTACGAGGATATGGATATACTTGATCCTCTGCAAATTCAGCGGGTCGTAGAGAAATATCATCCTGATACGATTATTAATACAGCAGCCATGACCAATGTGGATGCCTGCGAAAGTGATAAAGAAAATTGCTACGCATTGAATGTAGGTTCGGTAAAAAGTCTGATCAGGCTTTCTGAACAACACAACATTCAATTAATTCACCTGTCTACCGATTTTATATTCGACGGAGAAAACGGTCCGTATGCTGAAGAGGATCAGCCTAATCCGCTTAGTTATTATGGACAAACCAAGCTTGAGGCCGAACAACTTCTGCAGCAATCATCTTGCAGATGGGTTATTTTGCGAACCATTATTGTTTATGGTATTGTAAATGACATGAGCCGGAGCAACATCATTCTTTGGGCAAAAGGAGCACTCGAAAAGGGCAGTCCGATCAATGTTGTGGACGATCAGTGGCGCATGCCAACCCTTGCCGAAGATCTGGCCGCATGCTGCCTGCTTGCTGCGAAAAAAGATGCTGAAGGGGTTTTTAATGCATCAGGTAAAGACATGCTTAGCATTATTGAAATGGTTCAGAAAGTGGCATTATACTGGAATCTGGATCAATCCCTGATCAAGCCTATATCTGCCGATAGTTTAAATCAGGCTGCAAAGCGCCCTAAGCGAACAGGCTTTATTCTTGACAAGGCGAAAAATATTCTGGGTTACAATCCGCGCTCATTTGAGGAAGGAATTGCTTTTGTGGATGCTCAATTAAAAGCAATTTCTGAATCAAAATAAAGAATAATTAATGCCGAATGTCCCTTAATTGTCATGAAATTCCGCAGAATATCCTAAAATTATTTTTAATATTACCTTTATCAAAATATAAATAAACTAGAAAATATGGCACTCTCAAAAGGTCAAAAAGCACCTGATTTTAAATTGTACAGTTCAGAATTTAAGGAAATTTCATTAAGTGATTTTAAAGGCAAAAAAGTTATAATCCATTTCTTCCCTATGGCATTTTCAGGAATTTGTACCACTCAACTATGTACCATGCGTGATACTTTCGGCTATTATGATGGGCTTGGTGCAGAGATTTTGGCAATTTCTGTTGATTCCCCATTTACACTCGCAAAATTTAAAGAATTTAATAACTATCAGTTTCTGCTTTTGTCGGATTTTAACAAAGAGGTCTCAAAAGCATACGGAGCATATTATGACGAATTTGTATTCAATCTGAAGGGAGTGGCAAGAAGAGCTGCCTTTGTTCTGGATGAGGATCATCAGATCGTTTATGCACAGGTACTTGAATCTGCAGGTGATCTGCCTGATTTTGATGCGATACGTGAAGCGTTGAACTAAATTAGCATTAAGGTTCGGAAGAATTTTAAGCCCTGATTTTTAACGGATTGGCTTTTTTTTAAAAAAACTATGTTAGTTTGAAAAGAAAGCATATTTTTGCAGTCCGTTAAAAAAGGCACCTGTAGCTTAATTGGATAGAGCACCTGACTACGGATCAGGAGGTTAGGGGTTCGACTCCCTTCAGGTGCACAACGCACATCATTGAAAGCCTTTTCGGAATTAAGTCGAAAAGGCTTTTAATATTTTATTAGGTATTTCTGTTTCAAATGAATTAATTTGAGAAAGAAAATAATTTACATTCGAATGCTGAACTTAGTATTGTTTGGCCCTCCGGGAGCTGGTAAAGGAACACAATCCGAAAAATTAATTGAAAAGTATCAATTAGTCCATTTGTCAACAGGTGACATTCTGAGATCCGAAATTTCTAACGGAACTGAATTAGGTCTTGAGGCTAAAAAGCTGATGGATCAGGGTGTTTTAGTTCCGGATGAAGTTGTTATTGGAATGATCAGCAATAAGCTGGATTCAAATAAAAACGCAAAAGGTTTTATTTTTGACGGATTTCCACGCACCGTAGCGCAGGCAGAAGCTCTCGACAAGTTATTAGCGAGCAAATCGTCAGCTATATCCGGAATGGTAGCGCTGGTAGTAGAGCCTGAAGAACTTGAAAAGCGACTTTTATTAAGAGGTAAAGATTCAGGTCGCCCTGATGATGCTAATCCTGAGATCATCCGTAAACGCATTGTAGAATATAATTCTAAAACTGCTCCGGTAGCTAATTACTATAAAGAGCAGAATAAACTGACCAGCATTAATGGGGTTGGAACTATTGATCAGATCTTCGATTCAATCTGTTCAGTGGTAGATACTTATTAATTGCTGATAAGATCAGTTAATACAAATTCTGAGATCAATCAATTTTCTGCCCGGATTTTGCTCTCTGTAAATTAAAATCATGTCTCAGAGCTCAAATTTTGTTGATTACGTA
The DNA here is from genome assembly GCA_002257025.1 of Sphingobacteriales bacterium 16-39-50. Taxonomy (GTDB): domain Bacteria; phylum Bacteroidota; class Bacteroidia; order Sphingobacteriales; family Sphingobacteriaceae; genus Daejeonella. The sequence goes on along the minus strand of NCHA01000045.1, from coordinate 4,090 downwards.
AAAATATGTTGTCGTTCAGGACATGGTGGGGCGGGTTCGTCCCATTTACACCGTGATATTCTGACCTCAAAAGGCGGACCTGATGGTGGTGATGGTGGTCGTGGTGGGCATATCATATTAAAAGGCAGCAGCCAGCTCTGGACCTTACTGCACCTTAAATACAGGAAACATATCATTGCCGAGAATGGATTTCCGGGATCCAGCGGACAGAAATCAGGCCGTACAGGTAAGGATGAGATTCTGGAAGTTCCTTTGGGAACCATCGCAAGAGATGCCGAAACAGGTGAAATTCTGTTCGAAATCACTAAAGATGGAGAAACCCGGATTCTAACTCCGGGAGGTCGTGGCGGCTTGGGAAACTGGCATTTCAAAACTTCAACGAAACAAACTCCCCGTTTTTCTCAACCCGGCGAAGCTGGTAAAGAAGAGTGGATGGTTCTTGAACTGAAGATCCTTGCTGATGTTGGTTTGGTAGGTTTTCCAAATGCAGGTAAATCGACCTTGTTATCTGTCGTTTCTGCAGCGAAACCTGAGATTGCAGATTATGCTTTTACTACCCTTGTTCCAAATTTGGGTATAGTTTCTTATCGCGATAACCGCTCTTTTATTATGGCAGATATCCCCGGAATCATTGAAGGGGCTTCTAAGGGAAAAGGACTTGGTATCCGTTTTCTGAGGCATATTGAACGTAATTCTGTTTTGTTATTTTTAGTCCCGGCAGATACCGCAAGGACAATAAAACAGGAATATGAAATCCTGCTCAATGAGCTTGAGGATTATAACCCTGAACTGATGCATAAACCCCGTATCCTTGCAATAAGTAAATCAGATTTGCTGGATGAGGAGCTGATGAACGAAATGAATCAGGATTTACCTGCCATTCCTTATGTATTCATCTCTTCAGTTGCTCAAAAAGGGCTGCTGGAGTTGAAAGATATGCTTTGGAAGGTTATCAATTCAGGGATTGATAATAAGGCTGAATCAATAGTATAAAGGCGACCCGATAGCTATCGGGTGACGAATTTAAATGCATAACGCCTAAGTAAATTCCTAAGGCTTTTCCTGAAAAAAATTTACAGCTCTTTTTCATTCATTTGAATAACTTTGGACATTATCGTCTAACTATGAAAATTGCAATTAACGGATTTGGCCGTATCGGAAGGATTACTCTTAGAGCCTTGTTACAAAGAGAAGGACTTGAAATTATTGCAATCAACGATCTTTCTGATACAAAGACTCTGGCACATCTTTTTAAGTACGACTCCGTTCACAGAGGATTTCAGGGTGAAGTGTCGGCTGAAAATGATCATTTATTAATTAATAGTCAAAAGATCCGGGTATTTGCTGAAAAAGACCCCTCCAAACTTCCATGGAAGGATCTGGATATCGATCTGGTAATTGAGTCTACAGGGAAATTTACTGATAAGGCAGGTGCCGGTCTGCATTTGCAGGCAGGAGCCAGGCAGGTTATTATTTCTGCTCCATCATCCGACAGGGAAATTGCTACTGTAGTTTTGGGTGTGAACGAGCATCTGGTTGACCTTCAGGCACCAATTCTCTCAAACGCTTCCTGTACAACCAATAATGTTGCGCCTATGGTTAAAGTATTGGATGACCATTGGGGTATTGTAGACGGTTATATTACCACAGTGCATTCTATGACCGGTGACCAAAACCTGCATGATGCTCCTCATAAAGATCTTAGAAGAGCCAGAGCAGCTTCAGCATCCATTATTCCAACTACTACTGGTGCGGCAAAAGCGATCACTACTATCTTTCCGCACCTCGAAGGGAAATTAGGAGGTGCAGGCATTCGTGTTCCGGTTTTGAATGGCTCTCTGACAGATTTTACCTGCACACTCAAAAAGAAAGTAAGTACTAAAGAGATTAATGAAGCCTTTTTAGCAGCTTCACAAGGATATTTAAAAGGAATTCTTGAATATACCTCTGATCCCATTGTCTCAGTTGACATACTTGATAATCCTCATTCCTGTATTTTTGACTCTGAACTGAGTTCAGTGGTTGGGGAGTTGGTCAAGGTTGTTGGATGGTATGATAATGAGTCGGGTTATTCAAACCGTCTGGCTGATCTGGTGATTAAAATTGCTGCTCTTAGAAAATAATCTCCATATTATGATCAGATTTATCAGCACAGAAGAAACGCTGGCCCTGCGAAGTCCGGTATTAAGAGAGGGATTAGCTCCTGAACTTTGCCGTTTTGATGGAGATGATAACGAAAATACATTTCACCTGGGCTATTTTAAGGACGATGAACTGATCTGCATCGGAAGTTTCCACAAGCAAGGTAAAGAAGGCTATTCGGGTGAGGGATATCAATTGAGAGGAATGGCAACAAGGGAAGATTATCAGGGAAAGGGAATTGGCAATCAGTTGCTCAATTTTGCAATTGTTTACCTCCGCGGCCGAAAAGTAAATTATATCTGGTGTAATGCGAGAATAAATGCCTGCAGATTTTATCTGGGCATAGGATTTGAGATCATTTCTGATGAATTCGAAATAGTGGGTGTTGGTCCCCACAGGGAAATGTACCTGATGATCCTTAATAAATTAGCCTAACACATGATTATATGAATACGATAGATTTTTTAAATTTTTCTGGTAAGAAAGCACTCATACGCGTCGATTTTAATGTCCCGCTTGATGATAAGTTCAATATTACAGACGATAACCGCATGGTTGGGGCTGTTCCAACTATTGAGAAGATATTAAATGATGGTGGTTCAGTTATTTTGATGTCACATTTAGGCAGACCTAAAGATGGACCCACAGAGAAGTATTCTTTAAGGCATCTGGTCAGACATCTCGCCATCCTGCTGAACAGGGATGTTCAGTTTGCTGATGATTGCATCGGTGAGAGTGCCATTTCGAAGGCGAAAGAGTTAAAATCTGGTGAAGTCTTATTACTTGAAAACCTTCGTTTTTATAAAGAAGAAGAAAAAGGTGATGAAGCATTTGCAGAAAAACTGGCATCATTGGGCGATGTTTATGTAAATGATGCTTTTGGTACTGCACATCGCGCCCATGCCTCCACTGCAGTCATCGCGAAATTCTTTCCGGCTGCTAAATATTTCGGTTACCTGATGGCCGGTGAACTGGCTAATGCGGAGAAAATATTGAATCATGCAGAAAAGCCTTTTACTGCAATTATGGGCGGAGCAAAAGTATCTGATAAGATTCTTTTAATTGAACAATTGCTGGAAAAGGTAGATAACCTGATTATTGGAGGAGGAATGGCCTATACGTTTGCAAAGGCACTGGGAGGACAGATAGGTAATTCATTGGTCGAAGAGGATAAACTAGATCTTGCTCTTGAATTGTTGAAAAAGGCTAAAGCAAAAAACGTCAATTTGCTTCTTCCGATTGATTCAGTTATAGCGGATGCCTTTGCAGCAGATGCTAATACTGCAATTGCTAAAAATGATGCTATCCCTGCTGGCTGGATGGGACTTGATATCGGCCCGGAGTCGGTTAAAAGTTTCAGTTCTGTTGTTAAAAGTTCCAAAACTATCTTGTGGAATGGTCCGATGGGCGTTTTTGAGATGAAAAAATTTGAAAAGGGAACCAAATCAGTTGCTGAAGCGGTTGTAGAGGCCACAAAAAGTGGTGCATTCTCATTGATAGGTGGAGGAGATTCTGCTGCTGCGGTGGCTAAATTCGGCTTTGAGAATGAGGTAAGCTATGTTTCGACCGGTGGCGGAGCCTTGCTGGAATACATGGAAGGAAAAGAGTTGCCGGGTGTGAAGGCGATTACTTCCGGGTCTGGCCCGGAATGACAAAGGGTCAACCCAATGTCAATATTTAAGCCATTCAAAATTTTTGATTGATATCGTTTTGCCCTTTTGTCCTATAGAGGCCGCATGTCATAACAGATTAGCCGACTCCGAGGGAGTCGCATGTTTATAGAAAATCATACAATCCTGTTTCCCGACCCCGAAGGTGGTCGCATGTGTACTGTTACCACATACGACCACCTTCCTTTAGATTAGTAATCTCTAAGAAAGAGTGGTTATTGTTATTGTAGGATTTTCTTTTTGCTTCTTTTTCTTTTGTTAATAACTGAAATTTATGT
>NCHA01000044.1 GCA_002257025.1 Sphingobacteriales bacterium 16-39-50 | reverse complement strand
TTTTGAGAAGCAAGAATTGATCCTGATCAGCTTCCGTCATTCGTTTTAACAATCATATCCACAGGTCGCTTTCCACCAATCCCCTGATGTGGTCTTTCCAAGTTATAGTACGCCAGATATTGGATTAGTTCATCTTTTAATTCTTCCAAAGAATCATAATCGGCATCATGGATCAGATCCTCCTGCAACGTTCGCCAGAAACGCTCTACTTTTCCGTTTGTCTGGGGCCTGTAAGGTCGAGTATAGCGATGCTTTATTCCCAGTTCTATCAGTAACCTTTCAAAAGGATGATGGAGCTTGTTTGCGCTGCTGGCTGGTCCAAACTCCGCTCCGTTATCAGAGATAATCTCTTCGAACTTAATCTGATACTGGTCATGCAGGACATTCATGCATTTTAAAGCAGAGAACATAACCGTTAATGCGGTGATATCTTCTGTAACTTCTGCCCAGGCTAGCCGTGAATAATCATCAATTAAGCATACCAAATACAGTTTTCTGCTTTGGCCCCTAATGATACTTTTACTTAAATGATGACAGTCAATGTGTCCTAACTGGCCCATACGCTCTTTGATAATTTTGCGTTTGTTCTGCTTCATTTTAGGCTTCAGGCGGTTCAGTCCGTTACGCTTGAAGATGTTATATACTCCGGATGCAGAAGGTGTAAATTTATGCAAAGATGGCTTTAGTATGTTAACGATCTCAAGCTTATTGTTGCCTTTGTAACGAAGCTCAATGACTTTAGGCAGCAGATCAGAGTCTTTGCCTGATTGCTTGAACCGGTTATAATACTTCAGAAAACTCCTACGATCTGTATCATGAGCTTTATAAAAGTCATTCGCTTTTACATACAGACCGTGTTGTTTGGCTTTAACCAACTCATATTCCTTAATCAGGAAACGGTACTTGTCCAAGTAATTCCTAGCCAGTGTTAGATCAGTTGTATTGATTCGCATAACATATTAGATTTAGTGATTAAATCTAAATTCTGTCCTCGAAATATCTAACTTCTACAGGGATGACATCCTACTGTGTGTTTCAACGCTCCTTTGTCAACCCGATAGCTATCGAGTGTCCACTCTCCACTCTCCCTTCTCAACTCTCAACTAACAAAGATTTCCCCGATTAGATAAGTAACCGCTTTCCCCGACATCAATACCCTGTCGCCTTTATGCTCACACCATAACTCGCCCCGCCTTGCGGATACCTGAAAAGCATGCAATTTAAATTTTCCCAATCGATCTGCCCAGTATGGGATCAGGTTGCAGTGTGAAGATCCGGTAACCGGGTCTTCATCGATGCCTGCAGATGGTGCGAAAAACCGGGAAACAAAATCAGAATTATCTCCGGGAGCTGTTACCACAAAACCTAAAGATTCAATACGGCTTAATGCAGCAAAATTTGGCTCTAAGGCCAAAACATCTGCTTCAGTCTCATAAACAATAAAATAATCTCTTGAGCGGAGTATCTCGACGGGCTTTATGCCTCCCAGAGCCTCAACCAAGCCCTCAGGGACCTCGCAGCTTTGCGGAGCACGCGAAGGAAAGTCGAGCGTATAAAGATCGTCCTTACGGCTTACAGTCAGGGTACCGGCTTTAAGAGTATGGAAATGAATCGTATCCCCCTCAAAATTCAACTGAGTGAATAAAACATGAGCGGTAGCCAGAGTTGCATGGCCACAAAGATCAACCTCCGATTCAGGTGTAAACCAGCGTAACTCAAAATCCTTACCCTGAGGGATGAAGAATGCGGTTTCTGCAAGATTATTTTCTGCTGCAATTTTCTGCATCTGAGGTGCAGGCAGCCATTCCTTCAATGGACAGATAGCCGCCGGATTTCCACCAAACAACTTATCACTGAACGCATCAACCTGGTAAATCGGGATAGTAAGCATATTTATTTTTGTTTTATTACACTAATGTCCGTAAAAATAGAACTTAATGATCAATATTAAAATCAGCCCGTTTTGCGGTGGAGTACCTAGATCTATTTGATAACTCCTATTTTTGACTGCATTGTAATGACCCGGAAAGGGTCAAATGTTTATAGCATTTCGTTAGCACGAAAATCCCGACCCCGAAGGTGGTCGAATGTATAATTCTCACATGCGACCACCTTCGGGGTCGGAAAACGGCATTGGATTGCGTTTCTATAAACATACGACCACCTTCGGGGTCGCTTGAACGCCTAATTATAAGAGATAAAATTTGTGGGCAAAAGGTAAATTATAAATGGTTGCAAGGTTGGGATGGGAAACATTTCCCTTTTCCCTATTTCCCATTTCCTACCCGATAGCTATCGGGACTCCTCTCTCCATTTTCCATTTCCCATTCCCAATTCTCAACTCTCCACTCTCCATTCTCCACTCTCAACTAATAATACGTTAGCCGTATCACCCCCGCCAGCGATTTTGCCAATCTTACAACCTGCCGCGTATAGCCATATTCATTATCATACCATACATAGATCACTGCTGAGCGTCCGTCTTTTGATAAGATAGTTGCCGGCCCATCTACAATAGAAGCATGACTGTTCCCAATCACATCACTTGATACCAGCTCATTAGAGATTGAATATTCAAGCTGTTCAACCATATCACCAAAAAGTGAAGCCTCTTTCAATACCTTTTCAATATCTGCTTTGCTAACTTCAGTATTCAAAGTCAGGTTAAGAATTGCGAGTGAAACATCAGGAGTTGGAACCCGTACCGCATTCCCTGTTAATTTCCCTTCTAAAACAGGGAATACTTTAGCAACCGCTTTATCAGCCCCGGTTTCGGTAATCACCATATTTAAGGCTGCTGAGCGACCCCTGCGGTACTTTTTATGATAATTATCCAGCAGGTTCTGGTCGTTGGTATAACTGTGTACCGTTTCAATATGTCCCTTTTCAATCCCAAAAGCATCCTGAATGATCTTCAATACCGGTACTATCGCATTGGTAGTACAGGAAGCTGCAGAAAAAATAGTCTCCTCTTTATTAAAATCGTTTTGATTAACCCCAAATACAATATTTGGAACATCCCCCTTACCGGGAGCAGTTAAAAGTACCCGCTCAATCCCTTTGGATGCAAGGTGCTTCCCAAGTCCTTCCCTGTCGCGTAATACCCCGGTATTATCAATCAACAGCGCATTACTGATGCCATAGTTTGTATAATCTACTTCCGATGGATCTTTAGCCGCAATCATAAAAATAAGCTGACCGTTGATCACCAAGGCCTTTTTTTCAAAATCTTCAGTGATAGTCCCTAAAAACGGTCCATGTACCGAATCATTTCTCAAAAGATCTGCACGTTTGATCAGATCCTCATCACTGTAGGAACGGGTAACTATAGCCCTGAGGCGTAATTGCTCTCCCTTTCCAGCCTGCATTACCAGCTCACGGGCGGCAATCCGGCCAATGCGGCCAAAACCGTAGAGAACAACATCCCTCGACTGCATTTTAATTTTGTCCTTGCCGATGTGATGAACAAGATTTTTGATAACGAAATCTTCAATACTCGAGAACTTGCCATCTGCATCGATCCATTCGGCAGCTAAACGACCAATATCAATACGGGATGGAGCCAGATTAGACTTCGCGATAGCCTGTGCAATAGCCAGAGTCTCATAAATTGAAATATTCTTATTCACAATGGTCCTGGCATACTGATGATGTGCGAGAATTTCACTGCTCCCGATATCAAAAAGTGGTTTCCGGAAGAGCAGGAGTTCTATTGAACGGTCAAACCAAAGCTTACCTACTATATTGATCAATTCTATTGCCTTTTTCTCTTTGTCGATCCAGCTATTGAACTCGTTCTCGTATACGTTTAGCATTTCTATAAATAATTTGCTTCAAAAATAAAAAAGATCGGATCATTGACCCAATCTTTTCATTTACATCGTTAAGGAAATTTATCCCAGGTATGATTTCAGTATTTTACTTCTGGAGGTATGACGCAGACGCTGCAAAGCTTTGTCCTTGATCTGTCTTACACGCTCTCGGGTAAGATTAAATTTCTCCCCAATCTCTTCCAGTGATAATGGATGATTTGTACTGAGTCCGAAGAAAAGTACAATGATCTCACGCTCACGTTCAGTTAAGGTTGATAATGAACGTTTAATCTCTTCAGATAATGATTCATTGATCAGATTACTATCCGTATTAGGATCACTGTTCTCCAGTACATCCAATAAGGTGTTCTCTTCTCCCTGAACGAAAGGAGCGTCCATAGAAACATGGCGACCTGAATTACTCAAAGTATCAGAGATCTTTTCAACGGTTGTTTCCAGATTATCAGCTAATTCCTCAGGAGATGGCTCACGCTCAAATTCCTGCTCTAATCTCGAAAATGCTTTACTGATCTTACTTAGAGATCCTACCTGGTTTAAAGGTAAACGAACAATTCTGGATTGCTCAGCAATTGCCTGTAAGATGGATTGACGAATCCACCAAACTGCATAGGAAATAAATTTAAAACCCTTGGTTTCATCAAAACGTTTGGCAGCTTTGATCAATCCAAGATTTCCTTCATTGATCAAATCTCCGAGAGTCAAACCCTGGTTTTGATATTGTTTGGCTACAGAAACTACGAAACGTAAATTGGTTTTTGTCAAACGCTCCAGAGCAGCCTGATCGCCCTCTCTGATCTTTTGTGCTAATATTACCTCTTCTTCTGCGGTTATTAAGTCTACTTTACCAATCTCGTGTAAATACTTGTCAAGGGACTGTGATTCACGGTTGGTAATGGATTGGGTTATCTTGAGTTGTCTCATTTATGAATAAATACTCCTGTATAAAAGTTTGCAAATTTAAACAAAATCTGCCAGCTAATTGTTAATTATAAGCAAAATTTAGCTGATTTTTAAGGAATTAACGAAAATAATTTAATGAATTTAGTACAACAAAAATCATTCCATTTATTCTCTTTTGCTCTAATATAAACTCGAAAAAATACAGGAAAGTATAGCTCAGGTTAAATTTCTGTCTCTAAACCAAACCTCATCGGGTTTTGAGTCAAATTTCTCCATTCGTTCGATCAGGGTTTTTGGATCATGATCTGACAGTACCAATTCACGATTTAAGGGCTTGAGGAATTTTTTCTCCACCATGAGGTCAATTTGCAACAATAAGGGGTCATAAAACCCATCTACATTCAGCAAACCGATCGGATTTCCATGGATTCCAAGCTGTAACCAAGTCAAAACCTCGAAAAACTCTTCCATAGTTCCAAAGCCTCCGGGCATTGTAATTACCCCATCCGAAAGATCAGCCATCTTTTGCTTACGCTGATGCATATTTTCGGTAATGATCAATTCAGTAAGTCCGGTATGGCCCACTTCCTTATCCATCAGGAATTGCGGAATTACACCAATCGCTTTCCCACCGCGTTTTAGAACCGCATCAGCAATCAGACCCATTACACCTACCCTGCCACCACCAAAGACAAGAGAGATTTCCTTTTCAACCATCGCATCAGCTAGATCATTCACCGCCTTTAGCAAGACCGGATTACCATCAAAATTGGAACCACAGAAGACGGAAATAGCTTTCATATAGTAGTGAGTATTGAGTATTGAGTACAGGACAATTTGTACTCAATACTCTATTTTGATTTCAGATTAAAATTACTAGGTTATAATAATAAAAAATTGTCCAACTTGGCTAAGTTCCCTCCTGCGTCGGCCCGCCTGACCGGACGGGCAGGGATGACATCCTACTCTGTAAAACGCTCCACTGTCAACTGTCAACTGTCAATTGTCAACTGTCAGCTCTCTACCGGCTATAATTCGGTGCTTCTTTTGTTATAGTAATATCATGCGGATGGCTTTCACGCATTCCTGCAGCGGTAATCTTCACGAAGCGGGCATTTTGCAGATCATCAATTGTTGCGGCACCGCAATAACCCATGCTGGCTCTGAGTCCGCCGATAAGCTGGTACATGACCTCAGAAAGGGAACCTTTAAATGCAACCCTTCCTACAATCCCCTCAGGAACCAGCTTTTTGATATCATCTTCCACATCCTGGAAATAGCGGTCTTTCGATCCTTTTTCCATCGCTTCAATTGATCCCATTCCACGGTATGACTTGAACTTTCTTCCCTCATAAATGATCGTTTCACCCGGTGATTCTTCAACCCCCGCGAATAATGAACCCGCCATAATCGAACTTGCTCCGGCTGCAATGGCTTTTGCAATATCTCCGGTTTGTTTGATACCCCCATCGGCAATCACCGGAATACCGCGGCCCTTTAAAGCTTTGGCACATTCATAAACGGCATATAATTGAGGAACACCAACACCCGCAATGATACGGGTTGTGCAAATTGAACCCGGACCAATACCCACCTTAACCGCATCAGCGCCTGCATCGGCAAGGGCTTTAGCAGCCTCGCCGGTCGCAATATTTCCAACAACAACCTGAAGATCAGGATATTTAGCTTTTACTTCTTTCAACTTTTCTATAACCCCGCGCGAATGACCATGTGCGGTATCAATGGTGATAACATCAACACCGGCCTTCACCAAAGCATCCACACGTTCTATCGTATCGGGTGTAACCCCAACTGCAGCACCAACCCTTAAACGGCCATGCTCATCCTTGCAGGCATTGGGGAAATTTTTAAATTTCTGAATATCCTTAAAGGTGATGAGTCCGCTCAGGCGACCATCTTTATCTACTACCGGAAGTTTTTCTATTTTATAATCCTGAAGAATTTCTTCTGCCTGAGGAAGGGTTGTACCTTCGGGTGCTGTGATCAGATTTGAACTGGTCATCACCTCTCTGACAGGTTTCTTCATATCCTTTTGAAAACGAAGATCTCTGTTCGTAATAATCCCAACCAATTTCCTGTCGGCATTGATTACCGGAATCCCCCCGATCTTATAATCCTTCATGATCAAAAAGGCATCCGCAATCAAAGCCCCTTCATCCAGTGTAACCGGATCCTGAATAATGCCACTTTCTGATCTTTTAACCTTTCTCACTTCATCAGCCTGCTGGGCAATGGTCATGTTCTTATGAAGCATACCAATACCGCCGGCCTGGGCAATCGCGATAGCCAGAACTGATTCGGTCACCGTGTCCATAGCCGCCGAAACGATCGGAACATTGAGCTTGATTTTGCGCGTGAAATAGGAACTGGTGTCTACATCACGGGGTAAAACTTCAGAATAAGCAGGGATTAAAAGTACATCGTCGTAGGTAAGACCTTCTGAAACGAATTTTTCTGGATCGAGTTGCATGGCAAATAATTGAGGGGTTATTACTTGCAGGGCAAAGGTAGGAAATTAATTGACAATTGACAATTGCAATTGATAGTTGACAATTGACAGTTGACAACGGAGCGTTGAAAAAAGCAGGATTTCATCCATGCACAGGAGGGAAATAGCCGATTAATTGACAGTTGAGTCCCGATGGCTATCGGGATGACAATTAAGCGTTTTACAGAGCAGGATGTCATCCCTGCCATCTGTGTAGAGTTAAGCGCAGAATCTCTACGGATTAGTAAATGATCAAGAGTCTTCAGACTCACCTATGCTGTTGTCTGAACCATGATTCAGATGATTTATTTGATTATTATGAATCACTACAATCAGGTTAATCAAAAAAATCATAGTTCAGACAAAATGCTGAG
>NCHA01000043.1 GCA_002257025.1 Sphingobacteriales bacterium 16-39-50 | reverse complement strand
AGGCATTAAGCACTATACGACCTACGGCCAAACTGCACGGTGAACAAATTTATGTCATTTAACCTTCAGAGTTATCCTAATTTTTTCACTCGCAAAGACATTCTACTAAAAATATTGCTGGTGGATAGGTTTTGATGGGTGAATAGGTATGGCGAGAAATCCCATAATCAAATCTTCTTCATTGAATCCTGAGATTTCTCCCCGCCTTAACGATTTGTTTGATTACAACTATCGTTTCCGCGAGTCGAAATAACGGTAATTACATATTCCTCCTGTACTGCCCCCCAACTTCATACAAAGCATGAGATATTTGCCCCAAGGAACAAACCTTACAAACCTCCATCAGGCTTTCAAAAATGTTTTCGCCGGCAACAGCCTTTTGCTGAAGTTCTTTCAAAAGCTTAGCTGAAGTTTCCTCATTTCTCTGCTGAAAGGTTTCCAAAGCACTGATTTGAAATTGCTTTTCTTCTTCTGTCGCACGGATAACTTCTGATGGGATAATGGTTGGTGAACCATTTTTATTGAGAAAGGTATTCACTCCAACAATAGGATAAGTTCCGTCGTGCTTCAGGGTTTCATAATAAAGTGACTCTTCCTGAATACGGCTGCGCTGGTACATTGTTTCCATGGCTCCCAATACTCCGCCGCGATCATTGATCCGCTTGAATTCCTCTAAAACAGCTGCTTCAACCAGTTCGGTCAGTTCTTCAATAATGAAGGCTCCCTGTAATGGGTTTTCATTTTTGGCGAGACCTAATTCCCTGTTGATTATAAGCTGTATTGCCATTGCTCTGCGTACCGACTCTTCCGTCGGCGTGGTGATTGCTTCATCATAGGCATTGGTATGCAGTGAATTGCAATTATCATAGATCGCGTAAAGCGCCTGCAAAGTAGTCCGGATATCATTGAAATCAATTTCCTGAGCATGCAGGGAACGACCGGAGGTCTGGATATGATATTTTAATTTTTGTGAACGGTCATTGCCCTTGTATTTATGCTTGATGGCCTTCGCCCAGATAATTCTGGCCACACGTCCGATCACTGAATATTCAGGATCAATTCCATTAGAGAAAAAGAAGGAAAGGTTTGGTGCAAACTCATCGATATGCATCCCACGACTCAGGTAATATTCTACGAAAGTAAAGCCATTACTCAGGGTAAATGCGAGTTGGGAGATCGGATTAGCTCCTGCTTCAGCGATATGGTATCCCGAAATAGAAACAGAATAGAAGTTCCTTACCTGTTTGTCGATGAAATACTTCTGGATATCGCCCATCATCCTCAGGGCGAATTCAGTTGAAAAAATACAGGTATTTTGGGCCTGGTCTTCTTTTAAAATATCTGCCTGCACAGTACCTCTTACACTGGCAATTGCATAGGCTTTGATCTTATTGTAAACTTCAGGTGGTAATACCTGATCGCCTGTAAGTCCGAGAAGCATTAGGCCAAGTCCATTGTTTCCTTCGGGGAGTTCGCCCTGATAAACCGGCTGGGAAATACCCTTTGCTTTGAAAATTTGATCAATTTTAGCTTTGACTTCTACCTGAAGCCCATTTTCAATGATGTATTTCTCACATTGCTGGTCGATGGCGGCATTCATGAAGAATCCAAGAAGCATTGGCGCCGGACCATTAATAGTCATGGATACCGATGTAGAAGGATGGCAAAGATCAAAACCACTGTACAGTTTTTTAGCATCATCAAGCGTCGCGATGCTCACCCCTGAATTCCCGATCTTACCGTAAATATCTGGACGAAGGCCGGGATCTTCTCCGTAAAGCGTAACCGAATCGAAAGCAGTAGAAAGCCGGTGTGCTGGCTGTCCAAGGGAAACATAATGAAAACGCTTGTTTGTTCGCTCTGGACCACCTTCGCCTGCAAACATACGTGTAGGGTCTTCGCCTTCGCGTTTTAAAGGGAATACTCCTGCAGCATAAGGAAACTCGCCCGGAACATTTTCAGTCAGTAACCAGCGCAGAATGTCGCCCCACGCTTCATATCTCGGTAAGGAGATCTTTGGAATTCTAAGTTTAGATAATGATTCTGAATAAAGGGATTGCTTAATTTCCTTATCTCTGACTTTGTAAATGAATTCATCAGCCTTGTATTTTCTGATCGTATCAGGCCATTCACGCAATAATCTGCGGCATTCCGGATCAAGACTTTCTTCAAGTTTATTATAAACAACAGTCAAAGGTCCATCTAAATCCTTTCTTAAGCCCTCTCCTTCGGAGAGGGTTTGGGTGAGGCTCAATACCCCCTTAACCTGAAACATCTGCTGAGCAATTTTACTCTGTGCATTTACCCATTCGGCATAAGCTGAACTGCTTTCAACGATTTCGGCGAGATAACGGATTCGTTCTGGTGGAATGATATAACTCTTTTCGCTATGCTTTCCGATCAATTCCATTTTTGCCTGAAAATCATATCCGGTTTTCCTTAAAATGGCCTTCATTAATTCCGCGAAGAGTTTATTCATCCCGGGATCATTAAACTGAGAAGCCATGGTGCCGATTACCGGTAGATCCTCATCTGCTGCATCAAACAAATGGTGATTGCGTTTGAATTGTTTCCTTACATCCCTGATCGCATCCAGTGCTCCCCGTTTATCAAATTTATTGATGGCAACAATATCCGCGAAGTCGAGCATGTCAATCTTTTCCAGTTGGGTTGCTGCTCCAAACTCGGGAGTCATCACATATAAGGATACATCACAATGTTCGGTGATTTCGGTATCCGACTGTCCGATACCGGAAGTTTCAACAATGATCAGTTCGTATCCGGCTGCTTTACAGATATCAATCGACTCCTGAACATATTTTGAGAGGGCTAAATTGGCCTGCCTTGTCGCAAGGGAACGCATGTAAACCCTTGGGTTATTGATGGAGTTCATCCGGATACGGTCGCCGAGTAAAGCACCACCGGTTTTGCGTTTTGAAGGATCAACCGAAATAATGGCAATACTTTTATCAGTTTCGACCAGAAAACGACGCACAAGTTCATCAATCAGTGATGATTTTCCTGCTCCTCCTGTCCCCGTTATTCCAATAACCGGGACTTTTTTATCTGCATTTAATTTTTCAAGTTCTTTCAGGAAGTTCTCTGTCTGCTCCGGGTGGTTTTCCGCCAGTGTAATCGCGGAAGCAATTGCATTTACATTCTTTTGCTGAATGCCCTGCAGTTCATTTGTCAGGCTGGTATGGGTTTGGAAATCACATGCCTGGAGCATATCATTGATCATTCCCTGAAGTCCCATTTTTCGACCATCATCCGGAGAATAGATCTGAGTGATGCCGTATTCTTTAAGTTCTTTAATTTCAGTCGGCAGGATTACACCGCCACCGCCCGCAAATATTTTGATATGGCCTGCACCGGATTCCTTCAGCAGATCATACATATATTTTAAGTACTCAGTATGCCCGCCCTGGTAGGAGGTCATTGCAATGCCCTGAACATCTTCCTGAATCGCACAGTTTACAACCTCCTGCACCGATCGGTTATGACCCAAATGTATCACCTCTGCCCCTGAGGACTGAAGTATCCGGCGCATAATGTTGATAGTTGCATCATGCCCATCGAATAGGGCAGCTGCTGTAACAAAACGTATCTTATGTTTAGGTTTGTAGGCTTCGGTCATTTTGGTTCCTGATTGGGGTACAAAGGTAAGAATAATTGGATTGATGAGAGATTTAGGGGGGATGGAAATAAGAAACTGAGCTCAGGTTTGCTTCCCGTTATTTGGATAGCTTGTGCCCCAAAAATTTATTGTGTATGATTAAGCGTCCAAACGACCCCGAAGGTGGTCGCATGTTTATAGAAATACCAGAGATCTAGTTTTATGACCCTGAAGGGGTCGTATGTGAAATTCCGATACATGCGACCACCTTCGGGGTCGGGATTTCCCAATCAACAATTGCTATAAACATTTGACCCTTTCCGGGTCATTCGAATTGTGATGCTTAATATGAAAGCCTTCCTTTATGCTCTCAAAAGCCCTAATGCATTATTTTAACCCTTCTTCGGGCTGTGTTTACTTGGCATTTTGGGAGCCTTTGTTTTACCCTGAACCATCGAGTTCTCATTTCCTTTATTCACGGTAGCCTGTTTATTGTCTGTTTGATAAGACATCTGGCCTCCGCTGTTTGAAATACCTCTTGATTTTAGAGTTTCCTTTTTTGCATGGATCGATTGATTTCCTTTTGAACTACCCTGCTGGTTTTCATTGGATTTGTTTTTCATCGGTGTTTTCATAATACCCTCCTGGTTTTATTAGGCTATTGCAAGAATTTTCTTTTCGCCTCATATACAAGATACGAATAAGTATTATGGTAAAAAATGACCTTGGTTACAACCAGTTTTTCTTTTTGAAAAATATCAGGGTAAGTACTGAAGATAAAACCATTAGCGAAATCGCGAACACATAGCCATAATCCCAATCCAGTTCAGGCATAATTTTAAAATTCATACCATAGACACTTGCAATTAATGTCGGAGGCATAAAAGCCACAGTTGCGACTGTAAAAATTTTAATAATCCGGTTCTGTTCGATGTTAACAAGACCCATAAATGTATCCTGAAGGTATTCCAAACGCTCGAAAGCAAATTTATTGTGCTCGATCAGTGAGCCGATGTCCTTGATCATGATCCTCAGGACTGGCATATATTCTTCAGGGAATAAACTGCTTTTCATGAGGGATGATACCAAACGCTGCTTGTCCACAATATTTTCACGCATTAATATATTGTAGTTCTGAAAGGAAGCAATCTTTAAAAGGATCTCTTCATCGGAGCGTTTTCTGTTCAGTGTTAATTTTTTATTCAGGTCGGCAATGTCTTTCGCGAGACCTTCAATAATGTCGGCATCCTGTTCAATTCCTGTTTCAAGAATCGTGAGCAGGATATGATACCCGTTTGTAAATGAACCCGGATTGGATTTGATCTTTTTGACGGATTCTCCAAAGGTTTTCAGATCATCATCCCGATAGGTAAACAGTATTCCCTTTTCAAGAATGATGGATACCGGGCAATAATCAAAATCCTGCTGTTTAAGAGATAGGAAATTGGAGTTGATGATTAGTTCATCGTCCAGTTCATTAAATCGGGAGGAGCTTTCAATCTCAGAGGATTCTTCAACCGAGGAATATTTAATATCGAAATAGGTTTCGATCGTTACTTTCTCCTCGACCGTAGAATTTTGCAGATCTACCCATACCATGTCGTTAAGCGGGATTGTACGCAATAAGCTGATGTCGCTTTCTTTCGCCAGTCGTTTATCTTTCTTATAATATATACGGAGCATAGCCTGAGTTTAAGGGTAAGATTGAATTTTGTATCTTTGCAAAAATAAAGTTTTGGGAACACCTTTAGATTACGGATACAAGAATTATAATCATTATGGCGCTTATCTTAAAAATAAGTATGATGGGCAGCGCGTATATAAGATTATTGCTGATGCCGGATTTACCTGCCCAAACCGCGATGGGAGCAAAGGTTACGGGGGTTGCACCTATTGTAACGTAGATTCTTTCACTCCCGAACTTTCCCGGAAACTTCCAACCATTCGCGAGCAGATCGAGCAGGGTATGGAAAGGGCCTATAAAAATTACAGAGCCGAAAAGTTTATTATCTATTTTCAGCCCAATACCAATACCTATGCTCCAACCCATTACCTCAAAATGCTTTACGATGAGGCTCTAAGTATCAATACAGAGAGTATTGTTGGATTATCGGTTGGAACCCGACCCGATTGTATTGATTTTGAAAAACTAGCATTGCTAGAAAGTTATGCTGATAGATTTGATGTTGATCTGGAAATGGGGATGGAATCGATCTATGATGATACGCTGCTGCAGATCAACAGAGGATGTACCCACCAGGAATTCCTGAATGCAATTCAGTTGGCAGAAAACACAAAGATTGATATCTGTGTTCATACCATTTTTGGCTTCCCCTGGGAAACCCATGAAATGATGCTGCGTTATGCGGATGAGATCAACAGATACCCTCAAATCAAATTCGTTAAACTACATCATCTTCATATAGTAAAAGGCTCGATCATGGGTTCAAGATATGCCCGTGATCCTTTTAAAGTATTTACAATTGATGAATACACTGACTTTATAGCTGAGTTTATTCCTTTATTGAGACCGGATATCGTACTTCAAAGGCTATTTGGCCTCGCCGATTTCGATTTGCTCATCGCTCCAAACTGGGGAATGAAGAAATCTCAGATCCAGAGCTATATCGATAAGCGCCTTGAAGCCAAAGGAGTTGTACAGGGGAGTGCCTATAAAGGGGCTTCGGTTTTGGTTGTTTGATTGTAATTGTGGATTATTTAACAGCAAAATGGCGCTAAAGCACCATTATTAGTTCCATTCTGGCCGCTCAGGTTTTGGGCTGAAGCCCGATCCTAAAACATGATCCTAACCCGGAGCTAAAGCACCGGGCTGTTGAGCAATATGGTTGCCCCAACTCTCAGTTTTTTTATTCAATCATTACAATAGCACGGTTATTAAATAGGCCCCAGCTTTAGCTGTAACCGATAGTTATCGGTTACAAATTGGGAAGAAGGTTCCCGCCTTCGGAATGACAAATCGGTAGGGATATGTAAGGAGATTCCAGCCTTCGCTGGAATCGAAAGATTACAAACTGTTTTTTAACAAATCAATATGCAGCAAGATCAAGCCAATCGGGTTATATATTTTATCTAGCGTTTCCGTATTGCGATTCCAGCGAAGGATGGAATCTCCCTGCCCCAAACAACCCTTGTCATTCCCACGAAAGAGGGAACCTCAGTTTACTCATCTTAATAGGTCCAATTAGGAAGGCTGGAATCGCCCAGCCCCACACCAATCGGCTGTCATACCGGGCCCGACCCCAATGTCATTAAGTTAAGGGTTACTCATAATGAACTTTTTTGATTTTTAGTGATTTTCGGTTTTACTCTCGCTTTATATTTGCCCAC
>NCHA01000073.1 GCA_002257025.1 Sphingobacteriales bacterium 16-39-50 | reverse complement strand
CCACCTGCACCAATCAGGTAAGAAATATTGAATTTGTTCGTAGAATTTGAACCATTCCATGAAGTGTTCGCTGCTGTAATAACTGTTGCTGCTGTTCCACCTGATACCGGTAAAGTTACTGCTGAACCGTAAGTAATACCTGCTGTATTACCACTGTTTGTTGCTCCTACTGCTGAAGTGATCTTTACTGATCCCGGTGCGATTGCTGCCGAACCTGTTACTGTTCCTGCAATTGCCTTAACCACATATCCTCTTGAACTGGTTACACTCACATGGTCTGTTGCCAATGCAGTAATACCATTGGTATATTTTGTCTCTGTATCGAAGTTCACATCCAATGATGCCGGCTGAGTTACACTGAATGATAAAACATCAGAAATGGTGATGTTCAAATTTGCAGTCTGTGCAAATGATTTGGTACTTAATAAGGATACTGCGATTAATGCGAAGGTGATAATTACTTTTTTCATGTTTTTGTTTATGTCTATTATAATTTTTATCAATGTTTGATAAGACATAGACAAATAGCAGACCAAGCGCCAGAAAGCCTAAAAAGAGGGTTTTTTGACTAAAACGTGGGAATTATATGGGATAATTTTTCCCGATTGGGGAATGATGTACTCAGAGGAGTATTGAGTAGTAAGTATTGAGTAGTGAGTAGTGAGATAAAAGGCTGCTTAATTTGGTATTTATTGGTAATGATGAAAATTGGGGGCAGTGATGGAAATTGGGAATGGTGAATAGTGCAGCGTTTAAATCTATTTCCGATTACCTATTACCGAAAAAAAGGGAACTGAAATGCAACACCGGGAAATATAACAGGTAACCGGGAATCCGTAATTGATCATTCGTACAAAGCAAAAGGCTCAAACACAGAATTGCGTTTGAGCCTTTTGCCTTATATCAGAATTAAGTTATACTTCTTCCTGCTTAATTAATTTAGCGGTAAAATAATCGCGGTTCATTCTTGCGATATTGGTTATTGAAATTTCTTTCGGGCATTCAGCTTCACAAGCACCTGTATTGGTGCAACTTCCAAAACCT
>NCHA01000042.1 GCA_002257025.1 Sphingobacteriales bacterium 16-39-50 | reverse complement strand
GAAAAACAGTTAATAGCTCAAAAACAAAAGCAGCTAAACCGATTGGCAATGGAACTAAATATGGTAGTTACTACAGGTTAATATATATGTCATGGGTAGGAGGCACGACGAAACAATCTTAGGGCATTCAGTAATACTAGTGAAAGAGATTGCTTCGCTACGATCGCAATGAACCAATATTAAAATTAACTATTGCAATTCCAAATGAAAATGCGAGGCTTAGGTTATAAAATACACTCAAAAATTCCAACAACTTTTAGACTTTGAGATTCATCCTCCAACAGTTCTATCTCTTTGAAGGACGTATCATCCGACAAAGGCTTTAAAACAATTGAATGATGCCGCCAGCCATCCTCGTGTTCGACTTTGTGACTATGATATTCTTTCAGTGTATATGCTCCACCAAAATCTGAATCATCATAATCAAGCCGTTCCACCAAAACAATTTTTCCTTCTCTGCTTCCGCCCTCATCCTTGCGAAATAAACAATAGGATCCATTTGGAATCTTTTTATTCATGGACTCACCTTTTACCTGACAAACGAAGAAACCCTCTTTCACTGCGATATTAAAGGGTAATTCGATCCATACCTTATGTAAATGAACCTGTAGATCACTGAAATGCCCCGCTGCTGCCTTTATATCAACTAATGGCACAGAATTAATGTAGGGTTTGACGTCTTCAAGGGGCAAGACTCTGAAAGGTGTTTTATTATTCTTGAAAATCGGTATATGCTTCTTTAAATACTTTCGAAGTGCAGGATCACATGCATAGATATAGCTCCCTTTGATGCCCCGATACATTATCGTTTTATAGATATTTATAATAAATGCCTTTAAGTCCTCGGGATCTTTAATACCATTCTTCCCATTTTTATCGAAGTATTTCTTGGGGTCGATTATAATTTTACCCGTGTTCTCGTCAAAGCTGATCTCTTTTCCGAATATGACACCAACGTAGTTTAGGTCGTAACCCTGAGTGGTATGAATACAACCAATTTCAGAGAAAGCACCTGGAGAATTTATCCAATCATTTTCTGTTTGATTCCATTGGAACTTTAGACCATCAATTTCAATATCAATCGCAGATTTATCAGTCTTAGAGGAATATGCCCAGGAGTAGCCCGCAACAAGTCTGCTCAAGCCGAAATGTTGTTCTTTATTCCCTAATTCTTCATACAGATCCACTAAAGAATCAAATATTAACAACTCGTAATTCTCTGCCAAATAAGGTGCATTAACAGCTCGTTTGACATTTAATAATTCATCCACGAACTGGATATAGTTATTCCCTCCCTTTACCCGCATTTGAGATGTAAGCTGAATCTTCGGGGTATATGGATCATTGAGCAGTTTATCGAACCGAAAGGCATCTATATCTGAAGGTTTGACGGATTGCGCTGCATCATAAAAAAAAATCTGGTTTTTGCTATTGGCCATGATCCAGTCCAATTCTGTTCCGGAATCATCCAATCCTAACTTTCTGTTATTTTTCTTGAATGCACCCATCCAGCTAATATTTCTATATTGCCTCAATCGGTGGGCTTCATCCACAATCAACAAGTCGTATTTTTCTTTAACCTTGAAGGTTTCGGACGGATTTATAACCATTGATGGATTTAAACCAGGGATCTTGCGAAATACATTCTTCAATGACTCCCTTAATGAGGTCATAGCTATCACCAAACCAATTTTAGCTTTAGGATATTTAGTCTGAAATGTTTTGATATACCCTATCTCCCGCAATTCATCATCGTTATAATCCTCTAAATTCGAATTGGAAACATCAGAATACAGCAATTTAATTAAGTACGTCGCAAGGATCGTTTTTCCCGTACCAGCACTTCCCTTAACAAATATTCGGGTCGACTTATTTGCACAAAGACTTTCGAGTATTTCTAAAACAGATCGATATTGATCTTCGCTCAATGCCTTATACGGAGAGTATTTAAACAATTCGGTATTCTCAATTTCGGCCAGTGACTTACTTACAACCTTCTTCTCAATAAGCTTGCTCCAGATTTCTTTGAATAGGTCTTTGTATAAATCCTGTTGATAGTAGTTGTGGTTTATTAATCCGTAATTACCATTCTGTAGCGTATAAGTACCCTCAGAACTGATATACTGAATTAAATTCGACTCAATATCCAGTGTAGCTGATTTATTAAACTTGTCGCTTCCAATTATTGAAATCTTATTAAAAACACTCACCTTCTTAGGGTTGGCTAAATGATTTTTAATGCGCGCTGCTGCATTTGTTGATTCACCAACATAGGCAATACGCTTTGATTCATTCTGAATAAAATAAACCAGCGGCCACTGATTCTTGACCCAGGGATTTTCCTCAATTCTATTTAAAGAATCTTTCCTGAAATCATATTGATTAGAAATTTCAATTGAAATTGAAAAGGATGAACTCATAATTCATCATACTTTTTAGCAGTACCCTTTGCCTTATTCACTGGATATTTCTCTGCGTTTCTCTGGATCTTATTCAACACAATTTCATCCACATCTAATCTGTATTTTTCTGCTAAAAGGAGTGCATAAGCCAAGACATCTGCAAGCTCTTCTTTAACTTTTTCTACATCAGCCTCTTCCGCATTTTTCCATAGAAACAATTCATTCAACTCGGAGGCCTCTATGGAAATTGCCAGTGCGAGATCCTTGGGATTATGAAATTGTTCCCAGTCCCGGTCATTGCGGAATTCTATAAGTTTTTGTTGGAGTAATTCCCAATTATTCATAATGCAATATAATGTTTTGGTTATTGATTTTGCGAAACGACCATTATTGTTAAAAGGAAATTTTAAGGCTCTACTAATTAAACAAGCTTCGATGGCTCCTTGTACTCTTGCAGGCCTCCTTGGGAATGACGGATAATCCCCCCATTTCCAATTCCTCCAAAATAATGTAAATTGAACCTCAAATACCTAACAGATTTAATCAATTTCGAAAAATGAGCAATTCAGCTGAGCGCTTCCTGTCACTGGATGTTTTCAGAGGCATGACCGTATGTTTTATGATCATTGTCAATACCCCTGGAAGTGGAGCTACTCCCTTTGCACCCCTGCTTCATGCCTCATGGCATGGATTTACGGCCACAGATCTGGTTTTTCCCGGGTTTTTATTTGCAGTTGGAAATGCAATGAGCTTCACCAAAGCGAAACTTGAAAGCGACAGCATGGCCTTTTTTAAAATTCTGAAAAGAACGGCATGGATCTTTATTCTCGGTTACCTGCTTTACTGGTTCCCATTTTTCAAGGCCAATGAAACCGGAGAATTAATCTTAAAACCAATCAGTGAAACCCGCATTTTTGGGGTATTACAACGAATCGCCCTCTGTTATTTCTTTGCAGCACTAATGATCCATTATCTCAATCCTAAAAAAATTATCGTACTCAGTGTATTTTTCCTTTTAGGCTATTGGGCAATACTACTCGCATTTGGTGATCCTGCTGACCCATACAGCATGCTTGGAAATGCAGGTCATTATCTTGATAAATTTCTGTTTGGTGAAAGTCATTTATATAAAGGAGAAGGTGTTCCTTTTGAAGCCCAGGGGCTTCTGAGTACCATGCCCGCAATTGTATTAGTTATCATCGGCTATTTTGCAGGAAAATACATTAAAGAAAATGGCAAAACCTATGAAACGATTGCCAAATTACTGTTGGCCGGAGCAGTTCTAATCTTTATCGCATTATGCTGGGACAGCGTATTCCCGATCAATAAAAAACTCTGGACCGGTTCCTTTATCCTCCTGACCAGCGGACTTAATCTGGCAATCATTGCTTCATTATTATATTTAGTGGAAATTAAGTCGATGAATAAAGGAAACTGGACTTACTTCTTTACCGTGTTTGGTAAAAATCCTCTTTTTATCTATTTATTAGCCGAAGTAGGCAGCAGAATTCTTAATCTGATCACCGTGGCTGAAGATACCAGTCTCCGTAAAGCCATCAGCTTCAATGTTTTTCAGACTATAGCACCCGGACCAATTGGTTCTTTACTCTTTGCCCTGAGCTTTATGCTACTCTGCTGGACTGTTGGTTTATGGATGGATAAGAAGCATATCTATATAAAAGTGTAAAATATATACCGCTTCGTTTTGAATCCATTTTTTAAAAACTATATTTATTATATAAACCAAAACACGCTATAATGAAATACTTAGTATTTATTTTCTCCTTCATTTTGATTTCAACTGCTGCTATTGCTCAGAAATCGACAAAACTATTTAACGGCAAAGATCTTACCGGCTGGACTATTCATGGTACAGAAAAGTGGTATGTTGAAAAAGGCCACCTGATCTGTGAAAATGGGCCAAAAGAAGAATATGGCTATCTTTCTACAGACAAAAACTACAAGAATTTTATCCTGGAATATGATTTTAAACTTGAAGCAAATGGTAATAGCGGTGTATTCGTCCGTTCCAGCATCGAGGGCACCAAAATCAGTGGATGGCAGGTAGAAGTTGCTCCTCCCGGAAACGGAACAGGAGGTATTTACGAATCCTATGGAAGAGGTTGGTTAACAAAACCAACTAAAGAAGAAGAATCAGGCCTAAGTCCTGATGGCTGGAACAGAGGAAAGATTCATGTAATGGGAGATGAAATAACTACCTGGCTAAATGGTAAACAAATCTCTCATCTGAAAGATGAAAAATTCGGAGCAGGAAAAGGTTTTATTGCTCTTCAAATCCATTCTGGGGGCGACATCAAGGTTAGATGGAAAAGAATTAAAATTAAAGAGCTCGAATAAACATCAGCACGATTAATCAAACATTTAAGCCTACCAAATCCCGCTTATGCGGGAATAAAAACCAAATTATATTCTAATGAAGAACAATCAGGAATCCTCCCGCAGAGGATTTATTAAAAAACTTGCAGCGTCCACAGCTGCTGTTGCTGTTGGTAGCAATGTACTTGCTGCAACTCAGGAAAATGAAAGAGTGCAGTTTATAATCCATAAAAGACAATACATTGGTACAAATGACAATATTAATATTGCATTGATTGGAGCTGGTGGAATGGGTACTGGAGATACGATCACAGCTTTAAAGGTACCTGGTGTAAAACTGGTAGCCGTGTGTGATCTCTATGATGGTCGGCTAAAAGCTGCAAAAGAACGTTGGGGACAAGATATTTTCACCACAAGATCATATAAGGAAATACTAAACCGCTCTGATATTGATGCAGTTATAGTTGCTACCCCCGATCACTGGCATCAGCAGATCTCCATCGATGCCATGAGAGCGGGCAAACATGTTTACTGTGAAAAGCCAATGGTTCATGATATTACTGAAGGACCTGCGGTGATCAAAGCACAAAAGGAAACTGGAAAGGTATTTCAGGTTGGTAGCCAGGGAGTATCTTCACTGGGAAATGAGAAAGCAAAGGAACTTTTAAAAGACGGAGCAATTGGTCAGCTTAACTTTGCTGAAGGATTCTGGGCACGTCATTCACCGGGTGGTGCCTGGCAATATCCAATACCTGCTGATGCTTCAGCCGCTACTGTCGATTGGGATACATTTGTAAGCAATACAACCAAGCGCTCATTTGATGCGATGCGTTTCTTCCGGTGGAGAAATTATCGTGATTACGGAACCGGAATGTCGGGTGATCTGTTTGTTCACCTCTTCTCAAGTTTACATTTTATAACAGATTCCTTCGGTCCGAATAAGATTTATTCCTCCGGCGGATTAAGGTATTGGAAAGACGGACGGGAAGTTCCTGATGTGCTTTTAGGCATTTTCGATTATCCTGAACAAGCTCAGACTCACCCGGCATTCAATCTATCCTTACGATGCAATTTTGCTGACGGGACCAGCGGAAATACGATATTAAAACTAGTAGGAAGTGAAGGTGCGATGGATATTGGCTGGGATAGTGTTACACTTAGAAGGAATAAAAACTTTTCTTCCGACGATCCATTTTTCATCGAAAAAATGAAAAATGCAGGTACTCCATTAAGTGATCGTAAACGAATTCTGCCGCAGGAAGAATATACATTTGCAGCAGAAAAAGGCTATATGGGCGGCCCGTACGACCATTTTGTAAATTTCTTTAATGCAATCAAGAACAATGGCAAAGTTGCCGAGGATGCTATTTTCGGATATCGTGCTGCAGCACCTGCATTGTTGTGTAATGACAGTTATAACAACGATACTGCAATATTGTGGAATCCTGAAAAGATGCAATTAGTTAAAAAGTGATTTTAGAACTAAAAGAAAAGCCCGACCGGTAGAAATACAGGTCGGGCTTTTTATATTATACAATAATAAATTATCCGGCTATCCAGCTGAATTTATATTCAAGGGAAGGATTCTTCATTCTTTCGGCAATCCTGATTAAACGATTTGGCAAATTCATAACATAGTCACGTGCTTTTTCACCCGCTTCATTCAGATCAGTAATTTTTTCAATATGCCATTCATCGATCAGCTGTTTCATGATCTGTACATAGTCAACTGCAGTGTAAACACCCAAACGTTGTGCAGCATCAGTAAAGTGCCCGAATGTCTGACCCATTTGTAAACCTACTTCGCGTAAGAAGTGAGCAGGCATTACAATCTTATTACGCATCATATCTTCAAAAGCAATCATTGCCTCACTTGGATCCACTTCAAAAATACGAAGCATGAAATCTTTATATGCTTTTGCGTGTCTTGCCTCATCCGAAGCAATTACACCACACATTTTTGATAATAAGGTATCGCCATCAGCTTTAGCTAAAGAGGCAACCCTTCTGTGCGAAATATTTGTAGCGAGTTCCTGAAAACTGGTATAGATAAAATTACGGTAAGGGTCATGACCTGTACCGATATCAAATCCATCAGCAATCAGATATTGAGTTGAGATTTCCATCTGGCGCATATCCACACGGCCCGATAGATAAAGGTATTTATTCAGCAGATCACCGTGGCGGTTTTCTTCTGCAGTCCAGAGTCTCACCCATTTCATCCAACCGTTTTGTTCATCTTTCGAAATGCCGTCAACCATAGTCAACCAGGATTCATAGGTTGGAAGAGCTTCTTCAGTAATCGTATCACCGATCAAAACCGCTACCAGATCATAGGAAAGTGCTTTTGCATTTTCCTTTAAATCCCTAATTTCTGAATAAAATGTATCGCGTGTTGAATCAGGCAGAAAATCGGAAGGCTGCCAGTTTGTATCGATTGGCTTAAGGTATTCATGCATCTTTTCAAGCATATACTTTTCAAGGTGCATTAATACTTCTCTGCGTGATCCTATATTGATATTCATATGTATTTCTAAATTATTCAAATGTACGTAAAAAGCTTGAAATAGGATGTTAAAATTTGCAGTCTAAACACTTAAAAATGGATTCCAGATGCTTTAAAACAACTATTATTTTGCAAGTATAAATAAAAATAATGGTTGAGAAAATGAGCTAGAGCACGTCAAACTTACAAAGAACCTAATATTATTAGGCAATAACGCTCACTCAGATTCCTGCCTCCGAGCCGGAATCTCCCTATCACCCCCCAAACGACTGTCATGGCGGGCCTGACCCCAATGTCATTAAGTTAAGGATTTAAGTTTCTGTAAATCAATTACTTATGTTTAAATATTGAACTATTTTTTGTATATTATACTGGTAATCAAT
>NCHA01000011.1 GCA_002257025.1 Sphingobacteriales bacterium 16-39-50 | reverse complement strand
AGTCGTATGGCTTAAAAACAGGTGTGCTTCCCATACCTTTAAAATACGAAAATCGCCTGAAATAAAAAAGAGGCTGCCTACTTTTGAGACAGCCTCTTTATTTTTCAACAGAATTCCATTTCTGCTTTTAATTTTGTGCAATCCTTTCTGCCTATTTTGATTAATTTATACGAATGAAGAAATATACCTTTCTGGTTTTTACCCTGCTATTTATTGTATCCTGTGTTCTGGGAATGAAGTCAGGAAAATTTCTAAATTTTTCAAATAAGAAAATCGGTTTTATGGCAGAAAATTCCGGGGTTTCATTCATCAGGAACAAAACAGGAAATACAAGTACTAACAATAGCTGGAGAGAAGCTCTAGATGCTCCTGATAGCAGCCGTTTTACAAGAATTATTCTCGCTCAGGGTTTCGATGAACCGCTTGGAATGGCAATCCTCCCCAATAATGATGTTTTGCTGGCCGAGCGTAAGGGTAGTGTGAAAATCTATAACAGAAAAACAAAACAGGTAAAGACGATAAGCAACTTTAATGTGTTCAGCGGCATAGAAGATGGACTTTTGGGTATTGCGATAGATCCGAATTTTAGTAAGAACCGATGGATCTACTTTTATTATGCTTTAGCTGGTGATCTTTCAGTAAATCGTTTGTCGAGATTTGAATTGCTTGGCGATGCTTTGGTTCAAAACTCAGAAAAGGTTCTGCTCGAAATTCCAACTCAGCGAAAATATTGCTGCCATTCTGCAGGATATATTTCATTTGATTCAAATGGTTTACTTTATCTGTCGACAGGTGATAATACCAATGCCGAAGAAACAGAGGGCTATACCCCGGTTGATGAGCGACCAGGTAGGGCTCTGGCAGACGATCAGGCTACGGCAGCAAATACCAATGATCTAAGAGGGAAGATTCTGCGAATCAAACCCCTGGACAATGGTACTTATGCCATACCACAGGGTAATTTATTTCCTCCCGGAAATCCAAAAGCCCGCCCTGAGATTTATATCATGGGATCCCGAAATCCTTACCGCTTTAGTATTGACAGGAAAAATAGTTATCTGTATTGGGGAGATGTTGGTCCTGACACTAAAGTAATGGGTGATGAAGGAGAACTGATGAGTTATGATGAGATAAATCAGGCAAGAAAGCCCGGCTTTTATGGCTGGCCATATTTTCTCGGAAACAATCAGGCCTTTCCCAAATATGATTTTGAAACAAAAACTTTGGGTCCTAAAAAAAATCCTGCAAATCCAGTAAACGATTCTCCAAATAATACAGGTGAACGGGTTTTGCCGCCTGCACAAGCTGCGATGATCTGGTATGGGAAAAAGAGTTCTAAGAATTTCCCATTGCTTGGAAATGGAGGAGCTTCAGCAATGGTAGGGCCAGTCTATTACACTGATCTTTTTCCGAATGCCCCTTATAAATTGCCCAGCTATTATAATGGCAAATTATTTATCTATGAATGGATCCGGGGATGGATAATGGCTGTAAGTTTGGATAAGAATGGAAATTATCTCAGCATGGAGCCTTTTTTGGAGCATCTTAAATTTAAGGCTCCGGTAGATATGCAGTTTGGAAATGATGGCGCATTGTATGTACTGGAGTATGGTACAAACTGGTTCTCCAAAAATATGGATGCAAAACTGGTTCGTATTGAATATCAGGAAGGTAACAGAAATCCGGTAGCAGAGATACAGACTGATAAGCAATATGGAGCAAGCCCTTTTTCCGTACAGTTTTCTGGCAACAAATCAATCGACCATGATCGGGAGGATAAATTATTTTATATCTGGAATATAGATAATAAGGAATTTAAGGGCGCAATTGTTAATTATACATTTACTAAAGTTGGAGCCCATACAGTAGCCTTAACTGTTACTGACAACAAAGGCGGCAGGGGGATGGCCAGCACACAAGTCTTCGCAGGAAACACACCACCAGATGTTCAGATAGAAACATCTTCTAACCGCAGTTTTTACTGGGATAATTCCTTGCTTGATTATAATGTACTGGTGAAGGATAAGGAAGAATCAGCAATTAATCCGGAAAGGATCAAAGTCACTTTTGGCTATCTGCCCCGTGGAAAAGATGTTGCTGTTATCTTAACCCAAAATCAGGATGCCGGCAATTTTAATTATTTGAAGGGGCAGCAGCTGACCGCTACTCTGGATTGCAAATCCTGCCATTCTGTAGACAGAGCCTCTGTTGGTCCGACATATCTGGCTATTTCGGAGCGCTATTCGGGCAAGCAAGGTGCTCTTACATATCTTGCTGATAAAATTATACAAGGAGGGAGTGGTGTATGGGGCGAGCGTGCGATGATACCTCACCCTGAACTTCCTAAATCTGATGCTGAGGAGATAGTTAATTATATATTCTCCTTAACCGATAAATCAGGTGGGAAGCGTAAGTTAAAAGATGAGATTGTTTTAAAGGATCATATCGGGAAGGGAATAGAGGGTCTCTACCTATTGAATGCAACTTATACTGATCAGGGTGCGAATGGAATTGAACCCTTACAAAGCCGTGATTATATTACTCTGCGAAATCCCTTTGTCCAGGCTGAAGATTTTGATGAAGGTAATGTCCGCCTGGGAACTATCACTACAGATTTTCTTACCTATGCAACAAGTATAAATCATAATAGTTTTATACGCTTCAATTCGATCGATCTCAGGAATGTCAGGCAATTGAAATACAGGGTTCGGGCTCAGTCAGGTGGGGTAATTGAAGTCCACCATGGAAATAAAAATGGCCCACTGATAAGTTCGATAAAAATTCCATCCAGAATAGCTGGCTCTCAGGCTCATTGGACTGAAATTATAGCGGATCTCAAAGAAACGAGAGGAGTTCAGGATTTGTATTTTGTATTTACTGATGAATCCGGAAAGAAGAATTTATTTGATATAGACTGGATCTATTTTGGGAACACTACATTATAGATAAAAACTATATTGCTTATAAACCTAATAAATTAAAGACCTGAACTTATTTCAACTAAAGTGTTTGTCATAATATAAATCCATTCTGGGAAGCTTCCTTTATACCCTTAATATGTAATGACCATTGAAAAATTACATAAGCAGCCGCAAAGTTTGACTATTTTTCATAATATTTACCTGTTTGTTCAGGGAAGACCAAACCGTATTACCATTAGAACTTTTACAATGCAAAAACTATTTCTGTTATTTTTTTCAATATTAAGTATCCAGGCTATGGCTCAACAGGCAGATCCGGTGTATGCCATAATTATTAAGGGCGGACATGTTATCGATCCAAAGAACAGTATTAATGAGGTGATGGATGTTGCAATTGATAAGGCGGGTAAGATTGCTGCCGTTTCAAAAAATATTGATCCTACATCAGCCGCCAGGGTGGTTAATGCAAAGGGTTTATATGTTACTCCGGGTATCATTGATATGCATACACATAATTTTGCGGGAACCGAGCCTGATAAATATTTAAGGAACAGTTATTATGCTAACCAGCCCGATGGATTCACTTTTCGTGTGGGTGTAACTACGGTTGTAGATGCAGGAAGCGCGGGCTGGCGCAACTTTGAAAAGTTTAAAGATCAAACGATCGACAGGGCAAGGACCAGGGTTCTAGCGTTTCTCAATATTGTGGGCGAAGGCATGGCCGGGGGAGCAATAGAACAGGATAATAGTGATATGGATGCCCGTAAAACTGCAGATATGGCCTTGAAATACAAAGATCTGATCGTTGGTTTTAAGGTCGCGCATTATAATAAACCGGATTGGGTCCCGATTGACCGTGCAATCGAAGCCGGGAAAATTGCAGGGAACATTCCGGTTATCGTTGATTTTGGTGGTGGCGGACTTTCATTGGAAGAACTGACTATGAAGAAATTCCGTCCCGGAGATATTTACACCCATACTTTTGGTGGAGGTGGTAAAGATCGCGAAGCAATCACTGATCCTGTAAGCGGAAATCTTCGTCCTTTTGTATTTGAGGCAAGAAACAGGGGAGTTATCTGGGATGTTGGTCATGGAGCTGCAAGTTTTGCATTTAAACATGCTGTTCCGGCAACCAAAGCAGGCTTCTTTCCGGATGTGATCAGTACGGATCATCATGGAGGAAGTATGAATTCGGCAATGAAGGATATTCTGAATGTGATGAACAAATTTCTTACCCTTGGGATGGATGTTCCTGCAATTATAAATTCAGTGACATGGAAGCCTGCTCAGGTTATTCACCGGGCAGATATTGGGAATCTTTCAGTTGGTTCAGAGGGTGATGTAACTGTTCTGCGGATTCGTAAAGGAAAATTCGGAGTTTTTGACCAGATGGGCGAGAGGTTAGAGGGCAAACATCGCTTTGAATGTGAAGTTACGGTGAAAGGCGGGCGGGTATTTTATGATCTGAATGGTTTAACAAATCCGCTGCCAAGAGTAGCCGGCGGACTTCCGGCCCTTTAATTTAATAAAAGATGAAAAGAAGAGAATTAATAAAAGGCCTGAGCCTATTGCCTGTTGCAGGTGCGGTTTCAGGATCTAACATAGAATCTGTCTTTGCAGGGAGTCCGGTAATGGCTAAGCAAGCAGGCAAAAGTATTTATGAGGCTATTGGTGTTCGGCCGCTAATCAATGCAAGGGGAACAGTTACCGTGGTTGGCGCCAGCCAGATCCTTCCTGAAGTGCAAAAGGCAATGGATGAAGCGGTTAAAGAATACGTTCAGATTGATGAACTGATGGATGCCGTTGGTGCCCGTCTGGGTGAACTAACCGGCACAGAGTTCGGTTATGTCAGTTCAGGTGCTTCGGCTGCGATTACGGCTGCTACGGCAGGTTGTGTAACCGGGGGTGACCCTGATAAGCTATGGATGATTCCTGATCTTACGGGTATGAAAGATGAAGTGATAATTCCTGCTTATTCCCGTACAGCTTATGATGCAGCTGCAAAAGCTGTCGGAGTGCGAATGGTTGAGGTAAATACCCTTGATGATTTAAAACTGGCAATTGGTCCGCGTACAGCAATGATTCTAGTTCTTGCCGGTGCTCGTTCAGAGAACGGACCCTTATCCATTAAAGAGATAGCATCCATTGCAAAACCTTTGGGTGTGCCAATTTTGGTGGATGCTGCAGCGGAAGTTCTGGAAGTCCCAAATCCGCATATTACACAGGGTGCCGACCTGGTTGCATACAGCGGTGGTAAATATATTCGCGGTCCGCAATGTGCCGGTTTATTATTGGGTCGTAAAGACCTGATTATCGCATCCAGAATAAATGCCGGACCGCATCATGGTTTTGGCCGTGGTTTTAAGGTTGGTCGTGAAGAGATTATGGGAATGCTCGCTGCTGTAGAAACCTGGTTCAAGCGTGATCATGCTGCAGAATGGAAAACCTGGGTATCTTATGGAAATCACATCATCCAGCGTTTGGCAAATGTCAGGGGAGTGACCGCAAAACTGAGCGAGCCCAAAGGAAGAAGCAACCGTGCTCCTTCTGTGACTATTAACTGGGATAAATCAATCATTCCTTTGACCGGTGAAGATATGGAAGGGCTTTTATGGGATGGTACTCCACGCATTGCTGTGAGTGGTGCAGGAAGTTTTCTTCCTTTCCCACCTAATTTGCAGCCCAATATCAGTATCCATACTCCGGCACTACAGCCTGGAGAGGAAAAAATAATTGCCGACAGGGTGTATGCTCTATTAAGCAAGCCTCCGATGATCAAGAGAGCTGCCGGAGAGGCTGCTTTTGACCTCAGCGGGCAGTGGGATCTTAAAATGAAATTCTCTGCAAGCACAGTAGATCAGACCCTGATTATTGAGCAAAAGGGTAATGAGTTTATAGGCACACATCTTGCCAGTATAGGCTCCCGCGACCTTGACGGGACGCTTCATGGTAAACAGATTACGATAAGGAGTTCGTATACCAAAGATGGTGTTCGTATTAATTATACTTTCACAGGAACTGCAGAAGCAAATACGATGCAGGGAAAGGTGAGCTTAAGTGAGTATGGAGATGCAGAGTGGACAGCAAAACGACATGAATATCGTCCGGCAGGTGCCAGACGTTCAAGAGGATAGTTTTATAATGGGACATAGGTTTTGAATTGGGTAATTTTAATAGATATGAAAGATAGGCGGCCTATAAGATCTGTTATTTTGCTTATTTGTCTGAGTACTCTGGTCTTGTCATTCACCGGTACCTATGATACACAGCCACAGGATTGGAAAGCTCCGGCATGGGCAGATACTTTATATAATCCATATCATATTGAGCCACTGACACTTCCGCAGGCTCAGGAGATATATAATTTATATTGTATTTCCTGCCATGGTAGTCAGGGTGAGGGTTATCCGCTGGAGCATACAAGTCAGCAGGTGCCAGATTTTAAGGATGATGTGCTTATGAGCCAAAGTGATGGTGCTTTATACTGGAAGTTAAGAGAGGGTAAAGGAATTATGCCGGGATTTAAGTCCAAATTATCGGATGAGCAACAATGGCAGCTTGTAGAGTATATCAGGGATCTTTCAAAGCCCTTTCATCTTCAGAAAAATCCATTTAAATCACTTAATAATTGATTAAAAATACTTTATTGCTTAAATTGAGCATTCACAAATTATCAGACTATGAAGAAGTTAATTTCATTTTGTTTTGTCCTGACCTTGCTTATTACAGATTCTTCGGAGCTTTTGGCTCAGCCAGGTACTAAAAGTATCATTTATGCAGGTTCCTCTTCAGTAAGAGGAAGTAAAGGGATCTATGTTTTGGAATTCGACCAGCAAAAAGGTACACTAAAGGAATTGCAAACAGTGACAGAGGGTAGCAGCCCCGGCTTTTTAGCTTTCAGTCCGAATAAAGATTTTTTGTATTCAATTTATGGCAAGGGTACGCTTGAGGATGGAAATGGTGCTGTCATGTCATTTAAAATAGATCCTTTTACAGGTTTCTTAAAGAAGGTGAATGAGCAATCTGTCGGAGGTAAAGGTGCAGCTCATATCAGTATTGATCCAAAAGGCAGGTTTGCATATACAGCCAATTACGGAGATGCAAGTGTAACCGTATTTCCAATAAATTCGGATGGCACGCTGGCTAAAGCCTCTGATTACGTCAAACATACCGGCAGCAGTATTAATCCGCAAAGGCAGACAAGGCCTTATCCTCACTCCAGTATTCCATCTGCTGATGGGAAGTTTCTGTATGTTTCTGATCTGGGTACAGACAGAATCGTAATTTATGAGGTTTTGAACGGTGGTAAGTTAAAGCCTGCTGCTGTTCCTTTTGTACAGGTACCTGCAGGCTCCGGACCACGTCATTTTAAAATTCACCAGAACGGTAATTTTGCCTATTCTGTCGATGAATTATCCAATACCATTGTTGCCTTCAAAGTGAATAAAAAAACCGGAGCATTAACAATTATTGAGCGTTTAAGTATGCTTCCAGAAGGTTATTCAGAGGTTACTTATGCTTCTGATGTTCATTTCTCACCTGATCAAAAGTTTATTTATGCAACGAACAGAGGGCATGAAAGCCTTGTGATCTATGAGGTTAATGCGAAGACCGGGAAATTAAAGATGATTGGACATGAGTCGACCTTAGGTAAGCACCCAAGAAACTTCATGATCAGCAAATCAGGTGAATATGTTCTGGTAGGTAATACCTTTACGGATAATGTGGTGATCTTTAACAGAGATACTAAAACCGGTTTACTTAAGCCTAATGGAGTTCAGCATACTATTCCGGCTGTGAGTTGTTTGATTGAGTTGTAGATATCCTCTGGTCGGTATTATCCCGACCAGCCTTACAGATGCTCCATGTAATGAGTAAGAAGAGGATTGTGTTGGTTCAGATAGTAGTACTGGGCTGAAGAGAATAAATACTCCTCTGGCAATTTACAAAGTCCGGCTTTAACCGGATTGAAGTGCATGTAATTGATTTTTTGTTCAGCCACAGCTCTTGTTAATATTCTGGCCCTGAAAGCTCTCCGTTCCCAGAAATGAAACTGTCTGTCACGTTGTGTGCTGGTATATTTAGCTAGTTCATTTGGATTGTTCTCAAGCAAGTTGAACTTTATTTGCTGTGCAGTATATTTAAGAAAATTCTGTTGAACATTTTTTTCAATCCAGTCATTTTGCTTACGCCAAAGTATGTGCATGTGATTTGGCATAATTACATAAGCATAGAGCCATATCCGTTCATCCTTTACCAGGAATGCAAGGCTGTCAAGGATTATCTGCTTGTGTTTATCTTCTTTCAGTAAGGTCTGCCAATTTAAGCAGGTAACGGTGAAGAATTCTATGTCTCCGTGATTCATAGTTAAACTTAAACAAAGGGAATCATGATGTTTTTGAGAATGAGTAAGTGGTAGCTCGCATTGAGTATACGGAGGATAAGTGGTGGAAAGTGGTCGTTAGTGGTTGGTGATAACACCAACCACATGGAAACACCAATCACAGGGAAAGATGACTACAGTCGTAGTGGTACGGTGATAACACCGACCACAGGGCCGACCACATGGAAACACAGATCATAGTAGTACTGTCGTCGCGGTCTACCAATCGTCCCTCTGGTCGGTGTTATCACCGACCAGTCCATCACCGACCAGAGAATCTATTAAAAAACCGGGTTATCCCTGATCGGGAGTTTGGCAAACTTTTCGACCTCAATTGCGGGGCAGCCAAAGTCCTCAACTACTTTTCCCAGGATCAGATAGCAGCCCTTTCCTCTGAAAGGATAGGAAGGACTAGTATTCGGGAAATGAACTGTATCCAGGAATTCGCCCTCAGCGTCCAGAAAAGTACCGAACCACATTTTCTTATTGTTTTTTGTGCGGACTGACTTTTCACAGACGTAATTTCCTGCTAAACGGATTGTTTTGTTGAGGTGCTTTGATAGATCTTTTGCTGCAACATCCCCGCGGTAATCCGATTTCATTAGGTCGAACATACTCATGCTTATCGGATAGCCCAATAATTCGAGCTCATTATAGGCATCTTCCAGTACCGAGCTTTCCAGTTCGGGCAGATAGAGTTCTTTAGCTTCGGTACAGAACAGTTCGGTATTTTGTTTAGGCACAACTTTGCTGCCGAGGTAATTATGCACTTCCCATAGCAGTTCTTTTTTATTCTTGCCGCAGAATCTTAGGGCTCCGATACGGATCAGGATAATGGCCTGATCGAGCGTGATTCCGGTTCGTTTGATAAAATCAGCAAGGTCGCGGTAGGGTCCATTGGCTTCCCGCTCAGCCGGGATAAACTCGAGGTATTGGTTTTCGAGTCCCTGCAGGCCAATAAAACCCAGCCATGCATCTTTACCTCTGATACTAACCTTTGCTTCACTATGGTTTACGCAGGGTAAATGCACCCGGGCTCCCGATTTCTGAAGCTCATGAACATAGACCCAGCGCTGGTAAAAGCCACCGTAATTATTCAGTACAGCCACCATAAACTCCATGGGATAATAAGTTTTGAGGAAGAGACTCTGGTAACTTTCTACAGCGAATGAAGCAGAGTGTGCTTTTGAGAAACTGTATCCCGCAAAAGATGAGACCTGCCGCCAGACTTCCTCGGTAGTTTTCTCATCTCTTCCAATCTCTTTGGCACGGTCGAAAAATCGCTGAACCAGGCGATCGAATTCCTTTTTAGAACGGTATTTCCCGCTCATACCCCGGCGCAAAACGTCGGCATCTGTCAGATCAAGCCCGGCATAATGGTAGCAGATCTTAATCACATCTTCCTGATACACCATTACGCCGAAGGTTTCACGAAGGTGTTCTTTCATCACAGGATGCAGGTATTCGACATTTTCGGGATCATGGTAATTGCTGATATAGGTCTTCATCATTCCCGAAGAGGCTACTCCGGGTCGGATGATTGAGCTTGCGGCAACGAGTGTCAGATAACTCTCACATCCCAGCTTCCTCAGCAGTTGCCGCATAGCAGGCGATTCGATGTAAAAGCAACCGATGGTTTTACCTGTTTTTAATTTCGCATTGATTTTCGGGTCCTTCATGAAGGAGCTAACCGCATGGATATCCAGTTTGGTTTTCTGATTTTCGAGGACCAGACGGACCGCCTCTTTAATATGCCCGATGCCTCTCTGGCTCAGGGTATCGAATTTTTCATATCCGATGGCTTCAGCTTCATACATATCCCATTGCACGGTAGGCATACCTTTGGGTGGGAGATCCAGTGCGGTATAATAGGTGATAGGTTCTTCTGAGATCAGCACACCTCCTGCATGA
The DNA here is from genome assembly GCA_002257025.1 of Sphingobacteriales bacterium 16-39-50. Classification (GTDB taxonomy): domain Bacteria; phylum Bacteroidota; class Bacteroidia; order Sphingobacteriales; family Sphingobacteriaceae; genus Daejeonella. Next base: position 82,262 of record NCHA01000011.1, on the reverse strand, counting down.
ATAGAACGCTGGTTAGGCATATGCTGCATCATGCTCTGAATAGCCAGTATTTTAGCGAAAGTCGGGTTGTTTCGGTTCTGTTCCTTTTTTGTCGGGTCGGTAAAGCTATCTATTTCCTGAGCCGGCAAGCCCATCACCTTGCTGATCTCCCGGATGATGGACCGGTCTTTAAACGTACTCATGGTGCCCAGCAATGCAGTGTGATTGCTGCCGTAACGTTTAAATATATAGTCCTGCACATCCTCCCGTTCATCCCAGCTGTAATCGATATCGAAGTCGGGCGGACTACTCCGCTGCCGGTTCAGGAAGCGTTCAAAATACAGGTCGAGTTCTATCGGATCCACATCAGTGATACGCATGCAGTAAGATACGATGCTGTTTGCCCCTGAGCCTCTCCCGATATGATAATAGCCCCTGGCCATTGAATAGCGGATGATATCCCAGGTGATCAGAAAATAAGCAGAGAAATGCAGCTCATCAATAACCGCAAGTTCTTTCTGTACCCGTTTTAAAGCTTCCCGGTTCGAGCGGCCATAGCGGTATTCCATCCCTTCAAGGGCGAGTTTTTCGAGCAGGGCTTTATCATCTTTTGCCGATCCGGTAAATGTCTTTCGGTTCTTTGAGCCCTTTGCAAAGCTACTGCTGCAGTCGTTCATCAGCTTCTCAGTATTACTGATGATGAATGGATAGCCTTCATAACGTTTTTTCAGCTGATCAGGAGGGAGGAACACCTCATCTTCATGGCAGCAATCATTCTTCCCGATCTTGGAGAGCAGGGTGTTCAGGTCTATCCCTCTTAAATAGGTATGCAGACGATGCTCTATTTTATTACTGATAGTCACACTATGCAGAGCCACAATTTTTTCCCTGATCCCTGATAAGGGCCTCCCGAAAAGGCTGTTCAGATCCCGGTAGGGGATACCCAGAAATTCATTTTCTTTCAGAGTCCTGTGTTCAGAGCTGTATGGGTAAATGATGTAAACATTCTGAAAATTCCAGGGATTTTCGGGCAGTTCCATACTGTTGAGATTGTAAAAGCTGAGGAAGTCATTCAATTCCTTCATGCCCTCCCTGTTGCGGGCTATGCCGATATACAGAAGTGCGGATGATTTCCTGAACTCGATACCTGTAATTGCTTTGATCCCCTTTTCCTGGCATTCTCTGATGAATTCCATCGCTCCCGTAGAGTTATTGATATCGGTAAGCGCCATTTGTTCTATCCCGATAGTTTTAGCCTGCTCTACCATTTTTTCGACAGAGAGGGTGCCGTAGCGTAAACTATATTGTGAATGAACATTCAGGTACATAACTCAGAGATTGATATCTATGCTGGATGCCAGTTTTACAGCTTTCTCTCCAAACCGATTCCGGATGCGGTCCATTGCCTGATAAAGTTTATACTGTTCTTCCGAAGCACCATACAGACTGATTTGTTCATTTCCGCTTACCAGTTGCGAAAGTTTAACCCCAACCAGGCGAATCAGCATGCGCCGGTTATATAAGGTGTCAAAAAGCTCTTTTGCCTTGCTGATCAGGAAGGAATCCAATGAGGTATACGGGATTCTTGCCTGCCGGGTATGGGTTTCGAAATTGGAGTATCGGATGGTTACGGTGATACAGGCAGCCAGTTTTTGCTGTGATCTGAGCTGAAAGCAGAGATCCATAACCATGGAACTGAGTAATTGTTTGATCTTCCGGGTATCAATGCTGTCGTTCTCAAAAGTGCTTTGTGTTCCGATCGATTTTTGCTCACGGTAAGGTAGTACCGGCGAATTGTCGATGCCATGCGCTTTTTGCCATAGACTTGTGCCATTATTTCCCAATACTCTGAATAGTTGTTCCTGTGGGATCTGAGCCAGTGTATAGATATACCGCACTCCCATTTCACTCAGCCTGATATAAGTTGCCTGCCCCAGGCCGGGAATCTTTTTAATGGATAGGGGGTTTAGAAAGGGCTGAACCTCATCTTTCGAAACCTGCCGCTCTCCGTTCGGCTTGCACTCATTGGTGGCAATTTTTGAAACTGTTTTGTTGACCGACAGACCAAAGGAAAGTGGAAGCCCGGTCTCCTTCATTACATACAGTCGCAGTTCATGGGCAAATTTCATGCAGCCATAAAAGCGATCCATTCCGGTCATGTCGATGTAGTGCTCATCAATAGAAGCCTTTTCAAGCAGAGGAACCCGTTCCTGCAGAATGTCGGTTACTATATGCGAATACTTGCTGTATTCATCCATATTGCCACGGATAAAGATCGCATGCGGACAAAGCTGCCGGGCCATCCGCGATGGCATAGCAGAGTGAACTCCGAATTTTCGCGCCTCATAACTGCAGGATGCAACGACCCCACGATCGGAACTGCCACCGATAATCACCGGTTTCCCGATCAGGGAAGAGTTCTTTAGGAGCTCTACGGATACAAAAAATGCATCCTGATCAATATGAATGATATGCGTGTCTTTTGACATAATTTATTAGCAGGGGGGAACAAATTTATGCTAAAAATTTTAGTAAAATGAAAAATAGTTTGATAATTTGTCGATGGAAGATTAATGAGTAAATGAGAGAATTAGCGAATGAGCAAATGAGACTCCTGCCTTTAATGATGCGTCATCTCGATGAGCGAAACTGATTTTTAGTTTATGTGGATTTTTCCGCGAAGAGAGATCTGTTGCATGAGGAAATGGGAAATAGGGAATGGAGTTTGAATGGAACTCGGAATTTACTAACCAACTACCTTCAATCTCGACGAGCGAATTGATCTTTAATTCATGAGGATTTTTCCGCGAAGAGAGATCTGTTGCTTTGTGATGTGAGAATGAGCAAATTGGAACCCTGCTTTGTATGTACTTGATTTTTTTTTATTTTTAGTATTAAAATCAGAGAAATATGCTAAGTAAAACCAAAATTTTATTTTCAGGACTATCAATTGTCTTGATGGTTTGTCTGACAGGCTATATGCCTGATACCAGGATTGCTGATGAATCGATTAATGGTGCCTGGAAAACCAAGCAGAGTACTTTGGAGCAGGTCCTGCTATTCTCAGACGGGTATTTTATGCATACGATTTTTGATAGGATGAATAAGCAGTTCATACAAAGCAGGGGAGGAACCTATGCCTTTTCAGGCAAGGATTTGGTGGCTAAAATTGAATTTAATACCATTGATAAGGATCAGATTGGTCAGTCGATTACCTACAGCTTTTCTGTAAATAAGAATAAGCTAAGCAGTGATATAAGTGGCAAAAAAGCGATCTGGGATATGCTCGATAAAGGTGAGGGGGAAATGGCGGGTACCTGGCGTATGTCGGGGCGTAAGACTGATGGGAAGATCGTAATGAGCCCGCCAAGAGCGCGTAAAACCCTGAAAGTTCTAACCGGAACTAAATTTCAATGGGCAGCGATTAATGCTGAAACGAAAGAATTTTTTGGTACTGGCGGAGGCTCTTATACCTTTGTCAATGGAAAGTATACCGAAAATATTGAATTCTTTTCCCGTGATAACAGCAGAGTAGGGGCCTCACTTTCTTTTGACGGGAAATTAGTTGATGGGAACTGGCATCACTCAGGACTTAGTTCTACCGGAAATCCGATTTATGAGGTATGGTCAAAAGAATTGAAACAATAAGATTCTTATTCTCGTTTTTTGAATTAAATGAATGTGTTTATTGTCATTTTAATCATGTTTTAGCTTAGGTATCAGAATTCAAAATACAAATAATTTAGTCCTTTTTCAGCCGGGCAAGCTATACTCGCAATATATTCATGATCAATATTGAAACTTTGCAGCTGCCAGCTGCCAGATAATCTGATGAGTTCTTCGTTAACATTATGCCAGCCGTCTAGGCAGGGAATATTCCTGAGTTCATCGTCCAGTCCTTTAGAACTTGCTTTTGCCAGAGCCTCTTTGCGGGTCCAGAGCCTGAAGAAAAAATCCCTGCTATCAGCCGCCTGTTTAATGTGATTAATTTCCTGCTCACTGAAACTATGCCTAAGGATGTCAGAATAGTTGAAGCTGGGTTCAATTCGCTCAATGTCAACGCCAATTTCCGTATCAGAGATGGCAATCAGAATCAATTCAGATGAATGGGATACATTAAACCGGATTGTGTTTAATTCTGATCTCAGCTCCGGTTTCTTATTTTTACCTGCAATAAATTCGATCCGGGAAGGGGAAATATCTGTATATCTGCTTAGCAGAATTCTCAAGGCTGCCCTCCTGGAGACAAACGAAGCACGGTCTTTGGAATGAAGAAAACGGGCAGCTTTTAAAAGTTCATCCTTACTGAGTATATTTTCTGGAATAAGGTTGTAGTCCTGCACACTGACTTTCCAGATATCTACCTGCTTTTCTGGTTGGCCTAGTGTTTTTTTTTGCCATATTGGTTCGATATGTTTGCAGAAAATCCGGGTTGTTGACATGTAAGATATTATGTTAACATGAACTCGACATAAAAATTTAAAAACCACATAGAAACATAGTATTTTATGGTTGCCAACCTTCATTTTAGATACAGATAGCCTTGAAGCTTAGCTTCAAGCTATGTGATTTAAAATCTATGTTTCCTTTAAAGCAGAATATAAGTCTATCTATGTGGTTAAATATTAATCTTTAGATATTTATATATCGAACTCAGGTTATGTTATCTTCTTTTTTTGTGCCGACTCATCAAGGCATTGCTGAAGAATTTCTGCAAATTCCCTGTCATTAGGCGGAGCAAAAATATAATTATGCTCCCCAGGTATTTCATGTATCCTGATTCCTTTCAGCGCAAATGGTTTCCATCCGAGATACTCGAAATCATCCATATAGAAAGTCCGTTTTTTCGCCCTGAAAAGCTCTATTGATCCATTATAAGGAGTAAATACATATTTTTCCCAGGCTTCTGCATTCTTTAAATCGATGCTATTGGCATACCCGAAAAACCCTTCCTGATTTTGTTCCTGACCATACTTAAGTTTCCAGTAAAACTGGATGAACCTGCGTTTTATTGCTTCAGTTTTGTACTCAATTGTACGTTTAGGGTCTTCATTGAACAAGGTGAACGTGTACAGTAATTGTTTACTTAGATATCTGGTCTTATTATATAATCTTGTTAATGTAGAATCGTACCGGTCAGACTGATAGGCATAAGTATCGAACATGGCTAGCATTTTTACCTCCTTACCCATAGCCTTAAATTGCTTTGCCATCTCAAATGCTATGATACCTCCGAAAGAAAAACCGGCAATAGCATACGGCCCCTTTGGATTATGCTTTACTATTTCAGATATATAATAAGCAGCCATATCTTCGATTTTTTCCAATGGCTCGTCAATGCCATTCAATCCCCTGGCCTGTAGACCATATACCGGTTGATCCGGATCCATATTTTTTGCCAGGGTATTGAAAAATAATACATTTAATCCGGCACCATGAACAATGTAAAGTGGCATTTTGTTGCCCTGTGGCTTGATTGCAACCAATGAATCCCAGGTAATTAATTTGGCATCCATTTCCAGCATCATCGCCATTGATTCTACTGTGCTGTGTTCAAATAAGCTGGCTAATGGCAGTCGCTTTCCAGTCTCTCTTTCAAGCTGGTTGAGTACCTGTATTGCCATCATGGAATGTCCGCCTAATTCAAAAAAATCATCGTATACTCCCACGGCATCTAAGCCCAGATTCTCAGCCCATATTTGCGCAACAAGACTTTCTATATCCGTTCTTGGTGGTACATAACCTATTGGGGAATCCGGCGGATTATTAATACTATCCTTTTGTGAATTGGATATAATTTTCTGTTCTGAATCAGCGACCCGACCTTTTGCAAGATCAAATTGTTTTGCAAAATCTGCAAGTCCAGATATCTTAAACAATGTGGTGATTGGCAATTTAACACCCGTCTCTTTTTCAAGGCGCGTCATTACCTGAACGGCCAAAAGTGAATGTCCGCCCAGATCAAAGAAGTCATCATTCAAGCCAAGCGATTCTATTTCTAAAACAGCTTTCCAAACCTCAGCAATCAGCTTCTCTGTCTCAGTTTTTGGTAGTGCCTGATTTTTGTTCTCCAGGAGACTCTCATTAGGCTTGGGTAGTTCTTTTCTATCTATCTTTCCGTTGGGAAGCAATGGGAATTTACTTAGAATAACAAAATCGCCGGGGATCATATAAGGAGGTAATAACTCTTTAATACCCTGTTTCCAGGATGCTATCTGAGCGGAATTCGGGATGCTATCCTCTGTTTCAGGAATAACATAAGCCACCAGCCTTTGATCTCCGGGGCGATCCTCTCTGGCAATCACCAAAGATTCCTTAACCCTGTCCTGTTCATTCAATGCTTCCTCGATAGCACCTAATTCAATGCGATACCCCCTTATTTTGACCTGATTATCGATCCGCCCAAAACACTGGATTTCTCCGTTATCCAGAAATTTACCCAGATCGCCACTGCGATAAATTCTGTCGGATATCTCGGGTGATATTGGATTCTGAATAAAACTTTTTGCCGTAAGTTCAGGTTTATTAAGATATGCTCTTGCAAGTCCGGCGCCTCCGATATATATTTCTCCTGTGCGTCCGGCAGGTACCGGTCTCAGGTGCTGGTCGAGTATATAGATCTGAGTATTTGCAATTGGATGTCCGATACTAATTAACGCATCGGTAGCTTTAATCTGTTTTACTGCCGACCATATAGTCGTCTCTGTTGGCCCGTACATATTCCATACTGAGGTACATCTGCTCAATAATGCTTCTGCCAGGTCTTTACTTAGTGCTTCTCCTCCACAAAGCACTTTGAGTTCAAGCCGTTCGTTCCAATTACTCTCTACCATCATCCGCCAGGTTGACGGTGTAGCCTGCATGATACTTACTTTTTCGGTTCTTATCAGGTCAAGTAGCTCTCGTGCATCTTTGGCTATATCAGCGTCCGTGATCAGGAGTTCCGCACCGCTGATCAGCGGGAGATATAATTCAAGTCCGGAGATATCAAAGGAAATAGTAGTCACCGCAAGTAACTTATCCTGAGCAGAAATACCTGGCTCCTTCTGCATGCTGCATAAAAAGTTGCAGAGGCTATGGTGTTCAATGGCTATTCCTTTAGGCTTTCCGGTTGATCCGGATGTGTAGATCACATAGGCAAGGTCAGTTCCCTTAACTTCTATCAGAGGTTCAGTAGTAGGATAATTGATCAGTTCCGGAAAAATTTCTTCAAGTACGATTTCTTTTGTCCCTTGTCTGGTAAATTGATTTTTATATTTATGAGAACTGATTAAAACTTTGGCTGCTGAATCTTGGAGCATGTACTCTATCCGCTTGAGAGGATAATCAGGATCAACCGGAACATATGCTGCACCTGTTTTCATAATAGCCAACAAACAAATCAGGAGTTCAGCAGAACGGTCGACTGCCAGTGCGATTGTGTCTCCTTTAAATATCTGATTTTCAATCAAATAGTGAGCAAGCTGATTGGTTTTCTCATTCAGCTCTCTATAGCTGGTGCACCTGTCATTGTACTTAACAGCAATTTTATCAGGATGCTGCACTGCATTTTCTGAAACAAATTTATAGATTGGTTTGTCTTCAGGATAGCTGAATCGCGTATCATTCCATCTGGCAATTTTTTTCAGAAGCTCGGTTTGGTCGCTGACAAGTATATCTTTTAATTTTGTCTGAGGATCTTTAACAAGGTTATTCAGAAGAGACTCAAATTGCTCCATCATTTGTCTGATGGTTCCGGGTTTGAACAACTGGGTGTTATAGGTCCATTCTAATTTGAAGTCGTTATCTTCAATTGTTGCATTAATAAACAGCTCAAAGTTTTCATAATCTCTTTTATTGGATATTACTTTAGTTGTTAATCCCTCAAAATTGATCATACCTCCCAAACCCTGGTCAAGACTGAATATTACTGAAACCAAAGGTGGTCTGGAAGGATCACGAGGGATATTCAGGTTCTTCAGTAGGCTCCCAAACGTGAACTGCTGATGATCATATGCATCGAGCGTTGCGAATTTTCTTTCTTTTAGATATTCTGCGAAAGTCATTTCATCCTTAAGCCTGCATCTGATCGGAAGCAGGTTGATACAATGACCCATCAGGTGGTAATTATCTGTAATAGCCTGGCCCGCCGAAGGGAGTCCCAGAACAATATCATCCTGACCACTCAGTTTATAGAGTAAAATTTCAAATACTGTCCGAAGGGTAATTGCAAGGCTTGAACCCTGTTTATTACTGAAGGTTTTAATATCACTGAACAGATACTTATCCAGAATAGTATCTAAACGATTACTTTTATTGGTTCTGATTGCCGGCCGGGGAAAATCAGTTGGCAAGTCGAGTACAGGTACACTATCTTTGAACTGATCTTGCCAGAATTGTTCAATTTGCTTGTAATCATTGCTTTGAGAAAACTTCTTTTGATCTAAAGCATATTGGGTAAAGGAATTTGCTTCTGGCAATTCAGAAGGTTCATTTTTGATACGGGCCGTGTATAATTTACCAAGTTCATCGAGAAAGATTCCCATTGACCATCCATCACATATGATATGGTGGGCGGTAAAGATTAGCGCATGATTATTATTCTCAAGCTTGAATAAGGATAATTTATACAATGGACCATTTTGTAAATCGAAGACTGTATTGACCTCAGATTTTATAAAATCAGCAATAAAAATTTTATTCTGATCATTGTCCTTATGACTCAGGTCCTCAAATTGGAGATCCAGTAATTGTTTGGAAGAGATACATATCTGAGAGGCATCACTGGTAAAGACCGATCTCAGTGATTCATGCCGGTCAATTAATTCCTGCAGACTCTGTTCAAGAAAAATGCGGTTAAGAGGTCCTGAAATATTAAGAGTAACAGAAAGATTGTATGCCCTGCTTGCTTCATCTCCACCTAAAATGCAGGATATCAAGATCTCTATCTGAGATTCTGTAGCAGGAACAAAGACCCTTTCCGGGTTTAGCTGAAGCTCGTTTCTTTCAGTTTTATTCATAAAGGAGCCCCTGAGAACAGGTGGGCAAACTCTTCTAAAGTAGTAAATTTAAACAAACTTGTCAAAGGCAATCTTAAACCAGTTTCCTTCTCCATTCTGATCATAACCTGCACGGCTATGAGAGAATGCCCTCCGAGTTCAAAGAAGTCATCTCCTAATCCAACAGACTCTAATCCTAATGTTTCAGCCCATATTCTTGCTACCAATTTTTCTGTAGCTGTGCGGGGCATAGATTTTTGCTGATTATTTTCAAGCTTCTCCTCAGGTTTGGGTAATGCTTTTCTATTGGTCTTGCCATTGGGAAGTAATGGTAATTTTTTTAGCAGCACAAATTCAGCTGGTATCATTTGAGCAGGCAGTAATTCTTTCAGACCTTCTTTCCATTCCATCAGCTGATCTGCTGAGGCAGTTAGTTCACCTGAATAGGGGTCTCTGGCATAATCAAATGCTGAATCCTTAAGCGGACTTAGAATCTCCCCTGCTTCCGGAATCCTGTCAGACATTTCAGATGGAATGAATATCACGTCAAAGCAGCCATCTGCACCATCATTTGTCCAGCGTACATGACTGATATATCCAAGTTCGGATCCAAGATTCCAAAAAGGATGCGGATTCAGGCCTTCAGGAGCTGAAGCCAATAAATTTTTGGCATCTTTTACCGATGCATCATCAGCAATGTTAATAAGAATTTGCTGAAGGGAATAGTCATCTATCGTTCTTATATTGAACACTTTATTAAGCTTGACAACCTTCCCCGGGAATTTCTTTAACTCATTTTTTATCCAGTCTATACTATTTCCAGCTTCCCATTTGATCTGAATATCAGCTTTTATACTTGCTGACCCGGCATTGACATAAAGCCATATATCATAATGGTATTTGGTAGTTTCGTTGATATGTTGTCCTTCCCTTAACTGTACATTCACTCCACTGATTGCAGGAATAAGCTCAGGCAGTTTATAGAAAAATCCCGGATCAGCAACCAATTCATCTTCAAGCTTCACCCGGCGATCACATATCTTTTTGAATTCAGAAATTCTCAGGTTTTCATCGGTTCTGTTTAACTGATCATAAGCATGATACATTGGCAAAGTACTTTTGCCCTGCATATCGCCGATGTATATGCATCCCCCATTTTTTATTGCTTTTGACGCCTGTTCAATTACCTTCAGCAGATAAGAGGCATCAGGAAAATATTGAACAACACCATTAATGATCACAAGATCCAGAGAGCCTTCTTTAACGAATGAGAAATCATCAGCCGGTGCTGTTATCGCGCTCACATTTTTCCATTTTTCAGGTTCGGCGCTAAGTTTTTCCTTTACTTTCTCTATAGCGGTTTCTGCGTAATCAGTAGCGATGAAATTTTCAGTAAAGGGAGCAAGTTCGAATACGAGCTGTCCGGCACCGCAACCCAGTTCCATAACTGTTTTAGCATTTATTGCTTTGATACGGTCTACAGATTGCTTTAGCCATTCTTCAACCTCCTCCCGGATGTCAGTCCGTCCACTAATTTCCTGTGCAACCGCAATGTCAAGTTGCTGCTCAGCAATACTTAGCTCACTTTCAGACTGAATTCCCCGTTTATAAAGATCTTCCCATCTTTCCTGCCATGATGGCGATTTACTGTTCCTTTCAGTATGTTCTGGGACAATATAGGCTACCAGTTTTTTATCACCCGGAATGTCCTCCCTCGCAATTACAACAGCTTCCTTTATCGAATTCTGCATTAGCAGTGATTCTTCTATTGCCCCAAGTTCAATACGATGCCCCCTGATTTTAACCTGATTATCTATTCTGCCGAGACATTGGATATCACCTTCGGCGGTGTATATACCAAGATCACCGGTACGGTACATTTTTTTATCGGCCTGATCTGAAAAGGGATCTTTAATAAAAACTGCCGCTGTCAGGTCCGGATTATTTAGATAAGCTCTGGCCAGTCCATCTCCGGCAATATAGATCTCGCCTGTTCCTCCCTTCCTAACCGGTTTAAGGTACTGGTCGAGCAGGTATACCTGAGTATTGGCTATCGGTCTGCCGATTGTTATCGCCTGATCAAAATTGCTGATCTGTTTAAGGGTTGACCAGATAGTGGTTTCTGTCGGGCCATACATATTCCAAAGGGAGCTGCACCTTTCCTTCAGGCTTCCGGCAAGGTCCCGGGATAAGGCTTCACCTCCACAAAGTACTTTGATATTGATTGCTTCATCCCACCCGGCATCTAGTATCATTCTCCAGGAGGAAGGGGTTGCCTGCATGATGCTGATCTTTTCATTCCTGATTAGATCCAGCAGAAGACGGCCATCCTTCACTGATTCTGAGTCAGCCAGAACTAATTCGGCACCGCTGATGAGTGGCAGATAAAGTTCGAGCCCGGCAATATCAAATGAAATTGTAGTGACTGCCAAAAGGCGGTCCTCCGGGCTGATACCAGGCACTTTTTGCATGCTGAACAGGAAATTCAGCAAACTATGATGTTCGATTTGGGTTCCTTTTGGTTTGCCTGATGAGCCGGATGTGTAAATTACATAGGCAAGGTCAGAACCATTTACAGCAACATTCGGGGCCTCTTTAGAACATTCCTCTAGCTCATTCTGAACATCATCAAGGATAATTTCTTTACTCTCAGAAGAAAATTTATTTTGATAAGCATTTGAAGTCAGTAATATCTTTGCTGAAGAATCCTTCAGCATATATTCAATTTGTTTTTTCGGATAGGCGGGATCAAGTGGTACATAGGCTGCACCTGATTTCATGATACCAAGGAGAGCGATAATCATGTCTTCAGACCTGTCGAGCGCCAGAGCAATTCTGTCACCTTTCTGTATTCCCCCTTTGATCAGGAGATTAGCCAGACGGTTCGCACTTTCATTCAAATCCTCGTAGGAGATATTCTTATTCCTGAAACTAAGCGCATTTTTTTGCGGATACTCTCTGGCTTTCTGGCTGATCAGTTCGTGCAGGGAGCTGTCTTTAGGGTAAATTGCATGAGTGTTATTCCATTCAAAAACGTCCCCCGATCCACTGATATTGATATCCCGGATTTTTATTTCAGGATTTTCAGTCACCTGATGTAGTAACTCAGTAAAATCTTCCATCATTCCCCTGATGGTTTCAGCCCTGAATAGTTGGGTATTATATGACCATTCAAGAATCAGGGAATCGCCTGAACCACTTGCATTTAAGAATATTTCAAAGTTCTCATATTCCCTTTTGTTAATGAGGAGTTCATGCTTTATCCCTTCAAATTTTACACCCTCATTCAGCCCGATATCAATATTAAATACGATCGGGATAAGAGGAACACGTGATGCATCCCTGCTAATATTTAGCTTTTTTAGAAGGCTTCCGAAGGTATATTGCTGATTTTCATAAGCGTCGAATATTGCTGGTTTTCTGATTTTCAGGAACTCCAGGAAAGTAAAATCGCCATTATGATGACTTTTAAGAGGGAGCATATTGACGCAATGTCCAACCAGCCCATTATAACCTTCTTCCGACTGTCCAGCAGATGGGACACCCAGAATGATATCACTTTGACCGGATATGCGATGGAGGAACACTTCAAAAGCCACCAGCATACTGCTTACAAAACTACACCCGGCTTTCGCCCCCATTTTTTTTATCGCATTGACAAGGTCAGACTTTAATTCAAAATCATCACGATGGCTTTTGTAGGTTCTGAATTCGGGGCGTGGAAAATCGGTTGGTAGATCCAGTTCGGGTACATCATCCATGAACTGCTTCATCCAGAAGGATTCGATTGACTTATAGTCTGCACTTTGCTGGAATGCCCTTTGTTTTACCGCGTAATCGGCAAAGGTGGGAGCCGCAGGTAATTGAGCAATTTCAGATTTTATACCGGCAGAATATAATTTTCCTAAATCCTGCATGATGATACTGATTGACCAGCCATCACAGATGATATGATGACTTGAAAGAGTCAGATGATGGCTTTCCTCTGCAAGTTTGAAGAGATTAACCCTGAATAAGGGGCCTGTTAGCAGGTTGAAAGATGTCCTGGCATCTTCAACCAGAAACTGATCAATTAAATCTTTTTGACGATCAGGATCAGTGCCGCTGATGTCCTGATAATTATATTGAAGCTTGCCTTCTGAAAAAATGCATAATTGTTTACCATCAGCACTGAAACCTGATCGCAGGGCATCATGCCTTTTAAAAAGAGCATGTAGTGATTTTTCAAGTGATGGATAATTCAATTCACCCTGAAGGATCAGGGAAACCGACTCATTATATGAACGGTTTGCCTCTTCACCTCCAATCAGGCAAGAAGCCCAAATTTCGGCCTGAGGTTCGGTAGCCGGAACAACATTCTCGATTTCAGGACCCGCAAAAGGATCAAATTCAACAGGTTGGAAGTTGTAGTCCGATTCTTGCATTATATTATTCTTTGTGTTTTACTTGTAAATATTTGCCTGGATTTTCGGGATCTGCGATAAACCATGCAGGATTTCCCTCCCGGTCTCTTCCTAATCTTGCACCCGGTACCGGAGGTTCATTTTCCGGTTTTTCTATCCTAATATCGGGAGAATAATTCTTTTTCGATTCCAGAAAACCGGCAGAAATCAGCTGTTTCAAACTATCATCAAAGGCTTCAATAATGGAATCAAGCTCAGCTCCGGTATGGCTTTCGGTAACAAAACAAGGAAATCCATCCCATATATGTATACCCTTGTCCCGCATCAGTGTAAAGAGCAGTTCGCTATAGGGGATTTCTTCATCGAATCGGATTTTCCACATGGATCCAAAACCAACAATTGAAATCGACACTTTTAACTGTAGACTGATGGAATTTAATCTGCTCATCAGTCCCGCAGCCTTATGACTTAATTCCTGTTGCAGAGCCGGTCCCCTTAATTTGAAATATTCCAGGGATGCTTTAGCCGCTGCTAATGCCAAAGGGTGTCTGACGAAAGTGCCGGCAAAATAGGTTACTCCGGCTTCAGGAACAGATTGATCTCCATATTGCCAGGAGCCGCCATCCAGTGCATCCATAAACTGCTTCTTGCCTGCTATCGCTCCGATTGGGAGGCCACCTCCAATCACTTTACCATAGGATGATATGTCGGGTTTGATACCAAAGAGAGCCTGCGCACCGCCAGGATGCATTCTGAAGCCTGTAATTACCTCATCAAATATCAAAACTGTTCCGCTTCTCTCTGTAATCTCTCTGACTTTCTTTAAAAAATCAATCGGGTGAAAATCCGGGCGGCGGCTTTGGACTGGTTCAACCAATACCGCTGCAAGCTCATGAGCCCTTTCCTGAATAATTTTCAGACTTTCCTCTGTCCCATAATCAAGGATGAGCATGTTTTGTACAGCCTCTGGCATAATGCCCGCCGCTGCGGGGATAGAACGGAATGTTTTTGTCCCCCTGACAATCACTTCATCAAAAACTCCATGATAGGATCCCGAAAAGGCAACAATGAGCGACTTGCCGCTTACGGTGCGGGCAATACGCATGGTCCCTAAAACCGCTTCAGAACCGGTACTGCAAAGTGCTGCACGGTCTGAGTTTGTAAATTCACAGATAAGTTTGCAAACATCACCGGCAAGTTCATGCTGTGGACCGATCTCATAGCCTTTATCCATCTGAGCCTTAATCGCATTTAAAACTGAATCAGGCTGGAATCCGAGCATATTGGAACCAAATCCGTTCAATGCGTCGATATATTCATTGTTGTCGAGATCCCAAATCCTGCTGCCTTTCGATTTTTTTACAACAATTGGATAAATTATTTCCTTGGTCAAAGGCCTGAATCCCGAAACTACCCGTGGATCAGCCATATAGGCTCTGTGCTTCTGTGTATACTCTTTACTACCCCGTGTCTTCCGGTTATAACGTTCAATCAGATTATTCAAGAAACTGCTTTGAACCGGATTTAATTCCAGACTTTGCTTTTCAATTCTTGGACTGGCGCCAAATGGCTTTTTAATTTCTTTTTCTTCCTCCGGGCTCAGGCCGGCTGGACTTAATTTGCCAAAGCGGATAAGATTCAGCTTGCTATTCAGTTCAGTAATCTGGCGGTTTATCTCAGCCTCCGGACCGGTTTCAGCAATAGAAGTAATCTGAAATGCATCCGCAGGAAGTCCTGAATCCAGATGATCTGCGAGTAAATTCAGTGTGTTCAGATCTTCATTCAGTTGGCGGAAACTGATGGGAAGGGAAAATTCCCGTTTGAGTGTAATCGCTACCTGGGTCAGAAGCAAGGAATCAAGTCCGATCTCTATAAAATTCAGGTTCGGATCAACACCCTTCATTTCTATGCCTGATGCATTTTCGAGGATGCGGCTTATTTTTTGGATCAGAACGTCTTTCCTGCTGAGAATTAAATTTTCAGCCTGACTATTCTCCGTATTTTCTGGTAAGGTGTCGTTTTGAACACTTGAATAATGGGTCTGCCCCGGTTCAACCCAGCATCGCTTGCGGTCAAATGCATAATTTGGCAGGTTAATAATTTGTGGATATCCTTCATATAGTTTCCCCCATTCAGGAATAATTCCATTTTGCCAGAGTTTCCCCAGAGATCTAAGGACTGATACAAACTCAGAATCCCCTTTATCTTCAAAACCGGCAATTGCATTGAGGCTTGTTCCCTTCGACTGCTGTTTTGCGAATGTAGTGGCTGCATTACCCGGGCCTACTTCCAGCAACAAGCGTGTTGATTCTTCCCACAATGTACTGATTGCATTGGTAAAACGGACCGGTAAACGAATCTGATTAATCCAGTAGCTGGTACTGCAGGCTTCGGCTTCAGACATCCATTTGCCGGTGACTGAAGAAACAAGAGGTATTCTCGGAGGATTCAGTGAAACGCTATGTACCACCTTACTATAATTTTCCATCATTCCGTCCATCATAGACGAATGAAAGGCATGACTTGTTTTAATCAGTCGGTTTGGGATACTCTTTGTCTGTAGTTCTGCCGAAAAAATCTGAATCTGATCTGATGGCCCTGAAACCACACTCAAATCAGGACTGTTATATGCTGCAATAGATAAATTACCCCTTAATTGTCTTTCGAGTTCTTCGGGCAGGGCTTTAACAGCAAGCATGCTTCCTCCTTCTAATTCGCTTGCGAGACGCGCACGTTCTGAAACGAGTTTAAGGGCATCTTCCAGACTGAAAATTCCAGCCAGATGAGCTGCTGCAAATTCGCCAATACTATGACCGCATAAAGCCGCCGGACGGATTCCCCAACTAATCCACAGCTTTGCCATCGCATATTCAGTAACAAATAAGGCTGGTTGTGTGTATCGTGTATTATGAATCTTCTCTCCCTCTGCCGGATCAGCATACAGAATATTTCGGATATCCTCCTTCAGCCAGGGCAGGAGCAGATTGGCACATTCATCAACAGCATCTCTGAAAATCTTTTCCTGATTATATAGGCCTGCGCCCATGTTGAGGTATTGTGAACCCTGTCCCGGGAATATAAATGCAAGTTCTGTTGCACTTTCTTTTAATACTTTGGAGTCGGAAACCTTGTTAAGGTCTTCGCTTAATTTTTGGACCAGATCAGCGGCATCGTCTGCAATAATAAATCTCCTTAGTGCAAAATCACGGCGGGTAGACTGCAGTGTCCATGCAATATCGCTGAGCTTCCTTTCCGGATTTCTCTTCAGGTAATCGAGGAGTTTCGAAGCATATTGGTTCAAACTTTCTTCAGAATTCGCCGACCAGTTAATAAGCTGTGCTTTGGAAGAAGCCTCAGTTTTTTGTTTTGTTTGCTCGGCCTCTTCAAGAATGACATGGACATTGGTTCCCCCAACACCAAATGAACTGACTCCTGCTCTTCTTTTTTTGATACTCTCCCAGTTTCTGAGTTGAGCATTGACATAGAAAGGGCTGTTTTCAAAATCTATATCCGGGTTTGGCTGTTCAAAGAAAATAGATGGAGGGAGCTGTTTTTTATGCAGAGCCAATGTGGTTTTAATAAAACCTGCAACACCAGCCGCCTGAGTCAGGTGTCCCATATTACTCTTTATTGATCCAAGGGCACAGAATTGTTTTTCCTTCTGAGATCCGAAAGCCATTTTTAGTCCTTCAATTTCGATCGGATCCCCTAGCGGGGTTGCAGTACCATGGGTTTCAACATAGCTGATGGTAGCAGGATCAATCCCTGCATCGGCAATCGCCATGCTGATCGTATCAGCCTGCCCTCCGGCGTTTGGCGCAGTAAAACTGGCTTTCATCGCACCGTCGTTGTTCAGCCCGACACCTTTAATTATCGCATAGATCGTATCACCATCGCGTTCAGCATCAGCACGGTTCTTTAACAGAACCACACCAGCGCCATCACTGAAAACAGTGCCGCTGGCATTAGCATCGAATGGCCGGCAGTGTCCATCCTTGCTCAGAATTGCGCCTTCCTCATATAAATGCCCGCTTCGAATTGGAGCAGTAAGCGAACTCCCACCGGCAAGAGCCACATCACATTGTCCTTTTCTAAGGCTTTCAACTGCCTGAGCAATAGCAAGCAATGAAGTTGAGCAGGCAGAATAAACGCTGACAGCCGGGCCTTTGAGATCCAGCTCAAAGGCAGTCCGCATTGCGATATAATCTTTTTCATTTAGTGTGGAAACCTGGAATGCTCCGGCTGCGGCAATCAGATCAGGACGGGTATGAACATTATTTAGATAATAAGTATTAGTGCCACTTCCTGCAAAAACACCAACCCTTCCATCATATCTTTCGGGGAGATGTCCGGTACTTTCCAACACTTCCCAGGCAATTTCCAAAAATATCCGCTGCTGCGGATCCATCAGTTCTGCCATTCGGCTGTTCATCCCGAAGAAGCGGGAATCAAAATACTCTGCCTGTTCCAGTACCCCACGGGCTTTAACATAATCGGGGTTTTTGCGTAATTCGGGTGGGATAGTCGGGTCGAGTTCCTCATCGCTAAAAAAGCTGGTAGTTTCTTTGCCCGATTGCAGAACATCCCACAGTTCATCAATACTGGAGGCCCCCGGAAATCGGCCTGACATTCCAATTACTGCTATATCGGTACCTGAAGGGAGATTCCTATTCCTTTCTGACTTTTGAGTATTGGTTTTACCATCAAGGTATAAAGCGACCTTGCTGATGTATGGATCCTGGTAAAGCCTTGTGACCGGAAGATTGAGTTGGTGCTGCTGCTTCAGCATTGCGACAAAACGAAGTGCGAGCAGTGAATTTCCTCCAAGTTCAAAGAAATTGTCGTTTACCCCAACCTTATCCAAACTCAGAACGGAAGCCCAGAGTTTTGCCAGCAATTTTTCCGTTTCTGAGAATGGAGCCTTATAAAGTACCTGGAGATCAGGTCGTTCCATGCCAGGCAGGGGCAAGGCTTTTCGGTCGACTTTTCCATTACTGTTTAAGGGCAGTTCAGGAATGTCAATGAAAAGAACAGGAACCATGTATTCCGGTAATTTTGATCTGAGGTGTTCCTGTAATTTTTCTTTATCGTATTTCCCTTCAGAACCTACGAGATAAGCTATCAGTTTCTTTTCAGAGTTATTATTTCCCCTTACATGAACCAGGCATTGTCTTATGTCCTCAAATTCCAGAATGACATTTTCAATTTCGCCGGGCTCAATCCTGAATCCACGGATCTTCACCTGCTCATCTGCACGCCCAAGGTATTCAATGGTGCCATCTTCAAGCCATCGGGCAAGGTCGCCGCTGCGATAAAGACGGGTATGTTCATTAGTGGCAAAGGGGTTCTTCAGAAAACGACTGGCATTTAGCTCCGGCCGGTTTAAATAACCCCGTGCAACCTGTACACCTCCGATATATAATTCGCCTTCTTCGCCGATAGCACATGGGTCCTGATTCTTATTCAGAATATAGATACTGGTATTCGCGACAGGTTTGCCGATGTAAACTTTCTTAGCATCCAGAGGAGCCGCCCAGCAAGTCACATCAATTGCAGCTTCTGTTGGTCCATATAAATTAAACAATCGCGCATGTCCCAATTTTTCCCCAAAAAGGGAAAGCTGGTGTGGAAAAAGCTCCTCACCTGAACACAATACCCGTCTAAGACTTTTACAGCTTCCTTCCCGGACACCCAGAAGGAAAATCTCGAGCATCGAGGGTACAAAATGGATTGTAGTAATCTCTTGTTTATCAATTAGTTCCTCGAGGTATTGACTGTCTTTTTGTCCGCCAGGTTTTGCCAGAACGAGTTTTGCTCCAACCATTAGAGGCCATAGCAATTCCCAAACTGATACATCAAAGCAAAAAGTAGTTTTTTGAAGAACAACATCATCATGACTCAGATTGAAAAAACTCTGTGTCCAGTTCAAGCGGTTAACCAGGCCTCTGTGTTCATTCATAACCCCCTTTGGACGACCGGTTGAACCGGATGTGTAGATTACATAGGCAAGGTCATCAGGGGCGATCTCTACCTCTGGGTCAGTTGTTGGACTCTCTTGTAAACCTTGTTCAGAATCGAGTATTATGAGCTCCAGACCTGGTTTATTGAATATTTTGGGATTCTTGCTCGTATTCTGATCTGTTAGAATTATTTTAATTTCTGAGTCTTCCAGCATGAAATTGATTCGTTCAGCAGGGTACTCAGGGTCAATTGGCAGGTAAGAAGCGCCGGCTTTCATAATGCCTATTATTCCACAGATCATTTCTATGGATCGATCCAGACAGATACCAATTAAATCATCTTTTTTGACCTCTTTTGATATCAAAAGGTTGGCTATCTGAATTGTCCGGATATTAAGTTCAGAATAAGTCAGACTTTCGTCCCCGAAGACTACGGCAGTTCGTTTTGAATTCGCTAAAACAGCCAGATTAAAGAGTTCGCAATAATTTTTCGGACCGGGGTAATCAACACCGGTATCGTTAAATGATAACAGAACTTTTTCTCTTTCTTCTGGTTTTAACATGAATTTCTGCCTGAATCAATCTTAATTAATAATCTACTAAAATAGTCGATTTTAATCGATTTAATTAAATATTTATCCTAAATGGCAAATACTTTTCGATAAATACAGACTGATATTTCGCCGGATGGACCTATTTAGTAAATAGTTTTATTCAGAAACAATTATAATTTTTGGCAAAATAAATTCAAGAATCGTGCCGATGAGTTCTTCGATACTGTGTTCAGCAGTTTTAATTATAAGTTCAGATTCTCCAGTCTAGCCTTTTTTTATAGCCTTCCCCTTTTAAGACAGGATTAATTTAGCCTTATTTTCTTAATTAATTTATTGTGTGCTTAGAAGGATTCTGTTCTTTGGGGACCTTACAGAAGAAGTAACTACAAAAACGTTATAGGATCATAAATTTTTAATAATTTACATTCCCATAATGGGAAATATTACCCTTCAAATTATGGTTTTTAATTCTTTATTTGGCAATTGTTACTGTTGAAAATTTGGCTGGCTTGAGGATAGTTTCTAATGGCTGCCTGATTAAGAAAAGGGCAAGCTTCATCCTTTCTTCCAAGTTGAAGCAAACTAACACCCAGGAAAAATTCTGATTTTCCGTTTGAATATACCGCAGCTTGAGAAACCATTCTCAAGTAAATTTCCGCATTTGTATAATCACCTAAGTTAAAATAGGTAAGTCCAATATTTTCAATATTTTCTATGTCATTTGGATACAACTTTTTAATCTCCAACAAATAAGCCAGCGCACCTGAAAAATTACGATTCATTGCAGCATTGGCTGCCCTTATTGAATAGCGGGCATGTTGGATTTCGTTTTCTTTGGGATGTACTTTAGCAATACTGTCAGAAATAGACAATAACTCATTCATGTTGTATCCAATAAGCATCAAGCTTTTTAAATACATTTTCCATGCTTTTGGATCATCCCGGTATTTCCGAAATTCTTTAAATGCTGTTTTTATAGTGCTTGAATCTTTGAGTTGTGTACTGCTTGTTGTTAATAACTGGAACAATGCAATACTTCTGGGCTTTGTAAAAAAGCCCTTTTTGGAATAGTAAAGAGCGCTGTCAACAAGGCCCTGGTCGAGGTATGCTGCGGATTTTAGCAGTTCAACAGACATAGTATATGGGCTTGCATTCTGGTCCTGATTCAGCAATGATATGGCCTCATTATATTTTTGTGCCCGATATAAATACCATGCTTTTGTATCATTGATAGGAATAGAATTTTCTCCCAGGTTTGGTATTGCTGGAAACCTTGAATTAACATCAAGATAGCTCACACCTGGTTGTACTTGTCCAAAATGATGATGCGTCAAAACCTGGACCTTCATGGATTGATAGACCTGCCAACAGGTGTATATTGAAATTAGTGTTAAGGAGCAGCTTGCGAACAGAAATATGACCCTGAAATTTTGACCAATTGAACTATTTGGTTTTGGTGTTATTGTATCAATAAAGACGATGACATTTATTGCCAGGGCAAATGCAAAGAATATTTGCATAACTGGTCGCTCCATTGGGAAATTGAAAGTCGCGTCTACAAAATATCCTGCCAGTGCCATCAACGAAATTATACTCAAAATTTTCATTTCTGATGGCAGAGTTGAACCCCATGTTTTTAGCGTATAGGTAAAAGCAATTAAAAAAATTGAGAGGAAAAGCAATCCAGTTAAAACGCCTGCTTCTGCAGTGATTTGGAGAAAATCATTATGCGCATGTTTAGAGTAAACAAAATCATCAAAAAGCTCATATTGATATTTTTTTGATTCTATTTTATAATTACCATATCCACAGCCAGTTATGGGGTTGTCTTTAATTAGATTTATTGCATTACTCCATAAATCCAGCCTTGCGCTAGAGCCAGCTTGATTAATTGTAGCAAGTCGCTTATCTAAGGTGGTGTAAGTCGAGTTGGAATTTGGAAGGGCCAAAAGTATTTGTGAAAAAATGATTCCTATTACTACGGGTAAAAGGATATTTAGCAATTGACGTTTCGTTTCCTTTATCGTACTTTCTTTTTTGTTTAGATAAAGGAAGACCAGAAATATGATCAACTGTGCAAAAAATCCTAAGTAAGCTGCTCTGGCATTAAGAAGCATTATTAATATTACTACAAGAGTTAGTGACGTAATATTTATAATAAATCTTCTAATTGAGTAGAATTTAAATACACAATAAATGATCAAAGGGGTCTTGATCACAAAGCTTGCGGCAAGTATGTTTTTATTTCCGGAATTTGAGATTAAGCTTAAAATCAGTTGGTCTGTTTGAGTTGTGTCAACCAACTTGACGTAGGAGTACAGTAGCGGGATGCATTGAAATAGTGCTATTATACTTATTGCCTGGAAAAGGAATTCGATATATTTTGGCCGCTGATAGAGGAGTAAACTAAAGTTGAGAAAGGCAATGATAGTAATTATGAACCTTGTATAAACCACAAGTGATTCAACAGGATTTATCGCGAAAAAAATAGATAATCCGCACAAAACAAAAACTGACAGATATACTTTAGATAAGCTGTTGACACTGAGTTTTTGTAATATACTGTTTAGCTTTTCTTGAAAACTTGTGAATATGTAGATTGTAGAAATCAGATTAATTATTGAGAGATAAAGCCATTGTGGCCCCATTACTTCAACTGAGCTTAATTTGGGTATTAGATCAACTCCAAGATATAATAATAAAATAGCAAGTTCAGTCTTGTTAAATTCTGATGTGGAGGCTTTAGAACTTATGTCTAACGGAATTTTTTGAGTAGTTTTCTTCTCCTTTGCTGCCATTAATTCAATTCTTTGATAATCCTTTTTCGTTGAAATGCCAGAATAGTAAATTGTAATATTAGCATTTTTTTTATCGCGAATGGTGATGAAAAATACATTTTGATTTTGCCTGTAATTCGATACTTAATTGTGCTTTAAATTTTAGCGTTTTCAAATTCAGTACATTGATGTTTTAAAATATAAGCCGTGTGACTTATCAGCATATCATATTTATCTTACGTAAATTACATGAGATAAATTTGTCCTGGCAGTCTGAAGTCTAAGAATTACTATTGCTAATTTTTTGATCAAGTTACATTTTTTCGCTTCGCTTTTTCCCAAACAGCACTTTGCTGATTTCCCAGATAACGTTTTAATCCTGCTAATACCGCATAATTCATCACACAAAAATAATAAGGGATAAAAAATAGTTTAACCCGCAGCTGTCTTTTTTCAAAAATTAAACCCAAAATAGCGAGCAGGTAAAAAATTACTTGTCCCAATAATAAAAGGGAATAGATAGGATTATCATTATAAACAGGAATCAAAATATTTAAAATTAGAACTAACACAAGCAGGAAAGGGCTAATGGTCCAGCGCAGAACACGATGACTAATGTACTGGAAACTCAAAGTGCCAAACCTGAAAATATTGAGTAGTTCTTTCAGTCGAAGTATAGATTGTATCCCTCCCGCCGCAATACGAATTTTCCGCTTTAATTCTTCTGTTATATTCTCTGATGCGGTTTCAATTGCATAAGCTTCAGGTTCATAAATAATGCGATAACCTTTTAGAGCGATTAGCATGGAGATCATAAAATCATCGAGTATGGTGTCATTCTCTACTGTCTGGTACAAATCGCTTCGGACGCTGAAAAGTTCACCTGCTGCTCCGATCGTAGAATAAAGCTCTGAATCCCAGTTTTTTAGGATAGATTCATATCGCCAGTAAAACCCTTCACCTGCAGTACCTGCATCGGCCAGTTCCTTAACCTTTATGCGTTTTTCGCCTGCAACTGCACCTACACTTTCATCAGCATAATGGCGGGAAATTTTGCAGAGTGCATCTTTATTCAATTCGGTATTAGCGTCAGTAAAAATAATAACCTCTGTTTTGACATAGGCCAGGGCACGGTGCATGGCCGCAATCTTTCCTTTTCTTTCTGTCTGGTGAAGGAGCTTAATTTGTGGATATTCCTTTAAGATATCCGGTGTCCTGTCAGTAGAACCATCGGTAATAAAAATCACTTCAAGTTTCCCGTCGGGATACTCAAGTGCCAGTGTATTCCTGATCTTCTCAGATATAAAGTTTTCCTCATTATATGCGGCGATAAGCAGTGTACATGTTGGCAGATCATCCCAGTCGTAGAAAATCTCCGGCCGTTTACCCTTTATTATCCTTCTGATAAGAAGAATTAAATACAAAATGAAGCCATAACCCAGATAGGTATAGAATATGATGAATAGACTGATCCAGAAGATGATTTCCATGTATTAGTTGTCAGTTGTTGGTTGCCGGTTGTCAGTAAATTACTCTTTATACCTTGGCTAAGTTCCCTCCTGCGTCGGGATGACATCGTGCTTCAATTAAAAAAAAATCCCATCTCCTATTTCCCATTTTCAACCCGATAGCTATCGGGTCTCTTTGTAGCCCAATACTTTGCTGTCTGTCCCATTTCTAAAATTCCATAATATTCCTCTTAAAAACTGCCTTGCATGAGCTTTATTACCAGTCAATAAATAATTAAGAAGATTCCGGGGTG
Organism: Sphingobacteriales bacterium 16-39-50; assembly: GCA_002257025.1. GTDB lineage: Bacteria > Bacteroidota > Bacteroidia > Sphingobacteriales > Sphingobacteriaceae > Daejeonella. Next base: position 57,849 of record NCHA01000011.1, on the reverse strand, counting down.
TTACAAGTATCAGAAAATGAAAGTAAAATATAATTCTTGAAAACCATGGAGCGTTTCGGCGGATAAAGAGAATCCTATTCCTGCACATAAAATATTCTTTCAGAAGACTCTTTTTCCCAACAGACATCGATTCCTTATGATAAATCTTTGCTTTGGGTTCAATCCAGATTTCGAATCCGGCTTTTCTAATCTTTTCACACCAATCCATTTCTTCATAATACAGAAAGAAAAGTTCAGGCATCAGGCCTGCTTTTTTGATTGCCTCTTTCCGAAGCATCATTGCTGCACCATGTACAAAGCCCGTTGGACCTGAATTATTATCATATTGGCCCATGTCGTGCTCCATTTGTCCAATACAGCGATTCCGTCCCGTGTTCATATTCATTTTTGTAAATCCAGCGTATTGGATAATATCAGGTTTGTCAAAATAGAGGATTTTTGGACTTATAGCCCCAATGTTCGGGTTGGAATCTAAAATAGTTACCAGGTTTTCGATCAGACCGGCGCTGAACTCAGTATCATTATTTACAAGTAAGAGGTAATCTCCATTTGCTTCCCTAATAGCTAGGTTGTTCCCCCCTGCAAACCCAAGATTTTTTTCAGATCGGATAAATCGGACCTTAGGGTAAGAGGATTGCCAGGTTGGAATACGATTTTCATGGCTGCCATTGTCAACCACAATGATCTCTATAGCCGGATAGGTATTATAAGCTGCAACAGAATTTAAAAACAGCTTAGTAAGCAGCGGCTGGTTGAAATTGACAGTGATGATAGTAACCTTTTTCAATTTGTCTGGTAATTGGGGTTTAAATTACCAAATTAATATAACAAAGGTAATAAGGCTGACAGGGTTCGAAACCCTGTCAGCCTTTAGTGTTCTGATTTACAATATATTACTATATTTGAGATAGGAGGGTTTAGATGGGAGATAGGAGATAGGAGGTCTGAAGTATGAGGTATTGAACAGGGATGAAAAATTTTGTGTTATTTCATTTTCAACATATCCATATCAGACTATTGTCTGGAACAATAATTGTTTAATTTTATAGAAAAATAAACCTTAGTAAGTATACATCTTGGAAAATCAAAATAGCCGCGAAGAATTTTCAAAATTAAATAAGGAATCAGAATTTGAATATGCACAAATCCATAAGAAGATGGATGAATTCCTCGTTCTTCTTTCAGAAGCCCGGCCAGATAATGTATTATTGCAAGAACTGCAGATAAAGTTCAATTCTGCCCTTCGTTCTGCGTCAGATTCAACTGCTTTGGAACCTTATAAAAGAATGAAAAACAATTTCATGACTGAGGAGGCGGATTCGGAACTTGGGCAGCTTTTAATAATGAATAACCTTGATAAAAAGACACAAAAGAAAGTGCTAATTTGGCAGCTTATTTCTAAGGGTCTCAGGGTATTTATAGCGCTTTTGCTTATTCTTTTGGGTTTTGGTATGATCATTATGCCTGCCCCTCCATACTTTGAAATGTTCACGCTGTTTTATCTGAATCCAAATGACGGAGTAACGATTATGGATGTTATTTCACTTATCGTTGCTTTTATTGGCTTGTATTTGTTGGTTAGTGTTTTTACTAAGGGTAAATCCGGCAGGATTTGATTATATAATTGTAGAAAAAATTGCCCATATCGTGGAATATTTTCATAGTTGTGGAGGTTTATTCAGTTATGGTTGAAGAAATAATAAATAAAAAGAAAATAAAAGCAATATTAAAATAGCAGAATTCAACTATTTATAAAAATATATTAACTCTACAGAGATTGGTTTAATATTTGACAAACATTACCAGAGGTAAATGTATTTTAATTGATGATTAATTGATGTCCGGCAACTATTTCCCAAAATCTAAAATATACTTCAGGATCCGCCTGATATTACTAATGATGTTCTTAGTAATAGGAGGTGTGAGTGCGCAGGTTATATTTCCCTATGGTGAAACGTTTAAAAATGCCACAGCGACCGGAGTTATTCTTGGTGCAGGAGGTATTTCAAATCCAGCTGTATTAACAGGTACAGGAACTGCTATTGATGGAATTACAGACCCTGTTGGTGCCGGGTATTTGCGGCTTACAAGTCAACTTGCAGATCAGGCTGGTTATGCGCGAAGCACAAGGAAATTTCCATCCCGCTATGGGGTTACGGTTAATTTTGAGTATTATACTTGGAATTCAGGTTCTCCTACCTACACTGCAGACGGACTTTCTTTTTTCCTTTTTGATGCTACAGCTTCAGGCGCCTTTCAAATTGGGGGCTTCGGAGGTTCATTAGGATATGCACAACGAAGTTCCCCAACTCAAGTGTCGGGACTAAGTAAAGGATTCCTTGGGATTGGATTTGATGAATTCGGAAACTTTGTAACTGAAACAGAGGGCAGGCAGGGAGGTAACGGAACTGATTTGTTGCTCAATCAAAGTAATGTTGGTCTTCGGGGTGATGGCGATGGAGATGCATTGGTTGCCACAAATTACGAATATTTAACACATACAAGGACAACGGATGGAGGAGTTGACGGGGGATCATTTCAGATTCATGGGGATGTTAACGGAAGAGATAATGGCATTGCCGGATTAACGCCACTATTGGCAGGATACAGAAAGGCTAAGATTGAGATTATTCCGGTAGATCTGGCCAATAATCCGGATACAATTAGTGCTCCAACCCGTTATAAAGTCAATGTTTGGATTACAACAGGAGATCCCGGAGGTGCTGTTGAGCACCGGGTCATCAATGATTATATTTATATCCCTTCAAGTGCGGTGCCGGATAGCCTGAGCTATGGTTTTGCAGCGTCTACAGGAGGTTTTCAGAATTATCATGAAGTACGTGGTCTTGATATTGTAGCTCCAAGCGTTTTTGAGTTTCAGCCTGTGCTGGCTGATGTAGCCGTAACCGGAAATGAAGATACAGATTATACTTTTTCTGTTTTAGATTTCACAACGGGGTTTCTTGATCCCAATGGCACGAATACCCTCACTGAAATTAGGGTTGAAAGTCTTCCTGCAAATGGTACCTTGAAACTTAGTGGGGCTAATATTTCTGCCAATCAAGTCATTTCACTTGCCAATATTCCAAATATAACCTTTACTCCAAATCCCGACTGGCATGGATCTACAAGCTTTAACTGGAGTGGCAGGGATGCTATATCCTATGCTACTACTCCGAAAGCTGTAAATATTACAATTAATTCAGTAAATGATGCACCCGCCGGTACAGATGGATCTATTTCGGTTCTTCAGGATGCTACTGACCATCCTATTACGGCTGCAAACTTTGGTTTTACAGACCCAAACGATGTTACCCCTGGTCCGGTTAATACTTTTAGTGGTGTAAAAATCACTTCAATTCCTACCCTGGGTCTCCTAGAACTGGATAATGTTGCAGTTACTGCCGGACAGGATATTCCCCTTTCAGATATTACTGCAAACAAACTCACTTATACTCCTGTAGCAGCCGGTAACGGCTCACCTTACACAACTTTTACTTTCCAGGTCCTGGATAATGGCGGAACATCAAATGGAGGAGTTGCACTTGATCAGTCGGCAAATACCATGACCATTAATGTGGCTCCAACGCCAACTATCACATTAACATCAGCAAATCCTGTAATATGTTTTGGAACAGAAAGTGCAAATATTACATATAGTGGTACTACAGGGACCCCAACGCCAGACAGGTATAGTATTGATTGGAATGCAGCAGCGAACACGGCAGGTATTACCGATGTAATAGATGGTACACTTTCTGGTGGTACAATTACAATAACTGGTTTAGCTGCAATTGCAGGGGGTACCTACACAGGAACATTAACAGTACGTAATGTATTAAATACAATTTCAAGTACTGGGACAGTTGTAACTGTTACGGTTAATCCATTACCGAGTGTAGGTATGGCAGTGAGTGATCCAACGATTTGTTCAGGAGCGACAGCTACAATTACGTTAAACAGCTCGGTAGTTGGTATCAATTATCAGTTACGTTTGGATGCGGGCAATACGAATGTAGGTGCAGTAGTAGCAGGTACTGGAGGTGATATTACATTCAGTGTGAGTCCAACGACTACCACTACTTATAATGTTCTTGCTACGAATGCCACTACAAGTTGTTCAGCGACGGTTACCGATAAATCAATTGTTACGGTTAATCCATTACCGGGCGTTGGCATGGCGGTGAGTGATGCGACAATCTGTTCAGGAGCAGCAGCGACGATTACCCTAAGTAATTCTGTGGTTGGAATAAATTATCAGTTACGGCTTGATTCAGACAATTCATTGGTAGGGGCAGTGGTAGCAGGTACAGGAGGTGATATTACGTTCAGTGCGAGTCCAACGACTACTACTACTTATAATGTTCTTGCTACGAATGCCACTACAAGTTGTTCAGCGACAGTTACCGATAAGTCAGTTGTTACGGTTAATCCATTACCGGGCGTAGGCATGGCTGTGAGTGATGCTACAATCTGTTCAGGAGCAGCAGCGACTATTACCCTGAGTAATTCTGTGGTTGGAATCAATTACCAGTTACGGCTTGATTCAGACAACTCATTGGTAGGTGCAGTGGTAGTAGGTACAGGAGGTAATATTACTTTCAGTGCGAGCCCAACAACGACTACTACCTATAATGTTCTTGCCACAAACGCCACTACAAGCTGTTCGGCGATGGTGACTGATAAGCCACTTGTTACAGTGAACACCACTGCACAGCCCTCCACCATAAGTGGTGGCGATGCTGTTTGCATCGGGACTTCACATACTTACACAGTTACCCTTGTAGCCGGGCATACTTATACCTGGACTTACAGTAATCCTGCAGGAGTTACATTTACTGCAAATCCTGAAGGAAATAGTATTACTGTAAACTATTCAAATACAGCAGTTAGCGGTACATGGAGTGTTACTGCAACAAACACTGCTACCGGATGTACCAGCTCTGCCCGTACATTACCTGTTACAGTTAATTCCTCTCCTCAACCGGGTGTAATTACAGGTACTGCAAGTATTTGTGCAGTATCTTCGGGGGTAAGTTACAGTGTAGCCGCTGTGGCAAACACAACTTATAACTGGACTTATAGCGGAACAGGGGCGACAATTGCCAGTGGTGGTGGAACCAATTCGATTACTGTAGACTATGCGAGTAATGCAACTATAGGAACATGGAGTGTAGTTGCAACCGGACCTAATGCATGTCCTAGTCTGCCACAGACTTTTGCAGTTACTGCGGTTAATGTAACACCGACAGTTGCCGCAATTACTGGGGCATCAACAGTAAATATTGGTGCTACTTTAACTCTGGAAAGTACTACACCAGGAGGTACCTGGAGTAGTTCAAATACATCAGTTGCAACTGTGAATTCTACTGGAATTGTAACGGGTGTTGCAATAGGTACGGCAACGATTAGTTATACCCTTAGCTCCGGGGCTTGTTCTGGCACTGCAACTAAAGTTATTACCGTTAGCCCTGGTAATACTCCACCTGTAGCTGTTACAGATAGTTATACTGTTGCAAGGGGTGGCACACTTACCCAGACGGCTCCCGGCGTTTTGATTAATGACACCGATGCTGAGAATAGTGCCCTTACTGCTTTATTGGTACTCGGCCCTGCAAATGGGACCTTGACACTAAACAGTAACGGTTCATTTACCTACGTGCACAATGGCACAAACACATTCTTTGATAGCTTTACTTATAAAGCGAATGATGGTACTAATGATGGTAATACAGTAAATGTAAATATTACAATAAGTTCAACTAATAATGCCCCAATTGCACAAAATGATACATACACTGTTGCGTATAATAGCACAACATCGATAGCTGCACCAGGGGTTTTGAATAATGATACAGACCTGAATAGTGATCCTCTTACAGCTATTAGGGTAAGTAGCCCGGCTCACGGAACACTTACATTAAATAGTAACGGTTCCTTTACTTATTTGAATACAGGTGGTTCAGCTACAAGTGATAGTTTTACCTATAAAGCGAACGATGGCAAAGTTGATGGAAACACGGTTACCGTAACCTTGAACATTGTTCGTCCAAATCAAGCTCCGGTTGCAGTTGGTGATTTGTATGGATTAACAAAGGGCTCTACTTTAACAGTTTCTGCTCCCGGAGTTTTATCTAATGATTCAGATGCTGATGGGGATGTAATTACTGCAATTAAATTAAGTGATCCTGTGCACGGTGTGTTAACTTTTAATAGTAATGGCTCATTTACTTATGTTCATGGTGGTGGGACAAATGATTCAGATAGTTTTACATACAAATTAAACGATGGTAAAATCGATGGAAATGTTGTAACTGTAAACCTTCCTGTTGTTTTGCCCGGAACTGCTCCTGTTATTGCTGACATTAATAAAATAATATTCAAGAATCAGACTTATACTTTTTCTTCTACTGACTTTAAGGAGAAATTTATTGATTTGATTCACGATCTGCAAAAAATTAAGATTGTAACACTTCCCTTAAGTGGTATTCTCAAACTGGATGGAGTTAATGTAAGGGTTGGGCAGGAAATTAATGCCTCAGATATTCCTAAATTAACCTTTAGTCCTGGACTCGATTTCAAAGGAATAATAAGCTTTAAGTACAATGCCTCCTGCCCATTAGGTTATGCATTAACTGATAAAAATGTTAACTTTTCTGTTGTTGAACCAGGTGTCCCACCATTAGCGGTAGCAGATTCTTATTCCACAACCCGGGGGGGCACATTGACTGTTGCATTACCAGGTTTGCTAGCCAATGATACAGATTCTGATGGGCACCCCTTAACTGCAATTAAAGTTTCAGAACCACAGCATGGTTCTGTAGTAATTAACTCAAATGGTTCATTTGTCTATTTGCATGATGGTACTTCATCAACAAGTGATAGTTTTACTTACAAGGCAAATGATGGTTTTACTGATAGCAATGTGGCTACTGTTAGTATTACTATTTCGTATGTAAATATTCCGCCAGTACTTTCGAATGTAACTTATACAAGCAATAATTCTTCACTTATAGTGATGAAAAGAGTTGATTTCTCTTCAAAGTTTTCCGATACCGATACAATGGCTACTGTCAAATGGGTTACTCTGCCTTCGCAAGGAATACTTAGAGTTAATGGAGTTCCAGCTGTTGCAGGTCAGGAACTTATCACTACCCCTAATTTGGTAACCTATGAGCCACCATTGAACTGGAAAGGTACTACTACATTTTTGTGGAATGCTTCTGATGGTACCAGTTTTGCAGTAAACAATGCTCAGGTAATAATTACCATAACTCAGCCTGTCGATCCCGGTGCAAAAATCGGTCTGGCGAAGCATCTGGCTTCCACAAAAGCTAATCTCAACGGAACTTATGATCTCAAATTCATATTCACGGTAGTGAATTATGGCACAAATGGTCTGAATAAGGTAAGTGTGAAAGATAATCTTGCTCTCGCCTTTAGTGGAGCTGAAGTTAAAGTGAAATCAATAAGTGCCACAGGGAACCTTCGTGCAAATAATGCCTTTACAGGGATTAGTGATACAGAACTTCTGTTAAGTTCAAGTAAGCTTAATGGTGCAGAAGAGGCTAAAATCGAGTTAGATTTAAATGTTAAGTTAGGGATTGCAGGAGGAGTATTTTCTAATACAGCTGCTGCAGAAGGAGAATCTCAGATCAATGGATTTAAGGTAAATGATGTTTCCACAAATGGCTTGAGGCCTGATCCTAATCAGTCAAGTGATGTAAGTTTATCGGAACCTACAGTAGTTAAACTGGACTTACTCCCTTCTTATGTGCCTGCCGGTTTTTCACCCAATGGAGATGGAACAAATGATAAATTTATTATACAGAATGCGGATGGCAAACAGGTATCCCTCGAAATGTACAACAGATGGGGTAACCGTGTCTATAAATCTGAGGATTATAAGAATGATTGGGGAGGAGAGGTTACTGAAGGGTTTTTCCTGGGCAGGGATATACCTGATGGAACTTACTATTACATCATAATAATTGATAAAAAGGATAAATATACCGGCTTTATTACCGTGAACAGATAATTAAATGAGAATACGAGCGGTAATGATACATAAAATATTAAAGGGTATAATTGTTATTTTAGTTGTACTCTTACAGGGCACTGAATTATTTGCGCAGCAAAACGCATTGTTTTCGCAATACATGTTCAATACCCTGGCATTCAACCCCGCTTATGCAGGAAGCAGGAACGTGGCAGCGGCTACGGCACTGTACAGAAATCAATGGGTTGGTATTGAAGGAGCTCCTCAGACCGGAACATTTACTATGGATGCACCTTTTGCAAAGGAACGTTTGGGTTTGGGTATACAATTAATGAGTGATAAAGTTGGTATTACGAAGACGACAGGAATTGCGCTATGTGGTGCTTTTCGTATTCCGATTAATGACGGAAGCCTTTCATTTGGGTTACAGGGAAGTATGAACAATTATTTTGCAGGATATTCGGGTGTTAATCTTGATCCTTCCGGTCCGGTACCTGACATGGCATTTGCAGCCGATATCAATAAAACCCTGTATAATTTCGGTTCGGGTGTTTACTACCGGAATAGCCGTTTCTATGCAGGATTTTCAGTTCAGGATTTCGTTAGAAACAGGTTGAATAATGATACCATTAGTGTTGGGGATATTACTGCAAGACAATCTGCACATGCTTACCTTGCAACAGGCTATGTTTTTCCGTTGGGTTTTGATTTTAATCTCAAGACTTCGGTACTTGTTAAAGGTGTAAGAGGTGCTCCCATTCAGGGAGATTTAAATGCCACACTTTGGATAAAAGAAGTACTCGCAATTGGTGCTGAATATCGTACAAGCGCAGACATTTCGGCAATGATGGAAATAAAGGTCAGTCCGAGAGTAAGTATAGGGTATGCCTACGATAAAAGTATTACAAGTTTAAGAACATATAATTCGGGTAGTCATGAGTTTATGTTGAGGTATGAATTTTCATTTGACCGCGACAGAATACTATCACCCAGATATTTTTAATAAGCAGGAATTAAGCTATGCAATTGAGGAAACCATTAACAATAGTATTTTTATCAGTTCTGATGTGTATAAGTATTCCTTTTGCAGAAGCACAGCAGATTGATAACAGTCCATTGTTAAGAAAAGCCCTGACTGAATATCAATCCCTGCGTTTTACTGATGCCATAAGAGAACTTAAAAGGGTTTTAGAGAAAGATCCTGAAAATGTTTCGGCTCAGGAGATGATGGCGGGAAGTAACCGAAACATTAAGGATTACGATGAAGCAGTGCGTTGGTATGGAGAACTTTGTAAACTTAAAAATATTAAGCCTGAGTGGGCTCTGTATTATGCCGAAGCATTGGCTAATAAGGAGAAGTATGAGCAATCAGAACAATGGTACCGTAAGTTTTTAAGTATGAAGCCTGGTGATCGCCGGGCAGATGCATTCTCCAGGACAAACTTCAATTCTTTTTCACGTAATGCCGGTGAATACAGGGTAACTTATTCAAGTATCAACACCGATGCTTCTGAATACTCACCAATGTACTACAAAGATGGTTTGATCTTCGTCAGTAATCGCTCTCAAAAAACCAGATTTGTATTTCAGTGGGATCGAACTTCTTATTCAGATTTGTATATTGTTGATAAGCTGGAAGATATTACAGAGGCTAATCCTGATAGTACAGGAAAATTAGTTAAGGAGTCTAAACCATCTAAATATATTGCTTCTAATAATTCGGGCACAGAGCGATCTATATTATCTTTATTCGCTTCAAACAAAATCCAGACGGATGAAGAGGAATCTGAACCTTATTTATTAAGAGGGAAGGTTAAGAGCAGCTTCCATGAAGGTCCATCAGTTCTATTGCCTGAAGGGACCCTCTTGTTTACAAGGAATAATTATGTGGGAGGAAAGGCTGCAAAAAGCAATAATGGAGTTAATAAATTAAAGCTTTATACAGCTTCAGGACCAGGATGGAATAAAATCACACCCTTTCCATATAACAATAACGAATATTCTACAGGCCATCCAACCGTTTCGCAGGACGGAAGAATATTGATCTTCGCTTCTGATATGCCAAGAGGGTTTGGAGGTACTGATCTTTATTATTGTGTACGTACAGGGGATGGAAAGAAATGGGGGAGACCAACCAATTTAGGCCCTAAAATAAACACTGAAGGCAATGAACAATTTCCATTTCTTCATAAAGACGGTAAGCTTTACTTTTCTTCAACAGGACATCCGGGGCTAGGCGGACTGGATATTTTTGAAGTAGTATTGAAAGATCTTAAAGCAGTAGGAAGTCCCAAAAATATTGGAATTGATATTAACTCTTCTTCGGATGATTTTGGCTTCATTATGGATGGGCCTGCAAAAAGCGGATATTTTAGTTCAAACAGAAGAGGTAATGATGATATCTATCAATTTACCCGTATGGAATATACAGTAACTCTGAAAGGTAAAGTGATTGATGCAGGAACAAATGTTCCGATTCCCGGTACCAGGGTGATTTTGCGTAACAACGGACTGACAGATACTCTTGTGGCAAATTTTAATGGTGAATTCACCAGAGTACTTTCAAAAGAAACTGATTATGAATTAAGCGGTAGCAGAATGTCTTATGTAAGCCGTCAAAGCTTCCTGAGTACGGTTGGTATTACTGCAGACTCAACCATTAACGTCATTGTTAAATTGAACAGGGCTGAGAACATGCAGCAATGGGTAAGCGACAACTGTGAGACATTAAAGAAAACATTCAGTATGGATAATATTTATTATGATCTCGATCAGGCAGAAATCCGTCCTGATGCAATCCCAACACTTGATAGGATTGCGGTGATTATGCAGAAAAATCCTGAAATCAGTATTATTTCTGCAAGTCATACTGATAGCAGAGCTACTGATAACTATAACAGACAGCTATCATTGAGAAGGGGGGAAGCCGCACGTTCTTATTTGATTTCAAAGGGGATAGATGGAAGACGTATAGAAGTAAAGTACTACGGTAAAAGCAGGCTGGTAAATTCATGTGTGGAGGGTGTTAATTGCCCTGAAACTGAGCAGCAGATGAACAGAAGAACAGAATTTGAGGTTATATTAAATGATGTTAATATTACCCAATTGAATTGTAATGATTGATTGTGTAATCATTCCAAAGCCATTTTGAGTTAATCTAATGATAATGTTAAAATACTGGCGATTAAACTGGACTCTTCAGCAAATTTTTACAATTCGAAACTATAGAAAACATAATCAAATACTTCATTCTTCATGGAAATATTGGTTAACACTAATTCTAAAGTTTTTCCCTTCGATTTATAAAAGCCCAATTTGTCTCAAGCTGAAAGAGGGCGGAAGTTTTATCGTGAAGGACTTTATGACCCTTTATATCTATAACGAGATATTTGTGGAGAAGTCGTATGATTATCCCCATCTTAAAGCATATCAGCCGGTTATTATAGATATTGGTGCAAATACAGGACTTTTTTCCCTGAGAATGAAGCAATTGTATCCTGAATCAAGCCTGTATTCTTATGAACCATTCCTGAAAAATTTTGAGCAGCTTGAACAGAATATTAATTTAAGTAAACTCAGGAATATTGAAATATTTCAGAAAGGTATCGGAGGGAGGACTCGGTCTGAAAAACTTTTCCTCAACAAAAGCAATCTTGGTGGGCATAGTCTGTATGAAATGGAAGCCCGAAATAGTGAATTCGTTGAAATTGAGATTATTGGGATTGCGGATCTGCTAAGTAATCTGGGGCTGGACCGGATTCATTTGATTAAAATGGATTGTGAAGGAGCTGAATATGAAATAATCAAGGCTCTTGATGTTGATTTGGTTTCTGGAGTTGAGATTATACTGTTCGAGTCTACAGAGAGTGTTTATGACCTTAATGAGCTGCTTGCTCATCTTGGCTCAATTGGATTTAGTATCGAGTTTAAGGAGAATAGTTGCAACTATATTGCCCGAAATCTAAAATTTACCGATTAAAATAAATGAGTGTAGGTCAGATTATTGGCAGAGCTCAATCATAGTTTTGAATTCAAAAATTAACTTAAGCGAAAATATTCATCTTGTTTCGGGTTCCTTATTACCATATTTTCCGGCAGAAATGATCCGGAACGGTCTTCAATTCGATCCTTTTTCGTCTGGTGTTCTTCAGGAAAATTAGGGCGCTGTTCGCTGTTATCTTTCAGTCCCTTTTATTGGTATTAATCTGATCTGGATAGCAGTTGATAGTTTCGTAATTCAGTTTGAATTCATTACTCATTTTTAAGGCATTTTAAGGACTTGTTTTACCAGGCCTTAAATAGTATGGGTAATCTGAAAAAGCGAGCCAAGCCGCTCAAAACAACCTGGTTTTGAATAAGAATGATCGGATGATAAGAGTATTCCTATCTTTAGTATATGGTGATCGGCACCTCAACCTAAGGTAAATCCGGTAAGCTGCATCCTGAAAGGGTCTTTGCAGGGTTCTGGTAGGGCTCTTCTTCGGCTGTTATTGGGCTGGAAGGGTCAAAAATGGGGTTTGAGCCGAAGAAGAGCCGAACAAGAGGCGAGCAAAACCCCTTTTTTAGACTCAAAAGCCTCAGGAGTTCAAAAACCCTCTTCATGCTATTCATTTTTGAGATTCAAGCTTTTCTGTAGTCTTGCAACTACTTTTCAGGTACCTCTCACAAGTAAGTAATTCTAACTGATTAAATCTGTTTGCCGGGGAGCAGTATATATAAGGGCGCTGAGCTGATCACCGCAGTTTAGAAATGATAACCGGGTAAGAATCTGGATGCTCTCCGGAATGCGATTTTTTCAGGTCTGATTGCCGGTTGAGGAATGAAAAATTGAAGCGATTCCTGGTTTAACTACAAGTTAATAATCCTGGGCCGGATGGACTTGAAATCGCCTGGGCGGGTGGAAAGTTGAATCTGCAAAAGTGGCTGAATTTATCTTTCATGACGGCTAAGTAAATTCGTAAGTCTGAAATCCGAAATAGCTTAAACGAGCGGAAATCCGATTTTGCCTTCGCTAAAGATATGGCTGACGAATTTTAAAGCATGACGCCTATGTAAATTCGCAACCCAACAGTTATCGGGTCTGTAATTCAATTTGGCCTTAGCATCCAATACTTTTTCAGGATACTTTCAGGTATTTTCTGAAGAATTCTGGATAGAACTGCCAGGCATATATAAAGGTGTTCTTAATACTAACATTCAGTTCCTTTTTTAAGATGCTTTGACCTATGAAAAAGCCGATTATGTGGGCCGCTAAAGTGGCATAGGCAGCACCCATTACCCCAAATCTACTGATGAAGATAAAGTTCAATCCTATATTTATTGAGGTAACCATCAATACCACAAAAAATGTCAGGCGGGTCTTGCCAATGGAGTCCAGTATGTTTCCAAATTGTCTTCCATAAGGAGTAAAAAGACAGTAGAGCAGGGTGATATGAAGCAGAGGAATTGTATCCTTATAAATTGTGCCGGCTACAAGTGTGACCACAAAATCAGAAAAAAGGTAAAGAAAAATTACGCCCGGAATCAGTAGTGCAATCAGAGTGCCTACTGATTTTTCATACAGGTACTTAATACCTTCTTTTCCTTCTGTAGCCATTCGCTTTGCACTTTGAGGAAATACAATTACCGCAACCGCATTGGTTGGTATGTCGAGTAGATTAGTGATTCTGACCGCTACATTGAATGCCCCGGCCTGAACAGGGGAAAGAATGGCTCCCAGCATCATCTGGTCGACTGTAACTGAGAGAATGGCGCTCACGGAAGTTCCGAATGCGTATTTTCCATAATTAAATAATTTCTTAATCCATTCAGAATAGATCTTAAATGAAATGGATAAATAAGGCCTGACGAGAAAAAATGCAATAAAGGCTGCTATAAGATTTGTTCCTATCTGAACATATACCAGATTGATGAGGCTGATACTGAAATTGAAGGTATAACAAACAGCTACATATGAAAAGAAAGCCAGCTGCATAATAAATGAGCTCAGAAAAATACTTCTGAATTGTAAATTAGCCTGAAGAATACAGTTAAACTGAGTGAGAATACCAGAAATGATAAAGGTTATACAATAGGTATTGAAAATTAAAGTTAGTTCGGGAGCCTTCCATATTGCTGAAAGAATACTACCAAATCCAAGAATAAGCAGGATACATATGAGGCTTAGAATACCACTGATGGTGAATGATGCCGCTGTAATTTTATGGTGCTCACTTTTTTCTTCGGCAGCAAGGAACCTGATTAATGCATTCTGAAGAAGCCCTCCTCGGATGGTCTCAATAATTGTGGTAGTTACCATGAACAATACCCAAACTCCATAGTCATTAGGCCCTAATATTCTCAAAAGGATATAGAAGCTGCCTAAACTGAAGAAAACACCCGAAAGATTCTGAAGCAGGGAAAAAAATCCTGCTCTAATCCAGTAAAGATCTTTATTGAAGATCTTCATTGCCGGGATAGGATTTTTTCACCGGACAGGTAATTGTCAATATGCCCAAACAGTTCTTCATCACTTTTCGCGTGGTATATTCTTGCGCCTGATAGTTTTGGGTATAATTTCTGATAACATTTAAAATGATGTTCCGGGCCTTTTTTAGAAAGGATCAGGTTAATGCCTCCAAAATAGCTGGCAAGAGTTGCTGTTCCTCCATGTGTAGAAATGAAATGACTGGCATTTGCATAAACCATCAGTTGTAAATGATTGAAATTATTTGCTTTGGCTTTATTCTCTTTATATAAAGTTTCCATCAGGATTACATCCGGATGCTCCCGCTCCATCCATTCAAATTCATGAAGATCATAAATTACGCTGTCGTCAACGGTAATGTTTTGTGACCTTGGGCGGTTATAGATGATTGTAAATTCGCCCCTTAGTTTTTTGATGATTGAATCAAGTACAGGAATGCTCAAAAAGCTCACAGGGGCATCATCCCATTCCATATTATAACGGTTTGCAATAATCAGGATAGGTTTATCATAAACATAAACTGAATTCTGATAGGTCTGCTTTAATGGAACCTGTTCCCATTTTTGGATATCGTAATCCTGACTGTATAATATTCTGGGTATTTCAAAATTATAATTTCCTTCGTTGGAGCGTTCTTCAAAAGCCTCCTCATGATTCGTTGAAAAAAAGTAAAGCTCCTTTGAGTATTTTGATGATCGGGTTTTATCCAGTGTTCCGTTTTTAAAATGCCAGTAAGCAAAGGGAAGTACAAACTGTAACTCTGGAGCAAATTCCCCATTGAAAGAAATGGTCTTATATTTTTTGCGGATAAAAAAATCTTGCAACAGATGCCTGAACTGGACAATCTGGCAATAATAAGTATCCTTATAAAATTGCATAAACTCTCTGGAAACACCTCTATACCTAATCCTTACATAAAGACTAAGAATCTTATTTAATACTGCCTTAGAAAGGTCAATGAAGCTGTTACTTTCCTTTCTGAGTTTAGCAATGTCGGATTGAATTGCAAAACCGTGGTTAGTTCTGAGAAAGCGGAGGTCATAATTATACCTGAATTGACGGTAGATATCCCTGGAAAATTTTATCAATGGGTTTTTACTCATTGTTAATACCCCACGGATAGTAGTGCTTGGTTCTTCTTCAGGATTTATTTGCTTAAAAAGAGACTGGTAATCGTCATAGAAAAGTCCTTTACCTCTTTGCTGTATAAAGGATATACACATCCGGTACTCAGACCGATCTACACTTACCTGCTCGGTATAAGGGCCAAATTTTTCTATAAAATTCGATCTTCTTAAGTGAGGATGGTCACTATAATAATAGATTTTACGGTAATTTAATGACCAGCGATTGAAGACCATTCTAGAAAATCCCTTTTCAAATGGTACAAGATTTGGGTATCTGATATATGAATAAAAACGGATAATATCCAGATCTTTATTTTTCTCAATGATTTCCAGTGCATCTTTGAAAGCTTCTCCAAAAGTATCTAGAGGTACGAAATCTTCCTGAACATAAAGTGTATAGGGCAATGTAACAGCTGCTTGCCCTTTATTGATATTGTTGCCCAGACCACTATTTACTTCAGCTGTGACCAATTTAAAATCATATTGGCTTTGCAGTTCTTTGATAGCTTCCAAATGCTCGGGTAAACTGCCATCGTCCGAAACAATAATTTCCTCAAAAGTATAATTTAGGTCTCTAAAGGTTTTCAGTAGACGTTCGAGTGAACTGCTGCGGTTATAATGGGTAATTAGTAAACTGACGTCTTTAAAAGAGTAGTCTGAGGTCATGGCTTCTAAAGATCAGGACTTTCCTTCTGGTTTTTTATTTTCGGGTAATCTGGAATGCAAATTATAAAAAAAACGTTTAAGTTCTTTGAATAAGCGAATAATTAGTGCCCCCGAGATACTTCCATCAAGCATCAGGGTCCGGATACCTGTCCACGTTCTTGCTTTTTTTGCTTTTACCTGCTTAATTTTTCCATATTTCATCAGGTCAAGGCAGAGCTGCCCATCCTCACCCCTTCTATTTACCTTTATAAAACCAACCTTTAAACCATATTCCTTAATATAACCCATACTCATTCCATATGCATTGAAATAGGGTCGGTTAACATGTCTGAATTCTGCAATAATGTCTTTCATTAATTCAAAAATGCTCAGTTTCCAGCGTGGATATCCGGGTTCACTGATAAAAGAATAGCGGCCATAAACACATACTACTTCCGGTTGTGATAGAATGCTGATCATTTCATCAAGCCAGCAATCAGGATATAGACAATCGGCATCACCCATTAATATATACTTCCCCAACGCATTCTCCTGCCCCAGCTGCCTTGCCGGTCCGCAACCCTGTACCTTCTCAAAAAATGATTTTATATGTAGTTGATCTAAGGTGCTTTGAGTTTGGTCTGTTGAATTATTATTAACTACAATTATTTCAAATGGGATAGAACTTTTTAATTTAGAAAGACTTGCGATGCATCGAAGAATATTGACTTCTTCATTCCAGGCGGCAATTACAATACTTACTACCGGATCTGTACTGATATTTCTATCCAGATTTTGATTAATTTCCTCAAAAACCGATTTGGGAATGTCCTTAGCAGAAGTGTAAGGATATTGAAACTGTTTAAGCCAGGTAGGATTCGCTAAAAAGTTCATTGCTTTTGAGGATTGATCATATTTAAATGGCTATACTCTTATTGAACCAGTTTCTTTTTTCGAATTTATTATAAATTTTCTTCAATAACCTACGATATTCTCCAATAGGTTTAAAATTGTTCCACTTGGTTTGTTTTAAATATTCATAAAAGTGTTCTTTGTAAGAACTATTATAGTTATACGATTTATAGAAAGGTTTACGTCCGGTAAAGTGAATAATAAATGGCTTTTCTATGGCAAGCATTGCCTGACTATTCCAACGTGGATCCAATTCGAACCATTGATCGGCAAATACTACATTTAAGCCATATTGATCAGGGAAATCTGCGAAAGTAATATTATCATGAATACACTTTATTACCTTCTGAGTAATATTTGATTGCCGCCATTTTTGAGGGTCAATAAGCAACAAACCACTATTATAGTATTTTGCATTAGGAGAAATACCCAGGTCTTTGTAATTTTTTATTCCCAGCCATTCATTACTTACTAAACCAGACCTGTCTACAACTCCGGCTATCACCTTATTTCCAATATTTGTTTCCCATAATTTAGAAATATCCTCAAGCACGATCATGTCCACATCGAGGTAGATAGCCTTCTCTATTTGTACAGGTATGAAATGGGGTATAAATAATCTGATATAGATATTTAGCGGGAAAGATGAATAATCTAAAGGAAGTTTAAATTCCTTTGGAGTTATTTCAGACATTTTCAGCCACTTGATATTAATCATAGCTTTATTGGTACTATCAAGCAGCATTTGTTTGTTTTTTGATGATATCTCATCTTCAACAATATAATAATCAATTTTCTCGCTGGAATGGTGATTTTTTTCGATTGATTTTAAAAGTGCAGCAAGCATAATCATATAATGATTATCACATACAGAAATTATAGTAATCCTGTTTTGCTGAGTCATGATTTAAAAATTCAATTTTTTTATAACAAATATAATACCTTGTAATAAGGTATTTAAGAAAATGAATACATTTTGTGTAGGCCTGATTTCTTCATTCTTTTTTGGTAAATTAATCAAGGTATAAGTATCTTAGTATTATATATATAAGATGAAATTAAGGACCCCCAGCTCGAGGTTTGACCTCTCCATAAAACCTACAGACAGAGTACTTGAAGTTGGAGGAGGGCATAATCCTCATCCCCGGTCAAATGTTGTTGTTGATAAGTTTGTAGACTCAAATTATCATCGTAGCGGTGATATAAAAGTGTTAACCCACCAGCAATTTTTAAGTGCTGATGGCGAAGAACTTCCTTTTGAAGATAAGTCCTTTGATTATGTAATATGTGCACAGGTGCTGGAACATGTCGATGATCCGATCCGTTTTGTAAAAGAGCAGGTAAGGGTCTCTTCAAGGGGGTATATGGAAACTCCTTCAATTATCGGTGAATTTTTAATTCCAAAGGAATCTCATCGCTGGATTCTGCAGGAGATTGATAATAAGATCGTAATGTATGAAAAGGAGCAGATAGGATTTAAACCGGTCATGGATTTTGGCTATGTGTTTCAGGAGTTTCTGCCAAAGAATTCTTTAGGTTTCAAGATCATGCAGCAAACTCATAGCGACCTGACCCTGATGAAATATGAATGGCAGAATGATCTTGAAATTCTTGTAAACCCTGACAGTTCTTATTTCCGGGATTTTTTCACCAAACCCTGGGATGAAGAAGCCTGTAACAGGTTTTTATATAAGCGGACTTTGGGTAAGGAAGGCCTGTCAAGTTTCTCAGCCTTTCTTGATATATGCCAGTCGGTATTTAAAAGTAAAGTGCTTAAAAGATAATACCGCTCAGGATTGCTTGTTTTTAATCGTATTAAAGATTAATTCCGCAATTTCTTCTCCCCGTTTTTCCCATGTGTTTTCTTTCGCAACACTGATTCGGGCCTGTTTTAAATGAGGGTTGTCTGTTTTCAGGACCTCCTCAATAGTCTTTGTGAATGAGGGAGCATCTCTGCAAAATGAAACCATACCATGTGTAAATTCTTCAAGATCAGGGTTGAAATCGGTTGCAATGACAGGTTTCCCGGCCCCGAGGTATTCAAATAGTTTTAAGGGGAAAATGGTTCTGCTGACTTCATCTTTTTTGAATGGGATGATGGCAATATCGAACCCTTTAATTAGTCCGGGCATATCCTCAAAAGGCAAACGTCCGATATAATGTAAATTGGGAGTTTTCAGGAACCAGTCGGGGACAAATTCGGGCATGAGGGGCCCTGCAAATACAAAACTTTTATCCGGGTTAGCATCAATCACTTCCCTGATCAGTTCATAATTAAAACGTCTTTCAATGCTGCCGGCATAACCAATAACCGGACGTGCCATTCCTTCTAAATGGTGGTTAATGCTTAAATTTTCATTAAGGGCTTTAGAACTATGCTCAATGTCGGCAGCATTGGGTATGAAATAGGTGTTGGAATTTTGTTTCTTCTTCTCTTCATAAAGCATTCTACTTGTACAAATAACCAAATCACTTTTTAAAACAAGTTCATCCTCAGAGATAATTCCGTGCTTCATATCATAGGGCATGATCATAGGATCTACACAATGATATACAGATAGTGCCGGTTTTAATGAATCAGCAATTCGTGGATAATGGAAGTTGAATGAGTTGATATAGATAAAATCCTTAATCTTATTTTTTCTGATAGCTATCTTCATCCGCTTCCGGATAAGAAATTCATTAATCCGAAGAATTGACCGGTATACTCTTCCTTCCGGAAGGAAATTGATACTTATCAAAGGCGGACTGATAATGATTTTAAGGTTATCATATTCACTGGAAACAATGCCGTCTGAAAATGGGGAGAAGTATTGTTTACGTGCCTGAATCAGTTTGTTATTCTTTTTGTTGAAATAATCTTTCCAGGTAATGGGGTAGTCGATGTAATAAACAAAATTCTTTTTGGAAAGTTCTTTTGCAATATTAAAACTTGTTGACTGATCAGGACCATCAAATTTCGTTGCACCCAAAATGAAGATATGTTTTCCTTTCAGGATCATGGATTGACTTTTTCCCAAACTTTGGTGTCCGGGTTGTATTGCTTTACTATTCTTGCAGGATTTCCAACTGCAACACAATAAGCCGGAAGATCTTTAGTTACTATACTGCCTGCCCCAATGATAGTATGCCGGCCGATACTAACTCCTGCTGTAATTACAGAATTTGCTCCAACCCATACATTTTCTGCAATGCTGATTTTTGAGGTACTTACCTTTTGCATTGTGGGAGGGGTTTCAATATCCTCATAACTATGATTCATCCCTGAAATGACTACATTTTGGGCTGTCATCACATGATCTGCGATTTCTACCGGACCGATAATGACGTTTGAAACTCCGATAAATGACCTGCTGCCAATCAAAACATCTCCAACGCCATTATTGACTGTCGTAAAATCTTCGATAACAGAATAAGAACCCAATTCGAAATTTTTATAAGGAAACAGATCCATTTTAGTTCTCCACCTGATGATCGAGCCTTTTCCACGGCTATGTTTGAATGGGTTAAGAAACAATCTTACCCATAAGCGCGGACGGTACTGATTGGGTGAAATAAGTGCCCAGCGAGCAACTTTTTTCAAAGAATCATTAGATTGGATCAGAGATGAGAGAGACATTTTCCTGATTTTTATTTCTCAAATATAAACATTGGATATTCTCCTTTTCTACCGCAAAGTTCCGGGTCTTTTTCCTCTTTAGTATAAATCCAGTTTAGGATCTGTTTTCCGAAAAGCATAGGATGAATATAATAACGCATGAATGGCACACTTAATGACCTCCATACCGCAAGTTTAAAGGGTGGCAGATTTTCCCTAAAATAGGTATAAGTATGAGCGTAGAAATAAAGTCTTTTTGCAGGTTCAGCTTTTCCAAGCAGTTTACTGATCAGGCTTAATAAGCGGTTCTTTATAAAAACAAATCCTCGAAATGGCAGCAGATAAAAGTTCATCCAGGCCGAATGTTTATACCAGTCGTAAACCACTACCCCTTTACCATTCTTTGCCAATAATCTGTATAATTCCCGGATAGCCAGTGCCTGCTCATCTTTAGGGATATGATAAATGGTATTCAGGGAGACAAAACCATCCATTACATTATCCTTAAAAGGCATATTACACATATCAGCAAGAACATAGATTCCTTTTTCTCCTAGTTTTTTTCTTGCCTCTGACAATGCCTGAAATGAAAAATCTACACATACCCTGTAGGTGTAATTTTCAGAATACTGCAGATAGTCGGGATATTGCAATGCCCCGGAAGCCGCATCCAGCATATAGGTTCCAGATGAATTCAGGTAGCGGGAAACACGGTCGTGGCATTTTTTTAGATAATCTTTGGAAACATCTCTAAGATCTTCATAAATAACAGCATCTTCATAATTGCCTTCCTCATTCACAAACCAACCTTTCTGATCGTAGAAATTTTGAACTAATTGTTTGTCCTTATCTTTTTCTTCCTTAATGAATTTATCAGCAGAACGTGTAATTGCAAGATCTTTCAATAAAATTACTATACCATTGATAATTGGGTAAATGTATGATTGGTCAGATGAAATCAGCCCCTGTTCTAATGTCTGATTCATCATTGATCCATCGGCTTGCCATATTTTATGAGCGGCAGCATCGGAGTTTAGCATCGTTATCTCCTCTTCTGTCAGTATACGAAGGTCAAGACCGGTAAGAGGGCATTTTAAAATTCCAATCCAATTCATATTCATTAATTCAATGTGATAGGGTATTTGATATCTTCAGCTTTTCTTCTTTCTTTTCCTTATCAAGGTTATAGGTTGCATCAATCAGTGCCGCTACAAGGAAAAAATAAACATTTAGGGGATATTGTGTAATCGCTTCCTGTGGGTAGTTACCGATGGTAATTGCATACACTATCAATACCATGGCAAGGCAGTAGCTTTTGAGTTCAGGATCCTCCATTTTAAAGAAATTTGAGATGCCCTTTTGCAAAATGACAAATAATAGGCAGCAGAAAATAAATAAACCAATCCAGCCCATTTCAACAGCTACCCTTACATAACCACTGTCTGGAGGAAATGAAGCCAGAAAGGATCCGGGAGAAAATTTTGCACCCCAAACTCCGGTAGAGCCAAGTCCCCCTCCTATAGGATGTGACCAGATATAAGGCTGAATCATCTTTTGATTCCTTGCTCTTACATTGAAGGATGCATCTTCAGAGGGTTTAAATGCTGATTGAAACCTGTATAACCCAGGGTTACTTGTAGGTATAAAAATGAGGAAGGCCATGAACAGTGCTGCACCGGTCGTGATTAACATAATCTGTCTGTTGAAAACAAGAATAGTTAACATAATCATGGATGCCGGCAATAATACATAGGCACTTCTTGTACCTGAAAAAAGCATATTCGTGAGAAAAAACATGACCAGAGCCGACAAGAATATCTTTCTCCTGATTGATATTTTTCCGAACATCATACCAATACAAAGCAGACTGCTTATGATCATGTTATAAGAGAATCCTGTCGGGTCAGAAAAAATAGAAAATTTACGCCATACACCGTTTATAAATAGAAGATCCCGAATTAATGGGTCAGAATAAAGATAAGCTTCTTCAAATCCCATGAAACCGATAAATTGCTGTCTGTATCCATTAATTCCGGCAAAAACACTAAGAATAAGCCAAATCTTGATAATGAATCTTATGAACGTTATATCCCGGATATGATAACTGAATATAAAATAGGTAAGCATCACAATTGCCATACTTCTGATAGTGTATAGCCAGGCCATTTTGGACTGAGCAACCGGATTTGCAACCTGAATAAAATTGTAAATAATCCAAATGGAGATCATAAGACTGATTGGACTACTCAGGAATGACCAGTCGGGCCGATATTTAAGCTGAATAAACAAGCCAATAATTAATAATGCAAGCAGGCCATCCATTATTGTACCTAATGGAAACCTGATCAGGTCCATTCGTATTATCCACATGATCAGATAGGAAGCGATCAATAAGGCGGTAATTCCAAATTTGGGTTTAGAAATTATCGCAAACGCAATAATTGGGCCGATTAATAGAATTAATATTATGGCTGCCCCCTTGATCTGGGCTTCATTTATTATATAGGCAAACAAGATAGAAATGGCAAGTAACACGAAAAATCCCAAGGGTTTACCAAGGGCTTTTGCGAATGAAGTCATGCTATTAAATCCTGATCGTATCACTTAAACTTTAATTATCTGTCTAAAACTAGAGAAAAAGTATTTTTATAAAAAAGAAAAATACAGTTATGAAAGCCAATGTCATCGAGCCATACTTACTGAATAGAAGAAATATTTCTTTGCTTGTTTTCTTGTCTTTTATATGATTGTACCTCATGATTTAAACCCTCTAATCAATATTAACTATTTATATTTATGTCAGGGTCATCAATTGTTAATCTTCAGAATATTTTTTGTGAAGATGTTTTGTAGCCACTGAAATTTTGTTCGCCGACTTTATTTTAAGCAATGACAACACTTGAAAGAACATGAATTCAGGAATATTTATTAGTGCTTTATAAATTCTCAGATCTGTATTTTTTCGGAATAGTGCGATACCAAAACCTATTAAAAAACATACAAATGCAAAGGTCCATATAAAAGCTAAGTTTGGATTTAAAAAGATATTGATAATCAGGCATATTAATGAGAGAATAAGGAAGATAAAAAGGGGTGGCCTGAGCAATGTTAATCCGAACAAAAACTGATTTAGATTTAAATTCTGAAGACCCATTAGCAGGAGCTTAAATCCATTTGAAAAATATTTAAACCAGGTATTTATCCATCTGGATCTTTGTTTAACTAATTGATCAGAAACAGATGTCTTTTCATCATATACAATTGCTTTTTCTGCAAATGCTATCCGATGTTTACGTTTTACAATGCTGTATTGGAGAAATTTATCAAAACCTGCCCCGCGTATCTCTTTATCTTCCAGACATTCGCGATACAACCCAATGGCAAAAGCCATCCCAGAACCGGAGAGTGTAGCGGATGAGCCTAGACCAAATAGAACCCTTCCATCATAAAAATGATAATAAAGGTCTCTCGCAGCATCGAGGGCCGCTAAATTGGTATCCAGATTCTTAGCTTTTCTTATTCCTTGTACTGCAATAAAACCCTTATTGAAATATTTATTGAGCTCATTTAAGTATCCGCTTTCAACTAAATTGTCACTATCAATTATTGTGAGATGTGTATGTTCTCTTTTAAAATGCCTGATCGCATAGAAATGTGAAGCGGTATTACTTGCAAGAGTTTGCTCTGGTCTGAGCAGAACTACCCGTTCATCATTGAAATGCAGGTTGGACACATCACATTTGTCAGCCACAACATATACTAAAAACCTGCTGTAATTTGATTTCAGGATTGAATTGACTGCCGCAGGAATAAGATCGGTCTGTTCGTATGCAGTGACTATTATTGCATAATCAATTTCCTGTACGTAACGACCTTCCAATGTCTGTTTTCTCAGTATACCAGAAAATTTGTAAAAAAAAAAGAGTATCAGTGGTAAAAGAAGATTATATCCTATCAATACCTGGATTACTATCCAAAAATATATTGTGATATGATACGGCATATCATTCTAATACATTTGCATGGTCAATCCGTTCTTCAGGTTTCCCCTGTTGCTTAACTTTGTTCAGAATCCAGCCAATAAACTGGCCATTTAGTGTTGTCAGATAGTTTATATGCTGATTCTTTACTTCATTTAAAGTTTGGTCAGCTTCAAAAACACTTAAAGTTTTGTCGGTAAATAATATCCATTCTTTTGCTTTATTCAGAGCATCAAGAGGAGGGGTCTCAACAAGTATAACATCAAAGTGTGATCGTAATTGTTCCAGCCTTTCCATGATTGTTTCTTCGTCGCATACTTCCAGCAATGATTTGTCTCCACCCCGGTTTCCCATGACCATTATTCCGGAATTGAAATTAATTCCACCCAGATCACCGGAGTGCAGAAAATCTTCAAGGAATAGTTTAGTATTGGAGTTCTTGGTGATAGATGGATTGTCGAAGTTCCCGTCGATAAGCAGAACTTTCTTATTTACCATTACATAGGTATAAGCGATGCAGGCTGAAATAAGTGTTTTCCCTTCCCCTTCGCTGATACTGGTAATGCTTAAAACCTGACCACGGTCTGAGGTTCGGGCGAGTTCACGGTTTACTTCAAATCGGGTGGACCGAAGCTGCTTTTTAAATTCACGCATTTCTGCGGTTCCATGCAGGTTTTTCCAGATACCTTTCAGATCGAGTGTCGACTTACCAACAAGGTTGAGATAACCAAGTACAGGTGCTTTAGTAAGCAGTACAAGGTCTGCCGGGCGACGGATACGGTTATCCAGGAAGAACATAACAAACAGGATGATCACACAAAAGACACCGCTTAACATTCCACTGATAATAACCAGGAGCATTTTTTTTGATGGTAGCGGTAGCCCGGGCATTGCAACCTGTGCTTGTCTGAGTTTGACAGGAAACTCAGCCTCCATAGTCACTTTGTTGTACTGTGCCAGTAAATCCTGATACTCTTCACTGCCTGTTTGGATATCCCGTTCATAGCTTTGAATTACAGCCTCATGGGGTACCAGTTGCTCGAATTTCTTACTCATGACAGCAAGCTGATTTTTGAGCGAATTCAAGCCATAAACAGTACGGTCAAGTTCAATCTGCAGATCAAGTTTCTTTTGAATGAGAGCGGTTTTTGAGCTTAGGGGGTTATCAGTGTATTTATCCGACATCGAATTGATCTGGGCACTTACAATCCTCTGAAGTGAATCGATTGAATTTTTATAACGCTCATCAAAATCACTCTGAATGTATTTATCCTGCAGCGCATTCATCAGAGCCTTCGACCCAATTATCTTTTGATTAATATCAGTAAAGGTCGATTCCATGTATCGGCGGTCAGCAGGGTCGAATCTTTTATCAATATTGGCAATTGTTCCTTTAAGAGCTACAATATCTTTTTCAGCCTGCTGTATTCTTAGTTCATAATCTGCAGTCTGCGTATAGATCTGAGAGGATTGTTCATCCAGATTAAGTATTCTGTTTTCTATTTTGTATTCACGCAGACCACTAATCCTCGCTTGAAGGGTATCTGATTTTATTTTCAACAGGTTTTTCAGAAAGTTGACTGAAGATCGCTGGTTTTCCTTAACAAGAACGGTATAATAGTCAGTAAATTCGTTGGATAATGTATTGACCACAAATGCGGATAGTTCTGAATTTTCAGATTGGAAATCAATGAAGATAAAGTCTGTGGTTCCTGCACGGTAAATAAGCATATCATCCATTAATGACATATAGTCATAACCCATAGACCCTAATATCCGATGCAAGCCATTTTCATCGTCATTTCGTAAATTTAAGCCTTCTTTTTTATTGTATTTTTCTTTAAAGACACTTAATGCATGTTTTTTAGCCTCAAGATTTAGTGTTTTTAGAAGTTCACTGGGCTCTCTAAAAGGCTTACTGCTCAGGTCATGTATAATTAATTTGTATGAAACCAGGTCAATCATGCTTTTTGAATTCATGACCTGCACCATATTGATAAATTTCTGGTTGATTCTTGATTCCTGTAAAACACTGGCTTCCGAAAGTGCCATTTGTTGAGTTTCGTCCACAATACCTGTTGCAATCTGGGCTTGTGCCGGATAAACATCAGGAAGATTTCGGACAATATAAAAAGTAACCATGACCGTAATAAGCGGCACAGTAATTAAAACTATTTTGTAGCGTAATAATAAGTCAATGAATTTTTTTAGTTCTTCCATACTTTACACTACTGTATTTCTTCGATCTTTTTTGTCAATAATTCTTCAAGTGATGCTTTGGCGATCAGAAAATTTGATTCTGCGGCAATTTTAGATTGCAATGCTCCTGAATAGGACATTTGCATTAATGTAAATTGCTCATAAGTTATCTCGCTTTTTTCAAATTTTGTTTTGACATCATTACTGACATTGAGTGCGTCAGAGCTCAGTTTGGTTTGGAGACGTAAATTGGAAAGTGCCTGAACATAGGTAAAATAGCGTCGTTTCACTTCTGTTTCAAGAGTTAAATGATATTCATCAAGGTCATATTGGGCAAGTTTAACACTTTCTTTGGCCTGTTTTACATTGCCTGGTTTCTGGAGAATTGAACTTAGGTTAAAATTGAATGCAACCTGATATCCATTAAAAAATCGGGGAACTGCCAGATCTAAAGTATTGTTGGGATTGTAAATGTAGGAAAATGAAAAGGCGTCGAGCCATGATAATTGCTCCTGGCCAACCGTAGTTTTAGCGATCTTTATGCGACCTTCATAATTATTCATTCTGGGATAGTTTTCCTTAGCAGTAGCAATCAGTTTTTCAAGGAAAACATATGAAATGTCGGTCATCATCGTTTCCTGCGACTTAGCAGAATTACTTAAAAGAAGTATAGAAAACGTTGCTAAAAAAAAGTATTTTCTGAACATATATTAAAATTTTTCCTTATGTAATATTACCGGCAGTGTTTTAATCAATATTTCAAAATCGAACCAGAATGAATATTTTGTCGCGTAAAAGTTATCAAATTTTTTCCGTTCCCGCTCGGAAATATCTTTTTTTCCTCTACTTTTTATTTGCCACAAACCTGTAACACCTGCTGGTCCCATAAAACGTTGTGACCAATCATTTGATGTCAGCATTTCAGCTTCATAAAGAGGTAATGGCCTGTTCCCAACCAGAGACATATCACCTTTTAAAACATTAAATAGTTGGGGCAATTCATCAATACTGGTCCTTCTGATGAAGGAACCAAACCGGGTTATTCTGGGGTCGTTAACTAATTTTATAAATGTTGTTCGCTTTTTCTGGTCATCAGCTTCTTCTTCCGGGGTTTCATCATTCTTGTATCGATTAAGATCTGATAAATCTTCCAACTGCCTGTCGGCTCCTACCCTCATGGATCTGAATTTGTAGAAATCAAATATATTGTATCCGGTACCCACTCTTCTGCTTTTATAAATAATCGGCCCTTTTGAGTCCAAACGAATTAATATTGCGGTTAAAATTAGAACAGGTGCTAAAACAATGATGCATATTGCTGAGACTACTACATCAAAAAGACGCTTCATCTGTGGTAATTTGTAGGTAACATCAGAGTTTTCCAGTACAGAAAGCTGTGGTCTGATCAGTTTGAATTTAACTAAAAAATTTAGCCTTTCTATCAGATGTTCAACAGGGAAGGGCATGACATAAAAGTCGTGTACTTTTAATTTTAAAGCACTTGCTTTCCATGCTTTATCTCTTTCAGATGCAATCAGAACAATAATCAACTCACGATAAAGTGGATTTTTTTTAATTTTCTCGATAAATTCAAAACACTTACCCTCCGAGTCAGTTTCAATCAGTATTACATCAGGTAAAGTTAAAATTGACTGATTATCCAGATAGTCCTGAAGTTCTTCTAAGGTGTGATGTTTATTTATGAAAAATTCGGATGGTAATTCCTTAATCAGCAAGGATGTAGAACCTGTGCCCATATAAGCAATGCTTAAATGGTGCACGGTGTTGGTATCTCCTCCTTGCTTAATTATTTGCGACATTATGCTTTTGAAGTGTTTCAGTTATTGATGACTTTAATTCAGTAGGATTGAAGGGCTTTTTAAAATAACAATCTGCCCGGAATGGCATTTGCTCAACGATCTTATCAAGATTATCTGCCCCTGAAAGAAGAATTACAGGGGTATCTCTGTAAAATCCGCTAATCTTCAAGTTTCTTATAAATGAACCACCATCAATATATGGCATTTCCAGATCAGAAATAATCAGTGCCGGATCATTGCCATCTTCAAGCCAACTTATAGCATCTGCGCCATTTTGTTTAATCACAAGATCATAGTCTTTTGACAGTATGAAATTGAGCAGTTTTAATATGCTCAGCTCATCATCTACAACCAGAATTTGTTTTTTCATAATTTAAATAGCCCTGCCTTCTCATTGAAAGAGATATATTTTAATAACCACTTATCTACCAGGCAATTCAAATAAAGAATACAGGTACTAAAAGTACTTAATTATTGAAAATATATTAACCTTATAGAATAAAAATTAGTTAAATAATTATTGAACAAACAGTACAATGAAAGTGCCAAAGCAATTAAACTTGCTATGAGCATATAGTGGAGGCAAGTGTGGAAATTATTCCCGAAAGAGTGTAGAAAAATTTCCACGATTATGGCAAAAATTTAACCTAAATTCCCGGATTGGGAAATATGTAAAGATTTGAGGGGTAGTTGAAACCCTATAGTTATCGGGTTAAGAATTTAGAACGAGAACGGATTCAATAATAATTATCACCTACATTAATAATTTCCCTTTTCAGCTAACAGCTAACTGACAACAGGCAACAGATTCCAGTTATTTTGCCGCCATTGGATAGCCTTTCTCAATCCAGTTCTGTTTCAAATTTGTAGGCAGGTTGAGCAGCTTACCATTTGTGAAACCTTTAGTTTTGAGCATGTTTACCGCCGGGCGGATGTTAGGACATCTTTCAAAAGGGCAGCAACCACAGTAAACTACAACAAAAGTATTCTTTGGTAATTTTGATAAAGCGTTGTTTAACTTCAGGAGATTCTCTTTTTCACTCACCCCACCCAAATTTATTGCCCCCTTGATATTATCAACTACACCAATATTAAATATCTTAGGCTGAGCAGTTTTGGGATTATTAATGATAGCTGCCAGAGCAGAAGGCTCAATCAGGTCTTTTTGAGTCCAATTGTCTTTTTTGTCTAATGCCTGATTAGCTCTGATGGTAGTTTGAGCCAGGCTGTAGCTTGTTGCTGATATGAAAAATAATATGGTATAAAAAAGAATTTTCATGTTGTATAGATTATTAATTACAAAATTAAGCATTTATAAATAGGGGAGGTTAAAATACTTACTAATTTGTTCTTTTATCTGCTCAGGGCGTTTAAGAAGTTCAGCATTTCAGCATTATCATAATCTGCCATCCCACTATGCTGAAAAACGATATCTCCTTTCGGTCCTACAATTACTGTTGTAGGGAGAGTGCCGCTAAAAATATGTTCGGGTATTGCCGACTCACTCGAATAGACTTTTAGTTGGTAAGAGTGTTTTTTCATAAACTTAACAGATGATGCAATTTTATTGTCAACATCTACCATAATAAAATTGACTTTATCTTTGTTCTTAATTTTCGAATACAATGAATTTATTGAAGGCATTTCGGCACGACATGGGGGGCACCAGGTTGCCCAAAAATTGATAAAGTAAACTTCACCTTTATTTTCGCCCAGCTTAAGCAGCTCCCCGTCTTCTGATCTGAAAGTCAGGTCAGAAGGAACGGATTTGCTTATTTTTAGATCTTTAGAGGGAGCATCGGCATTGTAAAGCCCGGTGCTCATCAATCCCTTGATCAGGAGTGTCCTCGCATCAGCACTAAAGAACATAATACCTGCAAAAAGCACAAACAGAATATTACTGATATTTGATTTGATAAACCTTAACAATCCCATTATTTTTCTTCTTTAG
Source organism: Sphingobacteriales bacterium 16-39-50 (assembly GCA_002257025.1). Taxonomy (GTDB): domain Bacteria; phylum Bacteroidota; class Bacteroidia; order Sphingobacteriales; family Sphingobacteriaceae; genus Daejeonella. The sequence continues at coordinate 27,152 of NCHA01000011.1, read as the reverse complement.
ATCTCTGCAAGTTAGCACGTTTCACTAAATCTTATTGTAACATTAGTCACAAAGCTTTGTAGGGGCAAGGGGATTTTGAGCAATAATGTACAGAAGATTGTCCATTATTTTCTACACTTTTCTAAAAAGTTCATGCCTAAATATTCTTAGCTAAGTCATTAATCTGCAATAATTTACAGGATTAACACTCAAATAACTTTTGTAAAGCACTTTTAGCAATTAAGCATAATAATCTGACAATTATTTGATCAAAGGAAAAACATTTGGTCTGATTTTCGAGTATAATTAGTTAATCTGTTAAAATTATATCAGTATGGTAAAAAGTAAAATAGCCGCGATAAAAGACTGGATCAAAACAATGGGATTTGAATTGATAAAATCGCATGATTTGAGTGGCGAAGAAGTTAAAATTAACTATTACAGTTTGGGTAATTTTGGTATTTATGAGGAAATATCGAACAAGAAATTGGCTGGCCAGACCAAGTCGACAAAAATGCGATTTATTTCATGGAACCCATGGGGTATTGATTTTGAGGTTAGCTCGCTTAAAGATTTGGTAGACGCTTATCAGGATTCAAAATCCCTAAGCCCTGAGTTGCCTTAGTGACTAGATTATAGGCTGAACTATCTGAATATTGAAGAATCTAGATTCCATTTTTTAAAATAAACCGGGATAGTTCTTCGATAGGATGTTTCAGGATTTTTCCTACTTTAATTTCGTTTGCAGTACAGAGCTCTTTCAGGATGTCAGAGAAATGATATGCAATTGAGCCTACGAAATGGCAGGTTTGATCCTTGTAATCTGGATAAGACTTGATATTTGTTTCTATAAACTCACTAAAGCCCTTTTTTAAAACATCAACGATAAAAGGGTGGCCGATATGTTCACTTAGAAAGGGTGCGAAAGAGGCCAGATAGAAATTCGGTGCGGGTTGCTGATAAACATGTTTTATGACAGACTCTTTATCGATTTTGTAGTTTTTTTTAAAACTATCTGAAAGATCAGCTGGCATCTTTCCATATAGGAAACTTGTAATTAATTGCCTCCCAAGCCAGGTTCCAGAACCTTCGTCCCCAAGAATATACCCCAGACCATGCTTACTTTCATGGATTTTTGATCCGTCGAAATAAGTAATGTTAGATCCTGTACCGATTATACAACAGATTCCTTTTGAATTACCTGCAGTGGCATAAATAGATGCAATGATATCTATATCGACGCTTACAAATGCATGTTTAAATATTTTAGATAGGGCATTGGAAATATGTTCACGTCGGTCGGGACTAGAACATCCTGCTCCGAAAAAGTATATTTCTTTTACCTGATCTGTATAGGGCTGTATTTCAGGAGTATTTTGGAATATTTTGATAATATCTTTCTCAGACAGGAAGAATGGATTGATACCACTTGTTCTGAAAGGGATGGTTTCAGTATCTGAAATCGTTAATATCCAGTCGGCTTTGCTTGAGCCGCTGTCAGCAACTAATAACATATTTAAATTTCCTGAAGAATTTGACTTGTAAGTGGTTTGCCAATAAACCTGGATACGAGGTGATTTTCTTTCACTCTTCTGATGTCTTTTGGATCCAGAGATGAGGTGAGGACATAGATTTTAATTTTATCGGGCCCCAGATCAGGAAGCTCAGTTAATGCCTTAAGAAATTCAAATCCGTTCATTATGGGCATTCTAAGATCTAAAAAAATGACCTCGGGAAGTTCTTTACCTTCAAGATATAAATCCCGTATGTATTGATAGGCTTCTTTTGGTGATTCGATTACGGTAATAGACTCTGCAAAATTGCCATTATCCAAAATCTTTCGATTAATCAGATTGTCTATGTAGCTATCATCTACCAGTAATACACTTTTGTATTTGAAGGTAATCATCAAACCAAAATTACTAATTCTTTACACTTAAGCAAGAGAATTAGAATTATAGGTCTATTACTGAAGATTAAGTCTTCCTGAGAGCTGCATTAATGCCACCTCTGCCAGTTTAGCTTCGAATTGTGCATTGGTATAACGAGCATTTGCATCAATATAGTTGCGCTGAGCTTCTCTGAATTCTAGTGGTGCAACACTTCCCAGTCTGAATTTTTCGAGAGTAATATCCATGTTTTGCCTTGCCACTTCCAGGTTCTGACGCTCAAGTTTAACCAGTTGCAGGTTAGTCTGGTAGGTTTGAAATAAAGAGCTTAATTGCGAAGTGATAGACTGATTCAGCTTTTCGTATTGTAACTGATTATTCTGTATTTGAAGAGAAGCATTTTTTTCGGCTCTTTTTTGCAAATGGCCATTAAAAATATTAATTGAAGCAGTGAGACCATAATTAAGACCCCTGCCTACCGAGTTCCTGGCAAAACCAAGTTCAGAAGTTGATCGGTTAAAGTTATAACCTGTATTTAGGTTTATTCCCGGATATCGGTTTGCCTTAACTTCTCTCAGGTTGATTTCTGAAATTCGTTTATTAATCAATGCTGATTGTAATGAAGGATTTAGCTGAGCTGCCGAATTTTGTAACTCAGTAAGCAAGAGGCTACTGCCAATAATGATGGTGTCTGACACTGAGAAATCGGTATTAATATCTCTTGCCAGAAGTTCATTGAGTTTGATTTTTGTATTGCGGTACTGGTCAATTTGTCTCAAAAGGTTAGTGGTATCGGTATTCAGGTCGACGGAAGCAGCAAGTACCTCTAGTTTTGCGGCTTTTCCAATGGTGTATCTGCTTTCAGAATTACGGAGTCTGATTCTGGAGATCTCAAGTGCACCGCGCAGGGCTTTGATTTGCTGCTGTTGCTGTACCAGATCGTAGTAGTTATTGATAACATCAGCAAGTGTTGTCTGAACAGCTAGTTTAAAGTTTGCTTCGCCCAGATTTTCAAGCTCCTTAAGTCTGTCGTATCTGGCGAACATTTGAAAACCGTCAAACACCTGCCAGTTAAGTACCGGTCCATAAACCAGATTGGTATTTTTAGCGCCGTTTCTTTCCTGTAATACTCCGCTGGAAAGCGTTTGTTTCGTATTTGAAACGGTATTGTTTGTACTTAAATTTCCTGTTATTATAGGAAGCATACCAGCGTTAGCCCTGTTTACATTATTTTTAGCCTGCTCAACCTCATTCTTGTTCAACATGATATCATAGTTGTTTTCCAATGCAGTTTGCACAGCCAGCTCCAGACTAAGTCGTTCCTGCGCATGGATGCTTGAAATGTGAAATAGGCATCCAAAAATTAGTAGAATACTGAATTTGATTTTTTTTCTGTTCATATATATTAATATCCTAATGATAAAGCCTCTTAATAAGCCATATCTTAGTGTATTTATTAAGTATTAATCAATTCTGATTCAAGAACCGGTTCTGATTTTTCTGTTATCTCCGGAAGCGGTTTATGTTTTTTCGACCAAATTGAATAAACCGCCGGGATTACATACAGCGTTAAGATCAAAGAGAAAAGTGTACCACCTATAATTACAATACCCATACTCATCCTGCTTTTTGCAGCTGCCCCCAAAGCCATGGCTATTGGTAATGCACCTAAGGCAATTGCCAAACTTGTCATAAGGATTGGCCTTAATCGTGCTACTGATGCTTCTATAATCGCTTCTCCTAAAGGCATTCCCTGTTCTTTCAGTTGGTTTGCAAACTCCACAATCAAAATACCATTCTTGGTAACGAGCCCAATCAGCATGATCGTTCCGATCTGGCTAAAGATATTCCAGGTTTGTCCGAATAACCATAGCGAAAGAAAGGCACCTGCCACCGCCATTGGAACCGTCAGAATGATTATGAACGGATCAATGAAGCTTTCGAACTGGGCTGCCAGGATCAGATAGACTAATAACAAGGCTAGTGCAAATGCAAAAAGGGTGTTCGAAGAACTTTCCCGGTAGTCACGTGATTCTCCACCAAGATCTGTAGAAAAAGTATCGTCCAGTATTTTTGCCGCCGCCTTGTCCATTACATCAATTCCATCACCAATACTTTTGCCGGGCGCCAGACCTGCAGACACGGTTGCCGACATGAATCGGTTGTTATGATACAATTGAGGAGGAGTACTGGTTTCCTGTACAGAAACCAGATTGTCGAGTTGAATGAGCTCTCCTTTGTTATTTCGTACAAAAATTGAGGTTAAATCTAGTGGATCGTTGCGGTCCGGTCGGTCATATTGACCGATAACCTGATATTGTCTTCCGTTCATCTGGAAATAAGCAAATCGTTGTCCGCTAAGTGCAAATTGCAGAGTTTGAGCCACATCCAATACCGAAACGCCTAGATTTCTTGATTTTTCCCGGTCAATAGTGACATTTATTTCAGGCTTATTGAATTTCAGGTTTGCATCAAGGGCTGTAAATGTTGGATCCTGACTGATTTCTTCGATGAACAAGGGAAGTTTTTCACGAAGTTTTTCAAAATTGGGAGCCTGAATGATATAACTTACCGGTAAACCACCGCGTCGTGTAACTGAAATTGTTGGCTGCTGAATTACAAATACTCTGCCTTCTGTATAGGGTTTGGTAATTCTGGTCAACTTTTCAGCAACCTTTGCCTGAGAAATTTCACGTTCCGCAGGATCACTTAATCTTAATCTTAGAAAACCGGTATTTGCTGCACCTGAACCACTGAACCCCGGAGAGGTAACAGTTAATAGAAATTCTTTTTCGGGGATAGAATCCTCTACCAGTTTGGAAAGCTCAAGAATAAAGTTATCTGTATAGTCGTAAGATGACCCCTCAGGAGCTGTTACCTGCATACTTACAGCGGCTCGGTCATCATATGGTGCGGTCTCTTTTTGAAGGACAGTCCAAAAAAGTCCGATGAGGCCGATACAAACAATAATGATAGGAAATGCAATCCATCGTGTCTTCATAAATCTGGTCAGAGATTCTGAATACCCGGAGGTCATTTTCTCAAAATAGGGTTCAGACCAATTATAGAATTTGGTTTTCTTTTTATTGGCCTTCATCATGTAGGCATTCAGCATCGGGGTTAGGGATAGTGATACAAATGCCGATATCAATACTGCCGCACCGATGACGACCCCGAATTCCCGGAATAGACGCCCAACAAATCCTTCCAGAAAAATTACCGGAAGGAATACTGCTGCGAGTGTTACGGAAATTGAAATTACTGCAAAAAATATCTCATTCGAGCCTTTTATGGCGGCTTCAATAGGACTATATCCCTCTTCCAGCTTCTTAAAAATATTTTCTGTAACTACAATTCCATCATCCACAACCAAACCGGTAGCGAGTACAACTGCAAGAAGGGTAAGTACATTTATGGAAAATCCAAAAAGGTACATTATAAAGAAGGTGGATATCAGCGAAACAGGTATATCGATTAATGGCCTGAAAGCAATACTCCAGTCCCGGAAGAAAAGAAATATAATCAGAATTACCAGGATTAGGGAGATTAAAATTGTTTCAGCAACTTCTGTTACAGATCGTTGAATGAATACTGTTGTGTCTAGTGCAATATCAAGTTTTAAGTCCTCCGGGAGTTCCTTCTTTAATTGTTCAAAGCGTTTATAGAACTCATTTGATATTTCAAGATAATTGGCTCCGGGTTGTGGGATTAAACCCATTCCAATCATTGGAGTTCCTGATGAGCGAAGCATTGTTTCTTCATTTTCAGGCCCAAGTACCGCGGTGCCAATGTCTCTCAAACGAACAATATTATCGCCAGAACTTTGTATGATCAGATTATTAAATTGCTCTTCATTTGAAAGATTACCAAGAGTTTTAACCGATAATTCCGTTGAGTTTCCTGTAATTTTTCCTGAAGGAAGTTCAACGTTCTCCCTGTCTAGTGCACTTTTCACATCCAGTGCTGTTAGTCTGTATGCTGCAAGTTTTGCGGGATCAATCCAGATGCGCATAGCAAAGCGTTTCTGCCCCCAGATCTGGATACCACTAACTCCTGGAATGGTTTGAAGTCGTTGTGAAATTACGTTTTCTGCATAATCGCTAAGTTCAAGTTGGTTTCTGCGGTCACTTTGGATAGTCATTGATAAGATAGCTTCAGAATTTGCATCTGCCTTTGATACTACAGGAAGACCATCTATATCTTTTGGTAAAGATCTTACGGCCTGCGAAACCTTATCTCTGACATCATTGGCAGCTTCTTCAAGCTCTTTGTCGAGATTGAATTCAATATTAATATTGCTGGTACCCTGATTACTCGAAGAGGACATATTTTTAATCCCTTCAATACTATTTATCGCTTTTTCAAGAGGCTCAGTAATTTGAGATTCAATGATATCTGAGTTTGCACCCGGATAGCTGGTTCGCACCGAAACAATTGGCGGGTCGATGGAAGGGAATTCCCTCACCCCTAAAAAATTGAAGCCAATGACACCGAAAAGAACCAAAAGCAGATTCATTACGATTGCGAGCACTGGTCTTTTAATACTGGTGGTTGATAAACTCATAGGACTATTTTCTTATTTTTATCGGGTAAAATATTCTACTAAGCTTAAATTAATTTGTAACCTTAACTTTTACTGGCAGGTCGTTTTTCAATGACATGATACCTGTTGTAAGCACTGTATCGCCAATGCTTAATCCCGAAAGGATTAATACCGATTTTTCGGTGCGGGTTCCTGTCTCAACCATAACTTCTTTGGCCTTTCCTTTCGAACTTACGTATACTTTTTTGCCCTGAAGAACAGGTACAATCGATTCTGTTGGTATTAAAATAGCATCATTTATATTGCTAAGAGGCAAATCAATCTTAGCGAAAGATCCCGGAAGCAAATCTCCGTTTGAATTTGATGCTTTTGCTTTTAATTGTAATGTTCTGGTAGACATATCTATACCAGGCTCAATCGCATAAATTATACCTGTATAATTGTTATTTGAACCAGCAACTGTAAATGATATTTGTGTATTTATTTTTATTGTTCCTGCATATTTTTCAGGAATAGAAAATAAAATCTTAACAGGGTTAGTACTGACCAATCTTGCAATATTGCTTGAGGGGGTAATATATTCTCCTGCAGATATTGTTCTTAGTCCGATTTTACCACTGAATGGAGCGCGGATCAGAGTTTTAGCCAGTTGAGCACGGATAAGTTGTGTTTGTGATTGCAGTGAGCGCAACTCTGAAAGTGCAACGTCATATTCTTCTTTACTAATAGCCTCTTTTTCGAGAAGCTTACCTGCACGATATTCGGTTTCCTGTGCTAATTTTTGCTTAGTTAAAGCCTGAGAAAGCTGAGCCTGCAGTTCAAGATCATTGATCTTTAACAATACCTTTCCTTTAGAAACGGTGCTGCCTTCGTTAAACAGGATTTCAGTAACAAGGCCTGACACTTCACTTCGAATATCAACCTGTTCGTTCGCCTCTATTGTACCTGCGATCGCAAGTGAGTTTGAAAAATTCTCTGCCTTAGTAACGATACCGTTTACAGTTAGTGCAGAGGCTGGTCCACCAGATCCACGACCTGCACCTGCACCTGCCTTTTGAACTTTATTCTTATTCATTCGGTAAGCTACAAATACAGCCAGCAGGATTACAAGAATTGTGTAAACGATATATTTAGTTTTCATCTGTTTATTTTTATTGTTTTCTTTTGTGAGATGGAACCTTTGATGATTAAAATAAACATTGCCCTGTGTGTTTAATGTTTATTTTAATCATGTCGGATTCATCTGTTTCTTTTTTGATTTTTTAATGGTGACGAGGTTATCATGATTTGATAGTTATATCCATGAGGGTTTAAGCAAAATCATGAAGGTTTCATGTAATTAATTATAGGTTTTTAATATGGAATGCGTTTTTTCTTCTAATTCGGGTGTGTTGTCGATTAAATTAAACTGAATAGTTGTCAATACCTCGTTGAATATCTGTTTGTTAGACTCACAAATATTTTGAAATGCTACTTCATTCAGCTCTTTTATAGCCTCTCTGATGATTGGTATACTACTTTCAGCTTTTTGGGTTAATCTGATCAGTTGCTCCCTTCGGTCTTGTGGGTTTTTTTCACGCATCACATAGTCCCTTTCTTCCAGGTAATCTAAAATTGTGACCATATAGGATTTATCGATATGTAAAATTTCAGCTAATGCTTTTTGGGTTAGGTTTTCATCATGAGAATCTATTAAGATCAGTACATAATGATACCTGTCTATAGATAACTGAGCAACCATTTTTGAAAGGGCACTCAGATATTTTTTAGAGACAGCAATAAAGGGATTGGCTAGCGGTTCAAGCATATTTATAGCACAAATCTATTTTTAAACTTTGTAATTAGTTGGATGTAGCAACTATTTTACCGAACATTAGCTAGCACACCGATTTAAATTAAATCGAAAACTTACTTTTGCGATCGAACAATTATTTATAGAAGAATGAAATATTTTGTCTCTTTAATTTTTATTGCACTTATGTCGAGTTCAGTTCTTGCCCAAAATAAAATTGCTTATGAGGTTTCCTTTACAGAACCTCAGGCTCATTATGCAGAGGTACAAATGAATATTTCCGGAGTTAAGGCTGCACATATTGACCTAAAAATGCCTGTCTGGACTCCAGGGTCTTATCTGATAAGGGAATTTTCAAAAAATGTGGAGGGTTTTAAAGCATTTGGTTCAGACGGTAAAGAACTGTCATTTGAAAAAATTAACAAAAATACCTGGAGGGTCAGTACAGCAAACTCCGGGATGATAAAAGTGAGTTACAGGGTATATTCATTCGAAATATCTGTAAGGACAAGCTTTGTGGATGAGTCACATGCTTTTTTATCTCCGGCAGGAATTTTTATGTATCCGGATGGTAAGCTGAATGCAGCATCCGAGGTAACAATCAATCCTTATAAATCGTGGTCTAAAATATCTACCGGTCTTGAAAAAGTGACTTCAAAGTCAAATACCTATTATGCCTCTGATTTTGATGTGCTTTATGATTCGCCTTTCGAAGTTGGAAATCAGGATATTTTTGAATTTGTTGCCGAGGGAGTTCGGCATGAAGTTGCCATGTACGGAGGAGGAAACTATAACAAGGATATCCTCAAGCGAGATATGGCAAAGATCGTAACAGAACAAACCAGGACTTTTGGTATTAATCCGAACAAGCGTTATGTGTTTATTGTACATAATTTTAATTCAGGAGGTGGCGGGCTTGAGCACCTGAATTCAACTGTTTTAGGGGCCAGCCGCAATTCCTACAACACAGAGGCGGGACTATTGAGGTTCCTTGCACTTGTTTCTCATGAGTATTTTCATATATGGAATGTAAAGCGTTTGCGTCCTATAGCATTGGGCCCATTTAACTATGAACAGGAGAATTACACCAGAAATCTCTGGATCGCCGAAGGTTTTACTGCTTATTATCAGGATATCTATACCAAAAGGGCTGGTTTACAAAGTCCGGATCGTTACCTGATGAATTTAGCCGCTTCGATCAGCTCGGTAGAAAATCAGCCCGGCAATCGGGTTGAGACAGTAAGCGATGCTAGTTTTGATGCCTGGATCAAGCAATACCGGCCAAATGAAAATTCTGCTAATTCCACTATTTCATATTATAGCAAGGGAGCCCTGATCGCTTTAATCATGGACCTTGAAACTATTCATTCTACTCAGGCAAAAGCCGGATTGGATGAAGTGATGAAGGCGATGTACGATGAATATTATACAAAGAAAGGTCGGGGATATACTGATGCTGAGTTTAAAACGATGCTTGAAAAGGTATCGGGAAAGTCATTTGACGATGTTTACAAAGATTACGTTAATGGCGTAAAGGCCATAGATTACAACAAATATTTTGCCTATGCCGGATTTACACTGATTGATGATGCGGCTAAAGGTAATGACGCATATTTGGGGGCGGTAACAGCACTAAAGGATGGTAAGATCATCGTGACGAATGTAAGTCGCCAGAGCCCGGCATGGATTGCCGGTTTAAATGTAAATGATGAAATACTTTCTATAGATGGAAATCGCATAAATAATGTTTCGGATCCCAGATTATCAGAAGTTGAAAAATTCATATCCACCAAAAAGCCCGGTGAAAAAATAACGATATCCTTTAGCCGTGATGCATTGATCAGGCAGATTGAATTGACACTGGTCAGAAATCCGAATCATAGATTTAGAATTGCCTCTTTATCAAATCTTACTGAAGCTCAGATTGCGGTGAGGAAGAGGTGGTTGAAACTTTGATAATAATTGACAGTTGACAGTTGAGGTCCTCCTGCATCGGGATTCATCTCCTGACTATGATTTACTGCTGATAACAGACAACTTCTAACAAAAAAGGGGCTGCTTCGTAAAAAGCAGCCCCTTTTTATTTAAAAGGTAAGTCTTATTGCAAGTCCTACATCTCCGGTACGAAAATTCGTGTTTGGAGTTAATTCGAAACGCGGTCTCCAATCGATAGCAAGGTTAAGTGGAGCTCCTTCAATTTTGTAATCCAGTCCCAGCACACCATCAGCGCTTAACCAAAGGTCACCTTCGAAATCTCTTCTTTTATAGGAACCGATACTACCACCACCACCATAATACCAAAGCAAACCAGGGGCTCCCTCAATTGGGTTATGAACTTCATAAAGTCCGGTTAATAGAAATCTTTGGAGATCATCATTGTTTCTGAATGATAAGTTAAGGTCTAAGGCCTTGTTTGAGTTTAAAAATGTTTTGTAGTTTAAGCCATTGTAAGACCCCAGTCTTACTCCAATGGCGTTCTCATAAGTCTGTGCCTGTGAGTTTGAGTTGGCAAGAAAAATAAATCCTGCAGTTAAACAGAGTAGAAATAGCTTGTTCATAATCATAATTATTTATAAGCTGTAGTTTTCAAATACAGTGCCATAGCAGAATTTTTCTGACAGAAATTCAATTCTGTCAGAAAATTAATATATCATGTAGCCAATCATTTGAAGTCTTAACCTTTATATCAGGCAGAATTTATTTCTTAAGCAGACCTAATTTATTTTTAGCTATTTTGCTAAATTACAGTTTAATAAGAATAGAAGTTATGGCAGAAATTACACGTGTATTTGATCTTTTGGAGCATTCGCTTGAAAAGCACCGGAAAGAGGATATGGTGGCAGCAAAGCAGAATGGAATTTGGAATAAATATTCAACAGAAAAATTTGTAGCTCAGGTAAATTCAGTAAGTCAGGGATTAATTGCTTCGGGGATTGAAAAGGATAACAAGGTTGCAATTATGTCAGCTAATCGTCCTGAATGGAATATTTGCGATTTCGGAATCATGCAGATTGGAGCAACACAAGTACCGATGTATCCAACATTAGCCGAAAACGATATAAAGTTTATACTCAGAGATGCAGATGTAAAAATAGTATTCGTTTCTGAATCGGCACTGTATGAAAAACTGAACAATGTCAGAAAAACTGAGCAGCTGGATTTTAAGATATTTAGTTTTGATAGTATTGAAGGAGTACCTCACTGGAAGGAATTGATTGAGATTGGAGAGCGCGCTGAACCTGTAAATCTTCAGGTATACCGTGACCGGATACTTCCGGATGACTTGCTGACATTAATTTATACTTCCGGGACTACCGGAACACCAAAGGGAGTTATGCTGACACATAGCAATCTGGTCAGTAATGTGATAGCTTCTTCTGTTTTGTATCCTGCGGGATTCAAAAAAGCACTAAGTTTTCTTCCACTCTCACATATTTTTGAGCGGATGGTTCTTTATATGTACTTCTACCTGGGGGTATCAGTATATTACGCCCAGAGTATGGAAACCATAGCTGCAGATCTTGTAGAAGTTAAACCGCATGGTTTTACAACAGTTCCCCGCCTTCTCGAAAAAGTATATGATAGAATAGTAGCTAAAGGATCTGAGTTGACTGGAGTAAAAAAGCAATTATTCTTCTGGGCATTAAACCTCGGACTCAGGTATGAAATGAATGGAGCGAATGGCCTTTGGTATGAAGTTCAGCTTAAACTAGCGAATAAGCTGATTTTCAATAAATGGCGTGATGCTTTGGGCGGTAATATTTTGGCAGTGGTTTCGGGTGGTGCTGCTTTGCAATCGCGCCTAGCGAGGGTTTTCTGGGCTGCAGGCATGCCGGTTCTGGAGGGTTATGGTCTCACTGAAACTTCACCTGTAATTGCAGTAAACGGTCTGACTGAAGGCGCTGCAAAATTCACTACTGTTGGGAAGGCTATCCGGGATGTGGAGATAAAAATTGCTGAAGATGGAGAAATATTATGTAAAGGTCCGAATGTGATGAAGGGCTATTATAATCGTCCTGATCTAAGCGATGAGGTGATTGATAAGGATGGATTTTTCCATACCGGGGATATTGGGGAATTGGTTGATGGTCAATACCTCAGAATAACTGACCGTAAAAAGGAGATATTTAAAACAGCTGGTGGAAAATATATAGCACCACAGATACTTGAAAATAAATTCAAGGAATCACCTTATATCGAGCAAATGATAGTAATCGGTGAGAATGAACGTTTTCCGGCGGCTTTGATTCTTCCTAATTTTCCGGCACTGTCTGCATGGTGCAGCCGGTCAAACATCCCATTCAGCAATAATGCAGATATGATCAAAGATCAAAGGGTAATTGATAAAATACAATCTGTGGTTGACCATTTTAACAAAGATTTTGGGCATTGGGAGCAGGTTAAAAAATTTGAGCTGCTAACAGAAGACTGGAGTATCGATGGAGGAGAACTTACTCCAAAACTAAGTTTGAAAAGGAAAGTTATCTTACAGAAGTACAAAGACCAGGTTGATAAAATATATAAAAATGCATAGGAACACAGTGTTGAGATTTATGAAGGGAACAGGTTTATTAATTGTCCTTGGTATTCTGCTTTCGGGATGTCTTGGCGGAAGCCTCTCTAAAAACAATTCCGGTGAATATAAGAATGGGATGGTCGTTTCTGCCCATCCGTCTTCATCAAAAGTAGGTTTGGATATTCTCAAAAAAGGTGGAAATGCGGTTGATGCTGCGGTTGCAGTGCAATTTGCTCTGGCTGTGGTTTATCCCGGCGCCGGTAATTTAGGTGGAGGTGGATTCATGGTTTACCGCTCAGCAAGCGGAGAACTGGCAACACTCGATTTTCGCGAAAAAGCCCCGGGAATGGCAAGTCGTGATATGTATCTCGACTCTGCCGGGAATGCCATTACTGATAAGAGTTTATATGGGCATCTCGCTGCAGGTGTACCCGGAAGTGTTGATGGCATGGTTAAGGCGCACGAAAAGTTCGGTAAATTAAGCTGGGCAGAAGTTGTACAACCTGCATTGGACCTTGCCAGAAAGGGATTCCCTATTACAGATAGTCAGGTAGAAGAGTTTACAGAATTACAGGAAGGAATTAAAAAATACAATCCGGGTAAATCATACTTTATTAAGGAAAAGTGGGAAAAGGGTGATCTTTGGGTTCAGGAGGATCTTGCTAAAACACTGGAACTGATTCGGGATAAGGGCCGCGAGGGATTCTATGCAGGTATAGTTGCAGATCATATAGAAGCTGAGATGAAAAGTGGTGGTGGTTTGATCAGTAAAGAGGATTTAAAGAATTATCAGTCGCAATGGCGCGAACCACTGGTTGGAAACTACAAAGACTATAAGGTGATTACTATGCCGCCAACATCAAGTGGTGGTATTGCTTTGTTGCAGCTCTTGAATTCCGTTGAAGAATATCCACTGAGGAGATGGGGTCATAACTCCGACTCGACCGTTCAGGTTATAGTTGAGGCTGAGCGTAGGGTTTATGCCGACAGGGCAAGCCATCTGGGCGACCCTGATTTTTATAAGGTACCCCAGAAATATCTGGTTAATCCCATCTATTCCAAATACAGAATGGAAAATTTTAATTGGGACAAAGCAACGCTTAGTTCTGATATTAAGGCCGGGGAAGTACCAAAAGAAAGCGAAGAGACTACCCATTTCTCTATTGTTGACCGTGACGGAAATGCAGTAGCAGTCACTACAACGCTGAATGGTGGTTATGGCTCAATGGTATTCGTAAAAGGGGCAGGCTTTCTTTTAAATAATGAGATGGATGATTTTTCAGTAAAGCCGGGCTCTCCAAATATGTACGGATTACTTGGAGGAGAAGCCAACGCTATTGTTCCGGGAAAGCGAATGCTTAGTTCTATGACTCCAACTATTCTTGAAAAGGGAGGTGAACTGTTCATGATTGTTGGTACCCCTGGTGGCTCAACTATCATAACTTCTGTTTTTCAAACAATATTGAACGTACTTGAATTTGATATGGGAATGCAGGCTGCGGTAAATGCGAAGAGGTTCCATCATCAATGGTACCCGGATGTGGTTACTTATGAAAAGGGTGGATTGGATAACCTGGTCAGGCAAAAATTGGAGAAAAAAGGCTACGCCTTTAAAGACAGAAGAGCTATTGGCCGTGTTGACGCAATCCTTAAAACCCAATGGGGTTATTATGAGGGCGGTGCCGATCCCCGTGGTGATGATACCAAGATAGGCTGGTGATGTTCTAATTTCGAAAATCCTGAATTATTGCTGAGGCTCCGTTATTTTGCTTCCCTTTTTGCTGAAATAAGAATTGTGATCAGAAGATGTAGTAATACGATTGCTAAGAGCAAAAATTTAATTGTTGCAAAGCTAAAAGCTGCACCTGCATATAAGTCGTCAGGGCCTGAATTGATAAGTTGTAACAGTGATAGATTCTCCAGGAAATCGCAGACAACTGCAATCAGGACCATATTGCTCAAAATTCTGAATTTGTTTAAGGGATGATCTTTGTCAAGTCTTCCGCATGCCCATGCACTGCCATAAAAGAATGTAGCTCCATACAAAAGGGGGAAGATGAAGTCAAGATAAATACTGAGTGTCATCAGTTCTGTATGGCCTAAAGCTTCAAGCTTGTTAAGAAACAGTTCTGCATTTGCGGCTGTTCCAATAAATTCAAATGTGAGAATACTGCCCTGATTAAGAGGGGCTGTCATGGTCCGCATCAAGATGATCCATCCTAAGGTTATGAGTAATAGTATAGTGAATCTAAGGCCTTTGTTTTTCATAAAGTATTATTTTTTAATCAATTATTAAAAGGATACTTACGGATTGAAATCTGACTCATCCCGTCTTTTTCATAAATCGCTATACAATTCTTCTTGTATCTGTCCGGGATATTAACTTCTCCGAAATTCAATTCTTCAGGAATCTCGCCGTTATTTAAAAAAAAGTAAATTCTCGTAGTTCCGTATTTTGTATGAGGCATATAATTACCATACTGCTCCATCTCCTCCCAATTTTCAGTCTTAATACTCACCGCATAGATTCTGATTACCGGGCCGGTGTTTTGTTCATTCCGAATAAATGCTACTTCTTTAAAATCGCTTTTAAGGTCTTTTATTCCGGGTTCAGTTAGGGTGTTCCAAATTATTGAAATGATTATTAATACAGATACAGCAAGGATGTAGACTTTATATTTCTTCATTTATTACCAAAGCTAAGCTTAAATATACAATTCATTGTTTCTGCCCGCCCAAAATAAAAGCATAATTACTCTTGTTTTATATTTTTCTATTTTATACATTTGCTATGCTTGCATAGTATATTTGAATGAAGCCTGAAGAAACTGTAGATTATTTTTTGAAAATTGTTTGGCAAACGGTTGCTAATAAATACAATCAGATTGCTGCAGATTATGGAATTACGCAGGCACTGGGTTACATGCTGATCAATATACACGAAGAAGGTACGGCAGTTTCGCAAATTGCGGCCTTATCGGGTGTGAAATCTACTAGTCTGTCGAGAATGCTAAAGAATATGGAAGAGCTCGGTCTGATTTACAGGGAGACAGATTCAAATGATAAGCGTTCGGTTAAGATATTTTTAACTCCATTCGGTATTGAAAAGCGGCAGATTGCCAAAGATGTCGTAAGAACATTTAATGAGTATCTAAATGCACATATTTCCGATAAGGAAAGGCTTAAACTCATTAATACATTAAACAAGATAAATCAACTAACCACTGATTATAAACCTCAGTTTTGCTACCCGGAAATTCCGGGTAGTAAAACCTGAAAAAGATCATTATGAATCCGGCAGGATTAAAGTAAATATTAAAAACACAGGGTATTTTTTGTTTATTCCCAGTTTTTAGTTTTTGAGGTCATAAGCCCTACGGGATTTAATCAAAGGTTCCATCCCGCAGCTGCGGGGGTTAAAAAACATTAAAAATAAACAGATGAAACGAGTCATCAGAAAAGTAGCGGTATTGGGTTCTGGTATTATGGGCTCACGTATTGCATGCCACTTTGCCAATATTGGAGTTGAAGTTTTGCTGCTTGACATGGTTCCAAAAGAGCTGACAGCTGAGGAGCAGGCAAAAGGTGCTGATCTGAATTCTAAAACAGTCAGAAATAGAATTGTTAATTCGGCTCTTGAAAGTACTTTAAAGGCCAATCCATCGGCTGTTTTCTCCAAAAAAGTTGCTGTCAATATTTCTACAGGCAATTTTGATGACAATATGAAAGATATTGCATCCTGCGATTGGGTGATAGAGGTTGTTGTCGAGAGGCTTGATATTAAAAAACTGATTTATGATCAGGTAGAAAAATTCCGAACTCCTGGAACCCTGATAAGTTCTAACACTTCCGGAATTCCGATTCATCTGATGGCAGAAGGACGCTCAGAAGATTTTCGTTCGCACTTCTGCGGGACTCATTTCTTTAATCCACCACGCTATCTGCGGTTGCTTGAAATCATCCCAACCGCTGAGACAAAACCTGAGATTATTGATTTCCTGATGCATTATGGGGATAAATTTCTTGGGAAAACCACTGTTTTATGTAAGGATACTCCCGCATTTATCGCAAACCGGGTTGGAGTTTATTCCATTATGGCGCTCCTGCATCTTGTTGAGAAAATGGATCTATCAGTTGAGGAGGTTGATAAATATACCGGACCTGCCCTGGGCCGACCAAAATCGGCGACTTTTCGTACTACGGATGTAGTAGGACTGGACACAATGATCAATGTGGCCGGTGGATTATATAATAATCTTCCTGAAGATAAAGCGCATGATCTGTTTGAACTTCCTGGCTATGTTAAGAAAATGCAGGAGAATAAATGGCTAGGAGATAAAACAAAACAGGGTTTTTATAAAAAAGTAAAAGGCGCTGACGGAAAATCTGAAATTCTGGCTCTTGACCTTAAAACATTAGAATATAAACCTCAGCAGAAAATAAAATCTTCAACACTTGAGGCTACAAAACTGGTTGAAAATCTGCCTGAGCGCATGAAAGTTTTCGCAAACGGTACAGATAAGGCAGGTGATTTTTTCCGCCATTCTTTTTTCGGACTGTTTGAATACGTTTCTGACCGAATACCTGAAATTTCTGATGAATTATACCGCATCGATGATGCAATGAGAGCTGGTTTTGGCTGGGAACTCGGACCATTTGAGGTATGGGATGCCATCGGACTGAAAAAGGCACTCGAAGGAATGAAGAAATATGGTAATGAGGCAGCTGCATGGGTTCATGAGATGCTTCAGGCCGGAAATGAGACGTTCTATAAGGTTGAAAATGGTGTTAAGAAGTATTATGATATTCCCTCAAAATCTTATAAACCGGTTCCCGGGACTGATTCTTTCATCATTCTCGATAATATTCGTCAAACCAATACAATCTGGAAAAATTCAGGAACTACAATCACTGATCTGGGCGATGGTATATTGAATGTTGAATTTCACACCAAAATGAACACGATTGGTGGTGAAGTCATTCAGGGATTAAATAAAGCTATTGACCTGGCAGAAAAAGATTACAGAGGCCTGGTTGTTGGGAATGACGGTGCCAATTTTTCGGCAGGTGCTAATATCGGAATGATATTTATGGCTGCCGTTGAACAGGACTGGGATGAGATCAATATAGCCATTAAGATGTTCCAGAATACAATGATGCGGATGCGCTATTCAAGTATTCCGGTTGTGGCAGCACCACATAATCTTACTTTGGGAGGTGGTTGTGAGTTATGTCTGCATGCAGATTTTGTTCAGGCTAATGCCGAAACCTATATGGGATTGGTTGAATTTGGGGTAGGATTAATTCCGGGTGGAGGAGGTTCAAAAGAGTTTGCTCTTCGTTTATCGGATGAATTTAAAGAAGGTCAGATAGAACAGGCTGCACTAAGAGAGCGCTTTTTAACCATTGGGCAGGCTAAAGTTTCGACTTCAGCTGTTGAAGCAGTAGAACTTGGTTACATCCAGAAAGAGAAGTTCGGAATAAGCATGAATCGCAACCGATTGATTATTGATGCAAAGGAGAAAGCTCTTGAACTTGCGGATGCAGGCTATACCAAACCGGTTCAACGTAAGGATATCAGGGTATTGGGCAAACAGGGGATGGGTATTGTTTATGCAGGAGCAAATTCCATGTTCGCGGGTAATTTTATATCAGAGCACGATAAGAAGATATCTGAGAAACTGGGTTATGTTTTGTGCGGAGGAAATCTTTCACAACCAAGCCTGGTTTCGGAGCAATATTTACTCGATCTGGAAAGGGAAGTGTTCCTTTCACTTTGCGGAGAGAAGAAAACACTCGAGAGAATACAGAGCATTCTGACTAAGGGTAAGCCGTTGAGGAACTGAGTATTGAGTAGAGAGTATTGAGTATTGAGATATCAAGACGGAAATGCATAATATTAAAGATCTGAAAATATGGAATAAGAGTATTGACCTGGCAATAAGGGTTTATGATGTTTCCGCCAAATTTCCGGTAGATGAGCGTTATGGCTTGATATCTCAAATTCGTCGGTGTGCAGTATCTATACCATCTAATATTTCTGAGGGAGCAGGAAGAAACTCTAATAAAGAATTTTTACAATTCTTGGGTATCGCGAATGGATCATCATATGAACTGCAAACTCAATTGGTTATTACAGAACGTCTAGGATTTATTGATACTAAAATATGTAGTGAATTACTCGAAAGCATAGATGAACTTCAAAAAATGAATTTTAATCTTCAAAAATCAATAAGACTTAAATTGTAGTTGGGTTGGGTCTCAATACTCAATACTCTCTACTCAATACTATTAGGAATGGAAGAAGCATATATCATAGCAGCATACAGAACCGCAGTTGGAAAAGCACCCCGCGGTGTATTTCGTTTTACCAGGGCTGATGATCTGGCTGCAGAGGTGGTCAGGTATCTGGTGGCTTCGGTACCTGATCTTGATAAGGATCAAATAGATGATGTAATTGTTGGAAATGCAACTCCCGAGGCGGAGCAGGGCTTAAATATTGCCCGTATGATCTCTTTAATGGGACTGGATACGGATAAAGTGCCTGGTGTGACAGTGAACCGTTACTGTGCTTCCGGATTGGAGACTATAGCCATAGCCACTGCAAAAATCAGGTCAGGGATGGCCGATTGTATTGTTGCTGGTGGGGTCGAGGTGATGTCGGGTATGCCTTTCGGAGGCTGGAAACTGGTCCCGAATGCTGATGTTGCAAAAAATAATCCTGAATGGTACTGGGGCATGGGTCTTACAGCCGAGGCTGTAGCTAAAGAATATAAGGTTAGCCGTGAAGATCAGGATGAGTTTTCATTTAAGTCTCATCAAAAAGCCATTGCAGCAATAAAGAATGGGCACCTTAAAGACGGATTGATTCCGATTACGATTAAGGAAACCTATCTGGACGAAAATTTAAAGCAGAAAACAAGGGAATTTATTGTTGATACTGATGAGGGTCCGAGGGCTGATACGGCAATCGATAAGCTCGCTAACCTCAAGCCGGTTTTCGCTGCCGGAGGTTCGGTTACAGCCGGTAATTCATCTCAAACATCTGATGGAGCAGCCTTTGTATTGGTGGTTTCAGAAAAAATGTTGAAGAAATTAAATGTACAGCCAATTGCCCGTCTTGTAAGTTATGGTGTCGCAGGTGTGCCACCAAGAATTATGGGTATTGGTCCGATAGAGGCTATTCCGCTTGCCTTGAAAAAGGCAGGAATGAAGCAGCAGGATCTGGATCTTATTGAGCTGAATGAAGCTTTTGCATCTCAATCCCTTGCTGTAATAAGAACACTGGATTTAGATCAGGATAAAGTAAATGTTAACGGTGGTGCTATAGCCCTTGGTCATCCTCTGGGTTGTACAGGTTCAAAACTGTCTGTTCAGCTTTTCAATGAACTGAAGCGAAGAGAAAAGAAATTTGGAATGGTTACCATGTGTGTTGGAACAGGGCAGGGAGCAGCGGGGATATTTGAGATAATGTAATTGATCAAGGAATAAGGAATAAGGATTAAGGACAAATTCAAGTTCGATTGACATTGGTTATTAATTTAAGACGAGGTTAAGAGTAGAGAGTACAGACAAAAATATCTTACTAGATAGAATAAGTATTTCATTGACATAAATCTATGTGATGCACAATTTCAGGAAACTTAATATCTGGTTAGATGCAATCGTGCTTGCTAAGGAAGTTTATAAGGTAACTTCAAATTATCCTAAAGAGGAAAAGTTTGGATTGGTATCCCAGATTAACAGATGTAGTGTTTCGGTGCCATCAAATATTGCAGAGGGATCCTCAAGGTCATCAAATAAGGAGTTTTCTTATTTCATCAAGGTTGCTTTAGGTTCCTTGTTCGAATTAGAAACACAGCTAATACTATCTAATGAGTTTGGAATTCTAGACTCTCAGGAATTAGACAAATTGGTAGAAAAAATTATAAAACTTCAAAAGATGTTAACTAAATTTTTAACAAACCTTGAACAGAAATGAATTAGGAACAAAGAATAAGGTAATAGGTGCAAAGACAAGATAATAGTATAATTAACTCTAATCTGTCCTTATTCCTTGCTCCTTATTCCTTAATCAATTAAATATTATGAGCACAATAAAAACCAAATCAATCAAAGGCGGAGAATTTATTATTCGCGAAACTTCATGTGAGGATATTTTTATTCCTGAAGAGTTTGATGAAGAGCAGTTGATGATTAAAAAAACCTGTGAGGATTTTTTGGAAGCTGAGGTATTTCCTAATCTCGACAGAATCGATAATCAGGAAGAGGGCTTAATGGTGAGCCTGATGGATAAGGCTGGAGAGCTGGGTTTATTAGCTGTTTCTATTCCTGAGGAATATGGTGGTTTTGGCAAGAACTTCAATACTTCTATGCTAGTGGCTGATTCAGTTGGGGCCGGATGTTCCTTTGCGGTAGCACTTTCTGCACATACAGGAATCGGTACATTACCTATTCTTTATTATGGCACTAAAGAGCAGAAGGATAAATATATTCCAAAACTGGCAACCGGGGAGTGGAAAGCTTCCTATTGCCTCACTGAGCCCAATTCAGGTTCTGATGCTAATTCAGGGAGGACAAAGGCTGTATTGAATGCAGAAGGTACTCACTACCTGATTACTGGTCAGAAAATGTGGATCACCAATGGTGGTTTTGCTGATATATTTATTGTTTTTGCAAAGATTGGAGAGGATAAAAATCTGTCTGCATTTATTGTAGAAAAGGATTTTGGTGGAATTACGATGAATCCTGAGGAACATAAACTGGGTATTAAAGGATCATCAACAAGGCAGGTGTTTTTTACTGACTGCCCGGTGCCTGTTGCCAATCTGTTATCAGAACGTGAGAATGGCTTTAAAATAGCTGTTAATATTCTGAATATCGGCAGGATAAAACTTGGTGTTGCAGCTATCGGCTCTTCCCGTAAGGTTTTGAATCAGGCGATAAATTATTCGAATGAACGTATTCAGTTCGGTTTGCCGATTTCAAAGTTTGGTGCCATTCGCTATAAACTTGCCGAAATGGCTACGAGGAATTTTGCTCTTGAAAGTGCATCTTATCGTGCCGGACAAAATATTGATGATGCTTATGATGCTTTGATAGCTGACGGAATGGAACCTTCACAGGCTAAATTGAAATCTACCGAGCAATTCGCTGTGGAATGTGCAATTATTAAGGTGTGGGGGTCTGAAGTGTTGGATTATATCGTTGATGAGGGTCTGCAGGTTTATGGAGGTATGGGTTATTCTGCAGAGGCACCTATGGAACGTGCTTATCGTGATAGCCGCATCAACAGAATATTTGAGGGTACTAATGAAATTAACAGGATGCTTATCCTGGATATGCTTTTGAAACGTGCCATGAAAGGTGAGCTGGATCTGATGACTCCTGCTCAAGCTGTTGCCGGCGAATTAATGTCGATCCCTGATTTTGGGGAAGAAGATAATTCATTATTTGCTGCAGAAAAACGCCAATTGGCTAACCTGAAAAAGGCAGGATTAATGATAGCT
Organism: Sphingobacteriales bacterium 16-39-50; assembly: GCA_002257025.1. Taxonomy (GTDB): domain Bacteria; phylum Bacteroidota; class Bacteroidia; order Sphingobacteriales; family Sphingobacteriaceae; genus Daejeonella. Next base: position 4,924 of record NCHA01000011.1, on the reverse strand, counting down.
GGTGCCGCAGTTCAGAAATTGATGATGACCCTGTCAAAAGAGCAGGAAATTCTGATGAATATTGCTGACATCATTGGATACATATATGTCGCCGAATCAACCATATTAAGGGTTGAAAAGCTGGTTAAATTAAGAGGTGAAGAAGCATGTGCCGGGCAACTGGATATGATGCGGATCTATCTTTATCAAACTGTGGATAAGGTTTCTGTAGCTGGTAAGGAAGCCCTTTATTCTTTCGCTGAAGGTGATGAACTAAGAATGATGCTTGTTGGATTGAGACGTTTTACAAAATCAGAGCCTTTTAATATCAAGGAAACAAGACAGCGTGTCGCTAAGCAATTGATTGATGCAAATAAATATTGTTACTAAGTAATATTTTAATTTAGAATTAAGGCATCAGATTGGTTCTTGCCGGTCTGATGCCTATTTAAAGATCTGAGCAGCTATCCCCTGAGCTATTTTTGCAATGCATCCTGAAAATTACAAAATATGACAAAAGGTAAACTATTTGGAAGATTTCTGGCAAACTCTTTGTCTATAAATAACGTATATCTTAAAGCTGAATCAGGCAATTAATATTAATAGTTTATGAAATTAGTTAATTTAATCACCATAGCAATTCTTGAAATGTCCGGACTGATTGACAAATTAAAGGCCCTGAAAGAGAAACTTCAGGATTTTCTCCCTGATCTTAACCCGCAGGAATCAAATAAAAAGCAGTTGATTTATATACCGTTGCCTGTTTCTGATCAGGACAAGACCAGGAAGAAGTCTTAAAGACAATTAATTTCCAATATGAATAATGCTATGAATACTGCAGAAGAAATTCAAAATGCTTATATAGATTATGTTTTGACAAAAGGCATCAAACCAGCCTCGGTTTATGTATTTGCAAAAGAAAATAATCTGACGGAAGAGGAGTTCTATAATTTCTATGCTTCCTTTGAAGGGATTGAAGAATCGATCTGGACTGAGCTTTGCGATAAAACATTGACTGAAGTGCAAAATCAGGAAATCTGGGAGCAATATTCCTCACGTGAGAAGACGCTTGCATTTTTTTATGCCTTTATTGAGTTGCTGAAGAGTAAAAGAAGCTTTGTATTGTATAGTTTGAAGCATTCAGGGCAAAATATTGGTACACCGGCAATTTTAAAAGGAGTTAAAATGCTTTTTGAAGGATTTGCATCCGGTCTGGTGGATCAGGGTGTGGAGTCGGGAGAATTGGCAAACAGACGTTTTCTGACCTCGAAATATAAAGATGCGCTCTGGATTCAGTTTGGTGTCATTTTGAATTTCTGGGCTAAGGATAACAGTCCTGGCTTTGAAAAAACTGATGAAGCCATTGAGAAGGGAATTAATGTCACTTTCGATCTTTTTGGTAAATCGCCATTAGATAGTTTGTTTGATTATGGGAAGTTCATGATGAACAATGGCGGCATGAAACCAGATGTTAAGTTTTAATAGCCATAATGACAATTAGAACTTCAATTGCTAAATGAAAGAGCAGGACAGTATCCCAACATCAAAAACAGAACGCTCAGCCAAATTTGTAAAAACTGGTCTTAAGGTTGGCGGAAATTATATAAAGCATTATTCCAAGAAGTTATTTAATCCCTCTCTGAATAAAGATGAGTTAAATCTCGATAACGCAACAGATATCTATGCATCCTTAAGTGAGTTGAAGGGAAGTGCCCTCAAGGTAGCCCAGATGCTTAGCATGGATAAAAATATATTACCTAAAGCATACGTCGATCAGTTTTCGCTATCTCAATACAATGCTCCTCCCTTATCAGGGCCACTGATAGTCAGGACTTTTAGCAAGTACTTTGGTAAAACACCCTCCGAAATCTATGATGAATTTAACATCAGATCGACCAATGCTGCTTCTATCGGGCAGGTGCATCAGGCGAGTTTAAATGGTAAAAAGTTAGCAGTTAAAATTCAATATCCGGGAGTTGGCGATAGTATATCTTCGGATCTTAAAATGGTAAAGCCATTTGCATTCCGCTTATTGGGAATGAGCCAGAAGGAGCTGGAAGTTTACATGTCTGAAGTAGAAGAACGGCTGCTCGAAGAAACTGATTATGACCTCGAGATAAAACGATCTGTCGAGTTTTCGGAAGCTTGCAAAAACATTCCCAATGTGGTTTTTCCTGCCTATTATCCTGATCTTTCTTCGAAAAGAATTATCACTATGGACTGGCTTGAAGGCCTGCACATGAAGGAATTCATGAAGACTAATCCTTCACAGGAACTCAGGGATAAGATTGGTCAGGCTCTGTGGGATTTTTATAATTTTCAGCAGCATGAGTTAAGAGCGGTGCATGCTGATCCTCATCCTGGAAATTTTCTGATCACGCCGGAAGGAAAACTGGGGATTATTGATTTTGGATGTATTAAAGAAATGCCGGATGATTTCTACTATCCTTTCTTTTCGCTGACCTCTACAGATATGCTGAAAGATAAGGCCAGGACAATAAAAGCATTTAGGCAATTAGAGATGATCCGGGAGAACGATGATACGGCACAAATCGAATTTTACTACCGTATTTATAAAGAAATGATCGAATTGTTTGCTCAGCCATACATGTCGGATACCTTTGACTTTAGTAAGACTGAATTTTTTGATAAGCTTTATTCCTATGGAGAGAAGATTTCCAGAATGCCGGAATTCAAGCAAGCCCGGGGCGTAAAGCATTTTATTTATGTTAACCGGACAAACTTTGGTTTATACAATATGCTTCATGACCTGGGTGCGACTGTAAGAACAGATACCTGGTATCCACATTTGGATGTAGCTGTTTAAATCGGATTAATCAACGATTTATATCTTCCAGGATTTCAATAAAGGGATCATTAACTAAAAATATTTTGTTAAAAAATGTTAATCCTTACTTTTTAACGTTTAAAAGGATAAATTTGCTGCAATATGAAAATTCACCTATTACTGTTCTCTATTGTCATGGTGCTTGGATTAAGCTCATGTCTTAAAGATGATTATGTTGACCCAACTGTGCAGGCGCAAAAGGACGATGCAATTATTGTAAAATTTCTGACTGACAATAAAATATCTGCGATAAAGCATTCCAGTGGTTTGTATTATCAAATTATTCAATCAGGCGCTGGCAACATCACGTATTCAGCTAATACAACCGTCACTTCTAATTATACCGGCAGATTATTATCAGGACAGGTTTTTGATAAATCAACTACGCAACCGCTTGCTTTCAAGCTGGGTCAGGTTATTGTAGGCTGGCAGATCGGTGTTCCTCTAATCCAAAAAGGAGGTAAGATCAGATTGTTCATTCCTTCTGGTTATGGATATGGGCCTCAGGGTTCTGGCCCGATTCCCGCAAATTCGGTACTCGATTTTGATATCGAATTAGTGGATGTTCAAAATTAAAAGCATAAAATGAAACAATATTTTAAATACGTCTTTGCAGTTATTTTTTTGTTGGGCATCCTTGTTTCCTGTGTAAAGGAATACGAGTCTATCGAAGTAATTGATGACCGTAATGTTAAGGAATACATACAGAAAAATAGTTTATCTGTTCAGGAGTATAATGGTACCGGAATTTATTATCAGGTTGTTAGTCCGGGGCTTGGAGCTGAAGTGCAATATTCAGAGCTTACTCCCGCAATAATCACTATCAGTTCTTTGGATGGTAAATATGTTGCTGTTGATACTTTCAGCAATGGTAACAGATATTACAATTACCTTGGATATTTCAATCCCGAAGCAGTACGTGTTGGTATTAAAGAGGTGCTGAAAAAGGCAAATGGAACAATCAGAATTATTGTTCCTTCTCGTTTGGCATTTGGCAGGAATGGTACTACACAGATACCTGGAAATTCTTCGCTTGACATTGTTGTGAAGGTAATGGAAAAGGATAAGATTCCGCAGTATGATGATTATACCATAAAGAAATACATGGAAAAGAGTGCATTGACAGGCTTTACCAAAACCAGCACTGGGATTTATTATAAAATTGGACAAGAGGGTACAGGAAGCCCCATAACAGCTGATTCAACAGTGGTTGCAAATTATACAGGTAAATTGCTCAATGGCACCTTATTTGACAGAGCTTTGCCAGGCAGCGAGGCAACCTTTAGTCTGACCTCTGTAATCAAGGGCTGGCAACAGGCAATTCCTTTCATCAAACAGGGTGGTAGTATTCGTATGATAATTCCTTCGGCACTGGCTTATGGAATGGAGGGAAGTTCCCCTTCAATCCCGCCATTCTCTTGTCTGGATTTTGAAGTTAATGTTACTGATGTCAAGTAATGTTCCTGCATTACAAAGTGGAAACTGATTTTATTCATTAATCAATCCTTCTTTTAATTGATCTATAAGAAGCATATTTTCGTTTGTACAAATCAGCGTCCATCCGGCGCCAGGATTTGTTGCGGAGAAGAGCATGGTTCAGCACTTGTCGCAGAATTTAAAAAATTGATAAAGAACAAAGGCCTCGATGTTGAGATGAGAGCTCAGCGAACAGGCTGCTTCGATATTTGTGAAAAAGGACCAACTGTCGCAATTTATCCTGAGGGAGTGTTCTATGGTAAAGTCCAACTAAGCGATGTTGAGGAAATCGTTTTCGAACATTTGGAAAACGACAGAATCGTCAGCAGATTACAAATCACCGAAAAGTAAACCTCTAGCGTCATTCCCTTCACTTGTCACCCGATAACTATCGGATCCCGCGGAAGCGTCAACCTCCCAATCATTAAATAATGACATCGGGCTTGACCCGTGTCAGTCCGGGCTTTACCCATGTCATTCCGGGCTTTACCCATGTCATTCCGGGCTTGAACTCTGTCATTCCGGGCTTGACCCCAATGTCATTAAGTTAAGGGTTACTCATAATGAACTTTTTTGATTTTTAGTGATTTTCGGTTTTACTCTCGCTTTATATTTGCCCAC
>NCHA01000072.1 GCA_002257025.1 Sphingobacteriales bacterium 16-39-50 | reverse complement strand
TGTTACTCCTTATTGTGGTATCGACCTTAACATACCGGCTCACCGTGATGAGGTTAGGAAGACTATCCGGCAGATCATCCGCTATGCATTTGATGAGGCGAAAGCAAAGAGAAAGGATAGGAATGGAAACTGATCTTATGACAGAATTTCTGAACAGGATATATCCCTTGGCGTCAGGCACAGAAAACTATATCCGTGATATAGCCTACCGCGTACAATACACCAAAGGCCAGATTCTCGCCAGCCCCGGAAAGCGGGCTGACGAGATCTGGTACATGGTTAATGGCCTTGCGAAAGAGTATTATTACGAAGCTTCAGGAAAATGCATCATCACTGCATTCTGGAAAGAGAATGAGCTCATGGTAATTCCTGAAAGCTTTTTCCGGAAAACTCCTTCTGACCGCTATATCGAACTGGTTGAGGATAGTGTACTGTTGGGTTTGAGCGGACGACAGGTATTGCGACTTCAACTGGCACATCCAGAGGTTCATTCACTGGGCTATGGAATACTTTCATTTGCCAAACGAAAGAGCGACGAAAAGGGCTCTCTGTTATTCCATAGTGCTAAAGAACGTTATTCCTTGTTTTGTGAAAAATTTCCATGGGAACGGATATCGGTAGCAGATGCAGCATCATATCTGGGATTAACTAGGGAAACTGTAAGTGCTATTCGTAATATCAGATAGGTCTTAATGGCAATACATAAATTAACGTGAACCCAACATAATATTTTAAAAACCACATACCTGCCTGCCGGCAGGGAAACATAGCATTTTATAGGTTCTAACCTACATTTTAGACATAGATAGCCTTGAAGCTTCGCTTCAATCTATGTGGTTAAATATTAATCTTTAGATACTCGAACTCACGTTAAATTATTTAAGGATTGGCAGGTTTCAGCCTTTGCTCAATGTCATTATTTAAGAGGAGGGATGGAAAATTTAATATAAAGAGGGGGTCGCGGCATCCGCCACGATGGCCTCCGCCGCGATGACAAACGATATAAAAAAACAAGGAGATTCCGGCGCGGAGGCCGGAATCGTATTCTCATTGCAATCATAGCGGGTT
>NCHA01000041.1 GCA_002257025.1 Sphingobacteriales bacterium 16-39-50 | reverse complement strand
CTAAATTTATAGAATGATACGTTGCCTGGTAGTTGATGATGAGCCTCTGGCTTTGGATATTCTTGAGGATTATATCAAAAAAGTTCCATTTTTGACTTTAGTAAAGACCACAACCAGCGCTATTGAAGGCTTATCTTTAGTTCAGAGCGGTGCCATTGACCTTGTTTTTTTAGATGTACAGATGCCCGAGCTGACAGGAATTCAGTTCTTAAAAATCATAAATGGTAAGTGTGATGTTATACTCACCACGGCCTATTCGCAGTATGCGCTTGATGGATATGAGCTTGATGTAGTTGACTACCTTCTTAAACCAATTGCTTTCGATCGTTTTTACAAAGCAGCTCAAAAGGTTCTTCAGAATAAGGGTAATAATCATCCCCCGGTTCCTGAAATGCCCTCAGTTCAACAGAACAATCACGATTTTATTTTTGTAAAAACCGAACATAAGATCCAGAAAATATACCTTGATGATATACTTTATATTGAGGGCCTGAAAGATTATATATCTATTTTTACAGGAACAGAAAGGATAATAACCCTGCAGAATATGAAAAAAATGGAGGAGTCACTGCCTCCTAAATCCTTTATCAGGGTTCATAAGTCCTATATCATTTCTTTAGGTAAGATTGAAAGCATAGAACGAAGCCGAATTCAGATCGGTGATAAGATTATCCCTATCGGCGATACCTACAGAGATTATTTCTTTAAACAGATTGAAGACAAGAATATCGGATAGACCCGATTTGCTTAATATCAAAGCGCCTTTTTTATAGACTCTTGTGCATAGTTCATTATTTCTTCCATCGATTTGCCTTGAGGCTCCATTGGTTCCAGAACCTCCCAACTCATTCTTTCGCCAAAACTTAATGGGAATGAACCGTATTGCACAAGTTTCCAGGAGTTCCGGATTACAATAGGTACGATAAGTGCATTGGGCGCCTTTTTCAAAATTGTAGCTACACCACCTATGGCAAAAGGTTTTAATTTACCATCTTTTGACCGGGTTCCTTCAGGAAAAATAACTGTAGACCAGTTATTGGCTTTCATTCTTTCAGCCAGTTTAATAATTTCTGCAACTGCTTGTTTACTGTCTTTTCTGTCAATATTCGCACCACCCCCATATTTCAGATTGAATGAAACGCTGGGTATTCCCTTTGTTAATTCAATTTTTGATATAAACTTAGCATGATACTTCCTTAGAAACCAGATAAGGGGTGGAATATCATACAAACTTTGGTGATTGGATATAAAAACAATCGGACGCTGCTCAGGTAATTTGTAGGGATTTTTAAAACTTATTGAACTACCCAGCAGATAATAGGTGCTCACCAGGAAGAAATTCAGCAGGTCGACTGATTTTTTATGTGTTTCCTGTCCACCCCAATTATAGCATACCCATTGTATCGGATGAAAAAGACAGACAAAAAATCCAAAAAGCAAGTAGTGGATTGGTGAAAAGATATAGCCGAAAAATTTATTCATATAGTTATATTACACATAGGGGAAACCATCAATTAAACCAGTTCATTAGTTAAAAACATGATTTTTAACTTTAAAATTGCTGCAACACTTAGTGAATCTGTAATTTCTCCATTCAAAACCATTTGATATGCGGTTTCAAAAGGTACTTTTCGAACGATCAGGTCTTCGCTTTCTTCCGGACTTGATTCGCCAAAGCTGAGTTGTCTTGCGAGATAGATGATACCCAACTCATCACTCACGGAATTCGATAGATGAATTTTTTGAATCTCTATCCATTTTTCTGCTTTAATTCCTGTCTCTTCCAAAAGTTCCCTTTGGGCACTTAAAAGAGGATCATTATTAAGTAAACCACCACCTTCAGGGATTTCCCAGCTGTATTGCTTTAAAGGGTAGCGATACTGTCCAACAAGCCAGGTATTATTTTCCTCATCTAGTGGAATAATGCCAATAGCCAGATTTTTAAAATGGACTTCCCCGTAAATTCCATTTCCGCCACCAGGGTTAGTTACCTGATGTTCAGTCAGACTAATCCATGGATTCTCATAGATCTTTTCACTTGAAAGTGTTTTCCATGGGTTTAAGCTCTGATTTTTCATCAGTATGTAATTGTTAAATGTAATGCATTTGCGGGATTGCATAAACTTATACTCATTTCGCTGTGTAAGTGTTAAGCTCGTGCAGGTTTCATCGGTACAATATTAAACAAAAAAGCCTTCTTTCTGTAAAGAGAGAAGGCTTTAAAGTGTTATTATTGGGTATTATGCCAGATTGAAGGCTTTTTTAACCTGATCAATATAATCCAGTTTTTCCCAGGTAAACAGCTCAACTTCTACAGTTTTACTATCTCCGTTATTTCCTGAGAACGTTTTAGTTACTACTTCACTTTGGCGGCCCATATGGCCATAAGCTGCAGTTTCAGAATAGATTGGATTACGAAGCTTTAAGCGGGTTTCGATTCCGTATGGAGTCATGTCAAAAATGGCTGAAATTTTCTTTGCTATTTCTCCGTCGTTAAGTCCAACTTTAGCGGTTCCATAAGTATCAACAAAAATTCCCATCGGATCTTTAACACCAATTGCATAAGATACCTGTACCAATATTTCACTGCAAACTCCAGCTGCAACCAGGTTTTTAGCAATATGACGGGTTGCATAGGCTGCAGAACGATCCACTTTTGAAGGATCTTTTCCTGAGAATGCACCACCACCATGTGCGCCTTTACCACCATAGGTATCAACAATGATCTTACGACCTGTTAATCCTGTGTCTCCATGTGGGCCGCCTATCACAAATTTTCCTGTAGGATTGATATGATATTTGATTGCATCAGTGAAAAGCACCTGAAGCTCTGGTTTAAGTTGTGCTTTTATTCTTGGAATTAAGATAGAGATGATATCCTCCTGAATCTTTTTCTGCATGTTTACTTCTGTATCGAAGTCATCATGCTGAGTGGATACTACGATCGCATCGATGCGAATTGGTCTGTGATCATCACTATATTCAATAGTTACCTGTGATTTCGCATCCGGGCGAAGATATTTAATTGCAGAATTCTCTCTGCGAAGTGCAGCAAGTTCTGTTAATATCTTGTGGGCCAGATCTAATGCCAATGGCATATAATTATCAGTTTCGCCTGTAGCATATCCAAACATCATTCCCTGGTCACCAGCACCCTGATCTTGTTTTTTAACTCTGTCTACTCCCTGATTGATGTCAGCAGATTGCTCATGAATTGCAGAGATTACACCACAAGAATCAGCTTCGAACATATATTCAGATTTGGTATAGCCAATTTTACGAACCACTTCACGGGCAATTCTTTGCACATCAAGGTAAGTTTGCGACTTAACTTCACCGGCTAATACAACAAGACCTGTTGTAACTAAGGTTTCGCAGGCAACTTTTGAATCAGGATCCCAGGCTAAGAAGTTATCAATTAATGCATCTGATATCTGATCAGCCACTTTATCCGGGTGACCTTCTGATACTGATTCGGAGGTAAATAAATAAGGCATAGAGTTTTAATTAATATTAAAAAATAAGAGATTTCGTAAAATGCAGAAAGCAGATGGAGTGTTTTGATCGATGTAAAAACCAGCAGAATGTTTTAGCACTTTTTTTTACGTGGTTGCAATCAACGCAAATCGATCCACTTTTTTGCAAGGCAAAAGTAGGATAAATATTATGTTCTAGAAAATTTAAGAGTATTTTTGGAGTTAAAATCTAAATTTAATTGAAAAGAAAAATTTTATTCGTTATCAATCCGATTTCAGGTGGAAAAACCAAATATAATTTCCATGAAAAGATTGATAAATATCTGGATAAGAGCAAATTTGATTATGAATGTGTCTTTACAGAATATCATGGTCATGGATCTCGGCTTGCAGCTGAAGCAATCAGAAGTGGGGTAGATATACTGGTTGCAGTTGGAGGTGATGGGACTATAAATGAGGTAGCAACTGAAGTTGAGGGAACTGATAAGTTAATGGGAATTATACCGTTCGGATCAGGAAATGGCTTGGCCAGATCTTTAGGTATTCCTCTTGGTGATGTTCAGGCGATAAAAAGAATAAATAAGCTTCATGTAAGTAAAATTGATTCCGGTACTTTTAACGGCAGAAAATTCTTTAATATGGCTGGTATCGGTTTTGATGCACAAATCAGTGCTCGTTTTGCTGAAAATGTTAAGCGTGGCCTTAAAAGCTATGTTAAAATAGCTTTCTCAGAAGTTTCCAATTATCGTTCTCAGAATTATCATCTTAAAATAGATGGAAAAGAATATGAGCACAAGGCCTTTATGATTAGTGTTGCAAACTCATCGCAGTATGGGAATAACGCGCATATCTCTCCTTTTGCATCCTTGAATGATGGTTTGTTGGATATCTGTATCCTGAGACCATTCCCCTTATATAAATTTCCTGCAATAGCACTTAGAATGTTCAGAAAGAATTCACATAAATCAAATTATCTGGAGATAATTCAGGGAAGTAATATCACTATTAAGAGAGAGAGAAATGCGGCAGTTCATCTGGATGGTGATCCCTTTAATATGGGAACAGAACTAAGTATTGGAATTAAACCTCAATCATTAAATATCCTTAATTAATTTATGTCAAAAAAGAATAAAGGTCTTCAGGGGGTTGTATATTCTACTGATCCTGATTTTGGTTATATTTCTGATGATCCTGAAATCCAGGAAACTCCCGAACCCCGGCTCCAGAATCTGAGAGTACAACTCGACAGGAAACAACGTGGTGGTAAAGCGGTTACACTGATTACTGGTTTTGCAGGAAAACAGGAAGATCTCGAGCAGCTTGCTAAAAAGCTTAAACAGAAGTGCGGAGTTGGTGGATCCGCAAAGGATAGTGAAATTACCTTTGTAAAAATCTTGTTATAAAAGGAATGGATACCAATAAAATTTCGGCCGAAAGGTTAGATCTTGCATACCTGAAGCTTAAGCAGGAAAAATCAGTTTATTATCAATTGTCCCCGGCAGCTTTAATTGAGCAGGCCATTCTGAATGAAGAGGGCAAACTTGCTGAAAGCGGGGCTTTTGCTGCAGATACAGGTGAGTTTACCGGCAGATCTCCTAAAGACCGTTTTATTGTTTGCGACGATATTACTTCGGATACCGTGTGGTGGGGAGATATTAATATCCCGATGAGTCCTGATAATTTCGATGCCTTGTATGCCAGGTTGCTGCACTATCTGTCTGATAAAGATATTTATGTTCGTGATTGTTATGCATGTGCTGCCGAACAGTACAGAATGGATATGAGGATAGTTTCGGAAACTGCCTATCAAAATCTTTTTGCGAATAATTTATTCCTTCGACCAGAGCTGGTAAATCCTTCTTCTCAGCCTGAATGGACAATTATTACTGCACCCGGATTTATGGCTGAACCTGCAAGGGACGGAACCAGACAGCATAATTTCTCAATCATAAATTTTTCAAGGAAGATCATTCTTATCGGCGGAACCGGTTATACAGGAGAGATCAAGAAAGGAATATTCTCTGTTTTGAATTTCATCTTACCTCAGCAGCACCAGGTTCTTTCGATGCATTGTTCGGCTAATAGGGGAAATAATGGGGATACCGCTCTGTTTTTTGGTCTTTCGGGCACTGGCAAAACAACCCTTTCTGCAGATACTGAGCGGGCACTCATTGGTGATGATGAACATGGCTGGGATGAGGAAACAGTATTTAACTTTGAAGGTGGTTGCTATGCCAAATGTGTAGATTTAAGCCATGAAAAGGAGCCCCAGATTTTTGAGGCTGTAAAGTTTGGGGCATTATTAGAGAATATTAATTTTTTTGAGAATACAAGGAAGGTTGATTTCAGCAATACACATAAAACAGAAAACACAAGGGTAGCTTATCCCATTGATTATATAGAAAATGCCCTAATCCCTTCAATAGCATCCGGGCCCAGGAATATTTTTTTTCTGACTGCTGATGCCTTTGGAGTACTGCCTCCGATATCCCGATTAAGCAGATCACAGGCTATGTACCATTTTATTTCGGGTTATACAGCCAAAGTCGCCGGTACAGAAGCTGATATTGCTGAACCCCAGTTGACCTTTTCAGCTTGCTTTGGAAAGGCCTTTTTACCCCTACATCCGGCTAAGTATGCAGCGCTTTTGGGAAAGAAAATAGTTGAAGGAGATGTAAATGTCTGGCTCATTAATACCGGATGGACCGGGGGGGCATATGGAATTGGCACAAGAATGAAGCTTTCATATACAAGAGCAATGATCAGTGCTGCCTTAAATAACGATTTGAATTTAGTTCAATATGAACAACATCCGGTTTTTGATTTGGCTATGCCCTTGTCCTGCCCTGGTGTACCTTTAGAAATTTTAAACCCGCGGAATACATGGAATGATAAAGAAGCCTATGATCAGAAAGCTTTAATATTGGCACAGGCATTTGTATCAAATTTTAAACAATATGAGGAATATGCTGATAATGAGACAATTAGTGCTAATCCTAAGATATTTTTAAATGTTTAGCATTTAAAATCCTTCAGCAAATTTGCAATTGCAATAAAAAATAGTTTTCATTGTAAAATGATTATCGGGTTTTGATGATAATCATTTTTTAGAACGGCACTTTTCTTGCCACATTCTAGGGATGGCTTTGACAGGATTGAATAAATAGGATTAATAAATTCACAAAAAATTTTTTATTAACTCGAAAATTATATTTTTGTTATCCCAATTAACTGGGAGACAATTAAATGATATTTTTAAAAGCGACAAAAAATTAACATTAACATAATAACACCAAACAATAAATCAATTAACTTACATTATCTAATCAACAACTAAAACTAAATTTTAAAAAAATGGCGAACGCACCAAAACCAACAACAGCTAAGAAAGAGAGCTCTGGTTCAAGCATTTTTGCAAGTCTATCTATTGTGATGTGTATTCTTGTCGGAGTACTGTTATGGAAATTCGTAATGGGAGATCCTTCTAATTTTGAAGGTGGTGATCCTGAGAACGGACACCCACTACCAGGTAACTACTTCGGGATGGTTTACAAAGGAGGATATGTTGTACCAGTACTGATGGGTTTATTCCTTATGGTGATCGTATTTTCATTCGAGCGTTTCTTCGTTATCGGAAAAGCAACTGGTAAAGGAAATGTCGACCAGTTTGTTAAAAAGATTCAGGGATTCATCGGTGCCGGTAATATTGATTCAGCTATTTCAGAATGTGATAAACAAGCAGGTTCTGTTGCGAATGTTATCAAATCGGGATTGAAGAAATACAAAGAAATGGAAGTTGAACCTAAGATGGATACTGAGCAGAAATGTCTTGCAATCCAGAAGGATATTGAAGAAGCAACTGCTTTAGAGATGCCTATGCTGGAGCAAAACCTGACAGTTATAGCAACTCTGGTATCAATCGGAACTTTGACGGGACTGTTAGGTACGGTAACAGGTATGATTAAAGCTTTCGCGGCTTTATCAACTGCAGGTTCTCCTGACCAGGCAGCTCTTGCGAACGGTATCTCTGAGGCGCTTATCAATACAGCTACTGGTATTGCAACTTCTACACTTGCGATTATTATGTACAATATCTTTACATCTAAAATTGATAAATTGACATATGCTATCGATGAGGCTGGTTTCTCAATCGTTCAAACATATGCAAGTACTCATAAGTAATAGGTTTTGAAAAATAAATTCCGGGTTTTATGGAAAACCCGGAATATTTTCATCTCTATAATAAATCGTATTAATTTAAAAATAAGCAATGTCTAGAATTAAAGTTGCCAGAAAAAGTACGGCTATCGACATGACAGCAATGTGTGATGTGTCCTTTTTGTTGCTTACATTCTTTATCCTTACAGCAACAGCACGTCAGCCTGAGCCTCTTCCTGTTGATACCCCGGCATCAACAGTAAAGTTCAAACTGCCTGATTTGGATATAGCAACACTGACTATCGGTCAGAAAGGTAAAGTGTTTTTTGGAGTACCAGGTCAACCTATCCGAAAACGGACTCTTGAATTGATGGGCGAAAAGTATCAGATTCAGTTTACCGATGAGGAAAAGACTCGTTTTTCAGTAATGGAAAGTTTTGGTGTTCCTATTGGTAATCTGAAGCAGATCATCATGATGAAGGGGGATGAACGGAATGCAGCTGGTTTACAGCCTGGAATTCCTACTGATTCAGTAGGTCTGCGCCCATCTGAATTACATGACTGGTTATTATCGGCCCGTTATGCGACCAAAGAGCTTAACAATGTTGATATGCGTGTCAGTATTAAAGGTGATTCAAAAGAAGAATACCCTTCAATTAAGAAAATATTGGGAATCCTTCAGGATCAGAACATTAACAAATTTAGTCTGATCACCTCATTGAGGACAGGCGAGGAATAATCGTATCATTAATATAAAACACGATGGCAGAATTAGACACCTCCGGCGGGGGTAAGAATAAAGGCGGTAAAGTTAGAAGTAAGAAGCAATCAACACGTGTGGATTTAACCGCAATGGTGGATTTAGCTTTCCTTTTAATCACTTTCTTTATGCTTACCACTACACTGGCTAAACCTCAGGCAATGGATTTAGCCATGCCTGATAAGGAAAAACAAGATCAGCAGGAATTAACGATCGCTGATAACAGAACAATGACCATACTTCTTGGTGCAAACAATCGTCTGGAATGGTATATGGGACTTGTTGATAAACCTCTGACTCCTCCCCAGGTTGATAACTATGGAAGAAATGGAATCAGAAAGGCCCTGGTTGAGAATGCTAAGAAGGTTATAGCAGCAACTGGGGATCCAAGTAAAGGATTGATCGTATTAATTAAACCGAGTGATCAGTCAAATTATAGAAATTTTGTAGACATCCTTGATGAGATGAAAGTTTCAAATATCGATAGATATGCGATCGTTGAAATCTCTGATCCTGATATTGAATTATTGAAGCGCGATGGTATCTACAAATAGTTTTTTAATAAATATTAACCCTTTAAAGAATTAAATATGTTAGGGTCTAAAATAGATTTATTCAACCCGCAATGGCTGGATGTTGTATTTGCCGGGAGAAATAAAAGCTATGGAGCTTATGAGTTAAGGAAAGGTAATTCCAAGACGACAAGCCGAGCAGTGATTATTGGCTCTCTGCTATTTATAACATTGGTTTCATTGCCATTGATTATCAGGTATATCTCCGGAATACTGCCGGAAGAAGAGAAAGTCAAGATTACTGAAGTAGTTTTGGCACCTCCACCTCCAATTAACAAGGAAGAATTGCCTCCGCCTCCACCGGAGCCGCCTAAACCTAAAATTGATCAGGTTAAATTCCCACCCCCTGTAGTTGTTCCTGCGGAGCAGGTAAGGGATGAGGAACCTCCAACGGTTGAAGAACTGAAGGTTGCTGATCCTGGTCAGAAAACAATTGAAGGTGATCCGAATGCAGATATCGTGATTGATGAGCCAGTAGGTGAAGCACCTAAAGAAGTTGCTGTCATCGAGGATAACAGTATTAGGGATTTTGCAAGCGTAGAAGTACTTCCTGAATTTCAAGGTGGTATGGCCGGATGGGGAAAATATCTTCAGAAAAATCTGAAATATCCTCCAATGGCGCGTGAAAACAACATAACTGGCCGTGTAATTATGAGCTTTGTGGTTGAGAAAAATGGTCAGTTAACAGATATCAAAGTATTAAGAGGTATCGGTGGCGGATGTGATGAAGAAGCTATAAGGGTATTGAAAAATGCACCGGCTTGGAAGCCAGGTATACAAAATGGTCGTCCGGTTCGTGTTGCTTACACTATGCCTATCTTCTTCCAGTTGGCAGGACAATAATTGTCTATGTCTTTCTCTAAAGAAGAAAAGAAAATACAGAAATCGCCCGCAAAGCGATTTCTGTTTATTTTAGGGCTCGGGATGTTCGCTCTTTACTTTGCACTGGGGGTCGCGATTATCTTCTGGAAAGATTTTCCAATTAATCTTGATTTCGGTTACAGAATAGCTTTTGCATTACTTCTGATTATTTATTCTTTTATCAGGTTTGTGCGATTACTGCGCTCTTAATGGTTAGTATGAAAAGAATCAGGTATATTTTTACGGCAGGTTTTCTGTTCGTTCTTTTTTCATGTCAGAATAATACCGCTTCAGTTCAGCAATCATATACAAGTGGTTATGAGCAAATTTTGGTTGATGAATCGTTTGCACCAATCATTGAGGATCAGGAGTATTTGTTTGAAAGCACCTATGCAGATGCTAAGCTGGATCTGGTAATGAAATCTGAAAATGAATTATTAAATTTGTTTTTAAGCGATAGTATTCAGGTAGCAGTTTTATCCCGGCTTTTGACTCCTGAAGAGACTAAACATTTTGAGGGACGAAATATAAAAATTCGTATTAATCGCTTTGCGATAGACGGTATAGCACTAATTACAAAGAATCCTTCAAAAGATTCTACTGTTCTTGTTGAGGATATCATCAAAGTTTTGAAAGGCGCTGGTTCAGCTATTCAGAGTTTGGTGTTTGATAATGCAAATTCGAGTACAGTGAGATACTTTAAGGAATTAGCAGGCGTTAAAGAACTTCCGGTGGAAGGTGTTTATGCACTTAAATCCAATGCCGAGGTAATCAGGTATGTTCATGAGAACCCCGGATCAATTGGAGTAGTAGGTGTCAACTGGATGGTACAGCCTCCAACTGATCTCGAGAAGATTGTTGAAGGTTTGAAAATACTGGGAGTAAAGAATTTAGATGGGCAGGCAGGATCTGATGCCTTCTATAAACCTACTCAAAATGACATTGCATTGGGATTATATCCTTTAACAAGGTCATTGTACATAATTAACTGTGAAGGTGGTGCAGGTTTAGGCACAGGTTTTGCATCATTCATTGCAGGTGAACGTGGACAAAGGGTTGTACTTAAATCCGGACTATTGCCGGATAGCATTCCTTCACGGGAGATAAATATTGTAAACTAAATTAAAATTGTAACATGATGAACAAGGCAGTAAAAATAACCTTGGGGTTGATATTAGTTGGTTCAGCAGTTTTTGCTCAGAGTTTAGCTGATGCCCGTAAGGCAATTGATGCGGAACAATACCAGAAAGGAAAGGCTATTTTAAATACCTTAACCAGTGCTGATCCTACAAATGCTGAAAACTTTTTCTTTTTGGGTAATTTGTATTTAACAACCAGCCCTATCTATGTCCGACCTGACTATATTGATTCAGCGAAAGCAGCATTTAGTAAAGGGATTGCAGCTGATGAAAAATATGCATTAAATTATGTCGGTTTAGGCGCGGTGGATCTTGCAAATAATGGCAATCCAAAAGCAAATTTTGATAAGGCGATTGAGCAAACTAAAAGAAAAGATCATGAAACCGATTTGTATATCGGAAGGGCATATGTCCATGCTCCTAAGCCAATGATTGCAGAAGGTTTGGTTCATCTGGAGAAAGCAAAATTGCTGAATGATAAAGATGCCCAGCTATTTCTCGTCTTGGGAGATGCTTACCGCGAACAACAAAAGAACGGCGAAGCCTTTAGTGCATACAGAAGTGCTTTTGAGCTTGATAAAACTTTTTTAAGATCTAAGGTTGAATTAGGCAAAATCAACAAGTTGTCTAAAGCCTATCCAGAAGCAATCGAAGAATTTAATAGTGTAATTGCTCTTGATGCAACATACGGACCAGCTTATCGTGAATTGGCTGAGACCTATTTTGGCTGGGCCTGGACATCTCAAAAGGAGTATGCTGGTCGTATTCAGCAGGCATTGCAATATTATGAGAAATATATGGATCTGACGGATCGTTCATTGGAATCCCGTTTACGTCATGCAGACTTTTTATTCCTGGCGAAAGACTTTAAAGCGCTTGAGGCTGAAGCCAATGAAATGGCGAAGCTTGATAAAGTAAATCCAAGGGTTTTGAGATATCTGGCTTATTCTGCTTTTGAAAATGGAAATTTTGAATCTAGTGCTCAGGCTCTTAAAGATTTCATTTCAAAGGTTGAGCCTGGCCGTTTGATCTCTCAGGATTATCTATATCTGGGGAGGGCCCAGATGAAGGATACCACCAAGCTTGATGAAGGTATGTTAAATATAACTAAGGCAGTTGAGATGGATTCTACTAATGCAGCTGTTATGAGTGAGGTGGGACTTGAGTTATTCAAGGCAAAAAAATATGAAGATGCTGCAAAAGCATATGAAATATCTATTTTGAATCC
The DNA here is from genome assembly GCA_002257025.1 of Sphingobacteriales bacterium 16-39-50. Lineage (GTDB taxonomy): Bacteria > Bacteroidota > Bacteroidia > Sphingobacteriales > Sphingobacteriaceae > Daejeonella. Next base: position 569 of record NCHA01000041.1, on the reverse strand, counting down.
TGAAAGAGCTCTTCTAGATTATTATTACTTAGGTTCATCATATTACTTTCATTATGGAGCATTAAAAAATGCTAATTTGAGCCCTGAAAAGGACCTTTTGGTGAAAGCCGACAGCGCATTTAGCTATCTGGTTCAGCGTTCTCCAACTACACAGATTGGCTGGCAGTACAGAGGGCGTATCAATCGTTTGCTGGATGATGAGAACGATAGTCAGGGTTTGGCGGTGCCGTTTTATACAAAATATATAGATTTGATTACAGTTGAAAAGCCAGAACTTGCAGCAAAAAGTGCTGCTGGTCTTATTGAGGCATACAATTACCTTGGTTCTGTTGCAGCCAGAAAGGATGGGGACAATGTAAAAGCCAAGGAATACTTTGATAAGGTTCTTGCTTTAGATCCGGCTAATGTCACTGCGACACAGGCAGTGAAAGCAATTGACGGAAGTAAGTAAAAAATTCATTAATATTTAGAGAGAAGTCCCTGAACATTGTTTAGGGACTTCTTTTTTTTTATATTTGCCCAGCAAAAAAGAACAATGGAAGCACAAAGTACTGCCGTAAACTATCTCC
>NCHA01000040.1 GCA_002257025.1 Sphingobacteriales bacterium 16-39-50 | reverse complement strand
AAAACCCGATGTGCCCGATTCAGGAGAATGATTTTAAACTCTTCTATGAACTCGATTATCTCAAAGTTCCAATTACTCTGGAGTACCTGAAATGTTTCAGTAGAAGAGCTTATTTTAGGTCTATCACCCGCTTTAACTGTCGTTTTATAGCTTACTTGTACTTCAGCTACTTTTAAATTTTGTTTAGTTTCCATATTTTTTTATTTATATGGAACTCAATCAGCTTTCTATCTCCACTAAATAAAGGAGGAGTGGAATAAATGGACTTGTGGGTAGGATTGTGGGTTTATGCCAAGCTCATTGTATGTGTGGAGATTGAAAGATAAATTTGTGGAGATATCTAATAGAATAAATGATTACAGTCTGGTAGTCGTAGACAAAAAATGGAAAAGGTGTGTATATCTGAATGAAAATTTAAGATTTTCGGTGATATATATAGCAGTTTATTTACTTTTTTGCATTCAAATGCTTTTCATTTTAGGGTTTCTGGATTATTGTTGCAAAATTCAACTGAATGAATTTGGACTATGTAAATCGAATTTGCAAATTTAGTTTAATAAATAATTCGCCATTTTCCTCATAAACCCAACCAAATTTGTAAGGTTTAGGTTTAATTGTTTTAGCGAATCCTGGATTATTGTCGTCCTCGCTTGTTGATGCTTGCTCAAGTCTTGTATTATTAATTAAATAGTCCTGAAACTCATTTTTGTTGTATATGTGATAGCAAGCTAAATCTCCATTTTCTTTCACGATTATTATGCCACCATTAGCATCATATTTTCCTGTCCAAACAGTTTCAGGTGTCATCCCCAAAGCATTTTCAGTTAAAAAATTTTTTATTTTGTATTCATAAAAAGGATGACCTTTTGAAATATTAAAACCGAGAGGATTAGCTAAAATGATTTCTTTAAGGAGTGCAATCAACTTTGATTTACCTGTTTTATATTTTGTGTAAACTAGATGGGCTAGTAATTCTGGCAATTGAGAGTCGATTAATGTTAGGTTAAGTTGTAAGTTGTCTGATTGAATTTTATAAAATTCAATCTTACATTTCAAATTTTCCAAATTTGTTAAACGAAGTGATATTTTGGAGTTTTTGGATTGTTTAGATAGTTGTAAGGTGTCTTTGTTGAATTGATTCAAGTTAAATGGGGTACCTGAGGGCATTGAAATTTTGAAAATAAAATTTGTTCCTGCACCAGGATTAAATAGGGTTGAGTCACCACCAAGCAATGACTTGACGCTAAACCCAAGAGTTGGCTTTAATCCAGTATTAAAATCATGAATGACAACTCTTATATCAGCCTTGTCAGTTTTTAAAGCTACTAATGAGTTAACATCAATACTATTTAGAAATGCTTCTATAGCTGGGAAAGAAAAACTTCGACCACTAACTGACTTTAAATTGGCTAAGAGTTGCTGCGATTTATGAACAAAATCTGCAATTGGTACTGTTAATAATGTTTTGTTCGTATTACCATCAATAATATTTATGGTTCCATTAATCAAAAATTCTCGTTTTGTTGTTGCTTCTTGCTTAAGTATTTTAATTATGGGATAATAAACATTAGGAATTGCATTCAGATTTGCATCTGCTGCATTTAATCTACCATCTGCTAGTAATTTGAGGAAAACATAAATTTCACTCCACTCTCCTATATTTCCCTTAAGCATTATTTATTTTTATTAATTCTAAAATTTTATCGGCTGTTGCTTGAATTGCAGGCACTGCAACGGAGTTGCCGAATTGCTTGTAAGCTGATGCATCAGCAACAGGGATTACATATTTATCCGGGAAGCCTTGAAGTCTAGCCCATTCTCTTGGAGTCATCTTGCGGATACCCTCACGATTAACAGTTCCTTTAATGTGTGTAGTAGGATTAAAGTCTGTAATTCTATGATCGTAAACTAAATTTCTTTCTCGCCCCATCCCGCCAACTACAATTGCATTTGCAATTCCATCATCCGGAATTATGGCATAACCAAATCCATTTCCTTTGCTCTCGTGCCTCTCTTTATGGTTAATTAAAGTTTGAACATATTGGGTAGAAAGAAAATATTTGGTTGCAGGAACTTTTTTCTCTTTTACATCAGCAAATTTTATCTTTTTCTTCAATGGATTAGGATATTTAAAGCTTGTTACACCTAAGTCTTTCCTAAATCCAACTATGTAAATTCGTTCACGATGTTGTGGGACGCCAAAGTCTTTTGCATTTATAATTTGCGGCTCTGGAACGAAGTAATCAAGGTCGTTGCGTAAGACATTTAGAATTGTTGCAAGAGTTTTTCCTCCGTTATGATTACGCAAACCTTTTACATTTTCAAGAAAGATTGCTTTTGGTTTTTTCCGTTTGATTATTTCGGCTACATCAAAAAAAAGGGTTCCTCTTGTATCTTCAAAACCTCCACGTTTGCCTGCAATTGAAAATGCTTGACAAGGGAAACCAGCACATAAAACATCAAAGTCGTTAGGGATAAACTTTTTTGTTTCCTCTTTCGTAATGTCGCCAAATGGAACTTCTCCGAAATTTGCTCGGTAAGTTTTTTGAGCATTTTTATCCCACTCACTTGTAAAAACACATTTTCCACCTAAATTTTGCATAGCAAGTCTAAAACCTCCAACACCAGCAAAAAGATCAATGAATTTAAACTTATAATTTTGTGGTGTTGGAAATGGGACATTATTTACCTCAAAAAGTAATTGTTGTAAAGCATCCTCAGCTACTAAACTGAAATTTTCTTCTTCGTTTTTATATGTAATATATTCTTTAAGCGCTTTTTCAGCTTCCTTTTTGAAATGCTTGGAAACTCCGTTGTCAATATTATGGAGGTAATGAGTTATGACCGCTTTCTTGTAATTAGTTGAGTTTGGCTCAACCAATCTTATTTGAAAACGTTTTCCATCAAACTCATCAATGCTTATTTTCTCTTTTAATTTCATCTATTACCTCTGAGATTTTGTCAGTGCAAGATCGCAAATTTTTGGTTATGTCTTGTCCCCAAAACCGTAAAATTTTCCACCCATATTTCAACAAAAAGTCATTAACCTCTTTATCTCGTTGTATGTTCCGTTCAATCTTTTTAAACCAAAAATCTTGATTAGTTTTGTGGTCCTGTTTCCGTTTTTCCCAGTCTTTACCGTGCCAAAACTCACTATCAACAAAGATTGCGAGCTTATATCTTTTCATTGTCAGATCGGGTTTTCCATAAACTGTATGATCATTTTTTCTATATCTGTGTCCAAGCGCCCAAAGTTCCTTTGCTAAAGCGGTCTCAATTTTTGATCCTGTTGCTTTTACCGCTTGCATATTTTTGCGTCTTTGCTCTTTAGTCAGCTTATCCATGTGGTTAAAGTTAGAATTGTTCTTTAAAATTTTGAGTGAAACACTAATAAAACCAATTGGCTTTCAATTTTGCGACCTCACCCGCGACTGAGCAAACCATCCAAGGAGAGAAGCACGTAGTGCGATCCTTGGTATGTTCACACGAGCAACTGGCGGAGCTTTTGATTTGTAGGTAAGTGTTTGGGATTTTCAAAAGGTATGACAGTTGGGAAGGGGTTTGCGATTCGCAGGTCGCAATGCTACAGAAGCGAGGAGATTTTAAAGGATATTAACGTAGTAATCCTTTAAAAGATTCAGGAGCTTCTACAAACTGCGTCTCTTGCCTTTAGCAATGAGAATGACAGACTGCGAAGGGTAAGGTTTGCCCAGGGTGATTAAACCCTAGGCAACAGGGCAGGAGCATAGCGAAATTAATTGCTAGCGTAACACAATTAATGAGTGTGGTCTGGCATGACCATTGCAAGGCTTAGTAGCTGTTTGTGCGTATCTTCCTGGGACTGACATTCAAAGTTTACACAGGCTCTTAATAGTACGACTGGTCCGCACAAACCCATAAAGAAAGCACTACCACTGACTTCCCTTAAAACAGAAGACCAAACCATCACTTTCTCCCTGTAAGCAGCAAAGAGAGGAAGGGATGGATTTGGGATTCATTAAAATTGCTTTCAGGAGCTTAATAATGTCGGATTAACCACTGATATTGTTGATAGTATGCGGTATTTTTCAACATTACTATCCTATCGAAAATATCAATGATTATATAGTTTATCTTTGAAATGAAATGAAAAAAGGAGCTCTCGCTCCTCAAATTCATTTTAAGAATGTTTGTGTGAAACCGTTCGCGGGGACAGTATTCCCTTCCAAAAGGAGTACTGGTGGGTCGTTAACACTTTGCGGGGCTTCCAAAACCCCGCCATTCTTTGTGTAAAAGTAATTACTTTTCAAGATTTAAAATTAACAATTGAACTTTATTCTCCACAAATTTCACAATGGGTTAGTTCTCATTTCAACCCTATTTTTAATCTTGTTGTGGTCACACGGTTTATATTACTGAATTTCGCTAATCTTTTGTTTTTGTAGTTTCAATTACAAAACCCAGAAATGTTAGAGCTCCTATTGCTATAAACAATGCAATGTTGTCTTCAATTGCAAATATGGCAAGTACAATGAGGATGAATACAGCGTACATCGCATATAATTTTGATTTTTTTTCCATTGAGTTAAATTTTTGTTTTCTAATTTATTAAAAACACTTAGATATAACTAAGCGTCATGTGAATTAAGTTTTTATTCTTTCGTATCTGTAATGAGCAAGCAGCTAAAATCAGATATCGAATTCTTTGTAATCATGAAGATTAAGGAGAAAAGGGAACTTGCAAAGCTATCTCAGTCAGATTTAGCAGCTAAGCTGGATGTATCAAATGGTTTTATCGGTCAGGTTGAAAGTCCCAAACATCCCGCAAAGTTTAATCTGAATCATATTAACAAGCTTGCTGAGATATTTAACTGCTCTCCTAAAGACTTTTTACCTGATAAGGCATTATAATATAAACAGGATCTACCATTACAGCAGATCCTGAATCATTAAGCTTTCTCCTCAACTGATATGGCAACCCAATCAGATTGACCATTTGCAAGCAGCCGGTTTACAAAGAAGTTCTGGACTTTTGCAGGATCATTAACCCTGATGCAATCCTCAATGTTGTATTTGGTGTTTTCGAACATGGTATGCTTAAATAGTTGTCTCAGGAACCTATTATATAATCGGCTACCAAATTTTGCTATAGCCTCTTCGTCAAATGTTCCGTAGATCATATTATAATCTGCCCGGTTCTTGGTAAGGGTAATATTAAAAAAGAAACACACGAATTCGCTTATAAGGTTGGTATCCTTACCACTTTTAGTGTGATCAATTTCAATAGTAGTCCTGTACTTCTGATTTTCAAATGGAGCTACAAGCTTTCTGGCTTCAGCTACAATCTTAGCATAAGCTTTGGTAACCTCTTTGTTTCTGGCTTCCAGATTTTGAGTTAATGTCAGGGTGGTTTCAGGTGTTTTTACAGTCATTTTGTTTTGGATTAAGTGGTTAAAAGATTTGTTAATTGTTTATAAATGAAAAAAGCCTCGATTTGAGGCTTAAGGGTATTTGAATTCCAGATTTTCAGGGTAGGATAACCGAAAATTACAGGTAGGTTAAAGTAATTTGGTTATGTATTACCGGGTTGTTAGCTTAAAAAATCGGTTGGTAATGGTTGGTGAAGTAGGTATAAGGGGAGATTTTTTTAAAAGTCGGGCACTATGTGTTAAGTAGATGAGTATAGCTAAACACTTTTTCCTGAGTCAATGCCAGGGGTTTTACGTGTTAGAGCCAGAGCAGTCGCCTGTCTCAATTTATTTCATGATTAGTGTAATAATTGGTCATTTCTGAACTGAGATGCATTTTGAGAAGGCTGGGGGTACTTTATATAAAGGTAGGGGTATCGATTTTGGCGACTTTGCAGAATTATAAAAATAATTTTAGTTTGGCTTACCATATTAGTATTTAATTAACCTATTAAGTAAGTATATTAGTTTAACCCTCTTAATATTAGACACTATCTAAAGCTAAATGCTATGGAACCAAAGTATTTTGTCTATCAACTTGACCGTGAGTTGAAGCCGTCATTTAAAGATCATATTGATGAACTTCCTGAAGGTTGGCTCCAATATACACCTCCCAATAGTGGTGATTTATTCTATTATAAAACAGAAAACAGCAAACCGACTGAAGTTATCATTGTCAACAAAAATGGTCGTGATTATTCAGATAAAGTAGTAGCAAAGTTTTCTAGTTTACTTCCATTCTGATAGTCCTTCATTTGCGGAAGCAAACGATTTCCAAAAGCTGACTATTCTTTGTAACTCTACTATATAAAAGCAGAAATTGATTGATTTTTGGAAAAGAACATCAGCCTACAATCTTCAATCCTAGATCGTATGAAGTGATGGTGTACCCATGTTCCCATTCGCCTGCCTCATTTTTTCCTTTACGAGCTTCAATTCTAAATCCAAGCTGTTCTAAATGTATTGGTTTGGATTTAGCTACTTCGCCCGTTTTAGGATTGATTATATTTAATTTCACATAAAGTTTATCCAGCTTGCGTCGAATATCTGAGTTCGCATAAAACTCATCACGTTTAAATACCTTCTTTGCGAGTTGTTTAAGTTTGGTCTTGCTCAGCTCGTTCGATTTTAGGATTACTGCCGTTTCTATTTTTTTAACATTGAATTTACTCCCGGTGATGAATGCTTCATCTAATAAATTATAAGCGTCAACCACTAACGGATTTCTCGAGCGAATGTAATCCTCAATATTCTTTCCCATATAAAAGGTTCCCACACTATCTCCTTTATATGCTTTTAGATGTTCATAATCTTCCCTGAATTTATCCATTGAAGATGCACGCTTAAGTTTTGTCTTGGTATCTATTTTGTAATCAGAGGTTGCTACAACGGTTTTAAAAAAGGACTGTTCCCAATCACGTTTAATAAATGAGATATTCCGGTAAATCTCATTAGCAGCTGATTCGTTAATTTGCTGATCTACCTTCATCAAGTTAATTGAAGCTAATCCTGTTTGCTCGTCTATATCGGCAAGTTTGTAAAGACCTTTATTATCTAAGAACTTCTTCGCATGCCCCTCGTTCAGATATCTATTGTTATTCTCTATCAAACTCTGAGCAGACCTAGTGAACATTTGTTTGTATTCACTTAAGAGGATCATTTTGGAATGAGATTCATGGTTGGTCACATGGTATATCTTTTGAGGTGAAATGCCTCTTAGCCTACCAATTGCTTGTTTACCCTTACTTCCGATGCCGACCTTTGTATGAGGTTTAAATACGTCTGTTACCAAGACCATAATAGCCCTCTGTTTGGGCAAATCCCAGCCCTCGAAGTACTTACTGGTATAAAAGTTTATCTTGTTATAGGGACTAGCTGGTTCGTCAGTGAAATACTTTGTTAGCTCCCCTAGCTTCTCCATATTCTCCGTACTGCGAGCACAATGGATAGTGCATCCTTTGATATTTGATTTTAGGATGATGTCTCTTATTGCTGTAACCGAATTATAAAAGATATGGTAGCTACAATCATCTTCATGGGCAGTCTCCAAAATATGTTTTAATGCACCTTCGACACTTGCTGAATTAACTAATGTGATCGTATCCAATGGTTCGTCAAAATTTATCTCGTGATAGTCGAGCTGATTAAACCGTTCATCGCTGAAGAAATATGGTGTAGCAGATATTATCGTTTTGTTTGTGAATTCCCAGAAATAATTAAAAGGGAGTAGTATGTTTTCTCTGTAAGCTTCAGAAATAAAGGTGTGAGATTCATCTAGTAAAAGTAGCCACTGAGTAAATATTTCTTGCAGCCTACCAATGTGATCAGCAGCTTTAAAAACTCTTTTAATTGATTCAGGTGTGCACATGATTTTCACGCCTAATCGCCTATCGTTCAAATACTCTAATATTTGAGAATCACTTCTCTCTCCCCAAACCCCGTAATCAGGTCTATCTTTAAGGTCAGTAGCGTTTAATTTGTTTTTTATGATGCCGATATTAGGCACTATAATAAGTGTGGAGCGAGACTTATCTTTTATTTCTAAACTTGTTCCTCCTATACCACATCTTCCTTTATTAATAAATGCATTAACGGGTAGGCCATTAGTGAAAATAGTGTCCAGATAAGCAAGCTTGCTTACTGTGTATGTCGTTGTTGATTTGAACATGATCTTTGGATTTAAAACAAAAGAGGCTGTCTCAAAAGTAGGCAGCCTCTTTTTTATTTCAGGCGATTTTCGTATTTTAAAGGTATGGGAAGCACACCTGTTTTTAAGCCATACGAC
>NCHA01000010.1 GCA_002257025.1 Sphingobacteriales bacterium 16-39-50 | reverse complement strand
AACAAGTTAATCCACCGGATTTTTGCATGTGTCAACAATAACCGACCCTATGAAAAAAATTATCAAAGATTAGTTGCATAGATCATAGAAATCAGGGTCGAAGAACAAAAACTTTTACCGGACACTAGTAATTTGCCAATTAAACCCCTGGAGCTGGTGCGCGCGTGCCAAGTTTAATAAGAAGCACACGCGACACGCGTTCGCTAGCAAGGGCAGCCCCGAACTGCGAAGACATATATCCAATCGACAAATCGACAAATTATCTCATTGACAAATCACTCACATTTGCTCATTATCTAATTTGCTCATTAACTCATTTTCTAATTTGCTCATTAAACCCCCATCGCATACAGAATAATATTCACCCCAAATTTGGTATTGTCCTCAGCGTAAAAGCGCTTATTTCTAAAATCATAATCCCATTCGCAGCCATAATCTTTATTGCTGTATAGAACGCCAATGCGGCCGTTTATTTCAATAGCTTTCAGATAATCATGAACCAGATCATCACCCCAGCCGTTCAGCTCAAAGGAAGTAGTTGGAGGCCCCTTTTCAAATTTGAAAAAGGAGCGGTAGATCTCATGGCTATTGGGTATTTTCTTTAAAGCAGCGGGTCCGAATAATGAGCTCATCTGTGCTTCAAATGATTTTGCAAAAAGACCGTCTATATCATGATTACAATCATCCACAAAAACGAAGCCCCCATTCTCAACATATTTCTTAAAATTGGTCCTTTCCTGCTGATTAAACTGAACCAGCTTATGTCCGCTGAGGTAAGTGAAGGGATATAAAAACAGCTCATTATCAGCAAGATCCACAACTTTTTCTTCCTGATTTATCGGAATCGTTGTATACTCCACCAGTGAGTTCAACAGATTTGCAGGCATACGCTGATCGGTATCCCAGTTGCCTGAGCGATATTTTATTCTTGCAAATGTGAACCTTGAACTAAACATTCAACTAAATTATTGCTATAATTATTCCGAAAAGAGTTTTCGGGGCTATTTTATGTAAATTAGCTGATATACCGACATAAATTCTCCCCGTTTCAACCAATTTATTTTTAATTTTCCCAATTATTACATTCCGCTAACCAGCAATCATTATTCAGAATTTGGAAATTTCAGAGAACAATATTAAAACAATCCTGGCTAAACTTCCGGGATTAAAAAAAGAGGTTCAAAAAGTTATCGTAGGACAAGACCAGGTATTGGAGGAACTGATCATTACTTTAATGGCAGGTGGTCATTGTTTACTTGAAGGAGTTCCCGGTCTTGCGAAAACATTGATGGTCAAAACACTTTCACAGGCGCTTGACCTGTCATTCCGCAGAATACAATTTACGCCCGATCTTATGCCGACCGACATAATAGGCACCGAGATTCTGGAAGAAGACCATGCGACCGGAAAACGCTTCTTTAAGTTTAACAAGGGTCCCCTGTTCGCAAATATCATCCTTGCCGATGAGATCAACCGGACACCTCCTAAAACACAATCGGCATTGCTTGAAGCTATGCAGGAATTTGAGGTAACCTATGGCGGACAAACTTATCCTCTGGATCGCCCTTTCTTTATTCTGGCAACTCAAAATCCAATTGAGCAGGCTGGTACTTACCCATTGCCTGAGGCACAGTTAGACCGTTTTCTTCTCTTTGTAAAGATCGGTTATCCAACTGAGCAGGAAGAATATGGAATTCTAAGCAGCACAACAGGTTCAAATACCCAAACAGTAGAACCGGTTTTAAGCGGAGAAGAGATCCGGCAGATCCAATCCCTGGTGCGGGATGTGAGTATCAGCGATGACCTGATCAATTATGTTGGAAAGCTGATTCGTACAAGCCGGCCGGATACGACGACATCAGATTACGTTAAAGAATGGGTAAGATGGGGCGCCGGTCCGCGTGCCGGGCAGGCACTGATCCTGACCGCAAAAGCCAGAGCACTTTTAAAAGGTCGTTATGCCGTGATCATGGAAGACCTTCATACCATGGCCTACCCTGTTTTAAGGCATCGTATTCTGGTGAATTTTAAAGCCGAAGCCGAAAACGTGAATACTGACCTCGTTACTGCCGAATTGATCAGGACGATCGAAAGACCGAAGATCAGTGTTTAGAGGTTCAAAAGTTCTAATGAAATCTCACATCACATATCTCATGTCTCAACCCGATAGCTATCGGGTCTCACATCTCATATCTCCCATCTCATATGAGTAAATTATTAGACCCGAAAGTCTTAATGGCTATAAAAGATCTGTCGCTGGCGGCAAAAACTGTTGTCGATGGATTCATGACGGGTATTAATAAAAGCTCAATTAAAGGCCCCGGACTTGAATTCAGTCAATACCGAAGTTATCAGCCGGGTGATGACTTACGATGGCTCGACTGGAAAATGTATGGACGATCTGACCGCTATTACATACGGGAATCAGAGGTGGAAACCAGTATTTCGGTCAGGTTCCTGATCGATGCCAGCGGATCAATGAACCATGAAGATGGAGGGGTCAGAAAAATCGACTACGCCCGCTATCTGGCGGCTTCACTGGCATATCTTGCCAATTCACAGGGAGATGCTATTGGCCTATACGTTTTCAATGAGGATGGCTTATTTTCACTAGCTTCCCGTCAGAATTTTCAGCATCTGGCCCGACTGTTTCATCAGCTTGAAGGAATTAATGCAGGAGGAAAATTCACCAAAGCAATCCATTATAAAGACATTTATTCCGGTTCCAGAAAAAGGGAATTGCTGGTCTTTATTACTGATTTGTACGAACAGAATGGAGAGATCTTCCATTTGCTCGACACTCTTTCGGCATTGAAAAACGAACTTATTGTTTTCCATCTGATGGGGAAAAATGAACTCGATCTGGATTACAAAGGTTACACTGCAGTTGAGGATCTCGAAACCGGTGAGACCGTTAAAATTGATGCAACTACTTCTAAAAATGCCTACCAGGAGAACCTGGAAAAACACCTTTCCAAATTAAGAATGGATTTGCTCGACAGGCAGATTAATTACAGACTGATCAGCATGGACCAGCCTCTGGATCAGGCCCTGCGTGATTTTTTAAATCAAAGAAATAAATTAAGAGCCTAAATGTTCCAGCTCCTTAACCCCATATGGCTTTTTGGAATCAGTGGAATAACCATTCCATTGCTGATCCATTTATGGAATGTTAAGAAGGGAAAAACACTAAAAATCGGAAGTATAAGCCTGCTCGGAGAAAGTTCCAGGCAGAATGCCCGCAGTCTGCGCCTACTGGATTTACTTCTTTTATTATTACGTTGCCTTCTGATAATAATTGTTTCAATTTTACTGGCAGAACCTGTGTGGATTAGTCCAAATGGTCCGGACCAGAAAGGGGGCTGGATTCTGATTGAAAAAGAAAATTTCACAGAAACCTATTCTAATTTTCAAAAGGAAATAGACTCCCTGGATCAGGCAGGTTATGACCTCCATTTATTTGAAGCAGGATTTAAACCGGAGGATCTTAATAAACTTAAGGATTCCGAAATCATCAGAGACAGTACTGATGCTCAGCTTTCCTACTGGTCGCTTCTCAGAATGCTGGATCAGGAAATCCCATCCGGCAAAGAGGCCTATATTTTCACAGCAAACCGGCTTAATCGCTTTAAGGGAGAGCGCCCTGAAATTGTCACAAAGCTCAAGTGGAAAACGTATATCCCTAAGGATTCCAGCACCAAATGGATAGAAAGTGCCTGGTTTACTAATGACTCCATCAGGGCAATTATAGCTCAAACTGAACCAAAAGGTCTAAAGAAGATTCCTGTAAATATTGACCCGTCTAACAGAAACGCAGCATTTACGATAGATATTCAGGATGGCAACACGAGTCTAAGCTTTAAAAATACTTCTGCATCAGAGCAAAAGCCTGTGCGCATCGACACTTCTACAATCCGGATTGCTGTCTATGCTGATAATTTCAAAAAAGATGCAGAGTACCTGAATGCGGCGATTAGAGCAATCCAAAAATATACTCAAAGAAAGATCGAATTAAGTCAGGTCAGTTCAGGAGCAATAAATGGATCTCAAAACATAGTATTCTGGCTTTCTGAAAAAATGCCCCCTGAATCTCAAATCAGGAACCTCAGGGCAGGTTCCACTCTGTTTATTTATGAGAGGGGTAAAACTGAGGAAGTAAACAGCCTGATCGTATTGCCTGAACACTCATTGCAAAAAGAAGAAATCGCACTGCGAAAAAGGATTCCCATAGCTGAACGTTCAAAAAATAATTATGCGGTCTGGGAAGATGGATTCGGGCAGCCATTACTCGATCTGGAAATCACAAATAGAGTAAAGCTTTACCATTTTTATTCCCGCTTCAACCCGGAATGGAACGGACTGGTTTGGAATGAAGATTTTGCAAAAATTCTAATACCACTTATAATTCCAGATTTACGGAACCAATCATTTGAACTTAATGACCGAAGATCGCTTACTGAATCATTGATTATGCCTGCAAAGGCACAAATTATTTCAGGAACTGTTTTAAAAAATGCTGAATCAGATCTTAAACATGTCTTCTGGATAAGTCTGATGCTCCTCTTTCTTGCCGAACGCTGGCTTTCATTCAGAAAAAATTTAAACTGAGATGGGGAATATGGAGGGAAAAAGATATATCAATAAAATCAGGAAGCTCTGGATCAGTTCATTGCTGCTTTCAGCGATTTTAGTTGCCGCATCGATTGCTGTCCTTAACTTCTTCGTCTGGTCTGAATTTGCACAAGTTTCTTTCTGGTGGATTCCGGGAATTTTTATTCCCCTGCTGACCGGATTGGTGCTGAGATCAGGAATTTTGAATCTTAGCCTGAATGAAGTTAGCCGGCTGCTGAATCAAAGTTATCCTCAGCTCGAAGAAAGTTCAGATTTGTTTCTGAAATCAGAAAATACCCTCAACACGCTGGAAAAACTTCAAATCAGGAAAATTGAACCCGAATTTAGTACTGTTGAAGCCCCGGCTTCAATCTATCGCCGTCTGAAGATCTCTGCTTTGATCTTTGTCGCTTCCCTGATCATTTCATTGATACTAAGCAGGTTTGACATGCTAAACAAAATCGACCTCACTCAGATAGCGGGGAAAAGCTCAGATCAGCCTGAGCTAAAAGAAACCCAGCTCCCCGACATCGAATCGCTAAGCCTGAAGATAAGTCCGCCGGCATACACCAAAATGTCATCAAGAACACAAAAACAATTTTCAGCAAAGCTTGAAGAAGGTTCAATACTAAGCTGGGAAATTGAGACTGATCAGCCGGTTAAAAGTCTGGAATTCATTTTCAATGATAAGCAAAGCATGAGTCTGCGTGTACTGAACAGTGAAAAGACAAGATGGGCATTCAATAAAAAAATAGACAGCTCCGGATTTTACCAGCTGAAAATGGATGGTAAACTTTCAGAACTCTACAAACTTGAAATGATCAAAGATCAGCCTGCTGTAATCAGGATTATCAGTCCGGCGCAATACAGCAGTATCGACATCGGTGAGCCTAAAAAGACTTTATTAAGTGTGCAGATCAATGATGATTATGGGATTATAGATGCATTTATTTCAGCAACCATAAGCCGTGGAAAAGGTGAAGGCGTACAGTTTAAAGATCAAAAAATCAGTCTTACCGCATCATTTGGTGGCGACCGGCAACATCAGTTTAAGAAAACACTGGATCTTGAGGCTTTGGGAATGGCTCCCGGCGATGAATTATATTTTTTCATCAATGCAAAAGATAGCCGGAGGCAGGAAAGCCGTTCGGATGTTTACATCGTCACCATTCAGGATACGGCTCAATTGATGAGTATGGATGGTATGCTTTCTGGAGTAAATCTGGTTCCTGAATATTTCAGAAGTCAGCGGCAGATCATCATTGATACTGAAAAGCTGACCAAAGAAAGAAAGCAGATCAGTGAAACAGAGTTTAAGAACCGCAGCAATAACCTGGGGATTGACCAAAAACTTTTGCGTATGCGTTATGGTAAATTTCTTGGCGAAGAAACAGACGAAGAAATTGGAGAGGAACATGAAGATCATGCAGAAAATGAAGCCGCTAATTTTGGAAATGCCGAAAAAATGCTGGATGGCTATGCCCATAAACATGATATCGCTGAAGATGCAACCTTCTTTGAGCCTGAATTGAAAGCACAGCTCAAAGCTACTCTGGCAGAGATGTGGAGTGCTGAATTACGATTGCGTACATATAAACCTGAAGAGGCACTGCCTTTTGAATATAAAGCCCTTCGCCTGCTGAAAGATCTGCAGCAAAAATCAAGGGTCTATGTCGCTAAAACAGCATTCAAAGCTCCTCAAATTAAGGCAGAAAAGAGGCTTAGCGGCGAACTTGATAAAATTACCCAGCCCTTGGCTGAACGGAAATCAACAAAGACCGAAGACCGGCAAAACTCAGTAAAAAGAGCTACTGCAGTTCTTGCACGTTTAAAAAATGGGGACAGACTGAGTGCTCAGGAAAGTACAATCCTGAAAGATTCAGGAACTTTACTGGCTGAAAAGGCCGCTGCAGAACCAGCAGAATTTCTGACTGCCCTGACCGCCTTAAGGAGAATCATGAATAGCGATAGTAAAGCTAAACTAGCAGATATTCTTAGTGTTGAAGCTGCCTATCAGAAAATGATCAGGGAAGAGATGAAAGTACCACAGGCTAAAAGTACCGGACCGGGATCGGCCCTTTCTAAGGACTATTTCAATAACTTAAATAGGAACAGGCCTTAAAATGGAGAACAGCTATATCATCATATTAACACTTGTTCTGCTTGGATTTCTTCTGCTGAAAGAAATACAGCGTAAGAATAAAGCCAACCTGATCCTCAGGGTTGCTGCAAGTTGCCTTGCTGTTATTGCACTGATCTTCATCGCAATACCCATTACTTATCAGAAGAAAGCCGAGCCAAAGGATGAAAATACCATCGTTTTAATCACTGAAGGATTTCAAAAAGACAGTCTTGATAAATTTAAAAATATACCAGTCTTCACTACAAATCCTGCGGTAGCTAAGGGTAATAAATCTGTCGAACTGATACCGGATCTGGCGGGCTTTTTGGCTATGAATCAGCAGTTATCTAAGTTTCACATTCTTGGGTACGGACTTGCGGACCAGGAATTAGAATCGATACAGGATAAGAATCTGGTTTTCCATCTTTCTCCCTTGCCTTCAGGATTGCAGTCTGTTCATTGGAACAAAACTATCAAATCAGGAGAGCGGCTTGTACTGAGTGGGAATTACCGGAACAGCAGTGATAAACCGGTAAAACTGATACTAAATGGTCTGGGAACGAATTTAGATTCAGTGAACATTCCTGCCGGCAAGTCTGAGAATTTTCAGTTACAAACTATTCCAAAACATCTTGACAAAGCAGTTTATGCCTTGATCGGCATTACTGAAAAAGACAGCATCCTGAATGAAAATGTACCGGTATTCGTACAAGTTCAGGCTCCATTGAAGGTTCTCATTCTATCCTCCTCTCCTGATTTCGAGAATAAATTTCTGAAGAACTGGTTATTTGAAAATCAATATTCTATCGCTGTTCGTTCGGCAATCAGCAAAAGTAAATTCAGTACCGAATTTTTAAATAGTACAAGGATCAATCTGGATCGCATTACACCTTCCGTTCTTGAAAATTTCGATGTTTTAATTAGTGATCCGAATGAATTATCGGCCCTGAGTCGTGCAGAAAATCAGGCCATACAAAATCAACTGAGCAATGGAATGGGTCTCATCATGATTGCTGACAGCATCCCTGAAGCTGAAGGATTTTTCAATAGAATTTTCGAAACCAAAGCTTTAGTTCGTGCAGATGAAAAAACGATCAGTCTGAGTTGGGATGATTACAATACAAAAAAAATGAGCTTAGGATTATCAGGCTCATTCAGAATACTTCCAAAAGATGGGAATCAGGCGCTGGTAATGGATGATAAAGCTAACATTATAGTAAGCAGCAAATTATCCGGCAGAGGCAGAATTCTGCTCAGCAGTATTACTGATACCTATACCTGGATACTTGGGAATGATCTCAAATCCTACTCTTCTTATTGGTCAGAACTTATCGGGAATGTTGCAAGGAAGAAAGAATTAAGTTCAGTTTGGGCATTAAAAGATCCCTTACCGGCACTTAATCAGGAGACATCAATCATTATAGAAACTGGCTCTGATTCTATTCCTGTTGCCCGTTCAGAGGCTGAATTGTTAAAATTCGAACAGAATCCGGTTCTGGGATTCCAATGGACTGCCCCTTACTGGCCCCAGAAAACAGGCTGGCAATTGCTTGAGACCGGCAATTCTCCTGACTCAGTTCAAAGCTGGTTTTATGTATTCAATAAAAATGACTGGGCATCCGTACATGCAGTAGAAAAAATAAAAAATAATAGAAAATTCTCAGAAGAATCCTTTACAGAAAGCAATGAACAAAATATTTCAGTAAGATATTACCGTGAGGAAGTCCCGCCAGTCTATTTCTTCATATTATTTTTACTTTCTTGTACATATTTATGGCTTGAAGCAAAAAAGTTTTAACTTCAAAAAATTAAAAATCCCGGATCTGGTTCGGGACAACTCTACTAACCAATTAACAGGAGGATAACGTATTGAAAAGAAGTGAATTTCTCTACCTGAGTGGAATGGGAGCCGGTGCATTTATGCTTCCCGGACTTTCGCTCATGGGTAATCCAATTGATCCGGAGCAAGCTTTGGATGGCATGGATGTCAGAATTAAAAAAGCATTAGCCGATGTGGCATTGAATGCTGTACGTTCAAAGGGTGCCAGCTATGCTGATATCCGCATTGGAAGGTATTTGAACCAGTTCGTTGCCACCCGCGAAAACCGGGTGCAGGGAGTGGCAAATACCGAGTCGTACGGAGTAGGAATCCGCGTTATTGCTGATGGCTGCTGGGGCTTTGCCTCATCAAACAATGTCGAAAAGGAAGATATTGCCAAACTTGCTGAAAGAGCTGTGGCAGTTGCAAAAGCAAACGCCAAAATTCAGGGAGAGCCTGTGAGACTTGCCCCGCAAAAAGGCTATGGTGAGGTTAGCTGGAAATCTCCGATCGAGAGGAATGCTTTTGAAGTTCCGGTAAAGGAAAAAGTTGACTTGCTGCTTAGTACCAATGCCATTGCAATGCAGGGCGGTGCAAGCTTTGTTAATTCGGTAATATTTGCTGTAAACGAGCAGAAATATTTTGCTTCTACAGATGGTTCCTATATTGATCAGGATATCCACCGGATCTATCCGAACTTCACTGTGACTAAGATCGACCGCAGTAGCGGAAAATTCGATACCATCCGCTCCTTAAGTACCCCAATGGGTATGGGTTATGAGTATCTTGAACCTAAAGAAAGCAGTAAAGTCAGAGGAATTGTAACCCGATACAAAGATCGGTATGACATATTGGAAGATATAAAGGCTGCCACAGCAAATGTGGATGAGAAAATGAAGGCCAAATCGGTTGAACCCGGCAAGTATGACATGGTTCTTGATCCTTCCCACCTATGGCTAACCATACATGAATCTGTCGGTCATCCTACCGAGCTTGATCGTGTTCTTGGATATGAAGCTAACTATGCCGGAACCAGTTTCTTAAGTCTGGAAAGAATGAATTCCAAAAAATTCAACTTCGGAAATAAACTGGTCAATGTTGTGGCTGATAAGACCCAAAAAGGTTCATTGGGTGCTGTTGGTTACGATGATGAAGGTGTCGCATGTAAAAAATGGGATATTGTGAAAGATGGTATTCTGGTCAATTTTCAGGCTACCCGTGATCAGGCACATATGATCGGATTAAATGAATCACAGGGATGCTCCTATGCCCAAAGCTGGCAGGATGTACAGTTCCAAAGGATGCCGAATATTTCTTTACAACCTGGAAAAGCGAAACTGAGTGTAGACGACATGATCAAAAATGTAGAAAAGGGTGTTTATATCATCGGTGATGGATCTTTCTCAATTGATCAGCAGCGCTATAATTTTCAGTTCGGCGGACAGATGTTCTACGAGATCAAGGAAGGTAAGATCGTTGGAATGCTTAAGGATGTGGCTTATCAGTCGAATACCCAGGAATTCTGGAATGCCTGCGGAGCAGTTTGCGATGAAAGTGACTACCGTCTGGGTGGGGCTTTCAATGATGGCAAGGGTCAGCCAAGCCAATCGAATGCAGTTTCACACGGTTGTTCAACCACACGATTTAATGGAGTTAATGTTATAAACACAGCAAGAAAAATATAAGATATGGGCATATTAAGTAAAGAAGAAGCTCAGGCAATTCTGAAAAAAGCATTGAGCTTTTCGAAAGCAGATGAGTGTGAAGTTAGCCTGAACGGCAGCGAGGGCGGTAACATCCGTTATGCACGTAATGCGGTTTCAACTGCAGGCGATATGAGTTCTATGGGACTGGCGATCAGTTCTACATTCGGCAAAAAAACCGGTTCAGCAACGATCAATGAATTTGATGATGCCTCACTTGAAAAAGTTGTCAGAAGATCTGAAGAACTGGCTCAGCTGGCACCGGCAAACCCTGAATATGTTTCACTTGAAGGACCAAAAACCTTTGCCGAGTCCATCACTTTTAATCCGGCAACTGCTGCGGTCAATCCTGATATCAGGGCTGAAGCTGTCAGAAAAAGTCTGGAGGTAGCCAAAGCGGCAAATCTTGAAGCTGCCGGATTCCTTGAAAACACTACCAGCTTCCGGGCGATCATGAATTCCAAGGGACTTTATGCTTATAACAAGGATACAGATGTATCATTTTCTGTAACCACCAGAAATCAGGCAGGTACAGGCTCAGGCTATGTTAGCAATAGCTTTAATGATATCTCAAAACTGGATACGCTGGCACTAACTAAAATTGCTGCAGGCAAAGCCAATGGCTCAGCAGGTGCAAGAGCCATAGAACCCGGAAAATATACAGTTATTCTGGAACCGCTGGCTGCAAGTGACATGCTTTCCAACCTGGTCAGGGGCTTTGATGCACGTGGTGCCGAAGAAGGACGAAGCTTTATGAGCAAAAAAGGTGGCGGAACCCGTTTGGGTGAGCAACTCTTTAATGAGCAGGTCAATATTTATTCAGATCCTTTTAATCCTGAACTTCCCGGAGCAACCTGGAATGGTGATGGCCTTCCAGTTGAAAGAACCAGCTGGGTAGAAAAAGGTGTGGTAAAAAATCTGAGTTATTCACGTTTCTGGGCACAAAAGAAGGGTGTAAAAGCAATCCCAGGTGCCGGTAGAATCATCATGGAAGGTGGAAACTCATCATTGGAAGACCTGATTAAGGGTACTGAAAAAGGAATTCTGGTAACCCGTTTCTGGTATATCCGAAGTGTAGATCCTCAAACATTACTACTAACAGGATTAACAAGAGACGGTACTTTTTATATCGAAAACGGAAAAATTATGTTCCCGATCAAAAACTTCAGATTCAATGAGAGTCCGATCATTATGCTGAATAATGTGGAGGCTCTTGGGAAAGCTGAACGAAATGGTAATATGATCGTTCCACCAATGAAGATCAGGGACTTTACCTTCTCTTCCCTTTCTGATGCAGTTTAAAATCATTACAATATTTAACTCATAATTAATAAATTATCATTTTGAGAAGAAGAGATTTTCTATATCTATCAGGAATTGGCGTCGGAGCTTCCATGCTGCAATCGGTGCCAGTAATTGGTCGGGATATCGCCCTGGAAGAAGCATTGATGCCGATCGAAACTGCATTAAAAAAGCGGCTTGCTGATGTAGCATTGAATGCTGCAAGATCAAAAGGCGCAACTTATGCAGATGTCAGGATTGGAAGATACCTGAATCAGTTCCTAACTACCCGCGAAAACCGGGTCGAGAATATCAGCAATACCGAATCCTATGGTATGGGAATCCGGGTTATTGCCAATGGTAGCTGGGGTTTTGCCTCCATTGATCAGTTAACTGAAGACAATATTGCACGTGCTGCAGCAACAGCGGTTCAGATTGCAAAAGTGAATTCAAAGCTACTTACCGAGCCGGTAAAACTTGCCCCACAAAGGGGTTATGGCGAAGTCAGCTGGAAAACTCCGATTGAGAAAAATGCCTTTGAGATTCCGATCAAAGAAAAAACGGAACTTTTGCTTGCAGTGAATGATGCCGCCATGAAAGGTGGTGCCAATTACATCAATTCATCCCTTTTTCTGGTGAATGAGCAGAAGTACTTTGCTTCTACCGAGGGTTCATACATTGATCAGGATGTACACCGGCTCTGGCCAACTTTCACGGTGACTAAAATAGATCCTAAATCAGGGAAATTTGAAACCCGGAATTCGCTCAGTTCTCCAATGGGTATGGGTTATGAATACCTGATCCCGAAGAAAGAGGAAGAGATCGACGGATTATTTACGATCTACAAGAATCGCTACAATATGCTGGAGGATGTGACAACCGCAACCCGGCATGTGGATGAAAAGCTGGGATCCAAACCTGTAGAAGCAGGAAAATACGATCTGGTGATCGATCCTACCAATTTGTTTCTGACCATACACGAATCAGTGGGTCATCCATCAGAACTCGACCGTGTTTTGGGCTACGAAGCCAATTATGCCGGAACAAGCTTCCTGACCCTGGATAAATGGGAAAGCAAGAAGTTCAACTTCGGAAGTAAGATCGTCAACTTCGAGGCCGATAAGACTCAGAAAGGCTCATTAGCGGCAGTTGGTTACGATGATGAAGGTGTGAAATGTAAAAACTGGGATATCATTAAAGACGGGATCCTGGTTAACTACCAGACTATCCGCGATCAGGCACATATTTTAGGCCTGCCCGAATCACAGGGATGTTGTTATGCAGACAGTTGGAGTAGTGTACAATTCCAGCGCATGCCTAATGTTTCCTTGAAACCAGGCAAGGCGGCACTCAGTCCGGCGGACATGATCAAAAACGTTGAGAAAGGAATTTACATTTTTGGACGTAACTCCTACTCCATCGACCAGCAACGATATAACTTCCAGTTCAGCGGACAGCTTTGCTTTGAGATCAAAGACGGCAAGATCGGCGGATTATTGAAGGATGTTGCTTATCAGGCAAATACTCAGGAATTCTGGAATGCCTGTTCAGCAATTTGTGATGAGAAAGATTATCGCACAGGCGGATCCTTTTTTGATGGAAAAGGACAACCAAGCCAGGTGAGTGCGGTATCGCATGGCTGTTCAACAACCTTGTTTAAAGGGGTGAATGTGATTAATACGGGGAGGAAAATTTAAATCAATTGACAGTTGACAATGGACAATTGACAGTTGACAGTTGACAATTAATATGACTGCTAAATTTGACATTTAGTACTATATCACAGATAACTGACAACAGATAACAGATAACTATAAATTAGGATGACAAATAAGATCGCATCGGATATTAAAATCAGGATGCGATTTTTTTTGAATAAATTTTTCAAATGATTTTACAGATTCTTAAAAAGAACCGAATCTCAGGGATGTAACTTTTTACACTACTTTATGTCTAATAGTAATAAAGCCTTAGCATAAATTATTTATATATTTATTCTAATCCAATCCGCTTCTGACGGTGTCTTTACCCTCAAAGCGGTATTCCTAAACTAACCAATTAGATGAAAAGAAGAGATTTTATTTACCTGACGGGTATGGGTGCTTCTGCAGCCATGATGCCCTCAATTCCGGTTTGGGGCAACGATGTCCCTCTGGATGCCGCATTAGACCGGATCGATCCGGCATTGAAAAAGCGGATGGCCGATGTAGCGCTGAATGCCGCAAGATCACGTGGTGCAACCTATACCGATGTCCGCATCGGGCGATATCTAAACCAGTTTGTCGTAACCCGTGAAGATAAGGTTCAGAACATTGTGAACACCGAAAGCTACGGTATGGGTGTCAGGGTAATTGCTAATGGCAGTTGGGGTTTTGCCGCAACCGACAAAATGGATACCGACAGCATTGCCAAAGCTGCAGAACTTGCTGTTGCCATTGCCAAAGAAAACTCACGTTTGCTAACAGAACCTGTTCAGCTGGCTCCTCAAAAGGGTTATGGAGAGGTAAGCTGGAAAGCCCCGATAGAGAAGAATGCCTTTGAAGTGCCGATGAAGGAAAAGGTAGATCTTTTGCTTTCTGTGAACGATGCTGCTTTGAAAGGCGGAGCAAATTATGCTAATTCGATCTTGTTCCTTGTGAATGAACAGAAATATTTTGCCTCAACTGATGGTTCTTATATCGATCAGGATGTACACAGGATCTGGCCAACGTTTTTCCTTACCAAGATAGATGCGAAATCAGGCAAATTCGAAACCCGAAATGCATTGAGTGCACCAATGGGAATGGGTTATGAATACCTGCAGGCTGGTCCGGAACATAAAATAAAGGGCATTACAACCCTGTATAAAGGTCGCTATGATATGCTGGAAGATGCTAAATCTGCAGCAGAGCAGGTTGGACAAAAAATCACAGCTAAGTCGGTTGAAGCAGGAAAATATGATCTTGTTCTCGATCCTTCACACCTTTGGTTAACTATTCATGAATCTTCAGGGCACCCAACAGAACTGGATCGTGTACTGGGTTACGAAGCAAATTTCGCAGGGACCAGTTTCCTTACCCTCGATAAATGGCAATCTAAGAATTTCAAATACGGCAGTGAGCTTGTCAATATCCAGGGAGATAAAACCCAGCCGGGATCTCTTGGTGCCGTCGGTTATGACGATGAAGGGGTAGGTACCAAAAAATGGGATATCATTAAAGATGGTGTACTGGTTAATTACCAGGCTATTCGCGATCAGGCTCATATAGTTGGCCTGAATGAATCGCAGGGATGTTGTTATGCCGATAACTGGAGCAGTGTTCAGTTCCAGCGTATGCCTAATGTATCTCTGATGCCAGGCAAACAAAAGAAAAGCATTGATGATCTGATCAAAAACGTCGAAAAAGGGATTTACATCATCGGTGATGGCTCATTCTCCATCGACCAGCAGCGTTATAATTTCCAGTTCGGCGGACAGCTTTATTACGAAATTAAGGAGGGAAAAATTGCCGGAATGCTTAAGGATGTTGCCTATCAGGCCAATACCCAGGAGTTCTGGAACGCCTGCAGTGATATGTGTGATGAAAGCGATTATCGTCTGGGCGGTTCATTCTTTGATGGAAAGGGACAACCGATGCAAACCAGTGCAGTATCGCACGGTTGTGCAACCACACGCTTTAATGGAGTTAATGTAATTAATACAGCTAGAAAAATCTGAGGATAAGATCATGTCAATACTAAGTAAAGAAGAGGCACAGGCTTTATTAAAGAAAGTGCTCAGCTATTCCAAAGCAGATGAATGTGAGGTAAACCTCAATGGTTCTGATGCCGGAAATATACGTTATGCCCGCAATTCGGTTTCTACAAGCGGAGGAATCAGCCAGAATACCCTGGTCGTATCCTCAGCCTTTGGAAAAAAACTAGGCGTAGCCACCATCAATGAGTTTGATGATGAATCCCTGAAAAAAGTGGTGCAAAGGGCTGAAGAAACAGCGATGCTTGCTCCCGAAAATCCGGAATTTGTATCCTTTCTGGGACCGCAAACCTATCCTACATCCCCAACATTTGTACAGGCAACCGCGAATATGGGTCCTAAAGAACGTGCAGATGCTGTGGCAGCCAGTTTGCAGATCTCAAAGGATAATAAACTCAATGCTGCAGGATTCCTGGAGAACAACACCTCTTATGCTGCAATGATGAATTCAAAAGGTTTGTTTGCCTACAATACCTCCACAGGTGTTAGTTTCAATGTGACTTTGCGCACAGAAGATGGAAAAGGTTCAGGCTATGCCACCAAATCGTACAATGATTTCAGCAAACTGGACGTAAAAAAGGCAACTGCATCAGCAGCTATGAAAGCAGCTGGTTCTGCATCTGCCAGAGCTCTTGAACCGGGTAAGTACACTGTAATTCTTGAACCTGCAGCTGCACTGGTCTTGCTTGAAAATCTGTTCTTCGGGATGGATGGCCGTCAGGCGGATGAAGGAAGAAGTTTTATGAGCAAACCTGGCGGACTGACCAAACTGGGTGAGAAATTGGTTGATGAGCGCGTAAATATTTATTCAGATCCTTTCCATCCTGAAATGCCAACCAGTACCTGGGGTGGCGATGGAAGACTGCAGGAAAAAATAAACTGGATCGAAAACGGTGTGATGAAAAACCTATTCTATTCGCGCTACTGGGCACAAAAGAAAGGTATAAAAGCCATTCCACAGCCTGATGCCGTAATTATGGCAGGAACAGATCAATCTCTGGAAGATCTGATTAAGGGTACAGAAAAGGGCATTCTGGTTACCCGTTTATGGTATATCCGCAGCGTAGATCCTCAAACTGTTTTGTTAACCGGACTAACACGTGATGGTACTTTTTACATAGAGAATGGGGAGATCAAATTCCCTGTGAAGAATTTCAGATTCAATGAAAGTCCGATCATCATGCTCAACAATCTGGAAGCACTGGGTAAACCTGAAAGGACAGTAAGTGGTGAATCAAATATAAATGCATTGATACCTCCGATGAAGATCAGGGACTTTACGTTCTCGTCCCTCTCTGATGCAGTGTAAGTAATCCCTGCGTTAAGACTCTATTTTCTTGGTCCAGTGGTCGGTGTTCTCACCGACCACTGGACCTTAATTTTGTTATGTTAGGTCTCAGTTGCTTGGTGTAATATTGGTTGGTGATAACACCAACCACAGGGCTATAGTAATCAGCAGTTCCCCTTATTGAATTTCCAAAATTTTTTGCAGTATTTTAGAAAAAAAAATAAGTAAATAAACATGTCTGAAACAAAAATTTTTGAACCTGGATCATATCGTTATCTTCGGGGTGTAAGGCAGTATTCTGCAGGTATAAGAGCACTGGATGGTTATAGATTAGAACGTGTACGATTCAGTCGGCCGCTGCCACTAAAAGAGGGCTTCATACGCATCCAACAACATCTCAACACTTTAGGTCGACCGCTCGCTGCATTTGGAGCCTGCGAATTACGTTCACCCGAGCCATTTACCGAACAAGGCTTTGCTGACTTTAATAACATTTATATAGGTACTTTAAAAGAGTGGGGTATTTACGAGGAGGGTGGTGACAATCCCATAGCTCGCTCAAATGTCATTCCAGAGTTGAATAAACCATTGAGTCCGAGTATTCATGCATTTACTTACACAATGCCTGATGCTAAGGCAAAACCCTCTTTTGTAATCGCTGGTAGTGCTGAAGCTCCAGAGGGTATGAGTGATTATCGTACTCACAGTATTAGTCTGGGTGACATATCCCAGGAGGGCTTAATGAAAAAGGGACGCTGGGTGCTTAATGAGATGGAACGCCGGATGGCTGGTCTTGGCTTTACCTGGGCAGATTCTACTGCAACACAGTTGTATACTGTCCATAACATTCACCACATAATGGTCAACGAAATTGTAAAGCGTGGCGCAGCATTAAGTGGTATTGACTGGCATTACAATCGTCCTCCAGTACAAGATTTAGAGTTTGAAATGGACTGTCGCGGAGTTTATGCTGAAATCGTAATAGATACAAGGTAGTCTAATTTTTCCTGTGGTCGGTGTTCTCACCGACCACTTAAATCCTTGCTGCGACTACCCTAATTTCACTATCTTAGCTCTCATGTGCTTAGTAAAAGATTGGTTGGTGATAGAGTGGTTGGTGTTAACACCAACCACAGGGCAAGCACAGGGCCCAGGTGTACCACAGGTAATACAATTTTTATGAAACCATCATGATTTAGCCAAAATCCGCAGAGGTATGATTATTAAATCATGATCGCTTCATCACCATTAAAAAACAATAAATAGACAGATGAAAAAAATAGTTTTAATCTTCTTCCTCGGAATTATCACTAATTCAGGTTTTGCACAAAAAGGCTGGACCAGTCTATTCAATGGCAAAGACCTGAAAGACTGGAAAGTGAAGATCAATGGCCACCCATTGAATGATAATTA
The DNA here is from genome assembly GCA_002257025.1 of Sphingobacteriales bacterium 16-39-50. GTDB lineage: Bacteria > Bacteroidota > Bacteroidia > Sphingobacteriales > Sphingobacteriaceae > Daejeonella. The sequence goes on along the minus strand of NCHA01000010.1, from coordinate 113,938 downwards.
TGCCAATACCTTTCGTGTGGAAAACGGAGTAATGAAGGTTTCATACGATGGCTATTCAGAATGGAAAGACCGATACGGACATATATTTTATAAAAAACCATATTCAGCCTATGTTCTGGTGGTAGAATACCGCTTCACAGGTGATCAGATCCCTGGCGGACCGGGATGGGCTATCCGTAACAGCGGAGCAATGCTGCACGGGCAATCGCCAGAAAGTATGGGTCTGAATCAGGATTTCCCAATCTCACTCGAAACCCAGTTTTTAGGCGGAAACGGTAAAGATGAAAGAACTACCTTGAATCTATGTACTCCCGGAACAAATGTATTCCTTGACGGGAAACTGTTCACTACGCATTGTGTTAGCTCATCATCAAAAACCTATCATGGCGACCAATGGGTAAGGGCAGAGATTGTAGTTTTGGGCGACTCATTAGTAAGTCATCGCCTCGAAGGCAAAGAGGTCTTCAAATATACCAAACCACAAATTGGTGGTGGAAGTGTTTCAAATTTCGACCCTGCGGTTAAGGTTGATGGAAAAGCTTTAAAAGAAGGATACATCTCCCTTCAAAGCGAAAGTCACCCGGTAGAGTTCCGAAATGTGAAGTTGTTCAACCTGGCGAAATACATGAATGATCCTGCAAAGCTGGAAACTAAGCTTCAAGCTATTTTGCAACTTTAATGCTTAAAGCAGAAAGCTTAAAGCCAAAAGCAGAAAGCTAAAAGCTAAATGGAAATTCCATTTGATAACTATATCTGCTCCTAGCAATTACTGATGCCAGGCAACAGATAACTGGTAACAGAAAACAGATATCCTCAATTCCCCATCGGTCTTCCTTCAGGAAAAACAATTGGAATTCTATCTGGGTCTTTCGTATTTTTCTTACCTGAAAAGTTTGCCGGCAGAAATTCTCCCATATCAATCTTACCTGTAATAGTATCTCCGCTGATGGTGCCGGCAAAAGTATAACTGACCGCCGGTCTGCGCCCCGGACTCAGGAATTTCACTTCATTCCCTTCGATACTTCCGGAAATTTCACGTACAGAAAAGTCGGTTTTATGGATCCCTTTGAGCCAGTTTCCATCCTGTTCAAGATAAAGTATATGATCACTTTTGCTGCTGAAATAATCTATTTCGAGATCCCAGCGACCACCAATTTTTGAACCTGGCGCTTTCATTGCTGTTTCAACTTTCGGGCTTCGCTTCTTTGAAAGCAGTTCAAAGATTTTATCTCCAACAATCTTATCCTGACCAGGCTGCATTTGCGATGCATTAATTGAAATAGAGGCCATTCCCGGATCTGTGCTTCTTCCTCCACCCACAGTAATTCTGGGTTTAGAACTGATTAGCTCCTGAATCAGTTCTGCACTGCTCAAATGAAGTTTCTCAGGATCCCATGAAATGCTTAATGAAGCACTGCGATTATTAATTCCTTCAGGCTCACGGATGGTGGTTTTTATGCTTTCAATTCCTGAAACTCTTTTGGCAATAGCATTCACCCAGGTCATCCAGTTCTTCTCACGTGCAGCATGATCCATTTTCACCCAGGTTTCTACTGCTGCAAGCATACCAAGGGTCTCTTCACGACCAACTTTGTTATCGCGGCCCGGACCATGATGCGGTGAGCTTGCCTGCCATGCCGACATCAGGATATTTTTAGGGCCAAGCAGGAGTCCGGCACATTGCGGACCGCATATTGCTTTTCCACCACTATATGCAACCATTGTTGCACCGTTCTTCAGATGAACATTCGGAATGGTCAGAATTTCGGCTGCGGCATCTGCCAGAATCGGAATATTTAAAGGTTTAGCGATTGCAGCAATTACTTCCAGGCTCATTGGTCCGGGAACCAGATTCCCACCACTGAGTTTGATCATTGCAGTCTTAGGTCCCAGGGCATCTTTTAATTCTTCAATAGTTTCAACACGGATGATCTTTACCCCAATATTCTGTATAGCAAAATCATAGGCGCTGAATGATCCCGCTGGTATAATCACCTCAGTTTTATCTAATCCGCTCAGATCAGGGATTTGATGCAGTTTCTCCGGATTTCCTCCGGCAACGCAAGCTGCAGTTGCCATCTTGAGAGCGGCCGCGCAACCAGCCGTCACCATTCCCCACTTTGCACCGGTTAATTCAGCAAGCCTCTTTCCTACCGCATCCGCAAGTTCATCCATCTGTACAAAATGTCTCGAAGCTGAATCCATTGCTGCTCTGACTTCAGGCAGTTCAATTGAGCCACCGATAATGGTAAAGGTACCCCGGCAGTTAATAACCGGCTCAACTCCAATCGACTGAAATATTTGAGGTCCGGGTGTAAGCGGACCATCAGGTAATACAGGTGTGATGAACTCATTTGCAGCCCCCATAGCTGTTTCAGTTGATCCGGCGATAGCTCCTGCCAGCGGCAGAAAAGTAAGACCTTTGATTAATTCTCTTCTTTTCATAAATGATATTTTTATACAGGTTTCCCTGAAAGCAATTTCATGTAATTTTCAGAGAATAACAAGAGAAGGCTTAAAGCTGAAAGCAGAAAGCTTAAAGCCAAAAGGAAATTCAATCTAAATAATGAAATTACTCGCTAGCACAATCAGTCGAGTGATAATACTTAACGGGAAACTCCAATCAAACAAGCTTTTAACATACTCTTTATTAAGCCGCTAGGTGAATTTATTAGATTGATTTACAATGACTTATACATTTTCTATAAATCAAAACTAATACATTAGTTGTATAACTAAATATTTAGTTATACATTTATATTACCGATTCGAATCAGGTATAATTAATTATATCAGACATTAAAGGAAATTATATGGAGATAAAGGAATTAACAAAAGCAGAAGAGCAGATCATGCAGGTTCTGTGGGATTTGAAAAAAGGATTCGTAAAAGATGTTGTAGACCAGCTTCCCGAACCGAAGCCGGCCTATAATACCGTTTCAACAATTATCCGAATTCTGGAAACCAAGGGCTTCATAGATCATGAGGCTTTCGGAAAAAGTCACAGGTACTTCCCCATCATCGGAATTGAAGAATACAAAAGCTTTGCGACCGAAAAACTACTTAGCGGATATTTCGACAATTCGGTAGAGAATATGTTCTCCTTTTTTGTAAAGGAGAAAAAACTCGACCTGAAGGAAGCAGATGAGATCATGAAACTGATTGAAAAACTAAAAAACAAGTAAAATGAACATCCTGAATTATCTTTTACAGACAAACCTGTATCTGATCCTGTTCATGGGATTCTATACATTGGTTCTGAAGAACGAGACTTTCTTCAGGCAGAACCGTATTTATCTGAATACGAGTACACTCCTTTCATTTATCATTCCATTCATCAATTCCAACTGGTTTCAGGAGCTTTTTATTACTCAAAAACTCAGGGAAACTATCGTTCCGACTCGGATGATCTATGAAACTGTTGTAGTAGTAGCAGATGAGGGAACAAGTAATTGGGCGATTGGAGATCTGATTTTATGGGTTTATACAGCTGTGATGGCAATACTATTGTTAAGATTCTTAGTCAGACTGGTGCTGTTGAATTCCAAACTCAAACCCAAAAAGGGGGCTGCTTATTCATTTTTCAACACGATAGTTGTAGACAGGGAATTGCCAGAATCAGGAATCATCATTGATCATGAAAAAGTGCACATGAGGGAATGGCATTCTGCGGATGTTCTGTTCATTGAACTTACCTCGATCATCAACTGGTTCAACCCGGTGGTTTATCTGTATAAAAAGGAGATCAGACATATCCATGAATTCATTGCTGATGAAGAAGCCGCATCGGGTATGCTTAGTAAATCGGATTATGCCCTATTGCTGTTCAGTAACACCCTTGGAGTTCAGCCCGACCAGTTAAGTAATAATTTTTTTAATAATTCACTTTTAAAAAGACGAATAATCATGTTAAATAAAAATAAATCACGCAGAACCGGACTTTGGAAATATGGTTTTTCTGCCCCACTTTTTGCCTTAATGCTGACCTTCTCAGCAGCAAGTGTTGCTAATAAAAACACTGAACTGATTGCAGGAGCTGAGAAACTAATTAGCCCAGCAATAGCTAATAAATTTATACCTGCTGTAACAATACCCGCAGATAAAACCTTAAATAAAAAATCCTCTCTGGAAAATAAAGCAACAGAAATCAAGTCATCCACAAAAAGTACACAGGAAGATTTTAGCAAATTATTTAAGCATCTAACTAGAAACATGCGATATCCTGCATCTGCCAGGCAGGAAAAGATTAGCGGCTATGAGGTCGTCTATTTCAAAATTCAGAATGGGAAGATCTCTGATATAAAAATAGCAAAAGGTTTACAGAATGACATAGATAATGAAGTGCTTAGAACTTTCGATTTATTCAAGGAAACTGTTGAGGCAGAGGACAATGACTATGCATTGGCTATCGCTTTCCATTTAACAGGCATTGAAAATAATTCTCTGACATTGCCATCAACCGGTAAAAACTATTTCATAGGTTCCATTTCTGTTACGGCATTGGGAATATCACAAGCACGTGAAATAAAGGGATTTCCGCTAGAGGTAATTAAGGATTTTGCTTCTGTAGATGTTCTGCCTGAGTTTCCAGGTGGCATGAAAGGCTGGGGAGAATACCTTCAATCAGCTCTTAAGTATCCGGAGGAAGCTAAAAAAAACAAAATAACCGGTAGAGTAATATTAAGTTTTACAGTACTTAAAAATGGTAGTATTACAGATATCAAAGTCCTTAGAGGCATTGGTGCCGGAGCTGATGAGGAAGCCATAAGAGTAGTAAAAGAAAGTCCCAAATGGAAACCAGGTATATTAAAGGGAGAGCCAGTAAATGTCGCCTATACCATGCCAATATCTTTTCAGCTCGCATCAAATGCCCCTGAAGAAAAAACCAACTAACAGGGATTGAAGGTTAACATGGGAATTGGAAATAGGAAATGGATGTCATCATATTCCTACTTCCTATTCCCTATTTCCTATTTCCTATTTCCTTCCCCTCAAATCAATCTATCCTTTATCACCAGTGTCCCCGCAATTTTATCATGCAGGCATTGCTGCTTCTTGTCAAAAAAACCCATCATATAACCAAATCCAATGGTAGCAGTACTGATAAGTTTGGATAAGTTTCTGACCAGAGAACGACTGAAAGCAATGGGTGCTCCCTTCTCGTCGGATACTTTAAGTCCCATTAATATCTTACCCCAGGTTCCCTGCCTGGCCGAAGACTCCATAATGGTGCTATAAATAATTTTTGAAATCGGGATGACTGCCAGTCCGGCAACAGAAACGATGATACGCAATTGCTTCTCATCAATAAAAAGCACTACAATTGTAGCGATAACACAATAAATGGCAAAAATAATAAAGTAATCAATGATTACTGCTAAGAGGCGTACATCCAGGGAAGCAAAATACTGGGGTTCCCGAACATGAGTTTTGATACCAAGAAATTCGCATAATTCAGGAACATCATGCGCTTCTTTATAGTCGTCCATATCCTCTGTTTTCACAAAGGTTCCGGGTTTAATCTTCAGCCCCTTTAACTGCTCAGGTGAATGGGGTCCGGTAGGTTTCCCGTTAACAACTACAATATAATCCTTCATCTCTTATATGGAAAAAACTGTCATCCTGAAATCTATTCAGGATGACAGTCTATGTTCCATCAAATATATTTAATACTTTTTAACTTCGAATGAAGATAGTCCGCCTTTCAAACTGATATTAATCTTATTGGGCGCAGTACCATAATTACTGGTTTCATACGTTCCGTCTGCCTGCTTGATAAAACCAATGAAATCTTTGGACGATAAACCACTGTCTACATCAATCCTGCAGCCTGAACCATCAGGGACTTCTATCTCAACATTTGCCACTCCGGTTTCAACTTCAACCTCAGTCAATGGCAAGCCAGAACCAAGCTTTGCCTCAAAAGAAGCCGCTCCTCCTTCAAATACAAGTTTTTTAACTTTGTAATTACTCAGGTCAAAAATTGCCTCACCAGCTCCCATCTCAATTTTAATATCCCAAATTGGTGCATTGTTTAATTGAATGAGAGTCTTGTTGTTCTCCATTTTATCCAGATTCCAGCTTTGCTTTCCGTCGCGCATCCTGAAATTCAGTACTTCAATAGAATCAATCACAGTCTTATTCAGTGTAAATTTTCCAAATCGCTGCTTTAAACTCGCTTCAAACAAATTAGAAGTAGTATCAGTAAGCCTGAAGCTGGTGGCACCACCCTGTATGTTCAGACGTGCATTTGTAGAACCATCATAAGTTTCGGTAAAGGTAGTGTTGGCACCACCTGAACTGTACTCTTCATCATGATCATTTTCATATTTAAAATTCATCCAGCCTCTACCTCTGTCTGGTCGGGTACCCTGATAGGCAATCAACCCCAGAGTAAGAATAGTAATTGCACCAATCATATAGGGAGCTGCGGATTTATTTCCAAACCTGCTTAGGAGCATATTCGCACCAATCAGGATAAATATTACCGGCCAGAACCGCCATACTGAACTCCAATAAAACTCAATCAGGTCAAAGTTTTCAAGAAGGAAAATACTTCCTGTAAAAATGAGGATCAAACCCCATACTATTTTTTCGGTTTTCATGGTAGCTTAGTTTTGCTTTGGGTCAGTACTTGTATTTTGATCTTCTGCAGATTCAGATGATTCTGTCGTGCTAGCAGCCTGTTCTGTATTTGGAGCTGTACTTTGGCTAAAGCCTTCGGTCTGAGACCAGTCCTCTTTCCAGGGTTCCTTCTTCTTTGCACTTGCCAGGGTATAAAGCCCCATTGCAATTAATATCAGTGGCCAAAGGTTGTGAAACTCCACCCAGTGAGGAATCAGGTCAAATTCATTCAGGAGGAAAAATGATCCGAAAAATATAAAGATCGAACCTGCGATTAGGCGTCCATTTCCGCTCCCCTTTTTCTTTTGCAAGAAGGCAGGATTTGCTGCATTAACAGGCTCGGACACTTTATAGTCGACATTAAACTGACTGTAATCAGGCAGGTAAGGTCTTTTTGGAACGGCGATCCATAACACGATATATGCCAGAATACCTGAAGCCCCTGCCATAACGGCTACCACAAAAGCGATCCTGATCCAGGTTACATCAACATCGAAGTATTCTGCGAGACCGGTACATACACCTGCAATCATTTTTTCCTGCTCGATGCGTTGAAGTTTCTTTTCCATTTCTTTAATTTTATTAGTTCAGTTTTTTAATGTCAACTACTCTTTTCTCTTTAATTGATAGATCAAAACTAAGCCTTGATTCCCGGGTTCTAAATACCAAATAGGTAGGTTATCCTAAGTTCTCGGTAAAGCACATTAAATAATCGGTAAATGAAGACAAAAAAATACAAAATCAAACTTTACCATAAAGGGGCCTCATTATAATCTCATCAATATTTGCGCCGGGGCTCATTTGAAGACAGTTTATAATTGATTTGGCAATATCCTCAGATAAAATAAACCAATCTGCCGGAAGGCTCGTCCCTGACCACGAATCTGTTAATGTAGATCCGGGAAGAACCGCGGTTACCTTTACTCCTGCCGGCCTCAACTCTTCCCTCAGAGCCTTCGTAAGTCCGAGCAGTGCCGTTTTACTGATACTGTATGAACCGGCTCTGGTAACAGGCTCTAAACTTGCAACTGAACAGATGTTTATGATATGTCCCTTTCCCTGGCCGATCATTTTGGCGGCAAAGAACTTGCTTAAAAAGTGAGGAGCAAAAACATTGACCTGCATTTGTCTTTCCAGACATCTTTCATCCTCATCCATCAGTCCGGATGGGATATAGAGACCAGCATTATTTATAAGAACATCCACATGGCCTAAACTCTTTTCAGCAAACTCTGCAAACTCCTTCACATCTGATCTTTCTCCCATATCTGCCCGCATCCCAAAAAACTGCTGATGGGAATAGTTTTTCCTGAGTTCATCCAGAAGGGCTTGAACATCCTTTTCATCTCTGGCACAAAATGTGATATTATAATTATTTGCCGCGAGTTCCATAACAATGGCCCTGCCCATTCCCTTTGTTGCACCGGTTACAATTGCATTCATGGACTAAAATTAACAAAATCAATGATGGAGGAGTATTTAATTTAAGGCATAATCTCATTTGATTACCTTTGTTTAATTATACTTCTGTCTCCGGCAGTGATAATTTTATATTAATATTGTATAATAAGTAAAACAAACAATTTTCAAATGATATTTCACCCCTTAGGTAAATATATATTATTGTTAAAAGCAGTTTTCCGACGACCGGAAAAATGGAATATTTACCGGAAGGAAATTTTCCACGAAATGGTATCTATTGGTGTTGGCTCTTTAGGTATCATCGCTATCATTTCAGTGTTTTTGGGTGCTGTGACTACCGTTCAGACTGCGTTTCAGCTTGTCAGTGATTTTATTCCGAAATCTGTGATTGGTATGATCCTCCGGGATTCATCCATTCTCGAATTAAGTCCAACTATTTCTGCAGTAGTTCTTGCAGGTAAAGTTGGATCAAGCGTTGCTTCTCAAATCGGGACTATGCGCGTAACTGAGCAGATTGATGCGCTTGAAATCATGGGAATAAATTCACCCGGGTACCTTATTCTACCTAAAATTATTGCTGCAGTAACAACTATCCCTTTATTGGTAATTATTTCGATTGGCTTAAGTATAACCGGAGGATACTTTGCAGGAACGGCTTCAGGAGCACTTACCGAACAGGATTTTATAACAGGTATCACGACTGATTTCAACCCCTTTACGCTTACTGTATGTATGGTTAAGGCAGTAATTTTTGCATTCATAATCACTTCAGTATCAGCCTATCAGGGGTTTTACACCAGTGGTGGTGCTCTTGAGGTTGGGCAATCAAGTACCAAGGCAGTAGTAATCAGCTGTATTGCCATTCTGTTTTCTGATTATGTTATCGCACAGTTAATGTTATGATAGAGATTAAAAACATACATAAAACATTTGGCGAAAACCATGTCCTGCAGGGCATATCAGCAGAGTTTGCTGAAGGTAAATGTAATTTGATTATTGGGGGATCCGGCTCAGGTAAAACCACTTTATTGAAATGCATGGTAGGTCTTCATGAACCTGAGGAAGGTTCTGTAATCTATGATGGACGTGATTTTACCCGAATGAACTTTGCTACAAGAATTGAAATTCGCACCGAAATCGGGATGCTTTTTCAGGGATCTGCACTGTTCGATTCCATGAACGTTGAAGATAATATCATTTTTCCAATCAACATGTTCACGAATCAGAGCCATAAAGAAAAACTAGATCGTGCCAATTTCTGTCTCGAAAGAGTAAATCTTGCTGGGAAAAATAAATTGTTCCCTGCTGAGCTTTCAGGGGGAATGAAAAAAAGGGTAGGTATTGCCAGAGCAATTGCAATGAATCCCAAATACCTGTTTGTAGATGAACCCAATTCCGGACTTGATCCCAAAACAGCCATCGTAATTGATGATCTTATTCAGGAACTTACAACAGAATATAACACAACAACCGTTGTAGTTACTCATGATATGAATTCGGTGATGGGTATCGGAGAAAATATTATTTTCCTGCATGAAGGAAAAAAATGGTGGGAAGGCACAAATAAGGAAATTTCATCGACTGATAATAAAGAATTGAACGAATTTGTTTTTGCCAGTAAGTTCATGCAGGCATTACAGAAGAAATAAAGAACACATTACTCTCCATTGATTGAGTAAAATAGCATAAAAATGATTCAACTGTTAAGTCCGCAAAACTGGAAAGATTACGAACTGATTGATTGTGGCAATTTTGAAAAGCTGGAACGCTTCGGAAACGTAATCCTGATCCGTCCGGAACCACAGGCAGTCTGGGCGAAAAAGTATCCTGAAAGCGAGTGGACCAAACAACATCACATCCGCTTTAAGGGTCGTTCTGCAACTTCAGGTGAGTGGATCAAAAAAGATCAGAAAACACCCGACCGTTGGCATATCACATATAAAAATGAGGAAATCAAACTACAGTTCAGACTGGCCCTCACCTCTTTTAAGCATCTGGGAATATTCCCTGAACAGGCTGTTAACTGGGATTACATCATTAAAAACGTTAAGAAATTCAAAACTGTACAGCCAAAAGTATTGAACCTTTTCGCTTATACAGGAGGTGCTTCTCTTGCTGCCAGAGCCGCAGGTGCCGAAACGACACATGTTGATTCTATCAAACAGGTAGTAAGCTGGGCAAATGAAAATCAAACTCTTTCCGGACTTGAAAACATACGCTGGACAGTTGAGGACGCATTAAAATTCGTAAAGCGTGAAGTTAAGAGAGGGCGTAAATATAACGGAATCATTCTGGACCCTCCTGCTTATGGACACGGGCCGAATGGAGAAAAATGGAAACTGGAAGATAATATCAGGGAAATGATGGATGATGTGGTGAAATTACTGGATGAGGAAGAACATTTTTTAATCCTGAACACCTATTCCCTTGGCTTTTCATCAGTGATTGTCGAAAATCTGATTCTATCTTCTTTCCCCGAAGTTCAAAACCTGGAAACAGGAGAGCTTTACCTTCAGGCGAGTTCAGGTTATAAATTACCATTGGGAGTATTCGGAAAATTCTGTAAATTTTAGTGAAAATTATTTGTGTATGATACAGGCATGCATTAATTTAATTCTCCGGAACGTTTTTAAAATTCAAAATACTTTCAACAAATAAATTAGGCATCTTTAGCGCATCATCTCAAAAACAGAATTTAATCCCAATCTATGAAAACCGGAAAACTAAGCATAAGCAGTCTTTCAATTTTATTCCTCATTATTTTTTTCACAAACTGCAGTGAATCAAAAAGTAAGACAGATTCTAAATCTGCAATAAAAACCGAGTCAGGTGCTAAGCCTGAAGGTGAAGAAGTGGAAGAAGAATCAGCAGCAGAAAATATTGAATATGAGCCAGTTGATACTGCTCTTTACAACAAAAAGCTTAAGGAACTCGCGAATGGCGATACTACTGGAAAATGGCCGGTTAAAAAGCAGCCTTATCCCCTTCCGGGTGCAATACTGCCTTTTAAAAGAGTAGTAACCTATTACGGAAACCTCTACTCCAAAAAGATGGGTGCTTTGGGCGAATATGCTCCAAAAGAGATGTTGAGAATGCTTTATGCAGAAGTTGCAAAATGGGAGAAAATTGATCCTAAAACACCGGTACAACCAGCCCTGCATTATATAGCGGTAGTTGCAGCAGGTGATCCTGGCAAAGATGGTAAATACAGGAACCGTATGCCTGACAAGCAGATCGATTCAGTGTTAACCATTTCCAGAATGAAGAAAGATATGATTGTATTCCTTGATATTCAAGTGGCATTAAGTACGATCAGGGAAGAACTTCCACGTCTCGAAAAATATTTAATGATGCCAAATGTACACCTTGGAATTGATCCTGAATTCTCAATGAAGGGTGGAATTCTGCCGGGCAAAAAGATCGGCACTTATGACGCCTCAGAGATTAATTATGTGTCAGATTATCTCGCAAAATTGGTGAGAACCCATAATTTGCCTCCTAAAATTTTTGTCATACACCGCTTTACCAAAAAAATGGTCACTAATTATCAGAGCATCAAGTTGAGACCTGAAACACAAATCGTTATGCACATGGATGGATGGGGTGAACCAGAACTTAAAATGGGAACACATCGTCACTTTATATATTCAGAACCGGTACAGTTTACAGGTTTTAAAATTTTCTACAAAAATGATCTGAAAAAAGCTCCAAACCGTTTAATGACTCCTCAGGATCTGATGAAGCTTAAACCACAACCAAGCTATATTCAGTATCAGTAAAGACAAAATACACAATAGATAAAAGAGGGTTTTGCCCTCTTTTATTCTTTACAGGGCTATTATAATTCTTTCATAATAAATTCTCACATTTATTGATATGGAACAGGCAATTTTTGGCGGTGGATGCTTTTGGTGTACAGAAGCCGTTTTTCAGAATTTAAAAGGAGTTACAAAGGTGGTATCGGGTTATATGGGAGGGCATAAGCCAAACCCCAGCTATGAGGATATATGCAAGGGTGATACTGGGCATGCAGAAATCATCCGCATTGAATTTAACCCGGAAGAGATCTCTTTTGAGGATCTTTTGATCGTATTCTTCAAGACTCATGATCCTACTACCCTCAATATGCAAGGTAATGACGTTGGCAATCAATATCGTTCAGTTGTATTCTACGAAAATCAGGAGCAGAAGCTTGCCGCTGAAAACATGATCGATCAACTGGAAAAAGATATGGTGTTTGAACGACCAATCGTTACCGAAGTAACACCGGTTTCAATATTTTATTCTGCAGAAGATTATCATCAGGATTATTACAACAATAATGCGAATAAGGCCTATTGCGTTCATGTAATTCAGCCGAAACTGCATAAATTTATCAGGGAATTCAGGGAAAAATTAAAATAAAAACTAAGGCTGACAGGGTTTTGAACCCTGTCAGCCTTCAAAACCCTGTCAGCCTTAATCAGCTTATTCTTTAACACCCAGCTTAGCAAGAATATCATCCATAAGGCACCATTTAGTCATGGAAGACTGTAATAAATTAGCTCCTACAAAAGCTGTAAACCAAAGAAAGTTGATGTTAATATAAACAGCTAAAAGTAAGCTGAGCAAAATAAAGCTGCCAGCAATTGCTCTTACGATACGATTTTTCATTTATTATAAATTATTTGACTTTTCAATATTTAAAACTGCAATGTGAATACGGGACTCATTCCCCTGTTTAGAATTGTATACGTCCGTGAGATTGAAAAATGATTCAACTATCTCCTTATTTACAAAGGCATAGAATAAAATTGATTCATTTTCATTCATCTCAGAGGCAAACCAGTTAAGTCCAACCTCATCGCCTGAATTATCCTGAAATCCTGTTACTTCTCTGTATGAGAAATTTTTAACTCCAGCTGCCCTGAACATCTTCAGTATATCTTTTTTGTACTCTCTTATCGCAGTAATTACCAATAATTTCATATCTCTTCTGATTTAATAGTTTCTCCATTGTTGGGTAATTTACTTTCCCATTTTTTCCTCTCAGTAATGTAATAGATCAAGGGCACCACGACCAGGGTTAGCAGGGTTGAAACAATTGCACCTGCCACGAGCGAAATTGCAAGTCCCTGAAATATCGGATCAAACAAAATGATGGATGCACCAATTACAACAGCCCCTGTTGTTAGGAGAATCGGAGTAGTTCTCACAGCTCCTGCCTCAATGATTGCCTGCTTTAATGGAACCCCATCATTCAGACGTATTTCAATAAAGTCGATCAGCAATACCGAGTTACGAACCATTACCCCCGCCAATGCAATCATTCCGATGAATGAGGTAGCGGTAAAAAAGGCTCCCAGCACCCAGTGCCCAAGCACGATACCGATCAGCGATAATGGAATAGCCATCATCATAACCATTGGGGTTTTGAAATTCTGAAACCAGCCCACAATCAACATATAAATAATGATTATAACCACTAAAAATGCTGCACCAAGGTCCCGGAATACTTCCAGTGTAACCTGCCATTCACCATCCCACTTTACTGTAAAATTGCTTTCATCAGCAGGCTGTTCCATGTACAACTCATTCACTTTATATCCCTTTGGCAATTTGATTTTCTGAAGCTTTTCATTCATACCAAGAATAGCATAAACCGGGCTTTCTAAAGCACCTGCCATATCAGCAGTTACATAAACCACACGTTTTTGATCCTTACGATAAATAGTTTTGTTCAATGTATCACGCACTACCTTAACCAGATCACTTACCGGAATCATATTCCCATAAGAACCTTTTACCTTAAGGCTCGTAATATCTTGTAAATCAGACTTATCCGAATCATCCAGAGATAATACAATACCAACCTGATCATTTGAATTTTCATCATATAAATGAGAAACCGGATACTCTTGAAGTAAATAGGTCAGATTACCTACTATCTGCTGGGACGCTACTCCATTCAGCATAGCCTTTTCCTTATCTACCTCCAGACGATACTCCGTTTGAGCATCTTCAACCATCCAGTCGATATCAACGATATCCGAGGTTTGTTCAAGAATAGTTTTTACCTGCTTTGCAACCTTAATCTGCTCATCATAATCGGGGCCATAGATCTCTGCAACCAGAGTTGATAATACCGGCGGACCAGGAGGAACTTCAATAATCTTTACATTAGCACCATACTTTTTAGCAATCTTTTGAATCTCAGGACGGACCTCTTTGGCTATATCATGACTTTGCTGATCCCTGTCCTCTTTGTGAAGCAGGTTTACCTGTATATCAGCCATATTACTGCCACCCCTCAGATCATAGTGACGAACCAATCCGTTGAAGGTTATCGGCGCAGATGTACCAATGTAATTCTGATAATTAACTACCTGGGGTTTTTGAGAAAGATACTGTGCTATTTCCCTGGTAACCGCTGCAGTTCTTTCCAAAGTAGTGCCCTCTGGCATATCTATGACCACCTGAAACTCATTTTTATTATCAAATGGAAGCATCTTCACTACTACCGATTTGGTAAAAAACATCATCACCGAACCAATCAGTAATAAGACAGTAATACCCAGCATCCAGCGGCGCTTTGGAGAGCTTTCAAGTAAGGGGCGCTCAATCTTGTTATAAACTCTGTAAATTAAGCTTGCTTCCAGTCCCTGCTCTTCCTTATGCTTTTGCTCATCCTTCTCTTTCAATAAATGATAACCCAGGTATGGAGTAATTGTCAGTGCTACAAACAAAGATAAAAGCATAGCTATGGATGCTCCAATCGGCATCGGGCTCATATACGGACCCATCATACCCGAAACAAAGGCCATAGGCAAAATCGCCGCAATAACCGTAAATGTTGCCAGAATAGTTGGGTTTCCAACTTCGTTTATCGCAAAGATCGCAGCCTGTTTAAACGGAAGGCGTTTCATCTTAAAGTGCCTGTGCATATTCTCGGCAATGATAATACTATCATCCACAACAATACCAACTACGAATACCAAAGCAAATAATGTAATACGATTCAGCGTATAATCAAGAACATAATAGCTGAATAAGGTCAATGCAAAAGTCAGAGGTACTGAGAAAAACACAACCAATCCACCTCTCCATCCCATAGCAAGCATCACCAGGAAGGTTACTGCAACAATCGCAATACCCAGGTGAAGCAAAAGTTCTCCTACTTTATCAGATGCAGTTTCACCGTAGTTTCTTGTCACTTCCAAATGAACTTCATCCGGAATAATATTTTGCTTTAAATGCTCTACTTTCTCCAATATCTTTTCAGATATTTTCATTGCATCGGCACCCTTAACCTTACCGATAGAAATTGTTACAGCAGGATACTCCGATTTAGCTTTAAAATAACTTTCATTTGACTTCCCATATCCGAAAGAAACATAACTTCTCGGACTTGAAGGGCCATCCTGCACACTTGCAACCTGCGTCAAATAAACAGGCATATTGTTATTTACCCCAACAACCAGATTCTCAACGTCTTCAGAATTAGTTAAAAACTGTCCGGTAGATACTAAATATTCCTGATCCTTGCTAGAGAAGCTTCCTGATTGAGAACTACTGTTATTCGCCTGAATCATTTGCATAATTCCAAGCGGATCAACGCCGCTCTCCGCCATTTTATCCTTATCTAAAACAACTTTTATTTCACGGTTGAGGCCACCAATTTCCTTTGTTGCAGCTACATCCTTAATTTTTTCGATCTCTGAAGTTACTTCTTCAGCGATTTGTCTGAGCTGAAATTCATCATATTTTTCACTCCATAATGTCAGTCCAAGCATTGGAACATCATCTATAGAACGGGTCTTTACAATTGGTTTATAAACACCTGCAGGAAATGAATCCTCGTGTTTGTTCAATTCATCGTAAAGTTTAACATATGAACGCTCAACATCTTCACCTACATAAAATTGAACAATCATCATTGCCTGACCATTCATGGCCATACTGTGAACATGCTCAACACCCTTAATGTTGGAAATGATCTTTTCCAGTGGCTTTACCACGCGGCTTTCGATCTCAGAAGGACTTGCCCCCGGATATCCAACCATCACATCGGCCATCGGAACATTGATCTGAGGCTCCTCCTCCCTTGGAATAAGGAATGAGCTGTAAACCCCGATGATCATCAGCACCGACATCAATAAAATTGTAAGTTTAGAGTTTATGAAAAAATGTGCTATTTTTCCTGATATACCTTCTTGCATGATATTTTAGTTTTATTCTCTACCTGAATGGATAAAAAATGAGTGAAAGCTATATTTTACTGTTGAATGCTAACCCTGGCTCCGTTATACAACTTGCCTTCAGCAGTAACCACATATTCCTCAGAAGAAGATAATCCGGATAAAACTTCAACCTGATCGCCTGATGTTTTACCTGTTTTAACCCATCTGAGAATCGCAGTATTTCCATTTCCTATGGTATAAACTCCTTTAAGTTGTCCCTGCTTTACCAGTGCAGTAACCGGAATCAATACTTTATCATAAGATTCTGTTGCTGTGACTTCTCTTTTTACAGGAAACTGAACATTAACAAACATCCCTGAGAGAATAGACTTATCAATTTTATCAAGATCGATCTTAACCAGATACTGGCCTCCTGTATTTTTCGCTGATATACTTACTTCCGAAACCATTCCTTCAACTTCCCTGTTTAACGATTTAATCAGAACCCTGGCCGGCATTCCTTTGCTAATACCTGAGATCTGATTTTCTGAAACCATAGCACTTACCTGCAAGCGGGATGAGCCCTCCATACCTAACAATGGCATTCCGGGATTAGCCATATCACCTTCCTTGGCAAAAGTATTGGTGATCACACCCGAGAATGGAGCCGTAATATTTGAATAGGAAAACTGCGCCATTACCTCCTTCTTCATTTGTTTCGCACCTTCCAGGGCTGCAATTGCCATCTCATACCGGGCGGTAATGTCATCCAGCTCTTTTTGTGAGGCACTCTGCTCTTTAAACAGATTCACAAATCTGTCGTAATCCTTTCTGGCACTGTTATAGGCAGTTGTAGCCTGCAGAATACTTGCATCTACCTGTGCTTTTTTTGCTGTAAGGTCAGAGCTGTTGATACTTAAAAGCAACTGCCCCTGCTTAACCTGCTGACCAACCTTTACATGAATTCTGGTAATATATCCCATCATTCTGGTGCTGATATTGGCGCTGTTCTCTGCTTCAATCTTTCCGCTTGCACTAATAAAATCAGCACTTTGTACTGAAGAAGAACCTCCAAGCTTTACAGCTACCGCCGGTTCACCTTTAATTGTTTCTTTCTTACTTTCACCACAGGAAGCCAAAAATGAGAGGGCGCCCAGAATTAATATTGGTATTAATATCTTTTTCATCTGTTTATTGTTTGTTTTTTAATGGTGAAGAAGCGATCATGATTTAATAATCATACCCCTGCGGGTTTTGGCAAAATCATGATAGTTTCATCTTATTACTTAGTTAAAAAGGTTAAATATTGTTGAGTAAAATTGTACTCGAATACTGCCTGCAGATATTCAAGTTCTTTTTGAAACATCTGGGTCTCAGAACCAAGAAGATCACTGGTCTTTTCAAGTCCCTGTTTAAATCGGTTATTACGTATGCGATAAGCTTCCTGAGACTGTTCAAGGGCCAGTTTAGCCAGGCTTACTTTATGCCCTGCATCATTCAGCTGACGGTTGGTTTTATTAAGTTCCATCTGACTTTGTGCCTTGTATTGACTCGCAGCAGCTTCTGCCCTGGTATAATCAGCCAAAGCTTTCTGTCTTTTACCAATTGACTTATATCCATCAAAAACATTCCATGACAACTGAACTCCTACCAGATAACCTTTAGCTTCGGCTCCGAACAGTTTATTATCATATAGTTCATATGTTCCAAAAGCATTTAACCTTGGCATAAAATTCATTTTTGCTGATTTCAGAACAGCTTCATAAGCATCAGCAGATTTCATCATTGCCTGTATATCCTTACGCCCATCGGTTAAACCTTTATTGGGTTCTGCAATCGAAATGCTGCTTCCGAGCTCTTCTACAGGGCGGTAAATTTTACCGTTCATATCTTCCTGCATCAGAAATGCTAAATAATCAGAAGTATTACGAACATTACTCTTTGCTAACTGAACCTGATTCTTTATCTCATTGACACGAACCTGTACTGAAAGCACATCTGTTTTCTGGAGCAATCCCTGTTTAAAATAATTATCTATGAGTTTAAGATTAGCATCTGCTGTAAGCTCAGCCTTTTCTAATACATTTACTGCTTTATAAGCCAATTGAAGCTGCATAAAAGCTTTCCCGGTCTCAAGTTCCAGATACTCTTTGGTCCTTTCCGACTGTAACTGCATCGCTTCCATTTTAGATTTGGCAGCCTGCCTTCCAAAAACACCATCAAGATTTACCAATGGTTGTAATACCTGTACTTTGGTGGCAAAATTGGTTGTCACTTCGGGGTTATTTAACAATGCCGGATTAAAATCGGAAGGCGTTAAAATCTCCTGATTCAATTTTGATCCGAATGCCATCAATGGGTTGGTGGTTGAAATTCCTGTATGTGATACAGAAACATCCGGCAAAAACAAAGCATTTGACTGCTTAAAATCTGCCTGAGCCGATTTAAACTCCTGATCCTGAATCTTTAACTGAAGGTTCTTTTCAGACACCTTCGACCAGATTTCATTTCTGGAAAGAGTAATTGTATCCTGACTCAGGACCACTGCCGGAAGGGAAATAATCACGGCGAACATAACAATCGCTAATCTCTTCATATAAAATTGTTTAAAACTTTACACAAAGGTACCGGGGCGAAAATCTGAAGATGGTAACAAATATTACAATTGTCACAATTAAGTCATTTTTGGCAACAGGTCGCCAAATTAAATTTTGAGTCAATCTTCTGAAAAACTTAAAACGGCAATTTTCACATCGAAAATTGCCGTTTTTTATTACTTGAAAGTATTGAACAGAGGATTATCGGAATTTAATTCTGTTTTTTAATTCTGATCTTTGCTTATGAGACGCCATCTTTTCAGATCAGAACAAACCAAGTTGTCCTTTATCATCTATATCCAGATCATCCGGATTAGTGATCTCAAAATCTATCTTTTTTGCCGGCTTAATTTCATCCTTAAAGGGTTCTGTGGCAACATCGGGGATCTCCGGAACTTCGATCACAATCTCTCCTGAAGTATCTTCATTATTTTCAGCTTCCGGCGAAAGCTCAGTTTCTGTTACACGAACTTCAGGTAATGCAACAAGATCTTTATCCTTCTCTTCATCAATATCCCTGGCAAGAGAAGAAACCGGTGTTGCGGTATGCACTCCCGGCTCATTTTCTTCACTTTCTTCCATTCCGGAACCCTGAGCAATAAGCTCTTCATCTTCTTCATCAACAGATGAATGGATAAGTTCGATCTCCTTCACTTCATGAGGGCTAAGCCTGTTCCCCATAGCCTTCATTCCCTTAACTTCAATTGCCTCACTCAGATCAATCTCGGATTCCTCAGCAATTTTAGTTTTACCCTTCAATACTTCCAGTTTGATCTTCGGTCTGACATGGCCTGAGATCAGAATCAGTTTCGATCCGGATTCTTCGCTGATGACACTGGTCTTCTTTCCGATAGTAGCGCTTTCAAAAACAAATCGCTTGAGATAATGAGCACCAGATTTACCTTCAAGATAGATCAGGGTGAACACCTTTTCCGGATTAAACTTCTCAATCAGCAGCAGGCGATCATCAAAGTGATTACTCAAATCAAAACTGCTCAGCTCATAAATGCCCTGCGGATTTAGCGTCAGAATTCTATCATCTCCATCAAATTCTCCAAGATATTTTCCCCTTCCATCCACATTCAGTCGTTTCAGAATTTCATCATACCATATCTTACGTCCTGATAAAGTGGAGATACCCTTGCTCTTAAGCACAACTTTCTTCACAGGGTACTTTGTGACAATATTCCCCATCGAACTTCTGCCCTTAATCACCTGATCAGCAAAATCAATATCGAACTGCAGCTTTTTCAGTTTGGAATGAGGTTTAAGCTGAACATTAATTATTTCAGCCTCACCATTAGGATTTGCTGTAAAATACAAGACTTTTGATCCCTTACTTCCCTTGGTCAGGTCGTACTCCTTATCACGGGTAACACCCAGGACCGAGAATCGTTTAATATAAGCCGTACCGCTTTCCCCATCCCTGTAAATCAGGTTATATACCGTACGCTCATCGTTCTTTTTAAACACCTGTGCGTGGACTATCCCCTTCCCTGCAAAGGTTTTTTCGGCGACCTTTGAAACAATGAACTTTCCATCTTCTCTGAAAACGATTACCTCATCCAGATCAGAGCAATCACAAACAAATTCATCTTTACGAAGACCGGTTCCAATGAACCCATCTTCGCGGTTCATATATAATTTAACATTGGCTAAGGCCACTTTTGAAGCCTCCACCCGGTCGAAAGCCCTTATTTCTGTCTTGCGCTCCCTACCAGCACCATATTTACTCTTTAATTTTTCAAACCATGCAATGGCATAATCTGTCAGATGTTTGAGATGTTTATTAACTTCCTTAATATCACTTTCCAAAGCCAATAACTGCTCATCAGATTTCTTAAGGTCAAAGCGGGTAATACTGCTCATCGGTTTATCGATCAGCTTTTTATAATCTTCAGGAAGAATCTCCCTGTATAATTGGGAGAAAAACGGACTAAACAATTTATTCAAAACTTCAACTACAGCTTCAAAATTACCGGAACCTTCGTATTCCGAATTCTTGTACATCCCTTCCTGAATGAATATTTTGAGCAATGAACTGAAAAAGATCTTTTCCTTGAGCTCTGCAAGTTTAATTTCAAGCTCCAGTTTAAGAAGACCTTTGGTGTGCTGTGTACTCTCAATGAGAATATCATTCACACTCATGAAATAGGGCTTATCACCCTTAATAATGCAGGTATTGGGAGAAATTGAAACCTCACAATCTGTGAAAGCATAGAGTGCATCGATCGTCACATCAGGTGAGATACCCGGTGCGAGATGAATAATAATCTCCACATCCTTGGCTGTATTATCCTCGATCTTTTTGATCTTGATTTTGCCCTTATCATTGGCTGAGATTACACTGTCGATCAGTCCGCCGGTAGTTGTAGTATAAGGTATCTCGGTTATTGCCAGAGTTTTCTTATCCCTTTCAATAATTTTAGCCCTAACCCTGATTCTGCCGCCCCGCATCCCTTCATTGTAATTACTGAAATCAGCCATTCCTCCCATTTGAAAATCAGGAAGAAGATCAGGACGATTACCTTTAAGAACCTCAATCGAAGCATCGATCAGTTCCACAAAATTATGTGGCATTATTTTAGTCGCGAGACCAACTGCAATACCATCTGCCCCCTGAGCAAGCAGCAAAGGAAATTTTACAGGAAGAGTAACAGGTTCACGGTTACGCCCATCGTAACTGCTTTGCCATTCGGTCGTATCGGGATTGAATACTACCTCATTTGCAAATTTAGAAAGCCGGGCTTCGATATATCGCGGTGCAGCTGCAGAGTCTCCGGTAATAGGGTCTCCCCAGTTACCCTGAGTATCAATCAGCAAATTCTTTTGGCCAATCTGAACCATGGCATCGCCGATTGAAGCATCTCCATGCGGATGGTACTTCATCGTATTACCGATTACGTTGGCAGCCTTATTAAAACGTCCGTCATCCATCTCCTTAAGAGAATGTAAAATACGGCGCTGAACAGGCTTTAAACCATCATGAATATGAGGAACGGCACGATCCAGAATAACATAGGATGCATAATCTAAAAACCAATTTTCATATAGACCGGAAAGCGATGTTACATTATGTAAAGCTTTTTCTTCGCCTGCCGTATTGTTTTTTTCGCTGTCTGTGTTTTCTATTTCTTCACTCATCCTTAAATATGAAATTCTACTGTGGTAAATATAAGTTATCAGATGAAATTGCAAGCGCTAAGTTTTAAACAGCTCTTAGTTAAATTTAATAATTGATGAATAATTAAATTAATGCTTCTGGAAATGGCTTAAATAGCAATCAACTAATTAGTTGGATTTATTTCATTGATATTCAATATTTTACAATTAAATTCATTGTTAAAAGCAACCATTTAAACACTTTCATCGTGTACATTTCAAATAGCTATTAAATTGAGTAATTCGGTCGAACAATTACCTCATCAACTTCGCGAAGATTGCATTCGCGGAATAGCAGGTAGTCAGAAAAAATTGTATTACAATTTTTATGGCTTTGCTATGGGGATTTGTTTGAGATATGCCCGCGACAGAGATGAAGCTGTACAAATATTGAATGATGGATTTTATAAAGTTTTAACGCGTCTCGACCGGTATGATCCCTCGAAGCCATTTTTACCATGGCTTTCCCGTATAATGACCAATACGGCCATCGACCATTACCGTGCTGAGCTGAAGCACCCCATTACCAGCGACGTTGCCGAGCTGGAAATTCAGGGTAAAGAGAATGATATCCAAAGCAAACTTAACTATGATGATCTGATTAAATTAGTACAAACCTTACCTCCCGGTTACCGGACCGTGTTCAATTTATTCGCAATTGATGGTTATACGCATGAAGAAATAGCTGAACAGCTAGGCATTTCGGTAGGAACATCTAAATCAAATTTATTTAAGGCAAGGCAAAAACTGCGAGCAATGCTTGAAGCAAATGATAATAAAACAGAAATAAATACAACAGAAATAAACTCTGGACAGAGTACAGCACTAATATTCAATGAGCAATTTGAGCCCAAACAAGACAGACAAATTTTTCAGGCAGGCGCTTAAAACAACTCCAGAGCTTTCTCCTACAGAGAACGACTGGAATGAGATGGAGCGTCTTCTGAAAGGCAAGCCCAATAAGCGGCCTGTTATTGGCTGGTTTTACTGGTCGGCTGGAATAGCTGCGGGATTACTTATTTTCCTGTCAGTATGGCTTTCACGTGAACCTGAAATCCGATTGGCTGATAGAGAAAATGGTAAAAATAGAAAGGTTGAAAACCAAAATAAAGAGAACACAACTCCGAACACTGAAAATGAAAATACAATTCCATCGGACCTACAGCCTGATCCTTTAATTCCTGATCAAAGAAAAACTTCTGGCCTGAACACAGCCATTGTGAAACAGGAAAACAGAAAAGAAATAGAAGATTTTATAAAATCTGCCTTGCTTACAAATATTAATTCGGAAGACAGGTCTCAATTCCAGCCTTTAAATAAGGCTCATTTTCAGGAATTCAGAAATATAAGCCCCCTGCCATCCGGCGATTTTAAAGCAATCAGTACATTTTCATTAAAATCCGAAAAAAGTCCTGCTTTTGATGGCATCTCAGAGAAATTGGAACGCATCAATGAAAAACAAACGGGCAGACTCACTTTGAGCATGGCTTTAACTACCGATATGAATTCTGTAAATGGGATTGGAAACAGCAAAGCCGGAATTAGTAGCGGCTTCGGAATAAGCTATAGAATTTCGAAAGGTGTATCTGCCGGTACTGGCATTTACTATTCGCAAAAGAACTATTCTTCCGATAAAGATTCATATTACACAACAGAAAAGCCGTTCTCAACATGGGCGAGTTATTCAAAACAAATCGATGCAGATTGTAAAGTGATTGACATTCCGTTAAACATGACTCTATTGATCAGTAAAACTAAAAAGACGGGAATTATAGCATCAGCGGGCTTATCCTCCTACATTATGTTGTCTGAGAAATATAATTTTATCTACAATGCCACGCCGTCTTACCCTTCTGCCGGAAGGAAATACACAATCAATAATGCAAATCAACACATTATGAGTATTGTCAATTTATCCATTGGTATTGAAAAGCCTATTGACAATCAAAGCAGCATAGTGATCCAGCCTTATGCTAAACTGCCATTGTCAGGAATCGGACAGGGTGAAACAGAACTGAAATCCTTTGGAATTGGATTCCAGTTAAATTATTCGATGAAAAAGAAAAATAAATTCTTCAACAGGCAATCAGAATAATCATTTCTTCTTTATAAACACCAGTTCTACACGACGATTTAACTGACGGCCAGTATCGCTGCTGTTATCGGCAACCGGCTGTGTATATGATTTGCTGAGAGCAGGTATGCTGATTTTCTCTCCAAGCATTTCACTAACAGCATGAATAATAGCTTTATTTCTACGATCGGCAAGTGCATAATTGTATTGCAGACTACCGTAATTATCGGTGTGACCAGAGATATTGATCGAATACTGATTTCTTACTTGTTTATACTTACTGATAGCTGTACGGAGCTTGCTCATTTCTTCCTCCGTTATGTCCGATTTATCAAAATCAAACAGGATCACAACATTAGGCATATCAAAATCCGGTTCTGTTAGCACCACTTTCTTTTGCGCAGGCGAAGCTACGTCAACAGGCTTTGGAGCCGGCACTGATCTCTGCTTAGGTTGAACTGGAGTAGCAGTGGCAGGAGTGGGTTGAGAAGCAGGTACAGGTGCTTGTTGTACTGCGGCAACAATCTGCTCAGCCGGCTTATTATTTTCCTTCTTATAATTTGCAGGAAGGATCTCTTCAAGCGTTTTTCCCTGTAAGATTAAATTGGGATCGATCACTTTGCTAAGATCAGGATAATCCACAAAGCCTGGCTGTTGAACATCCTTTTTTGAGGTCAAACTTCGATCTTCTATAAATACCCCTGAATCATAGATATTATCTGCAACATCAGCGATCACGATCTTAAGATGATACTTTTTGTAGGGGGTAACATAGCTTTGAGCAACAAGCTTTTTAGTGATCCCATCGTAACGCAGATTACGGTAAAGATTTGGATCAAGAGTCTTCAATAATTCCGGGTCAGCCTGAATTACTGTCTGATCGCCTGGAACAGGCCCGTTCATCGTAAAGATTGAGCCTATACCTCTTAATACTCTGCCCGGCAATGTCCCTCTGTATGTCGATTTTAAAGGCTCCTGCCTTTTGATCACAACCTGCTTGTATAAGTTATTATCAATAAAATGATCCTGATTAAGTTTAAAGTTTACTGTATTTATACTTACAGGAACACCGGTTCCTGGTATCAAAGCGATATTCTTAGTACTGCTTTCATCAGACACAATAAAAGCAAAAACATCATTATACGGTGAGTCGACATACTCAGGATATTCATCAGAACCAAACTGATAATTAAACTGTATACTGTTATCCATTGGTACAAAATCGAATTCAACGCTGCAGATATCAAATAACTTACCGCTAACAATTGCCGCTAGATCCGGATCTGCTTGAGGGGATAAGATATCTCCGAAAGTTGAACTTTGATTATGGGAGTTATTATATCCTGCAACATTGAATGAGTTTCCGGTCGAAAGGATTAAGCCCTTTTGTACCTGCAAAATATTACCGCTACTGGTATAGGACAGGGTAGATAAGGGATAGCCTTTAAATTTAATATTTCCGATTACTACTCCCTGACCACTAAAATTCTTCTTTACCCATTCATCCACTTTAATAGACGATAATCTGATTTGGGCGAAACTAATAGCAGCTGAAAATAACACTGCAACAAGCAGAAAAAGATATTTCTTCATCATTGATCGATATTAGAATTAAAAGGAGCTTTCAATAACGATCTATTGAATAATCCTGTTTAATTGCGGGTGTAGTAAATTGAACACCTGCGTACAATACAATTTACGATTATTTTTGAAGTCTTGTTTCTGCAAAAGCAAAAGGAAGCAAACTTTTTATTCCTTCGGTTCGGATAATTGAACCGTTACGGCAATAAAAGAGAACATTGATCGGGCTGGACTGCTTCTTTTCATATTCTGCCATAACCTGAAGGCAGGCACCACATGAAGTAACAGGTTCTTTTATTTCAAAATGATCAGTCTGGGCGGTTATCGCCATGCTGATAATTTTATCATCCGGATAAGTAGAGCCAATGGTGAACAGAGCAACCCTTTCAGCACACAATCCTGATGGGTATGCTACATTCTCCTGATTACTGCCATAAACCACCTTTCCGCTTTCGAGCTGCACAGCTACCCCTACCCTGAATCCTGAGTAAGGAGAATGTGAACTTGACATTGCTTTCACAGACTCCAGACAAAGAATTTTATCTGATTTACTTAATTCATCTACCGAAGAATATTCCTCAAAAGATATCGAAAGTTTTTTTTTCTCTATCATGACACTTCGGCTAACAATGCTGCTGCTTCCTGCTCCTCAGCAATAACATCCACTTCAACACGCAGGTTCTGTATGATGTGCTGTTGCCTGTCGGGAGTGTTTTTACCCATATAATATTCCAGAAGACTCTTAATCCCCTGCTCTTTTGATAAAATAACAGGATCAAGCCTTATGTCAGCACCAATGAACAAACCGAATTCTTCCGGAGAGATCTCACCAAGACCCTTGAACCTGGTTATCTCCGGTTTATTGCCGAGTTTATGAATCGCCCGCTGCCGTTCTTCATCACTGTAGCAATAGATTGTTTCCTTCTTATTTCTAACCCTGAAAAGTGGGGTTTGAAGGATAGATACGTGTCCGGCCTTAACCAGATCCGGAAAGAATTGAAGGAAAAATGTCATTAGTAATAAACGAATATGCATTCCATCCACATCCGCATCAGTTGCAAACACAATATTATTATAACGAAGGTTATCTAATCCGTCTTCAATGTTTAGTGCATGCTGCAGAAGGTTAAATTCCTCGTTTTCATACACCACCTTTTTTGTAAGACCAAAGCAATTGAGGGGTTTACCCTTCAGACTAAATACCGCTTGTGTCATGACATCCCTTGATTTGGTAATGGAACCACTCGCTGAATCTCCCTCAGTTATAAATAAGGTGGTATCCTGTTTACGCTCATGGTTATCATCAAAGTGAATTTTACAATCCCTTAATTTCTTATTGTGTAAGGATGCTTTTTTTGCGCGCTCATTCGCCAGTTTTTTAATGCCGGCAATATCTTTTCGCTCACGTTCAGACTGAAGTATACGCTTCAAAAGCGCATCTGCATCAGCCGGGTGTTTATGGAGATAATCATCCAGCTCCTTCTTGATGAAATCATTGATGAATGTTCTAACCGAAGGTCCATCCGGAGCTATATTCTGCGATCCGAGTTTGGTCTTGGTTTGCGATTCAAACACCGGCTCCTGTACCCTGATTGAAATGGCAGAGACAATAGAAGCCCTTACATCCGAGGCATCGAACTCCTTCTTATAAAATTCCCGGATTGTTTTAACAACCGCCTCCCTGAAAGCCGCCTGATGCGTTCCTCCCTGTGTAGTATGCTGTCCGTTGACGAAAGAATAATATTCTTCACCATATTGCTGACCGTGGGTCATAGCTACCTCTATATCCTCACCCTTAAGGTGAATGATCGGATACCGAAGAGTCTCTGCTTCAGTATTTCTGGTAAGCAGATCATATAAACCCCTTTCGGAGAAAAATTTAGTGCCGTTAAAATTGATCGTCAGCCCGGAATTAAGGAATACATAATTCCAGATCATGCTTTCTACAAATTCCGGGATATAATGATAGTTTCTGAAAATAGTTTCATCCGCATAAAAAACAACTGCGGTTCCGTTACGCTGAGTACTTTCGGTTTCCGGCAAGTCGTTCACCAGAACACCCTGTTCAAATTCAGCCTTTTTTGTACGACCATCACGATAGGACTGAACAGTAAAACTTGAAGAAAGTGCGTTTACCGCCTTGGTACCCACTCCATTTAAGCCAACCGACTTCTGAAAGGCTTTGGAGTCATATTTACCGCCGGTATTGATCTTGGATACGCAATCGATCACTTTTCCCAAAGGAATTCCACGACCGTAATCACGAATAGATACCTTTTTATCACTTACTGTAACCTCAATCGTCCGGCCGGAGCCCATCACAAACTCATCAATCGAGTTATCCAGAATTTCTTTAAGTAAAACGTAAATTCCATCATCGTATGCCGACCCATCACCCAGTTTCCCGATGTACATCCCCGGACGTAAGCGAATATGTTCTTTCCAGTCGAGCGATCGAATACTATCATCACTATAATCTATTTCAGCCATCCTTATCTATAAATAATACCTGTACAATTACAAATTTAAAATTTAGATCGGCATAGTACCTGCTTAGATTTCCACATTTAAACAAGGGGAATATAGAATTGCTGCCTGCTTAATAGATGTGTCGCTATCGGTTGACATGCCTTGTTGAGGGTTGAGGAGATTCCAGCCTTCGCTGGAATCGTATTACGGAACCATGTGCTCAAGATGTTTATAAGCCCTTGCACATCTTTCAGCGGATTAGTTCGTTAAACTAGTGTCAAACAGAACCAACGTTATTTTTTGTCATTACATATAATCGGATACCGCGACCACATACTTTAAACAGGCAATAAATAAATACTTATTATGACGATACTACATGAAAATACAAAACCTCGTCTGTTATGCTTTAGAATACATTTTTCATGCTCTCGCAAAGACGCAAAGACGCAAAGGGCTAATTATATCAAGTCAGTTGTTTTTAGATGATTTGTTTCGCGTCTTTGCGTCTTTGCGAGAGTCTTTTTTAAATTTTCAATTTACCATAGTCAGTTCTCTCAACGTTCTAAAACCAAAAACTATAAAACAAAAAAGGCTCCCTTAAGGAACCCTTATTAAAATTATTTATCCTGTCTAAACCTTCCTTAACCTGATAATATGCAGGTGATGCATCAATTTAATTATAGGATAAGATGGATCGAATTCAAACCATTTCAATGCAAAATTCACATTATTTGGTTTTTTATGATGGTTATTCTGGAATAATTCTCCCAGCATCAAAAAGTCTAACGGGAGTGAATTCTTGCTATGATCATGGTTATCATAATTAGAATAGCCATATTTATGACCACACCAGTTGACCACAGCACCGTGGATTGGTCCCATCAGGAAATGAATAGGAAGCAGCAGGAACATCCACCAGTATTCTGCAAAATACACGTAGAAAGTTATATACAGTGCAATAAAAGTCAGGCGGGTGATCCAAAGGTCACCAATCTTATCAATTAAGGGCCAGGTTGGATAATTATCGCGGAACGCCGGTTCTGGTTCAATCTTAAACCTAATGAAATCCAGATAAATATTTTTAGTCTGAACCATCATACCAATCACATCTTTAAAGAAATGCGGGGAATGAGGATCTTTTTCGGTATCACTGTAGGCATGGTGCATACGATGCATGATGGCATAAGCACGCGGATTCAGGAATGAAGATCCCTGAGCCAAAAAAGTAGATAAATAGAAAAATTTCTCCCAGAAAGGGCTCATTTTGAACATTTTATGAGAAGAGTAGCGGTGCAGGAAGAATGTTTGAAAGAACAGGGACAAAAACCAATGGCAAAGAAAGAAAATAAGAATTATCATAAATCAAAAAAGGCTTTGGATTGAAAGCCTGCGAAAATAAACAAATTTCTATGGTTAATTATACCCAAAATGTCACGATAACATAGGCATTATCGTCCAAAATCATCCTGAACTCTTACGATATCAGATTCATCAGAGGGATTTGAGGCATCGGTATGCTGCCAGATCTCAGCTATTACCCCCCAGTCTTCAAGTCCGACAAGTCTGTGACGTTCTCCCTGTTTTAGAACGATCTGATCCCCTGGATGATACTTTTTAAGTTCGGTCTCCTGGTCTGTAAAGCTTGAGATAACTCCGACTGTACCACTTATTACCTGCCAGATCTCTGCTCTGCGGTGATGATATTGCCATGAAAGTCGGGTTTGAGGGGCAACAATTAATACTTTCGGACTGAGTTTTCCTGAGATCTTAAGCTGGTCGACAGCTATTCCACTAAAAAAAGTATCAGAAAATTTCTGAGCCTGATCCTCATTTATTACGAAGAAGCCACCCCATGGCCTCTGCAAATCCATTTGTAAAATTTCAAAACCCTGAGCCTCTAAATCCTCTTGTACTTTTTTAAATAGCTGTTCTTTCTGCAATATTTTGTCCATATCCTGCAATAATAATTCTAATGCATGATATATGCAATTTGAAGATAAATCAAATAAACATCAAGCCAGATTACTGGTTCATCCCCACCGTAATTTTCCAGAAACCTTCCTCTTTGAACATAACTTCCAGGACTTGATTGGAAATTGTGATACGAACCTTTAAGGGGAAAACAACCTGCTGAAGCTGGATAGTTTCACCTCTTCCGGATTTAGATATTTCCTGTATTTTGTTATAATTACCAATTGTAGCTAGTACATCAGTTATATCCGCACCTAACATTTCAGGACCTTGCACACGTAGCGTTCCACCACTTGCATTAACTGCCTCAATCTGAACCGTATTCTCCTTAGCCCTTACGTCTTTTATGATATTCAAGCGGGTCATGTGTTGCCCTCTTTCAAGAATTGTGTAAGGTCTTTCTGCCTTTATCTTGGGTTGTGCATTAACTGAAAGAATACTGATTGCAAAAAGAGCAATTAACATAATTTTAAAAATCTTCATTGCTATTAAAATCTAATTTTAAAAATAAACTTGTTATGGACAAAAACTGAGTACAGTAATAAAATCCTGTTCTGATATAGTAATCTCTGATACCCCCTCTACTGGGTTAATCCAACTGCAATCTTCCAGAAACCTACCTCTTTAATTTCAACCTCAAGAAACTGGCCTGAAATATTAATACGAAGTCTTACAGGAAAAACAACATCCAGTAATTGAATCGTCTCCCCTCTTCCTGACTTAGAAATCTGACGAATCAAATTAAAGCTTCCCTGGGTAGGGATTACTTCATTAATCTCTGCACCCGCAAGGATTGGTCCCCTGACCAAGGCGGTTCCACCGCTTGCATTCAAAACCTCAATCTGAACAATATTCTCTGTACCTCTGAGTTCTTTTCTTACAATAACCTTATTCATTGCCTGGCCCTTCTCGTAGATATAATAGGGTTTTTCAACCTTTTCCTTTGGCTGAGACATCAATGAACCGACAGATAATAATATGATTATCAGGAAGATATACTTGATTAATTTCATTTAGTTAAGCTTCAATTATTAAATGTACCGAAATTAACCGAATGATCTACAGTGAATTGATCTCGCCCCGAAAAAAAAGAAACCACTTCATTAAAAATGAAACGGTTTCTACAAATCCTGCTGGAAGCAGTTCGAAAAATTTAAAGATTACCTCAGTTATAATTCTTCTGAAGATTAATCATTCTGATTTTTTTGCTCAAGCCTTAAAAATGCACTTCTTCTGGGTGCAGGCATTTCAAAATCATCTCCTTTTAGTCCCTTCCAAAGAACCTCATTAAATAACCTGTCGTCATTCTTATCTACCTCGGCAAAATCAAAGCCATCTGATATTTTTGACCATTTTGAGACAATCTTATTTGTGTCATCCAGACTAACCCTGTTAGGCACAGCTATAAACTTAGTGAAATCAGGTTTACTGGTAAAACTCCTGAACATAGGCATCGCGGCAGCATCATACTGACTCATCGGAGGCAAACCCAGAATTAACTCCATCGTTCGCAACATCCCTGAAGTGGAATACATCGTGTGATCCAGATAGTTCCTTTTAGTGTACGGACTCACAACCATTGCAATTGAACGATGTGCATCAACATGATCTGGACCATTTTGAGCATCATCTTCAAGAATAAATATTGCAGACTGCGCCCATATTGAACTATTACTGATGTGCTCTACCAATTTACCTACTGCCAGATCATTGTCTGCAACACAGGCGTAAGGAGTTGGTTTGCCAACCCCAAGACCCTGGGTATGGTCAGCTCCCAGACGGATTGTACTTAAAGATGGAACTGCATTTTTCGATAGCAAAATATCAAAATCAGCTTTCCATTGTTCAAAACGCTCAACATCTTTCACTGTCTGATCGTAATAACCGGTAAACGAAGAACAAACATGTGCTTCATCCAGAACAGGAATATTTCCCTTATCCTTATCTGCAAAGACGCCATAAGTTCTGAACGAAACCCCATGTCTTTTGCACATATCCCAAATAAATCCATCCTTGTTGTTTGCAACTGTCCGGCGACCCAATCCATCATTTTGCCCTCCTCTGCGGCCATAAGAAGTTGGCCAGGTCTTTTCCAAAAAATCTGTTGCGTAGGCTCCCAAGGACCAGTTATGTCCATCAGCACTAACTTCGGCATCAACATAAAAATTATCCAGCAACACATATTCCCTTGCTAGTTTATGCTGATTGGGTGTATATTTTTCTCCAAAAAGAGTCAGAGTAGAATCTCCGTTCCCTTCTTTTATATCACCAAATACCTGATCATAAGTCCGGTTTTCTTTAATTATGTAAAACACATACTTGATTGGAGAAGAATCACCTACCTTTTTTGGAATAGGATTACCAGCTTCACCATCGGTAATCAATTCTTTATCCTTATTGTAAGGAGTATTCATGAAAACATTTTTGGAATATACTTCCAGATCTTCAACAGAAGGTTCATCGATCACACTCATTGTTCCCTTCATCAGACTACCAATATACTGCAATCTATTGTTTGCTTGTGGAAGTTCACCTTTATGTGATTCTGATTTGACATCGGTTCTTACAGGCTGCGGACCTAAAGGATTTGCAAATGAAGAAAACCCTTTTCCATTAGCGACAAATATTTTACTTCCAATTACTCTAACATTCGTAGGGTACCATCCAACCGGGATAAATCCTTTGGAGACACTTTTACCTTTCTGACTTATATTGAAAACCGCCAGACAATTATTGTCAGCATTAGCGATGTATAAACTTCGCTCGTCCTTCGATAAAGCCAAACCATTTGTAGTAGATCCTGTTAGGGAATTCGGGTATAAAGCAGTATTCAGAATTTCAACAACCTTTTTGGCCTGAACATCAATTACAGAAACACTGTTATCCTGGGAATTAGCTACATAAAGTATGTTTCCGGCTTTGTTCAGAATTAATTCATTGGGATTGTATGAAACGTCAACATAGGCCGTAACTTTTCTGAGATTTGTATCAAAATATGCCACTTTCTTTCCTCCCCATAATGAGATGTAAAGTATTTTCTTATCCGGCGATAAAATACAGGTATAAGCTTCACTTCCGATGCTTTGCTGATGGATAATTTTACTAGTCAGCAAGTCAAAAATATAGAGGGAATTATTCTCCTTTGTGACTACGTACAAAAGGTTTTTAGCATCATCGATCTCCAATCCAACAGGTGATATTTTCTCAGGCCAGGGCTTACCCAACTTGAGGGTATCCCTGATCACTAATTTTGAATTACTGATTTCATACTTAAGAATCCAGTTATCATTTCCACCTGAGGCATATAAAAACCGGTCATCCTTGCTGAATTTCAGTCCGTAAAAAGATTTGGGAATTTGAACCTTGTCTAATACCTTTTCTGTTTTCGGGTCAATTAACTGAATGCTTTGAATACTCTGTCCATTATTAGTTACAGCCATTAGCTTTTCGGACCCAGAAACTGCAATATTCAGAGGTAAATCACCTAATTCGATTGACCTTCCCGCAGAAGATAATGACCAGCCATTAGGCAGCATAATCCGTTTTGCATTCAACTGATCGTTTAAGCTCTGTGCATTTGAAGCAAAGGCAAGTAACACTAAGCTCAGAAAAAGTAATTTTTTCATTCTTTTAATTTAATTCCCGCATGTGCAGGACTGATATTAATCTATTTATTCTGGAGTATTTATATTCCTGAAGTTTTAACTTAAACGAATTTATCAATTTCCCACCCAATAATTATCTGGCACCCATTTCCTATTCCCTATTTCCTATTCCCCCAATGAATATACTATTTCTCCCACCAAACCTTTACATTACTGTTATCTCCACCCATGGATGCAACCGCAGCCTGAAGATTACTTGAATTTAGGGATTGTAAATAAGTAGGATATGGCACTCGTGATGGAAATATATTCTCGGCCGGAATACCGGTCCCACGTGGTAGAACAGGATAACCCGTACGGCGTTTTTCAAACCATGATTGATAGTCTACAAAAAAGTAAGCATAATATTTTTGCAGTATGATTTGCTCCAGTTGCTGAGCTGTAGTACCGGTAGAATTATATGCTATACCCACCGTATTCAAAAATCCAGCCGGCATACTTGCACCCCATTGAACCATGGAAGCCGTTATACCCGACTCATAATGCGCCTTGGCTGTTTTCCCGGTATTGTATCCTTTTAATGCTAACTCAGCTTTAATAAACTCAACCTCAGAATAAGTCATCATTACTCCCAGAAGCGGTGATGTTTTTAATGCATCCGGATAACTTGAATTCCGACCCACTATATATTCTAAACTAGTTGGATAACCACTTTCAATTCCCTGATAAACGCTTTGCCCATTTACTGTAACGGGAATTGCCCAAATTGTCCTTCTTGGGTCGTTTACATTATTCATGTGATTAAGAAAGAACTTAGTGAAATAAGTTCCCTCTCTCCAGTCTAAAGTACGTGCCTGATAGTAGGGATTAAAATAAGGATATGTACCCGGATATCTGAAAATAGCATCATCTGCATTCGCTGTAAACACCGGATTAGTGGTAGCATTAGCCAGAATTGAATTAATCTGCTGGTTAACATTTATTTCACCTTCACGCTTTGAAATCCTAAGCAATAATCTCAATCTTAGCGAGTTCGCAAATTTCTTCCATTTTTGAATTCCAATATTTTTGCTTCCTGTTAATACATTGGCATTATAAACCATATCGCCCCCGTAGGTCAGAGCTTTGGTATCATCAAATAACGTATTTGCTGTTTCCAGATCCTTTAAGATCTGTACATAAATATCTTTTTGCTTATCAAAAGCTGGTGAAAAATTTCCTTCAGAAGCCTTAATTGCCTGTGAATAAGGAACATCACCATACAAATCAGTTAGAATTGAATAAGCCCAGCTTTTATAAACCAAAGCAATTGCCTTGTAATTGTTCTCTTTTAGCTGATCTGAGATCTTATAAATATCTTCGACATCAGTTAAGCGATCATAAAATGCAGACCATACTGCCTGACCCGGAGTAACAACATAGCGATGTAAACCCTGTCCGCTCGTACTGGATCTTGGAGCATGAACCTGCATCAGTTCATGAGTAAAACTTCGGGAAGACTGAATGGAACTATTGACAATACGATATTGCATCTGTCCTAATAAGATCCCGGGCGTGACATCCTTCGGTCGGTTAGGATCGATATTTAATTCCTCGAAATTATCTGTACAGGATAAGAGGGAAGTGAATACTAAAAGTATTACGGAAAGTATTTTAATTGAAAATTTCATGTTTGTTGAATTATAAAAACAAATGAGATTAAAACTTAAAGCTTAGGTTAGTACCAACCAATCGGTTAGATGGAAACTGGGTTAACTCTACTCCCGGAGTTAAAGTACCGTTATTCAAATTGCCACCTTCGGGATCGAATCCAGGAAATTTGGTAAAGTTGAATAAATCCCTACCCCAAATTGCAATGGAGGTTTTTTGAACACCTAGTTTTCTAAGTAAATTAGCAGGCAGGCCAAACTCCAACCTTACTTCCCTTATCTTCAAGAAAGAAGCATCGAAGATGTTAGTTTCAGCATTTCTGATCTGATAGTAGTTATCATAATAAGCGCTGGCTTGGGCAATTTTTGTATTAGGAACGAATGAACCATCTGCAAGTTTTACAACTCCTTGTCCAACAATTCCACCATCACGACCAGGTAAAGTCACTCTTGTTTTGCCCAGGGTATTGTTTTTGTGATTGGTTTGGGAATACATTTCTCCACCATACTGTCCATCCAATAAAATACTCAGATTTATATTTTTATATCTGAATTCATTCATTAAACTACCTTTCCAATCGGCAAAAGCATTTCCCATTTTACGGGCAACAGGATCAAGCGGGGCAGGCAAGCCATTGGCAGAATTATAGATGATCTGACCATCCGGAGAACGCTGAAATCCAGTTCCATACATATCACCCATTAATCCACCAACCCGTGCCTCAATAGACACATTGGTATTGTGCCGGTAGATAATCTGATTAGTTAAACCTTCTGTCAATTCCTTTACGTAACTGCGATTTCTATTCCAAAGTATTGTCGTATTCCATGAGAATTTTTCCTTTGAAATTGGTTTACCATTTAATTGAACTTCCCAGCCTTTACTATTGATCAAACCGGCATTAATTAGTGCAGTAGAAAACCCAGTAACCGGGTCTAATGGAATGGATAAGATTTGGTTTCGACTATTATTATTGTAATAGGCGATATCAAAACCTACTCTGTTGTTTAAAAAACGCATATCTAAGCCAAACTCATAACTTGCTGTAATCTCAGGCTTCAATTCTGCATTGAATAGCTGACTGGGATTTGTAAATGAATTGCCGTAAATACGATCATAATACCTGGCAGTTTGATAAGGTCTGGTATCATTACCTACCTGCGCCCAGGAAGCTCTGAATTTAGAAAAGGTGATTGCCTTTGGAAGTTCAAAAATCTCATCAAGAATAAAGCTTGAACTTACAGATGGATAAAAGAAAGAATTGTTTTTAAAGGGTAAAGTACTTGACCAGTCATTTCTTCCTGTCAGATCCAAAAATATCTTTTCTTCGAATGCAATTTGTGTGCTACCATAAACACTGTTTATTGACTTTTTTGTTCTGGAAGGATCAACTACTGCCTGATCCAAGCTATTGGAAATCTGATAAACACCCGGTTGAGCAAGTTGATCGGCATAAACACCGGCAAAATCATACTGCTGAATCATAGTATTTGCACCGGCACTCGCACTGATAGAAAATTTTGTAGAAATTTTGTCCCTGTATGAAAGTAATAAATCAGTGTTTGATTCATATGAAAACACATTCTGTTCGCGATACATCCCTCTTGGGTATCTCGTCATACTAAATGGCCTTTGCTGTGAGCGAAATTCATTTGACATATCTACCCCTGTTCTGAGCAAAAGATCAAACTTTTTTGAAATCTCATAAGTAGCAGAAACATTTCCAATCAGTCCGTTTTTATTCATTTTATTCAGCATTTCATACATTGCTAAATAAGGGTTATCCGGTCCGGGATTGAATGGATTTTTTTGACGAACATTTTCCAAACCGGGCTGCCAGTAGGGCTTGAACCATTCAGGCCTGATGTTTGGAGTTGTACCAATAATCAGGAAATACATCAATGTCTGATTATTATACCCGGCCATTGGGAGATTATCACTCTTCTTATTAGAATAGTTAGCTCTTCCGGTTATTTTTAATTTATCAGAAACCTTTTGGTTGAAGGATAATGCAGCATTCAATCTTTCGAAACCGGTATTAGGTATAATCCATTTATTTTTTAAATGAGTAATAGAAAGTCGGGCAGAACTTTTATCAGTTCCACCGTCTATAGATAAACTGTTTGACACGGTGTTGCCAGTTTGGAAATATCCAGAGATATAATCATCATGAGCAACCCACGGTGTTTTTTGGGTAGGCTTATTTCCCGGAGTATTCGGATCATATTGATAATAGCTCTGACCCTCAAATTTTGGCCCCCAGGCTCTTCCTGCTGCTACAGTTGTACTTGTATTAATACCATCAGGGCTATCTAAATAGGAGTAATATGCACTTGTTCTTCCTTCACCATATTCAAACTGATAATCAGGCCAGCGGTTAACCTGTTCAATATTAAAGTTGGAATTAAAAGTAACTCCCAATCCATTGCCTTTGCGTTCACCGCTTTTGGTCGTAATAATGATAACGCCACCTGCTGCACGACTACCATATAAAGCTGTTGCACCCGGTCCTTTTAGTACAGTTACAGTTTCTATATCATCAGGGTTAATATCTGAAACTCCTGAACCATAATCAACCGGAGCATCCTGAGAAAGGTGTGAATTAAATCCGGTTCCTGTTATCCTGCTGCTGATTGGTACACCATCCACAACAATTAATGCCTGGTTATTATCCAGATTCAATGAAGATTCACCCCTGAGTGTGATTCTTGATGAACCCATTGGTCCAGCACCTGTACCCTGAATATTTAAACCCGCAACCTTACCGGAAAGTGAATTTATCCAATTATTAGTTTTGGCGTCAACAACCGCATCGGCTGTAATCGTTTGAGCTGCGAATCCAAGTGATTTTTCTTCTCTCTTGATGCCCAGTGCAGTAACGACTACCTCGCTCAAGAACTTATTGTCTTCAACAAGAGTCACAAGATATTCTCTTCTGTTATCCAATGGAATTTCAAGGGTAGTAAAACCTATGGAAGAAATAACCAGAACACCCTGGTTTTGAGGAATACTCAGTTTAAATTCTCCGTTAACATTTGTTGAAGCTCCATTTGTTGTTCCTTTTAAGCGGATGCTAACACCTGGAATCGGTTCATTTGTGGCGTCTAATACTCTTCCTGTAATTTGCGTCTGAGAAAAAGCCTTTTCCTGAAAATTCAGAAAAGAAAAGGTGATCAATAAAATCAGGGTTTTACAAAATAAATGCAGGTATTGTTTTTTCATAAAATTTGGACTTAGGTGTATAAATAACATAGCGCCAAAAGTCCAGTCAGGTTATTAAGCCTGTATTAGGAAAGTGTTCTCATTATGATATTAACAGAATTATTACAAGACTGTCTGAACTATCAAAAATATAATAAAAATTAATTTATATTATTGATATTCAATATATTATAAATACAAGAAACCAATACTGGCAAATGCCATTTTTGATCTCAGGTTAAATTAATATGACATAAAAGTTTAATTAAAAACCGAAGGGGATATTTCAATTTTGAGAGATGAATAGAAAATTAGATTGCGGTGATTGAGTTCGATGGTCTTTGGCATTAATTATATGATTGAAAGATTTCGAATGATACAGAACAAATTAAAGTGGGTTTAAAATCCGGTTCATCTGATTATTGGATTGAGCTACAGAAAAATATCGGGCAGTTTAGTAATGTTAAAGACGTAATTCTTAACCTTGGTTCAGGATTCATCCCTCAAACTGTTAAGATAAGGGCCTATTTCTTCAGCCTTACTGGTAATATCCCGCACTATCTGATCCAACTCATGTGCGGAGATGAGGATATATCCTAATAGCTCCTCTTTTAGTTCTTCTGTGCTGTTGGGATGTTTAATCAGATCTATCAAACCCATCAGTCGAGCAATTGGGGCTCTCACCACATGCGACTGCATCCATGAAATTTCGCTAAGCTTCTGGTTCTGCTCTTCAATTGCCTTTATATAGTTTACCCTATCGGTAACATTATGCGCTAAAATCAATTTAGCTTCTCTGCCTTTAAACCTTATAGCATTACTATTTATTTCGACAATGATGATTTCACCATTTTTTTTCAGGTGTCTGAATTTATTCATTAACCACCCATTATTATGATTATTTTTGCCCAATTCAATGGCCATGTTTAAAGTTGGCAAATC
Organism: Sphingobacteriales bacterium 16-39-50; assembly: GCA_002257025.1. GTDB lineage: Bacteria > Bacteroidota > Bacteroidia > Sphingobacteriales > Sphingobacteriaceae > Daejeonella. Next base: position 74,478 of record NCHA01000010.1, on the reverse strand, counting down.
CTCAGCCGGCCTGATATCCTTAAGTGTCATAGACATAAACTCATCAAAACTATAGCCATAACTTTCTATTGCTGCATTATTGACATCCAAAAACCGAAATGTCTCAGCATCAAATACCCACATTGGTTCGGGATTGAGATGAAAAAGATCACTATACCTTTTCTCTGATTCCTGCATATCCAGCAAAGTCTTCTTTCTTTCAATATTATAGATGATACTTTTATAAATGGACATCGGATTCAGATCATCTTTTAACAGATAATCGGTTATACCCATTGCAAGGGACTTCACACTAAAATTCACATCAGAAAAGCCGGTCAGTACCACTATTGGACAGCCTCCGCAAATAAGGAGCATTTCTCTGATTAAATCTGCTCCATCTTTATCAGGGAGGCTGAGATCTAAAAAAATAATATCAAAAGAATTTGAATCTTTACTGGTCAAAAGCTCTTTTGTCTGATTAAAATCACGGGAATTAACAATTTCCGGGCTGGTTAGATACTCCAGGATATAATCCTCTACCAACGTGAAATCACCTGGATTATCCTCTACAACTAAAATCCGATAGGGCTTTATGTCTTTTAAGAAAGGCATATTCAATGTTTAGGTAATTGCACAATATTGATCCAGAAGTCCTCTATTTTATTTATTGCATCCATAAAGTCTGCAGCCCCTACTGGCTTAGTTATATAGCAATTAGCATGGTTTTGATAGGAAAGTTTAATATCCCGGGGAGAGGATGATGTTGTAAGCATAATTACCGGTAAACTTTTTAAATGTTCACTCGTTTTAATATAACTGAGAACTTCGTGTCCATTTTTTTTAGGAAGATTAACATCAAGCATAACCAAATCAGGCAATTTTCCTGAATTCAAGTTGTCTGCCAAAAAATCAATTGCAGATTTCCCATCCTTAATAACCGTAGTCTGGTTAGTAATCTTTCCCTCTTCAAAAGCGTCTAAAATTAAAAGGATATCTCCTTGATTATCTTCAACTAATAGTATATGAATCGGCTTCATTTTCTTTCAGATTTTTATTTAGGTACAGTAAAATAAAAAGTGCTACCCACTTCCTTTTCTGATTCCAACCAAACTTTTCCTCCCCAGCTTTCCACATTTTTCTTTACGATTGCAAGCCCCATTCCAGTTCCACTATATTCACTTCTGTTGTGCAGTCTCTGGAATATAACGAAAATTTTCTCGAAATACTCCGCCTCAATTCCAATTCCATTATCTTTTACTGAGAAAATCCAGTGCTTCCTCTCATCTAATACGCTCATACAAATAATTGGTTTCTCTGATTCTTTAGAATATTTAATTGCATTGTCCAACAGACAATGAATTGTTTGAGTTAGCGGTACTGAAAAAGCTGAAATAACCGGGAGTTTATCATGAGTCAGTTTCACAGATTTCTCATGAATAAGTCTTGAGCGTAATAATTTATATTGATTCATGAGTTCCTCCAGATTAACCTGTTTCTTATTCTCATTCAATTTACCTGCCCGAGAAAACTCCAGAAGATCCAAAATAATTTGTTTCATTCTTACGGCACCATCTGTAGCAAAACCAATATATTGTCGTGCCTTATCATCTAATTTATCTGAATACTTACGCTCCAATTGATTCAGAAAACTCGTGATCATGCGTAATGGCTCCTGTAAATCATGCGAGGTGATAAAAGCAAACTGTTCTAGTTCCTCATTGGCAATTTCCAGTTCTGCAATATTCTTGCTTAATGCTGCATTTAAGGTTCTAAGATGCTGTTCATGTTCCTTGCGATAAGATATATCCTGCATCGCACCCACCATTCTGATTGGCTTACCCCACTTATCACGAATCACAATTCCCCTGTCGAGTACATAAGCCTGGTTACCATCTCCCATTTCATAGCGATACTCTTCCTCCCAAATTCTAATATCCGGATCATTAATGGCAGAATTAATTGTGGAGAGTACACGGTCCCGATCTTCTGAAATTATATGATCAGACCATGCTTCCAAATCAAGATTTGTTCCGGTACTATCCAAACCGAATAATGTTGAGAAGCCTTTACCCCTGAAAATCGTATTGTCTACTATATTCCAGTCCCAAATTGCTTCATTCGTAGCCTCTGCGACTTTCTCAAAACGCTCATTTGCCTCCAGTATGCGGGAATCAATCTCCTTACGGAAAGTAATATCCTTGAAATAAACAGATAGCCCATTGGCTGATGGGTAAACGGTCACCTCAAACCACTTTCCATGTGTTGCATAATACTCTTCAAAAGCAATGGACTGACCGGTTTCTGCGGCCTTATGGTACATTCTGTAAAAATCTGTATCAATTGCATCTCCATATTCCGCCCACAAATATTTTCCTAAAATTTCCTCTTTGGGTTTCATTAATACTTCTTCAGCCATACGGTTCCAGTAAGTCACCTTCCATTCGCGATCCACCGCAAAGAAAGCATCCCCAATGCTTTCAAGAATCTGATTACGCTCTTCATAAGCAAGTTTTAATTGCTCTTCAGCTTCTTTTCTAAAAGAGATATCCCTGAAAAATACCGTCAAACCTTCTTCACTGGGGTAGGCATTTACTTCGAGCCAGATGCCATAAAAATCCTCGAAACTTAGCGGCTGCCCCGTTTCCAGAACTTTATAATAATTTCTGTATGAAGGCAGATTTACAGCCTCTGGGAACACCTCCCAAAGACAATTTCCTACCAAATTCTCACGTTTTACCCCAATTAAATCTTCTGCAGCCCTATTCCAATAGGTAACAATAAAATTGCGATCCAGAGTAAAAAACGCATCTGCAATACTTTCAATAATATTGGTCTTTTCTTGAAATAACTTTTTAAATTCGAGTTCTGCGACTTTTCTTTGATTGATATTCTGATAGGAACCGAAAATCCGGACACATTCATCCCCAATAAACTCGCCTTTACCGATACACCTGATCCAAACAAGGTTATCTTTAGCTGTCTTGATCATAAGTTCCAGATCAAAAGGTATCTTTCGATTAATTAGATTTTCAAAGGCCAGGTATATCTGCTCCTTACTCTCGGGCACATAAAACTCAAAACCACCTGTTGGACCCGGGTTGTAATCAGCGGGCAACTCCAGTATCTGCCTGACCATGGGCGACCAGTACAAGGTATCAACTGAATTATTTTTTAGACTTACTTCCCAACTGCCTACAAGAGCCAATTTGGAGGTTTCATCATACAATACTTTAGCCTTTTCCTCGACAGTAATATCAAATATCATCGAATTAAACACAATGGTTTTATCAGGCAAAACATAGGGAGTACCATAACCTTCATGCCATCGAATACTACCATCCGGCAGAATGTTTCTCCAGCGACTATGCCACTGGCTCATATTTTTAACAGAATACTGAATATCCGCTAATACCCTGTCAAAATCTCCTCCCGCCTTTATTTGTTTCCAGATCAGATTATTGTCTTGATAACATTCTTCCTGGGTCAGCATCCAGATCTTTTCACAGGCTTTACTGACCGTGTGAAGTGCGTCCGTACCATCTGGGTAGATCATATATTGAAAAACCACTCCCGGCAAATCATCGGTTATGTATTTAAGCTTTGCTTCTGTTTCCTTAAACTGACTGATATCTTGAAAACTCCCAAATACACGAACACATTTCCCATCAACAAACTCTGAATATCCTATAGCGTGAATCCAACGCTCTTTATTTTTAGCTGTGATGATTGCAGCTTCATAATTAAATGATGTTCCCTCAGAAATGCAGGAATCTACGCTTTTTCGGACTATTTCCTGAAAGTCCTTCCGGTAAAAATTGATTCCGTTTTCCAGATTGGGCATAAATGAGACTGGATCAGTTTCATGAATATTATGAAGCATATCTGACCAAAACAACTTAGCATTAACCACATCAATCTCCCAGCTTCCGATTCTGGCAAGCGAGGAGGCTTGCCTATTTAGTTCGCTCAGTTTTCGTTCCTTCGTAACATTCTTTGCAGAAGAATAAATCACTCCTTCTTGTATATCAGAAACACCAATCCAACTCAACCATAAGATTTCTCCTTTTTTGGTGATAAATCGATTTTCAAAGTTTAAGGAAGTTTTTCCTTCTTTCAACTTTTGTATTTCCCTGACAGTAATTTCTGTATCATCCGGGTGGACGAATTCGTTAAAATTATGAAATAAAATTTCCTCTTCAGAATAACCCAAAAGTTCACAACCTGCTTTATTCATTTTGAGAAATCTTCCCTGAAAATCTGCAAGAGAAATAATGTCAGGGATAGCTTCAAACAGATGATTAAGATTAGTTTCAAGAGATTTTCTGTTAATTTCTGAACCAATAAACAGCTCCAACCTTGGCAAAATTTTCAGATATTTATTCAATTGAGTAATTTCCTTTTGAGATCCCAATTTCAAGACGCCCACAACAGCGTCATTGAAAAGTAGTGGAGCCGCAATGAGGGATGATATTCCTGCTTTTTTGGCTTCTTGAGTTCGAATAAAGATTGTAGTTGTTTCCTTAGAAGTCCAGGTTATTGTTTTCTTTGTTTTCCAAACCAAACCAGGCATTCCATCCCCAATCTCAAAATGCTTCACGTGCTCTGTCAGACGGTAAAATTCTGTGGCCGCCGTGGAACAATCTTTGTAACTTATTAATTGTATAAAGGTATTTTCAAGGTTTGGGATCCAAAGCTCTACAAAGTCGAATTCTCCAAACTCTGCAATAGCTGAGCATAATTTTTGAGCGGCATCAGAAAGACCCTTTTCCTCATTGAAAATCCGACTGATTCGGCTCAATAAATTTTGTTCCAGTTCTCTGTTTTTTTTCTCTGTTATGTCCCGCTCAATTGCTATCCAATGAGTATAATATCCTTTTTCATTTGCTATGGGACTTACTGTAAAGTTTATCCAAAATTCCTCTCCTGATTTTTTATAGTTGATGGTACTGATTTCGCAGGTTTCCCATTTATCCAAAGCCTTTGAAAGTCGCTTCAGTTCATTGAAATCTGATTTTGGCCCTTGTAAGATTTCGGGGGATTTTCCGACCACTTCCTCAGAAGTATAACCTGTCATTTTGCAGAATGCTTCATTCACATAAACAATCAAACGGCCTCTTCCTTCAGTGGGCTCGGCTTCTGTGATCAATACAGCATCATGTGTATTGGTAATTACACTTTCAAGCAGTTTAAGCCTTTGCTCTTCTGTCTTCTGGGCTGTTATATCCTGAACTGTTCCCTCAACAGCAAGCATATTTCCTGCTTCATCCCGCTCCATTCTGCCTATTTCATGTACCCATTTCACCGATTTATCGGGCATTATAATTCGATGGACAAAATCCAGATTCTCTGTTCCTGAATATAAAAATTCCTGCTTTCGGGTAAATTCTTCCCGATCGTCGGGGTGAATCGTTGAAAAAAAGTAATCAAAACTGGACTCAAATTTATCTTTTTGCACCCCCCATATTCTGTAAATTTCGTCAGACCAGATTAACTTACCACTATCCATTTCAAATCGCCAGTAACCCAGTTGAGCAATTTGAGAAGCTGCCTGAAGTCTCTTTTCCGAATTCTTTAATTCATCCCACTGACGATCCTTCTCAGTTACGTCAATACAGACAACCATTATAGATTCATGTCCCTTAAAGCTGACCTTATGTCCATGTATTTCTACAAGGATTTTATCTTTATTTTTTTTTAGATGAGTGAACTTTCCTATATAGAAATTACCCTTGCGCCCTTTTGACTTACGATGAGCTTCAAACATCTTAGGTATTTCAGGCTGCGGTCTTAAATCCCTAATGGTCATATTCAGAAATTCCTTTCTGCTATATCCATAATGCTTAATGGCAGCCTTATTTACATCTAAAATTTCGAAAGTATTGATATCATACACCCACTTAGGAATAGGACTGTAAAGAAAAAGATTATTATAATTTGCCGCTTCCTTTTCCATTTCTGCACTGTTAATTATGAATACCTAACTTAATTCTGATAAAAATTACAAGCGGTAATTTTAAAATTCAAAATAAGATTTATCAATGATAGTATTACTATCATTGATAAATAAAAATTTAAGTTCCACAATATTTGTAGCCCTCTATTAACTATTCTCAACGAATTATATCAAATCTTCTATTGCAAAAAGCAATAATAATGTTCATTTTTGCACACTAATAAAAGGGGGATTAGCTCATTTGGCTAGAGCGCTTCGCTGGCAGTGAAGAGGTGATCGGTTCGAATCCGATATTCTCCACATATAAGGCTTCAGAGTATTCTGAGGCCTTTTTCATTGAATTGTGAGGCAAAGTGTGATGAAATCCTGCGATTGTCTCTTCTGAATCCAGCTTCATCATAAAGAGATTCTATACACGCCCTTTGAGTTAATATGCAGGCACAGAAAAAATAATAGTTGTCCCTTTCCCCTTTTCGCTTTCAGCACGGATAGTACCGCCATGCTGAGTAACAAAATCCTTTACCAGTATCAGGCCAAGCCCTGAACCTTTTTCATTATTTGTACCGGATACAGAAGCACAATTAGCATTAGCAAAGAGATTACCCATAATATCTGCTTCCATACCTATCCCGGAATCAGTGACGCAAAGCTCCACCATTTTATTAATACGCTTTGCAGTAACCTTTACAAGTCCGCCCTGCGGAGTATATTTAATAGCATTCGTAACCAGGTTTTGAAGAATTGAACGAAGCATTAATGTATCTGCATTTACATAAAGATCATTGGAAATTCTATTTTCAAGGACAATGTTCTTTTGCAGGGCATTGGCTTTTAACAAGTCCAGGCTCTGATCTACTCCCCGGACCAAATGAAGTTTTTCAGAATTAAAAGTCGTTTTCTCACGCTGCATCTGTGCCCAGTCAACCAGTTCATTCAATTGATCAAGAATTTTATGAGAGGTTCGATGAATAATCTTTGCAAGAGGTCCAACTTTGGAATTTTCGGTGTCGCGACTTAACTTATCTGATGTGATCATCAATGCTGTTAAAGGGTTACGGAGATCATGGGAAATGACCGACAGAAACTTATCTTTTGATAAATTCAGATCTTTAAGTTCATGATTCAGATTTTCCAGTTCACAGGTTCTTTCAAAAACCCGCTTCTCAAGATCCTCATTAGTCCTGATAAGTTTTTCTTCCTGTTGTTGTAAAAGCTGAGCCTTTTCATGAAGTTCTTCATTTGCTCGTTTTAACTCATCTTTCTGAACATTCAAGGCTTCGGTTAAGACAATTAAATCTACTGTCCTTTTTTCTTTCTCCTGGTTCTGAATAATAAGTTCTTTATTGGCAATGATTAATTCTGCCGTTTGCATCTTTAATTTTTCGGCAATAGCTTTCTTTTCCTTCGCCTCCTCCCTGTCTTTTAGTGCCCGGCTAATTTTTGTGGATAATGTAAACAGTTTATCCTTCGGGGTATAATCAGTAACACCATTCTTAATAAGCTCAACAGCATTTTCTTCTCCAATAACACCGGAAACAATAATAAAAGGAATGAGCGGAGATATATTTTGTTTGATATTGAAAGCACTTACTGCGTCAAAAGAAGGCAGCGAATAATCGGATAATATTAGATCAGGATTAAAGTTATGAAGTGCTTTCTCAAAATCTACACGGGTTTGAACAATCTCAGCAGTAAAAATCAATCCTGATTTTTTCAATTCGCGCTGAAGCAAATCAGCATCGCTCTGATTGTCTTCAAGAATAAGTATTTTAAGATTAGCAGTCATTATTTTATTCTATCTGCAAAGAAAAACACCTTATTTAATTTCCATTTCTGCATCAAAAAATCAACGTTCAGGTACTATTTTCAATCAAAAAAATCGATCTCAGATTCAAAATAATATTTATCACTAATTATCTCAATACGGCACCCTCTCTATACGAATCAATATAATTGATTCTATATCAATGAATTGGCTGGTTAATTATCACCCAATACATTCCGATCTCTTTTATAGCATTAAAAAAATTATCGCTATCCACTGGTTTTACGATATAACTATTGGCACCCAAAGCATAGCATTTTTGCACATCAGGGTCTTCATTCGATGAAGTAAGAATTACTATAGGGATAGATTTTAAGTTTGGATCCGATTTTATTTTTTCCAGCACCTCCATTCCAGTGAGTTTTGGCATCTTAAGGTCGAGCAATATCAGTTTAGGTTTTTCATTGATATTGCGTGAAGCATACATACCTCTGCAGTAAATAAAATCAAGTGCTTCAGCTCCATCTTTAACATGATAAAGTTTGTTTGTAAAACCACTCTTGACAAGGGCACGAATGGTGAGTGTAGCGTCATCTATACTATCCTCGGCAAATAAAATTTCAACATCATTGTAATTCATATATTTTTATTAAAAACAATTATGGGGGAAGCTAGACTCAGGCAGGCTGAAATAGAAACATGATCCTTCATTCAGTACTGATTCTGCCCAAACTGTTCCATTATGCCGGTTTACTATTTTTTGTACAATGGCCAGTCCAATGCCTGTCCCTTCAAATTCTTCCTGCGAATGTAATCTCTGAAAAACCCCAAAAAGCTTATCGTAGTATTCCATATCAAATCCCGCGCCATTATCTTTTACATAATAAAAAACAAGCTTATCTTTTACATCAGAACCTATCTCGATATAAGTTTCAGGTTTATATTTTGAATATTTAATGGCATTAGAAATCAGATTAATCAATACCTGTTTGATCAGAGACTGGTCTCCTTTTGCTGGCGAAAGAACATTTATTTTAAATTCAGGAGTGTTTTCATCATCCTCAAATAATAATTCATCTATTACAGTCCTAACAAGATCAGTCATATTAATTTCCGAGACCGTTACCTGTTTTCTGCCCAATTTGGAGAATGCAAGTAAATCATCGATTAGCTGACCCATTTTCTTTGAATTGTGCATGATAGAGTCCAGAGTTTTTTTTCCATCTGAATCAAGTTTATCACTATAGTCCTCCTCCAAAATCTTTGCATAACCATTAATTGCTCTGATAGGAGATCTTAAATCGTGGGAAACCGAATAAGAAAATGATTCGAGTTCTTTGTTTGCAGATTCCAGCTGTGCGGTACGTTCAATTACCTTTTGTTCCAGCTCGTCGTTCAGTTTGCGGATATCATCTTCAGCATGCTTAAGTTCCCTGTTCGCAATGACTAATTCTGCAGCTCGCTTTTCTTTCTCTTCATTTTGAAAAGCCAGTTCCTTATTCGCAATGACCAGTTCCGCAGCTCGCTTTTCTTTCTCCTTGTTTTGAAAAGCCAGCTCTTTGTTCGCAATAACCAGCTCTGCAGCTCGCTTTTCTTTCTCTTCGTTTTGAAAAGCCAGTTCCCTGTTTGCGATGACCAATTCTGCAGCTCGCTTTTCTTTCACTTCGTTTTGAAAAGCCAGTTCTTTGTTTGCAATGTCCAATTCCCTATTCGCAATTACTAACTCCTGTGCCCACTTTTCTTTCTCATTATTTTGAGAAGCAAGTTCTTTATTAGCAAAGCTCAGCTCATCAGATTTGTTTCTATTAGCCATTTTGTTTATTACAATTGTTTAGTCTAAAAACTGCGGTGCTGCGTGCTACTGGAGAGAGAGTTTTGCGAAAGACATTTTCGGAAGTTAACAATATTATTCAACACTTGGTCGCTTTTCCGTCACATCATTCAATAAGCGGCACTCAGGTTAAAAAAAAGCAAGACGGATAAAATGCGATATTGAATTATTCGGGGAACCGGTCGGGATACAAGGCATTGTTCTGAGGCAGGACAGAAGCCGATTTAAACCAAAGCTTCAAAAGCTTATGCCGGACAATCTGATATTTTTATTTAAAGAAATAAACAACAAAGCCAGTAATAGAATGCTAGTCGTATATGAACCAGGATTAGTCATTAATTAATATATTCAATTAAAACGAAGTTCAAATTCATTTAACTCCATTATTCCTGAATTTATTACTATATTCCATGAGGAATGTTAAAGCAAACTGGCGTTCTTGCCTAAACGCTTATTTTATAATTAATTCATGAAAAAAAAAGTCCTTATTCTGGATGATAATAGCGACATTTTAGAAATACTTACTATCCTCTTAATGGAAGATGGATATGAAATAAAATGTCTGGGCGCTGCAGACAGGATCTTTGAAGAGATAGAAGAATTCAAACCCGACTTAATCTTATTGGATGTTATACTTGCCAACATGGATGGCCTAATGATTTGTAAGGACATTAAAGAAAATATTCTGACCAGCTCTCTACCGGTCATTCTAATGTCTGGGAAACAAGACCTTGCTGATTATCTTTATATTCAAGGTGGACCTGATGATTATCTGGCAAAACCTTTTGACATTGACGTTTTACTGAGTAAAGTCGAAAAGCATTTGAGAGCTTGATTAATCAAAGCCACAAAATTACTCTATCGCAACCTAAGTTCCGCTGGTCGATATGTTCTGCAAGGCAGATCGGACCTACAGATAAAATGGATTTCTAATCCAATCCCTTACAGAACACCATCCTAAGCTTTCTCAGAATATTGCCGGCAGAACATTTCAAACAACCCTTTCATAATTTATTCAAAATCAGCATATTTCTTACTGGTTTTTTATAGCTTTAGTCATCAGGCGATTAGAGAAATTATTCAAAAGCAATTAACAAGACAGCAAAAAACCAGCTATGTATAATTCCAGAAGAAAATTCATTCAAAATACCATGCTCCTTGGAGCCGGAATCAGCATGCCACAGATCCTGAGCGCTTCAGATTTCGGCCTCTTTACCAGAACTGTTAAACCATCCGATCAGATCAATTTCGGGCTTATCGGCTGCAAGGGTATGGGCTGGTCGAACATGAATGCACACCTGAAACTCCCGCAGGTGAATTGCATAGCTCTGGCAGATGTAGATCAAAGCGTGCTCGACCAGCGTACAGAAGATGTATTTAAGCTTCGCGGCAAACGACCAAAGCAATACAGGGATTATCGCAAATTATTGGAAGACCCCACCATTGATGTAGTCATCATCGGCACCCCGGATCACTGGCATTGCCTGAACATGGTCGATGCTGTTTCAGCCGGCAAACACGTGTACGTTGAAAAACCGATAGCCAATACTATTGAAGAATGTCAGATCATGGTGAAAGCGCAGCAGCGATATGGCAAAATAGTACAGGTGGGACAATGGCAGCGTTCAGGGTCTCAATATGCCGAAGCCATTGATTATGTAAAATCAGGGAAACTTGGCCAGATCAGGCTGGTGAAATGCTGGGCATACCAGGGCTGGATGAAACCTGTTCCTAAATTGCCTAACAGTCAGGCACCGGCAGGCGTTGATTATACGATGTGGTTAGGTCCCGCGCCAAAACGCGATTTTAATCAGAACCGCTTTCACTTTAATTTCAGATGGTTTTGGGATTATGCCGGTGGCTTAATGACCGATTGGGGTGTACATGAAATTGATATTGCCCTATTTGCAATGGGAGTTCAGGCTCCGAAATCTGTCATGGCTTCTGGTGGAAAATTTGCTTATCCTGATGATGCTTCTGAAACACCTGATACACTTCAAACAGTTTATGAGTATGATGGATTTAATATGCTCTGGGAACATGCTACAGGCATAGATGGAGGCAACTACGGTTCAACCGAAGGTATTGCATTCATCGGAAATAACGCCACCCTGGTAGTCAACCGTGGCGGCTGGAAAGTAATTCCTGAAACGGAAAACAAGGATGGCCAACGGGTTAATAAGGTTGAGGAAGTAGCACATCGCAAACCTGAACGGAATGCACATGAAGCACATGCCATTAATTTTGTTGATGCCATTACAAATAATGATGTCACGCGCTTAAAATGCGGAATTCAAACTGGAAGTATTGCAGCAATCAATGCACAAATGGGGAATATTGCCTTTAAAACTGGCAAGAAAGTATATTGGAATGCTGCAAAAAATGAATTTACAGATTCTGACGCCAATCAATTGATGAAAGCACGTTACTATAATGGCTGGCAGGTACCGAAGGTTTAGAGGGGAATTGGAAATAGGGAATGGGAAATAGGAAGAAGAAATGTATTCTTGATTTCTAAAAAGCATAAGTGATTTTTTATTAATTATCATAAACGATTTATATTCAGATGAAAAGAATTATTATTTTATTATTGCTTGGGACTGGTTTATATGCTTGTAATCAGGGCACGACAAACGATTCAAGTAAAATGGAAGGCGACACAAAAGACACTGTTGCCTCAACACAGAAAGCAACCGACACGGTTAACATTGATATTGTACAAACATCTCCAAATCAAGCCAGAGTGCTCATGGAAAATGAACACGTAAGAGTTGTAGAATATTCAGTAAAGCCCGGAGAAAAGGATGTCTGGCATACTCATCCCCCAAGATCATCTTATGTTGTTTCAGGTGGAAAAGTCAAAGTATATTCTGAAAATGGAGAACCCAAAATTTCGGAGGTTAAAACAGGTGCTTCATCATGGGCGGGCCAGGGTGCCAAACATTATGTAGAGAATATTGGCGATACAGATATTAAGATCATATTAACCGAGATCAAGTCAATGAATTAGGATTAATAGGATTAGAGGAGCTAGGATTAGAGGATTAAAGGATTATATGATTAAATTATACAGTTAATTGAGCACTCTTTAATCCCATAATCCTTCAATCCTATTAATCCTTCAATCCTATTAATCCTAGCTCAGGCAGTATCTCCTAATTTTGTAATAATATTATTCCATTTCATTATTACAAGCTACCTTATCTATATTTGTTAAAAACCCTTAAACATGAAAAAACTATTTGTTCTATTATTAATGACAGGCCTTTTCAGCGGATTCACTGCATGTGCTCAAAGGCCAAGCCCGGCGGCTAAAGTTTCGGAAACTACAAGCGCAGGTGTAAAAATCAGTATCGATTACAGTCAGCCTGGAGTTAAAGGCCGTACCATTGGTAAAGAAATAGCTACCTATGGCAAAGTTTGGAGAACAGGTGCCAATGAGGCTACAGTTTTTGAAGTAAGTAAAGCTGTAAAGGTTGAAGGAAAATCTCTTCCGGCAGGAAAATACAGTCTGTACACCATTCCTGGTGAAAACCAATGGACTGTGATGATCAACAAGTCATGGAACCAGTCGGGTACAGAGTACGATCAGGCACAGGATGCGATGCGTTTTACCGTAAAACCGGTTAAATCTGCGAGTTTTACTGAGCGCATGACCTTTAAGATTGCAAAATCAGGTCTTGTTTCTTTGATCTGGGGCGATCATCAGATCAATTTCAACGTAAAATAATTTTAAAAAGCCCTTTTTCTATACCTGAAACTCCTTCAGACTTAGGAAAAGGGCTTTTTTTACCTTACCAGGGTAACATATCCGGATCGTGAATACGGCTTTGAATTACGGATCCCTTCAAAAACCCAGTAATAAACTCCGGTAGGAACCTGTATACTCTCCTTAATTCCGGTCCAGTAATTTTCGATATCCGGAGTAGTAAAAACCACATCCCCCCAGCGGTTAAATATCCTGAAACTTTTAACTTTTATTTCTTCATTCAATAATACAGTTAGTTCATCATTAACCTTATCCCCATTTGGAGTAAAAATATTCGGTATAGCCATTTCGGGTACGAATATCTCTACTGGTGCAGGGGTAACACTGACACAGCCACCATTACTAGTGCTTTTTATATAATAGGTTCCACTTTTATATATTCTATCCGGATCACGGAGTGGAATTGTGGTTTCACTATCCATCCAATAACTGTAGGTTAGATCAGGTGCAGGCGTATATGCTTTAGTCAAATCAATTGTTTCAGGATAATCTGCCTGTAGTACCCGGTTTAAGATAACCCTGGGCACCTGTACAATGGTGACACGGGTAGGCAATATTCTGATGCAACCCGAAGAACTCATGCCTTTGACATAATACACCCCACTCACAGCAACTCTGCTGGGATTGGGCAATGGAATAGTTGCCTGACTATTTCTCCAGTAAGAATAAGTCAGGTCGGAACTGTTTCCCACCTTTAAAGAAATATCCGTAAGATCAACACTGATACATCGCGGGACAGGATCACGAATATTCATATCCATTCCGTTTATTACTGTGTACAGTGTTTGAGTACATCCCAGTCCCGGATACGGAACAAGTTCAATACCTATTTTTGTACCCACTGCAGGTACAGGAGAGATTACCAGACTATCGCTCTTACCCAGATCTTCCTTTGTCTCTGCGTTAAACCAGCGGTAACCAAAAAAACCCGTAAGTGCTTTAAGTGTAATCGAATTGGTTTCAGGACAGGTTATATTACCTGTAACCGGGATGGAACAATTCTCATTAAAATCGATATAAGCATATCCAAAATGACCGCCTCTGGAGCAGTCGTAGGCTGTAAACTCCAGACGAATGGTACGGCCAAGATAGCTTGATAAATTAACGAGTACCGGCGCCCAATCCTTATATAATACCCTCGAATCCCGGTCTGAAGGCTGAAATCCGGGTAATCCCCCCGAGGATACAAACTCAAAAGATCCGCAATCGGTTGAACTATCCGACATGGGATCAAAAACCCGGGCAGTAAATTTAGGCTGCTCATCAGGTTCATGGCCAGGATTCTGAAATACCACTGCGTAGCTGAATATAATCGAATAAGATTCTACATTTGCCGGGACATTGATTGTATAGCTAATACGGTCTACTCCCCTGCCGGTAAGGTCATTTCCTAATTGAACCACATAATCACTACCGTTGGGAGCATCAAGAGAGAACTCTCCATAAGTATCCCTGCCTGAGCCTTTTCTGAATAGTGAATGTTGTCCCGGAACCGGGCCTGAAAAATTCAAAGATACCCGCGGTGGCCTGACCGCATCGGGGAATCGTTCGCCGGTGCCTGAAATTTCGCCGATATAACAATCCCAGTTTTGAAAACTGCCATTTTCAAAACCGATGTTTTGTGGACATTCTGTAACTAACTGGGCAATACTGCGATCTGCAGCAAAGCCTAGCAAGAAAAGCAACAGCAGCCTCCGAAACATATTAAATCATAAAAAAAAGAAATGACGAAAGTTTTCCCGGAATTTTCCCGGAAATAAACATTTAATTTAAGAAGATTATTCTATCCTTTACTATCTAATTATCAATATAGTACATACTGAAAAAACAGTGCTTTGGTTGTGTTCCGGAAATATTTTTTTTTATGGGAACAAGAACGGAATAAAGATTAAGGATTGATCAGGTATTCAGATAGGCAAACATGAGTGCCGCTGCCCTGCCAGAAGCCCCCGGCTCGCCCATACGAATGGCCAGTTCATCATAATTGATCAGCATTTCGGTGCGATAGAGTGGATCATTGAGAATCAAATCGAGTTCATCCGCGATTATCCTGCTAGTACAATCTTCCTGGATCAGTTCCTTTACAATAGTCTGATCCATGACCAGATTAACCAGGGAGATATATTTAATCTTAACCAGCATGCGGGCGATTGCGATCGATACCGGATTACCTTTATAAACAACCACCTGTGGGATTTTCAGGAGAGCTGTTTCCAGAGTTGCTGTACCTGATGTGACAATTGCTGCCTTTGAATTAAGCAACAGATTATAGGTCGCATTAAAAATTACAGCTATTTTTCTTCCTTCCAGATAAGCTGAATAGTCATCTTCACTAAATGAGGGCGCACCGGCAATTACAAACTGATATTCCGGAAAACGATCTGCTGTTCTGACCATTTCAGGCAAGACCTTTTCAAGTTCCTGCTTTCTGCTACCCGGGAGGAGCGCAATAATTGGCCTGACATCCAGATTATGGGTAATCTTAAATAATTCATCAGGGGGATTGGAGACTATTGCATCCAATATCGGATTACCTACATAATCAACATCCATTCCCCATTTTTTATAGAATTCAACCTCAAAGGGCAGAATACAGAACATGCGGTCAACAAATTTTTTAATCTTCAAAACCCGCTTCTGATTCCATGCCCAAACTTTTGGTGAGATATAGTAAAAGACTTTGAATCCTTTTTCTTTAGCAAAATCGGCAATTTTCATATTGAAGCCGGGAAAGTCGATCAGAATGACCACATCAGGCTGAAACGCAAGAATATCCTGCTTTGCCGTTTTAATGTTTTTGAAGATCGAATTCAAATTGGCAATCACCTCAACAAAGCCCATAAAAGCCATTTCTGAATAGTGCATGGCTAATCCGGGAGATACGGCCATCATCAGATCGCCACCAAAATACCTGAATTCCGCTTTTGGATCTTTCAGTTTAAGCGCTTTCATCAGGTTTGATCCATGCAGATCGCCAGAAGCTTCACCGGCTATAAGGTAATACTTCATGAATGGGTATCGTTATTAATAAATAAACTCAACAGAATCAATTTAAGATAAATGTAGCTAATTGATTTATGCCCAGCCATGTGTTAAGACGAATTCTATTCTCACATCTCATATCTCATATCTCACATCTCACATCCAACCCTTCACATCTCCAAATCCCAGGTATTCAGAATCGGAATAGCATGATGAGCCGTCATATCAAACTGCACCGGAACAACCGATACAAAACCATGATCAAGTGCCCATACATCAGTATCTTCACCATGATCATTATTCTGGAACACGCCGGTTAGCCAGTAATAACTGCGTCTGTTCGGGTCGGTACGCTCATCAAACTCTTCGGCCCATTTAGCATTGGCCTGCCTGCATATTTTGATTCCTTTAATATCTGCACCACGGGGGAAATTAACATTCAGTAAAGTCCCTAAACCAAGGCCATTCTTCAAAACCTGATTAGTTATTTTCTCAATATATCTTTTGCAATGGCTGAAGTCAGCATCATGACCAAAATCGTCGAGAGAGAAACCAATGGAAGGTATACTTTCAATTGCACCTTCAACTGCTGCCGACATGGTTCCGGAATAAAGCACATTGATTGAGTTGTTCAATCCATGGTTAATTCCTGACACGCAGAGATCAGGTTTTTTACCTTTAAACACCTTATTGACTGCCAGCTTAACGCAATCAACAGGAGTCCCTGAGCATTTGTACATCTCAACACCTTCGTACAATTCTACCTTATCCAAACGCAAGGGTTTGGCTATGGTGATGGCATGACCTGTGCCCGACTGTGGTCCGTCAGGAGCAACAACAACAACATTTCCAATGCCTTGCATTACTTCAATCAGAGCCTTTATACCTGGAGCTGTAATTCCATCATCGTTTACGACAAGTATGGTGGGTTTAGTTTTTTTCATCGAAGCTAAATTACGAAATTTTCCGGTGCCTCTAGTGTTGAATGATTGCATAGATACCAGCGATTGGTTGGTGATAAAACCAGCCAAAGGTGGAGAAAGCAGAAAGCCCTGCCGATTAATCAGCAGGGCTTTTTTATGATTTGTTGTGCTAGGTATTAGCACCAGGTATTTAATATACTTTCTTACAGACCTGCAGCGCCATTCTTGATTTCTTCTACAACGGAAGGATCAAGGAGGGTTGAAGTATCTCCTAGATTTGAAGTTTCACCTTCAGCAATTTTTCTAAGGATTCTGCGCATGATCTTACCTGATCTTGTTTTCGGCAGTCCTGACACAAACTGAACCTTATCTGGTTTAGCGATTGCGCCGATGATACGGGCCACAGTTTGAAGAATATCCCTTCTGGTCAGATCATGATCATGTGTAGAAGTTCCAAGAATAACATAGGCATAAATTCCCTGCCCCTTGATATCATGAGGATAACCCACAACAGCACTTTCCACAACATCTGCGTGCATATTAATAGCATTTTCAACTTCCGCAGTACCTATACGGTGACCGGATACATTGATAACATCATCTACCCTGCCGGTAATGCGGTAATATCCGTCTTCATCTCTCAAACAGCCGTCACCGGTAAAATACATATTCTTGTAAGTAGAGAAATAGGTCAGACGACAGCGCTCATGATCTCCATAGGTTGTACGGATAATTCCCGGCCATGGGAATTTGATACATAAGTTTCCGCTAACATCATTACCAGTTAATTCAACACCCTGCTCATCCACAAGGCAAGGCTGAACTCCCGGTAAAGGCAGTGTAGCATATCCAGGCTTTGTTGGAGTAATGCCTGCAATTGCTGAGATCAGAATACCGCTATTTTCGGTCTGCCACCAGGTATCAACAATCGGACATTTTCCTTTTCCGATCTTATCATTATACCAGTGCCATGCTTCCTCATTTATAGGCTCACCCACTGAACCAAGCTTGGTCAGCGAGCTCAGATCTTTTCCTTTTAGAGGTTCATCACCAAAACTCATCAGAGAGCGAATCGCAGTTGGAGCGGTGTAAAGGATATTAACTTTGTATTTATCTACTACATCCCAGAAACGACCTGCATCTGGCCAGGTTGGAACACCTTCGAACATCAGGGTTGTTGCCCCTTGAGATAATGGTCCGTAAACGATATAGGAGTGACCGGTAATCCAGCCAATATCTGCAGTACAGAAATGAACTTCACCCGGCTGGTACTGGAATACAGTTCTGAAGGTATATCCGGTATAAACCATATAACCTCCGCAGGTATGAACAACACCTTTAGGTTTACCGGTTGAACCGGAAGTATACAATATGAACAAAGGATCTTCAGCATCCATCGGCTCAGCCGGACATGCAGGATTACCCTGAGTTTCGACTTTTTTAATCTCATCTTCCCACCATACATCACGTCCTTTGATCATAGATACCGGAGTACGGGTACGGGTTAAAACAATTATTCTCTGAACCGATGTACACTGTACAATGGCATCATCAATTATATTTTTAAGCGGAATATCCTTATTTCCTCTAAAACCACCATCAGCAGTTATGACCAGATTACACTGGGCATCATTGATACGATCAGCAATCGACTGGGCAGAAAATCCTCCGAATACTACTGAGTGAATTGCACCAATACGTGCACAAGCCAGTACTGCAATCGCAAGTTCAGGAACCATAGGCATATAAATGCAAATACGGTCGCCCTTTTTTGCACCATTATTCTTCAGTGCATTTGCAAACTGAACAACTTTAAAATGCAGTTCTTTATAGGTAAATGATCTGTAATGTTCTTCAGGATCATTCGGCTCCCAAAGCATTGCAATTTTATCTGCACTATTCTCAAGATGACGATCGAGGCAATTCTCCGTTATGTTTAACTTAGCACCACTAAACCATTTCACATTAGGTTCTGTGAAGTTCCAATCAAGAACTCTGTCCCATTTTTTCTGCCAGTAAAAGGTATCGGCCACCTCAGCCCAGAAATTCTCTGGTTCTGCTACACTGTAGTCATAAACGCGTTTGTAATCGTCAAAGGAATTAATACGAAGATTCATTTTTTTATTGTTGTTCGGTAAATTAAATATCAGAGTACAATTATATCATATTCAGACCTGTTAGCCTAATATAGATGCAAAAAAATTACATTAATGCCGGATGCCGGGATGCTTTTAAAAGGAAAGTCTAAATTTATTGACAAAGTATTGCGTATCTGATTTTTTCTCCCGATATTTGCAAACTCTTTAAAGATTTGAATTTAAATAATAGATACACTTATAGTCATGTCGAGAATTTGTGATTTAACAGGAAAAATGGCGATGAACGGTTTCAACGTTTCTAACTCAAACGTAAAAACCAAACGTAAATTTTATCCTAACCTGCATGTAAAAAAGTTTTACATCCCAGAAGAAGACAGATGGATCACGTTGAAAGTTTCTACTTCAGCGATCAAAACCATCAGTAAAAATGGCATCACTGCTGTAATTAACAAATTCCTTAAAAAAGGATATATATAAGGAGTTATAAGTATTAAGTCATAAGTTTTAAGCAGTATATCGCCCAAAACTTACAACTTATAACTTACAACTTACAACTTTAAAAGATAATATAATGGCTAAGAAAGGCAACAGAGTTCAGGTTATTTTAGAATGTACCGAGCATAAGGAAAGTGGCATGGCTGGAATGTCTCGTTACGTAACCACCAAGAATAAAAAGAACACTACAGAGCGTTTGGAATTAAAGAAATTCAATCCTGTTCTAAGAAAAGTAACTGTTCATAAAGAAATTAAGTAATAAGTTATAAGTGGTATTTATAAGTATTGAAAAACTTAAAATCTACAACTTAAAACCTACACTACAACTCAAATAACATACAGAAATGGCAAAGAAAGTAGTTGCAACCCTGAAGACAGGTGCTGGTAAAGAATATTCAAAAGTTATCACAATGAATAAGTCGCCAAAAACCGGTGCTTACTCATTCAAAGAAATTATCGTTCATAACGATCACGTGAAAGACGCTATTGCAGGAATTAATACCTCTAAGTAATTTTCACATTGTATTAAACAGAAGCCGCCCGCGTATAATCGCCGGGTGGCTTTTTTCATTATATCATTGTTATCCGCCCCGGCAGATTTCTTAAATTTGGCACCATGGGATTATTTGATTTTTTCAAGAAGAAAGAAAGCAACATACAGGAACAGGTAGAACTGGACAAAAGTCTGGAAAAGACCAAAGAAGGCCTTTTCACGAAGATTACTAAGGCCGTTGTCGGGAAATCGACCGTTGACGATGATGTGCTCGATGAACTTGAAGAAATTATGGTTAACTCGGATGTGGGTGTTCAAACTACCTTAAAGATCATTGATCGGATCCAGGCTCGCGTAGCCCGCGACAAATACATTAATACTTCGGAGTTGAATGAACTTTTACGTTCTGAAATTCAAAGCCTTTTATCGGAGAACAACAGCAACGATTTTAGAAATTTTGAATACGGTGATCATAAACCCTATGTAATCATGGTTGTTGGGGTAAATGGTGTTGGCAAGACCACAACTATTGGTAAACTGGCGCATAAATTGAAAATTGCCGGGAACAAGGTTGTTTTGGGTGCAGCAGATACTTTCAGGGCAGCTGCTGTAGATCAGCTAAAACTCTGGGCAGAACGGGTAAATGTACGGATCGTTGCTCAGCCAATGGGTTCAGACCCAGCTTCTGTTGCATTTGATACTCTCCAATCAGCAGTTGCCAATGGTGATGATGTAGCAATTATTGATACAGCCGGCCGCCTGCATAACAAGGTTGCTCTGATGAATGAGTTAACCAAGATCAAACAGGTGATGCAGAAAATCGTACCGGGAGCTCCGCATGAGATCCTTCTTGTACTGGATGCCTCCACCGGACAAAATGCAATTGAGCAATGCAAGCAATTTACCCAGGCAACTGAAGTAAACGCATTAGCACTAACCAAATTAGACGGCACAGCAAAAGGCGGGGTCGTGATCGGGATATCTGATCAGTTTAAAATTCCGGTGAAATACATCGGTGTGGGTGAAGGAATAGATCATCTGCAATTATTTAATAAGAAAGAGTTTGTCGACTCCCTTTTTAAATAATCAGAGAAGCAAAGAATGAAGACTAAAATCAGCACAAAACCTACTCCGGTAAAGCCGAGGGTCAATGTCATAACACTGGGTTGTTCAAAAAACATTCATGATTCTGAAGTCCTGATGGGCCAGTTAAGAGGCAACCAGATGGATGTTGTTCACGAAGCAGATTCACTTCGTCAGGATGACATCATCGTGATCAATACCTGTGGCTTTATTGATAACGCGAAACAGGAATCGATTGATACTATCCTGCA
Organism: Sphingobacteriales bacterium 16-39-50; assembly: GCA_002257025.1. GTDB lineage: Bacteria > Bacteroidota > Bacteroidia > Sphingobacteriales > Sphingobacteriaceae > Daejeonella. The sequence goes on along the minus strand of NCHA01000010.1, from coordinate 52,852 downwards.
ATACAGCGAGTTAAAAGACCAGGGGAAAATCTCTAAGCTTATCGTAACCGGATGTCTTTCTGAGCGATACAAGCCAGAGCTTGAAGCCGAAATAAAAAATGTTGACTCCTATTTTGGAACAAACGATCTCCAAAAGCTTTTGAGTTCGGTAGGTGCAGATTACAAACATGAACTTTTAGGAGAACGCCTGCTGACTACCCCATCACATTTTGCCTATTTTAAGATAGCCGAAGGATGTAACAGGCCCTGCTCATTTTGTGCGATTCCACTTATGAGGGGCAAACATGTTTCCAAACCTATCGAAGATTTAGTAAAAGAAGCCAAATTCCTGGCGAAGAATGGCACCAAAGAGCTTATCCTGATTGCTCAGGATTTGACTTATTATGGTCTTGACCTCTACAGCAAAAGAAACCTTGCCGACCTGCTCCGCAATCTGTCGGATGTTGATGGAATTGAATGGATCAGACTTCAGTATGCCTATCCTTCAGGTTTCCCAATGGATATTCTGGAGGTGATGAACGAACGTTCAAATATCTGCAATTACCTGGATATGCCTCTTCAGCACATCAGCGATTCAATGCTGAGCTCCATGAGACGTGGAATTACCAGGCAAAAAACAATAGATCTGGTTAATTCCATTCGTGATAAGGTGCCTGATATCGCCTTACGTACAACCCTGATCTGCGGTTATCCCGGAGAAACGGAAAAAGATTTTGAAGAAATGAGGGATTGGGTTACTGAAACCCGCTTCGACCGCTTAGGATGTTTCACCTATTCGCATGAAGAAAAAACGCATGCCTACGAACTTATTGATGATGTTCCTGAGGAAGTAAAGCAGGAACGTGTAGAAACAATCATGGGTATTCAGCAGGAAATTTCATTCGATATCAATCAGGACAAAGTTGGTCGGACTTACAAAGTGCTGATCGATAAAAAAGAGGGCAATTATTTAACAGGGAGAACCGAGTATGATTCGCCTGAAGTAGATAATGAGGTTTTAATTGATGCCAGAATTAGCTATGCCACTCCGGGAAGCTTTGTACAGGTGAAGATTGACCGTGCCGAAGATTTCGATCTGTATGGTCAGATTGTCAAAATTTAGATCATCACAGAGGAATTGATTAATTTCCCCTAATTTCGTTTCCGATGAAGGCAGCTTATATTGATTACAGTGAAACCAGGAGCTTTTCGGAAGGCCTGATCCGCTATCTGAACAATGAAGCGGAATTAAATTCCTTCCAATCATACATCCCCAACCTTCAGGGATTCACTGACTTATTGGCCTCGAAAAAGAACAATTCGAACAGAGAAATTCTGGTTGAAGTTTTAATGGAGCAATATTCTAAATTACCACAGCCCTGTAATGAGCAGGTAAGTTCAAACATCAGCCTGTTGCTTCAAAAGAACACTTTTACTGTTTGTACAGGCCATCAGCTCAATATTTTTACAGGCCCCCTGTATTTCATTTTTAAGATCGTTACTGCCATCAATCTGGCAAAAGAGCTCAAATCCCATTTCCCTGACAAAAACTTTGTACCTGTATATTGGATGGCTACAGAGGATCATGATTTTGCGGAGATCAATCATACTTACATCTCTGGAAAAAAGATCAGCTGGGAACTGGATGCTGCAGGAGCCACAGGCAGATTAGCTACGAAAGGGATTGAAAAAGCAGTCCTGGAATATCTCGCAGTCCTGGGTATTTCAGAAAATGCAGATGAATTGGGGAAACTGATTAGCTCTGCATATACCGGCAGTAAAAACCTTGCTGATGCAAGCAGACAACTGGTTAATTCCCTTTTTGAAGAGTATGGATTGGTAATTCTGGATGCAGATGACAGAAGGTTAAAAAAGGAATTTTCAGAAATAATTGCAAAGGATATCACCGGACAGCACAGCTTCAGAACCATTACTGAAACTAATTTAAAGCTCGCAGAAAAAAGTATTGAAGCTCAGGTAAATCCGAGAGAGATCAATTTTTTCTACTTGCTTGATGGTTTGCGGGAACGCATTGTATTTGAAGAAGATCTTTACAGGGTATTAAATACGGAGATTAGTTTCAGCAAAGAAGAACTGTTAACAGAGATTAAAGATAATCCTGAACGCTTTAGTCCGAATGTGGTGATGCGCCCGCTGTATGAAGAAGTGATTCTTCCGAACCTGGCCTATATCGGTGGAGGTGCAGAAATTATTTACTGGTTGCAGCTAAAACAAAATTTCGACTATTACGGAGTCGACTTCCCCATTTTGCTTCTGCGAAATTCTGCGATATTCGCTTCCCTGAATCTGGAAACGAAACTAAACCGGTTGGATCTTAACATAAAGGATATTTTTAAAAATTCTGAAGTACTTAAGAAAGAATGGGTATTCAGCCATACTGAGCACAGCCTTGATTTACATGATGAATGGCAGGAACTCAGCTCTATTTTTGAAAAGATAAAATTGCGGACTTATAAGATCGACCCAAGTCTGGGACCAAGTTCTGAGGCTGTTAAGTCAAGATTGCAGAAGGCTGTTAAAAATCTTGAAGCTAAACTAATTAAAGCCGAGAAAAGAAATTTTGGTGACGCCCTTTCCCAGATCGATGTAATCAAATCAAAGCTTTTTCCAAATGGCGGATTACAGGAACGGTCTGAAAACTTCGGTTTGTTCTACGTGAAGTATGGTAAAGGTTTCATAAAAGCCCTTATTGAGAACTTTAAACCTCTTGATCTGAAATTCACGATATTAGAAGAGTAGATTAGATACATGACCTATCATACCTTTACCGAAACTAAGCTCCGGGATTTCACAAAATCCATTTTCCTGAAAATGGGCTGTTCTTCTGAACATGCAGACCTGGCTGCTGACGTACTCATAAAAGCAGATCTTCGCGGTATTGACTCACATGGTGTAGCCAGGTTAACCGGCTATGTTCGCCTGTGGGAAAAAGCCCGGATTAATCCCACACCGGATATTAAAATAGTCCATGAAACTCCAACTACAGCCACTATTGACGGTGATGCAGGCCTGGGCCTCGTTGTAGCTCCTTTTGCGATGAAAGTGGCTATTGACAAAGCAGAGAAATATGGATCCGGATGGGTTTCTGTCAGAAATTCCAATCATTTTGGAATTGCTGCCTACCATACTATGATGGCTGTTGAGAGGGATATGATTGGTTTTGCGATGACAAATGCAAGTCCGCTGGTCGCGCCAACCTTTGCCAATGAGCGCATGCTCGGGACAAATCCGATGTGCTATGCTTTCCCTGCCGGAAAATATCCCGCTGTCATTGTGGATATGGCAACCTCAGCCGCCGCCAATGGTAAACTGGAAATTGCACAGCGTACGGGCAAACCTGTTCCTGAAGGCTGGATACAGGATGCAAACGGAAAGCCATCAATAGATCCACATGAATTAAAAAAAGGAGGCTCTCTGCTGCCTCTGGGAAGCGACAGGGACCACGGTAGCCATAAAGGCTTCGGACTAAGCGCAACTGTAGATATTCTCTCTGCAGTGCTCTCAGGTGCCAATTACGGTCCATGGGCACCTCCTTTTGTCGCATTCATGGAACCATCAGACGATCCCGTTGGTTTGGGATTAGGTCATTTTTTAGGTGCCATGCGCGTTGATGGCTTCAGGCCGGTTGATGAATTCAAAACTCATCTTGATAATTGGATAGAGCGTTTCAGCTCAGCAAAACCAACCAATGAAGATCAGAAAGTGATTATTCCAGGTGAACCTGAGTTGATCGCAGAAAAAGAGCGGCAGAGCAATGGAATTCCTCTAATTGATGAGGTGTGCAATGATCTGAATGGTCTTGCATATAAATTGGGAATCGACAGACTCAGCTGATTATCGCCTGAATTTCAATATTCAAACTTCCAAATCATTAAAATATGTTAAACATTCAGGGATTTATGGTTAAAAAGTTGATTTAATCTATATTCGCATATATGATTCAATTTAAGATGAAAGTTTACCCTTCATTAATTATTGCTCTGTTATTTCTTTTGCAGGCCGGTCAATTGTTTGCACAGGACACAATAAGTTTAAAGACTATAGTAGACCGATCCCAAAAGCTGATTCAGGATTATCCTACAGAAAAAGTCTATCTGCATTTCGACAAGCCCTATTATGCTGTTGGAGATACAATCTGGTTTAAAGCGTATGTTGCTACCGGTCAGGATTTACCCTCCGACCTGAGTAAAGTTTTGTATGTCGATATTATTTCAGAAAATGATACCCTGGTCAGATCTATGAAGCTGCCAGTGGTTAATACTTCAGCATACGGTAGTATCACCCTTGACCCATCTATCTACAAATCAAGCAATTATAGAATCAGAGCATATACCTATTGGATGTTGAATTTCAGTGATGAATATTTCTTTACTAAAAATATCAAAGTTGGAAATGCAATTAACAGGAATATCATTACTAATATTTCACTCAGTGGCCAGAATCCGGACAGTTCACCACTTATCAATGCAAAAATAGTCTACAAAGACCCCGAAGGAAATCCATTTGCGAATAAAAAGATAAGCTGGAGTCTGATTTCGAAATTTGAAACCATCGCCCGGGGAAGGGAAACAACCAATGCAGAGGGAGTGGTATCTTTAAAATTAAGTGCGGGTCAGAAAGCAGCTTTGGATACTGGAATACTTGAGACAGTACTTGAAGCAGAAACCGGAAAGCTGATTACTTCTCAATTCCCGCTAAAAAATTCGTTTTCTGAAGCCGATTTCCAGTTTTTTCCTGAAGGTGGGGATCTAATTGAAAATGTAAGCACTAAGGTAGCATTCAAAGCCGTTCAGGAAAAAGGCCTGGGGCTTGATGTTAAAGGAGAAATAGTTGATAATACTGGAAAAGTAATCAGCAGCATTCAATCACAGCATCTGGGCATGGGATCATTTACGCTTTTACCCGAAAGTGGTAAAACCTATAAAGCCAACCTCAGCTTTTCAAACGGAATCAAGAAAACTATTCCCCTGCCACAAGCTAAATCGTCCGGAATTGCAATATCTGTTGTTAGCTCAACAGCTTCGAATATCATTTTGCAGCTTTCAAGTAATCCGGCCTTTTTTGCCCAAAACCGGGATAAGAATTTCTACCTGATAGCCAGAAGTAAGGGTGTTATCTGTTTTGCCGCACAGACCAATTTAGCTACTATGAACATTGGGGCCTCAATTGCAAAAAACAAGTTTCCAGCCGGAATTGTACAGATTACCCTGTTCACAAATAAAGGTGAGCCATTAACCGAACGCCTTGTATTTATCAATCAAACAGATGTTTCAAGCCTGAGCATAAACACCGATAAAAAAGTTTATGGCTCAAGACAGCCGGTAAAAATGAATATCAGTGCTAAAACAAGAAATGTTCCCGTTGAAGGAAATTTTTCTTTATCAGTTATCAATGAATCCAAAGTTCCGAATTCTGAAGATGAAGAAACAACTATTCTAAGCTCCTTTCTGATTTCCTCAGAATTAAGAGGATTTATTGAAAAGCCTAATTACTATTTCAATCAGACCAATGAAAAAAAGTTCGCAGATCTTGATTTGCTGATGCTTACTCAGGGATACCGCAAATTCTCATATGAAGATATCATCAAAGGCATGGAGCCTGTGATAAGCGTTCTTCCTGAGCAGGGAATTGAATTTGCAGGGATTTTGCGTACATCGAATGGCATGCCAGTCTCCAAGGGCAGTTTGAAGCTGGTAGTTCCTGAAAGTAAGTTCTATGCCGAAACCACAACCAACCTGAAAGGGGAGTTCAAATTTGAAAAAGTGGTGATTACCGATTCAGCAGAAGCTACAATCAGTGCAAGGAGCTCAACCGCAGCACGCAACATGATGATTATGCTGAATGGTACAGCCTTCCCGACAATCAGCAAAAATGTCAATGTTCCGGGTGAAGAACTTAACATTGACAGCGCTTTGGCAACTTACCTCGATAATAGTAAAAGGCAATATTTTTTGGCAACTCAAATGCTTCAGGAGGTTGTAGTTAAGGCTACAGCGATAAAAAAAGCCAGCCATTTGGATCATCCGGCTCTTTCAGGCCTCGGTGCCCAGCCCGATCATTTAATTGATAGCGAACGGTTTAAGGGTTGTCCAATCTTACTTACCTGTCTGCAAACAGCAGCAACGGGACTTACTTTTAATGATAATAATTTTTACGTGACCAGAGTTTATAACTCCGGACTTAGGGTGCCTGTGCAGATCTTTTATAATGGGATGCCTGTTGATGCTAACTATCTAAACAATATTAACCCTGCTGATGTTGACAATATCGAGATCTTCCTGAAAGATGAGTTGGGAATGGTGAACCGCATGTATAATACCAATGGTGTATTAGTGATAAACTCTAAAACTGTACCAACAGGCAAGCCGGTGAGTGCTGAAGACCTGAAAAAATTATTTCCTCAGAATAACGTTTTGACTTTCAACCCTCAGGGATATATCAAAAAGAGAGAGTTCTATTCACCTAAGTATTTAAGTCCGGAGAGCCGAACCACAGGATCAGACCTTCGCAGCACCGTGTACTGGAACCCAAGAATCTTTACAGACAAGGCTGGGAATATGGCAGTTGAATATTATAACGGAGATAATAAAGGTACTTACAAAGCAATCGTAGAGGGCACTGATATTGATGGGAATCTCTCAAGGTATATTTACAGGTATAAGGTTGAGTAAGACTTGATTTGAGATAGATTATAAGTTTTAGTCAATTGTATTTACATGACCCGAAAAGGGTCAAATGTTTATAGCATTTGGTTAGCACGGAAATCCCGACCCCGAAGGTGCAATGTCATTAAGTTAAGGACTACGATTCTGGCGAAGGCCAGAACCTCCTAACCCTTAACTTAATGACATTGCCCGAAGGTGGTCGCATGTAACAAAGCGACACATACGACCACCTTCGGGGTCGGTTAGACACCTGATAATACAAGATGAAATTTATGGGAATACGGTAGGCCCCAGGCGGAGAAGGAACTTTGTGCTCATGCAACAATAATTTGATCTGTAATCGCGGAGTTCCCTCCGCTGCTGAAGGGCAGCTTTCGGGATGACAAACGAAACTAACAAAAAAAGGGGCCTGCAATTGATCGCAGGCCCCTTTTTTTGTTGAATGATTTTAGATTCTAATGAATCCCACCAAGCAACCTGCTCCAGCGTATTTTATCGAAGAAAGTACCTTTTGTGTTCCAGCTCATCCACACGAATAAAGCCTTACCCACGATGTGGTCATCAGGTACAAATCCCCAATAACGTGAATCCAGAGAATTGTCCCTGTTATCACCCATCATCCAGTAATAATTCATTTTAAAAGTATAGCTGTTTGTCTTTTTGCCATTGATCAGGATATCATTTCCAACTCTTTCAATCTTATTTCCTTCATAAACTGAAATTGCACGTTCGTAAACTGAATAATTGCTGCTATCCAGTTTCACTGTCCAGCCTTCTTTTGGTACGATCAGCGGTCCGAAATTGTCGGCATTCCATTTAATTGAAGGATTATGGGGAAATATCTGGGAATCAAATTCGTTCAATGGCCGGATGTAAGGGTTCACACTCTTTACATTGGCCCAGCCTTTGATAATTTCAGCATCGGCCGCAGTCATATTAAAAATATACTCATCTGCAGATGAGCGCTGTGCTTCAATATTCAGATCTTCTATCGCCTGGGGGTTAAAATCAGTCCCATCAGATTTTACATAATAATACTTTTCACCGAAAACAGGAACCTCTGCCGGCTTGTTATTCAGATATACCCGGGCATCTTTGATTTGTATTGTATCCCCACCTATCGCCAGGCAACGTTTAATGTAGTTCTCGCGTTTATCTACGGGTCTGGATAAGGGTGCATCTGCATCCATAGGGAAGTTAAAAACAACAACATCATTCCTTTTAACCTCGCCAAGTCCAGGCAGCCGGCGGTAATCCCACTTAATGCCTTCCCAATAAGCCTTTGTTCCGGTTATTGGCATGGTGTGATGAGCAAAAGGGAAAGATACCGGTGTGATGGGCATCCTTGCTCCATAATTCACTTTACTCACGAAAAGATAATCACCGACAAGCAGTGTTTTCTCCATAGAACCCGTTGGAATAACATAGGCCTCAATAAAAAGTCCCCTGATTAAAGTAGCAGCCACTACAGCAAACAGAATAGCGTCAAACCACTCTCTTCCGGCACTTTTCTTAGTCCGGACTTTCTTATCCTTCGATTTACCCTTATTTGTTAAACTCATGCTCTATTGTAATCAATTTAAATGCTAAAATCAAACATATCTGTGATATTAAAAAATCCGGTCTTATCTTTGAGCCACTCTGCTGCCATTACAGCGCCAAGGGCAAAACCTGCACGGCTATGAGCCTTATGCTTAAATTCAATATCATCTACTTCCGAACTATAAATGACCGTATGAGTGCCCGGAACATCCTCAATACGATGTGATTCGATCAGTAACTGATCTGGCTTAGGTATTAATTCTTCACCCGAACCTATCAGCTCATTCGCCCACTCATTCTTACGTCCCAATTCAGAAATTATACCTTCTGCAATGGTCATTGCGGTACCACTTGGTGAATCAAGTTTTTGTGTATGATGAATCTCTTCAACCTGAACCTCGTATTGCGGATACCTGTTCATGATCTTAGCAAGCACTTTATTCACAAAAAAGAATACATTGACTCCAATACTAAAATTAGATGCGTATAAAAGTGTATTGTTACTCTCATCACATTTATTCTTTACTGCCTGTAAATGGCCATACCATCCTGTAGTACCCACCACAATCGGAACATGTGCTGCAAAACAAATCTCGATATTGCCCAGGGCAGAATCAGGGGTACTAAAATCTATGGCTACATCTGCCTTTTCTAAATTCGGGATACTCAGGTCCTCCAAATTATCGACATTGACCTTCAGAACAACTTCGTGGCCTCTTTCAATTGCAAATTGTTCAATGATACGGCCCATTTTACCATATCCAAGAATAGCTATCTTCATTATTTTAAATTATATACACATCTTCATAAACTCAGCTTCAGTTTTAGTCCTACAGCAGGGGAAAAAGTTGAAGCGTGAACAGGCACCTGGCTTACAGATGGCTGTACTTTCATTGACAATTCATCAGAAATATCAAACCTGAAAAACTTTGCATCAACATAAGCATCAATGATTGTAATCGCATAAAATCCAAGTCCGGCTAACACAGAAAGATCCCGATCTCGTCTGTAAGCATCCTTAATCTGAATAATTCCTTCATTAGTATATCCTGAGTACAGTGGGTTTTCTGTTTTTTCGGGATTAAGTTCACGAAACTGGGCTTCCTTCAGAAAGACTTTATAATTCCGCTGATTAAACTCAAAAACGAGGCCAATTCCAATAAAACCGCCATAAACTAACGGAACTTTCCACCAGCGTTTGTTGTAAATCTGTCCGAGGCCCGGCAGCATCAGGGATCTCATTGCTGCACGACGCGGCATCGCTTCGATTGCAAGGCGGGCAGAATCTTTCAGAACGGGCTCTTTCTTCACTTTCACTTTACTGCTGTCTGATTTAGTAGAAAGAGTCTCGGTAACCTGGGAAAGCGCATCTGTTTGCGTTAAAAAACACATAAAGATGAAACCCAATAGGATTTTCAATTTCATTACCAGTCTAACATTTCCAGAATCCGGTTCAGATCTTCATCAGACATGAACCCAATTTCAATAGAGCCCTTACCTTTTTCATCCAGCTTTAGCTTAACCTTAGTGCTAAACTTAGAGGCAAGGTCATCCTGAATCTTCATGTATTGAAAAGACATTCCGCTTGCCTTTACAGGTTTTTTTCCTTTTCCAAAATTCTGCAGCTGCCTTACTAAATCTTCTACCTTACGTACCGAAAGTCCGCGATTTATGATCTCCTGAAAAAGATAAAGTTGTTTATCGACATCCTCTACCGAAATCAGAGCACGTGCGTGCCCCATAGAGATCTCTTTATCTCGTATAGAAGCCTGAATAGCAGGGGGAAGTTTTAGCAAACGAAGGTAATTGGTTACAGTAGAGCGGTTCTTGCTCACACGCTCCCCAAGTTGCTCCTGCTTCAAATTACATTCGTCAATCATCCGCTGAAAGCTAAGGGCCACTTCTATTGCATTCAGATTTTCACGCTGAATATTTTCAATCAGCGCCATTTCCAGCATTTGCTGGTCATTTGCTGTACGAACATAAGCCGGAATCTCGGTTAAGCCCGCCAGTTTGGATGCCCTTAACCTGCGTTCACCTGAAATAAGCTGATAAGAATTCTGTCCCGACTGTCTGACAGTGATTGGTTGAATCAAGCCCTGCAGTTTGATCGACTCCGCAAGTTCATGGAGTGCTTCAGGGTCAAAATCAGTACGGGGTTGAAATGGATTAACCTGAACCTGACTGATTTTTACAGAGCTGATAGAACCCAGCGAGGAGCTTTCGTTACTTACCTGTTGTCTGTCATTTTCCGGTAAATCCGAATCGTCCAAAAGAGCTCTTAATCCCCTTCCTAATCCGGTTTTCTTTTGGTAGATCATATTATACTAAAGCTTGTTTTACAGCCTCCTCATTCGAAACCAGTCCGTTTTTACGGATGATCTCCCGGGCCAAATTAAGGTAATTGATTGCCCCTTTACAGTTTGCATCGTGCATAATAACCGAGATACCATAACTTGGGGCCTCACTTAAGCGTGTATTCCGTTGAATAATTGTGTCAAAGACCAGGTCCTGGAAATGGGTCTTCACTTCTTCAACAACCTGATTTGACAGTCTCAGTCTGACATCATACATGGTCAACAATATACCTTCAATCTGAAGATTCGGATTTAACCGACTCTGAACAATCTTTATAGTGTTCAGCAATTTACCCAGGCCTTCAAGTGCAAAATACTCACACTGAACAGGAATAATTACTGAATCTGCTGCTGTAAGAGCATTGATTGTGATCAAGCCTAAAGAGGGAGAGCAGTCAATGATAATGAAATCATAATTATCACGGATCTTATCCAGAACCGCCTTCATCTTATATTCCCTGTTTGTTAAATTGATCATCTCAATTTCTGCACCTACCAGATCAATATGGGCAGGAAGCAGATCAAGGTTTGGAGTGTCCGTATTTTGAATAGCCTCTAAAGGATCTATTTCGTTAATTATACACTCATATATACTGGCCTTAATCGTACGCGGGTCAAAACCTATTCCTGATGTTGAATTTGCCTGTGGATCTGCATCAACCAAAAGGGTACGGTACTCAAGAACAGCCAAACTCGCTGCAAGATTTATGGCGGAAGTAGTTTTTCCAACGCCCCCTTTTTGATTTGCTAATGCGATAATTTTGCTCATTTTAAAAAAATAATTACAAATACGTGATATTAAAAAGTCTAAACAATAAATTCTAAGCGGTTCAAAACACTACTTTTGACTGATTAAATAGGATTTTTTAATAAATTCTAAGATACAAACTTAAAACTAATTACACCGCGGGGCGATTTTCGTTTTGCACATCTTATCCACAAAATGACTACAATAATTTCCGGTACCAATCGTGAGGGAAGCAATACTCTGAAACTCGCCGAATATTATCACCGGCAATTGTCAGAAAGAGGTTTCGACTCAGAAATTCTCTCGCTCTGTGAACTTCCCGGCGACCTTATCAAGTCAGACCTTTATGGGAAACGCAGCGAAGCCTTTCAAAGTATTCAGGAAAAAATTTCTGCAAGCAGCAAATTCATTTTCGTCATCCCTGAGTATAATGGAAGTTTCCCCGGAGTCTTAAAAACTTTTATTGATGCCTGTACTTTTCCGGAAAGTTTTTTTGGGAAAAAGGCGGCGCTGGTTGGACTCTCAAGCGGCAAATACGGTAATATTCGGGGTATAGACCATTTTACAGGAATCTGCCATTATATCAATATGCATGTCCTGCCATTACGTATCCATATACCAAACATCAGGAAAGAATTCGATGAAAACGGGGATCTTTTTAATGAAGATACTGTGAAATTTACCAATCAGCAGATTGAACGATTTATAGAATTTTAAAGGCTGACAGGGTTCAGAACCCTGTCAGCCTTAACCATCCTTCTCCTTCATACCCAAAAATAAACTGCTTCGGGTTAATGATCTCAGCCATGATCTCAATGCTATCAGTTATCCTCGGACCCGATCTGTTAAAATAGTGATTGCCATCCGCTATATAAATTTTGTTATCCTTAACGGCCTTTAATTCTCTCCATCCGGGCAGTTCCAGCATAACATTAATCTCTTTTAAGGTTCTTTCAACCGAAAACCCGCAAGGCATTAGTACTATAATATCAGGATCCTCTTTCTGAATGTCCTCAAAACTAACATATCCCGAATGCTTTCCTTTCTCAGTCAGCACAGGAATACCACCGGCAATCTCAAGGATTTCAGGTGTCCAGTTTCCGGCGATCATCAGGGGTGAAAGCCATTCTATACAAGCTACTTTAGGCTTATCAGTGATAAATTTGAGTTTATGACGAATAATATCAATACGTTCCTCCGATAATTCAAGTAAATCTTTTCCTGCTGCTCCAACCCCAAGCTCATCTGCAAGGTTTTGGATATCCCGGTAAATATCAGATAATTCATGTGGCTCCAGAGAAATGACCTGACAGCCCTTTTCAAGCAGATCATTCATCGCAAACTCCACATCTTTAAGGCTCACAGCACAAACTTCACATTGGGCCTGGGTAATAATGACATCGGGTGCCAGACTTTTTATCAGTTCTTTATCAATACTATAAATTGAAAGTGAATCGGAGAGTATTTCTTTCACCTGTCTGTCTATTTCTGCACTGTCAGAGCCCGGAAGGAATTTTGCTGAAGAACATGCCGGCAGATCCTTAACACTTTCAGGATAATCACATTCATGTGAACGGCCAACCAGCTGCTGCTCCAAACCCAGTGCACAAATAATTTCTGTGGCTGCCGGCAACAGAGAAATAATCTTTCTATCCTGCATCTCTTTTCATTTTTGGCAAATGTACAATTATTAAAAAAAAATGCCCCGGTCCTGAGACCGGGGCATTAATATAATTTTATAATCTGATTGATGTTATTGAGTTCCGTTACTTTGCTCTCCCTGCTTAAGATCATCATTGGTTACACCACGCCTTTTCCGTGGAGCCTGCATTGATAATTTTCCAAAACGATAGCTGAAACTTGTTCCGAAAGAGCGGAAAGGAACTGAGAAATTACTGTTTTGAACAAAATCTGCTCCGGTAATATTCTGACGGAAATTCTTATTCTCATTGAATGGATCAATGATTGTCAAACCGATACTTCCTTTCTTTTTCATGATCTCTTTCTTCAAACCGAGATTCCACATATTGAAAGATGGATTCTTACCCTGTGAAGTACGGCGCGGAGAATTGGTAATCAGGAATGTCTCGAAAGTAAGTCCTTTTGGAAAAACATAAGAACCCATCAGGAAGGCATTATAAATCAACTGTGTATTTGTATTGGTCACAGTAAACCCGCTGTTGGCGTTGATATCATATGTAAACACATTGAAATTACCTCTTAAGGTCAGCGGTTTTACCGGATTTATCTGTCCGAAGAAATTAAACCCAACCGAATTATTGCTTCCAACGTTTCTGAAAGTTGTTCTTGAACCGGTAGCTGGATTTCCGGTTGCCGGATCAGTAACCGAAACAGGTATCACAAAGCTTTCTATGATATCATTGGTACGGCGGTAATAAACTGAAGCATTTAATACAGAGGTTTTGACAAACATAGAATAATTGAACTCAATGTTATGTGAAAGTTCAGGCTTCAGTGCCGGGTTTCCCTGCGACTGATTGAAAATATCTGCACTGTTCAGGAATGGATTCAAGTAAAACAAACTTGGTCTTTGCAAACGCTGGTTATAACTTAATTTAACCGTTGAAAAATTCTTGAATGTTCTTGAAACTACAAAGCTTGGAACCAGATTAGAATAACTACTGCTAAAAGGAGACGCAGCAGCACCAATAGATCTGGCATCACCCTTGATTTCTGTACCCTCATAACGCGCACCTGCCCTGATACCGAATTTCTTAGCCAGAGTAAATGCAAAAGTTGCATAAGCCGAGTAAACATCCTGATTATAGTCATAGATATAGGTACGGGCCGAGATTGGTGTGAATGTGCTGGTTGTTGAATTAAAATTGCGGGTTTGGTTATCACTCACAATATCCCTCAGAATACCCTTCAGTCCTGTTTCAAAAGTAACTTTCTTAAAGGGATGGGTATAATCCAGCTGAATCGTATTTTCTGTATTATCAGCATTATTATCACCGTATTCATCAATAACTGTATTTGAAAAATCGGTGGTATAGTCACTATTCTGATTACTGTTTGTAAACTGATAAGCTAAGGAGATTTGCTGATCCTTCTTCTTAAACTTGTGAAGGTAGTCGCTGCTCCAGTCAATACCATTCATTTTCATCTGGTTATCACTCAAACGGGTGAAATTATTCATTATCCCATTGAAACTATTCTGGTTTAGATTACTGCCGTCGGCACTATTACTGAATCCATTCAAACGTACATTAGAACTGATCGAATTGAAACTATTGAAATCGTAATCAGCTCCGATTGAACCATTCATTGCCAAACGGTCTGTTTTACTCTGACCCGCCTGGCTGATAATTTGTGTACCTGCCGTATTTGTACGGTTAAATGAGATATTAGAGGTCTGAGGCCATGAGTAGAATCCTCCGCCATTAGCAGTCAGCGCTAAACGGCCTGTTTTTGCGTTCAGATTAATATTTCCACTATTCTGCCTGGTTCCAACCCCTCCATTTACCGAGCCACTTACACCGGCCAGATTATTCTTCTTTGTGATGATATTGATAATCCCTGAGGTTCCTTCTGCATCATATTTTGCAGAGGGGGAAGTAATTACCTCAACATTCTTAATCTGATCAGCCGGAATCGCCTTCAGCGCATCAGCCATATTATTGGCCATAGAACCCGATGGTTTACCATTAATCAGAACTCTAACATTCTGACTCCCTCTCAGGGAAACATTTCCCTCAAAATCGACTGAAAGCAAAGGCACCTTACGAAGTACATCGGTTGCATTTCCTCCAGCTATTGCGATGTCCTGTTCTGCATTGTAAACCAGCTTATCTATCTTATTTTCTATAATTGGTGTTGTTCCGGTAACTACCACTTCATTCAACATATTCTGGTTGGGTGCAAGATAAATCCGTCCAAGATTTAAATCCGGTTTGGCCAAGGTAGTCTTTACTGAATCAATAACTTTAGTCTGATATCCCAGAAAAGCAATGGTTACACGGTAAACCCCCGCAGAAATATTCTCTATTTTGAAAGCACCTTTCTCGTCTGTCAAGGCACCATTGGTAGATTTTGTGGATCCTGATAGCCCCAAGGCAACAGTAGCATAGTCAATTGGAGTACGCGTAACGGAATCAAGAATAATACCCGAAATTCTGCCTGTTACAGCAGGAGCTGCTGCCCCACCCATTCCCTGTGCATAAACACCGGAGATTCCGGAAAGTAATAATAGTATCGTAAATAAACGTTTCATTTAATTGGTTTTGGAATTAGTCGCGAAAGTACACCTAATGTTACAGGAACATGTGTGCAAATTGTTGACCCAAAGTAAAATCTGAGATGCAAAAGAAATTCATGGCATAATCCCGCCAGAAACATTTTGTTATAAAGAGGTGGTGTTCAGTAATAAACCATGATAGAACAGGTTAAAACCGCATCTCTATCATGGATGTTAAAATCTATACTACAAGATTAATTATTTTTCCTTTTACGAAAATTATCTTCTTTGGAGTCTTGCCATCCAGATATTTTTTCAAATCTTCATTGGCCAGTATAAGCTCTTCAACCTCGGCCTGAGAAAGACTCAGGGAGAGGTTCAGGTTTATTCGGGTTTTACCATTTACCGAAACCGGATAAGAGAATTCATTCTCCACCAGGTATTCAGGATTAAACTTCGGGTAAGCTGTTACTGATAATTTACCAGCAGAATTACCCAGCAAACTCCATAACTCTTCTGTTATATGAGGTGCATAAGGAGCAAGTACGACCACCAGTTCCTGTAGGATTTTCCTTTTATTACATTTCAAATCAGTCAGCTCATTGACGCAAATCATGAAGCTGGAAACTGAGGTATTAAATGAAAAACGTTCTATATCCTCCTCTACCTTGCGAATGATCTTATGAAGCGCTTTGTATTCAGCTTTTGATGGTTCCTCATCAGAAACATTGAAATTAAACTCATCATCATGGAACAGCTTCCAGAATTTGCGAAGGAATTTAAAAACACCTTCAATTCCATTTGTGTTCCATGGCTTACTTTGTTCCAGCGGACCAAGGAACATCTCATACATTCTCAGGGTATCAGCTCCAAAACGTTCAATGATATCATCCGGGCTAACCACATTGAACTTGGATTTAGACATCTTTTCAACCTCAACACCGCAGATATACTTCCCGTTCTCAAGAATGAACTCGGCATTAGCAAACTCCGGCCTGAATACTTTGAATTTTTCAAGATCCAGAATTTCATTCATTACAATGTTTACATCCACATGAAGTGCTGAGGTAGTGTATTGAGATTTTAAACCGTTAGACACGAATTTATTCGTCCCGCGACCCTCATCATCAATAATCCGGTAAACAAAATTAGATCTTCCCTGAATCATCCCCTGGTTAATCAGCTTTTTGAAGGGCTCCTCTTCAACCACATAGCCAAGGTCTTTCAAAAATTTATTCCAGAAGCGGCTGTAAAGTAAGTGCCCGGTAGCATGTTCTGAACCGCCAATATACAAATCAACATCCTTCCAGTAGGAGATGGCCTCAGCCGGAGCAAATGAATCCTGTTTACGATCCTCCTGCGAAGCCATATAGCGGTACCAGTACCAGCTTGAACCTGCCCAACCGGGCATGGTGCTCAGCTCATATTCAAGTTCACCCTTGTATTTCCAGTTTTCTGCTCTTCCCAATGGAGGTTCTCCGCTTTCTGTTGGCAGGTATTTATCAACTTCCGGTAAAACCAGAGGTAGATCTTCCCTGTCAATCAGGTAAGGCAGCCCTTCTTTGAAATAAACGGGTACAGGTTCTCCCCAATAACGCTGACGACCAAATATCGCATCGCGAAGGCGATAATTGACTTTGGCTTTACCGGCACCAAGTTCTTCAAGTTTCGCTATCAGTGTGCTTGTAGCTTCTTTATATTTTAGTCCGTTGATTATGCCTGAATTAATATAATGACCTTCCTTAGTTGGATCTGCCTCCTTGTCCAGATTAGTCTGGGCATCAGATATTGCGACAATCGGTAATCCAAATTTAGTCGCAAACAGCCAGTCGCGCTGATCTCCTGAAGGTACCGCCATTACCGCTCCGGTTCCATATCCTGCCAATACATAATCAGCGATCCAGATCGGAATTGGCTCATTTGTTATGGGATGCTTCGCATAGCTGCCCGTAAATGCACCGGATACAGTTTTTGTATCAGCCATACGATCAAGCTCGGTTTTCTTTTTAGTCTGGTCGATATAATTTTGGATTTCCATTTCCTGCTCAGGAGTGGTTAATCCGGCAACGTATTCATGTTCAGGCGCAAGTACCAGGAAGGTTGTTCCATAAATGGTGTCAACACGGGTTGTAAATACTTCTATATAAGCCTCACCCCGGCCCTCTCCGAAGGAGAGGGAGTCTGAACCATCTAAAATCCGTTCAGGCAGTGCATTTAGTTTTTCTTTAATTATTTTGCTGACTCCTATTGGGTCAGAAACTACTTGTTCATTTGAAAACCGGATTACTTGAAAACCGAGATTATTCAAAGCTTCGGTTCTTAATTCATCCTGATCCTTTGTTTCAACATGATAACCACCATCAACTTCAATTATCAAAGCTTTTTTCAAACAAATAAAGTCTGCTATATATGTCCCGATAGCATGTTGTCTCCTGATTTTATGTCCCGTTGAACTATTTCTAAGATGCTGCCACAAGACGTCCTCAGCTTCAGTTGAATCTTGGCGATGCTGCCTTGAGTGGTCTTTCAGAATATCCCAGACAGCCGGATCAGCCGTCATATAGCCCGGTTTTTCTGCGCCAGGCTCTCCCCTCTCCTCCGGAGAGGGGCTGGGGGTGAGGCTAAATCTCACCAGAGCACCCACACTCTTTCCAATCCAGTTACGCTGCATCTCTTTTAGAGGATCCGGCCAGTCAATTCCATCCAGGCCCTGCAGTAAACGATCAGCATAAGCAGTGATACGCATACTCCATTGCATCATTTTCTTCTGCTCAACAGGATATCCCCCACGCTCAGAATAACCATCCTTTACCTCATCATTGGCTAAGACAGTCCCTAATGCCGGGCACCAGTTTACTGTACTTTCACGGAGATAAGTAAGTCTATATTTCAATAGCTCAGTTTGCTTTTCAGAATCATGCATCCCCTTCCACTCCTCAGCAGAAAAAGTACTGACATCGTCATCACATACAGCTCTTAAACCATTAGTACCTGAATTTTCGAATCTTCGGATCAGCTCGTCAATGCTTTCTGCCTTATCACTTTCAAGGTTATACCATGAATTAAAAAGCTGCATAAAGATCCACTGGGTCCATTTATAATAATCAGGGTCGCTGGTTCGCACCTCACGACTCCAGTCAAATGAAAAACCCAGATTATCTAGTTGTTCACGATAGCGGTTTATGTTTGTTTCAGTTGTGATTGCAGGATGTTGTCCGGTTTGAATAGCATATTGCTCTGCAGGTAAACCAAAAGAATCATATCCCATTGGGTGCAAAACATTGAAGCCTTTTAAGCGCTTGTATCTCGCAAAGATATCGGAGGCAATATACCCGAGTGGGTGCCCTACATGCAATCCCGCACCCGATGGGTATGGAAACATATCCAAAACATAATATTTTGGTTTTGCAGAACTATTGTCGACTTTAAAAGTCTGATTTTCGGCCCAGAATTTTTGCCACCTCTTCTCTATATCTCTGAATTGATAATCCATTGTAAAACTGATAAGCTGCGAAAATACTAAAATCTACGATTTTTTGAACCAGAAGCTTCCTATAAAACCTCAATTAACTTGCATAAAGGCCTTCTCATAAAATTTTAACAAAGTTTAACTTCAAATCAGGGCATTTCAGCGCTTATTATTTAGGTTTATGAACTGAATTCTTTATTTTCGCATCATATCATTTCGCTCATGGAAGAATTTGAAAAAAGTACATCATCCGGAAAAACTAAAACTATTTATGTTTCAACTGTGATCAGTATTGCTTTAGTTCTGTTAATGACAGGACTGCTTGGCCTGATTCTGGTACATGCGAAAAACCTCTCAAAATACGTAAAAGAGAATATCGTACTCAATATTATCGTTAACGATGGTGCGAAAGAAGTTGATATTACGGCATTGCAAAAGCAATTGGATGCAAATCCTTATGTCTTAAAAACCCAGTACGTAAGCAAAGAACTTGCTGCCAGAAATTTAACCAAAGACCTTGGAGAAGATTTTGTTGACTTCCTTGGCTACAACCCACTACTATCCTCTATAGATCTGTATATGAAGGCTGATTATGCCAACAATGAGAGTATTGAAGCCTTTACAGCCCAATTGAGCAAAAACCCACTGGTGAAGGAAGTAATTTACCAGAAGTCGCTGATAGATATGGTCAATCAGAATATCAGGGGAATTGGCCTGGTCATTCTCGCCTTCGCAACAATCCTGCTGATCATAGCAGTTGCATTGATCAATAATACAATCCGACTTGCGATCTATTCACAACGGTTCCTGATTAAGAGCATGCAATTGGTTGGAGCAACACAAAATTTTATCCGTAAACCATTCCTTACTTATGGAATTCTTCACGGTTTATTCGCCGGACTCATTGCGGTAATTCTCTTATTGCTTACACTATATTTAGCGCAACAGCAGGTACCCGAAATGATTATTCTGCGTAACTGGTTTGAATTTGGAATTGTTTTCCTGGCTGTTATCGGGATTGGTATTCTGATCTCAGGATTGAGCACCTACTTTGCAGTAAGCAAGTTTCTTCGTTTAAAAATTTACGAACTTTATAGATAATGGCACAGAAAAACACCCCTATTAAGGAAAGCCCGCAAGAGGGTTTTGTGTTCGGGAAGAACAATTACAGATTGATGTTACTTAGTATCATTGTCGTATTATTTGGCTTTATGCTTATGATCGGAGATACTGATATTTATGAATTCAGAAAGATTGTTCTTGCCCCAATTATTGTACTTGCAGGCTTTGCCATCGGTTTTATTGCAATTCTTAAAAAATAATGACCCTTTATCAGGCAATTCTTCTGGCTATTATTGAAGGCCTGACAGAATTTTTACCGGTTTCTTCCACAGGCCATATGATCCTTGGATCTTCTCTGATGGGTATTCAATCCGACAATTTCGTCAAGTTATTTACTGTTGCTATTCAGCTTGGTGCGATACTTTCAGTTATCGTACTTTATTTCAAAAGATTCTTCCAGACCATCGGATTTTATTTTAAGCTGCTTGTCGCATTTCTTCCGGCTGTTTTTTTCGGCCTATTACTGAGTGATAAGATCGATCAGCTGCTTGAAAGCCCTCTGGGTGTAGCTATTGCTCTGCTTGCTGGTGGTGTCATTCTGCTTTTTGTAGATAATTGGTTCAAAAATGGCAGCATCGATAATACAGACGATATTAGTTATGGCACAGCATTTAAGATCGGATTATTTCAATGTATTTCTATGATTCCCGGAGTTTCAAGATCTGCTTCAACGATCGTAGGTGGAATGTCCCAGAAATTATCCCGGAAAGCCGCTGCTGAGTTTTCATTCTTTCTGGCGGTACCAACTATGTTTGGTGCAACTGCAAAGAAGTTGTTTGATTTCTATCAGGATGGATTCGTGATCAGTCAGGAACAGGTAAACTTATTACTCATCGGTAATATCGTTGCCTTTATAGTAGCCATGCTGGCTATCCGGTATTTCATAACTTTCCTGCAAACCAGGGGATTCAGAATTTTCGGCTGGTACCGCATCATTGTGGGTGGTATTATACTGATTCTGCTTCTTTCGGGCTATGATCTTCAAGTGATCTGATGAGCGAACCAACAAACAAGACTTTCCCGGACTTCAACTTTGCAGAAGGAGAGTTGTTGCTTATCAACAAACCCTATAAATGGACTAGTTTTGATGTTGTAGGAAAGATCCGCAATTCATTTAAACCTTTAAAGTTAAAAGTTGGCCATGCTGGCACACTTGATCCGCTTGCAACCGGATTACTGATCATCTGTACCGGTAAGATGACCAAGAAGATCGACGAATTTCAGGCTCAGCAAAAGGAATATACCGGCACTATGATACTTGGCGCAAATACCCCTTCCTATGACCTTGAAACTGAGATTGACGAGACTTTCGATATCAGCCACCTGGACGAAGAGAAAATCAGGGCAAATACCCAGAAATTTACCGGTGAATTGGATCAATACCCCCCAGCCCATTCGGCAGTGAAAGTAGATGGTGAACGACTTTATATGAAAGCCAGGAGAGGAGAAACTGTAGAGTTAAAAACACGAAAAGTCAGTATCAGCCAATTTGAGATTACCCGGGTTGAATTGCCGGAGGTTGATTTTAGAGTAGTTTGCAGTAAAGGCACTTATATCCGTTCCCTGGTGCATGATTTTGGGAGATCCCTGAATAATGCTGCACACTTAAAATCGCTTCGTCGTACCAAAAGCGGAGATTATGATGTCAAAAATGCGTTTGAGGTAATGGAGCTGGTTAATCATATCAGGCAGCTTAAAGAACAGACTAAGTTAAAATAATAATTATTCTTAGTTTTGCCCTCTCTCCCAAAAGATGAAGATTTACAATCACATTGACGAATTCAAACAAATCCATAATGCCGTAGTTACTATCGGCACTTTTGACGGGGTGCATATCGGGCATCAGAAGATCATCAGCCGTTTACAGGAAGTCGCAAATAAGAGTGGAGGGGAAACAGTAATTCTGACCTTTTTCCCACATCCAAGGATGATTCTTCATCCGGATGATCTGAATATTAAACTGATCAGCACAATGGATGAAAAAGCTGAAAAGCTTTCAGCATTGGGAATAGACCACCTTATCATCACTCCTTTTACCCGGGATTTTTCAAACCTGTCGCCACAGGAATATATCAAAGAAATACTGGTTGAGAAGATTGGTACCCGCCATATTATTATTGGCTATGACCACCGTTTTGGAAAGGATCGCAAGGGAGGCCTGAAAGAGCTTCAATCATTTGCTTCTGACTTTGGTTTTGACGTTGAAGAAATCCCTGAACAGGACATCAATGACGTCGCGGTAAGTTCCACCAAAATCAGAAATGCTATTTTAAGCGGAGATGCTAAAACTGCAAGTGAATTTCTGGGTTATGCCTTTCAACTAAACGGAAAAGTGATCAAAGGCGATCAGTTAGGGCGCGTTCTTGGATTTCCGACTGCAAATTTATTTATTGAAGAAAACTACAAACTTATCCCTTCCGATGGTATTTATGCTGTGAGTATTGAGTTCAATAGTGAGGAAACAAATCCAAAAACAGCAATGGGCATGGCTTATATCGGTCACAGGCCAACTATTAATGGAATGAGCCGAAATATTGAAGTAAATATCTTTGATTTTGATGAGGATATCTATGGGCGGACTATTCGGGTTAATTTTTTGGATTACTTGCGGGGAGATGAGAAATTCAATTCGCTCGAAGATCTCAGAAAACAACTGACAAAAGACGAAAAAGCAGCCCGAAAAATACTTCTACGACCAAAATAATAGTTCTATCTTGTCAAAAAAAGCGTATTGGCAAAATTAAATCTAGATAAACAGGAAGCTGAATTTCTTGGGAAGACCATACGAACATGGGAGTCTGAAGGTTTAGTTGACAAGGAAACTGCTGAAAAACTACAATCCACCTACGAGGTCAAAGGATTCGACTGGAGACGACTTGCCCAGTATTCCTTTTGGGTTGCACTAGCCAGTGGAATGGTTGCAATTGCCTCTCTTATTATTGATGATGCAGTACTAAAATGGCTCGAGAAACTTTACGATACTCCTGATATTATAATCAGCATTGTTTCTGCTATCCTGGCTTCCTTACTATTTCTTGAAGGTAATAAGCGAAAAAAAATATATCCGGAACGTGTTTTCAGCAATGAATCCATTATCTTTTTTGGTATATTACTAACAGCAAGTTCCATTGCTTTCCTGGGAAAAACCTTTGACAATGGAAAAGGGCACTTTTCAATATTATTTCTTTTATCTGTGCTCGTTTATGCTGCCCTGGCCTGGAAGTTCAGTTCCCGCCTGATCTGGGCATTCGCCCTGGTATCTTTGGGGAGTTGGTTTGGGACTGAAACGGGATATCAAACCGATTGGAGTTTTTACTTTCTTGGGATGAACTATCCTTTGCGCTTTGTACTCTTTGGAATTTCACTGGTGCTGTTCAGTTTCCTGATGCTTCGCTTTAGCATGCTGAATTTATTCAGGGAACTAACCTATATCATCGGACTCCTTTACCTTTTCGTTTCACTATGGCTGTTATCTATTTTTGGGAACTTCGGTAGTCTGGAGGACTGGCTAGAGATAAAACAGATCGAACTGTTTTACTGGGGCATAATTTCACTCCTATTTTCCATTGCTTTTATAATTTACGGGATTCGTTTCAGGGATCACATCGCTCGTGAATTCGGGATTAGCTTTCTACTCATAAATCTTTACAGCCGCTATTTCGAATACCTATGGGATATTACAGATAAAACCATATTCTTTGGGATCATGGCACTTTCCTTCTGGCTCATCGGACGAAAAGCAGAAAAAATCTGGAATCTGGAGTTTTTAAAGAAATAAAAATTACCGCTGTAAACATGATAAGAAACCCATCTAAACATACAAAAGTCAATAGGTTGATCCTTCTTTAATTTGTACCCTCCACAATCTTTATCTCCTCATCTGTTAATCCATAATTTGGTAAACGAGTTGATTACTCTTTCAAAGGCAAATAAAAATTTACCAAATCACCATCAAATTTCTTAATTTGAAGTCTGAAAAAACCATCCCATGAAAACACGCCGTAATTTCTTAAAAACCGCTGGAACGGTAGCAATCGGATCAATGTTCCTTCCTTCTTTTGTTTCGGCCAGGGCAAAAATTAAAAACCCGGGGATACAATTATATACTGTTCGTACTGAAATGCTTGCTGATGCTCGCGGCACATTGAAAAAACTTGCCGATCTGGGGATTAAACAGATAGAATCTGCCAGAAGCGCTAAAGGCAATTATTATGGCCTAAGTGCAAAGGAAATGAAACAAGCCTGTAAAGATCTGGGAATGACTCTGCGCAGCGGACACGTTGCTGTTGATGCGAAGTGGCAGCAAACCATGGAAGAAGCTGCTGAATCAGGGCAGGAATATATTATTTGTTCAAGTATGCCAAGCTCAGGACAAACAATCGATAATTACAGGAGAGTAGCGGAAACTTTTAACCGTTATGGGGAGGAATGCCGCAAAACAGGCCTGAAATTTGGATACCATAATCATGACTATGAGTTTGAAAAAGTCGACGGGCATGTTCTCTTTGATTTGCTGATGGATAATACAGATCCGAAACTGGTACACATGGAACTCGATCTGGGATGGGTAATTGCCAGTGGAAACGATCCTTTTGACTATTTTAAGAGATATAAGGGCCGCTTCCCGTTATGGCATCTGAAAGACATGAATCTTCAGAAAAAAGAAAGTACAGAATTTGGTAAAGGGGGATTGGATATCTCAAAGACCCTGCAGCATCAGGGAGAATCGGGCTTAAAATACCTTTTTATTGAACAGGAAGAATATGCAAATAATCCCATAGAAAGTATGAAGTATAATATGGACTATTTGGAAAGGATTTGAATTTAACCGATTGAGAGTAGAAAATGGAATTTGAAAATTAATTTCATTTCCATTCTCTACTCTTAATTCTAATTAAGCTTGTTTTGCAAATTGTACGTTAATCTGCAGCTTGATTTCATCACCAACAACAATCGCTCCAGCTTCTGTAATACCATCCCAGGTTAATCCAAACTCTTTACGGCTGATCTTGCCTGAAACTTCAAAACCTGCTTTATCATTACCATAGAAATCGGTAGCTGTGCCACCAAACTCTACGTTTAGTTTTACCGGTTTACTTACATTTTTGACAGTCAGGTCTCCAGCTAATTCATAATCATCACCAACTTTTTTAAATGAACTTGATTTGAATGAGATTTTTGGGAATTGCGCTGCATCAAAAAAATCAGCTGATTTAAGATGTCCGTCACGTTGTTCCTGATTGGTATCAATACTGTCTACATCTAATGTAAATTCAATTGCTGCATCCTGAAAATCTTCATTTTCTGATTCCATGCTGCCTGCAAAAGATTTGAATGTACCTGTAACTGTTGAAATTACAAGATGTTTTACCTTAAAATGCACTTCAGAGTGCGTTGGATCAATTATCCAGTTAGTTTTTACTGCTGCTTCCATATTTTATATTTTTTAGTTTTTTCTAGTTTATTCAACAAAGATAAAATATTAGATGTTTAAACATGTAATTTGAACGTCATAAGATAGTTGACAATGGACAGTTGACAGTTGACAATGGAGAGTGGAGAGTGGAGAATTAAGAATTGAGAATTGAGATAAGAAGAAATCTATTCTTTAACTCAAATTTGCATTGACAAATCGACAAATCAACTCATCAACAAATTCATTTGCTAATTATTGGCTTTGGAAATGGGAAGAAGTTTATTCTTCAACGCAAATTCCCATTGACAAATTGACAAATCATCTCATCGACAAATTCATTTGCTCATTCCCAAATTTGCTAATTTGCTAATTATTAACTGTTGATTTCCAGAGAGTAGCTTATATCCACTCCCCCGGCAACCAGCATATCATGAACCGAACAGTATTTTTTTACCGCAAGCTCTGCGGCTCTTTCTGCTTTGGCAGGATCGATATCCCCTTTAAGGTGAAACAGTAAGTGGATCTTAGTAAAAATATTGGGAATCTGTTCCCTTCGCTCTGCTTCAACATCGACCGAAAAATCTTCGATTACTTGTTTTTGCTTTTTAAGGATTGTAACCAGATCTAAGGAACTGCAGGAAGCCAATGCCATAAGCACCATTTCCATAGGCCGTACACCCAGAGCCTGGCCACCGATATCCGGGGAACCATCAATATGTACTTTTACTGTTGAGGAAGGGGCTGATGCTTCAAAATGAACCGCATCATTTACTCTTTTTAAGGCTACTTTCACTGCTTTATATTTTTAACAAAGTTAGGGATTTTGCAAGGCATATCCAATCTGAAAGAACCAGTGTTATGTCAGGAATAAATTGAAGTATAAAGTTTTGGGCTGAAGCCCGCCCGGATGAACACCGTTCGGACGGGCCCGGTCTGAAAACTGACTCCTACCTGGCGCTAAAGCACCGGGCTATCGAGCGATCCGACAAAGTTATTTATGACAATACAAAGTACCGTTGCTCAACAGGCTCCAGCTTTAGCTGGAGCTTAACGCGATCTTTCGTTTTAGGGCTTCAGCCCAACATCCTCCAACAGGTGCGAAAAATTACATTGGGCTTTAGCCCGATAGACAGAGCATTAACCTGATCTAAAATGTTTGAATTAATGCAAGATCCGTCACAGTATTAATGACATGACATCAGTATCCTGCGTTAGCGCGGAACATCAAAGCTCCAACAGTCAGGTTTGTACGCGGATCAATCAGAATTGCACCTCCATTCAATTTATTCTCCTGATAAAGATCAAATGCAAGAGGCTCAGCAGTTTTAAGCACGATACGGCCGATATCATTTAATTGAAAAGTATCAGTTTCTATCTTTTCAAGAGTATTTATATTGACCTTGTGAAGGATTTCCCGAATCTTACATTTAGTAACCTTACTGTTATGCTGAATCAGGTACATGATAGACGAATCCAGCGGACGAGTGTCCATCCAGCATAAATCTGCCTCAATTTCCTGAGCAACCAGAGGCTCATGAGAAGTATTAACCAAAATATCACCACGGCCAATATCTATATTATCCTTAAGGTGAAGGGTTACAGACATTCCGGACTCAGCCTCACCCTGCTCAGTAAAATTAGTTTCAATTTTACTGATCTCTGAACGGATTCCGGATGGAAGAACTGTAATCTTATCATTCACATGAAAACTTCCACTTAAAATACGACCGGCATACCCGCGATAATCATGAAGCTCGTCAGTCTGGGGCCTGATCACCCATTGTACAGGCATGCGAGCCTGATGTGAAAGCACTGCTTCATTTACCTCGATGGTTTCGAGATGATCGAGTAAGCTTTTCCCATCATACCAGGACATTTTATCTGATTTATTAACAATATTATCTCCTTTAAGCGCGCTAACCGGAATATAAGTTACCTCCTTCAGATTAAGTTTTTCTGCAATGGCAGCATAAGCCTCCCTGATCGAATTGAAAACATCCTCACTGTAAGCCACCATATCCATCTTATTGATACACACAACCACGTGCTTAAGCTCAAGAAGGGAAACCAAAAAAGAATGTCTGATAGTTTGCTCCACCACACCATTACGCGCATCCACAAGAATAATCGCCAGGTCGGAATTAGATGCTCCGGTAACCATATTACGGGTATACTGGATATGTCCCGGAGTATCAGCAATGATAAACTTCCTTCTGTCTGTCTGAAAATATTTATAGGCCACGTCAATGGTAATTCCCTGCTCACGCTCAGCTTTCAAACCATCTGTTAAAATTGCAAGGTCAATTGTCCCGTCATCATTCTTACGGTTTGACTGTTGCAATGCTTCAAGCTGATCGGCGAGGATTGACTCACTATCATAAAGAAGACGGCCAATTAATGTACTCTTTCCGTCGTCAACACTTCCGGCTGTAAAAAATTTTAGTAAATCCATATTAAAAATATCCCCCCTTCTTACGGTCTTCCATAGCAGCCTCGGATACTTTATCATCCATTCTGGCGCCTCGTTCACTAATTTTTGAAAATTTGATCTCTTCAATGATATCATCGATCTGATCAGCATGCGACTCAACAGCTGCAGTACAGGTCATATCCCCTACCGTTCTGAAACGGACATTCTTAAGTTCTATATGATCCTCATGATCCATGTTCAGGAACTCAGCAGCAGCCATTAACTGACCATTTCGGGTAATAACCTCACGCTCATGTGCAAAATAGATCGATGGCAGTTCAATTTTTTCCCGGCGGATATAATTCCAGACATCCAGCTCAGTCCAGTTACTGATCGGGAATACCCTGACATTTTCTCCTTTATGGATTCTGCCATTATAAATATTCCATAGTTCCGGCCGCTGACGTTTCGGATCCCATTGTCCAAATTCATCACGAACTGAAAATATTCTCTCTTTGGCACGGGCCTTTTCCTCATCTCTGCGGGCACCGCCTATACAGGCATCAAACTTATTTTCGGCAATGGTGTCCAGCAAAGTGACTGTCTGCAGGGCATTTCTGCTCGCATTTTTTCCTGTTTGTTCAATTACCTTTCCCTGATCAATTGAATCCTGAACATAACCTACAATCAGTTTCTCTCCAATCCTTGATATCATATTATCGCGATAAGTAATCGTCTCCGGGAAGTTATGTCCGGTATCTATATGCACCAGTGGAAAGGGAAATTTTCCAGGTCTGAATGCTTTTTCGGCAAGTCTGACAAGTGTTATCGAGTCTTTTCCGCCAGAAAATAAAAGAGCGGGTTTTTCAAACTGGCCGGCAACTTCACGCAATATATATATTGCTTCGGCTTCTAGCTGGTCTAAATAAGTTGTGTCCTGTTTATTCATGTTATATTATAAAATCGCATTATAATGCGTAAAAATTTGATTCATCTTGCTTAGGAAGAATGTAAACCACATTCCTTTTTATCCTGATCTTCCCACCACCAGCGACCAGCCCTGAAATCTTCCCCCTCTTTAACCGCCCGGGTACATGGAGCACATCCAATACTCGGGAAACCCTTGTCGTGTAATGGGTTATAAGGAATATTGTTTTCGCGGATGTATGCTTTAACCTGATCCAGTGTCCAATCGAAAATAGGATGGAATTTAAGGATCTGATTTGCTTCATCCCATTCAACAGGATCCATATGCTCCCTGTTCAGCGATTGCTCAGCCCGTATACCCGTGATCCAGCAGGAATTTCCGGCAAGGGCACGTTTCAAAGGTTCGATCTTCCTGATCCCGCAACATTCTTTACGGTTTTCAACAGATTCATAAAAACTGCTGGGGCCTTTTAAACTAACCAGTTTTTCTACTGCTGCCGTATCGGGATAATAAGCATGAATTGGCTTCTCATACATCTCAAGTGTCCGGTTCCAGACATAATAAGTCTCAGGAAATAATCTACCTGTTTCAAGTGTAAATACTTTTATCGGGAGATTATTTTTAAATATTATGTGCGAAATCACCTGATCTTCCCATCCAAAACTCGTTGAAAAAATCACTTCTCCCGGAAAAGTCTTCACCAGATATTCCAGCGATTGTTCAATCCCTAAACCTTTGATCTCCTGAAGTATTTTTTCCGAACTGTTCATTATATTTTAATTTTTCGAGTTATCGAGCGCCTGTGTCAGATCCTCAAGGATATCATCAATATCCTCCAAACCGACAGATATCCTGATGCTGCCAGGGAAGATTCCAATCTGTGCACGCTCTGCATCACTTAATTTAGAATGGGTTGTTGAGGCCGGATGGGTCGCAATTGAACGGGTATCTCCGAGATTGGGTGATAACAGGATCATCTTCAATGCATCCATAAAGCGCTTTCCACGTTCAAAGCCTCCTTTAACTATAAAAGTAACAATACCACCACCCTGCTTCATCTGACGTTTAGCCAGTTCATATTGCGGGTGGGAAGGCAGGTGAGGATATCTTACCACTTCCACTTCAGGGTGCTTTTCAAGGGTTTCTGCGACTTTCAATGCATTACTACAATGCCTGTCCATCCTTACGGGAAGAGTTTCAAGACTTTTTGAAATAGTCCATGCGTTAAAAGCCGACATCGCAGGGCCTGTATGACGGATAAAGAACATCAGCTCTTTCAAGAGATCTTTACGACCAACTACCACTCCCCCAAGAACCCTTCCTTGTCCGTCCATATATTTGGTCGCCGAATGACTTACCAGATCAGCACCATACTCAATGGGCTTTTGCAGATAGGGGGTGGCAAAACAATTATCCACGTTTAAGATGAAATTATGCTTTTGTTTTAGCTTCCCCAGCCATTCCAGATCAACCAGTTCAAGTCCGGGGTTAGAAGGTGTTTCAAGAAATACCATTTTTGTTTCAGGGCGCAATGCAGGCTCAAAATCTTCCGGCTTTGATGCGTCGACATACGTTGTGGTAATCCCCCAGCGCGGCAGTAATTGAGTAAATAACTGATGGGTGGAACCAAATATTGAACGAAAGGCAACGATATGATCTCCACTGCGAAGCAAACCAGCAATCGAAGCAAATACGGCCGCCATTCCTGATGAAAAAGCCAATCCGGCTTCAGCACCTTCAAAATCACGCACTTTGTCTATGAATTCTGTGGTATTTGGGTTAGAATAACGTGAATAAATATTTCCCTCTATTTCATCAGCAAACATAGCTCTTCCATGCTCTGCATTATCGAACACAAAACTTGAAGTCAGGTAGAGCGGCACAGAATGTTCTTTGTTTGAGGTACGTGCTGCCTGGGTTCGTATGAGCTTGGATTTTTCTTTCATTGTTTTGTAGGATTTCGGCAAAAATACTTAATTAAATAAAATTAATCAGGTTAGTGATAATTGTTTTAAGACTCACTATAATAACAATTATACTTACCGCAATCATGATTGCTTTGACCGAAATTTTATTAGACAAACGGGCAGCGATAGGCGATGCAATCGCGCTGCCGATAACCAGACCCAAAACAGCATCCCAGTATACATTATTAAGCATCGTAATAAATGCCAGAGAACTCATCAATGCAATGAAGAATCTCGAAAGTTTTACCGTTCCCAGGGCATAACGGGCATTTCGTCCGCCTGCAATAAGGGATGACAAAACAATCGACCCCCAGCCACCGCCGCCAACCGCATCAATAAAACCGCCTCCAAAACCCAGAAAACGAATATTTTTAATTTTAGCACCGACTTTTTTACGATTTATCTTAACTGCCTTAAGCAGGATTACTATCCCTAGAACTAAAGTATATAATGAAACGATAGGCTTGGTTATATAACTATAATGCTCTAGGGATGAAAGCAAGACCGCACCGAGTACTGCACCGATCACACCCGGGATAAGCAATAACCAAAACAAACGCATATTCACGTTTTTCATTCTGAAATGCATCCAGCCGGCAATGCCATTGCTCAGGATCTCTGAAACATGAACTGCGGTACTTGCTGATGCCGGTGGAATACCCATCGACAAAGAAAAAGTTGTGGAAGTAACACCATAGGACATTCCTATTGCTCCGTCAATCATCGCAAAAATAAATCCGGCAATCAGGAAATAATAGAAAGTGGGATGAATCCCTTCCACATAATTTCGGAATGCCGGATCATTAAACCAAAAAAGTCCGAAAATCAAAAGTATACTTAAAAAACCTGCACCCCAAATTGCCCAACGCATTCTACGGCTGGCCACCTGCTCAGCTGCCGGAGTGACCAGGATCGCAGTTGCCTTGTTCAACTCTTTCACCTTATGTGCAAAATCACCATTGAGTGTATTTCTTAAGGCATTCATTTGCTGAAGGGAAAGATCCAGCTCATCAGGCAGGTTCTCCTGAAAAAGTTCTTTCAGTCTTTTGGCAATAGTTGGCGATTTTCCATTGGTCGAAATCCCAATTTTAAGATCCCCCTTTTTTACAATTGAGCCAAGGTAAAAATCACAGAGTTCGGGTTTATCTGCCACATTAATGAGTAAATTCAGCTCACGTGCCATGCTTCTGATCTCTGCATTTAAAGTATTGTCACCGGTTGCCAGGATAACAAGATCATGCCCGAGCAGGTCATTTGATTCAAACTTCCTGTGAAAAAGTTTCACTTCAGGATAAGCTGCAACAAAATCTAAAAGTGCTGGCAGGAAGGTATCAGAAACAATATTAATCCTAGCTTCAGGACTGTTTGATAATACGGCCTGCAATTTTTCAAGTCCGATATTTCCACCCCCAACCAGCAAAACCTTAAGCTGATTAAGCTTAAGGAATACCGGAAAAAGTTGATTCCCCTCCTTTTTTACTTCAATGCTATTCTTGCTCTGAAAGCTCATAGAATGCCTTAATTGGCTGAAATTTTGAATGTAAGCCTACAACTTCACCGAAGATAATTAAAGCAGGAGAGTCAATTTTATGATCCTGAGCAGTTTCAAAAATCGTTCCCGCAGTAGCCACAACTACTTTCTCATTGTCCATTGATCCGTTCTGAATAACTGCTGCCGGAAGCCTGCTTTTGCCTTCTGAAACAAATATTTCAGCAATCTCCTTTAATTTCTTAACTCCCATCAGAACGACAATTGTTGCGTCTGTTTTAGCTGCAGTATAAAGATCTTTAGAAATCTCTCCTGAACTGGTCGTCCCGGTAACTACCCAAAAACTTTCACTTGCACCACGATGAGTAACCGGTATTCCCTGAAGCGCCGGCACAGATATACTACTTGAAATTCCAGGTACAACTTCTGTTTGAATGCTGTAGGATGCTGCCATTTCCAACTCCTCAAAACCACGTCCGAAAACGAATGGATCTCCACCTTTAAGACGAACTACGTGACCGTAGTTTAATGCATAATCAATCATCAGCTTATTCACCGCTTGCTGTGAATAGGAATGATCGCCTGAACGTTTACCTACATATACTTTTATTGCACTTTCAGGTGCAAAATCAAGCAATTCGCTGTTCACCAATGCATCATACAAAACTACATCTGCAGACTTCAGAATACGTACTCCTTTCAGAGTAATCAGTTCTGCATCACCCGGACCTGCGCCAACCAGCGTAATCCGTGGTTCTTTAATTATATTTTTTACCTGAGTCTGTATCATGATTGAATCGCCTCCTTTTCTTTCTTAATTCTATTAATAAAATCAACTGTTGTACCCACGTAATGTTGAGCAAACTCGGCTGATGGCTCATTTTTATTTATTTGCAGGACCAGGTCATTAAAACTTCCAAGTCCGGCAAGAATGCTGCTCTCTTTATATTGCTCGTCAAAATCACGTATGATCCCGGTTTGGGTGCTACTGTTGATGCCTTTATCCAACAACATGGCTTTTGCACTGCTAATGAATACACTGTAGGCATGATAGATTGAATCAGAGTATGCTTTCGCATCAAAAGATTCAACCGACCATTGCAGTTTCTCTTCAGCCTCAAGCAATAAGGTTGAAACCAGATCGATCATCACACCCGCACATTCTCCAACACCAATTGCTGTTTCGAAAGTCTCTTCATGTCCCCAGTCGACAAACTCATCAGGTGTAAGAGTACTGAGATCGGCGAGCGGTTTTAAAAGCTGATAAAAATGATCCTTCCCAAGTCTGTCATAATATTCATTGAAAAGTTCATTTTCATGTTTATTGTTCTTGTAATTATCAAGCACAAACCTGACAACATCCTTGGTTCTTTTAGACGGAACTTTGATCACTTTATCGGCAGCACGGCCCAGACCATCGCCCAAAGTACCACCACCTAATAAAACCTGTGCAGCCGGGACTACTTTTCCGGCAGCTTTTAAGGAGCTCCCATGAAAGCCAATCTGAGCAAGCCCATGCTGGCCACAACTGTTCATGCAACCACTGATCTTTATTTTAATATCCTGATTATCGAGTAATTCATCGTATTCATCAGAGATAAGATCTTCCAGAACACGTGCTAATTCGGTGCTGTTTGAAATTCCAAGATTACAGGTATCAGTACCCGGACAGGTGGTTACATCCCCCACACTATCAAATCCGGGCTTAACAAAATCGAGTTCCTTTAGACGTTCGAACAGAAGCGGTAAAGCCTCTTTTCTGGCAAACTTTAAAAGCAAACCCTGATTAATAGTAATTCTAATTTCATCAGCTACAAGTCCGCTGATTGCTGAAATAAACTTTCTGGCTTTGGCTGTTGGAATGTCTCCGGTAGTAACCTTAATGTAGACACCATAAAATCCTTCCTGCTTCTGCTCAAATACATTGGTATCCAGCCAGCGCTGGTATTGAAACTGATCAGTGATCTGAGCTTCCGGTAGAGAAATTATTTCAGGAATTTCAGGTAAGGCAATTGTTTCACGGTCAATAACAAATTTCTTAAAACGGATTGCTACTTTCTCAGCTTCAATTAGTCTTAAAACTTCTTCAAGTCCTAATTTAGCGACCAGAAACTTCATCCTTGCTTTATTCCTGTTTGTACGCTCGCCATGTCTGTCAAAAACGCGAAGGGTAGCCTCAATATATGGGATCAATTCATCCTCATGAAGAAAATCTTTGATCGCATGGGCAATTGAAGGCTGAGCACCAAGTCCACCTCCAAATAAAACTTTAAACCCGCGGATCTCTTTTCCTTCCTTTACCTGAACCTTTGGAATAAAACCCAGATCGTGAATATAAGTAAAGGCAGAATCTGCTTCGCTGGCTGAAAATGCAATTTTGAATTTTCTACCCATTTCCTGACAGATTGGGTTACGCAGAAAATATTTAAAGGTTGCATGAGCATAAGGTGAAACATCAAAGGGCTCATTCGGATCAATTCCGGCAGTTGAAGAGGCGGTAACATTTCTCACCGTATTTCCACAGGCCTCTCTAAGTGTAATATCATCCTGCTCCAGTTTTGCCCATAATTCAGGTGTACGATCCAGACTCACATAGTGAATTTGAATATCCTGACGGGTAGTTAAGTGGAGATTACTGCTGGCATATTCATCCGAAATATCAGCAATACGCAGGATTTGCTTAAAGCTAACCTTTCCGAAGGGAAGCTTGATCCGAATCATCTGTACTCCGGGCTGTCGCTGACCATAAATACCGCGGGCCAATCGAAGGCTGCGAAATTTTTCATCATGGATCTTTCCTTCACGAAACTCCCTGATCTTCTTTTCTAGATCAATGATATCCTTTTGTACAATCGGATCTTCTAATTCTGTTCTGAAACTGTTCATTTATATTTCAAAAAAAAACCTCTTCTAATGTTTGAAGAGGTTCATGCATATAATAAATTATTTTATGTCTGGTCTTCCTCAATGATTAATTATGCCCATATAACAACAATTCATTGTTATTTCATTGAAAACATAAAGGCTTAATTTTTTCATTGGGCAAATATAATACAAAGCATATAGATTTAGTAGACTTTTTTTGAAAAAAAATTATTGCGTATAATTTTCTATTAAATTCTTCTCTCTTTTTATCACATCTGCAATACTTGTTTCACTTAAAATCTTAACTGTAGCATCCCTCACATCTACAAAAACATCTCTTACACCGCAAGTTTCTTCATTGTCACATTCATCGCATTTCTGGTAAAAATTGAGACTGACACAGGGGAGAAGGGCAACGGGCCCACCGGTAAGACGCAAGATCTGTACCACCGAAATTTCTGCAGGATCTTTTACAAGTCCATAACCACCGCCCGAACCTTTTTTACTGTATAAGAGACCTGCATTTCTAAGGTCGAGAAGAATTTGCTCCAGAAACTTCTTAGGAATGTGCTCTTCAGAGGCAATTTTCGAAATTTGAATAGGTACACCTCCAAAATTCTTCCCCAAAACTACGAGGGCTTTTAAAGCATAACGGGTCTTTTTAGAAAGCATAAATTTTGAAGGCTCTTTTTATCATACAAATAAACACAATTTCTTTTTCAATTCATCTCCAAATTCTGCTATGATTCAGAGCTTGAAAATGTTTAAGATACGAAATTAGATTTGAGATTGAGATATGAGGGCTGAAGTCGGAGGTCTGAGATCGGAGGTCTGAGGTCTGAGATATGAACGTCTTGTCCTTTATCGTTGATCTTGGTTCCTGGCTCTTGATACTTGATACTTGATTCTAATCAATCGTTATTCTTTATAATTCTGCTTACCCTTAAAAGTAAAAAAACAGAAATTATTGAAAGCAGGACCACAACATAGACAAGAGTGTCATAATGTTCAAGAGGACTAAATTTATCATTCTGAACAACAATCATCCCACCAAGGGCTGCGGCAATTCCACCGGCGATCTGCTGAAGCGATGAATTTATTCCCATGAATGCCCCACGGTCCTTTTTTTGAGGCAAGGCTGAGGTAAGTGCAATAGAGGGAACCATCCGGCTCATAAAGCCCACCTGCAGACCAAGGTTCATGACCAGAACGATCCAGAAGGAAACTGGTCCGAGATTCGCATAAATAGTGATTACAACGACCAGAATCATTGATGCAATGGTAAACAGATGGAATTTATCGAAACGATCGCTTAATTTTCCAACTATCGGCATTATGGTAAGCGTGCAAACTCCGGAAGCCATATAGATAAATGGGAGTTGTTGAGCAGTAATTTTCAAATTATTGATCACATATGCACTCCCCCAGGGCATCATCATAAAACTTCCCAAAGAAAGAAATGCTGTTGCCAGAAAGCCTATACGATATTTACGTAAAGTCAGTGTCTGCCATAAATGAGCAATCGCATGCTCTTCACTTTTTTGCTCAAGGTGCTCAGTAACGGGCCTCAATTTGAAAACAATAAAGAGCCAAACAAGGATTGACAATGCCACAATCATCAGAAATGGCGATTGCCAGCCCCAGATATTCGCGATATATAGACTTAATGGAATTCCTAAAACCTGACTTGCTCCAAAACCCATCTGCAGGAAGCCAAACACTCTGCCCCTTTTCTCGAGTGGAAACAAGTCTGAAACAATAGCCATTGAAATTGAACCAATCACTCCCCCAAATAAACCGGTGAAAATACGTGCAGCCAAAAGCATAGGATAAGTATTGCTTAAACCACAGAAAAGTGTACCAACTATGAAGCCTACATAAAAAAATAAAAGCAATTTCTTTCTGTCGAAACGATCAGCGAAACCGGCGGTCATCAGGCCCGAAAATCCGGCACTGAAGGCGTATGCTGATACAGACAATCCAAACTGGGTGGTACTCAGGTTCATGGATTTCATCAGGAGATCGCCGAGTGGAGAAATCACGATAAAATCGAGAACAACCGTAAACTGAGTAAGAGTAAGGATCAGTATTACAAAAATTTCATATGATGAGAATTTCAGCTTTATGTCTGTAGCTTCTGTACTCATCCTGAAATTGTATAACTGATCATGTCTCTTTTACCAATATGAATTTGGCGTTGCAAGATAATGGTTTATACATTCAATCCAGATGAAATATCAAAGCTAATTATCTGAACCGGGTACGCGCGACAGATAAAAATCGCTTAAACTGCTTCTTGTTCCTTAATCATTCTAATCCTATATTTAATCACACATTAGAAAAAAACAAAACCATGCGTAAATTCATTTGCATTCTGCTCCTCTGCTTTATCAGCTCTTCAGCCATTTCTCAGGAAAGCCCTGCCAAAAAAGATAATACAACCTATTATGGAAAAGAATCCTTCTTAATCGAGGGCACCGGAGTTGCAGAGTCT
The DNA here is from genome assembly GCA_002257025.1 of Sphingobacteriales bacterium 16-39-50. Classification (GTDB taxonomy): domain Bacteria; phylum Bacteroidota; class Bacteroidia; order Sphingobacteriales; family Sphingobacteriaceae; genus Daejeonella. Next base: position 15,182 of record NCHA01000010.1, on the reverse strand, counting down.
GAAAAAGAAAGTCCGTACGACCGTTTACCAGCATCCTACAAGGATAAAGTCAGAAAGCCAGTTTGGGATCTGTCAAAAAACTCTGCCGGAATCTCCTTAAGATTCAATTCCAACTCCTCTTCTGTAAAAGTAAAGTGGGCCTTGCTGAATGATACAAAGATGAACCATATGGCCGAAACGGGCATAAAAGGTGTTGATTTGTATTGCAAAGTTAACGGAGTATGGACCTATGTAAATACAGGCAGACCAACCGCAAAGGAAAATGAGGCTTCTCTTATCAGTGGTCTTAGTCCTGGTGAAAGAGAATATAAGCTCTATTTACCCCTATATGATGGCACAACCAAAGTGGAAATTGGAATAGAAAGTGGCAGTACAATTTCGAAGCCTGCTGCTGATAAAAAGCTCCCAATTGTTTTTTACGGAACCAGTATTTTACAGGGTGGATGTGCTTCAAGACCAGGAATGGTGTTTACAAGCATCATCTCCAGAAAGTTGAATGTGGATTGTATCAATTTTGGGTTTAGCGGAAACGGAAGAATGGATCCTCCAATGGCTGAGCTTATTTCTGGCATAAAGGCCTCCTATTATGTTATTGACTGTCTGCCAAATATGACCGCAAAACAAGTGACCGACAGTGTTATTCCATTAGCCAAAGCTATCCGTGCGAAAAACCCAAAAACACCAATTGTGTTTGTCGAAAATGTGGAGTATACAAGAGCCATTTTTCAGGCATCTTTGAAAAATAGCATGAATGAGAAGAATCAGGCTTTAAAAACAGAATTCGATAAATTGGTAAAAGGAGGCATGAAAGATCTTATTTACATCAGTGCAGCAGGTTCAATCGGAACGGATTATGAGGGTACAGTTGATGGAACCCACCTGACCGATCTGGGATTTTTACGTTATGCGGATTATCTGATAGAGAAATTCAAGGAAAATAAGCTGGCAATCAGATGATTGGGAGAAATTAGCGATAATTTCTTTATTGAAGAGGATCAAATTATCGCAAATTTACCTTAAGATTTTAATTTGAAAAGCAATACCTGTGTCTTTTGTTTGTGTCAATCGGGCTCTTCGCTATAGCTTTTGCCTTTAAATTTTGTTTTAATCGGCTTAATTGAATCCGGCAAAAGGCTGTCGCTTCGATCCCGTTTAGATGGCAGGGTCAGTGGTTATTTATTTGGACCAAAATTCTTATTAATGAAATTATTCCTTAATAGTAATTGACAAAAGAAAACCGCCCCAAGTACACTAAACCGGGGCGGCAGCGATAGCTTTTTTGCGAGAAGGTTTTTTGTCTTGTACGATTTTTTGACAGCAAAAAACTAAAGCAGAGCACCGGAACAAATTCCCCGATTACCACTGCCCCTGCTTTACTTAAAATAATCAAACATGGTATTAAAATAACGTGAGTTCCATTTATAAATATCTAAAGATTAATATTTAACCACATAGATTGACTTATCCTATGCTTGAAAGGGAACATAGATTGAAAACCACATAAATTGAAGCAAAGCTTCAAGGCTATCTATGTCTAAAATTAAGGTTAGCAGCTATAAAATGCTATGTTTCCCTGCCTGCCAGCAGGCAGGTATGCGGTTTTTAACTATTATGTCGAGTTCACGTTAAAATAATAGTATTGCAACAATACTGAACCGGAATCTTGCAAAAAACCTTAAGCTTTAAACCTCTCCTTCAAAAATTTTCCTGTGTAAGAGTTTTTCTCTTTGATTAAATCTTCAGGAATGCCTTCAAAAACAACCGTACCGCCTTTATCTCCTCCTTCGGGACCAATATCAATCACCCAGTCGGCGCATTTAATCACATCCATATTATGTTCAATAACAATAATTGTATTGCCCTGAACAATCAAAGCATCGAAAGATTTCAATAGTTTTTTAATGTCATGAAAATGGAGACCAGTTGTTGGCTCATCAAAAATGAACAGGGTTTTGCTGCTATTGTTTCCTTTGACAAGGAAAGAGGCAAGTTTGATACGCTGTGCTTCTCCACCTGAGAGAGTATTTGAAGATTGACCCAGATGCACATATCCCAAACCCACATCTGCAAGAGGCTTGATCTTCGCAAGAATTTTTGGTTCATGCTCAAAGAACTGAAGGGCCTCATCTATGGTCATATCCAATACTTCGAAAACATTCTTCTCTTTATAGGTTACATCCAGTACATGCTGCTTGAATCGCTTTCCTTCGCAGGCTTCGCATGGCAGGTAAATATCTGCCATGAACTGCATTTCAATTTTTACTTCACCTTCACCCTGACAAACATCACAACGCCCCCCTTCAACATTAAATGAAAAAGCAGAAGGCTTAAGTCCACCGGCTTTTGCAAGACCCTGTGAAGCAAACAGATTCCTGATCTCGTCCCATGCCTTGACATAGGTCACCGGATTTGAGCGAGAGGAACGCCCTATCGGATTCTGATCTACAACCTCAACCTGTTCAATCTTATTGAAATCACCGCCAATAGCATCATAGGCTCCTGTCTGTTCTCCCGAATAATTACCAATCGCTTTCTGAACCGCAGGCTGTAATATTCGTTTAACAAGGGAAGTTTTTCCTGAACCTGACACCCCGGAAACTACAGTAAGAACATTCAAAGGGAATTTGACATCAACCTCTTTCAGATTATTTTCACGGGCGCCTTTAATTTCAATAAAATCACTCCATTTACGGCGCTGTGATGGTATGGCGATGGATTGTCTACCGCTCAAATACTGCCCGGTCAGACTTTGCTCATCTTTCAAAATTTCAGCAAAACTGCCGGTAAACACCAGGTTACCACCATGGGTTCCTGCTTCAGGGCCAATATCAATGATATGATCAGCAGCATGCATGATCTCTTCTTCATGTTCTACAACCAGAACAGTATTTCCAACATCCCTTAATGAGCGTAATACTTCAATCAGACGATGAGTATCCCTTGGATGCAGGCCGATACTAGGCTCATCGAGTACATAGACCGAGCCAACCAGTGAGCTGCCTAAAGAAGTGGCCAGGTTAATCCGCTGGGATTCACCTCCTGATAATGTATTCGATAACCTGTTAAGTGTGAGATAGCTCAAACCAACATCATTTAAAAATTTGATGCGATTGGTAATTTCCATTAATAAACGCTTTGCAATCTTTAGTTGCGTTGCATCCAGTTCCAGACTTTGAAAAAAATCAAGAGCCTTATCCAATGGCATCAATACAATATCGGTAATTGAATGTCCGGCGATCTTGACATAAGAAGCATCCTGACGAAGGCGACTTCCCAGGCATTCGGGACAATTTGTCTTTCCCCTGTACCTGGAAAGCATCACCCTATACTGAATTTTAAATGTTTGAGTTTCCAGCTCCTTGAAGAAATCATCAAGTCCGCTGAAATATTCGTTTCCTGTCCACAGTAACCGCTTTTGCTCAGCACTTAGCTGATTATAAGAACGATGAATCGGAAAATCGAATTTGAGAGCACTCTTAACCAGTTTGTTAAGCCATTCCCCCATTTTTTCACCTCTCCAGGGTGCAATTGCGCCATCATAAACAGATTTGCTTTTATCAGGAATTACCAGATCTTCATCAATTCCAATGATCTTACCATATCCCTCACAACGTTTACATGCCCCAAAAGGATTATTAAAGCTAAAAAAATTGGGGCTAGGTTCTTCAAAGCGTAATCCATCGAGCTCAAAACGATCGCAAAATAAATGCATATCACCCTTAACTTCCAGCAAGCAATCTCCCCTGCCTTCAAAAAAAGCAGTCTGAACAGAATCTGCCAATCTGCTTAAAGTCTCCTCGTCATCAGAGACCGACACCCTGTCGATAACAATTTTTATATTTACATCGGCACCCGATTGGGAATTCCCGCTTGATTGATCATCCAAAAGTTCTTCAATTTTCGATAATTGATTATTAATCATCACACGGGTGAAGCCTTTCTGTAATAATACTGCCAATTCCTCCTTAAGTGATCGGTTGTTGTGAGCATGCAGAGGGCATAAAACCGTTACTGAGGTTCCGGAATCCAGACCGGAAATAAAATTGATCACATCAGTAACTGTATCCTTTTTCACTTCTTTTCCTGAAACAGGAGAGACTGTCCTCCCTATCCGGGAAAACAGTAATTTGAGGTAATCATAGATCTCTGTTGAAGTGCCAACCGTTGAACGGGGATTACTGGTAATTACCTTTTGCTCAATAGCAATCGCGGGAGCGATACCTTTAATATAATCTACATCGGGCTTATTCATGCGCCCCATAAATTGTCTCGCATAAGAGGAAAGGCTTTCTACATATCGTCGCTGACCTTCGGCATACAATGTATCGAATGCCAGTGAAGATTTACCCGATCCTGACATCCCGGTAATGACAACCAATTTATTTTTAGGGATGGCCACATCAATATTTTTCAGATTATGGACGCGTGCGCCCTTAATGATTATAAACTTCTTAGGATCTTTTTCCGCCTCTTTATTCATTCTGAAACTCCAAACTGCTTTTTTTCGTATATCTATGTAAGATATCTCAAAATTCGGAATGCAAAAATACAGCTATAAGTACTTATTATCGAGGGCGGATCAAATATTCTTTGATTTTGGCAAAATTTTTGCTTCATTTGGAAAACTAACCAGAACATTTTAAATCTTTATAGGAGACCTGCTATCGAAAAAACTCTACTTCAATATCTTTTGGGAATTTACATTAAGGAGAATTTAAAGTATGAGTACTATAAATATTCAATCGATTAGCGATCAGGAGCTGGTAAATCAATATATCCATGGCAATGAGCCAAGTCTGGAAGAGCTTATTCGCAGACATAAATCTAAAATATATACTTCTATTTATCTGCTCGTCAAAGATTCTTATCTGGCAGAGGATATTTTTCAGGACACTTTCATTAAGGTTATCAATACACTGAAAGCCGGAAGGTATAATGAGGAAGGAAAATTTTTACCCTGGGTGATCAGGATTGCACATAACCTTGTGATCGATCATTTCAGGAAGGTGAAGCGTGCTCCAGTAGTGACTACTGTTGAAGGCTTCGATATTTTTGAGGTTATTAAGTTCTATGATGAAAGCACTGAAGACAAGATCATCCGTGAACAAACTTATCAGGATCTCAGGGGGCTAATCCACCATTTACCTTCAGAACAAAAAGAAGTGCTGATTATGCGTCATTACGGTGATTTGAGTTTTAAGGAAATTTCAGACATCACCGGGGTAAGTATTAATACTGCCTTAGGCCGTATGCGATATGCACTAAATAATTTGCGCAAAATGATGCTAACCAGGGAATTAAGTTTGAAAAATAATTAAAAATATTTTAAGACTGACAAAACATTTCTGTTACAGCTACGTTTAATTCTAAAAAACATTCGCTTATGATAGAAATTTCTACCCCTGCAACAAATTCATTACCCAAAACAAAAGCTGAAAGTAGCTTAAACGCTGACGATCTTGGAGAGGATGAACAATCGTTCTACGCCTCAATAAAATCAGATTTGAACACATTAGCCAGGAATCCTGCTGAAAAAACAATAGGCAGTATCCTGGATTATTCAAAGTCATTGTAAGAATTTGAAAAAAAAACCGGTCCTGGGGGCCGGTTTTTTTGTTTCATTAATGAAGCAAGGTCCGCCAATCCATTTATATTTGTTCTGTGTTAATAAAAGACAGATATAAAGCTTTTGTAGAATATTTTTCATCTCATCAGCCTGAGGCAGAAACTGAACTGCATTATGAAAACCCTTATCAGTTATTGGTTGCAGTCATATTATCTGCTCAATGTACCGATAAGCGGATAAATCAGGTAACCCCAAAATTATTTGAGCGGTATCCAAATCCTGAAAGCTTATCTGAAGCTACGCCTGAAGAAGTATTCAACTACATCCGGAGTGTAAGTTACCCGAACAATAAATCCAAACATCTGGTAGGCATGGCCCAAAAGCTGGTCACCGAGTTCAACAGTATCGTACCTTCAGATATTGATGATCTTCAAAAGATGCCGGGTGTAGGCCGAAAAACTGCAAATGTGATTGCTTCAGTTATCTTCAATGCGCCAGCCATGGCTGTAGATACTCATGTATTCCGGGTTTCGAATCGAATAGGATTAACCAGAAATGCAAAGACGCCATTAGCTGTAGAAAAACAATTGGTCAAGTACCTGCCTCAGGATAAAATTCATATTGCCCACCATTGGCTCATTCTTCACGGACGCTATATATGTTTGGCAAGAAGCCCGAAATGTCAGAGCTGTCCTCTGACAGAAATCTGCAGATACTACCAGCAAAGTCAGACAGAAAGCGCTTTATTAAAAGCAGAGAAAGCACAATTGAAAAGGGCTAAGGATCTGAAAAAGAAAAGACTGGCTGACAAGACAGCCAAAGCCCTTAAAAAATTTAAAGCGATATAATTTTTACTATAATTTTTTGAGAGTTAAATTCAATATCTTGAATTTTGAGAGCTGCTAAATAAATATTTTGATAATATTTTTAGTATTTTAAAATATTTACTATAAATTTGAGGACATAAAACTAAAATAATGAGCAACGCAGATAAATTAAAAGCTTTACAGCTTACGCTGGATAAACTTGAAAAATCATACGGAAAAGGAACCGTTATGAAATTAGGCGATAATGCGGTAGAAGCAATAGAAGCAATTTCAACCGGTTCAATCAGCCTGGATATCGCCCTGGGTATTGGAGGATTACCGAAAGGCCGTGTAATAGAAATTTATGGTCCTGAATCTTCAGGTAAAACAACCCTGGCCATTCATGCCATTGCCGAGGCTCAGAAAAAAGGCGGCATAGCAGCATTTATTGATGCTGAACATGCTTTTGATAAATTTTATGCGAGCAAGCTGGGGGTAGATATCGAAAATCTTTTGATCTCTCAACCAGATAATGGCGAGCAGGCACTTGAGATTGCCGACAATCTGATTCGCTCAGGAGCAATAGATATTATCGTAATTGACTCAGTTGCTGCGCTTGTACCAAAGGCAGAGATCGAAGGTGAAATGGGTGATTCCAAAATGGGATTGCATGCACGTTTAATGTCTCAGGCCCTACGGAAATTGACTGGTACCATTTCCAAAACAGGATGCTGCTGTATCTTCATAAATCAGTTAAGGGATAAGATAGGGGTTATGTTTGGAAGTCCGGAGACCACCACAGGAGGAAATGCCCTGAAATTTTATGCTTCAGTACGTTTAGACATCCGCAGAATTTCACAGATAAAAGATACTGACGAGGTTTCAGGAAACAGGGTTAAGGTTAAGGTTGTAAAAAACAAACTTGCTCCGCCTTTCCGAATTGCAGAATTTGATGTCATGTTTGGAGAAGGTATTTCCAAAGCAGGTGAGATCATTGATCTGGGTGTTGATTTCGACATCATTAAAAAAGCAGGTTCATGGTTCAGCTATGGTGATACCAAGTTAGGTCAGGGTCGGGATGCTGTGAAGCAATTATTGTTAGACAATCCTGATCTGATGGACGAACTTGAGGCCAAGATCAAGGCGACTGTAACCGCCGATCATCTCGAAGAAAAAGGATAAACAAAAAATTCCCGCTTAAAATAAGCGGGATTTTTTTTGCTAAAATTATTTCCTGATTCTAAAATCAGTTCACTTTCAACTGTTTTTGCAACCATTTATCCATATTTTCTCTTTGCTCAGGATACATCCAGTGTCCGGTTTCCAATGCAAGAAACAAAGATTTTGGTGCAGTAATTACGTTGTATGATGCATACATAGAAGTCGGCGGACAAGTAACATCATTAAATCCCCAGCTATACATTCCCGGGACTTTGAGTAGTCTTGCAAAGTTCACTACATCATAATATCCTGTAGTTTTAACTTTATCAGGAGTGCTGCCGGTATTTACATTATCCTTATTGAACAAATGAGGCCATCCGCCAGCTCTTCCAATCATGAATCCTGTCAGATCACTCAGGGCAGGGTAATAAGCACCCAAAAATTTAACTCTTGAATCAAGGGCTGCTGTTACAATTGACAATGCCCCGCCCTGGCTTCCTCCGGTCACACCCAATGTACTGCCATCAAACTCAGGAAGAGAAGTTAAAAAATCATTCGCTCTGACGCATCCCATATAAACCCGCTTATAATAATATCGGTCACGATCTTCCAGATTAAAAGCCTGATAGCCTGACAAAGCACCTACGCCAAGATTAGCATAGACGCTCGGCTCCATTGTAACCGGAACACCATGAATACCTATTTCAAGTGTGATTACACCCTTTTCAGCTGTTGCCACATCCCCATTGTATGGTCTTATCCCGGCTCCCGGAACCCGAAGTAATGCCGGATATTTTCCGGGCTTTTTAGGAACACAAAGTATTCCATACAATCTGCTACCTAATCGAAAATTCTGAATATTTACATGGTAAACATTCACCTTCTCAGTGGAACGCTCAGGCAACAAAGTCATTCGGGCATCCATTGGTATTTTCGCAAGATCAGCTTTAGCATTATTCCAGAACTGAACGAAATCATCCGGGTTTACCGCAGCCGGCTTAATTTGTCCCGGATCAAAACCAACTGTCGCAAGACTGCTATACTTTTTGCCATTTACTTCAGCAGTAACCACACAGCGATAAAATCCAGGGGTTTTCATTGTTCCAGCCACGATTGTTGTAAGTCCATTCGATAGCTGCATTGAATCGCGTTTCTCCGGACTCATTTTTTCAGGCCCGAGCTCATAAACCACCTTAACATTCTTTAAAGGATTTCCATATTGGAGTACTGAGACATTGAATTTTACCGGTTCTCCGACTTTATAAACCCAGTTCGGATGATCAGGGCCAATAATAACTTTGACATTCTGCTCAACTGGCTGAGCGATAGCAGCTCCTGCAAAAAGCATAAGAAATAGAAGAAAAAAAGCTGATTTTGGATTTTTCATTAGTGTATAATTTGTTTTTGATTAATAGCAATTAACTGTGTCAATGCTTAGGAATGGTTAAGCTCCAACCATTCGTTCTGGCACAAAATATTTTAATCAAATTCGGTAATAATAGAGTCTAAACCAAATTTTTTTTAGGCTGAAAAATTGTTGGAAATCATTTTAAAAGAAGCTATAAATCAGGTTCTTTTAAACCAGAATGGAATCAAAAGAAAAAGATTATTTTCCTCTGGTCATCAGGTACATAAACCACACTCCCACTATCACAATGAAGCCAAGTATAAACATACCAACTTTACCCTTGCGCTTATCCTGACGCATAACCCAGATCAGGAATCCTGTTAGTGGGATTAAAAAAATCAAAAAGAAAATTATACTTGATGCGCTCATAAATTCTTAAGTAAATCTCGTGTTTAATATTTATAATCCAGCTATTAATATGATCAAAACTGCAATCTGGCCAATGGCGAGATATCCTGCCCAACGAAATCATTTTTCAGGTACTTATGATAACCGGCAATAGCGATCATCGCGGCATTGTCTGTACAATATTCAAACTTAGGGATGTAAATGTCCCAGTTCAATAAAGCTGCAGTATCGGTCAATGCTCCCCTCAAACCGGAATTAGCTGAAACACCGCCTGCAATGGCGATTGTCTTGATCTGATATTGTGCTGATGCCTTCTTCATTTTATTCAACAGGATTGAAATAATTCTATCCTGTACTGAAGCACAAACATCATTCAGATTTTCCTTTAAAAACTCAGGGTTCTCCTTTAACCTGTCGCGGACAAAATACATGATAGAAGTTTTCAGTCCGCTGAAACTGAAATCAAGCCCCGGAATTTGAGGTTCAGGAAATTTGAATGCATCCTTATTGCCGAGCTTGGCGTATTTATCTATGAGCGGACCACCCGGATAGGGCAACCCAAGTAATTTAGCAGTTTTATCAAAAGCTTCACCGGCAGCGTCATCTGTGGTCTGGCCAATAATTTCCATATCAAAATAATCCCTGACCAACACAATTTGAGTATGTCCACCTGAAACCGTCAGGCATAAAAACGGGAATTCAGGTTTATTCTCTTCAATAAAATGGGCCAGAATATGTGCCTGCATATGATTTACTTCAATCAGAGGCAGATCATTTGCCAGTGCGAATGCTTTTGCAAAGGAAGTACCAACCAAAAGTGAGCCTAATAATCCCGGTCCACGGGTAAAAGCTACAGCATCAATATCATTTTTATGTATTTTTGCGACAGAAATGGCCTCATGAACAGCAGGAATTATATTTTGCTGATGAACCCTTGAAGCCAGTTCGGGGATCACACCTCCGTAATTTTGGTGAACAAGCTGTCCGGCAATGATATTGGAACAGATTTTGCCATCAATACAGATTGATGCTGATGTGTCGTCGCAGGAGGATTCTATGCCGAGGATGATTGCCAAAACGTATATTAAAATTGAATTGAATAATTAAAGTACAAATTTATCAAAAAAGCGCTAAAAATAACCCTTTGGATACTGGCAACATTTATAATGCTGCTTACGCTATTGGTTTTTTCCCTACAGTTTAAGACTGTGCAAACTTATGTTGCTAAAAAAGCGGCAAACTATCTTTCAAAAGAGCTGAACACCCGTGTTGAGCTTGGATCTTTATACATTAAGCCATTTAAATCAGTAGTACTTGACAGCTTGTATGTACAGGACCTTGAAAAAGACACACTGTTATTCTCCCCAAAATTCTCAATCGATATAAATACCTTCTCATTAAAGACCAGAAGAATAACCGTTAACCTCATTCAGATTGACAATGGAAAGTTCTATCTAAAGAAATATAAAGACCAATCGACAAATCTGACCTTTATCCTAAACTATTTCAGCAGTGGCAAAACCACGAAAAAAAAGGTCTCAAAACCATATGATATTACACTTGCTAAAGTTGTTTTAAATAATGTTGCATTTAAATATAAAAACTTCAATAACCTCAAGCCTGTAAAAGGGATAAATTTCAATGACATTCTTCTAAGCGGACTGAGTACAACGATTCTGGATCTCGATACAAAGTCATATCTGCTGAAAGCCGGAATACGAAATATGACTTTCAGAGAGAAAAGCGGCTTTTATCTGAAGAATCTCACTGCGGATGCGTCAATCGACACAGGCCAGATGGAGTTCAAAAAACTTTTGCTCGAAACATCGGATAGCAGAATTAGTGATTATCTGTTAATGAAATATTCAAACTTTAAGGATTTCAATAATTTTACGAGTAAAATATTTCTCAATTCAAACTTCCAAAACTCAAAGATCAACAGCTCGGATATCGCGTATTTCTCCCCTAGTCTGTCCAAATCATCGATTATCCTGAAGGTTAACGGACAGGTTTCAGGCTATGTAAACGATCTGAAAGCAAAAAGTCTGATCATACAAAGCGGCCAGGCTACTTATGTTAGGGGTGACTTCAGAATTACCGGACTTCCGAGTATAAAACAAACGATGCTCGACCTGGATTTTGATCAGGTATCAACAAATAAAAAGGATCTTGATCTCATTATTTCCAGGGCCACAGGCAAAAAGAATTCAATGATTCCTCAGATGATTGAAAAATTCGGAACTGTAAATTTCAAAGGCAGATTTACTGGATTTCTCAATGATTTTATAGCCTATGGGGAATTTAAAACTCGTATTGGCCGTGTGGTGACTGATTTGAACATGAAGATCAATAACGCTTCAGTACCGACATACACTGGAAATATTAAGGCTTACGACTTCAATCTGGGTGAATTACTGGACCAAAATAATTTAGGAAGAACCACTTTAACAGCCGACATTAATGGTAAGGGGTTCAAAATAAATAGTTTACAGGAACAAATTAAGGCTGATATAAAATATTTTGATTTTAAGAATTACAGATATAACAATATAAAAGTCAATAGCAGTTTTGTAAACAAAGTCTTCAACGGGAAGGTCAATTTGAATGATCCTAATGTGAAACTGGATTTCGATGGTAAAGTAGATCTGAACAAAAGCCTTCCTGAATTCAATTTCAATGCTTCCATAAATGGTGCTAACCTTCATAATCTTAAACTGATCAAAGACAGTGTTCAGTTTGATGCAGAAGTAAAAACCAATTTTAAAGGCTCAAATCTGGAAAATATTGAGGGAATGGTTGAGCTCACAAAAGTTCACCTCACCAACGCTCAAAACTCTTTTGATATTGATTCAGTAAATCTGAAAGCAATTGGAACAGGACTTAGCCGTTCCCTTAATATTGAGTCTGATATATTTGATGCAAGTATCAAGGGTCAGTACGATCTGAAAACATTGCCCTCCTACTTTAAATCTGTTGCCAGTAAGTATATTCCTTCTCTTGGCCTTACTTATGTTCAACCCGGAAAACAGGATTTTGAATTTAATCTAAAAATCAAATATTTTGAGCCTCTGAGTATCCTTTTTGCCCCAAAACTGAAAATTCCGGAGCAGGCGAACTTTAACGGGAAATTTGTTTCAGATTCTAATACTGCGAACCTGAATGGATTCATCAAGCTGATTCAATACAATAAAATCAAGGTCAACAACCTGATTATTGACGAAAGTACCTCAGCGGATGCGATGAACATCTTCATTACATCCGACAGGGTTGACATTACTGACAGCCTGTACATCAAGAATGTCAACATTGCGAATATCCTGAAGAACGACAGCCTGAGTCTGAACGTTAAATTGTCGGATAAGGATGCGATTAACCAACTCGATTTAAACTCACTGGTGGAATTTACTTCCAATGGAGATCAGCGAATTCAGCTGAGTATTCTTCCTTCGGATGTAATCATCAATAACCAAACCTGGAAAATTCAGGAGAAGGTTAGCTTTAGTTTTGATGATGGCCGAACAAAGGATCAGGAATTCAGTCTTCTGCGACGCACAAAAATTTCAGGTTTCGAATTATTCAGGGATAACCAGATGTTAACCATCAATGGATATATCTCTAAAGATCCTGCCGATGAACTCCTGATCGGTTTCAATAACTTTAAGCTGACTACATTTAATCCATTGACTACCCCTCTCGGAATAACCCTGAATGGTACACTAAACGGGAATGCCAAACTTGCCGGCCTGGGACCGAGTCCGAATGTTGAAGCAGAGATCAGAATAGACAGTCTGAATTATAATAAACTGGCTGTCGGAAATATGACGCTAAGTGCGGGACTGGATAATTCGACCAAACTTATCAATGTTAAAATGAACGTTGAGAACAATGGCGAAACTACTATGGATATTGCAGGAACCTATAATGCCAGTGATGATCAGAATAATCTGGATATGAAGCTCATTATGAAAGATAATGAAGTTGCGCTTTTCCAACCATTCTTAAAAAATCTGGTATCGAACATGAATGGTAAAGTTTCTGCCGATCTAAGCGTAACCGGGAAGCTGAACAGACCTCAAATCAATGGAAACCTTAATTTGACAGATGGAGGTATGACAGTTAATTATTTAAAAACCCCTTACCGAATCACAGACAAAATCGAAGTTGAAAACACTGTAATTAAGCTGAATAATCTTAAAATCAGGGATGTTAAAGACAATATAGCCATCGCCAATGGCACAGTAGATATGGCCAACGTTAACAATCCCGAAATCCACATCAATATTGTTGCTACCAATTTCATGGCATTAAATACTACAGCAAAAGATAATCCGCTTTATTTTGGAGTTGCTTACGGAACAGGGGTTTTCAGTTTTAATGGACCTACAAATGATATGAGGATTATCATTGATGCAAAGACAGAAGCCGGTACTGTTTTTAATATCCCTCTGAATTCCTCTGCAACTGTAAGTAAAACCGACTTCATTACTTTTATTTCCAGAGACACCTCTCTTAATAAGCCAAAAATAACCTCATTCAAAGGGCTTACCATGGATTTTGAATTACAGATTGATCAAAATACCGAGGTTAATATCTTCACCGAACTTGGCAAGTTAACAGGGCGAGGTGATTCACAGTTAAGCTTGAATATTAACAGCCTTGGGGATTTCGAGATGTATGGGGATTACAATATTAACAGTGGAAAATTTGCATTTACAGCTCAGGATTTTATTAATAAGATCTTCAAAATTAGTGAGGGTGGCTCTATTCGCTGGACAGGAAATCCGGTTGAGGCGGCAATTAACCTGAAAGCACTCTATGAAGTACGGACAAGCCTGGGTCCGCTTTATGCTGCTGCAGGCAGACCTTCAATAGATCAGCGTGTTCTGGCAGAAGCAGTGATGAACCTGAGCGGGCCGCTTTTAACGCCTAATATTTCATTCGATATTAATTTTCCTGCAGATGCTTCTATTAAGGATGAACTACAATCTTATTTGAGTGACGTAAACAATACCAATCAGCAAGCCTTAAGTTTGATTGTGAGACGCTCATTTGCAGCAGGTAAAGCAGCAGATTTTGGCTTTGCTACATCTACATTCATCAGTGCCGGAACAGAATTATTCTTTAACCAGTTAAATACGATCCTGACGCAATCATTGAACCTGAATTTTGTTGACCTGAACATTCGCTCCTTAAATGATGCAAGTGCCTCATTCCGCTTTTTGAACGACAGGCTTATTCTAACCGGCGGTATTACCGATCGTGCCAATAGAAGGGGTAATTTCTCTGAATTCAATGTAATTGGAGGTGGTACCTCAGTAGCACGTGATGTGGAAGCCCTTTACCTGATTAAAAAGAACGGCGACCTTGTGCTCAGGGCATCAAACAAGATCAACAGCCGTAGCTTCCTGAATAATAATCTGAGCAATGACGAATATGTAAGTGCAATTGGATTGGTTTACAGAAAAGACTTCGACACCTTTAATGAGCTTTTAGGTATTCTTGTGGGTAAACAAAGAAAAGAAGATCGGAATAAAGAAAAGAATACCAGTCCACAGGACAGCACCGCAGCTCTGAAACCAAAGGAACCGGAAATAAAATAGGTGATTACTAGTGTCCGACTACAATTATTTATTAATAAAATATGTTTCAATGTCTCTCATTGAAGTGTTTTTGACCGATTATCGAAAGAAAGCCACATCTTTAATGACCGACAAGCTTGATGCCGAATCATCGTCATGATTTGAGGGTTTATTCAATCCATATGATTAGAATCTAGGTTGGAATTTTTTATAATGACCCTGATTTCTATGATCTATGCAACTAATCTTTGATAATTTTTTTCATAGGGTCGGTTATTGTTGACACATGCAAAAATCCGGTGGATTAACTTGTT
>NCHA01000009.1 GCA_002257025.1 Sphingobacteriales bacterium 16-39-50 | reverse complement strand
TTAACGATTTCCACAAAAGATTAGGTTATTAACACCCCCCTGGCCCCCCCCATTCTAACAATAACAATTGCTAATAAATAGTCTTTGATAGACCAAAGGTTATCGGGTCTTAATTCTTCTTTTCCATCCCGGCCTGAACCAGCAACAGCAATAAAAGTTTACGGTAAAATTGCTGCCGGAGTATCAGGGCCGGGGGAAAATTTCAGGGATATTCCATACAATATCCCAAATCAACATTTTATATGATGTTCATGTAGTCAAAACACCTCTGGTGTATTTTATTAAGCATTTTGCCCGGGGCGGGTATATCCTCCCTCCACAATTCCGGGTGCTCTGTCCTTGTAAATTTGCTGATCCTCTGGTGCCCAGGTTCCCAATCCGTCGACATACCTGTTAAACATGCAGAAGGCTGCCGCAATCAAAACAGTATCATGAATCTCCTGATCTGTTGCTCCTTCGGCAATGGCATCCAGAATTTGCCGGTGCGCAACCATCTTTCCACCCCGCTGCACACGTCCGGCGATTCCGAGCAAGGCCTTCATTTTGGCAGAAATTGGCGCTTCCGTAAAATCACTTTTCACCTGTGAAATCAGCTCACCGTTTGCATCTCCCAAATGAGCAGAAGCAACCGCCCCATGAACACTCTGGCAGAATAAACAGTCGTTAAGGGAGGATACATAAGTCGCAATCATTTCGCGCTCCCCTTTCGTCAGGCTGCTTTCCCTGCATAACAATACATTTGCGAGTCCGTTAAGTGCATCAGCAGCCTGCGGATCAAAAGCCATTAAGCCTCTGATTCCGGGGAGATCATTCTTCAAATCTATATGTGCCATATTGTTCCTGTTTAGTTAAAGTTTGCTTTTGTCGTCAAATTCTCACAATAAATGATATTGTTCCGTTTCTTCCATCTGATGTCCAAATACCGGGACCAGGGTAAAATAATGGTCGCTTTGTAAAATATTGCTTGTCTGTCAAATTGTTTAAACCACCCTTAATTTCAAATTTCTCTGAAATCTTTATTGTTGTGTTGAGATCAAAAATGCCATATGAAGGGACTAAACCTATAGAACCATTTGCAGTAGGAATAACAGTATTTAATGCATCTGCAAAGCTTTCTCCTGTAAAACTGTATAGCCCCGACAAGCTGAATTTTCTAAAACGAAAAGTGAGCCCGTTTCGTGAAATTATGCCTGGTACACTTTCAATTTTATTACCATCAACACTAATATTTGCAGTGCCCGATTTTATGCTTCCTGAAGTGTATTTGCCATCCATAATGGCGGTTGATGTGAATATTGATAATTCTGTTTTGTTGTTTAATGTCCAATTTCCCTGAATAAAAATTTCAAACCCTTTGGTTAGAGAGTTACCAATATTTGTTCTGTAAGTATATAATTGATTATTTGCATCTGTTTGGGCAATCGTGCCAAAACGATTATTGTATTGAAGTAAAAAACCTGTAATATCCCACTTCAAAAACTTCCAATTTCCTCTAAAACCCAATTCTGCATTATAACCTTCTGCGTCTTTCAAGTTAGGGTCTACTTTCTCGTAAATTTCTGTAGGAACTAAATCTTTAAAAATCATTGGCCGGTATGTTTGCGACCAACCTGCATAAATATCTATAAATGATGTTGGTCTATAACTTACACTCGAGCCTAGTAAAACAAATCGATGCTTGAGATTAAAAGGAATTCTATCTATTGGCAAGTAAGTAATATTACCCAACATTTTACTTTCACCACTTTCAAGCCTTGCTCCAATATTTGCAGACAGATTTTTTAAAAGTTTAAAACTATTCTCAGCAAACAGGGCAACATTTTGAGTTTTGAAATGAATATCCCTTCCCCATTGGGGATTAACTAATGTCAAATCGAAATCACTGCCTGTTGTGCCTTTGCCTTGTTGGGTTCGGTGCAAGTCATTGTTCATTAATTGCACACCCATTGCAAGCGAACTTTCCTGCTTTCCTAATCTGTACTGCCTTAATAGTCGTAATTCATTAGTATAACTGTTGAAATTGTCAATATCCACTTGCCTGGAGTTATACTGTCCTGTTGTAGTATTTATAGTGTCTTTTATAGTTGCAGGCTTGTCAAACATTACACTGTTTCTGTTGCCAATAACTGCCGATGAAGTGTATTGAAGTTTTGTCTTATCCAAAATATTCCACTTTAACAGGAAAGAAGGAATGTTAATAGCAGGATTAAAATAATTCCTTGACCTTGTTGCTTGTCTTGGGTCGGTATTATACATAGCCTCGGTCAAAGGTCCGGGGATGCGATACACATAATTAGACCTTGCCCACTCCATGCGAAGTGATAAATTCCTATTGGCTTCATAAGTTATCATTATACTTTGTGCATCATAATCAGTATGTTCATTTCTACGATAGCCGTCTCTTGAACGCTTTGAGATGTAGGCGTAATATTTTATTTTTCCGATTTTTCCACCTATGGCATTATAAGAGCTTAATAAGTTGAATGAACCTACAGTATTATAACTTTCAAAATGGATAGACTTTGTAGTATCACCTTGTTTGGAAACATAATTTAACATACCGCCAAATTGTGAACCATATTGTAATGAGCCTGTACCCCGAACCAATTCTATACGTTCAATACTTTCAAGTGGCATACTGTAATGGCTGGCCGGATAACCATACATATCCGAATTTGTCAGCACACCGTCCTTACGAATATTGAATTCCCAACCTCTGTGTGGATCAAGTCCTCTTGTCGAAATATTTATTTGATTACCAGAACCGTCCATATCATAAACAAAAACTCCTGGTACTTTTGCAAAGATTTGTCGCCCGGTTTTGTCTGTTAGGTTAGCGTCCATTTGTGTCACTGAAATAACTTCATTTTTTTTTCCTGTAAAAATGTAAGTCCCAACAATAGGTTCAAGTCGGCTTAGCCCATTTCGTTCTAAAATTCCCTGAACAGTTATGGGGTCAAGGATTTTTGACTTGATTGTATCACTCTTTGCCTGGCCAAAAGCTGTCGAAATAGTCAAAAATAGTCCGAATACCAATAAACTCTTTTTTGTCATTTCTCCTTTATTTAGGTAAAGTATATCCCTGGGCCATACGCTCTGCCATTGCCTCATAAGCCTCTGGCTCAGTAGGTGTAAGACTTCCCAATCCATCCACATATCGATTGAACATACAGAAAGATGCCGCAATCAGAACCGTATCATGGATCTCTTGCTCAGAAGCACCTTCATTTTTTGCATTGGAAATGTCATCGGGGCTAACCGTTCTTGCATCCTGCTGAACCCTTGCAGCAATGCTGAGCAGGGCTTTCAGCTTTGCTGAAATAGGGGCATTCAGATAATCTTCCAACACAAAATCAACAATGCCTTTATCATACTTATAAAGGTATCTCGCGGCGGCGGCATGGCTGCTCATGCAGAACATACAGTCGTTTTTTGAAGAAACAAAACTTGCAATTAATTCCCTGTCGGCTTCCGGCAGCGTTGATGGGCCGCGAAGCAAAGCCTGCGCAAGCTCATACAAAGGCTTGCCAGTTTCGGGTCTGAACATCACTAGGCTCCTGATTCCGGGAACCCCTTCGGGTACGTTGATATGTGCCATTATATATTTTTATTTAAGCTTGAATCTGAATGAGCTACAGCCTCCGGAGAGTAGAATGTAACCAGCAGACCTATTAAAAATGTAATTGAAAAAATCAGTACTGCATTTCCATAACCGCCCATAACATGGACCAGTGCTCCTACAAAGAATACAACTATTGCGGTTGCCAGTCTGCCGATATTGAAGCAAAATCCGGTAGCGGTCGCACGGATCTTTGTCGGGAACAGCTCGGGCAAATATGAAGACAATGTCCCTTGACTGATACCAAAGAATAGCGCCAGGAAAGCACATTCAGGATAGATGATCGTGCTGAAGGTCTGATTCGTTTTAAAAATGATGAAGCACATCACAAAACAACCCGCAAAGGTAATCAGCAGCGTTTTTCTATGCCCCAGATAATTAATCAGAAATCCTGAAAGGGAGCCTCCCACAATTCCCCCACTGCCAAGGATCATCATTGTAATCCCACGCTCTGCCTGACCCTGTCCCGGATTGGGGAACAGACTTTGTACCCAGGTTGGCATCCATGAAAATATAGCCCAAAGGCCGATAATCATCGATCCAAAGATCAGGGATCCCTGAATCAGGTTCTTCTTATTGTGGCTCTCGAACAGGGCCAGGTATTTTGAAGGCTCTTCTTTACTCAGCGATTCCTGTTTCAGTTGTGTCCATTCCTTTGATTCCCTGATTAGAATTAAGGCGGTAAAAGCCGCTGCCAGTGGGATAAAACCCGGTAAGAATGCCAGGCGCCAGTCGGAAAAGAAGTTATTGGCAATTCCTGTTGAAATAATTCCAATGGGAAAGGTAACAGCCAGGATTCCCAGGGCTATGGCCCTTGACTTTGCAGGCCAGACTTCGGCGACCAGAATAGTGGCCAGTACCAGTGTACCCCCAACTCCCAATCCCGAGAAAAATCTCAGCAGAATAACCATCTGCCAGCTCTCCAAAAAGCTAATCAGGATATTAAGTACAGCGTACATACTCACGGCAATAACAAAAGCCCTGATCCTTCCTATCTGATCGCCCAAAAAGCCAAATAATATTCCGCCAAAGGTCCAGCCCAGCAGGAACATGGAGCCGATGTAGGCACTGACCTCGTTCAGATCATCTGCACTCACATCAGCTATCAGTTCTTTAACCACCACCGGCAGGTAAACAGGCATCAGGGTTGAAAAATATCCTCCAAAAGCGTAACAGATCACACAAATGGCGAATAAGAGATTCCTGTTTCCTGCAGGATTTATGATATCTTTCTTTGTTACTGACATGGTCTTATTTCAGGAGTTCATCAAAAGTCAGGGAGACATAATAAACCCCTCCAACTGCCGGTGAACCATAAGCCTGTACATTGTATTTATTGCTCAGATTGGTTCCCCCAATCTTCAGAACCGATTTAGCAGCAGGTATTTTAAAGCTTACCTGTGCACCCAATTGTCCGTAAGCCTCTATCCTGCCAGGTTGCAAATCGCTGAACGATCCTACCCAGTTGAATGCCGACTGCCAGCGGTAATTCATACTAAAACCGATGTTTTTATATAAATTCCGGTTTGAAAGGATCAGATTTGAGACAAATTTCGGGGTATTGAAAGCCGGAATATTATTTGGATTTGCGCCTTTCAGATCAAAAGATGTCCAGGTGCTATTTCCTGTCAACTGATAGCTTTTAGGGAAATAATAAGTTAATCCCAGCGATGAGCCCTGCGCACTCACTTTATCAGAAGCATTGGTATATAATTGATAAGCCTGTGCCTGTCTGTTCAGAATTTCCATTGCGGCGGCAGGATTAGCTGTGCCATCAGCAGCTAGTACCGGGCTTGTCGGGCTGATTACCACCTGATTCAAAATGAAGTCCTGGTAATTGCTGTAATAATAGTTTATATCGATAAAGAGCTTCTCGCTGATGAGGCCTTTATAGCCGATCTCATAACTTTCTATCTGCTCAGGCTTGATATATGCCACATCAGACTTCTTGAGGAGATGCTTGTTATTTGCAATAGCCGTTGGAGGAGGGGTTCCTGATCCGACAGCTGCACCAAAGGCAGCGCCAAAGGCACTTACTGAGCTTGAGGTATATGAATTACTGTAAGCGGGTAAACCTGCACTGTTTTCAGGCGTACCTCCGAGAATGGTGATCGGGCCTACAAATAATTTGATGTACTGGTCGACAGGGGTTGGATTCCTGAATCCGGTTTGAAATGATGCCCGGAAATTATGATTCTTTACCGGTGAGAAAACGGCAGAAACTCTTGGCGTAAAACTTCCCTTAAAGTTTTCATTCTTGTCATATCGTGCAGAAGCAACCAGCTTAAACTTATCCTCGAAAAGCAGTTTAGACAATTGCAGGAATGCGCCGTATTCAGAGATTGTTATTTCCTTGTTTTTATCGTCCAGCAGGGTACCATTCGTAAACATATCGAACTTCCTGAGATTACCTCCGGCAAGCACATCCACAAATTTAACAGCCTTGCTGAAATCATATTGTCCTTCGGCATGATAGAGTTTACTGTTACTAAATATTCCCGCTCCCGTAAGACCTTGTATCGCCTGATATTTATCTTTCATGGCTTCAAACTCAGCGGTTCCAGGTAAAAACCTGCCCTGATCAGCAAATCCACGGGCTATGTTGTGATTATTTGCCGTAATTCCGGTGATGTTTCCTTTATAAGCGGCTTCATATCGAGAAAACCAGGTCGCATCAGCCACATTCGGACTTACTTTATTTCCATTCAGGTCCTGCACCCATTCCTGATTGACTTTTTGTCCGAGAGTACGTGGATTATAAGAATCATGGGAGTTTTCAATGGTAGTATATGCCCTGATAAAGAACTGACTACCTTTCAGCTCCACTCTGTGTTGCTGCAGGGTGAAATTATTGATCGAAAAACGGCTGCTACCGGTATAATTAGCAGTACCCTGTCCAAAATTATATTGGTAAATCGCTTCCAGGTTATCGGAAAGACGATAATGCAGGGCAGCATTCATCTTCAGATTGTCAACCTTATAATCTGTTAAATAACGCTCTTCGTATCCGGTTCTTGATACACGGCCGATTCCGCTTATGGTCTGAGCGACTTCATCCCCGTAAATATTCAGGCCATTTCTTCCGGGATTTGAGGCACCGCGGGATGCTACCGGAGTATTCTGGTCAATATCATTGTAATTAGTGGCATACCAATCTAGTCCTTTGAAATAAGAGACATTGGTTTTGAATGCAAACTTATTATTGAAAGCCTTTGCATAGCACATGGTGAGGTCGTACAAAGCTGCCGCATCGGTATAGCTATCATTCAGGTGGTTGACTCCTAATTTGGTTTGGACACTCAAGCCCTGATATTGAAAAGGGTCTTTGCTTTTCATCATCAGAACCCCGTTAAATGCTACCGGTCCATAAAGAGCCGAGGCAGCTCCGGGAATCAGCTCTGCGCTTTCGGCATCCAGATCCGAAAGTCCGAACAGGTTACCAACAGAAAAGTTTAGTCCGGGAGTCTGGTTATCCACTCCATCAACCAGCTGAAGAAAACGTCCGGTTCCGATACCCCCAAAACCACGGGTATTGATGGACTTAAAATTTAGTCCGGAGGTGACCACATCCAATGATTTCAGGGATTGTAATCCTTCATAAAAACTGATGGAGGGGGTTTCCCTTATAGATCTGAGGTCCATTTTCTCGACCGTTACCGGCGATTGCATAATGTTCTCTTCTACTCTTGAAGCTGAGACGACCACTTCATCCATTTGGGTTGCTGCAGGTGACAGAGCCAACTTGATATTGTCCGAAAACTCATTGATTATGATCTCCTGGCGCACATAACCGAGACCGGAAACGATTAATGTAATAGGCAATGGCAATTTAGTGCTGATCTGAAATTTGCCCTCATTGTCAGTAATGGTGCCGGCAAGCAGTCCTTTGATTGAGATACTTGCTCCGGAGATTGGCTTTTTGCTTTCATTATCGGTAATCGTTCCTGATGCAGTTCCGATTTGAGAAAAGGCCGAAAACGGGATAAATAAAGCTATGAGTATGATGTATAGTAAACTTGTTTTCATAAAATTTGATTTAAGGTTTTTTAATTAATTGCGGGGATCTGAGGTATCCCTGATTAACAATTTTGTTTCCCAAGGCTTGGTAGTAGGTAGGGTCATTAGGGGTGATACTGGCTAAGCCATCCACATATTTATTGTAAAGGCAAAATAAAGCGGCAATCAGGACAGTATCATGAATTTCAAGATCTGTTGCCCCAAGGGATTTTGCTTTTTCAATAATAGACGGACTAACTCTTTTGCCGGAGATCTGAACGTTCCTGGCAATTTTAAGAAGAACTTTCATCTTATCACTTACCGGTGCATTTTTGAGGTCATGCAGAACCATTTGAGTGGTATTGCATTCTCCCAGTAAAATGTCGGCTGCGGCAGTATGTGCGGCAGTACAGAATTTGCATTCGTTACCGGCAGATACTACAGTTGCAATAAGTTCACGTTCTGCCTGTGTTAAAGTAGATTCACCCCTCAACAAGATCTGGGTGAGATCTCTGATCGGATAGGCAGTATCCAATCGATATTCAAGCAAGCCCGTAATCCCGGGCAAATGCTCTTCCAAAGAAATATGTGGCATTTCGCTTCATAATAAATAATTAAAACAGCCTTGCCGTATCAGGTTAAATCGTATCATCTATTGCATAGATTAAATGATGAGCGGAGAAATAAGCATTATGCTTATCCCTTTAAATCATGCATTTAAAGCAATTGAAAATCAATAATCATTGAAAAAAGAGCCCGAAAGCCTTCTGTCAAACAGAAAAACAGCAAGGAATTAATTATTCAGGAAACCATCTTAAAATAGCTCAGACCCAGTAAGCCCTGCTCATTGGATATAGCTGATAAACCTGAAATTATTAGGAAAGAAGGGATTCCGGAGGCGGGGCAAAGAGGTAATAATGCCCGTTTTGAATTGAATTTATCACAAAACTGTGCGGTGATTGGAAATCCAGCACATACAAGTCTTTGAGCGAAATCTCAGAATTTTTGAAGTAGTACTCCAGTTTAATTTGTTTGGCTCCAGTTTTTTTGCTGGTGCTCGCATCCAGATCATTCACCTTATTAAAATACTCAGCCCGCTTCTTTTCGATCAATGTTTTTTCCTTGTTCTCAATACATATCAGGAAAAGTGTATCTCTCGCAATTTTGCGTTTTACGTATTTATAAATGGTTCCTTTTAAATTCACCTCACCCTCCATTGATTCAAAATCTTTGGAATCAGAAAGGTAGGGAACGTTGAATGGAAACTTAACCATGATCATATCTTTGTCCAGATCATTGCCATCCTTAATCTTTTCTGCCAAACGCTCATCAGCTGATTGGGTTAGAAAAAAGAAAAGCCCCTTGTAACCTGCAATGTTAAACAGGAACAACAGAAGGAAAAATATGGCGGTTAACTTTCTCAAATTCAGCACAATGTAATAACAATAAAATTACATTTCAAAATTTTAGTTGAAAAAGAATATAGGTTGTTGGTTGAGATTGTGCTTAATTATTACTTTTCCCTCCCCTCTCCCATCTGAGTGCTGAATACTTATAAATGACCCTGAAGGGCAATGTCATTATTTAAGAAGAAAAGGAGATCGTGGCCTCCGCCACGATGATTGCATCTGCGCCAACAATGTCATCTCATATCTCACATCTCATCCCAGCACCTCCTCCAATACCTCATGTGATCTTACCTGTCCGAAGCCTTCAACATGCAAACTGTAATACTCAAGAATCTTCTCCAGCAACTGTTTTCTCTGTGCCGAAGAAATATGCAGTTCATCCAGATTATCAAATTTAGCATTCAGTATTGTGGTCCAGAGTGCTGTTAGCGGTTGTTCAAGGATCAGGGCATGCGGAGGCTGCATTCTGGAATAACATCCGTTCTTAAGATCAAAAAAGTCAGCATTTCCTGCTAAGGTAGTATCGGGGTAAAATCCCAGAAATCGGGTTAGGCGGAGCAAAAAGTATAGGTGAAAGTTAGATACCCCCTTACTGATTCCATCCAGAATCTCGATTGCATGAAACAGAAATTCGAAGAGTATTTCATCAGCTTCATGCTGCCTGAGTGACTTGTAAAGCACCTCATTTAAAAACATGGTGATCGAACTTTTTACAATATCATAGGGAATGCTCAGAAAAACCGGCAAGTGTCTTAACTCCGAAACGCGTTGAATATTTCCGGAGCTTTTATGATAAACCACCATATCCAAAAGATGCAGTGGCTGCAGACTGTTCAGTTTGATCTTTGATTTAGGACGCTTGATTCCGTTGATCAGGTAGGATTGCAAACCGAATTTTTCAGTAAAAATTTGAACTACTACACTGCTTTCAGCATAGTTTGTGGTTTTAAATACTATTCCCCGGGTTTTATGAAGCATGGTTGACCTTTGGAAGAAGTATCAGAATTCCGATGCTAAGTGCTGTAACAGCTGCAATCAGCACCAAAGCAGCAGCAATGTCTTTGATCCGGCCTGCCTTGATATTATATTCGGGGGAGACCAGATCAACAAGGGTCTCAACCGCGGTGTTCGCAAGTTCAGCCATTAATACAATGGCCATGGCGGTAATGATCCAGAGCCATTCAGCTTTATTTAATTCCAGATAAAAGCAAAGTCCAACAAGTACAATAGCAACAAAGCAATGCACCCTGAAATTCAATTGGGTTTTGAAAGTGTACTTAATCCCATTGAAAGCAAAAACAAATCCCCTGAAAAACTTTTTCATAATTGTTAAAATGTACTACGAATGGAATCAATTACGTTTAGTTTGCTGGCAAATGTCGAATTCTCACAATATTCAAAGTCCAAATTAAGAATTTTTGTAGTTTTACGGACTTATTTCGCCATTATCCTAAACCGCGCAGCATGTGGAATAACTTTTCCAAAATTATACTTTCAAACCGGATTCTAATTCTTGTACTGTTTTTCGTTTTAACCTTGTTCATGGCATGGAAAGCCAGTTTTGTTAAGCTTTCCTATATCGGAAGTAAAATTCTTCCTCAAACCGACTCCGCTTTTATCAGATACAATGATTTCAAAAGCAAGTTTGGAGAAGACGGAAACATGATGGTTCTGGGTATCAGCACTCCTAAATTAATGAGCAAGGAATTGTTCAATGATTGGAGTCTATTGGCATCAGAGCTGCAGAAACTGGAAGGAATCAAGCAGGTACTTTCTGTAGGCAACCTCTATGATCTCCAAAAAGACACCTTAAATCAGCGGTTCGTTTTAAAGCAGATTAGTGGAGGCGCTATACTTCGTGATTCTGAAATGGACAGTATTAAAAATCGCATTTATGAGCTTCCATTTTATGAGGGATTGATTTACAATAAGGAAAGTCATGCCACATTAATGGCAATCAATTTCGATCATAAGATCCTGAATACGCCAAAGCGCGGACCAATTATCAAAACGATATTGGAAAAAGCGGATGCCATGAGTAAAAAGCACGGTGTTGAAGTTCATTATTCCGGACTTCCTTTTATCCGTACAGCGGTCAGTCAGCTCGTATCCAGAGAATTTGTATTGTTTCTTGGTCTTTCTATTCTTGTTTCTGCAATCATTCTGTTCATATTTTTCAGAAAACTTTATCCGGTACTGTTCCCGATTATACTGGTAATAGTTGGGGTGATCTGGAGTCTGGCCACATTGGTGATGTTTGGCTATGAGATCACGATGCTCACCGGTTTGATTCCTCCACTCATTGTAATCATTGGAATACCCAACAGTATTCTGCTCCTGAATAAATACCATAATGAACTGAGAAAGCATGGCGATAAAGACAAGGCTCTGCATGTTACTATACTGCGGATCTCAGAAACGACACTAATTGCTAATGTCACAGCTGCAATAGGATTTGGAGTCCTTTTTTTCACAGGCAGTGCCTTACTTGTTGAATTTGGAGTTGTTGCGGCATTGAACGTAATGGCTACCTGGTTTATCTGCCTTTGTCTGATACCGATCATTTTCAGTTATCTCCCTGTTCCTAAACTTAAAGCACAGGAGGATCATGATAATGGCTTCCTGCATAAGCTGCTGGTAAAGACCGATTTTCTCGTGAATGAGCGAAGTCATCTGATCTATGTTGGCACAATTATCATCACACTGATTTCCTTGATAGGAGTGATGCAGATCAATGTGAACGGTTATGTAGTTGATGATCTCCCTCAAAACTCTCCGATAAACCGTGATCTGAAGTTCTTTGAAAAGAATTTTGAGGGTATTCTGCCGCTGGAAGTCAGCATTGATACCCGGAAAAAGAATGGGGTTCTGAATCTTTCAACTATCAAAAGGGTGGATAAGATGGAGGAAATGATCTCAGCCTACCCTGAGTTTTCGCGTTCAGTTTCCTTAAATAAAGCCTTAAAATACGCTTCACAGGCATTTTATAACGGGAATCCCCAGTTCTTCCGCATTCCGAATGATATGGAGAAAAACTTTGTCCTGTCTTACCTCGCAAATTCTGGCGGGAACAGTGATATGCTAAAAGGTTTTATCGACAGTAATAAGCAGGTAGCAAGAGTAAGTTTTCAGATGGCTGATGTTGGCTCAAAACGCATGAATGTTCTGATGGAAGAATTAAAACCGCGTATCGACTCAATTCTAAATCCGAATAAATTTGATGTCTTGCTGACAGGTTCGAGTATCATTTTCTCGAAAGGGACCGATTATATGCTAAAACATCTAATGGAAAGTATCCTGCTGGCCATATTTCTGATCTCAATGCTCAGGTTATTCCAGTTCAGAGACCTCAGGATCATGTTCATCTCACTCTTACCCAATATTATCCCCTTGATCATTACGGCAGGACTGATGGGCTTTTTCAATATTCCGCTTAAACCATCTACCATTCTGATATTCACAATTGCTTTCGGACTTGCGTCAGATCAGACCATCTATTTCCTGACCAGATATCAACAGGAATTACAGTCGACGGATTTTACAACCACTAAGGTTATTTCAGATACCATCCGTGAAACAGGTGTAAGTATGACCTATATCGCACTCGTTCTCTTTTTCGGATTCGGGATCTTTACTGCATCAACCTTTGGCGGTACGATGATTCTGGGATTGCTCTTGTCGATCACGCTGATCATCGCTCTGGTATCCAACCTGACGCTCTTACCTGCTTTGCTGGTACAGATTGATAAGCGAAAAAGAAAGAAGATCGCGAAAGCTAAGGGGGAAACCTGGGATATGTAATATAGTTGAGAATTGAGAATGGAGAGTGGAGAATTGTCAATTGACAGTTGACAAGCTATCGGGTTCACATAGTGTGGGATGTCATCTATGCTGGCGCGCGATTCATTACAAGTGCTAGTTTAGCTTTTGTTTGAACTATGATTCCAGGTGATTATTATGAGCTTTTGAATCATTATAATCAAACTAATCAAAAAAATCATAGTTCAGACAAAATGAGGATCATCGATTGAACCTGAACCGATTCCAGCGAAGGCTGAAATTTCCCTATACTTCCTTCAAGATTTGTCATTCCGCGAAAGCGGGAACCTCACAATTTGTCATCCGGAAACTATCGGATCCCGCGAAAGCTGGAAATTAAATAATGACATTAACCTTGCGCTGGCAAACAGCCCTAAATAAACCTATTCTTCCGTTTCAGAAGAACGCTCTTTCAGTAGGGCCTTACGGTCCATTTTTCGGATTAAACTATAGATTACCAGCAAAAAACCCAGACCAAATGCAACTGTACCAATGACCATTGCCCAACCATATTTGAATTCATCGCCTTCCATCAGGTAATATCCAAGGAAGTTAAATGCAACTCCAATCAGGATCAACCAAAGGCCGCGACGCATATATTTATTTCCCATAGAGCTAAATCAGATTAATACAAAGGTACGCAAAATACTTATTTTGAATTCTGTCCTCCCGAATGCGGATTAATGATTTCAAAAATCTGCATTTTAAGCCTTTAATTTCTTAACTTTGCATCCTTAAATTTTGGGAGTTAAAGCACTGATGTACAAAGAATATAAGCAACTTGATCTATCAAAAACCGGGAAAGAGATCTTAGATTACTGGAAACAAAACCAGGTATTCGATAAAAGTATTTCCAACCGTCCTGCTACTAAACCTTATATCTTTTATGAAGGCCCCCCATCTGCGAATGGGATGCCGGGGATACATCACGTAATGGCCCGTTCCATCAAGGATATTTTTTGTCGTTATAAAACCCTGAAAGGTTATCGTGTAGAGCGTAAAGGTGGCTGGGATACCCATGGTTTGCCTATTGAACTGGCTGTTGAGAAAAAGCTGGGAATTACAAAAGATGATATTGGCAAAACAATAAGTGTTGACGATTACAATGCTGCCTGCCGTACTGAGGTGATGAAATATACCGACGTTTGGAACGACCTGACTGAGAAAATGGGTTATTGGGTTGATCTTGAAAATCCGTACATCACTTATGAAAATGATTACATCGAAACACTTTGGTGGATACTGAAGCAGTTTCATGAAAAAGGGCTTTTATACAAAGGTTATACTGTGCAGCCCTACTCTCCTGCTGCAGGTACCGGATTAAGTTCTCATGAATTGAATCAGCCCGGCACCTACAAAATGCTTAAGGATACTTCTATCGTTGCTCAGTTTCATATAAAAAGGGATCAGGATCATCCGTTGATGGATAAAGTGTTTGAGAATGCAGTAGAAGACACTGTAATACTGGCATGGACAACTACCCCCTGGACGCTGCCATCGAACTGTGCTCTGGCTGTGGGAGCTTCAATCTCTTATGTTAAGATCCGCACCTTCAATCCATATACCTTCCAACCGGTCAGTGTGATTCTGGCAAAGGATCTGGTTTCAAAATACTTCAAAGAGGAACACAAAGCTTTATCACTTGACGATTATAGGGCTGGCGACAAGGTAATCCCATGGAATCAGGTCGCTGATTTTAAGGGCTCTGATCTTGTCGGGCTGCGTTATCATCAACTAATGCCTTACGTAA
Organism: Sphingobacteriales bacterium 16-39-50; assembly: GCA_002257025.1. GTDB lineage: Bacteria > Bacteroidota > Bacteroidia > Sphingobacteriales > Sphingobacteriaceae > Daejeonella. The sequence goes on along the minus strand of NCHA01000009.1, from coordinate 83,380 downwards.
GCAATGCTGATCTTGAGAAGAATGCTTTTCGGGTTATTCCTGCCGACTTTGTAACTACTGAAGACGGTACCGGTATTGTGCATACCGCTTCTGTCTTTGGTGCGGATGACTTCAGGGCAGCCCGCGAAAACAATGTACCATCAGTGATGATTACTGATGAAAAAGGAAATGAGTTACCGCTTGTCGACAAACAGGGACGTTTTGTTGCTGAAGTCACTGATTTTGCCGGAAGGTTTGTAAAAGAAGAATATTACAGCGATGAGGAACGCAAAGATCCTGATTTCAGGCCTACGGATGTCCTCATTGCAATAAAACTAAAAGAAGATAATAAGGCTTTTGACGTTAAGAAATACGAACACAGTTACCCGCATTGCTGGCGTACTGATAAACCTGTTCTGTATTATCCTTTGGATAGCTGGTTTATTAAAACTACCGCTGTTAAAGACCGCCTTGTTGAATTAAACAAGACTATTAACTGGAAACCAGAATCAACCGGGACAGGCCGTTTCGGTAACTGGCTCGAAAACCTCGTGGACTGGAATCTATCGCGTTCAAGATACTGGGGTACACCCCTGCCGATCTGGAGAACAGTTGACGGAGCTGAAGAAAAATGTATCGGTTCTGTTGAGGAACTCAAATCAGAAATCAAAAAAGCCGTTGCAGCCGGATTTATGGATGCTTCATTTGAGATCAATGATATGCACCGTCCTTATGTGGATGATGTAATCCTTGTTTCCAAATCTGGCAAGAAAATGATTCGCGAGACTGACCTGATCGATGTCTGGTTCGATTCAGGAGCTATGCCTTATGCACAATGGGGTCTCCCTCCAACAGAGGAAGGTAAAAGTGGCAATATCAGTCCGGAAGCATTTTTAGAATACTGGAATAAACAGGCAGGTTCTGATGGTGAACCGGGTTCAATTTACCCTGCTGACTTCATTGCAGAAGGAGTTGATCAAACCCGTGGATGGTTCTTTACCCTGCATGCCATTGGGGTGATGCTGCATGATAGCATTTCATTCAAAAATGTTGTGTCAAATGGTCTCGTACTAGACAAGAACGGCAATAAAATGTCTAAACGTCTGGGAAATGCTGTTGATCCTTTTGAGACCATTGAAAAATATGGTGCTGATCCTACCAGATGGTATATGATCAGCAATGCATCTCCATGGGATAACCTGAAATTCAATATTGAAGGAATTGATGAGGTTCGCCGCAAGTTTTTCGGAACCCTGCATAATACTTACGCATTTTTTGCATTGTATGCCAATATCGACGGATTCAGCTATAAAGAGGATGATATTAAAGAACGTCCTGAAATTGATCGCTGGATCATTTCCTTATTGAATTCCCTTAGTCTTGAGGTGGATAAATATTATGCGGATTTTGAACCAACACGAGCTACACGGGCTATTCAAAATTTTGTAGATGAACATCTGAGTAACTGGTACGTTCGTTTATGCCGCCGCAGATTCTGGAAAGGTGAATACACCGAAGACAAGATCTCGGCATACCAGACACTTTATACCTGTTTGAGTACAATTGCAAAATTAATGTCACCTGTTGCGCCATTCTTTAGCGATCGATTATTCATAGACCTGAACAAAGCTACCGGTAAAGAGGAGGTCATTTCAGTTCACCTTGCAGACTTCCCGGTTTATAACAAAGCGCTGGTAGACAAAGATCTGGAAGAACGCATGGCATTGGCACAGGATATCTCCTCGCTGATACTCTCACTGCGTAAAAAGGTAAGTATCAATGTAAGGCAGCCATTGAGTAAGGCAATGATCCCGGTATTGGACAAAAGCTTCAAAGCCAAGGTTGAGAAGGTTAAAGATCTTATCCTTTCTGAGACAAACCTGAAGAGTATTGAGTACATTACCGATACCTCTGGTATCATCAGCAAAAAGATAAAACCAAATTTTAAAGCTTTAGGCCCGAAAGTTGGTAAGGATATGAAACTTGTGGCAGAAGCATTGAACACGATGTCGCAGCAGGATATCAGTCGCCTTGAAAACGAAGGCCATATTGCAATTCCTGGAACTTCATATGTAGTTGATCTTGCAGATGCAGAAGTTCTTGCTGAAGATGTTCCGGGGTGGCAGGTGGCAAACCTTGGAAACTTAACGGTTGCTTTGGATGTTACGCTTACCGAAGAATTGAAGCAGGAAGGAATTTCTAGAGAGTTAGTCAACCGCATCCAGAATCTTAGAAAAGAGCTTGGTTTTGAGGTGACAGATAAGATCAGGGTACAGGTAAAAGAGCATCCGTATATTTCTGAAGCCCTCAAAAATAATTTAAGCTATATTTGCGCTGAAATTCTGGCTGACTCATTGGAGCTTGTAGCAGATCTTGAATCGGGTGAAACGGTAAGCATAGATGATAAGAATTTAATAATACAAATAAACAAAGGATAGAAATGGATAAGCACGAAAAAACTAGATATTCCGATACAGAATTACAGGAATTTAAAGATCTCATTATTGAGAAACTACGTAGCTCAAAAGAAGAATTAGCTGCCTTAACGCAATCGTTAAGCAATCCGAATATGAACGGGACCGATGATACTGCAGGAACCTATAAAACTCTTGAAGATGGTTCGGCTACCCTTGAAAAAGAATCAATCAATCAGTTAGCGGCACGCCAGAGAAAGTTTATCGATAACCTTGAAAGTGCTTTGGTTCGTATTGAAAATAAAACCTATGGTGTTTGCAGAGAAACAGGCAAACTTATCCCCAAAGAACGTTTACGTGCAGTTCCGCATGCTACTTTAAGTATGGAAGCTAAATTGAAGCAGGCGTAAATGAAAGCTTATACTAAGCCCTTTGTTGCAATTTTTCTTATTCTTTTAGCCGACCAGGCACTAAAATTCTGGATAAAGCTTAATATGTCCTTAGGACAGGAGTACAAAATATTTGGCAACTGGGCGATTATACATTTCACCGAAAATAATGGAATGGCTTTCGGTATCGAGTTTGGGGGTGAAGCAGGAAAACTTGCTTTGTCATTATTTCGAATTGTGGCCGTTTGCGGGATTGGTTATGGGCTGGTCCATTTAATTAAAAAGAAGTATCATCGCGGACTGATTATGAATCTCGCACTCATATTTGCCGGAGCGCTGGGAAATATCATTGATTCAACCTTCTATGGTGTCATATTTAATGAAAGTTCATATTATGAACCCTCAGTGCTTTTCCCTCCAGAAGGAGGTTATTCAAGCCTGTTCCATGGTAAAGTGGTCGATATGTTTTATGTTCCGATCCTGCAGGGTATCTATCCGCAATGGTTTCCCTTCTGGGCAGGGGAAGAATTTATTTTCTTCCGTCCGGTTTTCAATTTAGCCGACTCGGCTATTTCTATCGGTGTCATTATGATACTCATCTACCAGAAACGATATTTTAAAGAAGAGAAAGAAGAAGAGGTCTTTCCTCATAGCGAAAGTATTGAAGAATAAAACCGAGGCCTTAAAAAGGCCTTTTTTGTTGTCTCTAACCTATTTTTAACTGAAAATCAATCCCAATTCTCAACTCTCCACTCTCAATTCTCAATTCTCCTTATGGATTTGGCACGAATTTTTCATCTCATACATATAGAATTAATTAAACAAAGAAACATGAAAAATATATTAGCAATCGCTCTATTAAGTGTCTTCAGCTTGAGCGCCTTTTCCCAAAATATTGATACCCGAAGAAAAATTGAAGTAAACGGATCAGCAGAAGCTGAAGTAACACCTGATATTATTTATATCGGAATGTCATTGAAAGAATATTTCAGGGATTCAAATAACAAGAAGAAAGTTGAGATCGAAGAACTTGAACGTCAGTTACAGTCGGCAGTTCTGAAAGCAGGCATTCCTCAGGAAAATTTTACGATCAACAATATTTCCAGCTATAATAACTGGTGGGAAAAGAAAAAAGCACCTGATTTTTTGGCCCGCAAGCAATACAAAATCAAAGTCACTGATCTGACCAAATTCAATGAAATTATGAGTGCTGTAGATCCTAAAGGAATTGAGTACAGCAATATTGAGAGCTACGATTATTCTAAAATTGAGGCTCTGAAAAAAGAGCTGAAAATAAAAGCACTTCAGGCCGCAAAAAACAAAGCAGATTATCTGATCACTTCAATTGGCGGAACTTTGGGCGGACCAATGGAGATCCAGGAAATCAATAATGAATATTACCCTCAACCAATGTATCGTGCAAACGTGATGATGAAAGCCGATGCGATGGCTTCAACAGAAGCAGCAATGCCCAATATTGATTTCAAAAAGATCAAACTGAACTACCAGATGAGGGCGGTGTTTGAAATAAAGTAATTTAATTGACAGTTGACAATTGACAGTTGACAACGAAAATCGTACTTCATTTTAAGTTTGTACTCTAAATTAAAGAGGATGTCTTCCCGATACGCTCTTCGCGAAGAGGGATGACAGGGATTTGGTATTGAACTATTAATTTGACAATTTAGTAGGACATCTCTGACAACAGACAACAGACAACAGACAACTGACAACAGACAACTGACAACTGACAACTGACAACAAACAAATGCATGTACAAAAGGAGCCCAGAGGTATTGTCCCCTCTAAGAAAAAAACACTTTACCCGATCAGGGCTGGGCTTCGTGATTATCTGATCAAATACGACCGTGAGGTAAAACTTCCGGTTCAGTACACGGATCTGCTTCGATTCAATCTGAAGACACCCCTTCGGGATAAGGAAGGGCGTGATACGCTCTGGTATACAGTATATTATGATGAAAGTGAGATGAAGGAATTATTCCCGAATCTCACTTATATCTATGCCCTGATGAATACAGATGGTGATACCGCAGTGATGGAACACCTTTCGGTAGCGCGGATAGATTACTGTACCTTCGCCAATACAAGGCCTTTCAGGGTTCGGATCATCAACCGTCTGAATGATAACTATGATCATTTCTACATCAAAGTTGGGGATGCATCGCGTGTCTACGGACTTGAACTGGAACATGTGCTATCCCCCAACCGGATAATATATATGACTGATGGGAATACACTCATTGAGGAGCATATTCCCGGTCTGCCTGGCGATGAGTTTATTAAGCGAAGCCTCCACACATCAAAATTTAATCAGATCCGTATTTGCAAGGAGTTCGTTAAATTCAATGAACGCTGTTTTGTCAGATTGCTGGGAGATATGCGCTCTTATAATTTCGTCGTCGATATTACTCCGGATATTGAAGGTAATCAATACCGCTTCAGAGCTATCGATTTTGATCAGCAATCCTATGAAGGAAGACTAAAAATGTACCTTCCGCATTACTTCAAGGAAAATCTTGCACTTGTTCAGCTTGGTATGCAGCATATGGACCTTACTACTATGCGGCAGTATCAGGAAGAAGAAAGAAGTCTGATCGCCAACCGATTCCGTTCGGGGTACTACCGTCTTCAGGATCTGTTCGAAGTTATGAATACTGATTCCATAGCACCTGAAGAAAAAGTCATACAGCTAGGCAAAGAACTTGCATCCTATCATAAAAACCCGGCCTTCAAAAGCTGTGATACGATGGGGAAACTGGTTTTTGAAAGTCTGCACCAGATTGTTGGGAAGAAAATGGGATAGATGGTTGGTTAGTTGGTTGGTTGTTAGTTGTTAGCAATATATTACTAAAGTCAAATTAGTAGTTTTTCTCAACTCTCTGTCCTCCCGACGCAGGATGGACCTCATCTCATATCTCACATCTACATTCCTTGAATCTCCAGCACCAAATCATCCGTATTAACCAATGTTCCGGGCGTTAAAATAATATCCCCAACAATACCATCACTATTTGCTGCAATATTGGTTTCCATTTTCATCGCCTCGACCATAAACAAAGGCTGATTTTTCTTCACTTCATCACCCCTTTTTACAAAAACTTTGGAAAGCATCCCCTGTAAAGGTGAGGCAACATGACGTTCATTATCTTTTTCAGCCTTTCTGTTTTCCTGACGGGTCACTTTAATCGACCTGTCATGAACTTCAATATTCCTGGTCTGTCCGTTCAACTTAAAGAAAGCTGTACGCATTCCTTTATCATCGGCAGGGCCAATAGACTGAAGCCTGACAAGTAGGGTCTTACCCGGGGCAATTTGAACCGTTGTTTCCTCGCCCGGCTTCATCCCATAAAGGAAATACTTAGTCGGAACCACATCCACATCACCATATTTCCTAAACATGACAAGGTAATCTTCAGTTACTTTAGGATAGAACTTATAAGAAAGGTAGGTAGTGTAGGGAAGATCATCACCGAATTTTTTCTTAAAATCCTTAAAATCCTGTTCAAGATCCAATGGAGGAATATGTTTACCTGCACGGTCAGTTAGAGGCACCTTGCCTTTCAGAATGATCCGCTGGAGCTCCTGAGGAAACCCTCCCTCAGGCTGTCCGAGTTCACCCATAAAATAAGAAACAACAGATTCAGGGAAAGAGATCTGATCTCCTTTGGTAAATATATCTTCCTTACTGATATTGTTTGCAACCATATACTGAGCAAGATCACCAACGACTTTTGAGCTTGGTGTAACCTTAACAATATCACCAAACATCTCATTCACATTGGCATAACGCTCTTTGATCTCTTCAAACTTATCACCCAGACCCAAAGCAATCGCCTGAGGTTTCAGATTGGAATATTGACCACCGGGTATTTCATGCTGGAATACTTCAGCAGAGCTGGATTTCATGCCGGATTCATAGGGGTGATAATAGTCGCGAACACTCTCCCAGTAATTACTGAACTGATTCAAAGACTTAATATTATAAGGGTTCTCCCGCTCATGAAAACGCATCATTTCAACTATGGAATTGAAATTGGGCTGAGAAGTCATGCCTGATAATGCACCCAAAGCACAATCCACTACATCTACGCCGGCATCAATAGCCTGCATATACGTTGCCGACTGTAATGAGGAAGTGTCATGAGTATGCAGGTGAATTGGAATTTTCACCGTATCCTTTAACGCCTCAATTAATATTTTGGCTGCGTATGGCTTAAGTAAGCCCGACATATCCTTAACACCCAGAATATGCGATCCTGCATTTTCAAGATCTTTGGCCAGGCGTAAATAATAATCAAGATTATATTTTGTGCGTTTTGGATCAAGTATATCTCCGGTATAACATAATGCACCTTCGGCAATACCACCGGTCTTGCGTACCATATCGATACATGGAGCAATATTTTCCATCCAGTTCAGGGAATCGAAAATCCGGAATACATCCACACCATTCTCCCAGCTTTTCTGGACAAATGATTCAACAAGGTTATCCGGATAGGCCGAATATCCAACACCATTACAACCCCTGATCAGCATCTGAATCAGGATATTTGGCATTGCAGCCCTCAGCTTCTGCAATCTGATCCATGGATCTTCATGAAGAAATCTCAGACATACATCAAAAGTAGCACCGCCCCAGGCTTCCATACTAAAGGTCTGGGGATGATCTTTTGCATAAGCTTCGGCAACCTTCAGCATGTCATAGGTACGCATACGGGTAGCCAGTAATGACTGATGACCATCACGGAAAGTTGTATCGGTATAATAGATCTTCTTTTCGTTCTTCAACCAGGAACAGAATCCTTCAGCACCCAATTCAGTGAGCATATCCTTGGTACCCTTTGGATAAGGAGCCATATGGTCAAACTCAGGAATCGGTGGTTTTTCAAGACGTACCTTCGGATCAAAGTTTTTTACATCGGGATTGCCGTTCAATGAAATGTCACCCAGGAATGATAAAACACGTGTTCCACGGTCAAGCCCGGTGGTAATGGCAAACAATTCGGGATATTCCTGTATAAAATTAACGGTAGCCTTGCCTTCTACAAAAACAGGGTGATTGATCAGGTTCTCGAGAAACTGAATATTATTTTTAACACCTCTGATTCTGAACTCACGCAATGCACGATTCATTTTACGGGCTGCATCAACTAAAGTCGCACCCTGTGTGCTAACTTTAACCAGCATGGAATCAAAAAATGGACTGATTTTCATACCCGGATAGGTACTTCCCTCATCCAATCGCACGCCAAAACCGGTTGCATTACGGTAGGTGATCAGTGTTCCATAATCAGGCTTAAATCCGTTTGATGGATCCTCAGTAGTGATACGGCATTGCATCGCAAAACCATTTTTCATGACGTGAGCCTGATCCGGAAGTCCAATCTCCGGACTTGAAAGTTTATAACCATCAGCAATATAAATCTGAGTTTTGATCAGATCTATACCGGTAATCATTTCTGTAACGGTATGCTCTACCTGTATCCTTGGATTAACTTCAATGAAATAGATCCGCTCATCCGAGTCAACAAGGAACTCAACCGTTCCAACATTATTATAGTTAACAGCTTTTGCGATGCTTACAGCGTAGTGGTATAATTCCTCGCGGGTCTCATCCTTTAAATTCAGGGAAGGTGCTACCTCTACAACCTTTTGGAAACGCCTTTGAACAGAACAATCGCGCTCGTACAAATGCATCACATTCTGATGGTTATCAGCAACAATCTGAACTTCTATATGACGGGGACGCTCTATGAATTTCTCAAGGAATACAGTATCATCACCAAAGGCATTTTTAGCCTCACTTTTGGCTTCAGGAAAGGCCTTTTTAAGCTCTTCTTCAGTTCTAACAACCCTCATTCCGCGCCCACCACCACCTGAGGCTGCCTTTAAAATCATAGGGAAGCCAATTCGATGGGCTTCTGAAAGTGCAATGTCAAGACTGTTCAGATCAGGTTCATTGCTTTCTATGATTGGAATTTGGGCATTTTTAGCTACTGTTTTTGCAGTAATCTTATCACCTAATGCGATCATTACATCAGGCCTTGGCCCGATAAAAATAATGCCATTTTCAGCACACTGAAGGGCAAACTCAGGATTTTCTGATAAAAAGCCATATCCGGGGTGGATAGCATCGGCTTTACAGTATTTAGCCATCTCAATAATGGCCTGAATATCAAGGTATGGTTTTAAAGGATCGTTATCTTCTCCAATCTGATAGGCCTCATCAGCTTTGTAACGATGAAGGGAATAACGATCTTCGTAAGTATAAATAGCCGCAGTCTGTATATTTAATTCATTACAGGCACGACTAATCCTGATTGCTATCTCTCCCCTATTCGCTATCAGTATTTTCTTGATATTCATAAATAACCTAATTTGTCCCTAAGATAAAAAATAAAAACCTGATACCAAATAAGAATTTGGTTCAAATTCTTATCCAAATTGATGCAAAGGGCATTAATTACTCCTAAAATCTCACAATTAGTAAAATAAATAATTTTATATGCAGAAAAAACTAAGTCCCAAATTGAACTGGGCAGAACGTGTTTCTTACCTAATGGATGAAAAATTTCGAATCCCGGGTACAAATTTCAGATTCGGCATTGACCCTCTTTTAAATTTAATTCCGGTATTGGGTGATATTTCGGGTTTTGCAGTTTCAATTGTACTGGTGCTTACCATGGCAAGACATGGCCTGAGCCGGAAAGTCCTTATTCTGATGTTTCTGAATGTGATTCTGGACTCAACCATAGGTGCAATCCCAATCATCGGCCATGTATTTGACTTTGTTTATAAATCAAACTCCAGAAACATCCGTCTCCTGAAAGAATATTATGAAGAAGGGAAGCATCAGGGCAGTGCCAGGGGCACGATCCTTTGGATTGTCCTTTTCCTTATTGTCTTTATTCTGATTTTTGTCTGGCTGATGTGGAAAATCCTGGAACTGATAATTGACCTTTTTTAAATTAACCTGAGGAGATATAAAATCTTGCCGGGTAGTGTATTATCCATTTTCCTTTAGTAATTCTCAAACTATAACTCTCGCAAAGACGCTAAGACGCAATAGCTGCAGGTTAGGTAAATCATCTAATTTTGATGATGTTTTTCGTGTCTCTGCGTCTCTGCGAGAGCCTTTTTTTCACTTTCCTTTCCCTCTGGTTGGTGTTATCACCGAGCAATGATATGATCGTGCCTGGTTCGGTGAGAACACCGAACAGAGGGGAATATCTGTCGTAGGAGGTTCTCGCTTTCGCGAGAATGACAAGTGTTGTTTGGAATGAGGAGATTCCAGCTTTCGCGGGAATCGAAATATGGAACCTTACGATAAATGATGTATAGAGAGCCTTATTATTAAAGAGCAAAATTGCAATCTCCGGTAGATCCTATTACACTTCGGATTCCGGCCTACGCGCCGGAATCTCCTTTCATCTTCACCATTCTCTTGTCATCGCGGCGAATGCCGCGACCTCATACCTTAAGCCAGAATATAAATAAAATTAGCTGATATATTCAAAACCCGTATAAGGCACCAGAGCAGCAGGTATTTTTATACCCTTCTCATCCTGATTATTTTCCAATAGGGAGGCCACGATACGTGGTAATGCCAGTGCACTTCCATTTAAAGTATGAGCGAGCTGAGGCTTGCCATCACCGCTCTTATAACGCAGTTTTAGACGATTACTCTGATAAGTTTCAAAATTGGAAACTGAAGAAACCTCGAGCCAGCGTGCCTGGGCAGCACACCAAACTTCCATGTCATACGTTTTTGCAGAGGTGAAGCCCATATCTCCACCGCATAAACTAAGAACACGGTATGGCAATTCAAGTTTTTTCAATAAGGACTGAACATAACTGCTCATATCTTCCAAAACATCATAAGAGTGATCAGGATGTACAACCTGTACAATCTCAACCTTATCGAACTGATGAAGACGGTTTAATCCGCGAACATGGGCACCATAAGATCCTGCTTCACGACGGAAACATGGGGTATATGCGCAATTTTTGACCGGTAATTCTTCTTCTTTCAGAATCACATCACGGTATAAATTTGTGACCGGAACCTCGGCAGTAGGAATCAGATAAAGATTATCGCCGGTGATATGATACATCTGACCTTCTTTATCAGGAAGTTGCCCCGTACCGAAACCTGAGGCCTCATTCACAACAATCGGAGGCTGCATCTCACGGTAACCTGCTGCATCTGCATTATCGAGAAAGAAATTAATAAGCGCACGTTGTAGTTTAGCACCTTTTCCCTTGTAAACCGGGAAACCGGCACCGGCAATTTTGTTGCCCAGTTCAAAATCTATGATGTCATATTTTGCGGCGAGTTCCCAATGAGGTAAAGCACCCTGCATGAGCTGTGGTATCGCTCCATGTTCTGATGCAACCTGATTATCATCGGCTCCAAAGCCTTTGGGTACCGATTGATGAGGTAAATTAGGCAAAAGCACCAAGTCAGCCTGCAAGAGGATTTCAATGGCAGAAAGTTTATCTCCGAGGGTACGTGTTTGTTCTTTGAATGTTCCAGTTTGTGTCTTTATTGCTTCAGCCTCCTCTTTTAAGCCCTGACGCATCAGTTCACCAACTTTTTTTGCGGCGGCATTAGCCTCGGCAGCAATTGAATCCAACAGAGTTTGAGTCTGACGACGGTCATCATCAAGCTTTATGATCTGATCAACCAGTTCAGGATTTTTAAAATTCCTGACGGATAAACGATTTAAAACTTCCTCCCTATTTTCGCGGATATAACTAACTTGCAGCATCTTTAATAATTTTAGACAAAGATATAAACAGTTTGGAGTTTGGGCTTTGATTTTGGAGTTTTTCCTGAATGAATACCCGAATAAGAATAGAAATAATGAGCGGCAAACTTTATCTTGTACCTACACCGATCGGCAATCTCGAAGACATGAGCTTCAGGGCAGTTCGCATTCTGAAGGAAGTAGATCTGATCCTGGCAGAAGATACCCGCACCAGCGCACCTCTGCTGAAGCATTTTGGGATAGACAAGAAATTATTTTCGCACCATCAGCATAATGAACATAAGTCGGTAACAGAGGTGATTCGCTTTCTGAAAGAGGGAAAACAAATCGCATTAATTTCTGATGCAGGCACACCGGCAATCTCCGATCCGGGATTTTTGCTTGTTCGAGAAGCAATCCGTAATGATCTGCCGATAGAATGCCTGCCGGGTGCTACTGCTTTTGTTCCTGCCCTTGTGAATTCAGGTCTGGCAGCCGATCGCTTTACTTTTGAAAGCTTCCTGCCGGTTAAGAAGGGACGGCAAACGCGAATGAAAGAACTGGTAAATGAAAGCCGGACGATGATATTTTACGAATCGCCGCATCGCTTATTAAAAACACTCGAAGAGTTCGCACAGTACTTTGGGTCGGAGCGTCAGGCATCAGTTTCAAGAGAATTGACCAAGCTGTTTGAAGAGACCGTGAGAGGTACTCTTGAGGAAATTAAAATACATTTTGAAACTCATACCTTAAAGGGTGAGATTGTTATTTGTGTAGCAGGCAAATAAATTATATAAATAGTAAACGCAATATTATGTTGATCGAACAATATTTAACAGATGATCAGGATCCAAGAACTGCAGAAAAAGTTTTGGGGAAACTACGGGATATGCTTACCTCAGGCGAGGCCGTTATCTATCTGGCAATACAAAAAAAGCCTGCAGTAACCCTGATTCCAGATTGCATCGCAGTAACCAATAAACGCATTGTATTTTGTATACCTGAAAATCTGGGGCTTACTACGGCTTATAAAACTTTCCCATGGGCGGAAGTGAAAGAGGTTTCATTTAAGGAAGAGTTCTTTGGATCTAAGTTTATTACCATCCCACAGAGAGGTGAAAAAATCGCTATAGATTTTATTCCAAAAGTTCAGGCACGTAAACTCTATCAATTCTGCAATGAGCAATTGGAAAAAGTAAAGACCATACCAGGATTTGACGAGAAAATCAGTGTGTTGCAGAATGAGAATCTTGGGGATGACTATGCATCATACATAGAAATTGAAGATCAGAATACTCCGTCAATTGCAGAGATACAAATAACAGGACCAGAAGATGAACTAACCCAAAAACTACAGAAACTAAAAACGCTGTACGAAAAACAACTCATCAGTCAGGAAGAGTATGAAAATAAAAAAGCCGAAATCTTAGCCAGACTTTGATGAAAAGAAATTATCAGCTTGTATTTTTAAGCGCCTTCTTACTTTGGTTCGCCTGGCCACCGATTCCATTCAGCTCTCCAATTCTTCTGATAGCACTTGTTCCTATTTTACTGGCAACCGAAAACATCATTGGTGCGCAAGCAAAGAAAAAAGGAAAATTGATTTTCCGGACAGCCTTTCTTTGCTTTTTTGCATGGAATACAGCCAGTATTTACTGGGTTTTCAATTCCCTGGATTCGGCAATGCCTACCTGGGTGGCTGCCCTTATTTCACTGATCCCCTTTGGTTTGGGAGCAGTTTTAATGACTTTTGCATTCTGGCTTTACTACAGACTAAGATTAATCACTTCAAAAGTATGGAGCTATGCCGGACTAATCTGTTTCTGGATTGGCTACGAATACCTGCATCAAAGCTGGGACCTCGCATTCCCCTGGATGAACCTCGGAAATGGTTTCGCAGCTACTCATCAGTTGGTTCAATGGTATGAGTATACCGGTGTATACGGTGGCACCTTATGGGTACTCCTCTCAAATATTTTATTTTTTGAGATCTGGCAGGCCCTAAAGGCAGGTACTTTAAAAATGAATAAAACCAGGTTGATTTTACCAACAATAATACTGGTCACATTACCGGTATTAATTTCACTATTCATTTATTTCACCCACACTGAAAAATCAAATCCTGCTAATATTGTTGTCGTACAACCTAACATCGATCCATATAAAAAATTCGGAAGCATGCCTCCTTCCGAACAAATTAATCGATTGATTCATCTTTCTGATTCAGTGGGGCAAAGCAATACCGAATATTTCATCTGGCCGGAAACTGCAATATCACAGGGTACTGAGGAGAAAACATTCAGGGAGGACGAAAGTTTTAAAACAATTCAGAATTTTCTGAATGAGTACAAAAATGCAAATCTAATCTCCGGAATTGAGAGTTTTTCCATTTATGATTCAGCTGCAACAGTGACTGCACGATACAACAAAAATAGCGGAATTTATTTTGATGTGTTCAATGCTGCGGTATCTATAGAAAATTCAGGCACCCTGCAATTCTATCATAAGTCGAAACTTGTCCCGGGTGTCGAACAAACCCCCTTTTCGAACGCATTATCATTTTTAAAACCTGCTTTTGCTGCATTTGGAGGAGCAACCGGGAGTTATGGAAAGCAGGATGAACCCTCGGTATTTTATTCCCAAAGTGGAATCGGTTCTGCTCCTGTAATTTGTTATGAATCGATATGGGGTGAATACGTAGCCGACTACATAAAAAAAGACGCACAGTTCATTGCAATCATAACCAATGATGGCTGGTGGGGAAATACTTCAGGCAAAGATCAGCACCTCCACTATGCCAAACTAAGGGCAATCGAAACCAGAAGATGGGTAGCAAGGTCGGCAAACACCGGAATTTCAGCATTTATTAATCAGCGTGGTGATATTGTTCAGCGAAGCAAGTGGTGGGTTCAGGGAGCTCTTAAACAGGATATCAATCTGAATGAAGAGCTAAGTTTTTATGTCAGATTTGGTGATTATATAGCCAGAGGCGGATCAATAGGAAGTGGTGTATTTGCACTTATTTTAATAATAGCTCTATTGAAAAAGCGAAAATTCTGAGGAGTTTTAAAAACAAAGATCCGTTCTTTTCAGAACGGATCTCACTAAACTAAAACTAAACTAAAAACCAGATCTTACTCAGATTCGTGCTTTATATAAGGATCACAGAACCTTTATAATTCATTAATTCACTGTACAAAGGAACGTATTTTGATGGGCAAAATATTCAATTTGCAGCTTTGTTACAAGCATCTGACGGTTCTATGATAAATGATTAATTCAAGCATTTAAAACACGATTTCAATTATTGACCACTAAATATTATCTCCCTTAAATTTTCACCATAATTTTATTTATCGTAAATTCAAAATTCACCAATTTAAAAAAGCGATACATGTCTAACAACCGCCGTAAATTCATACAACAGGTCACAGGCCTTGCAGGAATTGTAATTTTGCCCTCTGCATTTTATTCATGTTCAGGGAAAATGAACCCGCGCAATCATTCAAACGCGGCAGATATAAAAAACTCATTTTTCGAGATCTCTCTTGCACAGTGGTCATTACACAGAACACTTCGCAGCAAAAAAATAGACAATCTGGATTTTCCGGTGATAACAAAAAAAGAATTTGGTATCAGTGCAGTGGAATATGTAAACACATTTTTCAAGGATAAAGCAAAGGACACCGCATACCTGAATGAATTACTGAAGCGCTGCTCTGATAATGGTGTAAAGAATCATTTGATAATGTGTGATGGAGAAGGCAATTTAGGAGAACTCGATACCGCAAAACGCACCCAGGCTGTAGATAACCATAAAAAGTGGGTAGAGGCTGCCAAATATCTGGGCTGCAGCTCTATCCGGGTGAATGCTTATGGGGTAGGCAGCGCAGAAGATGTACAGAAGGCTGCTATTGAGGGTCTCGGACTTTTAGGCGAGTATGCTGTAAAAGAGAATATCAATGTCATCGTTGAAAACCATGGAGGATATAGTTCAAATGGTTACTGGCTTTCTACTGTAATGAAGAATGTAGGAATGAAAAATGTAGGTACCCTACCTGACTTTAATAACTTTTGCCTCACTCGTGATAGTAAGAATAAATGTATTGAAGAATATGATAAATATAAAGGTACTTATGAAATGATGGCTTATGCCAAAGCAGTAAGTGCAAAATCTATGGACTTTGATGCACAAGGTAATTGCGTCGAAACCGATTATAGTAGAATGCTTAAAATTGTTAAGGATTCAGGATTTAAAGGCTATGTGGGTATTGAATATGAAGGTGACCAATTGGGTGAGTATGAGGGTATCCTGAAAACCAAAGCTCTGCTTGAACGCGTAAGGACATCAATGATTTAGGGCAGGATAGAGAATAGTAAATTTTCAATTCTCCACCAGAAAGCTATCTGGTGGAGAATTCTCAACTGTCAACCCGATAGCTACTGGGTGTCAACTAACTAAGGTATTTTCCCACAATCGGCAGTCTCCTGCCCATCCCAAAAGCTTTAGGCGAAACCCGTAAAATTGGTGGAGCCTGGTTTCTTTTAAATTCGGCAACATTAACCATTCGTAGTACCCTTTTTACAAGGTTTTCATCAAATCCTTGTTCAATTATAGCTGAAGAGCTCTTCTTAAGTTCGATGTATTGAAATAATATTGCATCGAGAATATCATACTCAGGAAGTGAATCCGAATCTTTTTGCCCGGGGCGTAATTCGGCTGAGGGTGGTTTTGTAATACTATTCATTGGTATAATTTCCCTTTCACGATTAATATAATTAGACAATTTATATACCTGAGTTTTATAAACATCTCCAAGTACCGCAATAGCTCCTGCCATATCTCCGTATAAGGTGCCATAGCCTACAGCACACTCACTCTTATTGGAAGTATTAAGCAATATGTACCCAAACTTATTCGACATCGCCATTACAATAATTGCCCTGCTCCTTGCCTGGATATTCTCTTCAGCAACATTAAAAGGCAGGTCTTTAAATACCGGCTTCATCATATTTCCAAATGCTGAGGCTGCTTCCCGGATCGGTATGATTTCATGTTTACAGCCCAGGTTCTTAACCAGATCCAATGCATCCTGTACAGAATGGTCAGTAGAAAACTCTGATGGCATTAGCACTGCCATTACATTTTCAGGGCCAAGAGCTTCTGCAGCCAGAGCACATACCAGGGCCGAATCTATACCACCTGAAAGTCCTAGTATTGCTTTGCTGAAACCTGATTTCTGGAAATAATCCTTAATTCCGAGTATCAGCGCATCATGAACCTGATCGATATCATTCTGGGCATCATGTACCTTTGGTTCAAAGCCTTTAACTTTCCTGTCTTCAAACTCATATATCTTCAGATCTTCTGAGAAATAGGCCATTTCATCCAGGAGCATCCCGGATTCATCGAAAACCAATGAGCCACCATCGAAAATGATTTCAGTCTGTGCTCCAACCTGATTCACATAGAACAGTGGTAGTTTGTATTTCCGGCAATTGTCGCCGAGTATTCGTACCCTTTCTTCATCATGATTATATGCGAAAGGAGAAGCGGCAATATTTATCATCAGATCAGGTTTCTCTTTAATGAGCTCATCCATAGGACAAATTGTGTACATTGGATTATCATTGATATTCCACAGATCTTCACAGATAGTCAAAGCAATTTTATGCCCCATAAAGTCTACACAGCCGAAATCTACCGAAGGTTCGAAATAACGATATTCATCAAAAACATCATAATTTGGCAATAAGGCCTTGTTCACCACCGCCTTTATCTCAGTATTCTCAATGAACCATGCCGAATTGTAAAGATCCTTTCCTTCGATTTTTGGATTTGGAGTTGGAAGCCCCAGGATGCAGGCTATATCCGTACAGGCAGCTGCTATTTCCTCTGCTGATTGCTTAGATAGTTCTATAAACTCAGAAAATTCAAGAAAATCCCTCGGTGAATAGCCACATACAGACAACTCCGCGAAAACTACCAGATTTGCACCCTTTTCCCGCGCATCCTGAATAGCCTCTATTATTTTCTGTGTATTATGTTCAAAGTCGCCAATAATGTAATTTAGCTGAGCTAGCGCAATCTTCATCCTGTAATTAGTTAATATGAAAGGCTATGAATTTTTTCCGGCCTGTTTAAGAAGCAGGACAGTAAATATTTCATGAGCATTTTTATAATTTAGCAGATAATCCGTATCCATGAGACACCTTCAAATTTACCTGTTTTTTTTTATATGCCTTGCAGCTCTTTCCTGCAATAACAAAAAGTCACCGGATATCAGCAAGATCAAAGTCAGTATTCCTATTGAACGGTTTGATCAGGAACTCAATGGCGTAAATCCTGATTCCATAGCAGTAAAAGCTCCCGATCTCAGAAAAAAATATACCTGGTTCTACGATGATTATATGGAAAAGATGATCAGCGCCGGATATACCGGAGACACGACCTATTACAGTAATCTTCGTACAATACTTGGAAATAAGGATTACCTGGAACTTCGGTCAACAGTTGACAAAACATTCCCTGATCTGGAAAAGCAGCAGCTCGAGCTGGATCAGGCATTCAGGTATATCCGCTACTATTACCCAAAGCAAAAATTCCCTCGTCTAATCAGTTTTATTTCGGGATTTGCAGTACAAACACCCATCGGTAATGATTATATCGGAATTGGTCTCGACATGTTTCTGGGAAAGAATGGCAACCGGTTCTATCCGGCTTTAAGACAGAGTATTCCTCAATACATTTCCAGAAGATTCAGTCCCGAGAATATTAGCCCCCGGGTAATTGAGGCCTTCATCCGTGAAGAGATGTTCCCTGAGAATGATGCAGATCGAAATCTGATCTCAAAAATGATCTACAATGGCAAAATTCTATATTTTATGGACTCCGTTTTGCCTGAAACTCCCGACATTCTGAAAATAGGCTATACCACCGAACAGCTACAGTGGTGCAAGGATTCTGAAGCCGGAATTTGGGCATATTTTCTGGATAATGAACTTCTGTTCGAAAGCGATTATCTTAAAATTCAGAAATATCTGGCTGAGGCTCCATTCACTCCCGGGATTGGTGAGAACTCCTCTTCTGCTCCAAAACTGGGGGTCTGGACCGGTTGGCAAATCGTCAGACAATACATGGAAAAGAATCCGGATATTAGTCTTCAGGAACTAATGCTTGAGAAAGATGCGCAAAAAATTCTTGCCGGATCTAAATACAAACCAAGAGATTAACGGCATAAACAAATGAAACCTGCATGAGCTTACCACTCACAAACCGGAATGAATAAGATCATGCAAGCTTCATAACCATTAAAAAACAACCTGCGAAGCAAGCATGAGTGCCATTTAAAAAATAAATAGTAACGAATAATTATATTTTGATGAAAATAGGTCTGGTACTTTCCGGAGGTGGAATACGTGGCGTAGCACATTTAGGTGTTCTCCAGGCTCTTACAGAAGCTGGGATTAAATTTGACATGATCAGTGGAACCAGTGCAGGCTCGATTGTTGGCGCACTCTTCGCACAAGGCATTGAACCTGCCGAAATCCTCAAGGTCTTTATGAAGACCCATCTTTATAAATACATCAGACCTGCTTTCGGAGCTAAAGGACTGATGTCACTGGATAAAATCAGGACTTTACTTCTGGAATATCTTCCGCATGATTCATTCGAAGGCTTGAAGATTCCTACTGTAATTACTGCTACAAATTTTAATGAATGTAAAGTAGCCTATTTCCGTTCCGGTGAATTAATCAATCCCATATTAGCTTCAAGCGCTATACCTGTCTTTTTTAAACCAATCCATATAGGCGGAAAAATTTATATCGATGGTGGCATTTTAAATAATTTCCCGGTAGAGCCAATAAAATCAGAATGCGATTTTATAATCGGTTCATCCTGCAACCACCTGCCTGAAGCTGATAGAATTGAAAGCTATCGCAGGCTCGTTGAACGGTCAATTATCATGTCAATCAATTCAGATATGGCTGTGAAAGCAGGATATTGCGATGTAATAATTGAACCCCACGGTATGGGGGCAACCAGTGTATTTGATGTTAGAAAAACTGAAGAGATCTACTGGTTAGCTTATGAAGCGGCTTTAAGAAAACTAAAAACAGATCCTAAACTTAAAAGTCTGCTTGCCGCAAAATAAAAAAAGGCCCATAACCGCTAGGATATGAGCCCTTCACCTTAAAACAAGTTTATTTTAATATTTTTAAAACTGATCTTAAGCAGATTACAATTCCAACAACCCAAATAATGTTCGACACCATGTCGATCATAGGCCATGTACCGGTAAAACGTAAAAAGATACCGATAAGACCGATTACTATACCTACAGTAATAGTGGTATAATGTGAAGGATCATTAGCTTCAGCGGTAGAGTTATTGTTGTTTGATGTGTTTTCCATTTCCTTTTATTGAGAAGGTATAAATTTACAAATCTATTTTACAGTTCAAAACTGAAACTGCTAAATATTAACCGTTCGATAAAGCAGCTGCACCACTTACGATCTCTGTCAACTCAGTTGTAATAGCAGCTTGTCTGGCCTGGTTGTAAGAAAGCTTTAAAGCTTTCAACAAGTCGCCCGCATTTTCAGTTGCCTTATCCATTGCCGTCATACGTGCACCATGCTCAGAAGCATGTGAATCAAGCACTGCTTTATAAACCTGTGTTTTGATTGATTTAGGGATCAGCTGTTCAACAATCTCCTCCTGTGAAGGCTCGAGTATATAATCAACCTGTGTTGTTTTCGCCGTAAGGTTATCCGATTTAGGTACAGGCAATAATTGCTCGGTTGTAAGAATCTGAACAGCAGCATTTCTGAATTGATTATACACTAGTTCAACCCTGTCGTAATCACCTTTAGCAAAAGCAGACATTACAGATTCAGTAATCTTAGAAGTATTTTCAAAACTCAGATCACTGAATAATTCATTGTTATTACCAATGACTGTAAATTTTCGCTTCTCATAAAAATCCTGAACTTTTTTACCAATAGCAACAATATGAACATTGCCTTTACGGAGTTGCTCTGAATATTTTTCTGAAATCAGATTATTGGTCGTCTTGATTACATTCATGTTGAATGCACCTGCAAGACCACGATTAGATGAAATACTGATAATCAATACTTTATTCGGCTCACGCTCCTGAGTGTATGGAGAATTGGAACCGTCCATACTTGCAGAAAGATTTGACAGAATGTCTTTCATCTTATTTGCATAAGGACGCAGCTGAATAATCGCACTGGTTGCCCGTTTCAACTTTGCTGCAGAAACCATTTTCATGGCCTTGGTGATCTGCTGAGTCGAGCTGACAGATGCTATACGATTTCTTACTTCTTTTAAATTAGCCATTTTAAGGAGTATAGAGTACTGAGTAATGAGTAGTGAGATGTGTTCTTCTCAATACTCAATACTCAATACTAATATCTTTTAATATTTATCACTTAGCTCTTTCGCTACTGTTTCCAGAGCACCTGTAATAGCATCATCAAGTTTACCGGCTTTCAAACCCTGTAAAGCTTCCGGATGACGTTGTTCCAATTGCTGGATGAATTCTGCTTCGAAAGCTTTCACCTTGTTAACCGGAACATTTCTCATCAGGTTCTTGGTACCTATGTAAAGAATTGCGACCTGCTTTTCAACTGTCTCAGGAGAGAACTGTGCCTGCTTTAACAATTCCACGTTACGTGCACCTTTATCCAATACTGATTTAGTAGCTGCATCAAGGTCAGAACCGAATTTAGAGAAAGCCTCTAATTCACGATACTGAGCCTGGTCAAGTTTCAGGGTACCTGCAACTTTCTTCATCGATTTGATCTGCGCATTACCACCGACACGTGATACCGAAATACCTACGTTAATAGCCGGACGAACACCTGCGTTGAATAAGTTAGATTCAAGGAAAATCTGACCATCAGTAATCGAAATTACGTTGGTTGGAATATAGGCAGAAACGTCACCTGCCTGAGTTTCAATAATAGGTAATGCAGTTAATGAACCACCACCTTTAACGATATGCTTAATTGATTCAGGAAGATCATTCATTGACTGTGCGATAGAGTCGTTCTGGTTGATCTTTGCTGCACGCTCCAGTAAACGGCTGTGCAGGTAGAATACGTCTCCAGGATAAGCCTCGCGGCCCGGAGGACGACGTAATAAAAGAGAAACCTCACGATAAGAAACAGCCTGCTTTGAAAGATCATCATAAACGATCAATGCCGGTCTGCCGGTATCACGGAAGAACTCACCAATTGCAGCACCCGCGAAAGGAGCGTAGAACTGCATTGGAGCAGGATCAGCAGCAGAAGCAGCAACAATCACGGTATATGGTAATGCACCATTTTCTTCCAATACTTTTAATATCTGGGCAACTGTAGAGTTTTTCTGACCAATGGCTACATATATACAGAATACAGGCTTACCTGCTTCATAAAATTCTTTCTGATTGATGATGGTATCAATACAAACCGCAGTTTTTCCGGTTTGACGATCACCGATCACAAGCTCACGCTGTCCGCGGCCAATTGGAATCATTGCATCAATTGCCTTGATACCAGTTTGCAATGGCTCAGTAACCGGCTGACGATAGATTACACCCGGTGCTTTACGCTCCAATGGCATCTCGTAAGTTTCACCCAAAATTGGTCCTTTACCATCAATTGGCTGACCCAGTGTATTAACAACACGGCCAAGCATTCCTTCACCAACTTTGATGGAAGCAATTTTATTGGTACGTTTTACTGTAGCGCCTTCTTTAATCTCATCAAAAGCACCCAGCAATACAACACCCACGTTATCTTCTTCAAGGTTTAATACGATACCCTGTAAACCGCTATCAAATTCAACCAGCTCTCCTGATTGAACCTTAGTTAAACCGTATACACGTGCGATACCATCACCCACCTGTAACACGGTGCCAACCTCTTCGAGTTCAGCCTCCGACTTAAAGCCTGACAGTTGTTGTCTTAAAATCGCCGAAACTTCATCTGGTCTTACCTCTACCATAGTAGTATTTTTTGAGTTTTATATTGTAAATCTTACGCCCCCCACCCCTATTAGGAAGCAATCAAAAGCCCTGTTAAGGATTTGGGGTTATTTAGTTATTTTCAAATTCCTTTTTTAGTTTATTCAACTTGCTGGATAAACTGGTATCAAACTGCTTATCGCCAACTTTAAGAATAAATCCTCCAATCAGATCAGGATCAACCTGAGCCGAAAGGATAATCTCTCCATTTGTTGCCTGCTTCACCACATCTTCTATCTGAGCAATATTTTCTTTACTCAATGGAGAAGCTGAAGTTACAGTAGCCTTTACCACATTTTTAATGATGTTGTATTGGCTGATAAATTCCTTAGCTGTGGCATATAAAATTTCTGAACGACCTTTCCTGATCACAATATGGAAAAAAGAAAGAATCATCTTATGTAACTTATCAGCAAATAAGCCATCCAGAATATTTGCCTTCTTTTCAAGGCTTATAATCGGATTCTTTAGAATTGCCTGTAAAGCAGGATTTTCTCTGCATGTTCCGACAAACAACTCAATATCCTTCTTCACAAGCTCAAGAGCATTCTGCTCAACAGCCAGGTCAATGATAGATTTTGCGTAACGCGATGCAACTTGTATTTCTGACATAGTGGTTGTTAGTTGTTGGTTGTTAGTTGTTAGTTACAGAGTTTTTCAAACTGTCAATTCTCAACCTATCAATTGTCAACTCAATTAAGTTTTACTTCTTTTAACAGGTCATTTACAAGAGCCTGTTGCTTATCCTGATCTTCCAGTTGCTTACGTAATACTTTCTCAGCAATAGCTAATGACAAGCTTGAAACCTGATTCTTGATCTCTGCCATAGCAGCAAGTTTTTGGTTTGTAATTTCGTCTTTCGCCTTTTCGATCAATTTAGTTCCTTCTGCCTTAGCCTGATCTTTTGCATCATTGATGATCTGATCTTTAATTTCTTTGGCTTCTTTAAGGATGTTATCTCTCTCTAAACGGGCTTCCTTTAAAAGATCCTCATTTTCGCTGATTAGCTTAGCCATCTCAGCTTTCGCCATTTCAGCTTTCGATAAAGCATCCTCAATTGAACGCTCACGCTCATCAAGAGCCTTTACAATCGGCTTCCATGCAAACTTGCTTAAAAGGAAGAACAGTATTAAAAAAGCTACTGTTGACCAGATAAATAAACCCGGATCCGGAGAAACTAATGGATTTAATGCCAGTAATGTCATTTTGTTATATTATTTAATAAATCAATCAAAACAATAAAATAAGGCCGGTGCCAATCGCACAAGCCTTATTTTTTTAGTTTACTTGTCCTGTTCCTAAGAACGCAACAACCACTGCAAACAGTGCTACCGCCTCAACGAATGCTGCTGCGATTAACATTGCTGTTTGAATTTTAGATGCTGCTTCTGGCTGACGAGCCATACCTTCCATGGCTTTTCCACCAATGTTTCCGATACCAATGCCTGCTCCGATAGCAGCTAATCCTGCACCAATACCAGCGATACTTCCTACGATCATAATCTGATTTTTAAATATATATTAAACAAAAAATAAATTCATATTAATGCTCGGCATGCTTCTCTTCAACTGCCATCCCTATAAATAAGGCCGACAGAATTGTGAAAATAAATGCCTGAATAAAACCTACCACTAGCTCGATCACACTGATAAAAAGAACAAACGGAACTGCAATACCGGCAACAAGAACCGACTTTAAGATAAAGATCAGAGAGATCAAACTTAAAATAAGGATGTGACCTGCAGTAATGTTTGCAAATAGACGAATCATCAGAGCGATGGGCTTGGTAAACAAACCAATGATCTCAACAGGGATCATTAATGGATATAACCACCATGGAACATGAGGGGTAAATACGTGACCCCAGTAATTCTTGTTACCATTTACAGTTGTTAAAATAAAAGTACAGAGTGCTAACATCATAGTCACCGCAATATTTCCAGTTAAGTTTGCACCTCCCGGGAAAAAAGGAATCAATCCCATCAGGTTGTTCAACCACACAAAGAAAAATACCGTTAATAAATAGGGCATAAAACCTCTGTACTTATGACCTAACTGCGGCTTGGCAATATCATCGCGAACAAATATGATGATTGGCTCAAGAATAGACTGCAAACCTTTTGGAGCTTTACCTTCACGTTTCTTGTAAGCATTGGCAATACCAATGAACACAACAAGCAAAATCGTAACTGAGATTAACAAAGAAACCACATTCTTGGTAATTGAAATATCAAGAGGCTTGGTATTCATAATATCCCCTTTGTTATTGTATGCGATGTAAGTCCCATCAGCACTTTTTACAGATTCTGGGTAGTAATATTTTCCGTGATAATAAACCAGTTTGGTACCATCTACATCCAGTAATTCGGTACCATGGTCATTATGTCCAAACTTATTTGAAAGAAAACTAACCAGTCCGTTGTCAGTCCACAAAATAACCGGCAAAGGAAGCGCTACATGACCAAAAAAGTGCCACTCATGCGAATCCGCGATGTGATGAAGAATTACCTTGGATATGTCCTCCTCCTTTTCTGGTTTAGCATCATGTGCTCCTGCTGCTGTAGCATGTGCTGTATCTGAAGATGCATGCTCCTGAGAAAAAGCGGAAAAACTCAAAAACGAAAATAAAACTGCACAAATAGCTATGCTGAAGAATTTTTTTGAATTGAAAATATGGCTCAAATCCATTTATTATAAGGAATTTACTTAAATTTTTGGTTGCGCAAGTTACATAACAAACAATATATTTCAAACACTGTATGAAAGAAATATAGATAAAAAAAATTGATGATAAATTTAAAGGGGTCAACCGGGTTTGCATTGATGTAAACAAAGGCTATTATCATGCAAAAAAGCAACTTTATGGTAACACTGCCGAGCAATGCCTGACCGGATGCCTTATCACTGATTCTCATCCTCCAGGAAGCCACTAGATAGATACTTAGGGTTAAAATTTCAAATATCCAGAACAGAGCCCAGAATTTTGGAATCAGGAACTTCATTTCCGGATAAAGGAACTGAAATACCAGGGGAGCAATGGCCAGAAAAATTGTGAACAGAATAAAATAAACGAAAAAACGACTAATACTCATGGCTTTAACTGTCTGATGGTCTGATAAATTGATAAAAAGACACCCAAAACGCAGGCAATTGCAGTTACCCACTGCGTCTTATGCTCATAATACTGATCGGTCTTATATCCTATATATGCCGAAAGTCCGATAATAGCCATCATTTGAAAAGCCACACCGGTATATTTTACATAACTGTTCAGGGCCTGCTTTTCAGCTTCACTACCATCAGTTTTGTCATTATTCTTGTGATTCTCTGCCTTCTGCTCCATAAATCGATTTTATAATGCAAAATTATCAAAATATAAGCTGCATTCAGTGAAATAAATCAAAGCCAAAATTAGTTAGCACCCTCTGGTGAAAGAGTTTTATGATAGAAAGAGTTTATATTTATCAGGACAAATCCGTTATGATAAAATATCTTTGCAAAGATTCTGTTATATATTTCAAGCAAGATTAAATTGAATTCAAATATTCTGATTGCATTTCGTTTTATATTCCTAAGCTGCTTTTTTTGCTTTTGCCTGCTTTCATGCAGCTCACAGAAAGAAACTGTGGCCAGCAGGGGTATGCAGAACTTAACAGCGCATTATAATATCCTTTATAATGCTAAAGAACTGATAAATCTAAGCGAAAAAAATATTCAGTTAAATTATGCTGATAATTATGACCGGGTGATTTCTGTATATAAAGAGCCCAATGAGAGTCTTTCACAATCAGAACTAAAAAATCTGGATGATGCCATTTTAAAGGCAAACACCATTGCCAATGAAAAATCCTTGAGTAAGTATGTTGATGATGCTTACTTTCTAATCGCAAAAGCAAACCATTTGAAATCTAATTTTTTCAATGCAGTTGAATTTTTTAACTACGTGTATATTAATTATCCTTTAGAGAAAGAAATAAGACAGGCAGCACTGGCATGGAAAGCAAGGTCTCTGATTGCATCCGACCGCATGGAGGAAGCTGAAAGCACTCTTGATACAGCCATCAGCAATATATTATCAGAAAAAAGATCAGTTGCCGACATTTATGCAACACGTGCTCATCTGTACATATATGCAAAGCAGGATCAGGAAGCGATAAACCTGCTCGAAAGGGCCCTGAAAACGGTCAAAAATAAACAGAAGAAGATCCGTTGGACCTATCTCACTGCTCAGTTGTATGAAATTACCGGCCAGGCACAGAACGCCTTATCTAATTATACGAAAGTAATTAAAAGTAATGCCCCTTTCGATATGGCATTTAATGCGAACCTCAGTCGTATTAATCTTAAAACTGAATTAAGCGGGGATACTTCAGGAAGAACAAGAGAAATCATGGCTCTTCTTAAGGATGACAAAAACAGGGAACTTCTTGACCAGGTCTATTTTCAGATAGCCAATAGTTATGCCCAGGCCAATAATTTTGAAAAAGCAATTGAAAATTATAATCTGGCTGTATCGAAAAGTACGAAAAATTTAAACCTGAAAGGACTGGCTTATCTGGAACTAGCCGAAATTTACTTTAATAAATCAGATTTTCTGATGTCTAAGGCCTATTATGACAGTACACTCATCAGTTTACCTAAAAACTACCCTGATTACCTTCTGATTAAAAAGAAAGCCGATAATCTGGAGGTATTGGCAAATAGCCTAAGTATTATAGCTCAACAGGATACCCTGCAAATGCTGGCGCAATTACCTGATGCTGAGCGTAAAGAAAGGATTGGCAAAATGATGCTGGAGCAAACCGAAAAAGCACAGAGTGGTTCAGGAATTCCTGTTGGTGGAAATGCATTTAATCCAACAACTCTAATTTCTTCTAATTCCAGAGATACAAGATTCTATTTTAATAATTCTGCGGCATTAAGTCAGGGGCTTGCCGATTTTAAGAAACGCTGGGGTCCAAGAAAACTGGAAGATAACTGGCGGCGAAGCCAGCGCACAGTATCTGAGATGCCTTCAGCAATTCTCCCGGATCCTGGCAGTGCTGCAAACCCTTTTCCGATGCAGGAAATAAAAACGGAGCCCGATATGGATGCCCGGATAATGGAATATATCCTGTCAGTTCCTGTAAGCCCTGAACAAAAGGCCGAGTCAAATCAGAAAATTGCATCAGCACTTTATGATATTGCCAATTATTATCGGGACATATCTGCCGATACTGCCGAAGCCGTAAAAACCTATGAACAATTATTAAACCGCTTCCCTGAAAATCAGAATAAGCTGGCCGTTTATTATAATTTATACAGACTTTACAGCACCGCCAACAAGAAACGATCTGACGAATACAAAAATATCCTTCTTACTAAATTTCCTGAGTCCCCATTTGCAAAAATAATTATAGACCCGGATTTCAGTCAAAAACAGGATGAGCAGGAAGCTGCCTTCAACCGGCTTTATAATGACATTTACGACTTATATGTAAAAAAGAATTATACAGAAATGCTTAATTCTATTGAAAAGTACAGACAGGTTTCAGGGGTACAAAAAGTACCTGCACAATTAGCTTATTTAAATTCGCTGGCCATTGGGCATACTCAAAAACTTCCGGGTCTGGAAAATGCTTTTAAAGAGATAATCAGCAATTTTCCTGACGAAAAACTAATTGTTCCTCTCATTAAGCAACATCTTGCATTCATCGATTCGAACAGGATTGCAATGGCAGAACGGATAGTAGCGTTAAGTGACATGGATTTCAATAACAGATTTTTTCAGGAGGCTGAAATGGAACAGCCTGCGATCTTAGTCGCTGAACCTGATGACAATAAGCCAATTGCTGACAATAAGGAGAAACCTCAAACCGTTAAATTAGAAACTACCTCAGAAACCGGTCTTTTCAGGAATGATGATTCTGCACAGCATTATTTCGTAGTGAATATTTCTGACCCTTCAGTTAATTTAAGCTCATCCCGATTTGGGATCGGGCAGTTTAACCGGGCCAATTTACCCGGATCAGCAATAAAACATCAATTAAAATCGGTTGCTAACCAAAATCAATTGATATTTGTAGGTCCGTTTACCGGAAAGGAAGCGGTAACAACTTATTTTACTAATATCAGCCCCCTGATGAGGGCAATTATGAAGATACCTGTAGGCAAATACAATACCTTCATAATTAATTCTCAGAATCTCGAAAAAATAATTGATAAAGAAACACTCGACCTTTATGTCGAGTATTACAAAAGGAACTATTAATACAAGCTTTATATGAATAATACCAAGCTGACTCAGCATGATTTAAATCGCTATACTATCCTATTCTGGAAATGGATCCTGGGATTGATTGCATTTGGAGCTATACTGATCTTCAGCATCGGCCTGGGATTATTTGGCAGACTACCTGATCTTCGTATGCTCGAAAATCCAAAGAGTTATCAGGCTTCAGAGGTTATTTCGAGTGATGATATTGTATTAGGTACCTATTATGTTCAAAACCGCTCTAATGTTCGTTATGATGAGATTTCCCCAAATGTCATTAATGCACTGATCGCAACTGAAGATATCCGCTTTTACAGTCACTCGGGTATTGATTTCAAACGTACGTTTACAGTTATTTTTTATAACCTGGCCGGAAAACGACAAGGCGCAAGTACTATTACCCAGCAGCTTGCTTTAAACCTCTTCTCAAAAGAAGGAAGATCCAGAAACTTTACCAAGCGTCTGATTCAGAAATCACAGGAACTCATTGTTGCCGTAAAACTGGAACGGCAGTATACTAAAGAGGAGATTATTACGATGTATCTCAACACGGTAGATTTTGGATCTTACAATACATTTGGAATTAAATCGGCGGCCAGAACTTATTTCAGTACCACACCTGATAAGCTTAAGCCTGAACAAGCTGCGATTCTTATCGGGATGCTAAAAGGCCCTTCACTTTATAATCCTCACCGTAATCCTGAAAGAGCCCTCAGACGCAGAAATACGGTTCTGGAAAACATGCACAACGCAAACTACATCAGTGATGCTGAGGTAGAACTTCTGAAGAAAAGCCCTTTAAAACTGGCATTCAACCCTTCTGATCATAACGAAGGATCTGCACCCTATTTCAGGGCGGTACTCAAGAAAGATATTCAGCAGACACTTGAAGAAAACTCGATCTATAAAGCCGACGGCACACCTTATGATCTGGATAGAGATGGGCTCAAGATCTATACAACAATCAATTCGCGGATGCAGAAATATGCAGAAGATGCTCAGATGGAGTATTTAAAAACACTGCAGGTTCAGTTCAATAATTCATGGAAAGGTCGCGACCCTTTTAATATCCCGGAAGCAAAATTACTGATAAGTCAGGGTATGCGCCGTTCTGACCGTTATCAGCAACTAAAGGCTGAAGGGAAGACCGAAGAAGAGATTCACCAAAATTTCAGAACACCGACCCAAATGACCATTTTTAGCTGGAGAGGTGAAATCGATACGGTGATGCGGCCTGTCGACTCAATTAAATATTATAAACTCATGCTTCGTAATGCCCTCATGTCAATGGAACCCCAGACCGGTTACGTCAGGGCATGGGTAGGAGGTACAAATTACACCCATTTTAAATATGATCAGGTAAAAATGGGAACCCGTCAGGTGGGATCTACAGCAAAACCTTTTACCTATGCTGTAGCGATTGGCAATGGTGGATATTCGCCATGTTACACCGTCGCAAATGAGCCCGTTGGTATAGACGCAGGTGATGGCACTACCTGGTATCCTAAAGCTTATAAGCCAATACCAGGATCGCTCACACTTAAAAAGGCGTTGGCCAATTCACAGAATTATATTACCGCCTATATGATGAAAGAGGTTGGGCAGACCGCTGTTGCAACACTAACGAAAAATATGGGTATTACCAGTGATGTGCCGGCAGTACCTTCGATTTGTCTGGGTACTTTTGACGCTTCTGTTTACGATATGGTAGGCGCTTATTCAGTATTTGTGAATCATGGTGTATGGACAGAACCTATCTATCTTTTACGCATAGCCGATAAAAATGGAAACGTTATATACGAACGTCGCCCAAGAATAAAAGTTGTTCTGGACGAACAGACGGCCTATATCATGACCGATATGTTAAAAGCAGTGGTAAAAGAGGGTACTGGTGTCAGATTAGGATACAGATATAAACTCTACAATCCAATCGGAGGAAAAACAGGCACTACGCAAAATAATTCTGATGGATGGTTCATGGGAATCACCCCAGAACTTGTAACAGGTGTGTGGACCGGTGCTGAAGACCGTGCGATCCACTTCAGTACAACCAATTTCGGTGAGGGTGCCAATACAGCACTCCCGATATTTGCGATCTATATGCAAAAGGTTTATGCAGATCCAGCATTGAAATATAGCAAAGGTGATTTCCCTCCTCCAAAAGGTGGAATTACAACAGTCCTTGATTGTGCTGAATACTCCAAACAGCAGTCAGGAGTGAGCGAACTTGATAAAAAGCTTGGTTTCTGATTTTAATGTTTTTCTATACAATTTGCAATTTTGCAGATCAGGTTCTGCCTTGACCATTATCCTGACATGAAAGAATTTGATCCCCGGCCTGAGTTAAAAAATATTCCGCAAAAACCCGGCATCTACCAATTTTGGTCGGAGACAGAGGAGCTTATCTATATTGGTAAAGCCAAGAATTTAAAAAACAGGGTTTCGTCCTATTTCAACAAAGACAACTTTCGGGTGAATGCCAAAACCCGGATTCTGGTCAGCAAGATCAGGAAAATCACCTTCACCATTGTTGATACTGAAATTGATGCCTGGTTACTTGAAAATAGCCTGATCAAGAAGCATCAGCCAAGGTATAATGTGATGCTGAAAGATGATAAGACCTATCCATGGATCATTATCAAAAACGAAAAATTTCCACGTATTTTCTGGACAAGAAGGATTATCAGGGATGGGTCAACCTATTTTGGACCTTATGCATCCGTAGGGATGATGCACACCATTTTAGGGATGATCAAAGAAATTTATCCTTTAAGAACCTGTACTTTGCCCCTGACCCGTGAAAATATTCATTCAGGAAAGTTCAGGGTTTGTCTGGAATATCAGATTGGTAACTGCAAAGGACCTTGCCAGGCCTATCAATCAGAGGATGACTATGATCAGAGCATTTCGGAGATCAAAGAAATCCTGAATGGAAAAACAGGCTCCGTGATCAGACGTCTTAAAAATCAGCTTGAAGAATCAGTAAGCGGACTAAACTTCGAGCTTGCACATAACCTGAAGCAAAAGCTCGACCTGCTGGATAACTATCAGAGCAAATCGACTATTGTAAATTCATCCATTACAGACGTAGATGTATTCAGTATCGCAACAGATGATAAACATGCTTTTGTGAATTTCCTGAAGGTAATGAACGGTACTGTTATTCAAACTCAGACTCTGGAGATCAAAAAACGACTTGACGAATCTGATGAAGAGTTGTTAAGTATAGCAATTACCGAGTTCAGATCGAGATTTGATAGCAATTCAAAAGAGATAATCATTCCTTTTGAACTTGAGATTCCCGACTCAGGCATTAAATTCACTATTCCAAAACTAGGTGAGAAAAAGAAATTACTGGAACTTTCACAAAAGAATGTAGCGTATTTCAAACGTGAAAAATTAGATCAATATGAAAAACTGAATCCGGGATTAAGAACCGACCGGCTACTGGCACAGATGATGAAAGATCTACGTTTAAATCAATTACCAAAACATATTGAATGTTTTGACAACTCGAACTTTCAGGGAAAATTTCCGGTATCGGCAATCGTAGTTTTTAAGAATGCAAAGCCATCGAAAAAGGATTACAGGCATTTTAATGTAAAGACAGTTGAAGGCCCTGATGATTTTGCTACGATGGAGGAAGCTGTTTTCAGAAGATACAGAAGATTGCTTGATGAAGAGCAAAGTCTGCCACAACTAATCGTGATTGATGGAGGCAAAGGTCAGCTATCATCTGCAATAAAAAGCTTAAAATTATTGGGAATAGATAAGCAGGTAACTATTATCGGCATTGCCAAAAGGCTCGAAGAAATCTATTATCCCGGCGATCAGTACCCATTGTACCTTGATAAAAAGTCTGAAACATTAAAAATTATTCAACAGTTGAGAGACGAAGCCCACCGCTTTGGAATTACATTTCACAGAAAGAAACGGAATAATGCGACACTGGCAAGTGAACTTGAAAGTATTCCGGGAGTAGGAAAGGCATCTGCCGAAAAATTGCTGAGACATTTCAGATCTGTCAAGAAGATAAAAGAAGCCTCTGAAGTAGAGTTGCTCGAAGTATTGAATAAAAGTCAGACCGCTGCCTTATTGGATTACTTTAAATAAAAACGCCGCCCTGAATAGATATCAGAGCGGCGTTTTTTAATATTTTAGGATCCAGACTAATATGACCAAAGATCGTGTTCAAAATCCATCAGGGCTTTCTTCACACGTTCAGATTCATAAAGTTTATCAATCCCAAGCGCATAATCTTTAATACGCAAATCTTCGGGATTAGACTCCTTTACAATATAACTTGCAAATATCCGCTTCATAAATAAATCGTCAAAGCTGAGTCCGGTAGCGTCATTATTTCTATTTACTGCGGGCTTAGTTACCAATAGATGACGAACTTCTGGGAAGTATATCCAGAATGCAGGTTGCTCATCAAAAGACTGACCGGCTGCTGAAATACGGATCATTGGTGCTATACCGATGATACGCGGTTCAAAAACTGAACGTTGCTTATCGAAAATCCAATCCTCTTTTATACGAAATTTTAGAATGCTGTCAGGGTTGAATTCTCCAGCTTTTACTACCGTCCCGGTTTGGTTACCATCTGTATCAAAAATTGGAACCAAAACACTGTCTGCAAACTTTGCCATTGCCTGTTCAGGCTTCAGAATGACACTAAACTCATCTCCATTGACATCATCCTTAGTGCTGCTGGCATCGTATGCAGTAAGCTCCCCAGCCATAATTGCATCCGTTAAAATAGTAATCAGGCGGGCTTTAGGCGATGCAAAAATCATATTCACCTTGTCACGGACATCTATTTCCCTCCATACCCGCTTGCTGAACATCACATCCGATTCTCTCAAACTGGCATATGGAGCAACCTTAGCACTAATAATATTGGTTTTTTTATAATATCCGTCCAAAGGCTTCTCTGCCGGCTTTGGTTTGGTATCATTCGTTAAATTAGGTGCCTGGGCACTCAATTGAAGAGCACCGGCAATCAAAATCAGGACAAAAAATATCTTTTTCATAGCACTTAATTTGCTTTAAAAGCCATTGGGTCAAGCTGGCGTTGCGTTCCATCAGGACCAACCGCAACTATATCATCAAAGATTACCCTTGTACCCGGTGTTATTGCGCCAACAGCTGCACTCATTTGAGCACTAAATGAATTTCCATTTGTTTGAAGTACTACCACATCTGCACGAGGTCTGGCAATTACCAGACTAAATCGGGTAACATTAAACTTGGCATCAAAATCGAAACCTTCAAGAATCGCAAAAATTGACCTTTGCGACTTAATAACTACAGAACTTAAAGCCCCTCCCGTTTTACCAGCAAATTTTGCTTTAGGATCAGGAATCCGCTTGACTCTGAAATCACTTGAACCAATATTCTGAACCTTACCACTGACATTAGCTGCAACATTTACTTTAGCTGTTGTTCCAGGCGTATTTACTGTAACAGTATACTTTCCGTTGGATCCGGATATTGTTCCTCCACTCATAGTAACAACTAAATTTTCTTTCGGAATACCCGGAGCTGATACTGATACCGGATTTGGTACACCCACATAAAATACATTCATCTTATCGGGAGAAACGACTGCCGAAGGGCGGGCTACCTGATACTTTTGTTCCGTAGTAGTGTAAGTTTTTATTGTTCCATCAGTTTGCTTAACACGCACTGTTCCTGTCCAGCTAAATATTCCTTCGCTTGAAGTATTAACTGTGTAGGTTCCTTTCCCTTCCTTAACCTGCAATCTTGAACCACCAACTGATATTTCAGGACTTGATTTTGAGTCTGATGCTGTCAAAAATACCTCTGCGGTATATGGTTGACCAGCAATAAGATAAGAGGTCGGAGCAACCGCAACTGCAGAAAACTGATCAAGATTAACAACTGCCATATCCATCTGTCCAAGTACTCTCTTTACAACCTCAGCCTCAGCATTCTTTGTGTCGGCCTTAATTTTCGCCAAAGCGGTTAATGCAGCAGTCAACGGAATACCATCTCCAAAGTTTGATTGTTCCCAGCTTCTTTTAACTCCTCCGCGATTTGGCGGATCTTTTGCCTCCAATGAAAAACTTACATTTTTACGATCCTTCTCGTCGAGTAATGAAATTAATTTTTCACGTGTCTCATTGATTTTTTTCTTCAATTCGGTGGCACGTGGCTCATTGATCATTAACCTCGGTGATATATCAAGATTATCTCTTTTACTTATATCCCCTGTCGCCTCATTATATCCGCCACCCTCAGTTTCAAAAAGCTTCTGAAGTCCTTCGACATAGGTATTTAATTCACTTGTATATGAGCTTGCTTTTTTAGCCTTCTCATAGATTGGACGCGCTCTTTCGGGCTCATTTTTTAGTTTAGTTGCTTCAAATGAAGCATAAGTTGCATCAACACCAACTTGGACATTCTGAGTTGAAGCATTTAAACTATCCGTTAAATTTTTGAAAGCTTCTAAGATTGAATCACTAACATTCAGTGCTACTAAACCCAATAATACCAGGTAAAGTATTCCAATCATTTTCTGCCTTGGGGTTTCTTTACCTCCAGCCATGCAATTTTATTTAAAAAATTAAAGATCTATAATTCGTATGCCAATTATCCCCGGTTAGGCTGATTCATAGCAGAAAGCATATTCCCATAAATAGAATTTAGGGATGATAAGTTCTTTGCCAGTTTGCCAACTTCCTCTTTAAATTGTTTGGAATCTTCCATTGACTCATTAAAATTTTGCATGGTCAAAGAAAGATTCTGATAGAATTTGTTCATTGATTTCAAATGCGCACTTGAATCCTGTAATTCAAGCTCATAAACAGCGTTTAATGCCGAAATATTTTTTGCGAGGTTATTCACCTGCTCATGATATGATTTCGAATCAATATTTGTATCAGCCATTTCCCTGAGACTTACAGTTGCCCTTTCAAAAGCAGCATTCAGACTATCAAAACTTCCTGAAGCTGTTTTAACTTTGGTAGTCAGTTCGCTGGTAGCACTTGCTGTATCAGCTATTCCTGAAATCGCAGAAACTTTATCTCCGAAAGATCTTAATCCTGTACCAAGGCTTTCAATCAATTCAGGTCCAATTTTAGCTTCAGCCATCATTTTATCCAATGCGGCGCTTGAAGAAGCTGAACCTCCTGAAGATGGTCTGGATAGCTCCCCTTTAAATTCTTCATCAAGCTCCGGATATACCCTTGTCCAGTCTGGCTCAGAAGCCTCTGCTTTAAAGCCCAATGCAAAAAACAATAAGGCTTCTGTAATTAATCCAACGGCAATCATAATCTCTCCACCTTTCCAGTGCAGGATTTTGAACATAAGACCAACAATAACTACGGAGGCACCCCATGAAATTAAGGTATTTATACCCAGTTTAAACTTTTTCTTTTGAGCCATAATATATACGCTGTTTTATATAAGAAAGGATTGTAATTTTTGTTTAGAGTTTATCTTTAATATCCCGACCCTGATACTTGGTTATGCAACGAAAACCGATGTAAGATTTTGCTGTGTCCTGATATTCAAAAGTACTTGCTGAATTTTGAAGAAAATAACCAATATCTTTCCATGACCCACCGCGGACAACTTTACGTTTCATCACTTCAGGATCCTCAGGGCGGGCCTCATAACTAAAGGTAGGGTTCATATCATGAGTGAATGTAGAAGAAGATTCATCAAATGCAGAAGAAGTCCATTCTGAGACGTTTCCAGCCATATTATACAAACCATAGTCGTTTGGATAATAAGCCTTTACATTCACTGTAAATGGTCCGCCATCATCAATGTAATTACCTCTACCAGGTTTGAAATTAGCCATCAGACAGCCCTTTGCATTTCTGATGTACGGGCCACCCCATGGATAACTTGTTCCAACCCGGCCTCCCCGTGCAGCATACTCAAATTCTGCTTCAGTAGGAAGGTCATAATCAGCACGTTTTGGAAGACGGCGACTATCCATATAAGCTTCATTAAAACGTGTCCTCCAGACTGTAAAGGCACGTGCCTGACGCCAGTTAACACCAACAACAGGGTAGTTTGCAAAGGCTGGGTGCGAAAAATATCCCTTAACCATAGGCTCATTCTGAGCATAGGCAAAATCGGATAGCCACACTAGAGTATCCGGATAGACTCCAACCGTATCCCTCAGAATAAAATCAGAACGTTTAGCTTCTCTATTGTTACGATTATTTGCTGCTTCCCTTAATTTCATTATCGCGAAATTATATTTCAGCAATCTAACATCAATTTCATTCCGGTCGAATACCCTGTCTTCGCCCTGGTAATACATGGCCTGCAGTTTAGGACCATTTGCTGATGCTCCTTTTTTACCTCCCCATATCGCACTGCCATTCCCTACCTTTTTCCAGTTAATGTATTTTTTACCTGCTTCATTGGGATCAACTTTGCCCTTAGGTTTAAGATAATACTGTTCATCCTGCAGATAGGTCGTAATTGCGATAGAATCGCGTACCCAATTCACAAATTGACGGTATTCACTGTTAGTGATCTCAGTTTCATCCATGTAGAAGGCCTGTACGGTTACCTGCTTGTTCTGTGATATCTGAGCAAAAGTGATATCCTGGTCGGTTTGACCCATAATAAAAGTTCCGGCGGGAATATAAACCATCCCATAGGGAACCTGATTGTTTTTAAACTTTTTAGTTGCAACACCAATCAATTCACCATTTGTACCACCTTTACCACAACTGGCGCCCAAAATGACGATAGCTGCAAGAACGATAAAGTATATTTTTCTCATTTTATATGATTCCAGTTTGCATTCGCTCAACAAAATAATTTCGAATATAATAAAAAAGCATATATCATATACGACAAAACTAATCTATCTGCGTTGATATTAAACATTTCACATTTAAAATATGAAAATTTCAGAATAAATTAACTTGCCAAAATATCGCTTTATATTTATCGGCGATTTTTTACTAGTACGTAAAAATCGAGTCCAGGGTTTAATTATTTAAAAATAAAAACCAATCTGTTCCCAATTTGTTCCAATTTATTTATTGACTTGCTTAATATATTGCTCAAGTGCCATCGTCATACTAGGTGCTTCAGGAGTGGGTGCAGGTATGTTAAGAACCAGTTCATGTTCTAGAACCGCCTTATGAGTGCTAACCCCAAAAGCTGCTATACGGGTATAGTTCTGCTTGAAATCGGGAAAGTTAATGAAGAGTGAATGAATGCTGCTCGGACTGAAAAATGCAATTACGTCATAAAAAACCTCTGCAAGGTCAGAAAGGTCGCTGCATACGGTATGAAATAAAACCGCGGGCTTAAAATCATAGCCATTTACTGAAAGGAATTTCTGAGTTTCTTCAGCTGCAACATCAGAACAGGGATATAAAAATTTCTCAGATGTATGCTTTTTCAAAAGATCTGCAAGATCAGCTGCAGTTTGTTTTCCAAAGAATATTTTGCGTTTTCTGTACTGAATATACTTCTGAAGATAGAGTGCAATTGTTTCCGAGATACAGAAATACTTCATATCAGCAGGTACATCATAACGCATTTCTTCACATATCCTGAAAAAATGATCAACCGCATTCCTGCTTGTGAATATTACTGCAGTAAAATCAGCTAAATTTATTTTTTCCTTACGAAATTCTTTTGCCGGAACGCCCTCTACATGGATGAAGGATCTGAAATCTATCTTTAGATTATATTTTTTAGCCAAATCAAAATAAGGCGATTTTTCCGAATCAGGCTTTGGCAAAGTAACAAGGATACTTTTGACTTTCCTTGGTTTTTCAATTGGACTTACTTGCATATTTCTTAAAAAGGCTAATACCCGAGTACTTTAAAAAGAATGATTAAAGGACAAAATTCGAGGGCACAAAGGTAGATAATTAAATAAACTTTTGGAAACTTGTAATTTGATAAAATATTTGCCCCAGCTCTGAGAAATTGCACAACGAAAATTCCGAGAACCATCACAATTCCGATATAACTGTAAATTCCTGCATAACGGCTGGAAGTGAGGCTAAATGCAATAACCACTGGCAAAAACAAAATTGCTGCATTGAAATAGCTTAGATATAATACTGATACATACTCTCTTACAAGCCTCTTGACATCAAACAAAAACCCTAAAACCCGAAGTACTATAATCTTGAAAGTGAACAATCCAATGACAAGTGCAGACAGGAAAAGAAAAAGTTCAAAGCCATCAAATGGGTAAGATAATTGCATATACTTACCTGATAAATACAAGTAGAGACCAATAATTAGCCCAAAGAGTAAATAGAAAAAAACGAAAGGCCATGAATTAAACAGACTGTCCTCCTTATTAATTCTGGTCAAAATCTGGTTACTGTAAAATGCCATAATTATGCTGTTCATCTCTGCAGGAAAGAAAAACCTGACAATTGAAAAGAATATTACCAGAAATAAAATAACCGCTATGATCCATGTTTCGCCCTTTGGCCTTACTACCCCATACTTATTATGGCTGTCATTCTTCGGAAATCTTGCGGCCCAGGCAGAAAAATCGAGATTCTCCACTTTATACAAACTAATGAGGCTATCCAGGAATGGATTGGCACGATCCGGATCAGGAGTTTTAACCCATACAACCGACAATGAATCTCTTATGGCTTGCATAGAGTCTCTATAAGCAGCCCTTCTTGCAAGACCTGCTGAATCATAAGTTTGATAAACGGGAGTATTTAGATTCAGTCTGAGACTGTCCGTCTGCGAGAAAGCAAATGATTTAACCAGAAATAATAAAAGAATAATACTGTATAAACGTTTAAACATCCCCATTAAGTACTCCAAAACAAATATTTTCCAGTATCTCAAATTTCCACTTTTTTATGTTTGTTTCCTAAATATCTTTCAGATTAAGGCTAAAGAACATATCCAGCCTGACAAAAATTTAGCAAATTTTAATTCATAAGGTTTCAGGATAATAGATTTTTCTACAATTGACAGAATTTTATTCAATAAAGAATTAAATATTTTGAATTTTATTCCGAATAAAATAATTTTACCGAATAATGCATCAAAAAGAATATCAACTGGATCAGGTAGACCGGGAAATCCTCGGCCTGTTACAGAGAAATGCCCGAATCTCAAATGCTGATATTGCAAGGGAACTGAGTATGGCCCCATCGGCTGTGCTTGAAAGGGTTAAAAAACTTGAACAAAAAAATACTATTCTTCAATATACCACACGCTTAAATCCATCGGCATTACATCAAAATCTGCTTGCTTACGTGTTTATTAAAGCCTCCGACGGGATTGGCTGCAATGATACTGCCTCTGCACTTGCTGCTATACCTGAGGTTCAGGAAGTGCACCATGTTGCCGGGGATGATTGTTATCTGGTTAAGGTTCGCACTTTTGACTCAGCCTCACTCATGGAATTGATGAGAAACTCCATTGGTAAAATCCCTAATATTCTATCTACCCGCACTACTATTGTTCTTGAAACGGTCAAAGAACAGCAGCAATTGGTTATACCTACAAAATAAACATGTCTAGTCCTGTCAAAAAATCAGCATCTCTTTTAATGGTTGTACTCGCCTTTGCAATAGTTTATATTGTATGGGGTTCAACTTACTTTTTTATTCAGATTGCCGTTAAGGATTTTCCTCCTTTCATTTTAGGTGCCTTACGATTTATCATCGCTGGTGTCCTTATGGTTGCCTGGTGCATTTATAAGGGTGAAAATATTTTTGCAGCCAAAGGAATAAAGCATGCGGCGATTAGCGGAATACTAATGCTTTTTTGCGGGAATGGTATTATAATCTGGGTTGAACAAAGTATGCCCAGTGCAATGGTAGCCATAATGGTCTCCTCTGCTCCATTATGGTTTGTTTTGCTCGACAAGCCTAAATGGTCTGAGAACTTAAGAAGTAAATCAATAATTGCGGGCATGCTGATCGGACTTGCCGGAGTAATCCTGCTCTTTAGCGAACAGGTTTCTGAGGCTCTTTCTCTTCAGGGAAGTGAATCTGTAAAAATGAGCAGTATGGTTATGCTTGTTATTGCGGCAATAACCTGGTCAGGGGGATCACTTTACTCTAAATACAAATCATCAGAAGACCCTATCATAGTAACCAGCACCTGGCAAATGATAGCTGCAGGAATTGCTTTCCTCCCAGGAATTATCATTCGTGATGAATTCAATGGTTTTCAATGGAAGGATGTATCAGGAGACGCCTGGATGGCCGTAATATACCTTGTCGTTTTGGGTTCTATTGCAGGTTTCAGTGCTTATGTATGGTTATTAAAAGAAAGACCAGCAATGCAGGTTAGTACCTATGCCTATGTAAACCCGGTTGTCGCCGTGCTTCTGGGAGTGTTTTTTGCCAACGAGCAAATCTCATCTATCCAGGTAATTGGGCTTATTATTATCCTCGGCAGTGTTTTTATGATCAATATGGCAAGATAT
Organism: Sphingobacteriales bacterium 16-39-50; assembly: GCA_002257025.1. Classification (GTDB taxonomy): domain Bacteria; phylum Bacteroidota; class Bacteroidia; order Sphingobacteriales; family Sphingobacteriaceae; genus Daejeonella. Next base: position 42,104 of record NCHA01000009.1, on the reverse strand, counting down.
AGAAGAGAAAAACTGGCAGAAAGAAAGATGGCAGCAGCTGAATAAGTATTATTAAGATCAGACATTCATAAAACAAAGGATTCCACTATTGTTGTAGATTTGCAGAATGGCCGGAATCTATATTCATATCCCTTTCTGCAAAAAAGCCTGTCACTATTGCGATTTTCATTTCAGCACTTCTCCTCAATATAAAGATCAGATGCTAAATGCATTGAGATCTGAAATCATCCTTCGAAAGAACTATCTGGATAAGGAAAAAATTGAAACGATATATTTTGGCGGTGGTACTCCTTCACTAATGAGTGCCGATGAATTGCAAATCCTGATAGGTCAGATCACTGATCAGTTTGATGTCTTGTCAGATGCGGAAATAAGCCTTGAGGCCAATCCCGACGATCTGAATCCTCAGTATGTGAGGGAAATAAAAGGCACCCTGATCAATCGTTTCAGTATTGGAGTGCAATCATTTTTTGAAGAAGATTTGAAATGGATGAACCGTGCACATACTGCCAGTGAAGCCCAAAGTGCTATAAAAAGAGTTCAGGATGCAGGATTTGAGAATATTACCGCCGACCTTATTTACGGATTCCCTCTTCTGAGTAATGAAAAATGGGAATTTAATATTCAGCAGCTTATAGAATACCATGTTCCTCATATCTCTTCCTATTCTATCACAGTAGAACCCAAAACCGCATTGGCAGCCTTCATCAATAAAGGTAAGCAGCCCATTATGGATGAGGGCCAGAGTGCGTCACAGTTCCTGATGCTAATTGACCATTTGACAGAATCCGGTTTTGAACACTATGAAATCTCAAACTTTGCAAAACCAGGCATGCATTCAAGGCATAATTCAAATTACTGGGATGGGGTAAATTATCTTGGCATCGGGCCATCTGCTCATTCTTTTAATGGAAAAAGCCGGCAATGGAATATTTCGAACAATTCAAAATACATTGATGGGATTGAATTGAAGAAGATTCCGGCAGAAACTGAGATACTGAGTACTGAAAACAAGATCAACGAATACATCATGACCTCCCTGCGTACCAGTAAGGGAATGAATCTGAAATCGATTAAGGAGAACTTCGGATCAGACTATTCAAATGAAATTTATAATGGTCTGGAACCCTTCCTCGAAAAGGAATGGATCAATATTAATGAACAGTTGGTTACCTTAACAAGGGAAGGGAAACTTTTTGCAGACCATATTGCCTCAGAATTATTCCTCAGCGCTAATTAGCTTTCAATCTTATGGAATTAAAGAATAAAATAGTCTGGATCACAGGGGCATCAAGTGGAATAGGTGAGGCTCTTTGCTATAAACTGAATATTGCCGGAGCCAAACTGATCATTTCATCCAGGAGTACTGAAGGCCTATATCTTGTAAAGGGCAAATGCACGATGAATCAACTGGACGTACATGTACTGCCTCTTGATCTTGAAAACACCCTTGAGTTGGAAGATAAAGCAATGGCAGCACTGAAAATTTTTGGAAGGGTTGATATCATTATTCATTCTGGAGGTGTGAGTCAGCGTTCTCTTGCAATGGATACTGATCTGGATGTTGCCAAAAAAATCATGAATATCAATTTCTGGGGTGCGATTGCCCTGACTAAGGCGCTTATCCCCTCAATGATATCAAATCAATCAGGGCATATTGTGATCATCAGCAGCCTGGTTGGAAAATTCGGCACCAAATTCCGCTCGGCATATTCGGCTTCCAAGCATGCATTACATGGCTATTTCGATTCCCTGCGTTCAGAAATCGATCCAAAAATCAAGATCAGCATCATTTGCCCGGGTTTTATTAAAACCAATGTTACGATTAATGCTTTAACTGCTGACGGAACAAAGCAAAATACAATGGATGATGCCCAGGCAAATGGGATGTCTGCTGATGAATGTGCCGGACAAATTATAAAGGCGATAAAATCCGGAAAAGAAGAGGTTTATATTGGCGGAAAAGAGAAATATGCTGTTTTGCTAAAAAGATTTCTACCCGGATTGTTTTCAAAGATTGTAAGAAAAGCCAAAGTTACCTAAAGCTCTAGCTCGAATGATCGGCAATTACCTTCCATTCACCATTAATTTTCTTTAATATCAGAGTGAAAAACCCCTTTGGTTCGTCCTTTTCACGCTTTAAATGCCAGGCACCTAATACAAATGCATGGTCAGCAGAAATCAATCTAACTTCTGTAATGTCAAAACTCAAAAAACCCATTGCTTTCTGATCGGGATACCCCCTTTTATAATTCGCGAGTGTATTATCCCAGCCATATTTCGGTCCGTTTTTACCAACAAAGAGCAATGAATCAGATTTCAAATATCCCTGCATATATTCCACTATATCTCCCTTGTTCCATGCCTGTCGCTGATCCTCAAGAAGATTAAGGATTAAAATCTTATCATTATTCTGAGCTGATGCCTGCAAAGTCCCCATAAAAAACAGGAACATGATCATAATTCTCTTCATATCTAAAAGTAAGAATATTAAATAATCAGGCCATCCCTTTATTTGACATGTCGATAACATATTTAGATTCATAAACCTTTAACTTCGTTTTTTCGTAAATCAAGATAAAATCAAATCATGCGGGGACACGCATTCTCGAAATTTATTCCAAATGAACTTCCCAAAGGAGGTTTCGAAGAACTTTTAAAGTTATTTCTCGAACTCCTGAATTATACTTCGGGGGATGCAAACGAAGCTTTGGACTGGATGAATGAGTTGGATAAGCAATATAAGCTTACCAGCGATGATTACGGGATGGGTGATTTCATAGAAGATCTGAAAAAGAAGGGCTATCTGGGAGATGATGATCAAAATCCCAAAGGCTTTAAAATCACCTCAAAAACCGAACAAAGTATCAGACAATCAGCGCTGGAGGAAATCTTTGGGAAGCTCAAAAAGTCTGGAAAAGGTGGACATAACACCAATATTTCAGGGCTCGGAGAAGAGAAAAATGCAGATAGAAGAGAATATCAGTTTGGTGACAGCCTTGATCAGATCGATATGACTGCATCTATCCACAATGCCCAGGTAAATCATGGTATTGGCGACTTCTCAATGACCGAAAGAGATCTTGAAGTTGAAGAAAAGGACTATAAGACCATTACTTCAACAGTTCTGATGATCGATATTTCTCATTCAATGATTCTCTACGGTGAAGATCGCATTACACCTGCAAAAAAGGTAGCAATGGCACTTGCTGAGTTAATCCGAACCAAATACCCTAAAGATACACTTGATATCGTTGTTTTTGGAAACGATGCCTGGCCAATAACCTTAAAGGAACTTCCTTATCTTCAGGTAGGACCTTACCATACCAACACATATGCAGGCCTGGAACTTGCAGTAGATCTGCTCAGGAGGCGAAAAACCCATAATAAACAGATCTTTATGATCACCGACGGGAAGCCAACTTGTTTAAAGGAAGGTACTAAGTACTATAAAAATAGTATCGGTCTCGATAGAAAGGTGGTTAATAAAACCCTTGGAATGGCCGCACAGTGTAAACGGCTTGGGATACCAATAACTACATTTATGATTGCCAGGGATCCATATCTTCAACAGTTTGTCAGGCAGTTTACCGAAATAAACGGAGGCAAGGCCTTTTATAGCTCACTAAAAGGACTGGGAGAATACATTTTTGAGGATTACATTAAGAACAGAAGAAGAACGATTAGATAGAAATTCGACAGATATTATGCTGCATATCAAAACACTGAAAGAACTAAAAGAATCGGGTTATGTTTCCCGATCAGTAAAGGAAGAACTCCGCGAAAATCTCATACGCGAATTAAAGAACAAAAACACAGTACTTGAAGGGATTATTGGCTATGAAGATACCGTTATTCCTGACCTGCAGACTGCCATTTTATCTCAGCATAACATTCTGCTCTTAGGCTTGCGCGGACAGGCAAAAACACGTATTGCCCGTCTGATGATCAACCTGCTCGATGAATATGTGCCATATATTGAAGGTTCTGAATTATTTGAAGACCCCTTAAACCCAATTTCATGGTTTGGTCATCATACCATGGAAATTAAAGGTGACAATACCCCGATTGCATGGTTGCACCGTTCTGATCGGTATACCGAGAAGCTAGCTACACCTGACGTAACAGTTGCCGATCTTATTGGAGATGTCGATCCTATTAAAGCAGCGACCTTAAAACTGACCTATTCAGACGAAAGGGTAATCCATTTCGGATTGATCCCGCGTGCCCACCGTGGTATTTTTGTGATAAATGAACTCCCTGATTTGCAGGCAAGAATTCAGGTAGCCCTTTTCAATATCCTTCAGGAAAAAGATATACAGATCAGGGGATTCAAACTGCGTCTGCCATTGGATATTCAGTTTGTCTTTACAGCAAATCCTGAAGATTATACCAATCGTGGGGCAATTGTGACCCCTCTCAAAGACCGAATCGAAAGTCAGATTTTAACGCATTATCCAAAAAGCATTGACATTTCGAGAAAGATTACGCAGCAGGAAGCCAGGCTATCGGCTTCGCAAAGAAACACTATCGAAGCTGACGGATTAGTAAAGGATCTTGTTGAGCAGATTGCCTTTGAAGCACGTGAATCAGAATACATTGATAAAAAATCGGGAGTTTCTGCGCGTCTGACTATCTCTGCATATGAGAATCTGATCAGCAATGCTGAACGAAGAATGTTACTCAATGGTGAAAGCAGCACATTTGTTCGGATTTCGGATTTTCTTGGGGTAATTCCTGCAATCACCGGAAAGATTGAACTTGTATATGAAGGCGAACTGGAAGGTCCGGGTAAAGTGGCAAATATTTTGCTTGGAAAAGCTATAAAAACCCTGATGCTCAATTATTTTCCTGATCCTGAAAAGCTTAAGAAAGCAAAAGCAGCGAATCCATATGCAGATATAATCAACTGGTTTGCATCAGGTAATACGATAAGCCTGGTTGATGATCTGTCAATGGAAGAATATATTGCAGCTCTGGAATCAGTACCCGGACTAAAATCTGTAATAAAAACTTTTCACAAGACTCTAAGTAAAAACCAGCAGATTCTCTTAATGGAGTTCTTATTGCATGGACTGTCTGAATTTTCATTGATCAATAAATCCTTCCTCGATAAAGGATTTAGCTTTAATGATATGTTTAACAGTCTTTTCAATACCGAGTTTGAGGATGATGATGAATATAATGAAGACCGGGATCAGTTTTAATTCCTGTTCTCAAGCTTAAAATAAAAATGGCTAACCGTATTTTTGGATTAATAATTATCAGTATTCTACTGATTCTTATTGATATCTACATTTACAGGGCAATACGCTCTGTCAGCTGGAAATGGAAAGGGCAAAAGCATCTTTCATTTACCTATATCTGGTGGGGATATACCTTTCTGCTGATTGCCGGAGTTTTTATAAGTATATTTTTCAATATTAAATTCCTCCTCCGATCGATCATTTTGGTAGTTTTCTTTTTGACCTTTGTATCCAAAATATTTATTCTGCCATTTCTTATTACTGATGATTTACGCAGATTAATGGTTTGGATCAGCAGGAAGCTAAAAAGAAAAGAAAGCACTGAGCTAAATAAAACTAATGCCATACCCCGATCTGAATTTTTGATTAAAGCCGGGACTCTGGTTGCTGCAATACCCTTAGCATCCCTCACCTACGGTGTTGTTTCAAGTGCCTATGATTATCGTGTAAAACGTAAAACCCTTTATCTTCCAAACTTGCCTAAAGCATTTGATGGAATTAAACTCGGGCAGCTTTCAGATATTCACTCGGGTAGCTTCTACGACCGTAAGGCAGTTATCGGTGGCGTTGATATGTTACTGAAAGAAAAGCCGGATATGGTATTTTTTACCGGAGATCTGGTAAATAATGTTGCTTCCGAAATGTATGATTACCAGGACATCTTCTCGAAAGTGAAAGCTCCTCTTGGGGTTTTCTCTGTGCTTGGAAACCATGACTATGGGGATTATCATTACGGACAGGGACCTTCGGCTGCTAAAATTAAAAATCTGGCAGATGTTAAGCAGACACATAAAAACATGGGCTGGGATCTTTTACTTAACGAAAACCGCAGGTTAAAGATTGATGGCGATGAGATTGCAATTTTAGGCATAGAAAACTGGGGCGTTGGCCGCTTTGCGAAGTATGGTCGTATGGATCTGGCGGTAAAAGATACTGATGATGTACCTGTAAAGTTATTGCTGTCACATGATCCATCACACTGGCGGGCACAGGTTTTACCAGAATATCCTCAGATTGACGCGATGTTCAGTGGCCACACACACGGTATGCAGTTTGGCCTGGTAACTGATAACTTTCAGTGGAGCCCTGCGCAATACGTTTATAAAGAATGGGCGGGACACTATAAAGAAGGATTACAACAGCTTTATGTTAATGTGGGATATGGCTTCTTAGGATATCCTGGTCGGGTTGGAATTTTACCTGAAATTACGATCTTTGAGTTACGCCGGGGGGATTCCTGAAAAAATCCCGGGTTCTATCTATGAACAAATACCTTAGGCAGAGCATCGACCTTCTTTTATTCAGCAATATTTTTATTGCTCTTTGTGCGGTAGCTCAGGGTTTGGTTACCTATCAGCTGCTAAAAGTCAAACCTGATATGTATGTATTAGGGCTTCTTTTCAGCTCAACTTTAGCACTTTATAATTTCAGCATCGTTCTCTCCAAGCCTAAAAATCCAGAGAATTCAAAATCAGCAAGGGTCAGGTGGATATTTTCCCATTATCGGCTGATGATCACAATCAGCATCATTTCGGTATTTTCAATAATCCCCCTAAGTTTATTTCTGAGTACTTCATCTAAGATCTTGCTATTCACTCTTGCCCTGATATCTGTGGCCTACAATCTTCCGCTGTTTACTATTCATGATAAAAAATTCGGCTTGAGAAACATTCCGGGAATAAAACTATTTCTCATTGCATCAGTCTGGGCATTGAGTTGTGTTTTACTCCCGATACTTGAAATGGAAAATGATCAGGCGATTTCTGTTACATTAAATGACACTATATTACTTATCGCTAAGCGCTTCCTTTTTATTGCTGCAATAACGGTGCCTTTCGATATTCGGGATATCTATCAGGACAAATTTTATGAATTGAAAACCATACCTGTACTATTTGGAGAAAAATGGGCATTGTTAATTTGCCAGGGCCTACTTGGAGCATATATTATTTTACTGGTTCTTTTCACTGAGCATTTTGACGCCAACTTCTTTGGATTGAGCCTAACTATAATATTTACCGGATGGTTAATCTTCAAATCAAAATGGAAAAAAAATGAATATTATTACTTTTTGTATCTGGATGGTACAATGATCCTTCAATTTTTTATGCTTCTTCTTTGTGGCTCAATCATTTTATGAAACCATCATGATTTTATCCAAACTACAGGGGGGTGATTATTAAATCATGATGGCCCGCCCGGCCAAGCCGTTCGGACGGGCTTCATCACCTTTAAAAAACAATAAATAAACGGATGAAAAATATCAGTATCTCATCAATCAATATACTCGGCAAGCCTGAGCTATTAGTTTCTGAACATCAGAAAGCATATTCCGCATACTGCAAAAAAGCTATATCAGCTGATTCCATCGAGCTGGGAATGACTGGATTTACTGGTGACATAATCGTAGACACAAAACATCATGGCGGAAATGATAAAGCCATATGCTGCTATAATTCTGATCATTTTAAAAAGTGGAAGGCAGAACTTGGATTCGATCTGGAATCTGCAGCTTTTGGGGAAAATTTGACGCTTAGTGGTCAAAATGCCAATGAAGAACATATTTTTATCGGGGACCGTTATCAACTTGGCGAAGCAATAGTAGAAGTCTCAGAGCCCCGTGGTCCTTGTTATATGATTGGAATCAGGTACAATTATAAGCAGTTCCCTGTCCATTTACAGCAAACCGGGCTTACAGGGTATTATTTCAGGACTATCAAAACAGGCCTGGTAAAGAAGACCGACAAGCTGATCCATCTTAGCTCACATCCTGAAAAGATATCAGTGATGAATGTAAATTTTGTAAGATATCATGACCCTGAAAACAAAGAATGGCTTCAGAGGCTGGTTGATCTGAAAGAACTGACATTGGAATGGAGAGAGCGGTTTGAGAAAATGTTAAGCAAGTTATAATCCAAGCATTTAATCAATCCATAAACTTTACTCAATGATGAATTTGTAACCTACACCTCTGACAGTTTGCATAAAATGTGGCCTATCGGGATTGCTCTCAATCTTTTTACGTAAACGGACAATATGCATATCAAGTGTTCGTGTATTTACATCAGAATTATAACCCCAAACCACCATCATTAATTCATCACGATTAATAACAGTATTTGCATTCTTCAAAAAATACAGAAGAATCCTGTTTTCAAGTATAGTAAGCTCAATTTTCTTTCCCTCGCGCATGAGTGAATGTGTGTTGGGATGATGCTCCATGTTTCCGAATTTATATACTTCGGTCTTCTCATTATTGATAAAGAACTTTACCTTATTTTCAATCAATGCAACCAGGACATCCATATTGAAAGGTTTGGTTACATAATCAGAAACACCAAAATTATAGGCATCAATTTTATCAATATCCTGCGCCTTGGCCGTCATCATGATGATCAGATTATCAAAACCCAGTTTACGAACATTCTGACAGACTTCAGAGCCCTGTTTTGTTGGCAGCATCCAGTCGAGCAACACAATATCAGGTTCCTCACTCATAATGAGTTCTTCAGCAATCTGGCCGTCAGCAGCCTCAACAACTTTATACCCTTCGGTTTGAAGACGGTGCACAACTAAAAACCGAAGATTCTCATCATCTTCAATAACTGCAATTTTGATTTCTTTTCCCATGTTTATATTTCGTAAGGCAATTCAATTCTAAACTCTGTTCCCTTTCCTACTACACTTTTTATTGTAATTGTTCCGTTCATAAATTTAATCAGTTCTGCACAGAATGCCAAACCTAATCCTACACTACCCTGCTGATTATATTGATTTTGTACTCTGTAAAATTTCTTAAAGATATTCCTGATATCTTTTTCCGGAATTCCAATCCCCTGATCTGAAAATTTAAAAACTATTCGATTCTTCACCTTTTGAATAATGATCCTTAGAACCTTGTTGTCGGGGCTGGAGTATTTAAAAGCATTATCGATCAGATTCTGAAAGATACTTCCCAAAAGGACAGGATCCGAATTAAAATACTCAACATCTTTAATATCACATTCTATGTCGAAACCCGGGTATTTTAACTGGTAGCTATCAATCATATTCTGACAGAATACTTCGAGATTAATGCTCTCGGGTTTTAATTTGATGGCTTTATTCTCAATCTGGGCAAAAGACAAGAGCCTGTTCATCAGATCGTTAAGCTTATCTGCCTCCTCATCCAGAATCTTGCCATAATGTATCCGTTCACGATCCGACAGTTTGGAAGCACTACGGATATTATTACCGGCAATTTTTATAACGCTGACAGGAGTCTTAAATTCATGTGTGAGATTATTAATAAAATCATACTGCAGCTTGAAGAGTTTACTGTTGATATTCAGGTTTCTGAAGATCAGATACGCAATAAGTACCAGCACAAAATAGATAATAAATAAACCAGCGGCGATAGGTCTGAAGCGGGAATTGACTTCTTTTCTTAAAAAGTCCTTGCCTGAGCTGAAGTATAATTTATAGTCTGAGAAAGGTCCGGATAAGGGCAGATCATTTTCCATAAAGCCTGAGTCATTTTCAAGCGATTCATAAACCAGAGGCTTAATACTGATATACTGGTATAATTCGGGATGTGAATTAATAATTTCGAGCTTCAGTGGATTCAGGTAAAATGTAAGCATATCCATTTCATAAACCGGAGAGCTCGGTCTCTTTTTATACATCAGATCCTTATAGACCTTTATTTCCTCGCGTCTGGGAATATTCATAAAGGTGATCCTGTTTGACCTGATACTGTAAAAAACACTAAATCGATCGTCATCATTCAATGCCTGTGCAGTATCAGCCAGCTCAATAAAGCCGCTGAACTTAATTGCCATTTTGTTGAACTCATCCCCTGTTTTTAAGATAAATAAGGAGTCAGGGCGATCATTTTTATAAAGCAAAATCGAGTCCCTGGATATATCCCTGCCAAACTGATAGACAGACTTTGGCCCCATAGAAAAATTGTTCACCCTGATTCCATCCGGAATTTTATGATTACTTATTTCCGCATCATAAAATATGACCCGTTCAACAAAGCGAAATTTTCTAAAGATAGTATCAATGTATTTAGAGGTTTGGGCCGAATCCAAATAACCCTGATAAAAAGAAATTTCAGGTATTTTATTTTGGAAGAAATCATTGTAAGGTTTCACTGTTTCTTCGAGCACATCAATTTTCTGAGATGCGAATTCATTCTCTACGTACTTTGATGTCAGATTATAGGCGAGGAAAAAGGCACCAGCCATCGCAGAGGTGATGAGAATAAGGAAAATTACAACCAGCGTGAAGTTTTTGCGGTATATATACTGATACTCCTGCATCCGGCTATTCCCTGCTTAGATTCTGGTCGAGGAATATTTCAAGTTTCTTATAAAATTCAAGCCGGTTTTCATTGTTTCTGAAAACATGCCCTTCTCCCTCTTTAAAGATATAAGTAACAGGTACCTTCTTCTTTTTTAACTCCTTTACAAACTGATGGGTTTCATTCATATTAACCCGGGGATCTCTTGCACCCTGAGCAATTAAAACCGGTACTTTTATTTTATCTGTATGAAAAACAGGCGATGCTGCTCTGAAATAATCCGCATCAGTTTCAGGATTACCCACAGTTTCATAATACATCTGTAAATAAGGTCTGAAATAGGGTGGTATATCCTTAAAATAGGTAAATAAATTAGTGAAGCCTGAGTAAGAAGCCCCGCACCTATAAAGTTCAGGACTCGACATCAGTCCGTGAAGTGCCGAGAATCCTCCAAAACTGAAACCATAAATCCCAATCCTTGATGGATCTGCAATCTTTTGCTCAATCAGCCAGTGAACCCCATCAGTTATATCATCCTGCATCTTAGCACCCCATTCCTTAAAGCCTGCAATCCAGAAATCCTTTCCATAGCCTTTTGAACCTCTGAAATTAACCTGGAAAACCGCATAACCCCGGCTTGCAAGAAACTGAACTTCAGAGTTATAACCCCAGCTATTCCTTGTGTCCGGCCCCCCATGAGGCATGACAATTACCGGAAGATTTTTTGAAGGCATCCCCCTGGGAAGAGTTAAATACCCGTATACAGTCAGTCCATCCCTGGTTTTATAGCTGATGGGTTTCATTTCTGCCATATTTTCTACTTTCAGGGATGAGTTTACATCACTCAGCTTAACCAGCTTATCATCATCTATTGAATATAAATAGAAGGATCCGGGATTACGGTCTGTGTAGGTTCTGACAATAAATTTCTTTTCTAATGAGTCTGAACTGGCAATCACAATTTCTGTGTTTGGCAGCAATTTCTCAAGCTTTTTAAAAATGGCCTTAAAGGTATCATCAAGATAGTGACGCTCCTTTTTCCAGGTCTCAAAACCGGCATAAATCAATTTGTCTCTGTTTACAGAGTAAATCGCTTCAGAGACATCAACCAAAGGATTACTGTAAATAACGCGGTGTTCTTTCCCGGTTACACAATCCAACTCCACCAATGCCATTTTATCCCGATTTTTATTCGATAAAGCATATATACAACTATTATCTGCGCTGAAACTAATGGGAGAAATACTTGTCTTGAAATTATTTGTTAAAACACTTCTGAAATTCTGACTCTCTCTATCACGGTATAATAATGTTTCATTAACTCCATCACTTGCAATAGCCATTCTTAACTTTCCGGCAGGATCAGAGTACCACTTGGTGATGTTCCCAGGGTTTTGGAATAATAAAGACAAGTTCCCGGTCTTCATATTTAACCGGTAGGCATCAAAAACGGTTGAATCACGTTTATTTAGTGAAACAAGCACCTGACCGTCACTAACCGGCCCTGAAGAAATTAGTCTGATTTTGGTATTTGGGAATGAAAGCAACTCCCGTTTGTTGTTACCATCAATGTTAACTGCAAACAGACCTGGATCCATATTTTCGGAGGCCCCCTTTAAATATAGAATCTCATTATTACTAGCCCAGAAATAATTGGCAATACTCCGGTTAGAATCGCAGGTTAGCTGGGTAGTAGTTTTTCCATCAAGCGTTTCAACATAAATATGAATTCTATTATTATCCGGCTTTAGATAAGATATATATTTCCCATCGGGTGAAACCAGATAAGAAGTATTGATGGGAACATTGAAAAAATTTTCTATCGGTATCCGTTTCGTCGCTTTTTCCATATTACATGACACCAAAGTGGCAAGAACAAAACAGAAGAAATAAATTTTAGATCCCGGCATTCTATTATAAAATTAAATTCAAATTTTGAGGCAAGGTTTAAAAACATGCAACAAAACAGACAAAATAAGGTTTTTAAGGCCATCAAGAAAACAAACAGACTAATTCCTCAACTAATCAGTCAAGTTAGTAAATACATTTTTAAGTAGTTGAATGGAATCGTAACATTTAAACTACAAGTGATTTTTTGTCTAAATTGTACCTGATTAAAGCGAACTTTAATAGGAATCAAAAAATTGATATTCCCCATATAATTTATTCATATTGATCTTAGAATTTTAACAAGCCCGGTTCGATGAAAAAATTTCTGCTTCTGCTATTGATTATATCTGTCACTTCAGAACTGAAAGCTCAGCTAAATACTGATGAGGCTATGGCTGTGCAATATTTCCAGTCTGGCAACTATGAAAAGGCTGCAATACTGTATGAAAAGCTGTTCAACAGAACAAAAAATGCGAGTTATTACGACCCCTATTTCAGTTGTTTACTCCGGTTAAAAAAGTTTGACGAAGCAGAAAAGCTGGCTCGCGTTCTTCAAAAGAATAATCCTGAAAATTTTAATTATCCGGTTGATCTGGGCAGAGTTTTCCAGGAACGGGGTGAACAGGAAAAATCAATTGCGCTGTATAATAATCTGATTAAAAATCTTCCAGCCAATGAATTTGCGATAAAAGATCTCGCAATAACCTTTTACAGGGCAGAAGCTTATGATTTTTCGATCAAGACCTTTTTAAATGGACGAAAAATTTTAAACGATGAAAAGTCATTTATTTATGATCTCTTAAGTCTATATCGTTACAGAAAAGATAAGGTAATGCTTATCCAGGAGTACTTATTACTTTTGAGCATAAATCCCGAAGCATTACAGCAAGCTCAAAATGTATTAGGCAATATTCTGGAAGATAAAGATGACTTTGATCTCCTTAAAACAGCAATCTTACGTCGCCTGCAAAAAGATGCTCAAAATGTAGTTCTAACTGAGTTTCTGGCCTGGCAATATGTGCAGCAAAAAGACTTTGATATGGCTTTGCGACAAACTCTTGCACTTGACCGCAGACTTAAAGAAGATGGTGCGAGAGTGTTTGATCTGTCGAGATTACTGGTTTCAAATCAGGCTTATGAACAGGGAATTGAAGCACTGAATTATCTGGTTGCTAAAGGAGAAAAAAGCAGGTACTATATTGCGGCAAAAATCGAACTGCTGAATTTAAAAGCCAAACAACTGACCAGCGGCAAGTTAGATAAAGCTAATTTGCTAACTCTTGAAAGTGATTACGAGTCATTACTAAAGGAATTCGGCAGAAGTTCAGGTACTGCCTTCGCAATCAGGCAGCTTGCCAATCTGCAGGCATTTTACCTGAAAAAACCAGCAGAATCAGCCGTACAACTTCAAAAACTTCTGGAACTACCCGGCATAACACCCATTATAATTGCACAAACAAAATTAGAACTTGGAGATATTTATACATTATCGGGAGAGGTTTGGGAAGCTGCCCTGATTTATGGGCAGGTAGAAAAGTCTTTCCCAAATGAAGTTTACGGACAGGAAGCCAGATATAAAAACGCCAGACTAGCTTATTTTCAGGGGGACTTTCCCTGGGCAAAAGCTCAGCTTGACGTATTAAAAAGTTCGACCTCGCAGTTAATTGCCAATGATGCCCTGAATTTAAGTCTGCTCATTTCTGATAACTTACAAAATGAGAGTGACACCGTCGCGTTGAAAAAATATTCGGAAGCAGAACTCAATATCTTTAAAAATCAGCCGGAAAAAGCATTGGAAATTTTAGACAGCATTAATATTCTATACCCTTCAAATTCACTCGCTGATGATATTTTAATTGCAAAATCGAAAATATTTATAAGTTCCAATGACTTTGAGCAGGCCGTAATTCAATTGCAGGCTATAATAGATAATTATAGTTCAGAGCTCTGGGGTGATGATGCAATTTTCATGCTTGCTGATATTTATGAAACAAAGCTCAACCAACCCGGGAAGGCAATCGAGCTATATCAGAAAATAATAAATGATTATTCCGGCAGTTTATACATCATTGAAGCCAGAAAACGCTTTCGTCAGCTTAGAGGAGATAAACTGGGTTAAGTTTTTGGATAAACTATTCAAAACTCAATTCCTATCTTCGCAGCATGATCTTATATAATGTCACTATTATTTTGGATGAGCAAATTCATGCAAATTGGCTCAAATGGCTGAGGAATGAGCATTTGAAGGAATTGATGAGCACAGGCTTTTTTATTTCTTACAGGGTTCTGAAGGTTTTGGACTCACCAAACGAAGGAGTTACCTATTGTGTACAGTACATTGCCGACTCAGTTGAAAAATACAATGAATACTTGCAAATACACCCTAATCAACTGCAGACTAATGTTCCGGCAGAGTTCCTGAATAAATTTGTAGTATTTAGTACATTAATGGAATTTATTGAGGCTGAATGAACTTTATAAAAACAAAAATCAAGGATCTGCTAATTGTAGAACCAAAGATCTGGAAAGATGACCGGGGATATTTTTACGAAAGTTACAGTAAGCGAAATTTCGAAGAAGCCGGAATTGATGCCGGTTTTGTACAGGATAATCAGTCTCTCTCCCAAAAGGGAACTTTAAGAGGGCTGCATGCGCAATCTGATCCGCATGCTCAGGGCAAACTGGTAAGAGTAATAAAGGGAAGGGTTATTGATGTAGCTGTAGATATTCGTAAAACTTCAGAAACCTACGGACAGCATGTTACTGTTGAGTTATCCGGAGATAACCACCGGATGCTATGGGTACCACCCGGATTTTTGCATGGTTTTGTCACCCTTGAAGATGATACCATTTTTACTTATAAAGTAACCAGTCTGTACAATAAGAATTCAGAATTTGGTGTTGTATGGAATGATCCTGAACTGAATATTGACTGGGGTATTGCAGCGGAAGAGGTCATTCTTTCGGAGAAAGACCAGGTTTTACCCCTCTTTAAAGATCTTAATAGTCCATTTTAACCCAAAAAATAAAAAGCCGAAGCATTTTGCTTCGGCTGAATATTATATCAAATTTTAAAATTTATTTGATCAGATTATACAATTCATCGAGTTTAGGTGAAAGTACTATCTCTATCCGTCTGTTACGGCTTCTGACCTCCGAACTTGAACCTTCCTCAATGG
Organism: Sphingobacteriales bacterium 16-39-50; assembly: GCA_002257025.1. Taxonomy (GTDB): domain Bacteria; phylum Bacteroidota; class Bacteroidia; order Sphingobacteriales; family Sphingobacteriaceae; genus Daejeonella. Next base: position 26,502 of record NCHA01000009.1, on the reverse strand, counting down.
GCTGGTATTCTCCTTTGCCTGTTGCAGTAATTCTTCCATTCTCAATTTTCTCGGTTTCGGTTAAGAATCTAACTACTGAAGTTGCGCGCAATACGCTCAGGTCCCAGTTATCCTTTATCTGACCTAGATTTACTACCCTCTGATTGTCTGTATGTCCTTCCACAGAAATATTGATCTCTGGCTGTGTTTTCAGAACCTTGGCAAGCTCGCGCAGCGCAAGTTTCCCCTTCTCATCTATAACAATACTACCACTGCTGAATAATAATTTATCGGTTAAGGAAACATAGACTTTCCCGTTGCGGATATCCACCGTTAAGCCACTCTGCTGAAAGCCTAGTAATGCTTTTTGAAGTTTATTCTTAAGCGCATTAGTGGCTTCATCCCTCTTCCGCAAAATGTCTTCAACTTCCCTCAATCTGGCTTCACGTTTTTGCAGATCAGCTTCAAGTTTTTTGAGGTTAGCCTCCAGCTTACTTATTTCTGAAGAGGAATTAGAACGCAATGAAGTAAAACTATCATTCATGCCCTTAATTTTATCCTCCAGATCTGTAATTTTGGCCTGAAGAAGAGTACTATCTGATTTTAACCCTGAAATGATCTCTTCCAGGGAAGTAATTTTCATCCTTGCGTTTTCCCAGCCGAGTGAAAGTGAATCCTTTTGAGCGATTATTGCATTATACTTCTTTGGCGACATGACAACGCATGAAGCAAATAAACCAATAAATAAAAACAGGGTAATTACAGAATAACTAGTTTTCCTCATACAAAAATGATTTTATGATACCGCATTTCTCAAAAACGCAATAAAAGGGTATAATCGTATAAATCCATCACACACCTCATCAACAGCATTTGAACCTGTAAGTTCATTTCTTGTCAACGCATGGCTAAAAGTAAAACTTTTAAGCTTTAAATATTCAATATCCTGATGGTCGGGTTGGTACCCTTTTGGAGGAGTCTTTAATTTATACTCAGAATCAGGAGCATCGAAATATTTTTTAAAAGCCCTATCATCAATAATTTCATGAAAATCAGCACCATTATAATCAATCTCCTGACGGATGGCCTTAAGCATATCCCCTTCCGGCATCCAGCAACCACCCGCAAGAAATGATTGTTCAGGATGGATATGTAAATAATAGCCTGCTCCTTTAAAATTCTTGCCATTCTCCGAAAATCCGGCACCGAAATTGGTTTTGTATGGAGTTTTGTTTTTACTAAACCGAACATCCCGGTAGATTCGCATCACACAGCTCTTTGGGTCAAGTTCTGAGGATACAGCAGGATCAATTTTTGAGAGCTTTATGATCAGTTTTTCTGCAAATTCAAGTACATTATTTCTGGCTTCATCATGCCTTAATTTATTGGCCTGGAACCAGTCCCGATTATTATTCGCAGCCAGATCTTCTAAGAAGTCAAATGTTGCTAAGTTTATCATCGGTATCGTATTCGGGGTAATATTTAATTTTCGGTGTTAGCAAATGAAGCAGTATTATTCTGGAGTAGCGATAGTTGATTGGTGTGAGTAATAAAATTGAGCCCAGAATAGTTGAAATATATAACCAGGGTGAAGTATCATTCCCTGTGATCAGATATGTGAGTAAGCCCACATTAAGCATTTCGCCAACTACAAATGCATAGCTCACGTACATGGCTCCGTAAAAATATCCGGGCTCTACTTCAAACTTCATCCCGCAATGTGAACACCTTTCATTGGTTTCCTGAAAATTAAAACCATACAGTGTACCGGAAAAAACATTACCTCTCCTGCATTTGGGACATTTTGCAGTTGCTATAGCAACAAATTTAGAAGTCTTTGCCATAAAAGGAATCTGATTGGATTTTAAGAGATCAGAAAAATAACGGAAATCAAGCAGAGCCTAATTCAAATTAATCTTACTATCCTTAATATTTAAATTGACATTTTTGCGTCTGTACTTCTTATACCAGAGAAACCCTACACCTGCAATAGCCAGATAAGGTGCAGCTAACAGATATAAAATCCCATTATTAAGCCCTTTGCCCTCTGTATTACCATTCTGAACAGAGTTTTCGGCATTTAATGTACACATTGAGCACTGTGCTGAAACTTCGGCAGAACCCAGACATGAAAATATCAGGATGAAACCAATAATTGCTATTCTAAGCCTTTTCATGATGTAAATATACGCCAAATGCGAGAATTTTAATAATGATACTATTTGAATCGGACTTAAGTTTACAGTCTGCTGATTAAATCAAGCCATTTTAGACCTGAACTAAAAAGAATAATAAGGCGATATCATAAGATAGACGATAACGCCACTAACAGTAACATATAACCATATCGGATAGGTCCAGCGTACCAGTTTCCTATGCTCCTCAACCTTCATTTGCAAACCCTTCTGAAAACTGAATAATACCAGCGGTAAAACAATTGCTGCCAGAATAATGTGAGTTATCAGAATAATATAATAAACAGTCCGAATGGCGCCTACACCACCATAAGTAGTTTTAATTCCGGTTGCATGAAATATGATATAGGATACCAGAAATAATGCAGATAGGATAAACGTAAGTATATTGAGGTTCTTATGTGTTTTAATATCCTTCTTCTTGATGAAATAAAGGGATAAAAGAAGTAAAATACTGCATGTACCGTTAATAATAGCATTTAGTAAAGGAAGCGAAAAGACCCAGGATGGAATTGCCTCCTTTTGAGGGAAAATATTTAAAATTTTACTCTGCAAAATCACAACAACGATCAGAACAATAATTGATACTGCTGTAATAATTCTTGAAATCAGTTTATCATTCATAAAATACTATTTAGAAAACAGCAGATCCTGGCCTAGCGTACTTTAATACTTCTGAGCTCTTCTGTAATCAATAATTTAATTTCATCACTCAATAAGGTAACCTGCTCATGTCCCAGGCTTGAATCATAATATCCTCTGATCCGCTTTTGAGGGTCAATCAGTATAAGCATAGGACTGTGAATGATGTTTGTCTTTCCGGTGGTATCAGCAATGGCATCTACCATGAAATCAGTTTTTGCAAGAGAATAAATCAAATCTTTGTCACCGGTTACAAAATCCCACTTCTTATTTTCTGCTATATAGGGTTTACTGTATTCAGCAAGTACTGCCGGGTTGTCGTAATCGGGGTCAACGCTAATAGAAATAAAGCGCATCAACCGATTGTTATTGTACATTTTAGCGACTCTTGCCAAATCCTTATTCATATCCCTGCACAAGAGCGGGCAGCGGGTATAAAAAAAGTTAACAACAGTAATTTGATTACTATCTGCAGGGAATTTAACGGTATCTGAATTTTGGTTCAGAAGGCTGAAATCCCGGATAACATGATAGATTGTATCCGGAATCTGCTTACCGCGCTTGGTATGAAATGTTGAAGCTACTTTTTTCTCCCCATATATGTTCAGGGGGCGATAACGGTTCTGCCCTTTCTCTTTTAACAGGTAATATAAAGTGCCTGGTACTGCCAATAAAATCAGCAGTATGAGAATTTTTTTTACAGGAAAAGAGGGTAAACTCATTAATTCATGTGAATGAACTGGTAGTTCCCTTCAATAAGCATAAGTACAATGAAATAGATAATAAACACCAATGAAACAGTAATACCTGTTTTAAGTGCAAATTTTTCAAATTTCAGGTGCATAAAATAGGCCACTATGTAAAAGGCTTTCACCAGTGTAAGGACTATATAAGCGAAATTACCGATACCATGACCTACAATACCCTTAGGAATCAGGTAAAGTGCAATAAAAAATTCAACGGCTGTAATACCTAAAAGGTAAAAGAAAACCTGCCAGATTTTTTTCTTGGTCATTCCTTCATGCTCAGAAGCATGCTCGTCGTGTGTGTGTTCTGCTGACATTATATATCGATTATCAGGATTTTAAACTAAATAGAAAAATGTAAATACGAATACCCAAACAAGGTCTACAAAGTGCCAGTATAAACCAACCTTTTCAACCATAAGATAACTTCCGCTTTTTTGGAAAACATTTGCGAGAACCATAAACAGAATAATAATATTAATCAAAACTCCGGTAAATACGTGGAAACCGTGGAAACCGGTAATCGTAAAGAACAGGTTTGCAAATTGCAGCGCCCCGACCGTATCTACTCCGGTATATGATGCAGGAAAACTTCCCCACCAGTAACCTTCATGATGTAAGTGCGACCACTCTAATGCCTGACATCCAAGGAACATCAATCCACCAATGATTGTAGCGATCATCCACCAAACAACCTCTTTTTTAGAGTTACGATGTCCTGCCTCTACCGCAAGTACCATTGTTACCGAGCTCATGATCAAAATAAAGGTCATGATACCCACAAATACCAAAGGGTATCCATGATCGGCTATTCCGGGGATCGACTGAAATACTACATCAGGATCAGGCCAGCTAATTTTACTGAAGCGCTGAGCTCCGTAATAGATCAGAAATGCCGAAAAAGTAAATGCATCTGACAAAAGGAAAAACCACATCATGAGTTTTCCATATTCTACAGCAAAAGGCGACTTCCCGCCGCTCCAGGCGTCAGTTCTTATTTCATCTAATTTTGATACAGTAGTGTTCATTTAAACAATGGTATATTGAGTTATTATTGATTCAAAAGTAAGAAAACATATAGATAAATCCATAGGATATCAAGAAAATGCCAAAAAATGGAAGCGACTTCCATCCGGAACACATTTCGGACCTGAGGAATTGTGCGTATTGCCCCTATCAGCGCATAAATCAGGAAAAATAGTCCTACAATTACGTGCAATAAATGAGCACCACTAAACACATAAATAAAGGATTGAGAAGCATTATAATTCACAAAATAGGCACCTGAATTATACAAGGCCTGCCATGCCTGGAACTGACTATAGAAAAAAGCAATACCCAGCAAAATCGTCAGAAGAATATATAACTTTTGCTTACCTAACTGCAAGCCCTTAGCAGACAGATAAGCCATATGAGCTGTAATACTGCTTAGTATAATGATCACAGAACTGTACATAAATGCTTTCGGAAGCAAAACCTTTATTCCGCGCTCTGCATTTCCTTCGGTATAGACAATAAAACCACTTGTTAAAGCGGCAAACATCATAAAAGAAGCAATAATAAAAAGCCACATTAAAAATTTCTTGGCTTTTAAATTTAATCTATCCTCAACTTGTAAATTTTCCATTTCGATAAAATTATTTTGCTATAAAGTCAAATAACAGGGTTAATTGCATTATAGGTAGATAAATAAAAGAGGTGTACATTAGCTTCTTTGCAGATGCTACATCTCTTTTATTATAAAGTTGAATTGCCTGCCAAGCAAAAAACAAGCCGGCAAGGACTGCAATAATTGTATAAATAATCCCCCCAAAAGCCTGCCCCGAAGGCATTAAATAAACTGTGGGCATCAAACTTACCGGAATAAGTATAATAGTTGACAGAAGAGTGATCAATGCGCTTGTCTTATCCTGTTTAGTAGTCGGAAGTAAGCGGAAACCTGCCCTTTTATAATCTTCATCAAGAACCCATGCTATTGCCCAGAAATGAGGAAATTGCCAAACGAACTGAATCAAAAATAAGATAATTGGAATCCAGGATATCTGAGGTTCATTAAAGGCTGCAAAATATCCGATCAATGGAGGGAATGCTCCGGGAAACGCACCAATAAAAACTGCGATTGGTGATTTCCGCTTCATTGGGGTATAAACAAATGCATACAGAAATATCGAAAAAACAGCCAGCACACCAGTTGGGAAATTAAGGCTAACTAAAAGATAGGTGCCCGAAATTCCCATAATCAGGCTGAGAACAAGAGCCTGACCTGTGGTCATTTTTCCTGATGGAATCGGTCTGTCCATAGTCCTTCTCATTAATTTATCCAGATCCTTTTCAATGATCTCATTAAATCCATTTGCTGCACCTGTAACCAGAAACCCTCCAAGTGTCAGGATAATCCAGTTGATCCAGTTAATATCTCCCTGAAATCTGCTACCCATCAAAAAACAAACAGAAGCAGAAAAGACCACGGTAAGGGTCAGCCTTAGTTTAATTAATTTATTGAAGTCGGATATAAAATTCCTCACTATATTTTCTGTTTCACTGTTTCATATCAAATGCCGACAATTTTAAAATACAACCCTGTTTTCAAAAAGGAGCCGATTTTAAGATAAATCTAACGACAGAAACCTCTTTTCAAAGAAGGGGGTACATTCGTTGTAATTTCTCTGCGGACATAGCAGAAGGAATATTCATTATAGTAAGCAGGCGATATCAAGATATCGCCTGCTTAAACTATTAACCTAATTTCTTAAACCTGTTCCGGAGTATGTCGTTCCGAAGCATGCTCCTTATCCCATTCCTGCTGAATATGTTCAGCATCAGGGTTTCCTTCGAAATCATGGAGCAGATTAGAACTCATTGTTTCAGAAAAAGGAGTAGTTTGAGGAATAAAATCAGCATGGTGACCAGGCTTGCTATAATCATATGGCCAGCGATGTACTGAAGGAATTTCTCCCGGCCAGTTTCCATGCAGATGCTCTACCGGTGCAGTCCACTCGAGTGTATTTGAATCCCAAGGATTTTGTGGTGACTTCTTTCCGTAAAAAATAGAATAGAAGAAATTCCAAAGGAATGCTACCTGAGCAAGTGCAGAAATAATTGCTGCCCATGTAATGAAAACATTCACTGTCAACCACTCTTGCATGAATGCAAACTCAGTAAACGCATAGTAACGGCGAGGAACGCCATCAATACCCATAAAGTGCATCGGGAAGAATACCAGATAAGCACCAATAAAGGTTAACCAGAAGTGAATATAACCCAAACGCTCATCCATCAAACGACCAAACATTTTAGGATACCAATGGTAAACACCACAAAGCATACCGAAGATAGCCGCACAACCCATTACAAGGTGAAAGTGAGCTACAACGAAGTAGGTATCATGAAGATTGATATCCAAAGCCGCATTTCCTAAAAATAAACCGGTAAGTCCACCAGAGATGAAGAAAGAAACAAGACCAACAGCAAATAACATTGCCGGTGTAAAGCGAAGATTTCCACGCCAGATTGTTGCAAGGTAATTAAAGGTCTTTACTGCTGAAGGCACGGCAATAATTAAGGTTGTAATCATGAATACCCCTCCAAGGAAAGGATTCATACCCGTTACAAACATATGGTGTCCCCATACAATGAACGACAATACAGTAATACCAATCAGAGAATAAACCATCGCGTGGTAACCAAAAATTGGCTTTCTTGAATTGGTAGCAATTACCTCTGAAGTGATACCCAATGCTGGCATAATTACGATATATACCTCAGGGTGACCTAAGAACCAGAACAAGTGCTGCCATAAAACCGGACTACCACCCTGATTAGGAAGAATTTGTCCGGCTACTACAATATCAGAAAGATAAAAACTGGTACCGAAGCTACGATCGAAGATCAGAAGTACAACTGCAGAAACCAATACAGGGAAAGATAATACACCTACAATTGCTGTAAGGAAGAAAGCCCAGATAGTTAATGGCATTTTCCACATATCCATACCTTTGGTACGCATATTTAGAATTGTAGAGATATAGTTCAATGCACCAATAAGCGATGATGCCACGAATAATACCATACTGATTAACCATAGCGTCATACCAGTTCCCGATCCACTAATAGCTTTCGGCAATGCAGACAGAGGAGGGTAAACAGTCCATCCGGAACTTGCTGGTCCGCTCTCTACGAAGAAAGAACACATCATGATTACACATGAAGTGAAGAATAACCAGTAAGAGAGCATATTAAGGAAAGGCGAAGCCATATCCCTTGCACCTAATTGAAGAGGAATAAGCAGGTTACTGAAGGTACCGCTCAATCCGGCAGTTAATACAAAGAATACCATCATAGTACCGTGTATTGTCACAATGGCCAGATAAAAATCGGGTTTTATTCTACCCCCTTCAGCCCACTTTTCGCCCAGGAATGTTTCTAATAATGGGAAACTCTCATCAGGCCATGCTAATTGTAACCTGAAAAGAATAGAGAGAATCATAGCAACGACTGCCATTACTATACCTGTGATCAGGAATTGCTTGGCGATCATTTTATGATCCTGACTAAAGATGTACTTAGTAATAAATGTTTCTTTATGATGTCCGTGATCGTGACCGTGATCGTCGTGTTGGTGAAGTACGGCTGAATCGTGTATTGCAGTGCTTGCCATAATTAGTTTTTAATAGTATTTGTATTTAAAGCTATTTTGTTCACTTCTTCAGTTTTGGCATTTTCAACCATCTGAAGTTCTTTTTTAACATCATCATTATAATATAAAGGCTGTTTAGCAAGCCATGTAGCGTATTCAGCTTCAGAAACCACTGTTACTTTAGTCTGCATATTATAATGTCCTGCTCCACAAATCTTCGCACAAAGAAGAACATAATCGTATTTCGGATTATTTCTCTTCTCTCTCATCTGAGCTGTGGTAAGGCGGGGTGTAAACTGGAATGAAGTAGCCATTCCAGGTACAGCATTCATCTGTACCCTAAAATCAGGCAGATAGAAACTGTGTAAAACGTCCTTAGAATTAATGATTACGCGAACCGCTTTATTTACAGGAATCACGATCTCACTTGTAAGTTTGTCATCCCAGCTCTTCTGATCTTTAAAATCTATTCCAAGTCCGTTGGTTGGTGTAGTCAATTTGTAATTACGGGTTCCAATCTGGTTATCAGAACCCGCATAACGAAGGCTCCATTTGAACTGCTCACCGGTAACCTCAATATTGATCGCTTTCTTCTGATCCTCAGGAGAAACATTGGTGATCCCTCTCCAGGTAAAGAATCCCAGCAATACCAGCACAGTTAAAACAATTGCTGGAATAATTGTCCAAATCCTTTCAAGTGCGTTATTGTGCGGATAGAAATACGCTTTTCTGTTTTCAGATCCTCTATACTTAAATGAGAAGCCGAAAAGAGCAATATGCGTTAAAATAAATACAATCGTAGTTAAAATTAAGGTTGTATTAAACATGAAGTCAATATCCAGACCATGCTCAGAAGCTGATTCATGCATACTCATTGGTCCCTGAACTGCGTAAGACCAGTAAACACCATATAAACCCAAAATCAGGAAAATTCCAAGAAAAACACCCTGAATTCTGCGTGCATTAATGCTTGATTTTACACCCTGCATCTCACGGCTTAGTTCATACACCTTTAATATCTTTCCAATTATTGCAATAAACACACATAGAAGGAAAAACATTAAAACATAATAGGTAGCTGATTTGTAGGATTCTGAATAATCCTTTGTTTCAGCGATAGGCTGCATGTTCTTGTATCTTGCTACAGTATCAACAGCTGTACTAATCAAAGGAGCAGATGATGGTGCCAGTTCAGCTGAAGCAGCTTTTACTGCTGTATCAATTGCTGCAGTTGTTGAACTGATTGTAGAATCCTGAACCAGCGCGTATGTTACACTGTTAGTTACAGTAAGAGTGCATATAACAAGTAATGCAGCTACAGTCCTGATATTAAAAATTTCTCTTAACCTCATTTTATTCGTAAATTTTCTTTTAGCTATTAAGAACTGTGTTTAAATCTGGTGATTGATACTTTCCTGAAGGAAAGGATGATTTGTTGTTACCAATGACTTCTTAGTTAACTGGTTTAATGTAAGGAATGTGAAAAGCCCTACAAATCCAATGGCTATTCCAATCTCAATTATACCAAAACCTCTGTGAGACTCAACAGTTCCTGGCATAATCATCATGTAGTAATCCAGCCAATGACCACATAAAAGCAGGATACATACAACCATTAGTGTATTCATTTGACGCTTGGAATTTCTTGACATCAGAATCAGCAATGGTGCTACAAAGTTAATGATGATATTTAACCAGAACCATGGAAGATACTCAGGCTCCCAGCGCTTGTAAAAATATACTGTTTCCTCAGGCATGTTTGCATAATAGATCAGAACAAACTGAGAGAACCATACATAAGTCCAGAAAATGGAGAATGCGAAAATAAATTTACCAAGATCATGTAAATGATTCTCATTGATCCAGGTCAAATAACCCGCCTTTTTCATAAAGATTATCAGTAGAGTAATCACACAAAGTCCGCTAACCCACATTGCTGCGAAGTTATACCAACCGAACATGGTTGAGAACCAGTGAGCTTCCAATGACATGATGGTATCAAATGCCCAGATCGGAGTAGTAAATCCAAATACGATCAGGAATATGGCCGACCACTTAAAGTTTTTATCATGATAAACAAGTCCGCCTTCTAATTCCTGTGCTTTGGTGTATTTAGCAAACAACCAGGCAAAGAAACTGTATGCTCCAAGAAATACTGCAAGTCTGGTTAAAAAGAAAGGCACATTAAGAAAACTTGCTTTTCCAGCAATCAGTTCATCATAATTAGGACTGTTAGGGTCAGTAAGACCCTCACCATTCCAGTGATGATATAAATTGTGTGTTAATAAACCTGCTGCAACCACTGCAAATAATACTAGAGAGGCAATAGGAAGCACTCTTGACATCGCCTGCGGTATCCTTAACAAACCGGTTGCCCATCCTGCCTGTGCCACATACTGCAATGCCAGAAAGAATAAACCCGTTGCGCAAACGCAGGTAAAGTAATATGCCATTAAGAGCAGGTTAGCGAAAGTACGTTCCTGCTGACCTGTTAGTAAACCAAAAGCTGTAGCAAGAATTCCAACCACTATTGCTATTAAGGTCCAGGTTTTTAATTTTCCAGAAAATGTAAATTGTTCCGTGAAATTATGAGTATGATTATGATTTCCCATCTGGTTTTAGCAATTGACTATTGTAATTTTTGTAATTCGTGAACGTACATAACAACTTTCCACCGTTGCTCCGGGGATAATTGCGATTTGTGTGGACCCATCAGGTTAACACCGTGTGTAATTGTATGATAAATTTTACCATCTGTAAGATCCTTCATACTACCACCTCTTGAAGAGTTTCCGGTTGAATACGAAGGAGGAGCAGGAAATTTACCAAGTTTAACGATAGAACCATCACCCTTTCCTTCAAGACCATGGCAATGAGAACACATATTTAAATACAATGTTTTTCCCTGCTCAAGCGTGGCTACACTCACTGGAATTGGATTTGCCATCCCTGCACTTGCTGCCTGATAGCCTTCAAGAGTGTTAGGATAAATATCATATTTATCGAATCCAACAGGCGTAGTACCGGCAGGTGGATTCTGAGCAGTTTTACCGTCCTTAAAGTTCTTATTTGGCTGATCCGGATTATATCCAATCGGGTCATACATATTACGGGCAAATTCAAGCCCCGTACTTCTATTATTTGAACAGGAAGAAATAACCGTAACAGCGGCTACAGTTAAAAAAGCGGTACAAATTATTAGGCGCTTATTCATAACTAACATATTTCCTTTCGTTGTGCTTAATTTCAACAGCACCTGCTTCTTTTAAAATGTTATCTATTTGATCATGCGATGTGTTTGTTCTTGCATCAATCGCAATCACAAATCTATCATTGGTTGCTCTAAGGTCCATTACTCTGGGAGCACGACCAGGAGCCAGGTGATTTGCAAAGAAATAAGTTCCTACCATTCCGAAAGCTGCAAACAATACAGTTAACTCGAACATGATTGGAATAAAATCAGGGAATGCAAAATGTGGTTTACCACCAATATTCATTGGCCAGTCAATAACCAGCATATAAGTTATCATGGATATCGCAGTGATAGTACCGGTCAGACCGAAACCAAAAGCTACCTTACCAAGCCTCGATCTTTTAATTCCTAATTTATCTTCAATACCGTGGATTGGCATCGGAGTATACACATCGTAAATACTTACGCTATTCTCCTGCAGTTTGTCTATCCCGTGCATCAGATCATCCGGATCCTCAAAATGACCTAAAATATATTTTATATTACTCATCTTTAAACTTTTTGGAATTCAGCAACTTTTGGAGAAACACTATCATACTTTTCAAGAGATTCGAGGTAGTACTCAGCCTCTCCGCTATCAACAGCTTTCTCGGCGATCAATTTCTTCTTAGCCTGATCACTTGAACTCTTCAGCAATAGTTTAACCTCTGCCATTGCAATAGCCGGTAACACTCTGAGGAAAAGAAGGAATAAAGTAAAGAATACTCCTATCGATCCGATGAATACGCCGACATCAACCCAGCTTGGGTAGAACATAACCCAGCTTGATGGAAGGTAATCACGGTGCAATGAGGTTACGATAATTACGAAACGCTCGAACCACATACCGATATTCACTACAATCGATAATAACCAGGATAATGCAATACTTGTACGAATCTTTTTGAACCAGAACAATTGCGGAGAAATTACGTTACAGGTCATCATGATCCAGTAAGCCCACCAGTATGGTCCGCTAACCCTGTTTAAAAATGCATACTGCTCATATTCAACTCCTGAGTACCAGGCAATAAATAATTCAGTTAGATAAGCTACACCCACAATCGATCCGGTAAGAATGATGATTTTATTCATCGACTCAATGTGGAACATGGTGATGTAGTTTTCAAAGTTCATCACCTTACGGGTAATAAGCAATAAGGTTTGAACCATCGCAAAACCAGAGAAGATCGCCCCTGCAACAAAATATGGAGGGAAGATAGTAGTATGCCATCCCGGAACCAGTGATGTTGCAAAGTCCATGGATACGATCGTGTGTACTGAAAGTACGAGAGGAGTTGAAACACCTGCTAATATCAGGGATACTAACTCAAAACGCTGCCAGGTTTTTACTGAACCATTCCATCCGAAAGATAAAATAGAATAAACACGACGACGGGTACCCACTGCACGGTCACGGATAGTTGCTATATCAGGAAGTAATCCTGTATACCAAAACACCAATGAAACAGAGAAATATGTTGAGATTGCAAATACGTCCCAAACAAGCGGTGAGTTAAAGTTAACCCATAATGATCCAAACTGATTTGGAAGCGGAAGTGCCCAGGTAAACAACCATGGACGACCCATGTGCGAAATAATATAGGTAGCAGCACAGATAACGGCAAAAATGGTCATTGCCTCTGCAGATCGGTTAATTGAATTTCGCCAGTTCTGTCTGAACAGGAGCAATACCGCCGAGATAAGCGTACCGGCGTGACCAATACCTACCCACCAAACGAAACCGGTAATATCCCAAGCCCATCCAACTGTTTTATTCAAACCCCATTCGCCAATACCAAACCAGAAGGTCCAGCTAACAGAGAATACCCAAAGTCCTGCACCAAGGGCGGAAACAATGAAACCAATCCACCAGGCTTTATTTGGCTTATTTTCTACAGGAACCAATATATCTTCGGTGACCTTTGAATAGGTAATATTTTCACCGGTTACTAAGGGTTCTCTAAGTATAGACTCGTGATGAGATGACATATTCTTTTTTATTTCTTGTATTAAACCTCTACAGTATTTCTAACTTTTGTTTGATATCCTACACCCGGCTTAACGTTAAGCTCTTCCAGGACATAGTATGTACGCTCACTTTTCAGTGCTTTTGAAACTTCAGATTCAGGATCATTTCCATCACCAAATATGATTGCGTTGGTAGGACATGTTTGCTGGCAGGCAACTTTAACATCACCATCTTTCAATGTACGCTTCTCTAATTTAGCCTGAAGCTTACCTGCCTGAATACGCTGAACACACATTGAACATTTCTCCATTACCCCTCTTGAACGGGAAGTAACATCAGGGTTTAACACAAGCTGTGTAAACTCATTGTTCATGTAATTATCGAAACGTGAATCATTCCAGTAGTTAAACCAATTGAAACGACGTACTTTATACGGACAGTTGTTCGCACAGTAACGTGTTCCAATACAACGGTTATAAGCCATTTGGTTCAAACCTTCGGAAGAGTGTACAGTTGCTAAAACCGGACAAACAGTTTCACAAGGAGCATGATCACAATGCTGACACATCATTGGCTGATGTATAACTGATACGTTATCAATGTTCTCTAGTTTCTCAACTTCTTTCTCTTCAGTTACTTTATTTCCACCTTCATTAACGGTATAGTAACGGTCGATACGGATCCAGTGCATTTCGCGACGACGGCGAACCTCATCACGTCCAACAACAGGAATATTATTTTCGGCATTACAAGCTACGATACATGCACCACAACCTGTACAGGCATTCAGGTCGATTGCCATCACCCAGGCATGTCCGGGCTGCTCATACTCATTCCATAAATCATAGTGATTTACGTGAGCATGACCCGTTCCAGAGTTAGGATCTTTCAGGTAATCTTTTAAGGTAGTCTCGCGAACGATATTCCTACCTTCAATTGAATGATGTGTTTGTGTTTGAGCAAGCTCATAAGTACCAGAAGCTTTTGAAAGGCTCGCAGCGGCTGCAGTATGGAAAGTTGCATTTACCAAACGCAGGAATGGATAAGCATTCTTACCAACTTCAGATCCGGCTTTTCCGGCTTTAGTTCTGCCATAACCAAGAGCTACTGAAACAGTTCCATAAGCCTGACCAGGCTGTATAAGTACCGGCAAAGTAATCGTGTATTTATCAGTTTTGATCTCTACAAGATCATTTTGTGAAATACCCAATTTTTCTGCAAACTTCGCATTGATAGCAGCATAGTTATCCCAGGTTACTTTTGAAACCGGATCAGGTAATTCCTGTAACCATGGGTTATTGGCCGACTTACCGTCACCAATTGAAACATTCTGATAAATATGTAATTCAACAGCATTATCACCACCTTTTGCAAGTGTACTGCTTTCGGCAAGGATAGTCTGTACTACTGAATCAAGTTCGCGGGAGAAAGTATAAGTTCCTGCTGATCTTTCAGGAAGACTAACAGAACCTTTTTGTAATAAATCTTTCCAGCTTGTACCAGATTGAGCAAGAACTGTTTTTGCCCAGTTATTCTGGATATACTGATAGTAATCAGTAACAGCGCCTTCAGACCAGATCAACAGACCCTGCTCAGCATTACGTGAATTATTAACAGGGTTGATAGCAGGCTGAACAATGGTATAATATCCTTCTACAGGATTTGAATCGCCCCATGACTCAAGATAATGATGATTAGGAGCAATAACCTGACATAGTGAAGATGTTTCATCTTTACGATCGGCAAAAGAAACACGCAGTTTTACTTTTGCAAGAGCATCTGTAAACGCTTTGGAATCATTGAACTCGTAGGCAGGATTTGTATTCAGGAAGAAAACCGCATCTACTTCAGAACGGTTCATTTCATTAACGAACTCAGCGAACTCAGCATCATTTCCAGCGTACTGGTAAGATGGATTATCAAGATCAATTGTGGTACCGTAACTTCCCAGGATTGAATTGATCGCATTTACAACGATCTGAGTAGAAACATCATTTGAACCGCTGATTACCAGTGCTCTTCCCTTTGCTGCAGTTAATTCTTTAGCAGTTAATGCAATCGCTTTTTCTGCATTCGGATTATTTGCAAGAGGTTTTGTGCCTGTAACCGCACCGCCTAAGGCAGCATATAAATTCAATAGGGCAATACCTTCTTCTGATGGCTTCAATGGAAGACGCGCATCAGCATTGGTACCTGTTAAACTCATTCCAGTCTCAAACTGGATATGGCGGGACATTTTTTTGCCTTGAAGGGCAGTGTTATTTCTTTTGGAAGTATACTGGCGGCTGAACTCTACAGG
This sequence comes from Sphingobacteriales bacterium 16-39-50, assembly GCA_002257025.1. GTDB lineage: Bacteria > Bacteroidota > Bacteroidia > Sphingobacteriales > Sphingobacteriaceae > Daejeonella. The sequence goes on along the minus strand of NCHA01000009.1, from coordinate 10,801 downwards.
AGAGATCCAGGTACCCAGAAAATCAGCTCCGAAACTTACGATAAGATCTGCTCTGTCAAAACGATATTTTGGAAGAACTGCCTTACCAAAACTATTTTCATTTGCTTTGATGATACCGGTATAAGAAACCGCATCAACCTGAATGTGTTTTGTATTTGGATATTGAGTAGTAAAGTCGGCAATAACTGCTTTAGTCGAATGACTATTAACTGTATTAGATACGATACGAATTTTCTTGCCACCTGCTTTGATCTTAGCAAGCTCAGCTTTTACGTACTCATCAATTTTTGCCCAGCTTGATTCAGAATCATTCAGAACAGGATTTTTCAGCTTGGAAACATCATAAAGATCAAGCACAGAGGCTTGTCCTTTTGCATCCAGGCTTCCTTTACTCAAAATACAATTCGGATTTCCTTCAATCTTAATCGGACGACCTTCACGGGTTTTAACCAGAACGCTGTGTCCATTGAAAGTAGAAGTATAGTAATTTGGAATACCAGGTACTATTTCTTCAGGTTTAACCAAATAAGGAATTGACTTATGAACCGGAGTTGTCTGACAAGCAGCAAGAGTAACTGCTCCCAAACCAAATCCAAGCGCCTTCAAAAAGTCGCGACGTGGAGTTACGGTACTTAAACCGGCTTCATTCAGAACTTCTTCCATAGGAAGTGGTTCAGCGAACTCGTTTTTGTTTTTTTCAACAAAATCCTTTGTGTTCTGCAGCTCTTCTAAACCTTTCCAGTATTTTTTATTGCTTTCCATTCAAGCTATATAAAGTATACGTATGTTATTTTAAAATTATTCTAATTAGTAGTGACACTTTGCACACTCCAGTCCGCCTAATACAGCAGCTGTAACCTTTTCACCTTTTTTCAATTTATCATGTGCAGCAATCAGCTTATCATAATAAGGATTGTCCTTATGATTAACTTCGGTCTCCCTGTGACAGTTAATACACCATTTCATGGTTAGTGGAGAATATTGATAAACTTCTTCCATGGTTTGGATCGGACCGTGACATTTCTGACATTCGATTCCTGCTACCGCAACGTGTTGTGAGTGATTGAAGTAAGCCAGATCAGGTAAATTGTGAATTCTGATCCATTCAACCGGCTTGGTATTGTTACCGTAAACTTTGGTATCCTCGTTATAATCAAGAGCATTATAAATCTTCATGATTTCAGGAGAAGTCTTTCCATCATATTTCTCAGATGCCGTAACATAATTATGGCAGTTCATACAAACATTAAGAGATGGAATAGATGCATTTTTAGAAGTAAATGCACCAGAGTGACAATACTGACAATCAATTTTATTTACACCCGCATGAAGCTGGTGAGAAAATTTAATAGGCTGTATCGGTTGGTATCCGGTATGAACACCAGTTTCCCACATGCCTTTCCAACCTGCAGAGCCAAGGAAAATCACACAAAGTAAAACGATGAACAAGATGAACTTTTTGTTTTTACTTAACTTTTTAAGTCCTTCGAAACGATCCTTTGATTCAGCACCCTCTTCCTCTTCAACAGCAATGCCTTTTTTCTGAAGCATTACACGTTCCAGAGTAGTAATCACACGATTTAAAACCAGGATAACCAGGAATGCTATGATGATTACAGCCAGCAGACCAAATAACATGAAGTTACTTACACCGCCTTTATCGGCAGGCGCTCCGGCTGCACCAGCGGCAGCATTTGGATCTGCTGCAGGCTTAACATCCCCAACTTTAACATAAGCTACAATGTTTTTAATGTCATCGTCTGATAATTCAGGAAAAGCTGACATCATAGCCGGTGAATACTCAGCAGCTTTTACTGCCTGAGCGTCGCCTGAAGCAATGAATGCGGGAGCATTTTTGATCCATTTGATCAGCCATGCTTCATCATACTTTGTATCAATACCCTTTAGGGCTGGACCTACAACCGCCTTGTCAATACCATGACAAGCGGTACACTTTTGCTTAAAAATCGCTGCTCCAGCTGCTGCATCCTGCGCATTGGCCGAAGAAACAGCCATTGAACACAGTAAAGTAACCAGAAACAATGATTTTGTAACACTTCTAAAAAACAATGAGATGCTTCTCATATTGAGTATTTGTTGCTTAAAATTTGAAACGTATAATTAAAAAGTCGACCATAAGGTTATAATCAACATTTTCAGTTGACAAAAGTATGCTTTATTCAAATACGGATGACATTAACATGACCTATTTTATCAATTTATAATCATTCTAAACTATTGGATAGTTAGCTGATTAACAGATACATTTAAAGTATTTTTAAAAAATAGCTCTTTTAATACCAGCCTTAACACTTGTTTTTAAAACAGAGAATCACTACTGCTTAAGAACCCAGGCAAATATGAGCGGAGCAACAATTGTCGCATCCGATTCCACAATAAATTTAGGGGTATGAATATCCAGTTTACCCCAGGTAATCTTCTCATTTGGAACAGCTCCTGAATAAGATCCGTAGGAAGTCGTTGAATCCGAAATCTGACAGAAATAACTCCAGAAAGGAATGTTTTCCATTTCCATATCCTGATAAAGCATTGGCACAACACAAATTGGAAAGTCACCGGCAATTCCGCCACCGATCTGAAAAAATCCAATACCTTTTCCCGCTGAATTGGCGATATACCAATCGGCAAGCCAGCCCATGTATTCAATTCCACTTTTCATAGTTGTGGCTTTGATCTCCTTTTTCATCACATAGGAAGCGAAAATATTCCCCATAGTTGAATCTTCCCATCCCGGAACTACGATCGGGAGATTCTTTTCAGCAGCTGCCAGCATCCATGAATTCTTAGGGTCAATCTCATAATACTGTTCCAAAACCCCGCTAAGAAGCATTTTGTACATATATTCATGTGGAAAGTATCGCTCTCCTGAGTCATCAGCATCTTTCCAAAGCTTGTGAATATGCTTTTGAAGCCTTCTGAAAGCTTCCTCCTCTGGAATACAGGTATCAGTAACCCTGTTGTAATGATTCTCAAGGAGATCCCACTCATCCTGCGGACTCAAATCACGGTAATTTGGAACACGCTTATAATGAGAATGAGCAACCAGATTCATAATATCCTCTTCCAGATTCGCTCCGGTACATGATATGATTGATACTTTATCCTGACGAATCATCTCAGCGAGTGAAATGCCTAATTCGGCAGTACTCATTGCACCTGCAAGCGTGATCATCATTTTTCCACCTTCATCCAGATGGGTTTCATACCCTTTTGCAGCATCCACCAAAGCGGCAGAATTAAAATGCAGGTAGTTCTTTTCTATAAAACGGGATATAGGTCCTCTTTCAACAGCCATAATTTGAATTTAAGCCACGAAATTACCCTTCTTTAGGGTATGAAGCAAATTTTTGAGTACTGAGTATTGAGTACTGAGTATTGAGATGAGATTCAGGTTCATTTGGTGTTAGGGTTTATAAAGAATTATTCCGTAGTAAAGTTTAAACAGACTGAAATTCTGTGGTTTTTAGAAAGCAGGGCCTATGCCTCTTCTGTCCCGCCAGTCCCGTGTTCTGCCCTGGTTTTAGCCCATAGATTTCTTTCTTAGATAAAAATTTTGTTTGGGCAAAAAGCCAGAGCTGACACCCGGGTTTATTTGGCAGGGCTTGTGGTTCTTTTGCTCTTGCTGGCGAAGGCGTGTCGCGTGTGCTAACAAATTATTTATGGAACGGATTATAAGATTCTTTGATCAGAAATGACTGATGGGTTATTGGATATACCCCGATTTCGGGCGAACCGAAAGTTATCAGTTGACAAATGTGTTTTAGAAAAGTTAAAATTGCCTGAGGGATACTTGGGAGGTTCCCGCTTCTGGAAATTTAATTTAATTATTGGATACTTGGGAGGTTCCCGCCTTCGCGGGAATGACAAGCTTATTGGGGTGGGAACAGGAGATTCCAGCCTCCGCTGGAATCGAAATGCAAAACCGCAGGATAAATGATGTAGCCCCTTTACTCATTTGTTGTTTTAAGATATTTCTGGAATTGCAACTTGGGAGTATGAAGGAATATTTTGTCTACATCCTAACATATACATATCATAATGTTTTGTATATCGGTTTTACTAACAATATTCGAAGAAGAGTTTACGAGCATAAACGAAAGCTTGTTTATGGATTCACTAGCAAGTACAATTGTACAAAACTGGTGTGGTTTGAACAGTTTTCTGATGTGAACTTAGCCATCGCCAGGGAAAAACAATTAAAGACCTGGGAACGATCCTGGAAAAATAATTTAATTGAAAAGCTTAACCCCGAATGGAACGATCTTGCAGCGAATTGGTTCCTGAAAGGTAATATGTAACCAGAACCGATTCCAGCGAAGGCTGGAATCTCCCTATTTACTACTTTCAAATTGTCATTCCCGCGGAGGCGGTAACCTCCTCGCTTGCGCACGCGTGTCGCGTGTGCTAACAAATTATTTATGGAACGCGCGGCACGCGCGCACCAGCATTGAATTTACCTGCCCAGCCATAAATTATCTCCTTCATTTCATCACTAAACCTGTTAAAATCATCAGGTGAATTAAGAATGAGCTGATCAGACGCACCCAACAATTTATATATTTTTCCAGCTTCATTAACAGATGCTCTGATATCGTTAAAGTTAGCAGTCTGGTCTAATTTGGGGGCAATCAGCAGTACCGGTCTCGGAGCAATTGATCCTAAGATTTCCTGATAATCATATGGTATACGATCTTCATTGCCAACAAAGAAACCTAAGCGAGGAATCAGTCCGTGCAAATGTGAAAAAGCTTTGATCCCTTCCCTGCCATCATCCTTCGAATCTGAACGCATGGGCGTAAAACCGCTCACTGAAACAAGCCCGGCAATTCTTTCATCTAGTGCAGTAGCATAAAGTCCGACTGTTGCACCCATTGCATAACCTGCGACAACTATTTTAGAGCTATCAACAAAATCCAGATTGCTCAATGCGTCAACTGCCCCTTTAACATCAGCCACCATTTTTCCCATTTTCGACCAATTGGGATAACGGTCATAAAAACGTGTACCTTCTTCAATGCGATTCCCAAAACCGATCATATCGTATGAAAAAACAACGTAACCAAGATCTGTCATACTCTCAAAAAAGGACTGAACATCATGATAAGAGGAAAAACCCTTGGAATAGTCGTATTCATGCTGATAAATTATAGCCGGCAATTTACCCGCCTTAATATTTCCAGCTTTATCCTTCGGATAGTAAATATAACCATACAAATAATCGCCAAACTCCTTGTAAGGGGTGATAGCCATTCGCCCCATGCCCGGGGTCACAATTGGCCGTTTAAGAACTGTCCCAAAATAATCTTCTCCGGCTCCCCCGTTTTCTAAACGCACCGGCCCCGGGTTAGTCAGGGCGGGAGGCTGACCTCCCAGGATCCATTTTAGCTGTTGTTTTATTTCTGTTTTCCTAACATCCCAATTCTCCCTTGTTAAGTCTTTCCCGGCCATTACCTGAATGCCCCTGGAGGTATAATTTAATGGATTTATATTTTCCTTGCTTCGCTGCCGCCAATTGTCAAACGAATAACTGTAAAGTAATTTGTTCTCCGGCTTATGGTCACTGCGCTTAAAAACATAATCAAAGAAATCAATATAGTCTTCGATATCGCCAGCATGGGTACCATGTTCACCATCCCTGAACCTGATTGCCAGATTATCCTCTGCATTAAGAAACTTATACACCTTTTGTGCCGAGCCATATGCCTGCTCAATGCCCCATGGATTACCCGCTCCTTCATTGATTGCTGTACTTAACATTAATCCTCTGGGTGCAATCAATGCCATAAAATGATTTTGATCGACTGGAAGCTTATTCTCCCGGCCTATAAAAAATCTTAAACGGGGATGCAGCCAGGATGGTTGGGCAGCGGATAATAATGCAATATCTTCGACATCATATTGCTGGGTAGCGTATCGCCATGGGACTTCGGCACCTGAACCACCACTGCTTGGGATAACAGCCTTAATGCGTTCGTCAAAAGCGGCAGCCATTAGTGCCAATTTACCATTCCTGGAGTGTCCTGTTAAGGCAATTCTTTCTTTATCGACAATTGGAAGTGTATGCAAATAGTCGACCGCCCTGAAAGTACCGAATGCTCTTCTCATCAATCGGGTAAAGTCATACTTACCAGACCATATTTCAGCGTACTTTTCAGTATCATCCTTTGCATCCGAAGCTGCATAAACACAGGCCATATAGCCCCGTCTTACTGCAATCTGAGCCCAACCCCTGTGGTTCCATTGAGCCATAAACACAGGGAAGGGACCATTCCCCTGCGGAATCATCAATTCAATGGTGAGTTTGGCTTGTTCCTGCGGACCGAATGAGAGCTCCACCATACGAAGCGTAGTTGAGCCCTCTTTCTTTTCACTAAGAACCTTCACCTTGAAATCCATGGGAGATTGCGGATAGGTACCGGTAACATAATATTCCAGTTGCTCCTTCATCCAGCGCCTCTTTTCCTCCCACTGAGCAGCTGAACTAACAGGGATGTTTTTACCACCCTCATCCAGAATGAGCGGATCCGGAAGAAAGGGTATGGAAGGCATTTTATCAAAATCGGGTGGCAGCTCGCCCGTCCGCTTGAGCCAATCCTGAAAATTCTCATCCAGAAAAGAAATCCGGCCATTACTAATCTTATCAGCAGGTAACACCATCATGATCCTGCTGAGGCTGGCTTTTCGTTTTAAACTGTCTGATTGTGACTTTGCAGGGATTTTATTTTGAGCAAAGGCTATTGTTGTTAATCCGAAGAAGAAAATCAGGCAAATTGTTGTGATTGAACACTTTGTCAAAAATCCATGTGGTTGATTTTTCATTTTAGCATTTGATAATTTATCTAATGATTACCGGATATGAAGATATAAATTCCGGCTCTACTGGAAGGCAGTGTTGATATTTTAATAAACGAGTCTGAAGACTCTTATCCATTGAATAATCCTTAGAGCGCTGCGCTGAACTCTAATGACGGACGGGTACCATTTTGTCTGAACTATGATTTTTGTGATTAGCATGATTGAAATGATTCATAATAATCAAATAAATCACCTGAATCATGGTTCAGACAACAGCATAGGAGGAACTACATTAACTAGCGAACGATTCTGCCTTTCGATTCCAGCGGAGGCTGGAATCTCCTGTTCCCAAGCAACCCTTGTCATTCCGCGAAGGCGGGAACCTTCTGCAACCCATCTCATATATTAATTAACCAAACCCCTATTCATAAAGATCATTCACATCAGCATTAGCCAATTCAATCAGAAAATGTGATATTTTCAAAGTCACGGCCTTAAAGTATTTTTCCCCTTTCTCCTTCGTTGCAAATTCGGGATTTCCTACCCCTGTGTCTTTGGTAATTTTCGACCACTTTCTTTCTGCCCAGGCCCAGCCTTCTGAAAACTCTTTTATCTTATATTTCTTCTCTTTCCCGTCTCCAGCTGTATCTAAAGGAAGCATTAAATCCGGGGCCAGGTATTGAATCAGACTTGTTTCCATTTCGTCGGCATGGTCACCATCCTGTTCAAAGAATTGCATTTTGTCTACAGACTGAAACCAGTTACAGGTGCTGAGAAACATCTTTGGGTATTTTAAACCCAGCTCCCTGACCATCATTCTGAAGTCATTCCCACCATGACCATTCAAAATCAAAAGCTTAAAAATATTCGAGCGTTGAAGCACTTCAATAATGTCACATAAAATTGCCAATTGGGTACTTGGATAAATATTCAGATCCAATTTTATGTCTGCCTGACCGGTATTAACTCCAAAAGGGACGGTAGGCAAAACAATGATCTTCGCACCACTTTCCCAGGCAATCCTGGCAGATTCAGCAGCGATATGGTCGGCTTCAATCACATCCGTTGAATAGGGTAAATGATAATTATGCGCTTCTGTGGCACCCCAGGGAAGGATTGCCAGGTCATAATCTGAATCTTTTACAGATTTCCAGTTTGTTTCTGCTAAAATGTAGGGTCTGATCATTTTGTTTGATTTTGTGAGATTTTTTTTTGGGGTTTTATGCTGCGTGTTCGCTATGTTGTTTGATGGAATTTAACTCTTCCTTCTTTTGGATCTCTTCCGCTTCTATGTCATAATCATTCTGTATGCCCAGCCAGAATTTTGCGCTATTTCCGAAATATCTGGAAAGTCGTAGCGCGGTATCTGCAGTAATGCGTCTGTTTCCTTTAATTATCTCGGAAATCCGTGTTTGTGGAATGCCAATATCTTTAGAAAGCCTGTAAGCACTAATTGATAATGGTATCAGAAATTCTTCAAGCAGGATCTCACCCGGATGAATGTTTTTTAGCTTTTCCATTTTCTTATTTTAATGATAATCGATTAATTCTACTTGCTCGGCGTTTCCGTTCTTCCATTGAAAGATAATCCTCCACTGGTCATTTATTCTGATGGAATAAAAGGATTTAAAGTTTCCTTTTAATTTTTCCAATCTGTTTGAAGGAGGAATCCTTAAGTCGGATATATTTTGGGAGTTGTTAAGCATCCTTAGTTTTCTTCGGGCAATTTCCTGTATTTCAACAGGAAGCCCTCTAATTCGTTCGCCTTCCCATATTTTGCGCGTTTCTTTATTGCCAAATGAATTAATCATTTACTAATGTTTAACGTTACTAACGCTAAAGATAAGTATTTGATTTATAAATTCAAAAAGAGATAGAATATAAATGGGTGTATTATCCGCGATTTGTAGAAATAAACAGTCTGTAAAGGCGTAAAAAGCGATTGATTGGGTAGACGAGTCTGAAGACTCTTACTCATTTAATAATCCGTAGAGCGCTGCGCTAACTCTACAGTGGAGAAAGCAAAAAAATAGTGTCTCCCATTTCAAAGCAAGACTCAAATTTTTTAAACTATCCTTTACTTTTATCAGTATTTTAGCAAAACTTAACCATACTAACCATATGAACTTAAAAATTAAATTACTCGTATTTTCTGCCTTGATCTCTCTGGCTGCCTGCAATCAGAGTAAGCCAAAAATTTCAGATGAAGACGGACTCGCTGCTTTCAATGCAGATAGTTTAAAACTGCACGTTGCTGAGCTTTCTCACGACTCACTTCAGGGCCGTAAACCATTTACCCCCGGAGAAACAAAAACAATAGCTTACCTCCAAAAACAGTTCAAAGCTGCAGGTTTGGAGCCTGGAAATGGCGAAAGTTATATTCAGGAAGTCCCAATGGTCAATATTCAGACTACAGCGGCTGCAGATATGCAGGTGACCACATCAAAAGGAAGCTTTAAACTTAAAGGCTTTGATGATTATGTAATCTGGACTGATAAGATTACCGATAAAGTAAGCTTCGATAATGATGAGGTGGTCTTTGCGGGTTATGGGGTTGTTGCTCCGGATTATAACTGGAATGATTATGCCGGCCTGGATGTAAAAGGAAAGATCGTCATGGTGATGGTGAATGACCCGGGATTTGCTGCCGGAGATTCCAGCTTATTTAAAGGCAAAACGATGACCTATTACGGCCGCTGGACCTATAAATATGAAGAAGCTGCCCGTCAGGGTGCGAAAGGTTGTCTGATCGTTCATACCACCGAGGGCGCCAGTTATCCCTTTACTGTCGTCCAGAATAACTGGAACGCATCCAAACTGAGACTTGACGATCGCGGAAAAAGCAATGTTTATACCGATATCAATGGATGGCTTTCGCTGCCGGCTGCAAAGAAATTAGTAGCTGCTGCGGGACAAGATTCGACTAATTTCTTCGCACAGGCCGACAAAAAAGGATTCAAACCCCTGGCTTTGGATCTGAAACTGAGTACCCGTGTCGCTGTTAAGACCATATTCAACAAATCACAAAATGTTATCGGAAAAATAACAGGCACTAAACGCCCTGATGAAGTGATCATCTACACCTCACACTGGGACCACCTGGGAATTGGCAAACCCGATGAAACTGCCGATTCAATCTATAATGGTGCCTTTGACAATGCCAGCGGCACCGCCGGACTGATCGAACTGGCCCGGGCATTTAAAAGTATGAAAGTTCAGCCTGAGCGTACCATAATTTTGCTTGCAGTAACTGCGGAAGAACAGGGCCTTTGGGGTTCGGCATATTATGCCCAGAACCCAATTTATCCAACTTCAAAAACTGTAGCAAATATTAATATTGACGGTTTAAATCCTTTTGGAAAAACAAAAGACATCATTATTGTCGGCGAAGGACAATCAGAACTGGAAGAATACCTGAAAGAAGCTGCCGAAAAAGCAGGACGGGTAATCGCATTCGAAAACCATCCTGAAGCAGGTTATTACTATCGTTCCGATCATTTTAATTTTGCTAAAGTTGGTGTACCTGCACTCTATACTTCAAATGGCATCGATGTAATTGGCAAAGAACCCGGCTATGGTGAAAAACAGGACGCAGAGTATACAGAAAAGCATTACCACCGTCCTTCAGATGAATTTGATTCGGCAACATGGACTTTTGAAGGCGGACTGGACGATTTGAAGTTGTTTTTTCAGGTTGGTAAACGATTAGCTTTCGAAGAAAAGATGCCTCAATGGAAAAATGGTTCAGAGTTTAAAGCCATTCGGGAGAAGAAATAATTAGATTGAAGATTGCCGGCTATGTGTTAGCTGCAAATCAGTATTTATTGAGTCAGATTCCGGCCCCCGAGCCGGAATCTCCTTTTTACCCCCATGCACTGTCATTGCTGGCTTGACCCCAATGTCATTAAGTTAAGGGTTACTCATAATGAACTTTTTTGATTTTTAGTGATTTTCGGTTTTACTCTCGCTTTATATTTGCCCACAT
>NCHA01000001.1 GCA_002257025.1 Sphingobacteriales bacterium 16-39-50 | reverse complement strand
TCGATAAAATACTTTTACAAAATCTAAATATGAAGCAGATTTTAAATTCGGCTGTCCGGTTAAATTTTTAGCCCAAACTTTCCCCGGACAACAGTGATTGACAATTGACAATTGAGACCGGAAAGCTATCGGGTTGAGAATTATTAAAATGTTAATAATCTAAATTACAGTTAAATAAGGAATTTATGGCAAGAGGAAACTTAGAACTTATAACCTACAACTTATCACCTACAACTTATAACTTACTTACCACTTTATTCTTGAAATTAGTTTCATAAATCTCAATCCAATCTGCTACGCTGATTCTTTTAACTAATTGTCCGATAAGATCATATGGTATCTGCTCCGGTTTTTTAAACCGCAGACAGCTTTTGCCCATATCTCTTTTAGCGGAGGTATGTTTAGGATATTCTTCAAGAAACCAGTCCATCGTTTTTTGATCGGCATAAATTCCCATATGGTAAAATGCAATAAAATTTTTCTGGGAAGCCAGCCCCATGAAGGGTAGCGGTAAATTAGGGGTGCAGTGATATCCTGCAGGATATATGGAATGTGGTACAACATAACCAACCATTCCATAACTCATTTCCTCCGAAAAGCCCTTTGGCAGATTGTCGAGAATCATCTTTCTTAACTGATTCATTCCTTCCTTCCGGTCTTCCGGCAGGGAATCGAAATATTCCTGTGGGGTCAATGCTGTGGATTGCATATTTTTATTTATTGACTTTCCATTGATGAGAATTATCTTCCATAATCTCCCTTCCCCAGACGGGTAGTTCAGCCTTCAATCTTTCTACGGTTTCATTACAGGCGTCCATTGCAGCTTTTCGATGTGCTGACGAGGTAAATACAAATAAACAAATTTCACCTGCTGCAACCTCCCCGAGGCTGTGATGTACATGCATACAGGTTAGTGGGTATTTGGCGAAAATATCCTCCCTGATCAGATGCATTTTTTCAATGGCCATATCTTCAAAGGCAGTAAATTCAATAGCCCTTACTTTGCCGTTTTCAGTATCATCGGCCCTAACCTGACCCAGAAATATACTGTGGCCTCCGATTGCTGTCTGGCTACTGTGCTTTTGGATGCTTTCGGCAATGAATGTTGCAGGAATGGCACCCTGACTGAAGATGTTTTTAGGTTTTCTTTCTAACATTGCTTACAATTTGGATTTCTGCCAACCTGCTATTCCATCTTTTAAACTATATATTTTTCTCGACTTACCAAAATGCTTTGACAGTATCTCAGCAGCACCTGCACTTCTTTTACCACTCTGGCAGAAAAGAATAATTGTTTCGGCTTTAATATCGGGAATTTGATCTTTCAGGCTGCTCAAAGGAATATTAATATGTTTAAAGTCTTCTGGCTGAGCTGCTTCTCCTGCTTCTCTTACATCAACAAACTGAATGTTTTTGTCATGGATCTTTTCTTCAAATTCTTCCTGACTCAGCTCAAAAGCTGAATGAACGGAACAAAACCAATCATAGTTGAATTCCTTAAACGCCCCGGCATCTTCCGGAATCATTTTTCCGGTTTCAGGCATCGCGAGTAATTCCATCTCGAAAAAATGATTGTTGAGAGAATTGTAGGTTAACAAACGGTTGATCAAGGCATTTCCAATACCGGTGATCAGTTTAATGGTTTCATTGGCCATCATGGTTCCAATGATTCCGGGAAGTACCCCAATTACACCGGCTTCCTCACAATTCAAAACTTCCCCATCTGCGGGGGCCTGAGGGAAAAGATCACGGTAATTGACTGCTGTTTTTATCTCAGATGGATGATTGAAAACTGCTATCTGGCCCTCAAAACGGGATATTGCACCATAAACGAGAGTTTTCTTCAGAATTACACAAGCATCATTAATCAAGTATTTGCTCGCGAAATTATCTGTGCCATCCAGAATAATATCGAAGCCTTTGATTATGTCAAGAGCATTGGTATTACTTATTTTTTCGTTGAACACAATGATCTCAATATCCGGATTGATCTGCTCCAGCACATCCCCGGCTCTCAGAGCTTTTGAAAGGCCGATATCATGAACGGTGAATAAAACCTGCCTGTGAAGATTATTAAGGGAAACAAGATCAAAATCTACAATACCAATTCTGCCAACACCAGCACCTGCCAGATAAAGCAAGGCTGGACAACCCAAACCACCTGCGCCAATGACCAGTACTTTTGCATCTTTTAACTTTTGTTGGCCAATTTCACCAAGTTCTTTCAGCGAGATCTGGCGCTGGTATCTATCGTTCTTTGAGGGATTGCTCATAATCAGCCTCCTGAAAATGGTGGTAATAATGCAATATTGTTGTCTCCAGTGAGAATTGTGTTCTCTTTGATTACTTTTTTATTTAAAGCCATAGCATATTTGGCATTCGCCAAAGATGGGAACATTTCATTCAAAGTTTTAATCAGTGTTTCTGTGTCAGGGATATCATGAAGGATCATTTCTGTTCTTCCAGTGATATCTGCGAGTTGCCCGAATAAAGTAAGATGTACCTGCATATTATTCGTAATTTTTTATGTAAAAATAAGCTTTATTCCGGCCAGCAGTAGTACAATCGCCAGTGTATTTTTTAAAATATTCTGGTTAAATTTTAATGAACCAAAATAAGACCCGCATAAACCTCCTGCAAAAGCGATGGCTACGTAGCTAATCATATCCGGACTAAACTGAATGCCCTTACTCAGATGACCTGCCAGACCCGAGAATGAGTTTACAAAAATAAATAAAGCACTGATTGCAGCGGTCTGTTTCTGATCTGTCCATTTTAAAAGCAGTAAGACAGGTGAGAGAATGATTCCTCCACCTATTCCAATCAAACCGGATAAAAATCCAATAGATGAGCCAATGAGAATGGACAGGAAAAGATTGTTCTTCCGGATCTCTTCTGTTTGGAAGTTGGCAAAGAAAAGGAAGCGGATCACGGGAATGAGCAGGAGTAAGCCTAAGATTTTCTTGTAAAAATCAGCCTCAATACTAATCAGTCCCCCGGCAAAGGCCATGGGTACCGATGCAATAGCAAGCGGCAAAAATATATTCCATTTAAAATGCTTTCCCCTGTAGAACTGATAAAATGAAATTAGGGAAACAAAGAGGTTTAACAGCAATGCTGTGGGCTTCATTACCTCGGGTGAAATGGCATAGATTGCCATAAGAGCCAGATATCCACTTGCACCTCCATGCCCTACTGAGGAGTAGAGAAAGGCAACAGTAAATAATAAAATGTAAAAGACGTAGATACTTTCCATTCTCTCAAAATGATGGTAAAATATGGATTTCTACTTCCTCTCCAGCCTTATATTCCGTACGATCCTGGTCGAGTTTGATCAGGCAGTTAGCTTTTGCAAATGAACTTAGTCTGAAAGATTCCTGTGCTTTTAAGTCTTTTACGGTTTTCCCGTCAAAAAATGCTTTTAGAAACTGGGTAAGACCTGCCGTTTTTTTTATATCTGTTTCCAGAATTGCATTCATACTGATGAGGTCTTTCTCCTGATTGCTTAACAGTTCGATTGCAGGATAGACATATTCATAAAAGCAGGTTAATACTGATGCGGGATTTCCGGGCAAACCGAAAATGTATTTATCGCCCTTTTTTCCAAAATAGATTGGTTTGCCGGGCTTCTGTCTTATCTTATGAAAAATCTGTTCTACTCCGTTTGCTCCTGCAGCACGAATTACAAAGTCGTAATCACCTACACTTACCCCGCCTGTAAGCAAAACCAGGTTACTTTGTTCCATTGCAATTGCCAATACTTCTGTCAGAATTTTAAGATCGTCTTCTGCTGAAAATACATCCACATTCAATATTCCCAATTGCCTTAAGGCCGAATTTAATGCATAGGAATTGGATTCGTAAACCTGGCCATAAGATAGAGGCAATCCGGGCTGCTGGAGTTCATTACCCGTGAGGATTATGCTAACTGTTGGCTTAGGGTGTACCATCAGTTCATGGATACCCAGTCCGGCCAGAAAGCCAATTGCAGGTGCATTCAGCAAGAAGCCTTTTTCTAAGGCGAGTTCACCCATTTTTGCTTCAGAACCCTGAATTCTTACATTCTGACCTCCTATTAAATTACTGTCTTTTATTATTAGTTTACCGTCCTGAATATCAACTTTTTCCTGCATTACTACTGTATCAGCACCGGGAGGAACTGCAGCTCCGGTGAAGATTCTGCATGTTTTATTTGCTTGCAAAGGATTCTGTTCGGCCAGGCCAGCCTGAGCAAGACCTTCAATTTTAAGTATACTATTTTGCTTCCAGCCTTCATAGTTCAAGGCATAACCATCCATTGAAGATTGATGGAATGGGGGAACATCGGTTAACGAATAAATGTCTTCTGCAAGGATTAAGCCGGCAGCAGCAGAAATAGAAACCTTAACAGGATCAGGGCTTTTAATATTTTCCCGGATCAATTTTTTTGCTTCCGAAACCTCAATAAATTCTGCGGACATTTCTATTGAATTTGTTAAACAAATTTGAATTTCTATAAAATTGGGGGAATAGCAATCAGAGCAGCAATTTTATCCCCCAATACTTATCATACTTCTGTTATGAAGATCTTCAGTATGGATCTTTTCAAAGTCTTTGGTGAACTGTCCTCCCAATTCTTTTGCTTTTGAGCGAATACTATCCTGAATCAAGGGCAGAACATCATCTCCTTTTCTAAGTGCAGTTAGCAGATCAGTTTCTTCCTGAGAAAAAAGACAATTTTTCATTTTGCCATCAGCAGTAAGTCTCATCCTGTTACAGCCCGCACAGAATGGAGAACTCATGGTACTTATAATGGCAAAAGTGCCTTTGTGGCCCTCGATGCTATATTTTTTTGCTGTATCATGAATGTCGCCCTTCAGCGCTACTGGGCTGTATTTTCTGCTGATTTCCTCCAGCATTTCTTTCCAGGTAAAAACCTGATTGCTGGTCCAGCGATTACCTTCAAAAGGCATAAATTCTATGAAACGGACATGTACAGGTACATCCTTTGTCCAGGCAACAAAGTCATTGATCTCATGCTCATTCATTCCTTTCATAACCACTACATTCACTTTTACATGAAAGTTTCGATCGATCATCAGATGGATGTTGTCCATTACCTTTTTAAAACTGTCTCTGCGGGTGATGATGTTGAATTTATCAGAATCAAGTGTATCCAGACTAATATTTAATGAGCTAACTTTTGCTTCTTCAAGTACATTTACAAAATCATGAAGGCGGGTAGCATTGGTTGTTAGTGTGAGTTTGACAGGCAGTTTTGCCAGGCGAAGGATGATATCTGCTGCATCTTTTCGTACCAGCGGTTCACCACCGGTTAGCCGTATCTTGCTGACCCCATTATCGACAAAGAGTTTAGCTAATGATTCAATTTCTTCGGGCTGCATCAGCCTTGAATGGGGCGTAAATTCATAATCCTCTTCAGGCATACAATAGAAGCAACGCAAATTGCAATTGTCTGTAAGAGAGATTCTCAGATAATTATGAACCCGGTTAAATGAATCAATAAGCATGGTTAAAAGTACGCTATTTCACTAAATTTCTGTAATCCTCTATTGTATCAATATCAATACTGCCCTGATCGAAAGGAATTGCCTCAATTGATTCGGCATACCTTTTTATCAGTGATCTTGCTCCGGTATCCCCGTTCAGTGCGGTAAGTTCATCGAAATGCTTTTTATGAAACAGGGCAGGAGTGCCTTGTATATTTTCATAGCTGCTGGCCACAATTGAACTGCCACTCTCTTCCTGTTTATTAATAAGGTCCTTCAATAATTTTGCATTGACATAGGGCTGATCACAAACCATCAGGATCACAGATTCAGTACCAGGATACAAATTATTCATAGTATTTATACCGCATGCTACTGATGAGGCCATTCCACTTTCCCAGTTTGGATTTTTAACAATAGTCAAATGAATTGAATCTAGCCCGGCAGCGATTTTGTCCATATCTGAACCGAGGACGATAATTATTGGTCCCGCCTGACTTTCATGGGCAGCATCAATTGTATGCTGCAAAAGGTTTTTCCCCTGATATGAAAGGAGCTGCTTCGGACTGCCCAAGCGTGCCGAGCGTCCCGCCGCCAGAATAATTATAGCGTATTTACCGCTTCGCTCTTTTGATGGCATCTTCTTCTTAATTTCTTGGATGGATAGGTGATCTTCTGTTCCTTAGAAAGCTGCCATCCCTTCCCGAAAAAGCTGCCCTGATTCCTGCAGCCAGTGATAAAGCGATTTCTTCCGGGTTTACTGCTCCGATATCGAGTCCAAGCGGGGCGTAAATTCTCGCCATTTCATCTCCTGTTATTACTCTTCCTTCCTGCTCTAATTCGGTCCATATTCTCTCTGAGCGGACTCTCGGTCCGAGCATGCCAATATAGGCAGCGTTTGTACTCAGTGTTTTTGGGAGATTTTTTTTATCTGTTTTATAATCATGTGACATCAGAATGATAGCCGTATGTTCATCAATTCTCAACTTCGAAAATTCAGCCGGCGTCCTGATTTCATCTGCGATTCCCTTTATAAGTGAATTGACTTTAATCAATTCGGCAACAATACTTATACGCCAGCCGAGCTCTTTAAACAGGCGGCTCATCGGATAAACATCGTACTGATGACCCATCAAAACCACATGGATCTCCGGGGCTAAAATCTCAATAAACAGATCGGCTTTTAGGCCATCCTGACTTTCGAAGCTGTGTGGAGCTGATTTTTTCTCAAATACCTGATGCTGAATCTGCTTCTCTATTTCAGCCTCAAAAGTTCTGTCTCCAAAAATATTCAGACTGCCGGATCCTTTATATTTGATAATTTGACCACTTTTAGGTAATTGCCAGCCTTCACTTAAACCAGTAATTGTAATCAATGTATGCGTGTATCTGCTTTCCTGAACGCATGATTTTAGTATCTCAACCTGATTTTGAGGATCATCGAAATCCAAAGGACAAAAGAGTACATCGATAATACCGTTGCATCCCAGTCCGA
The DNA here is from genome assembly GCA_002257025.1 of Sphingobacteriales bacterium 16-39-50. GTDB lineage: Bacteria > Bacteroidota > Bacteroidia > Sphingobacteriales > Sphingobacteriaceae > Daejeonella. The sequence goes on along the minus strand of NCHA01000001.1, from coordinate 957,125 downwards.
CTCCAATCTGATGCGGATCATCTTCACTGGTATCATAGGTGATCAAAGTAGGTCGGGAGCTATTGATTGCCAGACGCGCCCTTTTTAAGGCATCACCTTCAAGGCAGCCACCGCTGATACCACCAATCCAGGTGCCGTTATCCATCACCAGCATCCGTGCTCCGGTTCGTCTGTATGAAGACCCCTCTACCCGCACAACTGTTGCCAATGCAGCTTGCTGAGTGGTTTTATCCATTTCATCGTAAGCTTTAAGAATGGCTTTTATTTCTTTCATAATAGATCTTTCCGGATTGCCTGAATATATTTCAAAAATTAAATTAACTCTTTCTGATCGTACAACAAAAATATCATCCTGGTGACTTTAATAATAGTTATCATACACTCCTGACAACCCGGAGTGAAGACTTTTGACGGATGACCGGCTTATGACGTCTATTTATTATATGCTTCAAGTTTAGACAAATCTAACCAATGAAGCTGATCTGCATCAAGTTCAGATAATAAAATTAAACCTGAATGACAGGATCATCCGTAAAATGCTTTCTGAATTTTACTTTCCGGATGTTATTCGAACCGATTTAATTAGAAGGGACAACATAAATGCCCTTTGTGTAAAGTGAGCTACAACTGATAACAAATTTGAATTACTGCGTGCATTGAACTGAAATTTCTTTGGTTCCAATTGTGATTTCGACCAATAAAATGAGTACGTACACTCATTTAAAGCTGCTGGAATATTCGGTAAAATTGTACCGGACTTAGAATTTGATTTTCCGAGAGGTTTCCTGTTGATTCCTTCCGGCTCTTGATTAATGTCGCTGTTAAATTTTATGGTCATTTATCTTGTTCCGGTGTAGTTTTCTATTTTTTTAATTGTTTGAGGATATCATGTTTAATATAAAAAAACTACCCAGTTTAATAGAGATTAACAATTCAGTTTTGTCAGGAACTTCAAGAGATTTAAACGATGGTTTAAAAATTTATCATGATAATCAATGGTATGCATGTGGTAATCTTGCGCTGAATGAGGCAAAATTACCCCATAAGCTGATTAATTCCTCACCATCTGATGTAGATTATCAGATCCTGCTCAAAGCATCTCTGTTGTTGATGCAAGACAGTATAGAGCAACCTCTGACTCTTACGACAGGCTTTCCTTATGCGACTTATCATCTCTACAGGGAAGTGACAATGAATTTTCTCAACAAGACTCATCATATTGAACATGATGTATCAACTTACATTTTAAACGGAGGGAAAAAAAATGTTTTGCTTGATGTTCACCAGGTTGATGTGATGCCTGAAGTAGTTGGTTGTGCACTGGCATTGCGTAAAGGTGAAGCTCAGGAAACCGGGAGCTTTTTTGTGTTGAGCTGTGGATTCGGAACATTTGAATCTATCATGAGTACAGATTCCGGAATAGTTGAGCAAACCACGATCAGCACAATAGGGATGTCGTATGCCGTCAATTTGATGATGAAAGAACTCGTAAATAACTATTATTTAGAATTCCGTAATGCCCATTTAATGGATGAAGCATTTCAAAAAGGATTCATCATACTAAATAAAAAATTAATCGATTTGAAGGAATTAAGAAGAAATTCCTTGAGAGCCTATTATCAGGAGGTGATTTCTCCAAATCTTAGAAACGTAATTACTGATGCGAACCTGATGAAAACCAATAGGATATTTCTTTGTGGTGGAGCAATGTATTACGAAGATCTTGTCAACTGTTTCAAAGATGAGTTCGGTGATATTGCGCAGCTGACAATCGTTTCAGATCCTGAACAACTTGCCAGTAAGGGATATGCTTTAAATTCTCTCAGAATTTCCGGGGGACGGAAACAATCTTCTCTTGGTATAGATATTGGTAATGCAACAACTGTAGTAACTCAACCTATTTAATGAAATTATGATTAGCATTTTTAGTAAAGATAAAAAACCTAAAAAGAATCGGGTCAGCATACCGAAGTTAACCAGAAATAATGATTGGGTTTCCTCAGATCCTGTATTGCTTGAAATACCAATCGAAGGAAATATATACTGCGATGATCAGGTTGTAGTTGATGGCGATGGTCAGCTTAAAGGTAATATATATTCAAAAAGTTGTGTAGTAAGTGGGAATATAAACGGAGACATCAATTGTTCTGAATTTATTGAACTAAAAAATCAGGCAGTTATTTGCGGAAATATAAAGACGGGTGCGATTAAAATTGACCCGGGTTCTATAGTTAACGGATTTATTAGCATTGACAATGAAATAAAACTTCCTGCTTTCCCTGCTAATGTCGAGGATAATCTGATTACTGATACGGGTGACTCCGGCAAAAAATCTGATGATGCTAATCCAATGTTTTCTGTGACATCAAAAGCAAGTCAACTTTCTGTGGATCAAGCTCAGCTAACAGTTCCTGTATCTAATAAAAAGACCGGATTTTTTTCTGAATCTTCAAAATCTTCAGGTATTGCGGAGATTACACCAGCTGAAAATAGTGGGAGTTGGTGGTAGTTGTTACTCTTCTTGATTCTGTTATTTTAATCTGAAATATTTTTTAAGCCGGTCGAATTTGGTTGTGGTTTAGTACTAAGGAAATGGGTTTGCCACAAAATGTATGCTTCATTGTCTGGTGCATTGCTGCCTGAATAAATATAGGTGGGTGGGTTATAGCTGTATAATCCGGCGATTGAGGAGCCTTTTTAAAGGCTATTGTCATTATTCTTGCCTTCAAAAGCCTTAGTGAAGGCTTTAATTTCTTTCATTTTTTCTTTCCTGTTTGATTAACGTTTTTATTTGCAAACGTTTGAACCACTCTGCCAATACGATAATTTATAAGAATTCGGTAAATTAGTATACCACTGTAATCTTAAATTGATAAGGATGAACAAAATTTTTGTGATGATTTTTCTACTGATATCCGGTATGTCTGCGAGGGGTCAATCTGACAATCCTAAATACAATCAATCCATGGCAGATTCTTTAGATGCTGATGATTATGGTATGAAAATGTATGTTTTTGTCATTCTGAAGACCGGGCCTGTTAGTGCCGATAAGGCAGTTACAGATAGTTTGTTCAGGGGGCATATGGAAAACATTGGAAGACTGGCATCATCCGGCAAGCTGCTCGTTGCCGGCCCGATGAGAAAAAATGATAAAAATTACCGGGGAATCTTCATTCTTAATGCTGCAAATATTGAGGAAGCAGAGAAATTATTGGAAACAGATCCTGCCGTTAAGGCTAAGCTTCTGGATGCAGAGTTATTTCAATGGTACGGTTCAGCAGCTTTGGCAAAGTACCTGCCATATCATGACCTGGTGCAAAAGAAGAAGATGTGAATCTGTATTCTTATTTACCCAGTGCCTTTCTGACTGCCGGAGCTACAATATTACCATAGATTTCAATAGATTTCAGAATTTTTTGATGCGGCATGTCGCCCATACTCATTTGAGCAAGAAAACGGGTATGTCCAAATAGCTCATGCTCATAAAGAATTTTATCAATTACTTCCTGCGGACTTCCAACCAGTAGCGCACCTTTTGGTGATCGCGAGTATTCGAACTGCTGTCTGCTTAAAGGCGACCAACCCCTTTCTTCACCAATACGATTCATCATTCTGGCATAAGAAGGATACAGCTCATCGGCAGCCTGATCTGAACTTTCGGCAATGTAGACATGAGAATTGATGCTGACTTTTAAATCCTGTGGATCATTTCCATTGCGCTCCGCTGTTTGACGGTATAATTTAATGAAAGGCACAAATTGTTCAGGCATGCCACCGATGATGGCTAAGGCAAGAGGCAGATTCAGGTTTGCCGCTCTTACTGCTGAAGCAGGAGTGCCTCCGGCAGCTATCCATACGGGTAGTACGCTTTGAAATGGTCTTGGATATATTCCCCTGTTTTCAAATGAAGGCCGGTGTTTACCTTTCCAGCTCAACTGATCATTATGGTTAATCTGTAAGAGCAATTCCAGTTTTTCAGAGAATAAATCATCATAATCACTCAGAGAGTAACCAAAAAGAGGATAAGACTCAATGAAAGAACCTCTTCCAACCATAATTTCTGCCCTTCCGGAGGATAGTTGATCTAATGTGGCAAAATCCTGAAAAACCCTTACAGGATCATCGGAGCTAAGAACGGTTACTGCACTGGTCAGTTTAATGCTTTTTGTTCTGACTGCTGCTGCAGCTAGAATGATTGCAGGTGATGAGACCGCATAATCCGGCCGGTGATGTTCTCCGATCCCAAAAACATCAAGTCCCAGTTGATCGGCAAGTTCAATCTCTTCAAGCAGATCTTTTATTCGCTGGTTTGTATTTTTACTGCGATTACCGGCATCCGGCAGCATGTCGGCAAAAGTATATAGTCCTAATTCCATTTTAAACGATTGAATATATCCGGATGTACGAATTTCGTGATTAAACTGAGGCTTTCGATAATTTAAAAGAAAAAATATAAGCTTTCCCGGATTAAAGCAGCGGGGAGATTAATCTGAATGCCTTTTCGGTAAGTTTTCTGACTGCGGTACGTTTTTCCCATTCCAGAGCATCAACTTTGACCGAGTCATTAAGATCCCGGTAAAATGTATCATGAAGTTTTTTAGCAAACTCCCGGTCGTAAACGATGGCATTTACTTCGAAGTTGAGATCAAAGCTTCTGATATCCATGTTGGATGTTCCAACCATGGCCAGCTGGCAGTCAAAAACAATGGTTTTAGCATGCATAAACCCCTTCTGATAACGGTAAATCTCAACTCCAACGCTCAATAGTTCGCTATAATAAGACTGAACAGCCAGATCAACAATTGATGAGTCTGATTTTAGTGGTAAGATAATTTTAACCTTTACACCTCCCAGAGAGGCAATTCTGAGGGCATCCAGCAGACTTTCATTCGGAATAAAATAAGGAGTACTGATCAGGATTTCTTGTGACGCTAGGTTAATTGCCTGAAGAATTGAATATAGAATAACAGGTGTTTCTGAATCCGGTCCACTGGCTGCTATCTGCACAATTTTACTTCCCAGTTTGGGAATACTGCTTAATGGAGGAAATAGCAGGTTATCGGGTTCGAGCGGAACATCAGCACAGAAATTCCAGTCGCATAAAAATAAGTACTGAAGATATTGAACTGCCGGGCCATCCAAACGAAGATGTGTGTCGCGCCAGAAAACTTTATCGGCCCTTTGGGTAGTATTGACGTACCGGTCGCTGATATTAATTCCTCCCAGAAATGCAGTTCTGCCATCAATAACTACTATTTTACGGTGATTTCTGTAGTTCAAACGATTTGCCAGGGTGATGAAGCGTATTTTGAAAAAGGGGAAGGCCCTTATACCTGCTTTTTTGAGTCGCGGTACAAGAGTTTTACGAATCGACCTGCTGCCGTAATCATCATAAATGAATCTTACGTGTACACCCTCCTGCGCTTTTTTTATCAGTACAGATTCAATTTCTCTTCCGGTCTCATCATCTTCAACGATGTAATATTCAATGTGAATGTGATGCTTTGCAGCTTTGAGAGCACGGATCAGCTCAGGAAATTTATGCTCACCGTTAAGGAGCAATGCCACTTCATTGTCGGCGGTCAATGGACTGGTGCTTTCTGTTAAAAGCATGTTTGCCAGCTCTTTATAATTTTTGACAGTGGCGACACTTTGATTATAAGTTTCTAATGAATACTTGTGAATGTATCCCTTGAGCTTTGTTGCAAGTGCATGATTATTGATCAGTTTCTTGCTGTACATTTTTCTGTTACGATAATTAATGCCGAACAGAAAATAGAATGCCATTCCGATAAAAGGAGCGAAGATGGCGAAGAGCAGATAGGCTAATGTTTTAGTATTGTTTCTGGTATCATAAATTATTCTGATACAGACAATTGAGAGAATGAGCAGATAGATGATTTCTAAAATATGCAGCAAACTCATTTCGGATTAAGTTTTATGAATAAATGAAGATAAGTGTTTTAGCTAAAACCGGAGATGCTTTAGTTCATATTCTGATGAACTAAGCATTTATGTATCCGGATGAGAACTAATGGCGGAGAACAATGTGGAGGTACCTAATCCTCAAAGTCAAACCTATTGTTTCAGTTATATTATATTGAATAAGAGACCTTCGTCATATTTTGAACAAACTTTTAATCTTAATTTTGTGTTTATTTACATTTAATGAGACTTAAACTATTTCTGATTTTTTCAGTACTGTTGTATTCCTGTGGTGCTTCTGATGAAAGTATCAGGCCTGAAATACAGCCTATTTCTCAATCTGTTTATGCTTCGGGTATACTCAAAAGTAGTGGACAATATCAGGCTTATGCCGCTGTCAGCGGTATTATCGCTGAAATATATGTTGAGGAGGGAGATACTGTAAAAAAGGGTGATCCTATACTGAAGGTTTCCAACGAGGTGCAAAAACTAAATGCAGAAAATGCCAGACTTGCGGCTGATTATAATGATCTGGCTGCTAACAAGGGCAAGTTAATTGAGGCAGCATCCTTAATTGAACTTGCCAGAAGCAAGATGAAGAACGACTCTTCGGTTTATTTTAGGCAAAAGAACTTATGGGATCAGCAGGTTGGGTCTAAAATTGAGTTGGAACAGCGTGAACTCGCATATCTCAACTCAAGAAACGCTTATTCAAATGCATTGATCAGATACGATGAATTAAAACGACAACTCAGTTTCACGGCAAGTCAGTCCAAACGAAACCTGTCAATCTCTCAAACGATGTCTTCCGATTTTATCCTCAAAAGTGAGCTGGATGGCATAGTTTACAGTCTGAACCGAAAGACAGGAGAGATCGTAAGTCAGCAGAACCCCTTGGCAGTGATTGGTAGCCCGAATGATTTTATTCTTGAAATGCAGATTGATGAAAACGATATCCTTCTGGTAAAGAAAGGGATGAAAGTATTGGTGAAGCTGGACAGTTATAAGGATAAGGTTTTTGAAGCCAGATTAAGCCGTATTAATCCATTGATGAACGAAAGAACTCAAACGTTCACAGTAGAGGCTGAGTTTGTTCAAAGACCTGAACCATTATTCCCCAATACTACATTTGAAGCCAGTATTCTGATTCAAACCAGAGAGAAAGCATTACTGATTCCCAGGAATTATCTCTACAAAGATTCTTTTGTGATCAAGTCAGGAGGAGATACTCAGCAGGTAAAAACCGGATTAATGGATTATCGTAAGGTTGAGATTCTTGAGGGGCTGAATGAAGCTGATGAATTGATTTTGCCTGAATAATGAATTTTAGACTTATTTTCTCTATCGCTCAATCACTGATGCTGGCACGCTGGCGACAGACGATGGTAGCCGCCTTCGGTGTAACTTTCGGTATAGCGATGTTTGTAAGTTTACTTGGATTCATGTCGGGTCTGAATGATTTGCTGGATGGTCTCATCTTAAACCGTACTCCGCATATTCGCCTTTATAATGAAGTTCAGCCAACATTAAAGCAACCGGTAGACATGGCTGAGGCCTTTCAGGACTCCTACAATTTTGTAAAATCTGTGAAACCCAAACAGGAACGCCCTGAGATATACAATAATGCTGCAATCATGAATTTCCTTAAATCAGATCAGCGTGTCCTTGGGATTGCACCTAAAATTACTGCTCAGGTATTTTATAATGTTGGGGTGATTGATTTAACAGGAGCCGTTAATGGGATAGATGTAGAGGCTGAAAACAGTCTGTTTAACTTTCAGGATTATATGGTGGATGGCAATTACATCGATCTGAAGAATACTCCAAACAGTATCATTTTAGGTAAGGGGCTCGCGACCAAGATGCTGGCTTCAATAGGAGATATCATACAGTTGACTACCTCAAAAGGGGAACGCTTGCAGCTTAAAGTGGTTGGACTTTTCCAGTCAGGTTTGCAGGATGCAGACAATACTCAAAGTTATGCTTCCCTTGTTACTACTCAGAAGCTTTTGGGCGAATCGATAAGTTATATTACAGATATTCAGATTAAGGTCAAAGATATCGAGATGGCTCCTCAGATTGCCAAAGAATATGAACAATTATTTAATGTAGAAGCTCTTGATATTCAGACTGCCAATTCACAGTTTGAAACAGGAAGTTCAGTACGCTCAATCATATCCTACGCAGTTGGTATTACGCTATTGATTGTAGCCGGGTTTGGAATTTATAATATTCTGAATATGATGATCTATGAGAAAATGGACTCTATCGCTATTCTGAAAGCTACCGGTTTCTCAGGGAATGATGTGAATCGCATTTTTACCAGTATAGCTCTGAGCATTGGGATTGTTGGTGGTATACTGGGTCTTGTACTGGGTTTAAGTCTTTCATTGTTGATTGACCAGATCCCATTCAATACCCCATCTTTACCAACGATAAAAACTTATCCGATTAATTATGATCCCCGTTTTTACCTGATTGGGATTTGTTTTTCATTAATTACAACCTATCTCGCGGGGTATCTTCCATCGCGTAAAGCCAGTAAAGTTGATCCGGTAATAATTATAAGGGGGAAATAAGATGAGTCATAAGATACTGGAAGCGAAGAATGTAAACAAGTATTTTCATGATCCTCTTACTGTTCAGGTACTTAGCGATGTTAGCTTCACACTCAACAGGGGAGAATTTGCATCAATTATAGGTAAATCAGGCTGTGGTAAATCTACGCTATTGTATATCATGTCTACGATGGATACCGATTACGAGGGTGATATTTTGATTGATGAACGTAGCATGAAGGGCCTGACCGAAGCGGATCTTGCCCTTGTCAGAAACGAGAAAATCGGATTTGTCTTTCAGTTTCACTATTTGTTAAATGAGTTCTCTGTACTGAAAAATGTGATGCTCCCAGCTTTGAAACTAGGCAAATATTCGGTCGCTGAAATTGAGCATCGTGCTTATGAGAAATTGAAGATGTTGGGTATAGAATCTGAGGCACTCAAGACATCAAATCAATTATCAGGAGGGCAGAAGCAAAGGGTGGCCATTGCCCGTGCATTAATCAATGATCCATTGATTATTATGGGCGACGAACCTACCGGAAATCTGGATAAAAAGAACAGCGAAATCGTATTCGATATTTTTAAAGAACTAGCCGAAGTATACCATCAGTCTTTGTTGATTGTGACTCATGATGGTGAGTTTGCCGCAAGGACCAATCGTATCATTGAAATGGAGGATGGAAAAATTATTTCTAGCTGAAAGTACTTTCCATTATTTCATCAATTTTCAATTTATCCAGAGGCTTTGAGTAGAAGCCGGCAACCATGTCATATTCTGTTGATTTTTTAATGTCTTCAGGAAGGTCTGAAGAACTCAGGATATAAACTCTGGCATTGGATGGAAGGTTATTGCCATATTTTTGCTTCAGATTATCCAAAACATCCCAGCCGGTCATTGCAGGCATATTGAGGTCCAACAGGATGATCTGATTCTCAAAATCACCATCCTTTAAGGTATAAATATGCTCCAGAGCCGCTTCAGGCATTGAGAATGATGTGATTGTGGATTGACTAAACTTATCATTCAAGGTTTTTTTAATCAAGAAAAGTTGGATCACATCATCGTCAATCAATACGAAGTTTAAATTTTTGGGAAGATTAGAGAGCGTCATGTTGTTTAAATATTAGTTTGTAAGAGCATCCTGTTTCATCTTTTTTCTGAAACCGGAAATCTCCTTCGTGAGAGTTCATAATATTTTTTATGATCTGAAAAGCAAGTCCTTTTTCAATATCATTTTGAGTTGATGATTTGTAAAGTGAAGAGCTGTTCAATTGACTGGTTTTCAATGAATTTGATGTGCAGTTGTTGGTGATTTCCAGAACTTTAAATTGTTCGCTCTCACTGTATTTAAATTCTAATTTCAGCAAATTGTTGCTGTCATTATAGTTCATTGAATCTTCAAAAATATTTTTCAGAAGAGTATTGAAGCTTGAAACAGGAAAGTTGAGTGTGTACTTCCGGTCTATGTCAATTGTCACGGCGTCATTCGCCATTTTTAAATCATTCTTAAATAAAAGGCTGAGCTTCTCTATCTGTTCCCGAATACTGAAGGTCTCATAAACTGCTATCGACTTATCATCTCTGGCTTTCAGAATTTCATTCAGGTCCCTCATAACATCCTCTATCTTCGATAAACTCTGATCGAATAGTTCCAGGAGAGGTTCCTCCGGCGAATTCAATTTTGAATTTTCATCTGTTTTGAGTTTAATCAGGTTGGTGAGCTGTCGCAGATTAATTATCGGAGCTTTTAAATCATGAGAAACAATGTATGCAAACTGCATCAGGTTTTCATTTTTCAAAAGAATAAGCTCGTTTTTTTGAGATAACTCAATATTCTTTTTATTTTCATTGGTAATGTCAAGAAAGTAGATATTGTAGTATCCCTGTAAATTATTATGAGTTACCACTGCCTTGAACAACTGATCCTCAAAAGGGAATTCAAAATCAAAATTTAAAGTGTTCTTTGAGCTGATTCTTTCAAAAATGAGATCAATAAAATTTTCACAATTTATTTGATTCGCAGCAGGATTGGAGTAGATCAATTTGCCGAATTGATTAATCCTTATAATCGGTAAGGGCGATTGCTGAGAGAGTTCAGCAATCAGTTCCACATTCTCTTTTCTGATTTCTATTTTATGAAGCTGAGAAGCAATGGAGTCGTATAATTCCTGAGCCTTGAATGGTTTACTAAGATAATCATCGGCCCCTCTGCTCATAGATGTTCTGAAAGTTTCGGGTTTATCGTTTCCGGTTATAATGATTACCGGAGTTTCACTAAATCCTTCTAAATCTCTTAGTTTATCAATCAATTCAGTACCCGAAAAATCAGGCAGCATAAGATCCGAAATAATCAGATCAGGAGAAAAGGGCTCAATCAATCTGAATCCCTCTCCGGCAGTATCTGCGGATTTAACCTCAAATCCCTCCAATTCCAGTAGCTCTTCAATATTCTCTCGTACTGATTTCTGGTCTTCTACGACTAAAATTTTAACAGACATGATTGATTCTATTTGGTGTCAAAATTAACTTTCAACTTTCAGAATAAATTTGATCAGTGAATTGGTGCCGGATAGTTTTAGTTTCTTACATATATTGTAACGATGGTTGTCAACAGTACGACCACTGATATTCAATTCATTGGCAATTTCTAAAGAGGTCATACCCTGTCCTATTTTTTTCAGGATCGTATTTTCACTTCTAGAAAGAGTAGGAAGAAGAGATAATGCAGTTTGTTCCTTTTCAGAATATAGTGTTACCGATTTGGATAGCGAAAAGTCATTTTGTTTAAATTCCTGTAACTGCTTTAGACGGTTGATTCGTGTATTAATTGAATTGTAAAGAACATCAAAAGTAAATGGTTTGATAATGTAATCATCAGCACCATTTAACATACCATCCCTTAAATCATCTTTTTCTGCTTTTGCCGTTAGAAAAATAAATGGGATGTGATTGTATTTATCATTTTTACGTATGATCTTTAATAGCTGTATACCATTAAATACCGGCATGGCTATATCGGATATGATGATATCAGGCACATCCTTATGTAATATTTCAAGAGCGTCCAATCCATTTTTCGCCTGATAAGTTTTGAAGTTTTTCAACTCCAGAAAATCGACAATATTCTCTCTTAATATCGTCTCATCCTCGATGATCAGCATCTTTAATTTTCTTGATTTCATATTAGATTAGGTATAGGGAAAGGTGATTGTAAAGGTTGTGCCCTCATTCTCAATACTGTTCACTTCTATATTCCCTTTGTGCATTTCAACGAATTTTTTAACAATGACCATTCCTAAACCTGTGCCCTGAATATTCTCTACGTTCCTTGCCCTGAAGAATGAATCATAGATATAAGGTATCTGGTCCTGAGGTATTCCGATTCCGTAATCTTTAATTGAAATTTTGAAGTTCTCAGGCAGGTATTCCAGCAGAACCTCTGGTTCAGCTTTGTCTTTGGAATATTTCAACGCATTTCCAATCAGGTTGGTCAATACCTGACTCATCAGAACCTGATCGATGTCGCTTTTTCTTTTGGTACCTGTTGCTTTGAACCTGATAGTTCTGCCATCGGCATTAATTCCAAAAAAGTCGTTTATGATTTTACTGATAAAGTTTTCGATGTCTACCTCGTTTTTGTTCAAACTGAATTTGTCCAGATTGATTTTACCTATTGTCAGCAGGTTAGACATGATGGACGACAATCTGAAAATCTGTCCTGAGATCTTTTCAAGATGTTTTTTGATTTTATCTTTTGGAACATTTTCACTCGAAATAAACATTTGAATCAGGTCAGAGCTCGACTGTATACTGGCCAGAGGAGTTCTGATTTCATGAGAAGCAATACTTACGAACTGACTTTTTAGTTCATTCAGTTCTTTTTCTTTCGAAAGGGCATTTCTGGTATTTATTTCTGCATTTTTGAGTTCTGTGACGTCATTTTCTACAGAAATAAAGCTTTTCAGTTTATTATTTTCATCATACAGAGGCGTTACATTAATCTGTATCCAGTATTTAGATCCATCTTTTGCATAATTCAGGAGTTCAGCACTGCAAGGATTACCCTGCTTCAGTTTTTTCGAGAATGCCTTAACCACTTCTTTATCTGTCTCGGGCCCATGCAAGAAACCAGGATGTTTTCCGATTACTTTATTTAAGGTATATCCTGTAATGTGCTCAAATGCATTATTTACCCATTGTATTTTTAAATTCGGGTCTGTAATCATGATAATGCTGTTGATGTTATCAGCTATAATTTCTGCGGTCTGAATTCTGTCTTTGTTTTCACGATATTCGGTTTTGTCTCTGCAGATACATACCAGCCCTCCATCGGGAAGAGAGGTGAGGGTGATTTCCTGATAAAGCGTTTTGCCATCCTTTGATTTACCTTTTGTCTCACCTGCCCATCGCCCGTTCTTTGCAATCAGTGGAAAAATATTGTTCTCGATCCGGCTAATTTCTTCCTTCTCATAAAGCATGTGCCATGTATTTCCCAGAAAATCTTCCGGATTGGTATAGCCGAACATCTTGACATGCGCCTCATTTACATATACATATTCTGATTTTTCGTTCAAAACCGCTATTCCGTCCATAGCCTCCTCAACGGCCAGATTCATTTTGAGTAGTCTGGATTCAATTCGTTTAATTGAGCTGATATCAATACTGTAACCCAAAACCCATTCAATATGATCCTCAAAATCTGTTATAGGCTGGAGTATTCTCAAATGATGAAAGTCACCATTACTTGTTTTGAAATGCTCCTCTAAATAGGCAGGTTCACCACTGGTAATGACCCTGTTAAATGTTTCACGACGTTTTAAGGCCATCTCAACAGGTTTGTTCCTGTATTGAAAGAATTCAAAATCGTTTTTGCCAATAATCCATTTTCTTAAATCGGCATTTTTCATGGCATTTTCATTCAGGAATATGTACTGATGATCCATATTCCAAAACACGATGTCTGCAGGGATGGAGTTGAGAATATTCTTGTTGAATTGCAGTCCTTTAACCTGATTTGAGTTATTATCTTTATAATCTTCAGATTCTATTGTCAGACAGATCATACTTTTCTCAGTATTGAACCCGCTGAATGAAATTTTCAATGACGTACTTCCAGTAAGCTGAGCACTTAAGTGAATCTCAGCATCTCCTTTGCCGGCAAAAAGGAGTTTCACCCAGTTTGTAAATTCTGTCTTTCCTGTTTTGTTTTCTATTATTTTTTCAAAACTTAAACTATTCTTGTTAAAGAAATTAATCAGATTTAGATTGGAATCAAGCAGTGCAGTAGCCTGGATATGCTTAAATTCTTTCTGAGTTCTTATTTTTTCTAAGTTTTTTTGATAATTCTGAAAACGCTGAATGCTGATTGACTCCAGTCTGACATGTATCTCAGTAACCTGAATTTTTTCATTTAATTTCGGAACAAAATGAATTTTATATGCAGCCCTTTTACCATCGTAAACTGCCACAAATTTTGTTCTGGCCAAACCACTTTTACTGATTGAGAGGATGGTTTCATTGAGCTCTCTCAAATCAGAATCATTCAAAAGGGAAAAGAAAAGATTTATCCCGAGTAGGGTGTCCTGTTTCTTATGAAATGGCTTGATATTAAATTCCATTTTGGATTTCATGGTATGCTTTTCTTGTATAGCTCAGACATCTACTATAAAAATAGGTATTATATACCAGCACACTCTTTTTAAAATTTAAAACAAGTACTTATACTTATAAGTACTTGTTTAGGTTGTTTGTTTTATCAATTAATTATTGAATGTATAGCCCCTGTTGGTTGGTCAGTTAAAGATGTTTTTCAATCAATTTTAAGAGGTCTGCAGTTTTAAACGGTTTGGTAAGAAATGCTCTTGCACCTAAATCCAGTCCTTTTTTTTGTTCATGTTTGGCCACCAATGCCGATAAAAATATAAACGGAATTTGTTTGAGTTCTTCTATTCCCTGAACCATCCGGATTAGATCAAAACCTGAAATTCCCGGCATCATCACATCACTTAAAATAAGATCAGGTTTCCAATCCTTCAAAACAGCTAAAGCAATCTCACCATTTGAAGCAGTTTTTACATCAAAATCATTGAAATCAAGTATTTCTTCTATGGTATCCCTAAGGGTAATTTCATCCTCAACTAACAGGATTTTACGTTTCTGCATATGGAAAAGTTAAGATTACTATACTTCCTGCACCAAGTTTACTCTCCAGCTTAATAGTGCCGCCATGCAGCTCCATAAATTGCTTGGCAACAACTAAACCCAGACCCGAACCTGGTATGGTACTTGTGTTTGAAGCTCTATAAAATGAATCAAATAATTTATTTATTTCGTCTTTCGGTACACCAATTCCGTAATCGCGGACTTTTATCTCTACACAATCCGGTTTATGATAGACGCTTACCTCAGGATTTTGTTCACCTTCAGAATATTTAAACGCGTTGGAAATGATATTGGTCAGTATATAGGTGAAAAATAGCTCGTCGATTTTGACCGGCCTTTTAATATGATCATCACTGCAAAATTGAACTTTTCGGCCATCCCCCTGTTTAGAGAAATAGGTATTGATTACTCTCTTGCATAATATGCTTAAATCAGAAGGTTTGGTATTTAAAGTAGGTTCTCTAGAGTCGTACTTTCCAAATAATAGAATATTATTCATCAGGTCGGTCATTCGGTTTATTTCCGACTTGATTCGTTTACCCAGTTTCAGCAGTCTGTTTGCAATTTTAACATCAATATGTTCAGCGTAATTTTCAAGTAGTTCAATATTTGAATAAATCACGGTTAAAGGTGTACGGAACTGGTGAGATGCCATGGTAACAAAGTTGGATTTCAGTTCTGTCATTTCCAATGCTTTTTGTTCAGACTCTTTCCTGTTGGTAATATCAATGATACTACCGGCAATTGCTGAATTTTCATTATCGGCATTCATAGAAAATCTTCTGGCAATAATTTGTACCCACTGAATTTCACCATTTTTATTTCTTATTCTTAGTTCCTGAACAGTACTGTCCTCCTGTTCTTTATTCAATGAAAGAAAACATTGTTTTGCCAGAATACGATCTTCTTCAATGATATAGTCCAAGATGGAGGTGTGAATTGAATCAGTCTTTTTATAGCCGGAGATATTAAACCAGAAATCATTGATGAAACTGAATTCCATTTTACTATTTAAACGGAATACAGCTTCGGCCAGATTGTTAATTAACTGATCGTACTCATTTCTTTGCTGTTCTATTACAAGTTGCTGAGTTTTCAACTCAGTAATATCCATTTGGGTACCAACCATATACAATGGAGTTCCATCTTTATCCCATTTGGCTATACCTGCACCCTTAACCCAAATCTCATGACCTTTTTGATGCCGCATTCTAAGATCTACGGTATAGTTGTTGTTTTTTTTTTCTAAATAATCCTTGATTTTATTTTCGGTTATTACCAGATCTTCGGGGTTAACGAGACTTCTCCAGTTGGCATAAGTTTGCTCAAATTTTTCAGGCTCATATCCAAGCATTTCTGCAAAATAATCAGAGAAGATAACAGAATCGGTTTTTAAATCCCATTCCCATAAACCTTGTTTTGAAATTGAAATGGCAAGATTCAGGCGTTCTTCTGCAATTGTAAATTTCTCCTCCGCTTGCTCGCGATGTAATCTCAAACCAATATTTCTTGCTACTGCAAATAGTACATCAACATCAGTCTGTTCCCAATTACGTTCGTGAGTGCAGTAATCGTAACCCATCCAGCCCCAGAAATTGCCATCACAAAAAATAGGAGTAAACAGGTAGGATTGAATACCCTGCATCTCCATCGTCTCTTTAAATTTTGTATTGGTACTATCTTTTACCAAACCAAACAGAGAAATATTGTTGATAAAGGTGTCGTAAAGACCAGGAAACACATCGTAAGTGTGACCACTTAGTTCAGGCGCTCCTAGATATGCCTCAATTCCGGTATTGCACCATTCCTGTGTATAGTAAAGTTTCAGTTTACCATCTGTATCCATTCTGTTGGTGAAAATATAGCATCGGTCAACCTGAGTTGCTTGTCCGAGTACTTCTACCACTTTTTGTAAACAAGAGCTAATTTCAGACTCTTGTAGTAACAAGCCGTTAGCTATGGAAATACCTCTTAGAAAATTTAGCATTAGAGCGTGATTAGTCAATGCCAAAATTAAGTAATTGCTTGAGTATTAGATATAAGTGTTAATACTCAATATTTACTCATTTTACTCAAGCTTACATTCACAGATTTCTTCCACTTCCTGCATTATTTTTTTGATTCTGCTGGCAGAAATGTTCAAATTCTGCAAAATGGATGGATTATCAGCCAGGCTTTTACAAAGGACTATGCCATGGGTCAACAATTGATTTTTTTCTTCCATAGTAATAGTCAGTAAACTGGTAACCGGGTGAAGTCCTGACTGGTCAATGATTGCTTTCAGACTTTTTTCACCGGGATGATCCCAGCTCAACATAAACATACCCATACACTGCCCATATTGCAGTGCATCGCCTGAGAAGCGCGTATTGGTTACAAGTCCGCCAAGTATAGTTTTATCCTGAAACTCTTTCTTCTTTCGCAATTCAGTTTCTACATCCTTAAATCTGGAGTGAATATAGAGTGGTACTTTTATATCGCAGAATCGATGCTGGTCGCTGTGAAACTTACATTCTATAATTAAGTGGCGATCTTCTTTATCTCCAATGATATCAATCTCATGACTAACACAGTGTCCTTTGACAATTTCTCCGACGCTGGTTTGGTAGTTTCTGAATTTTAAAAGCTCGCTAACATATTTTTCAAAGGGGAAGCCACTTGGTCCCAATTCAAGAATGGCTCTTTTGAGTTTATACCTGGATGCTGATGATCCTGCCTTTTTTCTGAGCATAGTGAATGCCATGCGATAGATTTCGCGCGTAGGGATTAAATCGTATAGCTCCGTTTTTATTTTTACAACAACCTCCTCAATAATGTCGGGGTCAGCATTGGATCGTTTTAGTGAATTTCTAAGTCTATTTTCATCAAAAAGTACTTTTTCTCCCGACATCTTTGTTACGTATATATCTTGAGGCTGATTCATATTGCTTTCTGTTTTGTTTTTGATAATATCCAAATATAGTATATCAGGAAATGTTTGTTTGAGCAGAAACGATTTAGTGCTCTTTTAATATTGGAGTATTAATACTTATTTATTTGCATTTTAAAAATGTAGATATTTCAAAGCTGGAGATTGAAATGTTTCATGGAAAGTTAAATCTTCGAGATTTTCAGGGTTGATCAACCAATTACTTTCTAAGTTCTATTGCTCTTTTTGTTTATAAGATATATTATGCTAATAAAATGTTAACAAGAAAAATCGTTGCTAGAAATCTTATGGTGAGTATCTTATCGCCGCTAAATGCTTGGTTTTTTAGAAAAACTATTGAATTGGAAACTAAAATTAGTTATAAAGTAGAATTGAATTTTAAGGCACCAACACAGGTATTATACATTAAAAAAAACCAGATTCAAATTGAGAAGATTAATTCTAATTTATGGGAGAGAGATGTATTTGAACCCATTCAAAATTTAAAAATTATTAAATTAAAAGCATTCATCAATATTTCAAATCTTAATTATACTGGTGAAGCCAGGCTGTCGATTTTTATTAGAAATAATCTAGTTTCGGAAAAAATTTTCTCAATTGATTGTCATCAAGATTATTCCGGTTGGTTAATACTAACTTATGATTTTAGCTAATTGTTTATTAATTTCAATTTGGCGATTTTGAAATTCATCTCTCCTCTCCATATTTTAAAATAATGGCCAGTTGTCCCGCATGGTATGCAGTATGCGTAATGATCCGGCCAAGGGCTTCAGATTTGGTTTTAGTTCCAAATTCTTTTGTGTTAATCGGATCTTCCCATGCCTCGTCATTCTGAATTGAAATGGCTGTTTTCAATCCTTCGTAGGCTTTTTGATTGTATTCAAGCAGATCTTTGAGATTGGTCCATTCACCCGTGTCCCTCTGGTCAATTATTGTTTGGGCATGTACCTGAATACCTTCTGTTTTAAATACATTTTTCGCAAACAATAGCTCTACATCCGCAATATGTCTGATGATGAATCCAGCAGAGTTAGGAGCAGGGGCAAGTGTCTTTTGCAGGTCTTCTTCTTTAATTTCAAATAGTAGTTTTGAAAATCTGGTTCGTCCCTCTTCCCATAGTCTTAAAAAATGCTGATTACTGCTCATAAATTAAATACCTTGTATTTTCTGTTTTTTTATGGGTTTATTCGTTATAAGATATATTTTGTTTCATTTTTTTTTGATTAAAAGCTCTTTCGGAGTTAAAACTGACCAGATAGGGATAAATTATATGACCTTTACAAAATCAGGCAAAACATGCCAATCAGATTTGTCTTTATGACGATCTGAGCAGGAATTAATTTATTAATAGCCTATTTCTTCTCTTTTTGAACAGTAGATAGTCCAAAAGGCAGATATAATGGGCAAAAACTCATAAAACTTGTTATGATAAATGCTCCTGCGACAATTAAAAGCACAATTGCAAGTGTTCCTGAGATTAATTGCATGAAATATAGAACTCCGATTAAAATTGCTGCCAGAATTCTGATGATTTTGTCGGTATTACCCATGTTTGCTTTCATAACCTTTTATTTTTTGTTTATTAAATATACCAAATAATTTTAGAAATAAAATTCAACCACTTTCGCTTGAATTTCTTAGTGTGAATTAGAAAAAATGGCTAAATTCTTGTATCTTCTTTTTCAGCAATCAGGTGTTTTGATCTTTCAAGTGCATCATTGATGTTTGACAATATATTATGTTTATCAATTATTGTATACAATTGTGCTTTTAGGAGTTCATGTTTAACTTCATGATTCGCTCCAGAAATTATTATTGTGGTCCCCTTGGATAATAATTGTGTACACATCTCTTTGAGGCGGTTAATACCGGTAGCATCTATAAATGGAACATATCTCATTCTCAGAATTAAAATTTCAGGTTGTTTATTCAGATCTGTGATCACTTCCTGGAATTTTTGAGAGGCACCAAAAAATAGGGGGCCATTAATTTCATAGATCAGTACATTTTTTGGTATTCCTGTAAGTTCTTCTTCAAACAGTGCCCCTTCGTTTTCAGCTTTGGGATCCAGGAGATTCCCGGTAGTCTCTATTGAAGTTGCTTCACTCATCCGTTTCATGAAAATAAAACTAGATAAGATCATTCCTATTTCAATTGCTATAATCAGATCAAAGAAAACGGTAAGAAAGAATGAGGTAAGCAGCACCAGCACATCCATACGGTTACTTTTCATCATCGAAAAGAAATGATGCCATTCCCCCATATGCCAAGCAACTACCACAAGTATTCCTGCCAGACAGGATAGGGGAATAAGTTTAGCGACCGGTGCCAGCAGTAGCATAATTAATAAAAGTACCAGTGCATGGACAATCCCTGCAATAGGGGTTCTGCCTCCATTTTTAATATTGGTAGCAGTTCTGGCAATCGCACCGGTAACAGGTATGCCTCCGAATAATCCTGAGAAGATATTTGAAGCACCCTGTGCGACCAGCTCCATGTTTGAACGGTGCCTGCCTCCTATCATTCCATCTGCAACAACCGCCGAAAGTAAAGATTCAATGCTTCCCAGTAAAGCAATCGCTATAGCAGGTTGTATCAGCAGTTTGATTGTGGCAAAATCAATACCCGGTACAGAAGGCATAGAGATTTTGTTTGGGATCTCTCCGAATTTACTTTCGATAGTTTCAACCGGTAGTTTGAAAAAATATACGACTGCAGTACTTAACAGAATTACAACGATTGATCCCGGGATCTTTTTACTGATCCGGTGAAAGTTCAGGGACAATAACACAGTTGCCAACGCTATTGCAAAGGCGGTCCAGTTGATTTGACCCATATAATCCCCATATACCAACCATTTATCTACAAAATCCGGAGGTAAGTTCTGAATCGGGAGACCGAGAAAATCTTTTATTTGTGAAGAGAAGATGATTAGTGCAATGCCGCTTGTAAAACCAACGATAAGCGGGTAGGGTATGAATCTCAGATAATTGCCAAGTTTGGCAAAGCCCATTCCGAGTATCAAAAAACCAGCCATGAAGGTTGCAATTGTGAGCCCATCAACCCCATGATCATGAACAATGGCATATACAATGACAATGAAAGCACCTGTTGGTCCACCGATCTGTACCCGGCTTCCTCCTAAAACTGAAACAATAAGTCCGCCAATAATTGCAGTAATAAGGCCCTTTTCAGGGCTGACCCCCGAAGCAATAGCAAAAGCTATTGCCAGTGGTAATGCTACAATACCGACAATTATGCCGGCTAAAATATCTCTACTTATCTGTTGTTTACTAATACCCGAACGAAGAAGGGAGAAAAATTTCGGGGTAAATTCATTCTGTTTCATACTCTTAATAAGATAACTACTGATCAGAAAAAGGTAATCATTCTGATGTCACCCCGGGATTGGCAAGCTTTAGGCTATAATAGCTTATTATGGTATAAAACCAGCCAGAAGCGAAGGTTATGGAAATTTATTCAGACCCGAATAAATTGCATATTTAAATATACCTGTTTATAGGTCATATTCAAATCGTCTTTTGTGGAATTAATTCAGAAAAAGCTTTATGTTAATCGCTTATTTTCTAATCCCTAAAGGTAATTGTGAATGTTGCGCCTTCATTGATTTTACTATCCAGGGAAATTCTTCCCCCCAGGCTGGTGATATGATTATAGACCAGATATAAACCGATCCCTTTACTGTCAGGATGGTCATGGAATTTTTGATTCAGACCGAATACCTTATCCCTGACTTTTTCCATGTCAAAGCCCATTCCATTATCAGATATAATCAATTGACTAAGTCCATTCGACTTCCTGGAGTAAATTGATATAAGAGGAGGAACACCGGATCTTGCATATTTAATGGAGTTGGTAATCAGATTAAGCAAAATACTTTCCATGTAATTTCTGTTGAATTTGATCGTTTCAAGTTCAGAAAAATCTGCTTTTATACTAACATTTGAGCCCTCTAAGATAGACTGGATTGAACCTAATACCGAATTCAGATGCTGGTTTAGGTTTAATTCTTCAATCTGAATATTCAATTGGTCTTTTTGAGTTAAAATATCCACAGAATTGTTCAGAATATCACTTAAATTTTCTGCCGATGATTTCAGGAATGTCAGATACTGTAAAATCTCGGGGTCATCAACTTTTGAATCATCCAGAAGCCCTACTAATGAGAGTAAGTTATTTATTGGAGATCTGAGGTCATGAGAAGTAGCATAACTCAGTTGCTTTAAATCCTGATGGCTTTTTGTAAGATTGGCAAGTTGCTGATTTCTTTCTTCCTCCAGTTTCTTTTTGTAAGTTATATTTTTGGCTATGGCATAGATTAGCTTTTCCTTTTCAACGGGCATCGAGGTCCAGGAAAGCCATACAATTCTTCCATCCTTAGTGATATAACGGTTTTCAAAGTTTATTAAGGGGGTGCTTTCTGTCAGATTCTCACGGGATTCATCAGTCATGAGTTTGTCTTCTGGGTGAACAAAGCTTGTAATTGGTCTGGATGTAAGCTCTTCAACAGAATACCCTAAAGTACGCGAAACGGAAGGATTGATTCTTTTCCAATACCCGTCAAAACCTGCAATGCACAGCAAATCAGGTGATAATTCGAAAAAATGCTCGAATTTATACAGGGAGTATGAATCCAGGCTTAGGTTTTTCATGACTAACATTTGGTAAATGTTTCGGAAAATTAAGAAAAAAGATTCATTTTTTAACGAATTAGATCGTTAGAATATAGAAGAATAAACATTTTCAGTTTTGATTAATTAATCTCCCAATCTCTTTGACTTGAGCCAATCATAGATTAGATGTTTAAACCCGCCTTTAATTTGAGAAGTATAAATACCGGTACCGCCTGAAAATAGGTAAGAAAAGACACAGGCAATGCCGATAAAATACATACTTTCCATACCGAAAAGTTCGATTCCCAGAATAGTAGATGCAATAGGGGTATTGCTTGCACCTGCAAATATTGCTGCCAGACCCATTCCGGCAAGCAGGGCTAAAGGAAGTGGAATAAACCATACGAGCGCATTTCCCAATGCAGCACCAATGAAAAACAAGGGTGTAACTTCCCCTCCTTTGAATCCGGCTCCTATGGTGAAGGAGGTGAATAAGAGTTTTAAAAGAAAGTCGTAAGAATTAAGATCGGTTTTGAAAGCGCTTTCTATGATTGGTATGCCTAATCCGATATATTTATAACCACCTGTTATCCAGATAATTGTAGCTATAAAGATTCCACCAATAAATGGTCTTACCGGCGCATAATTTATCTTCTTGAAAATATCAGTACAGAAATGTGTTGTTTTTGAAAAAAGCATGGCGGCAAGTCCGAAAATCATGCCTGCCAGGGCTGCCCATAAAATGTTCTCAGTACTCATTTCCGGCACAAAAGTGATACTATATTGTGTATGACTGACATTCCAGGCTGTACAGGTATAATCGGCTATTAGAGCTGCCAATAAGCTTGGTAAAATAGCGTCATAACGATACTTTTTTAATATCAGTACTTCAAGAGCAAAAATAGCCCCGGCTATCGGAGTGCCGAATACGGATGCAAAGCCGGCACTGATACCAATGATAATCAGGATCTGCCGGTCTTTCTGTTCCAGTTTGAATATTCTGCTGAACTGGTCGGATATCGCTGCGCCCATCTGCACCGCAGTTCCTTCACGTCCGGCAGAACCACCGAAAAGATGAGTGATCAATGTCCCGAACAATACCATTGGGGCCATTTTTAACGGAATCACCTGTTTTGGACTATGAAACTCTTCCAGTAATTGATTATTGCCTTTAACTACATCGGTGCCCCAATAATGATAGGCCAGGCCAATGATGAGTCCACCTAGGGGTAAAAAAGCAATTATCCAGAGATTGCTTTCACGAAGCTTTGTTACCCAGTCTAAAGAAACCAGGAAGAAGGCGGAGGCAGTTCCGGCAAGGATTCCTACAATAATTGATAGGGATACCCATTTTAAGATGTAAACCAGCAAAGGACTTTGTACTTTATTTCGAATATTAGGCTGATTCATGTTGCCAAGATGCAGATTTACGGGTACGCGGATAATCACGTATTGTAGAGGCTAATGTAATTTTTTTTTATTAATGTTTTAGATTACAGAACTCTTCGGCGCGGTCCTGTGTGATTTATAAAGAGTTGGTCCGGCCTAGCGAACAGCCACTACAGATTAATCTGTTTCACAGAGCATGATTTATATAGGTATATCTTAAATTGAAGCCTAACCTTCCATTCAACAGATTTCTCCACGCATTTTTATTTATTGAAATTTTAACGATACTGCCAGCGTTTTCGAAATGACGGCAATTGGACATTACTCCTAAGGAAGCCCGGCAGGAACGATTGAGAAATCTTTTTTTGGGTAGCTTGATGCCTCAGCTTATATTTATTAAAATTTCTCCATTAGCTCCTTGACCTCTTCATCAGTCAGAAATTGAAAATGACTAAAAACAGAAGCGCCATTCAATCCTGTCAGCGGCCGGTATCCCACTACGGTATCTTGTTTGCTTTGAACAATTTGAATGACAACCACCAGTTCTTTTTTCCCGCTTTTAGGGTAGGAGTAATATGCAAGCTTTGGTAATTTCATATCATAAGCTTTTACATCACTGCCGGGGTTTGGATAATAAAGGAGTGCAGTACCATTATCAATTTCTTCCTTAGTTGGAAGACGGCCATTTACAACAGGAGTTCTTTCCCATTCCTTGACCCTGATCGGAGGAAAAAGTTCAGCGACAGACTTTTGATCCCTTTGTTTCGTTTCAGCACAGGATACAAGAACCAGTAGAATAATAATCCCAATAATTTGTGTTTTCATCTCTTTTGAGCAATAATATTAACATGGTTCTCGGGATATTGATCAAGCTCAAGATGAATACATTCGCAGCCTGATTCCATAATTGTCTTTAGATTCCCGCTTATTCCTATGCTACTGTACGGGAAATGGTCCCCTTGCCATTCGCTTTCATGCTCGTCAACAGCATCCCCAAAAGTGTAAATCAGTATTCCGGAATTTTTGAGCATCCTGCATAGCTTGGCGATAACCGGTTTTTGCATAGCCATTGGTAAATGAAATATGCTGTCCCAGGCAATAATCAGGTCAAATTGCTGATCGCTTTCCCAATCGATGATATTGCAGTTTATTAAATTAATATCCTTATGCTCCGATTGAGCAATTGCAATCATCTCTGCTGATGCATCAATTCCGTACACAGTGAAATTTTCCTGGATTAGTTTGCGGATTATCCGGCCACCGCTTCCGCAACCTACATCAAGGGCAGAACCTTTATGTTTACAATAACGGATCGCCCGTTCAATCTGTTCTAGACCATACGAGCTGTTGACATGATTCTCATGCCACCACTTTGCAATTTTATCGTATTTCTTACCGATGTCGGAATCCATACAGTAAAAATATAAAATTTGCTAATCCTCTGATCTTAAAATTGTTTTTACACTTAGCATTAAATTATTTAACCTTAAATTAAAATTGTGGACTAATTTATTAGTGTTGTTAAACTTTTTGGAAGCAATTTTGCGCCTCAGGTATGAGCTATTTGTGATGGAACTTTATCCGGCAATTTTATTGATCATTCCATTAAAAATGAAGCCATGAAATGGAAGAACTGCATACCAGTAGAGCCGTCCTAGTACACCCAGGGGTCTGAAAGTTGCAGTTTGAGTGAGTATGTCATTTTCGTCAATTTTAAATTCCAGCCAGGCCTCACCGGGTAATTTCATTTCGGCATACAATAGCAGTCGCTTTTCATCTTTATCGGCCAATAATACACGCCAAAAATCAAGGGTATCACCTGAAACTATTTCAGTATCACTTTTTCTTCCTCTGCGCATTCCAACACCTCCGGCAATCTGATCAAGAACTCCCCTGATTTCCCATAGCCAGTTTCCGTAATACCAGCCATTTTTACCACCTATAGACCATATTTTTTCCAGAGAAGCGGCACTGTTTTTAACCTTAATGGTACGTATGTCTATAAAGCATCCGTTAACAGGCACTTCAATTAATTTGGAAAAACCTTCCCTGAATATATCGCTTGTTTGTGCATCCTTCCAGCTTGAAAGCACCTGGTTTTGTTCTATTTTGTCGAATGCGAGTTTTATGGATGTGTCGAAATCAATTAGCTTTATACCCAGCATTTCAGCCAAGTTATTGGGTTTACAAATCACTTCAACTTTCATACTGTTTACTAAATTCTTTGCGAGAGCATAGGATGTAGCCGTAACAAAATATAGCCAGTAAGAAGAAATTTTTGGAGTCATTACCGGTACAATCAGTATACGCCGCTTCAATCCCCGAACCTTTGCAAAGCGCAATAGCATTTCTTTATAACTTAAAATATCTGGTCCGCCGATATCATAGCTCTTATTATAAGTTTCGGATCTGCCAATTACACGCTCTAAAAATTCCACCACATTCCGAATAGCGATTGGCTGGCACCTTGTTTTCAACCAGCGCGGAGTAACCATAAATGGTAATTTCTCCACCAGATCACGAATAATTTCAAAGGAAGCACTCCCGGAGCCTACGATAATACCTGCTTTTAGGGTTGTGAGTGCAAATTTGGAACCAGAGAGAATAGTTTCGACGTTTTTACGTGATGACAAATGTTTAGACAGCTCTTCTGCATTGTCGATTCCACTCAGATAGATCACTTGTCTGGCATTTGTTTGTTCAATCCGATTTTTAAAATTGGACGCACAAAGTTCTTCCATGTTTTCAAAGTCACCGCTTTGTGTTGACATCGAATGGATGAGGTAATAAGCTACATCAATATCATTTGGAATTTCCTGCAGACTTGACTCATTTAAAAAATCTGACTCAATTACAGTAAGATTTGAATCCGAATAGTTTTTCCTGTTAAATCTGTTTTTATCCCGCACACAACAGATTACTTCATGGCCATTTTCCAATAAAACGGGCAATAATCTTTGTGCAATATATCCGGTTACACCAGTAAGCAGAATTTTCATGGATTAATTATGAATGGGGATTTAATTAAAGGTAGGGTTTAGGGATTATAATTTGGGGTATCCTGATTAGGATTAATAGGATTTTTAGGATTTCTTCAATGGAAATAAAAATAACCACTACTTAATTGGCTTAAATTAGGCTTTATCATTAGAATCAGTCTAGGTACATTACTGAATGATTAAATCGAAGCTCCTATTGATAATACTTCGCTAAATTGAAATAATTGATTCTTGAAAATGAGCTTAAGGGTTTTTATTCTATGGGTTTTTATTTCTTCTGCATTTTTCACTGCAATATTTTACTTCATCCCAGTTCTTTTCCCATTTCTTGCGCCAGACAAAGGGTAGTTTGCAAACATGACAAATTTTTTGTGGCAGTTCGTTTTTTTTCATCCTTAATATTTCAAATTATTCGCTTTTTTGGGACTGATTTATACCATTTGATTTCTAATCAGGGAACGTATTCTGGTGGTTTGCAGATCCCTGACAGCCATATCCTACGCTGAACATCATCTTTTGGATATTTTATTCATGCTGACAGTTCTTTGCCTTGAGCATTTAAACCGGAGCATGTCAGGATTTGCTTTAAATTCATGTTTAACGCCTACTCCCGATGAGACTCTTTTCCGCCAGCGCTTAAAACTGGAAAATTTGAGCTCTTTTCGCATCAGTTTTTCAACTTCACCCTGTGAAATACCAAACTGTGCTTTTATGGCGTCAAAAGTGGTCCGGTCTTCCCAGGCCATTTCCACAATTCTATCTTTCTCTGAGTCGTTAAAATATTTCATCCCGAACTAGGTTAATAATATCATTATACACAAGCAAAAACCTTGTTTTGTTTAATATAGTCTAATGAATATTCTAATTGGTTTTTGGACGGGTAAATATAGAAATTACCGGATTGAGTAATTGCTGTTCTGGTTTGCAGGTGTTATTATTACAATAGAATGAGGATTCTATTTTGGTTGTAGTCGGATAGGTAAATTTTTACACTAGCTTAGATATTTGTCAATTTAGCCATGATTTACTGTCCATTATTTTTATAAAATTCTGCTCTTTTTTTCCCAATCAGATTTATACTTTCATAAAGGAGGGAGCTATTGGTTATTAGCCGGTCAAGTTCCTGCTCAAAAAATTGTGAAGTAAAATCATTCCATTGACATTGATGCTTCTCAAGTTCCCTGAAACTATTTCCTAATGTGCTGATATATTCCTTTTTTTGGGGAGCATCACTTATAAATATAGGTGGATACAAATCATACATAAGCATCCAGTTTTTTGCAATTCTGGTTACCCTTCCGTTTCCATCCGCAAATGGATGAATACGAATCAGTTCGTGATGAAAATAAATGGCTTTTATGATTGGGTTTTTTATGGATTGCATTTTGAAAAAGAGCTCAGAAACCAATGCTGGAACCAAAGCCGGTTCGGGACAAATATGTGCACCTATCTGTACCAATGTTTGCCGGTAGCGATTGGGGTGGATAGCATTCGTTTCGGGAGAAACCAGTCGAAGCAATTGGAATAATTGAATTTCTTTTTCAAAAGTGTTTTGTGAAATGATTTCTTCGATTACAAAATCAAGGGATATTCTCAGATTTTTCAAATATTCTATGGCTTCATCTTCATTTTGGGCCTCCATTTGAGCATTTTTAATGCTTAACAGGTCTTTCAGATTATTTACTCCTTCTAAATAGATGTCCAGGAGATCATCGTCTAAATGATAGCGACTATAAATAATCAGTCTGTAAATTGATTTTACAGTTGAGTCAATTTGCCTTATTTTTTGGTGGTTGATTTGGATATTTTCGATGGGAAGTAATTTCATTTTATGCAGGCGTTGTTTACGGGATATTATTTTTTTTGTACTTGAAACCATTGAAATCAGATCTAAATATAAATGAGTTTCATAGTGGATTCAGTAAGGGATATGAGAATTGACTTTGAGTTTACGAAGCAGCCGCTATTAACATTTTAAGCTGTTCGACATGTTCCAAAGGTCTTGTCGAATAAATTAGATGTCTGAACTGTGATTGTTTTGATTTTTTTGTTTAAGGTGATTTTTTCATCGAAATCATTTAATCAAATGAATCAAGGTTCAGATATCAGCTGTTGGATATGCTTTTAAAAAAAGCCTAAGGGTAGTTAATTCTTCCTACCTGTCAATAGTCCTGAACGTAAGGTTTACTCTGGGCCTGCTGATTAATTTGGTAGGAGGAAGCCTGTGCAGCCAATGGGATTGAGTACTGTCCATCATTACAAGTAAACTGCCATGCTCTAAAACTAAGCTAATAGTTTCTTTACTTTTTTTGTGTTTGAAGGCAAACTTTCGTTCTGCACCGAAACTTAAGGAAGCTATTGCTCCGTTCTTTTTTAAATCTTTTTCAGCATCACTATGCCAGGCCATTCCTTCTTCACCATTATGATACAAATTCAAAAGACAGGAATTAAAGGTTTCACCGCTTTGGTGCTCAATGAGCAATTTAAGTTCCAGGAGTTCTTTGGTCCAGGCTAATGCAGATTTTGTGGTATTGGAGTAAGTGTATTCATAGGACTTGTCTCCATACCAGGCAACTTTTCGTTTAGTTATGATCCTTTTTCCATAAATATTAGCTTCATCATTCCGCCACTCTATTGTATCCAACAAGGTTTTTAGATAATAATCAGCATCTTTTTGACTAAATAGTTTACCATAATAATTTACTGTTCCGTCTTTGGGCAGGTAATTTTTGTTTTTATCCGGAAGGGTATTGAATAGATCCATTGGCTAAGTTAAGAATTGGATGATGATGTAAATAACCCGTCCTGGTCGAAATTTATTTAAATAATCTATCATATAAGTCTGATTTAGAGTTATTTGTATGGAATAGGATTGGTATGATTGGTAGGATTAGTGGGATTTTTGCAAAATCATTCTAATCACATAAATCACAATTCTGACAATTTAACCGTCTATTGTCTGGAATAGGATTGGTAGGATTAAGATGATTATTAGGATTTATTTCATAATCATCTTAATCACCAAAATCACAGTTCAGACACCGTTATCCACCCTTTGTCTGAACTATGATTCTTATGATTTTTGTGATTTTCCTGATTAAGGTGATTCTGTTTTCCCATAATAATCCTACTAATCAAGTAAATCCTAATTCAGACAATTTAACCTCCCATTATCTGAACTATGATTGTTTTGATTTCTGTGATTAAGGTGATTCTGCTTTTTCATAATAATCCTACTAATCCTACTAATCAAATAAATCCTAATTCAGACAATCTCCTTGTAATCAGTTTCGCAACCAATAAATTTGGAACCCAGCACAACCATGCTACAATCACATAAGCTTTATTAAAATCGCCAAAAATCATGATTAATATCGGAAGCCAGATTCTTAATGTTACAGCAGCAAAGCAAGCAGCATAACTATAGATCATCATTTTTTGATGTTGTTTAATCTGTTTGTTTCGGATATGTAAATAAGCCATCAGTGTGGTGCAGAACCAGATAATACCCAAAGAAATAAAGCCCATGGAGCTTACAATGCCACCGGTAGCATAAAATCCGATATAAATTCCTGCTATGGAACTTAGAAATACTGCTGTCAGATAAAGCTTGCCAACCTGTTTATGCAACCGAATATTTCGTGCCCTAATTTTTGAGCTGAATTGGATCCAGCCTATAAGTAAAGCAAGTCCTCCTAAAATTATGTGGGTATAAAAACCAATGTTCCACAATATGCTGTTTAATAATTCAGGTTTTTTTGAAGATAACAACCCAAATTCTCTGGGTATCAGGAAATATATACCCGGATAAAGCCCGATAATAATAGCCAGAGTCACAAACAAAATCCAGGATATTTTTTTTATCATAACTATGTACGAAGACGGTTTGCCTGACAAAACTCTTTATAATTTTTTTATTCGCTTAATTTTATTTTATATCCAGGCAATAAACGCCATAGATAGCATAAATATCCTCAAGGGGTTTTAGTTAAATCAAAAAGCTTTATTGTATAATCAAATAATTCAGTTCCACCCCATTTTCCATGTCCCGGGATTACAATTTTTGCTTCCGGATAGGTTTGTTTGATTTTTCGTACTGTTTCTGACCATGTATTGATATTTGCATCACCAAGAAAGCCCTTTGAGGCACCGCTTTCTTTTATCAGACATCCTCCAAAAATTGCATTGTCCTCAGGAAAATATCCTATGATATTGTCTCTGGTATGTCCTTCTCCAAA
Source organism: Sphingobacteriales bacterium 16-39-50 (assembly GCA_002257025.1). GTDB lineage: Bacteria > Bacteroidota > Bacteroidia > Sphingobacteriales > Sphingobacteriaceae > Daejeonella. The sequence goes on along the minus strand of NCHA01000001.1, from coordinate 926,287 downwards.
ATATGCTGCATACACTTTTTTGTGCCCGATCTTAATGCTGAATTCCTTATCAAATGAGTTTATAGGTTTTGAGAATTTTAGTCCGTGCTGGTTCAGCAGTTCAATAGTCTTAGCCGATGCATAAGCCGGGATCTTATATTCATTAAATTTTTCAAGGCCACCAACGCAGTCATTGTGAAAATGGGTCGGGATAATGGCTTTTATTTTACATTTAAGTGTCTTTGTAACATAGTTTATCAATTCTTCAGCACCTTTATTGTCTGAAGGGGTATCGAAAATAATTGCTTCATTTTGGTTTACCACAATCATTCCATTACAGGCAACATTCCCAAAATCAATTGTTTTCAAAAATGAAATATGCGTATAAGTATGATTGGATATTTTTTGAATGATCAGATTTTGAGTTTGATACAATGCTAAACTATCTGCATTCGCTCTGAGTATATCGGCAGCAATGCTTTGTTGGATCGCAGATATCTGGATTAAGGTAATGAACAGGATTTTAATGAAAAGGAACAGCTGTTTTGTCATGTATTCTTAATTAAGTGGTTAGTTTATTGGCTGCATGTCACGTCCTGAAATAGCTATACAGGTGTTTATTTTTCACAAATTTCTTTCAACTTAGCAAGTGCTTTTGGGTAATTTTCGTTCATATAATCTAAAAAATCTGCATTAGTGTCTAAGTCAACAGTAAGGCTTGTAGATCCCTGTCCGACCGGATCATCCGGGCGGGTATTGTTTTCTTCGAAGGTATAGTTTTCAAATCCGTTTGCCCATTTTTCCACTTCTGTTCCTTCTGTAATTTCCTTATCAGCTTTTAAAAGACCATAATGTTGAATAGAAACAAATCGGTTCGGAATGTTTTCAACTATCCTGGCAACCATACCTCCCTTTTCTCCATTCTCATCTACTCCAATAAAAAGGATTTTTTTCCCCTTATCCCAGCTTCCATCATAGGTCGATGTCGGGTTAAACAAGGACGTCCATTGCTCATAAGTTGATTTACTGTTGATGCCCAGCATTAAATCAAATACCCTGCTTACAGGTGCATTGATACTTACTTTGAATTGTAGCTTTTTCATAATTTTAATAGTTACTTATATTATCCCGAAGCGTCATCGCCAAGCTTTGTGCCACCGCTAAAGCTATTGGCGATACGCGGTTGGCGGTCGATGGATGGCCATAGGGATCGGGTTTTTATTTTCCGTGATACTTAACAGTCGTTTAATATAGCCTGTATCGTTTTGACACCTCGGGTAGGTGGACGATTTAAACCATTCCCCTTTGCCATCTATAAAGTTAATAAAATCAGAAAGTTTCTGCTTGTACTGGCAGACCAATTACACCAAGCCAATGTTAGCCGTACTAACTGTCTCAAATCTTTGTTTGAAAATGATTAATAATACAAAGATGGATTGTTTTTTAGCCTTCAGCGAGGTGTAAATACGACAAATTGAGGGGTTAAAGCGACTGAAACCTCAAACGTGAAATGATGCTAATCGATGCGTTTAGGTTTGATTATGATACGATAAATATCATTATTTTAGGATGTTAAATTGTTTTGCCGCGAGTTCGTTACGCCTTACTGCTAACGTTCGGAGGCTTGCTGCACTGCGGGATAAACAGCTCTTCCGTTTCGCCATCCAGTAATTTAGTTAATATCATTGAACATACAATAAGCACTAGCGCCCGCATTGAAGCAAGCCCCGTTATTGGCCGGGCCTATTCTAATTGTACGCTTGCACTAATACTTCTGTTGGAATTTTAAGTTTATCATGCAGAAGCCTGATCATTTCCAGTGTCAGCTTCCTTTTTCTGTTTAGTATTTCGCTTGCCCGGCTTTTCAAACCAACTACTTTCGCAAGATCTGATTGAGTATATCCCATTTGCTCCATCCGAAACTTTATGGCTTCAATTGGGTCCGGGAACCCGATAGGAAAGTGTTCATCCTCGTATTTTTCAATCAGGATACTCAGAATTTCCAATTCATCACCCTGGGCTGAGCCTTTCTTTGAATCAAAGATTGATTCAAGGCGGTCAAGGGCGTCATTATAATCTTTTTCTGTTTTTATCGGTTTAATGGTCATAGGCCTTAAATTCTAGTTGCATCAATTTTATCGTATTCGGCGTGTGTTCCAATAAATCGGATCCAAACCATTTGGTAATCATAGTTTATTCTTACGATTAGCCGGTACTTGTTCCCTTTGATATTGAAAACAACCCGATTATCATGTAAAAAACTAGCGCTTGGATATTCACTTTTTAGGTCCCCTGGAGATTCCCATTCAATATTGCTCGTTTCCCGAAACCAAGACGTTAGTTGCTGCTGACTGTCAGCATGCTTCATCCAAAATTCCCGCAATATTTTCTTTGAAATTATCCTCACATGAGACGCTTTGGACAAAGATATTAAAAAGTTCCCAAATTGGGAATTAAATTGAAGTTTACTTTTAAGTAGGATTTCGTAGCCTTGTCACTAACTTATTTATACCCCCTACAAAACTCTCTCAAGCCACCAAAAATGGCAGGTTTTGGTAGAAACAAGGCTTTATTAAATATCCGGATTATAATCAGATATTTTATACTTTATCATTTCTTCTCACAATCAGGAACGTCTCATTTTCTATTTTCATATAGCCTAATTCATAACAGAAATAATAAGTATTCCCATTTTGTGTGTGATGGAGGTGGGTATGATAATCTGGGTTGAAGCCATTTTTGAGCAGATCGTCTTTTTTAATTCTGATTTTGCTTTCAGGACAAAGTCTGGAAAGGATCGCATGGTTTTTCCGGAGGATGGAGTTTACAGGTTTCATGATTGAGTTAATCCCAGCCTTCATCCGGTTATTGAAATTGCTGCGGCACTGGTCATCGCAGAATTTTTTATCGCTGCGCCCGTGCAGCACTGAACCGCAGTCTAAACATTCACGTTCCATTGGCTTGATGTTGATTTGTTAAATGAATTTAAGTTCAATTCGTAACAATCGCTTATAAACGTATGTATCCGTTTATTGTACGGTAGATAAAACATTTTCTCCTCAACTTTATTCTGCTCCTGCCGGGTGGCAGGTATTGGTAAACATAATTAATTGAGAGATGAGCAATCTAAGAAACAGTGTACGTCTGATGGGATTTTTAGGAAATGATCCGGAAATAAAAACCATCGGTGAGAAAAAGAAAATGGCCAGGGTATCTATCGCCACAAACGACTCCTACAAAAATGATAAAGGAGAGAAAATTGAAGAAACCCAATGGCATAACCTGGTGCTATGGGACCGGCTGGCCAATCTGGCGGAGAGCTACCTGCACAAAGGTTCTGAAGTCTGCATAGAAGGTAAACTCAACAGTCGGGCTTATACTGATAAGGAAGGCGCCAAGCGCTATATTACCGAGGTGATTGTGCATGATGTGCAGATGTTGGGGAAAAAGGGTGGGACAGTTGACAGTTGACAATTGAGAGCGGAAAGGTCCCTCCTGCGTCGGGATGACACAAGGGAATTGTGGGTAAAAAAGTCGGGAGTGGGGGATTGGGGCTCCTGCTTCTGGCTTTTAGCCCTCAATTTTCTGCTTTCTCATTTATCCAACAGGACAAAACTGCTTGATAAATTTTGAAGAAGCTTTGTATTCCATCAAAGTCACAAAATTCGAATCAAGAGCAGGATTTCTTTCTTACACTTAAACTCCTGCTTTTAGCTTTCATCTTTTAGCTTTATGCTTTCATCTTTTAGCTTTCCGCTTCAATTAAATCCCTTAAAATCTTCCCTCTTATAAACTCCCGGCCTGGCATGGTCACCTTCTTTGAAGCTGAAATCCACTTCAGTAATTGCCTCAAGTTCGGTCAGTGAGAAAGTAACTTCAGCAAGGTAAGCACGGGCACCTTCGGTACCTGATTCACGGGTTAAATAATCTGCATCCTGAATTTTTACAAAAGCTTTATTGCCTTCCTGTTTTACCCATTCCAGCTTAATTTGCGGGTATTTGTAGTTCAGGGCATCAACGATATCGAGATTACTCAAATTAGTCATGTTAGCAGCCGGATTTCGTTTAATTTCCATCATATGGGTACTGTCATTCAAAGTTGCTTCCCAGGGAACGACAAGTGTTTTATTCTGGTCGGCCATTGCCGCTGAATCTGCAGCCATTTCTTCCAGTGATTTTTTTGAGGAATCGCTTTGGCAGGATGCTAATAAAAGCAAAGCAATAAATGCGGCATAAAGTTCATGTTTCATATTCAGATAGGTTAAGGTGTGCTATGTGCTACCGGAAGGATCTTTCCGTTAAAAAATTTATGTCCGCTTAGGGCGAAATCAGCAATGTATTTGCCCATTTCGAAGGCCATAACCGGCGATTGATAGTCGGGGAAGGCTTTCTCAAGCATTTCGGTTTGAGCTGAACCCAATGCCAGACAATTGACTGCAATTTCAAGACCTGAGAATTCTGCAGCAAGGCATTCGGTCAGGGTATGCAGGGCTGATTTACTGGCTGAATAAGCCGATAAACCGGAAAATTTTTGGCTGCCCTGAAATCCACCCATACTGCCAATATTTACGATATGACTTTTTACAGGCATCAGCGGCACAATCTTTTGGATCATTTTTACATGTCCAAGGAGATTATTCTGCAACATTTCTGCAAAATCAAGCTGGGAAAGCTGCATAAAAGGCTTATTAACCAGTGATCCGGCGTTATTGATCAGAATATCCACATGTCCAATCTTCTCCTTAATGAAAGGAATCAGGCCATTTTCATAATCGTCGTGAACGATATCAAATTTAGCCGTATATAGCATGCAACCGGGGTTGAGGGCGAAAGCGATCTCCTGTAATTTGTATAATTTATCTTCAGATCTTGCCAGTGCAATAATCTTATGATTCCCGCTTCCGATCAGTTCGAGAACGGCTTCAAATCCCACACCACTACTGGCACCGCTGATTACAATATTCATAAATTCATTTTCTTAAATAGCCGATTCCTTATGAGTTTTGCTGATCAGATAAAACCCGTTTTGGATCAGTTTGTTTAGTTCAGGTTCATTGGAAGCCTTTAATTCCAGATATATCCGGATGTCACGTGCGATTTCCTGAAATATATTTCTCTGCTCTAATATCTCTAAAATTTCGATAGCACAGAGCCAATCCTCCCTAAAATCTTGCTTTAACTCTTTCCAGATATCTTTTAAACGTTCAAATTCATTTTGTGTTTCACGACATAAGCGCACCTCCCTGAACAATTCATGATAGCGTATTTGATGCACAGTGTATTCCGGATGAAAAGTTGCAGATTTCGCTTTTGGGGCAATTTCTTCAAAGGCATCCTTATCTGCAGCTCCGCTATAGACTGATACAATTTTCTCTCCAACGGCCATATCATAGACACCCCAGGACGGTTCGAAGTAAACATTTCCCTGCTCATCTTTCAGCGTGCAATCGGTAAAACTGATCAGTATCAGTTTAGAATTACGATTCAAAATTGAACTAACCATTCCACTCAGACTTAAGCCGCCAATGAAGTTTAACTCTGCTGTATTTCCGCATATAATTCCCAATTTTTTAAGCTCATCTTCATTTGCATCCTCAAGAGCCTTGCCAAAATTTTTTAAACGACCAACCGGAGAAGAAAAACCATCAGCATGAGTTTGTTTTCCATGCCCTTCCAGTTGTTTATTATCATAAGACAGAGCACTGCCTCCGCTTGTTTTCAGGAATAATAATTCATCATTATTATCCATTCGCAAATCGCAAAAAACTCCGCTGATCTGCAAGCCCGAGCTGTAAACTGCTGTACAAGTGTTTTTGCACTCAATCCCTTTTAAAATACTTTCCGATCCGCCTTTTCTAAAAGCCATGGTATCTGCAAAATTCTCCAGAACCTGTGTCAGGTTTTGAAAATTGGGTGTTACAAATAACTGTGGCTGTGGTTTAGTGATATCAAATGGGAAATTGACAGCATCGGCAGTGTACCAGTATTTTTTTACCGAAGGATCCATGCAGCTTTTACTTTCTCCGATAGAGGAGAGCAGTCCGGCACCATAGATCTTCGGATTTTCAAGTGTTCCTATCAGACCGTATTCTACTGTCCACCAATGCAGGCGACTCAATAATGCCATTTCTGAAGGATCTCCGAGGTTCTTCTGGCAAAACAAGACCTTTTTTTCGGCTTTTTTAAGGGTTTGTGGATCAGGATCAGGCATTTCTTTCAGAATGGATAGCTCCCGGATCGCTTCATAAAGCTCAAAATCTTTTGAAGAATACATGGCTTTTGCTCCAATAGAACCAAAATAGCTCAGGTATTGATGATAATCCGGGTCGGCAATGATTGGAGCATGTCCTGCCGATTCATGAATGATATCGGGGGCAGGAGTGTAGTCAATATGATGCAATTGTCTGATGTCAGCAGCAATGACCAATACTCTGCAGGATTGGTATTCCATGAAGGCGGCTGGCGGAATAAAGCCATCGACAGTTACAGCACCCCAACCAATTTTTTGGAGTGCATCATTCATTTCCTGTAGATCAGGTATTTTTTCAATACTTAATCCGGCAGCTTCAAGTCCGGGGATATAAGGGTAGTAAGCAATATCCTTTAGGAAATGGTAATTCTGCCTCATCACGAAGCGCCACACCGCCTGATCAACAGGGGTGTAATGTTCATAATGTTGCTCAACAATAAATTGCTTAAGATGTTCAGGTAATTTTTTTACCTGAGGATTATTAAAATCGTTAAAATTACTCATCATTGGTTAGGGGAGCAGATGCTATAAAGTTATCAATTTTTTAAAACCTTGTTCTTGCCATAGTCCAATTTTTGTCAGAATCAATACAGGATTTTCGTATTTTTGTCTTGAAAATGAGAACAAAAAAGCGAATTCTGATCACCGGTGCTGCGGGTTTTATTGGGAGTAATCTGACTAACAGATTGTTGCAGAGTGGTATCTATCAGGTTATTGGATTTGATAATTTCGACGATTTTTACAGCCGGGAACAGAAGGAAAAGAACATCGCCCCATTTATTTCTCACCCGGATTTTCAATTCGCTGAAGGAGATATTCGAAATATGGATGATCTCAATGCTTTGGGCAATTTGGATGTGATTGTACATCTTGCTGCCAAAGCAGGGGTGAGGCCGAGTATTCAGAATCCCGTTTTATATCAGGAGGTGAATGTTGCCGGAACACAAAATCTGCTGGAGTTTGCCAGAGAAAGGAATATCAGGCAGTTTGTATTCGCTTCATCAAGCAGTGTTTACGGTATCAACGAAAATATTCCCTGGAATGAAGAGGAAAAACTGAAACCGATCAGTCCCTATGCTTCAACCAAACTTTCCTGCGAAATGCTCGGACATGTTTACAGTCATTTATACGGGATTCGGTTTTTGGCACTTCGTTTCTTTACAGTTTATGGTCCGGCTCAACGTCCTGATCTGGCTATTCATAAATTTTTCAACTCTATTTCAAAAGGGCAGCCAATTCCTGTCTTTGGGGATGGTTCCACTAGTCGTGATTATACTTTTGTTGAAGATACGATACAGGGTATTGAGGCTGCTATAAATTATGAGCAGTCTGATTTTGAGATCATTAATCTGGGAAATCATCAGACAATAACTTTGTCTGAACTGATTGCTGCAATCGAAAAGATCTGCGGAAAAAAGGCCATTATTGATCGTCAGCCGGAACAGCCGGGGGATGTCCCGCAAACTTATGCAGATATCAGCAAGGCACAGAAATTATTGAACTACCATCCCAGGACTGCGCTGGAAGCTGGCCTGCTCAGTTTCTATGACTGGTACAATAATCAAAAGTCAACTCCTTAATTGATAATACCTTAAACGGAAACTATTTTCGTGCAAGTTTAGGGTAAGGTGTATTGTATCCTTTAACCGAATACCATAAAATAAGGTTTAAGGTATCCTCATTCGCCTGGTCAAGTTCATCCAATAACATTTCCATTGATTTTTGAGCCCAAAATTTCCTCTTGCCAGACAAAGCTGAAAGTTTAGGATTCATTTCATCGAGTGGAATCTGATTAGGTAATGCTTTGTATGGCCTGAAGTCGGGTTTACTTGTGAAACAATCGGTCATAGGATTTGCGATCATATCAAACTGGCTCATAGGTGGCAGCCCTAAAATCAATTCGATGGTCCGCAAGATGCTGTTTTGATTATAATGGGAATTCACTACTGCGCCCCTTTTGGTATACGGACTGATACAAAGTGCTACAGTACGGCGACCGTCAATATGATCGAGACCAGCCTGGGGATCATCCTCAATGACGAAAATAGCGGTTTCCTTCCAGAATTTACTGTTACTTACCGCTTCCACAATTTGCCCGAGTGCCAAATCATTATCTGCCACCTGAGCCCTTGGAGTTGGATAGCCTTCCCTGGTGCCAGTTGTATGATCGTTAGGTAAAAGCATGATCATGAAATTGGGTAAGGAGTTTGTTTTCTCATACTCCCTGAATTCTTTTAGAAATTCCCCGGCACGGTAAACATCCGGTATAGAACTTGGAAAGCCAACGAAGGTAGGGCAGAGGTAAGGCTCCAGAGTATGCAATTTACTGGTGGCTTTGATCTTTACATTCCTTGTCCCGTTTTTATAGTCATTATATAACTGCGTCCAGCTGGCATTGGCAGGCTCAACTTTTGCTGTAACGAATTCGCCATAATTCCTGAATGTAAGTCCGGCTTCTAAAACTTTATCCCAAATAAAACCCGAAGAGGCAAATGCCAATGCATCATCACCCTCATAAGGATAGCTGCGTACGAATCCCCCAAAGCTTTTTTCAAGGTAATCTGTCACGTAACCCTCATTAGCCCACTGATGTCCGTCGGCACTCAATACGCCATTGCAATAGGTATTATCCAGAAGTACAAAATTCTCAGCCAAAGCATGATGATTTGGTGTTACTTTTCTGCCGAACTGAGTCAAAGAACTGTCTCCTTTGCCTTGTGGAAGATCTCCAAAAACCTGGTCATAGGTGCGGTTTTCTTTGATGATGTACAGTACATGCTTGAATACAGATTTTTCACCCGGACGTGTAGGTACAGGAACAATCCTCTCATTAACTCGTTCCAGCCGCAATGACTGAGTGATTTTAGGTAGTCGCATGGTCGTAGCAGCCCGAATCGTATATTCTCTTAAATTTTCAGAATCGGGAACTGTAATAAAGGAAACTGAACCCGAGTGATCATGCGAGTTGATGCCTTTTTCGCGTAAACCCGTCTGGGGACTGCCATTTCCCTTGATATTTGCAACAAAAAGTTTGCTTCCATCCCGTGATAACAGAACCGCACCGGGATACCAGCCGCTGGGTATAAGCCCTTTAACTTTTCCGCTGCTAAGGTCAATGACTGCGATATGATTATTGCCTCCATTGGCTGCAAACAGTGTTTTACCATCCGGACTTACTGCAACTGCATTTGGTGCGCTTCCAAAAGGTAAATCAGCCATCGGCTTGGAACTCAAATCCTTTATGACAGAATTTGTTCTGGTATCGATCACGGAAATCAAATCACTGTTGGCGTTGGCTACATAAAGCTTTGTCTTGTCGGGAGAATAACTCATGCCACTAGGATGCAAATGAACCTCAATTTCTTTTATCACTTTCTTAGTATTCAGATCAAGCACAGAGACAGTCCCTGAAGAGGCAATACCTGTTTTAGGGTCGACTACGACATTTGAACCGCCCGATGGACCCGTTTTATCGCCGGAGATTGGCTGACGACCACCCCAATTGGAAACATAAGCTATGTTTTCGTGCATGAGTACAGAGTATGGCGAGATTCCTACCCGGATCTGCAATTCAAGTTGTTTGGTTTTAAGATTAACGATAGCGAGGGCGTTATTGCGGCTTAAAGCCACATAAGCATACCCCTTCTGGTCATCTATTGTTAAACCACCCGGATAGGGGCCACTTTTATCACCTGGAGTTGGTCCTGGCAGTAAAATAGCATCATCCCAGGCATAACTGCCGCTTATTAATTTTGCGGAGCGTAAATATCCCCGGCTATCTGTAGTCCATACTTTTTGATCATCAGAGCTCCATGTAATGCCGTTAAAACTATGACCTCCTGCAGGGAGTTTCAGGGTTTGCATTACAGTATGCTTTTCTGCGCTCATAAATACAATTGAAGTATTGTTTTTAACAGCTAAAACGCTTCCTGAATTATTCAGCGCCAGATCTACCGGACGACCGGGGAAGCTGATGGTCTCACCTGCCGGATCGATGATTTGTGAAGTAGCCACAATCCGTGTATTATCCTCCTGCGCACCCACTACTGAGTTATTTTTAAACTTGTCTTTCGAATTTTCAAATAAAGTATTGAAATCCCATTCTTTATTATTTACACCGCAGCCGGATAAGGAGATCAAAGAGAAGAAAGTAAGTGCAATAGCATAATTCTGCATATTTGATAGGATCATGCTTAATGATCTCTTAGGTTTTGACATAAATTCAAAAATCGATTTGATTACAGACTTCATGGCTTTCGTTTCTAAATAAGATATATCCCAAATAATAACTTGCTATTCAATGTGACGCAAGTTCTGAATTGGACAAGAGCCCAACACTTGATTAAAATTAAACATTCAATGTTAAGTATGTTTTAATTTTTTGTGATCAAGCCTGATAATTTTTTGCGTGGGATTTAGGGCTATGATGGATTATATATTTACGCGTTATTTAACAGATGCCAAATTAGCTACCAGTTAGCTAATTTAAAGATTCATTTCCCATTTCCTATTCCCCATTCCCTTCTTTTCACTTCTCAATCTCAATATCCTCTTTCAGATCAATTTTATTCACTCCGATTTTCTGAGGATGAAAAACGAAATAAATTCCACTGAATGAGAGCAGTGCTGATATGCAATAGAAGAGCAGACTGATGATAACCGCCAGGTGCTGGTCCATCAGGAAATATTGAGCGCCATAAACAAACACTAATTCTCTGGCACCAAGTCCGCCAACGGTAAAAGGAAAAATAGCCACGAGTGAGGAAAGCAGAAACATAAAGAGGTAAGGGGAGAATTTTCCTTCAAAATTCAAGGCGTACAAGAGCAAAATAACCGAAATTACCTGCATAGATTGTACCATCAGGGCTTTGATATGCGAAAGTACAAACTGCTTGCTGTAGTCACTGAAAAATTTTCTCATGACCGCATAATAGGCTACTGTGCCTGCCGCTACTACCAGCACCGGAACCCAGTTCGGGATGCCCAGGTGCGGGATAAAGATGACCAGTGCCGAAATAATCAGCCCTAATGCCCACAGCCCACTCAGTCGATCGAAAAATATAGCCTGAAACAGTCTGCGGCCTTTGATTTCGAATTTTTTGCGCAGCAGAAATATTTTGTAACCATCTCCGCCAATACCGCCCGGGAGAAAAAGATTGTAGAACATACCAAGCAAGTAGATCTTGAAATTATATGTCTCTGTGATCTTCAGTCCGATACCCTTAAAAAATGTATTCAGACGTGAGGAAGAGATTAATTGTGAGATTACAAATGCGATGAATGCTAAAAACAGAAAAATAGGGTTAGACTTATCAAAAGCATCTTTGAGGTCGTTGAATTCGACCTTTCTTGACACCAGATATAAAGAAAGACCCGTTATTGATATTTTTAACAGAGTCCACATTAATTTCTGCTAAAATTCCGAAGGTAATCAGTTGTATCCCTCCGAGTAAAAAAATAAGGCCTAATATCAATATAGGTTTACCCCAGATATCCTGACCCATCAGCTTCAGAACAAGGAGGTAGGTATTTATCAGGATTCCAAGTCCCAGGGAAATGAACCCCATACTGCCAAAGAGGTGCATGGGCTTTTGAATGTATTTTCTGAAGAAAACCATCGTAATCAGGTCGGCCATTACTTTAAATGTGCGGTTAAGCCCATATTTGGATGTCCCATGAATCCGTGCATGATGCTTCACATCAACCTGCGTGATGCTTGCACCCTGTAATTTGGCGAGCACAGGAATAAATCGGTGTAATTCTCCATAAATGCCAAGGTCTTCGGCGATCTCGCGTTTAAATACTTTTAATGTACAGCCATAATCCTTGATATAAACCCCGGTCATTCTCCGGATTATCGCATTTGCAATTTTTGAGGGGATTTTACGAAGGAATACTCCATCCTGGCGGTTTGCGCGGTTTCCGGCAACTACATCCCAATCTTCATCCTTCATTTTTTGAAGCATGAAAGGGATATCAGAAGGATCATTCTGAAGATCACCATCAATCAATGCGATATAAGTGCCTTCTGCATGATCAATTCCTGCCGTCATAGCAGTACTTTGTCCGTAGTTTTTTCTTAATTCGACCAGTTTGATTCTTTCATCTGCATGCTCACGGATCTGTTTCTGAGTTCCGTCATTTGAACCATCATCAATAAAAATTACTTCATAATCAATTCCTGTTAAGGCATCTTTCAAAGCGCCGATCAGCGGTACAATATTATCCCGTTCGTTTAAAACGGTGATTACAACAGATAGTTCTCTCATTTTACCTGGTAGAGTTTGAGGTTCCGGTATGTTTTTACCAATGTTGCTTTGGGATTATCCAAATCTTTGTCAAAGGTAAAATAATAACCTGGCTTACTAAGCGCTTCGGTAAATTTCACCTGCTTCATCCTGCTGCGCTGAATATAGAATATCAGACGGTCGTGATGCGGAATATCCAGCTCTGCAGGATGATACTGATAAAAATAAAATTCCTGGCTTTTAGAAATATTGCCTACTTCAATTGCTGCATCACGGTAGTGACGGTCTTCGAGGTGTTCATACCTGTGCGGAATTACGAACCAGCTGAAAGCAAATCTAACTATAATCAGGAGGCTGATGAACGCAAATATTTTTCCGGTTTTCAGTCGATAGATTGTGTAAGAGATCAATGCACCAGCAATGCTAAGCGCAATGACCTTGGGTAGAAGATAGGGCACATAATTCTGCAAATCGAAAAATAATGCGCCCGGAATACATAAACTAACCAGCACTGCCAGAATCAGCATTAATTTATTGAAGAAAGTATTAATTCCCGGTAGTTTTTCACGATATGTGAAATACGCATGTGTCCAGATGATGAACAGAAGCGGGTATAACATCAATAAATATCTCGGTCTGGTTTGAGGCGATAACCAGTAAACCCAGATATTCGCCAGGAAAACGAGGGAGATGAATGTTAAAAATGGATTGTTTTTAATTCCGGTTAAAAATTCCTTATGAAAGCAAAATAGCAACAATAAACTGGCTGGGAAAAGGTGCCCGGCATGTTCAAAAGGGAAGCTTATGATATGAATCAAACTTTGCGTCAAGCCGAATTCTGAAACTGTCCTTTGGCTGCTCTGATCCCAAATTGTGCTGAAATAACCCTCTAAATTCGGATTGTACTGATAATAGTTCCAGAAATAAGCAGCAATAATTAATACACAAATGAGTCCGCTAAGTATATGCTGCCAGCTGAAGAGTTTCTTAAAGTTTTTGGTATAAGCGAGGACTGCCATGAGTGTAAAACCCTGAAAAACAATTGATGGTAGTCCTTTGCTGAGAAAGGTAATGGCTGTGATCAAATAAGAAATGAAGAAAAGCAAAAACCAATTCTTCTTTTGAAGGAAATAAAAGATCAGCATAAAAGAGCTGAAGGTTAGCCAGGAATAGAAAATATCAATATGTCCAAGCATGGAATCATAGATCAGCATCCTCCCGTTAACCAGAAACAGAATTCCACTGATTGCTGCTATTCTTTTGTCTTTCAGAAAGAAGGATACAGAAAAATAGATTGTGATTGCGAACAAAAACATCGGGATGATCGCAGGCAGGCGTGTGGTAAATTCTGAATAATTTCCACTGAGCTGGTAAACTCCGGCAAGTATCCAGTTATAAAAAGGGGGCTTATTGTAATAATACTCTGCTCCAATGGTGGGCACAGCATAGTTTTTGCTAAGAATCATTTCAAGGGCTACGTTTGCCCGGGTAGGTTCATCAGCAAATAAGGCTAAAAGCCCCAGATTGATAAAAAATGCAGGTATGGAAAAGATGATCAGGAAGAAGAATGCCTTTCCCGGATGTTTAATCAGGAAATTTTCCAGCTTTTGCATCATATCGGGCAAAGATATAAAAGCAAAAGGGAGATTTGATTGCTCAAATCTCCCTTTTTATATGGTCAGGATTTAAATACTTGCCTGTACTGAATTTGATGTTGAAATAAAGTTAGATACAGCGATATTCTGATCCAAGAAATTTGAATTGTATTTTTCTTCAGGTCCGTTGATAAATAAGCAGGTCTGACCTTTGATAACATTGATAATTGTTTTGGTCAGATCTGTTGGTAAAGCCGGACAACCGTGACTTCTTCCCAAACGTCCGTGAGTTTTTACAAAAGATTCGCTCACGTAATCAGCACCATGTACCACAACTGCACGATCCATCGCATTGGTGTTGAATCCTTTATCCATTCCCTCCAGACGCATAGAAAGTCCGTGTTTTCCCTGATAAGTATCGCTTGTTACGTAAAACCCGAGACTACTTTGATGCGAATTAGGCTGATTAGAGAAACTAGTTGCCATATCAAGTCCGCTGCCCTGGCCATGAGCCACAAGCGTGTTGAATAAGAGCTTGTTATTTGCAAGATCCACTATCCATAATCTTTTCTGGCTGCTTTTTTTACTGAAATCGATTATAGTAATGACAGCTTTTTGAGCAGATAGTAATTGTGATTTTTTAAGATTATAATAGCCAACCAATGCTTTCTTAAACACGTCCTGATCCAATCCGCTTTCTGCTAATCCGGCTTGTTCATAAACAGAATTTACATGCTGAACGAATAGTTCGGCGCTAGAGCTTGTGTTGGCTGTAGTAGTTTTAGATTTTTCACCACCTTCATCGCCTACAGAATCAAAAAATTTTAAATGTGACTTACTGGCTGAAACCCAGCTGATTGCCGGAATTGTTGTGATTAATAGCAGAGCGAAAATTGCCCGGAATGAATGTTTCTTCATAAATTTCTCTGGTTAAACCCTTTTTAAACGTATTTCTTGATGATTAATTGTTTAAAACTGTATTGAGTAAATTAATGCTATAGGCTTTTCTTTTTTGTGTTACAAAGATATGGTTTTTGAATTTCTCTATTGTCATGGCAAAGTAGAAAGCTTTTTGCTGAAAATGAGGGGTTTAGGTTTGGTGGCCTCGCCTCAACTCCCTCTCCGAAGGAGTCCTTTGGACCAAAGGGGGACAAGCATGTAGCCTAAGGAATTTGAGTAAAGAAGAAAATACATTCTTTTAGCAATATTTCCAGGCGCCCAGTGTCCCCCGCCGGCGGGGGAATTAAAGGGTAAGGTAAATGAATTTTATTAATTGCCGGACATCCTCCCCCTGCCAACACGCTAGGCCAAATGCGCCTCCAAAGGGGGATAGCGCAGTGCCTAAATATTCGTTTACAGAAAACGATTTTTCTTGGTTTATAAATCCGGGTGTAGAGAATTAATCATCAAAATCACCTTAATCTTACTAATCACAGTTCAGACAACTTAGCCTTTCAGAAAAATCCTCTAATCCTAAAATCCTAATCCAGACAATTGTATTCTCCCCAAAAATCAAGCAATCCTTTAATCCTAATCCTCCTGATTACCCTATTTAAGCAGATTTTTCCAACTCACCATATCCGAAATAATCTTCTCCAGCTGATCTGCATTCACACGTTCCTGTTCCATGCTGTCGCGGTGCCTGATAGTAACTGTATTATCCTCTAATGTTTGATGGTCGACAGTGATACATATAGGTGTACCTATCGCATCTTGCCTGCGGTATCTTTTTCCGATAGAATCTTTTTCATCATACTGTAAATTGAAATCCAGCTTGAGAAGATCCATGATTTCACGTGCTTTTTCAGGTAAGCTGTCTTTTTTAGTTAACGGGAAAATAGCTGCTTTGACCGGCGCAAGACAAGGGTGTAAGTGTAAAACAGTACGTGAATCCTGCTTTTCATCATTGCTCAGATCCTGTTCTTCATAAGCATTGCAGAGTGTCAACAAGAACAAGCGGTCTAAACCAATGGATGTTTCAATCACATAAGGCACATAATTCTTATTCTCTGCAGTATCAAAGTACTGCAGTTTCTTGCCAGAGTATTTCTCATGCTGGCTCAGATCGAAATCAGTACGGCTATGAATGCCTTCTACCTCTTTAAATCCAAAAGGGAATTCAAATTCGATATCTACAGCAGCATTGGCGTAATGCGCCAGTTTGGTATGATCATGATAACGATATTTTTCAGCAGGAGTGCCTAAAGCAAGATGCCATTTTAAACGGGCATCTTTCCAGTGATTATACCATTCCATTTCTGTTCCCGGTTTCACAAAGAACTGCATTTCCATCTGCTCAAACTCACGCATACGCATGATGAACTGTCTTGCAATTACCTCATTACGGAAAGCTTTTCCGATTTGCGCGATTCCAAATGGAATTCGCATTCTGCCTGATTTCTGAACATTCAGGAAGTTAACAAAAATTCCCTGGGCAGTTTCAGGACGCAGATACACTTCGTCAGATCCTTCGGCCATGGCACCCATCTGGGTAGAGAACATAAGGTTAAATTGTCTCACCTCTGTCCAGTTGCGGGTTCCTGAAACCGGACAAACGATTTCGTGTTCCTCAATGAGTTCCTTTAATCGCGGCAGGTCATCAGCAGATAAAGCTGCTTCCATATCAGATTGCAACTTATCCGCTTTTTCAACTTTGCCATCCTTTATGTATCTGACAATCTTATCTTCCAATAAATTGTCGGCACGATAACGCTTTTTAGAATCTTTATTATCGATCATCGGATCGGCAAAGCCATCCACATGACCGCTTGCTTTCCATACTTTAGGATGCATGAAGATTGCAGAGTCAATCCCTACAATATTCTCGTTTAACTGCACCATACTCTTCCACCAGTATGTTTTCAGGTTATTCTTCAGTTCAGATCCCAGCTGTCCGTAATCATAAACCGCACTTAAACCATCATATATTTCGCTTGATTGAAATACAAAACCATATTCCTTGGTATGCGATACCACATTTTTAAAAAGTTCGTCTGTGTTTTTGCTCATAACGTTGCAAAGATAGTATTGGCGACTATATTTTGAGTTATATTTGTAAGTTTTAGGGGTTTAAGTTTTAAGTTATAAGTTGTAGGTTATAAGTTTTTGAATGATTCTTTTTAATTTGTCCTGATATAGGATTATTAAAGGAGCAATTAATTCTTCATTCTCCATTCTCCATTCTCAATTCAATAACTACCTTTGAACCATGAGTATTGTGGTAGAGAACCTCAGTAAAACTTATGGAGCACAGAAAGCGATCGACGGAATCTCGTTTCGGGCTTCGCCGGGGAATGTGCTTGGTTTTTTAGGACCAAATGGTGCCGGAAAATCAACAACCATGAAAATTCTGACCTGCTTCATACCTCAAAGTTCCGGAACAGCCTCTGTTTGCGGGATGGATGTGAATACTCATTCAATCGAAGTGCGAAGAAAAATTGGCTACCTGCCTGAACATAATCCACTATACCTTGAGATGTATGTTCGTGAGGCTCTAACTTTTATTGGTTCTGTCTATAAGCTTGGAAATTCAAAAAGAAGAATTGAGGAGGTCATTGAACTTTGCGGATTAGGAGATGAGCAAAATAAGAAGATTGGTGCCTTATCTAAGGGTTACCGGCAACGTTTGGGACTTGCTCAGGCTATTTTTTCGGACCCTGCAGTATTGATTCTTGATGAACCAACTTCCGGACTCGACCCGAATCAGGTGATCGGTATCCGGAATCTGATTACCGAATTGGGAAAAACTAAAACGGTGATACTTTCAACTCACATTATGCAGGAAGTAGAGGCAGTTTGTGAGCAGGTGATCATAATCAACAGGGGTAAGATTGTTGCCGATGATAAACTTAGCAGTTTGAAAGAGGCTCACCAGAATAGAAGTCTGGAAGATATATTTATCGGACTAACGGGTTCGGCTGTTCATTGAGTTTTATATTATTAAAATTTTAACAAAGGAAAATCAGATCAGGTGTTAAGTATCCTAAATAAAGAAATAAGTGGTTTTTTCAGTTCCCTTGCGGCCTATATTTCAATGGCTGTATTTCTGTTGGTTACCGGACTTTTTCTATGGGTTTTCCCCGATTCAAGTATTCTGGATTATGGCTATGCCGGTCTTGATAGTTTTTTCAATATTGCACCATACATGTTTATGTTTCTTATTCCAGCAGTTACTATGCGTTCTCTCGCAGAAGAGAAGAAGGATGGCACGTTCGAATTACTGGCAACCCGCCCCCTGAGCGACTGGCATATAGTTCTTGGAAAGTTTCTGGCATCCCTGCTGATTGTTGTACTGACTTTGGTGCCAACACTCATTTATTATATCAGTGTTTATCAATTGGGGATAAGCAAGGGCAATATTGATACCGGCGCCGTGATCGGTTCTTACCTTGGTTTGATTTTATTGGGAGGGGCTTTCACTTCAATTGGCTTGTTTACCTCATCTTTTGGAAAAAACCAGATCATTGCCTTTACCCTTTCGGTTTTTCTATGCTTCATTACTTTTAGTGCTTTTGATTCGATCAGTAAGCTTATCGCATTTCAGGCCTTTGAAAGCAACTTAATTAGTCTGGGCATTAACCAACATTATCAGTCGATTAGCAGGGGAGTGGTGGATAGCCGTGATTTTATTTACTTCTTAAGTTTTGCCGGATTGTTTCTTTTATTAACCAGAACAGTATTGGGAGCAAGGAAATGGTAAACCGTCGTAAACGTGATTTGAACATTTTGATCCTTGTATTGGCAGGTATTGTGATATTGAATGTTCTATCCTCATTTTTCTTTACCCGTATTGATTTTACTGCTGAAAAGCGATATACACTTTCAGAAATTACCAAAACTATTCTGGCAGATCTGGATGATGAGGTTCAGGTAACTGTTTACCTTGAAGGGGAATTCCCGGCAGGGTTTAAGCGATTGAGAAATTCTACCGCCGACCTTCTACGGGATTTTAAATCCTATTCTAATGTTAATCTGAAATTTGATTTTGTAAACCCGCTTGCGGGAGATCAGAAGTCGCAGGAAGAAGCCTATCAGTTATTGATTGAAAAGGGCATTGAGCCTACAAATTTGAGTGTCAAGACAGAGGATGGGATGTCGCAGAAAATCATTTTCCCTGCAGCTTTGATTACCTATAAAGGAAGGCAGATCCCGGTAAAGCTGTTGCAATCAAGGGCAGGCATTAGTCCGGAAGAAGTTCTGAATAATTCAATTCAAAATCTGGAGTATGCTTTTGCCAGTGCGATAAAAAAGATAAGTAAAAATGAATCAGGTCGCATTGGTTTTACCGAAGGACATGGTGAATTAAGTGATCAGCAGTTGAGTGACGCGATGAAATCCTTGGGAGATTCTTATGAAGTTGGCCGCGTTGATCTGAATACTATACCTTTCGCCGGACTTGATCAACTGAAAGTATTGATCATTGCAAAACCGGAACAGCCCTTTACTGAGGCTGAGAAATATAAGATCGATTATTTCCTGATGAGCGGTGGAAGGATAATCTGGTCGATTGATCAGGTCAGTGCCGACCTTGATAGCCTTCGGGGCGTTACTGAGCAGCTCGCCTTTGCTAAAAAGCTTAATCTTGATGACATGCTCTTTAAGTATGGGGTTCGTCTGAATTACACGCTTCTGGCAGATATGAATTCTGCGCAGATTCCTGTAAATGTTGGAGAAGTGGGCGGGCAATCTCAAATCCAGCTATTGCCCTGGTTGTTCTATCCTGTATTTGTTCCTGTTTCTACTCATCCATTGGTTAAAAATCTGGATGGGATACGTTCAGAGTTTCCGGGAACTATTGATCTTATTTCTGTGAAAGGCCTTAAGTCGGAGGTTATTCTTTCTTCATCGCCTTTTAACCGTTCTTTGGAAGTGCCAGTGCTGCTTTCTCTCCAAATGGTGGAGGAAGAGCCTGATCCCAAGCAGTTTCAGTCTGATCCCAAACCCTTTGGAGTGCTTCTGGAGGGGATATTTCCATCAAACTTCAAAAACCGGCCTATTCCGCTGGGTATTGCAGAGCCATTGACCATTCCGGAAGTGGTTAAGCCCGGGAAAATGATTGTCCTTGCCGATGGGGATATCTTTAAAAACCAGATAAACAGTACGGATGGCTCTTCATATCCGCTGGGATTCGATCGTTTTACAAGAGAACAGTATGCAAATAAGAATTTTCTGCTGAATGCTGCGGATTATCTGTATGATGACTCTGGTATTATCAGTTTGAGGAACAAGGAGATCAAACTCAGATTGCTTGACCGTGCAAAAATCCGCCAGGAAAAAATATTCTGGCAGTTTCTTAACATCGGTTTACCACTGATATTGTTGATAGCTTGTGGTATTTTTCAACATTACTATCGCATCCGCAAGTATACACGTTAATTTGTATATTTTTGATCCTGAGTTCCACCGGTTAATACTGATATTTAGCTCTTAACGGCTAATTAGGAACTACCAAAAAGCTTTACTATTATTGTTTTTCAGATATTTGAATATGAGATTTATAGTTTCAACATCGACCTTATTAAAACAGCTTCTTGCTGTCAATGGTGCATCCAGTAGCAGCACAGTATTGCCCATCCTGGAAAACTTTCTTTTTGAGATAAAGAATGGTATTTTGACTGTTTCTGCAACTGATCTGCAGACCAGCATGACTACTTCTTTATCGGTTGAATCAAAGGAAGATGGTAAGGTGGCTATCCCATCCAAGATATTGCTTGAAACTTTAAAAACACTTCCGGATCAGCCAATTTCATTTTCGGTAGATGATAAAACATTTGCAATTGAAATCAGTGCCGGAGATGGTAAATACAAACTGAGCGGAGAGAATGGTGAGGATTTTCCGAAAATTCCTGTTGTTGAAAATCCTTCTTCGGTAGCTATGCCGGCTTCTGTTTTATCTGAAGCTATAAATAAAACACTTTTCGCGGTAAGCGGAGACGAGTTACGTCCGGCGATGACAGGTGTGTATTGTCAATTAAGTCCGCAGCACATAACCTTTGTTGCAACCGATGCTCATAAACTGGTGAGATACCGTCGCTTGGATACAAAATCTGAAGCTCCAGCCACCTTTATTCTGCCAAAGAAAGCTTTAACACTTTTAAAGGCATCGCTTCCTTCTGATGATGTCAGCGTTGCAGTTGAATACAACAATACCAGTGCATTTTTCAGATTTGGCAATATCAACCTCATTTGCAGGCTTATTGACGAGCGTTACCCTGATTATGAAGCAGTTATTCCTACTAATAACCCAAACAAACTAATTATTGACAGATCACTCTTCCTGAATTGTCTGCGTCGTGTGGTGATTTTCGCAAACAAAACAACACATCAGGTGAGATTGAAAATATCAGGAAGTGAGTTGAATATTTCATCTGAAGACATCGATTTTGCAAATGAAGCGCATGAACGCTTGTCCTGTCAATATGAAGGAGAGGATATGGAAATTGGTTTTAATGCTAAATTTCTGATAGAAATGCTGAATAATCTTGGGGGTGAAGAAGTTCTTCTTGAAATGAGCAGCCCGAATCGTGCCGGATTATTGATGCCACAGACGCATGATGAGCAGGAAGAAGTCCTGATGCTGGTTATGCCTGTGATGCTGAACAATTATGCATAGATTTCTGAACAGTTTGATGTAAATACAAGCTATTATTTAATGTTTTTAGCTAAATGGCCTGGTTCTTGAACCGGGCTATTTTGTTATAAAGCCAATTTGGCTTGATTCTAAACTAAATCATTGAATTATGAAAACATCAAATCAATTAAGCAAGTATCAATTTTCTGGTCTACTAACCGGGCTTGTTATGGCCACCATGGTGTTAGGCTCCTGCAGTAAAGATGATAGTGAAATTATTATTGAGGGACGGGCAAAGGTTATGATCGTAAATGCAGCCTCGGGTTCACCGGCTCAGGACTTTTACCTCGATAATTCGAAGGTAAATGCTGAAGCTGTTGCATATTCTCAAAGTACATCTTACATTTCAACCGATGCAGGTAATAGTAGAAAGGCTGAATTTAAGAACAACAGCAATGCAAGTGTAAACTTTACGGGGTATGTAGATTTGACAGCAAATGAAAATTACACCTTCTTTTACACGGGAAAAGCTGATGGATCAGGAAACAGCAGTGCGGTATTTAAGGATGAGCAGACTAGCCCTTCTTCAAATAAGGCTAAACTAAGGTTTGTAAATCTGGCAGAGGGTTTGGCGAGTGCCAATTTAATGATTACAGGTGGATTAGTGTTCGCATCGAATGTGGCTTTTGGGACTGCTTCAAGTTTCTCTGAAGTTGATCCGGGTACATTTGCATTGCAAACCGTTATGGCTACAAGTGCTTCAACTTCTGCCAGTCTGGGTAGTTTTACCCTTCAGGCCGGGAAAATTTATACAATTTATACAAGCGGCTCTTTAACCGGAAGTGCACAAACAGCCATATCAGCAAAAATGTTAACGCATAATTAATCATACTTATGCAATTAAAATAGAAAACTCAGAGCCTTTGGCCTGAGTTTTCTATTTTTGTAAAAAAATACAGATATACATTGGAAATTATTCAACAGCTTATTGATTTCATACTTCACATCGATAAGCATTTAATAGAAATCGTCCAGGATTATCAAACCTGGACATACCTGATACTTTTTCTCATCATTTTTGCCGAAACTGGTTTTGTTGTCACTCCATTTTTGCCGGGTGATTCCCTATTATTTGCCGCCGGAGCAATCATTGCAAAGCCTGAGAGCGGATTGAATATATTCCTGATGTGTTTTCTGCTGATTATTGCTGCAATTCTTGGTGATCTTGTAAACTATCATATTGGAAATTACATTGGTCCGAAAGCTTTTAGCGGAAAAATCAAATTTCTAAAAAAGGAATATCTGGAGCAGACCCAGGCATTCTATGAGAAGCATGGTGGGAAAACCATTATTTATGCCCGATTTATACCTATTATAAGGACTTTTGCTCCTTTTGTGGCAGGAATCGGTACTATGAGTTATCTCAAATTTGCAACTTACAATATTACCGGTGGAGTGTTGTGGGTCACATCTTTTCTTTTTATCGGTTATTTCTTTGGCGGATTACCGGTCATAAAGAACAATTTCACCTATGTCATATTCGGAATTATCATACTGTCTGTCTTGCCTCCTGTGATAGAATTAATTCGGGAAAAGCGAAAAAATAAAGTCTGAATTATTGATTATTCTTTCCTCCGATACAGAAATACCTGATTTGGGTAAATTCTATTATTATTCAATTTATATTATTTTAAAACTCAAACATCTTGGAAATCATCAGCACTATTCTTGATTATATATTACATATTGATAAGCATCTGGTAAAGATTGTAAGTGATTATCGCACCTGGACCTACCTCATTATTTTCATGATCATTTTTGCGGAAACAGGTTTTGTTGTGACACCCTTTTTGCCCGGAGATTCACTTCTTTTCGCAGTAGGAGCACTTATTGCAAAAGGAGATACAGGTCTTAATGTTTACACGATGGGTATGCTCTTAATTGTCGCTGCTATTACCGGAAATACCGTTAATTATACCTTAGGAAATTTTCTTGGACCTAAAGTCTTTAAGCCCGGCAACAGGATACTTAAGCTGGAGTACTATGAGAAGACAAAGGATTATTTTAATAAAAAAGGTGGTAATATGCTGATATTCAGCAGATTTATGCCCATTTTCAGGACTCTTGCCCCTTTTGTTGCCGGAGTAGGGAAAATGAAATTTGGCCCCTTTACGTATTATAATGTTGTAGGCGGGGTTCTATGGATCGTCAGTTTCCTTGGAATTGGGTTTATTTTTGGAAATATCCCCCTTATCAAGGATAACTTTACCTATGTAATGCTGGTTATAATTGTTCTGACTATTATGCCGGCAGTAATTGCAGCCTTTAAGGCTAAGAACAGCATTGAAGGCGGTGGACTTTAGTTTTCGGATCGTCCAATAATCCGGCGCTGACCGAATAGTTTTTCTGCCCGTTCTGCTGTCAGCTTTTCTTCTTCGCTGAGTTTCTTGTCCTGGAAGTTTTTGAGTTGAGGTTGTCCGGCATCTACCCAGGCAGAGAACCAAAAGCTTCCGGTCATTAGTACAGATGCACGCATTTGATCTTCTACCATCCCTTTTAAAGCGGTATGATAGGCTTTGGCATATTCCTTTGAATATTGCCTTTCAACTTTATCCTTTCGCTCACTGAATGAAAACTTCAGATCAGATGCAGTACTTTTATTGAGTCTGGCCTCGATCAATAGGGTTGAATCCAGAAAGCTGTGACTGTTTCTTATAATTTTCCAGGCTTCTTTTAAGGGATTTTCCAGGTATTTTGCCGGACCAGTAATAAAATCGTATTCTGTTGAGAATAGTTCTGGAAGCCGGCTTTCCCAAAATCCGTGAATTCCTGTTTGCCCGCTTAATTGTCCATTGTAATTTTCGGTCGTATGAAGAGGAACATGAGCATCCGAAACATAATGTCCCAGGTCTGCTGAGAGTCGCAAGATCCGGATGGAATCACGTTCCCTGAAAGCTTTTACCAATGAATAATAGGTTCTTTCAATTTGCCAGGGGACAATACCGTTTTCAATGAGCCGTTCTGACGTAAATTTCAATTCTGCATCTGCCCATTTTTCAGGAATACTGTCGAATGGATCTTTACCATAGCGATCAGCATCAATAAAATGCCTGGGAGCCTCTGCGGTGTCGGAATAACGGCGTTTGTCGGCATCCACTGCATGTTCTTTGATATATATGATGTTATTTTTATAAAAGCGGATCATATTACCCGGTAATATAAAAACTGCCATTCGATTGATGTTCTGGTGTGCAAAAAATCCCCAGGAGGTGCAGGATATCCAAACCATGAGGCACAAAAGTATAAGAATAGGTTTCTTCATCTCTGATGGATGATGCGTTGGAAACCTAATTTGAGTTTTTTATTTTTTCAGGCTCTGATCAATTTATTAAACGGTCAAAATGTTTATTGAACGGCTTTTCAAGAGGTAAAATGAGCTTAATAAAGCTAATTTTTGCTTTTTTTGATTCACTGAATCAGAAATTCTTCTTTTTTTAATTTATACTTTGTATTTTGAAATAATCGGCATATATTTGCAGTCCTTAAAAGAAGGACGGAATATTAAGCTTAAGAAATGGCAAATCATAAATCATCGATAAAAAGAATCAGATCAAACGCAGCTAAGCGTTTACGTAATCGCTATCAGGCGAAAACCACCAGATCCGCAATCAAAAGATTACGTATTACTACTGACAAATCTGAAGCGACTCCGCTTCTGAGTAAAGTGATCTCAATGCTTGATCGTTTGGCTAAAAAGAACATCATCCACAAAAACAAAGCTTCTAATAATAAATCTAAGCTGACAAAATTTGTTAACGGATTAAAATAGTCTTTGAAGATATTTGAAAAAGGGGTACCGTTTAATCAGTACCCCTTTTTTGTTTTATAGTGTTTCTATAAATTTAGTTATGGAAACCTATGATCAAAAAATAAGCATCAAAGCCTGGGCTGAGGAAGACCGTCCGAGGGAAAAACTTTCAAACCAGGGGAGACGAAGTCTGAGTGATGCTGAACTTATTGCTATTCTGATCGGATCTGGTAACGTGAATGAGAGCGCAGTAGAGCTTAGTAAACGTATTCTTTATTCCTGTGACTACGATCTGAATCAGCTCGCCCGGCTAGGCATTGCCGACCTTTCAAGATTCAAAGGGATTGGAGAAGCTAAAGCTATTACAATCATTGCTGCCCTGGAGCTCGGCCGCCGCAGAAAGGAAACAGTAAGTGCACAACTGGTTCAGGTTAGTACAAGTATTGATGTATATCAATCCATTGCATCTCAATATAAGGATCTGAATCATGAAGAGTTCTGGATTCTGCTTCTGAACCGTGCCAATAAAATCACATCCAGGCATTTGGTTAGTAAGGGCGGTCAGGCCGGAACTATCGCTGATCCCAAAATCATTTTTAACATTGCTCTGGAAAATCATGCGGCTTCAGTTATTCTGACTCATAATCACCCCTCCGGAAACCTGAAACCCAGTCAGGCAGATCTCGAACTGACCCGCAAATTAAAGTCGGCAGGGCAGTTTCTGGATATCCCTGTCCTTGATCATCTGATCATTACCGATCATGGCTTTCTTAGTTTTGCCGATGAGGGTTTACTCGACTAATTTAATCTGAGGTCTGAGATCTGAGGTCTGAAGTCTGAGGTCTGAGATCTGAGATCCGACTTCTGACTTCCGACTTCAGACTTCCGACATCTGAATTCTGACATCTCATATCTCAATTCTCATATCTCTTACTATCTTTGACCTTTATTTTTTAGAACATGAAGATTTCCTATAAGTGGCTGCAGCAATTCATTCAAACAAGCAAAACCCCGGAAGAGTTATCTCTTATTCTGACCAATATCGGGTTGGAGGTGGAGAGTCTTGAGAAGGTTCAGACTATTCCCGGCGGACTTGAAGGTTTGGTGATTGGTTATGTTAAGGAATGCACACAGCATCCGAATGCAGATCGTCTTAAAGTAACCAGGGTGGATGTTGGCCTTGGCGAGGATCTTCAGATCGTTTGCGGGGCAAATAATGTGGCTGCAGGACAAAAGGTAGTTGTGGCAACAGTAAATACAACCGTTCACCCTACAGCCGGTGAACCTTTTAAAATTAATAAATCAAAAATCCGGGGAGAGGTTTCAGAGGGTATGATCTGTGCCGAGGATGAGATTGGCTTAGGCCATGATCATGACGGAATTATGGAACTGAATGCCGATGCGATTATTGGGTCGGCAGCAAAAGATTATTTCAATCTTCAGGATGATTTTGTTTTCGAGATTGGATTAACTCCTAACAGAGCCGATGCGGCTTCCCATTTAGGCGTTGCACGTGATCTTGCAGCCTATCTTAAAATTCCGGTCATTATGCCTGATTTATCTGGATTTAAAGTTCAGAATCAGGATTTGAATATTCCGGTTATGGTTGAAGATCAGGAGGCATGTCCTCGTTACTCATCATTAAGCATCAGTGGAATAAGTATAAAAGAATCACCCGAATGGCTGAAAGATAAGCTGAATGCAATTGGTGTTCGCCCTATAAATAATGTGGTTGACGTAACCAATTTTGTACTTCATGAACTCGGACAGCCCTTGCATGCTTTTGATGCCGATGCAATTAGCGGAAACAAAGTACTGGTTAAGAAATTAGCAGAAGGAACAGTATTCCGGACACTGGATGATGCTGATCGGAAATTATCAGCAGATGATCTGATGATCTGTAATGCTGCTGAACCCATGTGTATCGCGGGTGTGTTTGGAGGAATATCCTCCGGGGTAAAGCAATCCACAACTAAAATTTTCCTGGAAAGTGCCTGGTTCAACCCGGTTTCGGTAAGAAAAACATCCAAACGGCACGGATTAAAGACCGATGCATCTTTCAGATTTGAGCGCGGTACGGATCCGGATATGACAGTCACAGCACTTAAACGTGCTGCTATTCTGATTCAGGAACTGGCCGGCGGACAAATATCTTCAGAGATTTCTGATATTTATCCATCCCCGGCAAAACCATTCTCTGTGGAGATATCTTTTAAGAATGTTAGCCGTTTGATAGGAAAGACAATTCCGGCCGATGAGATACGTGCTACTTTGTTAGGTTTAGGGATTAAAATCAGTTCTGAAGATTCCGAAGGTATGAAGCTGGAAGTTCCTGCTTATAAAGTTGACGTGACCCGGGAGGTTGACATCATTGAGGAGATTCTGAGGATTCATGGATACGATAATGTAGAGATACCATCTCAAATCCGGGCATCCCTGAACACTACAATAAAACCTGATAAGGAAGTTTTACAGAATCAGATTGCCGACCTATTGTCTGCAAATGGGTTTTTTGAGATACTCAGTAATTCCCTGACTAAATTGAGCTATTCTGCCGAGCCTGAAAGGGCAGTCAGAATCTTGAATCCTCTGAGCAGCGATCTGGATGTTATGCGTCAGAATCTCCTGTTTTCTGGACTCGAAGCGATAGCCTATAACCAGAACCGAAGAAATTCTGATCTCAAATTTTATGAATTTGGTAAGGTTTATAATCTTGATCAGGATACTTACAAAGAGAACCAAAGGCTTTCTGTTTTTCTAAGCGGCTCAAAAAATGCTGAAAGCTGGAATTCAAAATCCGTTAATATAAATTTTTATAATTTGAAGTCGGCAGTTGATCTGATTATTGGCAGATTAAATATTAAAGGATTAGCCAGCTCAGAAACAGCAAATCCTGACCTTTCATCGGGGATCTCTTACCGTAAAGGAGAAAAGAGCCTTGTTGAATTTGGTGCAGTTTCTAAAAAGGCATTAAAAAAGCTGGATATTAGTTCAGAGGTATTTTATGCCGATTTTGATTGGGATTTAATTGTACGTTCAGTCAGAAACAATAAAATAAGCTATGCCGAAGTTTCGAAATTTCCTTCAGTGAGGAGAGATTTGTCTATGTTACTGAATAAGGACATTAGCTTCGAGCAACTAAAGCAGATTGCTCAGAAGACAGAAAAGGGTCTTTTGAAAGAAATTAATGTGTTTGATGTTTACGTAGGGGATAAGCTTCCTGAAGGTAAAAAGTCGTATGCCCTTAGCTTCCTGCTCCAGGATGAAGAAAAAACCTTAACTGACAAGCAAATTGACGCGATCATGCAAAAATTAATTCTTAATTTCGAAAAGCAGGCGGGAGCGGAGATAAGAAAGTAGTTGTAGGTTATAAGTTATAAGTTATAAGTGGAGACGTAATTAAATCTGCTAATTCTGAACATATTCTTTATTTTTTTCTTTATTCAGTCTTGATGCCTAATTTTAAAGTTTTAATAGTTTTTAAAACTTATAACTTAAAACCTACAACTTACAACTCAAATGACAGTTACAGATCAGCTCAGTAAGGTAATTGATAAAACCAGCAGGTTAATTGACCTTTGTGCTGCTTTGCAGGAGGAGAACGATTTATTGAAACTTGAAAATGATTCTTTAAAACTGTCGCTTGAAAGCCGTGAGATAAAAAAAACTGAGCTGGAGGAAAAGCTTCGTGTAATGACCCTGGCACGTTCTTTAGAGGGTATTCAGCCAACTGAATTGGGCTTGAGTGAAAAAACTCTTGACATAAAGCAAAAAATTACCGAATTTGTACGCGAAATAGATAAGTGTATTGTATTGCTTAAAAAGTAATACTTAGTGAAATAAGCTCAAATGGGAGAAATCTCCATAAAAATAAATATTGCTGACAGAGTTTACCCCTTAAAGGTAAATATTGAAGAAGAGGAAATAATTAGAAGGGCAGCCAAAGTAATAAATGACCGCATAAAAGAATATCAGGACAATTATGCGGTTCGGGATAAACAGGATTTGTTATCAATGTGCGTATTGCATTACGCTACAACTACGCTGAAAGCGGAACGTAAAGTAATGCATGAAGATACGGATGTAACAGAAAAAGTTCATCAACTGGATCAGCTGCTGACAGATTTTTTTTCTAAGTAATATCGTTCTTTTTAACATAGAGCAATAAAGATTTAACCGCAGTTAAATTTTTGAGTTTCACTATTTTAAGCTTAACAATTCAGTATTAGAAGAGTTAAAAGGTAGATCATTTGCTTGCACCTGATCATGACCAATACTCTAAACCTAATGAATGAAGCTTATACAGTACATGAGGCTTAAGATTTAGTTGCGGTTTTTTATTTAAACAGAAATTATGGACATAATACAAATAGTGCTCTACGTTTTACTTGGGCTGGGTGCAGGAATAGTGATCGGGCGCTTTCTTTTAAGGAAGTTATTCAGGAACCAGGAAATGGGTGCCCAGAATAAGGCAAAAAAGATTTTAAAGGATGCTGAAACCAATGCTGAAATTCTGAAAAAGGATAAACTTCTGGAAGCCAGAGAGAAATTTCTCCAAATGAAAGCAGAGCATGAGCAGGAGATCAATAGCAAGAACAACTCGATTAATCAGCGGGAGAATTCAATCAAACAAAAGGAACAATCCATTAATCAAAAACTGGATAATCTGACTAAGAAAGAGGATGAGTTAGCCGCAGTTAAAGCGAATCTGGAAAAGCAGATTGAACTGGCTAAAAAGAGGCAGGAGGATGTTGACGCTTTGAAAAATCAACACATTCAGCAGATGGAAGCCATTGCCGGCTTATCTGCAGAAGATGCTAAAAATCAACTGATAGACTCCCTTCGTGAAGAAGCCCGTACCCAGGCAATGATCCAGATTAAGGATATTGTAGATGAGGCTAAACTTACTGCGAACAAGGAAGCAAAAAAGGTAGTTATTCAAACTATTCAGCGTACAGCCACAGAAAGTGCGATTGAGAATACGGTTTCAATCTTTAATATAGAGAATGATGAGATCAAAGGTCGGGTTATCGGACGTGAAGGCCGGAACATTCGTGCGCTTGAAGCTGCTACTGGAATCGAAATTATCGTTGACGATACTCCAGAGGCGATTATTCTTTCCGGATTTGATCCGGTAAGACGTGAAATAGCCCGGCTTGCCCTGCATCGTCTTGTTACTGATGGTCGTATCCATCCTGCCCGGATCGAAGAAGTAGTTGCCAAGACGAAAAAACAGATCGAAGATGAAATTGTTGAAATAGGTGAGCGTACAGTGATTGACCTTGGTATCCATGGATTGCATCCCGAACTGATCAGAATGGTTGGTAGAATGCGCTATCGTTCATCTTACGGACAGAACCTTTTACAGCACTCACGTGAGGTTGCTAATTTCTGTGCAACAATGGCAGCAGAACTTGGTCTGAATGTGAAAATGGCTAAGCGGGCCGGATTGCTGCATGATATAGGTAAGGTCCCTGATGATAATCCTGAATTGCCGCACGCGATTTTAGGAATGCAGCTGGCCGAGAAATATAAGGAACATCCTGAGGTTTGTAATGCAATAGGTGCCCACCACGATGAAGTTGAAATGACTTCGATGATATCACCTATTATTCAGGCTTGTGATGCGATTTCAGGTGCAAGGCCGGGAGCAAGAAGGGAAGTGGTAGAAAGTTATATCAGACGTCTGAAAGAACTTGAGTCGCTTGCATTATCTTATCCGGGTGTTGAAAAAACATTTGCGATTCAGGCAGGAAGGGAATTGCGTGTAGTGGTTGAAAGTGAACGAATCAGTGATGCGGCTGCAGAGATTTTAGCTGCTGATATTTCAAACCGAATCCAAACAGAAATGACTTACCCGGGACAGATCAAAGTGACTGTTATTCGTGAAACACGTTCGGTTTCTTACGCTAAGTAGTTGTAAGTTGTAAGTAATAAGTTGTAGGTTGTAAGTTTTTGGTAACACGTTTTAACTAAACTTTAATCTATAAATAATTAAATTTAGATTCTAAACGATATTTAAACTTATAACTTATTACTTACAACTTATAACTCCTTCCTGATATGCAAAAACAAACTCAGCCCCGTAAGGTGGATGTCTACTTTGAAAAGTATTCAGAGAGCCATCAGAATCATACCAATGAAATTATTCACTGGATATGCGTTCCCCTGATTGTATTCAGCCTCTTTGGTTTAATATGGGCAATTCCGTTTCCGCACCTCGAATTTCTGGGCAGATACAATGGCTATGTGAACTTTGCGTCTTTTTTAATTGCCTTTTCAATCTATTTCTATTATAAACTGTCTCCTGTACTTTCTTATGCCATGCTACTTATCATTATGATCTTTTCTGCAGGTATTGTGAGCCTTGAGAAGCTGGAAAAGAATTCGGGCTGGCCCGAAATGTGGCAGGTATGCCTGGCAATATTTGTACTTGCCTGGATCGGTCAATTTATCGGCCATAAGATTGAGGGAAAGAAACCCTCTTTTTTTGATGATGTGAAATTCCTGCTTATCGGACCAATATGGTTGCTTCACTTCATCTTTAAGAAAGCAGGCATTCCATATTGACTATCCTGTTGAAAACCAGGACTCATTCCTATTTCCGATTCCCTATTTCCCACCCGATAGCTATCGGGTCCCCAAAATCAGCAACATCCACCTCCCGGGGTACAGCAAGCCGTTTTTGTATTTTCTTTTAACTGTTCAGCAGGTATACCACACTTATCCTGAGCCAGACAATTGGCTTGCTTTGATAAAAGCACAAAATGGTTTTCTTTAAATCCAAGTTCATATTTCCCGATGGTTTCACTCTGATATTCAACCTCGATCTCGAGATCCTCCATTCCCAATACTTTTTCGGAAAGTGCAATGATATTCAATAATTTTTGCGGCTTTAACCGGTGGTCAAAATCATTTGCATCCCATAATTGAAAATTAGCTACTTTTTCATTCCTGACCGTACCTCCGCAGTCAATAAAATTTTTGCTAATAATTCCAACTTCTGTTACATGGAAGTGTTCCGGTACAAAGCCTCCGTTTTCAAGTTCAAATGTCACAGTTTCAACTTGTTTTAAGTGCTCTTTAATTTCTGATAGTTTCATCTCTCTTGTGTTAAATGTTCAATATAATATTAATCGCAATATTACGATTAATGTTTGACATTTTAAAATTTATTCTGAAAAATTGACTTAATGAGAGGATTAGCAGGGTTTAGACTTTTGCGCTTAACATTCAATTAACATACTTAACACAAAATTGATCTATTGGTTAATCAGGGTTAATATAAAAGCAATCATGAGTTAACACTGCGGTAATACTTTTGTAGAAATTAAAACGCAACAAAGTGAAACACAACGTTATTGTTAGAATCTTAAGTATCAGTCTACTATTAATTTTAGGTACGCTAACTACTTTTAGTCAGCAGTCAGGAAAAATTTCGGGTAAAGTAACTGATTCGAAATCCGGTGAAACATTAATTGGTCTGACCGTTAAAATTACCGGAGCCACCTTAGGGGCATCTACAGATATTGAAGGCAGATATACTCTGGGGAATCTCAATCCCGGAAAGTATAGTCTGAGCTTCTCTTATATAGGATATCAGGCAAAGAATATTACTGATATTGAAGTACTGGCAGGTAAAACTACAACTCTTGATGTGATTATGGAAGAGGCTAGTTCTCTTGCACTTGAAGAAGTGGTTATTACTGCAACAGTAAGGCAAGAAAGCATTAGTGCATTATATGCACAGCAAAAGAATAGTATTAGTATTTCCAGTGGTATTACCTCTGAACTGATCAGAAGAACTCCCGACCGTAACACTTCAGAGGTGTTGAAACGTGTGAGTGGAGCAAGTATTCAGGACAATAAATTTGTGATTATCAGAGGGCTTGCCGACAGATATAATTCATCTATATTAAATAATGCGGTATTACCTTCATCTGAGCCCGATAGAAAGGCATTTTCATTTGATATCATTCCTGCAAACTTAATCGACAGAATTGTAGTTAATAAAACAGCTTCTGCTGATCTTCCAGGAGATTTTGCGGGAGGAGTAATTCAGGTGATCACCCGTGATGTTCCTGAGGAGAACTTCCTGAATGCCTCGGTTAGTTTTGGGTACAATAATCAGTCAACTTTTAAAGACTTTACGTCAAATGCCAGAAATAAATATGATTTTCTTGGCTTTGATGATGGTAGTCGTAAGCTTCCGGCAGGTTTTCCGGGTTCATTCCAGGCTTATAACCCATTGTCAAATGCAGATAAGGCAAAATATTCAGTACAAGTAAAGAATTCTTATCCGGAGGTTAGTCAAATGGCTATCCCTAATCAGAACCATCAGTTAACCTGGGGAAAGAGGAAGGAACTAAAGAATGGAGCTTCTTTCGGGAATGTGGTTTCCCTGAGTTATCGGAATTCTCAAAACAGGGCCTTCGCAGAAAGAAGGGATTACGAGTTTTCAGGTACTCCTTTTTATGAGTATTCTGAAAATATTTCAAAATACAGTAACAACCTTGGTGCACTTGCCAATTTTGCATACATCAAAGGCGGAAATAAGATAGCCTTTAAGAATATGTACAATCGCTCATTCGAAGATAATTATACCGCAAGAACCGGTTTTACAACTGATAATATTCAGGATGTACGTGTCAATAATTCAGATTTGACCACTAAAAGCCTTTTGAATTCCCAATTAGAAGGAGAGCATCAGTTAGGTAAGAAGCAGGTTAAGTTAACCTGGAATTTGAATTATGCGCGGGTTGAGCGGGATCAGCCTGATCAGCGTTCTATGGATTATCGTCGTTCATTAGGTACACAAGAGCCATTCAGATTGATCGATAGAAATACCAGAAGGTTATTTTCCAATCTTGAAGAAGATACTTATGGAGCTCAGGCTGCTGTGTCTATTCCTGTAAAGTTATTCGAAAAACAATCGACATTTAAAATCGGAGCCTTGAAACAATTCAAACAGCGTGATTTCAATGCCCGTATCTTCAATTATATTTTTGTAGGACCATCTGTTTTCGAAAAATCTTATACCAGCCTTCCAAAGGATGAGATTTTTGCACCTGCAAATATTAACGAGAACGGATTTATTTTAAGTGAATTCACCAATAATACAGATAGTTATGATGCTAATTCAGACCTGAATGCAGGATTTCTGATGATGGATAACAAGTTTGGTGAAAAGTTCAGAATATCATACGGTGCCCGTTTCGAACAGTTTGCTCAGACTTTAAATGCAATAGATTTTTCGGGACAGGCTATTGCAGCAAAACAGGATAATTTTGATGTGCTTCCTTCTGCAAATTTAACCTACAGTTTAAATGCGAAATCAAATATCCGTTTATCTGGATCTCAGACTGTTTCAAGACCTGAATTCAGAGAGTTGGCCTTATTCAATTATTATGACTTTATCAGTCAGACTTCAGTTACAGGAAATCCTAATCTGAAGCGTGCGAAGATTTTTAACGGGGATCTGAGATATGAGTTATATCCATCTGCTGGAGAAACCTTTACTGTTTCGGCCTTCTATAAAAATTTCAATGACCCAATTGAGCAGCGAGTGAATTCAAATTCCACACCAGTTGTCAGAGGAATTAATTACCTGAATGCAGATCAGGCAACATCCCTGGGTGTTGAATTAGATGTTCGGAAGAAATTATCATTCCTGGGTGACAAAGCATGGTTAAATAATCTGACAGCGTTTGCAAATGCTTCTTATATCGACTCAAAAGTTAAAGGGGTAGGAATCGATCGTCCACTGCAGGGTCAATCTCCTTATCTTGTTAATGCAGGTTTACAATATTTCTCACCTAAAACAGCACTTACTTTCACTTCGGTTTATAACCGTATTGGTCAGAGAATTTTCCTTGTAGGTTACCAGGGTTATTCGGATATCTATGAAAATGCGAGAGATGTACTTGATTTCCAGGTTAGTAAAAGAGTCCTTAAATCTCAGGCAGAGATTAAACTTAACATTGGAGATGTGTTGAATCAGAGCACTGTGTTTTATCAGAATAATACAGGAGACTCTAAAATGGCGTATGATGGAGCTGGAATTGACAGACTAATCAATTCATACAAACTTGGATCAAATGTATCCCTGTCATTTTCATACAACCTCGGACTTGGTAATAACAAGAAGTAAATTTTGTAAGACAAATTAATATAGGCTTAAAACTGAGCTAACATTCCGATTCTAATTTTGTAATAAATAAAAAGAAAAAATATGAAATCATTGAAATTTAAGGCTTTAATTCTCGCAGTAGTTATATTAGCTGCTTCATGTAAAAAGAGTTCTGATACGGATCCTATTGTTGATCCTAATGCAAAGCAAACTCTGACTCTCCAAAACGGAGCAGTTATATCCGGTGTTTATAAGAATACAATATTAAATGTACCTGAAGGTAATTTTACCCTAAAAGGATACGTATATTTTGAAGATGGCAGTGAAATTAACATTGCTGCAGGTGCAACTATAAAAAGTGATGTTTCTGATAAAGGAGCCTTGATCATTGAAAGAGGTGCTAAGATCAATGCAATAGGTACAGCTGCAAAACCAGTTGTGTTCACTTCAGGTAAAGCTGTTGGTCAACGTAATCCTGGCGATTGGGGTGGTATCATCATCTTAGGAAAAGCAAAAACTAATCGTTCTACTGAACCAACTATTGAAGGTGGTGTTGGTAAGAATTTTGGTGGTACTGTTGATAATGACAACTCTGGTACTTTAAAATATGTGCGTATTGAATTCGCAGGTATTGCTTCACAGCCAAACTCTGAAATCAATGGTCTTACTTTAGGAGGTGTAGGTTCAGGTACAACCATCGAGTATGTTCAGGTTGCCTATGGTAATGATGATGCATTCGAAATCTTTGGTGGAACTGTAAACGCAAAATATTTAGTTGCATATGGTACTGCTGATGATGATTTTGATTTTGACTTTGGATATACGGGAAGAATTCAGTTTGGAGTTACATTGAGAGACCCTTCTGTTGTTGACCCTGGAGATGCTGGTAATGGTATCGAATGTGATAATGATGGAACAGGTACCAATGCGACGCCTGCAACCCGTCCGGTACTTTCAAACTTCACTTTTGTGGGCCCTAATGTTGATAATACAGCATCAAAGAACCATAACTATGCAAATCGTTTCAGAAGAGCTTCGAATTTTGTTTTGAATAATTCAGTATTGATAGGCTGGATGAAAGGTGGTTTATCTTTAGAGTCTGATGCTACTTACAATAGCCTTGTTGGTACAACTACAACTTCAGAATTCAAAAATAATTTATTGCATGCAAATGCTTCATCATACAGAATCGGATCTGTAACTGTTGCTGGTGCAACTGCTGATGCTGTAAAAACCAAAGCTGAAGGAAGTGCAACAATCACTCTAGCAGCAGCAGCAGATGCTAAACTTACAGATCCGTTTAACTTAACCTCACCAAACATGCTTCCTGCTGCCGGTTCACCTGCATCAACAGGAGCAGCATTTGCTGGTGATCTTACAAATTCATTCTTCAGCAGTACTACTTATCGTGGTGCATTTGGAACTACAAACTGGATGGCAGGATGGACAAACTTTAACTTTACAAAAGGCGCGAGCGGATATTAATATTCTCCCATAGCTTAAATAATAAAAAATACCTGCCTATGGCGGGTATTTTTTATTTAGATAATTTCTGTTCTATTATTTACCTTCCGAAGGATTATACTGATAGACAACCTTGTAATCCAGACCTTCCAGATTTGCAGCAATTTGTCCGATCTTTAAATCCCTGTTCTGTGGGGTAGGCTCGCAAACTGAATATTTCTGACCTTTATAGATAATTGATTTCCCCTGTGCTTTTTCGAACTGCACCGCCATGCTGATATGCGTAGGATACAGTAATGCAATCATAGGAAGGTTATATATTTCCTTAACAAGGTAGAAGAAAAGGGCAGCACGATCATCACAATCACTATACTTTGAGAACAAGGTTTGTTCAGGTGAAAGACGTTTCTCTTTTCCAAAATTGTTCTCATCTGTCTGGTATAGAAAAGCATACCTTGTGAAACGCATCAGATAATCAACTCCTTTTTTCTGATTCATTCTTTCAATATTTTTTCTCAATATCGGGATCAGGGAGTGGTAGGTTTCACGGCTTAATGGGATATTAAAATAAGACTCAAAATCAACTCCAGGGTAATTTTTAAAGATGTTTTCAACTTCAGAGTTTAATTTAACCTGGAAGTGATAGGGCCTGGATCGGTAGCTGAATTGAATTTCTTTTTCATTATAAGATTCCGGCTTGAAGTCGGGCATACGGGTTACTTTATAGGAGAATGCATTTTTTGCTTCCGGAATATCCACATTTACAGGGTAAACCTTGTCTTTTTCGAAATCAATTTTGCCATAATCATGGTAATTGAGGCACATATACTTATTACCTTCTATGCTAAAAAAGGGAATATCATTAATGTTTTCATCGTTTCTTACATAGAATATAATACGGTTGTTTCCAATGGACAGCCTGGCATCATAGCCTGATTTGCTTAGTAGAAACCATTTATACAGCGTATATCGATGATAATTTTCAGCTTTAGGACTTATTTGCTGAGCTGTTTTACGGATTAGCTGATAATAGATCCAATCATTTAACTGATGCTTTTCCTTATAAGCAAGCAATGAATTCAGTATAGAATGATATTTACTTTTGTCTAATTTATCGTAAAAATTCTGAACTGCAGTTGCAGAAAGAGAGCCTGAAAAATCAATTTCTGATCCGGGATCTAATTCGAAATTGAAGGTTCCACTGTAGAACTCAAAGCTGAAATTATTTGCCAAAACCCTGACAGAAGATACACTAAAGAAGAGTATCAGGAGCAGTTTTAAGCTTAATTTAGCAGCAAAGGAATTCATTTAGTAATTACTTAACATTAAATTTACATAGAAATAATGTTAAATTAATATACTTATCCTTCTTTTTCGAAATTTTTACTCAGTTTTTCCAGCATTTCTTCAGGAATCATCCTAAGATCTACTACTAAAAACCCATCCAGACAGTCAGAAAATTTAGGATCAATATTGAAACTAATGAGTTTCGCATTTAAGGCAAGATATTGCCTTAACAATACAGGAACCTTCATTTGAGAGCTTTCAATCTCTGAGATCAGGCTATCCAGATTTTTAAGTGATTCATGTGATTCCAGCAGCAGTTCTTTATCAATTTTTGAAAAATCAAGCTTAAACTTTTTTCGGGGCCTTACATATTCTGCCAATTCATGGTCAAAGTGATTTTTAATGATAAAATCAACAATGAGCGATTTGGATAGCCTGGAAAAGTTGTTACTTATACTTACTGGTCCGATCAAGTATCGATATTGCGGATTTTCGACTAGGTATTTCAAAATCCCCTTCCAGAGCAGGAACAAGGGCAGTGGTTTTTGCTGATATTCTTTACGTATCCAGGATCTGCCTAATTCAAGACTTTGTTGTAAAACAGGATAAAATTCCTCCCTGATTTTAAAAAGTTCATTCAGATAAAAACCCCTTTTTCCGAAACTATAAAAGATTTCATCTCCCTTTCCAATTCGATAGGCACCAACTATCATTTTGCTTTCTTTATCCCAGATAAATAGATGATTGTAATAAATATCGTATTCATCTAAATCTGTAGGCTTATTGGTGCCTTCGCCAACTTCTCTGAAAGTAATTTCCCGGAGTCTGCCAATTTCCTGTATGATATTAGGTAGAGTCGAACAAGGGGAAATATAAATCTCATAATTCTTTTCTGTCCAGATCTTATATTCAGCGAGGCTTTCTACCTCTTTCTCAAGTTTCTGATTTTCAATTGCCGGGACAATGGATTGTGGTGTTTTCTTTACCTTGAAAATATTGCGTGGGTTAAATATGTTTCGTTGATTTTCAAGTCCGGCACCCAATGCATAAGTTCTAGCCCGCAGGAGATCGAGTAATTTTGAAGGGTCTTGCTGATAATTCAGATCGGATGGTAAGATTGCTTTTCCAATTCTTAGCCTGATGGTGTGCCCACGTTTATTGAATAGCTCTGAGGGTAATTTTGCAGTTCTTAAAGTGGGATGGATAAAACTGAGAAGATTAAAAAGAAGTCCGTTATTGCCATGAAAATAAATTGGAACAACCGGCACATTCGCTTTGGCAATTAATTTCCCAACCACCGGATGCCATTGCCTGTCAGTGATTTGCTGGGTATCAGCCTTAAATGTTGAAACCTCGCCCGCCGGGAATATCCCTATTGGTGTACCAGAACGAAGCAATTCCAGGCTTTGTTTGATACCACTAATACTGGATGAATGTTCTATTGTTTCGAAAGGATTTACAGCGATGAAGTGCTCACTTAGATTTGGAATTTTTTTCAACAAAAAATTAGCCATGAGTTTGGAATCCGGCCTCATCATGAACATGATTTTCAATAAAATAAGTCCTTCAATTCCTCCGTATGGGTGATTAGCAATAGCAATAAAAGCGCCATTTTGGGGTATATTTTTGAGATCTTTTTCATCAAACTCAACTTTTATTCCAATAACCTGCAGTATTTTGTCTATAAAGCTTATACCGCTAAGAT
Organism: Sphingobacteriales bacterium 16-39-50; assembly: GCA_002257025.1. Taxonomy (GTDB): domain Bacteria; phylum Bacteroidota; class Bacteroidia; order Sphingobacteriales; family Sphingobacteriaceae; genus Daejeonella. The sequence continues at coordinate 886,252 of NCHA01000001.1, read as the reverse complement.
GCTCGGCTTTTTGAAAGACCTTATTAACCTCATTAATTTTCATTACTTCCATCAAAATGGAAGCCAATCCCGGCATGTATATTTTGTTGAGTTTGGTCGCTCTGGAAAATTCTTCTTTGGTGATAATTTTCATTTGAAAACCGATGCGATTGTTCAGATTTGAATTTCAATTCAACATCAATATAATTATTTATTAACAGATTTTTTTTGCAAATATCTGGAATTCGGACTTAGATAATCAAAATATTTGAATTACTTTTATGTTAAATCTGTGCCTTATATGATCCCCCAATACCGTTAAGTAACATCATGGTAATCTAAAGCAATGCAGATCTAAATTGCTTTAATGATATAAATCTGGTCATGTATCGTTTCAAAAATCTGCTCAGGTCATACTTTAGTTTTTCTAAAAAGGAGTTAAACGGAATTTTTGTGCTCTTTATTCTGATGGGGCTTGTTTTAATAATTCCTTATCTATATCCTTTATTTGTTAAAGATGAGAAATATGATTTTGAGAGTTTTAGGATTGAGGCAGAGCGGTTCAGAGCCTCGGCTACCAAGAGAGAACGGGAACAAAAGAAGGGCAGGAGTGATCAGCAGCTTAGTTTAGTAAAGCCAGTGTATTTTGAATTTGATCCTAACGGTCTCAGTGATCAGCGCTGGCTAAAGCTTGGATTATCAGCTAAGCAGATCAGGGTAATTCGAAACTACGAGTTGAAAGGTGGCAGGTTTTTCAAAAAGGAGGATTTAAGGCATATTTATTCAATATCTCCTGAACAATATAAATTGCTCGAACCTTTTATTCGGATTAGCAGTACCACTTCACTAAAAGATTCAAAGAATTTCAAAGCAAATTATAAGCCGGAGGGCATTCAGTTCCGCAATATTGCACCCATTATTGAATTGAATTCAGCGGATTCAATTGAGCTTGAAAGTGTTCGTGGGATAGGTCCGGCATTTGCCTCCAGGATAATCCGTTTCCGGAAGCGTTTGGGGGGCTTTTACCGGAAAGAACAATTGCTGGAAGTATATGGAATGGATTCTGTCAAGTATGATCAGTTAAAAGATTTGATAAAGGTAAATCAGGAATTAATCAGCAAGATTAATCTGAATACCTTTACTTTTGAAGAAATCAGGAGGCATCCTTATTTGACATATAAGCAGATGAATGCTATCATTCAGTATCGATCCCAACATGGATTATTTAAATCTATTGATGATTTAATGAAAATTGCGATACTGAGTGAGGAAATTATCCGTAAAATTGAGCCATACATTGTTTTAAGCCCATGATTAGTACTAAACTCGAAAATTCTATAAGAGATATTGCCGATTTTCCAAAGCCCGGTATTGTTTTTAAAGACATAACCCCGATATTAAAGGATGCCAGTCTTTGCAGGGAAGTAATTGATGAATTTGTTAACCGGCTGGATGGTATTCAGATAGATGTGATTGCCGGTATTGAAAGCAGGGGCTTTTTATTCGGGCTGATGCTTGCCAACAGATTGGGCATTCCTTTTGTGCCAATCAGAAAGAAAGGTAAACTGCCTTTCAAGATTGTAGAGGAGCCCTGTGAGCTTGAGTATGGATCGGCAATTCTGGAATTACATACTGATGCAATCTATCCCGGGCAAAGAGTGCTGATACATGACGATCTGCTTGCAACAGGAGGAACTGTGAGTGCTGCGACACGTCTGGTTCAAAAATTAAAGGGGGAGGTTGCTGGCTACGCATTTGTGATCAGCCTTGATTTTCTTAATGCCAGGGAAAAACTGGAACTAGTTTCCGAAAATATTATCACATTGGTTTCCTGTAAATAATTTCTGAGGAAGTACTATTATAGCTGTATATCCCAAATATTTGAACCGGGAACCGCTTTGTTCTGTTCTTCTTTCACTTTTTTAGGGCTGAAAGGGGTACTATAATTGCTATACTTGTAAACTAACCAAATTATTTTATGCAATCAATTATAGCACCCGAATCAGCCGGGATGAATTTCAGTTTATCTGAAAATCAGCAGATGATCATTGCCATGGTACGTGATTTTGCCGAAAAACATATCCGTCCGCATGTCATGGAATGGGATGAAGCCCAAACTTTTCCGGTAGAAACTTTCAAAAAATTAGGCGAACTGGGATTGATGGGAGTCCTTGTTCCTGAAGAATATGGAGGTTCCGGATTAAGCTATTTCGAGTATGTAAGTATCATAACTGAAATTTCAAAAGTCTGCGGGTCGATCGGACTTTCGCTAGCAGCACATAATTCTTTATGCACCGGACATATTCTTGCCTTTGCCAATGATGAACAAAAACTTCGCTGGCTTCCGAAACTGGCTACTGCGAAATGGATAGGAGCATGGGGATTAACTGAAGCCAATACGGGTTCAGATGCGATGGGTATGAATACAACTGCCGTTCTGGATGGGGATCATTATGTCGTAAATGGCTCCAAGAACTGGATAACACATGGTAAATCAGGAAATGTCGCCGTTGTGATGGTCAGAACCGGAGAAAAGGGGGATTCTAGAGGAATTTCTGCACTCGTAATTGAGAAGGGAACTCCCGGTTTTACACATGGTAAGAAAGAAAATAAGCTTGGAATGAGGGCTTCTGAAACAACCGAACTCATATTTGATAATTGCCGTGTTCCGAAAGAAAATCTGCTGGGTAAGGAAGGTGAAGGTTTTAAACAGGCTATGTACGTGCTTGATGGTGGAAGGATTTCTATTGCAGCATTGTCATTAGGCATGGCAAAAGGAGCTTTGCAGGCAGCGGTTTCCTATTCAAAGGAACGCTATCAATTCGGTCAGCCAATTTCAAGTTTTCAGGGTATCTCATTTAAAATTGCTGATATGGCCACAGAGGTTGAAGCAGCAGAATTGCTTATCATGCAGGCAGCTGATCTTAAAAATCGTGGAAAAAATGTTACCCGGGAATCTGCAATGGCAAAATATTTTGCATCTGAAGTATGCGTCAGAACTGCAACAGAAGCTGTTCAAATTTTTGGGGGTTATGGATATACCAAAGATTTTCCGGTTGAGAAATTTTACAGGGATTCCAAACTATGTACCATAGGAGAAGGGACTTCCGAAATACAGAAAATAGTTATAGCCAGAGAGATTCTTAAATAGTACTTCCGAATTCAGGGTCAGCTAAATTACTGGCCCTGAATCTGGTTATTGAGGTAAGGAATATTTCTTTTCTGAACCTGTCGAATAAATGCAGTATTTTCATTTCCCGGAAAGTGCGTTTTTAAAATATTTTCTGCATTTTCACGATGGAATGAACATCCTGAACTTTTTCAAAAGCCTGAATGAGTCCGCCCAGAGAGGTGTGACCGATCCCATCGTTAGAACAAGAATAAACATCCTGTACTACATGATGTATCTCACGCTTGTTTTCGGGCTGATTTTAACGGTTGTTTATGCTATCAATGGCTCGCCGCTCCAATTGATCCGTATAGTCATTTTGACAGGGGCTATTACCTATGGACTTAGGCAGCTGATCCTATATAGTGATTATAAGCCCTCAGCGCATATTGTTCTTGCAATCATCAATATGTTGGTATGGACTAATATTTTTCTGGTAGCTAATGCAATCAGCATTGTCACCGTTCAATATATTTTACTTTCAAGTACCATCAGTTTTTACTTTCTTAATGGCCGCTGGGGAATTTTTTATTCCCTGCTTTCTTTGTTCCCTGTTATACTCTATTTTTCTCTAAATGGTATAAATGATTCAGCTGCCTTCATAAGTGGACAGCAGGCAAGTGAGCCCATCTTCATTGCAGTGATGATGTTTAATTTTTTTCAGCTGATCTTTATAAACTATCATTTTCTAACAGGATTTTACCTCGCACTTTCTCAATTGGAAAAAGCCCGGAAAGATGAGGAAGAGTTAAATGAGCAGCTCAGGGAAGCAATTTCTAGGGCTGAAAATTCTTCAAAAGCTAAATCGGATTTTCTTTCAACTATGTCGCATGAGTTAAGGACCCCATTAAATTCTGTAATTGGTATGAGCTATGTGCTGCTTGCTGATAATCCGAGAGAGGATCAGGCAGGAAACTTAAAGGTACTTCATTTCTCAGCAGAAAGCCTCCTTGCTCTCATCAATGACATTCTTGACTTTAATAAGCTAGATTATGGTAAACTTGAGATGGAAAAGATTGGCTTTTATCCTGCTGAACTGATTGGACGGATACATAGTGGCCTGAAATATCAGGCGGATGAAAAGGGGCTGTCATTCAGCCTGGATCTGGACGATAATTTAAGTTATATTCCTGTAATCGGAGATCCTACCCGACTTTTACAGATATTATTCAATCTTGTAGGAAACGCAATCAAGTTTACCTCAAAGGGTGAAATTGGACTTTCAGTACAGCTTATTGATTCAGACCCTGAAAATGTTACCCTAGCATTTACAGTAAAGGATACAGGGATCGGGATAAGCGCAGAGCAGAAGGAAACTATTTTTGAGCCTTTCACTCAGGCATCCAGTAATATTACCCGAAAATTTGGGGGCTCCGGCCTTGGACTGGCAATCACCAAACAGCTCCTGGATCTGCACGACAGTCATATAGAATTAAAAAGTGAAGTTGGTTTAGGGACTACCTTTAAGTTTGAAATAAAGTATAAAAGAGCCGGTACTGCTGATGTGACGGTTAATTCACTCATGGAAGCTAATGTGCTTGCAAATGAAGACATTACCTGGCTAAATATTCTAGTTGCAGAAGATAATGCAATGAATATCCTGTTAATGAAAAAGCTTTTAGCGAGCTGGGATGTAAAAGCTGACTTTGCTTTAAATGGATTAGAGGCATATGAAATGGCTAAGGAGAAATTTTACGATATTATTCTGATGGATATTCATATGCCTGTAATGGATGGCTATGAATCTTCAAAAAAGATCATTTCATTTTATGAAGATAAGCCTGAATCTCCTTATATCATAGCTCTGACTGCCTCTGTCGCTAACGATATTTATAACAAAATTAAACTTGCAGGATTAAATGATTATGTGTCAAAGCCATTTAATCCTACTGAACTGAAAAGCAAACTAATTAATCTGTCAAGGTTAATTTCAAAATAGAGTTTAATTCTTAACCAATCTTGCTTTGTTAATTTGCCTTCCTGAATACTATTTTGGGAAATACTTATTCTCTTTAAATCAGCAGCTACTATTTTTTTACTTTCTAAAATATCATTTTTCAATATTTTTTGTACATTTGCAGTCCAAAACCGAAAGGGGGTATCTGTATATTATGATCATTATTAATGTAAAAGACGGCGAATCATTGGATAAAGCACTTAAGCGCTTTAAAAAGAAATTCGAAAAGACCGGTGTATTAAGAGAACTTCGCAGCCGTCAGGCATACGAGAAGAAGTCAATTACCCGCCGTACTCAGGTTAAGAAAGCTATTTATAAGCAAGGATTGAACATCGAATCTGTTTAATTTTTCTTTTTTAGATATATTCAAAAACTATTTGTATATTCAATTCGTTGGATATGCAAATAGTTTTTGATGTTTATAGAGCAATTCATACAATACCTGCAATTTGAAAAACGGTTCTCTCCACTTACCGTTACAGCCTATCAGAAAGACCTTAATCAATTCCTTGTTTTTTCAGCCTTATCCGAATCAGAACTATTAAATGTGACATACCAGCAGGTGCGAAGCTGGATGGTGGCGTTAATGGATCAGGGCAATGAAGCAAAAACTATTAATCGCAAGATATCAAGTCTTCGTTCATTTTATAGATTCCTACAGAGGAATGAATTAATCAAAACTAATCCAATGACCCAGGTTAGGGCGCCTAAGATCCCAAAACGTTTGCCGGTAGTTATAACAGAGCAGAAGATGGACACGCTTTTAGATGGGGGATTTGACTTCGTTGATGGTTTCTCAGGATTGCGGGATCGGCTGATTGTCGAACTGCTATATGGAACAGGTATACGGCTTGCAGAACTCGTAGGACTCAAAGATGAAGACGTTGATATTTATGAGCAGCAGATCAGGGTTTTAGGTAAGCGGAATAAACAGCGGATTATACCTGTTCACAGTTCTCTCGCAAAACTGATTGCAGATTATAATTTTCAAAAATTAAGTCAAAATTTTAATAACAAAAGCAAGACTTTGATCGTTACAGATAATGGAAGGGATGTTTATCCAAAGTTTGTGTACCGAACGGTTCGAACAGTTTTGTCTACTGTTTCAACACACGATAAAAAAAGTCCTCATATTTTGAGACATAGTTTTGCAACATCACTATTAAATAGGGGAGCTGATTTAAATGCTATAAAGGAGTTGCTCGGACATTCCAGTCTGGCGGCCACGCAGGTTTATACCCATAACTCGGTAGAAAAGTTGAAAGCTATTTACAAACAGGCACATCCCAAAGCATAGCTTTATTATGAAATAATTTGACCAAACTATAACACAATATCCCCGTTTATCCGGGGCAATTATCTTAATTTTATATAAACAAAAAGGAGGCAATATGAAAATCAGAGTGCAATCAATCCATTTTACAGCAGATATTAAATTGCTGGATTTTATACAGAAGAAAGCAGACAAGCTGGATCAGTTTTATGATCAGGTAATTGGCGGGGATGTATACCTCAGATTAGAGAAGACAGAAGATGAAGCAAATAAGATTACAGAGATAAAACTGGCGATTCCAGGGAATGACCTCTTTGCAAAAGAGCAGTGTAAGAGTTTTGAAGAGGCTACAGATAAGGCAATGGAATCGCTCAGAAGGCAGCTTGACAAACACAAGGAAAAAGTTCGTTCAAGACTTAGTAACCATAAAGAGGTAAGTTTATCAGACGAAATTTTATAATTTCTTTTTTTCTAAAGCCCTAATTATTAGGGCCTTTTTCGGCAGTCAAATGGACTGCCGATTTTTTTTTGTAAAAAATTTTGTCCGACCTTAAATTTTCGTAGATTTGCAGTCCATTTCAGAGGGGGTTATAAATATTGATAGCCAACCTGAGCTGGAAAAGGTTCTTTAAGTTATTAATAGTTTAAAGGTTTATACATTTCGCCTCCTTAGCTCAGCTGGTAGAGCAACTGACTTGTAATCAGTAGGTCATTGGTTCGATCCCGATAGGAGGCTCAGAAATGTTGGGGGGGTTCCAGAGCGGTCAAATGGGACGGACTGTAAATCCGTTACTTCGGTTTCGAAGGTTCGAATCCTTCCCCCCCCACTTCGTCAGCCGAAGCCTTAGCGTAGGCTGACTTAGGAAGCCACAGCATATTTGTGGTGAATGAAATCCACCTTCGCTAAAGCTATGGTGGATAAATGCGGAAGTAGCTCAGTTGGTAGAGCGATAGCCTTCCAAGCTATAGGTCGCGAGTTCGAACCTCGTCTTCCGCTCAAAGGTTTTTACCTTCTTTGGTTCATTCAAGCTGAATGGATAGGGGTGATGATCTGAGAGCAAATTAAAAGCCGACGTAGCTCAGCGGTAGAGCACTTCCTTGGTAAGGAAGAGGTCATGGGTTCAAGTCCCATCGTTGGCTCTGGATTGAATTAAAATTGAACAATAATAAAATTAACCTAATAATAAGTATAAAACAAAATGGCAAAAGAAAAATTTGACCGCAGTAAGCCGCATTTAAATATCGGTACAATCGGTCACGTTGACCACGGTAAAACTACACTTACAGCAGCTATCACTAAAGTGTTATCTGATGCAGGCTTTTCTGAAGCACGTTCATTTGATTCAATTGACTCTGCTCCGGAAGAAAAAGAAAGAGGTATCACCATCAATACTGCCCACGTGGAGTATTCAACCGCTTCTCGTCACTATGCTCACGTTGACTGTCCAGGTCACGCGGATTATGTGAAGAACATGGTTACTGGTGCTGCTCAAATGGATGGTGCAATCATTGTAGTTGCTGCTACTGATGGTCCTATGCCACAAACTCGTGAACACATCCTTCTTGCACGTCAGGTAGGTGTACCTTCATTGGTTGTATTTATGAATAAAGTTGATATGGTTGACGATCCTGAATTACTTGAATTAGTAGAGATGGAAATCCGTGAACTATTAAGCTTCTATGAATTCCCTGGTGATGATATTCCTGTAATTCAGGGTTCTGCATTAGGTGGTCTTAACGGAGATCCAAAATGGGTTGCTAAGATCATGGAATTAATGGATGCTGTAGATAGCTACATTCCAATTCCTCCACGTTTGACTGATCTTCCTTTCCTTATGCCGGTTGAAGACGTATTCTCGATCACTGGTCGTGGTACTGTTGCAACAGGACGTATCGAAAGAGGAGTAATCAACTCAGGTGAAGCAGTTGATATCTTAGGTATGGGTGCTGAAAACTTAAAATCAGTTGTTACTGGTGTTGAGATGTTCCGTAAGATATTAGACAGAGGTGAAGCAGGTGATAACGTAGGTTTATTGTTACGTGGTATTGAGAAAACTGATATCCGTCGTGGTATGGTTATCTGTAAGCCAGGTTCAGTAACTCCACATACTGACTTCAAAGCAGAGATATATGTATTGTCAAAAGCAGAAGGTGGACGTCACACTCCATTCTTCAACAAATACCGTCCACAGTTCTATTTCCGTACAACAGACGTTACAGGTGAGATCACTCTTGCTGAAGGAGTAGAAATGGTTATGCCAGGTGATAACGTTACAATCAGTGTAAAACTGATCAACGCAATCGCTATGGAAAAAGGACTTCGTTTTGCAATCCGTGAGGGTGGTAGAACAGTAGGTGCCGGACAGGTAACTGAAATTGTAAAATAACAATTTCTTATAAAGGTTAATTGGATAACATAAGTCCCTTTATTGTGGACTTATGTTTTCTTATAATACACGGGCTTAGTTTACAGGTCATTCTGTAATCGCAGTTTTAATAGACGGGAATAGTTCAATGGTAGAATAGAGGTCTCCAAAACCTTTGATCAGGGTTCGAATCCTTGTTCCCGTGCTTATGCTAAATAGAAGATGGCTAACGTAGTAGAGTTTTTAAAAGAATCGTATACAGAAATGACTCAGAAAGTAACCTGGCCAACATGGGTAGAGTTACAGAATTCAGCTGTATTGGTATTGATTGCTTCCATTATTATCTCACTTGTGATATTAGCAATGGACGAAACCGCCGGTAATGCACTAAAGATGTTTTATAAATCTCTGGCATAATTCATATATATGAGCGATCAATTAAAATGGTATGTAGTTAGAGCTGTCAGCGGCAAAGAGAAAAAAGTAAAACAATACCTCGAAGCAGAAGTTAACCGTCTGGGAATTGCGCATCTTTTACCTCAGGTTCTGATTCCGATGGAGAAGTACTATCAGATGAAGGATGGTAAGAAAATTGCTAAAGAAAGAAACTTCTATCCCGGATATGTTCTGATAGAAGCTGCGCTTGATGGAGAACTCGAACACGTAATAAAAGGAATCAATAGTGTAATTGGTTTCCTTGGTGATAAAGGTGGTAATGCCGTTCCAATGAGAGCTGCTGAAGTTAACCGGATCTTAGGTAAGGTTGATGAAATGGCTGAACAGGGCGAATCAATGAATGTACCTTATTATGTAGGCGAGAATGTGAAGGTGATGGATGGTCCGTTCAACGGATTTACTGGCGTTATCGAAGAGGTAAATGAAGAGAAAAAGAAACTTAAGGTAATGGTTAAGATCTTCGGAAGAAGAACACCACTTGAGTTGAATTATATGCAAGTCGAGAAGGAGTAGTAAGTTATAAGTTGTAAGTCGCATACGACACTTACAACCTACAACTTATAACCTATAACTTAAAAAGTCTTAAATGTTACATAGCTTCCACTACTAACATTGAGTTAAAAACAAATCAATAAAAATGGCAAAAGAAGTCGGTGCTTTAATAAAATTACAGATCAAGGGCGGCGCTGCTAATCCATCTCCACCAGTTGGTCCCGCATTGGGAGCAAAAGGTGTGAACATCATGGAGTTTTGCAAGCAGTTTAATGCGCGTACCCAAGATAAGCCAGGTAAAGTTTTACCGGTTGTAATCACTGTTTATGTCGACAAGTCATTCGATTTTATCATTAAAACTCCTCCTGTAGCTATCCAATTACTGGAAGTAACAGGTTTAAAGAGTGGTTCTGCAGAGCCTAACCGTAAAAAGGTTTCCAGTGTAAACTGGGATCAGGTTGAAAGCATTGCCAAAGATAAAATGACCGACTTGAACGCATTTACTGTCGAGTCAGCCATGAAAATGGTTGCTGGTACAGCACGCAGTATGGGAATTACCGTTAGCGGTGATGCACCCTGGAACAATTAATTATACAAAATCAGTTTAAGAAGTGGCTAGATTAACAAAAAATCAAAAATTGGCACATTCCAAAATTGAGGTTGGGAAAGCATACTCATTAACCCAGGCTTCGGCTTTGGTTAAGGATATCACAACAACTAAATTTGATGCTTCGGTTGACCTGGATGTACGCTTAGGCGTAGATCCGCGTAAAGCGAATCAAATGGTACGTGGTATTGCAAATCTTCCTCATGGAACCGGTAAAACTGTTCGTGTATTAGTTCTTTGCACTCCTGATAAGGAAGCAGAAGCTAAAGCAGCAGGAGCAGATTACGTAGGTCTGGATGAATACATTGCCAAAATAGAAGGTGGATGGACTGACGTTGATATCATAATTACCATGCCTAGTGTTATGGCAAAAGTAGGTAAACTTGGCCGTGTTTTAGGTCCAAGAAACCTGATGCCAAACCCTAAGTCGGGAACTGTTACCACTGATGTGGGTAAAGCAGTAACTGATGTTAAAGGTGGTAAGATTGATTTCAAAGTTGATAAAACAGGAATCATTCATGCTTCTATCGGAAAAGTATCTTTCGATGCTGATAAAATTTATGAGAACGCACTTGAAGTAATTCAAACGATCTCTAAATTGAAACCTTCAGCAGCAAAAGGAACTTATTTCAAGAGCATACACATGTCGTCGACAATGAGTCCGGGAATAGAAATTGAAACTAAATCAGTAGCAGGAATCTAATCATGAGAAAAGAAGAAAAACACGAAGTTGTTCTTGCTTTAACAGAGACGATTGCTGAGTATGGTAATTTTTACATTACCGATACTGCAAACCTGTCTGTAGCAAAAGTAAATGATATTCGCCGCAAATGTTTCGAAAACGATATCAAAATGCAGGTTGCTAAGAATAAACTAATCAGAAAGGCTATGGAAGCCTCTGAAGGTGATTTTAGCGAAATGTTTGATGTACTTAAAGGATCCTCATCTATATTATTCTCAAAATCAGCAAACGCTCCGGCTAAACTGATCAAACAATTGAGAAGGTCAGGTGATAAACCGGTACTTAAAGCTGCATATATTGATTCAGCAGTATTCATTGGCGATAATCAGTTAGATGCCCTGGTTAACCTTAAATCTAAGGAAGAATTGGTGGCAGACATCATTGCATTGCTTCAATCTCCTGCTAAAAACGTTATTTCCGGCTTACAGTCAGGTGGTAATAAGCTTGCAGGAATTGTTAAAACATTACAAGAAAGAGGGTAACGAACACCTTAGAGTTCGATTAAATTATTCAAGTACAGAATTTTAAAATTAAAATAAAATGGCAGATTTAAAATCGTTTGCTGAGCAATTAGTAAACTTAACAGTAAAAGAAGTTAACGAATTAGCTCAAATATTAAAAGATGAGTATGGTATCGAGCCAGCTGCAGCAGCAGTGGCAGTAGCAGCAGTTTCTGGTGGCGGTGACGCTCCAGCAGCAGCAGCAGAGCAAACAGCTTTCGATGTAATCCTGAAAGAAGCTGGTGGTTCTAAACTAGCAGTAGTTAAATTAGTTAAAGACCTTACAGGTTTAGGCTTGAAAGAAGCTAAAGATCTAGTTGACGGTGCACCAAAAGAAGTTAAAACTGGTGTTGATAAGGCAGAAGCTGAGTCATTGAAAAAAGCACTGGAAGAAGCTGGAGCGACTGTTGAGATTAAGTAATCTTAACTCATAAAGATTATGGCCTTAGACTCCGATTTTCATCGGGGTCTATTGCCATTTGTATTATACCCATTTGATGTTAGACCTACATATTCGCCTCTGGCGGGTGAACAGGACACAGTTTATTTACTAAACTAAATTCTCAATCCCTTGGCAAACAAAATTAAGCACAACGAAAGAGTAAATTTTGCTACCAGTAAGCATGTGATGGACTATCCAGATTTTTTGGATGTTCAACTGCAATCTTTCAGAGAATTTTTTCAGCTTGAAACCACTTCAGACAACCGCCATCAGGAAGGTTTGTTTAAAGTTTTCTCTGAGAACTTTCCGATCTCTGACTCAAGAAACATATTCGTTCTGGAATTTCTTGATTATTTCATTGATCCGCCGCGTTATGATATACACGAATGTATCGAGCGTGGTTTAACCTATAGTGTTCCTCTGAAGGCCAAGCTTCGCTTGTCTTGTAATGATGCTGAACACGAAGACTTTGAAACAATAGTACAGGATGTTTATTTGGGAACTATCCCATACATGACTCCTAAAGGTACATTTGTTATCAATGGTGCTGAGCGAGTAATTGTATCTCAATTGCACCGTTCACCGGGTGTATTCTTCGGCCAGAGCCGTCATACAAACGGAACTAAATTATATTCAGCCCGTGTAATTCCATTTAAAGGTTCATGGATTGAGTTTGCTACCGACGTAAATAACGTCATGTATGCTTATATCGATCGTAAGAAGAAATTCCCGGTTACCACACTTTTACGTGCAATCGGTTATGATTCTGATAAAGACATCCTTGAATTATTCGAACTTGCTGATGAAGTAAAAGTTAGTAAATCCGGTTTAAAGAAAGCTGTTGGCCGTAAACTTGCCGCCAGGGTTCTTAAGAAGTGGGTGGAAGATTTTGTGGATGAAGATACCGGTGAAGTTGTTTCTATTGATCGTAATGAGATCATTATGGAACGCGAAACTGTCCTTGAAGACGAGCATATCGATATGATCATTGAAGCTGGTGTAAAAACGATCATCTTAACCAAAGATGATGCAGTAAACAGCGGTGATTATACTATCATATATAATACTTTACAAAAAGATACCTCTAACTCAGAAAAAGAAGCGGTAGAACATATCTATCGTCAGCTTCGTAATGCTGAACCACCTGATGAAGAAACAGCCCGCGGTATTATTGACCGTTTGTTCTTCTCAGACAAGAGATATGATTTGGGAGATGTGGGTCGTTACCGCATTAACCGTAAATTGAAACTAGCAACTCCTATTGAAACTAAGGTTTTAACAAAACAGGATATCATTGCTATCGTTAAGTACCTGATCAAACTGATCAATTCTAAAGCTGAGGTGGATGATATTGATCACTTGTCAAACCGTCGTGTTCGTACAGTAGGAGAGCAGTTATATGCACAGTTCGGCGTTGGTCTGGCCCGTATGGCCCGTACAATCCGCGAAAGAATGAACATCCGTGACAACGAGGTGTTTACTCCAACCGATCTGATCAATGCACGTACATTATCTTCTGTGATCAATTCATTCTTCGGAACGAATCAGTTATCACAGTTTATGGATCAAACCAATCCACTTGCCGAGATTACGCACAAGCGTCGTCTTTCAGCATTAGGCCCCGGTGGTCTTTCGCGTGAGCGTGCAGGTTTTGAGGTTCGTGACGTTCACTATACTCACTATGGTCGTTTATGTACCATTGAAACTCCTGAAGGTCCGAATATCGGTTTGATTTCTTCTTTATGTGTTCATGCGAAGATTAATAACCTTGGTTTCATCGAAACTCCTTACCGTAAGGTTGAGGATGGTCGTGTTGTTGTCGAAGAACCTGTAATTTACCTTTCTGCAGAAGATGAAGAAGGTAAAACTATTGGTCAGGCCAATGCGGTTTATGATGATAAAGGTAATTTTGAAACTCCGCATGTTAAAGCACGTTACGAAGGTGATTTTCCTGTAATTGAGCCTAAGAAGCTTGATTTAATGGATATTGCTCCAAACCAGATCACTTCAATCGCGGCTTCATTAATTCCTTTCCTGGAACATGATGATGCTAACCGTGCATTGATGGGATCTAACATGCAGCGCCAGGCAGTTCCATTATTGCGTCCGGAAGCACCAATTGTTGGTACAGGTCTTGAAGGCAGAGTAGCCCGCGATTCACGTACCCTGATCAATGCAGAAGGTACCGGTGTTGTAGAATATGTTGATGCAAATGAAATCCGTATCCGTTACGAAAGAAATGAGGACGATGTCCTTGTATCATTCGAGGGTGAGGTTAAATCATACCGACTAATCAAATTCAAGAAAACTAACCAGAGTACCTGTATCAATTTGAAACCTATTGTTAAAAAAGGTCAGAAAGTTGAAAAAGGACAGGTTCTTTGCGAAGGATATGCAACTCAGGATGGAGAATTAGCATTGGGTAGAAACCTGAAAGTAGCATTCATGCCCTGGCAGGGATTCAACTTCGAGGATGCGATTGTTATTTCTGAACGTGTGGTATCTCAGGATATCTTCACTTCATTGCATATTGAAGAATTTGAACTTGAAGTTCGTGATACCAAGCGTGGAGAAGAGGAATTAACTCCTGATATTCCTAACGTTTCTGAAGAGGCTACCAAAGACCTTGATGAGAATGGAATTATCCGCGTAGGTGCCGAGATTAAGGAAGGTGATATTCTGATCGGAAAGATCACTCCAAAAGGAGAGTCTGATCCTTCACCGGAAGAAAAACTTTTACGTGCCATCTTTGGTGACAAAGCAGGTGATGTGAAAGATGCATCCCTTAAAACTCCTCCTTCAATCCATGGAGTTGTTATTGATACTAAATTATTCTCCCGCGCTAAGAAAACAACGAAGCAGGAAGAGAAAGCTCTGATTGAGAAATTAGACGCTAAGCATAATAAGGCAGTTAAGGAATTGAAAGATACCTTGATTGAGAAATTGTTCGTCATTGTGAATGGTAAAACTTCACAGGGTGTATTCAATGTATATAAAGAACTATTAGTAGCTAAAGGCGTGAAGTTCACCCAGAAGATACTTACTGAACTTGAGTATGCAAATGTGAATCCAACTAAATGGACAACTGATGATGACAAAAACGAGCTGATCAAACAAACGCTTCACAATTATAACATTAAGCTTAATGAAGAGCTTGGTGCTTACAAACGTGATAAATTTGCAATCAGTGTAGGAGATGAGCTTCCATCAGGAATTGTTCAGATGGCTAAAGTTTATGTTGCTAAGAAACGTAAGCTGAAAGTGGGTGATAAGATGGCCGGACGTCACGGAAATAAAGGTATCGTTGCGAGAATCGTTCGCGATGAAGACATGCCTTTCCTTGAAGACGGAACTCCTGTGGATATCGTGTTGAATCCATTGGGTGTACCATCACGTATGAACCTTGGACAGATTTATGAGACAGTATTAGGATGGGCCGGTAAAGAACTTGGAATGAAGTTCGCTACTCCAATCTTCGACGGTGCATCACATGATGAGGTTGAAGAGTGGGTAGATAAGGCAGGAATTCCTAAATCAGGAAGAACTTATCTATACAATGGTTTAACCGGAGATCGTTTCGATCAGCAGACAACAGTTGGTATTATTTATATGCTGAAACTGGGTCACATGGTTGATGATAAGATGCACGCTCGTTCAATCGGACCATATTCATTGATTACGCAGCAGCCTTTGGGTGGTAAAGCCCAGTTTGGAGGTCAGCGTTTCGGTGAGATGGAGGTTTGGGCTCTTGAAGCATTCGGTGCTGCTAACATTCTTCAGGAAATACTTACTGTTAAATCTGATGATGTTGTGGGCCGTGCAAAAACCTACGAAGCGATTGTTAAAGGTGAAAACCTTCCAACCCCATCAGTTCCTGAATCATTCAATGTATTGGTTCATGAATTAAGAGGTTTAGGTTTAGATATCACATTGGATTAAGTTATAAGTTATAAGTTGTAGGTAATAAGTTTCGACCGATTTACTTACAACTTACAACTTAAGACTTACAACTAAAAAAAAGCTATGTCTTACAAGAAAGATAATAAAATCAAAAGTAATTTCACCTCAATAACCATTAGTTTGGCTTCTCCTGAATCTATTCTGGAGCGTTCAAGTGGTGAGGTGTTAAAACCGGAAACTATCAACTACCGGACTTACAAACCAGAGCGTGATGGCTTATTCTGCGAGCGTATTTTTGGTCCTGTGAAGGATTACGAATGTCATTGCGGTAAATACAAGCGTATCCGTTACAAAGGGATCGTCTGCGACCGTTGCGGGGTTGAGGTAACTGAAAAGAAAGTACGTCGTGAGCGTATGGGACACATTAATCTTGTGGTTCCTGTTGCACACATCTGGTATTTCCGTTCATTGCCAAACAAAATTGGTTACCTTTTAGGTTTACCAACCAAAAAACTTGATCTGATCATTTATTATGAGCGCTATGTAGTAATACAGGCCGGTCTTAAAGAAGCAGATGGCATCCAAAAAATGGATTTCCTGACAGAAGAAGAATATCTGGATATCCTGGATTCACTTCCAAAAGAAAATCAATACCTGGATGATAAAGATCCAGAGAAATTCATTGCTAAAATGGGTGCTGAGGCACTTCAGGATCTTTTAGGCCGCTTAGACCTTGATCAGCAGTCTTATGATCTTCGTCATCAGGCAGCAACTGAAACTTCACAACAACGTAAAACTGAGGCCTTGAAACGCCTGCAGGTTGTTGAAGCTTTCCGTGGTGCAAATACCCGTATTGAGAATAATCCTGAGTGGATGATCGTTAAGATTGTTCCGGTTATTCCACCTGAATTGAGGCCTCTCGTTCCACTTGAGGGCGGTCGTTTCGCGACTTCCGATTTGAATGATCTTTACCGTCGTGTAATTATCCGTAACAACCGTTTGAAGCGTTTGATCGAGATCAAAGCTCCGGAGGTAATTTTACGTAATGAGAAGCGTATGCTTCAGGAGTCTGTCGATTCATTATTCGATAACTCACGTAAAGTAAATGCGGTAAAAACTGAAGGTAACCGTGCTTTAAAATCATTATCAGATATCCTTAAAGGTAAGCAGGGACGTTTCCGTCAAAACTTATTGGGTAAACGTGTGGATTATTCAGCACGTTCGGTAATTGTTGTCGGACCAAACCTGAAACTTCATGAATGTGGTTTGCCAAAAGATATGGCAGCTGAGCTGTTCAAACCATTTATCATTCGTAAGATGATCGAAAGAGGAGTGGTTAAGACGGTTAAATCTGCAAAGAAGATCGTAGACAAAAAAGATCCTATCGTTTGGGATATCCTTGAGAATGTATTGAAAGGTCACCCGGTATTATTAAACCGTGCTCCTACATTGCACCGTTTGGGTATCCAGTCTTTCCAGCCAAAACTGGTTGAAGGAAAGGCAATTCAGTTACACCCATTGGTATGTACTGCATTCAACGCGGATTTTGACGGTGACCAGATGGCTGTGCATTTGCCTTTGGGTAATGCTGCAATTCTGGAAGCCCAGATGCTGATGCTTGCTTCACACAACATTCTGAACCCTGCAAATGGTACTCCGATCACAGTACCTTCACAGGATATGGTTTTGGGTCTTTATTATATTACTAAAGGCCGCAGAACTGACGAAGGGCGCGTTGTATTAGGACAGGATCAGATCTTCTATTCACCTGAAGAAGTAATTATCGCTTATAATGAGCGTAAAATAGATCTTCATGCTTTCATTAAGGTTAAAGCCAACGTGAAAGAGAAAGATGGTTCTATTGTTAATAAACTAATTGATACTACTGTTGGCCGTGTGTTATTTAACCAGAGAGTGCCTGTTGAAGTAGGATATATTAATGAATTGCTGACCAAAAAGTCACTTCGTGACATCATTGGTGATGTAGTTAAAGCGACCGGTATGGCCCGGGCAGCACAGTTCCTTGATGATATCAAGGAATTAGGTTTCCAGATGGCATTCCAGGGAGGACTTTCGTTTAACCTTCAGGATTTGAATATCCCTGCTGAAAAGGCTCATTTAATTGACCAGGCAAGTAAAGAGGTAGAGGAAGTAATGAATAACTATAACATGGGATTCATTACCAATAACGAGCGTTATAACCAGATCATCGATATCTGGACCCGTATCAACAACCGTTTAACGGCTAATGTGATGAATCAGCTTTCGAGCGATAATCAGGGCTTTAACTCGGTGTATATGATGCTTGATTCAGGTGCCCGTGGTTCCAAAGAGCAGATTCGTCAGCTTTGCGGTATGCGTGGTCTGATGGCTAAGCCTCAGAAATCAGGTTCAGGAGGTGAGATCATTGAAAACCCGATCTTATCCAACTTTAAAGAAGGATTGTCGGTATTAGAGTACTTCATTTCGACCCACGGTGCACGTAAAGGTTTGGCCGATACAGCATTGAAGACTGCCGATGCGGGTTACTTAACCCGTCGTTTGCATGATGTGGCTCAGGACATGATCGTTGGTGAAACTGATTGTGGTACTTTGAGAGGTATTTATACAACTGCTTTGAAAGATAACGAGGATATCGTTGAACCATTATACGACAGAATCTTGGGTAGAACCAGCTTGCATGATGTTTATGATCCATTAACAGGAGAGCTATTAGTTTCTGCCGGTGAGGATATTGAAGAGGATGTAGCAGTTAAAATTGAAAGTTCACCACTCGAAGGAATTGAAATTCGTTCGGTACTGACCTGCGAAAGCAAGCGCGGTGTTTGCGCATTATGTTACGGACGTAACCTTGCAACCGGTAAACGTGTCCAAATGGGTGAGGCTGTAGGTGTAATTGCTGCACAATCAATCGGTGAGCCTGGAACACAGTTAACGCTTCGTACTTTCCACGTGGGTGGTACAGCATCTAACATTGCTGCTGAATCTCAGATCAATGCGAAATTTGACGGTGTAATTGAGTTCGAAAACGTGAGAACTGTGAGCCATGATACTCCTGAAGGAACTCTTGAAGTTGTTTTAGGCCGTTCAGGTGAGTTCCGTATCGTTGAGCCGGGAACCAAGAAAATGATCATGTCAAACAACATCCCTTACGGAGCATTTTTGTATGTGAAGGATGGTGCTAAAATATCTAAAGGCGACAAGATTTGTAGCTGGGATCCATATAATGCGGTTATTATCTCTGAATTTGAAGGTAAAGCTGAATTTGAGGCGATCATCGAAGGTGTTACCTTCCGTGAAGAATCTGATGAGCAAACCGGACACAGAGAAAAAGTTATTATTGATACCCGTGATAAGACCAAGAACCCGGTTATTCGTGTTGCGGATAAAAAAGGTAATGGTTTAAAAGGATATAACATTCCGGTAGGAGCACACATTGCAGTTGAAGAGAACGAGAAAGTTAAAATCGGACAAATTATTGCAAAGATTCCTCGCTCTACAGGAAAAACAAGGGATATTACTGGTGGTTTGCCAAGGGTAACTGAGTTATTTGAGGCACGTAATCCATCAAATCCTGCAGTTGTTACTGAAATCGATGGTGTTGTAACCTTAGGTGGTGTTAAACGTGGTAATCGTGAGATGTCTATTGAATCAAAAGACGGACAGATTAAGAAATACCTTGTTCCATTGTCAAAACACATCCTTGTACAGGATAATGACTTTGTGAAAGCCGGTATGCCATTGTCTGACGGTTCTATTTCACCAGCCGATATTCTTGCAATTAAAGGCCCTGCCGCAGTTCAGGAATATCTGGTAAATGGTATACAGGAAGTTTACCGTTTGCAGGGTGTGAAGATCAACGATAAGCACTTTGAAACTATCGTTCACCAAATGATGCAGAAAGTGATGATTGAAGATGCTGGCGATACCCGTTTCCTTGAAAAAGAACTTGTTGATCGTTGGGATTTCCAACTTGAGAATGATGAAATCTATGATAAGAAAGTAGTTACTGAGCCGGGAGATTCTCCAAACCTGAAAGCTGGTCAGATCATCTCTGTACGTAAATTGAGAGATGAGAATTCAGTATTGAAGCGTAAGGACATGAAACTTGTTGAAACCCGCGATGCAATCGCAGCAACATCAAGTCAAATGCTTCAGGGTATTACCCGTGCATCATTGGGTACCAAGTCATTCATCTCTGCAGCTTCCTTCCAGGAAACTACCAAGGTGTTGAACGAGGCAGCTATCAGTGGTAAACGTGATAATCTGCTGGGTCTGAAAGAGAATGTAATCGTAGGTCACCTGATCCCTTCAGGTACAGGATTGAGACAGTACGAGCGTATCATTGTTGGTTCTCAGGAAGAGTATGATAAACTGATGGCTTCGAAATTAGAAGAAGCAGAAGCTTAAAAAAGCTGATCGCATAAAGCTAAAAGGCGAAAGCTGGAAACAATAAAAAAGTCCTCTCAACCGAGAGGACTTTTTTATTTGATAAAATTTGAATGTATAATTTATAACTTTGAGTTATGGAAGAGCAAAATATAGAAAATCAGTTAAATATTGAACTTTCTGAGGAAGTTGCAGAGGGGATTTACTCTAATCTGGCTGTAATAACCCATTCAAACTCAGAATTTGTGCTTGATTTTATCAGGGTAATGCCCGGTGTTCCAAAAGCCAGGGTTAAATCCAGAATCGTATTAACCCCGGAGCATGCCAAGCGTTTTATGGTTGCTCTTGAAGAAAATATTGAAAAATTTGAAGCCCAGCATGGCAGAATAAAGATCAATGCAGAGCAACCCGGATTTCCATTGAACTTTGGTGGTCCAACAGCACAGGCCTAAGTGAGAAATCGTTTAAATAAGCTCGTTTTTGGTAATCAGAATTCAGAGAAGTCAAAATCTCCTGCACATACTCACCATTTTACGAAGATCCAAAATGTATGGGATAGTACTCATTATGCTGATTTTGGTATAGAAAGAATACTCAGGCTGTTTCTGGTAGGTTCAAAGATCTTTTTTCCGGGTATTTATATTGATTACCTGACCAAAAACTCTACGCTTTATAAAAGAAAACTCGTTGGCGAATTTTATGTGATCTTTAAAACGCTGGTGCCTTTCATAATGCTTTATTTCAGCCTGTGGAATCATTTGGGGCTTTATATTTTTAATATTTATCTGCTTGTTGAGACCTTTTTACACATTTTCCACAAGATATTCCTCCCCGAGCATGACCATGATAAAATGGTTAATCGCTCAATAATTCTGCTTTTCTTTAATTTTATTGAAGTAATTGCATCCTTTGGGGTTATCTATGCTGCCGGTAATTACCTGAATCAGCCAATTCAAAGCTGGGTAGATGCTCTCTATTTCAGTTTTATAACCGGTGTTACGATAGGTTATGGTGATTTTTACCCTGTAAATGAAAATGGAAAGATTCTGGTGATGCTACAGATCCTGAGCACGATGGCTTTTCTGTTCCTTTTCTTTAATTTTTTTGGTCCCCGTTCCGGAGAGAGAATATCGCATCATCAAGATAGTTCAAAATAGAACCGGACTCCTGTGGATCAAACCAATGAATATCCTCTGATTTTTTGAACCAGGTAATCTGCCTTTTTGCAAACCTTCGGGTATTTTGTTTAATCTTATCGATTGCTTGTTCTTTGGACAGTTTTCCATCTAAATATTCAAAAACTTCCGAATATCCAACGGTATTCATAGCGTTTAGATGACTGTACTCCTTAAGTTCCTCCACTTCCTTAAGTAATCCATTTTCAATCATCTTATCAACCCTGAGGTTGATTTGTGCGTATAATTTTTCCCGGTTCGGACTAATCGCCAGTTTAATGATATTGAAATTTCTCTTTTTCGGGATGTTGGTGCGAAAAGAAGAAAATGGTTTTCCTGAAGTTTCAAAGACTTCAAGCGCGCGTATTAAACGTTGCGGATTGTTGATATCAACTTCTGCATAATACACAGGATCAGCTTTTTTTAATTTCTCCTGCAGATGTTCAATGCCCTTCTCATCAAGAAGCTTATTTAATTTTTTCCTGGTTTCTTCTGATGCTACCGGCAATTCGTCAAAGCCATTGCATACCGCATTGATGAATAGTCCGGATCCACCCACGAGGACTACCTGATCATGAGATTTGAATAGTTCTTTTAGAAGATTGATCACCTCTTTTTCAAAATCACCGACACTAAAGGAGTCATGTATCGAATGACTGTCAATTAAATGATGTCTGACTGATTCCAATTCCTCTTTTGAGGGTTTGGCGGTACCAATACTCATTTCCCGGTAGAACTGCCTGGAGTCGGCTGAAATAATCTCAGTATTGAAATGTTTCGCTATCTGGATAGCCAGTACGGTTTTTCCCGCTGCTGTCGGACCTGCAATAACGATCAGTGTTTTGCTCATACAGCATCCGGTTTATTGGGAAATTACTAATTAATATTCATCCTTCTGAAGATCATCAGCGTCATAACCTTCATTATCAGAGAATTCATCCATAAACTCATCTTTTTCCTCTTCTTCCTCCTCTACAGCTTCTTCGCCGGTATTGATTCCCATATCACTCATTTGCTCCAGATCTTCAGTGTCTTCAGGCTGGAAATCAAGTTCATTCAGGAAATCAAACTCTTCAGATACCTCTGTTGCTGCTGCAGTAGGAATGATTCCGCTGCCTGTAATTTTTGGAGCTTCGCCAAGGCTGCGGGCAACACATGGATAAGTTTTTCCCGGCTCATCACTTAGAAGTATTTTAACCAGCTCAACATGAAAGTCGAAGGGCCTGTCGAAATTATAGGTATAATAAAATTTCTGGTGCGGGTCATCAATAAAACTACTGAGTTTTGAATTACCCATTAAGGCTACCCCATTATTTACCTTCCTTTGGTTAGGTAAAAAGGCAATTTCTTCATTCTTTATCCACTGATCGTTGCTTACATAAAAGGAGGAAGAGGCCTCAACCTGATATCCTGTCGATTGGTGGATAGCCCGATGAAGGTCTTCAAATGTTTGATTTGATTTAATGTCAATATCGCGTTCGATATCATCATAATCCTCAAAAGAAACCCTGAATCTATATATTGCCATGTTCTTGTTTTATTATTTACAAAAATACTATTTGATTGTGTGCTTAAAGATTTTTATTCAGCTATTTAAGAAAATTATGGTTTTAATTTAACAGGGATAAGTCCTAATGCCTTGCCTTTCTCCAGCATATATTCATAGGCTTCTTCCTTTGAGTTCTTAATTTCCCCCTCCAGAATTGCTTCGCGAATTTGTGTTTTAATGATTCCTACGTCTCTGCCTGCACTTATATTGAAAGCCTGCATGATATCTTCTCCGCTAACCGGAGGCTGCCAGTTTCTGAGCTGATCGCTTTGCTCAACATCTTTAAGTTTCTGTTTTACCAGATCGAAGTTGCTTCGATATTTTTTTATTTTATATTCATTTTTGGTCGTAACGTCAGCATTGCAGAGTAGCATAAGCCCGTCAATTTCTTCTCCTGCTTCAAAAAGTAAGCGTCTTACGGCTGAATCAGTAACCACATCCTGTGCCAGAACAATTGGCCGGAGATGTAACTGCACCAGCTTTTGGACCAGTTTCATCTTTTCATTCAGCGGTAATTTAAGCTGTGCGAAAATTTTTGGAACCATTCGGGCACCTCTGTCCTCGTGACCGTGAAATGTCCAGCCGTGGCCTGGCTCAAAGCGTTTGGTAGCAGGTTTGGCAATATCATGCAGAATCGCTGCCCATCTTAGCCAGAGATCTTCAGTATTTTCGGCAAGATTATCTAAAACCTGCAGGGTATGGTAGAAATTGTCTTTATGTCCTTTTCCAGCAATGACTTCAACGCCATGAAGATCAGCCATTTGCGGAAAAATATGTTTCAGTAAACCTGTATCGAATAAATATATAAAACCGATTGAGGGCTTCTTCGCCAGAATGATCCGGTTTAACTCATCCGTAATCCGCTCGGCAGATACTATCTTTATTCGTTCTGAATTCGTTCTGATTGCTTCAATAGCATCTTCACTAATAGTAAAATCAAGCTGAGTGGCGAATCGTATTGCTCTCATCATCCTTAAAGGATCGTCTGAAAAGGTCTCAACAGGATTCAGAGGTGTGCGAATCAGCTTATTTTCCAGATCTTTAACACCATCAAATGGGTCCAGTAAAGTACCAAAGTTTGCGGTATTTAAACCTAATGCCATCGCATTGATGCTGAAGTCACGTCGTTTCTGATCATCTTCAAGTGTGCCATTCTCTACAATTGGTTTTCGGGATTCGAGGCGATAGGATTCTTTCCTGGCGCCTACAAATTCGATTTCCAGATCTCCATGGCGGAGCATTGCAGTGCCAAAATTCTTGAACACTGAAACTTTGGTTTCCAATAGTTTTCCTGCAGCTTCGGCGAATTTGATACCATTACCGATAACCACAATATCAATGTCTTTGGATGGCCGGTTCAGGAAAATATCCCTCACATAGCCCCCAATTACATAGATTTCAGTGCCAGTAGCATCTGCCAGTTCACAAAGCTTCTTAAATATCGGATGTTGGAGGTGTTTTTTCATATTGATTCAGACCGGAGCATACAAATTGAAAATGGAGACGATCTGAGCAGGTAATAATCTATCCGCAAAGGACAGCATATTATTGCAATTTTCAAAAAATGAAGAAGATTCGGGTTCAATTATAGTATTCTGATTGAATTATTTTCGAATGAATGAAAAGAGGCCACCCGGTTCAAGCTTCATTATGGTTGATGGCTTTTTTTCTTTCCTGTCTTCCTGTTCCCAGTTAACCACATAATCCACACCTTGCAGTATTGCCTCATCAATGTCGTCAAAAGTCGCTGGAGAAGGATTGCCACTCAGGTTAGCCGAAGTTGATATCACAGGCTTTCTAAAGCGCTGCAATAATTGCTGACAGAACTCATGTTTCACTATCCGGATACCAATGCTGCCATCTTTTGCAATGGCGTTAGGTGCGAGATTTTTGGCCCCAGAGTAAACGATGGTCAGTGGGTTCTCAGCATATTCAATCAGGTCATACGCGACTTCAGGAACTTCTTTGATATAACTCTGAAGTTTATTGTCGCTGTCGAGCAGAACAATCAGACTTTTTTCTTCTGCACGGCCTTTTAGTTTATAAACCTTTTCAACAGCTTCAGGATTTGTAGCATCGCAGCCAATTCCCCAGATCGTATCGGTAGGATAGAGGATTAATCCCCCATTTTTTAAAACTTCAAAAGCTTTATTTACTTCGTCTTTTAACATTTAATGATGTTTTGATATAAGTTATTTAACTGCCCGGCAATTTTATGGTTCGAGAACTGTTCCAAATGTTCCAGTCCGGTTTGGATCATGTTTTGTCTTATTCCCGGATCATTTAAGACCTTCTTAATCTGATCTGCAAGTGCCGAACTATCTTTCGGATTAATATAAATACTTCCTGCTCCACCTGCCTCTTCCAGACAGGATCCCTTTGCAGCAATGACAGGTATTCCTGAGCTTAAAGCTTCTACCACCGGTATTCCAAACCCTTCATATTCTGATGGGAACAGGAACAGGTCAGCCATCTGATAGATTCCAGGAAGGTCGTTAAATAACACGTTTTTTAAAAAACGAACTCGATTATTGAGGCCATGCTTATTGACATAATCCCTCACCTTCACAGCATAAGGGGTATCTTTCCCAATGATAATCAGTTGAATATCAGTATCAAGTTCCCTGATCGCCTGAACAGTCAGTAAAGCATTTTTCCTGCTTTCAATGGTACCTACATTCAGGAGGTAGTTTTCAGGTAGATAGTAGAGAGATCGTATCCTTTGTTTTTCTGCATCAGTAATTTTATTCCGGAATACAGGATCGCAATTCTGATAGATCACTTCAATCCTGTTCTGGTCAATATTAAACAGATTAATTAAATCAGATTTTGTTCTTTCACTGATTGCTATGATCTTATCGGCATGATCGGCAGCATAGCGCATTTTATATTCATAGATCTTTCTGTCAAACCAGGGATAGTACTGTGGAAACCGATAATAAATAAGATCATGAATGCTAACAACCGAAGGAATTCCCTGCTTTCTCAATCCGAATGGGATCTCATTACTTAAACCATGATAAAGATCTATTTCTTCAATCTTGAGATTTTTAACTATACCGAAACTTCTCCAATAGCTATTGGAAAAGTGTTTTTCAGGATATTTAAATTCTATGGAACTAAATTTTTCGAGTCCCTCAGCTGCCAGTGAAGCTTTAGAAGCAAAGACCTGATACTGGTTTTCAGGATAGTATTCTGCCAAAACTTTAAGCACATACCTGCTGTAATTGCCTAAGCCGGTGAAGTTTTGGGTTATACGTTTACCATCAAAGCCTATCTTCATCTTATTGAATTAAAACTAAAAAAGGATGAGTATAAATCATCCTTTTTTTAATTTAAAAAAGCTTGAATGCAGGGTTTATACCACTACATTGTTCTCTCTCAGGGCATCATTAAGAGATGTTTTTTTATCTGTTGATTCCTTACGCTGACCAATGATTAGTGCACAGGGTACCTGATATTCACCCGCAGGGAATTTCTTGGTATAAGAACCAGGAATAACTACTGAACGGGAAGGCACAAAACCTTTGTATTCGATTGGTTCATCACCCGTAACATCAATGATTTTGGTTGAAGCGGTAAGAACAACATTAGCTCCTAAAACAGCTTCCTTTTGAACATGTACACCTTCTACAACAATCGCTCTGGAACCAATGAAGCAATTATCCTCAATGATTACAGGAGAGGCCTGTACAGGCTCCAGAACACCACCGATTCCAACGCCACCGCTCAGGTGAACATGCTTCCCAATCTGTGCACATGAACCAACAGTAGCCCAGGTATCAACCATGGTGCCTTCGTCAACATAAGCTCCGATGTTTACATAAGATGGCATTAAAATTACCCCTTTTGCAAGGTGTGCACCATAGCGCGCAATTGCATGCGGTACAACCCGGACTCCGGTTTCTTTGTAATCTGTTTTTAATTTCATTTTATCGTGGAACACAAATGGTCCCACTTCAATTTCTTTCATCTCGCGGATCGGGAAATAAAGGATCACAGCCTTTTTAACCCAGTCGTTAACATGCCAGCGATCACCGATTTGTTCGGCAACCCTGATTTCACCTTTATCCAGATGTTGAATCACACTTTCAATTGCAATTCTGTATTCTTTGAAATTGACGAGAGTGCGGTCTTCCCAGGCACTTTCAATTAGTTTTTTATATTCGGAAACCATACTTTTAATTTAAAGCAAATTAAAGGATTTTTCTGCCAATTTTTCCATCCTTTCGTCAATTCTTACGTAATTTTGAAGGATGCAGGGATCTGAAAAATTACGTATTGACAAATATTTATGGGCTATCCGCGCCTTTAAAACCCGAAGTATTTCAACAGAAGCCTGTAAGGCAGGAAGAATAAAGCTCGACGGAAATAATCTGAAAGCCTCCCATATTGTAAAAATAGGAGAGGTTTATACTGTGCAGAAAGGTAGTGATAAGAAGATCATTGAGGTTGTCGAACTATTGGACAGAAGGGTTGATGCAAAGACCGCCGTTAATTTTTATAAAGATCTTACCCCGGTTGAAGATACCCAGGCCTATAAATCAATGTTTCATACTGCAAACCTCAGCAGGGACAGAGGCACCGGCAGGCCAACCAAAAAGGACAGGCGGGAGATCGATGATTTGCAGGAGGGATGGTTTGACTGAATTGACAGTTGATAGTTGATAATTGACAGTTGACAATTTCCGCCTTTTTGAACGTCATGACGGTGGCAAGAAAGTGATGGCACAGGGAATTTTGATTATCTATCAGGATTTTTCATGTCTTGATTCCTGGCTCTTGGTTCTTGAATCAAATCAAACAATTATTGTCCGAGCTCATAATTTGTTGTTCCTCATTCCCATTCCCCATTCCCCATTCCCCATTTCCAATTTCCCACCCGATACTATCGGGTCCCTATTCCCTCCTCTCAAAATTAAACACCGTCACCTCTGCCCTGGATCCCAGCCTGATAGGAACACCGCTTGTGCCAATGCCCCTCGAAACATATAAATGAGGTAATTCTTCACGGTACCAGCCACTAACATATCTGCCGCTGCCCGGTGGTGTAAAAGGTGCGAATCCGAACAGGTTAAGCTGTCCGCCATGGGTATGCCCTGAAAGCACGAGGTCTATTGGAATATCTTTCATCTGAGCTTTAATGATATCCCTGTGCTGCGGACAATGGGTCATTACGATATGATAATCTGATTTCTGATAAAATTCCATTGCCATATTGAAATCGGCTTGCCCCGCAACCAGGTCATCCATCCCTGAAACAGAAATTGTTGTTTTCCCAAATGAATAAAGGAATGAATGATTAACAATTAATTCGCAATTATGTTTTTTATAAACTTCAAGAAGTTCGAGCGGATGAACCTTCCAGCATTCCCAATTGCCCAGGATTGCTGTTTTTTGGATAGAAGGATCGAATATAGCCAGGTATTTGTCCAGGTTTTTTAAGCTTTTATTCCGGTCGATCACATCCCCGGTAAAAAGAATTAGTTCAGGTTTTATATGGTTGGCAAGAGCAGCAAGTTCAATATGTTTAGGCTGGATCCTGCGAAGGTGAAGGTCAGAGATTTGAAGGATTTTCAGGTTGCTGCCTTCCGGACTTGCATTACCCATATAATATTCATTGAGTTCGATAAATGCCTTTTCATACCAAAAGGCATCAATCGCGGTCACACTCGTAATCAGTCCGATACCACCCCAGATAAATTTCCTTCTACTGATTTTCTTCATTCAATAGTTCGTTTTCATCGCTGAATGCTCCCAGAGTTCGAAAGCTGATTTTGCTTCCCGGTTCATGATTTGGTGCATTGCTATTTTTCGCTTGTCTTTGCTCATTGCAATTTCATCATAAATGAAAGAGTCATTAAATCCGATGTTTGCAGCATCCTTCTTCGTATTGGCGTAGTAAATAGAGTCAATTTGAGCCCAATAGATTGCACTGAGACACATCGGACAGGGTTCACAGCTTGTATAAATCACACATCCGCTCAGATCGAATGTCTTTAACTTCCGGCAGGCCAATCTGATCGCAGAGACTTCCGCATGGGCAGTCGGGTCATTTTTGAGAGTTACTTTGTTTGCACTTCTGGCGATTATTTTATTATCCTTAACAATCACAGCACCAAAAGGACCACCCAGTGCTTTGCTGACGTTTTGTTCAGAAAGCCGGATAGCTATACGCATGAATTTATTGTGTAGTTCTGTCTCTGACATATTCCGTCAATATCCTCAAAATCCTTTCATCTTCAAATATTTCTGTAAAATAAAAACCCCGGCGATTGACCGGGGTTTTTTATAAAACGAAGCTGTAAAATCAGCCTTATTTCTTTTCTTTTTTATAATCTGCATTCAAGCCGTCAACAACAGCCTTGGTTACATCCAGACTCTCATCTGCATATAATACAGCAGGGTTTGATTTTGAATAAGTAAGTACGATTTTATAGCCTTTTGACTTAGCATATCCTTTCAGATAATCAGATACTTTATTATATAATTTGTCATTTTCAGCTGCCTCTTCGTTTGCCAGAGCATTGCCTGCATTTTGATTATAAGTAGCAAGCTCCTGCTGCTTTCTTGCCAGGCGCTCTTCAGTATTGGCCCTTTGCTCAGCACTTAAATTGGCTGCACCTTGCTGATAAGCAGCAACTTCACGCTGAAAAGCAGTTCCTTTTGCTGTAAGATCAGCCTGTGCTTTCTTTGATTTTTCCTGAAATTTATCCCTTACGGCTTTGTAATAGTCGTAATTACTTAATAGAGAATCTGAATTGACATATACGATACCTTCTGCAGCACCTGCTGAACTTGAGGCAGCACCTCCTGTACTTTTTGCTTGTTCTTTATTGCAGGATACTACTATTGCCGACAGTGTTAAAATGACTGCTATTTTACTGATGCTTGTTACTAATTTCTTCATAATTTTTAATAAAAATTTAAGCAAATATAAACTTTCGTACCATTTTCTCAACCATTTAATTTAGGAAGCAAAAGAGCTAAACAAAAGCCTTGTTAATTTATCCACAATGTAGCAAAATCCAGCTAAAATGGTTATTTTTGATCTTTGTTGTAATAATCATATATGAGCGAAGAAACAGAAGACAAATCAAATTATTCAGCGGATAATATACAGGTATTAGAAGGATTGGAAGCGGTTAGAAAACGCCCATCCATGTACATCGGTGATACAGGGTTTAAAGGCCTCCATCATCTGGTTTATGAAGTTGTAGATAATTCAATTGATGAGGCTCTCGCAGGTTACTGTACTGATATAAATGTAACTATACACAAGGGAAATTCGATTACAGTTGAAGATAATGGCCGTGGAATTCCTACCGCCATGCATACCAAAGAAAAGAAGTCGGCGCTTGAAGTAGTTATGACCGTTCTTCATGCCGGAGGTAAATTTGATAAGGATACTTATAAAGTCTCCGGTGGTTTGCATGGTGTGGGTGTAAGTTGTGTGAACGCACTTTCAAAGCCATTAAAAGTTGTAGTTCATCGTGATGGTAAAATATTCACACAGGAATATGAGTGCGGAAAGCCTCTTTTCGATGTTAAAGTTATAGGTGAAAGCGACAGGACCGGTACGATTGTTAATTTCCAGCCCGATCCAGAGATCTTTACCTTAACCACTGAGTATAAATTTGATACCCTTGCAGCCCGTTTGAGAGAGCTGGCTTATCTGAATAAAGGTATCCGATTATCGCTTGTTGATGAACGTGAAACTACCGATGATGGCGCTTTCCTGAAAGAAGAATTCTATTCTGAAGGTGGTTTGAAAGAGTTTGTCAAATACCTTGACGGAATGCGTACTTCTATAATTCCTGAGCCTATTTATGTGGAAGGAATTAAACAGGGAATTCCAGTAGAACTAGCACTCCAGTACAATGATACCTATACCGAGAATGTTCATTCTTATGTAAACAACATCAACACCCATGAAGGTGGTACTCACGTAGCCGGATTCCGTCGTGGTTTGACCCGTACGCTGAAAGCCTATGCCGAGAAATCGGGTATGCTGAAGAACATGAAAATTGAAATTACTGGTGATGATTTCCGTGAGGGATTAACTGCCGTAATTTCAGTGAAAGTTCAGGAACCTCAGTTTGAGGGACAAACCAAAACCAAATTAGGAAATAATGAGGTGATGGGGGCTGTGGATATTGCTGTTGGGGAAATTCTTGGTAATTACCTTGAAGAGAATCCGCGTGAGGCTAAAATGATCGTCAATAAGGTGATTCTGGCAGCAACAGCGAGAGCGGCTGCCCGTAAAGCCCGTGAAATGGTTCAGCGTAAAACGGTGATGGGTGGTTCCGGTTTGCCGGGAAAACTCGCCGATTGTGCAAATAATGATCCTGCAGCTTGCGAATTATACCTGGTGGAGGGAGACTCAGCAGGTGGAACAGCTAAGCAGGGCAGGGATCGGAATTTTCAGGCTATTCTTCCATTAAAGGGTAAGATTCTTAACGTGGAGAAGGCAATGGAGCATAAGATCTATGAGAACGACGAGATCAAGAATATGTTCACAGCCATGGGAGTTAGTATCGGTACGGCCGAAGACGCCAAGGCATTGAATATGGAGAAACTTCGTTACCACCGGATTATCATCATGACGGATGCTGACGTGGATGGTTCCCACATTACTACACTTATTCTGACCTTCTTCTTCCGTTATATGAAGGCTCTGATTGAATTTGGATATATCTATATCGCAGCGCCGCCGCTGTACCTTGTAAAAAAGGGTAAGGAATTTCAGTATGCATGGAATGATGATCAGCGTGATGCGGCAGTACAGGCATTGAAAGGTGCAGGAAAAGAAGAGAGTGTCAACATTCAGCGTTACAAAGGTTTGGGAGAGATGAATGCGGAACAATTATGGGACACTACTCTAAATCCTGAAACCCGCACACTTAGAAAGGTTACGATTGAAAATGCAGCAGAATGTGATCATATATTCTCAATGCTGATGGGCGACGAAGTTGCACCACGACGTGAGTTTATTGAGAAAAATGCTAAATACGCACGTATTGATATTTAATTCAATTCATTGATTAAGAATATAAAAAAGCCCTTCACTTCATTGTGGAGGGCTTTTTGGTTCAGGGGCATATCGTAAATAGACCACTGCACTAACTTCCTTTGTCGATCGGATCAATACCTGATGTTCCTTAACCCCATCGTAAATTCTAAGATTGGAAGTGTTAGGAGGAATCTTGCCTAAATTTTCTGCATATAGAATAATCTCATGGAGTTCCTGATTTCTGTTTAATCTGAGTGTGTGGTTTGTGGGCTTATTAACAATCAGCTGATTCCTGATAAATGGCCTTCGGTTATGATAGACAGATATAATATCTCCATCCTCACGCAGGTAATCCTTTATTTCAAGCCGGACAACATTTTCAGTAATCTCTATTACTATCGGCCTGGCGAGTTTGGTTTGCAGGAACACATTCGGATCCCGTGCATCCAGCAAAATATTGGTGAGATAGTTTTGAGGTATGTTCTGCTTGTTTGCATCCGTAAAGCGTTGGAGGTATACATTCCCGGGATAGCAGGGCAATGAATTTTCGCCGGCACCAGTGAATGTACCTGTTAAATTATCAATGCCTTCCTCTTTACTCAGGTTAAGTTTAAGGTCTTTAATACATAAAAATCGGGCAGTGTCACTTGGGATTTTGGAATGCAATATCTTCAGTTCATTGATCCTCAGATTACCTTTATTGATCACGCCAATAAAGTCCAGGATACCTTCAGCCCGGAGTGGATTATCACGATAGATATAGGCCTTCCCGTTAACTATATTGTTATCCTGCTCCTTTACATGCAAAATGTAGTTCACATTCAGAGTTCTGATATGTTGAAGGTCGGTGTCCATATAGCCAAGCCATACCCCTTTGAAATCCTGCGTAAAGCCTGAAAATGGGGCTAATAAAAGTAGAAGTATGAGGGAATATTTCATAGATAATCCTTATTTACTGTTCTTTACTTTTTTTTCTTGCGGTTTATATCTTAAATATATAGCGGCAGTTTTTTGTTTATCAGATACGATCATTACCCTGTGTTTGGTTTCGCCGTCAATTAAAATAAGTTCTGAAGTATTTGGGGGTATCAAACCAAGATTCTCTGCATACAAAAGCAACTCATGAAGCACAATCCGCTTATCAATCCTGAACTTTATGAGAGCCGGCCTTTTTGAGATCTGAATATTTTTTGCCAGAATCTCCCGGTTAAGATAAACCGATACAGTATCATTATCCGGTTTCATATAGTCCAATAACTGAATCTGCAGATCAGCATTGTAAACGTTGATTTCTGTTACTTTTTTAGGTTCAGTCTCCATGAAGTTCGAGTTAAAATCTACTAAAACAGGAGCTATTGGTTCGGGATTTTGAGCAATAGTATTGATTACTGAGTCCTTACGTTGTTCGAGGAATTTATTGAGGCCTTCAATAGTTTTGGAGAGGATAACTTTACCTGGAATACAGGCTTCATTTGGATCATCCTTACTGATTCCGCTCCAGGTTCCCTCCAGATATTCATAGGCACCATCGCTACGATAAGCCAGATCGAATTTTTTTATGCATGCAACCCAATCCCATGGGACAAAATCTTCACGTATCCAGTCGATACTTTCATAAAGTCTGATGCTGTCACGATCTACCTTGCCTGAAAGTCCAATGCGTATCCTGACCGAATTATCTTTAAAAGAATAGGAATCGCCCCAGATATTTTTTCTCTGACTCAGATCTAATTCGAGGTCATAGAGTTCACTGTATCCCCCGGGTCCCTGGGTGATTTTGCCAAACCATTTCCCGCTTATATTCTGAGCTAGAATATCCTGTGTCAGTATTGATAAGAAAATGAGCAGGAAGCATTTCATACCTTTATTTTAAATCAAGTTAATGATTTTTAAAGGTTTTAATACAGTCCTTTAACGAAAAAGTTTTAAGTGTAGTTTTTTGTAATTGATGATTGCCTTGTAGCGCATAAGAATATCCCCGCCCAATACTCCAATTACAGGGGGAAGGTTCAGGCTTGAATAAGCATGGCTTATCGTGCTGAGGTCGAGCACTGCTGCTTCGAAATTCTTCAATTTAAATTTCCCGATCTTCAAAACAGGTAGAATGATCGTATGGCTTTCCATACTGTTCGTCCCCAAACCGGTAGATAAAAGCTCTGAACTCACTAATTCAGCATCTTTCATATGCTTTTCGATCACGGTTTTATCAAAAACTGTTTTCGAAGCTCCGGTATCAAGCACTACATTAAAGGATTGCCCGAAAACAACAACTTCCACCAATAGGTGGAAGCCGTCGTCGTGTAAATTTACCAGTTCTAAAGGAACTCTTGTTTCGCTCATTAAGCGTTTAGATAAGGTTAGAATCTCTGAGAACCTGGTTCATATTCCGTACTGCATCTGCACTCTTGTTAAATTCAGCCTGCTCAGCATCAGAAAGTTTGAAGTCAAGGATTTTTTCCCATCCGTTTTTACCAATGATAACCGGAACAACAAGAGAGATGTCTTTCTGTCCGTATTCACCATCAAGGGCAACACCACAAGAGATTAATTTTTTCTCATCACGTACAATGCTTTCAACCATTGCTGCTGTACCCGCACCCGGAGCATACCATGCAGAAGTACCGATCAGTTTTGTTAAAGTAGCGCCACCAACCATAGTTGAAGAAACTACTCTTTCCTGCTGCTCTTTAGTTAATAACTGAGTAACAGGAATGCTGTTCCATGTAGCATGATTAATTAAAGGGATCATGGTTGTATCACCGTGTCCGCCGATAACCACTGCGTTAAGATCTGCAGGTGAGCAACCCAGCTCAACACTCAGGTAATATTTGAACCTTGCAGAATCCAACGCTCCACCCATTCCCAGAATTTTATTCTTTGGAAGACCTGAAGTTTGAAGTGTAAGGTAATTCATGGTGTCCATTGGGTTAGAAACCACGATGATGATCGTATTTGGAGAATGTTTCAGGATGTTTTCTGTAACGCTCTTTACAATGTTTGCATTGGTGCCGATCAGCTCCTCACGAGTCATTCCCGGTTTACGTGGCAATCCTGAAGTAATTACAACCACTTCAGATCCTGCAGTAGCAGCATAATCATTGGTTACACCTTTGATCTTTGTGTCAAAACCCAGAAGGGCTGAAGTCTGCATCATATCGATCGCTTTACCTTCGGCAAAACCTTCTCTGATGTCTAATAAAATAAGTTCTTCTGCTAATTCTTTTCTGGCGATGTTATCAGCACAGGTTGCACCTACTGCACCGGCTCCTACAACTGTAATTTTCATTTTATGATTTGTTTTTAATTTGAGATCGGATCTGTTTGAGATTCTTATTAAAATCTGCCTTTTTCTTATTCAAAAACGCCTTTGCAGGCACATTTGAATTAACAAGCCGAAGATAGATAATTCAATCTTTTTTATGAAATTATTAGCGATTGTTATGTAAGTTTTTTGTTTCTAATTTGAAAATTATAATATATTTGTTTCTCAATTTCAACGCCAAAAAGATGATAGTAGTAGCCACCCTGCGTATACGCTAGGGTTCCCCTTCCACAACAATTAATTACGCAGAATTTATCTGCTTATATCTTATTTTAATCATCATTCTTTTATCATGTCTGAAACCGTACAAAATTCCGGTAAGATTCCGGCTATATTATCTATTATAAAACAATCGCTCAAAGGAGAAGAGCGCGATTATACCCAGGGAAGCATCCGATTATCAGTCCTTTTACTCGCCATACCTATGGTGCTCGAAATGATTATGGAATCTGTCTTTGCTCTGGTTGATCTCTATTTTGTGGGTCACCTCGAAAACAGCAGCTATGCGATCCAGACTGTTGGCCTGACCGAATCGGTACTAACTATTATTTATTCGATCGCGATCGGCATCAGCATGGCTGCAACCGCTGTGGTCGCAAGGCGGATTGGAGAAAAAGATCCAAAAGCAGCTTCCAAAGCAGGGATGCAGGCGATACTGATCGCAATTCTGATCAACACAATCATCAGTATTCCCGGATTTATCTATGCTACAGATATCCTGATGCTGATGGGTGCCTCTGCAGAATCGGCAGCACATGGGACTGCCTTCACCCGGATCATGATGGGCAGCAGTATTTTTATTATGCTTTTGTTTCTGATCAATGGTATTTTCAGAGGGGCGGGAAATGCAGCCATTGCTATGAAAAGTCTCTGGCTGGCTAACCTGGCCAATATTATTTTATGTCCGATTTTCATCAATGGATTCGGTCCGGTGCCGGCTTTCGGACTAACCGGAGCTGCCATGGCAACTACGATCGGGCGTGGTCTGGGAGTTTGTTATCAGCTTTATTATCTCTTTGACGGAAGTGGGTACCTGAAGATGAAACTGGCCTATCTGAAACCGCAATGGGAACAGATTGTTGCACTTCTGAAGATCTCCGGACCGGGAGTTCTGCAGTTTGTCATCGCATCCTGTAGCTGGATTTTTTTAGCCCAGTTAGTTGCAACAACAGGTGGGGATGAAGGTTCGGCAGGTTATCAGACCGCCTTGCGTTTGTTCATGTTCTTTATGCTTCCGGCCTGGGGACTGAGTAATGCGGCATCAACACTCGTCGGACAGAACCTTGGCGCTAAACAGATCGAACGTGCCGAGCTTTCGGTAATCAAAACAGCCAAATACAATGTGATATTTATGATCTTTATTTCTGCTTTATCAATACCCGGGGCAAGGATTATGGTATCGTTTTTCACAAATGATCCGGGTGTACAGGATGTTGCGGTGCAGGCTTTGCGAATTATCGGTGCCGGCTATGTATTCTATGGTGTAGGGATGGTTCTAATTAATGCCTTTAATGGAGCAGGAGATACCTGGACTCCAACCTGGCTCAATCTCTTTGGCTTCTGGTTTTTCCAGATCCCGCTGGCCTACCTGCTGGCTAAGTTTTTCCAAATGGGACCTCAGGGTGTTTTTATTGCAATTCCGGTCACAGAAATTGCGATCACAATTGCAGGCTATGTGTTGTTTAAGAGGGGGAAATGGAAGAGGATTAAGGTTTAGGGGAATTGAGAGTGGAGAATTGAGAGTGGAGAATTAAAAAGGGAGGTTCTCATACTAATCATTTCAATCATATAATCACAGTTCAGACAATTAGCCTGTCTGAACTGTGATTCTCTTGATTAACGTGATTATGATGATTTTTCATTCCCAAACAACAGATAACTAAATTTTCAACAATGTTTTCCCAATCGCATCCGCCAATCCTTGACTTACCTCTACTTCCTTAGCAAATTCCCTCCATCGACCTACAGTATCACTTATTTCTTCAATGATATGAGCAGATTTTTTGCTTTTAATCGATTCGCCAATGATGAGGAGATCTTCTTTTAAAATATCCTTCCGTTTATTATTGATGCTCAAGGCATGCTGACTCACCCAGTCGCTTCCGGGACGGTAGGCATGGCAGATATCATAGGCCGGAGCCAGTTCCCACTTGCCTTCCTTTTTTAGTCTGAAAGCAAAGTTCTTTGTATGATCATCGCAATTTCGGGCGAGAACATTGAACACCATTCTTCTGAATAATTGTTCCATTGCCTGATAATCCAGTTTCAATTCGCGCATGGTTTGAAATAATTGCTCATAACTAAAGCTGCTGACCAGGTTGAAATCAAAGTGTTTCAGCGCACAAAAAGTTTGAATATGATGTTTTGTTTCTCCTCCTTCCCGGTCAAATCGTTTGGTCATGAAATGTGCCCGCTCGTTTTCTTCCAAAAGCATAGAGGGCATCATGTCAATGCCGCAGGCAATGGCCATATTATAATAAGCCATTTCCACACGGCCGTAACCCTTTGTTGCTCCCAGTTGAACATCACTCACCCCATCCAGTTTGATCAGCCAATGTTCAAATCCCTGAGGAGCTCTTGTTTGCCCTGATTTTACTTCTCCCGTTTTTTCATTGTAGGCAATAACCGCTTTGGGTCGGGCACCACCGGCTGAAGTACCAATTTTCAGAATCTCCAGCACCGCTTTTTCCTCATCCTTTTGCAGGTTTGTCGCGAAGGACTCCCTGCTGTAGAGCATTTTCTGAGCGATATCCACCAGGTTGTTTATTTCAATCGAAAAGGTTCTGACGTTCTCTTTCAGGCTGGTCGGTTCAAACTCCAGAGCACCCATGCCTCTGCTGCCAATAAAGCAAAGCATTTCGACTGGGTTCATACTGTCCTGTGGCCGGCCTTGCTGTGCGAGCCAGAGGTTGATGAGTTGATTTCCGTATTTATCAGGCAATACATCGGCTAGTAAGCCGGGTAAGCCTTTGAAGGTATCGTGTTCTGTGTTTTTATTCCGGCGCAATTCAGGAAAGCTGATCACATTTCTGCCTGAATTAAGTGGCATTTTTAGCGGAGCCAGTTCCCAGCCCAGCTTTTTAAATTTAGGCTCATACTCAAAACTCGCCAGACCGGTTCTTTCATCCCAGGCAACTGCCCCAACCAGTTCATTCCAGATTTTTACTTCTGCTACATTCATTGCTCTGAAGCTTAAGGGTTCGGTTTTCTTCCACCGGCACGTTTACGTTTATTCCGTTCCATTTTTGCAAGTGCCAGCGGACTAATACTCTGCTGAACGGTAAATACTTCCATGATATGTAATAAGTCCAATACCCTTAAAACCTGGATCAGGGTAGCGAGGGTAACGGTTTCTCCGCGTTCCAGCAGGCTCAGGGTCGAGCGACTGATACCAGCTGCATTGGCCAGTTGCTCCTGCGATTTATTCTGCTCCAGGCGATGGTGCTTTACAAATGCAGCAATCTGTCCGGCCAAAGCCTTGTCGCTCATTGAATTATAATTTGTGTGTGATATTTCAGTCATAATTGCTAAATTATCTATTTATTGTATGATAATTCATACAAATATAATTATTAAATTGATATAAAGAGTATTGAATGAATTATCATTCGATAATATGTAATAATTGTATTAATGAATGATATATCATTTAAATTTAATTACTTTATTCAAGTAATGTTTCATTAAACTTACGCAGTATTTTACAATTTAATATACCAGGCCCGGGAATTACAAGGTATTGCCTTCTCAGGTAATCTGATTTCTTGAGGTGCCCTTTATGGTATAAATTGGAATACTGAATAAATTTATATTTTTGGCACACACCTAAAGGTTTAAAATCCATGAGATCACTTGAGCAAATTTTTCGGGAAGCATTTGCTGGTATAGATGTTACTGTTAATGGAGACAGGCCCTGGGATATACAAGTGCATAATTCCAAATTTTATGAGCGGGTTGTCGGTGGGGGTAGTTTGGCTTTTGGTGAGTCGTATATGGAAGGGTGGTGGGATTGTGAGGCTTTGGATCAGTTTTTCTTCAGAGTGTTTCACCATCGCCTACATAAAAAATTACCGGTCTTTAATTATGGCTTCCTTTTATTGGCGGTGGCAGCAAAATTAAAAAACCTGCAAAGCAAAAGTCGGGCGAAGCAAGTTGCTTTTAAACATTATGATATAGGTAATGAGCTTTTTGAAAAAATGCTTGATTCACGAATGATGTATTCATGCGGTTATTGGGAAAAGGCGAACAATCTTGAAGAAGCACAGGAGGCCAAGCTTGAACTGATTTGCCGAAAGTTGAAATTGGAAAAAGGCATGAGCGTGCTGGAGATAGGTTGTGGCTGGGGTGGTTTTGCTAAATATGCTGCTGAAAATTACGGTGTTTCTGTTACAGCTTTAACCATATCTGAACAGCAAGCTATTCTTGCCCGCGAATTAAATGAAGGGTTTCCTGTTGAGATCAGGTTACAGGATTATCGGGATGTAAATGGAAAATTTGATAGGGTAGTCTCCATTGCAATGTTAGAGGCTGTAGGCTATCGTAATTACAGGGAGTATATGGAAGTTGCATCCAGATGCCTTAGCGATGATGGGTTGTTCCTGATTCATACGATAGGAGGTGGGCATGATGCCAAAACTACCGACCCATGGATAGATAAATATATTTTCCCCAATGGCGTGATTCCATCGGCGAGTCAGTTGTCCAAATCCTGGCAGGGACTATTTGTTTTGGAAGACTGGCATAATTTCGGCCTTTATTATGACCCCACATTAATGGCCTGGCTCGAAAATTTTGAAGAAAGCTGGGATAGCATTAAGGCAGATTATGACGAAACCTTTTATCGGATGTGGCGCTATTACCTCTGTGCAAGCGCAGCGACATTCCGCGCACGCTATAATCAGCTATGGCATATTGTATTAACTAAACGACAAAGTTTTAATGTTTATCAGGGAGTGAGGTGAGTATTTAGTTTCATGCAAGGAAAATGAATATTCACATGCTTTAAAGCCAGCTCAATCCACCCTTGTTACATTATTCCCGCCCATATTCCACACCAATCCAATACTCAATACCCCATTCCCCGCCTGCAGGTATTTCCGGTTTTTTAAACCGAAATTACTGCCGCTGCTGTATTGAAGCTGCAGGTTTTTGCTGACAGCCATTCTGGTAAAAAATACAGGCTCAAAGAAAATATTATCCTCTGCTAATTGTTCCAGGCCATTTATCTGGAATTTGTTGGAGCGGATATGGCTGATCCGTAGAGCTGTGCCGTAGTTTAAGGGGAACCTGGCTCCGAATAGATTGAGGGTTTTCTTTTTCTTCGTGCTGTAATTTAACTGCAGGAATTTCTTGCCAAAATTAATCTCTTGTGTTTCATCGGCAATCAGTCCGCTGCTGGTGTTTGTCAGGTAAATGCGTTCTGAATTTCCGGTACCAAGTCCGGCGTAAATTTCCAGGATACGGTTTTGCTCAACTCCAATTTTCGTAAAATAGCCAATGCCACTTTCCAGCAGATTTTGCTTGAATTCCTTTCTTGCCCTTTCCTGATTGGTTACAGAAGCATTCAGAAGTACACCCCAATGATCTGAAAATGCATAGGCTGAGTTGAATGAAAAATTTCCTTTTAAAGTCAGATGACCGGATGCATGTACTTCATCCTTAGCACTTAGCATCGGGGTGTTTGGAACGTTGGGCATGTAGAGTGATGCGCAGCTGTTTAATACTAGTAATAAGGCAATTATGCTGATGGATCTGATCGTATTCATTCTGATTGGATTTACATTGGTTCAGTTTGAAGCAAATAATATGCCTTAATTTTATATCTAACGAGAGTTCTTATTAATCATTACTCCCTGCCTGTCGGCAGTTTGGCTAGCCTAGATATGCTATAAATGCTTTTCTATTCTCCTTTCGGACATTTTTTTACTCTCGCAAAGACGCAAAGACGCAGTGGTATACTGATTACTGAATTATTCCTTTCAGCTCATGGTTTTTGCGTCTTTGCGAGAACATTTCCTTTATACTTTTCAACACCCTTCTTCCCACCCTAAAAGATTCGTAAATTTGAATTCATCCCAAAATTATCTTTATGCCTGATTTTTCGCATCTGCACGTACACACACAATTCTCACTGTTGGATGGTGCGGCAGATATTTCACGGCTCTTCAAAAAGGCTAAAGCCGATGGAATGAAAGCGATGGCCATTACCGACCATGGAAATATGTTCGGGGTTTTCAAATTCGTTGCCGAAGCGGGTAAACATGGTGTGAAACCAATTGTTGGTTGTGAGTTTTATGTGGTTGAAGACCGCCATGTCAAGCAGTTTACAAAGGAGAAACGGGATCAGCGTTTTCATCAGCTATTGCTTGCTAAAAATGCGGAAGGCTATAAAAACCTCGTAAAACTATGCTCCCTGGGTTATATCGAAGGCTTGTACAGTAAATGGCCCCGTATCGATAAGGAACTGATTCTCAGGCATCATAAGGGATTGATTGCGACTACCTGCTGCCTTGGTGCATCCGTACCTCAGACTATTCTGAAAAAAGGGGAGGAAGAGGCTGAAATTGAATTCAAATGGTGGCTGGATCTTTTTGGGGAGGATTATTACATCGAACTTCAGCGCCACAATATCCCCGAGCAGGAAACGGTCAACGCAGTTCTGCTCAAATTTGCAAAGAAATACAATGTTAAAGTTATTTGCTCCAACGATTCGCATTATGTGGATCAGGAGGATGCAAATGCACATGATATTCTTTTATGTGTGAATACCGGCGATATGAAAAGTACACCTATCGCGACGGATGAGGAAAGTGGAAAGGGTTTTAGATTTGGGTTTCCAAATGATCAGTTCTTCTTTAAGAGTCAGGAAGAAATGGGAAAGGTTTTTCATGATCTTCCTGAATCGCTTGACAACACAAATGAGATCGTAGACAAGGTTGATATTCTTCAACTGAAGCGGGATATCATGCTCCCGAATTTCCCGATTCCTGATGAATTTAAGATCCATCAGGGGGCTGAAGCTGAGAACATGAATCAGTGGGAATACCTCAAAGACCTGACCTTTAAAGGTGCCAAAGATCGTTATGTTGATATTAGTCCGGAAGTTGAAGAACGACTCAATTTCGAGCTCTTCACTATTCGCACTATGGGTTTTGCAGGTTATTTTCTCATTGTTGCTGATTTTATTCGTGCCGGGCGCGATTTGGGTGTGTTTATTGGTCCGGGCCGTGGTTCTGCTGCCGGTTCTGTAGTGGCCTATTGCATCGGGATCACCAATATCGATCCAATTAAATACAACCTGCTGTTTGAGCGTTTTCTGAACCCCGACCGTAAGTCAATGCCCGATATTGATACGGATTTTGATGATGCAGGTCGGCAGAAGGTAATTGATTATGTGGTTGATAAATACGGTAAAAATCAGGTAGCCCAGATAATTACCTACGGCTCTATGGCCGCGAAATCGAGTATTAAGGATGTTGCCCGGGTATTGGATCTGCCTTTAGCCGAGTCGAATATGCTGGCTAAGCTGGTCCCCGACAGACCGGGAACCAACCTTGTACAGGTTATGACAGCTCCGATCGATACGGTTAAAAAGGAACAGAATCCTGAAGATTTTGAGAATATTAAAACTCTGAGGAAGATCCTGGAGGATGGTAAATCGCTGCAGTCAGATGTATTGAAAGAGGCGATGATCCTGGAAGGCTCGGTACGGAACGTGGGTGTTCACGCTGCAGGTATTATCATTGCACCATACGATCTTACGGATATTATTCCGGTCGCAACTTCCAAAGAATCTGACTTGCTGGTTACCCAGTTTGACGGGCGGGTGATTGAAGATGCGGGAGTAATTAAGATGGACTTTCTGGGACTTAAAACCCTGACCATTATCAAGGATGCCCTGCGTTTGATTAAGCAGAATCATAATGTCGACATCGACATCGATTATATTTCGCTCGAAGATCAGAAGACTTTTGAGCTTTATCAGCGTGGCGATACAAACGGTACTTTCCAGTTTGAGAGCGACGGAATGCAAATGTATTTGCGTGATCTGAAGCCGGACAAGTTTGAGGATCTGATCGCGATGAATGCGCTTTACCGTCCGGGGCCAATTGAATACATCCCCAAATTCATTTCCCGTAAACACGGTCGTGAAGCTGTGAGTTATGATCTGATGGATATGCAGGAGCATCTGGAAGAGACCTATGGTATTACGGTGTATCAGGAGCAGGTGATGCTGCTGTCGCAAAAGCTTGCCGGTTTCAGCAAGGGTGATGCAGATATGCTGCGTAAGGCGATGGGTAAGAAGCAGATCGAGGTTCTGAATAAAATGAAAGCCCAGTTTATGGAGGGCTGCAATACCAATGGTCATGATCCTAAAATTGCCGAAAAGGTATGGACAGACTGGGAGGCTTTTGCGCAATATGCCTTCAATAAATCACATTCAACCTGTTATGCATTTGTGGCCTATCAAACGGCTTATCTGAAGGCTAATTACCCCGCAGAATACATGGCTGCGGTTTTGAACAATCAGAATAACATCGAAAAGATCTCTTTCTTCATGGAGGAGTGTAAAAAGATGGGAATCCCTGTATTAGGGCCTGATATCAATGAATCAGAACTGAGTTTTA
Source organism: Sphingobacteriales bacterium 16-39-50 (assembly GCA_002257025.1). Taxonomy (GTDB): domain Bacteria; phylum Bacteroidota; class Bacteroidia; order Sphingobacteriales; family Sphingobacteriaceae; genus Daejeonella. The sequence goes on along the minus strand of NCHA01000001.1, from coordinate 842,294 downwards.
CGGTCAATAAAAAAGGTGAGGTACGTTTTGGTATGTCGGGAATGAAAGGTGTAGGGGAAAAGGCTGTAGAAAGTATTGTGGAAGAGCGGGAGGCAAACGGTTTGTATACCAGTGTGTATGATTTTGCACGCCGGACCAATTCACGTGCAGTGAGTAAGAAAGTATACGAAAATCTTGTCTATGGTGGTGCATTCGACTGCTTTGGCTTTAACCGGGCTCAGTTTTTCTTTAAACCAGATGGGGGTTTTTACAATGGAATTGAGCGATTGGTAAAATACACGAATGATTTTCAAAACAATTTAAATTCCTCACAGGCCTCTTTGTTTGGCGGTACCAATGATGCTGAAATTACTGAACCTCAGCTTCCTGAATGTGAAGAATGGGGATTGATTGAGAAGCTGAAGTACGAGAAGGAATCTATTGGTATTTATCTGACAGGGCATCCGCTTGATAATTATAAGTTTGAACTGGAGAATTTCTGTTCTCATCAGGTAAAGCATCTGAGTCTGATTAACAGAATGAAGAGTACAGAAGCACTACCTGAAGATCAGGAGGAATTTAAGAAAATCAGTAACCGGGATCTTGTTATCGGTGGACTGGTATCGGCATGCAGGCATGGTACTACAAAGACTGGCAAGCCTTTCGGTTCTTTTATGCTTGAAGATTATGGAGAGACCTTCGAAATTGCCTTGTTTGGGGAAGATTATATCAAATTAAAGCAATACCTGGTGGTGGGTCTGTTTTTACAGGTGAGAGGCACTGTTATGGAGCGTTTTAAGCAAAAAGATAACTGGGAATTTAAGGTTAACAGCATCGTCCTGCTATCAGAGTTGCGGGATAAAATGTCAAAATGTCTGACAATTCAATTGCCTCTGACTGAATTGTCTGAGTCTTTTATGACGATGATGGATGAGATTGTGAAGCAAAATACTGAGCAGAATCCGCAGCGCAATTGTCAGCTGAAATTCATGATCATGGATTTTGAAGGAGAAACGACACTCGAGATGCCATCCAAATCAGTAAAAATAAATCCGAGTAATGAATTTTTGGAAGATATTTCTAAATTGCTTGGCGTTCGGTATAAGTTGAATTAATGTCACATTAGCAGCAGTAATTTGTGGCAGGAATATTGAATACTATCTTTGAATTATAAACAGTAAATCTCATTATTATGGCATTAGAATTAACAGATGCAAACTTCGATGAATTAGTCCTTAAGTCTGATAAACCTGTATTGGTTGATTTTTGGGCAGAATGGTGTGGTCCTTGCCGTATGGTAGGCCCTGTTGTTGAAGAACTGGCAAAAGAGTATGAAGGAAAAGCGATTATCGGAAAAGTAAACGTCGATAACAATCCTGGTATTTCAATGAAATTCGGAATCCGGAATATCCCGGCTTTATTATATTTTAAAGGTGGTGAAATTGTTGACAAGCAGATTGGTGCAGTGCCAAAATCGGTTCTGGCTGAGAAATTGATCAAGCAGCTTTAATTCCCTCAACAATCATTTTAAAAAGCCCTTCAGGATTTCCTGAAGGGCTTTTTTTGTGGGAATGGTTCAGCTTGAATTATTTCTGTGCGAAATATTCTGGAATAGTTTCCATTGAATACGATAGTTTTCAGCCCTGTTCTAAACCTGCCTCCTTTAATTCATTAATTCCTACCGTAAACTAAATTACTTTTCCATTTTGCCGCTTCAATGCTACTTTTATGTTTGTTGTCTGAACTATGATTCAGGTGATTTACTTGATTATTATGATAGTATGCATCACTACAATCACGCTAATCATAAAAATCACAGTTCAGACAGAAAACCTTGACTCTGAATTTGCCTAACCCATCATTTCCAATACTCCAAAAAATCCCCAGGAACCGCCTTTTGCAGCATGTTCTGATAAATATATCTCACATTCTCCTGTGTACTATGCCTTGCTTTTGAACCTCCCCAGCCATGGCGTTCACCCGGATAAAGCATAAATTCAAAATGCTTATTCAAATCTTGTAATTTATCAATCAGTTGAATACTGTTTTGCATGTGAACATTATCATCCATGGTGCCATGTACAATGCGCAGACTTCCTTTCAGCTTATCAGCATAGGTCAGGACTGAGGTTATCTTGTATCCCTCCGGATTATGCTGCGGTGTCCCCATAAAACGCTCAGTATAATGGGTATCATATAATCCCCAGTCGGTTACGGAATAATTGGCAATACCATGGGTAAATACATCAGCGCCATAGGTTAAAGCCATGGCTGTCATGTATCCACCAAAGCTTCCGCCTGTAATTCCAATTTTGCTGTCGTCGACATAGGGCTTTGATTTAAGTAAAATTGCGGCATCCATATAATCTTCAATTTCATATTTCCCCATTTTTCGGTAAATGAAATCCATACCGGTCTTGCCCAGATGACCTGAACTGCGATTATCAATGGCTACCTGTATAACTCCTTCTTTAGCCCACCAGTAGGTTTGTCCAAGGGGACTGCTCCACTTATCGAAAACCCTTCCAGCATCAGGGCCACCGTAGATTGAAATCCATACCGGGTATTTTTTTGCCGGATCGAAATTAAGTGGTAAAATAACGGTCATTGGAAGTTCGAGCCCGTCGCGGGTTTGATAATAAGACAGTTCGGTTTTTGGCATTTTGAAGGAATCGTATGCTAAACCTTTAGCATCTGCAAGCTCCCTGATAACATTGCCTTTGGTATCCATTAAGGCGGACTTTGGCGGAGTAGTTAAGTTCGAATAAGTTGTGATGAAGTGTTTTCCATCAGGTGCGAGGCTGATCTGATGATCATAATTTCCAAATGTTAGCCTTTGAGGTTCTTCAGTTCCTTTCAATCCAACACGGTAGAGGTCGTTACGGGTTGAGTTTTCCTGTCTTGCGGTGAAATAAATTTCCTGGGCTCTTTCGTCAACCATCAGCAGCTCTGTGACACGCCAGGTCCCCGAAGTTAATTGCTTTTTAAGGTTTCCTTCAAGGTCATAATAATAGAAATGTCCCCAGCCGCTTTTATCGCTTTTCAAAATAAAACCCTGCCTGTTCTTAAAAAAATACATGTTTTCAAACCAGTCGACCCAGGTGTTTTGTTTTTCCTCGTAAATAATGCCTTTACTTCCGCTTTGAGGGTTTACACTGTAAATGATCAGGTTATTCTGATTGCGATTCATCCATTGCATCCAGAGGGATTTACTATCTGCCATCCAGAATGGAGTACCAAAATACTGATCCATTTTGGGATCAAAATCTGTCCAGACAATTCCTTTGCTACCAGCGGTGACAATGCCGGTTTTAACTTCCGGATTTTTGTCGCCAGGCTTTGGGTACCTCGTATTTTCAAGAAAACCATGCTGTCCTTTGGAGTTGTAGATCGGAAAAACAGGAACTTTAGAGTCGTCAAACCGCATAAAAGCAATTTTTTTACTGTCGGGACTCCACCAGAAGGCCTTATAACGGCTTGCCCTGCCTAGAATCTCTTCAAAATATACCCATGATGCCCATCCGTTATAGATCACATCAGACCCGTCATTAGTATAGCGGGTTTCAGTATTGGTATTTATGTCTATTGAATAAAGGTCATTATTCCGGGTAAATGCTACCTGAGTTCCATCAGGCGAAAGGCTTGGATTTTTCTCAAGAAGGGTATCCTTTGTTAATTGTTTTTCGACACCGGCTGCACTTTTATAAAAAACATCCTTGTTTTTTATAAAAACTGAAGCAATATTAACTTGTGCGGGAACTGATGGAACAGCCTCTCCGCTTCGAATATCCACGGTATAAGGCTTTGTTTGCTGACCTTCCACACGATATTCAATATAATGTGAATCGTCTGCCCAGCCCCGGTAAACTGGTATTGGATTAAGCAGATCTTTCGGCGGACTGACAAAGACCTCCTTAAAATTTAGTTCTTTTAATTGGGCTTGTATGGAGGAGGAAAAAAGCAGTAAGCTTAAAAAAAGGGCATAAGATAACTTAGTATTCATCTTTGAATGTTCAGGGCTAAATCGGTTTTGATTTTGGGTGATATGCTGGTTAGGCATATTTTTCAAAGGTATGAAAAATGAGCCATTTTCGGATAGTCTGAGGTTTAAAGCAAATAAAAGATTAATATTTTTTTCTCTCCGGGGATTGAATTTATATGCTATTTTAGGATATGGAACCCAATCTTACAAATTATAAAGACCTTCAGGATTTTGGAAACCTTGAACTACTTTCCAGACAGGTGGTTGAAGGTTTTATAACGGGCCTCCATAAAAGCCCATTTCATGGTTTTTCAGTCGAATTTGCAGAACACCGGCTTTACAATACAGGCGATTCGGTTAAGAATGTAGACTGGAAATTGTTTGGTCGGACAGATAAATTGTTTGTAAAACGCTTTGAAGAGGAAACCAATCTGCGATGTCAGATTGTTCTGGATGTTTCATCTTCGATGTATTATCCCGAAAAGGATTTTAATAAATTATTGTTTTCTGTTTATTCAGCGGCATCTTTAATGTACTTGTTTAAAAAGCAAAGGGATGCCTTTGGTCTGAGTTTATTCTCTGATAAGCTGGAATTATCGACAGCAGCTAAATCAACAGCGGTACATCAGAAATACCTGTTCTCAGAACTGGAGAGTTTAATGAACAGAAAAGGCAGGGACAGTCGTACGGATGTGGCTTCTGCTTTGCATCAGATTGCAGAGCTGATTCATAAGCGTTCACTGGTTATTATTTTTAGTGATATGCTCGTGGGAGAGTCGGAAGAGGGTCTTTCAGAGATCTTTTCAGCCTTGCAGCATCTAAAACATAATAAACATGAAGTAATTATATTCAACGTTCTGGATCATAAAATGGAGTTGGATTTTAATTTTGATAATCGCCCTTATCATTTTATAGATATTGAAAACGGAGAAGAGCTAAAAGTACATCCCAATAATGTAAAGGAAGCCTATATTGAAGCTTTTGATATTTACCATAAAGAACTGAAGCTAAAGTGTGCGCAATATAAGATTGATCTGATTGATGCGGATATTCATGATGGGTTTTATCAGGTTTTACATTCGTATTTGATTAAGAGATCTAAAATGAGTTGAGAATGGGGAATAGGAAATAGGAAATAATGGGGAATGGAGAAAGACAAGTGTTCTGCTAAAAATCAAAGTTGGTACGTTATATTGAAAAAGGTCAGCCTTTGGACTTTTATAGCAAATAATTTCTTTCCAACTTGCCCGAATGTTTGCATCCTAGCATTGAGTAAGGAATTGAGCTCTGGCTGCTCCGTAATTATGACAAAGGTTAAGAATATATTATATGGTTATAGAACGTCTTCTGGCCAAAGTAGTATCTCTCCGTTTGCTTTTTTTTCCGCCTCGGCTTGTGCGGTAGGGCTAAGCCAAGCCTTAATACTAACTTTCGAAGCAGTCCCGAGCCTTCGGGACAGCGGCGGGGTTTATTCGCTGAGGGTGTATTGTTTTTTAAGGTGCTCATGGTCTCGTCGTTCCTCCTCGGCATGGTCCTTTTTCCTGAAGAAAAAGGACTAGGCCTCCGCGGCTATGAGCGGAATAAACTACTTTAGCTGAATTTAAATTAAATTTTATTTCGGATCATATTTTAATATAAATCATACAAATAGAAAACAAACATGAAAAAAGTACTCCTCTCATTCGCTGTAATTTTAATTATGAGTTCCATGCAAATTCAAAAGCCTGTTAAGGTGATATTCTTTGGTGATTCGATTACCCGCGCTGGTGTTACGCCAGGGGGATACATTACCCTGATGCAGGAAGCTTTACGCGGGAAAACAAATCCGGAATATGAACTGATTGGTGCCGGAATTGGAGGAAACAAGGTCTATGATCTCTTTTTAAGGTTTGAAGACGATGTTTTGAGCAAAAAACCGGATGTGGTTGTGATGTATATTGGGGTAAATGATGTTTGGCACAAACAAAGCTCACAAACAGGTACCGACCCGGATAAATTCATTGCATTTTATACTGCGATGATTAAAAAAATGCAGGCTGCCGGCATAAGGGTTATCGTTTGTACCCCTGCAGCAATTGGAGAGCGTACTGACTTCAGTAATGCTCAGGATGGTGATCTGAACCGCTACAGTAATATCATTCGCGAATTAGCCCGGAAATACTCCTGTGGTTTAGTTGATCTTAGAAAGGCATTTTTGGATTATAATCTTAAAAATAATCCTGAAAATAAGGAATCCGGGATTTTGACCACAGACAGGGTGCATTTGAATCCTGCCGGGAATAAGCTGGTTGCTGATCTGATGATCAAGGCATTATCCGAAAAATAAAAAAGCTCCGGGTTTGATTCCGGAGCCTTTTTAACTTTTTTATCTTCTTTTATTGCCGAAGCGCCTTCTCGGACTCCCGCTTGTTGCACCCCTTGCTGAATCAGGAGCAGGTTTTTTACCTGAGCTGCCTTTCTTCTTGGTCGATTGACTAAAGATATAGGATGCAGCACGCATATGATAAGGTTGATCTTCGGTAACTGGTATCTCCCTGCCGATCAGTTTCTGAATATCTTTCAGGTATTCCATTTCCTCTTCATCGCAGAATGATAACGCAATGCCGCTCGATCCTGCACGACCGGTACGGCCAATGCGGTGGACATAGGTTTCCGGAACATTCGGTAATTCATAATTGATCACATGCGAAAGCTCGTCAATATCAATTCCTCTCGCTGCAATATCAGTTGCAATTAAGGCTTTGATTTGTCCGCTTTTGAAATTAGATAATGCCTTTTGTCGGGCATTCTGTGATTTATTTCCATGAATCGCTTCTGTTTTAATTCCGGCTTTAACCAGATCCTTCGTGATCTTATCGGCACCATGTTTAGTACGGGTAAAAATCAAGGCAGATTTGATACCCTTATCGTTCAGCAGGTGGATAAGTAATTTTTTCTTATCACCTTTTTCTACGAAAAAGAGAGATTGATCAATGGTGTCGGCAGTAGTTGAAGGAGGCGTAACCTCGACTTTTTCAGGATCTACAAGGATAGTATTCGCCAGTTTTTGAATTTCAGGCGGCATTGTTGCCGAGAAAAACAAGGTTTGACGTTTTTGTGGGATCTTGGTGATGATCTTTTTTACATCATGAATAAATCCCATATCCAGCATCCGGTCTGCTTCATCAAGTACAAATATTTTGAGATAATGTAAATGAACAAACTTCTGATTGATCAGGTCTAATAATCTTCCCGGAGTTGCAATCAGTATATCTATTCCTGATTTTAATGCAGATACCTGAGAACCCTGTGAAACCCCGCCAAAGATGACGGCGTGCTTCATACCTGTATGGCGGCCATAAGCAGCAAAGCTTTCGCCGATTTGTATCGCAAGTTCACGGGTTGGGGTTAAAATGAGACATTTGATCGCTCTGGGCCCTTTGTCATATATTTTACCACCTTCCAGAATTTGAATAATCGGAATTGCGAAAGCAGCAGTCTTACCTGTGCCTGTTTGCGCACATCCTAAAAGATCTTTGCGTTCTAAAATGATTGGTATGGATTGTTCCTGAATAGGAGTAGGGGCAGTATAACCTTCTGTTTTTAAAGCCTTTAAAATAGGCTCAATAATATTTAATTCTTCGAATAACATGTAATGATTTTACATTGCCGTTAAAAATGCCGGCAATTTTATATTGCTGCAAAGGTACGGGTTTAAAATGATAATGTATCTCTATTGATTATTGTAGACTTTCAGGGCAGGTATGAGTCCAGTGCTTCCAGGATTATTTTACAGGCAAGCTTAATCTCTTCTTCAGATATGATCAATGGAGGAGCAATTCGCATCGCGGTATCACAATGTAAAAACCAGTCGATGATGATACCCTTACCGGAGCAATAATTACTCACATATTCTACTTGTGAAAAAGTACTTAGTTGTATACTCAGCATCAATCCTTTGCCTCTTATTTCTTTTATTTCGGGATGCTGCAGGTATTTTTTGAACAATGATTCTTTGTCAGCAACATCCTTATTGAGATTTTCCTCCAGAATTACCTCCAGATTGGCAAGTCCTGCGGCACAGCTTACCGGGTGACCGCCAAATGTGGTGATATGCCCAAGGATTGGGTTCGCTTTCAATACGGACATGATCTCATTGTTCGAAATAAATGCGCCGATAGGCATTCCGCCGCCCATACCTTTGGCTAATAATAGGATGTCGGGTTTGATATTAAAATTTTCAAAGCCAAAGAGCTTACCTGTACGGCCGAAGCCTGTTTGGATCTCATCCAGAATAAGCAGGGTGCCGGTCTGATCACATCGCTTGCGTAATGCCTGCATATATTCAGCATCAGGGACACGAACGCCTGCTTCTCCTTGTATAGTTTCTATTATGATAGCAGCAGTGTCTGAGCTTATTTGCTCAAGATCAGTGAGTTCGTTAAATTCAATAAATCGGATTCCTGGCAGCAGCGGACGGTAGGCTTGTTTATAGTATTCGTTACCCATCAAACTAAGTGCTCCTTGCGTACTTCCATGGTAGGAGTTTTTGCAGGCTATAATTTCTGATCTGCCGGTAAAACGCTTGGCGAGTTTCATTGCACCTTCAGTGGCCTCAGCACCCGAGTTTACAAAATAGACCGAACTGAGGGAATCAGGCAGGATCGAGGATAGCTTTTCTGCAAACTTGACCTGTGGTGATTGCACATACTCACCATAAACAGTGAGATGAAGGTATTTGTCGGCCTGATCTTTTATCGCCTGCACCACTCTTGGATGACGATGACCGATATTGCTAACAGCAAATCCGGAAACCAGATCCATATAGCTTTTCCCGGAATGGTCGTAAAGATACATGCCTTCGGCCCTTTCAATTTCAAGTAAACGGGGGAATGGGGATGTTTGAGCAGTATTTAACAGAAAAAGCTGACGCGGGCTAAGCATGTACAAAAATACATAAATAAAATGCAGGCAATAGATAGGACGAAAAATTGCCGGATATTTTTTCCATTAAGGCCCTTTTGCAGGGCTGCCTCTCCCAATGAAAAACAGCTCCAGGTAAAATAAACCTTGCCGGAGGAGGTAGCTTCCGGCTATTGGTAATTTGATATAGAACGCGATTTCTTGCCGGAACTACCCCGGAGGAAAGGACTGAACTAACCTGTAACACACAGGTATTGGTTTCAAAAAACAAATTATTTTGTCTCCATACTCTTATCTGAGCAATTATAACGATATTATTTTACCCTTCCTAAGATATTGACTCAGGTTAAATTTAAACTATTCCCTTCTCCTATGATTTAACTGCTTGATCAGATGCTCTCTGAATTCGCGCTCTGCCTGATATAATAGCAGTACTTTTTCGGCAGGAATTGCCTTTAAATAGAGTTTTTTATACTTTTTTTTCAAGTCAAGCATCCTGCTTTCATAAGTTAGGTCTGCGTTGATCTTATCATTTGGAGCAATATCAGTTTTCTGACGGTCTTCTCTTCTTTTTCGCATCAGCTCCATCAGCTCTTTTTGGTAATTATTGTATACCGGCCAGAATTTCTGAGCTTCTTCTGTAGTCAAATCGAGTTTCTTTGTGATAAAGGCGACTTTAATTGCTTCAATTCGTTCATAATGCCCACGACGATCCTGAGACATTAATCCTGTGTTCATTGTCAGACACATTATTATACCCAAAATCCCTTTCTTTACTAATCCGTTCATAATGTTGTACTGTTAATATACTGTTCAATATCTTCTTCCGAAACATCAGCTGATACCTGCTGCAAACCGTCCTCAGTGATATTTTCTATAAGGTATTGGTTGTCATTTACTGTACTGTGAAACTGCAGGTAATTGATGATATCCTGATCAGGAACTTTTGATAACTGTTTATTGAATATGTAGCTGGATGAATTAAAATAAAAGAATATCCCAATAACAAATACGACGCTTGCCGCTGCAGAATAACGTATCCATGATGGAAACATATTTTTCAGCTTTGCAGGTGCTTGCTTCTCGTCAATTCTTGAATTGATGCGTTCAGCGAGGCTGTTAAAATAGGCATCCGGGACTTTAAACCCATCGGCCGGAGCCAGATTCTGAATAGCTTCAATGGCTATTTGATCTTCAATCCTTCCTGCCAATTGATTGAAATAATTTTCAGGTAAGCTGAATTCATCTTCATTTTCAAATCGGACACTTTCGAGTTTGGCCAGGGTATTCAGATTTTCATTCAAAGATTCAAAATAAGCGGAAGGCACAGCAAAGGGGTTCTCTCTGCTAATTTTAGCAAGAGTTGGAGCCTCTTTTAACCAATCCTTATCTGAATTCTCTGTTTTCATATTCCTTTGATACACCGGGGATAGAAAGGTTTAATCTGAATTTAATAATATCTGTTCAATTTTTTTAACTGCAATATGAAAAGATGCCTTCAGGGCACCGACACTGGTGCCCAAAATTTCAGAGATCTCTTCGTATTTTAAATCATCAAAATATTTCATGTTAAACACCAGCCTTTGTTTTTCGGGCAGTGTCAGTAAAGCTTTTTGAAGCTTCATCTGAGCTTTATCACCATCAAAATACGGACTATCAGCGAGTGTTTCAGCCAGATCCAGACCGTTTGAATCATCCAAAGATACGCTGTTCCTTAATTTTTTGCGGTTCAGAAAAGTGATACTTTCATTTGTGGCTATTCGATAGATCCAGGTAAATAATTGTGAATCACTCCTGAAGTTTGCCAGGTTTTTCCAGACCTTTATGAATACATCCTGAACCAGATCATCAGTATCATCATGATCAATTACCAGCCTGCGGATATGCCAGTAAATTTTCTGCTGATATTTGTTGAGCAGCAGATTGAAGCCCTCATGGCGGGTGTTTTCCCTTGAAAATTTTTCTAAGATTTCGGAATCCTCTACCTGCATATTTTCGTTTTTGGCTTGGATTCCCGGAATTCAGGGCAATTATTTACGTTTAATTACCCTGTTTACCGCATTGATAATATCCTCGGTATCCAAACCGTATTTTTTCATCAGTTGATCAGGAGTACCACTTTCTCCGAAACTATCGTTAACTGCAACGTATTCCTGCGGAACAGGATTGTTTCTTGTCAGCACCTGTGCAATACTGTCACCTAAACCACCATAGCGGTTATGCTCTTCGGCAGTAACCACACATCCGGTCTTGGCAACTGATTTTAAGACTGCTGCTTCATCCAAAGGTTTAATGGTATGAATATTAATTATTTCAGCACTGATTCCTGCCTCTGCGAGCTTTTCACCAGCCTCAATAGCCTTCCAGACCATGTGGCCTGTAGCGAAAATACTTACGTCAGTTCCCTCATTAACCATCCATGCCTTACCAATCTCAAATTTTTGATCCGGATCTGTGAAAACAGGTACTGCAGGTCTTCCAAATCTTAAATAAACCGGACCATGATGATCGGCAATGGCAATAGTTGCGGCTTTTGTCTGGTTATAATCACAAGGATTGATTACCACCATTCCGGGAAGCATTTTCATCATTCCGATATCTTCCAGAATCTGATGCGTAGCGCCATCTTCACCGAGTGTAAGTCCGGCGTGTGAAGCACAGATCTTTACATTCTTATCTGAATAGGCGATGGACTGTCTGATCTGATCGTACACACGACCTGTTGAGAAGTTAGCAAAAGTACCTGTATAAGGAATTTTACCACCGATGGTTAAACCAGCAGCAATTCCCATCATATTTGCTTCTGCAATTCCGATCTGAAAAAAGCGTTCAGGAAATTCCTTGATAAAAGCATCCATTTTTAATGAACCGATCAAATCAGCACATAAAGCAACTACTTTATCGTTCTTTTGTCCTACTTCCAGTAAACCTGCTCCAAAACCTGAACGGGTATCTTTTTTCTCGGTGTATGTGTATTTCTTCATATAACAAAGCAAAGGGCCTGAGATTAAGCAGGCGAAATTTTTTAAATGTGTTTTTGAATGCGGATTACCTTTTAGAAATCCTTAATAATCGCCAAGAGTTTCTTCCAATTGACCCAGGGCAAGTGCGAGCTGATCGTCATTAGGAGCAGAGCCATGCCATTTATGGGTATGCATCATGAAGTCTACACCATTGCCCATCATTGTTTGCATCAGGATCATGATTGGCTTTCCTTTAAATGTTTTGCTGATAGCAAGTTCAAGAACACGAACCACATCGGCCATATCGTTTCCACTCATTTCAAGTACTTCCCATCCAAAAGCTTCCCATTTAGATCTTAGATTACCTAAGGATAAAATGACATCGGTTGGACCGTCAATTTGCTGTCCGTTAACATCAATAGTTGATATCAGATTGTCAATTTTATTATGGCTCGCATACATTGCTGCTTCCCAGGTTTGACCTTCCTGAAGTTCTCCATCACCATGTAATGAAAATACAAGTCTGTTATCATTGTTTAACTTTTTGGCGATAGCAGCACCAATCGCCACCGACATACCCTGACCTAAAGAGCCTGATGCAACCCTTATTCCCGGTAAATTTTCATGGGTTGTAGGATGCCCCTGAAGTCTCGTATTTATCTTTCTGAAAGTTGCCAGCTCAGATACCTCAAAATATCCGGAACGTGCCAGAACACTGTACCATACCGGCGAAATATGTCCGTTTGAAAGAAAGAACAAATCTTCACCAGATCCATCCATATCAAATTTGGTATTGTGTTTTAGGGTATGAAAGTAAAGAGCTACTAAATAATCAGTGCAGCCCAACGAGCCGCCCGGATGTCCGGATTGGCAGGCATGAACCATTCTTAAAATATCACGTCGAACCTGTGAGGCAATTTTTGTTAATTTATCAATATCTGGAGTCATAATTTGTGCTTAATGGCCTTGCTAAAATAGCCATGTTCTTTGAAAGGGAGGGGTTATTTTGAAATTATTTGATTTTGAGAATACTTATGCTTGATAAACGGTTTTATTTAATTGAATCCAAAACCTGTCCGGAAGAGTTTTTTGTATCAACTTTATCAATGATCTTTTTAATCAGTCCGTTCTTGTCAATAATGAATGTTTTTCTTGCTACTCCCATATATTTTTTACCGTACATATTCTTTTCTACCCATACACCATAAGCTTCAACGATTTTCTTATCGGTATCGGCAATCAGAGAGAAAGGCAGGCTGTATTTGGTAATGAACTTTTGGTGCGACTTTTCATCGTCAGTGCTTACGCCTAAAACTTCGAAGCCCTCTTTTACCAGGGATTGATAATTATCCCTAAAGCTGCATGCTTCAGCAGTACAACCCGGAGTATCATCTTTAGGATAAAAATATAGGATTATATCTTTTCCTGAAAAATCACTCAGGCTGATACTTTTTCCATTCTGGTCTTTTGCATTGAAATCAGGAGCTTTTTGCCCCTCAGTAAGCTCAATCATTTTTTAGCAGGTTTATGAGGCTAAAATTAGCAAAATAAATTATCTGAAATGAATAATTCTCTCTATCGGTAAAAAACAGCCCTGTAGGTACTTAAGTTATCTTTCATATCACTTACCGTCAATACAAAATCGTTTTTGCCCTTAGCTGTTAATTCGTCAAAACGATGCCATAAGGAACCAGTTTTAGGCTCGTATTCCATCAGAACCCATTGTCCGTTAATCATTGCATTGAAGGTTTTTATCCCAGATAGATTATCAGAGATACGGAACATGATCCTTGGAATATTACCCATTGATGCTCCATTACTTATGTTTACCGGGGCTATCCGTGGTGCCAGGGTATCAGTCACAATGTAAAAGCTATCAAAATTGCGGATATCTGTTTTAACATAACCATTTTCAAATATTCCCCCCTGTGTTTTTTTTAAATGGTTAACTATTAGAGCCTTGCTTTGTAATTCTGCAGGGAGATTATCATCGGCTTTTATCGACATGGTAATCGGACCGTTTAGAGGTATCAGGCGGTTATGTATATGATGAATCGGAGAATAAGCGCCGGCAGGTCTGGGAGTGGTTTTATATACAAAATTAAGATCACTGTACAGTGTTTTTAGCGGTATGTTAAGTTTCAGGCCAATAGTATCGAAGTCGTTAACCTGATCGAATTTTAATTTCCTTCCTTCAATTGCTTTTGATGGTTTTGCAGCTCCGGGACTGAATCTTATTTTGAAATTAAGGACGCTCTGGTTCCCGGCAATATCTTTTACAATGTATTGAGCATCGCGGATATTCTGATCCGAAAAATTCAGAAGGCCATTATTCAGTACGTTATTATAGATTTTTAAAGGGTTGCCTGGTTCGAGAAAACTTTTCTGAATTCTTCTGCCTGTGGCTATCATCGCCGGGTAATCAACATGAGAGTTCATTCCCCGGGAATTATCAAATGAAAGCCTTTCCCAGACAGCAGAGTAGATTGTTTGATCCTCAAGCCTGAGCTCAATTGAATACGGTCCATTACTATTTTCAGAGGCTGAATTCTTGTCTGAACTTGCAATTCCAAGTCCCGATTCACCACCAATATTGACAATAGTTTGAGGACTAAGACTATAATTCCCTCCACTTCCAATTACCGGATATAATTGCTTTGGAGTATGTTCACTGAAAGGTTCGCCGTTTAAATGATAAAGATATAATCCAGTAATTACAGGTTTAACCTTATCGGGTATACGGATGCCGAAAAGTTGCGGATTGATTGGTTCTTCTGTCTTAGTATCCCTGATTTCAAAATGAAGGTGTGGGCCGCCCGAGCTGCCGGTATTTCCTGACCAGCCAATTATATCTCCTCTTTTTACAGGGATTTCAACTGAAAGTAAAGGAAAATCGACATCGAACTTTTGCATCCGGTATTGATAAGTCTTTAAAGACATGCTTATACGCTCATTAAAGTTTCTCAAATGCATGTAGACGGTCGTGTAGCCATTTGGATGGCTGATATATAAAGCATTTCCTCCACCACCAATCTGAACCCTGATTCTGGATATAAAACCATCAGCACTTGCATAAACAGGATATCCTTCACGTTGATTCGTTTTCAGATCAAGTCCGGAATGAAAATGATTCGTTCTTATTTCGCCAAAGTTTCCTGATATAATAGGAGGGAGGTCAAGCGGTCGAATGAAATAATTTTGAGGGTATTGTGCTAATGTTACCTCCTGACCCATGGTAAAAGTGCATAGTAAGGTCAATAAGGTTAATGTAGATAAGAATTTGAACATGAAATAGGATTACTAACGGATATAAAAATCGAGTAATTTTTGATCCTCGAGATAGCCGCATAAATGATCACCAATATTTACTTTACCTACACCTTTTGGAGTGCCGGTAAAAATCAGGTCACCCTTTTTCAGAGTGATATACTGAGAAACAAAGGCTATTATATATTCAAACGAAAAAAGTAGGTCTTTAGTGTTGCCTTCCTGAACGGTATTATCATTCAGGTCAAGTCTTAGGTTAAGATTGTTCAGGTCTTTAAACTCTGATTTTGGAATAAACTTGCTCACCGGTGCAGAATTATCGAATGCCTTGGCCAGTTCCCATGGAAGTCCCTTTTCCTTGTGTTTTTGTTGTATATCCCTTGCTGTAAAGTCAATTCCAAGCCCGATCTCATCAAAGTAAGTAGAAGCAAATTTCTGAGCAATATGTTTACCTTCCTTTGATACTTTTAATACAAGTTCTATCTCATGATGTATATCTGTAGAGAATTCAGGATGGTAGAATGGTTTATTGTCTTTAAGAACCGCAGTATCAGGTTTCATGAATATAACAGGCACTGCAGGCACAGGATTATTCAGTTCTTTGGCATGTTCGGCGTAATTACGGCCAATAGCGATTATCTTCATTCCGCGAATATAAACATACTGAATCTAAGAAGAGGAATATGGTATAGATTTTACAATACGGAAATACGTTTGGTAATGATCTCACTACCCACACTTACACGTATGAAATAGAATCCACTGCTGATTCTTGAAGAAATACTGAATGTATTGCTATGTTCACCGATACTCTGTCTTTCTGAGAAAAGTGTTGTTATTTCATTACCTAACACATCCATAATCCGGATCGTTACATTGGAATCCTTACTGATTGAATAGGTCATATTCAGATAATCAGAAACCGGATTCGGATAAACTTTCACATTAGCCAGAATTTTATCACCAGGAAGTGGGTTTTTAGGCCCCGACATAATTTTGTTTTGAACCAGTAGTTTTTCTTTCGATGGTTTGAATGGCGTAAAACTTAATTTGACATTAGCTTTGGGATCTGCAGGCTTATTTAGTCTGGTATCGGTAATTTTGGTGCTAACTTTTGCTTTGGCTTTCAGTGAATCCGGGCGTGATACCTGAGAAAAAGAAAAGTTATATGCATAGCTGTTCAGGGACATTGTTATGCCTAAAACTATGAATACAACTAATGTTCTCAGGTAAGAGTTTATCATACGCAAAATAGATGATGCTATAAATATAAGGCATATTAATGTATACCCATAGTTAGCAGGCTTTTTTTTAACAATTTTTAACTAAAATTTCTTTCTATACGTTGCTTTGTCTTAAATGTTAGAATAAATTTAAAAAAAAATGACAAAAAATCAACATTATTGGATTGGTAATAAGAATTTGATTTTATGATGTACTTTTGTCTTCTAAATTTTTCACTGTGTCGAATCTAAAAAATCTTCATAAGCTTTCTGCAGCTGGTTTATTAATCAGTTTGGGTATAATTTACGGCGATATTGGAACGTCTCCATTATATGTATTTAAGGCGATTGTCGCCGACCGAATAATTACGAGCGATTTAATCCTTGGTGGCTTGTCCTGTATATTCTGGACACTAAGTCTGCAGACCACAATAAAATATGTAATAATTACGTTGCGTGCAGACAACAAGGGTGAGGGTGGAATACTTTCATTGTTTTCTTTGGTTAAAAAGAAAGGAAAATGGTTGGTTATTCCGGCAATGATCGGAGGCTCTGCATTGCTCGCAGACGGTATGATTACCCCTCCAATTACTGTTTCTGCTGCAATTGAGGGTTTAAGAATATTTTATGCGGATATTCCGACTGTTCCTATAGTACTTGTTATCATTTCATTACTGTTTTTGATACAGCAATTCGGGACGTTCATTGTGGGCAAAGCCTTTGGCCCGATAATGTTCGTATGGTTTACTATGATGGCAGTTTTGGGTGGCTTTTACCTGATTCAATTTCCGGAGATTCTCAAAGCTATAAGTCCTTATTATGCTTATTCCCTGCTTTCATCTAACCCAAATGCCTTGTTTATCTTAGGAGCTGTGTTCCTTTGCACTACAGGAGCAGAGGCCTTGTATTCGGATTTGGGTCATTGTGGTCGTTCAAATATTCGCATCAGCTGGATATATGTTAAAACCTGTTTATTGCTAAATTATTTCGGCCAGGGAGTATGGTTATGGCAGCACCAGGGTAGCCGATTGGGCCCCGGTGATAATCCATTTTTCAGCATTATGCCTGAGTGGTTTCTTATCGCAGGGATCAGTATAGCCACTTCTGCTGCAATCATTGCCAGCCAGGCGATGATCTCTGGTTCCTTTACCCTGATTTCTGAAGCCGTGAGGCTTAATTTATGGCCAAAGGTTAAAATTAACTACCCAAGTAACCAAAAAGGACAATTATATGTACCCTCAATAAATATTTTATTATGGGTTGGCTGTATTGTGGTAGTTCTGATTTTCCGTGAATCTCAGAATATGGAAGGTGCATACGGCCTGGCAATAAATCTGACTTTCCTGATGACTACCATACTGGTAGCAGTATTTCTTAAACGGAAGAAATTTCCAAATTATATCATTATTATTTTCGTTACGATATACGGACTAATTGAAATAGGATTTTTAGTGGCGAATATGGCTAAATTCCTCCACGGAGGATGGTTTACCCTCTTGCTCGCATCCTTCTTGTTGTCTATCATGTGGGCATGGTTCTCTGCCAGAAAGATTAAAAACCGTTTTGTAAAATTTGTTGAAGTTGATTCTTACTATCCTATTTTAAAAGAGTTGAGTGAGGATGAGTCTGTTCCTAAATATGCATCCCAGCTGGTTTATTTGACCAGTTCTAATTTTAATTCGGAAATCGAATCTAAGATCATGTATTCAATCCTTCAGAAGCAGCCTAAACGGGCAGATGTCTATTGGCTGGTACACGTTGATGTAACTGACGAGCCGTTTACAAGGGACTACAAAGTAGAGTTTCTGGTACCAAATAAACTTATCCGGATAGATTTTAAACTGGGCTTCCGGGTTGAGCAGCAAATTAATGTACTGTTCAGGAAGGTTGTTGAAGAATTGGTAAGAAACAATGAGGTTGATATAACCAGTAAATATACTTCCCTGAATAAGTATAAGATCATTGGTGATTTCAGGTTTGTTGTACTAGAGAAAGTCCTGTCGCGTTCAAATGTGTTGAGCTTTATAGATAAGTTCATCATGGACTATTATTTCATTCTGAAGAAATTTTCGCTTTCAGAAGAAAGGGGATTTGGACTGGATATTAGTTTTGTTACTATTGAAAGAGTACCTCTGATTATTTCAACTCAGGACAACAGCGAGTTGACGAGATTGGAATTAGATCACGGTGAAGCCTCATGAGGGAGTATCAATGTTAAAAGCAGAATTGAATTCCAAAATTCATTGAAATATAAAAAAGGCAATTTTCAAATCGAAAATTGCCTTTTTTATTTCAATCATTCTTTCTTTAAGATTCTGAATCTAAATATGCAGCGTTTCGCCAGAAATTTACGAAATTCTGCTGATCTTATTTATTCAGATTGCTTTTGTGATAACTGTAGGAAAAATAAATAATCAGACCCAACCCAAGCCAGATCAGAAAGCGAAGCCAGTTAGTATATCCCAGTTCAGTCATCAGATATAAACAGCTCAGCATTCCCAGAACAGGAATCAGGGATAAATTTTTTCTGAATGAAAGTACAGCCATTATTATTGCCGCCAGAATGAACAGGAAATAGGGTAGTTTATCCTTGTATACATGCCAGTCGCCATTGTACTCAAATAAGGATAGAATTGGCTCTCTGAAACTTATAAAAATTATAATAAGCAAGGCAGGAACGATGTATTTCGAATTAAAGTAAGGAATTCGAAATCGCTTCCGGTTCGAATCGTTGATTTCCTCCTTGGGAAGCAGCAAGACTCCGGCACAGACTAATACAAAAGCAAAGAGAGTGCCGATGCTGGTCAGGTCAGTAACCTCTGTAAGATTCATGAATAATGCTGGAACAGACACGACAATTCCTGTGATAAGTGTCGCAAACCAGGGGGTCTTATATTTCGGGTGTATGCTTGAAAACTTCTTTGGTAATAATCCATCCCGGCTCATGCTCATCCAGATACGCGGCTGACCCATCTGAAATATCAGTAATACACTTGCCGTTGCAATTACTGCACTTATGGATATGATATAACTGATATTATCAAGTCCGACATTTTTGAAGACAAATGCAAGGGGATCTTCAACCTGCAATTCTTTGTAGCTTACCATGCCGGTTAAGACCAATGCCACCAGTATGTAAAGAACCGTACAGATTATTAATGAGTAAATCATGCCTTTAGGCAAATCCCTCTGCGGATTTTTACATTCTTCGGCCGTTGTAGAAATGGCGTCAAATCCTATGTAGGCAAAGAAAACTCCAGAAACTCCCTTCATCATACCTTCAAATCCATTAGGCAAAAAGGGACTCCAGTTTGCCGGTTGCACGTAGAAAAACCCAAGTATAATAACTCCGATCACCACAGCAATTTTCAGAAAGACCATTGCATTTGTTGCTCTTTTTGTCTCACGAATCCCGATATAAACAAGATATGTAATTAAAAAAACGATCCCCAATGCCGGAATATCTGCTATAAATTTTAAGTTCCCAGATCCCGGAGCTGATTCCCATGCTCCTGCAGCATATTGAACCTTGGCACTGATTCCACTCAGATCTGTTCCGGCTGCAAGTACTTCTTTGTAAGCTCTGGAGGCAGAGAGATAGTCCATTGTCAGATAGGCCGGTATATGGATATTGAATCCCTCGAGCAAATGGGTAAAATATTCACTCCAGGATATTGCAACCGCAATATTGCCAATGGCATACTCCATCAATAAATCCCATCCGATTATCCAGGCAATCAGCTCTCCAAATGAAGCATAGGCATAGGTATAGGCACTTCCTGCAACCGGAATTCTTGATGCAAACTCAGCATAGCATAAGGCAGAAAAGCCACAGGTAATTGCAGTAATAACAAATAGAATACTTACACCGGGTCCTCCATTAAAGGCTGCGTTTCCTATTGTAGAAAATATCCCTGCACCAATTACTGCAGCGATACCCATCAGGGTAAGGTCTTTAACAGAAAGAACTCTTCTTAACTGCTGATCTTCGATTTCGGCATCCGAAAATCCCGCCTGGCGGTCTTTCATGATCAACTCAATAGATTTCTTTCTAAAAAGGTTTCTTGACATATTGTCGTTCAATTAGATTGGTTTAGCAATCAAACATAAAAATTATTTAGTTTTGAATTCGCATTCAAACCAAATAATGAAGAAAAGCCTTTCTGAAATCCTTTATCCTCAGCGATACTTTCTGATTCCATTTCTGATGCTGATTCTGATTGGCTTTATTCTAATGCTATTTAATTCAAAAGTTGAGTTGTTTTTATGGATAAACAATCATCACAATAGTTTTTTTGATGAACTATTTAAGCTCATAACATTATTTGGCGACGGAATAATGACAGTTATTGTGGTTTTGGTGTTGCTGTTTTTTAAATTCCGGTATGCAGTGCTTGCTGCAATCACATTTGCATACAGTTCTCTTGCAATCCAGGCACTCAAACATCTTTATAAAGCCCCGAGACCTTTAAAGTATTTCGAGAATGTAATACCAATCCGAACTATTGATGATTATCCTGTCCATGAATTGAACAGCTTTCCCTCCGGACATACAGCATCAGTTTTTACACTTGCAGTTGTATTGACTTATTTGCTTCCTCACAGGAAAGGTCACTGGATAATTATACCTCTAGCGGCATTAACTGCATTTTCAAGGGTTTATCTTGCCCAGCATTTTATGGAGGATATTATTGCGGGTTCTATTATTGCTGTGATTATGACTTTTCATATGATTTGGTGGCTTGAAAATACTAAATGGTATCATTCATCAAAATTAGAAGGGAGTTTGTTTGGAAAGGCTTAATCTCAGTACCAGGAGTATTCTCTTGTTTATCGGCAGTTTGATGCTGCTTATGCAGAATCTGGATAAACCGATGATCTATATTCTAGATGAAGCTAAGAATGCAGAATGTGCCCGTGAAATGCTGGTATCTGGGGATTATATTATGCCTTATTTTAATGGACAATTAAGGACTGATAAACCACCACTTCATTATTTTTTTATGGCCGCGGCTTATAAAATGTTTGGAGTATCGGCGTTTAGTGCACGGTTTTTCTCAGCAGTATTTGGTGCTTTAACTGTTCTGATCAGTTTTATGTTCTGCAGAAAATATTTGGGTGAAAAAGCAAGCTGGCTGACTGCGATGGTTTTACTTTCCTCATTACATTTTAATTTTCAGATGAGGATGTCAGTGCCTGATCCTTATCTTATATTCTTTATGACTGCAGGTTTCATGTGCTTTTATGCGTTCCTGGTCGAAAAAAGAAAATTCTGGATCTTGCTGATGTATTTGTGCTTCGGACTTGGCCTATTAACCAAAGGTCCAATAGCAGTGGCATTGCCAGGTTTGATTATGCTGTTATTCCTTATCTGGACAAAAAGATTTCACTGGGCGATGATTCGTTCTTTTCAAATTCCTGCAGGGATAATAATAGTTCTGCTGATTTCATTACCCTGGTATTGGCTGAATTATAAGGCAAGCAATGGACTCTGGACTGAGGGTTTCTTCTTTAAACATAATCTTCAAAGGTTCTCTGACACAATGGAAGGTCATGGAGGCTTTTTTCTTCTGCCCTTGATTATGGTTATTGCAGGACTACTTCCATTAGGTGTTTTTTGCATTCAGGCGATGTTCCTTGCTTGGAAACAGCGTGCTAATGAGGTTTTATTGTATTGTCTGAGCATTGTTCTGGGGATCATTATCTTTTTCTCATTTTCGCAGACAAAACTCCCGAATTATACAGCACCTGCATACCCTTTCATTGCAATCCTGCTTGGATTTTTACTTTCGGAACTGGAAGGAATGAATCTTTCATTGAAAAAAGTAAAATGGGCTTTTGGCTTTTATACAATAATAGCTTTTGCTCTCCCTGCAGCGGTTTATTTCGGACTTAAGGCCGATAAGAATGTTCAGGATGCCGCAGGTGTCTGGATCTGGTTTATCCCCATACCTGTTGGAGCTTTGATCGGCTGGTATTTTATCCGAAAGAATGAACTCAGCAAATTTATACTCAGTATGGCTCTCTCATTCATACTTAGTAATTTTCTTTTTTTTGCGAAAGCATATCCAGGGGTTTATGGGATCAATCCCGTGGCAGGCTCATTGGAACTGCTAAAAAATAAGCCGGATCTGGTTTACTATAAAATGATGAACTCAGCTTATATTTTTAATATGCAGCGATTGGTACCCGCAATTCAAAGTCAGGATAGCCTCTCAGTTTATCTTAAAAAGCATCCCGATGCTTTGGTGATTTCCCGTAAGCAATTCGAAGAGGAGATTCAGTCGGCAGGAAATCTGGTTCCGGTTTTTGAACAGAAGGATACCTTCGAAAACCCCATAACTGTAATTTATAAGTCAGTTCGTTGAGCTCTTTTTAGCAAAACTCTCAGAATAGTCAGGCCGATTGGCAATAGAACTATCATGATGAACCAAATCAGGTATTTAGAATTGTCAGGGCTGTCAGAATTGGGAGCCTGACTCGTGTACTGGTCAGAACTGCTTATAGTTTCATTGACTTCAATTGAATTAAAGAATTTCTCACGCTCTGGAACTGCGAATTCCTTATGAACATTCTCATGCAGAAATTCAAAAGTATAGGTAGCACCATTGGTATGTAAAATTCTGAAATCCCTTAACAAAATCCCGCTGCCGGTATCAATCTTTAGTGTAAAATCTTTAACTTTCAATTCGCCAATCAGGTTATCTTTTTCATCTGTGATAATACCAGACTTTGAAGATTGTTTAACACTTTTGATGTAATTTTTGTAATAGTTCTTCAGATGCCTGTCCTTTTCAATGTCTGGTGTTATTTGGGGGTTATCTGGGACTTTGAAAATAAGAATTGTTCCAAATGAGGTTCTAGCCACCAGGCTAAATTGCTTTTTGGTATCTGTTTTGGTAAATCCTTTAGGAAGCCTAACAGATATGGCATTGTCATCCGATAATTATCGGATCTAAAAGTATCCCGGGTTTGGGCCCGGGATAAGAAAGGAATCAAATATATTGCGAACAGTATGATTAATTCTTTCATACTGTAAGAGATACAAAAAGTGTGCTACTCTTTTATTTCTTTAAACTCTGGTAAAAATCAGAAGCTCAGTATGCTCAAAATTACTCCAGTTTATCCAATTCTTTCTGTACGAAATCTGCCAGTTCTTTCACGTATGCAGCAGTGAAGTTAAATTCGATTCCGGCAGTTTCATAGATTTCCTTAATCGTTTTTGTATATCCAAGCTTTAATGCTTCCAGATAGTTGGAAAGCCCTTTTTCAGGATCGTTTTTGTAGTTTTTCCAGACTGCAATAGCTCCAAGCTGAGCAATTCCATATTCAATATAGTAGAATGGGACTTCAAAAATATGCAGTTGTTTTTGCCAAAGATTTTCTAAAGCATGCGGATGTTCAGACCAGTCGGCGAAATTATTCCCAAATGGTTCAAATATTTTTGTCCATGCCTCAGCCCGCTCTTCAGTGGTATGAGTTGGATTGGTGTAAATCCAGTGCTGAAACTGATCTACTACAGCAACCCATGGGAGCGTTTTTAGAACATCTTTAAGCTGGTCCTTCTTTGCACGAATCAGATCTTCAGAATTATCGAAGAATTTATCCCAATGATCCATAGAAATAAGTTCCATACTCATGGAAGCAAGTTCAGCAACCTCTGATGGAAGATGTTTAAAGTCATTTAATTCAAGCCCTGCCGAAATGAAAGTATGAACTGCATGTCCCCCTTCATGAACCATGGTGGTCAGGTCGCGGAATGTTCCGGCAGAGTTCATGAAAATAAATGGGGCACCACTTTCTGCAAGTGGATAATTATAACCACCCGGAGCTTTACCTTTGCGGCTATCCACATCGAAAAAGCCATTTGCTTTCATTATTTCCAACCTTTCGCCAATGTATGGACTTAGTCCCTGGAAACATTTAATGGACTTTTCAATCAGTTCTTCACCATTGCTGAATGGTTTCAAAGCCGGCTTCCCGGAAATGTCAACATCCATGTCCCATGGCTTCAATTCATTTAAAGCCAGTGCCTTGAGACGTTTTTTGGCCTGCATCTTTAAAAGGGGGACGATTTCTTCCTGAATGGCTTTATGAAAATCATAGCAGTCGGTAGGAGTATAGTCAAAACGCCCCAGGGCCTGAAACATATAATCCCTGAAGTTTTCAAAGCCGGCATTCAGGGCAACCTGGTGGCGAAGTTTTAGTAATGAATTAAAGAGTTCATCCAGCTTTTCTTTGTCTTCCAGTCTTCTTGCTGTGATGGCCTCCCAGGCTTCTTGCCTCACCTTACGGTCGGTATCTTTCAGGAATACTGCAGCTTGTTCAAGTGTATATTCCTGTCCGCCCAGTTTAACCGACATTGATCCAGTAATCCCCTGATATTTTTGCTGTTCGACCTGTATTTGGGTCAATAGGGGTATATTTTCTTCCCGGAATAGTTCGAGTGCCTTTTTTATTCCGCGGACATAGACATAGTATTTGGCCTCATCTAATTGTTCAGCAAAAGGACTCTGAATAAATTTTTTATTTAGTTCATTATTGAGGGGTGCAATTTTCGGTTCGATTTCTGTTGCAAAAAATTGAAAGTCAGTCAATAATTTTTCATCTGTGGTATCGCAGGTCATGCGGATATATCTCCAGGCAAAGTCCTCTTCCAGTGCAGCTTCAATTTCACTTCTGTCGCGGAGCCATTGCTCCAGATCATTAACGGAATTTAGGGGCCTGTTAATCAGTTCATTAAATATCGGTTCAAGATTTCCCCATTGTATATTTAATTCTGCCGGGATATAGGTTCTTGGTTTTTTTGAGATTTTAAGATCTTTCATTTGTTGTAATTGTATTTAACGCTTATGAAGCCTGCCCTGCTTACATTGCCTGGCGGGGCAGGTTTCATATTAAAATTTATAATTGATTTCTCAGAATAGCATCCAATAAAAAAAATACTGCAAATACTACTGAAGCAATTCCATTTGTGGTGAAAAAGGCACGATCTACTTTCGACAGATCATCTGGCTTTACTAACTGATGCTGGTAGACAAGTAACAGGATAAAGAAAAGGACTCCGGAAAGGTAAAACCAGGAGAGGTCTGTAAAGAGATAGGGCAGAGTCACAAATACCACGGCCAGGAAATGCAAAAAAGACGATACTGTTAAGGCTTTCTTCTTTCCAAGCAAGGCTGGAATAGAATTCAGATTATTTTGCCTGTCAAATTCTTCATCCTGAAGTGCATAAATGATATCAAAGCCACTGACCCAGCATAAAACAGCCAGTGAAAAATAAATTGGGAGCATCGCAAATTCGCCGGCAACTACCAGATAGGCTCCGATTGGTGCAAGTGCGAGACCAAGGCCTAAAATGAGATGGCAAAGAGGAGTGAACCTCTTGGTATAGCTATAGCCCAAAACTACCGCAAGTGCAACTGGAGACAGGTAAAAGCAAAGTTTATTGATCAGCAGGGTTGTCAGGATAAATAAAAGGCTGTTAGCAATTGTAAAGATTAAGGCTTCATTGGAGCTGATGCGCCCTGAAGGTATATCCCTGATAGCAGTTCTTGGATTCTGAGCATCGATATCCCGGTCGAGGTAGCGATTGAATGCCATTGCGGCATTTCGGGCAAAGACCATGCAGAGCAGCATTAGAAATAGCTTCAGCCAATTAAATTCATGTGTTGTAGTAGTTACGGCAAGAAAAAAGCCGATAATAGCAAAAGGCATTGCAAAAACAGTATGGGCAAATAATACAAGGGAAAAGTATTTGTTCATTCGGTTATCTGTTTTTTTATACCGGATTCTGAAAATAGAATTTCAGTTTTTGTTCCTCTAATCGGAGATTACCGGGTAAATTTCTTATTCAGGTCATTTATAAAATTCAGTAATTCATCACGTCCTTCCTGTGTTTCTGCCGAAGTAATATAATGCTGTGGCACCTCCTCGAAAATCTCCAGAAGGGCTTTTCTGAATTTTGCTATACTTTGATCGGTCTTTACACTCGATTGCTTATCAGCTTTTGTAAAAATCAGCTGGAAAGGCAGTCCGTTTTCACCTAGCCATGTACAGAATTCAATATCAATCTTTTGCGGATCCAAACGGCTGTCGATCAGGACAAAAACACATTGCAAATTTTCGCGGTTTCGGAGATAGAAGCTGATGAATTTTGACCATTCACCCCGGTTACTTTTAGAAGTTCTTGCATATCCGTATCCCGGAAGATCGACTAACTGCCAGTTTTCATTGATCAGAAAATGGTTAATTAACTGGGTTTTACCGGGAGTTTGTGAGGTTTTTGCAAGACCTTTTCGCTGTACAAGCATGTTGATCAGCGAGGATTTACCTACGTTTGAACGACCAATAAAGGCATATTCAGGTAATTCAGGAGCCGGTAATTTATCAGTTCTGGTATTACTGCATTGAAATTCTGCGCTTTTAATGATCATCCCGCAAAGGTAGGACATTGCTTGCAATGTTTAAAACCCATGATTTTAATTCAATCTGCAGAGCGTCATATTTTCAATGATTTCGATAATTTTTGATTGAAGGACTAATGTGGGCTGTAGTCACTTCCTTAATTCCATTATCTTTGCACAGTATGTCAAAAACAGTAAGGCCTTATCAGGATTCAGATGCTACCAAAAAAGAACAGGTAGCGAGCATGTTTAATAATATATCAGGCACCTATGATTTTTTGAACCATTTTCTCTCAATGGGCATTGACAGGATCTGGAGAAAAAAAGCGATTAAAGAATTGCTTAACGATAAACCTTCATACATATTGGATGTTGCGACTGGTACCGGTGATTTTGCATTTGAGGCGATAAAAATTCTTAAACCCCGAAAGGTAGTAGGGGTGGATATCTCTGCTGGCATGCTTGGAATCGCTGATCAGAAAATTATAAAGCGCAAGATGCAGGATGTTTTTGAGGTTCGCCTAGGTGATTCCGAAAAATTGTTGTTTGATAATGACTCTTTTGATGCGGTGACTGTGGCTTTCGGTGTCCGTAATTTTGAGGATCTTGAAAAAGGCTTAAGTGATATGCTACGGGTGCTAAAGCCCGGAGGAAAGGCTGTAATTCTGGAGTTTTCAAAACCTAAGGTGTTTCCGGTTAAACAAGGGTATAATTTCTATTTCAAATACATCACGCCAACTATAGGGCGGATCTTTTCAAAAGACAGCAGTGCATACACCTATCTTCCTGAATCAGTAGCTTCATTCCCTGATGGAGCAAGTTTTGATACTCTGATGCAAAAAGTTGGATTCAAAAATACGAAATACCGTCCGCTGACGTTTGGAATTTGTTCCATTTACACCGGTATCAAATGAAGAAAACCCTCATTCTGTGTATTTTTTTTATTTTTTCAATAAACAGATTAACTGCACAGGAGAGCTGGGGTGGAGGTGTTGACGGGGAACAACTGCATTTTGGTTTTACATTTCAGTACGTTGCCTCTGAGTTTAAAATCTTAAAGCTGGCGGAATGGAAGGGTCCTTTTATCGATCCCTTTAACGGACTTCCAATGATAAACAGTGAAATGAAAAGCCTTTCATCTCCTGTTACTCCCGGATTTGGATTGGGATTTGTTTCTGATTACCGACTTGGAGATAATGCCAACCTGCGTTTTACACCGGGAATGGTATTTGCTGATAGAATTATAAATTATGAATTTGCTAATCCGAACTTTAATGTTCAAAAAAAGGTTCAGGCAACACTGATGGATTTACCTTTGGGCATTAAGCTGAAATCAGACAGAAGGCGGAACTTCAGGGCTTATATGATTGCCGGGGCAAAATATTCGGTTGATATTACTTCGAAAAAGAAAACAGATGATTTGGGTTTAAATCCTTCAGAAAAATATCTTAAAAACAATAAAAATACCGTTTGGTATGAAGCAGGAGTCGGGTTTGACCTTTACTTTGAATTTTTCAAAATGTCGCCTGAGATCAAGTTCGCCCAATCAATGAAAAGTGTACTAAGAGATGATGACCGGCTGGAAAATCCTTATACTGCTCCAATCGATAAGTTATTCATCCGCAATTTTCAGTTCAGTCTTTATTTTGAATAGCATTTCCTAAGAATTCCTTAATTTCGGGTTTTCAAATAATTATGTCAAAAATAGCTTTAATAACCGGTGCCACCGCCGGAATCGGCGAAGCTTGTGCACGCCTTTTTGCCCAACAAAATTACGACCTTATTATTACCGGTCGCCGGACTGGGCGTTTGGATGCTCTGGCTCAGGATCTGGTTAATGAATATGGTATACGGGTAAATACATTGACCATGGATGTCAGAAATAAGGAGGAGGTTGAAAAACTGGAGACTTTATCGGATGATTGGAAAAAAGTTGATGTATTGATTAACAACGCCGGTTTATCGCAGGGCATGGATCCTATCAACGCGGGAAGTACCACAGATTGGGAAGTGATGATCGATACCAATATCAAAGGCTTATTATATGTGACCAAAGTTGTTTCTAACTGGATGATCAAACGTAAATCCGGACATATAGTTAACCTTGGTTCAATTGCCGGAAAGGAAACCTATTTGAATGGAAATGTGTATTGTGCAACTAAACATGCAGTTGATTCCCTGAACAAAGCAATGCGGATTGATCTTCTGCCTCATAAGATTAAAGTAACAGGTGTGCACCCGGGAGCTGTGGATACAGAATTTTCACAGGTTCGCTTCCATGGTGACCAGGAACGTGCTAAAAAAGTATACGAAGGTTATGAGCCCCTGCATGCACAGGATATTGCCGAAACTATTTGGTTTGCAGTTTCCCGTCCCGCACATGTAAACATTAACGATATGATCGTGATGCCAACAGCACAGGCGAGCACTTCTCATCATTTAAAAGAATAGTGGGAAGGCATGTCTCCGGAATAAATGTAAATTTTACTCCCAACTAATCAGGATTGTGTAGTTTTGCAATAATCACTAACCAAATTAAAATCATTTCAGGAAATGCCTCTGCAACAAAATATTGATCAGGATATTAAATCCGCCATGTTGAGTAAGGATAGTACCCGTTTGCGTGGACTAAGGGCCATAAAAGCTGCATTACTGGTTGCCAAAACTGAAAAGGGTGCCCAGGATGTGCTTACAGAAGAAGCAGAACTTAAGGTTCTTCAAAAGCTGGCAAAACAACGTAAAGAGTCTGCGGATATCTATCAGTCTCAAAATAGACCGGATCTGTATCAGATAGAACAGGAAGAGCTACAGGTTATTGAAGCCTATCTGCCAAAGCAGTTGGACAGAGATGCAATTACTACTTTTATTAAAACAGTAATTTCTCAAACTGGTGCTTCAGGTATGAAAGATATGGGTAAGGTGATGGGTATTGTAAGCAAGGATTTGGCTGGAAAGGCCGATGGCAAAACTATTTCTGAGCTTGTGAAGGAGCTTCTTGCTTAATTAATGGATTATCCAGTAGTGAATTGGTAATTAAGGCTTATTTTCTTTCTAATAAAATAAGTTTTTATATTGATTTAACTTTTAGACTTATACCTTAGCAGGTAAAAGAAAAATGTACTTAAAGATTCTATGGAGTTCGAGATAAAAGAAGAAAACGGTTTTAAATACATTGAAGAGGGAGAAGGAGAAGTGCTCTTATTGCTTCATGGCTTAATGGGTGCACTTAGTAACTGGACTGATGTTGTTCAAGAATTTAAGAAGGATTACAGGGTAATAATACCCTTGTTACCATTATATGATCTTCCATTGCTAACCACGGGTGTAAAAACACTTGCCAAGTTTGTTCATAAGTTCGTAAAATAC
This sequence comes from Sphingobacteriales bacterium 16-39-50, assembly GCA_002257025.1. Lineage (GTDB taxonomy): Bacteria > Bacteroidota > Bacteroidia > Sphingobacteriales > Sphingobacteriaceae > Daejeonella. The sequence continues at coordinate 812,206 of NCHA01000001.1, read as the reverse complement.
AAAAAGCTGAAGAATATAACGGTGCTTGGTAATTCCCTGGGAGGTCATGTTGGCTTAATATATACTCTCAATCATCAGGATGAGGTAAAAGCTTTGGTTTTGACCGGCAGTTCGGGTTTGTATGAAAATGCTTTCGGAGGGTCTTTCCCCAGACGCGAAAGCTATGATTTCATAAAGGAAAAGGTTGAATTCACCTTTTATGATCCTGCTACAGCAACTAGGGAACTTGTTGATGAGGTTTACCAGATAGTGAATGACAGGATAAAGGTGATTAAGATTCTTGCAATGGCCAAATCAGCAATCAGGCACAATATGTCAAAAGATATTTATAAGATTAAAGTCCCTGTTTGCCTGATATGGGGTAAGAATGATAAAATAACTCCACCAGAAGTAGCTGTGGAATTTAATCAGTTATTGCCCGATTCTGAATTGAACTGGGTCGATCTATGTGGCCATGCCCCAATGATGGAACGACCTGTTGAATTCAATGCACATTTAAAAAGGTTTTTAGATCGTATATACTAGCAGAACTATATGTTTGCACACGAACTCATATCGGATAGTATCCCAGCCTTAAGAACTTCTGATACCGTTCAGAAAGTGCATGAAAGGATGGCCGAATTTCGTGTGAATCACCTCCCAATAGTTAATGACAAACAATTTTTGGGACTTGTGTCGGATGAAGATCTGGTTGAGGTTCAGGATTCAAATGCTCCTGTAGGCAGTTTAAGCCTGGCTCTTCACAATCCTTTCGTATACGAAGAACAGCATATTTATGATGTAATTCGTTTATTCTATGAGCAGAAATTAAGTCTGGTACCTGTTCTCGATTCCAATAAAAACTATAAGGGACTTATTTCCATAAATACCATGATGGAATATGTTGCCACAATTACATCAGTAAAAGAGCCCGGAGGGATCATTATTCTTGAGATTACGAACAGGAATAATTCACTGGCACATATTTCACAGATCGTAGAATCAGATAATGCCCAGATTCTTAGCTCTTATGTTCAATCATTTCCTGATTCTACTAAACTTGAAATTACATTAAAACTTAATCGAACAGATTTATCCTCTATTATAGCTTCTTTTCTTAGATATGATTATCATGTCAAGGCTACCTTTAATGATACCAAATCAGACGATCGTACTTCTGACAGATATGATCAGCTAATGAACTATCTCGATATCTAAAAGCACAACATGAAGATTGCAATTTACGGCAGGCAATTCAATAATACTGTATTACCACATGTTCAGCAGGTTTTCGACAGCCTCGCAGATCATGCTGTTGAAGCCTTTGTCTATGATAAATATAATCACTTCATCTCAGGTAAAATATTTTTCCCCAGGAAGTTTCAAATCTTTAGAAATTCTCAGGATCTTATTGACGCTAAGGTAGATGTAATGATTAGCCTGGGAGGTGACGGTACGTTGCTCGATACTGTTACCCTGATTCGTGATTCAAATATTCCGGTTATCGGGATAAACTTTGGGCGTTTAGGATTTTTAGCCAGTATCAACAAGAGTGATATTGCAAATGCAATGATCAGTCTGGTTAACAAGGACTTTACACTGGACAAGCGGGTTCAGCTTTGTATAGAATCAGAACTGAAACTATTTGGTAATGAAAATTTTGCCTTGAATGATGTAACCATTCATAAGCGCGATACCTCGGCGATGATGATTGTGCATGCCTATCTCAATGGAGATTTTTTGAATTCCTATTGGGCAGATGGTATTATCGTAGCTACACCAACAGGGTCAACAGCTTATTCTCTGAGTTGTGGTGGTCCGATTATATTCCCTGGTTCCGGAAATATGGTCGTTACCCCAATTTCTCCTCATAATTTGAATGTAAGACCAATAGTCTTATCAGATACCAATATTCTTTCTTTCGAAATCGAAGGCAGGAGTTCGAAATACCTTTTAACCTGTGATTCCAGAACAGAGGTGATTGATACATCTATAAAGGTTAAAGTGAAAAAGGCTGATTTTGGGATCAATTTAATCAGACTAAATAATGAAAACTATTTATCTACGTTAAGGAATAAATTGCTCTGGGGAATTGATACCAGAAATTATTAAGAACAGCATTTGCATTCATGCGTAGATTAGTACTCCTCATTATATTTCTTTCCGGAAGCTTCATTAGCTCAGCACAGACCTGGGAATTTGGAGGTTTTTTAGGAGGCGCGGGTTACATGGGAGATATTAATCCTGTTAAAGCATATAAACTGACAGATCCTGCCTTCGGTGCTCAGATCAAGCGAAATTTTGATGGTTACTGGTCCGCAAAGTTGAATTATATGTATGGCAAGGTTCGGGCGAGTGATGCGGCTTCTTCCAATACCTATCAGATTGAACGGAATCTTGATTTTCATTCCCCTGTGTCTGAGCTATCCATGCAGATAGAATTCAATCTGTTCAGATATATGGCTGGTGCGGATTTTGGTTATGCAACCAGAAAGTTGAGTCCTTATTTATTTACTGGTATTGCCTCCTTTTCTTATAATCCCCTGACTAATTATAATGGTGATGAGATTGAACTCCGGCTGCTGCAGACTGAGAATGTTGCTTACAAGAAAAGCGCAATCAGTGTGCCTTATGGAGCAGGTGTGAAATATAATATTAGCGGAAAATGGACCATCATTGCCGAGCTTGGCTATCGTACAGCTTTTACAGATTATCTGGATGATATCAGTGGCAGATATATTGATTTTAATGTTGTTTCTCCGGCGAGTTCTTTAACACAAGCTTTGGCTGACCGCTCGATCGTAGTTCCACAGATTGGTACACCGGGAACACAAAGGGGTGATTTCAGGCCAAGGGATACGTATATGTTTGCGGGTGTTGGACTTACTTATACCTTCATCCCGATTAAGTGTCCTACCTTTTAAGTTTTTTGGCTATTAAAAACAATTCATTACCAATGAAAATCTGTTTTATTTCTTGTAGCAGATTAATGTAATTAAGTCATAACTTTGCATCGCGAAATTTTGGAACAATTTTTCGGGATATTTATTGAGTATCATGCAATTAAAAATTGTTCCGGTTTTGAATGTTAAACTTATTAAATGAGCCTGATTGAACAGATAGATAAGGATAAATTGCCACAACATGTAGCAGTGATTATGGATGGAAACGGCCGTTGGGCAAAGGAAAAGGGAAAACTGCGGGTATTTGGCCATCAGAATGGAGTTGTTGCCGTTCGCGATACGGTAGAAGGTGCAGTCGAACTGGGTATAAAATATCTGACACTCTATGCATTTTCAACCGAGAACTGGAACAGGCCAAAGCTTGAGGTAATGGCTTTGATGGAACTACTTGTTTCAACTATAAGTAAAGAAACTAAAACTTTAATGGATAATGGGGTACGTTTAAATGCTATTGGAAATTTATCATCCCTGCCAGAAAAATGCCGCAAGCAATTAATTGAGGCAATAAAGAAGACCTCATTAAATACCAATTGCACACTTACCCTTGCTCTCAGTTACAGTTCAAGATGGGAAATTACCGATGCAGCCAAAAGAATAGCTATAAAAGTCAGGGATGGTGAGTTAAGGGCAGAGGATATTACCGAGGATATTTTTGGCGCTCATCTGAACACAGCCGGCATTCCTGATCCGGAGCTGATGATCCGGACCAGCGGGGAACACAGGATAAGCAATTATCTTTTATGGCAAATTGCTTATGCTGAATTGTATTTTACTTCAAAATTATGGCCTGATTTCAGACGGCAGGATCTCTTTGAAGCCGTATTAGATTATCAGAAACGCGAGCGACGATTCGGGATGACAAGTGAACAGTTGAACTAATTTTCACTTTTAACACTTTTTAACAAGCTATTAGCTTAATTTAGCACCTTTAATACACCAAATGAATCGCATTCTAATACTGTTTTTACTACTTATATCCGGTACTTCTGCAATGGCCCAGTTTGGGAGAACCGGGACTCCAACACCAGCAAGACCTGCTGCATCTAATGATGAACTTAGCTATCTGAATCCCAAAGACTTTGTTATTGGTGGAACTACCATTCTGGGTACTGAATTTTTGGATAAGGATGTTTTGATTACCATTTCTAAGTTAACCAAGGGCGACAGGATAACCGTGCCGGGAGATGCTACTTCCAATGCCGTTAAAAATTTATGGGCTCAGGGATTATTTGATGATGTAAAATTAAACATTGCAGAAATCAGGTCTGATTCAATCTTTTTTGAGATTGAGGTAGTGGAACGACCGCGTTTAACCAGAATCGAATTAATCGGGTTAAAAAAAGGCGAAATAGCAGATGTTCGCGAAAAATTAAACGATAAAACCGGAAAGGTCGTCAACGAGAATTTATTGAAAACAACTACTGATATTATCAAGAAACATTTTACTGAAAAAGGTTACCTATTCACGGATGTTTTGATTGCCCAAAGAAAAGATACCTCAGAAGCGAATAATAAGATTCTGGACATTACAGTTGAAAAGAATGACCGGGTTAAAATAAGTGAAATTGTTTTTACCGGGAATAAAGACTTTAAAAACAAAAATTTAAAGAAATATCTCAAGAAGACTAAAGAAAAAGCCATTTACAAGGTGTTTGGATCCGGTAAATTTTTGCAGAATAAGTATGATGAGGATAAGCTGAACCTGATATCAAAGATGCATGAAAAGGGCTATAGGGATGCTGAAATTATCAAAGACACCACTTACCGCACAGGTAAAAGTACTATTGGTGTCAAAATTGATTTGCATGAGGGGCCTAAATATTATTTCGGGAATATAACATGGGCAGGGAATGCCAAATACTCCACCAAAGTTCTGGAGACAATTCTGGCGATCAATAAGGGAGAGGTTTTTAGTGAGAAAAAGCTAGAAAGAAAGCTAACCAGTAGTCCGGGTGGAGATGATGTATCCTCACTTTATATGAATGATGGTTACCTTACTTTCAATGTGGATCCGGTTCAAACCAAGGTTTACGGTGATACCATCGATCTTGAAATGAGAATGTATGAAGGTCCGCAGTACACCATTAACAATATTAAGGTTAAGGGTAATGAGCTAACCAATGATAAAGTAATTTTAAGAGAAATCCGGACCAAACCAGGGCAGAAATTCTCCAAAGAGCTTATTGTAAGAAGTACACGTGAAATTGCGCAATTAGGAAATTTTGACGATACCAAAACTGATCCTAAACCTATCAACATCAATCCTAATGATGGTACGGTGGATATCGAATACACTGTGGTCGAAAAACCTTCTGATCAGATTGAATTGTCAGGAGGTTTTGGTGGAGGACGTGTGGTCGGTACTTTAGGCTTAACGTTCAATAATTTTTCCGCTCGTAATCTTTTCAATAAAAGTGCCTGGAAGCCCTTACCGAAAGGAGATGGTCAAAAGTTGAGCATCAGGGGACAAACCAATGGTAAGTTCTATCAATCTTATAGTTTTTCATTCTCTGAGCCATGGTTGGGTGGAAAAAAACCTATTTATTTTGGTATCAGTGCCTTTACTTCCTTGCAGTCTAACGGACTCAGAAACGGGGATGCGAATCAACAGAAAATTCGCATGAATGGTATGACCTATAGCCTTGGTAAGCGTTTAAAATGGCCGGATGATTATTTTCAGGCAAATACATCAATCAACCTGCAGCAATATATCCTGAACAATTATAATGCGTTCATTTTTTCTACAGGGACTTCCTATAACTTTAACTTGACTCAGGAGATTAGCAGAAGTTCGGTTGATGCGCCTATATTCCCGACATCGGGTTCAAATTTAAAATTGACTATTCAGGCAACTCCTCCATATTCATTATTGAATAATAAAAATTATGCAATCGCAACAGATAAAGAGAAATACAGATTCACTGAGTACCATAAATGGAAATTTGAATCACAATGGTTTCAGCGTATCTATGGAAAGCTGATTCTTAAGGCTCAGGCTCAATTCGGATTTCTTGGTATTTACAATCAGGCGGTTGGACAGTCGGCTTTTGAGCGATTCAAACTTGGTGGAGATGGTATGCAGGGATTTGATTTCCTTCAGGGATCTGAGATCATAGCAATGCGTGGTTATGCAAACAACGCTATTATTCCTGCAGGATCTAACCCAACGATTGCACAGGGATCAGGAAGCCCATTGTTCAATAAATATGTTCTGGAATTAAGGCATCCGATTACCGCCAGTCAGACTGCAACTATTTTCGTACTGGCCTTTGCTGAAGGAGGAAATACCTGGAATTCATTCCGTGATTTCGCACCATTTAACATCAGACGTACTGCCGGAGTTGGAGCAAGAGTATTTTTACCTATTTTTGGTCTTCTTGGAATTGATTATGGCATTGCCTTTGATAAGATACCTGGTTTGCCGGATAGTGGAAAGAATCCATTCACATTCAGTATTTCACAGGCCTTAAATGGGGGATTTAATTAAGAAATATGAAAAGAATTCTTATTATAGCTTTATTATTAGTCTTTACGGGCTTAGGGGCATCTGCACAGCGTTTTGCATATGTGGATAGTGATTATATTTTGAAACATATTCCTGAATATAATTCCTCTCAAAAGCAGCTGGACGCACTTTCTGCACAATGGCAGAAGGAGGTTGATGCAAAGTTTATCGCGATTGAAGGACTTTTTAAAGCTTATCAGGCCGATCAGGTTTTACTGACCGAAGCGATGAGAAAGACAAGGGAAAATGAAATAATTGAAAAGGAAAAAGAAGCAAAGGAATTTCAAAGACTTAAATTTGGATTTGAAGGTGAACTTTTTCAGGTTCGGACTAAATTGATAAAACCTATTCAGGATCGTGTTTCTAAAGCAGTTCAGGCTGTTGCAGATGCTCAGCAACTGGATATGATTTTTGATAAAAACAGCGAGATTACACTATTATATGCAAGTCCGCGTTTAGACAAAAGTAATGATGTAATTACCAGGTTAGGTTATAAACCCGGAACAATAAAATAAATAAGATCTCTCACAAATTATAAACAAAAAACAGAATACAAGAAAAAATGAAAAATTTATTAAAAATAGGAGTTGTTGCACTTGGAATGTTCCTTGCAGTAGGTACTGCAAATGCTCAGCAAAAATTTGGTCACATCAATTCTGCTGATTTATTGCAAGCAATGCCTGAAATGAAAACCGCTGATGCAACTTTCCAGACCTTTGCAAAGGCAAAACAAACATCTCTTGAATTGATGGGTGCAGAACGTCAGAAATTGGTTACTTCCTATGAAGAAAAATATAAGACACTAAGCGAGGCTAACAGAGCTACTTTGGAGAAAGAATTAACTACGCTTGGAGCAAGTATCCAGGATCTTGAAAAACGTATCACTGCTGATCAGGAAAAGGCTCAGGAAGAGTTAACTACCAAGCGTACCGAAATCTATCAGCCTGTATTTAAAAAGGCAGAGGATGCGGTTAAGGCAGTAGCTAAAGAAAAGGGTTTTGCTTATGTTTTCGATGTTTCTCAGCCGGGAGTAGTTTATTTTGACGGAGGAACTGATCTGATCAATGATGTGAAAACTAAATTAGGCATCACAACTGCAGCTAAATAAGAGTTTAAATCAGAATAAAATCTAATGCGAAGCTAAATGCTTCGCATTTTTTTTGTTCAAACAATTCAACACAACTGCTCGAAATATTATTCTATTTTTGAAATATGAGTTCAGCACTTCCCATTGGAATTTTCGATTCCGGAATCGGAGGCCTTACGGTTGCAAATGCTATCCGAAAAATTTTACCAAATGAACAGATCATCTATTTTGGTGATACCGCTCATATGCCATACGGTGATAAATCACCAGAAGCAATTAAATTCTATAGCCTCAAGATTGCTAAGTTCCTTCTGGATAAAAATTGTAAACTCATTCTGATTGCCTGTAATACAGCATCAGCTCATGCCTATCATGAACTTGTGCATTTTCTTGGCGACAGAGTGCCTATTATCAATGTGATTGATCCGGTTGTAAATGCGATGCTTAGCAAGGGAAAGTATAAAAAAATAGGGGTAATTGCGACAAAATCAACCATTCGGTCGGATATTTATGCTAAAAAGTTTAAAATAGCAGACCCTAATATTGAGGTTTCTTCACTGGCGACACCTTTGCTGGCACCTATGATCGAGGAGGGTTTTTTTAATAATAATATCAGTAAAACAGTGATCAACTCATACCTGACCTCTCCAAAACTTAAAAAAATCGATAGTCTTATACTTGCCTGTACTCATTATCCCCTGATAAAGCCCGAAATATCTTCCTTTTACGGTGGGAAGGTTGATATTATCAATACTGCTGAAATAGTTGCAGAAGACCTTAAGGAGTGCCTTACAAAGCTCGATTTACTTAATGAAGGTCCCGCAAAACGCCATCAGTTTTTTGTTTCTGATTATACCCCCTCTTTCGCAAAAAGTACCCGTTTATTTTTTGGAGAGAAGATTCATCTGTCTTATAAACCCATATGGGATTAAATTAACGAAAGTTCGACATTAAACTATCTAAGGATTAATATTTAACCACATAGATTGACCTTTATTATTCTTTAAAGGAAACATAGATTGAAGCGAAGCTTCAAGGCTATCTGTGTCTAAAATGAAAGCTGACAGCTATAAAATACTATGATTCCCTGCCTGCCGGCAGCAGATATGCGGTTTTTAAAATATTATGTCGAGTTAACGTTAAATTAAATTCTTTATAATAGATAGATTTAGTCTGCATTTATAAGCATAATACTTAAGTTTGCGTACATAAGCCCGGTAAATTGACTTTCTATCTGACATATGTACTAGTTGCTACCGCATTATTTGCATTTACAGCACTGTTTACCCTGTTTGCCTTATATTCTGAACGAAAAATTTCCGCATTTATTCAGGATCGCATCGGGCCGATGGAGGTTGGAAAATATGGTACCCTCCAGGCATTTGCCGACATCATAAAGATGCTTCAAAAGGAATTCATTATTCCGACAGCCGCTGATAAAATTCTGTTTATACTTGCTCCCATAGTTATTTTCGTTTCTGTTTACCTGGGTTTTGCAGCCTTACCCTGGGCACCGGGACTCATACCTTCTTCCCTGAATTTGGGCCTGTTTTACATTTTTGCGATACTTTCAATAGAAACGCTTGGAATATTAATGGCAGGCTGGGGCTCAAATAACAAATATGCCCTTTTAGGTTCCATGCGTTCGGTTGCTCAGATGATTTCTTATGAGATCCCTGCTGGTGTCGCATTGATTTCTGCAGTTATGGTAGCACAAAGCCTGAATCTTCAGGAAATTAGTATTAAGCAGGGGATCCTGACTACAGAGCAGGTTTATTTTCTTGGAATCTGGGAGGTGAAGTCTGTTGGGGGCTTCCTGGCATGGAATATTTTTCAGGCACCACATCTGATCCTTGCTTATATCATTTACTTTATTGCCTCTCTCGCTGAATGTAATCGTGCTCCATTTGATATCCCGGAGGCTGAATCAGAACTTGTTGGAGGTTTTCATGTTGAATATTCAGGATTGAGATTTGCTTTCATTTTTCTTGCCGAATATTCCATGATGTTTCTTGTAGGAATGATTGGAGTAGTTTTGTTTCTGGGAGGATGGAATACTCCACTACCTAATTTTGGTTCTGCTAAATTGGCCTTATGGACAAGTGGAATAGGATGGGGGATCTTCTGGATTCTGATCAAGACCCTGGCAGTGGTTGCAGTACAGATTTGGATAAGGTGGACCCTTCCAAGACTGAGGGTTGATCAGCTTATGAGCTTTTGCTGGAAGGTTTTAACTCCTTTGGCTTTTTTATGTATGCTAATCTCAGGCTTGTGGAGGCTGGGTGTGATGCAATAATATTAGTGGTTAGAAGAAAATGCAGATATATCCTGTAATAAAATGATTAAAAAGGTATTACATGCTTTCAAAACTGTATTTAAAGGTTTAGGCCTGACTATGGGGCATTTCTTTGCAGCAAGAGAAAGCAGGAAAGTACTATCTATTACGGATAAGGATTATTTTGCTCAAAACAGTGGCATGACAACCATTCAATATCCTCATCAGAAACTACCTGTACCCGATTTGGGAAGGTACCAGCTGGATGTAGAAATGGATGATTGTATTGTTTGTGATTTATGTGCAAAGATCTGTCCGGTTGATTGTATTGAGATCGAAAGTATAAAAGCAACCGAGGCTATTGGGAAAACTTCAGATGGTACAACTAAGCGTCTCTACGCCGCAAAGTTTGATATCGATATGGCAAAATGTATGTACTGCGGTTTGTGTACCGTGGTTTGCCCTACCGAGTGCATTGTCATGACTGATACTTATGACAGAAGTATGCCTGATTTGAAAGAAATGATTTATAAATTTTCGGACATGAAGCCGGAAGAAGCTGAAGAAAAGCGGGTGGCTCTGGAAAAGCTTAACGCAGAACGATTGGCCGCAAAGGAAGCTGCAATGCAGCAGAAAACTCAAAATTGATTATGGGAGAGGAACAGATTATCTTTTACTTCTTTGCAGCATCGGTACTCATTTCTGCACTCTTTGTGGTAGTTATGAAGAATCTGGTCAGAAGTATTTTTCTGTTTTTTGTAACTCTGTTTTCGCTTGCGGCTCTTTATTTATTTGCACTGGCTGATTTTATTGCATTGGCTCAGGTAGTTATTTATGCAGGTGGAGTACTGGTACTTATGCTTTTTGCCTTTATGCTATCCAACAGGGAATTGCTCAATAGTCTCAAACCAGTAGCTTCTGGCTTTAAGGTCAATCATTTTGCAGGAATTTTTATCAGTCTTTTATTCCTTTTTATATTGTTTGCAGTTATTATTAAAACTGATTTCAATCAATTTGACTGGATGGAGGAAAGGGTGCCAATCAATGCAAGTGATAACACTACGCATCAGATAGGTATCCAAACAATGACAACTTATCTGCTTCCTTTTGAAATACTTTCGGTATTTCTGATGATGGCATTGATTGGTGCGGCGCATCTGGCCAGAAAAGGAGGGAAGACATGATTCCAATTGCACATTTTATGTTAATTAGTGCTGGCCTTTTTTGTATTGGCCTTTATGCAGTATTGACCAGAAGAAATGCAATTCAGGTTCTGATTGGTATCGAGTTTATGATCAATGCTGCGGTTTTGAATTTTGTCGCTTTTGGTAAATATGATAAAATAGCAGGTGGAGGTCAGATGTTTGCTTTATTTGCAATTGTTCTTGCAGCAGCAGGAGTTGCAGTTGCTCTTGCTATCATTTTAAATGTTTATAAATATTTCAAGTCGATAGACCCGACTAAAACCGATACTTTGAAGGATTGATGGAAGGACTTAACTTTTTAGAAAACAGAGGATTGATTGCACTTTTAGCTGCGATACTGCCTTTATTTTCTTTTGTTTTTATCCTTTCTTCAAAAAGGGGTGGGGGTGCCAACTTCGCATTATCAACTATTTCACTGTCTTTCCTCTTGTCAATGTATCTGTTCTCACATATCTGGAATGCAGAACCTGAGCACAAGCAATTTTCCTGGTTTATGATTGGGAAAGTTCAGTTTTATGCAGGGATACTTTTAAATAATCTTAGCATTCTGATGATGGTTCTGGTCTCCGGAATCTCTGTTTTGGTTCATATTTATTCACGTGAGTATATGAAGAACGACCCCAATATTCACAGGTATTGGGCCTATCTGGGATTGTTTTGCTTCTCCATGCTTGGTCTGGTGATTTCAGACAGTTTATTATTGATCTATCTTTTCTGGGAACTGGTTGGTTTTTCATCCTATCTTCTGATTGGTTTCTGGTTTAGCAAACATGCAGCATCACAGGCTGCTAAGAAAGCATTCATAATGAACAGAATTGGTGATTTGGGTTTTCTGACCGGAATCCTGATCATTTATACCCAGTTTCAGACACTTGATTTGGCCAGACTTTTTGGAGATGGAGGTTTGATAAGTACTTCTTCCATTGAGAATGGTTTATGGATAAGCGGATCGCAACAAATACCTGCAATCTGGCTTAGTATTGCCGGTTTAGCCTTTTTTCTGGGTGCAATGGCTAAATCTGCACAATTTCCATTGCATACCTGGCTTCCTGATGCAATGGAGGGGCCTACTTCAGTTTCTTCGCTTATTCATGCAGCTACGATGGTTGCTGCCGGAGTGTTCCTGATTGCCCGGATCTATCCTGTTTTTGATCCTCTGGTATTGGATATAATGGTTTGGGTTGGTGCTTTTACTGCTTTTATGGCAGCCACAATTGCTTTAACCCAAAACGATATTAAACGGATATTGGCCTATTCCACAATCTCACAATTAGGTTTTATGGTTATGGCTCTCGGAATCGGAGCTTATTCTGAAAGCATTTTTCATTTAGCCACACATGCGTTCTTTAAATGTTTATTGTTTCTTGCCGCAGGTTCTGTGATTCATCAGCTCCATCATTATTGTGAAAAATACAAGCATAATTTTGATCACCAGGATATACGCCTGATGGGTGGATTAAGGAAAAGAATGCCATTTGCATTTTTTGGGATGTGTCTTGCTTCAGCTGCTCTGGTTGGCCTACCATTAACTTCAGGATTTCTTTCAAAGGATTCTATTTTGATAAGGACTTTTGAATGGACTGCAACGCGGGAAGGGGTATTTGTTATTCTTCCCTGGTTAATGGTTTTAACATCCTGGTTAACTGCTTTTTATATTTTCAGATTGGTTTTTAAAGTCTTTTTTGGGGAATCCAGAGAGATTAAAGCTGATAAACTTGGCCAGATAAGTGATTCGCCGGTTCAGATGAAGTATGTTTTACTCATACTTTCATTTTTTTGCACATTTATTGTCTTTGCTTTTAACCCGGCCTCTTTTGAATCGTCATGGCTGTGGAAGGGTTTTGAAGTATCCATGATTAGAGAAATCAGTGTTTATCACTGGCTGGTACCTTTGATATTAAATTTGGGTTCTTTCTTGTTGATATTTATCACCTACAGAATATACGTTCTTGATAATGGCCCCCAATCAATGAAAGGTACCTGGCTTTATCGTATTTCAAATCAGGAATGGTTTTTTAATGAGATCTATAATTTTATGTTCATCAGATCTGTTGAAAGACTTTCCCTGCTCTCATATAGATTTGATCGTACTGTAATTGATGGTTTGGTTATCAGTATGGCCACATTAACAAAAACAATATCTTCAATTATTGACTGGTTTGACAGAAGGATCATTGACGGTTTGGTCAATGCTAGTGGCTCATTATCCAGATACATTGGCCGGTTTTTCAAAAATTTTCAATCGGGCAGATTACAACATTATCTTACAACTATGTTACTTGTTGTGCTCTCATTTTTTATTTTAAGTTATCTGATATGAGATTAATTCAATTATTCATCTCCACAAAAAGACTAGGAGGAGGGTCAATATGAATCTGCTTTCTATTCTCATATTCCTGCCAATCGTGGCCGTCTTGTTGATTCTGGTACTTCCATCAGCCCATCAGCAGAGGTTTAAGTACATTAGTCTTGGCGTCAGTTTGATTCAATTTATTTTAAGTGTCTTTATCTATACCCGCTTCAACAACACTTCCGCTGGAATAAACAAGGAAGAACAGTTTCAGTTAATTGAAAAATTACCCTGGATCCGTCTCGACCTTGGAAGTATCGGCAAACTGGAGATCGATTATTTCTTAGGTATAGACGGTTTATCTATGCCATTTCTTATGCTGAGTGCTCTTATCATGTTTGTGGCTACCCTGGCATCCTGGGAAATTAAAACGAATCTGAAAGCATATTTCTCCCTATTCCTATTGCTGAACACTGCAGTAATGGGAGTTTTTTGTGCCCTCGACTTTTTCCTTTTTTATATATTTTATGAGCTGATGCTCTTACCTCTTTATTTCCTGATCGGGATGTGGGGTGGTGCCAGAAGGGAATACGCAGCCATTAAATTCTTTCTGTATACGCTTTTCGGTTCGGTGTTTATGCTGCTTGTGATTATCGGATTGTACTTCTCTGTATTAAATCCTGCTACCGGAAACCATACTTTTAACATGATCCTGATGATGGATCCGGGGAATTATATCGAGGGCTCTGTATTCTCAGCCATCGCAGGGCAAAGCATTTTCGGTATATCCGCCAGATTACTCGCATTTATTGTGCTTTTTATTGCTTTTGCAATCAAGGTTCCTATCGTTCCGCTTCATACCTGGTTACCTGATGCACACGTGGAGGCTCCAACACCTGTTTCAATTATTCTGGCCGGTTTGCTACTGAAAGTAGGCGGTTATGGTATCCTCAGGATATGCTTTAGTATATTTCCTGATTCTGCTATTCAATCGGCCTGGTGGATTGGCCTGATCGGGCTTATTTCAATTCTTTACGGTGCAATGAATGCATTGGCTCAGACTGATTTAAAGCGCCTGATTGCCTATTCTTCTGTTTCACATATGGGTTTTGTACTCCTTGGTATTGCTTCAGCAACAACAGAAGGAATAAGTGGTGCAATGCTACAGATGATCAGTCATGGTGCCTTGTCGGCAATGCTCTTCTTTCTCGTGGGAATGATTTACAGCCGGGTTCATGACCGCGAAATTTCTAGCTTCAGGGGTTTAGCAGAATTGATGCCTCAATTTACATTTTTTGTGATGATTGCTTTCTTTGCATCTCTCGGTTTACCGGGATTTTCAGCATTCATGGCCGAAGCTTTCAGTCTGATCGGGGCATTTACCTCAGAGGATGTGAATGGTCTTTTACCAAGATGGATGGCAATAGGAGCTTCAGTTGGGATTTTACTCAGTGCAGCCTATTTCCTTTGGACATTGCAGCGGATGTTCTTCGGTCAAATTCGTTTGAAGGGAGGAGATGTCTGGAAAGATCAGCTTGTAGATGTTAATACCAGAGAAAAATTTGCATTAGTACCACTGGCAGTGCTTGCTCTGCTTTTGGGGATATTTCCATCCCTTCTATTTGATAAAATGAATGCCTCAGTCCTGGCATTGGTTCAGTTAATTACCGGATAATGAATGATCTGATTCCATATATTCCATCATCCATCAGGGATTCATTAGCAAGTTTGTCTTTTTTTAGCGCCGAGATAAGTTTGGTTCTGGGTTTCCTTTTGGTAATTCTTGCTGATCTCTTTTTTAGGAAGCGATATCCCCAGCTAAGTTTTATCCTCACACTTTTTACTCTACTACTGGTCGCTTATCAAAGCAGCGGATTTTTGAAGATTGACAGTATTCCGCTATTCGGAGGAATGATTATTATGGATCATTTGTCTATACTTTTTAAGCTTCTCTTTTGTCTGGCCAGCATATTGTTTGTTTTATTTATCTGGTTTAACCGTACTTTTCAGGGCCATGATAAGGGTTTTGGAGATATGTATGCTATTCTGCTTGCGGTTCATCTCGGGCTTAATCTGATGGCTATGTCAGCAAACTTGCTGATGATATATCTGTCACTCGAAATGGTATCTCTTGGATCCTATTTAATGGTAGGATATCTTTCATCAGGGCAGAAGCAGACAGAAGCTGCGATGAAATACGCTTTGTTCGGTGCCGTTTGTTCGGCTATCATGCTTTATGGAATTTCATTACTTTATGGATTTACAGGTACCCTTTATTTAAATGACCCTGAATTTCTGTCAGGATTGAAAAGTTTGCCTCTTATGTCCTCAGGACTTGCCCTTATTATGGCTTTTATTGGGATTGCATTCAAATTATCACTTGTACCCCTTCATTTCTGGTCGCCTGATGTTTACGAAGGAGCCCCAACGCCGGTAACGGCTTTTCTCTCAACTGCCCCCAAAATTGCAGGATTTGCTGTTTTGATTAATTTTCTGGAAATGTTCTATGATCCGGGATCAAAGGCACTGCACTCTACAATGCTGGATTTGAATTATATCCTCGCATTTCTTGCTATTCTGAGTATGCTGCTGGGAAATTTTGTAGCAATCTGGCAAAATAATATTAAAAGGATGCTGGCTTATTCATCAATTGGTCATACCGGGTTTATGCTGATGGCCTTATTTATTTTTTCAACCAGTGGATTTAAAGCTATTATATTCTATATGACCATTTATGTGATCATGAATATGGCTGCATTCATGCTTGTTGATGAAATAGAAGAAAAAACAGGCAAACAATATATTGATGAATATAAAGGTTTGGGAAAACAGAATAGCTTACTGATGATCAGTCTGCTGATCGTTCTGGTTTCGCTGACTGGTTTGCCGCCTACAGTTGGATTTACAGCAAAATTTTTAGTGTTCTCTTCAGCTTTGGAGGCCTATAATTTATCCGGATCGCCTATTCTGCTGGTCATGATCATCATTGCATCTATAAGCACTGTAGTGTCATTGTTTTATTATTTTAAGCTGCCTCTGAATGCATTTTTGAGAGAATCGCCTGATCCTGTTCAGCTTTCGTACAGGTCTGCAAAGGTATATATGGGCATATTTCTTGCATTTTTGCTCCTACTTTTGATTGTCTTTCCTTCAATGCTTGAGCAATTTATTTAGTTCAGTTCCAATGTTAATAAATATGGCATTGTCCTGAAGATTTTAGATTGATTTCTTTGGCTTCTTAGCTATTAAATATCTATTTTTGCAATCTCAGAACTTACTATGAGTGATTCGATCAAACATGAGTGTGGTATTGCACTTATCCGTCTTTTAAAGCCTTTATCTTATTATCAGCAAAAATATGGAACAGCACTTTACGGGCTGAACAAATTGTATTTGCTGATGGAAAAGCAGCATAACAGGGGGCAGGATGGTGCCGGAATTGCAACGATAAAACTGGATGTCCAGCCTGGTAAGCGTTATATCAGTCGTCATCGGGCGATGGGCGCAAATGCAGTAGCAGAGATCTTTGAATATGTTCAAAAAAAATTCGCGGATGTCCACAATGAATCACCCGAATTATTACAGGATACTGACTGGCTGAAGGAAAATGTGAGTTTTACCGGTGAGGTATTGATGGGACATTTACGTTATGGCACACATGGAAAAAATAGTATTGAAAGCTGCCATCCTTTTTTACGTCAGAATAACTGGATGACCAGAAACCTGGTTGTGAGTGGCAATTTCAATATGACTAATGTTGATGAATTGCTTGAACAGTTATTTGAGCTTGGGCAACACCCTAAAGAAAGAACAGATACTGTTACCGTACTCGAAAAGATCGGACACTTTCTCGATACGGAAAATCAGGAGTTGTTTGATAAATATAAAAACGAAGGTTTTTCTAACGAACAAATAAGTCACCAGATTGCTGAGCATATTGATGTTGCATCAATCTTGCGCCGTTCTGCAAAGACCTGGGATGGGGGTTATACTATAAGTGGTATTCTGGGACACGGAGACGCTTTTGTGATGCGCGATCCGGTTGGTATCAGGCCAGCCTTTTATTATCATGATGATGAAATAGTAATCGTTACTTCTGAACGCCCTGCTATACAAACAGCATTTAATATTCCTCTGGAACAGGTAAAGGAGATTAAGCCCGGCCATGCCCTAATTATAAAGAAGAATGGTAAGGTAACTGAAGAGCAATTCCGTGAACCGGAAGTGCAAAAATCATGTTCCTTCGAGCGCATCTATTTTTCAAGAGGAAGTGATGCTGATATTTATCGTGAAAGAAAACAACTCGGACTATTCCTTTGTCCGCAGATCTTCAATGAGATCAACTATGATCTCAGGAACACTGTTTTTTCTTATATACCTAATACAGCCGAAGTTGCTTTCTATGGGATGGTTGAAGGGGTACATAAATACCTCAGGGATTATCAAAAGGATATTCTTTTAAATCGGGCTGATAAAATTTCA
The DNA here is from genome assembly GCA_002257025.1 of Sphingobacteriales bacterium 16-39-50. Classification (GTDB taxonomy): domain Bacteria; phylum Bacteroidota; class Bacteroidia; order Sphingobacteriales; family Sphingobacteriaceae; genus Daejeonella. The sequence continues at coordinate 794,420 of NCHA01000001.1, read as the reverse complement.
GATACCGAACTGGAAGAAGTGCTGAACATGTCTGCCAGAATCGAGAAAATTGCGATAAAAGATGTGAAGCTTCGCACCTTTATAACCCAGGATGCTGACCGGCAGGATATGGTAGCACACGTTTATGACACTACCTATGGCTTGATCAACAAGGGGGCTGATAATTTGGTTGTATTAGACGATTCTATTGTCAGAGGAACCACATTAAAGCAGAGTATTCTTAAGATACTGGACAGACTCGGCCCTAAGCGAATTATTGTTGTTTCATCAGCACCTCAAATCAGGTATCCTGATTGTTATGGAATTGATATGTCAAGAATGGGTGAGTTCGTCGCATTTGAGGCTTCAATTTCACTTTTGAGGGAAACTGGCAGGGAAGATATTATTAACAAGGTTTATCAGAATTGTATTGAATCTGAGAAACTTGGGAATATGCAGACTGAAAATTTTGTTCAGGAAATTTACAGCCAGTTTACTGATCAGGAAATTTCTGACCGGATCGCGAAGATCATCACTCCAAAGGAAATCAAAACAGAGGTAAAGGTAATCTACCAAACACTCGATAATCTTCATAAGGCAATTCCAGACCATCTTGGGGATTGGTATTTCTCAGGTAATTATCCGACACCAGGGGGTAATAAAGTGGTAAATAAAGCCTTTATGAACTGGATGGAAGGAAAGAATCAACGAGCGTATTAAGGGAGTTGACAATTGATAGTTGACAGTTGACAGTTGACAGTTGACAGTTGAATTACTACTTCAGCAAAAGTATTTCTTTCAAATGAAATTCTTTCTTTTGCACTCTCTTTTAAAAGATATTTTTACTGAACCAGTATTTAATCTCAATACTAAATTTCAATTGTCAACTGTCAATCACTAGTGTCCGGTAAAAATTTAAACTACCGTAAATCACTGATATTTTCGGCTGTCCGGTAAAAATCTTTCCTTTAAAAGCATTTTGATCTTTTAGACCTCTTATAGCTCCAATATTCGATAAAATACTTTTGCAAAATCTAAATATGAAGCAGATTTTAAATTCGGCTGTCCGGTTAAATTTTTAGCCCAAACTTTCCCCGGACAACAGTGGTTGATAGTTGACAGTTGATAGTTGATAGTTGACAGTTGATAGTTGACAGTTGAATTACTACTTCAGCAAAAGTATTTCTTTCAAATGAAATTCTTTCTTTTGCACTCTCTTTTAAAAGATATTTTTACAGAACCAGTATTTAATCTCAATACTAAATTTCAATTGTCAACTGTCAATTGTCAACTATCAATTAAACTAATGAGTGCCCTGTCAACAGATTATAAATCAATCTGGCAGCAAAGATTAGTATCAATACTCCCGCAATACGATTTAAACGGGCAATATTCTTTTCCTTAATCCTGTATCTCAGTTTATTAGCATAGTACGCCTTTAATACATCGAGACTAAATTGAGTGATTAGAATTGACCCAAAGAATGGGATAATTTCAGATGATTTAATTTCTCCTGAAATTGATATAACGCTGCTGGTTACGCTCAGCCAGTAAAGCAGGATAGCCGGGTTGAAAATGCACATCAAAAATCCTTTGATAAAATAGCCGGTGTTTTTTCTTTTCGAGCTGGTCTGCTCATAATTCACCTTAACTTTCTTGAAAAGATAATAAAGTCCAATTACGAACAGAATCGTACTGCCGGCAATTCCTATTTGAAGTCGGTAGGTATTTTCAAGTGCAATAAATGATGTACCATACAAACTGATGCCAACATAAAAAACATCACTGACAACCACCCCTCCTGCAAGAGAAACACCTGCAGCAAACCCTTTTTCAATACTGGTTTTTATCAGAGCAAAAAATACAGGTCCGGTTAGAAACGAAAGCACAAATCCCAATCCTATTCCTGAAACGATTGATTCTATCATTCCGAATATATATTCCTAAAAGTTTTTTCGCAAATTAACCTAAAAACAAAGAAATATATAGTAAGATTGATAAAAACATTTAAAACTTAGAGATATGAGAAATTTAATTTATGTTAGATAATTATTTAACAATAGAAACCTGTTATGGATAACAATTCACAAAAAAATTATTCCTCGGCTTTATATACACTGATTACAGTGTTTTTCTTTTGGGGCTTTCTGGCTGCCAGTAATGGGATTTTTATTCCTTTTTGTAAGACACATTTTGATTTGACACAATTTGAGTCTCAATTGATTGACTTTACTTTTTACGGAGGTTATTTTATTGGGTCCCTTATTTTATTTTATGCATCTAAGATCATAAAAGTTGATATTTTGAATTATCTGGGATACAAGAACAGTATTGCTATCGGGCTGGTTGTATCAGCCGGTGGAGCATTGTTGATGATTCCTGCAGTAGGTTCAGGTTCTTTTGCTTTCATTCTGGCTGCTTTTTTTGTGGTTGCAATTGGCTTTTCACTTCAGCAAACAGCGGCTAACCCCTTTGTGGTTGCTCTTGGTAGTCCGGTTACCGGCGCCAATCGTTTGAATCTTGCCGGAGGTGTTAATAATCTGGGAGGTATTTTAGGTCCGATTGCTGTCAGTATTATTCTCTTCGGAACAGCTACAAGTGCAGCTCCAAAAGAAGTTGAAATCGAGTCGATCAATATGCTCTATTACATCCTGGCTGGTTTGTTTTTAGCAGTTGCACTTTATTTCTGGATGGCTAAATTACCTAAGGTGACCAGCGATGAAAAGGTCGAATCAAGTGGTAAGACCAATATGCCTTTATTCGTTATTTTTGTTGCCTTCTTATTGATTTTAGCAGCTGATCCAATCGCCGCTGCAACAGGTGTGGGAATGAATATATTTGTTTATCTCTCACTTTTCATTATGGTAGCTACTTTGCTTTTAGCACTCAGATCTGCCGGAAAAGACAAAACTGGCTGGGGGGCAATGGGTTATCCGCAACTTATTTTAGGGATGATCGCTATTTTTACCTATGTAGGGGTGGAAGTTACAATTCAAAGTAATATGGGAGCTTTACTGGAACTTCCTGAGTTCGGGGGACTGACAGGATCTGAAATTGCGCCATTTATTTCACTCTATTGGGGAAGTATGATGATCGGTCGCTGGGCAGGTGCAGTGAGCATCTTTAAACTTGAGAAACGAACAAAAACTATTCTGACCATTGTCGTTCCTTTTATTGCCTTTGCGGTTATCCTGCTCGCAAACCATTTAAATGGGGCATCTATTGAGCAGTTCCTTATTTACGGGGTATGTATTGTAATTCTGATCGCCGGATTCTTTTACAGTCAGGATAAGCCAGCAAAAACCTTACTTACTTTTAGTGTTTTGGGATCTATTGCAATGATCATCGGATTAATGACCGAAGGACAGGTTGCTATTTATGCGTTTTTAAGTGGCGGACTTTGCTGTTCGATTATGTGGCCATGTATTTTTGCACTTGCCATAACTGGTTTAGGAAAATATACATCTCAGGGCTCCGCATTCCTGATCATGATGATTTTAGGTGGAGCAATCATTCCACCGGTACAGGGAATTTTAGCGGATACCAGTGGTATTCACTTTTCATATATAGTTCCATTCCTTTGCTTTGTCTACCTGGTTTATTTTGCAATAAAAGTAAGCTCTGAACTGAAAAAACAAGGTATTGATGTAAATGATCTGGAGGCAGAAGCATCACATTAATGAAAACTAAACCAAGTTTCGACTTGATTTTCATGAAACTGGCAAGCGACCTGGCTGAACGCTCACATTGCGTCAAAGCACAGGTCGGTGCTGTTTTAACAAAGGATACACGAATTATCTCGATAGGGTATAACGGTCCGCCTGCAGGTACGCATAATTGTGATGAGGAATGGCCTGAAACCGGTTGTCCGCGCGATTCAAAGAATAGTTGTTCCCTTGCACTTCATGCCGAAGAGAATGCGATTCTTTATGCTGTAAAGAACGGTTCCACACTCGAAGGTTCAACCCTTTATCTTACCCTTTCTCCCTGCATTGCCTGCGCAAGGATCATATTTTCCTCAGGGATTAAAAAGGTTTGGTACAAAGCATCTTATGCTGAATATAAGGGTCTTCCTTCAGATGAAGGAGTCGATTTTTTGAACCGTTTTGGAGTTGAATGTCTTAAATTCTGAGAAGATTGCAATTCTAGTTTGGAATTCTTTTGGATGTTATTATTGAAAATCAATTAAACTAACTCTAGGAGAGATTTAGCTTCATCCAATTAACAAAATAAGTTTAAAGTGACAAATAATTTATTTATTGGAACATTCTAAAAAGCTCTGGCCGCTCTAACTCTATGTTTATCATCTCGGAATTTGCCGGTTGCAAGTTGGCCTTTTCCCATATTCACTCTAGCCATATAGTCATGTGATTCTGTTGATGTCCAATAAAAATCTAAAGGATTTAACTTATGATCAGCGTTTACGTTGCTATTTGCCTCATAACAAACACTTGCGATTAGCTGTAATTCATCTTCACTAGGTAAAAACCAATCATTGTAGCCGGCCGAAGCAAATAAATCACAAAGTTTAGCAGCAATATTGGTTTCTGAACATAAACTTAAAATAGTTTTTGTATTGTTTAATCCGTCTCCTGCTTTTGTTCCAAGAATTGGAAGTTTTAGTCCTTTACATCCCCATGCAACAGGGTTGGGAGTAACATCAGAGGGAGCAAAAACTAAACCCCCGGATTTGTCAGGTTTCAGATAAAATACATAACCTCCAGCAAAGAAATCTCCTAGTTTAATATTTGAGGGAATTGACACTACATCTTCGTCTTTTTCAACATTCTCTTTTTTTTCACATGAGAGAATTAAAATAGTAAAACTGGCCAATAGGAAATAGTTTATTAGACGCTTCATAATACTAATAGCTTAAATTAATGCTTATGCGAGAAATACTCTATGTCCTAAAATAAAAAAAACCTTAAAAATCAACTAATAATTCGCATTAAAAATTGTGGTAACACTTGTATTAATGAATTTCAACATTAAAAGAAGGTTAATTTTATTTTTACAACAATAAACAGTTAACAAATTCAATTCTTAGAAGATTGCATTTATTTAACACTTCAATTGCTTAATACACCTATTCAAAGATTGCAATTCCTTAAATTGCATCCTCATTTCAATGAATTGTATCCATGGGTTATAAAAGTCTAGGAGAATGTGTTTCAGATCTTGAAAAACATGGTCATCTGATCAGAATTAAGGAAGAGGTTGACCCTTTTCTTGAGGCTGCAGCAATTCATCTGCGGGTCTTCGAAAACGAAGGGCCGGCAATCCTGTTCGAAAATATCAAAGGAAGTAAGTTTCCGGCTGTATCCAATTTATTTGGTACGCTGGAGAGGTCTAAATTTATGTTCAGGGATACACTTGAAGCAATAAAAACGCTGGTTGTGCTCAAATCTGATCCTTTAAAGGCTGTTAAGAACCCATTCAAATATGCCGGATCAGGTCTGACCGCATTCTCGGCATTGCCATGGAATAAAGAACTATTTTCTCCGGTTAAATTTGGTAAAACAACGATTTCGGCATTGCCTCAGATAGTTAACTGGCCAATGGACGGCGGACCTTTTGTAACTATGCCACAGGTTTATACTGAGGATATTGATAAACCGGGTATTATGAATGCTAACCTCGGTATGTACCGGATTCAGCTAGGCGGAAACGATTATATTCAGGATCAGGAAATTGGCTTGCATTACCAATTACACCGCGGTATTGGAGTCCATCAAACTAAGGCAAACGCCAGGGGTAAGGCTTTGAAGGTAAGTATATTCGTTGGTGGGCCCCCTGCCCATCCTCTGGCAGCTGTGATGCCATTGCCAGAGGGCTTGTCGGAAATGACATTTGCCGGTGCCCTCGGAAACAGAAGGTTCAGATATTTCTATGATGAAGAGGGATTCTGTATATCTTCTGATGCAGATTTTGTAATTACAGGTATAGTAGAACCTGGTCAGAATAAACCAGAAGGCCCTTTTGGGGATCATCTTGGTTATTACAGTCTGAAGCATCTCTTTCCTTTGATGAAGGTAAGAAATGTATATCATCGTAAAAATGCCATCTGGTCCTTTACTGTTGTTGGAAGGCCTCCTCAGGAAGATACAAGTTTTGGGGCACTGATTCATGAGATTACAGGATCAGCTATTCCAAAGGAAATTCCTGGCCTGCATGAAGTAAATGCAGTTGATGCAGCAGGAGTGCATCCATTATTGTTTGCAATTGGCAGTGAGCGTTATACACCTTATCTGAAAGAAAAAAAGCCCCAGGAGATCCTGACCATCGCGAATCATATTCTGGGTAAAAGTCAGCTAAGCCTTGCAAAATACCTGTTCATTTGCAGTAAAGAAGATGACCCTTCACTTAAAACCAGCAATATTCAGGGATTTTTTAAGCATATTCTGGAGCGAATTGACCTCAGCCGCGACCTGCATTTTTATACCAGAACTACAATTGATACCCTTGATTATAGCGGAACAGATATAAACTCCGGTTCGAAAGTTGCTATTGCAGCGGCAGGGGATAAAAGGCGCAATCTTTGGACGGAATTGCCTAAGTCTTTTTCCCTTCCACGTCCTTTCATCAACTATAAGATGGTAATGCCCGGGGTGCTGGCTGTTGAGTCGCCTTCCTTTGAGAGCTATCAGCAGACCGAGCATGAAATTGAGATTTTGAATTCAGCATTAGCATCCAAAGATCTGGATGGCCTGCCTTTATTTGTTCTATGTGATGATGCCGGATTCGTAGCAGATACTATAAATAATTTTGTGTGGGTTAGTTTTACGCGCAGTAATCCTTCACATGATATTTATGGGATTAATTCCTTCACTGAGCATAAACACTGGGGATGCAAAGGACCCATGATTATCGATGCCAGGCTTAAAAAGCATCATGCACCTGAACTTATTAAGGACAAAAAGGTGGAAGAAAGAGTAAACAGACTCGGAGAAAAGGGTGCTTCGCTCTATGGAATTATTTAGGACAATATTATGCGATCAGATCTCATTATCCTTGAAAATACGGATTACTTTCACAAAACGACCCTGATAATACCGGTTTAATGGTGTTTTGGTCACGCTGTAAGCCTTTCCGGAAGTGGAATGAATAAATTCATGGTTCTCTCCTTTATCAGAAGTAATGATTCCCATGTGGCCAACAACACGTTTGGTGCTGTCTGTACCTGTGAATAAAATAATATCTCCCCGCTTTGCCTCCTTTAGATTTATTTCTTTTTCAATATGAGTAAATTCTCTGGATGATCTTGGTACAGATATCCCAAAATGATTAAAAACATAGCTGATAAAGCCGGAACAATCAAATCCTATGCGGGGATCGGTTGATCCATACTTGTATGGAATACCTTGCAATGTTTCTGCAAAACCAACCAACTCATCTGCTCTGGTTCTTTTAGTATGTATAGCTTCTGAAGCTAGTGTGTCGGGATCGGATTTAATTATATCTTCTGGTTTATTTACAGCAATACCACTGGTCGGTACTACCTTTACGTTCGGAGGTGGAATGTAATGATCCCCTGATGGAGTATCACAAGATGACAGTAATAAAAATAGTAAAGCGTTTAAAATCATTGACTTCATGAATTTATACCAGCAAAAACCTGTCCATTCTCTATTTCCTTTTTCCGATTTCCTATTCCCTAAATCTTTCTTTCAGCTTCTCAGCAATCTCAAAACTCCTTTTTATTCGTGTTTCGATTGATTTCGCTTGCCTGATATAATAGATATAACCACGCTTTCCACCATCTTTGAGCGCTAAAAATGCCTTGTAAGCGAATTCGTCCTGAGCCAGAACTTCACTAAATTCTTCCGGAAGATCCAGCCCATTGCCGGGGTCAGAACGTATTGACATAGTAAACGGCGAACTAATTAAAAGATTATTCTCTTTGATCAGTTTCAGACTAGCAATTACCACATGCCGGCCATGTCGGGGAACCAGTGCACAGGGGAACTCAGGTTTATCACCGATTCTGCATAAAATGCGAACCGAACCTTTGCCACTGATAAACTGTTCGGAGATCTTTTCAGGAATGATGATGACATGGTGTACCATAGGTCCGTCAACATGCTCTAAATGAGCAAAAAAGGAAACAGCAGCGGATGGTGGCCTAATCATGCAGCTAATTTATCAATTTAATTACATTGGACATAAATGCACTAAAAGCTTAGATAATACTTTCAGCCTCTGTACAAAAAAGTTATCTTTGCCCATGCAAGAAAAAATCATCATTCTTGACTTCGGGTCGCAATACACACAGCTTATTGCCCGGAGAGTCAGAGAGCTAAACGTATACTGCGAAATACATCCATTCAATCATCTTCCTGAATTTGATAGTTCAGTTATGGGCCTTATTCTCTCGGGTAGTCCGTATTCTGTACGGCAGGCTGATGCACCACAGATCAATTATCAGGATTTACAGGCTAAATTCCCTATTCTGGGTGTCTGCTATGGTGCACAATACATAGCCCATACTTCCGGTGGTGAGGTAAAGGCCTCATCAACACGTGAATATGGAAGAGCATGTCTCGATTATATCGATCATACTCATCCGCTGTTTAAAAATATTTCCAAGGGTTCTCAAACCTGGATGTCTCATGCCGATACCATTGCTTCGATTCCTGATAATTTTGAAATTATCGCGAGTACCGATTCAGTTAAGGTAGCGGCTTATCATATCAAAAATACCAATGTTTACGGAATTCAATTCCACCCCGAAGTAACTCATAGTACCGACGGGAAGCAGCTTCTTGAAAATTTTCTGGTGGATATTTGTGGTTGTAGCCAGGATTGGACTCCGGATGCATTCATAGAAACCACTATTGCTTCATTGAAAGAAAAAATAGGGGATGATAAAGTGATCTTGGGTCTGTCCGGTGGGGTAGATTCATCTGTTGCAGCCGTTTTGCTTCATCAGGCAATTGGAAAAAACCTTCATTGCATATTTGTTGATAATGGTTTGTTACGTAAGGATGAATTTGATCAGGTACTGGATTCATATCAGCATATGGGTCTTAATGTACGGGGTGTAAGAGCCGGTGATCGATTCCTTAGCCAGCTTGCTGGTATCAAAGACCCTGAAGCTAAAAGAAAGACCATTGGCCGTGTTTTCATTGAGGTATTTGATGATGCTGCGCATGAAGTGCAGGATGTAAAATGGCTCGGACAGGGTACGATTTATCCTGATGTAATTGAATCAGTTTCTGTAAAGGGCCCTTCTGCAACCATTAAATCCCACCATAATGTAGGTGGTTTACCTGATTTTATGAAGCTTAAGGTCGTGGAACCGTTAAATACGCTATTTAAAGATGAAGTAAGGAGGGTAGGTAAAACCTTAGGAATGGATGCAGCTCTTTTGGGCAGGCACCCTTTCCCTGGACCTGGTCTTGCAATTCGTATTCTGGACGATATTACTCCTGAGAAAGTAGAAATTCTTCAGGAAGCAGATGCAATTTATATCAGCAATTTGAAATCTTCAGGCTGGTATGATAAGGTTTGGCAGGCTGGTGCAATCTTTTTGCCGGTACAGTCTGTAGGAGTGATGGGGGATGAGCGTACGTATGAACATGTAATCTGTTTGAGAGCAGTAAGTTCTGTGGATGGTATGACTGCCGATTGGAGCCATTTACCATATGATCTTCTGGCTAAAATTTCGAATGAAATAATTAATAATGTAAAAGGAATTAACAGAGTTGTGTATGATATTAGTTCCAAACCACCTGCAACGATTGAGTGGGAATAATTATCTGATCGTAATATGCATGCTGTTCTTTCTTTCAGCATGCTCAAAAAAAGTTATTCCCACCAAACCGGCTGAAAAACCTGTACCGGTAGAAATAATTACGCCAAAGGTTGAAGAACCAGTCAAAAAGAATATTGATCACTCAATTGTACTTCTGCTGCCTTTTCAGCTGAATACGCTTAATCTTAAAACATCCCGTAAAAGTGACCTGAGTAAGGCTGATTTGGCAATAGATTTTTATCAGGGTTTTAAGCTCGGACTGGATTCGCTCAGTGCTGGAGGGCATAATTACAATTTGCAGGTATTTGATACCCGGAATCAGGAAACTCAAATAGTAAACCTTGCGATGTCTGGTTCAGTTAAAAACCAGGATCTGATTGTTGGGCCAGTATTTCCGGATGGCATCAAGACATTTTCGGAATTTTCAGATCTGGGTAAAGCCCTCCAGGTTTCGCCCCTTGCAGCTTCCATGCCTTCAGAATTTAATGACCCTGATCTTGTAAGCATTAATAATTCGATTGATCAGCATGGAAGGAAAATTGCCGAATTTATCAGTAGCCAGTATAAACCTGAACTGGTTCAACTCATTTTGATCAATACCCAAAGAACTGTGGACGCGCGGTTTTCGAATTATATCAAGAGATCACTTATCGAATTATCTGGTTCTAAATTTCGTATAATAGAACGCCCTAATGCGATTGGAATTGAAGGGTATCTGAGTACCACTAAAAGCAATCTGGTTTTAATTACTTCATCCGACAGGGCATTTTTACTGCCTGCCATTGACAAACTCTATAAATTACGAAATCAGAAGTATAGGATTGAGCTTTTTGGACATCCGAACTGGATGAAGGCCAGGTATCTTAGTCCAGAAAAGATGCAGGCATTGAATACCCGTATAAGTGCGTCCTATTTTGTGAATTATAAGGCTCAGAATGTAAAAAATTTTGTTGCCAGATATCGTGATGAATTTGGGCTGGAACCATCAGAATATTCCTTTAAAGGATTTGATACTGCTTATTATTTTGGATTATTGATCGAAAAGTATGACAAGCAGTATGCAGATTACCTGGTTAAGGAGATTTACACCGGACTTCATAATGAGTTTCGTTTCGTGAAGGATCCTAAATATGGTTACAGGAATACTGGTTTAATGCTTCTAAGATATCAGAATTTTGAATTACAGCCTGTAAAATGAGAGCCGAGCAGCAATTAAGGACTTTTATGCGGGTTTTTGAGAAATTTCCTGCAGATAAACCTCTTGCCAAATTTCTTCCTGAATTCTTTAAAAGGAATAAACAGATGGGCTCCAATGACCGTCGTTCAGCCTCTAGATTATTATATAATTATTTCAGACTTGGGAGGGCGGTAGCCGACAAGTCGGTTGAACAACGATTATTTCTTGCTGAGTTTCTTTGCACATCAGTTGATAACCCTTTTCTGCATCATTTTCGTCCTGATTTGAATGAGAAGATATATCTCACTTCTGATGAGAAGATAAACTTTGCTTCATTAAATGAAGGATTGGTAATGGATGAAGTATTTCCATTTACAGAACATTTGTCGGATGGAATTGATAAAGGGGCTTTTCTGCGTTCATTTTTTGTTCAACCCGATCTCTTTATTAGAATACATCCAAAGGCTGTTTCCTGGGTGCTAAAAACGCTTGAGGAGAGTAATGTTGACTTCAGTTTGATTGCTGAGCACACGGTAGCTCTGCCAAATGGAACAAATTTGAACACCTTGTTCCCTGATAATAGCTTTCCTGTGAAGCCTTATGAAGTACAGGATTTATCTTCACAAAAAACAGCGGCTTATTTCAAACCTAATCGGTATGAGTATTGGTGGGATGCCTGTGCTGCTTCGGGAGGCAAGTCGTTATTATTGTTTTCAGAGCAACCAGATATTAAACTTTTGGTTTCAGATATTCGTGAGAGTGTCCTGGAAAATCTGGATGAGCGTTTTATTGCCGCAGGACTCCGGACCTATCAAAAGAAGCTGATCGACCTGACAAAGAACGCGGACCCTGAGATTCATCATTACGAATTTGACGGAATAATTCTTGATGCACCATGCACGGGCTCAGGAACCTGGGGCAGAACTCCTGAAATGATCAGTCAGTTCGAGGAGTATAAGATCCGCGGATTTCAAAATCTGCAGATGACTATTGCCGCTAATGTGATCAGGTACCTGAAACAGGGGAAGCCACTTATTTATATTACCTGTTCAGTTTTCAGGGAGGAGAATGAGGAAATAGTTAGCTGGCTACAAAAAAATCATGGGATGCAGCTTGATGGCTATGAGCTAATCAAAGGTTACGAGAACAAAGCAGATACAATGTTTGTTGCACGACTGAACAAGCTCTAATCCTCACCCTTTGTGCGGGGCTGCTTTTTGTACTGTTCAAGTATCCCTCTCAAATTGAAGAGGGAAAGCAATGATTCTTCGTGAAGTACAAACGAAAATAGAGTGAGGCCAAATCAGCAGATCACCGAATTAAAGACCTGTATTATTTCTGAAAAGCTTGATCGCAATAGCCAAAAGAATTATCCCGAATGCTTTACGCATGATATTCAATCCGGTTTTACCAAGAAGTTTTTCGAGATAAATCGTGTTTTTCAGAACGATGTAGACAAAGCAAATATTCAGAATAATACCCACGATTATATTTTGAGTTGCATATTCTGATTTTAGGGATAGGAGAGTTGTCAGTGTTCCTGACCCTGCTATCAATGGGAATGCCAATGGAACAATTGAAGCACTTTCTGGTAAGTCTTCTTTGAAAAAATTAATCCCTAATATCATTTCCATTGCAATTATAAAAATGACCACAGAACCTGCAATAGCAAATGAAGAAACATCAAGCCCAATAATTTTCAGCATTTCATCCCCGATAAAAAGGAATAATATCATGATCAGGAGTGCCACAATTGAAGCTTTTTCAGACTGTATATGTCCGACCTTATTTCTTAGTGAGATTACAACCGGAATGGACCCGAGAATATCTATGATTGCAAATAAAATCATAGTTACTGATAGTATCTGCTTGTAATTGAAATTTTCCATTGCTATAATTTGCCGGTACTGATTATTAAAAAATAGGTTTAAAGCAAAAAGGTTTCAGAGAAATCCGAAACCTTTTTGCTTTTCATTTGATTTTTTTATTCTTTGTCTTTCTCAACAATTTTCCCATCCCTTAATTCACGAACTTTACTGTGTTGTTTGCCATAAATAAAATATATGATTACACCCAGACCCATCCAAATAAATAAACGAATCCAGCTTTCTGTTGGTAAAGAATACATCAGATAAAGGCATACCAGAATACCCATTACCGGTACAAAGGGTACAAATGGAGTTCTGAAAGGGCGAACAGCATTGGGTAATGATTTACGCAATACCATGATTCCGATACATACCAGTGTGAAGGCGAATAATGTACCTATACTTACCATATGGCCAAGGTCAGAAACCGGAACAAGACCCGCGAAAAGACTCACAAAAACCAGGAAGAACAAATTAGTTTTCCATGGAGTTCGGAATTTAGGATGAACTGCAGCAAAGAATTTTGGTAGCAGGCCGTCTTTAGCCATGGTATAAAATACCCTGGATTGTCCCATCAGCATAACTAGTATAACGGAGGTATAACCCGCCAGAATCGCAATAATTAATGCATCCTGCAGGAAAGTGTATCCTGTCATTGCAAAAGCTGTAGCGGCTGGTTTTGCATCACCTGCGAAGTCTTTGTAATTGACAAGTCCGGTCATAACATGAGCAAACAGGACATAGAGTATAGTACAAACAATTAGTGAACCCAGAATTCCAATAGGCATACCTTTTTGTGGATTTTTTGCCTCCTGTGCTGCTGTTGAAACTGCATCGAATCCAATAAAGGCAAAAAATACTACGGCTGCTCCGGTTGAAATACCTGTCCATCCAAAATTTTCAAATTTACCGGTGTTCTCAGGAATATAAGGAACATAGTTTTCAGGATTGATATGACTCCAGCCTAAAGTAATGAACATTAATACTACTGCAACTTTAAGGATAACAAGCATGTTGTTCATGGTTGCTGATTCCTGTGTTCCTCTGATCAAAACCAGTGATAATACACATACAATGAAAATTGCCGGAAGATTGATTAGTCCTCCTTCAATCACAGTACCATCACCCAGTTTCATAGTTTCCCAAGGGGATACAATGAATTCATGTGGTAGATTGATATTATATTTATGCAGCAATTCAAGCAGATACCTCGACCAGCTTACGGCAACTGTAGCTGCACCTAAGGCATATTCCAGAACAAGGTCCCATCCAATGATCCAGGCCATAAATTCACCCATTGTTGCGTAAGAATAGGTATAAGCACTACCTGCAACCGGTATCATAGATGCAAACTCCGCATAGCATAAACCCGCAAATGCACAGGCGAACGCGGCAAGTGCAAATGAAATGGTTACTGCCGGTCCTGCATTCTCTGCAGCGGCTATTCCAGTTAATGAAAATAGGCCGGCGCCAATAATTGCACCAATTCCAAGCGCAACCAGATTAACACTACTAAGTGAACGTTTTAATGTGCCTGCACCCGTTTCATTGGATTCGAACATTAACTGTTCAATGGATTTTTTGTGGAACATATGAATTGGTTTAGTTTATATTTTAGATGGTTTGTGGTTTTAAAGATTTCAAACCTAATTAATTTAATCGGAATTATAAAACCTGTATATGAATGACTGAATGTATTCAGAATCATTTGTATACAGGTTTAACAAATCTTATTAAACCAAAAAAGCAGAAGAAATTTTATAAAACTCCTTCTGCTTTTTTTTTGTTTTTTTAATTATCTGCTGATTGTTTCGGTTTTGTTAATTAAAGTGTCTGTAACAGTGTTACCTGACTGGTCAACAGTATTGATGATCTTCATTTCTTTTCTGACCTCAACTTTTACCTGATGTGAAGTGCCTGCTGAAATGTGCGGAGCAATGATAAGGGAAACGATTGACATCAGTTTAATCAGAATGTTCATCGAGGGGCCGGATGTATCCTTGAAAGGATCTCCAACTGTATCGCCGGTAACAGAGGCTTTATGTGGTTCCGATTTTTTGTAATACATCTCACCATTAATTTCAACACCTGCTTCGAATGACTTTTTTGCATTATCCCATGCACCACCTGCATTCGACTGGAACATACCCATCAAAACACCTGAAACAGTAACACCTGCAAGTAATCCACCCAATACTTCTGGTCCGAAAGTAAAACCAATGATGATTGGAACAATCAGAGCAATAGCTCCCGGAAGCATCATCTCACGAATTGATGCTTTAGTAGATATAGCCACGCATTTTTCATATTCTGGCTTTGCTTTGTACTCCATAATTCCCGGAATCTCACGGAATTGTCTTCTAACTTCGTTTACCATATCCATAGCGGCTCTACCTACAGCTGAGATACAAAGTGCTGAGAAGATGAATGGAATCATACCTCCAACAAATAAACCTGCAAGAACATCTGCTTTATATATATCAATATGATCGATACCTGCAACCCCAACGAATGCGGCAAATAAGGCCAGTGAGGTCAGTGCTGCTGATGCAATAGCAAAACCCTTACCTGTAGCTGCAGTTGTATTACCAACAGCATCCAGATTATCGGTGCGCTCTCTAACTTCCGGCGGCAGACCACTCATCTCGGCAATACCACCCGCATTATCAGCAATCGGTCCGAATGCATCAATTGATAATTGCATTGCTGTAGTAGCCATCATTCCTGCCGCAGCAATCGCTACACCATAGAAACCTGCAAAGTAGAATGAACCATAAATACCTCCTGCAAGTACAAGAATTGGCAATACTGTTGATTCCATTCCTACAGATAGTCCTGCAATAATGTTAGTAGCATGACCGGTTGACGACTGGCGAATGATGCTTAATACCGGGCGCTTACCCATTGCCGTATAATACTCAGTGATTAAGCTCATTAAAGTTCCTACAACCAATCCTACAATGATTGCGTAAAAAACATCCATTTTGCTGAATTCGAAACCACGGATAACCATGTTATCAGGAAGCATCCAGTTCACTGCAAAAAAGGAAACAATCGCAGTTAAAACGATTGATGACCAGTTACCCATATTGAGTGCATTTTGAACACTGTCGGTTTCTTTGCTGATTTTCACAAATGCAGTTGCTACAATTGATAAAATAAGTCCAAGACCGGCGATGAGCATAGGTAATAGGATAGGAGCAATTCCACCAAAATTATCAACCGAGGTGATTTCACGGCCCAGGATCATTGTTGCAAGAATAGTGGCAACATAAGAACCGAAAAGATCGGCACCCATACCTGCTACGTCACCTACGTTATCACCTACGTTATCGGCAATGGTAGCCGGGTTACGTACGTCATCTTCAGGAATACCTGCTTCAACTTTACCTACAAGGTCAGCACCAACATCAGCAGCTTTAGTATATATACCACCACCAACACGGGCAAAAAGTGCAATTGACTCAGCACCAAGCGAAAAGCCGGCTAAAACCTCAAGTGCTTTTTCCATTTCCTTGCCATTAACACTTGCTCCGGTGTTAATAACATATATCTGATAAAATACAATGAATAAACTTCCTAATCCAAGCACAGCAAGTCCGGCAACTCCAATACCCATTACACTTCCACCGGTAAATGAAACCTTTAAAGCGCTTGCCAGACTAGTTCTGGCAGCTTGTGTTGTTCGAACGTTTGCCTTGGTTGCGATATTCATTCCGATGTATCCTGCAAGAGCAGATGTAAATGCACCGATGATGAATGAAATAGAGATAACCCAGCTTGATGTTTCAACCAGGGTGCCTGAATAAGCTAATAAGATGGCGGCAATAGCAGAGAAATATCCTAACACTTTCCATTCAGCTTTCAAAAAGGCCATGGCACCATCTGCAATATAACCTGAAAGTCTTTGCATGTTTTCATCTCCGGCATCCTGTTTAGTAACCCATGCCGATTTAATGGCCATTACTATAATACCGAAAACACCCATTGCAGGTATTAAATAAATTAAATTGTTTTGTAAAAACTCCATAGAAATCTCTATTTATTATTGATATTTTTTCTTTTACGAACGGCAAAAATAGCAGGCTTATTCTATTAATCAAACATAGAAATTCATAATGTTATGATATTCAGTAAGATTTATCAACACTTATTTGTATAGGTACTGATTATGAGATAGTTACGTTAATTATTTATTTATGATTATTATTTTTTTTTTTGTGTTTATTAAGGAAAAATTGATTTGGGTTAAATTAATTGGTTTTGAGGTATTTTTTTAATGTAAGTTTAATCTTAAATAAAAGATATAGTTGGTATGAATGAAAAATCAGAGCAAAATGAAATGAAGCGTGAGCTTGGTCTGCTGGATGCAACCTTACTGGTTGCAGGAAGTATGATCGGGTCAGGTATTTTTATTGTAACTGCTGATATAACACGAAATGTGGGTTCTGCAGGTTGGCTTATTGCCGTGTGGCTGATAACCGGTTTGATGACATTGATTGCTGCTGTAAGCTACGGGGAGTTAAGTTCCATGTTTCCTAAGGCAGGGGGGCAATATGTTTACCTGAAAGAAGCTTATAATCCGCTGGTTGGCTTTTTGTATGGATGGAGTTTTTTTGCAGTGATTCAAACCGGTACTATCGCTGCCGTTGGGGTTGCCTTTTCTAAATTTACAGCCTATCTCTGGCCTGCCGTTAGTGAGGATATCATTTTATTTAAGCTTGGTTCAATAACAGTTTCACCTGCACAGGTTCTGGCTATTGTAATTATTATTTTACTGACCTATATAAATACAAAAGGGGTAAAGGGTGGTAAAATTATTCAGACTTCCTTTACTATGACGAAGCTTGTGAGTTTATTTGGTTTGATCATTTTCGGTTTCATCATGCTCAAGCCCGATATTTGGGAAGCTAATTGGGCAAATGCCTGGAGTATGCAAAAATTGAATGTTGATGGAACATTTGGATCGTATACCCTTGTGGCTGCTTTAGGTGCTGTTGCCGCGGCCATGGTGGGCTCTATTTTCAGCAGTGATGCCTGGAATAATATCACTTTTATTGCCGGTGAGGTTAAAAATCCCAAACGTAATATCGGACTAAGTTTATTTTTGGGTACCCTGATTGTTACTGTTATTTACGTTCTTGCTAATTTGGTTTATATGGCGGTTTTGCCATTACAGGAGATCGCTACAGCTGATAAGGACAGGGTTGCTGTTGCAGCTTCAAGTGTAATATTTGGTAATATAGGTACTGTAATTATTGCATTGATGATCATGGTGTCCACGTTTGGATGTAATAACGGATTAATTCTTGCAGGGGCCAGAGTTTACCATACCATGGCCAGCGATGGTCTGTTTTTTAAGAAGACTGCATCACTCAATAAACATGCCGTACCTGAATTCGGTTTATGGCTGCAATGCCTCGTAGCATCAGCACTTTGTTTGAGTGGCAGGTATGGAGACCTTCTGGATATGATCTCTTTTGTAGTTGTTATATTTTATGTTCTGACTATTATTGGCATTTATATTTTGAGGGCAAAACGTCCTGATGCAGAGAGGCCATATAAAGCGTTTGGATATCCTTTCCTTCCTGCTGTCTATATTGTTATGGGAATCTGTTTTTGTACTCTGCTCATTATCTTTAAACCTAATTTTACATGGCCTGGTCTGATCGTAGTCTTGACCGGTGTTCCTGTATTTTATATGTGGAAAGCTTTTGATAAGAAAGGGACATAATTATCTGATTTCTTAAAATTCTTATTCAGGTTAAGTTATTTGTTTATCGGGGATATGTGACTAATACTCCTAAATCAGATGATCTTCGTCATGTTCCTGATTATTGATTATCCGGATATTTGCATCATTCTAAAAATCATATACTATGGGAAGTTTGAATGATAAAGTCGCAATTATTACCGGATCAGGA
This sequence comes from Sphingobacteriales bacterium 16-39-50, assembly GCA_002257025.1. GTDB lineage: Bacteria > Bacteroidota > Bacteroidia > Sphingobacteriales > Sphingobacteriaceae > Daejeonella. Next base: position 775,718 of record NCHA01000001.1, on the reverse strand, counting down.
TCGGGTATTGGAAGGGCAGCAGCAATTTTGTTTGCCAGAGAAGGTGCCAAAGTGGTTGTTTCTGATATAAATGAAGAACATGGTAATGCAGTTGTTGAAGAGATTAATAAGGCTGGAGGACAGGCTTTCTTTATGAAGGCAGATACCAGCAAAGCCGAAGACAACCGGAATCTGGTTGAACAGACAGTTGTGAAATACGGTGCATTGCATATTGCAGTTAACAATGCGGGCATTGGAGGACCATTAAGTACTGTTGCTGATTATCCTATCGATGGCTGGCAAAAGGTGATTGATACGAATCTATCCGGAGTTTTTTACGGATTGAAATATCAGATTCCAGCTATGCTGAAATCGGGTGGAGGTAGTGTAGTCAATATTGCCTCAATTCTTGGTGCTGCAGGTACCAAATTTTCACCAGCCTATGTAGCAGCCAAACATGGTGTTGTTGGTTTGACAAAAGCCGCTGCCTTGGAATATGCAGATCAGAAAATTCGTGTCAATTCGGTTGGACCTGGTTATATTAAAACGCCGATGGTAATGAATGCGCTGGATGAGGCTACTCTCAAAGCGATTGTTGGATTACATCCAATTGGCAGATTGGGAGAATCAGAAGAAATCGCAGAGCTTATTCTTTGGTTAGGATCTGATAAGTCTTCCTTCGTTACCGGATCGTATTATCCAATTGACGGTGGCTATCTTGCACAGTAAAATAATTTGATATTAAGGCAAGTTGAAATTGATGGGTAGTGTATAGGCTACCCTCACTTTTTGCTTGTTTTGAATTCCTGGTTTCCATTCCGGAGATTTTTCAAGCACTCTGATTGCTTCTTCATCACATCCATAACCAATTCCACGAAGGATTTTAATGTTTGAAAGCCTGCCGTTTTTTTCAATGATGAAACTTATCAGAACTTTTCCTTCAATTCCCTTTTCAACGGCAATTCCAGGGTATTTTAAGTTCCTGCTCAGAAATTTGATAAATGCTGAATGACCACCTGGAAATTCAGGATAGTTTTCAATGCCGTCCAGGGTATGGAGTTCCATGTTTTCAGCTGTTGAAGCCGGATTTCCTGTTATGGCAGGACCAGTTTCCTGAATGTCTGTTGGGTTTAAGTTTAAACTCTCTTCTCCATAGCTATTCGTTGTGCTGATCACAGCCTCATTCAGCTGCTCTTTTGTAGGGATATCAGATTCTGCCTGATTTTCAGGAACTACATTCATTTTTGCATACTGAATACTTTTATGCTGTACCGGTTTGGATGGAGCTTTATTAATTGGCTTAGTTTCAGGTTTTACCTCCTTGATTCTGGAAATAAGGTTTACTTCTATGATCTTTATCAGTTCGTTATTCTCTGCTACCGGGTTCGTTTTAGATAACACATGAATGAGCCAGGGAGTAATTACCAGAACAGAGAAGAATCCGGCAGCATAAAGGAAAGCTTTAACCGTAGTTTCGGCATTGTTCTTTCTCAATTCATAAGCGCCGTAGGCCTTATTGCGATTTTTGAATACAAGATCCAGCCACTGGTTCCTGTATAAATTTTGAGTGAAACTTATCATCAGCTTTGAGTTTATATTTCATTTGATGATAAAATATTGAAGAATCCATAATCAGGACCTTAATTATTAGAACTGGATACTTGGGGATCTATGCGAATGGTTAAACAACCTCTGCGACCACAAAGGTACTGCCGCCAACAAAGATCAGATCATTCTTTCCGGCACATTTTTTTGCTGCCTCTAAAGCATAACCTACAGAAGAATAATATTCACCTTGCAAATTATAAGTTTTGGCCTCATCTCTCAGTTCAATTGCTGGCTTTGCCCTGGGTAAATCAGGTTGACAAAAGTAATATCTGGCCTTTTCAGGAAGCATTTTCAAAATTCCGGAGCTGTCCTTATCACGAAGCATTCCAATAACCATATGGAGCTGGTTAAAGGAGCACTGTTCAATATTCTTCAATACTTCTCTAATCCCGTCTTCATTGTGTCCGGTATCACAGATAACTAAAGGAGCTTCCTGTAGCATCTGCCAGCGTCCCATTAGCCCTGTCAAGGCCTTTACCTGCCTCAGGGCTTCAGAAATATTCTGATCGGAGATTTGATAACCAAGCTCCCTTAACTGCTTCACAGTGCTTAAAACACCTCCAAGGTTTTTTAACTGGTAAGTTCCTGTAAGGTCTAGTTCAATGGTAGGAAAGCTGAAATATGGTGGAATTGCATTATTTTTCTGACTGATATCTACTTTTAAAAATTCAGGTGAATTTTGTTGGACATTACTCTTTTTTATTAACCATTCTTCACTTGCAAATATAATTTTTGATTGCTGCTCTGCTGCCTTTTTGATAAAAACATCTGCTACTTCATCCTGTTTCTGACTGATTATTGCAGGCACTCCCTTTTTTATGATCCCGGCTTTTTCTCCGGCGATCAGAGGCAGGGTATTCCCCAGAATATTCATGTGGTCGAAAGCAATATTGCTGATCAGGGAAAGCTCCGGATGGATTACATTGGTTGAGTCCAGCCTTCCGCCTAATCCAACCTCAATAATTGCAATATCTACCTCATTGACAGCAAAATGGTGGAAAGCCATCGCAACAGTTACTTCAAAAAAGGAGGGCTCAAGATTTTCTATAAATTCATAATTTTCATTTACAAATTCCAAAACTTCCTGTTCTGAGATCATTTTGCCATTGATGCGGATTCGTTCCCTGAAGTCTTTAAGATGCGGAGAGGTATATAGACCGGTTTTATAATCGGCTGTTTGAAGGATTGCGGCTAACATATGTGATGAAGAACCCTTTCCATTGGTTCCACCAATATGTACCGATTTGAATTTATTCTGAGGTTCAGAAAGATGGGTACAAAATTTTTCGGTATTGATCAGATCTGCTTTTATTGCATCCGCACCCAGACGCGAAAACATTGGGAGACGGGAATATAAGTAGGAAATCACATCTGCGTAAGAATCAAAGGGTTCTTCCGGCTTTGGCTTATCAGAGGTATTTTCAGGCATATGCATTGATCAGCCTATAGTGATAGACTTATTTTACCTTGAAATTGAACATTACCACCCCAATTTGCACCTCTGGTGCTGATTCAAGCTTGTTTAATGAAGATCCAATGACCGCCAGGCGGCATTTTTCCCAGATTTCCTTATCAGACAAGGTGGTACCTTTTACTCCGGGAATTGCGTTTACAACAACCCCATTTTTATCTACAAAAATCCGTACAGCTACCCGGCCATATTTCTGGCCGCTATCTTTTGGTGGTGTCAGATTTGTGAATCTCCGGCTCTTAAGATCAAGACTGTAAGGGCCATTTCCTGAGCCTCCTTCACCATAATCGGGCGACAATGGATCGCCGTTAGTACTTCCCTGATTTCCTGCAACTGTGCCAGTTCCATCGCCTTTACCCAATCCGTCATTTTTCTTGCCCTTGTATAGAGCATTTTGATTAACTACAGGTTTATTTTCTTTCGCAGGAGTGGTGATAGCGGGAGCCTTAGCACTACTCTTTTCTTTTGTTATCACTTCGGGGGCATCTTCGTTATCCTGAGTGGCAATTGTTTTGTCTGAAACTTCTGAATTAGATTCGTTTGAAGTGGTATTCTCCATGATAACCTTATCAGGTGAAGTACTGTTAGCATCAGGAGAGCTAGAGGGCTCTTCAACGCTCATGTAATCATCCCCCATGCCGAATTCAGAAGTACCATAATTCACTATTATTCCTCCAGTACCAGTATCCGGCTCAACCCGACTTGCAACAATAAAATAGCTAATCACCAAAAAAGTAAGCATTATACCTGTAGAAATGGCATATGCTTTCGGGTAATTATTTTCTTCCTGTCGGCGGTATTCTATCATTTTTTTGTTTCTGTAGCTAAAACAAGTTTTACCTTCAGTTTATTTGCAATATCCGTCAATTCGATCACATTTTCAATAGCTATTGTACGATCGGCGTACAATATGATGGTTAAGTCAGGAGCTGCTTTTTGATAGACTTCTATGCTTTGCAGCAGATTTGCTGCATCAACCTGTTTTTTCTCAACATAATATTCAAGGTCCTTAGTTATTGAAACATTGATCGTTTTCTGTGGAATGGATTGCCCGGAACTGGATCTCGGTAAAAATAACTTAACCACATTGGGATTGGCTACAGCAGAAGCCAGCAGAAAGAACAGCAGCAGGAAAAACATGATGTCGTTCAGTGCTGATGTGTGAACCTCAACGTTCCCTCTTTGTCGTTTTCTTAAATTCATTTGCCAGGTTCCTCCAACAAGTCAATAAATTCAATGGCATCGGTCTCCATTTTCAGGATAATCCGGTCTACCATAATATTCAATATATGATACAGTACGTAGGCAATAATACCGATAATCAGCCCGGTAGCCGATGTGATCATTTTAACATAAAGACCACCTGATATGGTTCCAATCTCAATTATTCCCTTTACAGAGACCTCATGGAAGATAGTAATTACACCAATAATTGTACCAACGAAACCGAGCATTGGTGCAATTCCGGCAATGATACCAAGTATGCTTATATTTTTTTCCAGTTTTGATACCTCGAGTTTACCAACATTTTCGATGGCACCCTCAATATCTTTAATTGGCCTTCCGATACGCAGCAAACCCTTCTCAAGCATTCTTCCTAAGGGGGTGTTGCTATTTCTGCAAATGGCCAGTGCAGAATCGAGTTTGGCAGATTTAATACTCTGCTTAACCTGTAGCATAAGATTCATTTCATCTTTTGAGGCTTTGCGGATAGTTAAATAACGTTCCACAAAAATGACCAGACCCATGAAGGCCAGAAGTGCGAGCGGCAACATTACCCAGCCGCCTTTGAACAGGAGCTCAATGAATCTCAATTCTTCACCGGTTGGCATTGTTTGAATGGTAGAAGCTGCGGTATCAGCTACGGGATTTAAAGTGTCAATTTGCAGTAGTAACATTCTTATTGATTTATTAACGGTTTAACCCTGGCTATCCAGGCATCTTTATTTATCTCTTTTTGAATACGATTAAGCTCAAGGGTAGCCGCCTCTTCCTCATTAAATGTCCCAAGGCTAATCTTGTGCATCTTTCCGGGTAAGTTCTCTACTATCTTTGCTTTAATACCTTTTGAATTCATCTCTTTAATATAAGTTTCAGCATCAATTTTTCTGGAAAATGCCGCTACTATTATTTCGTAACTAATATCCTGCTTAGCTGCCGGAATTTTTTCCTCAAGTGATGGATCTACCGGTTTCGAATCCAGGCTTGCATTGGTTTCTTCCTGTATTTCATTCTTTTTGGTCCTGCTACTATCAAGCGGGCCAGAAATACTATCTGATGATGCTATTGAAGCAGTAGTTGTATCGATAATTGGTTCAATTACAGCCGCAGGTTTAACTTTAGGTGATAGTATATCCTTTACAAAATGATGGAAATTCTTGTCAAAATAGAATAAGGCAAGAAGGGAGGCAATAATTGCCAGGATGCTAATTACAAGGATCGGTATAAGCCTGGCTTTAGGTGCCTCTTCAAATAGTTCCTGCTCAGGTTCTTCACTTTGAGCATGTAATTTACTTTCAGTAAGTTCTGCTTTTAAATCTTTTTCTGGCAGGGATACAACGGTTATATTATGCTCAGGAATTGGTTTTAAACCATAAAATTTATCAGCAATACCAAAACTATCCGAAGCCTTAAAAGTCAGTTGGTCGTTAATTTTATAAAGGCTCCCTAGGTGATTAATTTCAACTGCATCAGACCCATTTAATACATTCAGGATAGTTTCGGTGAATTTCTTGATCAGTTCTTCAGATGAAGAAATACTAAGATTTCTCTTCCTGCTGATATATTCACTCAGACCTGAAAAGCTGAAAACATCTTTTTTGAAAGATAAACGATAGGAGGGCGGATAAAATAAATTACTATGCTTATCAAATGTACCGGCAACTCTCTCTTTATAAAAAGTACCTAAACCAGCGACGCTTACTTCATCCTGCTCACCTAACAATTCTGCGATGTAAAGTCCGATTTCCATTGATGGGTAAAGTTAATTTTTAATTTTCATTAGCAAAAAAATGCATCAGAACGCATAATTTAATCCTCCAAGAATATTCATGCCCAGCTTTGGATAATACAGAAATCTTTGATAGGACTGGCCGGTAAGATTATTGGCCCGTATATAAACTCCGAATTTTTGATTCACCTTATATTCTGCACCCGCACTCAGGTCAATAAATCCATTTATACTTTTGGATGTAAATGTTCCCGGGCTTGCGCCATTTATTCTGCCATAAACTTCCTCCTGAAATAAAGCCTCAGCATCAATGATCACTTTTCGGTTTATCTGAAATCTCGCGTTTGACATCAGGCGGAGTTTTGGTTTAAACCATGCTTCCTGCTCTGTAGCAAGAGTATAATCAAATAGTTGAGCCCTGGCAGTCATATTTAGAAATTCTGATGCTTTTACATTTATTTCACCTTCAATGCCTAGAATTTTACTTTGACCGTTATCGTAAATGGTTTCGAATCTATTTATGAGCGCCGGACTATTTACAAATAATTGAAGATCCTCCATTGTTTTGTACCAGGCCATTATTTTATAACCGAATTCAGCACTGGCATTTCCTTTTACACCACCATAAACATTCATTTTCTCGAGGGAATTTTTTATGGCAATATTTTTATTCAAATAAAGATTTTCAAAGGCAAGCTCTCTCAAACTTGTCTTTAAAACATCACCGTTAACACCTGCAAATATGGTAGCATATCCCTCAATTATTGGAAGTTCGGCAGAGACTGCAGGGAAAATATTGAGCCTCGATTGGGTCCCAAATTCCTGTACAATATTTACTCCAAGATCCAGGTTAAAGCCACTTGCCTTAAGTTTTATGTAGGGATTGGCTCGAAGGATATTGTTTCCTACCTTATATGCAAGGTCTTTTGTAGAGGTCATATCTACTGAAGCGTTTACACCCAGGTTAGATTGTTTTACAGATTTGTTCAGTGAGCCACGTAGCAAAACTGAACTTTCGCGTGCATCATCAATATTACTGAATTGGTAGGCATTGATATTAGCAGAATAATTGACAGATGAAGATTCAGAATAGTTGTTTGCTATCTCAGCTTCTGCACCAATTGTACTGAAGCGTTGTTTGCTCATATCGGCAGGGATCGAAGAAGCCGGGTCAAAGCCATAAAAGTTAGTAGCATTTCTGTCGTAGATCAATCTTCCGCTAAGTGAATAGTCATCAGCTATTGATCTTCCAAACAAGCCAAATTCCTGTTTCGAAAATTGCTGCATACTTAGATTGCCTTCCTGTGAAAGGTGTTTAAAAAATGCTCCGCCTTGCAAGGCTTCATCCCTGCCGGTATTGATATAGACCTCACCCAAGGCAGTATTGAAATTTCCCGCACCGACTTTTGCATAGTTATTAACCAGAACAACTGCTGGCTCATCTGCCATTTTCTGTGCCTGTAACTCTTTAATATTGGTATTTAAATCAAGTTTTTTATCGATAATATTATAGGTAAGCACCGGTTTAAATGCCGCCACTGTATTCATATCCGGATTCCTTCTGATTTTAACAGCATCAGCAAGGACAGGTTTATACGGCCTGACAACCTCAATTTCTTCAATAAGTGTTCCACCGGCAGGCGGCCGCTGAGGCGGGGGAGTCTGATCTTTTTTGTCCTGCGCACTGCTCAATACCGATAAACTAAATAGGCTTAAAAACAGAGTATATTTAAATGTATTTGTATTCATTATTTAGTACGTTTATTCAGTAAATCCAACTTTTCTGTAGCCAGGGTCAGAATATCATCTTCCTTATTCTCATAATTCTCAATGATACTTTGCAGGGTGCTTTTTGCCTGAAAAATATCCTTCATTGCTACATAATTATCAGCGATCAGGATATAGGTTTTCGCAACCCAATAGTCATGGGATGGCATTTTATTTGTCAGATCAAATGCAGTAGCCAGTGATTTTTTGTATTCGTGTTTTTTATACTGGAGTTCTGCCATGATATATTTCGCCTCAGCACCTGTAACAGTTTGGGTACTATCTACAATGGCTTCTATCTCTTTTACAGCCTGAATAGTATCGCCGATTGCCAGATTCGCTTTTCCGGCGTATAAACCTGCTCTGAAAATATCTTCTTCAGATGATTTTTCAGATTCTCGAATGAATTTAACGTATTTAAGAGTCTCATCAGGCAAATTCATGCTTGCATAGGCTTCCATCAGGTGGTTAACTGCGAAATTGTAATTTGACTTGTATTCTGAAGTTAATTCCAGTTTTTTAAGATGCACAATAGCTTCATTATACTTTTTCTGTGCGATGTAAATTTTGGCAATGCTCATCAATGCCTTTTCGGTATAATCGCTTGTCCAGTCGTTCAGGATATATTCATAATCAGGAATAGCTTCATCCGGGCGTTTCAGCCGTACCAAACTTTCAGCTCTGATGAATTTAGCGTGTTTATCATGTACAGCTTTCGGGAATTTATCGAAGTAGGCATTAACTGACTCAAAAGTACCCTGATAATCTCCGTTTAGAAAGCGGTTGTTTGCTGCCTGGAAGGTAATATTATCCTGTTCATAAGAACTCAGGTTTCCAATACTGGTACTGTTTGCGTAATCCAGAAATCCTGCTGCATCTGATCTTTGCAGATAAATGTTCTTAATCGACTCAAGTGCCAGTTTCGCTTCATCAGTGGTTGAGTATTCACTAATAACACGCTTAAAGGTGATCAGGGCAGATTCCTCCTGGTCCTGATTCAACTCCACCAGGCCTATTGTGAATAATGCTCTTGGAACATAACTGCTTCGCGGGTATTTTTCTATTAGGGCACCAAGATCAGTTTTGGCAATTTCGTAATCACCTTTGATAAAATAGGTATATGCGATTTCAAATCCGGCATCATCCGAATAATTTGATTTTGGAAATTGCTCTAATAATGATAGATGGGTAGCAATTTTTAAGTCATTCTGACCTTGTAAGCCCTGAATCATGCCCCGCTGAAACAGTGCATAATCCTCACTCGAAGTTTTGTAGGAGATGATCCGGTCATAATAACCCAAAGCATCACCGTAATCCTTTAATACAAAATAGGAGTCTGCCAGCCGGAGAACAGCATCATTAATCGTATTGATATCTTTTTCATTTCCCTGAAGAAAGCGCTTGAAGTAAGTAGCAGCTTTTCTATAACTTTCATGTTCAAATGCAGCGTATGCCAGCGCGTAATGAGCAAAATTGTATACATCCGTCTTTTTTGCAGCAGGGAGATTCATGAACTTCTCAAAATTGCCAACAGATTCTCCAAACTTCCTGACTTCGTACATAGCTTCTGCAAGCCAGTAAGTTGAAAGTGCGTGGATCTCATTATCTACCACATTTGTATTTGAGCGCATAAACATGGAAATTCCATTTTGAAAGGCCCGTTCGTTATAATATTCAAGTCCACGGAAATAAGTAACTTTCTGATAAACAGCATTGGCCTCCTTGTTCCTGTTCGGAATGCTCTCAAGAATATCGATTGCATCTTTGTAATTTTTGGTGGTGAGCAGGATTTCGCCAAGAAGAATTTTAGCCTCATCCAGTTTATCTGAATAGGAGTATGTTTTAATAAATTGCTGAGTAGCATCTAGTGCAACCTGATGAAAGTCAAGCTCATAAGATAGTTTTGCATAATTAAACAGGCCTTCTTCCTGTAATTTTTTATCAAAGTTTAATCTTGAAGCTTTAAAAAAGGCACTTCTGGCACCCTGTTTATTACCGGTCTTTAGAAAAGATTCGCCCAGAGCAATCATTCCACTTTGGAAATATTGATCTGTTGTTTCGAGTTTTTCCAGCTCAATAATAGCATTCTTATAGTCTTTCAGTTTAAACCAGGTATAACCGATCTGATAATTATCCTGATTATTCTGGGTTTTGCCCTGATCGTTCTTTTGAAAGCTTTTGTAATAGGCACCTGCATTGGTGTAATCAGACTTCGCAAAAAATGATGCGCCTACTATCCGAAACATTTCTGTTTCATAAAGTTGTTTTGTAGATTTTAATATGGGTATGGCATAATTAAGAACATCGTCATAACGCTGATCCAGAAAGTACATTGCCGAAATATAGTAGGGATAGCTGCTTTCATAAGGCTTTGAACCCTTTAATCTTTCAAACTCAGTTAAAGCAGTTTTGTAATCTTTTTGCAGGTAGCTGATGTAAGCATAATAATAAATAGAAAGCTCGTTATACGTGCTTTTCTCGTTTCTCAGTTCAGCAAATATTGGTTTTGCTTTATCATTGTCTTTGATCTCAAAATAGGAGTAAGCCAGTTTATACCTGTACTCAGCAGATTCTTTTCCTGAAATATTGTTCCCTTCCAGTTTTGTTAACCATTCAATTACTTTAGGATAGTTCTTCCTTGCAAAATAAGATCTACCTAGATGATAATAAGCAAGCTTTGTATAATTACTAGCAGGATATTTATCTATAAAGTCAATAAACAGCGATTCTGCATTGCTATTGTCTAATTCAAGTGCGCATAAGGCCATATAGAATTGAGCATTTTCTTTCAGCAGAGTTAAATCTGGATTGGATTCTGGCCTGGCAGAGCTTGTTTGTTCAAACTGGCCGACACGGCTGAACTGTTGCGATGCTGCGGCGTATTTCCCCTGATCCAATAATTCTATTCCACCTTTGTAAAACTGATTTATTTCAATCCAGGCGGTATTTTGAGCAAGGAGAGGAGCAGCTAATAATGTAAGCAGGAGAGTGACGATTGCGTATTGTCTGAGCATAAGTAACCAAAATAATTATCGCTAATTTACTCGAAAGGCCTTTAGGCTATTCACATTAGTAATTAACATGTGTTGAAAACAGAGTTATAACGAAAAATAATAACTGATGTTATTAGAGACCAAAAAATCCTCAAGATCAGATTTAAAAAAATGGAATTATTTGTTTCGCTGGTTTGCCAGTAGATATAATACAGCCATTCGGATAGCTACCCCATTTTCTACCTGGTCGAGTATGATTGACTGTTTACTGTCAGCAACATCGCTGGTGATTTCCACTCCGCGGTTAATCGGTCCGGGATGCATTACGGTAATTTCTTTATCCAGTGAATTAAGGATTTGTTTATTCAAACCATACATCATCGAGTATTCCCTGAGCGATGGGAAGTATTTAATATCCTGCCGTTCGAGTTGTATACGAAGCATGTTGGCGACATCGCACCATTTCAGGGCTTTCATGAGATCATGTTCAACCTTAACTCCCAAGGTTCCAATATATCTTGGGATCAGGGTGCTCGGGCCACATACCATTACTTCAGCACCTAATTTGTGAAGGCACAGAATATTTGACAATGCAACTCTTGAATGAAGCACATCACCAATTATCGCTATTTTCTTTCCTCTAACCTCACCATATCGCTCTCTGATTGAAAAGGCGTCCAGAAGTGCCTGAGTTGGATGCTCGTGCGCACCATCCCCGGCATTCACGATCTGTGCATCAACATGCTTGCTTAAAAACACCCCCGCACCAGGGTAAGGGTGTCTCATAACAACCATATCAACTTTCATTGACAGAATATTGTTCACGGTGTCGATCAGGGTCTCTCCTTTACTGACAGATGAGGAGGAAGCGGCGAAGTTTACTATATCGGCCGAAAGCCTCTTCTGAGCAAGTTCAAATGAAAGGCGTGTTCGGGTAGAGTTTTCAAAGAAAATATTGGCGATGGTAATATCACGCAGAGAAGGAACCTTTTTTATGGGTCTGTTCAGTACATCCTTAAATGTATCGGCCGTTTCAAATATCAATTCAATATCTCTTGAGGTAAGATCTTTTATCCCCAGCAGGTGTTTAGTGCTTAAAGTTTGAATTACTTCTGCCATTATTTTTCTGATAGTAAGATAACTTTGTCCTCATGATCAGTTTCTTTCCAGCTTACGATAACTTTCTGTGAGGCAATGGTGTCAACCTTAATTCCGATATAATCGGCTTCAATTGGAAGGTGTCTTGAAAAACGCCTGTCGACAAGAGTAAGAAGTTCTACTTTTTCCGGCCTTCCAAAGGATTGTAACGCGTCCATCGCTGCCCTTATGGTTCTGCCGGTCCATAGTACATCATCTACCAGAATTACCTTTTTGCCTTCAATAATAAAATCGATCTCTGTACTGCTGGGTATCAATAATCCATCTTTGCGACGGAAATCATCCCTGAAAAATGTGATGTCAAGGTTTCCGCTTTCAATCTTAACTTTAGGAAGACTGATTTTTAATTCCTCAACAATACGTTTAGCAAGAAAGATTCCACGCGGCTGTATACCGAGTATGACAGAGTTTTCAAAAAGATTGTGATTTTCAATTAACTGATGGCAAAGGCGCTTTATGGTGATCTGGAATTTCGGACCGTCAAGCAGTGTGAGTCTTTGCATCTTGGTTTAATTTGAGCAAAAATAGGGAAAAAAGATAAAAGCAGAAAGGAATAAGCTAAAAGTTTATGGGTAAGCTTTAGATGTTAGGAAAAAAGTGTGGAGAGGGAATAGGGAATTGAGAGTGGAGAGTTGATAATTGACAGTTGACAGATGCTTATCGGGTTGAAAATGAGATAAAACAAAAAAGCCCTGATGAAAATCAGGGCTTTCAAGATTATAAGAATTTAGCTTATTCTGCTTTTTCTTCAGAAGCTTCTGCTACTTCAGTATTTGCAGCAGCATCTTCTTCAGTTTTCTTAGCTTTCTTGGCTTTGCTTTCTGCACCTTCCATCTTCTCTTTTAATTGTGCCAATACACCTAGATCACCTAAAGTTGATTTTTCAACAGACTCTTTTACCTTTTTAACGGCTGTAGTTGTTGCTTTAGCTTCTTTCTTTTTAGCGTTGAACTCTTCTTTGCGCTCTTCAGCTTTAGCTTCTTCCCAGATACGGGCATGCGAAACTACAATACGCTTAGAGTCTTTGTTAAATTCAATGATTCTGAATTCTGCAGTTTCCTCAGCTTTAACAGAACTTCCATCTTCTTTAACCATGTGTTTTGTAGGAGCAAATCCTTCAACACCATAAGGTAAAGCAATGATAGCACCTTTATCAGTTACTTTTAACACAGTACCTTCGTGGATAGAATCCAGTGTGAATACGGTTTCAAAAGTTTCCCAAGGATTCTCTTCTAACTGTTTGTGGCCTAAGCTCAGTTTACGGTTAGCCTCATCAAGTTCTAAAACAACCACATCCAATTCTTCACCAACTTTGGTGAATTCATTAGGGTGATTAACTTTCTTAGACCATGAAAGATCAGAAATATGAATTAATCCGTCGATACCTTCTTCGATTTCAACAAATACACCAAAATTGGTCATGTTCTTAACAACAGCTTTGTGCTTGCTTCCGATAGGATAGCGCTCACCGATGTTTTTCCATGGATCAGGAGTAAGTTGTTTGATACCAAGGCTCATTTTACGCTCGTTACGATCTAATGTCAATACCTGAGCTTCTACTTCGTCACCAACTTTCAGGAATTCCTGTGGGTTACGCAGATTTTGAGACCATGACATTTCAGAAACGTGAATCAAACCTTCAACACCCGGAGTGATTTCAAGGAATGCTCCGTAATCTGCAACAGTTACGATTCTACCTTTAACTTTAGATCCGATCTCTAGAGCGGTATCTAATGCTTCCCAAGGGTGTGGAGTTAATTGTTTTAATCCTAATGCGATACGTTTTTTCTCGTCATCAAAGTCTAAAACAACAACATTGATCTTCTGATCAAGGTTTAATACTTCACGTGGATGCTCTATGCGGCCCCATGAAATATCAGTTATGTGTAATAAACCGTCTACGCCACCAAGGTCAATAAACACACCGAAATCGGTAATGTTTTTAACTGTACCTTCAAGTACTTGTCCTTTTTCCAGTTTTGCAACGATCTCAGTTTTTTGATTTTCTAAATCGTCTTCAATCAACACCTTGTGTGATACTACAACGTTTTTAAACTCATGATTGATTTTAACAACCTTGAATTCCATTGTTTTACCTACATAGATATCGTAATCGCGGATAGGTTTGATGTCGATCTGCGATCCCGGAAGGAAAGCTTCAACACCCATAATGTCCACAATTAATCCACCTTTAGTACGGCTCTTAACAAAACCAGTGATGATCTTGTCCTGATCCAAAGCTTCATTGATTGTTTCCCATGAACGTTGTGTTTTTGCACGCTTACGGGATAATACCAACTGTCCGTTAGCATCTTCCTGTGATTCTACAAATACATCAACAGTGTCACCGATTTTCAAGTCAGGTGTATCACGGAATTCTGATAATGATACCAAACCATCAGATTTAAATCCAATGTTCAATACCACGTCTTTGTTGTTGATCGATACAACAACTCCCGAAATAATCTCGCCTTTGTTGATCGAGTTGAAAGTACCGGCGTACATTTCTTCAAACTTTTCACGGTCTGCAGCGCTGTAATTACCGAATCCTTTGTCATCAGCATCCCAATCGAAATCGCCGGAAGGGGTGATGAGTGTTTTTGATTTGATCTCTTCGATCGACACTGAATCAGCTTCTGATTCAATGGTTTCCTTTTGTTTAACCGTAGTGGTTTCTTCGCCTTGTAGCTCCGCTTGTTTAGCAGTCAACTCCTTTTCGGCTTCTAGTTTTTTGGCCATTAATTAATTTATCTCCTTTTTCCGATTATTAAATCGGACTGCAAAGGTAGAAAATAAGATTTTTAATAAAAAACATTTCTATGCTTTATTTTCATTTAGACTGAGGATATTGGATATTTATACCTTAAGGCTGGCAGGACTTATGATTAAAGTACTCTTAAAACAGGGCTTGGGTTAAATTGAGTGGTATTATTGAGTGTTTTTATCAATCAATAATGGTCTTATATAAGATAAAGCAAATTCCAGCTGCATTTCCTGATCAATATTTGAGTTATCAAGCACAATTGCATCTGCTGCCTGTATTAAAGGACTTTCCTCCCTGGTGGTATCCTGGTGATCGCGCAGGGCAAGATTAGCATAGATCTCTTCCAAACTAACTTTTTCTCCTTTATTAATCAATTCTTTATATCGGCGCTCTGCACGAATCTGCGGGTCAGCAGTCATGAAAAATTTTAGCGTAGCATCCGGAAAGACTACAGTACCTATGTCACGGCCATCCATAATAATATTTTTGGATTTACCCATTCTTTGCTGCTGCCTGACCATTGCCGTACGTACAGCTTTGATTGCGCTAACCTGACTCACTTTTTCAGATACTGGCATTTGTCTTATTTCCTCAGAAATATCTTCCTCATTTAAAAAGACAAAAGTTTGTTCATCACGGTATTCAAAGTTGATGTGGATGTTATCCAGAGCACTTTCTACGGCAATAGGGTCATTCAGGTCAATTTTATTCCTAAGGAAATAAAGGGTTACCGCACGGTACATAGCACCGGTATCTATGTAGATGAAATGCAGCTTTTTAGCCAGGGCTTTGGCTATAGTACTCTTTCCGCAGGATGAATAACCATCTATGGCTATGACTATGTTTTTACTCATTCCTGCAAAAATAGAATTTGCTTTCGATTTCCGGATGATATAATTTATGAAATACACCTGACTAAGGTGTCGTTTATGATTTGAGAATCCATAATTTTGAAGATGGAATTTCCGGTAAAGAATTTATTAAAGGAGATCAGCTTCAAAACATCAAGGAGTGGAGGCAAAGGCGGTCAGAATGTGAATAAGGTTTCCTCAAAAGTGGAGCTCAATCTTGACATCAGCGCATCTCTACTATTTACCGATGAGCAAAAGCAAATTTTATTGCAAAAACTTGCCAACAGGATAAATTCTGAAGGGATATTGCAGATTATTACTGAAGAGGAGAGGAGTCAGTTGCTTAATAAGCAGAAAAGTTTGGTAAAACTTCAGCAATTGATCAAAAATGCCTTATATCAGCCAGCAGTCAGAAGGGCCACAAAACCCAAACGTTCAGCTATTGAAAGCAGGCTCAAATCTAAACACATGAATGCTTTGAAAAAAATCAGCAGGAGGGATTATTTTAAAGATTAAATTAACGCGAATTCGATATAAGGAAGGGTAAAATAATACGGTTATAATTATTATCCAAGCTAGGCTCTAGAGCCTAAATAATTTGATTTTGGAAAGCAATACCTGCGTGTTATAGGTTAGTTCAGCCCTTTCCTTCGGAGTAGTTCCGGCATTAAATCGCGTTCTGATTGAAATTACCTATAGCCGGAAGCTACCTCCTCCTGCAAGGTTTATTTTACCCGGAGCTGTATTTCATCGGGACGGACAGCCCGGCAAAAGGACCATCCAGCATTCCACTCAGGAATTTATATAGAACTCAGGCTTAATTATTCTTTACCCAGCCTATACAATAGTGCAAATGAACCATACTGGTGAGCTTTTGCACTGCTCTTAATTTCCCTTGATTTGAAAATAACAGAGAAGTCGGCAGTCCATCTGTTCTTTGAAAATACAGCACCTGCCTGCTGGCTGAATACCATTGGTTTAACATCAAACACTGCAGACCCTTTATCATTTATGAACATACCACCCTGAATTGTTGCGTCATAAGCAATATAATGAAGCATGGGTTTTGCATAGAAAAAAAACTCCTTTTCAAATTTTATTCTGGAATTATTTGAAATGGTACTTTGTGTGCTCGCTGAACTATGAAGTGGATTTATTGTACCAGTACGGAAAAGTATTCCGGCACCTATACCGGCAAATGTATTTCCGGCATTCAGATAGGTGTTAAGGCTGAAATCAGTTTTTCCGGATTTCAATCGATTGATAAGCTTATTAAATTCGATGGTTGAATTGATCCCGAATTCATTGTTTACCTGCCATTGCCAGCCATTAATTTCATAAAAGCCAAATGTGTTGTGCAATAGCTCCTGAGCCTCTTTTCCTTTTGCTGATGGGCCAATGGTTCCAAGCTGAATACTTAGTTTAAGATTACTTTCTGAATTAAAAAGAAAGTTGACTGCCCCACCACCATAAAGGTAAGCTGCAAAGGGCCGGTCAATGAAACCTGGATCCAGAATGCTTCCTGTTTGAGGATTATACATTTTTTGTCCGGCTTCAAGCCCCCAAATGACTTTATTCAGCTTTGAATTTTTTAGTGCCGACTGATCCAGCGCAGTTCTGAATTTTAGAAAAAGTCCATTAGTATAATACCTGTCCTGACCTTGTGCCAGATAGGAATCATTATCACTTATGAAACCAAATTCGCTTTTATAGGAACTTTCTTGTGCGCTTGAAATTGCTGCATTGAAAACAAATAAGATAGTAATTATGAAGAATTTGTGTTTTATTATCATGGTTTCTCTTGGTCCGGCACAATTTCAACAAAAGCTCCGAATATGCAGGATTAAAACTGCAATTACAGTTTTAATCCTGTTTTGAATGCAAAGATTATTTATTTGGTGTGATTTCCGGCTGTTTCTTTTACAGTCAAGTCAATTGCATCCTTTACCTTATCCTTAAATAAAGCCAGGTCAACAACTTCTTTCATTTCACTGACATAATGAAATTGCATATCCCTGATATAATCTTCCTTGATCTCCTGAATATCTTTTCTGTTAGATTTCGAGAGAATTACTTCCTTGATATTAGCTCTTTTAGCAGCAAGGATCTTTTCCTTGATACCACCAACAGGTAATACCTTGCCTCGAAGTGTGATTTCGCCGGTCATAGCCAGATGAGGTTTAACCTTATGTTGTGTGAATGCAGAGGTCAATGCCGTTAGCATAGTAATTCCTGCCGATGGTCCGTCTTTTGGTGTAGCACCCGCCGGAACATGTATATGCACATCCCATTGATCAAATACCCGATGATCAATATTGAATTTTCTCGCATTTGCACGAAGGTATGCCATTGCAATAGTAGCAGATTCTTTCATAACATCACCCAGATTACCAGTCAGGGATAATTTTCCTTTCCCCGGACTCAGACTTGCTTCAATAAACAAGATATCCCCACCCACCTGGGTCCAGGCCAGACCAGTCACCACACCGGCAACTTCATTTCCTTCATACAAGTCTTTGTCGTAGATTGGCGAGCCAAGAATAGTTTCTACATCAGTTTTGCTGACTGCAGGGTTATATTCAAGATCCATAGCAATTTTTGTCGCAATTCCACGTACCAATGAACCTATTTTCTTCTCAAGGCCACGTACTCCGGATTCTCTTGTATAATCTTCAATTACTTTTTCCAGAACCTGATTTTTAAGGCTAATATCCTTTGCTTTTATGCCGTGTTGTTCACGCTGTTTAGGTAGGAGATGTTGTTTGGCAATCTCAATTTTTTCTTCAATCGTATACCCGTTCACCTCAATAATTTCCATCCGGTCTAATAATGCCGGTTGAATGGAGCTCAGAGAGTTCGCTGTTGCGATGAACATTACACTCGACAGGTCATAATCGACTTCTACATAATGGTCATAGAATGCATTATTTTGCTCAGGATCAAGTACTTCAAGAAGAGCTGATGATGGATCTCCACGAAAATCATTTCCAACTTTATCAATTTCATCAAGTACAAAAACAGGGTTTGAACTGCCTGCTTTTTTTATGGATTGAATAATACGACCAGGCATCGCGCCAATGTATGTTTTACGATGACCCCTGATTTCGGCTTCATCTCTTATTCCACCAAGAGCCATACGGACATATTTTCTGCCCAAAGCCTTCGCGATCGATTTACCAAGAGAGGTTTTACCAACTCCCGGAGGGCCTACAAGACAAAGGATTGGAGCCTTCATATTATGTTTTAGCTTAAGAACAGCTAAGTATTCAATGATACGCTGCTTTACCTTATCAAGACCATAATGATCTTTTTCAAGAATTTTAGAAGCCCGTTTAAGATCAAAATTATCCTTCGTGAAATCATTCCATGGAAGGTCCAGGAGAAGTTCCAGATAATTAATTTGTATTGAGTAATCTGCAGCCGCAGGATTCATTCTGGCCAGTTTTTCAACCTCTTTATTAAAGTGGGTCGCGGCTTCTTTACTCCATTTTTTTAGTGCGGCACGATCTCTCAGATTTTCAATCTCCAGATCGGGGGAATTTCCACCCAATTCTTCCTGAATCGTTTTTAACTGCTGATTAAGAAAATAATCGCGCTGCTGCTTGTCGAGGTCAACACGCACTTTTGATTGGATCTGGTTCTTCAGTTCCTGCATCTGCAGTTCCTGAGTTAAATGCTCCAGAACCATTTTTGCGCGATCATGAAGGTTAGCAACTTCCAGCATCTGCTGTTTTGCAGAAACCTCAGCATTCATATTGGAAGAAATGAAGTTGATCAGAAATGATGAACTTTCAATGTTTTTAATAGCAATGCCTGCTTCACTTGGAATATTTGGAGAAAGTTGGATGATCTGCATGGCCATCTCTTTAATAGATGCCATTAGAGCCTTAAATTCTTTATCAGCCTTAGGGCGGACTTCTTCAAACTTTTGGATACTAGCCTTAATGTAAGGATCGCTTTGAACTTCTTCATTCAGACGAAAGCGCTGTTTACCCTGAATAATTACGGTAGTATTGCCATCAGGCATCTGAAGCATTTTGATGATAAGAGCAACAGTACCAACCTGATTTAATTGTTCGAATTCAGGATCTTCAATGCCCACATCTTTTTGAGATACGACACCAATTATTCTTTCACCACGATAAGCATCTTTAATCAGTTTGATAGATTTATCCCTGCCAACAGTGATTGGAATTACAACCCCCGGAAATAATACGGTATTGCGTAAAGGCAGAATCGACAAAATGTCGGGTGTTTCTTCATTGTTCATTTCCTCCTCATCTTCCTGTGACATCAGTGGAAAGAACTCGGTATCTTCACTAATTAAAGGCAATGTGCGGTTGAAATCAAAGTTATCGTAGTTACTCATCTATATCTTAATAACGTCATTATGACAGTTGAATTTTATCAAAAGCCGATTAAATCAGCCTGAAAACTAAAAGTGCAAGGTATGTGCCAAATCCCGGTATTCATTAAAATCGGCAGTAAAAAGAAATATACGGACAAATTTTCTGACAAATTTTATTTAATTGGCATAGTTTTTTTCTATCGAGAAACTAAATTCGTACATTTAAAATAATAAATGTAAAGGATCGTTATTCCTTCGAATTTAAACTGTCACCAATTAAAATGAGATCATTTTCAGGTTTACTAATTATTCTTTTGTCGGCGAATATTGCTTTCGCTCAGACCGCTTACCACAAAATGGGCCAAAAGGCTTTAATTGACGGGGATTTCAAAGCTGCAGTTTCAAATCTTGAAAAGGCGCTTGCGAAAGACTCGACTGATGTCAATACCCTGTACATGTTAGGGTACTCTTATTATCATTCTTCAAGATATAAAGAGTCAGTGAATACGTTTAACAAAGTAATTGCTTTGAAGCCTTCAGATAACAGTGCATATTATTACAGAGGGAAAGCTAGTAACATCATGGCTAATGATACAAAGGGAATTGCAAATGCTGATAGAGAGAAATTACTTCTGTCTTCTATCAAGGATTTTTCTAAAGCAATAGACCTGAATGCTGATGATGTTAAACTATATCAGAACAGGGCTGTGGCTTATCGGGATTACGGTGTGCTTAAGGGACAAAAAATTCCGGGTTTGTACGACAAGAACAAAGCAACGGGTTCTTTCAGGTCCTGCATTTCAGATTTTGAAAAAGTATTGACAATCACCCCTGACCGCAGGGATATTATTACTCAGTTAGAAGACGCAAAGATTTACCTTCAGAATCTGAAATAATATTTATCATGATATAAAGAAAAGGGGCTGTCTCATAAGTCATTTTTGGCAACAGGTCGCCAAATTAAATCTTGAGTCAATCTTTTGAAGAACTTAAAACGGCAATTTTCGATGTGAAAATTGCCGTTTTTTATTGCCTGAAAGTATTGAATAGAGGATTATCAGAATTTAATTCTGTTTTTTAATTCTGATCTTTGCTTATGAGACGTGCTCTTTCTTTTTTTATTGAAAAATTAAGGATATTCGGAAACAGAATATTGTCAGATGCTTAAATCAATCAGAAAGTTCGAAAACCTTCACATAGCCTGCTGGTTGCTAAAAGATACCTGTTGGGTTTTGGATATGCGGGTATTAGGTATAATAATGATCTTCCCAACGTTATTTCTGGCTTTTTTCATCACCTTTAAGTTCAGAAAAATAGTTTCTGAATTCTATCATAATCTTGCGGTTTGTTTCTGGATAATGGCTAACACCATATGGATGATTGGCGAGTTTTATTATGATGATACATTACGTCCCTTTGCTATAATATTTTTTATTAGCGGCCTACTCGTGTTGATGATTTATTATGGATTCATTTACAGAAAGTTATCTGCTTTTCAGGATAGCAGGGAGCAAGAGTCCTGATTTTATTTCAACACAGTTCCACTGATCTGATAAGTGTTCTTACCAAGAAATCTCACGCTTTGATCTTTATTGATCGTGTAAATTGAATCAGGAATATAGGTTAGTTCTTCTAAGGATTCATAAAGCTTGCTTCGGGTCATGTTTTTTATTTTGAAAAAAACAGCCCGTCCATGTTTGTCTTTTTTTATTTCTACAGATCTGGTTCGCAGATTCGTATCAATTGCCAGATAGTTGAAATGAACACTATCTCCGCTAATCTTATAACTATCTTTCCAGGCCGGCTTGTTTATATCTGAAGCAATGAAAAGAGCAAGTTCATCCTCCCAGTCTACAGAAAGATTCATTTTAATTTCTGACTGATCATTTTGTCTGACACTTTTATTCACAGTTGATTTTTTGTTTGTCAGACGTTTAACCTCAGATTCAAAAAATCCTTTTATGTCAAAAAAAGCTGTTTTTGTTTTCATTTCTTCCCGGTTTGAGCAGGAGGAATTGAAAATAAGGAGCAGGATAAATAGTTTGCGGTACATTAAGAAACCAGTACTTCACCGCTCATTATTTCCGGTGATTGAATATTCATTAATTTCAGGATTGTAGGAGCTATATCCCCAAGCTTTCCATCTTTGATATGTTTATAGTCCTCATCTATCAAAATACAGGGAACAAGGTTTGTAGTATGCGCGGTATTTGGAGAGCCATCCTCATTGATCATGTAGTCTGCATTGCCATGATCTGCAAGAATAATGAAAGAATAACCATTTTTTATTCCGCATTTAACAACTTGTTCCAAACACCGGTCAACTGTTTCTACTGCTTTCACTACTGCACCGAATACGCCCGTATGTCCAACCATATCCGGATTAGCAAAATTCAAACAAACGAAATCCGGCCAGCCACTTTCAAGTTCAGGACAAATTGAATTTGCGATCTGTGCTGCACTCATCTCAGGTTGAAGATCATAGGTCGCAACTTTTGGAGAAGGAATAAGAATTCTTTTCTCATTAATAAATTCCCTTTCTCTGCCGCCAGAGAAAAAGAAAGTTACGTGCGGGTATTTTTCAGTTTCTGCAATTCTGATCTGATTTTTATGATTTTGTTCCAGGACGGCTCCAAGGGTTTGGTTAAGATCATCTTTGGTAAATACAACATGAACATTTTTAAATGTTTCATCATAGGTGGTCATAGTTACATAGTATAGATCCAGGGCCTGCATATTGTATTCAGGAAAGGATTGCTGACTTAGAGCACTTGTAATTTCTCTGCCCCGGTCTGTCCTAAAATTGAAACAGATCACTACATCGCCCGGTTCAATTTTGCCAATGGGTATACCATCATTGTCAGTTTTTACGATTGGATCTATAAATTCATCACTAATACCGTCGTCATATGACTGCTGTATACTTTCTGGAATATTATTACTTGGTTTACCGGAACCGTGAACCATAAGATCATATGCCAGTTTAATCCGTTCCCAGCGATTATCCCTGTCCATGGCATAATACCTCCCAATTGCAGAAGCAATGGTACCTACTGAATGCTCGAGATGAGCATTCAATTCCTGTATAAACTGTAAACCTGAAGCCGGATCGGTATCCCGCCCATCCATAAAAGCATGAATAAAGACGTTTTTTACCTGATTGGCTTTGGCAGCATCGCATAAACCTTTCAAATGATCAATATGAGAATGAACTCCCCCATTAGATAAAAGTCCGATGAAGTGAACATTCTTTTTAGCATTTAATGCATAACTGAATGCTGCCTTCAGAACCGGGTGATCATTGAGTTCATTGTCTTTAACAGCTTTATTTATACGTCCTAATTCCTGATAAATAACCCTGCCAGCACCCAGATTCATATGACCAACTTCAGAATTACCCATTTGTCCGGCAGGAAGGCCAACCGCTTCTCCCGAAGCCTGTAATTTAGAGTTTGGGTAGGTTTTAATTAAATGGTCGAAGAATGGTGTATTAGCTACACTTACTGCATCAGATTTATCATGATTTCCATAGCCCCAGCCATCGAGGATCAGAAGGATTGCTTTTTTGTTTTTCACAATGCAAATATAAGCCCAAATTAAATAAATTTGTTTTTTTGTTTTCTGGCATACTTTTAGTGCTATTATTTTAAAAAAAAATGGGAGCGAAAATTCTAATCATTAGTATTATTTCTTGTTTTTTTTCATTTACACCTGCTGAGGTACGGCAGAAGGATGTTTTTGATACACTTTCAGGTTATTTCAAAGATTCAAACAGTAAAGAGATTGCAGGTTATTTTGCAAGTGTGATTGAAATGGAGATACTTTCTGAAGAAGGTGAGTACTCAAAAGCACAGGCAGAATTAATTCTTCGCGATTTTTTTTCCAAGCATTCGCCAGTTTCAGTAAAAGTTGTTCACAGGCTTAGTTCCAGTTCAAATTATAAATTTGGAGTGCTTTCTTTACAGTCAAGGGAGGACAAATTAAGGGTGTCCATTTCAATGGCAAAAAATGGCAATCAATTTTTGATCAAAACTATTACTATAGAAAACGATAAAGAATTGTAATTAAGTATTTCTATTTTTGCCTGACCAATTACAATGAATTTAGACAAAGCAATTTTAGAGCCATTCATTTCGAATGCTCTGGCAGAGGATATTGGTGATGGTGATCATACTTCACTTTCAACTATCCCTAAAGGCCAGACCGGTAAAGCGAAGCTGTTGATCAAAGACAATGGCATTATAGCAGGTATTGATGTTTCCATTGAAATATTTAAGGCGGTTGATGCTACACTTCTGATTGATATTCTCATTCAGGATGGTGAGACTGTAAAACCTGGGGATATTGCATTTTATGTGAGCGGGAGTATTCATTCAATCCTTAAAGCTGAACGTTTGGTTTTAAATACTATGCAAAGAATGAGTGGTATAGCCAGCACTACTAATCGGATTGTAAAAATCCTTGAAGGCACCGGGACTAAAGTACTGGATACCCGCAAAACTACCCCGGGACTTCGTTATCTCGAAAAACTGGCCGTCAGGATAGGCGGGGGAGTCAATCACAGGTTCGGCTTGTATGACATGATTCTGATCAAGGATAATCATGTTGATTATGCTGGGGGCATTAGTAATGCCATAAAATCTGCTCAGAATTACTTAAAAGAGAATAAAATTAACATTCCGGTTGAAGTGGAGGTGAGAAATCTGGAAGAATTGAAAGAAGTAATGCAGTTTGGTCAGATCGACAGGATCTTACTTGATAATTTTAGTTTCTCATTACTAAAAGAAGCTGTAAAACGGGTAAATGGATCTTACATTACAGAGGCTTCGGGTGGTATTACAGAAGATAATGTATTAGAGTATGCCAATTGCGGTGTCGATTATGTTTCTATGGGTGCATTAACCCATTCTGTAAAAAGTCTGGATATGAGCCTGAAAGCAGTCAAACCTTAATTAAATTTATTTTTTCATTTATAGACCTGATTGAATTTGTAATATTGTAAAGAATGATATCGATTTACTCGCTCTCAGCCTTGATTCTTGCATATCTTTTCGGATCAATTCCTACAGCCGTATGGATTGGTCAGGCTTTCTATGGAATAGATGTTCGTGAATATGGAAGTGGGAATGCCGGAGCGACCAATACTTTCAGGGTCTTAGGTAAAAAGGCTGGTATTGCTGTGATGTTCCTCGATATTTTTAAAGGTTATACCGCAACCAATCTTGCATACCTCATCGGACTTTCAGTTACCGGTCCCCAAAATTCAGTACAATTTGTGAATTACCAGCTTGCCCTTGGGGTAACTGCAGTTTTAGGTCACTTATTCCCTGTTTTTGCGGGTTTTAGGGGAGGGAAAGGTGTCGCCACGTTATTTGGTATGATATTGGCAGTACACTCGGAGGCAGCGATGCTTTGCGTTCTTACCTTTGTTGTATTTTTGCTCATTTTCAAATATGTATCACTGAGTTCCATAATGGCAGGGTTTTCATTTCCCCTCAGTATAATTTTCATATTTCAATCTCCAATACGTTCTGTCCTGCTTTATGGAATGTGTATTTGTGTACTGATTTTAGTTACACATCAAAAGAATATCGAGCGGCTTCTAAAAGGAAAAGAATCCAGAGTAGATCTGTTTAAGAGAAAAGCTCATTAATCACATTATTTAATTCTTAATCATGAAAAAATTTAACTTGATCATCGCGGCAGCGATCGGAATCTTTCTGTTTTCCTGCTCTCAGGTGCCGCTTACAGGTAGAAGCCAGTTAAGTCTGGTGGATGATGCAGCTCTGCAAAATGAAGCTGCCAATGCCTACAATCAATTTCTTTCTGATCCTTCTACCAAAGTGATCTCAAGGGGCACGGATGCTCAGCGGGTAAGTACAGTTGGGAACAAACTTGCCTCGGCTATAAATCGCTACATGCAGGCCAATGGTTTCGGGGATAAGTACAATTACAAGTATCAGTTTACTCTGGTAGAAAGCAAGGATATTAATGCTTGGTGCATGCCAGGAGGAAAAGTGGCAATCTATTCAGGTATTTTACCTGTTACTCAGAATGAAGCGGGACTTGCAACAGTTATGGGTCATGAAATAGCACACGCAATTGCACAACATGCAGCTGAAAGATACTCACAGATGACCCTTGCTCAGGCAGGAGGTGGTATTTTGGGGGCTGCAGTTGGTGGAGCATCACAAGGTACTCAACAGGTAATAGGTCAGCTCTACGGTATTGGAGGCCAACTTGCACTGTTGAAATATTCACGTAATCAGGAAAGTGAAGCCGATCGTTTAGGGCTCATTTTCATGGCAATGGCAGGATATAATCCGGATGGTGCTGTAACATTCTGGGAGCGTATGGCAGCTGCTAAAAGCAGCACTGGTGCTCAACCTGAATTTTTGAGCTCACACCCAAGTGATGAAACCAGGATTGCTGCTATCAGAAAACTTTTACCTGAGGCACGCCAGTATTATACCGGTGCCAAATTGAAATAAAATTAGGCAATCAGGGATTATTTTGTTTCAAAACATCCCTGATTGCTTTTCCTTTCAACAGACATTCTTCATATTCTTTCTCCGGATCTGAATCCAGAGTTATGGCACTTCCAACATGGAATGAGAGATACTTCTGCTTGGAACTATAAAGGATTGTCCGGATAACAACATTGAAATCAAAATCACCATTGGGCGCGAAGTAACCTACAGCACCTGAATAGACTCCACGCTTGCTTCTTTCATATTTTTCTGCCAGCTGCATAGCCCTTATTTTTGGTGCACCGGTCATTGAGCCCATCGGAAAAGTATTTGCAATAATTCCGGCATTTGAGAGTTTTTCATCAGCTTCACAAACTACTGTCGAAATCATCTGATGCACCTGTTTAAAGCTATATATACCGAATAGTTCCTCCACTCTTACTGTCCCCGGCTTTGCACTTTTTGTAAGGTCATTTCGGACCAGATCAACAATCATGACGTTTTCGGCACGCTCCTTTTCATTCTTTAGCAGTTCTTCTTTCTGCTTTTTATCTCTCTTAGCATCAGTATTACGGGAAGATGTCCCTTTGATAGGCTGACTGATAAGTTTGTTTCCTCTGCGGCTCAAAAAGCGCTCAGGTGTAGCCGAAATAATATATTGCCCGTTTATTTTAAAGTAATTGGCAAATGGAGTCGGGGATTGTTTGTTAAGTGCAATAAAAACTTCTAATGGATCAATTTCCGCATTTTCCACATAAAATTCCTGGCAAAAGTTGATCTCATAAATATCTCCTCTCTGAATATGCCTCTGTATTTCCTGAACGGTTTGAATGTATTCGTTTCGATCAAACCTGCTGAGTATGGCCGGTATCGATACCGGTTTTTCAGCCTGTTTTAATGAAGATTGATTAATTAAGTTCCAAACTTCATCCACAGAATCGCTGAGGATACTGACTTCATTATTTTTGATCAGGATACTGTGCTTTGGGAGAAAAAAATGAATATTCGGGAAACAAAGATGATCCGGATTTTCGGATATAAGATCTTCTGTTTCATTCTTAAGATCGTATGAAAAATACCCCGGAATATAGCCCTTGTTTTTAGTCAAAAACTCTTCTAGGGCAGCAAATGAATTCTTGCCGGAATCTCTTAATTCAGAGGCCTTTCCCGCACCAATATATACCCCAAATGCCGAATAGGGATCTGAAAAATTATTTGAATCAAAATAACAGGCAGTATCGAAAGAATTTGCCCAAAATAAGGCTTTTGATTTAAAAGTATCCGGATCATCAGTATGAAAAACCTTTAACATAGATGCTTTAAATCAAATAAATACCACGAAGATGTCCTGATTCCTGAATTAACAAAGAGTCAGGGTTTGAACGCGATCCGGACCTACTGAAAGATATTTAATAGGTACTCCCAGGTGCTTTTCAAGGTAAGTGATATAGTTTTTCAATTTTTCAGGAATCTGATCAATTTCACGAATACCTGTTAAATCTTCTTTCCATCCCGGAATAGCTTCAAATATAGGTTCTGCCTTGATTGCATTGATATCATATGGCATATAATCCACCACTTCACCATTGTATTTGTAATGGGTACAGGCATAAATGGTCTCAAATCCACTTAATACATCAGCCTTGGTCATCACCATCTCAGAAACACCATTTAACATGATCGCATATTTTAATGCAGGAAGATCTATCCATCCGCAACGGCGTGGACGACCTGTGGTAGCACCAAATTCATGTCCGATTTTCCGGAGTTCTTCACCTGTTTCATTTTCCAGCTCAGTTGGAAAAGGGCCGCTTCCTACCCGTGTACAGTATGCTTTAAAGATACCAATCACATGACCAATATTTTTAGGAGCCACTCCAAGTCCGGTACATGCACCGGCAGTGGTGGTATTGGATGAAGTGACAAAAGGATAGGAGCCAAAGTCTATATCGAGCATAGTACCCTGTGCGCCTTCTGCCAGTACTTTTTTGCCATCCCTCAGATATTGATTCACAAAATGCTCACTATCAACCTGTGGAATTGCTTTTAATAATTCAACTGCCTCAAAGAAAGCAGCTTCTTTTTCAGAATAATCCGGAATCTCGCCGTAATGTGATAAAATCGAGCGGTGCTTGTTCACCAGACGCATATAACGTTCCCGGAAATCTGTCAGCATAGTATCACCTACACGTAAACCATTTCTCCCGGTTTTATCCATATAGGTTGGTCCAATGCCTTTTAAAGTTGAGCCTATTTTGCTTTCACCCATATTGCTTTCTGATGCGGCATCCAAAAGCTGATGTGTTGGCAGAATCAGATGGGCTTTACGGGCAATAACCATTTTTTTTCTTGCAACCGGATCAAAACCATTTTTTTTAAGGTTGTCAAGCTCTCTTTTTAAGATAATAGGGTCGATAACCACACCATTACCAATGAGATTCATCGCTTTATCATTGAATATTCCTGAAGGAATAGTATTCAGCACATATTTCTGATTGTCAAACTCCAAAGTATGACCGGCATTTGGCCCACCCTGAAAACGGGCGATCAAGTCATATTCCGGACTTAAGACATCAACAATTTTTCCTTTTCCTTCGTCGCCCCATTGGAGGCCTAGCAATACGTCAACAGTCATGATTTAAAATAGGGGAGTATTAGGTATGTTTAGATTAACTTTTATTAACAAATGAATCGCAATGCCCTTCTTTCAGGCGAGTACAATTTCCATATAAATTTAATGAATGATGTTTGATATCAAATTTAAGAATATCACCCATCATGCTTTGAATCTGCTGTATTCTTGGATCACAAAACTCTACAACTTTCCCGCAATCAATGCATATAATATGATCATGCTGCTTGTAGCCGTAGGATTTTTCAAATTGAGCCATGTTCTTACCAAACTGATGCTTGGTAACCAGATCGCAGGATACTAAAAGCTCAAGTGTATTATACACAGTGGCACGACTTACACGGTACTTCTTATTTTTCATGTGGATGTACAAAGATTCCACATCAAAATGATCGTTACGCGAATATATTTCCTCCAGGATTGCATAGCGCTCAGGAGTCTTCCGAAGGCTTTTGTTCTCCAGATAAGCCTCAAAAATTTTTATGACAAGTGCAATTGTATCTTTTCCGGACATAGTGCGATTAAATGACGCCCAAATTTATCCAAAAAATAAGAATATTCAGCATTTAATTCAGGAGGCCTTCACCATATCTTCGTCATGAGAGTCAAATCGGGTCACAGAGCTTACTCCAACCACTTCCTTAAGTTTTAGAATGAGGTTGTCAAGGTGTTTTGTGTTGTTTACATATACCATGATAGAGCCTTCAAAAATACCATCTTCAGTATCCACTGTTATCGAACGCATATTAACTTTGAAATCACTGGATATTACGGTTGTGATCTTGTTGATAAGTCCGACATCATCAATGCCGGTTATATGAAGGCCGGTTAAAAATGCAAGTTCCTTTTGTGAATTCCATTTGGCTTTGACAATTCTATATCCGTAGTTTGCCATTAATTTGGCAGCATTTGGGCAGTTGGTACGATGAATCTTGATTCCATCACCAACGGTTACAAAGCCAAAAACATCATCCCCCGGAATTGGGTTACAACACGCAGAAAGTTTGTAATCCAGTTTTTGAAGGTCTTCACCAATCAATAAAGTATCGCTGTCGTCTCCCTTTACTTTCTTGTTAAATTGTTCATTTGGGACAAATTCTATCTTTTCAGGCTTATTTTCAACGATTTTCTCAGAAGCAACGAATTCTTTAAGTTGTTTAACATCAATTTTGCCCTGAGCAACATTATAAAAGAGATCCAGGGTTGATGGAAGCTTAAAAAAGTAAGAAAGCTTATATAGATTGTCAGAATTGTAAGTGACTTTTAATGATTTAAGTTTTCGCTCCAGGATTTCTTTACCATTTTCAGCGATTTTGCGTTTTTCCTCTTTCAGGGAGGATTTAATCTTTGATTTAGCCTTTGCAGTAACAACAAAATTTAGCCAGTCTTCTTTCGGTGACTGTTTACTGGAGGTTATAATCTCAACCTGATCCCCATTTTGTAATTTATAAGAAAGAGGTACCAGTTTATGGTTCACTTTTGCACCAATACAGCTTGCACCGATATCCGTATGGATCTCAAATGCAAAATCAAGAGCCGTAGCATTCACCGGCAACTGAATTAATGAACCTTTTGGGGTAAAAATGAAAATTTCATCCGAAAAGAGGTTCATTTTAAAATCATCCAGAAAGTCCAGAGCGTTTGCCTCCGGATTGCTCAATAGTTCCCTGACTTTATGAATCCATTGGTCGAGTCCGCTATCATTATTAGGTTCTTCTTTGTATTTCCAATGTGCTGCAAATCCCTTCTCCGCGATCTCATTCATTCGTGTTGTACGGATCTGAACCTCAACCCATTGCCCCCGGGGGCCCATTACAGTTGTATGCAGTGATTCGTAGCCATTAGCTCTTGGTGAGGAGATCCAGTCGCGAAGCCTGTCAGGATTTGGGTGATATAAGTCGGTAACTATGGAATAGGCTTTCCAGCAATCAGACTTTTCATTTTCTGGTTTGCTGTTCAGGATTATTCGTATCGCGAAGAGATCATATACTTCGTCAAATGGAATATTTTTCTTGCGCATCTTTGTCCAGATGGAATGGATTGATTTTGGTCTTCCATAAACATCCGCATCAAGTCCCTGTTCATTTAAAATATCCTTAATCGGGCTAATAAAATCTCTGATAAAGTTTTCCCTTTCGGCTTTCTTCTCATTTAGCTGTTGGGCGATGAACTTGTAAGTTACAGGCTCCATGTATTTCATGGAAAGGTCTTCAAGTTCTGATTTCAGGGTATAAAGGCCTAGGCGGTGTGCCAGGGGTGCGTAGAGATAAACTGTTTCTGAAGAGATTTTTAACTGCTTATCCCTTGGCATGAATTCCATCGTCCGCATATTGTGAAGGCGATCAGCAAGTTTAATCAGGATCACTCTGACATCATCAGCCAGAGTTAGCAGCATTTTTCTGAAGTTTTCAGCCTGCAGAGAACTATTGTAATCAAAAACACCGGATATTTTGGTTAATCCGTCGATAATTTTTGCTACTTTTTTTCCGAACTCACGTTCAATATCATCCAGGGTAATATCTGTATCTTCGACAACATCATGCAGGAGCGCGCAGACTATGGATGTGGTTCCAAGACCAATTTCTTCTGCTGCAATTTGAGCAACTGCAATAGGATGATATATGTATGGCTCACCTGATTTACGGCGCATATTCTGATGGCTTTCAAGGGCCATGTCAAAAGCAAGCCGGATCATGCGTTTATCGCCTTTTTGCATAGTCGATTTACACGCACGCAGTAAAGCCCGGTACCGCTTGAGTATTTCCTTCTTTTCAGCCTCCAGATCGATTACAATTTCTTTCATTTTGTCATGCAATAGCTATATTTTAAAGCTCTGAGTGTATTTGCCGGGTTACATTACGTAACTTTAAGTATTAATATATACAAAATTTAGCTGTAAATTTGCAGATCATAAATTTATGAAATTTTTAAGGCTATCGGTAATTATTTGTGTGGTTTTGATGTCAAAAATGACATATGCCCAGTATAGAAATGACCCGACCATAAAAGGGCCTAAAGATACCATCAGAGTTTCAATTACAAATGTGGACAATGAACTGATCCCCTGGATCGTTATACCTGAAGTTACCGTTCTTGATACCCGTCTCTTCAGATCACCCGAAGAAAAGGCTAAGTTTAACAGACTGAGGTATAATGTGTTAAAGGTTTTACCTTATGCGATGTATGCCCGACGTAAGTATCAGGAATTGCAAATGAATCTTGCTAATGTAAAGAGCAGGAAGGAAAAGAGGGTAATGATTAAGTCATTTGAAGGAGAAATTAAAGATATGTTTAACCGCGAGGTAAAAAATCTGACCATTACACAGGGTGGAATACTGATCAAATTAATTGACAGGGAAACCGGTACCAGCAGCTATGACCTGTTAAAGGATATGAAGGGTGGAATCACCGCTTTTTTCTACCAATCGATAGCAAGGATTTTTGGCAATAACCTTAAAAATACCTATGATCCTCAGGAAGACAGGGATATTGAAGCCATCATTCAGTCTTCAGGATATTACTCATATAGCTATTTATGAATCAAAAGTCGGTTTACCAGTTCACTGTTCAAAAACTGAATGGTGAGCATATGAGTTTAGGTATTTATGAGGGTAAGGTATTGCTTGTAGTGAATATAGCTTCCGAATGTGGTTTTACGCCGCAGCTTAAGGAACTCGAAAGCCTTCGTAAGGATTACGAAGGTGAGGATTTTGAAATTCTGGCTTTCCCATCCAATGATTTTGGCGGGCAGGAACCTCTTGAGGGCTTTGCTTTAGGTGATTTTTGTGAAAAGAATTATGGTGTAAGCTTTCCGGTTTTTGAAAAGATCAGGGTTAGAGGTGACTATGCTCATCCGCTCTATAAATTTCTTTCAGATAAGAAACTTAACGGAAATGTTGGGGCTTCGCCCAGATGGAATTTTCATAAATATCTTATAAACACCAGGGGCGAAACAGTAGATTTTTTTTACCCTTTTACCAAACCCAATTCTTCAAGAATTAAAAAGAGAATCAATAAATTACTGATTACAGAGAAATTATGAAATTAGATCTGCTGGTTTTTGCGGCACATCCTGATGATGCAGAACTCGGATGTTCCGGAACCATACTGAAATATATAGCAGCCGGCAAAAAGGTTGGTATTGTCGATTTAACCCGCGGAGAATTAGGAACCCGTGGAACCGCTGAAACCCGCGATGCAGAATCAGCAGAATCAACGCGGATTCTTGGCTTACATGTGCGCGAGAATTTGGGAATGAGAGATGGGTTTTTTCAAAATAATGAGGAACATCAGCTAAAGATCATTCAGATGATCAGGAAATATACTCCCGAGATTGTATTGAGCAATGCTCTGCATGACCGGCACCCTGATCATGGAAAAGGAGGTGATTTGGTTAATGATGCCTTTTTTCTTGCCGGACTTCCAAAAATTAAAACAGAAATTGATGGGAAAGATCAGAAAGCATTCAGACCCCGTTTATTGCTTCAGTACATACAAGACAGGTACATTCAGCCTGATATTCTGATTGATGTAACTGATTTCTGGGATAAAAAAATGGAATGCATAAGGGCATTCAAAACACAATTTTTTGATCCGGATAGTGATGAAACGGAAACCTATATATCTTCACCTTCTTTTCTGAAAGTGATCGAGGCCCGATCCCGCGAATTAGGTAAAGCTATCGGTGCCGAATATGCAGAGGGATTTACAAGCAGGAAGCTGTTGGGTATTGACAATATATTTGATCTGAGGTAAAAGCAGATTAAGAATTGAAAAAATGCACGATGGAGGTCTCCAACGGGCATTTTTGTATTTTACAAGGCAGGAACAATACTTTCCAGTATCTCTAATCCTTCATCAATATGTTTCTCTTCAATAATCAATGCTGGCCTGAATCTTATCGACTTTTCACCGCAACCAAGAAACATTACATTTTTTTTCATTCCTGCAGTAATGAACTTGTCGCGCATACCCTTATTCTGAAAATCAAATGCTGTTAACAAACCTCGGCCTCTGACATTAGAGATTTTATCATGCTTTTCGGAGATCTTACGAAGTCGCTCCTGCAAATAGTTGCCGGTGATGCTGGCATTACTCAGTAAATTATCTTCCTCAATGATTTCAAGAATGCGTGTTGACCTGACCATGTCCACCAGATTTCCACCCCAGGTTGAATTAATCCGGGAGGGTACTCTGAAAACATTGCTCTCAATTTCATCAACTTTATTTCCAACCAGAATTCCGCAAACCTGCATTTTCTTGCCAAATGCTACAATATCAGGACGAGCCTTTAATCCAAAATGTTCATGAGTCCAGAACTTACCTGAGAGACCCACACCTGTTTGAACTTCATCATATATTAAAAAACATTCGTTCTCATCCGAAATTAGTCTTAATTGCTCAAGAAACTCCTGCCGAACATGATTGTCACCACCTTCTGATTGAATAGGTTCGATGATAATAGCACAGATATCATCTTTATTATCAATAAAAGCCTGCCGGATCTGAGCAAGAGAAAGAGCTTCTCTTTTCTTCAGATCTTCATAGCCCTCATCTGTAAACGGAAAATGAATAGATGGAACACTCACCCGTGGCCAGTCAAAATGGGCAAACCACTTAGTTTTGTCAGGAATGGTATTAGTTAAACTCATGGTATAACCTGTTCGGCCGTGAAATGCCTTTTCAAAATGAAGTACCTTATGTCCACGTTCCCTGGTATAGCCCTTCTGAAAATTTTTCTGAACTTTCCAGTCCATAGCTACCTTAAGCGCATTTTCTATCGCAAGTCCTCCACCCGCGATAAAAAAAGCATGGGGCAGGTAATCCGGAATACCAACCCTGGAGAAAGTTTTAACAAACTGAGCATATTGGGTTGTATAGATATCCGAGTTGGAAGGATTGGTTAATGCAGCCAGCATCAGATTTTTTTTAAACTCTTCATCATTTATCATTTTGGGATGATTGTAGCCCAAAGGAACTGATGCGAAACAGGTAAAAAAATCTAATAATGTGCGCTCATATTTGGCATCGTAGATATAAACACCATTGCTTTTTTCCATGTCGAAGGTAAGGTCGTAACCATCGGCAAGGATATGTTTGCTGAGTGTTTCCTGAACTTTTTCTGGCGAAACTGATAGTTTATACATAATGGTTAGGATATACTCAAAATTACTAAAATGCGCTCAAATGAGCAAATTTAGGGGTTTTGCAATATTTTTTTTCGAAAAATAGGTTTAAAACGTTTAAAGCTATTTTTTCACGTGCTGTTTTTTTCTGTAAATGTTTTGACCA
Organism: Sphingobacteriales bacterium 16-39-50; assembly: GCA_002257025.1. Taxonomy (GTDB): domain Bacteria; phylum Bacteroidota; class Bacteroidia; order Sphingobacteriales; family Sphingobacteriaceae; genus Daejeonella. The sequence goes on along the minus strand of NCHA01000001.1, from coordinate 740,436 downwards.
TGAAAAATCGATGCAAACAGAAGAGGATTCTGCCTGTAATTCGACAATCAGAATTTAAATCTGTCTGCCATTCCCAGTATCCCTGTAATTCCTCCGGTATGCACTGCAAGTATACGCGATCCCCTGGCAAAATAATCTTTTGAGATCAGATCATAGATTGCAAAGACGAGCTTCCCGGTATAGACCGGGTCGATTAGTATTCCTGTAGAACTGGTAAAATCTTTAATAAAGTTCAACAGTTCATCACTCGTTTTTGCATATCCTCCAAAGTGATATCCTGAGTGAAACTCAAAGGAAGCTCCATTACTGAGCTTATCAATCTCTTGTTTCATGAAATCTGCTCCTTTCAGGACAGGTACAACATGCATTTTAGTTGCTATGGATTTTCTGTTTATACCTGAAAGTATGCCTGCAGCGGTAGTGCCGGTTCCTGCAGCACAAAAGAGATGGTCATAGGCTTCAGTATGTTCATCAAGCAGTTCTGAACAGCCTGTTGCGGCCAATGAGCCTGAGCCGCCTTCATCAATAAAAAAAGCCTCCTGGTCGTTACCAAATTGTCTTTTAAACAGGGCAGGCTTATCCCGGTAACTTTCACGGTCTTCAAAGATCAATTGCATTCCGAAAAGGCTGCATAATAGAAGAGTCTCATTTTCAACTTTTTCTCCACGCACTATTCCTGTACTCTTAAAGCCGAATTTTGCTGCTGCGCAAGCGGTGGCTATCAGATGGTTCGAATGAGCACCACCAAAAGTAACCAGATGCTTTTTATGTAGTTTTTTGGCTTCCAGAAGTATATATTTAAGCTTACGCCACTTATTTCCAGAGATAAAGGGATGGATCATGTCGTCCCTTTTTATGAATAGCTGAACTCCCTTTGAACTGAATAGCGGGTTAGATATTTCTTCAACCGGACTGTAAATTGGAAGATCGATCATCGGGGATTTTAGAATCTATTTACCTAAGCCAAATCCTATACCACCGTTAAATGAGTTATATTCAGCCATACTGTATGAACCGTAAATCCTGAAAAATGCAAGATTTAATTGAAATCCAATATTTGTTCTGAATCCACTGATATCAGTTTGCTTAATATTTATCGGGTCGGTAAACACAGTATAAGTTCTCTGTCCCAGTAGCGTTACTCCATCAATTATTGGGTAATTACCTTTCATCCCCGCATCGGTCTTTGCAGAATTATGACCCACACTTATAAATGGGGTAAAGAGCAGGATTCTTTTTGAAAAAATTAATTCAGTATTGATGCCTGAAAATTTTGCTTCAACCCTTTGGTTTGAAAAATTACTGGGTTGAGTTGCTGAAGATGGTATAGCATTGGCAGGTGCCGGTACGTTTAGTGGCACCTCATAAGTGAATTGTGTGTATCCTGCTGCCAGCGCAATATCTAATGGAAGAATCCTATCCGCCATTCCTGAAATTAAAGGGATCAGTTCAACTTTGAGGCCTCCTCCAATCATTCCGATAGAACCAAAATCGCTGCCAAGCTTAACAGTTGGCATGGCTCTGACACTTAACTCAATGCCTCTGGATAATCCGATGGAACCTTGCAGTTGTGGAGCCGGAATTAATCCGATCCCTGTACCTCCTGGCAATGTGAATGACTCTAATGCCTGATTATTATTATCGTACACTGTTAATTGAGTACTATTATCCTTCGAACCTGAAAGAGTTGGTGCCATTGTCTGTGCCGGATTCGTAGGTCTTACATTATTAGACAAACCAATTTTGGTCACGTCAAAGCTCTCATCCGGTTGCGGGACTACTGCACTGGTTATACCGAAGCGAAGATCAAACCTAAGGAGATTTTTTGAGTGTGCTGTATTATTCCATCCGGAGTTTAATCCTACACCCAAGCCTTTAAAAAGAGGTTTTAGGTAAGCTTGAGCTAGCTTTGTAGCATCTGCAGGACTGGATTTTATGATGCCAGATACATCACTCTGAGAGTATGCAAAGATTGGGAGTGCCAGTAATAAGCCTATAACAATAAAGCGGAAGTGTAAATGATTTTTCATAAAGGAGATTTATCTTTTCGACATAAAGTTAAGGTCTTTTGTTTAAAGCTGGTCTTAAATAGTTGTTAATTCAAGATTTAACAGGAAATTAAATATCCGGGAATATGGATAGGTTTATGCCGCGTTTTCCCTCCAAAGGTTTAATTTTGCAGCATGATAGAGGATAATCAGGAATTAGAGGAGCAGGACCTGTATGAACACCTGCGAATCGTTGTGGATAAAGGTCAGTCATTATTGAGGCTGGATAAATTCCTGATTATTCGTACCGAGAACACCTCCCGTAACCGGATTCAGAATGCCATCGATGCCGGTAATGTTTTGGTGAATGATAAAGTTGTAAAGGCCAGTTATAAGGTGAAGCCGCTCGACGTCATTTCAATGGTTTTGCCGCATCCGCCCCGCGATACAGAAGTTTACCCTGAAAATATTCCGATAGACATCATTTATGAAGATGATGACGTCATTATGGTGAATAAGGCTGCCGGAATGGTAGTTCATCCCGGTTTCAATAATTATACAGGTACTCTGGTTAATGCACTGGTCTACCATGCTCAGCAATTACCGCAAATGCCCGGAAATGAAGGAAGGCCTGGTTTGGTGCATCGGATCGATAAAGATACCTCAGGCCTTTTGCTGGTGAGCAAGAACGAATGGGCGATCACTTTTCTCGCCAAACAGTTCTTTGATCACAGCATTACCCGCAAATATCTGGCTCTTGTTTGGGGAGATTTGGCCCAAGATGGTACTGTTAAAGGTTATATTGGCCGCAGTGTTAAAGACCGCAAAGTAATGGCTGTTTATGATGATGAAGAAAAGGGAAAATGGTCGGTTACCCATTATAAAGTTCTGGAACGCTTCAATTATGTTACGCTCATAGAGTGTGAGCTGGAAACCGGCCGGACACATCAGATTAGAGCGCATATGAAACATATCGGTCATCCTTTGTTTAATGACAGTGCCTATGGCGGCGACCGGATTTTAAAGGGTACTATTTTTAATAAATACAGGCAGTTTGTTGAAAATTGCTTTGAAATAATGCCCAGACAGGCACTTCATGCTAAGTCTTTAGGCTTTATTCATCCCACTACCCGAAAATTTGTTCACTTTGAAACAGAACTACCTGCGGATTTTAGCGCAGTACTTGAGAAGTGGCGTAATTACATTAAGGAATAAATATGAGTGTCGAGTATATTAATTTTAACGGAAGTATCCTTCCTGCTGATCAACTGATATTTAAAGCAAACAATCGTGGTTTTCGCTATGGGGATGGGCTTTTTGAATCAATGCGCTATATAAAAGGGAAATTGAAGTTCCCCGAAATGCATATTGATCGTATTCAAAAGGGGATGAAACTGCTGAGGTTTGATAATTGTTCTTTAATCGATACCTGGTTTCTTCGTGAGAAGGTTGAGGAACTGGTAAGGAGAAACAGGACGGGTGTTGATGCCAGAGTCAGATTAACTGTTTTTCGTGATTCAGAGGGTTTATACAGCCCTGTTTCGAATAAATTTGGCTATGTTCTTGAAATTCAAAAACTGGATGAAAGTCAGTATGTTTTGAATAAAAAGGGGCTTATCATTGATGTATATGATGAAATTCCAAAACCAGTGAATGCACTTTCTAATCTAAAGACCTGTAATGCGATGATTTATGTGCTGGCTGGCATTTACAAGAACCAGAATGCACTTGATGAGGTACTTATCCTGAATCACCATGGTTTTCTTTGTGAATCTATGAGTAGTAATGTGTTTGTTGTTTACGACCGGAAATTATATACCCCTGCACTGAATGAAGGCTGTATAGCAGGAGTAATGCGGCAGGTAGTGATGCGTCTTGCTAAGGAAAATGATATTGAACTGGTTGAGGCACAGATCAATCCGGATATTTTGAATGAAGCTGATGAGGTGTTTTTAACCAATGCAGGAAAGGGGATTCAGTGGGTAATGGGATATAATAATAAACGTTATTTTAATGAGGTTTCCAGATTCCTGAGTGAGAAGTTGAATTTGATTTGATGGGGAATAGGGACCCGATAGCTATCGGGTAGGGAATAGGAAATAGGAAATAGGAAATAGGAAATAGGAAATGGGATTCCGGATAATAAGCTAATGTGATTTCGATATAAAATGATTCTGCCACTTGGGTTATTTCAAATGTCAAATAATCCTTTTGCCGGGCTGCCCGTCCCTATGAAAAACAGCAGCGGGTAAAATAAACCTTGCCGAAGGAGGTATCTTCCGGCTATTTGTAATCTGAAATAGAAGGCGATTTCTTGCCGGAAATACTCCGGAGGAAAGGGCTGAACTAAGCTATAATACCCAGGCATTGCTTTCCAAAATCAATTATTGCGACTCCAGAGCCTTATCAAATCAATTATAATGTATTTATTACCCTTCCTTATACCGAACTCAGGCTATATTACAGCCGAACTCCTCTTAAAAACTCATCTACTTTCATTCGCTTTTTACCTTCTAATTGTAATTCAAGGACAGAAATTAAGCCATCGCGGCATGCAAATTTGAGATAGGTTTTATTATCCGTCAGAACACTTCCGGGTTTATCGTTTATTTCTTTTTCTTCAGCTGTTGCGCTGTAAATTTTCAATGTTTTATCCTTTAGGTGGCAGAATGCTGCTGGATGCGGACTTAATCCCCTGATCAGGTTATAAACATCCTTAACCGGGCGGTCCCAGCTGATCAGGCAATCTTCCCTGAAAATTTTTGGAGCCTTTTTAAGCTCATTTTCCTGATGAGTATTCTGGGGTATCTCCTTGTATTTCCCGGCTTCAATTGCCTTAAGGGTTTTTACCAGTAATCCGGCACCGATTACCATTAGTTTATCATGCAGGTCACCAGCGGTATCATCCTCTTCAATGTCTAATTCTTCAGCAAATAAAAGATCACCTGTATCGATCTCCTGTTTCAGAAAAAATGTGCTTACACCACTTCGCTTTTCCCCGTTAATAATTGCCCAGTTGATTGGTGCGGCGCCACGGTATTGGGGCAGGAGGGATGCGTGTAAGTTGATAGTGCCTTTCGGAGGCATATTCCATACCAATTCTGGTAACATCCTGAATGCTACAACTACTTGTATATCAGCATCTAATGATTTTAATTCCTTAAGAAAATCCGGATCTTTTAATTTTACCGGCTGAAGAACCTTCAATCCCTTTTCAACCGCAAATCTTTTAACAGCAGACTCACTAATCTTTTGTCCCCTCCCTGCCGGTTTATCAGGGGCAGTAATAACCCCCACTATATCGAAATCAGCATCCAAAAGTGCTCTTAAGGAGGCGACAGCAAAATCAGGGGTGCCCATGAATACTATTTTCATAATGAGGTTTGAGGTATGAGGTTTGTGGTATGAGGACTGAGGACTGAGGTATGAAGTATGAGGTATGAAGTATGAGGTAGTCCTTCCGACTTCCGACCTCTGGCTTCCGACTCTACTGATAAAGCAAATATTTTTTTCTAATAATCTTATATTGAGAGAGTCCGGGTTCCCAGCTCTGACGGATTTCTTCTTCAGATTTGCCGGCTATGATCTGTTGCTTGAGGTCGTAAGTGCCTGCAAGCTTATCAAAATTACCCATTTGGTTACTTTGCTTAAAATCAAAGAACTTCTCTTTGTACGGATAGGCTTTATATAGTTCTATTAACCAGCTGAGATTGATTTTTCCTTCTTTTCGGATCTTATTGGTGTTAAATTGTCTTAAATCGAGTCCAAAACAGTCTTTATTCATATGTAATGGCGTTTCACTCATCCCTTTTATGCTCTTTGGCATAAAAGAGAATTTATATTTATCTTTCAGATCAGGATTGCCGAGTACTGTGAAAGGGAAGTAAGTTCCCCGTCCCTGACTGATAATAGTACCTTCAAAAAGACAAAGTGAAGGGTAAAGTAATATGGATTGAGCTGTATTCAGATTTGGAGATGGTTTAACCGGTAAAACATAGGGTGTAGCATGTGTATAATTTGCGATCTTAATGATCTTAATTTTACATTTTACTTTATTGGCCATCCACCCCTCTCCGTTTAGCATTTGCGCGTATTCTGCAATGGTAAGTCCGTGTGTGATTGGAATTGGATTATAGCCGATTCCCGACTTCAATTTTGGATCAAGAACAGGCCCGTCAACATAGAAACCATTCGGGTTTGGACGATCAAGGATCAGAACTTCTTTATTATTTTCTCCGCAGGCTTCCATAACATGCTGCAGTGTATTGATATAAGTATAAAACCGGGTACCTACATCCTGTATATCATAGACCATCAGATCCACATCATCCATGTCTTCCTTTGTAGGTTTCAAATGTTTCCCATACAGAGAAATTACCGGTAATCCGGTTTTAGTATCAAAACTATCATCAACCTTAACTCCGGCACTGGCATCACCACGAAAGCCATGTTCAGGGCCAAAAATCTTTACTATCTTAACTCCAAGTTTAAGCAGGCTGTCAACTACCGTTGTATTTCCAATGACAGAAGTTGGGTTTACTACCATTCCTATCCGCTTTCCTTTAAGGTATGGAAGGTATTGTTCGATCTGCTCAGCTCCCGTGCGAAGTTTACCGCTGATATGGTCAGCGGAACCTACATCAGACCCATTCTTGCTTAAAGAAAAGATTTTTGATCGTTCAGCCTGAACATTAATGGCATAGACTGAGAGAAATACAAGGACAGTTATAATGAGATTGCTTGAACGGCGCATGGTCAAAGAAAATTATTGATTTAAATTGCTGGTTAATAGTTCTTGTTAATTGGTTCAGAAACGAAATTAAAAAAAATGCATCTTTGTTAAAGGTACAAAAAAAACCATTTCAGGATTGAATTTACCCCTTTTCATTGCAAAACGCATAACGTTTAATTCCAATCGAACTTTTTCGAAGCTGATTGTGCGTATCGCAATTTTAGGAATTATGCTGGGCTTAGCTGTGATGATACTTGCAATAGCTATAGTCAAGGGCTTTAAATCAGAGATTCGTGAAAAGGTACGTGGATTTTCAGGGGATATTCAGATATCCAAACTGGATCTCAATACATCCTATGAAAATACTTCTTTTAGCATTTCTGATTCTTCACATCAAAAAATCCTGAAGCAGGAGGGTATAGAATTTATACAATCATTTGCTACCAAGCCCGGAATAATCAATACGAATGAGGAAATCGAGGGGGTTGTTCTAAAAGGCGTCGGCAGCGACTATAACTGGGAGTATTTCAGGAAAATCCTTGTAGATGGTAATGTTATTGATTTTTCGGATACACTGAAGTCAAGAACACAGATTCTGATCTCAAAATTTACAGCAGACCGATTAAAGCTGAAGGTAGGGGATGATTTTCTGATGTATTTCATTGAGAACTCCCTTCGTAAACGAAAATTTCAGATCGTTGGAATTTACAATCTAGGAGTAGAAGAAGTGGATAAACTGTTTGTGATTGGAGATATCGGATTAATTCGTAGCCTTAATAAATGGGCTTCAACAGATGTTGGTGGATATGAATTAAGAGTTACTGACTTCAATGAGCTTGATGAAATAGAAACAAGGGTTTATGATAATCTTGATATTGAACTTAAATCATATACAATAAAGCAGTATTATCCAACCATTTTCGAATGGTTGTCCCTGTTGGATGTCAATACTCAGGTAATTTTGATCCTGATGCTAGCAGTTGCGGTTATCAATATGATCTCTGCACTTCTGATCATGATTCTTGAACGAACCAATATGATCGGAATACTGAAGGCTCTGGGAAATACGAACTGGCAGATTCGTAAGATATTTCTTTACAATGCGGCTTACCTGATTGCCTGGGGGCTGCTATGTGGCAATATTTTAGGAATCGGACTTGGTTTGTTTCAGTCGCAGACCCATTTCTTTACTCTGGATCAGGCATCTTATTACATTGATTTTGTACCGGTTCAGTTGGATGTTCCGGATATTCTGATGCTGAATGCCGGAACCTTGCTGATCAGTTTATTCGTTTTGCTACTACCTTCAATGCTCGTGACAAGAATATCGCCGCTTAAAGCCATTAGGTTTAAGTAAATCATTCTTTTCTTATGATCAGCAAGGCTTTTTTGTCTTGTTTTTTACCAAGTTCCGGAAAAGGGCTAACTTCCTTGAGTATCAAAGTATAACTGATATTATTCAGTCGAATGATTGCACTGTCTTCAGTATTTTTCATATTGTCGCAAAAACCCAGACACAGCTCAGCGAAAGTCTCTGCACTTGAATTATCGGACATCCTTAATTTAACCCGGGCATTCCCGGCACTTATACATAAGGCATTTATCGGGCAGCGGCTATCATTAACTGATTGCAGCGTGATTGTTAAACCATTATTGTTTCCCTGAAGGACAATACTTTCATTTTCCTTCAGTTCAAAAGGACTGTCAAAATCAATGGAATCTTTTTCACATGAACTGATTAAAAGTCCTGTAAAACAAACCAGAGCTAATAGGTATTTATTGATGTTTTTCATATTATTTTACTTTATAGTTTAATTACTCTTCCAGATTAGTTCAATTGCGCCACTAAACTTTAGATTCTGATAATCCTCAGCAGATAAATACAGAATTTTACCGTCGCAGCCATGCAGGATAGGTACACTATTTATATAAGGGTCACAATTGGATATAATAAAAACAGTTTGTTTCTCGTAGGTAGATCTTGAAATATTGTAACATTGGTTGAGTGAGCTCAAACGACTGATTTCCTGTTCCAGCCAGGGAAGATCATGGATTGGATCATTCCCGCCGCATAAGCTGTTAGATTTTTCGCATGAAAATAACAGGCAAGCACCTGAAAGGAGTGCTGCTTTGAATATTAATTTAAGCTTCGTCATGGTTTTTTTGCGGTGTTAAAATTCAGTTTAACATTTATTCCTGATGCTCCAAATCTGATGTTTTCACTACCTAGCCCGCCTAGCGGATATTTTAAAAAGGGTTCAATTGTCAGGCTCTGCTTTTTGCTTAAGCGGGTATTAAAACCAAAAGATACATTCAGGGTACGCATCAGATCAAAGTCTTTCATTTGCCTGCTTATTTCCTGTTTGTTAGCGACTGCAGAAGATCCTACAAATGAGTTAAAATTAGATTGCTTAACAGCGTATTTTTCGCTCAGATAAGTTCCTGAACTTAGTCCTGCAAGGAAATAAGTGCTGCTTTTCTGAGGATTGAAAAGGTATTTAACATTAAAAGGAATATCGAGGCCAAGAAGTTCTGCTTCATAATTACTAAGTGCTACAAGTGTTCCAACAATTGAGGAGTTGGCATCCTGAAATGAGCCATAATTATTCGCCGGTTCATTTTGATTGTAGGCAAGGCTGTTTTTACTCAGGTTAAGGCCAGTCGAAATTCTAAGGTTCTTACTGATCCTGAAGTCGGATGAAAGCCCCGCACCTACATTCACATTACTCTCACTGCCTTCTGCATAATTAATGAAGGAACCGGCATAAACACTTAGTGAAAAGTTCTTTTTGCTGCTCTTTTCAGACTTCTTCCCTTTTTCTTCGGGTAGTTTTAATTCTTCAGACTTTGGTTTTAAATTGAAATCTGCCTTTCTGACTTCTCCCATTGCGAGAACCATTGTGTCTTGTTTTATTGGAGGCTCTTCAGCAGTTTTTGGTGATTTTGCAAGGGGATTTTCATAGGTAGATGTTGAATCCTTAGCAGAAATCACCAACCGATCTGATGTTTTAGAATAATCATCCGGGTGATTTTTAAGCAATTTTTCTTCCTCCTGAAATGCGGAATTAAGTATCGTGGCAGGCTTTGTATCTGAACCTGCTTGAAATTCTTTTGCCATTAATTTGGAGGGGACAGGAGCAGGGACTGTAATCTTAGGTACAGATAATTTGGCTTCAGATTCTGTTTTTTTACTTTCAATGGCTGTTTTGTTTTCAGCTGAAATATGCTCCTGCTTTATTTCAGGAATATAAAGCCATAGCCCGGAAAGTAAAATTAATACTGCAGCAGCCGAACTGATCCAAAAGAACAAAGGCCTTCTTTTTTCTTCGGGATACTTCTTGCGCAGTTCCAGCCAAGCCTCATTAGATGCAGGATCTTCGAAATCATCGAAAACCTGGCGAAATTTAGCTGCAATTCTCTGATCTTCCGTTTCTTTCATGCTGATTGTTCTAAACTGAAGGCTAATCTTAATTTTTCTTTTGCCCTGCTTAAATTTACGCGGGATGAACTGGCAGGAATCTGAAGTATATTTCCGATCTCCTCATGGCTGTACCCGTCTATTTCATACATATTAAAAACCATCCGCTGTATATTGGGAAGCTTGTCCAATAATTTGCAGATGTCCCTGGCATTCAGGTTCTCTAATGCCTGAGCAGGATATGATAGCTCTGAGGCATTTTCGAGCGGACTCAGATACTGATGTTTCAGATCCTTTCTCCTTCTGTCCAGTGCTGTATTCACAACAATCCTGCTCAACCATGGTTTTAAATTCTGTTCATTTTTAAAATCCTTTATTGATTTGAATACTTTAATAAATGAGTCATTTACAACTTCCAGCGTATCATCACGGTCGGATAAATACCTCATTCCAACACCCATAGCATAGCTGAAGAAATGTTTGTATAACATTTCCTGGTACTTTAAACTGCCTTTTTTGCATTCCTGAATGAGCTCTGATTCAGAAATGTTGGATGTTTTTGACATGTATCAATTTGTTCTCTTCAACCTGTATTGATATGATCCGGGTAACATTCCCGGCTTGATGGCGCAAGTTTTGCAAATTTCAAATTTACGTGTCAAAATTAAACTGTCATTTTTAAGTTCATAGATAAATTGTCCGTTCAGAATTAAGTTCCAGTCGAAATCGGCAGTCCAGACATGTTTATCATTGAACTGTACTTCTTCCTTATCCACCAGGTTAAATTCACCGGCTCCTCCAGCCGGTATTCTTGATTCACCACCAGCTGATGTATACTCTTTTCCTGAAAGATTGACTGATACAGTATTCTGGCTTTTTATAGACCTGGTTTCGCCGGGTCCGGTATAGAAGTAATAGCCGGTATAGTTTCCATCCAATAAGCTCAGATTAATTTTGTCTGAACATGATGCTGCAAAAATTAAAATCGAAAAAAGTAAAAGTAATCCTGTAGTCCTCATATATAGTGTTTTATACACCTAAGACGAATCAGGATACAGAAATGCTACATTGATATTGAAAAAAATATTTTGATTAGGGTATGGGAAGGCTTAGAGCTAATATTTATGAGGTTCAGGCCAACTTATTCATAACATGTTCCAATACGTTTAAGTATAAAACTATTAAAAATTCAAAGCATAATTTTGAGTTAGAACAGCGAAGTTCCTTCACTGTGTTCAGGATGACAGGTTGAGAGTCTGCTAGGCTGGAAAAATGTACCGGGCACATTGTCATCCCGATGGCTGCCCTTCAGCAGCTGAGGGAACTTAGTGCTATGGAATGAAAATATTGCATCATAATGGCTAATATCCCTACGGTGTCGGAATAAAGATTCTTATCGAACTTTGATCTATAAAGCGAAATTCCTTCTATTTGTTACCATCTGTCATTTCCCCTAAACAATTATTCCTATTCTTTTACTCTGGAGTGTTTATTTTTTGAGTTTTGGCTTCATTCCAGAAAATATCCATTTCGGATAAAGTCATGTCTTTCAGGCTTTTACCAAGTTCTTTTGCCTTGCTTTCGAGATACTGGAAACGTTTAATAAACTTCTTATTTGTTTTTTCGAGGGCATCTTCGGGGTTTATGTCGATGAAACGAGCGTAGTTTATTAAAGAAAACATCAGATCGCCGAATTCCCCTTCAGCCTTCTCTTTATCAATAGCTACATTATCATCTGTATTGAATTCATCCCTGAATTCCCTTAATTCTTCTTCCACCTTATCCCATACCTGGGCCTTTTCTTCCCAGTCGAAGCCAACACCTCTTGCTTTTTCCTGAATTCTTGAAGCTTTGATTAAAGCCGGCAATGAAGCAGGTACTCCCTCGAGCACTGATTTATTACCCTCTTTTAATTTCAATTGCTCCCAGTTACGTTTTACATCGGTTTCATCATTAACCTGTACGTCACTGTAGATATGGGGATGCCTGTGGATTAATTTATCACAAATGCCGTTCAGAACGTCAGTAATACTGAAATCATTACTTTCAGAAGCGATGCGTGTATAAAACACAAGGTGGAGCATAATATCACCCAGTTCTTTTCTGATCTCGTTCATATCCCCTTCAAGGATAGCGTCAGAAAGCTCGTAGGTTTCCTCAATAGTAAGGTGCCTGAGTGTTTCCATCGTTTGCTTTTTATCCCATGGGCATTGCTCACGAAGGGTATTCATGATCGTTAACAAACGTTCAAAGGACTTTGCAGGTGTATCGGCGGATGGAGGGATGGGATTAGCAGACATTTATTGAGATTGATCTTACAAAAATAGGATTTTGATCTTGTTATTTCGTGGGGAGGAATGATAATCAGTTAGCGGTAAAATTTAGATTTTTACTGCTCTTAACATTTCACGCTTACCCGGTGCACCCGGAACTTTTTCTATTGTAAAACCTAAGCTTTTCATTGTTCTTTTCAAATCCCCTGTTATCGCATAAGTCACAAACACACCGCCTTGTTTTAAGAATTTGGAAATATGTTTCAGGGATTCCACGTTCCACATCTCCGGCTGATGGACTGCCGCAAAAGCATCAAAGTAAACAACATCAAATGGCTCTTTAGCATTGAAATCGAGCATTTTTTCAGGTTCAATTTTAAGTGTACATAATTTGCCAATCTGTACCGAAGATTTTTGTGCTTCCTCGTATTGCGCTGTGAATGATTCCCATAGGTCATGAGAGATATAATCTTCGTATCCTGTATCCACTATCATTTCCTGTTTGAGTGGATAGGCTTCAATGCCGGTATAGTCGAGTTGAATGTTGTTTTCTGAGCAAAAATCTGCAGTAATCAAAAAATTGAGCCCTGTGCCAAAACCTACTTCCAGAATTTTGACTTTTTCTATTCCGCTTTTTCCAAGGAAATAGCGCATCCCGGTATTGAGGAAAACATGTTTGCTTTCCTGTAAGGCACCATGTCGGGAGTGATAATGCTCTCCAACTTCTTTATTAAAAAGAGTTTTTGAACCGTCGGAGGTAATAGCAAAACTTAAATGATCCATGCCGATTATTTATTGAGGCCGAATTAATTCACTTTGGTACCACGTTCAGCCCAGCGATCCCAGTTTTTGTCGTAGGTATGGATTTCGGCAGTTTGAACTCCATTTTGTTTATACACAGGATGACTCTGGTTAACCCATTCAAAAATGCCACCATAGAGGTTGAACACATTTTTATATCCGGCAGCAATTAATTTTTCTCCTATTTTTTCGCTTCTTATTCCTACTGAACAATACACAACAACTGTTGAATTTTTGGGAATATCATAAACCTTGCGCATATCGAACCAGAAGCTCCCAACATGGCGAGCATTTTTTATATGACTGACCATAAATTCATCTTCTTCACGGGTGTCGAGAATGTGGAGATTGTATTTGTCGATCTTTATAAATTCATCTATAGTGATCAATGGGACTGTATGCTTGTAAAGACTATCCAGTGTCTGTTTGTATTCAGGATTTTTGATCTGAGCGATCAACGGGCTGCTTAGAAAACAAAATAGAATGAATAAATACCTATGCATAGACAGTGTTTTATTGGTTTATAAATGATCCTGAAATTATAACAATAATATTGCCAATATGTTATCTGAACTTAGAATATAATCATTTTTTAACTGGATAAGAAGCGCTACAAATTTAAAAAAAAGACCAGGGCTTTTGGCGCTGATTTTGCTTTTAGGCATCAGTTTCTAAATAACTGAGTGATCATCAGGCCATTATATCCTCCGTCCAGAATCCCTATGCCAACTCTGCCAAATGACTTATGTTCTATGTTTGCACGATGGGTAGGTGATTCCATCAGACCCGTGTGCGCAAGGCTCAGGTTTTGAGCTAAAGCAAGATTCTCACCTGCTATTCTGAACTGAATTCCTTCTCTTCTGATTCTATCGAATGGGCTTTTTCCTTCCGGATTGAAATGAGAAAAATAAGCCCTGCGAAACATATCTATTGAATGTTTTCTGGCCACCCCGGCCAGTTCTTCATCAAAATCCAATTCTGGAAGTCCCAGCTCTAATCTTTCGGCATTGATCAAATTGAGCATTTCAATCTCTAATTCTTTTCTGGGTATCGGCGCTAAAACTTTATTTGGTAATGGAATAATCTCCTTCCCGTTTGGAAAAATAGTCAGGCTTCGGCCAAATTTATTTCGAAGGTCATTTAAGATATTGTTCACACTTTCGCCAGCCCATTTAGGTTGTTGGGTTAAGGTGTTAGCTATAATGCTTTGCCTTGCTTGTTTTGTTGCATCCCCGACGGGGTAAAGGAGAAAAAACAGGGATAATAAAAGGGCATAAAACAAACCTGAAAAAATACCAGGGATTATTCCGCTCAATTTATTTAAATAGTTCTCATTTCTTGATTCCGGTATGTTATCAGTAATCCCATCACAGATTTCATAGATCATTCTGCTGAAAAGGGTCAGGATCAGGATAAAACTCAGAGGTCTTAACCAGACTATAGAAATATCAAAAAGTTTATCAAGAAATGTTGCAAAGAATTCTGAAAGCAGAAGTGCAGCTATCAGACTGCCAAGCCAGATGAATATTTCTGTTATTGATATCAGAAATCCTGTATGCCATCCCCGCCATGCTGAAAGCAGGATTAAACTAATTAAAATCAGATCGATATAATTTATTGCTAGCATAGAGAAAGCCCTTTGTTCGAAAATACTCAAACAAAGGGCTTAAATCCTAATTAAGAATAGCTTTTAAGATCAGATTACCATATTCTGATGCGATCTTCAGGCTTTTTGTAAAGTTTATCGCCGGGCTTTATATCAAAAGCCTGATACCATGCATCCATATTTACCGGAGCACCAATTGTACGGTAAGGACCGGGAGAATGGGTATCTGTTACAATTAATTGTGCAGCAGTTTCATTAAGTATATTACCTTTCCAAACCTGCGCCCATGAAAGGAAGAATCGTTGATCGGGTGTAAAACCATCAATTTTAACATTGCTTTGTCCTTGTTTGGTCATTTTGAAAGCTTCGTAAGCGGCATTCAATCCGCCAAGGTCACCAATGTTCTCACCAAGTGTCAGTTTACCATTAACATGAACTGTGTCTAGCACTGTATAGGCGTCAAATTGTTCCTGCAGGGCAGTTGCTTTAACTTTGAACTTAGTTCTGTCTTCGTCGGTCCACCAATTGCGTAAAGTGCCATCTTTATCATACTGACTTCCTGAATCATCAAATCCATGGGAAATCTCATGGCCAATAACCGCTCCGATACCACCATAGTTTACAGCATCATCTGCATTAGCATCAAAGAAAGGGAATTGTAAGATACCTGCAGGGAATACAATTTCATTATTTACCGGATTATAATAAGCATTTACAGTTGGTGCAGTCATAGCCCAGCGAGTTTTGTCAACAGGCTTGCCCAGTTGATTCACCATTTCAGTGTAGCTCCAGGTTCCGGCATTTCTGACATTATTAAAAAAGGTTCCTCTGTTAATTTCCAGCCCCTCGTAATTTTTCCATTTGTCGGGATAAGCAATCTTCGGAGTAAAGGCATGAAGTTTATCCAGGGCTTTCTGCTTGGTCACATCAGTCATCCAGTCCAGATTTTTTATCCTGATCTCATATGCCTTAACCAAATTGCTTACCAGTTCCTGCATTCTTGCTTTTGCTTCAGGCTTGAAGTGCTTTTTAACATAGATCTGTCCAAGAAGGTCACCAACAGAGCCATCAGTTAAAGAGGACATTCGTTGCCAGCGCGGAGTTTGTACTTTCTGACCTGTGAGTGTTTGTGTAAAGGCAAAACTTGCATCAACAAAGTCAGAACTCAGGTAAGGTGCCGAACTTTTTAGAACATTCCACTTCAGGTATGTTTTGAGGTCATCAAGTGATGCCGAGCCTAACAAATCATTAAGTTCGGTAAAAAATTTTGGAGAGTTTACCAATACAGTATCCTGTCCGTTTACCTTCATGAGGGGGAGTAAGCTCTCCCAGTTAAGGTTAGGAGTTGTTTTACTGAGTTCTGCAATAGCAAACTTATTATAAGTTTTATATGGATCGCGCATTTCAACACGGCTCATTTGAGCTGCTGCCAGCGACTTCTCTATATTAAAAATTATACCAGCATTTTTTTCAGCATCGGCCTGAGAAGAACCTGTAAGCGAGAAAAGTTTGCTGATATAATTTTTATAGGATTCCTGAATTTTCAGGCTTCTTGGATCATTCTTTAAATAATAGTCACGATCTGGCAGGGTAGTTCCTCCCTGAAAAAGCTGTGGGACAATATTTTTGACATATTTTCTATCCTGCCCAACAAAAAATGCAAAAAACGGGGATCCGGCTCCAGAGGTTCTCATTACAGCGGCATGATTGATCAGGCCCTTAAGATCAGATAATTGTGCTACTTTTTCAAGGTCGGGTTTGATTGGGCTGTATCCCAGTTTGTCGATAGTGACACTGTCCATGCCTGCTGCATAAAAATCACCGACACGCTTTTCTGCTGAGCCTGGAGCCGCATTTTTATTGCTAGCAGATTCAGCGAGGATGGTCTTGACTGCATTGATATTAAAATCGCGAAGCAGGTTAAAACTACCCCATCTGGTTTCTTTGGCAGGGACGGGATTGTTTTTTATCCAGGTACCACTGGCATAATTGTAGAAATCATCCCCAGGTTTTTTGCTCAGATCCATGCTTGATTTGTCGATGAATGCTGGCTTTTTAACCGGTTTTGAATCATGCTGTGCGGCAACCTGCAAAGACAGGGTACAGAAGGCCCCAAAGAGCATAAATTTAATGTAATTCTTATTCATGATGTTTTGGTTAGTAAAAAAAAGAATGTAAAAATAACAGATATCGGGATGAAAAGAAAAAATAATGCAGCGATCTACTTATTAAACCAGGAAAGTAAACGGCCCAATTGGAGGTAATTGAGCAGAAAATAGCTAATACTTGACCAGGAGATGATTTTCATAGCTGAATAAATCTGTTTTATATATTAACACCTGAATCGGAATTATATTGTTTTATTGTTCATATCGGACAATTAAAAATTTAATTCAGTATCAATTATCCATGTATTTATGGATTTTTATAAAAATTCAGAACCAGCATGTTCCAATAATACCTCCCAAAAACGTATTTTTGCATGTTAATTTTCCCCTTGATTAAATGAGTATTCCAAAGACGTATAATCCCAGAGAAACTGAGGATAAATGGTATAAATATTGGCTTGATAAGAAGTTCTTCCGCTCAGTGCCGGATGAAAGAGAACCTTATACTATCGTGATCCCACCACCCAATGTAACCGGGGTATTGCATATGGGGCATATGCTCAACAATACAATCCAGGATGTTTTAATCCGCAGAGCAAGAATGCAGGGCAAGAATGCCTGCTGGGTGCCCGGAACTGACCATGCATCTATTGCAACTGAGGCAAAAGTGGTTGCATTACTAAAAGAACAGGGAATTGAGAAGAAGGATGTTAGCAGAGAGGAATTTCTGAACTATGCCTACGAATGGAAGGACAAGTATGGTGGTATCATACTCAAACAGCTTGAAAAGCTGGGTGCTTCCTGCGATTGGGACAGAACCCGCTTTACTATGGAAGATGATCTTTCTGAAGCGGTAATCGATACCTTTATTCACCTTTATAAAAAAGGCTGGATCTACAGAGGCATACGCATGGTGAACTGGGATCCGAAAGGACAGACCGCTGTTTCGGATGAGGAGGTCGTTCGTAAGGAAGTAAATCAGAAGTTATACTATATCAGATATTCCATTGTTGACCCTGCTCAGGGCTATCCTGATCATCTGGTCGTGGCGACAACAAGGCCTGAGACTATCATGGCTGATACCGCAATTTGTATCAATCCAAATGATAGCAGATTCGAATTTCTTAAAGGAAAGCAAGTATCTATTCCGTTGATTAACAGGAAAATACCTGTTATTCAGGATGATTATGTAGATATGGAGTTTGGTACTGGCTGTCTTAAGGTGACTCCGGCACATGATCTGAATGATTATGAATTGGGCTTAAGGCATAAGCTTCCAGTTATTGATATTCTGAATGATGATGGTACTCTAAACGAAAATGCCCAGATATTGGTAGGTGAGGATCGTTTTGCAGCCAGGAAGAAGATTCATTTGATGCTTGATGAGGCCGGTAATTTGGAGAAAGTTGAAGACTATAAATCGCAGATTGGTTTCTCTGAACGTACTGATGCTGCGATAGAACCCAAGTTATCGATGCAATGGTTCTGTAAAATGTCTGAAATGTCGGATCCTGCGCTCGACTATGTTTTAAATGGTGAGATAAAATTAATTCCTGAAAAGTTTATAAATACCTATAAACACTGGATGGAAAATGTAAAAGATTGGTGTATCAGCAGGCAATTGTGGTGGGGACAGCGAATTCCGGCATGGTATAATGCAAAAGGGGAGTGGGTTGTTGCTAGAACTGAGTCTGAAGCTATTGAAGAATTTAAAAAGCAGTTCCCTGATTCTGATTCAACCAGGATCAGGCAGGATGACGATGTTGTTGATACCTGGTTTTCATCCTGGCTTTGGCCAATCTCTGTTTTTGACGGATTTAAAGATCCTGAAAATCCTGATATCAATTATTATTATCCAACCAATGATCTGGTTACAGCACCTGAGATTCTGTTTTTCTGGGTAGCAAGGATGATCATGGCAGGACATGAGTTCAGAGGCGAAGTACCCTTTAGAAATGTATATCTGACCGGAATAGTACGTGATAAGCAGGGCAGGAAAATGTCCAAATCATTGGGTAATTCTCCTGATCCAATTGGGTTGATTGAGAAATACGGAGCTGATGGGGTAAGAGTGGGTATGCTGTTATGCTCACCTGCCGGGAATGACCTGATGTTTGATGAAAGCTATTGTGAGCAGGGTAGAAATTTTGCGAATAAAATTTGGAATGCCTTCCGACTGGTTAAAGGTTGGGAAGTTGATCCTGCGCTGAGCAATAGCAATCAACAGGCAATTAATTGGTTTGAATCTGCTTTCAATCAGTCATTGACAGAAATTGAGGACAATTATAAGCAGTATCGTCTTTCTGAGGCCCTGATGGGAATATACAAACTGGTTTGGGATGATTTCTGTGCATGGTACCTGGAAATGATCAAGCCGGCTTATCAGCAGCCTATAGATCAGGAAACCTACAGGATTACTGTTGAATATTTTGAACGGATCTTAAAACTGCTCCACCCTTTAATGCCATTCCTGACTGAAGAACTATGGCATGATGATCTGTTTGCCCAGCGGGGAGAAATGGAATGTTGTATAGTTGCAGCTTATCCGGCGGCAGGCAGGATTGATGCAGAGCTTATACATGATATTGATATCATAAAACAAGTGATTTCTGAGATCAGAAATATCAGAAATACGAAACAAATTTCTCCGAAGGAGGCTTTGAAATTAAAAATTAAGGTTAATTCGGAAATCAGGTATCAGGATTATTTTAGTATTGTTTCGAGACTTGCTAATATCACTGAATCTGAATTTGTGGAAGAACCGGTTGCCGGAGCCGGTACATTTATGGCCGGTAAGGATGAATTTTTTGTGCCGCTTGAAAATAGTATTGATCCTGCTGCTGAGAAGCTGCGGATAGAAAAGGAAATTGAGTATCTCAATGGATTTTTACGTGCTGTGGAATCAAAACTGTCTAATGAACGTTTTGTACAGAATGCCAAACCGGAAGTAGTTGAAATTGAGCGTCAGAAGAAAGAAGATGCTTTGTCGAAGTTGAAAATACTTGAAGCGGGTTTAAAAACGCTGACAGGGTTCTAAACGCTGACAGAGTTCAAAATCCTGTTAGCGTTACTAAAAAACCCTGTCAGCCTTTTAAAGGCTGACAGGGTTCATTTACATAATGTTCTGATCTTTTCTTTTATTTCCCAGCGTTTTTTATCGTTCCTGATTACATTCAGGTTAACCAGATGTACCCTTTCATTTGTGTGAATCCTCAGTTCACAAAGTTTTGTACTAATATGAGTAATATCCTGTGCCATAACTTTTACTATTTCTTCACTATCTGTATCGAAATAGTTCAGTGTTTTATTACTGATCTCAATAAAAGACACTTTATGTGTTTTCCGTAACTGTCTCAACAATAAAATAAAGAAAATAATGCTTAGGAATAAACTTAGCGAAAAAAGTGTAAGTGAATAAAAATAGAAAGTTACTGTAATGGCATTGAGTAATAATATAGATAAAAGCACTATAGCAAACTTAGAATTGGCAATTTCACCGTTTAATGAGCGGTGAAGGCTGATTTTATGCTGATATGTCATAGGTCTTATGTTTTGGTATACCTATTACGTTTGTTTAGCAGTAAAAGTTATATCAAAATTGCCTGATGATCAACTTGTTATCAGCAACATCCTCCTCCAGGTACACAAGCCACCACTTGTTCTGGTTTCGCTGCGTAAACACTAATGCTGAAGATTCCGGTATTTCCTGATTTGAATGCACTTAGTTCTTCTGCTGAAAGGTAGTTCTGCAGAATATCATCCGGAATAATTATTGGCTTTTCCTTTTGTATCCTCATATCTGTAAAGCCATTGATTTTGATCAGTTCGAGATAGGTTTCCTTTTGTATAGCACCTGAAACACAGCCTGCATACATTTCGGCTGCATTTTTAAGCTTCTCGGGAAGGTTACCACTGAGTACCACATCGGATATGCTGAAATGGCCACCCGGTTTCAGAACTCTGAATATTTCCTTAAAAACCTTATCCTTATTTGGAACAAGATTGAGTACGCAATTGCTTACTACAACGTCCGCTGTATTAGATGTTACCGGCATGTGCTCAATATCTCCCTGACGAAATTCGACATTATTGAAACCCAGGTTTTCTGCATTCTGTCGGGCCTTATTGATCATCGCTTCAGTAAAATCTATTCCGATTATTTTTCCACTCTCACCTGCTTCGGATCTTGCAACAAAGCAATCATTTCCAGCACCTGATCCAAGATCGATCACCACATCACCTTTTTTAATCACTGCGAACTGCGTTGGTAAACCACATCCCAGACCCAGATCAGCATCCGGATTATAGCCTTTCAGATCAGTATAATCATCTGTCATAATATTGTACACTTCAGTACTGCATCCACCGGCACCACAGCAAGAACTCTCATTTGTAGTTTTATCCTGTAATGCAATTTCACTGTATTTTTGTCGGACAAGTTCTTTGATCTCTGCTTCAGTTTTCATGGTATTTTATTTATATTATTGTAATATTACGATATTTTAAATTAATTTTTTTTAACAGCAGCTATTTGTAGTTTTTACGGCTGAAAGAAAGTTTCCTATCTCTTTTTCAAGCAATTGCCAGGTTTCCGGATTAATACAATAGCATACACTGGCTCCTTCGACGGTACCCTTTATTAAGCCTGCATTTTTTAATTCTTTGAGATGCTGAGAGATGGTGGCTTGTGCCAAACCAAGTTCAGTAACCAGATCCCCACAGATACAAGTATTCGCCTTCATGATCTCCTGAAGGATGGCGATTCGTGCCGGATGCGCCAAAGCTTTCAGTAATTGAGCCAGATGGTTTTGTTCGGCTGAGAATATTTCTGATTTGGTAAGTCCCATAACTAATTGCAATATTACGATTAATATTATTTATAACTCAAGATCAGGTCTTATTTGACTTTATTACTACAAATTAATATGTGATGAGAAAGGCTGATATATCCTGTAATTATTTTTTTTTGGAAACATAATGAAGCACTTTTCTGTATAGTTCGTCAGGCAGAAATGGTTTCACTACTACATCATTGATTCCACTAAGTTTAATCTCATCTTCAATCTCATTTGGTAAATTGGCCGTAAGGGCAATTATTGGTAAATCAATGCCATTTTCCCTCATTTTTCTGCTGGCCTCATATCCATCCATAACAGGCATATGAAGGTCAATAAGAACAAGGTCATGCTTTTCAGGATCAACCATGTTTAATGCCTCAAGTCCGTTGCTCGCAGTTACAATCTTCGCGCCCCATCTCTCCAGAAATTTTTGGGCAACCAAAATATTAATGGGATTGTCTTCTACTAATAATACAGTGATTCCGCTTAGTAGTTTATTATCTTCAGTTTGAAGGCTCATATCTGCTTCTGGTTGTTCGGGATTTTGTAAGCTTTTTTCAAAGGTCTGACTGAAATAGAAATTTGAACCTTTTCCTTCCTCACTTTCAAGTTGCAGGCTTGAGTTCTGTAATTCCAGGATCTTTTTACTGATCGCTAGTCCTAAACCTGTTCCTCCAAAACCACGTGAAGTGGAAGAGTCAGCTTGTGTAAATCGCTCAAAGATAAGTTTTTGCTTTTCCTTAGAGATACCTATTCCGGTATCTTTTATGCTAAACTGTAAGGTTATTTGATTTTCAGTTTCTCTAATTAGCGTAATATCTAAAATCACCTGTCCCTGCTCGGTAAATTTGAGTGCATTATGAAGTAGGTTGCTCAAAACCTGTGACAATCGGGTTGGATCTCCAAAAACTCTGGTATGTAGGGAATTATCCAGCTGTAAATTCAATTTGATGCCCTTATCACTGGCAGAAACCTGAAGGCCGCGGACAATATTTTTGGTGATGGACGAAATATCCATTTCAATATGTTCGAACGAGATTTTACCTGCTTCGATTTTATTGTAATCAAGGATGTCGTTAACAATTGCTAATAAATTATTTGCAGAGAACAGCATTACATTAAGATTTTCAACCTGATCTTTTCGGGGATTCTCTTTTAATAACAAGTGACTCATCCCGATTACAGAATTAAGGGGAGTTCTGATCTCATGACTCATGGTGCTCAAAAACTCACTTTTTGCTATCAGACCCTGTTCTGCCTGTTCTCTTGCTTTTTTAAGTCTGAATGAAACCCTGTTCGAGAGAATGAGCGATTGAAAGAAAAAGAATCCTATGTAGCAGATAAAACTGGGTAGCTGCAATAATGGTGAAAGGTGCCAGTAGTTTAGTATTAGAATAATAAAAATGATCATAAGCATAAGCGAACTGATCAACGCAAATAATGATCCGGGCCGTTTTTTACTATATGCCTTAAAATAAACGAATGGTACGTAAATGATACAACTGAGCATTACAAGTATGAATGGATTGATCAGTTGAGTGAAAATTACGGGAGGGAAAAACAAAGTAATAATTGCAAAAGTAAAGCACAAAATGCTGATTGTTCTGACGATTAATTTATTGACATCCCTTGGGTAAAGATAATTTGTATAGAGAGTGAACAGGCCAATTCCAATGAACAAACTAATGTATTCTAAGCGAATAGTTACAAACCAGTCAATGCCCGGTATTATGGTGTGCATCACGTAATTACCTACACCCATAATCCTGTAACTGTAAACTATGGAGTATAAAGAGAACAAAAGGATCGCTTTATCGCGACTACCCAGTAGATATAGGCCTAAAAAGAAGAGGCCTCCCATAAACAGACATCCTGTTAAAAGTAGATCTATAGCGACGGCATGCATCCTGTAGGTCTCCATATTTGCTTTGCTGCCCAAAACGATAGACTTGGAGATACCAGCTTTGGAGTGGGAAAAATTTGCGACCTGCAGAACAATGTTCAGTGTGTCAGGGCTTTCGCTAAGATCAACTGTCTGGTATTGCCAGTAGGGTATAAAATCTTCTTTATTATCGCTGACACGGCCATTATTAGCCACCTCTTTGCCATTAATAAACAAAGTGTAGGCTGAATACATTTCAGGGACTATTATACTCAGCGGTTCGGTGGTTTTAGGAAGGAGTATAGTAAGTGTATAGCTGGCATAACCATAGGATGATAGCTTTTTGCCGTTCAATTCATAATTTTCCCATCTGAACGGAAAATTAACAATTTCATACTTCTGGTTTTGTGCATGATTACTGCCGGATCCAATTAACTGATTCCAGAAAAACTGCCACTCGCCATCTAGTGGAATGATATCAGTTAAGGAAAATTTACGAAGATCAAGTATCCCGTTTTTAGCATCTGGAATGCCATCATTAGAATTATGAGATCCATACGAATTTAAATAAGACAGCGAGAGCAGTATTATAAAAATGTACTTAAGGAATCTCATTGCCAAAAAATCAATTAGAAATTATACTATTTAGATCAGGGATATTCAAAGATAAGTTATATAAAAATAATCAGAGGGTTAAATTTATTTCTTGCGGAGAAAGTGCGAATTTAAAGCAAGTCTGTCAGGGAGAATTTAATAGGGTTACATCCAATTTATATTGGCTGAGCTACTGAACTGCCTTTTTTAAGTGAATGATTCCCATAATATCCATCAGCTTCATAACCGGATAAACAGGATCGATTTCGAACCATTTCTTTCCAAAATTTGCGCTGTTGGGATAGCGATGGTGATTGTTCTGAAATAATTCTCCAAGCATCAGAAAATCGAAGGGGGTAGTGTTTTTTGATTTGTCTTTATTGTCGAAATTTGAATAACCGTATTTATGTCCACACCAGTTCACAATTGCACCATGCAATGGTCCCATAAGATAGTGGATTGGAAGCAGAAAAAACATCCATTCTGAGCCTTTTGGAACAAATTCGATATAAAACCAGGTATAGGCTGCACCAAAAAGAAGTCTGGATGCGATTGAGGATCCAATCCGGTCAATTATTGGCCATTCAGGATAATAGCCCTGAAAACGAGCTTCCGGATCTTTGGTGCGCTTTAAATGATCACGGAAAGTGATGATTGTGGCTTTCATCAGTTGAAACACATCTGTAAAAAAATGTGGTGAATGCGGATCTTTCTCAGTATCACTATAAGCATGATGTTCCCGGTGCATCATGGCATAGGCACGGGGATTTAAAAAGGAAGCCCCTTCAAAAATAAATGCCATAAAATAGAAAACGCGTTCCCAGCCTTTCGACATCGTAAACATCCGGTGTGAGGCATAGCGGTGCTGGAAAAAAGTTTGAAAGAACAGAGAAAGAAACCAATGCGCAATAAAAAAGATCAGAATGGCCATAAATACTTAAAGTGTTAAACACAAGTAATGGCCACCTGTTAAGAGGTGAATTTAGAACGAGTGAGGGTTAATCAAATTCATCAACAAAAAAGCGATAATACCGCTCTGACAAGACAAAA
Source organism: Sphingobacteriales bacterium 16-39-50 (assembly GCA_002257025.1). Lineage (GTDB taxonomy): Bacteria > Bacteroidota > Bacteroidia > Sphingobacteriales > Sphingobacteriaceae > Daejeonella. The sequence goes on along the minus strand of NCHA01000001.1, from coordinate 715,146 downwards.
TATTTAATCTAAATCGCCCTGCTATTTATAAAGATAGAATAATCGTGCCAATAAAAAACATATTGCGATGTCTGAAGCGTTTTTTATTTATGTTCAGCCTGAATATTCCGGCAATTCCTCCGCAAATTTGTACGATTGCTTTTCAAAATCAATCTCACAGCAGAAATGCTGTAATCCATTGCTGACTAACAGCCATGGCACCTTATGCACAAAATTATATCGTGCAATCTGGTCAAAAGTATCCTGGGTGATCTTAACTGATGGTGCTTTACATTCAACAAGCAGGATCTTTTCCCCATGCCTGTTGAAGAGCAGAATGTCTGAGCGTTTCTGAAGGCTGTTAAGTTTCAATCCTCCTTCCAGTTTGATCAGTGAACGCGGGTATTTCTTGTCCCTGATCAGAAACTGAATCAAATGCTGCCTGACCCATTCTTCGGGCGTGAGAACCAGATACTTTTTTCGAATCTCATCAAAAATATAGCTTGTTCCGTTTTCCTCTTTAATCTTAAGTGAATAGGACGGGAGATTTAATGGGCCAGGTTTGAACATTGCAGTAAATTTCACAAAATGATTTTAATCTGCATCATCATGGGGCTTTAATTTAAAAATATCAGTTCAGGTTTGAAATGTATGTTTAAAGAATCGTAATTTCGAAAACCAAAATGAATAGCGCCGAACTTATTAAAGACCTCAAAAACCGGAAGTTTAAGCCGGTTTATCTGCTGCATGGAGAAGAATCATTCTACATTGATCAGATTAGTGATTATATAGAAGAAAAGGTGCTTTCTGATGCAGAGAAAGGGTTTAATCAAACTATTTTTTACGGTAAGGATTCCGATCTGATGAGTATTCTGAATGCTGCCAAAAGGTATCCTATGATGAGTGATTATCAGGTGGTTTTGGTAAAGGAAGCACAGGATTTGAAATGGGGCAAAGATTCGGATGATGATAAGAAGTCGGCAGATCCTTTATTAAGCTATTTTGAAAATCCACTGCCAAGCACTATTCTGGTATTTTGCTATCGAAATGGCAAATTTGATAAGCGGAAGAAAACCTACAAAGCCATAGAAAAAAAGGGTCTTGTTTTCGAATCTGCTTCAATTCACGAGAATAAAGTGCCCGGCTGGATTGAGGGATTTGTACGTGATAAGGGTTATTCTATCCAGATCCAGGCCTCGGCATTGATGGCCGAATATCTTGGGAATGATCTTTCGAAAGTGGCCAACGAACTTGAAAAACTGATGCTGAACGTGAAAGCGGGGCAGGAAATCAATGTTAATGATATTCAAAATAATATCGGTATCAGCAAGGAATATAATGTATTTGAACTTCAGAATGCGATTGCGAGAAAAGATGCATTTAAGGTGAACCAGATTATCAATTATTTTGCAGATAATCCGAAGAATAACCCAATCCAACTGCTGCTGGGAGCCCTTAACTCATATTTTACCAAAGTATTAAAGTATCATTATGCCGGCGACAAATCTCCTCAGGGTCTGGCAAGTGCATTGGGAATAGCCCCATTCTTTGTGAAGGAATACGAGAATGCTGCAAGAAATTACAGTAAAGAAAAGGTCTTTAGGGTGATTAGTTATCTGCGTGAGTGTGATTTAAAAACCAAGGGTGTTGATGCGAGTGGAAATACTGAACAGGGCGACCTGATGAAGGAGCTTATGTTTAAGATCATACACTAAATTAACGTGAGTTCGACATAATATTTAAAAAACCACATACCTGTCTGCAGGCAGGGAAACATAGCATTTTATAGATTCTAACCAACATTTTAGACACAAATAGCCTTAAAGCTTCGCCTCAATCTATGTTTCCTTTAAAGCATAAAAGCCAATCTATGTGGTTAAATCTTAATCTTTAGATAGTATCGAACCAACGTTAAATCAACGAGTCCTTTGCTGTTAATTGCTTAAATCAATTCTTATGGTTTCCTTCCAATCACATGAAGACTGATCACACTTGAATGTGGAAAGCCAAGGGTGTTTCCGGGAATGATATCGAGGGTATTTCGCAGATAGACATCAATTATTCCCCTTGCCACTTTTGTTTTGGTTTCGATGAATTCGGGTTCAACTGCGACCAGAAATTGTTTGAAATGCATCCTGCCATTATGATCAACAATTACCGAAAAGGAATACTGAAAATCTTGATAAGCCTTATCGATATTGATCCGGTATTCGGGATAGAGATATTCTTCAGAACGGTTAACGTGGCCTAAATATGGGTCGAGACTGGGCATGATCTTTTCGACCCGGGTTATTTTGCTTTTGCTTGTCATTTTAACAGGATTACGAGCCGCAAATGCACTGTCCGGATCAGAATTTGCCTGTATTGCACGGTATTTAATGAATAAACTATCTTCCTTTGAAGGGGCTTTCAGCTTCTCAGCCGTAGTTTTGAGCACATTTTTGATATAGTCATCTGAATAAAGTGTCATGGTAATAGTAGAAAGATCTTCTATTACCGCCCTTGATTCCAGTTCCATAACCTGGAAAATCAAACTGTCCTTACTCACATGTTTTACTCTGAACCACTCACGGGCAAACTGGAAAAGTGCTTTATGGCTGTGGAATATGCGGTAGGTCATGTATTGTTTCTTTTCCGGACTAAAGATCCTCACAGAATCATCAGCATTAAAATAGATATTCCATTCAGGTTCCAGTTGAAAGCCCTGATCAGTGAATGAAAGTCCGTTGTTGAATCGGCGTTTTACTTCAGTGTATTTGATTCCTTTTATAGCTGTGAATGTTGGAGCCGGTTCTTCGTTTATCTTGCTGATATGACCGCAGGATATAAAAAGTAAGAAAAGTGAAAATAAGAAGACAGGCGGGAAAAATTTCATCGGGCTGAAATTAAAAAAAATATTCAGATATCAGACAGCTCAGCCAGATCTAGGGTATGATGATTTATTGATACTTTCTTACGCCGGCGTATAATCAGATTCCTGATCGTTTATATGATTGACCATTGTCCTGATGCGTTCGTCTAACTGGTTAGCTGAGGCTTCGAGAAGGTTGATACATTCAATGTCATTAGAAGCTGAAGGGTCTTTCATAAGATCTATTAAACCCAAAATAGAGGCGACAGGCTGCCGGATCTCATGCGACTGAATGCGGGCAATTTCCCGCAGTGATTTGTGTTGCTTCTTTAGCTGGTTTAAACTTCGGTCAAGTTCCATAATATGACTTACCTGATTAGCAAGCGCTCCAAGACATTCTAATTGCTGTTCTGTCAAATCTTTTGGTTTAGTGTCGTAAACACACAAGGTGCCAACATTAAATCCATCATAGGATTTCAGATTTGCACTGGCGTAAAAGCGTATATGTGGATTATTGACAACAACCGGTGCATTTGCAAACCTGACATCCTTAGTCGCATCCTTTACAACCATGATTTTGTCAATCTGAATTGCATGGGTACAAAACGAGGTGTTTCTTGGCATCTCTTCAACGTCAACCCCAACTTTCGCTTTGATCAGTTGAATATCATAATCCATAAGGGTAATTAAAGCAATAGGGCTATTGCAGATTACAGAAGCAAGCATTACAATCTCTTGAAGATCTTTTTGTCTCTCAAGATTGAAATCAAGATATCGCTGAACCGCCTCTACTCTTTCTACTTCATTACTATACATTTTTTGTTTTTTAGACCTGTAATATTTACGTTAAGAGAGCTGTCGAAGTTTTGTTTTTGGGATAGCCAGACATTCTAATATAACGTGAACTCGACATAATATTAAAAAAACTGCATTGAAACATAGCTTTTTATAGTTTCGAAGCTACATTTTAGACACAGATAGATTGAAGCGAAGCTTCAATCTATCTGATTTACAATCTATGTTTCCTTTAAAGCTTAATAAAAGCCAATCTATGTGGTTAAATCTTAAACTTTAGATAGTTTACAATCGAATTCACGTTAATATAAGTGCCATAGTCTAAAATATATTATTAAGGATAGTTTTAAAGGTTCTGCTTTACAGGAACTTGTTATCACCCATCCAATCTTTTAACTGGTTCATCCATTGAATCACACTGGTTTTATTCTTCATGCCAAAACCGTGCCCTCCTTTAGGATAAATGATCATATTGCTATAAATCTTATGCTTCTGTAATGCTTCATAATAAACAATGCTGTTTTTTACAGGAACAGAAGCATCATCACCTGCATGTACCAAAAATGCCGGCGGAGTTTTAGGACCCGCTGCCAGTTCATTCGAATATTTTTCCAGGACTTTTGGGTCAGGATTTTTCCCCATTAAATTTTCCCTGCTTCCCCTATGGGTGATACCTTCCATGAAACTGATTACCGGGTAGATTAATATTGAGAAATCAGGTCTTAAAGAAGTGTTTTTTGGATTAGCTATCACTGGATCATTGAATCTGGTGGATGCACTTGCGGCAAGATGCCCACCTGCAGAAAAGCCCATAATTCCAATTTTATGAGGATCTATATTCCATTCTGCCGCACGTTCACGGACCATTTGTATTGCCCGCTGAGCATCCTGTAATGGCCCAATAGACTTATCCTGCATAGTAGTGTCATTCGGGATTCGATATTTCAAAACAAAGGCCGTAATGCCCCATTTATTAAATTCTTTGGCTACATCAGCACCCTCATGGGAAGCAGCCAGGATCTTATATCCGCCACCAGGACAAATAATCACTGCGGCACCCTTATCAAGCGATTTCTCAGGCTTGTAAATGCTCAGTGTAGGTATAGATACATTACTGATGCGAAGAATCCCATCAGCACCCATAACAGACTTCTCTTTATTGGGAGCAGGTTTACTGTTTGGGATTTCAGTAATATAAAGCGGTATGATCTCTTGTGCATTCACAGCATTGATATTAAACAGGATAGTGGAACAAAGAATGGTCTTAAAAATTGTTTTCATCTCTAAATTATTTAGGGTTTGTCTCCGGGATGATACCTTGATTCAGCCCGTTTAAGTACATCTTCACGATAAAAGGCTACGGTTTTAAATTTTCGATCGGCATACCGCTGCATTTGATCATCGAAATGAACTGATTTTGGATCAGCACTCTGACCGCCTGCCAGCATGGTTTTGGCCTGAACTTTTTCCCCGAATTCAACTACTGCAACAAAACTATTGCCCGCAACTCCATATTGACGTTTAGTTCCAGAACCTTTCCTTGTTCCGAAGGATGCCAGTGCACCCCATTCACCGGATGCCATGCCAATTGGGATGCTGGGTAATGCATCATTGAAATTCTGGTTGATATCTCCGTTAATTCTCTGATAACGGTTAAATTCTCCCCAGGCCGTTTCTACTGAGCCGAAATCCCGTTTCAAATCGGCCAGACTATTAGCAAATATTTCCAGACGTTCTTTAGCTGGTGATTTTGAACTCATGTAATTTACTTTCTCCATTATGTGTATGCCTCCCGGGATTTTTCCGGAATTGATATATGTGTTCAGATAAAACTGGCTGATTGTCATGGCTTTTGATTCGCTGGAAACTTTATAATCCCAGTTTTTAAGCAGGTCTATCGCAGTTTTCATATCCTCATTATTGACCTGAAGGCTATCATAGGCCTGTATCAGTCCCCTGATCAATTCCTCTGCTCCAGGAAGGTATGGATCATAAGCAAGCTCAATCATTTTATCGATAGTTAGATTCTTTGCTTTAGATAGCAATGAAATGGCATGTACTCCCCGGTAATTTTCAGGGGAGTATGACATATAGCCGGGATAGTTCTCAGGTTTCGGACTTGATGCTCCGGCACTGGTAAAAGGGGTAGAGTTACAGTTCTGAATCCATCCGTTTGCCGGATTTAAGAGAAATATATTGTCCTTAAGGTCGTGCAGACCTTTCCAATCGGTTTTAGGATTGCTGCCATCCACAGGTTTTTTGTAATCAAAGTTTGTGTCTCTTTTAGGAATGAAATTCCCGTGGTAATAAGCAATATTCCCATCAGCATCCGCATAAACAGTATTGTTTGATGAATTTGTGCGTATGTCCATCATCTTATCAAACTCCTTCTGATTGGAGTTTTTAGTACGCAGAAATGATTGCTGAAGTGCTTTGACGGGATCCCACATCATCGCAGTGCTTACCCATTTATTTCCTGAAGCACGCGTTACCGGGCCATGGTGTGTTCGGTAAGCCATAAATTTTTTTGACCTGAGATTGTTAACATCTTTATATTTCACAACAACTTCGAAGGAGTCTAAAGGCCTTAACTCATTCCCGTATTTATAGTTAATACCATTTTTGTTTCTTACGATAGTTTCTTCAAATTCATCAATAATATCTACATCAGATGTTGTGTGCATCCAGCCAGTTTTTTCATTAAATCCCTGATAAACAAAAAACTGGCCCCAAGTAACTGCTCCATAAGCATTAAGTCCCTGTTCACTTTGTACATGAACTTCGCCGCGAAAGAAAAAGGAGGTATGCGGATTGATCAGCAGCATGGCATTGCCTGATTCGGTTAGTTTACCCGAAACAGCGAATCCATTTGAACCCCGAGGCTCATTGTCTTTATGAAGTATTGAGCCCGTCATAATTTTGGGAATCATACTGGCATCCGGTCTGCCGTACAACTCACCCATTTTTCTGGTTGAAACCTTTTCTATATCACCACCAATTGATCCTTCACTGAAATACATAGGCATCCAGGGTTCAAAGCGTGTTAATAATCTGGGTTTTACTTCAGGATGCTTTGCCAGATAGAAATTTATGCCATCTGCAAAGGCAAGGCAAAGATCTTTAAGCCATTGAGGACTATTCTGATATTTGATTTCGGCTTCTTTCTGCGTCATGAATAACTTTGCACGAAGATCACTGTAAATGGCGTTTTCGCCCTCAATCTCTGCTAATCTGCCGGTAGCCCAGATATAATTCTGCTCTACACGATTAAAATCATCTTCGCATTGGGCATATAATAAGCCAAAAACGGCATCAGCATCTGTTTTGCCATAAATATGTGGTACTCCAAAATCATCTCTGATGATTTCAGTATTTGAAGCATGTTTGTTCCACCGTTCACTTTCACTGAGGGAATTATTTACACATCCTGTTGAGAATCCCGAGGCCAAGAGGAAAATTAGAATGAAAGTAATACGGATCATCAGCAAAATATTTAAAGCTAAATATAATGCTTTTGAATCGGGAAAGAATCAGGAAAACGGATCGGAAACAGATTTTTAAGGATTTCTGGAAGCAATTTCAGCCTGTATTTTCTTCAGATTTGCTATGTTGAGAATAAATAATGGCAGAAAAGCAAGCGGCAGGACGGAAAACACTGAAAATCCTTGCAGGTAGGTCAAATAAACAGTGGAAGCCACTAAAATAATCAGTAAACCTCCAAGAGCTGAAATGGCTGTTTTTGCCGTTTTTACTTTTTTCAGGAGCTCTTCCTGGCTTAATTCTGAAAGTGGCAGCTGTTTCATACTATTTATAAATAATAAATTAGTACCTATTGAACAAAATAATGAATAAATCACTAATTAACGTGAACACGACATAATATTTAAAAAACTACATAGAAACATAGCATTTTATAGCTTCTAACCTAAGTTTTAGAGACAGATAGCCTTGAAGCTTCGCTACAATCTCTGTGATTTACAATCTATGTTTCCTTTAAAGCATAATATATTCAATCTATGTGGTTAAATATTAATCTTTAGATTGTTAAATGTCGAATTCATGTTAAAATAATAATTAAATCAATAATTATTTAACCAATCAGCTAAATAATTATTGATTTAAGATACAATCTTTATTTATCACTTTATCAGGCTAGAACTCTATTCTATAATTCAATGATGGTATGATGCCAGTCCAAGTTCTTTCTTCCATAATTCGTTTACTTGGATTAAAGTGCATGCCCATCACATTTTCCCTGTTAATTACATTCTGAATATCCAGAATGATAAAATGGCCTGCTGATTTTGAATTGATGCGATAGCTTGCAGAAAAATCTACCCGTACGTATGGATCAGTAGTAAGCGTGTTAACTCTGCTTTCATCGATCACTTCCTGATCAAGACGTATCGATTCAGCAAGATTAACCGGTGAGTATTTTCTTCCGCCTGCATAGATCAGTTTCGCATTCATCCCGAACAGGTTATTTTGATTCTTTCCGGTTTTCCATTCTTTCCCGGTAATCAGGTTAGCAACATAATTGGTATTAAATCCGGTATTAAATTCCTGCTTACTAAGTGCTTTAAACTTGGAATCGAACAAAGAGGAACTAATCATAAAATAATAACCGCTGCTCAGTGGCTTTTCGACAGAAAATTCGATGCCATAATTCCTGCCGGTTCCTTTGTTAACCAACTGCCTGTAAGAAGAAGAATAGATCGCAGAATGATCTGATACATCCAGCAATGAGAAATTGATATTGGGATCCACAGAAACAGGCACATCGTATAAATGCTGATAATAGGCTTCCGTTTTAAACTTTAGATTGTTATTAAATTGCTTCTCATAACCAATAGTAGCCTGAGCAGACTTTGTAGGTTTAAGTCGGGCGCTGTTTTGGGAAGGGAAAAGCCTGTCTTTAGCATAATAGTAGGATAGGGGCTCTAGGCGGCTGTAAACTCCTGTACCAAATGATAATTGCTGATCTGCTGCTAGCTGCCAGTTAATGCCGAAACGAGGCTCGATACTCCAGCTTTCACTTAGTCTGAAATAGTTTGCATGAACGCCTGTATTTAAAGTAAGCTTGCTGCTGATTTGTGCCCTATGTTGAATAAAGCCATCATAACTGCTGGTATTCCCTTTCTGATTGACCAGTTCTCTCAAACTATTACTCAGAGGGTCGAAATTTTCTGTGAAAACATCAAAGCCAAGGAAGCTGGCATTAATTCCCGCACGAATTGTATTTGCCGGATTAACACTGTAATTCATTGATCCTGCGTAACGAATGGTACTATTATCATTCAGACTTTTATCGCGTAAAATAGCCTGGTAGCTGGTCGTTAAACTGTCTACTGTAAAAGAGCTGCGGCTCGCGGAATAGGAAATTATAGTATTAAAATATACCTTTTTGCCTGCAATGAACAAATGCTTCAATCCGATACTCCCGGCATCATATCCAAATTTCGCATCACGGCTTTCAAACCTTTCTTTCCATGTGGTATGATCCCGTTCAGCTTTATCATCGATATCGCTAAGTCCGCCTATCCCGAAAAGTGAAAAAGTACCTGCTCTGGTGGTAGGCATTACAAAGTTGAAAGACAGATCCTGATATTTGGGAACCCCATCAGATGCAACAGATAATCCGGCTTTTTCGAGCAGGCTCAATGAAGAATAGCGGTAACTGATCAGGTAGGATGCATTGCTGCCCTTGCTGAACGGGCCTTCGAGTGTAGCACCCACCCCTAATATGCCGGCTGTTAAGGCAAACTCCTTTTTTTCAGTATTCCCCTTTCTGAATTTGAGGTCAAAAGCACCTGATAATGCATTGCCATATTCAGCAGGTAATCCGCCTGTGTAAAAATCGGAAGTGCTTAATACAGTTGTATTCAGCATACTGATACCACCACCTGAGGAGCCTTCATTACCAAAATGGTTCGGATTCACGATCTCAATCCCTTCCAGTCGCCATTGCAGGCTTTTAGGGGAATTACCCCTTACAATAATCTCATTATTATCACCTGCAGTCACAACCCCTGCAAAACTTTGTGCCATCCTTGCGGGATCAAAAGCTGCACCGGCATAGCGGTTTGTCTCTTCTGGCGAGAAAGAGCGGCCGCTGGTCATCGCCATCTGATTAAGCGGTTTTCTGTCGGCACCCCCGATTACCACCACTTCATCCAGATCATTGCTTTGATACTCCATTTCAAGGGTAATCACAGACTCTTTTCCACTAGTGATCAGAAGTTCAGGCAATGTGACTTTTTTGTAGCCGACGAGGCTTGCTTCGAGAACATAACGGCCGATAATGACTCCATTAATCCGGAAAGCACCCCATTGATCTGTGCTCAATTCCCTCGAACTTTCCCCAGTCTTAAGTTTGATTGTGACACCTGATAAAGGAAGTTTGGTACTCTTATCAATGACAGTTCCTTTAATAGTCTGGCTTACCGCCTGATTGTTGGTAAGGGCCGTTTCTTTATTTTGTGCTTTGAGGTTAATACTTTGCAGTAATACTGCAGTAAATAGAATGGGTAGAAATTTCATATTCATTTTTTGTTTGTTTCGGGATGAGACAAACAAAAAACAATTCACCCCTATGCGCTTCGCAAAATCTTTTCCATTTTCCTGCCATTCGCTAATTCATCCACCAGTTTGTCGAGGTATCTGACTTTTTGTGTCAAAGGATTTTCGATTTCTTCAATACGATAACCACAGATCATTCCGGTGATGAGATGGGCATTTGGGTTTAATGCCGCATTCTGAAAGAAAGTTTCGAATGTAACCCGCTTTTCAATCATTTCCAGCAGCTTTACCTCATCGAAGCCTGTTAACCATTCAATAACCTGCAGCAACTCTTCTTTAGTTCTGCCTTTCTTTTCCACTTTCGTGAGATACAAAGGATAGACCGAGGCAAAGATCATTTTTGCCATACGCTCATGATGGGTGTTATTGTTCATGGCTTACAAAATTATTTACTGTCTATTTCAGGGACACGCTATAAGCGGGCACCAGCAGGGTGTTAATCATAATGAAATCTGCACTTTGCAATTAAGATTTCATCATCTTTCACCTGATAAATCAATCGATGTTCATCATCAATTCTGCGAGACCAAAATCCTGAATATTTATATTTAAGCGGCTCTGGTTTTCCAATTCCCTGGAATGGACTTCGGGAGATGTCTTTTAGCAGCTCATTTATCCTGTTCAGTTTCTTTTTATCGGTTTTTTCCCAATACAAATAATCTTCCCAGGATTCGTCTACAAATATGAATTTCATTCTTCAAGAAGATTTTTACTCATAGAATTCCCGGCTTTCAGTTTATCAATTGCGGAATCCAGTCTCTTTTCATTTTCTTTTGAAGAAAGTTCATGCTGGGTTGCGCGCAATGAATTATATTCTGCTAAAGACATAATGACAACACCATTGTCCTTACCACGATTGATAATCAATGTTTCAAAGTTCTCCGTCACTTTATCAAAGTATCTTTTGATGTCTTTCCTGAAGTCTGAAATGGATGTCGTTAGCATAAAGATCTGTTTTATTTGTACTTCTTTATGTACAAATATACGTACATAAAATGTATTTGATAAATAATTTCCAGGTATAGTTTAACGTGAACTCGACATAATATTTAAAAACCACATAGAAACATAGTATTTTATAGCTTCTAGCCTATATTTCAGACACAGATAGTCTTGAAGCTTCGCTTCAATCTATGTGGTTAAATTTTAATCTTTAGACAGTTTAATATCGAACTCACGTTACAATTACAGGGAAGCTTACACCAGGTAGCCAATAATTTTATTGTCTTGTACTGCTTTTAAAATAATTCTTTGTGGAAATGAACTTTGCTGCTATTTCCCGTCAAAATAAGTCTGCCAACGATATGCTCTTGACGGAAAATCAATTTCAAAATCTCTGATAAGGTCTACACTCATTTTAACAGGTCTTTTTTAAGTCTATTCTTGTTTTCTTTATCTTTATAGCCAATTGAGGGATATTTTAGAATAGAACTCTTTAATCGTATTAAAAACAGAGAAAAGCATGAACTATTGGTTAGTAAAATCAGAACCTTTTAAATATAGCTGGGAAAAATTCAATAAAGATAGTCGTACATTTTGGGATGGTGTGCGTAATTATCAGGCAAGGAATAATTTGAGAGAGATGCGGGTAGGGGACCTGGTCTTATTTTATCATAGTAATGAAGGTAAAGCGGTAGTTGGAATTGCGAGAGTTGTTAAAGAATCTTATCAGGATCCAACGACAGATGATAAAAACTGGGTCGTAGTAGATCTTGAGCCGGTAGAAAGCCTTAAAAACCCTGTTACACTAGAAATTATCAAAGCAGATCCACGACTGCAAAATATCAGCCTGGTTAAGCAGGGAAGACTTTCAGTGATGAGTTTGAAAGTTGAGGAGTTTGACAGGATTGTGTTGACAGTTGACAGTTGACAGTTGACAGTTGACAGTTGACAGTTGACAGTTGACAGTTGACAGTTGACAGTTGACAGTTGACAGTTGACAGTTGACAGTGAAAAATGCGTATTCAATATAACATATTTTACTCGAAAACGAAAATCCCTGCTTTTAGCATTCCGCTTTTAGCTTTAGGCTTAAAGCTCACTTTGGTTCAAGAATAAGGCCTTCAATTCCGTAGCATCATGCGCTTTCATCTTTCCTGCAAGGATTAGTCTTAACTGACGACGTCTCAGAGCTCCTTCAAATAGTTTTTTTTCAGTCTCAGTTTCCGGTTCAATTTCGGGAACGGAAATAGGTTTCCCCTCTTTGTTTAAAGCCACAAAAGTATAAAAGGCATCATTTGAACGTACTCTTGTTCCGGATGGGATGTTCTCAGCCCAAACATCCAGACGTACTTCCATCGATGTGCTGAATGCCCGGGTTACCTTGGCTTCAATGGTGATTACATCGCCCAGTTTTATCGCATGCCTGAAGGATACATTATCAACCGATGCGGTAACGACAATATTATTGCAATGTTTCTGTGCTGAGATTGCTGCGGCGATGTCCATCCAGTGCAGTAGACGGCCTCCCATCAGGTTGTTTAAGGGATTTGTATCGTTTGGAAGTACCAGTTCATTCATGATGGTGAACGACTCTTTAGGGCTTTTGGTGATTGTGCTCATGGGGCAAAGGTAGTGTTTCCGGATCGAGTCCGGAATGACAAAATGATCGAATCCGGAGTGAAATTACAAATCAGATACAAAATTAAACGTAGAAGATGGTGTTTTGAAAAAAGGGTCTCGCAAAGACGCAGAGACGCAAAGAGTATGATTTAAAACTAATTATTCACAATTAACCCGTAAAGTTTTGCGTCTTGGCGTCTTTGCGAGAGCTAATTAAGAATCAATGGAGGTAAAGACGAAGTTTTTAGCGTTTTACAGTATTAATCTGATTAAAACCGATCAGTTCTTCCCATCGGCCACCCGGTTTGCGGTAATAGAAAAAGATCTGATAATCATTTTCGGTTTCATAATGCGAGCCATCAAAGATCACATCGTCCCTAGTTTTACCATCTTCACTTACCCAGATGTAATGGTAATCGGTCAGGCCCTGTTTTACGAAGATCATCCCGGTGAAGCGGTTACGGACTTCATCGTATTCCAGCTTGTCGCTTAGACGATAATCATTGAACTGACCAACAACATAAGCATTTCCGTTATCGGATGGTTTTGGAGCATTCAGGGATAAATATACTGAGGCATAATCTCCATCGGTGCGGTTATCCCTGCCATCGGTATTTCGGATGAAAAAGGCACCATTCTCATCGTAATTAAATGTATAACCTGATCGGTTTTCTACAATATCCCCCTGTAGAATAACTGTATTAGCAGTATCCTGAACGATACGGGCAACCTCTTCGGTTCTGAATCGCAGACTACGAATATCGAAACGTCTGAATTCATTGCCGCCCTTAAAATCCAATGCCCTCAGGTCATTATACACCAGCTGGCTTGGACGGATGAAGGTGGGGCGCTTAAGAGTTTGTTCATTATCAAATCTGCCGTTTTGGAGTACTTTGATCTTCGCATCCAGGTAGGGATTATTGATCTGCACCTGTCCGTGGTTGACCAAAACATTAAGTTTCTGCATCTGATCGCGATTAGCCACAGTATTGGATCTGTTAAGCTCTGCAGCAATGCCTACAATCGGTGTAACAACAAAGAATCTTTTGGTAATCAGTATTTTGCGTGGATCATTATCCTCATAAACCTTCAGCAGATAATTGCCCGAGATCTTAGGTTTGATGGTCAGGTTGGGCAGGCTTAGTTCATAATGGGTGAATTTCTGCAGGGTATTGAACGAATTTCGGTAATCGATAATCCGGTCTTCACTGAATCCGTCTGCAAAATCAAGTGGGGAGAGGCGGCTGCTGTTCCATTCTGAATCACAATGCTCAATGGAATAGCTGATATTACGGCTTCCTGTACGCAGGTCGTCAAAACCAAGGATCAGATTATCCTGACTCCCCAAAATGTAAACAGGAATGGATTGTTCCTTGCTTCGGTTATAAAATTCTACTGATTTAATTTCAGGGATATAAGTATAATTCTCATACCGGATTGTATTTTGAGGAGCTTCCGCAGGGCGTACACGCACTTTTTTTTGTGCCTGTATGCCTGTTGTTACCAGTAAAAGAGAGAGCAGCAACGAAAATTTCTTCATACAATGATTTATAATGTCCCTGCATCGAAAAGGAAGAGGGGGTTTTTATTTCCCCTCGAGCTCCATAATCTCTTCAGCCATGCGTTCCCATTCAGCCTGGGCCTTTAATAAACGCGGACTCAATTGCTGATAACGCCTGTTTGCTTCAGATAGTTTCTCTGGATCGCTATAAATTTCTTCTTTGGATAATTCTGCTTCAGCATCTTTTACAGACTTTTCAAGTTCAGCAATATCCTCTTCCAGCTTTTGAAGGGTCTGGTTTAGCTTTTTAAGTTCATTTCCCTTATTCTCGATTTGAACTTTAGGCTTTTCTTCCTTTTTCTCTTCTTTTTTAGTGGCCGGGGCTACTGCTTTAGGAACATAAACTCTTTTTGAATTCCATTCTTCGTATTCAGCATATGTGCCAGGATATTCTTTAATTTCCTGATCTTCAATGAACCAGATCTTATTGGCAACATTATCAAGCAGGTAACGGTCGTGGGAAACCACAATGAAAGTACCTTCATATTGTTTTAACGCCTGAATCAGAATGTTTACAGATGCAATATCCAGGTGGTTGGTAGGCTCATCCAGGATAAGGAAATTCGCGTCTGCGGTTAAGGCTTTGGCCAGAGCGACCCGCGATTTTTCTCCTCCAGAAAGGACCTTGATCTTTTTGAAAACATCATCTCCGGTAAAGAGAAAACATCCTAAAATAGAACGCAGTTCCGTTTCCGTATGCTTGGGAGCAAAGGCCTGAAGTTCCTGAATCAGAGAGTTTTCAAGATGTAATGCTTCTAACTGATGCTGCGCGAAAAAGGTTTGAGTTACATTATGCCCTGTTTCGCACATACCTGTAAAGTTCTTATCGGCTCCGGCAATGATTCTTAATACTGTTGATTTACCACGACCATTTGCACCAATCAGCGCAATTTTATCGCCCTTTTCAATGGTTGCGGTCGCATTATGTACGATGGGCACACCCGGATAAGCTTTGGTCAGGTCCTCGATCCTGATAACATGCCGTCCTGATTGCTTGCTGAATTTGAAACTGAAATTTACAGATGGATTATCGTCATCCACATCATCCACACGTTCCATTTTCTCGAGTGCTTTAATACGGGATTGGGCCATCTTGGCTTTACTGGCTTTTGCTCTGAATCGTTCGATCAAGCGCTCTTCCTGTTTGATTTTGGCCTGCTGGTTTTTGAACTGCCCGCTTTGTATTTCTTCCCTTAGTCCTTTTTCCTCTACATAAAAACTGTAATTTCCGGCATAAGGGATTAATTTGCCTTTTCTTGATTCAACAATTTTCTTGACTACGCGATCCAGGAAATACCTGTCGTGAGAAACAATTACGATCGCTCCTTCAAAGGCCTGAAGGTAGGTCTCCAGCCATTTGATGGAAGGAAGATCCAGGTGGTTGGTAGGCTCATCAAGTAAAAGAATATCAGGACTTTGAAGTAAGATCCGCGCAAGCATAACACGCATTCGCCATCCCCCTGAAAATTCTGAAAGGGTACGATGGGTATCCGTTTCACTGAAACCCAGTCCGGCCATAATCTCATGCGCACGATATTCAATATTATATCCGTCGAGGGCCTCAAACTCATGTTGTTTGTCGCTTAATTTATTGATTAAGTCGTCGGTATATTCTGTTTCTAATTTCTTTAAAATCACTTCGATTTCTGTATGCAATTGATTCTGGCGCTCAAATGCTTCCATTGCAACGTGCAAAATACTCTTGTCCGACTGGTAGGAAAGCAGATCCTGATTAAGGTATCCGATCTTGATATCCTTAGCCATTGAAATTGTACCACGGGTTGGTGCGTAGTCGCCAACAATTATTTTTAAAAGCGTGGTTTTTCCGGTACCATTCGCACCAATTAAGCCAATCTTTTCTCCTGGTTTAATATGCCAGTTTGCTTCGTCGTATAATGCCCTTGCACCGATCTCGAACGTTAAGTTGTTTATTGCAATCATTTGCCGCAAAAGTACGGATTTTATACAGAAATTTTGATTGATACTATTGGTTCAGATTCTTAAAATAATAATAAACTCATTTTTGGCAACAAATTTGTGATTTGTGCGTAATGCTCTGTTTTAAAGAATATATTAATATCTATCATACCTAAAATCTATCAAAATGAAAAACTATTTATTAAATTTTGGATCGGTTACACTGGTTGCAGGACTGCTCCTCTCATCATGTACGAAAGATAACTCGACCGGAGATGGTAAACTTTCTTATAAAGTTAAACCTTCTAATTTTACAGCTTCTATTGGTCCGACAGCTTCAGGAAGCGGTTTAATTATTGCTATTAATTCAAACTCAAGTTTAACGTGGACTTCGGGTAATATAAACGTTAATGAAATTGATTTTGAAGCAGAAAGCAAGAACGCTGAGATTGAAT
The DNA here is from genome assembly GCA_002257025.1 of Sphingobacteriales bacterium 16-39-50. GTDB lineage: Bacteria > Bacteroidota > Bacteroidia > Sphingobacteriales > Sphingobacteriaceae > Daejeonella. The sequence continues at coordinate 698,447 of NCHA01000001.1, read as the reverse complement.
ATGAACTCAAACAAGCTTTTAATATTGACCTTTTTGATTTGAGTCCAGTTCTGGGAAGTATTACACTGCCTGATGCTACCTATGAAGAAGTGGAATTAAAGATTGTGCTGAAGAAATCGTCTACGTCTAATATTCCGCTTACTTTAAAAGGCTTATACACTGATGGAAGTGGTACTAAAATTCCAGTTGAGTTTTATTTTAATGAAGACTTTGAGGCAGAGGTTGAAGCAGAAAATCTTGTTGTGAGCGGAACCAACGATTACATTGGTTTAATAAATATGCAGATGAATAAGTTTCTGACAAATGTTGTTTCCGCCGATTTGAGCGGAGCTACAAAAACCAACGGAGTAATTATTATCTCCAGTACATCAAATATGGAACTGTACGCCAAGTTAAAAACAAACCTAAATGCTTTTGCCGATTGCGATTTCGAAGATTGATTAAATCGCTATTTTTTAAAAAGGGACAGTATTGTGAATATTGTCCTTTTTTTTATGCTTTAAATTTAATAATATTTAGGTAGTACAAATCTGAATTTCCATACTGCTGGAGCTTTGGAATATAGGTTTAATAAAGTATTGAAGTCAGGACGATAATATATTGGCTCAAGTTTTGATTATATGGTTAAATAAATATCATTTCACTTTGTCCTTATTGGACTCGTATTCAATCGATGTCGCTCTTGTTAAAAACATCTTTAAAAGTAGGAGGGCTTTTTCTAGGCCTTTTTCTGATTGCCTGGATTGTGCTTTCGGCTTATGTTTATACCCATAAAGAGGAAATCCTGAAGGCGGTTACTTCCCAATTGAATGAAGACCTGAATGGTACACTCACAATAAAACGGATGGAACCCTCTCTGATTCGGGGTTTCCCGGGAATTTCAGTATCTCTGGAAGATGTTCTCTTAAGGGATAGTTTATGGTTAGTTCATAAACATGATCTTCTGAGAGCGAAAAATGTATATGTAGCTATCAATGCATTTTCAATTCTATCTGGTTCAGCAAGTATCAAGGATATCGAACTAAAAGGAGCTGAAATTTATTTACTAACAGACAGTTTGGGAGTACGAAATACCGAAATCTTTAAAAAGAAGAAGCCATCTGAAGATAAGGGAGGAATCAGTAAAAGAATTAGCCGGATTCAATTAAAGGATGTAAAACTTACGATTGATGATCAGCAAAAGCATAAGTTATTTAAGTTCAGTATTATAAATTTTAAGGGTAGTATTAAACAGAAAATTGGGGGATGGGAAGGAAATGTGAAATCACTTACACAAGTTGATTTTTTTGCGTTCAATCTAAAAAGAGGAAGCTTTTTGAAGGGGAAATTGCTTGACCTTGACCTCGATATGAAATATAGCGAAAAGACAGGGCAGTTGGCTATCCCAATGCAGGAGATCATGATCGATAAAGATGATCTTATAATTGGCGGGAATCTTAATTTTTCAACAGATAATACAGATTATCTGATTGAAATACAGGCGCCATCCATTCTGTTTAAGGATGCAAAGAGTTTATTATCATCGCATATAATTTCAAAATTACAGCCCTATGATGTTAAGAAGCCTTTAGAAGTCCATGCGTATTTGTCCGGGAAATTTAAGCAAGGTGGAGATCCACTGATCAAGGTGAATTTTAAAGCAAATGATAATATTCTTAGTACCCGTGGAGAGACTATAACAGATTGCAGTTTTACAGGGATTTATACCAATGAACGGAAAAAGGGGCTTCCCCGAAAAGATCCCAATTCATTGGTTGCATTTTATAATTTGGCAGGAAATTTTTATGATATCCCATTCAAAGCAGATTCAATTCAGATAACTGACTTGAGAAATCCGGTGTTTACAGGAAAGTTTAAGGCTGGTTTTCAGCTTGAAAAGCTCAATAAGATATTTGGAGGAAACACTTTTGAATTTACTGCCGGTACCGCAGATTTAAATCTCACCTACAAAGCTCCATTCAATCAAGTAGATACAGGCAGAAGATACATCTATGGTACGGTCAACGTAGACAAGGGAGCAGCAGCCTATAATCCGAGAAATTTGCTTTTTAAGGATATTAAAATGCTGATGAATTTTAAAGGAGAGGATTTGTTTTTAGAGAACCTGAAGGTTAAAAGCGGAACAACATCATTAGCAATGGAGGCTGTGCTGAAGAATTTCTCAAACTTTTATTATACTGACCCACAGAAGATTCTGATCGACTGGAAGATTAAAAGTCCGAATGTTAATTTAAATGAATTTTTAGCTTTTCTTGGTAAGCGTAAGCGCGGTTCGAATCCGGTCGGAAAGCGATTTACAGGTAATCTGGACAAGATGTTGGAAGAATCCAGCATGGTCATGGATATTGAGGTTGATCGATTGGTTTACAAAAATTTCCATGGTAAGGATCTGAGATCAAATATCACACTTAAGCAATCGGGTATTTTGATTAACAGGATGAGTATCAAACAAGGTGGTGGGAGTATGGATATTAAAGGCAATATTGATCAAAGTGGCACGGTGAATCAATTTAATGTGAATTCCAGGATCAATAATGTTAATGTGCAGAATTTGTTTTATGCCTTTGAGAATTTCGGACAGGATGCCATTACCGATAAGAATTTAAGAGGAACATTTTTCGGTGATGCATCGGCCTCTGGTTCTATGCTCCCATCAGGGAAGATTGTTCCACGTTCATTAAGCGGGAAAGTTAGCTTTGATATCCGCAATGGTTCTCTTGTTAATTTCGAGCCGATGTACAAAATTGGGAATTTTGCATTTCCGAATCGTGATTTTTCGAATATCACATTTATGAATCTAAAAAATACCTTAAGCATTTCTAGGGATAAAGTGACTATTCCTCCAATGGAGATCAGGTCCAGTGTTTTGAATATTTATCTTTCGGGGGTTTATAGTTTCGGGAAAGGAACAGACATCGGAATGTTAATTCCACTTCGAAATCCCCGAAAAGATGAATTAATAACAGATGCTGATGAGAAAAGGGAGCGATCATTGAAAGGGATCGTCCTCAATCTCCGTGCAGTAGATGGGGAAGACAGTAAAGTGAAAATTCGCCTGGGAAAAAAATCGGACAAGGCCGCTGATTGATATTCCGGAAATTTAAAAAGGATCCTGCAGCAGCTTTGTTCTGTATTTTATGAACTTTAATACTAAATAGGCCAGTACAGAAAATATTCCAAATGATTGAAGGGTCTCATTGATATTTGGCTGTTTTTTGATCAGTTCACCGGCTATATCGAACATGCAAAAGATGATCATAAGGGCTGCAAAGCCATTTTTTTCCTGACGCAAGACTTTTTTCCAGTTAAAGCTATACTCTGATTTTACAAATGAGCTGAATCTGGGTACTATTATCGGCGTTTTTTTTGCCCAGTTCAGATAGGTTTCTCCGAATTTATTCTTGAGGAATTCTTCTTCTGTAAAAATAATTCGTTCATAATAGAGAAAATAAAATAGAGTGAAAGCAATAACAAACCAGAAATTACCTGTAAGCATTGCTATTCCAAGCCACATAAAAAAGTTACCGACATAGAGTGGATTTCTGACGATCGAATAAATGCCGGTTGTGTTGAGTTCATCCGCTACTTGCTGCTTTGTGTTCCTCCCCGAAGTGTTTGGGCGGCTGTAACCTACTGTATATATCCGAATAAAGAAACCTATAAAAGATACAAACAGACAGCATAATTCGTATAAATAATGCTGGATTTCTTCCTTTAGAATCCAGTTTTCGGGACTGGATTCATTCTTTAAAAACAGACCCGCCCCAATCACAAAAATGATAAGAGGCAATACCCCGCGATGTTTAAATAGCCATGTTCCCTGGCCTTGCATTTGTTCAGTTAAAGCCATTTTCCTTCTGCCAGTGATATAATGTCACCGTAATGTAAATTATAAATTATGAAATTGCAACTTTGTGTTAAGTTTTTGTTAAGTAATTTAATTGTTACGAAGAATTTTAATCTGCAGGAATTTTTCAGAATGGAATTTTATGATAACAAAGGATTTGTTTTTTCGAAAGCCCAAAATGAAAATATAAATCAAACCTGTAACTTCGCTGCATGTACAAGCTGATCAAACCAATATTATTTCAATTTGACCCCGAAAATATTCATCATTTGGTGACCGGAGGATTGCGCAGAGCTAATCGTGTATGGGGAGTCAGGTCATTATTGAAATCTTCCTTCCAGATTGAAGATAAGCGTCTGGAAAGAGAGGTAATGGGTTTGAAATTTAAGAATCCGCTCGGATTGGCAGCCGGTTTTGATAAAAATGCTTCTATGGTGGAGGACCTGGCTGAATTTGGTTTTGGTTTTATTGAGGTTGGAACAGTAACGCCATTGCCACAACCAGGTAATGACAAGCCGAGAATGTTCAGATTGCCATCGGATGATGCTCTTATAAACCGGATGGGCTTTAATAATCAAGGGGTTGATGTGGCAGCCGACCGCCTGAAGAGGATTGATAAGAAGGGAATGATTATCGGTGGAAATATCGGGAAGAATAAGCATACGCCGAATGAAGATGCGGTTAATGATTATATAAAATGTTTCGACCGTTTATTCGATGTGGTCGATTATTTTGTTGTCAATGTAAGTTCCCCTAATACGCCTGGTTTACGCGAATTACAGGAGAAGGAACCACTTAAAAACATACTGAACACCCTGCAGCAGCGAAACAGAAAGAACGATATATCACGTCCTATTCTGTTAAAAATAGCACCTGATCTTACAAATTCTCAGCTGGATGATATTATTGAGATTGTTAAAGAAACTAAAATTGCGGGTGTGATTGCAACTAATACAACTCTGTCGAGAGATGGATTAACAGCACCGGAAATCCTGAAGAATGAAAGTGGTGGACTAAGTGGTAAACCCTTAACTAAACGATCTACAGAGGTTATACGCTACTTGTCTGAGCAATCTGGTAAAAGCTTTGTTATTATTGGAGTAGGGGGTATCCATAGTGCGGAGGATGCTCTGGAAAAGATCAGGGCTGGTGCCTCTTTGATTCAGATCTATACCGGGTTTATTTATGAAGGCCCCGGTTTGATCAAAAAAATACTGAAGAGCTTGTTAACGCTGACAGGGTTATAATCACGCTGACAGGGTTTTAAACCCTGTCAGCGTTAAGCGCTAATCAAAGTCAAAAGTCATTTTCGAATTAAAATCCAGTGTTTCAGACCAATTGTTGTGAAAACTGCTGAATAATTGCGGCCCCCCGAACCAATTCATGACAGTATCGGTTTCCAGAATTTTGCTTTTGCCCTGAAGCAATAAATGATATGATGAGTAGAGGTAGTTAACATAATCTTTAGTAAAACCGTGTTTCAGTGGATTGAGATGGATGTAAGCAATTAGTTGAATTAAGTAGTACTCTTCATTGACTTCAATTCTCCTGAACGGGGTTTCGAATAATCCACCGGTTCTTGAAAACCTTTTATTAATAGCCTGAGCATAGCTATTAAACAGGTGACTGAATTGTAAACTGATTATCTGTTCAGTTGGATACTCTTTCCCTGCTGGAATAAATTTCTTTAAAGTCTCTTCAGATCGGGTACAAATCAGGAAGTGGAAATGATTTTTTAAAAGGCAAAAAGCATAGGTACGGGCGATGGGACTTATGAATTTTAAGTATTTATTCAGGAAGTAGGTATAATTTCTTTTTTCTTTAAAAAGAGTTTCCTTATTTATACCCCGGTTAAATATGTGGTAAAAGGTGTCAGGTGCCAGAGCTGCGGTGTTTTTTTTCATGATGATCCAAATTTTTATTCCAAAAAGCTGTTCCAAAACGCTGACAGGGTTTTAAACCCTGTCAGCGTTAATTTGAATTTAACCAGAAAACGGACCGGATTTTGATTTGCTTTGGAAAAATTAGTTAGCGGTATAATTGGGCAGATTAACGGACAAATTGAATCCTAGAATGAAACGACCCTGTTTTATTTTTTCAAATAAATTCCAAAATGACAACGCTGACAGGGTTCTAAACCCTGTCAGCGTTAATTGAAATTAAACAGAAAAAAAACTGGAGCCTGATTATGCCCGGAAAAATTATTTAACGGTATAATTTTAGAAATTACCGGACAAAAAAAAATCCTGATCTGAAAAGACCAGGATTGAATATTTCAAATAAAGCTAATTATTTCTTAGCAGCAGCTTCAATAGCAGCAAGAACTGCATTGTTTTTAGCTATTTGTCCCGTAGCAGATTCTGCTGAACGGCTTCCGGTTTCAATATTCCGGCCTAATTTCAAAAACTGAACTTCTAAACGTGAAGTAGTTTTATTTTTTCTGTCTTTTCTCTTTAAACGTGTAACACCCATGGTTTTAAATTTAATATTTTAATTGAGGTCAGGAGCGGGTTCGAACCGCTGTAAAAGGTTTTGCAGACCTCTGCCTAGCCACTCGGCCACCCGACCTTATGTATTAAGGAATGCAAAAGTAGCAATTAATTATTGCTACCCAACAAAATTTATGATTTTCTTCTTAATTCTGAACAAAATATAGATGCAGAAATAGCAACATTCAGAGATTCAGCTTTCCCATACCTTGGAATCGTAACCGGATACTTGATTCTGCTTTGAAGTTCATTACTAATTCCCTTCCCTTCATTCCCCAGTAATATAATTCCTTCCTGTCCGAAATTGGTTTCATAAATTGACTTCCCATTGAGTAAAGCGCCGTAAACCGGCAGATTGGTCTGATCCAGAAAATCTCCTAGAGTTGTATAGATAATATTTACCCGCGACAATGATCCCATACTGGCCTGAACTACTTTAGGATTGTATGCTTCAGCAGTATCCATTGAACATAAAATCGTGTTCAATCCAAACCAATCTGCAGTGCGAATAATCGTGCCCAAATTGCCAGGATCTTGTATGCCATCCAGGGCTATAAGGAATAAACCAGCAAGTTTTTTTAGGTTTAAATCACTTTGTTTGGGTATCTGAACAATTGCAAGTATTGCCTGTGGAGTGCTTAATGCACTTATTCTGGATAGTTCTGATTCAGTAATTTCAACTGACTTTATATTTCGTGATAAATTGCCCAACTTTGGCATCAAATTTTCTGTGTAATAGACAGAATCAACAACATAATCAGAATTTATAAATTCCTGAATTGATTTTAAGCCTTCAACAATGAAAAGGCCCTGTTCTTTTCGGATTTTTTTTTGATGTAAAGATTTTATAAAACTTATTTGAGACTTTGAGATCATACTTTATCTACCGTAGTTCCTTACTTACAAGTATACTGCTTTTGATTATATTAATCTTAGGCTCATGTAATGCAACACGATATCTTGCCGAAGATCAGGCTCTTGTGAAAAAGGTTGAACTGACAGGGGTAGATAAGCAATTTAAAGAAACTGCCCTAACCTTTGTGCAAAGTGATATTCGCACAAACTCACGATTGAATCTGGCTTTATATAATACCTTCAATACAAGAAATGGTAAATACAGAACAGACAAGGTTAAGGCCATTGGAGAAGCTCCACACCTGCTTGACAGTTCTCTGGTTGAGATATCCAGGGTCCAGATAGAAAAATTTCTGGCAACCAAAGGGTTTTTCAATGGCAAAGTTAAGAGTGAAATAGAAGTCAAGGATAAGCATGCAATTATAAAATTTGTAGCTACTCAGGGCCCTGAATTTAAAATCAGAAAAATAGAATATCAAATTGCTGATTCTGCCGTTTTAGCGATCTATGAAAAAAATCGGGAGAGCTTCAGCCGATTGAGGGAGGGTAATAGGTTTGATTCAGACTCCCTTGCCCTGGAACGTGAACAGATCTACCGGATGATGAAGAAAAACGGTTATTTCGACTACGTTCGTCAGTATGTAAGATTTGATGTGGACAGTAATTTATCCGACAGTCAGGCAGATTTGAAGTTATTTCTTAGCAATCCCGAAGGAAAGCAAGCACACCAGGTTTATACTATTAATAACAGTCAGGTAACCATCCGGACCAGTGAAGGTAAGTTTGAAGGATTAAAGGCAGATACCCTGCAGGTGGACTCTCAGTTTCGTTTTATCGATTACTCCGGCAAATTCAACCCGAAACCGATTAAGAAATATATCTTTTTGAAAAAGGATGATATTTATAATATTGAAAATGAAGAGCTTACATACGATAGACTTTATGACCTGAACGTTTTCAGAAATCTTAAAATTGATTATACTAAAGCCAGCGACAGTACAAATAAGCTTAATCCAAGATATGATATTTCACCTCTGAAGCGGATGAGCAATAGAATTGAGGGGGAATATACATTCAACTCGGGGCGGAACGGATTTAACATTGGAAATACCTATACAAACCGAAACCTTTTCGGAGGAGCCGAGCTTCTTGAGGTAAAAGCAAAATACGGGGTTTTATTTGATGCCACCTCAGATAGAAAAATATTAGATCGGGTTTTCAGCAGGGATCTTCAGCTTGGAATTAATCTGATCCTTCCGAAATTGCTCGTCCCATTCAGAATCCCGGATATAGGAAGAAATGGGATGCCTCATACTACAATTTCCAGTAGTATGCAATCTTTTGACCAGCGGTCTGCTTTCAGAAGCAGGGTATTTATAAATTCCATTACTTACGATTGGGTAGAGACCAAGTCCAAACTTCATTCGTATACCCCAATCAATATTGAGTTTAGAAAGGGAGTGCTTGACCCGGTTTTCAGAGATAGCTTATTACAGCGTGGATTTGGCTTGTATGTTAAAACGAATGACCGCCGATTCTTCAATTTAGGGAGCCAATATGCTTTCACTTATAATGCCAACAGACTCGATAATTATAATAATTTCCTGTTTTTCAGAGGGGCGGTCGACTTAGCCGGGAATTCCCTTGGTATTCTTGATAAGCTGATCAAATTTAAAAGAGATGCTGATGGATTCAGAACTATTTTCGGTTTACCTTATCAGCAATATGTAAAAACCGAATTGGATATACGGTATTACCGCTATTTCGGTGGCGATAAACAATTAGTAGCGCGATTGAATCCGGGAGTTGGACTGGCCCATGGAAATAGTGATCTGCTTACCTTTGAAAAGAACTTTTTTGCCGGAGGATCTAGTGGGGTTAGGGCATGGCAGGCACGTACTTTAGGCCCCGGAAACTATAACAGGGCTGTTTTGGGAACAGATGGTAAGGCAGATACTCTAAGAGCAAACCTTCGGAATCTGGATCAGTTAGGCGAATATAAACTGGAAGGGAACCTTGAGTATAGGTTTAAAATTGTCAATAGCTTCATGGGTGCTAAGGTAAAAGGTGCCACATTTGCTGATTTCGGGAATATTTGGAGGAGAAAGGCAAGTATCGAAAATCCGGGAGGGGAATTTAAATTTAATCAATTTTTCAACCAGCTGGCAGTAGGAGTAGGAGCGGGTTTACGTTTTGACCTAAATTATTTTGTTTTCAGACTGGATGCAGGTATTAAAGTAAAAGACCCTCAATTCAATGGTTCAGATCAATATGTCATTAAATATCTTTTCAATAAAACAGAATTCAAAGATAATTATGCCAGCACCCACCGGCCTGATGTTTATCGCTTTGTACAGTATAATTTTGGAATTGGTATGCCGTTTTAAATTGAATATTGGGTAGTTGGAAATAAGATAACCTGAGTTCGATATAAATCTTACAGAACTAATTAGATTGGCTGATTCTCTTTTATTTTAGAAAGCAAGGCCTGTGATTCTTCGGTCGCGAAAGCCCCGTGTTCTGCTTAGCTTTTTGCAATAGATTTATTATTCATCATGAAATTCCGTATTGCAAAAAGGCTGCAGCTGTCACCCGGGTTTAATTAGAAATGGCATATGGTCCTGATGCCGGGCTCCTTTCCGATGAAAAACAGCCCCGGCTGAAATAAACCTTGCCGGAGGAGGTATCTTCCGGCTTTTCGTAATTTGAAACAGAACGTGATTTCTTGCCGGAAATACTCCGGAGGAAAGGGCTGAACCAGCATATAACACACAGATATTGATTTCCAAAATCAAATCATTGTGGCTCAAGAACCTTATCTGACCAATTATGACCGTATTCTTTACCCATCCTTATATCAAACTCAAGTTATGATAGAAAGATTGTATTCTTCTCTAAAACTAATATTGTCTTTTACCTAAAATAAGTTCTTCAGTCCATCGAATACCGTATCAAAAAATGTAGAGATATTTAGACCATTGCTGGTATTGAAGTAAAACATCACAATAAGCAAGATTCCGGCGATTATTATAAATTTTCTGAACATCATTGCGAGTAGAATAATCAGGGCAGGTACAAGCACCAGTACCAGCCAGCTAATTTTTATGGGATTAAGCATATCATATTTTTTAATTACATAATATAATTTACCCTGATTTCCGGATTCATTTTCATGCCTTACATAGATAAATGTTGATTTGCTTATAGGCTGGGGGACGACTGCTGCTCCATTGTTGAATTTTAGTTCCTGCTCAAATCCGTTGATGCTGAACTTAAATGTACCGCTCAGATTTTCAATTGGCTTATCAACCGAATCGGCAGCAATAATCGCTAACTGATTATTCTTATAGAGGTTTTCCTTAACAATAAAATTGTTGATTGTAATCTGCGCTCCTGCAATTGTATTGCTTTGAGCGTATGCTGATTCACAAATTAATAGTATTGAAAGTGAAAACAGTGCAAGTTTGATTAATCTCATTCGAATGATCGTTTATTGTAAATTAAAAATCCGATATGGAACATTAGTCCATATCGTTTTTGCTCCTCTGAATAATGATTGAGGCTTAAACTTAGCGGTCCTGCCAGCGTATTATAAACAAGTCCGGCAGTAGCAGCATAATAGCTTTTTGTAAATATACCAGCATAACTAACTGATTGTAAATTATCTAACCGAAATACTCTGAATGGCTGGAAAATATATCCTTCTGCACGTAGATCAAGTTTTTTATAGAGGTGAAATACATTTTTCATGCCAAAAGCTCCATAAGAATTCGCCCTGAAATTTTCAATGTAAGAGGATTTTGAATCCTGCAGGGGATTGAATGCCGGGGCACTCAATAAGGTTGACTTGTATGTGCTGAATAGCGGTTTATTGCTAAATACTGCTTCTGTTAAGAAGCCTAATGAATAGATTTTTGAGTTTAAAACATAGGATTCCCTGCTGACCATAGCTTTTATCCATTCACGATTGGTTTTTGTGTTCTGTATCCTGGTAAATCCGGGCTCTTCCCTGAATATATTTCCCGGAGAATAGGATTCAGTACCTGAATACATATTAATTCCAACCTGAATAGATGACCCGCTGCTTGCATATTGCCTTCGGTTTAATGAATTCCGGGTATAATTCAATGAACCCATTAAACCATTAAAACTGCTGAAGTCCATGATATCTCCAAAGGTAAAGCGCTGATTAGGGCTGTACTGATCATCGAAATTTATAAATCCTGCCTGAGCTTCCAGTTTCCCGTTTTTAGTAAATGGTATTCCGAGCTTTAATACGATTCTGCGATCTGATTGCTCAATAAATGCGGGTTTTATGTTCTGAATAAAGATCTGGCTTTTGTTAAAATAGTTCCAGTGGTTATAGGTCATCTCTGCTTCCAGATATATTGGAAGTTTGCTTGGGAAGTCGACTCGCGCGCTTGTTTGAGCAGATTCATAAAACCCACCTGCATAGAAATTAGCAGAGAAGGTATAGGACTTCTTTCTGAGATAGTTATACTGTAAACCTACATAAGCATTACTGATCGGTCTTGTTGAAATTGCACCGCCAAAATCTATTTTGAAGTTTTTTTTCGGTTGAACCTGTACCTCGAAATTATATAGATTCTTCTTGGGTTCATATTTTATTCTGGGATATACAGTCTCGAAATTATCATCCGCGACTAATTTGTAATATCCTTTTTTAACTTCTTCCAGACTACTAAAAACATCAATAGTATTTTCAATAACGCGCTCAACATAGTCCTTCTGTTTGGAATTTACTCCGCTCGCTATTATATTATTGAACTCCAGAAATCCTAAACGCCCCTTAAAAGCCGCTCTTTTTTTATTCAGCTCATCTTTCGTAATTTCTCTCGAAATTGCTTTTTTTATTGCAGGGATATCCGCCAGAGCTGCTTCATAACCCTTTTTTATAAGTTCTGCTACCGGTGAGAAATTAGTGGTGGAATATTCTTCAAGATCAGGCTGAATATAGGTTCCATTTTTTCCAATAGCAGAAGAATCAGTTTTGGAAAGGAACATGTACACCAGAAAACGGTTCATTAACTTTTCATCATTTTCTTTAGGATATTCGCTGAAGGTTTTTGAAGAAACATTGGTTCCAATAATATAATCAGGCTGGAAATCTTTTTTGAGCACATCCACCGGAAAATTATTGTACAAACCGCCATCAAATACATATTTATCATTCACTTTAACAGGGCGGTAGACAAGCGGGACAGTAAAGGTTCCCCGAATTGCTTCTGCCAGATTTCCATTTGAAACCGGGATCATTTTTTGTGTAAATACATCAGCAACGATGCACCTGAACGGTACAAAAAGATGATTGAAATCGTCTTTTGCGATTGCTGAGGCCTGACCATAAAGCTCGAGCAAGGCAAAATTCAATGGGATATCATTGATCAGGTTGGAACGTAATTTAACCTGAAACCCGGTATCTATCTGCAATTTGGCGGTAATAAATGATGGGTTTTCGGGCTTTTTGTTATAGAAGTAGCGATATTCATTTTGGTAATGACCACTTACCCAGCTCTGGAAATCAGGACCGAGGGCAATGATTTCGATTTCTTCGGGACTATAACCTGATGCATATAAGCCACCTACAATTCCACCCATTGAGGTGCCTACAATATAATCAATTGGGATATTGTTTTCTTCAAGAGCTTTCAGAACTCCAATATGTGCTAATCCTTTTGCACCTCCTCCGCTAAAAACAAGGCCGACCTTTTGGGCGGATGCAGCTAAAGAGAACAGGAAAATAACTAAGAAAGAAATATATTTACTCATGGTTGCCTTAATCAAAATTAAGGATTTTAACCATTAAACAGTTTTTTGTATTTACTTAGTATATCTCAGACAGTATTCCGGAAGAAAAAGAAAATTTAAATGTCATTACTTGTCCTGAACCTGATTCACAAGATTTACTGATCTTAGCTTCGCAAGAAGTTTTACAGCCCTGTTCCTGTGATTGGCTCCTGTAAGTACGATTATACGTTTACCTTTATTCTTTTTTGCAATTGCTTTGACGTTATCAGCTATTCGCTGATCCCGCATAACCTGAAAATCATCATAATACTGGTAAGGTGTGCCTTGTAGTATTCTGGCCTGCGATACCGTAAATTCTTCTGTTAGGGCATCATATTCACCGGTCATCAATTGGTTTGCACCTAAACCAGCCATCATTTTACCTCTCTTACTGATCAGATCGGGGAGCCCTTTTTCAATTCGGGCTTTAACAATAGCACTATCACGCATTAATTTCTGATTCATTAATCTGAATTTCCCAAACTCATTAACAGTATCTTTCAGGAAGTTTTCAGCCAGTGGTTTGCCTGCAACATCAGCACCCATGAAATCAATTCCGGCCTTTTTTGCTTCAGGAAATTCCTTTAAGAACATGACCATTTCCGGATTATAGAATTTATGGAGATAGATCGTATCCTGATCCAGATCCTCAGGACGAATTTCCAGAGCAATGATATCAGGTTTGAAGTTTTTGATGATGTTTCTTACATGATTAAAATTGTAATTAACATTCTTTTTGTGTCCGCCATGGATTGTTGGCAATATCAGTAGTTCTGTTTTTTGAGCAAAAGACGGACTTATGAGCTGGCTAAGCATTAGCATGGATGCCAGGAATAGTTTTAGTTTCATTGTATTTAGATTTAGAATTTAATAAATGATCAGTCCGTCATGATCAACACTGATATTGCCCGTACTGCCTTCTTCCCTGATAGTTACTAAAAATTGCTTTGAGGTCGCTTCCATGCTTAACAAATTGCTTTTGCCATCGATCTGAATCCCTGCTTCAGGAACATTCAAATCTTTCAGACTTTGGGCATATTTTTTATTAAGCTTAAAGAATTCCTTTTGCCTGTAATAGGCAAGCCATAAATATTTTCTTTGTTTTTCTGAATAGGGCAGACTGAATTTTTCTGATTGGGCATCCGGAGCCTTATCAGAAAATACAGTGTAAGCCCATCGCTCAGGGTAATGCATATTAATTATTCCCTGCGATGTAAAACATGAATAATGAGGAGGGAAGGCTTTGCCATTATTGTCCATTGCTTTGGAATAAACTCCGTCCTTTACAACAAAATCAAAATTGGTTCTTAAAAAATTGATTCTGAAGTTGGTATTTTGTTTGCTATTTAGCGGATCGAACCTTAATGCCGCAAGTGGTATTGCAATTTCTGCAAGCCATCCTTTATCTGTATCGCCCGAATTATTGATCGTTCCTGAAAGTTTTACGCCTGATTTATATCCAATTGGATTCCATCCTGTTACAGGTGTTCCTGCATCTCTGTATGGCTTATTCATGATCAGAAAAAGCATTTTATTCTGAGGATTTATCTGAATCTCAAAATCATCATTCATATTATTATCAGGGTCAATAAAGATTTTGAACACATTATCTCTGAATATGATATCTTTTTCCGGTTGTTTGTTCGCCCATAAATGTGGCTCTTCCATCTCGGCAGCGACGTACAGGTAATTTGCATCCCACAACATTTTCACCCTTGTTTTATAGGCAGGAGCAGGTTTTAAATCGCCCTCTATATCAATAAAGTACTCAGTCCATGGAGCATCTGTCCAGCTTTTTTCATTTAGTTCTCCGTCCATGTTTAATGGAGCAGTCGCGCGAAATAGCGTATAGGATTTTGGCACAGTGAATAGCGATTCAAGTCTGGCGAATGGATTTTGCGCAAATACATTCGATTGAGAGCATACTAATGAAAGCAAGATCAGTATGCTTTTCAGATTGTTTTTAACTGACAATATATTATCTATTTATTGTTAAACCTTGATTGTAGAATCTGACGATAAAACTAGTTTATTCTTATTCAAAAATGCCCGATTAGAAACGTAACAATGCTACTACCGGTAAATGATCTGATGCATAGTGTTCCTGTATTACCCGATGTGAAATCACACTGAAAGGATCTGTTTTCTTAAATGCTATGAAATCAATGGTTCTGTTTGGTGTTACCACTGGAAATGTTGGTTCACACTTACTGCATGTTCGCATGAATACCTGATCAAGTTTTTGTATCACTGTCGACTCAGTCACCGCATTAAGATCACCTGCGATAATAAATGGGAGTTTTTCTTCAGTTCCTATTTTATTGATCTCCTCAATCTGTATTTCTCTGTTAACCGGATTCCTTAAATGATCAAGATGGGTTGCTCCAAAACGGATATATTTGCCGTTTTTTAATTGAATTTTTGCAGTTGCAATTACTCTGGGTTCTCCGCCACTTCCAGCCACCGTGGTCAGACGGTGGATCTTTGTTTCGCTGATCGGAAATTTAGACAGTAAAGCAACCCCATAATCGCCTCCATCATGGTCGATTGTTTTTGCGAAGAAGAAGTTCATTCCGAGCTTCCTTGCAATGATATCTGCCTGATTTATCTTTCCGGAGCGGGCAGTGTTTACATCCACTTCCTGCAAGGCTATCAGATCAGGGTCTTCTGCTTTGATTGCTTTGATAATGGCTTCCATATCTATTATGCCCGGTTTTGAGGGCGGATTACCGATATGAATATTATAACTCATTATCTTTAATTCATTGGAAGAAGATTTTTGGGCTGTTTTGGTCTGCTCTCTGGAAACACCGCAGGAGTATAGAATTAATAGTGTAAAAGCAAAATAGAGTCGTTTCATTTGAGGTATTTTTTCGGACTTAAAGTAAGCTATTTTTGGAAGAATTTATAAAGCTAATTATCAGGAAGCTGCCTTGGAGAGTATATATTAACCTGAGTTCGGTATAAAATCTTGCCGGGCTATTTTAGATCGCTTATTTTTTTAGAAAGCAGGGAGCTGCCCGTCCCGATGAAATACAGCTCCGGGTAAAATAAACCTTGCCGGAGGAAGTATCTTCCGGCTATTGTAGTTTGAACCAGAACGCGATTTCTTGCCGGAAATACTCCGTAGGAAAGGGCTGAACCAGCCTATAATACACAGGTATTGCTTTCCAAAATCTAATAATTGTGGCTCCAGAGCCTTATCTGACAAATAATAACCGTATTTTTTTACCCTACTTTATATCGAACGCAGCTTATATTAACATGAACTCGACATAATATTTTAAAAACCGCATAGAAACATAGGATTTTATAGCCTCTAACCTACATTTTAGACACAGATAGCCTTGAAGCTTCGCTTCAAGCTATGTGATTTACAATCTATGTGTCCTTTAAAGCATAATAAATTCAATCTATGTGGTTAAATATTAGTCTTTAGATAGTTTAATATCGAACTCATGTTATATTATTGTCTTGCTTAGGTTGATTGGCAGGAATTTGTACATTTAATAAAAATAATTCTATGAATTCGAAGTTAATTACCTTGTTGTTCCTGCTTGTTTCAGTGAACGTATTCGCTCAGCGATCTAATTCGGGCTGGGTTAACCTTTATAATGGGAAAGATCTTAGTGGCTGGAAGTTGCTTGGCGGGAAAGCAACCTATGAAGCCAAAGGGGATGAGATTATTGGAACTACAGTATCCAATACACCCAATTCCTTTCTTGCAAGCGAAAAGGAGTACGGCGATTTCATCCTTGAAGTAGAATTACTCGCACATCCATTGATGAATTCAGGAATTCAGTTTAGAAGTCTGAGTAAGTCTGACTATCAGAATGGAAGAGTGCATGGTTATCAGATGGAGATTGATCCCTCGGCAAGAGCCTGGAGCGGTGGCGTTTATGATGAGGGCAGGAGAGGCTGGTTGTATAACCTGGAACTAAATCCTGCAGCTAAAACAGCCTATAAAATTAATGACTGGAATAAGTATCGTATAGAGTGTATCGGGAATAGCATCCGTACCTGGGTGAACGGAATACCGGTTTCCCACCTTATTGATGATATGACCGCCAAAGGATTTATTGCGATGCAGGTTCATGCCATTCCTTCATCTGAACCTCAGGGCCGTCAGATCCGGTGGAGAAATATTCGTATTCAAACCGAAAACCTCAAGCCTTCAGCTCCTGCAGATATTTTTGTGGTGAATATGGTCACGAATGATCTGTCTGCACTTGAGAAAAAGCAGGGCTATCGTTTGCTATGGGATGGAAAGTCAACAAAAGGCTGGACAGCAGCAAATGGATCTGCATTCCCTGCTGAAGGCTGGCAAATCCAGGATGGAATTTTAAGTGTTCAGAAAGATATTCCGGGTGAGAAGGCTAAAGGAGGGGATATTGTGACTGAGAAGGAATACTCGGCGTATGAATTGAAGTTTGATTTTAAACTAACAAAGGGAGCAAATAGCGGACTGAAGTATTTTGTCAGTAATCTGGGTGGCTCAATTCTTGGGTTGGAATATCAGATACTTGATGATGAAAACCATCCTGATGCAAAGCTTGGGATTAAAGGCAACCGGACTCAGGCATCATTATATGATATCCTGCCTGCACAAAAGATTCCATATTCTTTAAAAAAGGTTGGTGAATGGAATCAGGGCATGATCAGGGTTTATCCGGATAATAAAGTGGAGCACTGGTTAAACGGCATCAAAGTGCTCGAGTACCAGCGGGGTTCTGCAGATTTTATGGAAAACATTTCCCGCAGCAAGTTTAAAGCAGTCCAGGGCTTTGGAACTGCAGCACAAGGCAAGATTCTTTTGCAGGATCATGGTGATGAAGTTTACTTTAGAAGTATTAAAATAAAGGAGTTGAATTAGGGGATAAAATTCATTATTTGACCTGCCTTCGATATAAAATCTTTCAGGACTAATTAGATTGACTAATTTTCTTTTGTTTAGGAAAGCAAGTTCTGTGATTCTTCGGTCGCGGCATTCCTGTGTTCTGCTGTAATTTTTTGCAGCTTTTTGTTTATATCATGAAATTCCGTACTGCAAAAAAGCTACAGCTGCCACCCAGGTTTATTTCAAATGGCCGGTGGTCCTTTTGCCGGGCTGTCGGTCCAGATGAAAAACAGTCCCTGGTAAAATAAACCTTGCCGGTGGAGGTATCTTCCGGCTATCCGTAATTTGAACCATAATGCGATTTCTTGCCGGAAATACTCCGTAGGAAAGGACTGAACCAGCCTATAACACACAGGTATTGGTTTTTTAAATTATTAATAAGGGCTCCAGTACCTTATTTGACCAATTATAACCGTATTTTTTTGCTTTCCTTATATCGAATTCAGGTTAAGTTAAGGATTGCGAGATTGAATAACCTCCTGCCCCTTAAATAATCACATAGGGATTTAGAAAATATTGAGGCAAAAAAAAAGCCCCGGAATTAATCCGGGGTTTGTGTACCCAGAGGGATTCGAACCCCCATCAGCAGAACCGGAATCTGCAATTCTATCCATTGAACTATGGGTACAATCTTTCATATAAAAAGATTAGGCTGCAAATATAGTTATTCCGCTATTAGCGGCAAGTTCTAAACATTAAATCTGAAATGCATGATATCTCCATCCTGCACGATATAAGTTTTGCCTTCAACACCCAGCTTTCCGGCTTCCTTACAGGCGGCTTCAGAACCAAGGTTTACAAAATCATCATATTTAATAACCTCTGCACGGATAAATCCTTTTTCAAAATCTGAGTGAATAACTCCGGCAGCCTGAGGGGCTGTAAAACCCTGTGTAATGGTCCATGCTCTCACTTCCTGTACGCCTGCAGTGAAATAGGTTGCCAGCTTTAATAGTTTATAAGCAGCCCGTATTAACTGGGTTACTCCCGACTCGCTCAGTCCCAGATCTTCAAGGAACATTTGTCTTTCTTCAAAGCTTTCAAGAGAAGCTATTTCGGCCTCAATTTGGGCTGAAATAACCAGTACCTCTGCATTTTCTTCCTTTACTGCCTCACGAACCTTATCTACGTATTGATTGCCACTGACAACAGATTTCTCATCTACATTACACACATACATTACTGGTTTTTCTGTCAATAAAAACAGGTCGGCTATATATTCTTTGTCTTCTTCACTGATAGGGGCGGTACGAACAGATTTACCTGATTCAAGGTGTGCTTTAACGATATTGCAAACCTCATAGGTCTTTTTTGCATCCTTATCATTGCCGGTCTTAGCCATTTTCTCAACTTTTTGGATACGCTTTGAAATAGCATCAAGGTCCTTTAACTGCAATTCAGTATCAATGATTTCTTTATCCCTTATTGGATCAACAGAACCATCCACATGGATCACATTATCATCATCAAAACAGCGCAGAACATGTATAATTGCATTGGTAGCACGTATATTTCCAAGGAACTGGTTCCCAAGTCCTTCACCTTTGCTGGCTCCTTTTACGAGCCCGGCAATATCCACGATTTCAATAGTGTTTGGCTGAACCTTAACCGGCTTTACCAGTTCAGCAAGTTTGGTTAAACGAGGATCCGGTACGGTAATAACACCGATATTAGGTTCGATGGTACAGAATGGAAAATTCGCCGCCTGCGCCTTTGCGTTCGATAAACAATTAAAAAGTGTAGATTTTCCAACATTTGGTAATCCGACTATACCGCACTGTAATGCCATTTTAGTTGTAAGTTGTAGGTTATAAGTTATAGGTTATAAGTAGTAAGCCTCAGACCTCAGACTTCAGACTTCAGACTTCAGACTTCAGACTTCAGACTTCAGACTTCTTCCCATTTTGCCGCAAAGATAGAATTTTTGTTCTGAGTTTAGCTGTCACTTGATGAACATAGTGGTGATGCATCTTTGAAATCAATTTGAATTCCCGGTCAGGTCAAAAAATGCAGTTATTGGGTTCTGTTCCCCTGACTTTCATCTTTAAATAGAATATATTCCCGCTTTCAGGATATTTTTTCAGATCCTCATCATTTAAATCACCTCTGGCGGTTGTAATGATCAGGTGATCAAGGTTTTTGCCTGCAAAAGCACATGAAGTTACATGGGGTACTGGGATTTCAATCTTTTCGAGAAGGTTCCCATTTAAAGGATTCCACCTGTAAACCCCAAAACCTCCCCAATGTGCTACCCATAACATACCTTCCCGGTCAATACACATTCCATCGGGTGTACCCAGTTCTGCCGGAATATGAACTGCGTTTTTCTCAAACAGGATATCTCCGCTAACCGGATCAAAGGAATAGGCTTGTACGCTTTGTGTGGGACTATCAATAAAATACATTCTCTTGTTATCGGCTGTCCAGGCCATTCCATTAGAAATTGTCAGATTGCTCAGCTTTTTTTCAATACTGAGCTTTTTATCAATGCAGTATAAAGATGAAGCCCCCGGTTTAAAAGTCATGTCCATCGTGCCAATCCATAATCTACCGCTGCTGTCACACTTAGCATCATTACATCGATTTTCTTTGATCTCTGATTCGATATCCAGCAGCCATTCCAGCTTCTCGGATTTCAGATCAAACCTCGCAACTCCGGCATTTAAACCCAGAATCAGGCAATTCGATTTACCCGGGCAAACCATGGTGAGCCTGCCTTCAAATTTCCAGGTTTTGGTTTCCTTGCTGCCACCCCGACAAAAGCCAGTTCATCTGGATGCAAAAGCCTCTAAATATCATAATTTAGGGGCTTTTTTGCGTTTAAACAGTTCATATTAATCCGTTTCAATCCATACTATCTGAGAACCAGTAGGTGACCTAAATTAATTTTTAACTTAGGTCACCAGAAAGGCTTTAATTAATTGATTATAAGATATATACATCAATTATATTTAAACTCAAATAGATCGAAAAGGATCACTTTTATGTTTTTCTGGTGACCTGTTTGGACTTAAATAGTTCAAATCAGTTTATGTTAAACTTTAAAAGTTAAGTGTATGAGATCAAGTAGCACATTCGGTGTTCATTTCATTTTGAGAATGAACAAGGAAAAAAATGGTAATGCTCCGGTTTATGTAAGAATAAATGTGAATGGAGCCAGAATTGAAATGTCTCTAAAGAAATCTGTTAAAACAGCAGATTGGAACCCATCAAAAGGCTTTGCAAAATCAAAAAATACAGAGCTTAAAATCCTTAACAATTATTTGGAAGAAGTAAGGGGGCAGCTTTCAAGCTACTACCGGGAAATGGTTTTGTCAAAAAAGCTGGTAACTCCCGAAGCTATCAAAAATCAGTTTCTTGGGATACAGGAACAGGAAAACACTCTCCTATCCCTTATCGATTATCACAACGTCCAAATGAAAGAAGTCCTTGCCCATGGGACTATAAAAAATTACTATACCACGGCAAAGTATCTGAAGGAGTTTGTTTCAGCACAATTCAAAAAACAAGATATCTATCTTACTGAGCTGGATTACCAGTTTATTACACAATTTGAATACTTCTTAAGAACCTATGTACCAACCGATCATCATAAGGGTATGGAAAACAATGGGGTGATGAAGCATCTTGAACGTTTTAGAAAGATTATCCGATTAGCAGTAAAACTTGGATGGATAGAAAAAAACCCCTTTGAACTCTTCAAGCTTAAAATGCAAAAGGTAGAAAGAGGCTATTTGACAAATGAGGAGCTTATTTCTATTGAGGAAAAATCATTTAGCCTCCAAAGGATCCAATATGCCAAAGATCTTTTTGTGTTTAGCTGCTATACCGGCATAGCCTACATAGATGTTATGCAGTTAACTCCAGACAATATCATTTTAGGAATAGATGGCAATTATTGGATTAAAACAATTCGCGAAAAAACCGATACCTCAGTAAATGTTCCAATTTTACCCAAAGCGGCGTATATTATTGCTAAATACAAGGATAGTCCGAGATCTATTTCCAAGGGTAGTCTTTTCCCTATGATATCAAACCAAAAATTAAATAGCTATCTCAAGGAAGTAGCAGATTTATGCGGGATTAAAAAGAACCTGACCTTCCATTTGGCCCGGCATACGTTTGCTACCTCCGTTACGCTATCCAATGGTGTTCCCATTGAAACGGTCAGTAAGATGCTGGGGCATACTACAATCAGGACTACCCAGATCTATGCAAAGGTAGTAGAACAGAAGGTCAGCCAGGATATGGCCAAGCTCCGGAATCTGTTGGATAATCAAGAAATGAATAAAGTAAAAACTTTAAAAGTGGTAAAAGTATCATGATGAAACCTGCTTGAGCTTGCCGTTCACAAACCGGAATGATTTAGCTCAAGAAATCTTCATAGCCATTAAAATAAAATTATATACCGATGAAAAAAGAAGAATTATTAGTTCCAGAGGAAATTGTAATCAGTAAGATATATTATATCAGAAAGCAAAAGGTAATGCTGGATATGGATCTTGCAATACTGTACCAAGTTGAGACCCGATCATTAAAGCAAGCTGTTAAACGTAATATACTTCGGTTTCCAGACGATTTTATGTTTCAATTAACCAAACAGGAATGGCAGGAGCTTATCACAATCTGTGATAAGCTACCTCAAACAGCTAAATATAGCCCTGCGACTCCTTTTGTATTTTCTGAGCAAGGAGTAGCTATGATGTCAAGTATATTGAATAGTGAAAGAGCGATTCATGTTAATATCCAAATCATACGCATCTTTACCAAATTAAGATTGATGCTTACTGATAATACAGAAATTCGTCTTGAGGTAGAAAAGATTAAAAACAAATTGGACAATCAAGATAAAAATATGGAAATCGTATTTCGTTATCTCGATGAATTGCTTGAAAAACAGGAACGTCCGCTTCCACCTAGAAAACGGATTGGCTTCAAACCGGATGAACTGTAACTCCCATTGCTCATTTTTTATATTCAGTTAATCTACAGAAATGTATGAAAACCCAGAATTCCGGGGTTCCTTTGTTAAGCCACCGCCCACCAAAGTGAGTAAACTTGTCAAGAGACAATGGAATAAATCGGACTGAGGTACGAAGGAGAATTTATGCTGTGAAAGCTCTTTACTAGTGAAAATGAACGGGAGATTTTTGCTTATGCAAAAGAATGTGATACTGACAAAAAACACCTACCTCATGTACAAGGTGTGAAATTTATTTTCTTACTCCCCCCACCTTCGTGGTTCAACTAAATTTTGAACTATGACAACAATATCTCAACAAGGAAAAGGAGTACTGTCTCTCATCCCTACCCGAGACCAGTTACTTACCCAAGGCGATCTGGCAGAATTCAAAGATGAAATGCTGGATGAATTTAAACGCATTATAAAAGAATGCATCGGCGAGCCTGGGAAAAAGTGGTTGAAATCCTGTGAAGTAAAAAAGCTATTAGGTATTTCGCATGGCTTTCTTCAAACTCTACGTGATTCAGGAACACTTCCATTTACTAAAATCGGTGGTGCACTATATTATGATTATGAAGACATTCAACAGATGATGTCAGCCCGGAAAAACTTGAAAGAGGAGTACCAGGAATTCAGAAAAACCAGCTAACAATGGACGTAGAAAATTTCATACCAACTCGCTCACAGGTACGGATATATTTTGATCAAAAAGGTTTTAATGAAGCCGAAGCAAATAGCTTCTATGACTTTTTTGATTTGAGCAAGTGGGTAGGCAAAAAAGGAGCTCCGATTAAAAACTGGCGAACTAAAGCCTTAGAGTGGATGTGGAAACTTCAAAAAAATCACCCTTATCAAAGAAGCAAAGCTAAGATGATTATTAATGGGAAGTATCTATGAATTCAATTGCTTTAGAAGTTCCCATGCAGGATCAGACCGCCTCGTTGAAGCAGTCAGCAAGATGTACGTTTGTCTGACAAACGGATCTTGCCCTCCTTCCACAGTCAGTTGGGGCCAGTGAAAAAATCCTCCGAAGTCGGATTTTCAAAGAATAACATATGATGAAAAAGACAGAAGAAAATCGTTCCCGCCGCATTATAACCCGACTGAAACCTGAGGAATACAAAGTGATCCAGGACCGGTTCAAAAAAACTATGTTTCGAAAAATGAGTGAGTACAGCCGGAACGTTTTGCTAGAGAAAACCATAACCGTCACCCACCGGGATCAGTCCATGGATGAAGTCCTGGAAGAACTTATCCTGCTAAGAAAAGAACTCAATGCCATCGGTAATAATTTCAATCAGGCCGTCCGGAAACTGAACAGTGTGGAGGGTATGCCGGATGCTCATATTTGGCAGGCCATGATTGTAGTTCTGAGAGATAAACTGGAACCTGCCATCATCCAAATTAAAGAAAGAGTAAGTGACTACGCAGATATATGGTCGCAAAGATTATCAGTGGAAAAAGTTTGATTGGAGCCTTGAACTATAATGAGAATAAGGTAAAAGTTGAGAAAGCAGAACTCATCTATGAAAACGGTTATGCAAAAAATCTCTATCAATTATCTTTCAACGACAAGCTGCAAAGGCTAACTGACCTTGCTTCCAAAAATGAGCGGGTCAAAACCAATACAGTACACATCTCCTTAAACTTTGCGATAGGAGAAGAATTCACCAAGGAAAAGTTAAATGAGATAGCAAGCGAATATATGGATCGTATTGGGTTTAATGATCAACCTTACCTGGTCTATCGGCACCAGGATGCCGGGCATCCGCATGTGCATATAGTCAGCACCAATATTAAAACATCTGGTGAGCGGATCAGCTTACATAACTTAGGAAGGACGAAATCCGAGGAAGCCAGAAAAGCAATCGAGCTCAAATACGGATTGGTTCAGGCATCCCAAAAGGAGTCTATTCAAAAACAGGAAGGCCAATACTTAACAAAAATCGAATATGGTAAAACTGATACAAAACGGGCAATAACCAACATTGTTAGTGAAGTAATTCGGCTTTATAAATTTACCAGCCTGCCGGAATTGAACGCCGTACTAAACCAATATAATGTGGCTGCTGACCGGGGATCAAAAGAATCCAGAATGTTTTCTAAAAATGGATTGGTCTACTGGGTGTTGGACAACAGAGGAAATAAATTGGGTGTACCTATTAAGGCCAGTAGTATCTACGGTAAACCCACATTAAAAGCACTAGATGAAAGGTTCCCTCTGAATGAAATACTTCGGAAACCTCTTAAGGAGCGGATTAAACAATCAATCGATCCGGTATTAATGACAAAAGCAAGCAGGGCAGGTTTCCAAAAAGCCTTGCAATCCAAAGGCATCCAGGTTGTTTTTAGACAGAATGAAGAAGGCCGCCTATATGGGATAACATTCGTGGATAATCAATTAAAAGTAGTTTTTAATGGTAGTGACCTGGGCAAGGCGTACAGTGCTTCAGCCATGAATGATCGGTTTATGAACCATAAACCTAGTTTGCCAACAGGTTCATCTGCTCATGACCAACCTGCCAGCAAGGTGAGTAAGTTAGTAAATCCAAGTACCCGGATTCTTCCAGAAAAGCAGGTGGGTTATCAGACAATTCTGGGTGATCTCCTGAATACAGAACATCCGGAGGATACGGCATTCCCTGGTATGATCCAAAATAAACGAAAGAAAAAACGTAAACGATTAACAAGTTAAAATGGCTACAGGAGAAAATGAACAAGGACTGCGTAAGATTATGGATTTTACCCGGTTGTTAAGCATAGCAATATTAGTCATACACTTTTACCTGCTTTGCTATGCAGCTTTCAGGGAATGGGAATTAACTACTTCCATTGTGGACCGGATCCTTTCAACTTTTTCAAATATGAAAATTTTCAAGACCATACTCGCTTCCAAGGTAGCTTCGTTGTTACTCCTTGCAGTTTCTCTTCTGGGAGTGAAAGGGAAGAAAGATGAAAAGATTGAAAAGAGAACCGCAATAGTTTATATCCTGACAGGATTAATCTTATTCTTTATCAGCCAGTCGATGCTTCTGATGCAATTTTCGGTATCAATTAAATCCGGCGCTTATATAGGGATTACTTCTATAGGATATTTCCTGATCTTAACAGGTGGAACATTGTTATCAAGGTTAATCAAATTAAGTCTTCAAGGGGACATTTTCAATAAGCTCAATGAAACATTTCCACAAGAGGAAAGGCTTTTAGAGAATGAATATTCTATTAATCTCCCGGCACACTACAATCTGAAAGGCAAAATCCGCAAAAGCTGGATCAATATTATCAACCCTTTCCGAGGATCACTTGTGCTGGGCACACCCGGTTCAGGCAAGTCCTATTTTGCGATCCGGCATATCATCACCCAGCATATTAAAAAAGGCTTCAGTATATTTTTATATGACTTTAAGTACGATGACCTGACCATAATCGCGTATAATACGCTGCTGAATAACAATAGCCAATATCCCGTTAAACCAAAATTCTACGTCATTAATTTTGAAGACCTGTCAAGAACACACCGCTGCAACCCGCTTGATCCGGCCAGCATGACTGACATTACGGATGCGACCGAAGCATCCCGAACGATTATGCTTGGGTTAAATCGAGCATGGATCAAGAAACAAGGTGATTTCTTTGTCGAGTCGCCGATTAATTTCCTGACTGCTATTATCTGGTTTTTGCGGAAATATCAGGACGGAACCTATTGCACCTTACCGCATGTGATTGAACTAATGCAGGTAGAATATAAGTACCTCTTTGCGGTACTCCTGCGTGAACCCGAAATCGAAGTGCTGATCAATCCCTTTATTTCTGCCTGGCAGAACGAAGCATACGATCAACTAGAGGGTCAGGTAGCAAGTGCCAAGATCAGCATGGCCAGGTTATCATCACCTGCATTATATTATGTGTTATCGGGTAACGATTTCACCCTGGGGCTGAATAACCCGGAAGAACCGAAAATCATCTGCATGGGCAATAACCCTCAGAAGCAACAGGTTTATGGGGCAGTATTGAGCTTGTATATCTCCCGCATGATCAAACTGGTTAATCAGAAGAATAAACTAAAATGCAGCCTGATCTTTGACGAATTTCCCACCATCTACTTTAACAATATCGACAGTCTGATCGCTACTGCCCGTTCCAATAAAGTCGCCACCACTTTAGCCGTACAGGATTACAGCCAGTTAAAAAAAGATTACGGACGGGAACAGGCCGAAGTGATCATGAATATTGTCGGCAATATCATTTCAGGTCAGGTAACCGGAGATACAGCAAAGCAATTGTCCGAACGCTTTGGCAAAATCATACAGGAGAGGCAGAGTGTTTCCATTAACAGTTCAGATACGTCTGTCAGCAGATCCACTCAGCTTGATTATGCCATACCAGCGTCTAAAATATCTTCCCTGTCTTCCGGTGAGTTCGTAGGTATGGTAGCGGACAACCCCGATAACAAAATCGACCTAAAAGTATTTCACAGCGAGATTCAAAACGATCATGAGGCGATCCGACAGGAAGAAGCACAGTATGAAGAGATTCCCAAAATCCGAACCATCGATTCGGATATTGTCCAAATCAATTATTTGCAGATTAAGCAGGATATTCAGGAATTATTAGTCAGTGAACTTGGATCAGTAGCTGAAGACAAAAGTACAATCCAGGATAGGACAAATGCGAGTGGAGGGGGAATTACTAAAGGAATGCGGTTGTAAGCGCATATATTTTTAAGAAGCATTAAATTTCCTGCAATAGGTATTCAGGGAATCCATTAAAAGGCAGGAATAATCAAACCCCTTAGTTTTCATTCGCTGCGTCATTCTTTTGCCACCCATCTCAAGGCTCCGAATTGACATTTTAGCTATATTTGAAAGAAAAAACATGACAAAGAAAACATATCAGATTCAGATAGCATTAAAAGAATTTAAACCTAAGATTTGGAGAAGATTATTGATCCAATCGGACTTATTGCTGGCAGATTTTCATAAGATAATTCAAACTTCAATGGGTTGGAAAAATTCACATTTACATCA
Source organism: Sphingobacteriales bacterium 16-39-50 (assembly GCA_002257025.1). Taxonomy (GTDB): domain Bacteria; phylum Bacteroidota; class Bacteroidia; order Sphingobacteriales; family Sphingobacteriaceae; genus Daejeonella. The sequence goes on along the minus strand of NCHA01000001.1, from coordinate 670,561 downwards.
ATTTATTAAAAATCAGACTTTCTACACAGAAAGAATGCCAGGTGATGACACATGGGATGAGATGGATAATGTAGATTACAAAAAAATGAAAATATCCGACTTATTAAAAAAGGAGAAAGAGCAAATCGTTTGAGACCGTTGCAAAATAGGACTTCGTTGATTTCGGCAAATATTTTTTTCAAAAGTTGTCATTTTATTTTTTATCTGGCCTAATTTCAACTTCCATTTTAAATATAATTTTTCTTCAAGAGCTTTTAGCCCTTCTGTTACCTGCTATTTGGCTAATAAATTTGCATTGGACATAACTATCCCAGGTGAACGATATAAATTATAGGCCATCGCCTCCATCAGGTGTTGCGTATGTGTTTTTTCTTTGCCCACATATCTTGCTAGGCCTGTTTTAAACCATCAGGAAATTCCCCCAAATGTGCGCTCTACCCTAAACCTTATTTGACTTACTATTTTATTAAACCTTACCTGATGATTGCTGAGTGGTTTATTTTTTACGGCTTTGTGCATGATACCATCTTTTAACCCCTTGGATTTAAGATATTTGCGGTTACTAGCACTGCTGTTATTCCCCTTTTCTTCTAATTGGCCGTTGATCATATCCATCAGTTTCTCATAGCCTTGCTTGAACGTTAACTCCGATCTAAACCGGCTCAACACCGTATTGTCAGGTACATTATCTTCTAAGGTTAGACCTACAAATTTCATAAAGCTCAAGGAGTCGTTCACCTTTTCTTCTACCTCATAATCGCTCAAACCATACCATGTTTGTAAAAGAGACATTTTAAACAATAGCAAACGCTGTACGAGGGGCGGCCAGCGACTTTTGAATAGTATTTCTTAATTTCTGAATCTATGGCTGGCCAGTCTAACAAAAGGCTCATCTGATCAAAAAATTGACTTTTTAGCTTACGTTTAGCGATCGAAATGGAGGAAAAACTCAGTTGATGGGTGACTTTTTGCATACTTAAATATAAAAAATATAACTAATTGTCTAACAATATATTATATTATTTTTACTCTGCAACGGTCTCATTATGACACGTTGCACTTCACCTCAATTGGACACGGACAACAAAAACCCGACACGCAAGCCAACCCAAAAGTTATAAAATTTTTTACTCGTGCACATTTTAAAAAATAATTTTATTGCCAGAGGCACATTGGGCATTTACCTTTGCTCCAACCACACAAGGCCAACGCGATGGCAAAGTCAAAAGAGCCAAATTTTCTCACCCACGAGAAAAAATTGCTATTCAAAAAGTTTTTTATATTTTTGCACCAAAACAAAATACTAATTTAGTCGATAAACTCGAAAAGGAAAGTAATGGAAACGAACATAGATAATAAAGATGATGTGAGGGAAACTATTCTCAATGTGGCTAAAAACATCTTCGGCAAATACGGTTTCAAAAAAACCACTATGGACGAAATTGCAGAAGCTGCCAGAAAAGCGAAAAGTTCCATTTATCATTACTTTAAAAGCAAAGAAGAAATTTTTAAAGCAATAGTTGAAAAAGAATCACTTACATTAAATGCAGCCATTACAAAAGCAATTCACGCAGAAACTACACCTAAAAATAAAATAAGAGCTTATGTTTTGACAAGGATGGAAACGATTAGTGAATTGTCCAATTTATATAGTGCTTTAAAAGATGATTACTGGGAGCATTATAATTTTATTGAAAAGGTAAGAGTGAGGTATGATACCGAAGAGGTAAATACTATCAAAAGCATATTAAGTAATGGCGTGGAAAATGGTGATTTTATGATAGAAGACATAGAACTGACAGCATTTGCAATAGTAACAGCTTTGAAAGGTTTAGAATACCCTTTATACATAGAGAAAAACAACAACCAAATAGAAAAACGTTTCGACGGCTTGTTAAACGTGTTATTTTATGGAATAATGAAAAAATAATTTTTTTTGCCCTAAAACAGACCAAAAAACTAAAATAGTCTAATTGTAAAATAGAAATGATAACATATATGAAAATCAATAAATTGCACCTCTTCATCCTGCTTCCAATTATCCTGGCAGGATGTTCACCTGAAAATAATGCACAACAGGAAAACAACAATTCACTTACTGTAAAAACTGAAAAAATAATCCATTACAACGGAAGTTACAATGTCGGTTATTCCGGGGTTGTAGTGCCAAAACAATCCACTTCGCTTAGTTTTGGGATCATGGGCATCGTTTCAAAAATAGCCGTAGAAGAAGGACAACAGGTAAATAAAGGTCAATTGCTGGCACAACTAAATCCATCGAATATGGAGAACACATACCAAATGGCATTTCAAAAACTACAACAAGCTCAGGATGCTTATGACCGGTTGAAACCTATGAAGGAAAATGGCACTCTTCCTGAAATAAAATGGGTTGAGGTAGAAACAGGATTAAGTCAGGCAAAATCGGCTACTGCCATTGCAAAAAGAGGGCTTGACGATACTAAACTTTATGCTGTTGCAGATGGTGTTATAGGAAAAAAATCAATCATGGTAGGAGAAAATATATTGCCGGGTGTCAAAGCCTTTGAACTATTAGACATCAGTAAAATATATGTAAAAATTCCAGTTCCGGAAGATGAAATCAGTGCGTTCAAAAAAGGAGACCAGGCCACCATTACGGTAGGCGCTATCACTAAAACAATTGCCGGAACTGTTAGAGAAATTGGTGTTTCGGCAGATATACTTTCATACTCCTATCCGGTGAAAATAGAAGTTCAGAATTCTGATTTTACCATTAAGCCAGGCATGGTTTGTACTGTCAGTTTTGCCACTCAAAATAATGCTGCCGGTTTTCTTATCTCCAACAAAGCGTTGCAACAAGATTTACAGGGAAACCAGTTTGTGTATGTGATAGAAAATAACACAGCCCAAAAGCGAGAGGTAAAAACCATTGCTTTAATCGACAAAAAAATACTGGTAAGCGGCAATCTGAAAGAAGGAGATGAAATAATCATAGCAGGGCAGGATAAACTTCGCCAGAGTTCACTTATAAACATCGCACAATAACAACATGGGAACAAGGAAGTTCAATATCATAGAATTGGCTATGAAGCATAAGCAAATAGCCATTATAATAACGGTTATGTTAGTGCTTTTCGGTGTTTTTTCGCTTTGGGTAATGCCCAGGAATGAATTTCCGGAATTCACGATTCGGCAGGGATTGATAATCGGTGTATTTCCGGGAGCTACTTCCGAACAGGTGGAGGATCAGCTGGCAAGCAAAGTTGAAAATTTTCTTTATGGGTTTAAGGAAGTAAACCGGGAGAAAACCTATTCCATATCCAAAGAGGGAATGCTGATTGTGTTTGTGGAAGTAAACAACAATGTAAAAGACCCTGATGGCTTTTGGGATAAAATTAAATTCGGGCTCAGCGAATTAAAGATGCAGCTGCCTCCTCAGGTAGTTGCCCTGATTGCCAATAACGATTTTGGAGACACAGCCGCTTTGTTGCTTACCGTACAATCGGAAAGCAAAACCTATAAAGAACTGGAAGATGAACTGAAAATCATCGAAACTGAATTGCGTAAAATACAGGCTGTTTCCAAAGTAAAACATTACGGATTGCTGTCGGAAGAAATAACCATTTATCTCGATAATGCTAAACTGGCTTATTACGGAGTCCGCCCCATTACGGTGCTTGCAGCTATGCAATTGGAGGGAGCTGTATATTATGGCGGCGAACTGGATAATTCAGAACTGATTACACCTATACACATCCCTGCCAATTACAAGTCGGAAGAAGATATTAAAAGGCAAATTGTGTATGCCGATCCAACAGGTAATATCATCCGCGTAAAAGATATTGCAACGGTAGTCAGAAAATATAAAGAACCTGATTCTTACATTAAGAATAACGGCTCAAATAGTCTTCTCATTTCGCTGGAAATGCAACCCGGAAACAATATTGTTGATTTTGGGAAACAGGTGGATGGATCGCTCGACTCTATCCGAACAAAAATATCCCCTGATGTAAACCTGGATAAGATAGCAGATATGCCTGCTGCCGTTGATTATTCGATTTTACATTTTCTAAGAGAATTTTTCATTGCCATTATTGCGGTGATTATTGTTACCATGCTGTTATTGCCTTTTCGGGTAGCCACCGTTGCGGGGATTACCATCCCCATTTCTATATTTATCACAATAGGCATATTGTATTTATTAGGCATAGAACTGCATACCGTTTCTCTGGCAGGGCTAATAGTAGTATTGGGAATGGTGGTAGATAATGCCATTGTGGTCATAGACAGCCACGTAGAAAAAATAGACCATGGAGATACCCCCTGGGATGCTGCATGGAAAAGTGCTACGGAGCTTTTTGTTCCTGTATTTTCTGCTACACTCGCCATTATTGCTACCTATATTCCACTGGTGTTTTTTCTATCCGGAATGACCGGTGATTTTGTAGGCTCTTTGCCCGTCACCATAGGGGTAGCCTTGTTTACATCCTTGCTGGTGGCCTACTTTCTTGTTCCTTATATGAGTTATGTATTCATTAAGAAAGGAGTCAAAAAAGAAGAAACAAAGCCAGGGAAAAAATCGCTGCTCGACAGGTTGCAATACTTTTATAATCGTACCCTCGAAAAGGCATTTGGCAAACCGATGATGACTATTTTCATTGGTGTACTATCCATTGTGCTGGGTGGGGCGATATTGGCGCTGCTTCCCCGACAGTTATTCCCAAAAGTCGAAAGAAATCAGTTTGCCGTAGAAATATACCTCCCTGAAGGATACACACTTGAACAAACCGCTACCGTGGCAGACAGTTTGGAGGCATCACTCATGAGCGATAACCGGGTTGTAAATGTAGCCTCATTCGTCGGCACCAGTTCCCCTCGTTTCCACACTACATACGCACCTAATTTTCCATCGAAGAATTATGCACAGTTGGTAGTCAATACCAAAACCGCTGGTGATGCAGTGGCATTACTGGGTGAATATGAAAAAACAAAACGTAATACTTTTCCCAATGCCTATGTGCGGATGAAACAATTGGATATGCTCGGCACGAACGCTCCGATTGAAGTAAGGATTTCGGGCAATAATCTTGATTCCATCAAGACCGTAGCTGAAAATGTGAAGCACATTATGCAACAAAACGAGGGGGTAATATGGGCCAGAACTGATTATCTCAATCTCAGGCAAGGTGTGCATGTAGATGTGAACGATGAACTTGCCAACCGGTTGGGTTTGACCCGGGGGGTTATAGCTTCGTCCATAGCATCCGGTTTCTCCGGGATACCTATTGGTACCGTTTGGGAGGGCGATTATCCAATAGATGTAAAGGTAATTAACCCAACAGATAAAAGAGATGGTTTTGATGATATCGAAAATCAAAATGTAACCTCACTGTTTTTGAACGCAACAGTTCCCGTGCGCCAGGTAGCTACCCTAACCAACGACTGGAGCGAAGGACAAATCATCCGCAGGAATGGAATAAGAACTATTACAGTAAGGGGAGACGTCAAAAGAGGTGTGCTGCCTTATAAAATATTTTCTGAACTCAAAGGAGATATCAATAATATTAAAACAGATTCTGATGTACAGATTGCTTATGGCGGTGAGGAAGAAAGCGAAGTTGAAAATTATGTGCCGCTAAGCAAAGCCTTGCTGGCGGGTGTGTTACTGATTTTCTTCATCCTGCTATTCCAATTCAAGAAACCTAAATTGGTATTCCTGGTGATGGTAACAATGCCACTAAGTTTCCTCGGAGCAGCTATAGGTTTAGTGCTCACAGGATACCCATTCGGGCTTACCTCATTCCTGGGAATCATGAGTTTGATGGGTATCGTAGTTCGCAATGGCATTATCCTGATTGATTATGCCGAAGAACTTCGCGGTAAAAATGGTATGCCCTTAGCAGAAGCTGCTATAGCTGCAGGAAAACGCAGAATGCGTCCTATATTCCTCACGTCATTTGCGGCTGCCATGGGTGTGGTACCGATGATCTTAAGTGGTTCATCACTTTGGGGTCCTTTAGGTGCAGTAGTTTGCTTCGGACTTCTTGTATCCATGATACTAACACTATATATACTACCTGTACTGTATCATCAGTCCCTTAAAAAAACACATGCTTAAAATTTAAGAATGAAAAAGAAAATCATTATAGCTGTTGCCTTATTCCTCACAACGGAAGGATACGGCCAAACAATACTTAGCTTACAACAAAGTAAAGAGTTGGCCTCTAAAAATAATATGGCCATTAAAAACAGTGCATTGGAAATTGATGCGGCACAAGAGGTAAAGAAAAATGCTTATACCAATTACTTTCCTAAAGTAAGTGCAACAGCTTTCGGTATGCGTGCAATGGATCCCCTCATTAAATTCAATATGCCGGGGGGAAATTTACCGGTTTATGATGGCAATCCTGCTAACCTCGCAACGGCTACAGAGTTTGCCTATTTCCCCGGTTTAAACCTCCAACTTTTGGATAAGGCAACTGTCGGGTTAATTAATATTACCCAACCCATTTTTGTAGGAGGGAAAATCACCAATGGAAATAAACTTGCTCAAATTGGGGTTGAAGTGAAAGAGCAGCAGCACCAACTAAGTCAACAGGAAACCCTTTTAAAAACAGAACAGCAATACTGGCAGATTGTGGTGCTTCAGGAAAAAGAAAAGACCATTGCACAATACGAAGCCTTGTTGAACGATGTAAACAAGCAAGTAAATGATGCCTATAAATCAGGATTAGTTATTAAAAATGATGTGCTCAAAGTGCAAATAAAGCAAAGTGAACTAAAAACCAATAAAAGCAAACTTCAAAGCGGCAAACAGTTGGCCATTATGCAATTTTGTCAAACCATCGGCATAGCGTATGACTCAGCGCTGGTATTGCAGGAAGATTTGCAAAACATACAATTACCCAACGCTTATTATGCAGATCTCGAAACTGCTTTGCCAAACCGCATGGAATACCGGTTATTGGAACAATCCGTAAAAGCAGCCCGGTTACAAACAAAAATGAAAAGGGGCGATTACTTACCACAAGTTGCTGTAGGTGCTGCCGGTTATTACTTTAGTGGCTTAAGCCCGCAAAATGATGCCACTACCAATGGTTTGGTTTATGGAACGGTGTCCATACCTATATCTGATTGGTGGGGAGGCTCGCACGCCATTAAAGAACAAAAAATTAAGGTGCAAATAGCAGAAAACAATTTCAATGATACCAAAGGATTATTAAAACTTCAGATGGAAAAATCCTGGACAGATGTGAACGAATCTTACCGTCAGATTTTAATGATGGAAGAAACCGTAAAGCAGACCGATGAAAATCTGAAAGTGATACAAACCAGTTATAACAGCGGTATTGTTAATCTCTCCGATTTACTGGAAGCCCAAGCACTACAAACAGAAACTGCCGATAAACTGATTGAAGCCAAAACGCAATATCATCAGGCTGTATCAACCTATTTGCAGGTTACCGGTACCAGTAGAGAAGATAAGGACAAGCGTTAAAGCAGTGCTATCTGTGCTTACAAGAATAGAAGTAGCTAAAATGCATCTGGATTAAATGATATATAGAAATCGTTAGTACTAAATTAAAATTTAAAAATCATGAAAAACACAGAAACATCAAATCAGAGACCAATCTTAGTAAAGATTGCAGCCCAACTACTGAAAGACCAGCAGGAACTGGATTCATTAGCCGTACAATTATCACTTGGCAAAGCGGAAGCAAAAGACAAATTCGAAGAGGCTAAAAAGCAAATGAAAAAAAGTATTCAGGACTTTAAAAACACAATTGATGCAGAATACAAACAAAACAAGGAATGGTCTCAATCCATTGATGTTAAATTAACGGATCTTGAAAGTCTGTTGAGTAAAGGAATAGCAGAGTCAAGAGAAATATTCACCGAACAGAAGAAAAGCATTATAGGAGCAATTGAAAGATTAGAAAACGAAATAAAGACAAATCCTGAAGTGGTAAAGTTGGCAAATTATTTCACTGCCTCATTGGAAAAAATCAAACTGCAAATGGAACTGTTCGAAATGGAAATAGAAGGAAAGAAAATTGTATTGACTGAACTTTTTAAAGATGAAATGAAGAACGCCAGAGAAGTAATAGTTTCTGTCAGTAAGCAGTTGGAAGAAAAGAAGGATGAGGCAAAATTAAAGGCTGAAAAATTCAATGATGAAATTCGTTTGGCATACGATCATTTTAAAAAAGCAATAAAGTCTTTATAGCCAAGGCTATGCTTATTCAAATAATTTAATCTTTAAATACAATCAAAATGAAAAAGACAATCGGAATAATCGCAATAACAGGTCTTACTGTTGCACTGACGTTAAGTGGTTGCGGTGACGCTTCAAAAAAACACGCAGAAGAGGCAAAAGAAAATGTTAAAGAAGCCAACAAAGATATGAAAGAAGCGGTAAAAGATGCAGAGGAAGAAGCTAAAATAAGAGCAACAGAAAACTGGACAAAATTCAAGAACGAATCGGACAGCACCATTGCTGTAATGGAAAATCAGGTAAAGGAGTATAGAGAAAAAATTTCAAAAGCAAATAAAAAGGAAAAAGAAAGACTCAACGGTGAGTTAGATAAGTTAGAACAAAACTTAAATAAGCTTAAGAAAAAATTAAATCAACGAAACGATGAATTTAAGAAGAGTTTAAAAAGACTGGATGAGTCTGTAGATGCTAAAAGTGATTCAATCAAACAGGAACTTAAACATGACATGGATGGGCTTAATAAAGCGTTAAAGGACTTTTTTAAAGATAATGTTGAGTCAAAGTGATTGAAATAAGGAATTGATTTTATAAACGAAATATTGAAGAATCCAGAAGCAGATTTCAGAGACTCCTAATAAGCGATTATATACACATGAAAAGGAAAGTATCATTAGTATTATCAAGCGGTGGCTCAAGAGGGCTTGCTCATATTGGCGTTATTAATGAATTGGAGAAACAGGGGTTTGAAATATCCTCTGTCTCGGGATCTTCTATAGGTGCTGTTATTGGTGGACTTCATGCGATGGGTAAATTACCCGAATATACCGATTGGGTAAAAACTATGAACAGACAGGTAATTTGGGGACTTTTAGATTTTGCGCTTTCAACCTCCGGGTTATTAAAAGGGGAAAAAGCATTTGTCAAAATGAAAACCATTATCCCTGACATGAACATTGAAGAAATGAGTATCCCCTTTGTGGCAGTAGCAACGGATCTTTTAAATGAGCGGGAAGTAATTTTTAAATCGGGCAGTTTTTATGAGGCCATTCGGGCATCGGTATCAATCCCAACCATTTTTACGCCTGTTATGTATAAGAACTTATTGCTGGTTGACGGGGGGGTGTTAAATCCGGTTCCCATTGAGTATGTAGAACGTGTACAAGATGATATTCTTGTTGTGGTGAATTTGTATGGCGGTAAAAAAAATGAAATGGTAAAAACAAGTTTATCAAATATCGACCAGAATTCCACCCGACTTAACGGCTTGAAGAAAAGCATGCCCAAATTAGGATCTTCAGGGTATAATGGAGGTTTAGGCTATTATTCCATGTTAACTGCTACTACTTCTGCTATGATACATAAGATCGCAAAACAACATATTGAAAGGTTCAGACCGGATATCTTAATTAATATCCCTAATGATTCAGCAAATACATTCGACTTTCATAAAGCAGATGAACTGATAAAAGCAGGTGAGATGGCTGCTAAAGAAGCATTTTCAAAATATTTAAATTCATAAACTATAAAAATCTCAGTCTATTTATTTGGCACTACCCATCCCGATTTTTCTATTGGTAAGCTTCGCAAGCAAACCGAAAATTCCATATTTGCCATCGTGCCAAACATTCCTCACCGCGAAAAAAAAGAAACATAAAGTGCAAGACTTACTTAGTCTTATCTAAAAATAATATTTCGGTGTTGCTGACCCCAATTGTGTAATTCAGTAATCAGTTTCTCTAATGTCCTACCGTATTCTGTCAATGAATATTCCACCGTTACAGGAGAAGTATCAAAAACGGTTCGCTTAACTAATTGGTTTATTTCTAAATCTTTCAGCTCTTTCGATAGCATTTTTCCGCTTATCCCTTTAACTTCTCTTTGTAATTCCCTAAACCGGTGGTTGCCCAAAAACAAAGCAAAAATAATTGGGAGTTTCCACTTTCCGCTAAGAATATCTAGTGCATCGCTCACAGGAAGAAGTAGTTTGTTGCATTCTTCTTTTATTTTTTCAGCCATTCTGTATGGAGTATTTTGAAATGATTTGCAAATATAGTTTTTTTTCAAAGCAGGTTTACCAAAGGATACTAGTATCCTTTGGTAAACTGGTTACAAATATAAACCATATATAGTTAAGTTTGTAAGTAAGAATTAAAAACCAAAAAAATTATGATACTAATTACAGGAGCCAACGGACATTTAGGGTCGGCCACTATTGAATTTTTATTGAAAAAAAATCCTGAGACCCCAATCAGGGCATTGGTAAGAACCGAAGAAAAAGGAACTGCATTCAAAGAAAAAGGAGTGGATATTGCTATTGGAGATTACTTCAACTATGATTCGCTGCTTGCCGCCCTGCAGGGTATTGATACCCTTTTATTGGTTTCATCCAGTTCCATAACCGGACGCTATGAACAGCACGCCAATGTTATAAAAGCGGCAAAGGCAAGCGGTATACGCCATATCGTTTATACCAGTGTCCTAAAATCTTCACCTGAATCTAAATTTAGTGCCGGAATTGACCATGTAAAAACCGAAGCTGAAGTTAAAGCTTCAGGCATATCATATACCATCATGGGCAATACCTATTATGCTGATTTTTTGCCGATGCTGCTGGGTGATTTTAAGGAAACCGGTACCATTTATTACAGCTCAGGTGATGCAAGGGTTAATTTTGCCACTCGAAATGACATGGCAGAAGCCAATGCGGTAGTACTTTCCAATCCATCAGCCCATCAGAACAAAGTGTATAATATTACTGCATCTGCAGCTTATACATTTAAAGATATTGCCACTATGCTTTCAGATATTGTAAATAAACCCATCCAATATGTGGAAATTCCTCTGGAGGATTTGAAAAATGGCATGCTGCAACATGGCTTGCCGGAAGATGTTGCTGTTATGATGACAAGTATTGCAGAGACTATGAAAGCCGGTGAATTTGATTATGCTGATGATACCTTAGAAACATTAATAGGTCATAAACCTCTGGATTTAAAGGATTTTCTTAAAACTGTTTATTCACCACCGGCACTTACATAGTTATTTGCTGTAAAACCAGAATTATTCCATACACGAAAAAATATCAAACCATGAATTTAAAAGAAAAAATCGAAGACCTGAATCAAATGATTCTTACAGGTAAACAAATGGATGCCTTTGAAAAATATTATCATGAAGATGTGGTAATGCAGGAAAATAATCAATCTCCTACTGTTGGAAAATCAGCCAATCGCGAGAGAGAAAACCAATCAGCGCAAATGGTGGAAGCATTTCACGGAGCGGAAATAAAAGCAGTGGCTGTTGGCCCAGACGTTACCATGGTCGAATGGATGTTTGACATGACTTATAAAGGAGGTCATCGTGCAAAAATGGAACAGGTAGCGGTACAAAAATGGAAAGACGGACAAATTATTCACGAACGGTTTTATTATAATTAACCTAAATAAATATGGAAACAATCACTCTAAATCCTCAAATTCTTTCTATGACAGAATTTGGGAGTAACATCAATCGTAACGATGAAACGGATAATCATTACATCCCGGGAGTTTGCAATATAGGGAAAGAGGAAATAAAAAGACGAAAAGTCGCTGCCTTAGCATCACTGGTGGTTACCGTTATCCTGATAATGGTTTTATTGCTGCTGCCTGAAAACCGACTGTGGAGATTAACGCTGTTTGTTCCAGTTACATCTTTCGCAGTTAGTTTTCAGCAGTGGTATTTCCGTTTCTGCGTTGCATTCGGGATAAAGGGCATTATTAATTTCGGCAATCTCGGAAAAAATGACACAGTTGAACAAGCCAACTTCAGAAAGAAAGACCGTGCAAAAGCATGGCAGATGATAAACACAGGCATATTGGCAGGCATAATTGCCGCTTTGATTTTTTATTATTTACCTGTTTGAAAACTTCAATTAACTCTAAAATAAAAATCAATTATAGAAACAAACCCAATGTCAAAAAAAAGAAAAATCATAAACTGGACATTTGTAGGACTAATGTCCGCGTTATTCATTATGAGTGCAATAATGAAACTGATGGCAGGTGCAGATGCCGAAATAGCTGTAAACTTTGTCAAGTGGGGCTTAGAAGGCAAACTGATGTTAATAGGAATGGGCGAACTCATTGCAGCAATTTTGTTTCTGATCCACTGATATTCAAATAAAATTCCGCTCTCAATGTCTACCCAGAAGCATGAATTTCGTTCGGCATGCCAAAGCGGTCCTTCGCCCAGCAGGCATTGGGCAGGGTAAAGGATTTGTGCTTTCATTATTTGATGATGATTTCTGAAAATCAAAAAGGAGAGGGACTGATGCATGACCAACCACCATCAATTACAAGACATTGCCCGGTAATCTGTTTCGCCTTATCAGATACCAGGAAGAGGGCAGCGTTGGCGACATCCGTAGTTGTACCCGGTCTACCCATAGGTGTTAGCTTTGACCAAACTGTCTCATAATCAGGGTCATTCGTTGTTCTTTCTGTTATGGTTGCCCCGGGAGCAATGGTATTTACCTTGATTTTATAAGCAGAAAGCTCGATCACCAGGTTTCTTGCGAGCATGTCCAGGGCTGCCTTGGTCATCGCATAAGCAGCCAGATCTTTATGTGCCTGGCGCCCGGTAATGGATGAAGTGAACAGGATTGAACCACCATCAGCCTGTTGTTTCATCTGCTTGGCTGCGGCCTGTGTCAGGAAGAATGTGCCTCCCATATTTACATTAAGTACCCGGTTAAAGGCTTCCGGGCTGTAAGTTAAAAAGTCGCCAAATAAAGTGATACCTGCATTAGCAATCACGATATCCAGTTTCCCGAATTGCCTGACGGCCAGATCGACCATGCTTTGAATGAAGTCCAGATCACACGAATCGCCCGCAAGGGAAATGCAATTACCATCTTCCGCCCTGATTTTCTTTGCTGCACTCTCCGAAAGATCTGCATCCAGATCGTTTAATATAACAGCAGCTCCTTCTTTTGCCAGTTGTCGGCAAATTTCGAAACCAATTCCCTGACCCGCACCGGTAACAATAGCTACTTTTTTGTCGAATGACTTATAATTCATATTCTGAGTTGTAATTTTTAATGAGAGTCTCTCGTTACCTCACTGCCAGAGCCCCCTTTAAGGAAACCAAGGTCGGCACCTAAATGTGCCTGCTCTACGTTATTGATGTACAGACTGGTATAGCCTCTATCAGTAAGCGCAGGAGAGGGCTTCCACTTATCTTTTCTGAGCTGAAGCTCTTCCGGACTGAGGTCGACATTCAGCGTACGGGCATTGAGATCCAGTATAATCAGGTCTCCGGTTTCAAGCACGCTAAAATTTCCTCCCAAAGTTGCCTCAGGCGAGATGTGCAAAACAACAGTTCCAAAACCTGTACCGCTCATGCGGCCGTCAGAGATTCTGACAATATCTTTAACTCCCTTTTCAAGCAGTTTCAAGGGTAAGGTCATATTACCTACCTCCGGCATGCCCGGATAACCTTTCGGACCTACATTCTTTAAAACAAGGACGCTGTTTTCATCTACAGGCAAATTAGGATCATCAATCCTTAATTTATAATCTTCAATATTTTCAAAAACGACTGCTTTCCCGCTGTGCTGGAACAAATGCGGACTTGCGGCAGTTGGTTTGATTACCGCGCCGTTTTCGCAAATATTACCATACAAAACCGCCAATGCAGTTGTATTATTAAATGGTTTATCGATGGATGCAATGACCTCCCTGTTATAGCATTTTGCAGTCTGGTAATTTTCCCTGACTGTTTTCCCGTTGGCGGTAATACAATCTGTGTGGAGGAAAGAATCAAGTTCCTTTAGCAGGGCAGGTACTCCGCCGGCGTAATACAGGTCTTCCATGAAGAATTTTCCTGAAGGTTGAAGATTCGCCAAAAGTGGAATGGAGGCTGACAGTCGATCAAAATCTTTGATCTCGAGCGGTACGCCTATCCTGCCCGCAATAGCTAATAAGTGAATCACGAAATTCGTAGATCCACCGATCGCAGCATTAACTTTAATCGCATTTTCAAAAGCTTCTCTGGTAAGGATATCTGATAATTTTTGGTCTTCTCTTACCATCTCTACTATTCTTTTGCCTGATAATTGCGCCAGAACTTTCCGTCTTGAATCAGCAGCTGGAATGGCTGCATTCTGAGGCAGGGTAAGTCCTAAAGATTCAACCATAGTGGCCATAGTCGAAGCTGTACCCATAACCGCGCAATGCCCCTGACTGCGGCATAAACCCGCCTCTGCAATATTAAGCTCTTCTTCAGACATGGTGCCAGATTTTACATCATCTGTGAACCTCCAGACATCACTTGTACCTATATCCCTGCCATTATATTTACCGGTGAGCATTGGTCCACCGGATACTACGATCGTTGGAATATTAACACTGCAGGCCCCCATAACCAGCGAAGGGGTGGTTTTATCACATCCGCACAATAAAACAACACCATCCATTGGATTTGCACGAATCGATTCCTCCACATCCATGCTTGCCAGATTGCGGTAAAGCATCGCTGTTGGTTTGATCAGAGTTTCGCCCAATGACATCACCGGAAATTCTACAGGGAAACCTCCGGCTTCAAAGATTCCTCGTTTGACAGACTCTGCAAGCTCTCTGAAATGAGCATTGCAAGGAGTCAGTTCCGACCAGGTATTACATATTCCGATAATCGGTTTACCCTTGAACTCATAGTCGGGTATACCCTGATTCTTCATCCAGGCCCTGTAAATTATCCCATCTTTACCAGTCTTGCCAAACCACTGCTGGCTACGTAATTTTTTACTCATTTTTATCTTTTTTAAACAAAATCTTTCATTCCGAACCCTATAACTAAAGGTGTTGAAAAATCCTTAAACACACAATTATGAATAACAATATTGAGCTTTATTTATGCCTTAGAAAATGTTAGACTATTCCCGTTAAATAATACACCGCAATAATTAAAAAAACTGCAAGTGTTTTAATGATAGTCATTGAAAAAATATCCATATATGACTGCCGGTGACTTAGCCCCGTGATAGCGAGTAATGTGATTACGGCACCATTATGCGGGAGTGTATCCATTCCGCCACTGGCCATTGAAGCAACCCGATGAAGTACATCCATTGGGATTCCCAATTTAGTAGCTGCAGCAATATATGTTTCGCTCATCGAAGCCAGTGCAATACTCATTCCTCCCGAAGCCGATCCTGTTACTCCGGCTAAAGTGGTTATCGTAACTGCTTCATTAACAAGCGGATCGCTTATTGTAGAAGCCAGACCATCATTCAAAGCCTTAAACCCAGGCAAAGCGGCGATTACACCACCAAAACCATATTCAGAGGCCGTATTTAGTGTTGCAAGTAAGGCTCCTCCAATTGACAGATTAATACGTGCATTGAAATTTACTTTAATTCTGCTGTAAGCAAGTATTAGAACAGTAATTATACCAATTAATAAGGCAGCTTCCACAGCCCAGATAGCTGCAAGTTTGGGTATTTCTATTGAAGATATACCGTTAATGCCAATTGCCGAAAAATCAAAACTTTTACCGTAATTTCTGATAATCAATTCAGTGAATATTCTATTGCAAACACCCACAAGGATTAATGGAAGCAGGGCAGTAAAAGCATTTGGTAGTTTATAACTGGATATTTCTTCCGGTTCATTGATGTGTCCAACTCCATAACCTTCACCAGCTAATTTTGCACTCTTTCTGCGCCATTCCAGATAAAGCATTCCTACAGACAGAACAAAAATTCCCCCGATTAGCCCCAGCCATGGAGCAGCCCAGGTATTTGTATTAAAAAATGTTGTTGGAATGATATTTTGGATCTGTGGAGAACCCGGCAATGCGTCCATTGTGAAGGTAAAGGCTCCCAAAGCTATAGTGCCCGGAATAAGACGTTTTGGAATATTAGTCTTCTTAAAAAGCTCAGATGCAAATGGATACAAGGCAAAAGCGACCACAAAAAGCGATACCCCTCCATAAGTTAATAAGGCTCCAACTAACACTATGGCGAGCATTGACTTGCTTTCACCAATTACTTTGATAACTAAATGGGCAATAGATTTCGCAAAACCGGATAGTTCAATCACTTTTCCGAAAATAGCACCCAATAGAAAAACCGGGAAATAGAGTTTCACAAACCCTGCCATTTTCTCCATAAAAATGCCTGAGAAAAAAGCAGGAACCCAGGCCGGATTTATTAAAAGTACTGCCAGCAATGCAGTTAACGGCGCAAAAAGGATAACGCTGAAACCCTTGTATGCGGCATACATTAATAATAGGAGTGGTAGTATGACGAAGATAATATCCATTCTTAATTTAAATAACCCTGACAAATATCATCTCCGGTAATCTTAGATTGTTTCTCATCATATCAATTGGTTTTTTCGGCCCACATTTCATCAATTAATTTAACAGTCCGGTCGACAAGAATTTGTCCGCCCTCCGAACCAACGATATTACTCTGACAAACAGCACTGTAACCACCACCCCGGATTGCTTTTTCTGTCGCGAGATAGGTCCCCGGACCTGCAAGCTGAACCACAAATGTTTGTAAGGCCTTGCTGCGAGCCTGAATGCGTATACCATAATCAGTAAACAGTTCGAATTGATTGGTGCATATTACAGCATCCCCAAGGCGCAATACATGTATTTCTGTTTCATAATCAGGATTTGCTTTTTGCTTTTCATACCGTTTTAGAACATCTCCAAACCAGGTCATTTTTGCATACTGCTGGTCGGCAGCTTTCGGGTCTTTTGCAATAAGAGCTGCAGCTTCATCCCGTACAATTTTGGATTCTTCGTATTCCTTTTCTGTGATTATCCGCACCGGTAGCTTAATCTTTTCAACTTTATGGACCAGCTGAAGATTGCGATACTGGTCATTCTTTACTATTTTATAGCTTTCCTCAACTGCAGTTACAACCCGTGCTGCGATATCTTCCATGCGGGTCTTATTACTTAGTTTAAGCATACGTTCATCGGCTGCCTTGCGATACATAATATGTGGCGACTGATCTCCTGCCGCGCCAATCCAGCCCAGTACAGTTAAATCATCTCCAAATTTCTCCTTCAATGCCATTCGAACAGGATGCCAGTAATCTGCATTTACCTCCGAGCGGCCTTCAACTTCCTGCGCCGGACAGGCAACGTCAATACTCATTGCAATCAGCTTACCTTCTTTATTCCAGAAGAAAAGGGAATTAATATCATGATCTTCATAACCTTCCAGATTCCGAAACTCAGGTACATTGGTTTTACCATACATTGTTGTCGTATTATTGGCATAAGATGCACGACGGTTGTATGGGATTGCAGTTCTGTTAAGTCCCCAGCTTACACTACCGGGGCTGCGGCTGTTCCAGGCTTTAACTATCGCATCGGCCACATTCTTTACAAATAATGCTCTGTATGCACTTACCGGACTTACCCCTCCCGGGATTTTGTACAAAAACGAGGATTCATCTAAATTGTCTTCCAGTACCGGTGCAGTATGGGTATGTGTTGCATTCAGAATAATTTTGTTGCCATCGAAACCGGGTATTTGTTTTGATACTTCCATCCTGATCATTGAAAGTAATGGCGTTGGGATATAAACCAGGTCGCAGGATACGAATACAGCCGCATCAAGAGATTTTGTGCCTTCTCTTGATTCCAGTGCCACTACATTGGCAGTCAGAGGCGTGGCTGCAGTATGTGCAATCCGCAGATTAAACTGACCCATTAAAGCCACCGGAAGGGTAGGGCTGATATCGGCTGTCGACTTTCCAATGTATATTTCTGATGCAGATGAATTCAAAGAGCAACAAAAGGTAAACGCTAACAAGAGCGTCGAAAAGGGAGTGATGACAGGCTTGAACAAGGATTTGATAAATCCAGAACTAGGGAAGATAAGTGCCTGAATTTCTTCAGGATTTAAATTCTGGTAAATTCTTGATAGTTGCATAGACTTCAATGCTTTTTATTATTTAACAGATAGCTTATTAGATCATTTAAAAGCTTAATTTATCCCTTCTGCCCCTTAATATATTTAGCCACTGTTCCAACGGGAGCAATCCAGATCCCGTTTGCCGGGTTTTGTGCATATTCAATCAGCTTTTTCAGCATACTCAATCGGGTTGTTTGATTTCCGGATGCACCCATTTCATGGCCGGCAAGAACCAGCCAGGCACCGCTCTTTTTCGCATTTTCAATCAGCGGTAGAATTTGCTCAAAATCTTTTCCGTCCATTTCCATTCCGGTTAGCTGGGCAAGATCACAGAATTGAGGTGCATTGGGTCCTTCATCCAGCCAGCCTCTGCCGCTGAGAAATAATTTTGATACGACAGGTACATAACTTTTCGTGTTTTCCCCTCTGCCGATATAGGTTTGTCCGCAAGGATATGCAAAAACCTCAGACTCAACTCCGAGTAATTCCTTGATATCTTTATTGGCCAGAATTAACTCATTCCGCATTTGCTTAAGGGTATAGTTTTCTATGGCCTTTTGTCGCGACCATGGAAAATTGCCTGTACAGGGATGGTTGAAAGAATGATTCCCGATTTCATGACCACTGGCAACTGCTTTCTTCCAGCCTTCCAATCTTTGTTTAACAGAGTTTGGAACCACGTAAAATGTACCTTTCACTCCATACTGATCAAGCAGTGCGGTTCCGGCATCTACCTGGCTTGCACGGGCATCATCGAAACTTAAACTGATGGCTATCTGCTTTCCCTCAGGCCAGGCAAATGTTGTTTCAGCTTGTTGCGCCAAAAGCATTTGAGCAGAAAGAAAAAGTGATAATATTAATAGAAATGTATTCTTATTTAAAAAAATTAAATCTCTGTTTAGGATTTGCGGAAATGATTTCATTTTGTTTAAAGATTGTTTTTTAATTGACTTTAGTATATAATCCCTCGAAGTATTTCTTCCCTGCAATCACTTCAGCGAGGTTATTTTCCATTTTATGTTCACATTCTACATGAATCACACCCTTAAATTGCTGACGTTTGAATTCATCTATTATAGCAGGGAAATTAATCACGCCTTTTCCTATAACAACATCATTTGCATCAGGGTTGTTGGATTGATGGATGTCTTTCAGGTGGACTCCAAGTATGTTTCCTTCCAGTTTTTTCAAACATTCTACAGGATTTAATCCGCTTCTCTCCCAATGCCCAAGATCGGCACATACACCAAAATTTGGATGGTCTTTCATAGCGGCTATTACAGAATCAGGATGCCAGTATTGGCTTTTTCCTTTCGCATGCTCATGAATGGCTATTTTGATTTTGTATACTCCTGCCAGACTATCCAGCATGTCCCATGATTCCTTTTCAGGTTCAGCTACAAGGTGCTGCATATTCATTGCTTTAGCCAGCTCAAAATAATATTTCCAGTCGGCTTCGTTTTTCGCACCACTTACATACATAGATTGCATTTCAAGCTTTTTAGCGCTGAGCATTTCCTTCAATTTGCTGATGTCTTCATCAGTCATCGCAGCCATAGTTTTATCATTGAATTCCTTCCCCATATTATGGAAAGAAAAGCCTTCCACATAATTCACTCCTGCGCTGTCTGCTTTATCAAGGGCATCAGCAAATGAAAAGCGGTTGAAGGAATACAAGGCTACTCCGATATTCCATTCAGCATTTTGATCCTGAGTTTTTTTGGAATTTTCAGCACATCCAATGAATGAAACGGCGAGAAGGCATAAATACCAGAGAGAATTTTTTATGGTTATCATTTTATATTGATTTAATAAATGAATGTTTATTTGCTTTTAACCAGGCTAAGTTTAATTTCCCTCAGGTCTAACATACCGGCATCTACAACAGGCTTGTTAGATCTGAAAACGATTTTCTGCCTTCCCGGTTTAAGTTTGATTGTACCTATATTTTTTGACTTGAAAGTTTCCCAGGAACCGCTGCGGTCAATTGTTCCGGTCAGTTTTTGTTTACCGGCTTCCAGCAAAAACTCATTACCGGCTGTTTCATCAGAAACTGACCATACCAGTTCGGCATTGTATTCCCCTTCAAGCTCAACCACAACATCCCACTCAACCCTGTCCAGGTTGGTAAACCATCCAAAAGCCCACCATTCCGGCATATATTTAATTTTCGGTCCAATTCCCTTTCCATTTCGGGCAGTTAGTCTGAGCATGCCATCGGTTTCTGCTTTAACCGTTGTGGGTATGTTGGCTGATTGCGGCTGGAAGGATGGTGTGCTTTTCATTTCACCTTCCAGATAGCCCAGAACAGCTTCTTTTAAATGTTTCTCCACGACAGGAGTATAAGGTGAAACGGTTTCGATTTCATAGCCTCCATGCTTCCATTCTTTTTCTGTGGGCAGATATCCAAGCCATCCATTCGTATAGCCATAGAAAAATGTAAAAGGGAAGGGAGAACGATCACGGATCTCGTTCGAGATCTCACAAAATAGTTCAACGGGTAAACTCCAAATAGCCACATCTTCATTGATCTTCAGGAACCTTGCCGGCAGCAGCACCATATGGTCTCCATTCGCTGAAGTCTGGGTATATCTTGCTAAATCCTTAGGCCAGCTTAAATTGGGCTTTCTTGGGGTTTCTATGATCAGTGATCCTGTAAATAACTTAACATCAGAACGTACGGATACAATTTCTTTATTAGCAGAGAGAATCTTATCGCCTAAAAGTACCTTGAACTGACTCAGATGTCCTGCTTTTGGATTGGGATAAACACTATAAATAGGCGCCAGATTACCTGCTGCACCATTGATGAAGAGGAGTGGGACACCTAATTTTTGTTCGACATATTCTGATACGATTCCGGGAGCATCACCACTGATCTCAGTTTGAGCAGGTCCAAGTACTGTTCCGTGGATCGCATAATTGGCTATCAGAGCAAGCGGACTTCCATCTTCTTTATCGAGACGGATCAAACCAATTTTGCGGTCAACAGCACCTTCCGGATTTAATCCTAAGGAAGCTTTACCATTTTCATCAATCGCCCGGCGGTTAATATTGGCCTGAGAAAATCCCCAGCCAACGCCCAGTTTGGCTTTTACCAGTTTGCTTCGGGCTTCTGTGATACCTTTTATCAGGGAACGTTCAACCAGGGAGGTATAGGCGGTATCTACATCATGCTTATAACGATCTCCCATGAAAACTTCGGGCAGGCCGGGAACTCCAACTTCAGGTGCGGAATGGGTATGGGTTAATGTCCACCAAAAATTCTCGGGATCAATACCAAGATCTTTCTGAAGAATAGCTGCAACATGGTCATATTCAGAAGGTGACATCACACAAATGTCTGTTGAAACGAGAAAAAATTGCTTCACTCCATCATCCATCGCGACGATCCGATGGTAAATGCGGTCATTGATCCCGGTTGATTTCCTTGCTGCATAGCCCAGCAACATTTTCGGTTCATCAGGGGTTATATCAACCTTGACCACTGATGCCCTGAATACTTTATCAGGCCCTTGTCCGTAAGCTGTTTGGGTAGCAATTATTACAAGCCCTGAGAGCAGAAATTTTAAACCTTTGAGTGACATGCTTATATAATTTATTGTAAGACTATTATTCCTTTAAAATTTGCGTAAAAATGCGAGAAGATCTGCCATTTCCTGCTTGTTGATCTTCTTCTCAAGACCGGAAGGCATTGCAGAAATTTCCATGCTTTTTATTTCCTTAATATCCTGACGATTAATCGTTTTTTCCAGTTTTCCATTGTTTTTTAGCGTTATCGCGACATCAGTTTCACTTGAGATAATTCCCTGATGTGATTCTCCATTTTTTAATTCAACATTCCATAGATCATAACCGCTGGATATTGAAATATTGGGGTCAAGTATATTAGCCATGATGATTTCGGCTGTCCAGTTATGAATGGTGCCCAGATCAGGACCCAGTTCAACACCCATTTTTCCTCTCACCTGGTGACAAATAGCACAGTTCTGTACATAAACAGTCTGGCCTTTTGTAGCATCTCCCTTAAGCTCTAGGGCTTCCTGATAGGCTTTATTTACCTTTTTACCCTCTTCTTCATTTTTGGTGAACAGGGTTCTGGCTCTGTTACGTAGTTTGTCATCCTTATTTTGCATGAGCTGAACACTTCTGCCGAAAGAAACACTGCTGGCCTGAACCTGATTTTTTTCAATTGCGCTTAAAAGCAGATTGATCCGTTCATCATTTCCCAGAAATGTCCCGATTGCAGCATCCCTGATTTCAGGTGTAAGCACCGCCCATTTCTGCAAAACATACTCGCTGACCACAGTTCCGGGTATTTTACTCAGGGTTTTTAAAGCAGCCAGTTGAATTACCGGTTGTTCCTGCGGAACGATTAAATTCTTTAACAAAGAACTATATGGGGCAGGATCGGTCAGTGCAAGGAAATTAATGGCTTCAGTTCTTTTTTTATCTGTAAGGCTTCGGTCGGCCATGATTAGCAGGGACTTGTCTATGGCAGCTTTTGTTTCAGGCCCGGTTCTTAATCCGATTACCCTCAACAAATCGAGAGATCCTTTTCGTACTTCATCAGATGGGTGGTTGAAAAATGTTTTGATCAATAAGTCCTGATCTTCTTTATAGGCATTAATGGATTCGGGAGATCTTGATTTCAGGGATTCCATTCCGATGGCAAGTCCTTCAAGTATCGCTCCCTGCGATTGATTTTGCTTTCCCGAGCCATTAGATATGGATTTTTGAAGAAGCTTCTTTATTGCATTTTGGTCGCCACCATTGGCAATCATCGTAGCCAGTCGCTGAACCATTAATGAATAGGCAGGAACATCAGACTGGTATTTATTGAGTACTTCCTTTAAAATTGATTCTGTTTGCGAAGAAGATGCAGTTAAAGCAGCAATCTGAATCCATTTATCATTGATATCCTGAAATAAAAGTTTATTTCTGACAGTCGCTGATTCCTTTGAATTATCATATCCCAGGGTTAATAATAATTGCAGCCTGACTTTGGGGTCATTATCATTTTGCATGGACAGGAGTGCTTTTAGCAGTTGAGGAGACTCCTGCAAATGAAGTTCGGCAAGTTTGATTGCATTGCTTCGGATGCCTGCTTCATTGTCTTTTAAAGCCTGTTCGATCAAGGCAGGGCTTAATTCAGCGAGTCCTTCAAGTGTCCATAGCGCATGTAGCCTGCCCATAGGGGATTCCGGATTGCCGGTCATTTTCAAAAGTGCGGGAACAGCTTTTTTGTCATTCCGGTCGACCAAAAGTCGCTGAGAGTTAGTCCGCCACCAACGGTTATTATCTGCAAGGTGCTCCACTAGTTTTTCACTACTTTCATCACCCAGTTTAAGGCCTTTCGTCCATTCTGCAGCTTTCTGGCCTGTTGCAGTTATCCTGTAAATACGGCCCATATCAGAGCCATCATATAATCCTCCGGCTTTTACCGCCTGTTCCGACATCCATTCTGGCGACTCAATCACTCTGCGGTAATAATCAAGCATGTAGAGTGCACCATCCGGACCGACATAGAAATTAACCGGTCGTGACCAGGCATCCGTTGATGTCAGAAACTCTTTATTATTTAATATGGCACTTGCTTCAAAGCTAGTTCCCTTGTCTTTAAGAACGTCAACGTGGACCAGATTGCTTACCGGTTCCGCAACAAAGCTTATGTTCTTATCAAATGGGGCAGGGAAGGCACCGCCATCATAAACAGTTATGCCACATCCTGAAGTCATAACTCCGACATCTGTGAGTAACTGTCTGTCGGGATGAGTGGTGGTAGGGAAGACCTCAGGTGCATTCAGATGGTCTGACATCGACTGGATCGAACTGGAAATAAGCAGATCTTTATTCCGCTGGAAATAACGATTTGCTATTACTTCGTGATAACCCTGATTAGAATTATTACATCCAAACCAATGCCCGTATTGGTCAAACGCATGTCCGAATTGGGTTTGATAGGATAGAGTCTCTATCTTTTTCTTGTCTGGTTGAAATCGGATTGATAGACCTTTTCCATTTTTAGGTAATTTTGGAGCATCAGGTGAGCCAGGGAAAATTATTTCTGATCCCTCATCTCCAAATTCTTCTTTGTACTCACGGGTGGAAGTAGCACCCTGATGCCCGATATAAATCCAGTTATCAAGCCCGTACATTGGGTTATTCGTATTGTGCTGAGGATTTGAGAGTGCAAATCCTGTAAGTACAGTATCACGGATATCCGATTTTCCATCATTGTCAGAATCCTCGAGGTAAAGCAAATTAGGGGCATCAGTAACCAGGATGCCTTTTTTCCAACGCATAATACCTGCAGGAAGAGTTAATTTGTCGGCGAAAACAATTCGCTCATCCATCTTTCCATCCCCATTTGTATCCTTCAGCAGAATTACATTGCCACTTCCGCTTTTATCCAGCGGATAGCCATGCATTTCAACAACATACATATTGCCGTATTCGTCGATTTCCATATCTACAGGATCTGAGATCAGTGGTTCGGCGGCGACTAATTCGATTTTAAAACCCGGAGGGACTTCAAACGTGGATAGCGCATGATCTGAATCTACCGCTGATGTGCCTGATTTTTCTTTACAACTGACAATTAATAGGATTATGAATATCGAGGAAAATGCTAAACGAACGAAACCTGGGGAATAAATGCGCATATAATAGTCTTATTTTAAGGGTATTGAATCGTATTTTCTTAGCTTAAAGCTAATTATTCTATTCCTTGTTTTCATTCTTAATTTATCAATGTTCCGGAGAAATAATTAAATTGCTTTTAGACTTCTGTTTTTTCGGGATTTTTAATTTTAATATACCTGAAAAATAGCAGTTAGATTTTGTTAGCTGTGATATTAAATTCCAGATATCTAATATTTTATGTGATTAAATATTTTATTTGATCATAACAGAGTTTCAGTCCAAATCTTTTAAACAATTCCATAATATGAAGAAATCATTATTGTTGTTAAGTATCTGCCTTTTTATTCGGTTGACCGGCTTTGGGCAAGAATCTGTTTTAACAGCTAATCGCTTTATTGCCTTGCTTAGTGAGGCCCAAAAGACTGAAAGTGTTTTTCCTTTTGATGTGGAAGAACGGTATAATTTTCATTTTGTGCCGATGAAGCGGAGGGGGATCACCTTCAATGAAATGAATCCTCAGCAGCATAAACTGGCTTTAGACTTATTACGCTCATGTCTTAGTGAAGAAACTTTTCAAAAAACCAGGGAAATCATGCAATTGGAAGTTGTTTTGAAAGAACTGGAAAAAAGGAAACCAGAGGATAATTTTCGTGATCCAGGCAATTACCACTTTACGATTTTCGGAAATCCTTCTTCAACAAGCATTTGGGGCTGGCGTTTTGAAGGGCATCACGTTTCGTTCAATTTCTCTTTCAACAGAAAAACACTCGTAGCTGGTACACCGGGTTTCATGGGAAGTAACCCGGCAATTGTACTTAACGGTCCGATGGCAGGCAAACAAGTCTTGAAACAGGAATCTGACAAAGGTTTTGCTTTAATCAATTCATTTAATGCAGCGCAGTTAAAAAAGGCCATCATTGATACGGTAGCATTTAAGGACATACTGACTTTTGACAAACGTAAGGCTCTTCTGGGTAAACCTGAGGGAATCAGGTATTCAGAATTATCAAAAGAACAGCAATCATTATTGCTTCAACTGATCAGAGTTTATGTTCACAGATACAGGCATGATTTCGCCGAAAAAATGATGAAAGAAATTCAGTATGAAGGTTTGGATAATATTTGGTTTGCCTGGGCAGGGTATACCAAACCTGAAATTGGTAGAGGATCATATTATCGGGTTCAGGGACCGACAATCGTCATTGAGTATGACAATACTCAAAACAATGCTAACCATGTACATTCTGTTGTCCGCGATTTAAAAAATGATTTTGGCGGGGATTTGTTATTGGATCATTATAAAAAGGGTCATTCGCATTGATAGAAATAAATTAAATCATAAGGGATAAAAAAAGCCCCAACACAATTTCTTGTTTGGGGCTTTTTTATGAACAAATAATTTAGTCTGTCAGAATAAATCTGAATTATATTTCAAAGGAGAAATCATCACTTTCCTTTGCAGGCTCAGTATGATTTTCTGAATATTCATAGCGCTTTTCCACGACTTCCTGGTGAGCTTTGATATAATCTATAGTTTCTTTAAGACCTTCAGCAAACTTTTCAAAGTCCTCTTTGTAAAGGAATATTTTGTGCTTGATAAAAACACCGTCTTCTAAACGCTTCTTACTTTCAGTTACGGTAACATAGTAATCGTTTGAACGCGTAGCTTTAACATCGAAAAAGTAGGTGCGCTTCCCGGCTCGTACCTTCTTCGAAAAAACCTCTTCTCTTTCTTTGTTTTCGAAATCTCCCATAGTCATATTTAAATTTGATAGGGGTAAATATAATAGATATTAGTAAAGTAACAAATTGATTTTTTTTGAACAAAAACACATTTTAATTGAAAGTTGAGAATTGAGAGTTGAGAATTAAATTGATAGTTGACAGTGGATTTTAGCCATTGAACAAAATCCCATTATCAATTCTCCACTCTCCACTCTCCATTCCTTATACTATTCCCCCGCCGTCTGCTCCTCCAGTAGTTGCTTTTCATACAGATCAAAGTAAATCCCTTTAAGAGCCATTAGTTCATTGTGTGTGCCCTGTTCAATGATTTCTCCACCATCCATAACCAGAATTCTGTCTGCGTTTTTAATAGTAGAAACCCTGTGGGCAATCAAAATGCTGGTCTTATTTTTCATTACCCGACTCAGATTATTAAGAATTTCTTCTTCTGTACGGGTGTCTACTGCAGAGAGGCAGTCATCAAAAATAAGAATCTGTGGTTCTTTAATTATTGCCCTGGCAATAGAAAGTCTTTGTTTTTGTCCACCGGATAAGGTAATTCCGCGTTCTCCAATCATTGTTTCAAAGCCCTTGCTAAACTCCATGATATTTTTAAATACTGCTGCATTTTTTGCTGCTTTTTCAACTTTGCCGGCATCAGTTTCTGTCATTCCAAAGGAAATATTATTATAAATTGTTTCAGAGAAGAGGAAAACTTCCTGTGGAACGAATCCGATTTGCTGCCTGAAGTGTTGCAAATCAAGCTTTTCAATAGTTTTCCCATCGAGTAATATTTGTCCATTATCAGCATCATACATTCGCATCAAAAGATTGGCGATAGTTGATTTTCCTGAGCCTGTTCTACCAATAATGGCAAGAAACTCACCACTTTTTACCTCAAACGAAATGTTTTTTATCGCCTGTATACCCGTATCAGGATACCTGAAGTTCACATTCTTAAAGCTAATATTTCCTTTTAGTTCTGTCTTTTCTCCATCGACAGAAATAATCTCCGGTTTGGTATTTAAAAATTCATTGATCCTTTTTTGGGAGGCAGCGGCTCTTTGTATAAGGGAAGTAACCCAACCCAGAGACATGACCGGAAATGTAAGCTGATTTACGTAGACTATAAATTCAGCAATATTTCCTGAGGTGATATTGCCATTCATTACTTCAACCCCTCCGATGTAAACCGTTACGATTGTACTAAGTCCGACGAGTAGCAGCATCATTGGATAGAAAAGTGCCTGAACCTGCACAAGCGACATCGAATTTGATTTATAGTTTTCGCTTTCTACATTAAATTTCTTCCGGATGTCATCCTCCCTGACATAAGCTTTAATCACCCGGATACCTGAAAATGTCTCCTGAACAAAACTTGATAATGATGAAAGCTGCTGCTGTATTTTTTCGCTGCGATGGTTGATCATTGAATGAACATAATAGATCGTAATCGCCAGAAGAGGTAGAGGCAGCAATGAAAATACAGTAAGTCTTGTATTAACATTAAACATGGAGATAATGATCAGAACAAACAGAACGCTCGTGTTAATTGTGTACATGATTCCCGGTCCAAGGTACATTCTGACCCGGCTTACATCTTCGGTTACCCTGTTCATCAAATCCCCTGTATTATTTCTGCGATAAAAGGCCATTGACAATTTTTGATAATGCTGATAGATCTCATTTTTCAGATCATATTCAATATGTCTTGACATAAGAATGATGGTCTGACGCATAAAAAACAAAAATATTCCTCTGAGAAGGGCCAATAAAAGGACAATTACTCCAAATAGCAATAAACTTTGGCCAAAAATCCTCGAGATCAGCTCCTGACGTTCGAATCCATCAAAAAGTCTGAAAATAGCGATGTTTTCATTTACAAGGTCAAAAGCTATCCGTATGACCTGCGCCGGAAGTACTGCGAAAAGGTTTGAAATTATAACGAAAAGTACACCGGGCAGCAGGCGCCAGCGATACTTATAGAAGAATTTATTGAGGTAAGCCAGTTCTTTCATCTGATCCTTGTCTTGCAAAAGTAGATAGAATTTGGGGAATTGAGAATTGACAGTTGACAATTGACAGTTGACAATTGATAGTTGTCAATGACAATCTCATTTTCAATGAACCAATAAATTACTGATAGCTGATACCTCATACCTGACACCTCACACCAATAAAAACAATTCCAAACCTTTATGAATAATTAAAACAACATTTTTTACTACTTTTGTGGCGTAAAGCCAGGCATCCAACATGATTTTATCTCAATTTGAAGAACATTCAGTTTTTAGTCAGCTTGACAGTCTAGGTCATCAAAAATTAGTTTATTGCAGCGATCCGGGTACTGGGCTAAAAGCAATTATTGCCATTCATGATACTACACTAGGTCCCGCATTGGGAGGAACTCGCATGTGGCCTTACAAATCAGAATTAGAAGCACTTCATGATGTTTTGCGTTTATCACGCAGTATGACCTACAAAGCAGCCATAACAGGTTTAAACCTGGGTGGAGGTAAGGGAGTAATTATCGGAGATAGTCGTTTGCATAAATCAGAGGCTCTGATGCGTCGCTATGGCCGTTTTATTGAAAACCTGAACGGATCATTTATCACAGCCGAAGAAGTAGGAACTAATCCCAGGGATATGGAATATATCCGGATGGAAACTAAATATGTTACAGGGGTTCCAGAATCTATTGGTGGTAGTGGCGATCCCTCTCCGGTAACCGCCAGAGGGGTATTTATGGGTATAAAGGCCTGTTTGAAGGAATGCTTCGGTAATGATAGTCTGGCAGGGAAGGCTGTGGCAGTGCAGGGAATAGGGCAGGTTGGTGAAAATCTCGTTTCTTTGCTTAGAAATGAAAATGCCAAGGTTTATATCAGTGATATCAACGAAGAACGTTTGGGCCAGATTGCACAAAAATATGGTGCAATAGCTGTTGCCAATAATAACCTGTTTGATCTCGATATTGATATTTACTCACCATGCGCATTAGGTGCTACGGTTAATACAGAAACTATAAACCGCTTGAAATGCTCCATTATTGCGGGTTCTGCAAATAATCAGCTTGCTGATGAAGTTGTTCATGGCAATATGTTACTCGAAAAAGGTATTATGTATGCCCCTGATTATCTGATCAATGCCGGTGGACTGATCAATTGCTATTCAGAAATTGCTGGTTTTAATAAAAAGAAAACATTTCAGATGGCCGAAAATATTTATGAAGCCACCAGAAGGGTGTTACAAAAATCAAAACAAGAGAATATTCCAGCCAATGAGGCAGCAAATAAAATTGCTGAGAAGCGGATCGAGGATATCAGAAAAATAAAAGCTTCCTATTAATTTTTTAGGATCAATAAACAAAAAATCGTTCTTATACATGTTAAATAGAAGGCATCTGAGGGTTAAAGCATTGCAGGTATTGTATTCTTACCAGCAATCGGAAGTAAAGGAAATATTGCCTTTTGAAAAGGCGCTTTTACAGAGTGTCGATAAGGTGCATGAGATGTATTTCTGGTTACTTTCACTTTTAATTGAGGTTGCAGATTACAGTATCATTGATGCAGATGAACGGGCCAATAAGCATTTACCTTCTCAGGACGATCTTAATGCAAGTGTTAAGCTTCAGAATAATCTCTTTATCAGTTCATTAAAGCAGAATTCGGAGTATCTGGCTGCTCTAAAGAAGTACAAGATATCCTGGAATTTTGACCCCGAAGTAAGTAAATCAATTTTCATTTCTTTAAAGAATTCTGCTGAGTACGCAAGCTTTAATAGCCTTCAGGTTCATACCATTCAGTCGGACAAGGATATCATCAAATATATCTTTAAGAAGCTTATTCTTAAATCGCCGGGTATTGAACAGATCTTCGAAGAAAAGTTTATAAACTGGCCGGTAGATAAGGAAGTACTTCAGGCATTAGTGGCGAAAACATTCAAGAACTTTGCAAGTGAAAATCCTGAGGATAATAAACTTGCTCAGGTTTGTCCTAATTGGGATGAAGACCGGCCATTTATGCTGGATCTTTTTAAAAAGGTAGTCGCTTTTGAATCTGAATACCAGGAGATGATTGCTCAAAAGACAAAAAACTGGGATTCTGAGCGTATAGCGGTGATGGATACCCTGTTGATGCGGATGGCCATTACTGAACTTATTCATTTCTCTTCAATACCTGTTAAAGTTACTATGAATGAGTATATTGAGATTGCAAAAGAATTCAGTACACCGAAGAGCAATTCATTCATAAACGGTATTTTAGATAAAATTTTAGCGGATCTGAAGGCTTCAGGAAAAGTTCGTAAGTCAGGACGAGGATTAATGGAGTAAATTTTAAGCATGCATTTTTCATAGTATTATTTTGTAAAACATAAATATTAATTAGTAATGAAAAAAATTTTTTTATCAATCACCTGCCTTGTAGTTTTAGCAGCATGTAATAACCAGAAAACAGTTGAAAGCACTGCAGATTCAAAGGAAACTAGTGAAATTGCAGCAGTTGACACAGCGAGTGCACCTGCATTCAAATTTGAAAAGGAAGTTTATGACTTTGGAAAAATCACAGATGGGGATGTTGTTACCTACGATTTTAAATTCAGGAATATTGGAAACAGTCCTTTAATTATAAGTAGTGCAACAGCAACCTGTGGATGTACCGTACCTGAATATCCTAAAGAGCCTGTAGCTCCGGGTGCTGAAGGAGTTATTCGTGTGGTGTTTAACAGCGCAGGAAAGCCGGGTATGCAAAATAAAATAGTAAGTATTACAGCTAATACAATACCATCTCTAACAGAACTTAACATACTTGGAATGGTTGAGGCGGCTAAAGCAAAATAAAAATCAAAATTAAACAAGAATAATATGGACATGCAACAGATCGGCCAGTTTTTACCAATGCTACTAATTATTGTGGTGTTTTATTTTTTTATGATACGCCCGCAAATGAAGAAAGCAAAGGATCATAAAAAGTTTGTAGAGGAATTAAAGAAAGGTGATAAAGTTATCACAACCTCAGGGATACATGGTAAAATTGTTGACTTGAACGAAACTACATTTCTAATTGAAGTTGAGAGCGGTACAAAGATTCGTTTTGAAAAATCTTCTGTTTCTCTGGAATCTTCAAAAGCCCTTAGCCAGTCAGCAGCTAAATAATACGATCATTAAATTAATATGAACGCCGCTTCATTTTTGAAGCGGCGTTTTTATTTGACTAAATTTGATTAATTCTTCTGATATGCCATTAATTAAATTTACTAAAATTGAAAGACGCAGGATCTCCCTGTTTTTCCTCTGCTTACTAATGGCAGTGGGAGCATGGTTGTTTTTTGCACTTTCCAATAGGTATGTTTATCAGGTTCAGACCCTTGTTCGCTTTGTTGATCTGCCTGAAAACAGGGCATTCCATCCGCTTCAATCAGATACCATCAGGCTTCAGGTTGAAGGAACCGGCTGGCAATTATTGTTTTCCAAACTAAGGATAAGTCCGCCTTCGGTTAATATTGAGTTGAAGGAGTTACAGAAGCAGCCTTTTATCGAACTCTCTGATCAGATTCAAAAGATTAATAATCAGGTTGGCTCTACTCAGAAAGTGGTTTATATTCATCCTGATACACTTTATTTTGATTTTTCTTCCAGTACGGTCAAGAAAATTCCTGTCGTATTGAAACAGGACATTCAATTTAAAGCTCAGTTTGGTATTTCAGATTCAGTTCAGATTAGTCCCGCATTTGTAACCATTACCGGACCCGTTAAACAACTTGCAAATATAAAAAGCTGGGAAACAGAACTGCTGAGTTTGGAAAAGGTGAATGAAAGTATAAACATGAAAATTAATTTGAAACGGCCATCCAAGGCGAATATTACAATACATCCCGGCTTTGTCGATCTCAGATTAAATATTGATGAATTCACTGAAAAAGTAATTGAAATACCTGTTAAAGTTTTGAATAATAAGGAGTTCAGGAAGGTAAAACTACTTCCCGATAAAGTGAAAGTCACTTTACTTAGCCCTTTAAGTAAGTATCCGGAAACCGATAGAAGTGATTTTGAATTGTTTGTTGATCTGAATAACTGGAAGGAAAATGGATATACTCAGTTGCCTGTAAGGATAATCCGTATTCCTGAATTTTCCAGACTTGTAAAAATTGAACCTCAGACATTAGATTTTATAATTCAAAAATGATGCTCAAGATCGGTATAACAGGTGGGATAGGTAGTGGTAAAACTACGGTTTGTAAAGTATTCGAACTTTTGGGCGTCCCTGTATTCTATGCTGATGATGTCGCCAAGTCCATAATGCATACTGATCCTATATTAAAATCAGGGATTCTTGACGCATTTGGACAGAATTCTTATACCCAAAGCGGGGAATTGAACCGAAGCTATATTTCATCAATAGTATTCAATGATAATCATGAACTGGAGAAATTGAATTCGCTTGTACATCCTGCAGTTTTCAGAGCATTTGATGCCTGGGTTTTAAGTCAAAAAGAAGCATCCTACGTAATTAAAGAAGCAGCTCTGCTGTATGAAAGTGATGCCTATAAGATGTGCGATCAATCGATACTTGTAATCTCACCCATTGAAACTAGAATAAGCAGAGTTAAAGCCAGAGACGGGATTAGTGCCGAAGATATTCAATTGAGAATGAACCGCCAGTTTAGTGATGAACAGAAAATGAAGTTTGCAGATCATATTCTGAATAATGATGAGAAGCAATTGTTAATACCCCAGATTATTCAATTGCATCAGAAATTTTCGATGATTGGATCCTGATATGATTATTAACGATTTTTTGGTCATTAATGAGCGAGGTTTGTATTGCCGCTATGGCGATTTTTATCTGGATCCCCAAATGGCTTCTGCGAATGCTGTTATTTCACATGCACATGGTGATCATGCCGTGAGAGGCAATGCTTATGTGTATTGCACCCCAGCAACAGCAGCCATTATGCAGCACAGGTACCAAAAGAATGCTGGTAACAATATCCTTACTTATGATTGGTCTGAATCTTTTGATTTAAATGGAGTATCTATCTGCTTCATTCCAGCCGGGCATATTCTGGGCTCAGCACAGGTTCTGATGGAGTACAAGGGTGTAAGATATTTATATACAGGTGATTATAAATTGCAGGATGATGCTACCTGCGAGAAAATTGAGTTTGTCAAAGCAGATGTTTTGATTACCGAATCTACTTTTGCAGATCCTGCGGTTCAACATCCTTCAGTGTCTGATGAGATCAAAAAACTGAATTTATTCAATCATAATGTTTTGCTTGGAGCCTATTCTCTGGGTAAGGCACAAAGGCTTATTAGTCTGATGTCTGATCATTGTCCACAGCGTCAGATATTGGTTCACCATTCTATTATTGGACTGAACAGAATTTACGAGCAATTTGGCTTTCATCCGGGTAAGTATGAACTTTATACCCGTAAACAAATGAAGCAACCGGATCAGAATTTGGTTTATATAGTACCTCCTTTAACATTTAACAGCTATATCAGGGCTAAGAATGTGGTCAGGGCATTCGCATCGGGTTGGATGAATTTACAGACAAATAATGACCTTAAAATTTTGATTTCGGATCATGTAGACTGGAATGATATACTCAGCATGATCAAACAAGTTGAACCCTCTGAGGTGTGGACGCTTCATGGTAATGGGAAACATTTGAAATCTTATTTCACGGACCAGTTAACTGTAAAATTGCTTAATTATGCTGATTGAAAATGTAGACTATTACATCAACGAAGAGGGTAATCTCGTGTTTACAGAAAAGTACCATTTAAAAAGAGGATATTGCTGCAAGAATAAGTGTTTGAATTGCCCCTGGAAATATGGACAGGTAAAAAAAATAAAGGCTAAGGATAAATAATTTGTTATTAATTTTAGATACCTTTTGGTTTTAACACTCAAATTAAGCCAGCCAATGTACTAATCATCAAAATGGAAATAGAAAAGGAAATTTACAACAAGAAGTTTGAAGATAATCATCAGAAAGTGGTTGTAAACCTGATATATACCTACGGATGGATAACCAATTTACTTAGGTTGAAGCTCAATAAACATAGTATTACGCTCCAGCAATACAATATTTTGAGAATTTTAAGAGGCCAGTACCCCAATCCGGCAACGGTAAACATCCTGAAAGAACGTATGCTTGATAAAATGTCTGATGCATCCAGAATTGTTGAGCGTCTGGTACAGAAGGACCTGGTTAAACGATGTGTCAGCAATAAGGACCGAAGAGCAGTGGATATTCTGATTAGCCAAAAGGGTTTGGATATCCTTCAAAAACTCGATAATGAAGTCTCGTTGAAGGATCTGCTTTCCAAAAATATGAGCGACGAAGAGGCCAATACCTTAAGTGGATTACTGGATAAGATGAGAGGATAGGACTTAATTGAGAGTTGAGAGTTGAGAGTTGACAGTTGACAGTTGACAGTTGATTTTGAAAACTGCTTATTCAATATAACATATTTTACTCAAAAACGAAAATTTCTGCTTTAAGCTTTTTGCTTTCAGCTTAAATTAGTGTAAATAAAACCCAATCAGCGCTATCCCAATACCCAGCAGCACAGCTACCATTTTCTTCAGATTAAATTTATGATCTACACTAGATTCGAATAGGATTGTAGTTGAAATATGAAGGAATATACCAATAACTACTCCCATAATCCGATCGAAATAGGCATCTATATTGCCTATCGATCCTCTGCCAATCTCAAAGCTTAACCAATATCCCATCGGACTCATAGCTGCAAAAAGAATTAGTAATCCAACAATCTTAATTTTACTTAAATGATTCTGCATCAATACACTTCCTAGTGCAAAAGCGGCCGGTATATGATGAAGTGCAATTCCAAAGACAAGCTCATTATGCTGTTTCTGAGCTAAAGGCATCCCTTCCAGAAAGGCATGCAAGCATAAACTTGCCATGATCCCAATCGGAAAAACATAATGCTGATGATTGTGTTTATGGATGTGGCCGTGTTCTATACCCTCAGAAAACTGTTCCATCACAATCTGTAGCAGAAAGCCTCCAAGAATATATAAACCTATCTCCGGGTTCCCTGAATGATAAACATCGGGCATTAGGTGCAGGATTGTAATGGCAAATAGGTATGCACCACTAAAAGACAATACCAGTTTTAAACGGTTGGTATTATCGGTCTTTAGAAGAAAGATCCCCAGGCCACCGAGCATGGAGCTGCTGAAAAGTAGAATTAATTCCCAGATCCCCATTCTTTAAATGTTTTATTCACCAGTAAAATTGCACTCATTATATATCCTATCATAGAACCCAGAAGAGCTCCTCCCATTATGTCAAGAGGGAAATGGACACCAACATAGATTTGGGCGAAGCTGATAGAGAAAGCCCAGAATAAGCCTATTGGCAGAATTAACCTCCATTTATGATAGAAAACAAGAATTAAAAATACAGCCAATCCAAAATGGTTGGCAGCATGAGATGAAGGGAAACTATAGCCTGTACCACAGGCAATGAGATTTCTGACTTCTTTTTTAATCTCAGGGTCATTGCATGGCCTTAACCGTTCAACAGAGGGTTTGATCACAGAAGATGAGAAATAATCTGTCAGGCCAAAGGTTAGTCCGGCAAACAAAAGAATAAGCCAGCCTTTTTTACTATAATTTCTTACTAAAAAGATTACTATGAACAAGTAAAGAGGTGTCCAGAAAAAGCGGTTTCTCAAAGCTGGCATAAGCCAGTCGAAAAAAGGATTACTCAGGCCCTGATTGATGCCAAAGAATAAATTCTGGTCAAACTGAATAATCTGTTCAAACATCGGCTTTTTGACAAATAAATATCAGACGGTCTGATTTTGTTTCATTGAATGGATTTAAGGAAAAATCGCCAAAGTGATTTAAAATTTTAAAGCCACTTTTTTCGAACATATGTACAAAGTCTGCCAGAGTAAATGCCTTTACTTCTTCTTTAAATGAATAGTCTTTATTCTTATGTTCAAAGGAAATACTTTTTATGATCTTACCATCAGCTATTTTTTTGCTGATATAAAAATCAATGCCATCAACATGTTTAACCTCCTGATTGGTGAGATGGTGCATGATCTTATGACTGTTAAAATAATCGAGAACAAGGATTCCATCCTTTTTTAATGATTTTCTGAATGTTTTTAAGGCATTAACATGGTCTTTTTCTGTTTCAAAGTATCCGAAACTGGTAAAAAGATTAAATGCAAAATCAAAGTAATTGATGTAAAACGGATATCGCATATCATGCACATAAAACTGAAGTTTTTCATTTTCAAACTGCTGGGCAAACTTCACATTGGATACTGAAAGGTCAATTCCCGTCACATTATATCCTTTTTTGTTCAGATATACTGAGTGTCTTCCGCGTCCACATGCGATATCAAGCAAATTGGAGTCTGCGGTTGGTTTAAGGTAGGCACATAGATTATCAATAAAAAATTCAGCCTCTGCATCATTACGCTGATGGTACAGAATATGATAATAAGGAGAATTAAACCAGTTTTGAAACCACTTCTTTGGCATATACAGATCACAGGATATGGAGGCAAATATATACATTTACTGTTTTACAGTTATGAATAGGATGTAATTGTTATTTTTGCTCCATAATTTTAAATCGTGGCTTTAATAAAATCGATCTCCGGAATCAGGGGTACAATAGGCGGATTGGCAGGAAATGGTTTGACACCAACTGACATCGTAAAATTTACTTCAGCTTATGGCCGTTGGGTCATAGCAAGTACAGGCAAGAATAAGGTAGTAATTGGCAGAGATGCCAGAATTTCGGGCGAAATGGTCCGTAATCTGGTGGTTGGTACCCTGCAAAGTATAGGAATTGACGTGGTCGATCTGGGTCTGTCAACCACACCAACTGTTGAAGTTGCGGTGCCTGATGAAAATGCCGGCGGTGGCATCATTCTGACTGCCAGTCATAATCCAAAGCAATGGAATGCCCTGAAGCTTTTGAATGATAAAGGCGAGTTTATTTCTGATCAGGAAGGACAATTAGTGCTCTCTATGGCCGAGGAGAGCGATTTTGAGTTTGCTGAGGTTAATAGTCTGGGAAAGGTTAGCTACGACGATAGCTATTTACAAAAGCATATAGACAAGGTGCTGGCATTGCCTCTTGTGAATGCTGAAGCTGTACGGAATGCCAATTTTAAAATAGCAATTGACTGTGTAAATTCTTCGGGTGGGATATTTGTACCTGCATTGTTAAAAGCTTTGGGTGTAAAGACCATTTATGAGCTTTACTGTGAACCTGACGGTGAATTTCCTCACAATCCTGAGCCATTACCTGAAAATCTGATTGATCTTTCGCGTATGGTTGTTGCCAAAAAGGCTGATCTTGGTATAGCCGTTGATCCGGATGTTGACAGATTGTGCTTTGTATGTGAAGATGGTTCAATGTTTGGAGAAGAATATACCCTGGTTGCCGTTTCTGATTATGTTCTGAAACATACCCCTGGTAACACGGTTTCCAATTTATCATCAACCCGTGCTTTAAGGGATGTAACCGAGGCTGCAGGTGGAACTTATAATGCTGCTGCTGTAGGTGAAGTAAATGTGGTCAATAAGATGAAAGAGACTCAGGCTATTATTGGCGGAGAGGGAAATGGAGGTGTTATCTATCCTGAATCTCATTATGGACGGGATGCTTTGGTTGGGATAGCTTTGTTTTTAACTCATCTTGCAACAAGCAAGCAATCTGTATCAGTGCTCAGAGCCTCTTATCCTGCTTATTACATTTCAAAGAATAAAATCACCCTGACTCCTGAAATGGATATCGATTCTCTATTAATTGAGGTTGAAAAGAGATATGAAAATCAGCCCCATAGTACTATTGATGGCTTAAAAATAGAATTTGATAAACAATGGGTACATCTTCGGAAATCGAATACCGAACCTATAATCAGAATTTATTCTGAGAGCAGTTCAGAAACCGGTGCCGAATACCTTGCACAGAAAATTATCTCAGATATAAAAGAAATATTGCGTTTAACCTAATAATCTTAACAAAGAACAAGTACTAATTTACTGAGTATATTTTCACTCATTTTTGCATCTGCTTTAACCAATGGCTGGTGTAAATTGATTTAATCTGTTGAATATTTATTAATATGCGTGTATACCTGGATAATGCGGCTACTACCCCTTTAGACAAAGAGGTGCTGAAGACGATTTATGAAGTAATGGAAAGTCATTATGGCAATCCTTCCTCCATTCATGCACATGGACGTGAGGTACGTACATTGATCGAAAAGGCGAGAAAGAGTGTTGCATCACTGCTGCATGCTTCGCCCTCCGAATTTTTCTTCACTTCTGGCGGGACCGAGGCAGATAACATGGCTATTCGCTCTGGTATTATTGATCATGGAATCAAACATGCAATTACCAGTGCTATTGAACATCATGCTGTTTTGCACACCCTTCATGCACTTGAAAGCAGTGGTTTGATTAGGTTGAGTTATGTAAAGACAGATGAAAAGGGAACTATTGACTACAAGCATCTTGAAGAAATTCTGAGCACAAATGAACGCAGTTTTGTTTCATTGATGCATGCCAATAATGAACTGGGAACACTTACCGATATTGAAAGGGTAGGTGAATTATGTGAAAAGTATAATGCGATCTTCCATTGCGATACAGTGCAGAGTATGGGGCATTATCCACATGATCTTAGCAAGCTTAAGGTTCACTTTCTCGTTTGTGCAGCACACAAACTGCATGGCCCGAAAGGAGTAGGCTTTCTTTATATACATCACAATATCAAGATCAACCCGATGATTTTTGGGGGTTCTCAGGAGCGAAATATGCGGGGCGGGACAGAGAATGTATATGGCATTGCAGGTTTGGCAAAAGCACTTGAAATCGCTTATGCAGAGATGGATGAGCACCATGAGTACATTCAGGGGCTTAAATCTTATATGATGCAGGAGTTAGTAAAGAATATACCCGGAATTGAGTTTAATGGTGAAACTGATCCTGATAAAAGTCTTTATACGGTGCTGAATGTTTCATTTCCTGAAATGGAGATGGCAGAAATGCTGCTTTTTAGTCTGGATATTGCCGGTATTTCCGCATCTGGAGGCAGTGCTTGCAGCTCAGGGACCAATATTGGCTCGCATGTTTTAAATGGAATTCAGGCTAATCCGAATCGCCCTGCAGTACGGTTTTCCTTCAGCAAATACAATACGATGGAAGAGATTGATTATGTAGTTCTGAAGCTAAAGGAACTTTGTCATGTTGAGGTTTAATACTGAATACTGATTCTTTAGATCGGATCAATCTTGCTTTTTAGTTCAATTTTTCGTAAATTGTTTAAATACTTTAGAAAAAGGAGGAAATCATGGCTAAAAAGCTTGCCCCCAAACATTCAGTAAAAGGTATTCCTAAAGATGAGCAGACAATGCTGATACATGAAAAGCATTTTATTACAGGCTTAGTTCGGGGATACAGTTTCAGTCACCATTCCCACGGGCGTGTTAATCATCATTCCATTGGATTCAATCATGAACCCGGAACGATGTAAATTTTTAATCCCGCAGCAGCGGGATTTTTTTTTATTTATATTTAGGATCATTTAATTTAATTTTTAATGCAACGCAGACAGTTTTTACAAGGTACAGGACTTTCACTGGCTATGTTAGCCATAGCGAATAATAAGACTCTGGCTAATTTATTAATGCAGCCGGCGTATAAATTTACTCTTTTGAGAAATGATGTTGGGATATTTACTGAGCAGGGTGGTACAATAGCCTGGTTATCAAATAATTCGGGAATGGCAGTGGTTGATACACAATTTGTTGATCCGGCAACTCATTTGATAGCCGAGCTTAAGAAAATTTCGTCAAAGCCATTGAATTATTTGATCAATACCCATCATCATGGTGATCATACGGGTGGAAATCTTGCATTTAAAGGTTTGGCTGAGAAGGTGGTTGGACATGCGAATTGTCTTGCTAACCATCAAAAAACTGCTGCTGCTCAGAAATCTGAAGACAAACAACTATTTGCTGACACTGTATTTCAGAATCAATGGAAGGCTAAAGTGGGCTCAGAGCATATTCAGGCTCATTATTTTGGGGCCGGACATACCAATGGCGATATCATTGTTCATTTTGAGCATGCCAACATCGCCCATATGGGAGATCTTATGTTTAATAAACGATTTCCTTTCATTGACCGACCAGGGGGTGCGAATATTCAAAGCTGGGTGAACGTACTGGATAAAACCATTTCTAAATTTGATAAGGATACTTTATTTGTATTTGGTCATTCTGCTGATCCTTTAAAAGTTACAGGTGGTAAAGAAGAAATCAGAGCGATGCAGAACTACCTCGAAAAGCTGCTTTTGTTTGTAAAAAATGAGATGAAAGCTGGAAAATCTAAAGAAGATATCTTAAAAGCCCAAAGCATTCCGGGGGCCGAAGATTTTCAGGGACAGGGAATACAAAGGAGTTTGACTGCGGCTTATGAAGAACTAAGTTCTTAATTATAGTCAATTAGACCCATAAAATGCGAACATAACGCTTGTTATATGATGAAAGGATTACCTTGAAAAAGTAAAATCATCATAATCAAAAAAACATACTAATCATAGTTCAGACAATTAGGCAAGCATCTTCAGGAAAGATCCCAGTTTTGCTTTCATTTGCCTTCTGTCCACAATAAAATCCAGGAATCCATGTTCTAGCACGAATTCTGAGGTTTGGAAACCTTTGGGAAGATCTTTTTTGATGGTTTCTTTGATTACCCTTGGTCCTGCAAAGCCTATTAAAGCACCAGGTTCTGAAATATTAATGTCGCCAAGCATCGCATAAGAGGCGGTAACTCCACCTGTTGTTGGATCAGTCAGTAATGAAATATATGGGATCTTAGCTTTGCTTAACAGCGCTAATTTGGCTGAAGTTTTGGCCATTTGCATCAGTGAAAATGCAGCCTCCATCATCCTTGCTCCACCCGATTTTGAGATCATCATGAATGGAATCTTATGCTTGATGCTGAAATCAATAGAACGGGCGATTTTCTCACCAACAACAGAACCCATTGAACCTCCAATAAAATTAAAGTCCATACAGGCAATTACCAGGCTCTGTCCGGCTAATTTACCCGAAGCAGCACGTATTGCATCGTTTAAGCCAGTTTTTTCATAGCTTTCTTCAAGTCTTTCGGTATACTTTTTAGTATCAGTAAAATTCAGTGGATCGGCTGATCTTATGTTGGGAAATAATTCTGTGAATTCGTTATCGTCGAAAAGAATTTCGAAGTACTCTTTAGAGCCGATACGTAAATGGTAGGCACAGTATTGACAAACGTATTTATTCTCTACCTGCTCTGCATAATGCAGTGGTTTTTTACATGAGGGACATTTGTTCCACAAACCATCAGGTGTCTCTTTCTTTTCCTCTGTGGAAGTTATAATCCCCTTTTTTTCTCTCTTAAACCAGGCCATTTCGGATGTGTATATAGCCTACAAAGAAACAAAAATTTTAAGAAAGCAATGCCCCTCAAAATGATAGAATAAAACTTATCCATAAATGGATAGATTAATTAAGCTGATTGCTTGATTTTGAGGCTATTTTTCATAATTTCGATCATCTTATAAAAAACTAAAATCATGAGTTTAAAAGAATTTAAAGGGGTTTTGCATGGTGACGCTGTTCAGGAATTATTCGAAGTAGCCAAAAAACATCAGTTTGCCCTGCCAGCGGTTAATGTAATTGGTACAAATTCTATCAATGCCGTAATGGAGACAGCAAAGGCTGTTAATTCTCCGGTAATTATTCAACTTTCAAACGGAGGGGCACAGTTCTATGCCGGCAAATCCCTGAACAACGATAATTTAAATGCTTGTATACTTGGAGGAGTATCTGCAGCACAACATATCCATCTTCTGGCTGAGCATTATGGAGTAGCTGTTATTTTACATACAGACCATGCAGCCAAGAAACTATTGCCATGGATTGATGGACTAATGGATCATGGTGAACGTTTTTTTGCCCAATATGGTAAACCACTTTATTCTTCACACATGCTCGACCTGTCTGAAGAACCAATTGAAGAGAATATTGAGATCAGTAAGAAGTATTTAAGCCGGATGAAGGGATTAGGGATGACTCTTGAAATTGAGCTCGGTGTTACAGGCGGTGAAGAAGATGGTGTCGATAACAGTGATGTAGACAGCGCAAAATTGTATACTCAGCCTTCTGAAGTTGCTTATGCTTATAAAGAGCTTAGTGCGATAAGCGAGAAATTTACCGTTGCTGCTGCGTTTGGAAATGTGCACGGTGTTTATAAGCCAGGTAATGTTAAATTACAGCCGGTTATTCTGAAAAATTCTCAGGATTTTGTTCGTTCTGAGTTCAATATCAGTGCAGAGAAACCTGTAAATTTTGTGTTCCATGGTGGATCAGGATCCACACAGGAAGAAATTCGTGAGGCGATATCCTATGGAGCGATTAAGATGAATATCGATACAGATATGCAATGGGCATTCTGGGAAGGAATAAAAGATTATTACAAGTCAAAGGAGGCTTATCTGCAAAGTCAGATTGGTAATCCGGAAGGGGAGGACTCTCCAAATAAAAAGTATTACGATCCGCGGGTCTGGCTTCGAAAAGGGGAGGACAACTTTGTTAAAAGACTGACCCAGGCTTTTGATGACCTTAATTGTATTAATGTCAACGACAAACTCTAAACTATTTTAAAGGGCTTTTCTATATAGAAAGGCCCTTTAGCTTTGTTTAACTAATTTCAGAAAAATGGAAGATCAGATTAAAGTTGAACGGGTCAGT
This sequence comes from Sphingobacteriales bacterium 16-39-50, assembly GCA_002257025.1. Classification (GTDB taxonomy): domain Bacteria; phylum Bacteroidota; class Bacteroidia; order Sphingobacteriales; family Sphingobacteriaceae; genus Daejeonella. Next base: position 627,262 of record NCHA01000001.1, on the reverse strand, counting down.
ACTGATGCAGATCTTCAGCAGGTTTTTGCCATCCGGAGAAAAGTATTCGTAGATGAGCAAAATTGCCCGCCTGAGTTGGAATGGGAATTTGAAGATGAGTCCGTACATTTTCTTGCTAAGTTCAATGGTGCTCCTGCGGGAGCTTCGCGCTGGAGGAAAACTGAAAAAGGATACAAGCTAGAGCGTTTTGCAGTGTTAAAAGAATTCAGGGGAAATGGAATGGGACAGGCACTGGTGGCTGCGGTTTTAAATGATCTTCCCGGGGATGCTGAGTATGTTTATCTGCACGCACAACTTGACGCAATGCCATTATATGCTAAATTCGGATTTAAAAAGGCAGGTGAACAGTTTGAAGAGGCAGGGATACAGCATTTTAAAATGACTCTCCAAGCTTAAAGTAGAAAGCTAAAAGCTTAAAGCAAAAAGGTTAAAGCTAAAAGCAGAAATTTGAGTTAAACTTCAAATCTCATTGTCAATTGTCAACTGTCACCTGTCAACTGTCAATTATTTAAACACTTTCGAAGAATATTCCACTGCTTCATTCCATTTCTCCAGATCAAGCCCATGATCTTCCCCTTTTGCTTCCAGGAACGAAATAAGGCCCTCTGTTGCAATATTTCCGGTGAGTTGATCAGAAGCCATCGGGCAGCCTCCGTAGCCTCTCAGTGAGCTATCGAATCGTCTGCAGCCACTTTCCCAGGCAGCATCTATCTTTTCATACCAGCTTGATGGGGTGCTATGAAGATGGATTCCAAATTCAACTTTCGGAAAAGAGGAAACAAGGTGCGGGTACAAATAGTTAATCTTTTCAGGACTTGAAATCCCTGTTGTATCAGCGAGTGAAATGATTCCTGCACCTATTTTTGTAAGTTCATTTGTCCAATGCTCTACAATTTCATTACTCCAGGGATCACCGTATGGATTTCCAAAGCCCATGGATAGATAGATAACCGCTTGCTTTCCAGACTTTTCACTATGATTAAGTAATTTTTCAACTATTAGTAAGGATGTTTCAATTCCGGCATTTGTATTTCGCTGCTGGAATGTTTCTGAAACTGAAAAGGGGAATCCTAAATAAGAGATTTGCGGATGTTTTATAGCCTCCTCAATTCCTCTCAAATTGGCAACGATTGCCAGAAGCTTTGTTTTTCCCTCACTGAGATTCAGTTTGTCCAGTACTTCACTGGTGTCTTTTAGCTGGGGGATGGCTTTTTCTGAAACAAAACTCCCAAAATCAATCGTATCAAATCCTACCTGCAAGAGCAAATTGATATATTTAGCTTTGATTTCAGTGGGAATAAAATCATGAATTCCCTGCATGGCGTCACGCGGACATTCGATCAGTTTTGTCATTGAAGCTTAATTAACTACTAAATGTCACGAGATTGCTTCGTCGTGCCTCCTCGCAATGACATTCTGTTGATTAAATTACTAAATTATACTTTGTCATTCCGGACTTGATCCGGAAGGAATCACTTAGAATAAGTATCCTCAGTCATTGATTCCCTGCTGAACCTTCGAATGATGAGCCTTGTTCCACGGTCATAGCTGAAATAACTCCAGACCCAGTTTACAAAGGTGACAACTTTATTCCGAAATCCAACCAGTGACATCAGATGTACAAACATCCAGACAAACCATGCAAAAATACCCTGAAAGCGGATTTTTCCAATATCAACTACCGCAAGATTACGCCCTACAGTGGCCATAGAACCCTTGTCAAAGTATTTGAATGGCTCAGGTTCTTCATTATTAATGATATGGATGATATTTTTTGCCAGCTGGGTACCTTGCTGTATTGCTACCGGAGCAACCCCTGGTAAGCCATTCGGTTTTTCAGGACTAATGCATGCAGCCACATCGCCAATAGCAAAAATATGATCTTCTGTTTTCACCCTGTTAAATTCATCAACAAGGATTCGGTTTCCACGGGTTATTGATTCTTCTTTCAATCCTGCAGGTGTTGCACCTTTCACTCCGGCCGACCAGAGGACATTTTTAGTATCAATTGCCTGTCCATTAGAAAGTTTAATGACATTCCCATCATAACTTTCAACCCTCAGGTCCGTAAATACCTCAACCCCAAGTTTCTGCAGAAAATCTTTTGCTTTTCCTGATGCCTGAGGTGACATTGAGCCTAATAATTCAGGCGAACCTTCAATCAGAAATACTTTGATATCCTCAACGCGCAGTTCCGGATAATCCGTCGGGAGTACGTGTTTTTTTAATTCTGCAAGGGAACCTGATAACTCCACACCGGTAGGACCACCCCCAACGACAACGAATTGCAGTAGGGCACTCTTTTTTACCGGATCAGATTCAATTAAAGCTTCTTCAAGATTCTGAAGAATCATGCTTCTGAGGTTTAATGCTTCAGGGATAGTTTTCATCGGCATCGAAAAATGCTCAATCTCCTTCTGTCCAAAATAATTGGTATCAGAACCGGTGGCGATGATCAGGAAATCATATTCAATTTCGCCAATTGTTGTATGTACAAGCTTTTTTTCAGGCTCAATTCGCTCCACTTCTGTTACTCTAAATGTGAAGTTTTTCTGATTTTTAAATATTTTACGCAGAGGGAATGCAATAGAATCAGCTTCAAGACCACCTGTAGCCACCTGGTAAAGAAGGGGCTGAAAGGTATGGTAATTATGCCTGTCGAGCATAATAATTTCAACTTCCTTATCTTTTAAACGTTTGGCTATTTCAATTCCACCAAATCCACCGCCAATAATTATTATTTTGGGAAATGCAGTCGATTTATTCATAGGTTTTTCCATAGCAAGTTTTTTTTTCTTTGAATTTATTTTATCAGAATTAAAGTTCATCCCCTCTGATTCGAAAAATCATGCCATTCAAATTCTCGGTTATTCTGATCTGGCATGCAAGTCTGCTGTCAAATCCCGCATCAGGTAAGGTGTCGAGCATGTTCATTTCTTCATTTCCGGCTTGCGGAAGATCATCGAGGCCTTTGAGAACCTGCACATGACAAGTGGCACATAAAGCCATTCCGCCACAGGTTGCGAGGATATTGTAATCTGAGGCCTTCAAAACCTCCATTAAACTCAGACTTATTTCTTCTGGAATCTCAATGGGCTGTTGCTCCCCGTTTCTGTCTTCAATTGTAATATTGATCATATTAGAATGCGTTCACGCCGTATACTGTCGTGTATTTAAAACTTAATTTCTGGTCGGGATAGACATATTTGAAGGCGCTTTGTACCATTAATGCTGCTTCATGGAAGCCGCACAGAATAAGCTTCAGTTTTCCGGGATATGTGTTTATATCACCGATGGCATAGATACGTTCCACATTGGTTGAATAGTCAAATGTATCAACCTGTATCGCAGATTTGTCAATGTTAAGACCCCAGCCCGCTATCGGACCCAGTTTCGGGCTTAAACCAAATAAAGGGATCAAATAATCCGTTTGAACTGTGCGCGTAATCTGGTCACGACCAATGAATGATACTTCTTTCAGACTGCCATTACCACCAACACTCAACAGGTTTGACTGCAGGATCAGATCGATCTTACCCTTGCTGGCCAGTTCCTGAACTTTTTCGGCTGAATCTGGGGCACCTCTGAATGTATCACCACGGTGGATCAGGGTTACTCTTTCGGCGATGTCAGCCAAAAATATGGTCCAGTCGAGTGCAGAATCACCGCCACCTGCCAATACCACCCTTTTGTCTCTGAAGTTTTCAGGCTTCTTAACCATATATTCCACGCCTTTGCCTTCAAAGTCAAGTAATCCCTGAATTTCTGGTTTGCGTGGCTCAAAACAACCCAGGCCACCGGCAATCACCACGACCTGGCAATGTACCTGGGTTCCATCATTTGTTCCGACAATAAAGGAACCATCCTTCTGCTTTTCAAGTGATTCTACACGTTCACCCAGAGTAAATCCTGGATCAAAAGGGGCAATCTGTTCCATAAGACGTTCAACCAGTTCCTGAGCCTTAATTTCAGGGTATCCGGGTATATCATAAATGGGCTTTTGAGGATAAATTTCTGATAATTGTCCACCAATCTGCGGTAGTGTATCAATCAGATGGCATCTCATTTTTAATAGTCCGGCTTCAAATACGGCAAACAGTCCCACAGGGCCGGCTCCGATTATGCAAATGTCTGTTGAAATCATTTTAATATCTATTGTACTATGTTTGTCTATAATTCGGGTAAAAGTTTCTCCTGTTCGTCCAGATTTGTATAAATCGTATCCAGGATTCGCTTCAGATTCTTGTAATCTTCTTCTGTAAGATTCTGCCAGGCTTTCATTCTGATCTCAGCCATTTTTGGGCTCCACTCGGCAACCCGCTGTTTACCCAGTTCGGTAAGGTGAATGGTGAAGCATCGGCGATCATTTGGCTGAATCTTTCTTTCTGTTAGGCCTTTCTTGCATAAGAGATCGATAATGCGGGTTAGGGTTGGATGATCCTTACCTGTGATCTCAGCTAACTGACTTTGATTCATATCGTTATCGTTGTTGAGGTTTTTAATGATTAACCATTGATCAACAGTGATATCGTAGTTTGCAGCATTAAAGCGGCGTTGGGCATATTGCTTTACTTTTCGTGCTGTGCGATCAAGCAGATAGGAATAGGTGCTGAATAATTCTGTTGCCATACTTATTGTTCGTATGACAAATATCTGAATAAATTAATTATTAAACAAAAAAAAAGCATCTGCCCCCGGGCAGATGCTTTAAAATTATTTCTGGAAGAAAATTATTAAGCCTTTGCTTTGTCTTTTTCTTTGATGAATTCTACAACAAATGGTGTTGCTACGAACAGGGAAGAATATGTTCCGAAGATCACACCAATTAACATTGCGAAAGAGAATCCTCTTAATATTTCTCCACCAAAGATGAAGATGATCAATAATACAGCAATAGTACAAATACCAGTAATTACGGTACGGCTTAAAGTGCTGTTCAGAGCGTTATTGATTACTGAAGGAAGATCCTCGTTTTTGGAGTGGTGCTGTCCGATATACTCACGTACCCTATCAAATACAACCACGGTGTCGTTGATTGAATATCCCATCACAGTTAATATCGCTGCTATAAATGCCTGATCAATATCCAGCGAGAAAGGTAACCAGCCATTAAATATGGTGAAGATAGCAAGTAAAACGAGCACATCGTGAACAAGTGCCAGAATCGCAGCAAATCCAAATGCCATTCTTTTAAATCGTGCCAAGATATACAGGAAGATGACCAGTATAGAGAATATCGTAGCGTAAATAGCTGAGGTTTTAATGTCTTCGGCTATTGTAGGTGTCACTTTCTGTGAATCCTTTATCTCATAAACAGGATTAATTTTCTTAAGACCGGATGCCAATTTTGAGCTAACCTGGTCGTTTGCCTGATCTGAGTTGTCGTTGATAAGGTAAGCAGTAGTGATCTTAACCTGATTGGAAGAACCAAAGGTTTTTACTTCAACCGCTGTTCCAAATTCATCAATTAAAACAGAACGAACATTTTCAACTTCAACAGGTTTATCAAATGCAACAAAATAAGCTCTTCCACCCTGGAAATCTACTCCAAGGCTGAATCCCTGAGTAAAGGCAGAGATGATTCCGGCAACGATTATTGCAGATGAAAGGATATAAAAACGTTTTCTGCCGGTGATGAAGTCAAATTTGGAATCTTTGAATAAATTTTGTGTTGCTTTAATTGAGAAGCTGATAGGCTTTTTTCTGTCAAGCAACCATTCAAATACCAGTCTGGAAATGAATATTGCTGCAAACAGGGAAGTGATAATACCGATCATCAATGTAGTAGCAAAACCCACAATTGGTCCCTGTCCGAATATGTACAGAATTACACCTGTTAAGAAAGTTGTGATATTTGAGTCAAGGATAGAAGGCATTGCTTTCTTGAAGCCCTCAGTGATTGCTAATCTTGCAGATTTTCCCTCTGCGAGCTCTTCCCTGATCCTTTCATAGATCAAAACGTTTGCATCAACAGACATACCCAGCGAAAGGACAATACCTGCAATACCCGGTAAAGTTAATACAGCACCTAAAGATGCTAGTACGCCCATCAGGAAGAATAAGTTTACCAGTAAGGCAATGTTAGCAACTAATCCGGCTGTACTATAATACATTGCCATGAATAGTAGAATAAAGATGACACCAGCAATGGTAGAAATTAAACCTGCTGAGATTGAAGCTGCTCCTAAGGATGGACCAACAACATAATCACTGACAATTTTCGCTGGAGCAGGTAATCTTCCTGCTTTCAAAACGTTTGCAAGATCCTGGGTGTCTTCAACTTTAAAGCTTCCACTAATTGATGAAATTCCGTTTGGAATTTCTCCCTGAACTGTAGGGGCAGAGTAAACCAGATTATCAAGTACAATAGCAACACTTTTTTTATTATTTGGATCAGCTGATGCAGCAGCAGTAATTGAACGCCAAGCACGTGCTCCATCTGCATTCATAACCATTACAACTTCCGGATTTCCTTTTTGGTCGTAATCAGAACGGGCGTCAGAAATCACATCTCCCTCCAATGCCGGTCCACCACCTAAATTGCTGGTTTTAAGAGCATAAAGTTCAAATACCTTGCTCTCTTCTGACATAGGCTTCACTCCCCAGAACAATCTGATATTCTGCGGGATAACAGCTCTGACAGCTGCTGAAGAAAGGTAAGAGTTTACTTTTGCAGTATCTTTTAGAGCGGCATATCCAACAACTGGTCCAGGGCGTAAATTAACCTGACCGTCCTGACCCTGATATGTTGCAGGATTTAGAAGTGCAAACAATGGATTTTGTTTTGCCTGCTCGGCTTGTACTTTACTTAGAGCAGCAGCACTGTCAACAGCAGAACTGTCTTTCTTACCTAAAGCTGCAAGTTTACTTTTAGTTGTATCCTGAGCGACAGAAGCGCTTGAAGTATCTGTTGATTTAATAGTTGATGCCAGAATACTGTTAACATTCTGAAGTAAACTAAAGATCTCAGCATTATCATAGGTCTCCCAAAATTCAAGTTTTGCTGATCCCTGAAGTAATTTACGTACACGATCCGGATCTGTTACACCAGGAAGTTCAATCAGAATACGGTTGGTTCCCTGTTGTTTTTGAATGTTAGGGGAGGTTACTCCAAACTTATCAATACGGGTACGAAGAATATTGAATGAAAGGTCGATTGCACCATCTGCAGATTTTCTCAGGAAATTTAAAACATCCTCATTGCTGGCATCAATCTTCAGGTTTGCAGAATTCTCTTTTGTTGCAAATAATGGAGATAATTTACTGTTCGGACTAATTTTTTCGAACTCTTTACCAAAAACACCAATGAAATCACTTTCACCTGTTGCCATGGCAACTTCAGCATTTTTGATTGCCGCATTGAAATTTGCATCAGTACTATTATTTGCAAGGTTACGAACCATATCACTCAATGCGATCTCCATGGTAACGTTCATACCACCTTTTAAGTCAAGTCCAAGTGGAATTTCGCGTTCTTTAGCGTACTGATAGGTAATATAACTCAGGCTGCTATACACTGGTAATGAGGCTACTGAATCAAGATAAACTTTCTCTTTTACAGCATCACCTTTTGCAAATTCCTGTGCATCTTTTTCAACTTTATTCGCTATCCACGTAAACGAGAGGGAATACAAACACGCTATAGTGAGCGCTATTGCTGCGAATTTAACTAATCCTTTACCTTGCATTTTATTTTAATTGTCTATTAATGTTGATTTAAGCCTATTTTGGTTAAGACGCCAAAGCTAACTAAATTTTTGTTTTTTGGAATAATTCTTTAACACAGAAAATTACAGAAGAAATTCAGGCTTTTTTGTATTTGATAAAACTATAAGAATATAAGTTCTTTTCATCAGGTTGATGAAGAGTTTTTTCTTTCTCAGTCCATTCATTCATGTTAATCAACGGGAAAAATACATCACTATCAAAATCCTCATGAATAATAGTAAGGTAAAGTACATTAGCTAGAGGAAGTGCCTGCTCAAATATTTGCGCTCCTCCAATTACAAATACATCATTCTCGTCTTTACATAATTCAATTGCATTATTCAACGAACTGCATAATTCAACTCCTGGTATTTTCAGTCTGGATTGTCTGCTTATTACGATATTTCTTCTGTTTGGCAGGGCTTTCCCGATAGAATCAAAGGTCTTTCTTCCCATAATAATAGGATGCCCGGTAGTGATCGTTTTAAAATGTTTCAGATCTGCCGGCAGATGCCAGGGTAGGAGATTGTTTTTGCCAATTCCATTCTTTTCGTCAATGGCAACAATCAGATTAATATTCATATGCTTTGATTAGATAGCTACAGCTCCCTTTATATGGGGATGCGGGTCATAGTTCTCCAGACTGAAGTCTTCAAACTTAAAATCAAAAATATCCCTGATCTCCGGATTTAGCTCCATTACAGGAAGCGGTTTGCATTCCCGGCTTAATTGTAGCCTGGTTTGCTCCAGATGGTTATTGTAAAGATGTGCATCTCCAAAAGTGTGTACAAAATCCCCGGCTTCCAATCCGCAAACCTGTGCTACCATCATGGTCAGCAGGGCGTATGAGGCAATATTAAATGGAACCCCCAAAAATATGTCGGCACTGCGCTGATAAAGCTGGCAGCTTAACTTACCATCTGCAACATAGAATTGAAAGAAACTATGGCAGGGTGGAAGAGCCATATTTTCAATTTCTGCAACATTCCATGCAGACACAATTAAGCGTCTTGAATCCGGATTATTACGGATCTGTTTGATTACTTGTGTAATTTGATCAATATGTCCGCCATCAGGTGTAGGCCATGAGCGCCATTGGGAGCCATATACCGGTCCAAGTTCACCATTTTCATCAGCCCATTCATCCCAAATACTAACCCCATTATCTTTTAAGTATTTAATATTGGTTTCACCCTTCAAAAACCAGATCAATTCGTGAATAATAGACCTCAGGTGCACTTTCTTGGTGGTTACCAGCGGAAATCCTTCCTGAAGATTGAAACGCATCTGGTAGCCAAATACACTGATCGTGCCGGTTCCTGTGCGATCTTGCTTTTGGGTTCCGTTTTGCAGAACATGCTGCATCAACTCGTGATATTGTTTCATGATTTGGTTATCTGTTGTCTGTTACCAGTTGTCTGTTATCTGTTGTCTGGAGTTGTAAAGTTCAATACTTACAACCTATAACTTAAAACTTACAACTTATTAAGTGCAAATAAAATAAATGTAATTTTGGCATCCTAAAATTGTTCATAAATATATCAGTATGTTCACAATATGATTCTTTTTCCGAATGCTAAGATCAATATAGGCTTAAATATTGTCAGTAAGCGTCCAGATGGTTACCACAATCTGGAATCGATCTTTTATCCCCTCGCAATCAAAGATGCCCTAGAGGTGATTGAGGCTGATGAGCTAAAGTTTAGTTCATCTGGCATAAATATTCCGGGGAATGCAGAAGATAATCTTTGTCTGAAAGCCTATCATTTGCTTAAAAAAGATTTCATTGAGCTGCCTCCTGTCAGTATTCATTTACACAAACATATTCCAATTGGTGCCGGATTGGGAGGCGGGTCTTCCGATGCTTCATATTTCATCAGGTTGCTGAATCAAAAATTCGGTCTGGGCATGGAAAACTCTCAAATGGAGAGTTATGCTTCTAAAATTGGTTCTGATTGTGCTTTTTTTATTCAGAATAAGCCGGCTTATGCAATTGAAAAGGGAGATCAGTTGAGTCCCCTGGATCTGGATCTGAGCAATTATTTCTTTGTATTGGTAATGCCGGATGTGCAGGTGTCGACCGCAGAAGCTTATCAGGGAGTCCGTGCTTCCCCGGTTTCTGCTCCCTTAACCGAGCTAATCAAACTTCCAATCGAGGACTGGAAATTACATGTCAAAAACGACTTTGAACCATCAGTCTTTTCAAAATATCCTGCGATTGCCCGAATAAAGGCTGAATTGTATGGGGCCGGTGCCCTTTACGCCTCAATGAGTGGGAGCGGTTCATCAGTTTACGGAATATTCAAGGAGGCGCTGAAATTACCGCAACTGGAGAAGGAAAACAAGGTTTATTATGTAATTGACTGACAGCTTGAAAATTTATAAATGATTTTATTTGTCGATGAGATAATTTGTCTATTTGTCGATGCTTTTGCATTTGAGATAAAAACATTTTGCTTCTATCTGATATAATCACGATCCTCATCGCTCAACTGATCGGCATCATTTCTGATATAATCATGATCTTTATCCTGTAGAAGTTCTTCTGAGTTGAAAGAATCAGGTTGGATTTTCTTCCGTGGTCTTCCCGCAATGAAACCTATGATCAAGCCCAGACCGAACATCACGCCCAGTACAGCCAGTTTAGATAATCTCACATCACCGAAAATCCAAAAACTAACTTCATCGGTATTATTCATGAGTATGATAGTCACAAGTACCGTGACAACGATTATGAAGATAGTTTTAAAGGTCATACATTGAATATTTATTTATGTGAATATCGGAATTGCAAGTGAAATTAATAAAATTATCTCTGTCCTCCGAGTATTAGAAAAATCTCATGAGTATTATGATTCAAAATTTATACCAGTATTTTGTTTAGTCTGATTATCTATCCTGATTCCTAGAAATCATATGTAAATCCAAGCTCAAAGATCGGCTTGTTTAGTGCATTCTCTCTTGCAAAGATCAGCTTACCGGCAAGTTCAAAATTCGGAAGCATAAATCGCATAATATTCATATCTGTGCTTAACTCGAGTCCGAAAGTTCGTGGCTGGATCGGATTTCCTTTTCCGATATTCTCAAAATCAGCGAAAAAACCACCTTTCAATCTTTTAATATAAGCAATGGGGCCTAACTCGGCATCTGGATAGAATAATGGAAAACGATAATCAAGTAACAAAGTGTTTCGAAGGCGGGTATTTAAACTTAAATTTCTGTATCCGCTGATTCTTGGAATCTCTACACTAAAATCATAGGCTCCGCTGCTTTCCTGATAATTGAAGCTTGCCTGAAATGAATGATTTTTTAAAAGTCCGGGAGTATAAATGACACTTCTGAATGATAGGAGGGAGCCATTCAGCAAATTCTGGAATGGGAGATGAAAATAGGAAAATGAAAAGTTTTGTCCCCAGCCTGGAGCGAGATCTCTGGCACTACGACGGGCATTCCGGCTAAAGTAAAACTGATATTTCATCGGGAATTTCAATTTTTCAATAAAATTACTGGGCCTATTCTGAATTTCATACCTTGAGGTGAAGCTGCTTGAACTTCTTATACCCATGCTGTAGTTCTGATTGAGGCGATTAAATGTAAAGGGGAGGCTGATTTCAGCTTCAGTTATGTTCTCGCGCCAGCTTACCGGAACCAGACGATTATTTTGCCGGGAATAGGTCAAATTGGCTCTGTTTGAATAGCTAACATCCAGAATAGGAAAGAAGCGCTTATATCTAAAACCAGCGAGGTATTCACTTTTCCTAAGTCCTGTATTAAATTGGTAGCCGCCATACAGATCCAGGGTGTTTAGCTGATTGTTCGATTTGAGCTTTAGACCAATGCTCAGGTCATCATTAGTACCGTTGTTTTCAGCAACAGGTGACAGACTATGGAAATTGAGCAGATTACTGAATTCTCTGTAAGGTTTGGATGGAAATTTTTTTTGAGGTATTGAGTCGAGAAGATTGGCGTTTGCCTCCTGTCTAACCAGTGGTGATGCATAATTAATGAATTTGTCAGCACCTTCTTGTTTGTTATTCTGTAATTCAAAGGGTATGCTGACTATATCATATCCTTTAAGCTGATAGTTATTGAATAGCACCCTGTTCCTCTTTTGGTCATAGGACGGATTTGTAGCCCCATAGGCTACCGAAGTAAGCGGTATGGTCTTGTATTCAGGTGTGAGGCAGTAAATATTGTTCAGGCCTTTGTAATGAGCCCTGAACAAAATATTTTGGCCTGCATAAGCCGGACGCATAAGCTGTTGTCTTTGAAATGGGGTGATGATTCTATTGCTTCTGTCTGCATGCTTGAATTCCATTAAGGCAGCACCATCTTGGCTCATCACCACACAGATAATTTGATCTCCATGTTCATTGTATGATGGATTTTGTAAACTGAAGCCATCTTTAACCGGATATTCCCGGAGAATACTTCCGTTTTCAGCATTCAGCTCAATTAATGAGAACAGATTTGATGTACTGATTTTTACAGCCACAATCGTTTTGCCATCAGCCGAGAGGCTGGGGGAGAATAAACGGCTTTTATGACTGATTTGTTTAACCTGGTCGGTCGCTAAATCAAAAATATTGATCACACTATAAGAGCGTTTTCGATAGCGTTTGTCAAATCTGAGTTCATCCCAAACAATTTTTCCTGCAGCGTACCTGAAGTTATATTCCGTTTGATAGCCGATTTTGCGAAGTATGCGCTCCCTACCTGCCGAATCGATAAGGATTAGCGCAGGTGTATGAGTCAGGTTTTGCCTTAAAGCAATAATCTCACCATTGGGTGTACTTACCGGCAGCAGGTAGTCGGCAGGTATTGAATCCCTTCTTTTGTTAATTGGAGTATAAATTACCTGCACCATATTAGCGGATTGTTTTTGCCAGAGTGTCTTCAATTCGGCAATAGTAGAGTCATGAAGCATTCTGCTGTTAAGTCCGGTAAATTTTTTAATCGAATTGCTAAGACTGTAAGGTCTCAAAGGATTTCGCTTAATCCTTGTCATGATGCTGTCGATTATTTCTTTGCCATAGTCCCTTTTTAGTTTCGTGGTCATAAAATAACCTAGCTGATAATAGCCGGGTGTCAGATCCCTGAGTGAACCAAAATAATTCTTTGAGTAGGAGTAAGGATGGGTACTTAGTGTATTTGTTTTGAAAATTAACTCCCAGTCAGGAAGCCTTCCACGACCAGCGTGACTCAATGCTGTTTCGATACCGACAGCATCCCCTTCATAGAACCAGGGGGGGAGGGTGATGCCGAAAATGGCAAGGGCTAATTCTTCAAAGAAAGGAGCTTTAAGTCCGCCGCTTAATTTATCAAATTGAACTACATGTCTGAGTTCATGGATAGCCATTCCATTGAGCCAATCCTGGAAGTCGAGGTTCTGGGGTGGGGTAGTGTAGAACTCCGAACGCCTGGGTGCAAGCTGTACAAAACCATTCGAAATGACACCTTGATTTTGCAGAATAATCGTTATCGGCCGGGGCCTTTTGTTAAGGGATTTGCTAACCCCGTCTATCAGATGTTCCAGGGTATTTGCCATTCTTTTAGCTTCATCTGACAGCTCACCGGAGTAGATGATCTGAAAATTTTCTGTCCTGATCTGCATCCATTTTACACCGGGCGGGTTCTGTTCAGCATCAAAAAACTGAGCAAAAACGGTTACTATATTTAAACATAATATAAACGATATAAATATACTGATATACAGACTATTAAATATTGATATTTTCATCTATTTTATGCTTTGCTAATGATTTTAGTTTTAGGAGAAACTTCAAGAGATTTTTATATAAACTTTTTATTAAATATACTAATTTAAAATGCTGATTATTAATTATTTATGATTAATATTTTTTTGTCTTTATTTCTGTTAAATTTAATAATTAATGAAAAAATATGTCCTCTCCATGAGATTTTTGTGTAATTGAAAAAAATACTTGTTTTCCGGGCGAAAGGGAAATTGGACATTCCCTTTTTAATGAATTACGATAATAGCTGGCTTTCAGGTTTTCCTTCAATTACCACTTTAATATTCTTCAAATTTCGAAACGGGACACTGATTTTATTCGGTACCATGCTAGCCCATTTTTAATAGCATGAACAGTCTGTCAATTTTTTGTTTTTGCTAGTTGAATCTGCTCTTTTAAGGAAGCTCTCTTCCACCTTTCATCAATTTTTATTTATGCTAATTTCTGCATCCCGAAAAGAATTTTAAAGAGGGCAATAAGGACAAATTCGCAACGCCGCTTTCCTGAAATCTTCAGAAATAAAAAGAACTACCAAAAGCTAATATCTATGACGTAAAGCACCATTATTTTCAATACTTAAAGTTTGTTTTAAAGCAGGCTTAGTGTAAAAAACTCCTCCCCTACCCGATGGGGGTTTTGGGAATTGGCTTTCTTTTTATGTTTTTTAGATAGGGATACAGGAAGATCGTTCCAAGCACAATTATCGCTCCGGCATAAAATCCAGGAGTCATTTGTTCCTTCTTTCCAAAGAACATGAAGGCCAAAATGATGCCATAAACAGGCTCCAGATTCGTGATAAGAGCAACCCTGAAAGCAGATAATTCTTTCATGACAGCCACCCCAGCAACGTATGCAAGCGAGGTACAAACGGTTCCAAGGATCAATAAAAAGAACAGATCTGAAGGATTGAGGCTCACAGGGGCCTTCAGGCCTTCTGAAATTAATAAATAGAGTGAAACCCACACCCATGCTCCAATGAGCTCATAGAAGCTTATAATCGGTGCAGGACGATTTTGGATTTGTTTAGAATTTATGATTGAGAATATACTGGCACATAATGCACTTAACAAACCACTGATAATTCCTATAGAATAACGCGATTCAAATTTAAAGATCATATAGATTCCGGAGATGATCATCAAGCCTGTGAATATTTCAAGACCTGATATTTTTTGTCTTTTTAACAAAGGTTCTAATATCGCTGTGAATAGGGTGAGGGAAGAAAGACTTACCAGAGCTACCGAAACAGTAGACAGTTTAATTGATTGAAAGAACAGAATCCAGTGGGCTGCTACAATAGCTCCGGTAAAGAATAATTTCAAAAAAGTTTCTCTGGATACCCTGATCGATATTTTCTTAAAAAGGAAATATCCATACAAACTAATAAAGGCGATAAGAACCCTGTACCAAACGAGATGCGCGGCATCGATAGAGATCAAGGCACCCAGGATTCCGGTAAATCCCCATACGAAGACTGTGATGTGAAGAATGATCAGATTTTTACTGATCTCAGGTTTTTGAAAAGGCATGATGGTTTATTTTGGTGCTTTCATCAATAAATAGATGCCCAGAATTCCAAAAACTATATTGGGGATTAAAACGGCAATCATAGGGGGTAGTCCGCCTTTTAAGGCAAACATGCTTGAGAATCTGATGAATAGGATATAGGTGAAGCTTAAAAATATACCTATTCCAAGTGGAAGGCCAACACCACCACGTACCTTTCTTGAAGAGAGGGAAACGCCCATTAAGGTTAAAACAAAAGCCGACAGTGGGTAGATGAAGCGCTGGTATTTTTCAAGTTTTAAATCCGCCATCACCCCGGTGCCTCGTATTTCTTCCTTCTTAATGCGATCATTTAATTCCCCCATATTCATTGCCTGGTAAATATTATCATAAATTTCGAAGTCTTTCGGGCGCATATCCAGTGTGGTATCCATTTGTAAACCTGCGCTCATAGACTCCTTCAAACCATCAATTTTCCGAATGGAATAGTTTTCAATTTTCCATTTTGTTTTAACTGAATCCCAGCTGATCCTGTCGGCAACGAGCTTTTCTTTCAAATCCATTCCTGAGAACTTTTCAAGCGTGAATTTATAACCGGTTTTTAAATTATTGTCGAAATTTTCAATGTATACCAGCGTGTTTTTATCAATCTGCATATGGGTATACATCTTGGAATTATCTGATTTCGGATTCACATAAACATTCTCAAAATCAATCTTCAGCCGGTTAGTTTCAGGAATGATGAAGAGATTAAAGATCAGTGTAACCAGGAAAATGACTGTAGATGAGATCAGGTAAGGCCATAGAAATCGTTTAAAACTGACCCCGCTGCTAAGTATTGGTACAATTTCTGTCTGATCGGCCATTTTAGCTGTAAAGAAAATAACAGCTATGAAATTTATTAAGGGTGATAGAAAATTGAGATAAAATGGGATAAAACCGACATAATAACTGAAAATAATCTCTTTCATTGGTGCCTGATGTCTTAAAAAGTCATCAAGTTTTTCGGAAACATCGAAAATTACAATAATCACAGTGAAAATTGTCAGGGTAAAGGCAAATGTCCCCAGATATTTCTTTATGATGTACCAGTCGATAATTCCGATCATATTCTAATTCTATAAGCGTTGTGCTAATTGAACGACCATTTTGTTTTTCCAATCGTAAAAATCACCGGCTATAATTTTCTCTCTGGCCTCATTCACCAGCCATAAGTAAAAGTGCAGGTTATGTAAGGTTGCAATCTGAGCACCCAGTATCTCTTTTGAATGAGCCAGATGTCTAAGATACGCCTTTGAATAATTTCTGTCTGCAAAAAGATCACTATCTTCTTCCAGTGGAGAGAAATCGTTCTTCCAGCGCTCATTACGAATATTAATGATCCCATTTTTGGTAAATAACATCCCGTTTCTGGCATTTCGGGTTGGCATTACACAGTCGAACATATCTATTCCCAATGCGATATTTTCGAGGATATTTACAGGAGTACCTACACCCATAAGGTAGCGTGGCTTGTCTTTTGGAAGTATATCAGTAACGATATCTGTCATTTCATACATCTCTTCAGCAGGTTCTCCAACTGAGAGTCCGCCGATTGCGTTTCCCTCCCTTTCAAAAGAGGCGATAACTTCTGCAGATTGCTTACGAAGATCTTTATATACCGATCCCTGAACGATTGGGAACAGGGTTTGATCAAATCCATAGAGGGGAAGAGTCGTATCAAAGCGTTCGCAGCAGCGCTTCAGCCATCGATGAGTCATTTCCATTGAACGTCGGGCATAGCCATATTCGCAGGGATAGGGTGTACATTCATCGAAGGCCATTATAATATCAGCACCAATAACCCTCTGGGTATCCATTACCGATTCAGGGGTAAAAAGATGTTTTGAACCGTCTATATGTGATCTGAAGGTCACACCCTCCTCCTTGATTTTCCGAACTCCCGAAAGAGAATAGACCTGATAACCGCCGCTGTCAGTCAGCAGGGGTTTATCCCAACCATTAAATTTATGCAATCCGCCAGCAAGCTGGAGGGTTTCCAGACCCGGCCTGAGGTATAAATGGTAGGTGTTGCCAAGAATGATCTGGGCCTTAATATCTTCCGAAAGTTCATGCTGGTGCACGGCCTTTACCGAACCTGCAGTACCCACAGGCATAAAAATGGGGGTTTTGATGATGCCATGGTCAGTAATTATTTCACCTGCCCTTGCTTTTGAAGATTTATCTGAAGCCTCTAATTTAAATTTCATTCAATTGCAAAATATTAGCCGCAAAAATAGCAAAATATAAACTGTAGCCGGGGAGAGCCGGAAATATGCCCGGATTATTTCTTTTATTTTTTAAAAATGACAATAGTTAGCTGAAAAATCAGAAATTTACCCGCTATTTAAAGCTCATTCTAACGCGTGGATTATTTAGTTATTTCGATTTCAATTTCCCTACTGATTTGTTTGATCCTGCAGTTATATTATACTCTTGCAATTCATAGAAAATTAGCGGTTTATAAAGGTTATGAAGATAATAATCAGTTTTTGGAGCCGATCTCGGTCATCATTTGTGCAAAAAATGAGCTGGAGAATTTAAAGCAAAATCTCTTACCATTTCTTGAACAGGATTACCCTGATTTTGAGGTAATAATTGTAAATGATTGTTCAAATGATGGGTCCGACTGGTTTTTACGCGACTTATCCCTGCAGCATAAAAATCTTAAGATCGTTACCATTAATGATCATCCCCGTTTTAAGCATGGAAAGAAGTTTGCAGTAACTCTCGGAATAAAGGCAGCAAAAAATGAAAATCTGGTCTTTACCGATGCAGATTGCAGACCTGCATCAAACCAATGGCTAAAATGTATTCAGCGAAATTTCAATGAGCAAACCGAAATTGTTCTGGCTTATTCACCATATGAATTTAAAGGGGGTTTGCTTAATCGCTTTATACGTTATGAAACATTCATTACTGCCCTTAATTATCTTTCCTATGCTTTAAAAGGTAATCCCTATATGGGAGTAGGAAGAAATATGGCCTATAAGAAATCCCTGTTTTTTAGAGGTAAGGGCTTTGCATCACATATGCACATTTTATCGGGGGACGATGACCTGTTTGTAAACCAGAACGCCACTAATGCTAACACAAGAATTGAAATCGATTTTGATTCTCATATCTGGTCTGAGCCCAAAAATTCGCTTTCCAGCTATTTTTCACAAAAATTTCGTCATCAAGGTGCCGGAAAAGCATACAAAAGCAGCCATAAAAAAATGCTGGGACTGCAGGTGCTATCAGGTTTTCTGTTTTATGTATTCCTAATTGCTTTAATTGTAATAAAAGCCGATTGGTGGATTATTGCTGCATTTTATTCTATCAGATTACTGGCGCAAATTCTGGTTTATATCCCTGTTTTAAAGAAATTAAAGTATATTGATCTGATTTGGTGGGTACCAGTATTTGATTTCATTTATTACATTTATATAGTGCTTTTAAACTTTATAGCCTTATTCAGGAAGAGGGTTGAATGGAAATAAATCCTAATTTTTCGGCAAATGCCAAAAACGATTTCATGCTGGTCATCAGAGCAAGGGATGGGGATCAGAAGGCTTATGCCGAATTGATGCAGCGATACAAGGATTCTATTTACTTTATGGCCCTTAAAATGGTCAACCATAAAGACGATGCAATGGATCTTACTGTTGAAACATTTGGAAAAGCATTTGAGAATATTGAGAAGTATAAACCTGATTTTGCTTTTAGTACCTGGTTATTCAGAATAGCAACTAATAATTGTATAGATTTCATCAGGAAGAAGAGACTAAATGTGGTTTCACTGCAATCTTTATCTGATGAGGATAAGGATGAGAAGCAATTGCAGATTGCATCTGATGCCTTAAACCCCGAACAAACATCAATAAAGAAGCAGGAAAGTGAGAAACTAAAGAGTATTGTAGAGCAACTACCTCAAAGGTACAGAACCCTGATAATTTTGAGGTATTATGATGAACAATCCTATGAAGAAATCGCTCAGCAGCTTGATCTGCCTTTGGGTACGGTAAAGGCACAGCTTTTTAGGGCCCGGGATCTGATGTCGAATATAATGAACCGTAGAAAGAAAAATTTGAGAAGTGACTTCTGATATTATATCATATTATTTCCCTGAACTTAGCCCGAAGCAGAAGGAGCAGTTCGCCGAGCTTGATGAGCTCTATCGTTTCTGGAATGCCAGAATCAATCTGATCTCAAGGAAGGATATCGATATGCTATATCTTCATCACATTCTTCACTCATTGGCTATTGCAAAAATTATATCATTTTTGCCCGGTGAAAAAGTGCTGGATGTGGGTACTGGTGGGGGATTTCCCGGAATTCCACTTGCAATTATGTTTCCGGAAACTGATTTTCATCTGGTAGATTCTATTGGAAAGAAGATAAAGGTTGTACAGGAGGTTGCTTTGGGATGTGGTTTGACAAATGTGCGGGCAAGTCATGCAAGAGCAGAACAGATTGATGAGAAATTCCATTTTGTGGTTTCCAGAGCTGTAACCCGATTATCTGAATTTTATCCCTGGGTAAAGGGAAAATTTGAGAAAAAATCGATGAATACTCTTCAAAATGGTATATTGTACCTGAAGGGTGGTGATCTGGCTGAGGAAATTAAAGAATCAGGCTTAAAAACAGAACTTATACCTCTTTCAAAGTATTTTAAAGAAGATTATTTTGATTCTAAATTTGTTGTTTATATCCCTCAATAAGTTTTAATATTATTTCGACTGAATGCGACATCCCCAAATGTCCTTTCTGTTTTTTGCTCTGGTTTTTTATTCTTTCGTTAAAATTCTTAGAATATGGCATTGCTTCATCAGTTGGCATTATCATGTATCCCTGGTATAGGCTCAGTACTTGCCAGAAATCTACTTAGTTATTGTGGTGATGCCGAGGAAGTGTTTAAAGCAAAAGCTAAGAATCTTGCCCACATCCCGGGGATTGGTCCTAAAACACTGGAATTTCTAAAAGAACATTCTGCATTAAAACGGGCTGAACAGGAGCTTAAATTTATTGATAAGTTCAGGATCAAAGCCTTTTTTCTAACTGATGATGATTACCCGAAGCGTCTTAGAAATTGTGCAGATGCACCTATTATAGTATATTTTAAAGGAAATGCCGACCTGAATGCCAGCAAGGTAATCAGTATTGTAGGTACCAGAAATGCAACGGATTATGGTAAGGAGATATGCAGAACGCTGGTAGAAGACTTGAAGATTCATCAGCCATTGATTATCAGTGGACTTGCCTATGGGATTGATGGAGCGGCTCATAAAGAAGCTCTTAAAAACAATATTCCGAATGTGGCTGTTCTTGCACATGGGCTCGACCGTATCTATCCGGCCCAACACCGGACTATGGCTGAGAAAATTCTTGATTGTGGCGGATTAATCACTGAATTTATGTCGGGTACCATTCCAGACAGGGAGAATTTTCCTAAGCGGAACCGGATCATTGCCGGATTGGCCGACCTGACCATAGTCGTGGAGGCTAATATCAAAGGAGGGGCATTAATTACCGCTGAACTGGCCAATTCCTATAACAGGGATGTATTTGCTTATCCGGGGAGGATTAATGATGAATTTAGTCAGGGATGTAATTTTCTGATCAAAACCAACAGAGCAAATCTGATGAACAGAGTGGCTGATATTGAATATCTGATGGGATGGACCAGAGATCAGGCGTTACCGTTAAAACCTCAACTTAGTCTGCCAATTAATCTGACAGCTGACGAGCAGATCATTGCAAATATTCTATATGAAAAAGGAAGTCTTGGAGTTGATGATCTTGCTATTTTAAGCGGTTTTCAGCAAAGTAAGCTGGTCATGGTTATTCTAGGCATGGAAATGCAGGGAAGTATCATTTCATTACCAGGAAAGGTTTATAAAATGACTTAATGCTCATTTTTCGGATAATCATAGAGAATCAATTCCCCAGTCCCCGCACTTAGCATTTTCCAGCTGTCAAAAGGGAATTGGATCAACGCGATGCCACAGGTTGGAATATTGTAAATTTCTGCTCCGCAGAATTTATTGACAAGATCAGTGATTGAGGGATTATGCCCAAAAAGTGCAACAAAATCTGCCTGATCATCCATTCTGTTAATACAATTGAGCAGGGTATCGGTCAGCGCATCATATATTTCAGGATCCTGAATGATATCTGATTGTGCTATTCCTAATTCATGAGCAAAATATCTGGTGGTTGAAATGGCACGTAATGCCGGACTACTATACAGTATTTGAGGGTGTAATTTTTTTGTTTTTAACCTTTTGGCCATTTCCTGAGCATTTTTTTCACCCCGGTGACTTAATGCTCTTTTGAAATCCGGTTTTTTGAAATCGGCTTCTTCTGCTTTTGCGTGGCGAATAATCAGTAATTGTTTAGGCATTGCTTTCTTTGATGATTTGATTCAGATTGATAAGATTCATGCACTTAAAATGACCCTTTGGGCACGTATTAAACCCAATTTTTGAGCATGGACGGCAGCTTAGACCATTAACCTGAATCATTTGTGAATGATCTGCTTTGTATGGATACATTCCAAACTCAGGAACTGTATTTCCCCAAACGGATATAATAGGCTTATTGAAGGCTGCTGCGATATGCATGAGCCCGGTATCATGTGTGACAACTTTCTCAGCCTTGCTGATAAGGAATGCAGATTCATCAAGTTTAAATCGGCCACAGCCATTTAGTACATGAATGCCGGCTGCATTAGTAATTTCTTCAGCGCGTTCTTTATCCTCAGGTCCTCCAAGTAAAACCACAGAGCCTTTAATATTCCTGCAAAGTTCGGCCAGTTTATCAACAGGAAGCCGTTTTGTTGCATGCTGGGCACCAATAACAACTGCAATGAATCTTTGATGTGAAGCTGGTAACAGTTCAGTCAGGTCATATTGCTTCAATAAAAAGTAATCAAGTCCTTTAGAGTCATTTTTTACACCAAGAAATTCTACAGTCTGAAGATAGCGGTCAACAATATGAACAGGAGGGAGGACATTCATCTTAAAATTGACCAAAAGCCACTTTTTCCTGTTTAATTTGTCAAAAGATCTTGATCTTATGCCCAATTTTGTCTTGATCCATAATGTTCTCAAATTATGGTGCAGATCAATTACATAGTCAAACTTCTCCTTTTTCAGTTCTGTAATACAATCAGAAAGGGATTTCTCAAGGTAATGGATTTTATCGATGTGTGGATTTCCAGCCAATACAGTTTCATAGGACTTCTTGGTTAAATAATGCAGTTCTAGGCCTTCCAGCTGATCTTTCAGGCATCTTATTACCGGACTGGTAAGTACAATATCTCCAATTGAACTAAAGCGGATGATCAGTATTTTCAGATTCTTGTCTTTCACAGCTTTTGTTTCTTTTTTTTCTGTTCAAACAGGATGCTGATTTGATCAAGATTCATTGCATTGAGACAATTTTCTTTACTTAATCCTCCTTTTCTTGCGACAAAAGTCCCGTATTTCATGTCATTAAATCCCTCTTTCCTGTGAGCATCCGGATTTATCGACAAAAGCACACCCTTTGATATCGCATATTGATGCCATCTCCAGTCCAGATCGAGTCTGAGTGGATTTGCATTGATCTCAATGATTACCTGATTTTCGGCACAGGCATCAATAACTTTTTTATGATCAATAGGATATCCGCTTCTGCTGAGCAATAACCTGCCGGTTGGATGTCCCAGAATCGTAGTGTATGGGTTTTCAATTGCTTTTATCAAGCGCTCAGTTGCTTTTTCCTCATTCATATTCAAAATTGAATGTACAGATGCGACAACAAAGTCGAAGCTAGCCAGAACATCATTTGAATAGTCGAGAGAGCCATCATACAAGATATCAGATTCAATTCCTTTAAATATCCGAAATGGGGAAAGCTTTTTATTCAGCTCGTCAATTTCACGTTGCTGGGCGGCAAGCCTCGTTTCATTAAGGCCATTTGCATAAAAAGCCGATTTGGAGTGATCGCAAATCCCAAAATACTCCAGTTTTAAGTCATTTTTACAGAAAAGCGCCATTTCCTCCAAAGTATGGATGCCATCACTCCAGGTGCTATGGTTGTGCAGACTTCCCTTAAGGTCAGAATATTGAATTAGATCGGGTAAGGAATTGGATTCTGCGAGTTTAAATTCACCATTGCCTTCTCTTAGTTCAGGTTCAATGAAAGGAAGGCCGGCCAGTTCATAAATTTCTTCTTCTGACTTACCGGACACATCAGATCCTTTAAGCATAGCTCTCAGAGTTTCAACATGCTCCGGGTTTCCGGTTTGGGAGATTAGTTCCCATCCCAGTTCAGCTTTTTTGACAAAACTTAATTTAATTTTTATTCCCTGTTCCGTCTGGCAATTTATTTGGTTTTCAAGGACCTGGAGGTCTTTAAGGTCCCAGCTTTCCAGCTTAGCTAAGATAGTATTGTTAAGTTCTTTAACCAACAGCAGGTCAATGCTATCAATGATTTCAGCTCTCCGGCGGTATTGCCCTGTCAGACAAGCGAATTCAGGTTGGATCTCGGCTTTAATTCTTTCCAGGATGGCTTCAGCAAAGCTTTCAACCTGTGCATAGAGAAAGCGGCCATTGCTGGCCATATTAAATTCGATGGTCTTCTTTATTTCTTCCTGAGTTTTGAGTCCGAAGCCCTTGGCCTCAATCAGGCGGTTTTCATTACAGGCATAATACAACTCTCCCACGCTCTCAATACCAAGATCCTTCCAGATGACCAGGATCTTTTTAGGACCCAGGCCTTTTATTTTCATCATTTCCACTATTCCCGGAGGCGTTTGTTTGAGAAGATCGGAGAGATCCTCAATGGTATTTGAATGCACAAGTTCCCAGATTTTAGAAGCAATGCTTTTGCCAAGTCCATCAACCTGTTCTATTTCATCTAATGATTTAGGCGCAATGGGATAAGGAAGTTTATCAACTTTAAACGCAGCATTTGCAACCGACTTCACCTTGAAGGGATTTTCATTATGAAGTTCCATCAATTGACTTAAAAGTCTTAAAGTCCGGGCAATTGTTTTGTTTTCCATACAGCTAAAAGCTCAAAAATAAACAACCCTTCCCTGAAAAGGGAAGGGTTTGATTAATTTTTAAGGAGAATTTGTTCTTTAATTGAATTATTTCACCTGAATATTGTACGGTATACGAGCCTGGACACCAGAAAGGTTAATTGCGGACTTCATTTGCTCATAATAAATAAACTGATCACCTAATTCCTGTTTCATAAAATAAGTCTTTACTTTATCGCCGGTATTCTCAAACAGTGATTTAAGAGGATCAACCTGATCAGGGTAACTTACAAGTTTATAATCAGTTATTTTGGCTTTTTTTGCTGCAGAAGCTATAGCATCATCAATATTCCCTAATCTGTCAACCAGACCGTTCTGCAAGGCTTCGGTGCCACTCCAAACTCTTCCCTGACCAATGCTGTCAATATATGATTGTGATTTTTTACGCCCATCAGCTACCTTTTGGGTAAAGGTACTGTAGACTTTATTTACTTCCTGCTGAATGATAATTCTTTCAGCATCTGTCAAGGGGCGGCTTACGGTACCCAAATCAGCAAATTTTCCTGTTTTAACTCCATCAAAAGTAATTCCCAGCTTGTTTTTAAAGAAATTCTGCATATTGGGAATGATACCAAAAACTCCAATTGAGCCTGTAATTGTATTGGGCTGTGCAAAGATTGAATCAGCTGCACAGGCGATATAATAGCCCCCTGATGCTGCTACATCTCCCATAGAAACGATTACCGGCTTTGATTTTTTAGTCAGAACCATTTCGCGCCAAATAACATCTGACGCAAGGGCACTGCCACCGGGAGAGTTTACTCTTAATACAATAGCTTTAACTTTAGTATCCATCCTAGCTTTTCGGATGGCCCTTGAAATCCTATCAGAACCGATTGATTCATCATTTCCTTCACCGCTTATTATATCACCATTGGCATAAATCAGGGCAATTCGATCTGATGCGGATGCTTTCTTTTCATCAGGAGCCGGAGCATATTCTTCAATACTTACCGATTTGAGGTCCTTTTTCTTGTCTGTTCCGGTACGGGATTTTAACTCATCAAGTACCTCATCTTTATATTTAAGGCCATCGACCATCTTGTAAACCAGGGCGTCTTTTGGATTCCTGACTTTAGCACTGTCTGCGAGAGAGAAAAGTGTACTTTTCGGTACTTTTCTGCTTTTTGAAATTTCGCTGAGGAAATGGTCATACATAGATCCAAGGAAAGAATTTACCTGCAGACGGTTGGGCTCACTCATCTTATCCAGAATAAATGGTTCAACAGCACTTTTAAAGGTTCCAACTTTGATGATCTGAGCTTCAATTTCCAGCTTCTCTAGTGAACCTTTAAAAAACATCATTTCTGAGCTCAATCCCCTGAAATCTATCATCCCTTCAGGATTTAGGTATACTTTATCTGCGACAGAGGCGAGGTAATATGCCCCCTGAGTGTAAACTTCACTGTAAGCTAAAATGAATTTTCCGCTCTTTTTGAAATCGATAAGAGCATTTCTAATCTCTTCAATTGTGGCAAAACCTGCAGCTAGAGACGAAACATCAAGATAAATACCTTCGATATGATCATCTTTCTTCGCTTCTTCCAGACTTAAAAGAATCTCGTTAAGACCAAGAGTTTTTTTGTTGTCAAAACCCATGAAACTGAATTCAGAAAATGGATTCTTATCTGTCCGCTCTTTGATTGGGTAATCCAGACTGATATGCATTATACTATTGGATGTTGGAGTCACTTTACCATCACTGCCTGCTGAGGAAACCATGCCAACAATCAAGGCAATCAGAAGTATGAAAACAAGGAAAAACGACAGGATAAAGCCTATCATTGAAGCGAAAACAAATTTGAAAAACTCTTTCATATTCAGAAACAAATATATTATCTATGCAAGTATACTAATTTACAGATTCAGTATTTGGCTATTTGTTACATGGAATTACTTAATTAGATGTATATCACTTATTTATTACTTGGAAGTAATCTTGGTAACAGGAGGAAGTACATTAAATCTGCTATTTCTGAGATAGAAGCAAAGCTCGGAAGTATTGCTCAGCGCTCTTCCATTTATCAGACAGCCTCATGGGGGAAGCACGATCAGCCTGATTTTTTAAATCAGGTTATTGAACTTAAAACGATTCTAAAACCCCAGGATTTGTTGTCAGGAATCTTGAGTATTGAAGCCGATTTGGGTCGTAAGCGCGTGGAAAAGTGGGGTTCCAGGATCATTGATATTGATATTTTACTCTACGAAGACCAGGTAATTAATGAAGCTGAACTGATTATCCCTCATCCTTACCTGGCCTTCAGAAGATTTTGTCTGATGCCATTGTTTGAAATCGCTCCCGAATTCATTCATCCTGTCTTGAAAAAAAATATTCAGGAATTGCTGCTTGAATTGTCTGATGATTTATTTGTAAAAAGGCTATCTTAGAAGATTGTTTTCAAACTAAAAATTAAAGATTAAAGATGGATAATGCTGGTTTCAAGTTGGATTTATCATACCTGAAGGATGTTGCAAGTGGCAGCGATGAATTTATGATTGATATGATTGATCTCTTCCTTGATCAAACCCCTGCTTATTTCGAGCAAATGGAACAGTTTATTACTGAAGAAGACTGGTCTAAAGTGGCAGATATAGCACATAAAATTAAACCAACCCTGGCTTTTATGGGAGTCGATTCTGCCAGAGAAAGCATGGCCGAAATTGAGCAGAATGCCCGAAATTTAATAAATCTGGAGACGATATCCCCGGCATTTCAACTACTTAAGGAGATGTCTGTACACCTTTATAAGCAATTAGAAGAGGTGAAAGCAAGTTTGCAGAATCCTTCATAAATTTATATTTTCAGACAACATTCTGTTTGTCTGAACTGTGATTCAGGTGATTTATTTGATTACTATGATTAGAAAATCCTACCAATCCTAAAATCCTACTAATCCTAATACAGATGAATTGCTTTAATAATGTTTATTCCTGCGATATATTTTTGTCTGCGGTTCTAAATTGAACCAGGGATACCAGAAAATAAATAATAATAATGATCGGAACTGCTTCAAATTTTAAAAACAATAAGAGGAGCACAGAGGAAATGATCAGAATATAGCGAAGCAGATTCTCCTTAAATTTTAATGACTTAAATTTCAGTGAAATCAATGGCACTTCTGCAACTAATAGCAAGCTCATAGTTATACTGAAGAGTGCCAGAAACCATTGATTCAGGATAAAACCGGCAAAATAGGTATTGCTATCAGCAATAATTAATGGGAAAGAGGCGATTAAAAGTGCATTTGCGGGAGTAGGAAGGCCTATAAAATTTTCGGATTGCCGGGTGTCTATATTAAACTTGGCAAGTCTTAAAGCCGAAAATACAGCAATTATGAAAGCCGAAAAGCTCAACCAATCAGCTCCAAAATCTATTTGTGGAGAAAGGGCAAAGAGTTGGTAGATAATTACCGAGGGTAAAACCCCAAAACTTACCATATCTGCAAGGGAATCCAATTCCTTGCCGATGTCTGAGTAGGCTTTTAATAACCTTGCCAGCATCCCATCAAAAAAATCGAAAACTGCCGCAATTACTATCGCATAAGACGCCCAGATCAGATTTCCCTGAAAGGCAAAAACAATCCCAAGACAGCCGCTGAACAGGTTCAGACAGGTTACAGAATTAGGGATATGCTTCTTCATCTGAAATTAAATTTGGTTCAGCCCGATGCGTTTAATCCAATATAATAAACTGTGATCTAATCAGATCAGGAGTTCATAGATATCAGGAATTCCTCATTTGTTTTTGTACCACGCATTTGTGATTGCAAAAACTCCATAGATTCCTGAGAATTCATGTCCGCCAGGTGATTACGCAAGATCCAGATTCTTTGTAATGTATCCTTATCAAGCAGCAAATCATCACGACGCGTACTTGAAGCGGTAAGGTCGATTGCAGGGAAAATACGCTTGTTAGAAAGTTTCCGGTCTAACTGAAGTTCCATATTACCTGTTCCCTTGAATTCTTCAAAGATTACTTCATCCATCTTGGAACCTGTCTCGGTAAGAGCTGTCGCAAGAATAGTTAATGAACCGCCATCCTCAATGTTTCTGGCCGCACCGAAAAAGCGTTTAGGTTTATGTAATGCATTAGCATCCACACCCCCGGATAATATTTTACCTGAAGCAGGTGCTACAGTATTGTATGCTCTTGCCAGACGAGTAATGGAATCGAGAAGAATAACCACATCATGTCCGCATTCGACCATACGTTTGGCTTTTTCAAGCACAATGTTGGCTATTTTAACGTGGCGTTCTGCAGGTTCGTCGAAGGTAGACGAAACTACCTCAGCACGTACGCTTCTGGCCATGTCTGTAACCTCTTCCGGACGCTCATCAATCAACAAAATGATCAGATATACTTCAGGATGGTTTTTAGCAATGGCATTCGCCACATCCTTAAGAAGCATGGTTTTACCTGTTTTAGGCTGTGCCACGATCAATCCTCGTTGTCCTTTACCTATTGGCGTAAACAAATCAATGATTCGTGTGGAGTGATTAGCTGTATCTACAAACAGATTGAGTTTTTCGGTTGGAAATAATGGAGTAAGGTAATCAAATGGTACTCTATCGCGTACCTCTGCAGGAATACGACCATTGATTGCTTCAACTCTTACTAAAGGAAAATATTTTTCACCTTCTTTCGGCGGACGGATGCTACCTCTTACAGTATCACCGGTTTTAAGTCCGAAAAGCTTTATTTGTGATTGGGAGACATAAATATCATCAGGTGATGAAAGATAATTATAATCAGATGATCTTAAAAAACCATAACCATCCGGCATGATCTCCAAAATTCCCTCATTGACAATAACATTGTCAAAATCCATATTGATTACAGGGGCTTCCTGACTTCTTGGATTTTGATTTTGATTTTGCCTGCGTTCAAATTTTCTTGGCTCTGCATGTTCTGCATGTTTAGCCTCTTTACTCTCCTGTAATGTATCAGCAGGGCTTTCAGAATCACTTACATTCTGAACAGGATCAATTGCGGGGATATCATCATCCTCAGGGAAATCAAATGTGCGGGTATTATCCAGTGGGACTTCCTTATGTTGTTTGCTTTCAGCAACAGGTTTAGTGCTGCGAAGACGTTTCCGTGGTCTTGCACCCGAATCAGAAGGTTCAGCTGCATTAACACTCTCGGTTACTGCTTCATTATTTTCGGTCGCAGGGGAGGTTTCTGCAAATTCAAGAATCTTGGATATCAGATCCTGTTTGCGTAGGGTATCAGTATCCTGAACACCTAGGGTTTGAGCAATTTCACGTAGCTCAGAAACGAGCTTATCGTTCAATTTATTACTATCCAGCATTAAATTTGGTTTATATGTTTTTGGGATTTTAGTTCAAAACATCTATCCTGGAAATCGACGACACAAGAATTCTTGCAAAAGAAATGCTTTGAGAGAATTTTTGTGATTTCCTGAATTCAGGGATAAATTGAGATTATGACACAATTCTATGCAATAATATCAAATAAAACAAAACTTTATTTATTTTTTTAATGCTCTGAACTCAGCTTTAATTATTTTCGCTCCAATATTGCATGAAATAATGAACAGAGAACAGTTAATTGAACAGATAAAAATCAAGAAATCCTTCCTTTGTGTTGGTCTGGATACCGATATAACACTCATTCCCAGGTTTTTACTGGATTACGAAGATCCTGTTCTCGAATTTAATAAGCGGATCATCGACGCCACTCATGATCTATGCGTTGCTTATAAGCCAAACAGTGCATTCTACGAAAGCCGGGGAATTGTTGGCTGGAAAAGTTTAATCGAGACTTCTAAACATATACCTTCTACTTGTCTTGGGATCATAGATGCTAAACGTGGCGATATTGGAAACACCTCATCCATGTATGCCAAAGCTTTTTTTGATCCGGCCTCTTCAGGGATGAACTTTGATGCAATCACCATTGCTCCTTATATGGGAAGTGATTCGGTGAAACCTTTTCTTGCATTTCAGGATAAATGGGTCATTTTACTCGCATTAACATCCAATGAAGGAGGGAAGGATTTTCAGTTTATAGAAACCGGAAACGGTCGTTTGTTTGAAAATGTGATTCAAAGGGCAAATACCTGGGCTGGAAATGATCGTCTGATGTATGTGGTAGGTGCGACCCGCGGAGAAGAATTCCTGAATATCCGTAAGTATGCACCTGATCACTTTCTTCTGGTTCCCGGAGTAGGAGCACAGGGAGGAAGCTTACAAGAAGTTTGTAAATACGGCTTATCCAAAAGTTGTGGATTGCTTGTAAATTCCTCGCGATCAATAATCTATGCCTCATCAGGTGAGGATTTCGCGGAGCGCGCAAGGGAAGAAGCAAAGAAACTTCAATCTGAAATGGAACCATTGCTTGAGGGTATCGGGTTTTAATTGGGAATCTTCCACCCAGAATTAGGATTATAGGATTCAAGGATTTTAGGATTAAGGTGATTGACTTGATTACTATGATTTAGAAAATCCTACCCATCTTAAAATCCTAATAATCCTAATATTATTCTGTTTGTCTGAACCGTGATTCCAGTGATTTATATGATTTACATGATATGGGAAATCCTACTAATCCTAAAATCCTAATAATCCTAATCCAGATATTATGCTATTTGTCTGAACCATGATTCTGGTGATTTCATTGATTAATCTGATTTAAAAAATCCTACTAATCCTAAAATCCTACTAATCCTAATCCAGATATTATGCTATTTGTCTGAACCATGATTCTGGTGATTTCATTGATTAATCTGATTTAAAAAATCCTACTAATCCTAAAATCCTAATAATCCTAATCCAGACAACACATTCCCTGCACATCAATTTCTTAATTCAACCACTTAAACAATTCTTAATACCGTTTAATCATATTTTTTCACTGCCCTAATTATTTTCGGCATCTTAATTTATGATTCTCAATGAAGATTTACTGCATTATATCTGGAAATTCAGGCTTTACCATTTATCAGATCTAAAAAGTACCTCAGGTGAGAGCCTGGATATAATCCGTCCCGGACATCATAACCAACATGCCGGTCCCGATTTCTCCAATGCAAAAATCCGGATTGGAGATACTTTATGGGCAGGAAACGTCGAAATTCATATCCGCTCTTCAGATTGGTACCGGCATCAGCATCAGTTCGACAAAGCCTATGACAATGTGATCCTGCATGTGGTGGCTTATCATGATCAGGAAATTTTCAGGGCTGACGGGACAGAGATCGCTGTTTTGGAAATTGGAAATCTGATTCCTGAAGAGATCGCTCAAAATTATGAGGACCTTATGGCAGGATTGAACTGGATTCCCTGTGAAAGGAAAATTAAGCAGGTTGATAAATTTTTTATAAACACTTGCCTTACAAGGGTTTTGATAGAGCGTCTTGAGGAAAAAAGCGAGCTGATCGATGCGCTGCTCATTGAAGTAAAAGGCAGCTGGAATGATGCCTTTTATATTAGTCTGGCCCGGAATTTTGGTTTTAAGACCAATGCCTTACCATTTGAGATGCTTGCCCGATCCCTGCCTCAGTCTTTACTTGCAAGATATAAGGATCGTTCCTTTCAGATTGAAGCTCTTATCTTCGGACAGGCAGGCTTCCTGGACAATAAACTAAAAGATCCATATCCACAATTGCTAAGAAAGGAGTATTTATTTCTGAGGAAGAAGCACGGTTTGAGGCCAATAGATAAATACTTATGGAAATATATGCGATTAAGACCACGTAATTTTCCGTCAGTCCGGCTCGCTCAGTTTGCTGCACTGATTATCCGTTCAAACCATTTATTCTCTAAGATCATTGATGAAAATGATATTATTGTCATTACTGCGATGTTTAATAAGTTAAAGCTCAGTGAGTATTGGAATACCCATTATCGCTTTGATCAGGAATGTAAATATTCTGCTGTTTCATTCGGAGAAGAGGCCATAAGTAATATCCTGATTAATACAGTGTCAGTTTTTTTGTTCGCATTTGGTATCAGAACAGGAAGTGTAATACACAGGGAAAGGGGTTTGATGTTGCTTGAAAGCCTCAAGCCTGAAAGAAATGCAATTATCAGAAAGTTTAATGATATTGGGGTAAATTCAAGTAATTCTGCAATAAGTCAGGCACTTATACAATTAAAAAAATCATATTGTGATCAAAAGAAATGCTTATCTTGCGGGATTGGAATCAAATTTTTGAGCAAGTAAAATGTTTCAGCAGTTTCTTACATTTTTCGAAAAACGTTCTTTTGGGGTATGTACCTATCTTGGAGAGCGATTTAATATATCCATTTCCAAGATCAGACTGTTTTTTATTTATTCCTCTTTCCTGGCAGTAGGCTTTCCACTGATATTTTATGTATTTGCAGCCATTGTTTTAGATGTGAGGCATTATATCAAAAGAATCAGGGCAAGTAGTGTTTGGGATTTTTGAACTTTGGCCGACACTAATGCCATTACTTAAGCTTTGGCAACCATCATTAACAGGGGTTGAGGTGTCTATTTTTGATCTAAATCAGATTGTTCGCTTCATTATCCTTGGCATCTTATAGAGGCTTATCATTATTCATTAGTACTTCTCAAAGTATTACTCTCGCAAAGACGCGAAGACGCAAAAGGCTACAGCTTGTATAAAATCATTCATTTTAGATGGAAATTTTGCGTCTCTGCGTCTTAGCGAGAGATTTATTTCATTTTTTCCTCTGTTCGGTGCTCTCAGTGATCCACAAGCATTCTCACATCACATGGTCGGTAAAAATACTTAACACAGGGGAATGAGTCAAGCCCGGACCCAGATCACAAGCCCGGCTTGACAAACCATTCACTAGAATTTTATATTCCCTCTTAATTCGCCAGAACCTACTGTTGAACTGTGAATATTTACATACCATTTACCAGCCAATAACTGTGCTTCCTGTGCACTGGTAAGGGCAACGGTCATTCCACTCAAAGTTCCACTGCTTCCGATTGCGAATCCGGTTATACCGAGCGCAACACCTGAACTTACTGCATCACTGCCGGTATCAGAACCATGGAAATGCATGTTGGTTGTTGTTGCAGATGCACTTCCTAATTGCCAGGTGATTTTGTAAGTGATCATTTTCATAGTGGGATCATAAGAGATCTCTGCGGTGCCGGTCCCTGTAGTATTCACTGCGGGAACTTCCTGAGCACCACTTAATGTAACGTTGGCCTTTTTAATCAGGCTGACAGGTTCTTCCACTTCATCCTTTTTGCAGCCTGATAGTACAAGTAGAGACAGCATGATCAGGGAAATTGATTTAATTGAACCAATGAGTAGGGACTTTTTCATAAATTATTTATTTAGTTTGAAGTACCTACGCAAAGAAGACGCGTCTGGTTGTTTTCAGGAAAGAAATAAAGCGGTTTGTCAGGAAAGAATCTTTGCAATTTCAAGAAAACCCTTCTCAAATGCCTTATCAGCAGCAGTTTTACCGTCTTCCATTTTAGCATCAACAATAGCCCCGGCCTCCAGTAAAACGATCAGGAGTTCGATATTGCCATTATGGGCAGCAGAATGAAGCGGGGTTGCTCCCGATTTTTGTACCACATTGATGTCAGCTCCTGCTTCCAGAAGCATTTTGGCAATCATGGTGTAATTTGAAGCTACTGCAGAGTGAATAGGGTATACGCTAAAACCGTTTTTTGAAGGGATATTAGGATCGGCACCACTAAGAAGCAGGATCCGGACTATATCCTCGTTACCGAAATAGGCCGCCAGACTGAGTGGTGTAAATCCATCATCAGAAAATTCATGAACCAGGCCGGGATTTTCCGCGACAATGTTTGTAATATGATCGTTCTTGCCTAAGGCAGCAGCCTCAAAAATGCTGATTTCGGGAACATGCTTTAAAATAATATCAGCTAATTCAGGCTTTTTATAGTAACAGCAAAGTAGTACGGGAGAAATCTGCTGACTCGTTTTTTGAATAGCAAGTTTCGGATTAGAGTTTAGAAGTGCATATAATTCAATTGCATTGCCTGTAACAATGTATTCCTCCAGTAAATCCTGATCCATTTTATAAGGTATTAAATGAACTAAACATCTGTTTATCAATATTAAGAAAATTAAATAAAAAATGCAGCAGATTTAGGCTATCTCAGATATTCTTTATAACATTATATTTGTCAATATTTAGCAAATTTTCGAATGCCCTTACTAAAAGGAAACCAATTCAGGAGTGCCAATTCTTTTCGCGATGAGCCAAAGTCTAAGCCTGCCCCAAAACAGCGGGTTCCGAAAGAAACAGCTGAGGATCTGCCGAAGTTCAAGTTGAATGACGACCGGACAATTAAGATCATCGGTCTGTTCTTTCTGATCATTTCGCTTTATTTCATGGTGGCCTTCACTTCTTATTTGTTCACCTGGCAGGATGATCAGAGTTATGTGATCGACGCAAACGGTGGCTGGAGTAATTTGATGAAAACCCAGCAGGAACTGACCGAAATGGGACTTAATCAGCCCGCTGTTCAAAACTGGCTGGGTAAATTAGGTGCGCTCTTATCCCATCAGTTCATTTATGAATGGTTTGGCGTCGCTTCCTTCCTATTTATTGGTGTCTTTTTTATCATAGGATACCGCATGTTATTTAAAATCAAGGTTTTATCCATAACTAAAACACTTGCTTATTCCTTCTTTTTACTGATTTTTACTTCAGTAACTTTTGCATTTTTCCATGCTTTCATCAATGATTACCCGCATTTTCTGGAAGGTGAGTTCGGGTTCTGGACCAATCGCCTCCTGCAAGCCCAGATTGGAGATGCCGGTACTGCGGGATTGCTGGCATTTGCAGGTTTAAGCGTATTGATCATCGCTTATAATATTGACTTTAAATTACCGGAACGCAGTGCTAAACCTAAATACATTGTTCCTGAAACCAGCGATGAAGTTGAACTGGAGGATGAAGTCTTGTATGCCCCGGTGGAATTTAATTTGCCTAATCGCCCCGGTCAGGAAACTACGAACGGAAATACACAAAAGCTGAGTCAGAATCTTCCGCCGGTTGAAGTTGCAGATGAGCCTGAACCCGAGGAGCACAGGCCGGTTGTGCTTAGTCCTGCTAAAAATGTGCCTTTTGAAACTTCCCAGGCAGTATCTGATGAACTTAAAGATTCTCCGCCGCTTACCATCGAGAAAACAGAAGAGGAGAAGAAATCTACAGAACTGGTTGAACAATTTGGTATGTATGATCCAACCCTGGATCTGTCGAGCTACAAATATCCAACCCTGGATCTTCTCGAAAATTACGGTTCCAATAAGATTGCTGTAAATGCCGAAGAACTTGAAGCCAACAAGAATAAAATTGTTGAGACACTCAACCATTATAATATAGAGATTGATAAGATCAAGGCAACTATCGGTCCGACGGTAACTTTGTATGAGATTATTCCTGCACCTGGAGTGAGAATTTCGAAGATAAAGAACCTTGAAGATGATATAGCTTTGAGTCTTGCTGCCTTAGGTATTCGTATCATTGCACCAATGCCCGGAAAGGGGACTATTGGTATTGAGGTGCCGAATCAGCATCCGGAAATGGTATCGATGCGTTCTGTGCTTGCCACAGAGAAGTTCCAGAATACAACTATGGATCTGCCTATAGCATTGGGTAAAACGATTTCAAATGAGGTTTATATTGCCGACCTGTCAAAAATGCCGCATTTGCTGGTCGCAGGTGCTACCGGTCAAGGGAAATCGGTTGGTATCAATGCAATTTTGATCTCCTTACTGTACAAAATGCACCCATCACAATTGAAGTTTGTGCTGGTAGATCCCAAAAAAGTAGAATTAACGCTTTTCAGGAAGATTGAAAGGCATTTTCTTGCCAAATTACCAGGCGAAGCAGATGCGATCATTACTGATACCAAAAAGGTAATCACAACTTTAAATTCCCTGTGTATTGAAATGGATATGCGTTATGACCTGTTGAAAAACGGACATGTTCGTAATTTGAAAGAGTATAACCAGAAATTCATCAGCAGGAAGCTTAATCCTAATGAAGGGCATCGTTTTCTACCTTTTATCGTGCTGATCATAGATGAGTTTGCCGATCTGATGATGACAGCCGGTAAGGAAGTGGAAACACCGATTGCAAGGATTGCCCAATTGGCCCGTGCTGTTGGAATACACCTTGTAATTGCAACCCAGCGTCCTTCAGTAAATATTATTACCGGTACAATCAAAGCGAATTTCCCGGCGCGACTGGCTTTCAGGGTATTATCTAAAATTGACTCGAGAACGATCCTTGATAGTGGAGGGGCAGATCAGTTGATTGGTCGCGGGGACATGCTTTTATCTACAGGAAGTGACCTGATCAGGATACAATGTGCCTTTGTAGATACTCCGGAAGTGGAAAAAGTGTCAGAATTTATCGGTTCACAACGCGGGTATCCTTCGGCATGGATGCTGCCTGAATATCTGGATGAAAATGCTGATTCATCGGCAAAAGACTTTGATGCTTCCGACCGGGATCCGATGTTTGAAGAAGCTGCACGTTTGATTGTGATGCATCAGCAGGGTTCTACCTCTTTAATCCAGCGAAAGCTGAAATTAGGATATAACAGGGCAGGCCGTATTATCGATCAATTGGAGGCCGCAAATATCGTCGGACCATTTGAAGGGAGCAAGGCCAGAGAAGTTCTTATACCTGACGAATATTCTTTGGAACAGTTCTTGAATACATTAGATAACAATGATTAATTAAAGAATAAATCAAATGAAGAAGTTATTTATAGCTGCGTTTCTTGTTTTAGGTTCCGGAATAAGTGTGATGGCGCAGAGTGAAGTGAAAGCAAAGGCAATTTTGGCAGAAGTTTCCAAAAAGTACCGCAGTTATGACGTGATCAAGACAGAATTTTCTTACACCCTTGAAAATCCGGAGGCAAAGATCAAAGAAACCCAGAGTGGGACCTTGTTTGTGAAATCGAAGGTGAATAAGTACAAGGTTGTATTGAAAGGGCAGGAACTGATCAGTGATGGTAAAAATCAGTGGACCTATTTGAAAGCGGATAAAGAGGTTCAGTTGAGTGAGGTTGATAATTCGGCAGATGCCTTAAATCCTGCAAAATTGTTTACGATCTATGAAAAGGGCTTTAAATCACTTTATACAAATGATACCAAATTGAACGGAAAAATGGTGCATAACATTGATTTGAGTCCGACAGATACCAAACGTAGTTTTTTCAAAGTAAAACTGCAGATTGATAAATTGAGTAAGCAAATTGTAAATGCGGTAATCTTTGACAAAAATGGTAACCGTTATACCTATAGTATCAAGACTTTCACCCCGAATATTAAGGTGTCTGAATCAATATTTGCATTTGATTCTAAGCTTTATCCGGGCGTAGAAGTTGTAGATCTGCGATAAGGCTAATAATAATTATTTAAAGGCTTCAGACAATTGTTTGAAGCCTTTTTTGTTATTTTTGAAATGCAATGGCCCTAAC
The DNA here is from genome assembly GCA_002257025.1 of Sphingobacteriales bacterium 16-39-50. Lineage (GTDB taxonomy): Bacteria > Bacteroidota > Bacteroidia > Sphingobacteriales > Sphingobacteriaceae > Daejeonella. Next base: position 589,737 of record NCHA01000001.1, on the reverse strand, counting down.
TTATACCCAGCATACACTTGATAAGCTCGAAGCCCTGATTAGAACTCTCGGATTCAAACTGCGTTATGAAAAGGGCAATTTTAAGACCGGCTCCTGTGTTCTGGAGAAGGACCGGATAGTGATCGTGAATAAATTTTCGAACCTCGAAAGTAAAATCAATTCACTTGCTGATCTGCTTCAGCGATCAGAAACTGATGAAAACCTGCTTGATGAGAAGCAAAAAGCATTCCTTTACGTATTGAAACAAACAAAAATAGAGTTTTGAAGATCACATTTTTAGGAACAGGAACATCCCAGGGCGTACCGGTCATTGCCTGTGATTGCGCGGTGTGCAGCTCAAAAAGCAAGCATGACAAGCGTTTAAGGGTATCTGTTCTTATTGAGGATCAGGGAAAAGCACTGGTGATCGATGCAGGGCCTGATTTCCGCTACCAGATGCTCAGGGCAGGGGTGAAGCATCTCGATGCCATTCTGTTTACTCATGAACACAAAGATCATGTCGCAGGGCTGGATGATGTGCGGGCATTTAATCATAAGCAACAATCTGAAATTGATATTTATGCCCATATCAGGGTCCAGGAGGCTCTGAGGAAGGAGTTCCATTATATTTTCTCCGGGAATAATTACCCCGGTATACCCCGATTAAGTCTGAATACGATCGAAGAGAACCAGACTTTTGATGTTTCCGGAATTTCTGTGATGCCCATTTCTGTGATGCATTTCAAATTACCTGTTTTTGGTTTCAGGATAGGAGGGTTTACCTATATCACTGATGCGAATTCGATTTCAGAAGAGGAAAAGCTCAAAATAAAGGGTTCAGAACTGCTGGTAATCAATGCCCTGCAGAAAACAAAGCATATTTCACATTTCACTCTTGATGAAGCCCTGCAACTCGCAGCCGAGATCGGAGCAAAAAAAACCTATATCACCCACATCAGCCACAATATGGGCACCCACCGCGAAGTGTCAAAAGAACTGCCTGAAGGTGTTTTTCTGGCTTATGATGGACTGGAGCTTTTAATTGATAGTTGACAGTTGACAATTGACAGTTGAGAATTATTAAATGGAGAATGAATCCGCCATTAGAGACCGTCATCCCGATCCGCCCTTCGCGGAGAGGGATCTCCTCAAATGAAGCAGAATTAAACTTTCCATTCACCCGGACGAATCCTAATTCAGAAAGCTAAGACCAGAATCTCCCCAACATCTATGCTATTCCTCAGTAAATCAGGACTATGTAACAAAAGTTACGTTCATGTCAATACATAATATCTAACTTGTTTTAGTAATTAAACAAAACGAGATGACTGCTAAAAAAATAGTTATTGTTGGAGGCGGCAATGCCGGACTTTCAGTTGCTGCTCAACTTTTAAAAAAAGATAAAAGTTTGCAGATAAGTATCATTGACCCTTCTTTAAAACACTATTATCAACCTGCATGGACGCTGGTGGGTGCTGGCATTTTCGACATTAAGAAAACCGTCAGGAACCAGGCTGACTATATTCCTAAAGGAACAACTTGGATTAAGGATGCCGTTTCAACATTTTTGCCTGAAGAAAACAAAGTTATTTGTAAGAGCGGTGCATCCTTTGATTACGATGCAATGGTTGTCTGTCCGGGTATACAATTAGACTGGCAAAAAATAGCAGGATTAAAAGAAACATTGGGTCAAAATAATGTCAGTAGTAATTATTCGTTTGATATTGCTCCCTATACATGGGAATTAATAAAAAACTTTAAAGGAGGTACTGCTGTGTTCACCAATCCGGTTAGTCCGATAAAATGTGGTGGTGCTCCTCATAAAATAATGTATCTGGCTTGCGACTATTGGCAAAAACAGGGCATATTAGAAAAGTGTGATGTGCATTATTTGTCAGGGGCAGGTGCCATATTTGCTGTAAAAGAGTATGCAGACACCTTAACTGAAGTAGTTCAGAACTATAATATAAAACCCCATTTTGGTGTGAATGTCACTGAACTCGACGGACCCAATAAAAAAGTTCATTTTGAAGAGAAAAACGCTGAAGGACTTGTTCTAAAGAAGGAAATGAAATTTGATATGTGTCATGCTGTGCCACCACAGTCGGCTCCTGATTTTATTAAGAGCAGTCCACTGGCAGATCCAAATAACCCTTACGGCTATGTAGAAGTAAATAAAAGCACGCTGCAGCATAGCCGCTATCCAAATGTATTTGCATTAGGCGATTGTACGAATGCTCCCTGCAGTAAGACCGGTGCAGCTATTCGTAAACAGGCACCTGTGGTTGTGCAAAATGTATTGGCTGTATTAGCTGATCAGCAAATGACTGCTGAATATACCGGTTATAGTGCCTGCCCAATTCCTACAGAGTACGGCAAATTAATGTTGGCAGAGTTTGATTATACGAACAAACCGACCATGACCTTCCCTGTTGATCAGACCAAGCCACGCTGGACAATGTGGATTTTAAAAACTAAGATTTTGCCCTGGCTGTACTGGAATAAGATTTTAAAAGGAACGGCCTGAGAATTGACAGTTGACAGTTGAGAACTGATAGCTATTGGGTTGAGAATGAATCCGCCATTAGAGACCGTCATCCCGATCAGCCCTTCGCTGAGAGGGATCTCCTGAAGATTAGTAGAAATTTCAATTTAAAATTTCCGTCCCCGTCGCTAGCCAGGTAAGAGCTAATCGACAACATATAACTTTTTTTTTGTGCCCAGGAGCAGATTCGAACTGCCACACCCGTTAGGGCGCCACCCCCTCAAAGTGGTGCGTCTACCAATTTCGCCACCTGGGCATTTTTATTGTTGTCAGTTACCTGTTTCCAGTTACCAGATGTTTGTTCTCAGGAGTGATTTACTGATAACAGATAACTGATAACACATTTACTCGTGCCCGAAGAGAGACTCGAACTCTCAAGGATATAACTCCAACGGCTTCTGAGACCGCAACGTTTACCAATTTCGCCATCCGGGCAATGCTTTTTCCTCGTATTTAAACACGGTTAAGTCTCATATATTTATGAGCACTTGGTGATTAAACTGTGAAAACGTGTGCAAATATAGAAGTTTATGTGTATTCAAGGCTATAACTTAAAGAAATTTGAAAATGATTTTAAGCTATATTAATCTCTCAACTGCAAGGCTTAAATTCCAAATTCTAAAGTCAATTTCCAAATTGATTGCCCTTGTTTGTTTCATCCTACATATGCAGATAACAGTCCGGCTATGAGGAGTTGCCCGGGAAAGCATATAACTTTACAAGTGCAAAGCGGGCTAAAAATTTGCAATAATTTTAATAGGTTGGCGAGAACCAACAATTGCCCATAACCGATGATACATATTATTTCAACTTATATCCTAGTAAATTTTGCAGACCCGTCGTTTTTAAGGAAAAATTCATCAGCTAGATCATCAGAAAGAATGTCCAGGTCGCCATCATTATCCGCATCTTGAATTCTTATCCATGGAAACCAGGTTTCATTATCCACTCCTGGATTGTCTATTTGAGATGTTTTGTCGGTAAAACTCCGGTTACCATTATTAATTAGTAGTTGACTCCTTCTGCCAATATAAAAATTACTGTTTCCACCTCCGGTTCTGTTTATTACTAGGTCTCTGTCTCCATCCCCATCTAAATCCTCTGCATCAAAATCTAAGATTACTCCATAATTGTTAACTGAAGGAAGTATGGTTTTCTTTGACTCAAGATAAACCCCGGTGTTGTTGCCCCAAAAAATTGTGGTTTTGTTTCCTTCGTGTTCATGGGCACCTACTAATAAATCCAGATACCCATCTTTATCCACATCGATCAATTCTGCGGTAAACACTTTTGCTATACCAGTAATATTACTGTCTAATCTATCTCTTGTTGCTTGAAAATTACCCGTACCATCGTTAATGTAAAAAAAAGGCTCGAATCCTCCCACAAAAATATCTATGTCGCCATCGTTGTCGATATCTGCAGCAGCACCACCATGAAAAAATCCAACTTCCGGGAGTTTTGACCATGAAAAAGCCCCCTTGGAATTTTGAATGACTAATTTACATTGGCTGCCAGGGAAGGGGTTTGCATCATATCCGTGGTCAAATACAAAAATATCTTTTAAATTATCGTTGTTAAAATCACTCACAATAGATTTTCTAGCATGGGTCGCCGGTGGCAAATTGTTGTTAAATTCAGTAGTTGATGAATTGAATTTTTGGCTTCCATTATTTATAGCTAAAATAGATTTTACTTCTCCTTGTAAAAGATAATCTCCAGTTGCCATAAAAACATCAGTAATACCATCACCATTAGCATCAATATAAGCGATGGCGTCTCTAAGTGAACCTGAATTTCCACTGAAAGGGATGGAATAGTAATCAATACGAATATTAGTTTTTGAGTTGCTATATGAACTCTTTGCATCGGCATTTGAGGAAGGGGAAATCTTTGATTTTGGTGAATTGGGGCTGATTGTACTATCTTTTGACTTGGAACATGATATCAAAATGGAGTATACCATAGCTAATAAAAGTAAGTTTTTGGTTTTTATCATGGTTTTTTTTAAAATATTTGTAACGTTTTGCGGCAAAAAAAGTTGGAGTGTTTGAAACACTAAACTGTCTGCAGCAAATGAACTTGTTAGTAATTCCTTCAATTTTCATCTTGGCAAATTCATCGCTGGTAAGACAAAGCCAAGACTTCCTATGACCTTCTTTAAAGAAAGTGGCTGGTTTTTTTTATAAATTGTAAATAAATGCTTTATGCGATTAATATTTCATGTTAAAATGGTTTTACCCTTTTATAGTTCTTCAATCAAGTTGAAGTAATAGGGAAGCATTATTATAAATTAAGCCCTATTACTTAATATTAATTATTCAGCAGTTGTCGGGTCTATTATTATCGAAACTTTACTAACTGAATTAGCAGGAAACCCACCTAGTAAAGCATGCTCTCGTACCATTTCTTCATTTGGTGCATTGTATACACAATAAATTTTGTCATCAGTTACGTAGCTTTGAACCCATTGGATTTGAGACCCCAGTTTGCTTAAAACCCCACAAGAGGTTTGTGAAATTCCTTTTAATTGCTCGGCAGTTAACTTACCTGCTCCAGAAATTTCTCTTTCAATCATATACTTTGGCATTGCCTTAACTTTTTATTGTTTAAAATATTTCCTACTCGTTTGGATTTTCGGTTTCTCCCCGTTTTTTAAGTGGTCGCTGGTCTCCACTTTTCGTTATACTTCGTTGGAGCTGCCAAACCAAATTGTTGGCGCTTATCTAGTTTGTCTGAGCATGTTATAGAGGCGTTAAACTGACTCATAATTGGTATATAACGATGGGAAAACCATTCCAAGCCTCTCAATTCAGATAAATTTGGCCAATTCCTGTCATCATTCATTAAATATCCTTATTATCAACAAGATATCCAACTGTGAAATTAAAGTTTAAAAAAAGACTACTCATTGTCAGGTGAATAATGAATGGATTAGTTTATTTCCAGTTTATGATTACTAATTTGTGCTTCGTAATTCTGCATGTGAAAGTTTATTTTATCTTAAACTTAACCTTATAAACTTTACTTAGCCCATTCTCACTCTCAGCAAGATATTGATTGAGCTTTGCAACACTTTCAAATTTTTTAGTTTGAATGCTATTCCTTTTACTTGTAAAGTATAAGGTTTCATTGGCTTCATCATAATAGGGGCAGTATTCCATGAATTTTGTGTTGATGATGTTTCCCATGTTTTCTGCTTTGCTCCATCGATTGGCTTTGTCTTTTTTGGAAATGTACAAATCGCCGCTACCCAGGCCCCCTTCGCTATTGTATTTTGTATAAATCAGGAAATCTTCATTTTTAGAGATGAAGGCATTGAATTCGTAGCCGGGACTATTGATTTCGGATCCCAATAATTTAGGTCCCTGATAAGCGCCATTGCGGTATTCACATAAATAAATATCGTCTTTACCGATCCCGCCCGGAGCATCGGATGTGAAATACAAATTATTATTTGCTGCAACTGAGGGAAAGAATTCGTCGTTTTTGGAATTTACTGGTTTACCCATATTGATGGGAGCTGACCATGGACTGTTTTTGTTTTCTCTTTTGACATACCAGATATCATAATCTTTGGCAGTAATTGAAGAATCGTTCATAGGTCTGTTTGAAGCAAAATACAGTTTGGTCTGGTCGGGCGAAAGAAATGGCTCCAGGTCAGAGAATTTATCGGAGAACGGCATTAAAGTCGGGTCCGACCATTTCCCGTTCAGTTTTTTTATGTGCAGGATTTGTGAAATCTCCTGAAAAGGGCTTTGCAGCGTAAAATAGATTTCATCATTGTTCTGAGAAATGCAGAAATCCCTTACATTTTGAAATTGGTTTAGCTTTTCACTTGCAATTTCTATTTTCCCGATGATCTGGCTAAAGCCAGTGATTGCATAGCAGATCAATACTGCAAAAAGGAAGGAAATTTTATATGCTGTTTTCATTTTTTAGGGTTCGATGATCTGCTGTGTTTGAAAAATAGGCCCTGGTGAACCATTTTAATCATTTTTTAATTCGTTTTCCGGATATGCATGAACTCAGGTAATGGAATTGGCTTGTTTAAATATGCTAAATATCTGTTACAGGTTCTAATTTAATAATGCGCTCTTCAGGAGCAGGAAATCCGGGGTATAATTTATCTGGATTATTAAATCATAATCACATTCCATCACCCAAATTCCCATAAAAAAATTAACTTTGCAATTCTAATACAGGCACCCAAAGAAAACGTTCAATGATCCATTTTTTTGTCTCCCCAATAAACAAAGTTTTTGCTGTTCAAACACCTGCTGAGATCGCTCAGGATGATATAAAGAAACTAAACTGGCTCTTTGGGGAAGCGCATAAATCAGATCAATTGGTCATGCCGGGCTATCATGTGGGTCCGAGGGCTGCAATGATTACTCCATGGAGTACTAATGCAGTCGAAATCACACAGAATATGGGTATTCCTGGTATTATACGCATCGAGGAATTTGAAAAGGTTCCTGCTGATTTCAATGATTTTGATCCGATGCTTTCGCAGAAATATGCAGAACTGAATCAGGAGATCTATACTATCCATATTAAGCCTGAGCCTATTCTGGATATCAGCGATATTGCGGCTTATAATCAATCTGAAGGACTTGCCTTAAGCACTGAGGAAGTTGATTATTTGAATAATCTGGCTACCAAACTGGGAAGGAAATTAACAGATTCTGAGATTTTCGCCTTCTCGCAGGCCAATTCAGAGCATTGCCGTCATAAGATCTTCAACGGGACTTTTGTGATTGATGGGGAAGAAAAGCCGACTTCATTGTTCAAACTGATCCGTAAAACCTCTGAAACGAATCCTAATGATATTGTTTCGGCTTATAAGGATAATGTGGCCTTTGTAAAAGGTCCGAAGCTGGTGCAGTTTGCACCTAAGACTGCCGATAAGGCTGATTTCTATGAAGAGAAGGAATTTGATTCTGTTCTTTCATTAAAAGCTGAAACCCATAATTTCCCTACAACCGTTGAGCCTTTTAACGGGGCAGCAACCGGTTCGGGAGGGGAGATTCGCGACCGTCTGGCAGGCGGACAAGGTTCATTGCCGCTCGCAGGAACGGCTGTTTATATGACCGCGTACTCTCGTCCAGATTTTCATCGGGATGACAAACTGGGCCGCACCTGGGAGAACGCCATGCCCGAACGCCCATGGCTCTACCAAACCCCAATGGATATCCTGATCAAGGCTTCGAACGGAGCTTCTGATTTTGGAAATAAGTTCGGTCAGCCTTTAATTGCTGGTTCTGTTTTGACCTTTGAACATGAGGAAAGTGGCCGTAAAACGGGTTACGACAAAGTAATTATGCAGGCAGGTGGTGTGGGGTATGGTAAACTGGATCAGGCGATTAAACATAGTCCGAAGGCAGGTGATAAAATTGTGATCCTTGGCGGAGAGAACTACCGTATTGGAATGGGTGGTGCTGCGGTTTCTTCTGCAGATACCGGTGCTTTTGGTTCAGGGATTGAGCTGAATGCAATCCAGCGTTCCAATCCTGAAATGCAGAAGCGTGCTGCCAATGCGATCCGTGCATTGGTGGAAAGTGATCATAACCCGATTGTTTCCATTCACGATCATGGAGCAGGAGGTCATTTAAACTGTCTTTCGGAACTGGTGGAAGCTACCGGAGGACTTATTGATCTGGATAAATTGCCTGTGGGCGATCCTACCTTATCAGCAAAAGAAATTATTGGTAACGAGTCACAGGAACGTATGGGTCTGGTGATCGGCCAGAATGATATAGCGACTTTACAACGCATTGCCGAGCGTGAGCGTTCTCCAATGTACGAGGTGGGAGATGTAACCAATGATCATCGTTTTACCTTCGAATCAAAATCGACAGGTTTAAAGCCAATGGATTATGCTTTAGAGGATTTCTTTGGAAGTTCTCCTAAAACCATCATGGCTGATAAAACGGTTCAGCGGGACTATGCTGATCTGAGTTATAGTACTTCAGATATTCCAGCTTACCTGAATCAGTTATTGCAATTGGAAGCAGTGGCTTGCAAAGATTGGCTGACTAATAAAGTAGACCGCTGCGTCGGTGGCAGGGTGGCTAAACAGCAATGTGCCGGTCCGCTGCAATTGCCTCTAAACAATGCAGGAGTAATGGCCCTTGACTTTAAAGGTAAAGAGGGGATTGCGACTTCCATCGGGCATTCGCCGGTTTCGGCTCTGGTTGATCCGGGAGCGGGTTCTCGGACTGCCATCGGAGAGGCACTCTCCAATTTAGTCTGGGCTCCTTTAAAGGATGGTTTAGCTTCGGTATCCCTTTCAGCGAATTGGATGTGGGCTTGTAAGAATGAAGGAGAGGATGCCCGTTTATACGAAGCTGTAAAGGCTTGTTCAGATTTTGCTATTGAACTGGGAATCAATATCCCGACAGGTAAAGACTCGCTGTCAATGAAACAGAAATACCCGAATGATGAGGTGATTGCCCCGGGTACTGTTATTATTTCGGCAGCGGGAAATTGCTCAAATATCACTAAGGTGGTTGAGCCGGTTCTGAAGCGTAATGGCGGGAATATTTATTACCTCAATTTATCTCAGGATAGCTTCAAGCTGGGTGGCTCTTCTTTTGCTCAGATCTTAAATAAGGTGGGGGCCGAAGTCCCGACAATTAAAGACTCAGCTTATTTCAAAAAAGCTTTTAATGTGCTGCAAGATCTGATTAAAGACCGTAACATCAATGCCGGGCATGATGTAGGCAGCGGTGGTTTGATCACCACTTTATTGGAGTTGAGCTTTGCGGAAGTAAATTTAGGTGCTGATTATGATCTGAGTTCATTAAATGAACAGGATACCGTAAAAGCATTCTTTAATGAGAACATTGCAGTAGTTTTCCAGGCTGATGCATCTGTGGAAGGTGTATTTGCCCAGAATGGGATTGAAATCTTTAAAATAGGTAGGGTTGCCGAAGGTAATTCAATAAGCATTAAGAATAACAGCGATTCATTCACTTTCAATGTGTCTGAAACGAGGGATATCTGGTACAAAACCTCATTCCTTTTAGATTCAAAGCAATCGAAAAATGGAATGGCGCAGGAGCGTTATCAAAATTATAAGAATCAGCCATTACAATTTACTTTCCCGGCGAATTTTGATGGTAAATTACCTGTCATTGCGAAGGGAGCAGCGCGACCAAAAGCAGCGATCATTCGCGAGAAAGGAAGTAATTCTGAACGCGAAATGGCGAATGCGATGTATCTGGCAGGTTTTGATGTGAAAGATATCCACATGACCGATCTGATTTCGGGAAGGGAAAACTTAGAGGATATTCAGTTTATCGGAGCTGTAGGAGGATTCTCCAATTCGGATGTTCTGGGATCTGCAAAAGGATGGGCTGGTGCGTTTTTGTACAATGAGAAGGCTAATACAGTCCTGAAAAACTTTTTTAAGCGTGATGATACTTTATCAGTTGGTATTTGTAATGGCTGTCAGTTGTTTATGGAGCTTGAACTGATCAATCCGGATCATGAAGTTCATGGAAAGCTGCACCATAATACCTCGCATAAGCATGAAAGTGGGTTTACATCCGTAAAAATCCAGAAAAATAATTCGGTGATGCTTTCTTCGTTGGAAGGCGCCACTTTGGGTGTCTGGATCTCGCACGGAGAGGGTAAATTCAATTTGCCTTATGCCGAAGAACAGTACAATATTGTGGCTAAATACGGATATGAAAGCTATCCTGCAAATCCGAATGGTTCTGATTTCAATACGGCTATGATGTGTGATGCAACAGGAAGACATTTGGTCATGATGCCACATATTGAGCGTTCAACCTTCCCATGGAACTGGGCGAATTACCCAGACAGAGGTCAAAAAGACGAAGTTTCTCCATGGCTTGAGGCATTTGTGAATGCAAGGAAATGGGTTGAAGGAAGCCTAAAGAAGAAAGCTTAAAGCTAAAAGTAGAAAGCTTAAAGCTGAAATTGGGGTTCATTGCATAAAAGGTAATCTTAAGCACTATCCTAATCCTACTAATCACCTTAATCCTACTAATCCTAATTCATACCAGCCTCACCCCAACCCTCTCCAAAGGAGAGGGAGGCATGATGCCTAAGGAATTGGAGTTCAATAGAAATGGTTGTTCTTAAGCACTATCCTAATCCTACGAACCACCTTAATCCTAATAATCCTAATTCATACCAGCCTCACCCCAACTCTCTCCAAAGGAGAGGGAGGCATGATGCCTAAGGAATTGGAGTTCAATGGGAATGGTTGTTCTTAAGCACTATCCTAATCCTACGAATCACCTTAATCCTACCAATCCTAATTCATACCGGCCTCACCCCAACCCTCTCCAAAGGAGAGGGAGGCATGATGCCTAAGAATTTGAGTCCGATGGAAATGGTTGTTCTTAAGCACTATCCCAATCCTACGAATCACCTTAATCCTACTAATCCTAATTCATACCAGCCTCACCCCAACCCTCTCCAAAGGAGAGGGAGACATAATGCCTAAGGAATTGGAGTTCAATGGAAATGGTTGTTCTTAAGCACTATCCCAATCCTACGAATCACCTTAATCCTACCAATCCTAATTTCCTAATGATTTTTATTCCCCCTTTACCCTCTTAATTTGAAATTATCCATATTTTTATAGCTAATCAATTAGCTAACCATGCAGAAATATCTTTTTATTGTTCTGCTGCTTTTTTGCAGCATGAATGGCTTTTCGCAAAATAAAGATCTGATCCTTGGGAAATGGCTTAATGCGACCGGAGAGGCACATATTCAGATTTACGCCAATGGAAACAAATTCTTTGGCAAGCTTGCCTGGCTTAAAGAGCCTTTGGATGCCTATGGGAAACCTAAACTGGATAAAGAAAATCCGCAGAATGAATTGAATAAACGTCCGATTCTGGGTTTAGTTTTTCTTAAAGATTTTATCTACAAAGAAGGAATATGGGAGGGTGGCACTATTTACGATCCTAAAACGGGCAAAACATATAGTTGTAAAATCAGCGCAGAAGGCAAGAATAAGATCAATGTACGCGGTTTTGTGGGCTTTTCATTGCTTGGGCGGACTGAAACCTGGACCCGGGTAGAATGAGGTATTTTATCAGTTTAATTTTGCTTTTTATTCTTTCTGTTTCCGGATTGAGTGCCCAATCTATACAGCTTTTACAGAATGGTAAGGATACAAGTCTGCGGGGATTATCTGTTGTGGATGATTCTGTTGTCTGGGTAAGTGGCAGCAAAGGCTGGACTGCAGTCAGTAAAGATGGGGGCAAAAACTGGGACTGGAAGCAACTAAAAGGCTATGAGAACCTTGATTTCAGGGATATTGAGGGCTTTTCGGAAAGCAAAGCTATTATGGTTAGTGCCGGCACACCTGCTGTGATCTTATTAACAATTGATGGTGGCCAATCCTGGAAGGAAGTCTACCGGAACGAATCTGTAGATATCTTTCTGGATGGTATGGATTTCTGGGATGCTGATAGAGGGATTATTTATGGTGATCCGATTAAGGGACAAATGGTCTTATTGGAAACAAGTGACGGGGGAATGAGCTGGCAGAATATCAGTGCTCAGAATAAAATTCCTTTGATAAACGGAGAAGCAAGTTTCGCGGCGAGCGGGACAAATATTCGCACGGGAAAGGGAGGCAAGGTCTGGATTGCAACAGGTGGCCTGCAATCAAGACTATTCAGATCGAATGATTATGGATTGAACTGGGAAACCACAGAATTACCGATTATTCAGGGTAAAAATAGTACCGGGCCATTTTCCATTGCATTTTATAAGAATAAAGCAGGAGTAGCTGCCGGGGGTGATTTTCTTTCGGATACTTCAAGGATGAACAATTTGGTATTGTCAAAAAACGGGGGTCGGGCCTGGATGAAACCACAGAATACATTATTCGGTTATCGTTCTGCTATAGAATATTTATCAAAAAATGAATTAATTGCTACGGGGCCTAAGGGTACTGATCTTTCTGCAGATGGCGGTAAAACCTGGATTAAACTGTCTGATCAGGGTTTTCATACGGTCAGAAAGGCAAAATCAGGCGATCTGGTATTACTGACAGGTGGAAACGGGCGTATTGCTATTTATCAAGACTGAAGGGTTTTGCTATTCAATTTTAAGAATAAATGCTACTATGAATCTTGAATTCAATAAAAATGAGGACAGCAATAAGCAGCTGGTCTATGAAGTGAAAACCCGCTTAAAGAAAATTTATGCCGGTGGTGGTGAGAAGGCTGCAGCGAAGCAGAAGGAGAAGGGAAAGATGCTGGCACGTGAGCGGATTAGTTATTTACTCGATCCGGATAGCCAATGGTTGGAGATCGGGGCCTTTGCCGCTGATGATATGTATCAGGAAGTTGGAGGCTGCCCTTCGGCGGGAGTGGTTACAGGCATAGGTTATGTTTCGGGCAGGCAGTGTATGATTGTTGCGAACGATGCGACTGTAAAAGCCGGTGCCTGGTTCCCGATGACCGCTAAAAAGAACCTCAGGGCGCAGGAGATTGCGATGGAGAACCGTTTACCTGTGATCTACCTGGTAGATTCGGCAGGGGTGTTTTTACCAATGCAGGATGAGATATTTCCGGATAAGGAGCATTTTGGAAGGATTTTTCGCAATAATGCGATCATGAGTGGCATGGGAATCGTACAGATTTCTGCAATTATGGGATCTTGTGTCGCAGGAGGGGCTTATTTACCGATCATGAGCGATGAGGCTATGATCGTGGAAGGTACCGGCTCGGTATTTCTGGCAGGGAGTTATCTTGTTAAATCAGCGATCGGAGAAGATATTGATAATGAAACCCTCGGTGGTGCGAGCACTCATTGTGAAATATCCGGCGTGACCGATTATAAACACCCCAATGATGCGGCTTGTCTGGATTCGATTCGTAAGGTTATGAGCATGCTGGGGAGTCCACAGAACGCTGGTTTTGACCGGATTAAGCCTGCTGCACCTAAATTGAATGAAGAGGAGATTTACGGATTTTTACCTGAAAGCAGGGAGAATCCCTACGATATGCGGGAGATCATTCTTCGTTTGCTGGACAATTCAGAGTTTGAAGAGTATAAAGCTTTATACGGACAGAGTATTATTTGTGGTTTAGGGCGGATTGATGGCTGGGCGGTCGGTATTGTGGCCAATCAGCGTAAGGTAGTGAAGAGTAAAAAGGGTGAAATGCAGTTCGGTGGGGTGATTTACTCTGATTCTGCAGATAAGTCTGCCCGCTTCATCATGAATTGCAACCAGAAGAAGATACCCCTGGTGTTTTTGCAGGATGTGACCGGTTTCATGGTTGGGAGTCGCTCGGAGCAGGGAGGAATCATAAAGGATGGTGCTAAAATGGTGAATGTAGTTGCCAATTCGGTGGTTCCGAAGTTTACCATAGTGATTGGAAACTCCTATGGTGCAGGCAATTATGCGATGTGTGGTAAGGCCTATGATCCGCGCCTGATCTATGCCTGGCCTTCTGCAAAGATCGCAGTAATGGGTGGACAGCAGGCTGCTAAAGTATTGCTTCAGATTCAGGAAGCTTCTTTAAAAGCAAAAGGGGAGGTTATTACCCAGGAGAAAGAGGATGAATTGTTAAATGAGATTAAAGACCGTTATGATGCGCAGACCACACCTTATTATGCTGCATCACGTTTATGGGTCGATGGAATTATAGATCCGCTTGAGACCCGTAAGGTGATTTCGATGGGGATAGAGGCAGCGAATCAGTCGCCCATAGAGAAGTCCTTTAACGCAGGTATTTTACAGACTTAAAGAAAACAGATGAAGCATTTATTTCTCGGCATATTTTTATTGGCGGCGCTTGGTGCCAGTGCCCAAACCGGGGCAAAACTCCATAAAAAAGCTATTGTAGTGGATACCCATGGAGATATTTTATCTGATCAAATCAAAACGGGTATTGATGTTGGTGTTCGCCAGAAGGGTGGAAATTTTGATTTAGTACGTGCTAAGGAAGGCGGATTGGATGTACAGGTGTTTTCGGTCTGGAGTGATTATACCGGAGGGTTTGCATTGGCAAACCGGCAGATTGATTCGCTGGATGCACTAATCAGTCGTCACCCGGATAAGATTGCTAAGGTAAGAACTGTTTCAGAATTGAAATCAGCGGTTAAACAAGGGAAAATGGCAGCTTTGTTTGGTGTTGAGGGCGGACATATGATTGAGAACAAGATCGAAAACCTTGAAGCGCTTGCCAAACGCGGGATGATTTATATGACCCTGACCTGGAATAACAGTACCCTATGGTCGAGTTCGGCCTATGAAGAGACTTTTAAAAAGGATAGTTTAAAGCAAATTGGTCTCAGTGATCTGGGAAAACAGATCGTCAAACGCATGAACGAGCTGGGGGTAATTGTAGATCTTTCGCATGTGGGTGAGACTACTTTTTACGATGCAATTAAGGCTTCTACAAAGCCAGTAATGGCCTCACATAGCTCAGCTTATGTGTTTAATGCGCATCAGCGTAATTTGAAGGATGATCAGATCAAAGCTATCGCGAAGACAGGTGGGGTGGTGTTTGTGAATTTCTATACCGGTTTTTTGGATAGTACCTATACCGGCAAGCAAAAGCAATACAATGACAGACATAAAGCTGAACTAAGTTCATTGGCTACAAAATATAATAGTCGGGCCAGGGCATCAGAAGAGATCAATACTAAATACCGACAGGAAATTGAGGATATGCGTGCCCCATTGTCTTTGCTTATTGATCATATCGATCATATGGTCAAACTTGTTGGAGCTGATCATGTTGGATTAGGCGCTGATTACGACGGCGCAGAATCTTACCCTAAAGGCCTGGATGATGTTTCCAAATATCCGCTGATAACCGAAGCATTATTGCAAAGGGGTTATTCAGGTAAGGATGTGAGGAAGATATTGGGGGGGAATTTTGTTAGACTTTTGGAGTTATAAGTTGTAGGTTATAAGTTATAAGTTTTAGGGCTGCTGAATATGATATTTATCTTTTTGGCGGTGTCATCCCTGACATCCTGCTTTGGTGCACAATCTGTTCTTAATTTTCAATTGTCAACTGTCAATTATCAACTAATTAAATGTTCCACCAATATGTCATCTTAAGCACCAGGAACCTGTTCTTGACAGAAAAGGGTGTGGGGATGTAATTGTCGGTATACACGATAAAGATGTCGGAGGCGGGCTTATAACGCCATTGAACGCGGGTATTCACATTGATATTATCGCTTTGCTCATTATACTGAACAAATCCTGTAAAAAATAGTTTATTAGTCATGGTTACATCCAGACGAGGACCCACCAGCCAGAATTTTCTGTTATTCCAGGGATTAGGCAGTTTGATGTCATTATAACTTGAACTCAGAGCAAAACTGACATAAGGCTGGAAGCGGTATCCAAACTCCGTGGTGACATTCAAACGGGTTCCATCAGCATAATAGCCGCCATAGCGCGTTGAAAAGGAGAAAGTATAGAGACTTTGTGGCCTTGAAACGAATTCGGTACCAAATGAGTTCCAGCTATGCTCGCTTCCTGTAGGTAAAGTCGCAATGCCGGCATTGGTTGGATCAAATGGTTGTAAAAGCTTCACATAGTCATGGGCAGTCCAGGCAGTAAAGGTTGCCCTTGTTCTAAAATTCAAACTATAGGCAACATAGTTAGTGTTATCAGTCGGTTTAAACGATTCATTAAGGTAATTACTGCTGAAGAATTTTGGTCCGTGGCTAACCAGTTTACCAGCTTTTGGAAAAAAGAGATAAGAAGCAGAAGGATTCAGATGGACATAGCCTCGTCTGGGAACATAACCGACTTCGGCATTGTAATTTATTCCAACATATTCATGCTGCCAGTTCAGATCCCAGTTTCCAGTCCAGTAACGAAGGTTTGCTGCCTGCATCATATCCTTACCGCGCCTGTTCGGACTGAAGGATTTCATACTCACCGCCTTGCCGGTCCAGGTGTTATTGGCCGAGGCCAGATTGTACTCTAATCCTGCCACCCTGTTGTATCTTGAAACCCCAGCAGCTGAATTGGCTGCACTAAAATTCAGGGATTGCTTATTGATTACAATTGCACTGATACTGGATCTTGCAAACACCCTTCGCTGTAACGCGATTACCCCGAAATTCTGAGCTGGATCACTTGCACCAGTATTTTCAGTCTGCATATTCATTAAGCTGATTCTCAGATCTTTATTTAATTTTCCACTTAGGCGGGCACCGTACTGAATCGGTACACCTAGTCCAATACGTCTGGAGAAAAATGGGCGAATATTTTGGTATCCGAAATTCGCAAAGAGGTCTCCGTTTTCAAGGAAGTATTGTCTTCGTTCAGGGAAGAAAAGTTCAAAACGGTCGAGGTTGGGAACCTGCCTATCGACTTCCACCTGTGAGTAATCAGGGTTTACAGTCAGGTCCAGATTAAGCGAAGAATTGATGGCTATTTTAATGTCTCCACCAATCTCACCACGATCATCCCGGTGAATAGGGGAAGTAAGGTGATTATTGGAAATGCCGCCCAGTACGTAAGGGATCACCGAAATATTTTGTCCGGGTACTGGAGGTGGCTGATCCCAGACCAATGATCCGGTATAGCCCAGAGAAGCGGTTGCAAACTGTCTTGGAATAGGAGTCCAGCTTGATTTTTCGCTCGATTTAAGGTCCATGCGACTGAAATTGATCCCCCAACGGGTAATTCCCTGTTTATAGCGGATAGACTTGAAGGGTATGGCAGCTTCAAAAACATAGCGGTCAGGGTAGTTTTTTACTGCAGAAGTCCATTTGTTATCCCAACTCAGGTCAACTTTACTGCCATCATACATTATACCATCCCATTGAGCACCGGCCGCATTTGTTCCGAATGAAAATCCATTGGTCAGGTCATTGAAAGGATCCATGAATATCAGGAAGTTATCGTTCTTTCCAAAGGCAAAATCCCTGCGTAATGATTCTACGAAATAGGGACCTGGTTCGTGATAACAAATAGCAATAATGTAGAGATGATCTTTGTCATAGGTCATTTTTACATCGGTCCTGAGCTTTGCAAAGCTCGTATCCATGGGTTGTACCATGAAGAAATTACTCGCCAGTTCTGCATCATTCCATGCTTGCTCACTCACATCCCCATCAATTTTAATTTCTGAGGTTGCGGGTTTGATATTTAGTTCGTATTTGGCGTTTATCTTTTGGGCCAGGGCATTAAGATTCAGAATACTGAGCAGAAGTATGATCAAGACCGAAGGAGTCCATTTTTTTAAACATTTTATATGGAGAATAGCACCATTTTTTTTATCTCCGGAATTTAGAAATTGAAACATAAGTTTAAGACAGTTTGAGGGTGTAATATATTAACAATGCATGATTAGTGCAGAATAATATATCAGAGTTTAGAATATGGTTTGTTAAATTAATTATATGTTCCACCAATAAGTTAGTTTCAGCACCAGAAATCTGTTCTTGACTGAAAAAGGAGCGGGCAGGTAATTATCTGTATACACTATGAAAAGGTCAGATGCTGGCTTATAGCGCCATTGCAGACGGGTGTTTACGTTAATGTTCTCACTTTGTTCATTGTACTGTACAAAACCTGTAAAATACAGCTTATTGCTCATGGTTACATCTAAGCGGGGACCGACAAGCCAGAATTGGGTATTACTCCATGGTTTTGGCAGATGGATATCGTTGTAACTTGAACTCAGGGCCAGACTGACATAAGGCTGGAAGCGATAGCCAAATTCGCTGGTCACGTTCAATAACGTTCCCCGCTGATAGTATCCCCCATACCGGCCTGATAAAGAAATGGTGTACAGGCTTTGAGGTCTTGATACAAAACCTGCGCTAAAGGAGTTCCAGCGATGCTCTGATCCAACTGCCAGCGTGTCTCCGCTACGGTTTGTAGGATCAAATGGCTTGAGAAGTTTGACGTAGTCATTTGTTAATCTAGTGGTTATGGTTGCCCGGTTTCTGTAATTGAGATTATAGGACAAAGAATTAGTATGATCAGTACTTTTAAATGATTCATTATAAAAAAATGAAGTAGAGATTCTGGGACCATGACTCACAAAAGGTCCTTTTTTAGGGAGGAAGAGATATCCGGCATGCGGACTTAAATTGATATAAGCACGGCGGGGGACATAACCTACCTCAGCATTGTAATTTTCACCTACAATTTCATGTTGCCAATTTATATTCCAATGCCGGCTGATATACTGCAGGTTAGCTGCCTGCATCATTCCGTTTCCTTTTTCATCAGGACTGAATGATTTCATAGCCAGCATCTTACCTGTCCAGGTATTATTAGCAGAGGCCAAATTATATTCCAGTCCTGCGACCCGGTTGTATCGGGATACTCCTTTAATAGCATTTTCAGGACTAAAATTAAGGGATGCTTTGTTTATCGCCAGTATCCCAATGCTTGATCTTGCGAATACTTTTTGCTGTGCTGCCAATACAGTAAAATTTTGTGATGGCTGGTCCGGACCCGAGTCTGATGTTTGCATATTCATCAGGCCTATCCTTAAGTCTGGATTAAGTTTACCGCTCAGGCGGGCACCATATTGAATGGGAACGCCAAGGCCAATTCTTCTGGAAAAAAAGGGTCTGGTGTTCTGGTATCCGAAATTTGAAAACAGATCTCCGTTTTCAAGAAAGTATTGTCTTCTCTCTGGAAAGAATAGTTCAAACCTGTCGAGGTTAGCAACCTGGCGATCGACCTCAACCTGTGAATAATCCGGGTTTACAGTCAGGTCCAGATTCAGGGATGAGTTAACAGCAATTTTTGCATCAGTCCCGATACCTTTGCGGTAATTCCTTATAATCGGTTTATTGGAATGATCATTGAAAATACCTCCAAGTGTATATGGAATTATTGAAATATTCTGACCAGGCAGAGGAGGGGGCTGATCCCAAACCAAATTTCCTGAATAGGCCAGTGTGGCTGTTCCAAATTGCCGCGGAACGGGAGCCCAACTCGATTTTTCAGAGGTCTTGAGTTCCATTCGTCCAAAATTAATGCTCCATTTAGTGGTTTCAGGCCTATAACGGATTGATTTAAAAGGGATTGCTGCTTCAAATATCCAATGATCCCGGTAATTCTTAACGCTTGAAGTCCATTTATTATCCCAGCTGAGACCTACGATACTTCCATCAGAGATCAGACCGTCCCATTGGGCACCAGCTGCGTTTGCTCCAAATGAATATCCGCTGTTCAAATCATTGAATGGATCCATGAACAGTAAGAAATTATCATTCTTATTAAAAGCAAAATCCCTTCTCAGTGATTCAACAAAATATGGCCCTGGTTCATGATAGCAAATGGCAATAATGTAAAGATTATCTTTATCATAGGCCATCTTTACATCTGTTTTTACTTTAGCAAAACTTGTGTCCATAGGCTCTACAAGGTGGAAGTTATTGGCAAGATCGGCATCTTTCCATGCAGCCTCATCCATGATTCCGTCAATCTTGATTAAAGAGCTTGCTGGTCGGATCTTTAGTTCATAGGAATCGTTTTTTTTCTGTGCAAATAGGGTTGAGCTAAGGAAGATCAGAATAACAATGCATTTGTTTGAAATAGTGCGTAATTGTAAATTCTTTAAATAAAATTCTGGCAGGCAGATATTTTTAAACTTAAACTTTAATGACATTAATCGCGGAAACCCAGGTATGCATAGGTATTCTTCATAATTATAAGAACAATGGCCCTTTTGCACCTAAAAAATAGATATATTGATCATAAAATGATAATTTTTGTATAGTTTTTTGGGTGATTTCTGGCTTTACCAGTTGTAGTCAACAGATTGATACCATCTATAGATCTGAATCTTAAAACTATATAATCTCTCTTTTAAATAAATATGATATGATCCTGAGTGAACAGATTTAACTGACATTTCCATGTTGTCCATCCGCCATCAAAACCTTAAATTTGTATAAATTACTTACAGAAATGTCTCAAGAAACTGAACACGTACAATGCCTGATCATAGGATCAGGTCCCGCAGGTTATACTGCAGCTATTTATGCAGCCCGTGCTGATTTGAAACCAGTAATGTATACCGGAATGGTTCCTGGAGGGCAGTTGACCCAAACTACCGATGTGGAAAATTTCCCTGGCTATCCGGATGGAATTATGGGTCCTGAGATGATGGAAGATTTCAGAAAACAAGCTGAGCGTTTCGGAACACAGATTCGCTTTGGGTATGTAACTAAAGTCGATTTTTCTTCAACTCCTCATAAAGTAATCATTGATGAGGAAAAGACGATAACTGCTGATACAGTAATTATTGCTACGGGAGCGAGTGCTAAATGGCTCGGACTGGAAAGCGAACAAAAATATAACGGATTTGGTGTTTCTGCCTGTGCAGTATGCGATGGCTTCTTTTTTAAGGGTCAGGATGTTGCAATAGTAGGTGCAGGCGATACAGCGGCAGAAGAAGCGACCTATCTTGCCAAGCTTTGTAAGAAGGTGCATATGCTGGTCAGAAGGGATGAATTCAGAGCTTCCAAGGCAATGCAAAACAGGGTTTTAAATACTCCGAATATCGAGATCCATTACAATACAAATACAGAAGAAATTCTTGGTGACGGCAAAAATGTTACCGGTATAAGGGTCTCAAATAACCTGACTAAAGAAACTAAAGTTTTAGATGTAACGGGATTCTTTGTTGCAATCGGTCATAATCCAAACACAGAGATATTCAAAGGAATACTTGATATGGATGAAACCGGATATCTAATTACAGAACCTGATAGTACTAAGACTAATATTCCCGGAGTATTCGCTTGTGGCGATGCGCAGGATAAGTTATGGCGTCAGGCTGTAACTGCAGCAGGAACTGGCTGTATGGCAGCACTGGAAGCTGAAAGATACCTGGCAGCTGCAGAACACGGCAGTCATTGATTATCGGATAAATTAGATATTAAAGCCTCCTTCATACGGAGGCTTTTTTTTTGATTCAGGTTGCTTATTCCTTAAGATCGGGTACATAATTTATTGTTAATCAAGCTTATGAAATGCCTGCATTTATTTATTAAATTTGAGAAGAGCAAACAATTCTAATTACACCTTTATTGGCAATCTCCTGATATGAATAGTTTTAAATTTATTTCTGTGCTATGTTTAACTGGTTTATTGTTCTCCTGCGGGGCTGAAGAGGAAAAGCAGGCAATGCCTCTGAAGCAGGAAGCAAAGAAGATTCCGGAGCCCTTTCGTTTTCATAAAGCTATAGAAGTAAAACCGGGACTCACCCTCGATATTGTTAGCTGGGGCAGGGGATCAGATTCCATTGGTGGATATCTCATTTTAAGATCAGATTCCACTCGTTTAAGTTACCGCTCCGTTTCAGGCGAACTGAAAGGTAAGGTGGCGGATGCCTGGAATATGGATCTTGATACCGATGGGAATCCGGAGCTTTACATACAGTCGGTAGGGCAGGGAAAAGATTCTTATCTGAATATGTATATCTATGAATTTGGCGATGGCGGATCCAATCAGCAGATTCGATTTCCTGAGCTGAGCTCATCCTTAAAAGAGGGATATCGCGGCGAGGATTCGATGTATGTAAAAGATGGAAGACTGTTTCGTGAATTTCCATTTCATGCGGATCAGGATTCTTCATCTAAAGAAAAACCAGCTACCAGAAAATTGGAGTACACCCTAAAAAACAATAGCCTGCAGTTTAAAGAGATAAAGGAAGAAACTGAGGGGGAAGCTAAAAAGCCTTAGGATTATTGATCGGTATCTTCGAATTGTTTATGCAGCCTTTCGAGATTTTGGATCATTTCTTCCAGTTTTGCTTCCTCGCGTTTAATGTAGATTCGCATCAGAACAAAATAGCATAAGGCGATCCAAAGAAAGGTGAATGAAATTCCCATAACCGTGATCCAAAGGGAAGTCATAAAGGAAATTTCGATAAAATAGAGTATAAATCCGGCGGTAAAGAAAATTGAATATACTTTATACTTTCTGGTATTGAAAATATAACGGTCGTGTTTATATTTTTTGAGGTGATTAATATAACATTCAGGCTTGTCAAGCAGTTTATCATAATTTATTCTACGGTAATTGCTAATCATTGCCAGTATATAGTAAATACAGCAACAGATAAATATGATCATTGCAAGATGGGTGGTCCACATGGTAAAGGGACTCGCTATCCAAACATAGATGAGTACCGCAGCGGCAATCCCCATGCCTATCATTTCGATTAATAGTTTACTTGCAAGACCATTCCTGGTCTTTCGCAGGTTCTTCAATACATCTTCGTGACTGACTTTCGGCAGTGCAACCTGGTCGTGCCAGATACTCTTCAGTGCTTCAAAATCTTTCATGTCTGTTATATAATTCAGTCAGTTTTTGTTTAATTCGATGAATTTTTACTCTCAAATTTCCTTCTGAGATACCCGAAATTTCTGCTATTTCGGCATAGGGTAATTCATCAAGTACCATGGTGATTATGATACGTTCATTTTCTTCAAGCTGGGCAATACATTTATAAAGAGTTGAAACCTGCTCATTTTTCTCCGAAATCTCTTCACCTCTGGTTTCAATAATGGTATCGGTAAGCTCATCTTTTGCCTGTCGTTTCTCCACTCTCAGATACGATAAACAGGTATTGACAGCAATCCGATAGATCCAGGTAGATATTAAAGCTTGATTTCTGAATTTATCAAGGTTCTGCCAGACTTTCATAAAAGTCTCCTGCATCAGGTCGTTCGCGGTTTCATCATCCCCGGTATAACCATAACACAAATGGTAGATCTTTTTAGAATTGGCCTGGAAAATTTCCTTGAATTGCGCTTCCTTGCTCAAAAGTAATCAGTTTAGGCTTTTTGACTTTGTTATTGCTGAATTGTTACAAATATTGACTTTTGTTAACCCAGCGGGTTTGTTCAGAGGCATTAATTACCACAGATTCGAATTCTTTCTGATAATCAAACTGAAGGTCTTCATGTAGTTTTGGTAATAATTTAATGATTTTTTCAAATTGCCGGGTAAGCAGTCCCTGAAGAGGTTTATGGCTGGTCCTTAAATCCGCATACTTTAAAAAATTAATGCAAAACCAAAGTGCGAGCTCAGTTTCTACCTCTTTAGACCCGGTATATTTAGCATAACGGTTAATCAGGCGGATAATTTTGCGCATACTTTTAGTACTGTAATAATAATGTTTTTGCATGGTTTTAAAATCCTCAATCAGAAAATTTTTCACCTCTTCTGTATACTTCATCGGCTTATCAGAATCAAAAAGGAGATAGGTAAGTAATTCTTTGTTTTCCTTTTTGTATTTAGCAAGACGGAGGCAGATGTCGGTTAATTCGTGCACAGAAAGCCCTGACAACTCTTTTTTTAGATCACTTAGTTTCTCTGGCTTCATCTTATGCTTTCATTTGCGGGGTAAATCTAATTAATTACTTTTGTTCGATATACTAACCAGCATTTATGAAGTTTTCAAATCTCGGAATTATCGCAATCATAGCGATCTCATTTTCTGCCTTGCTTACTTTTTTGGACCATTACAGCCTTTTGAGTGTTCCTGAATTAGTCCTGATGTTTTCAAGGTGGCTGGCCATCGCCGGATTGTTTATGTATGGGTTTAAGAAGAAATCACTCACTACCTGGATTTTAATCTCTATGGTAGTTGGAGCAGAAATTGGTCATGATTTTCCGGAGATAGGAATTAAACTTCAGGTATTAAGCAAGGTCTTCCTGAAGATGATCAAGACTATTATTGCCCCATTGCTTTTTGCCACACTGGTATTTGGTATTGCAGGTCATTCAGATCTGAAGCAAGTAGGGAGGATGGGATGGAAGTCAATTCTGTATTTTGAGGCGGTTACTACCATTGCTCTGTTCATCGGCCTTGCAGCTATCAATATTTCAAAGGCTGGTATGGGCATTTCAATGCCGACTGGGGCTCATGAGGAACTTGAAAAGGTTCCCCCACAAACCCTGAATGATATAATACTCCATATCTTTCCTGAGAATATTGCCAAATCTATAGCCGAAGGCCAGGTTTTACAGATCGTGGTTTTCAGTATTATCTTCGGTATTGCACTTGCAATGGTTCGGGAAGATAAGCGTCAGCCTATGCTGCGTGCGACAGAGAGTCTTTCGGAAGTGATGTTTAAATTCACCAATATCATCATGTATTTTGCTCCGATAGGAGTAGGAGCGGCTATAGCTTATACCGTAGGGCATATGGGACTTGGGATTCTGGTGAATCTGTTCCAGTTGCTTCTTACTTTATATGTAGCCTTATTGATATTTCTTCTCGGAGTTTTGCTTCCGATCGCTTTTTTTGTGGGTGTTCCGATCAAAAAATTCCTGCAGGCTATTGCCGAGCCTGTTTCAATCGCCTTTGCAACCACCAGCTCTGAAGCTGCTCTTCCAAGAGCGATGGAGGCAATGGAACGTATCGGTGTGCCACGTAAAATAGTGGCATTTGTAATGCCAACCGGATACAGTTTTAATCTTGATGGTACAACCTTATATTTGTCGCTTGCCGCGATCTTTGTCGCCCAGGCAGCCGGAATGCCCATGACTTTTGGTCAGCAATTGCTGATCGTATTCACCCTGATGTTAACCAGTAAGGGTGTTGCTGGAGTACCAAGGGCTTCTTTGGTCATTTTACTGGGCACTGCAGCATCTTTTGGTATGCCGGTATGGCCTATTTTTATAATCCTGGGTATCGATGAACTGATGGATATGGCCAGAACATCAGTTAATGTGATTGGGAATTGCCTCGCTACCGTAGTGATTGCAAAATGGGAGGGAGAATTTAATCCTCCGGCTGAATTAAGTGCTCCGGATGAGAACCGGATCCATAATCTGGAAGACCAGGCAAAACATTAATGAAATTAGTTTTATCAGACCCATGTCTGTAAATACATCAAATTTATGAGTGATAGAGGTAAAAAGATATTTTTAGCAATTTGTATAATAACCCCGTTTCTGTTATACACTG
This sequence comes from Sphingobacteriales bacterium 16-39-50, assembly GCA_002257025.1. GTDB lineage: Bacteria > Bacteroidota > Bacteroidia > Sphingobacteriales > Sphingobacteriaceae > Daejeonella. The sequence goes on along the minus strand of NCHA01000001.1, from coordinate 564,279 downwards.
TTTATTATTATTCGATAATGGTGAAGAATGCCCCTTACAGGTTTTCTGATTTTGATTCCATCACTTTTAAATACGGACTTGGGGATAGTCTGGTCAATCAGTATTATTCTAAAACCGGCGATTTTCAATATGTTAATCAGGATGATTCCCTGATTAAGACAAAAGTTAAAATGCGTAAGGATGATCTGTTGTATCTGCACCGTAAGGCAGCAGAACTCGGATTCTGGAACTTTCCCGATGAACTTAAGGGAGATCCTGAGGCAGCTAAAGGGAGGAATTCTCCAACTTATTATATTGAATTCAGGTATAAGGATAAGACCAAGCATGTGGTTTATGACATCAGCTATGATAAGGAACCTAAGCTTGCAGGTGCGGCAAAATCATTGATTACCGAGATCAGCAATATGATATCGGATGTGAGGGATAGGAATAAGGATTGATCCATTGTTTTTAATATGGCTGCTAATCTTTCATGCAGGAGTAAGTTTAGATTTAATAAATTTTCTTTTTGGAAAGCAGGGTCTGCTGTTCTTCGGTTCCCGCAATCCCGTGTTCTGCCGTAGTTTTTGCCCATAGATTCCTTTGAAGCATAAAATTCTGCCTGGCAAAAAGCTACAGCTGCCACCCGGGTTTATTTCAAATGGCAATTGGTCCTTTTGCTGGGCTGCCCATCCCGATGAAATACAGCCCCGGGTAAAGTAAACCTTGCCGTAGGAGGTAGCTTCCGGCAAAGGGTATTTGAATTATAACGTGATTTCTTGCCGGAACTACTCCGGAGGAAAGGGCTGAACCAGCCTCTAACGCACAGGTATTGATTTTCAAAATCAAATTATTATTGCTCAATAGCCTTATCTAACAAATCAAAACCATTTAATCTCAATTTACTCCTGTAATTAAAGCTGAATTTATTTAAGTACCCGATATCCGATCTTAAATCTACCAGGGAAGTAATTAAGGTATTGTGTTGAAGATATTTGCCTCCGGACTAATTATTCCAAATTAGTTTTTCTTTCAAAAGAAATATTCTTATATTTGCACCTCATTTAAAAAAATATATTAATAATGTACGCAATAGTAAATATAGCCGGACAGCAATTCAAAGTTGCTAAAGACCAATATCTTTTTGTACACCGTTTACAGGGAGAAGAAGGCGCTAGTATTGAATTTGACAACGTATTATTAGCTGAAAACAATGGTAAATTCTCAATTGGTGCTGATGCATTGAAAGGAGCCAAAGTAAGTGCTAAAATACTGTCACATTTAAAGGGTGAAAAAGTAATCGTTTTCAAAAAGAAACGTCGTAAAGGTTACAAGAAGAAAAATGGACACCGTCAGATGTTCACCAAGATTGAGATTACAGGCATTTCTTTATAAGTTATAAGTTTTAAGTTGTAGGTTATAAGTTTTAACTCTTACTTAACTCAAAACGATTACAATAGTTTAAGTTTAAAATCCTGAATTGTTTACAATTCATAAATTATAAAATAACATGGCACATAAAAAAGGAGCCGGTAGTTCCAGAAACGGTCGCGAATCACATAGCAAGCGTTTAGGTATTAAGATCTTCGGTGGTCAGGCAGCAATTGCAGGAAATATTATCGTGCGTCAGCGCGGTACTCAGCATCATCCTGACAGAAATGTTGGTATTGGTAAAGATCATACCCTTTTTGCACTGATTGATGGTACAGTAATTTTCAGAAAGAGATATGATAATAAATCATATGTTTCTATTCTTCCAAGAGAAGCTGCGGTAGTAGTTGAAGATGCTGCTCCAAAAGCAAAGAAAGCAGCAGCTCCTAAAGCTGAGGTGATCGAAGAAGCAGTAGAAGTAGCGGCTAAGCCAGCAGCAAAAAAGCCTGCAGCTAAGAAAGAACCAGCAGCTAAGAAAGCGCCTGCAAAGAAAGAAGCATCTGATGATGCTGCAGAAGCTTAATTTTTAGAAACAAGAAATAATATTATGAAAGGCCCTGATGAAAATCAGGGCTTTTTTAATGTTCTCTGATCAGTAATTGCTCAGCAAATCCTCTAAGGAGTTCTTTCCTTGAATTTTCCACTGAGATTTTGTCCAGGGCATTTAGCGCTTTCTCAACATAATTTTCCATTTCAGCTTCTGCAAGCTTCCGTACTCCCAGTGAATCATAGATAGAAGTAATGGCAGTTACCTTATTGTCAGGTAAAGCATCCGGCTTATTCAGCCATTTATCAAGTTCTGAAGCACTTTCGCCTTTGGAGAGTTCCCTTGCTTTGATCAGAAGAAAGGTTTTTTTATCGGCCAGAATATCTCCTCCGACCTGTTTCCCGAATTTTTCAGGATCACCATATACATCAAGAATATCGTCCTGTAATTGAAAGGCAAGTCCGAGGTTTTCACCAAATTCATATAATAAATCGGCCTGATCTTTTTCTGCACCACCAATCAGGGCGCCGATCTGCATACTTCCCGCCAGCAAGACAGCAGTTTTAAGCCTGATCATTTCAATATATTCTTCAATACTTACCTGATCCCTTTTCTCGAAATTCATATCAGCCTGCTGCCCCTGACAAACACCTGATGCGGTATCAGAGAATATATCCAGAACTTTCCTTAGTATTGAATCATCTACCCTGATCATGAGTTTATAGGCTTCTACAAACATGACATCACCCGATAAAATCGCAGCACTTTCGTTCCATTTTACATGTACCGTTGGATTTCCTCTTCTAAGGGGAGCTTTGTCCATAATATCATCATGCATCAGCGTGAAATTATGAAACAGCTCTATGCCTACTGCAGCATCCAATGCTTTTAAAACATCCCCTCCGAATAATTCAGTTGAAACAAGAACCAGAACCGGTCGCATCCTTTTGCCACCCAATTTCATCAGGTAGCTGATAGGTTCGTATAGTTCTGCAGGTTTTGCGGTATACTTAGTTTCGGCTATAGCCTTATTAATAATGTTTTGAAGCTGTTCTATCGAATGCATTTAATTTAAGCTATGGCCTGAAGCAAAATTAGCAAAACTGATTAATTTAGCTTCAGGAACATTCTGTTTTATTCCTGAATGACTGTTTTAATTGGGTATGAGGTATCAGCTTTGAGCTGCAGACAAGAATGTAAGCATTGAATTTCACCCGATCGGGTTTCCATTTCCTATTCCCCATTCCCTACTTTTACCCCCATACCTTTTCCAGATTTCAAACAACCCTTAATCTCCATTTTATATCGGACTCAGGTTATTTTACTAAGGTGAAATCTATTTGCCTCTTATTTAAATCAACTTTTTTAACAAGTATTCTAACTTCATCTCCCAGTTGATATTTCTTTTTACGGCGCTGACCAATAATGCAGTAGTTCTTCTCGTCTAAAACGTAAAAATCATCGTTAAGATCACGTAAACGAATCATACCCTCGCATTTATTGGCAATAATTTCAACATACATACCCCATTCAGTCAATCCGGAAATAATTCCGCTGAACTCTTCCCCGATATTATTCTGAAGGTATTCAGCCTGCTTATACTTTACTGAAGCACGTTCAGCATCTGCAGCTTTTTTCTCCATCTGGGAGGAGTGGGTAGACATTTTTTCATATTCCTCTTCATTTACAGATTTTCCGTCCGCCAGGTATAATTCGAGTAAACGGTGAACCATCACATCAGGATATCTGCGGATAGGAGAGGTGAAGTGGGTATAATAATCGAATGCAAGTCCGTAGTGACTATGTTTCTTAGTCGTATAAACAGCTTTAGCCATTGATCGGATTGCGAGTTGTGTCAATACATTCTGCTCTTTCTTTCCTTCCACATCAGCCATTAAAAAATTTAACGAGCGGGCAGTTTCCCGTCCCGAACTCATATCAATCTTATAGCCAAACTTTGATGCAAACTGTGAGAAACTCAATAAGGCATCCTCTTTTGGTGAATCATGTGAACGGTAAACAAAAGTCAATTTCTGCTTTCCTTTGCCCTTTTTTGCGACAAATTCGGCTACCTTTTTATTAGCCAGAAGCATGAAATCCTCAATCAGTTTATGGGCATCCTTACGTTCTTTAACATAAACCCCGAGCGGTTTTCCCTGTTCATCCAGACGGAATTTTATTTCTACACTTTCAAAGCTGATTGCACCATGTTTAAATTTACGTTCCCGCAATTTATAGGCCAGCTCATTTAACTTTAAAAGCTCTTCACTATGTTTGCCGCTTTTATTCTCAAGTACCTCCTGAGCATCTTCATAACTGAAGCGGGTATCCGAATGGATGATTGTCCGTCCAAACCATTGTTCAACGACATTGGCGTCATTATCGAGCTCAAACACGGCCGAGAAGCATAGTTTATCTTCATTAGGCCTAAGTGAGCATAAGCCATTAGATAATCGCTCAGGAAGCATAGGAATCACTCTGTCGACCAGGTAAACAGATGTCCCCCTCTCAAAAGCTTCTTTATCAAGTGCAGATCCAGGTTTAACATAATGGGAAACATCAGCAATATGAACGCCTACTTCAATATTTCCATTTTTTAATTTCTGGAATGAAATGGCATCATCAAAATCTTTGGCATCTGCCGGATCAATTGTAAAGGTCAGGATTTCCCTGAAATCCCTGCGCCGGGCTATTTCTTCTTTAGTAATGTCCTCACTGATAGATTCTGCTTGTTTCTCCACTTCATCAGGGAAAGCAAGAGGAAAACCATAATCCGCTAAAATGGCATTCATTTCAGCATTATTCTCACCCTGTTTACCTAGCACATGGGTGATCTCACCAATCGGGTTTTTGGCATCTTCAGGCCAGTCAACAATTTTAGCTATAGCTTTATAACCATCTTTAGCGCCATTGAGTCCGTCTAAAGGAATAAAAATATCATGCAGCATCTTCCGGTCATCCGGTACAAAAAAGGCAAAGCGGTCAGAAAGCTTAATAATTCCTGTAAAGTCCATTTTGGCCCTTTGTAGAATCTCCACAACTTCTCCGTCCTTTTTGCGGCCCTTGTTCTTGGCATAGACATATACCTTGACAATATCACCGTGAAGGGCATTGCGCAGTTTACGCGGTGCTACATAAATATCTTCTTCAAATTCATCATCACTGACAATGTAGGCTGAACCATCGCTGGTCATATCTACCTTGCCGGTTACGAATGTTTTAAGCTGTTTTAATATGAATTTACCCTTTTCAGGCTCCTGAAGAATTCCTTTTCTGGTTTCTTCCTTTAAAACCTCCAGTATTAAGACTCTGGTTTCATCATCATGGAGGTTAAGTTTTGATGCAACCTGTTTATAATTTAATGGCTTATTACCTGATTTTTCAAACACATCAGTAATGAGTTTGGTAAGTACCAGGTTAAAGTTGTTTGATTTCTTTTTTGACATTTTTTACTAATTTCCCCTAAGATAAGGCTTAAGCAGCTAATAATAAGCTTCTTTACCATTTGATAACATTCAAATGATCATTGAAATGCCATTCAGCGCTCCACAATAGTAATCTGATCTGTGGATAGGGCAGCTAAAGATTTAAATTTCAGCAGGATTTGTGCAGTAGTAATCACGTCCTTCTCACAATAAATCCTTATCCGTTCAAGATCATTGTCTTCCCAGTAAACTTTGTGTACCATACTTCCATCAATATCATCTTTCGGACTTGGAATATTGAATACCGCAGCAAGCAGGTTCAGCGAGGTATAGTTTTTATAATCTCCGAATTTCCAGAGATCCATCGTATCCAGATGCATGATCTCCCAGGGCTTTTTTCCATGGATATTCAATTGAACGGGTATTTGCAGTCCATTGATCAGCATCCTGCGACATAAATAGGGAAAATCGAATTCCTTGCCATTGTGGGCACATAAAATAAGGGAATCGGACTGTTTGTTTAATAGATCAATAAATGACTGAATCACTTCCTTCTCATCATCGCCATAGAAGGATTTTACACGCAGGGAAAGTGTTTCTGTCTTTTTTGAGAAGATTCCAACTGAAATGCAAATGATTTTTCCAAATTCTGCCAGTATTCCAGCCCTGGAATAAAATTCTGCTGCTGTTTCACCATCACGGCGTTGAAAGCGGGTCTTTTGATCCCATAATTGCTGATATTCTGCGGGTAATTCCTTAAAAGCAGGGTATTGGGGAACGGTTTCAATATCGAGCACTAAAACCTGTTGAAGATCAATGTTTTCTAACATATATGAATCTTTATCAGTATTAGTAAATTACACATTATAAAGCTTTTATAAAAATAAGCTTAGAAAACGGCTAAGTTAATTCAGACAGGAGTTTATTGAATGCCTCTTTTAATTCTGAAAGTTCTTTCTCAAGGATTTCAACCCGGGCATTAAGCTGATCGGTAGATGCAGGATTTATGCCTGAGTGATAATCAACAGGATCTTCCACGCTGTCACCAAATAGGTGAACATAACGTACTTCTTTCTGTCCGTGGCGACGTTCAATTGCTTTTACAAAACATCTTTTAGAAAGATCCTGTAAGGTGCCCTGAACTTCTTCAATGCTTTCAAATTCATATAACCTTCCGGAGTTTGTATTCAGTTCTCCGGGTGTTTGAGGTCCTCTTAGTAGGAGTAAGCTGATTAAAGCAAGCTCTGCCGGAACCAGCGGGTAGACAATTCCAAGGTTATGTTTGTATTTAACTACACGGCTTGAACCTCCTGTTGCAGTGGATATTAAACTTTTTTTCTTTAATGAATTTAAGGTCTCAATAATGGTTTCTTCATCATACTGTACAATCGGATACCTTGAAGTTTTTTGATTGCAAGCCGACTGGAGACCGTTAATTGACATAGGGTAATAATCGGGAGTGGTTCTGCTTTTTTCGATGAGAGAACCTAGAACACGTTGTTCTTCTGCGCTGAGCTGGGCTAAGGTTTGATTCGAATCCATGCCCAAAGATAGGCTTCTATTTTATTTGCAGGATATGAGGTTTTGATTTATGCAAATTGATTAACCAATCATGACCCCAGGCATGTTCAGCAGCGGGATTCTGCTTAGATTGGTATCAATGATACTTTCAGGTACAAAGATGAATTTCTTGTCAAAAATCTGACCATTGATATAATAACTTAACCAATATTCATTAGTCAGGCCGAGAACCTGTTCATCAATCAGCTCAATGGCTGCATAGTCCTGAGTTGCTACTGTGCCTATAGAATGACGTAAAATGGATGTTTTTACCTGTTTTCCATCTTTTTCACCATATCCTTTAGAACTTACAAGGACAGTTTCAATAGGCTCATCTTTCAGGTTTAGCAGATAAACCTTCCAGTTTTTAACTTCTGGAGTTGAGGACTCCAGAACGACAGCTATTGCAACGTTTTCAACTATATTTTCAGGCAAATCTTTTTTCATGAGGTAAACAACCTTATTTCCTATTTCTTCGCCTATTTTTTAACTAGCTTTTTGGTGCTTTTCTTAACTGCAACTTTCTTTACAACCTTTTTAGTTTTCGCTGCAAATGCATCGGGAACCTGTTCTTCGATCAGCTTTTTAACGGCTTCCAGAGAAAGTGAAGCCAGTTCCTCAGGACTGTATTTGTCGTTGGTGCTTTTGTTCTTTCCAAGTTTAAGCATTTGCTTGCCAAAACGGATGAAAGGTCCCCATCTTCCATTTTCAAGTGCTATTTTTTCAGATGGCCAGGTTTGTATAAATCGGTTGGACTCTTTTTCGACTTTATTACTAATTAATTCGTTAATCTCTGCCTGACCTAACTGATCAAAATTATAGCGTACAGGGACATTGATATAGAGGTTATTCCACTTTATGAATGGACCGAACCTTCCTTTACCTTTGGTTACAGGCAGGTTTTCATATTGGGCTATAGGAGCTTCAGCAATATTTTTTTGATCAATAAGTTCAATAGCGCGGTCCAGATTAACTGAAAGCGGATCTTCACCTTTAGGTAATGAAATGAAACTTTCACCCCATTTGATATAAGGCCCAAAACGACCCACACCCACGCTAAGTTCCTTGCCCTGATAATCTTCCAGCTGGAAAGGAAGTTTGAAAAGATCAAGCGCCTCGGCTAAAGTGATGGTTTCGATCATTTGTCCGGCACGAAGGCTTGCATATCTTGGTTTTTCATCCTCCTCATTTTCCTGGGATTCACCAATCTGAACAAAAGGTCCATATCTGCCAATACGCACAGATATTTTCTTCCCGCTTTCAGGATCGTTACCCAGTTCCCTTTCGCCACTGGCCCTGTTTGCAGTTTGAAGAGTGTTTTCTACTTCAGTGTGGAAAGGATTGTAAAAGGAGCGGAGCATTTCTGTCCAGTTTTTTAATCCTTGCGCAATTTCATCGAACTCTTTTTCAACTTTGGCAGTAAAGTTGAAATCTACAATACCCTTGAAATGTTCTACCAGAAAATCATTTACTACAGCGCCAATATCTGTGGGGAATAGTTTATTTTTTTCTGCTCCGGTATTTTCTGATTTTGTTGCAGAACTGATCTTCCCATCTTTAAGGCTTATTACCTGAAAATCACGCTTTTTACCTTCACGTTCTTCTTTAACAACATATCCACGGTTCTGTATTGTGGATATGGTAGGAGCATAAGTAGATGGACGACCAATACCCAATTCTTCGAGCTTCTTAACAAGGCTGGCTTCGGTATAGCGTGCCGGTGGTCGGGAATAGCGCTCAGTAGCATTCATTTCACGCAAATTCAGACGCTGACCCTTGCTTAAAGGTGGTAAAATTGAGTTTTCGTTTTCGTCGTCTAGATTGATTTCAACTTCTTCCTCATCTTTAGATTCAAAATAAACCTTAAGGAACCCATCAAATTTCATTACCTCACCATTAGCCACAAATTCTTCAGGACGGGTTGAAATATTAATTTTTGCAGTGGTTTTTTCAAAATTAGCTTCTGCCATTTGGGAAGCAATGGAACGCTTCCAGATCAGTTCGTACAAACGTTGTTCTGATGAATCACCGCTGATTCTATGCTGCTCGAAGTAGGTAGGACGTATCGCTTCGTGAGCTTCCTGTGCACCTGCAGATTTGGTTTTAAACTTTCTTAACTGGTGGTATTTTTCACCGTACGCAGATCTGATCTCATCTGCAGCGGCATTCAATGCAGTATCCGATAGGTTAACCGAGTCGGTACGCATATAGGTGATTTTACCGCTTTCGTATAGTTTTTGAGCTACCGACATGGTTCTGGCAACTGAAAAACCTAGTTTTCTGCTGGCTTCCTGTTGAAGAGTTGAGGTGGTAAAAGGTGGAGCCGGACTTCTTTTTGTTGGTCTGGTTTCCAGACTATTGACCGTGTAGATTGCATTGATACAATTCTTCAGAAAATTCTCAGCTTCAGGTGCTTTTTCAAAGCGTTCGGGCAATTCAGCCCTGAAAATTTCTTTTTGATTATCGGTAGAAAATACAGCTACGACACGAAATGCGGCAGTAGCGGTAAATTTGTTCACTTCACGCTCACGGTCTACGATTAATCGTACCGCAACTGATTGTACGCGTCCTGCAGAAAGGGAAGGTTTTACCTTTTTCCACAATACCGGGGATAATTCAAAACCAACCAGGCGGTCTAATACCCGGCGTGCCTGCTGAGCATAAACTAAATTATAATCAATCTTTCGGGGTGTCTCAATTGCTTTGAGAATGGCTGTTTTCGTTATTTCATGGAAGACTATGCGTTTGGTTTTATCTTCTTTCAGGCCCAAAGTCTCAAACAGATGCCATGAAATTGCCTCTCCCTCACGGTCCTCATCCGATGCAAGCCATACCATTTCTGCATCCTTAGCCAATTTCTTTAATTCATTGACTACGGCTTTTTTATCTGAAGGAACTTCATAGCGCTGTTCAAAATTATTGTTCACATTAATCGCGTCATCGGTCTTGATCAGGTCGCGAATATGACCATAGCTTGATTTGACAAGAAAATCTTTTCCAAGATATCCTTCGATGGTTTTGGCTTTTGCCGGTGACTCAACAATAAGTAAATTTTTGGCCATTAAATTCTTTGATATTCTGCAAATAAAGGGATTATAAAAGGGAAAGACAAATTAGCGTCCCGCAGAATTGTATTTCCGGACTAAAAAAGGGAAGAATTATTGAAAATTTTAAAAAGATTTGATCTGGTTAAGAATCAGATCAGACCAGAAATCCACCGCCAATCAGATCATTCCCTTCATAGAACACTGCCGACTGTCCAGGTGCAATTCCTGAAACTGAATGATGGAAATTAATCCGGATCATTTCGCCTTCCTGCGTCAGGGTACTCATGGCACCCGAGTCTTTATATCTGATCTTACTTATGGCTTCGATCGGTTCAGGTATGCTGTCATATTTTACCAGATTGATATTTCTTACCAGAGCTTCAGATTTCTCTAGTTCATCGATCGTGCCCAGCATGACTGTGTTGCTTTCGGGAAGTATGCGTGTTACAAACATAGGGTGGCCAAAGGCTACACCCAATCCTTTACGCTGTCCGATAGTATAATAAGGATAACCGAGGTGTTTACCCACGATGCTACCATCGCTGAGCATAAAGTTCCCCGGACCGATACGTTCATCGAGATCCTGAACCTTATTTCTTAGAAAAGCACGGTAGTCATTATCCGGAACAAAACAAATCTCATAACTTTCAGATTTATTTGCCAGTTCCAGTTGTCCCATATCCTTTGCCATCTGTCTGATCTCTGATTTTGCAAAGCTTCCCAAAGGAAATTGTGTACGGGCTAAGTTTTCCTGAGATACACCCCAAAGTACATAAGATTGATCTTTATGCTCATCTTTTCCTTTAGAGATCACATACCTGCCATTATCCTGTAAACGGATATTGGCGTAATGCCCGGTTGCAATAAACTCACAATCCAGCTTATCAGCACGCTTTAAAAGTGCTTCCCATTTGATATGGGTATTACATAAAACACATGGGTTAGGGGTTCTGCCTGCAATATATTCATCAACAAAATTGTCGATCACAAAATCCCCAAACTCAGAACGGATATCCAGAATGTAATGCGGAAAACCATAGGCAACTGCAAGGGCACGAGCATCATTAATGCTATCAAGACTACAGCAGCCCGTTTCTTTTGAAGAGCCCCCTGAAGAAGCATAATCCCATGTTTTCATAGTCAGGCCGATTACTTCATAACCCTGTTCATGCAGCATAACTGCTGCAACAGAACTATCCACTCCACCACTCATTGCAACCAGTACTCTTCCTTTTTTGCTCATTGAAAACTTATACTCAGGCTAGTGCCTCTTGAATTGTTGCAAATATAGGGCTTTAAGTGAATAGTCTAATATATGGATGGTCAGTGTGAGGTAAATTATGAGATACTGATAATCACAATTTTGCATGGTGATTTCTCTGCTCCGTACTGGTTTTAATTTCACTTTGTTATTTCTTCAAGTGATCGATCATTATTTTGGATATAATGTATTGATGCACAATGTCTATTCAGTATAACTGGCCCATTTACCTGGATATTGATCCAACTGTAAATTTGGTGGTTAAAACCAAGTAAGTACGATTTCAGGATTTCGCAGTTTTAAGCAGAGCATTATTTAGTGTTAAAAAATCATTCACACTTAACACTGACTTATCCTATACATATTGAAACAATAATACTAAGCGTACTTATTCATAACAATTCCAGGCTACTCTTGTGTCAAAAAATAATCTATCATTTTAACACACACTAGAAAAAAAAACATGAATTTTCTTTTCAATTTATTCAAGTCAACATTGGCGGTTGTGCTAATGGTATTGATTTGTTCAGAGAGCCTTAATGCACAGAGTCTTATCACTGGCAAGGTGATTGATGACGGGCAAATCCCACTTCCGGGAGTCATTGTACGAATTAAGGGCAGTACACAGGGAACGTCTACCGATAGTAATGGTAATTTCAGTATCAAGGCAACAAGAGGTGAAATTATTGAATTTAAATTTATTGGGTATAATACTCAGGAAATTACCCTGGATCGTCAGACTAGTTTAAATGTGCAAATGGTCGCCGATTCCAAAGCACTTGACGAAGTAATTGTTGTGGGATATGGTACTCAAAAGAAAGCAAACCTTACTGGAGCTGTGGATCAGGTTGGAAGTGAATACTTTGAAGATCGCCCTTTAAACAATATTACCAGAGGTCTTCAGGGGGTTATTCCAAATCTGAATATCAAAATGACTGATGGAAAGCCAACCAGAGGCGCCACATATAACATTAGGGGAATAACATCTATAGGTTCTGGAGGAAGTGCACTTGTTCTGGTTGATGGTGTTCCGGGTGCCGAGTACACTAAACCCGAATGATATAGAAAGTGTTTCTGTACTAAAAGATGCTTCTTCAGCAGCCATATATGGTGCAAGAGGAGCCTTTGGTGTAGTACTTATAACTACAAAAACTCCAAAAACAGATAGGATTCAAGTGAATTATAGTGCGAATTATTCAAACAATCAACGCACAGTAACTCCTGATCTGGTTTCTGACGGATATATCTGGGCAAAAAATTTCGATGAATCTTTTAACTCATGGAACGATTATCTTTCTCATCCACAGAGTATCAATTCTCAGTTACCCTTTTCCCTTTCTGATCTGGATTCATTAAAGGCCCGCTCGGAAAATCCCAGTCTGCCAAAAGTTTCTATTGATCCTGTTACCGGTCGCTACAAATATTATGGTAGTACAGATTGGTTTAAAGAACTTTATAAAGACAATACAGGTATGATGGAGCATTCGTTAAGTGTGGGTGGGGGAACGGATAAAGTAAATTTCCTTGTTTCAGGAAGGTATTTTAATCAGGAAGGTATTTTCAGGTATAACTCGGATAACTTCAATAAATACAATTTCAGGGCGAAGGGTAATATCAAGATTAATAAATGGTTGGATCTGAGTACAAACACAGACTTCTCAAGTGATTCTTATAAGTATCCATTAACGGCGGTGGGTGGAGTAAATGCCGTATGGCGTTTAATGGCGGTAACAGCATTCCCAGTTTCTCCCTTATTAAATCCGGATGGGAGTATGTCGATAGTAGGTGCATACTCCATCGGTGATTTCTATTATGGCAAGAGTAACTCTAATACCAGAGAAAGCTTTAACCGTAATTCAGTCTCGTTTGAAGCCCGTCCGATTAAAGACAGACTTACGATTAAGGGGGACTTTTCTTATTTAAAGTCAACAAGTAATGATCTTCGTAAATTTTTTCCAGTACCGTACAGCATTAAACCTGGAGAAACAATTAATTCAGGATTAAATTATTTGGGAGAGAATTCTTCAGAAGAAAATTATTATGGTTCAAATCTTTTTGGGGAGTATAGTCTGCCTCTAGGCAACCATCGTATTAAAGTGCTTGCTGGAGGTAATCTTGAATATGATAAATTTAACAGCCGCTACATCCAAAGGGACGGCTTACTTGTTAATGACCTGGCAGATTTTAACCTGGCTACCGGATTAAACTATAGATTAACCGGTGGTGGCTACGAATGGTCAACTGCCGGAATATTTTATCGAGCAAATTATAGCTTTAAAGATAAATACCTTTTTGAGCTGAATGGACGCTATGATGGTTCATCTAAATTTCCACAAGCTCAAGCATTTGGATTTTTTCCTTCAGCATCAGCCGGTTGGGTAGTATCTGAAGAAAAATTCATGGAGCGAACTAAAAACTGGCTGGATAATTTCAAAATCCGGGGCTCATATGGCTCTTTGGGCAATGGAAATATTGCACCATACACTTTTCTTGAAACTATTACACCTTTAACATCCGGAGTAATCGTAAATGGTAATTTTCCCAATTACATTCAAAAGCCAGCTGTACTTCCTGACGAACTTACCTGGGAGAAATCTACCACTCTTGATTTGGGAACAGATATTAGTTTCCTAAACTATCGCCTGACTACCACCTTTGATTGGTATCAGCGTAAGACAACCAACATGATTACTTCCGGGCAGCCGTTGCCTTCGGTTTTCGGCTCAGCTGTACCTAAAGGTAATTTTGCCGATTTAAATACTCAGGGTTGGGAGGTTTCATTAAGCTGGAGAGACAAAATCGGGCCAAATAAAAACCTGAGTTATGGACTTCGTCTAACCTTGGCGGACAATGTTTCAGCAATCACCAAGTTCTATAATCCGAATAACTTATTATCAAGCTATTACGAGGGACAAAAGCTTGGCGATATTTGGGGTTTTGAGACTGAAGGATTTTTTGAATCAGCTGCGGATATTGCAAGTCACGCAAACCAGAGCTATTTTGTAGTATCCAATGCAAATAAACTACTTCCGGGTGATATCAAGTTTAAAGACCTGAACAATGACGGGAAAGTGAATAATGGTAAAAATACATTGAACGATCCGGGAGACCAGAAGATAATTGGCAATTCTTCCATACGATTACCTTATGGTATAACCGGCGATCTTGGCTTGAAAAATTTCTCACTATCCTTCTTCTTTCAAGGTGTTGGCAAGAGAGATTGGTTCCCATCAAGGGAAGCAGCATTTTTCTGGGGACAATCGAACCGTCCTTATAGCTTCCTTCCAACATTCAACTTGGATAGATGGACAGAACAAAATCCTGATCAAAATGCGTATTTCCCACGCTACAGAGGTTATACCGCGCTTTCTGGTACTCGTGAGCTGGCAGTTCCTCAAACCCGTTATCTTCAGAATGCAAGTTATATCAGACTTAAAAACTTAACTCTGGGTTATTCTTTACCTGCTCGTATCACTAACAAAATGAAAGTATCTTCCATCAGAGCATATATTACAGGCCAGAATCTTTGGACATACTCACCTATGTATAAGATTACCAAAAATTTTGACCCGGAGGTTATTGAAGGATCAGATCCTGAGATAAATGCAAATGGGGGTGATGGATTCTCATATCCGATGCAGAAATCGTTCACCTTTGGAATTAACCTAGGACTTTAAAATCATAATTTAAAAAGACATGTTAAAAAATAATATCCTCTTATTGTTGACCCTTGTGGTGACAATGACATCCTGTGAGAAGTACCTGGATCAGGCACCAATAGATAAGCTTACCACAGAGCAGGCATTTGCGAATGAAAATAACCTACAGCTCTACATCAATTCTTTTTATACACAAATGTTACCCACAGGACCTCAGATTTATCAGGGTGATGTGATGGCTGATATAACAGTACCGAATGCTGTTCCCGGATATATTGGAGGCAGGTTGAGTGCCCAAGATGCAACAGGATGGAACTGGAGCAACCTGAGGAACATCAATTATTTTTTGGAGCATTATAATAATCCCAATATTTCTTTGAAAGCAAGAAACCATTATGCAGGAATCGCAAAATTTTTTAGGGCAATGTTCTATTATAACATGGTTAAACAATTCGGAGATGTGCCTTGGTATGGAAAAACGCTTAAGGTAGATGATCCTGATATATATAAGGCACGCGATCCAAGGAATATGGTAATGGATTCAGTATTGGCAGATATTGACTTTGCTTCTGCAAATATTTATAGTACAAAAGATAATTCCAGCACCCAGGTAACTAAATGGGTAGCCCTGGCACTGAAATCGAGGATCTGTCTGTTTGAAGGTACTTTCCGAAAGTATCATCCAGAAGCAGGACTGAACTCCACTGCTGATAAATGGCTACAGGAAGCTGCAAATGCCTCTGATCTTCTTATCAAAGGTGGTCAGTATCGTCTTCAAAATACAGGTAACCCGGCTTCGGATTACCGCTCTCTATTTATCAGTGAGAATCCGGTTTCAAATGAGGTATTACTTGCATCTGTTTATAATAATTCATTAAAAAAATGGCATAATGCGGCATGGTGGTTTAACAGCGCCACATTGGGAGCACGCTTAGGCCTGGACAAAAAGTTCATCAACACCTATCTAAAGTCTGATGGAAGCAGGTTTACCGATCTTCCTGGATATGAAGTTATGGAGTTTCAAGATGAGGTTAAAAACCGGGATAAAAGATTACAACAAACAATTCGTATGGGAGCCTACAAGCGTTCGGACGGCTCTCCTGCACCACCCGATTTTACCGTTACTTACTCAGGTTATCAAATACAAAAGTTCTCTTTGGATGATAAATATTTTGACACCCGTACTGAAAGCTATAATTCGATTCCGATTATAAGATATGCAGAGGTATTATTAAACTTTGCTGAAGCTAAAGCTGAGTTGGGAACCTTGAGTGCTGCTGACTGGAATCTAACAGTTGGAGCTTTAAGAAACAGAGCCGGTATAGGCAATTCATCAGTAATGCCGGTGGTGGCTGATCCTTACATGAAAAATCAGTTCTTTCCAAATATTAGTAACCCGCTTATTCTCGAAATTCGCCGCGAACGTGGGATAGAACTTGCTGCAGAAGGATCTCGGTATGATGATTTACGAAGGTGGAGAGCCGGTAAACTACTTGAAAAAGTTTACGAAGGTATTTACGTTCCTGCCAAAGGTCAACTATTGGATTTAAATGAAGATGGTAAAGCTGATGTAAGCTTTGTAGATAAAGTTCCGACAAGCAAAGTTCCGGGTGTTACCTATTTTGTTGTAGATGGTAGCTCTTCGAAATTATCGCAAGGAACTAAAGGGAATCTGGTATGGCTCAGCAATACTCCAAAAAGTTATGCTGACAAAAATTATTATTATCCTATTCCTGCAAATGAGATATTATTAAACCCAAAGCTTACCCAGAACAAAGGCTGGTAAACTTGAATTTTAGGCTGGCCATCGGCCAGCCTTTTTATTTATTTTCATTCATCCATTACCAATCAAGAAATGAAAAATATAAAATACCTAACTCGGTTTCTATTGATCTTTATTCTTTCAAATTTAAGTCTGATTGCAAAGTCTCAAATTACTGAAAGAACAAACCGGGTAATTAACCTTCCTGATATTCCGGGATATAAAACGTTAAAATGTGATTTCCATATGCATACAGTCTTTTCAGATGGGCATGTGTGGCCAAGTTTCCGTGTTAATGAAGCAATACGCGATGGACTAGATGTGATTTCTTTAACAGAACATATTGATTATGAAGGATTTCCAGAGGTAATTGCCAGGAATTATAACCAATCTTATGACATTGCTGTTGAAGCTGCTAAAAACAAAAATCTTATGATTATTAAAGGGCTGGAAATCTCTCCGAGGGTACCCCCTTATCATAACAATGCCCTGTTTATCAAAGATGCGAATATTTTGCCCAGTGATTACATGAAGAACTGGAAGAAAAAATTCATCATGAAGGATACAATAACTCATGAACAGCTTCTTGCACCTTTTTTGGAGGCCAAAAAGCAGGATGCTTTTGTCTTTTACAACCATCCAGGTTATTCATGGTGGGATAAAAAAGATACAGCTATCTTCACTACTTTTCATAAAGAATTATTGGAAAGGAAAATACTTAAAGGTGTTGAAGTTGTTAATTCAGGCGTGTATAATATTCTGGCTCATCGACTTGCCATGAAATACAATCTCACTATGGTTTGTAATACCGATGAACACTATGACAATTCACCGAGGTATGCGAAAACACATCGCCCAATGACTCTTGTTTTTGCTAAAGAAAAAACTGCAGAAAGTTTGAAAGAGGCTATGCTGGCTGGAAGGACAGCCCTCTATTTTGATGATTACCTGGTTGCCAGACAGCTGGAGGCGGATGCATTTTTCAAAGCGGCTATACAAGTTAGTACAGAACGTCAGTTAAGAAACGGTGAACCTATACTTAATATAAAACTGTTCAATAATAGCGATATACCCTTTAAAATACAGGCTTCAGCCGATTTTGACATTGAACGATACCCCTTTGGGCAAGTCACACTGCCGGCACATGATACTACAACAATTACCCTGAAAGCAATTTGGAAATATCCTGAAAGTACGCCACTTAGGATGAAAGTTTTAAACCTGATTACTTCACCTGATGAAGTGTACCAGACAGTATTTAACCTGTCTGCTGCAGAAATAAAAAAATGATCATTAAACAGGTCTGCAATTCCCTCTTACTGTGGAAGCAGACCTGTTTATTGAATTTTATAGTCCGCGGTATTCTATGTGAACATATGCATTTATTAATACACATTTTTATTCCGGATCAACCGGATAAGAAGGTATATTAGCTATTGAAAAAGTATATTGACCTGGATAAAAAGAACGGGAGAGGCTACAATAGTGGGAAAGCTGAAACTTTACGTCGGTCATAGTGTTCTCCATAATTATTTAATATAAGCCGTTTTAATATTTACAAACTCTCTGATCCCATAAAGCGAAAGCTCCCGGCCATAACCTGATTGTTTGATCCCTCCAAAAGGTAAACGCGGATCTGATCTGACCAGAGCGTTGACAAAGCAAGAACCTGCTTCCAAACGCTGGGATGCTATTATTTCCCCACGTTTTAAATCTTTTGTGAATACCGCAGCACCCAATCCAAACGATGTGTCATTGGCAATCCGAATAGCATCTTCTTCATCGCTAGCAGAAATAATAGCTGCTACCGGACCGAAAAGTTCTTCCTCATAAGCAGGCATTCCTTTTTTTACTTCAGTTAAAATAGTTGGAGGGTAGAAGGAATGTGCTCCGGCCGGTATTTCTCCCCCTAAAATGCATTTAGCACCGAGTTTGATGCTCTTCATTACCTGCTGATGAAGTTCATCTCTCAGATCAGGCCTGGCCTGCGGACCGATATCGGTATTTTTATCCATCGGATCGCCCATTATTTTTACAGCCATTTTCTGTCTGAAAAGTTCAGTATATTCCTTTTCAATGGATTTTACAACTATAAAACGTTTGGCAGCAATGCAGCTTTGACCGCTGTTGATCAATCTGCTGTTTACGCAGCTTTCTGCTGCAAGCTCAAGGTCAGCATCTTCCAGAATCAGATAAGCGTCACTTCCACCAAGCTCCAGAACTGATTTCTTGAGTAATGAGGCTGCCTTTGCCGCAACTTTTTTACCCGCTTCAGTACTTCCGGTAAGGCTAATAGCCTGAACCAGTGGATTTTCAATCACCTGATCTACTTCATTACCGGGAATCAGCAGTGTTCGGAACAGGTTTTCAGGAAAACCTGCTTCAATAATTATCTTTTCAATCTCAATGGCGCAGCCGAAAACATTGGAAGCATGCTTCAATAATGCCGCATTGCCGGCCATCAGGGCAGGGGCAAGAAAGCGAAAGACCTGCCAGAAAGGGAAATTCCAGGGCATGATCGCCAGCACAATTCCCAAAGGCTGGAAACTTACATAGCTTTTTGATGCATCGGTGTCAACAGGTTCATCCTTTAAGAATTGTTCTGCATTTTTAGCATAGTATTCACAAACCTCTGCGCATTTTTCGATTTCTGCGCGACCTCCGGGCAAGGGTTTACCCATTTCAAGGGCCATAAGAACAGCAAGCTCTTCCTTTCTGCTGCGCAGGATTTTAGCCACAATATGCAAAAGCTTGCTTCGTAATGAAAAGGGGGTTTCTTTCCAATTTCTACAGACTAGATGGCTATTGGTAATGATTTTACTGACCTCCTTTGGAGTATGTGCCTGATATGATTGAATTACTTGTCCGTTTGCAGGATTAATTGAATTTATTCTCATATCTAATTATCAGGGATGCTTTTATACTCACAAAATTAATCCTTTAATCAGATTCAGGTGTTTATTTGTTGTTCAGTTTTTTGATAAGATCAGTTTCTTCAATACGATAAGGTCTGCCATCAGGCCAGAAAATGTCGTGAAACCATAATTCGGGCTGAGCACCATCCTTAACGGGCTTATCCCAGGCATAAATTGTATTCGTTTTCCCGGAAACCAGCCCCCAATTAATTGCACCAATATTTTCTTTTTGCAACATCGGCATCGTATTGGCGAAAGTACTGTTATTGGTTCTTGCCATATATTCAGTACAGATCATGGGCCTGCCATGGGTCTTCAATACCTGCAGGACTCGTTTATGCCATTCTGATGCTTCATAGTCATGATAGGTTATGATGTCGGAATTCAGAACTTGAAATGCATTCAGTTTTTCAAAATCCCACCTCCAGAGTCCGACAGATAATGGCTGATCAGGATTAACTTGTCTTGCCCATTCAAAAACTTTTGTTAACAAAGGCAGGGAAGTATCCAGTTTGCCCGAATTACCCGGCTCATTATATAAATCCCATAAAAGAATACGCTTATCCCTAGCAAAATGACGCATTACATCCTTCACGTAAGTTTCAAGAGCAGGAAAGTTCTCAGTCTCCCTGTAATTCGGATCACCCGGATCCTGAACCCAACCTGAATTATGTATTCCCGGTTTAGGAGCAGGTTGCTTACCGATTACACCAATCTTATTCCAGCAATCATCAAAAAATACAAAAATGGTTTTGATTTTATGTTTATCGGCAATACTGAGGTATTGATCGATTCTGCCTTTAAAGCCTGCAGGATCTTGTTTATATGCAAGACTGTGTAAATAAACGCGCATGGTATTAAAGCCGATTCCTTCAGCCCAACCCAATTCACGATCGATTGTTTGGGGATCAAAACTGGAAGCCTGCCACATCTCCAGCTGGTTGATTGCGCTGCTTGGAATAAAATTGGCCCCATTGATCCATGGATGCTCTTTTTGCCAACTATTAGCTTTTTCTATACTCCATTTACCTGCAATTTGTGCACTGGCATGAAAAGTTACAGTTATAAATAGTGCAGCTAAAAGGATGTATTTGATCTTCATCTTTAATTATTGATTTTGGTTTCAATACAATTAATCTGTAGTCCGATATTAATATTCTATACGATTTTAAAATATGAATTTAATCCATTTGCCCGATAAATTATGGAATATGGTAAAATTATAAAGTATGATCTTATTTAGCTGGCTGGTTATTTATATTTTGATGATCTTTTCTCTATATTTTTAAATAATTTCCTCGAAGCAATGTTTCTTTGATTGGAACAAAGCAATTATTTCAGAAAGAATTAATCCCTCGACGATTTAGATAGTCATAAGGAAGAAATCCGGATAAACACTATGAAAAATATTCTGAAATTCTTTTATCTGCCCCTTTTTCTGGCTTTTTACCTGATAGTCGGTTCATCATTCAAAATTTCTGAATCTGACAAGATTAAATTTCCTTACAAAAAGGCCGGTTTGACCGAACGTCAGGCTGCCGCACACTTATTGAATCGTTTTACATTCGGAGCCCGTCCCGGGGATATTGATGCGCTTGTCGACATTGGACTGGAGAAATGGTTTTCCCAGCAATTGGCCGCCGGGCAGAAGGATGATGAGCTGAATAAAAGGCTGAGTTCATATGATGCCATCAATCTTAGCAATGCAGAAGTCGTTAAACTCTTTCCCAAGAATGCACAGATCTTGCGATTGGCGATAAAAGACGGACTGATTAACAAGGATTCAGTTAATCTGTCTGATATGAAGAAGTACCGTGCAAGTTTGGCAACGTATATGCGAGATAAGGGTTATAGACCGCAGGCAGAACTGTTCAGACAGCTTGTTAATCAAAAGATCTTAAGAGCCGTATACAGTAATAATCAGCTTCAGGAAGTTTTAACAGATTTCTGGTTCAACCATTTTAACGTTTCGATCACCAAAAATATTTGTGCTGAATATATCCCAGCTTATGAAAGGGATGTGATCAGGCCTAATGTGAATGGCAGGTTTGAAGATTTGCTTATTGCAACGGCAAAATCTCCCGCTATGCTTTTCTTCCTGGATAATTTTAGCAGTTCGGGGACAAGTGAGAGTACTTTAATGCCTGTAAATGATAGGGTCAGGAGTCAGATTGTTAATAAGGCAAGAATGCAAATGGCCAACACTGATTCTGCAAGGGTTCAGTCCTTGAAAAAAGTTCAGCAGAACAGAAAAAATCAAGGGCTAAATGAAAATTATGCACGTGAATTGATGGAGTTGCACACCATGGGAGTGGATGGAGGTTATACCCAATCGGATGTAACTCAGGCAGCCCGGGTTCTGACAGGCTGGTCGGTTTACCCAATGGACAATGCTTATGGAAATCCTTTGAGAAATATGATTGAAAAAGCAGGTATAGAGAACTTGAAGAAAAGAGGTTTTGTAATAGAGGGAGACTTTCTTTTTGCTGCAAATCGGCATGACAGAGGCGAAAAAGTGGTTCTGGGTAAAGTTTTTGCTGCAAATGGTGCTTATGAAGAGGGTCTTGAACTTCTAAAAATGCTCGCTAATCATACTTCAACCGCGAAATTCATCTCCCGTAAACTAGCGGTTCGATTTGTTAATGACAACCCATCTGAAACTTTGATTGAAAAGATGGCAGAAACGTTTAAGCAGAAGGATGGTGATATTTCAGCGATCCTGATTCGTATGGTATCTTCCCCTGAATTCTGGTCCGCTGAGGCTATACGTGAGAAGACAAAATCTCCTTTTGAACTGGCTATCAGTGCTGTACGAGGTTTGAATGCTGATGTTAGTCAACCATTCCAGCTAAACAACTGGATCAGCCGAATGGGTCAGAAAATGTATTTTTATCAGGCTCCCACTGGTTTTCCGGATAAGGGACAATACTGGATCAATACAGGTTCCTTGCTGAACAGGATGAATTTCGGTCTGGCACTAGCTGCTCAGCGGATTCCCGGAGTGAGGCTAAATCTGCTTGCTTTGAATAAAAACAGGGAACCTGAAAGTTCTGAATCTGCATTGCATCAGTATAGCGAATTAATTCTCCCGGAACGGGATCTCGAAAAAACGATTGCACGTTTAATTCCTCTGTTAAATGATCCTGAACTTATTAATAAGGTTGAAAGGGCTGCATCACTCAATTTAGTGCAACAGCCAAAGGCAATAATAGTAAATGAAGATGCTCAGCAGATGAGTGATCTTACAGAATCAAAAGGAAGCAGAGTGATTTCAGGGACCAGTCAGGGACAAACACAGAATGCTGGCAATTTGATGCTTGCACAAGTAGTTGGGGTGATTTTGGGATCTCCGGAGTTTCAAAGGAAATGATATAAAATTACCAGATCATGATATCAAGAAAAGCATTTTTAAAAGCAGGAGGTCTCACACTTTTTGGGATTGGGATTGGCGGGATACCCACTTTTATGGCTCAGGCAGCCAATCTTGTGCAGCAACCAGCACTTTTCAAAAGAAGGAAAATTCTGGTGAGCATATTTCAGCGTGGGGCAATGGATGGCCTGATGGCTGTTAGCCCCTTTAATGATCAATTCCTGAAAGCCGCGAGACCCGGTTTATTTATGCAGGCAGTTAAGAGTGGGAATATTCCTTCATTAATAGATCTTGACGGACGATTTGGCTTACATCCCGCAATGCAGGCATTTGAATCTGTGTTTCGTGAAAAACGTCTGGCAATCGTACATGGAATGGGTTCACCCAATAATACTCGTTCACATTTTGATGCCCAGGATTATATGGAATCGGGAACACCTTTTAATAAAGGTACTTCCAGTGGCTGGCTGAACAGAGCTGTTGGCTTGCTTGGACACGAAGCAACACCCTTTCAGGCTGTAAGTCTGACATCATCAATGCCCCGATCATTTTATGGTGAAATGCCTGCTCTGGCAATCAGCAATCTTCAGGATTTTTCAATCCAGATGCGGGGTAATCCAATGAGTGCCAACCGGATTTCTAAAAGCTTTGAAGAGCTTTATGACCAAACTGCTTCAGGATTATTAAAAACCACCGGTAAAGACAGTTTTGATGCGGTTAAAATGCTTCAGAAAACTGATGTAAGAAATTATAAACCTGCTAATGATGTTGTTTATCCAGCCAGTCCGCTTGGTAATTCTTTGAAACAGATTGCTCAGTTAATAAAAATGGATGTTGGACTTGAAGTTGCATTTGCTGAGTCAGGGGGGTGGGATACCCATTTTAATCAGGGTGCAGCAAATGGGATATTTGCGAGGAATGTGACAGATCTGAGTCAGAGTATCATGGCTTTCTGGAAGGATATGGAAGTTTATCAGGATGATCTGACTGTAATGACTATGACCGAATTTGGGAGAACGGTAAAGCAAAACGGTACTGGTGGCACTGACCATGGGCGCGCATCCTGTAATTTCATACTGGGCAATGATGTGAATGGGGGAATTGTACATGGGAAAGTGGACACCCTTGCACCCGAAAATCTGGAAGATGGAAGGGATCTGGCCGTTACAACTGATTTTAGGAGTATTTTCTCGGAGCTAGCAGTACGACATCTTCAGATCACAGACAAGGGACTACTATTTCCAGGATATGAAGGGCAGGGGATTGGAGTAATGAAATAGCTTGGGATTTCTGATTTTGTTGGTAGATTCCAGATTATATTTAGTCCTATCAATACACAATTTCCACTATAATGAGCGTTGTTTAGAATTCGGGCAATTGGAATATTGTTCATTGTCTTATGGAGATATGTTAACTAAAAGTATAATTTGTAATCTTATTAAATAATAAATTATACTAAAAGATAATTTTAGGACAGTTTATCTAAATAACTAACATAAGAAAAGTATCCAGGATGAACCTGTTTTCAGTTTCATGGATCCATATTTAATGAGGCACTCCCTTTGCTATTATAAGGTCGATGGAGATCTTTATAAAAAATATGGTTTGCACCCGTTGCAAAATGCTGGTAAAAATCGAGCTTGAAAAACTTGGAATTTATTGTCATGAAATTGAGCTGGGAAGGGTTAAAACAATTAAGACTCCAAACATTGAGCAACTCCGTGATTTCAGGTTTACATTAGAAAGTGCCGGACTTGAATTAATCGATAACAAAAAGATTATACTCGTAGAAAAAATCAAGCATACCATTACTGAATTGGTCTATAATTTTGATGCGCCTCTTAAAACGAATTTTTCGGATTATTTGAGCAAAAGGCTGGATTTTGATTATACATATCTCGCAAATATATTTTCTGAAACCACCGGTTCCACCATTGAACAATTTATTATTGGAATCAGAATCGACCGCGTTAAGGAAATGATTTTGTACAATGAGTTAACCCTAACTCAAATTTCCTGGAAACTGCACTTCAGCAGTGTGGCTCATCTCTCGTCGCAGTTCAAAAAAGTAACAGGAATGACTCCCTCACAATACAAAAATATTACTGTATGCAGCCCTATGCTCCATCAGAATGTGTGAATTATGTAATCTATTTCCAGAATAATATAACATCCTCATTTGCTTTCTTAGGTAGGTTTGTCTAGTCCTGTGGTCTGTTGAATTCATACTATGGGGCTATAAAAAACCTATATAAAATATATTATGAACAAAAAAATTACTGTTTTTAATAATAGCCCTCAAACGCTTAAAAGCAAAGGCTATTATACAATCAGCAAATCCATAGCTTTTATGGCTTTACTCTTTGTGGCCTTTCTTGCAGGATGTAAGAAGGATGACTTTACAGGAGAAGTTGTCGGACTTTGTCCGACGGTTACTACCGATCCGATGGACAAGGCTGTTAATGTGCCGCTTAATAAGGTAATAACAGCAACATTTAATACCGTAATGAAGGCTTCTACCGTTAACAATTCAACATTTGTTATCAGGCAGGGAACAACCCAAATTGCAGGGAAAATAGCACCAACAGCTGATGCTGCTGTTTTTACATTTGATCCTGATGTGGATCTTTTGCCATTTACAACTTATACCGGAACAATAAGCAAATCTGTTACAGATACTTTACGTACCGCGATGGTTGCTGATTATGTATGGACATTTACTACAATTCCGGTTGTTTCCGTATCAGCAGATCCAATTGCTGGTGGAACAGTTACGGGCGGTGGAGCATTTGCTCAAAGTTCAGTAGTAACGGTAAGTGCGGTGCCAGCAGCCGGATATACATTCCTTAACTGGACTGAGTCTGATAATGGTCCGGCAGTTTCTAACAGTGCGAGTTACCAGTTCACTATGAATGGAAACCGAACGCTTATCGCGAATTTTGAACCTATTCCAATTGGTCAATTTGCTGTGGTATTGTCGGCCAATCCAACTGCTGGCGGAACAACTATTGGAGCCGGTTCTTTTGATGCAGGTTCAAGTGTAACTGTATCAGCAAGAGTAAACGCAGGTTATACCTTTGTTGACTGGACAGAAAATGGTGTGAGGGTTTCTACAAGTTCTAACATTCAGTTCACATTAAATGCAAATAGAAATTTTGTTGCCAATTTCAGGGCAATACCGGCC
Organism: Sphingobacteriales bacterium 16-39-50; assembly: GCA_002257025.1. Taxonomy (GTDB): domain Bacteria; phylum Bacteroidota; class Bacteroidia; order Sphingobacteriales; family Sphingobacteriaceae; genus Daejeonella. Next base: position 538,199 of record NCHA01000001.1, on the reverse strand, counting down.
TCACAGTTTGCAGTTCTTTTAACATCAAGTCCTACCGCAGGTGGAACAACAGATGGTGAAGGCGCATATGCATCCGGAACATCAGTTACCATAACTTCAGTAGCAAATACAGGTTATACCTTTACAAACTGGACGGATCAGGCAAGCGGAGCGGTAGTTTCTGCAAGTCCGAGCTATACGTTTGCTTTGACTGCTAACAGAACTTTGGTTGCAAATTTCTTATTGAATACCTACACGCTGACTGTTACTGCAGTAAATGGTACAGTTTCAAAAGCACCTGATCAGGCGACTTACAATCACGGAAGTAATGTAGTTCTAACAGCAACACCTGCTGCAGGCTATGTATTCTCCTCCTGGAGTGGTGATGCTACGGGTACAACAAATCCACTTACTGTAAACATGACCAGTAATAAAAATATCACAGCTAATTTCACTGCGATACCTGCTAATCAGTATACTCTTACAGTTAATGCAGTGAATGGTTCGGTTGCAAAAGTTGCGAATCAGCCAACTTACCCCAGTGGAAGTACGGTAGTTCTTACAGCTACCCCAGCTGCAGGTTATACCTTCTCATCATGGAGTGGAGATGCTACAGGTTCGGTAAATCCTTTAACTGTAACCATGAACGCCAATAAAAATATCACAGCTAACTTCACACCACTCGCGGCAGTTGGCCCTACAGCTGTTAATCTTGGAACAGCCGGAGATTTTGCGATCCTGACTAAATCAGGAATCTCAACAACCGGTGTAACTTCAATTACAGGTGATATTGGTGTTAGTCCTGCTGCAGCAACTGCTCTGACAGGCTTTGGTTTGATTATGGATACCAATGGGCAGTCTTCACATACGCCAATTGTTACTGGCAAAGCCTACGCATCTGATTATGCAGCTCCAACTCCTGCTAAAATGACGCAGGCGGTAAGTGATATGGAAACTGCATTTACAACTGCAAATGGTCTGATTACACCTGCTCCCATAGTAGGTCTGTATGCCGGTGACATCAGCGGAAGGATTCTTCCTCCGGGACTTTACAAATGGAGTACTGGTGTTTTAGTTACCAGTGCAGGTGTAACACTTACGGGTGGTCCAAATGATACATGGGTATTCCAGATTGCACAGAACCTGACCATTAATAATAATGCGAAAATTACATTATTAGGTGGAGCTCAAGCTAAAAACATCTTCTGGGTGGTATCAGGACAGGCAACCATCGGCTCAAACGCAAATGTAAGTGGAAATATTCTGAGTAAAACTCTTGTTTCAATGAATACTGGTTCAAGACTTACCGGTCGGCTATTGGCACAGACAGCTGTGACTTTGAATGCAAGTACAGTAATTAAGCCATAACAATTTCAATAAATTCCCCCGACTCGTTCGGGGGGATTTTAAACAAATATTTATCACACAAAATATTAAAGAGAAACCTCATGTTAACAATAAACAAAATACTGCAGCGATGGACCATCTTAATACTGATGATCATCTTTGCTCAAAACAATGCTGGGGCACAGACCTCGCAGCCAACCTGGTGGTTTGGACTCTCAGGAGCAGCCAACCTTAACTTTTACGATGGAACGACCCAAAGAATGAATAATGGATTATTTGTTCCTTCAGCCTTTCACAAAGGTGAAGGTGTTAAACCTTTTGGTTCATTTTTGATGGAATTTCGCCCCGGACCCTATTGGGGAGGAATGCTGAATATAGGCTATGATGGCCGTGGTGGAAAGTTTGATGGTGTGATCGCACCCTGTGACTGTCCGGCTACACTTGAAACTAATCTGAGTTATATAACTGTTGAGCCTAGTTTACGTTTAGGCTCGCCTAAATCAAATTTATACTTTTTTGCAGGTCCGCGCGTAGCATTTAATCTTGCAAAAGATTTCTGGTATACTCAGGAGAAACAACCTGATACTGAAGGGGAATTTAGTGCAATCCGTAAAACGCTTTTATCAGGTCAGGTTGGAGTTGGATATGAATTTCAGCTATCTCCTGCCAGTAGTGTAAATAAGGCTGTTTTAGCTCCTTTTGTTTCCTATCATCCATATTTCGGTCAGGATACCCGTACAATTGAAAGTTGGTCGGTTTCAACACTTAGAATCGGTGCAGCCCTTAAATTCGGAAAAGGAAAAGCTGCTGCAATTATAGAGCAGGTAGCTCAGGTTGCAGTACCTGTACGTGATGTTACTTTTACGGTTCGTGCTCCTAAGTATGTTCCTTTGAAGCGTCAGGTCAGTGAAACTCTTCCATTGCGTAATTATGTATTTTTTGATGAAGGATCATCTCAAATACCTAATCGTTATGTTATGCTAAGTAAAGATCAGGCTAGTTCATTCAGGGAGGTGCAATTACAAAGTGTTCAAACTGAAAGTATGACCGGTCGTTCTGCACGTCAGATGAACGTTTATCATAACATTTTGAATATCACCGGCGATCGTATGCGATCAAATCCAGGAAGCAGCATTTCATTGAGTGGAGCTTCACTAAAAGGAGCGAGAGAGGGTAAAGAATTTGCTGAAGCTATCAAATACTATCTTGTTGACAGATTTGGTATTGATGCAAACCGCATTACAACAGATGGTCGTACCAAGCCCTTAATTCCTTCAGAACAACCTGGTGGTAAAAAAGAGCTTACACTTCTTCGTGAAGGAGATCGTCGTGTAGATATTGTTAGTTCTTCACCAGAATTGATGCTTGAAGTTGGGGGTGGTATGATGAAGCCAGTAACTATAGATGCAATTCAGGTTGATCCAATGGATAGCCATGTTGTATTTCAGGTAGGAGGAGCTAAAGAAATTCTAAAAACCTGGTCAATGGATATTACAAATGATCAGGGTAATACACAACATCTGGGCCCTTTTACCAGAGATTTAGTGAGTGTGCCGGGCAAGAATATTCTGGGTGATCGTGCTGAAGGCAATTATAAAGTTGTGATGACCGGTGAGACCAAAAATGGTTTAACTGTCAGGAAAGAAAGCATGGTCCGTTTGGAGCGTCAAACCGAGACATTAGAAAAAGCTTATCGCTTTAGTATTTTATTCGATTTCGATAAAACAAAAACCATTGATTCTTATGAAAAATTCATTGTGGAAACAGTTGTTCCATTGGTTTTAGATGGTTCAAGAGTAATTATTCATGGTCATACCGACATCATTGGATCTGATGAATACAACAATACATTGTCTGAAAGCAGAGCTATGCAAACTCAAAAAATAATTGAGCGTGCTTTGAACGCCGCAGGCAAGAGAAATGTACGTTACGAAACCATAGGTTATGGAGAGGACATCAATCAATCACCCTTTGATAATAACACTCCTGAAGAACGTTTCTATAACAGAACAGTAATTATCGATATTGTTCCTAACTAAAGTAAAAAAGTCTTTTTTGTTTTTAAAGGACGGGAGAAATCCCGTCCTTTTTTTATATAAAAATAAAATCACTTCTTCTCTAAGAATCACTTTCAATTGGATGGATAATAAAAAACTAATTGATTGAACTAGAGCATATTCCTGATTTCAGTTGTTCAATACTGATTTTATATCCATTTATCTAATTATCTTGAGGGGTCTGGTAAAAAACACAGCGCATTAATTTAAACATGAAAGTGGTCGAAAATTTCTCATATTTTAAGCAGCAAATAGAACAAATTGCTTTAGTAGAGCACCTGATGCCTGGAGTTATGATCATTCATGACCTCAAGGGTAGGGTGATGTGGATGTCGAAGATGGGATTAGAACAGTTGGACATTAGTTTGGAAGAACTTCAGAACAGCTCTGCAGAAGACTACTATTCCCGGTATTTTAATGAAGCAGATGCTAAAGATTACGTTCCGAAAATCTTAGGTTTACTTGAAAGAAATAACGATGATGAGATTATTACCTATTTTCAGCAGGTAAGATACCGTGAGTATTTGGATTGGACCTGGCATATGAGCAGTACGAGGATATTCTATCGTGATGAGCAAAACAGGCCTTTGTATACTATAACGATTTCATTTCCAATAGATGCGATGCATCATATGGTCAATAAAGCAGGTAAACTTCTTGATGAAAACAACTTTCTGAGGCAAAACCATCACCGTTATTGCCGGTTAAGTAAAAGAGAACGGGAAGTTTTAAAATATATGGCTTTGGGAAAATCATCATCTGAAACAGCAATTGAGCTTTTTATTTCATTAGGAACAGTAGATACCCATCGCAAGAATATCAGAAAGAAACTGGAAACAAAATCCTATTTTGAATTGAGTCAGTATGCACGTTCATTTGATCTGATTTGAGAGCGAATTCATATTACTTGTCAAAATTGAGATTTGGTTATTAAGTAGCTTAATTCCTTTTATTTAAAGCCAAAAACCAGTTTTTCACGTAAATAAAGTAAATCGATATTAAAAATTTTAGAAGATGGAAAATCATTATTACAAGGCCAGTGATCTTGGAAAATTTGGCAATATCGCTGAATACCAGAAAGAACTGGCCGATAAATTCTTTTCTTACTATGGTGAGGTCTTTAAGGACAGCCATTTAACAGCAAAAGAAAAATCACTGATTGCATTAGCAGTTGCTCACGCTGTGCAATGCCCATATTGCATTGATGCTTATAGTAGCGATGCCTTTGAAAAGGGTTATAGTGAGGCACAAATGATGGAAGCTGTCCATGTGGCTTCTGCAATAAAAGGTGGTGCGGTTCTTGTTCATGGTGTACAGATGATGAACAAGGTCAAAGAAATTGGAATGTAATTTGTATGATTAAGTCATTAAAAGTTTTGCACCATCCTTTAGCAGATTCTGAAAATCAGCTTGAGGTACTTGAAAACTCCTTAGGAAGTATTCATCCGACCTTTAATGAGAAACTAGAGCTGAGCGGAATGTATCCACTGCACGCCTTTGGTATTGACATCCTGCAGCTGAATCTGGGCAAAATGTGCAACCAAACCTGCAAGCATTGTCATGTGGACGCGGGCCCTGACCGAAAGGAAATGATGAGCCGCAGTATGATGCAATTATGTCTGGATGTGCTTAAAAACTCGGATATTGATGTAGTTGACCTTACAGGAGGTGCTCCTGAACTTAATCCTGATTTTCGCTGGTTGGTAGAGCAGATAAAAAAACTTGGAAAGCATGTCATGGTGAGATGCAATCTGACTATCATACTCGCTAATAAACGCTTCCATGATCTACCGGAATTCTTTAAGCAGCATCAGGTGGAAGTAGTTTCCTCTCTGCCCGGTTTTACACAGGATCGTACCGACAGACAACGTGGTGATGGTGTTTTTGAAGACTCTATCAAGGCCCTCCAAATGCTTAATCTGGTGGGTTACGGACAGGAGGGAAGCGGATTGGTTCTGAACCTGGTTTACAATCCGGCCGGAGCTTTTCTTCCTCCATCACAGGCAGCACTTGAAAAGGAATATAAAAAGGAACTCGCTTCAAGATATGGCATCGTTTTTAACCAGCTTTTCGCGATTACAAATATGCCCATCAGCCGGTATCTCGATTATTTATTGAGCTCCGGGAATTACAGCAGGTATATGGATAAACTGATAGCAGCTTTTAATCCTGCATCCGTTCAAAATCTCATGTGCCGTAATACCCTTTCAGTAGGTTGGGATGGATATTTGTATGATTGTGATTTTAATCAGATGCTTGACCTTAAAGTAAGTACTCTAAATAGCCAGCATATCTCAGATTTTGATTTTGAGAATCTGAAGAACAGGAATATTGTTGTAAAGCAGCATTGTTTTGGATGTACCGCAGGCGATGGATCCAGTTGTGGAGGAAGCCTTACAATTTAAATGACCATGCTCAGCACCACCGCTTTAGTGATTTTTGTTAGAAACCCTATTTCGGGGCAGGTAAAAACACGTCTGGCAAAGGATATTGGCGATGAACGGGCTCTTGCAATTTATCTTCAATTACTTCAGCATACCCTTGAAATTACCAGAGGCTTAAGTTTCAGAAAGTTTATTTATTATGCGGATGAAGTGTGCGATTATGACCTTTGGAGCGTTCCCGGCTATACTAAAAGAAAACAAAACGGAAATAATCTTGGTGAACGCATGTTAAATTCGTTCAAAGAGCTTTTTGATCAGGGTTTTACCCGGATTATCATTATTGGGAGTGATTGTTTGCAGTTAAAAACTGAAAATCTTGAGGAAGCGGTAGCTTTGCTCGAATCAAATAATGCTGTTATAGGCCCTGCAAATGACGGCGGGTATTATCTTCTTGGATTAACTAAATTTTACCCTGATTTGTTTACCAACAAGCCCTGGAGTACAGACAAGGTTTTTGCAAAGACAATTGATGATTTCATTAATCATGGTATTTCATATGCCTTACTCGATGAACTAAGTGATATTGATGATGTCACAGACCTTGAGGAAAACGGAATTTCCATTTAGAAAGGTTGGGTACTCATTCTAAGCTAACTATATTTAACGTGAACCAGACTAATATTTAAATAAACCACATAGAAACATAGCTTTTTATAGTTTCTAAGCTACATTTTAGACACAGATAGCCTTGAAGCTTCGCTTCAATCTATGTGATTTACAATCTATTTTTCTTTTAAAGCATAATAGAAGCCAATCTATGTGGTTAAATCTTAATCTTTAGATAGTTTAATATCGAACTCACGTTATTTAGATAATTTAGCTGAATGCTCAAAAAGAAAGCAATACCTGTAGAAAAAGATAATTTTCATCCCCGCAACAGGCACAGACATCGATATAATTTCCCTGCACTGATCATAGCCTGCCCTGAACTGGCTGAATATATTTCGACAAACCAATTTCAGGATCTTTCTATTGATTTTACAGATCCAAATGCAGTTAAAGCATTGAATAAAGCCCTGTTAAAGCAGTTTTACAATATTAGCTTGTGGGATATTCCTGAGGGCTTCCTATGCCCGCCAATACCCGGAAGAGCAGATTATATTCATTACGCGGCAGATTTGTTGATTGGAGCTGATGGAAAGCTTCCTAAAGGCAAACATATCAAAGTCCTTGATATTGGAGTTGGAGCAAATTGTATATACCCATTAATTGGCCATTATGAATATGGATGGACTTTTGTGGGTTCTGAGATCGATCAGCTTGCCAGTCGATCTGCAACAAATATTATTGAAGCCAATGGATTGTCAAAATTCATCAGTATCCGAAGACAGCGTTCTGCAGATCAGATTTTTACAGATATCATTCACCCGGGAGAAAAATTCAGTTTAAGTATCTGTAATCCTCCTTTTCATTCTTCAATGAAAGAAGCCGCAGAAGGGACAGCGCGAAAATGGAAAAATCTGGGTAAAGATAAACAAGCCGGGATCGACCTTAATTTTGGCGGTAAAAATGCGGAATTGTGGTGCGAGGGAGGGGAGGAGCGTTTTGTTTTGCGGATGATTGAAGAAAGTGTCCGTTTTGCGCAATCGGTTCAGTGGTTTACCTCACTTGTTTCAAAAAAAGAAACACTGGCAGCATGTTATAAGGCCCTGGAAAGATTGGGTGTAAAAGAGGTCAGAACAATTGAGATGAAACAGGGTCAGAAAGCAAGCAGAATGCTGGGCTGGACTTTCATAAATCAATAAATCAAGTGTTTAAAGTCTAATATTATTTTTCCAAAAGAAATTGGGTAAAATTAAATCGATTGTACTTAAGATCTAAAAAAATAAAATTCAAGTTTTGATTTAGTGAGTATTTTTGCTCGAATCCAATTTAAAATTATGAAATTATTAGTTTTTTTATTGCTCGTGTCTGTTCAATCTATGGCCCAGGATCAGAAATTACTTATTCAGAGTCATGCTGTAAAATTGAAAAATGCGAAAGAATATACTTTGAAGGTTGCTGAATTAATGCCTGAATCGATGTATGATTTCAAGCCTGTAGCTGATGAAATGAGCTTTAAGGAGCAGATTATTCACATCGGAAAAAACCTTTACTGGTTATCATCTACATTTATAACTGAAGCTCCGTACTTAAATGCTAATCAATTAGTTATTGCCAAAGATATGACTAAGGTTCAGGCAATTGATTTTGTTTCAGGGGCCTATGAATTCGCCGGTCAAGCAATTATGAATGTTAGGTTAGAATCATTGTCTAAAGAATTTCCGTTTTCAGGCAGAAAGTTAAATAAGGTTCAATTTTTGAATTTAATTCAGGATCATCAAACACATCATAGAGCCCAATTGATTGTTTACTTACGTTTAAATATGTTGAATCCGCCAAATTATACTGGTTGGTAAGATGAATTTTCTGACTAACATTATCAATGGACAATGATTAAATCAGTTTCGTAGAAACAGTATAGGATTTGATACAGGATCTTTCCTGGTCTTGGTATACCCAATCAATCTTTTAACAGAATAAAGAATTAGCTTTAAATTCGTATGATTGCGTATTTATACATAATTCATTGATATTCATTTTATTGGGATCAATTTTTCTTTCCCGCTATCTTAATGCCCCAACCTCAGCCTTAGTCACAGCATCCGAATTATTCCCCCAGCTTTTGCGGATATAGGTCAATACCTCAGCTACCTGTTCATCATTCAGAAAACTGCCATGCGCAGGCATGGTTTCGCTGTATGGAACGCCTTTGACTGTTATTGGTCCTGATAAACCACTCAACACAATTTTAATCAGCCTGCTTTTATCGCCATTTACCCATTCTGAACCTTCAAGAGGGGGAAAGCGGGCTCCGTCTCCTTTACCATCTTTCTGATGACAGGTGCCGCAGTACATCGTATAAACAGCCGATGCAACCACAGGTTTACCTAATTCAAGATTGTCTTTTACAGGATCAGGATCTTTGATATTACTTGCAGTTTTCTTCCTTATAGCCATTTTAGCTAATTGAGTAGTCCCGAATTTAGATTTATCGCCCTTGAACATCACCCTCCAGATCTTTCCTTTTTCTGTTTCACTGATATACAAAGAGCCATCCGGTCCTTCGGCAATACCCATTGGACGGTACCCGGCTGAATTAGCTGTTACTACCGGGTCTGTCTGAATAAAACCATCAGCAAAAACTTCCCATGGACCAGTAACTACACCTTTAAGCATTGGAACAAATGCCACAAAATAACCGCCCTGGGGGTATGGCTGGCGGATCGTAGACCCATGAAGCACAACAAAAGCGCCATTTTTGTATCGCGCCGGAAGCTGATTTCCTTTATAGAATAAGAGATCATTTGGGGCAAAATGTCCGGGGAATCCTACCAGAGGCTTCGCTAATTTCGCTCCATTCCCTTCTTTGATCTTATCCCCTCCATATTCAGGATTTAAGAGTTTCTTTCCTTTTATCTGATCATAATAATAATAGGGCCATCCGCCATCAATTCCCTGATCTACTTTGAATAACTCATCGGCAGGCAGTACAGCACTTTCCCAGGGAGAAAATAGTTTTGGCCAGAGCATATGCAGATAATCCCTGCCATGGACTACTGCAAAGAGTGAATTCGTGCTTTTATCCCAGTCCATACCAATCACACTCCGCATCCCATTGGCATATCTCAATCCCTGGGATTGAACCTGATTCAATTTGTTTTCATCAAATTTCCAGATACCCCCATGGTCGATCAGATGGGGGCAACCTTCACCTGGAATTGTAGCATCAGGTTTACCCTGACCCTTGGAGCCTGGAGTTCCGTCAGCACAGACATCAGATCCGGCTCCCCAGCCAACAAACATGTATCCTTTGCCGTCAAAAGCAATGGATTTTCCCTGATGGATATGAGCTGGGGGATTATCAATCACGATTGTGTCGATTTTTTTCTCGGGGAGGAGCTGTCCCGCTTTCAGTTTCTGCCTGAAAACCATCAGGTTTGAGCTGAAATACAGATATCCATTGTGAATTTTCATTGCAGTTCCGAATGGACCGCTTTCATATTTTGAGAAATGGGTAATGATATCTGCTTTTCCATCATTATCGGTATCCCGCAAAGCCACATTTCCATATCCTTCAGTACGGGCATGAAAGCGTGTTTTGACATAAATATCGCCATTGCTGTTTACTGAAAGCTGCCTTGCGCTACCTTTCAGACTATCAACCACTGCCAGAGCTTCAAAGCCATCAGGCAAATAGAGTCCTGCATTATTGGGATCACCCGAAGGTAAAGATGGCTTGGTGTAATGTGTAAAGCCATAGATTGTTAAAATGCCGGTAAATACTACAGCACTATACAACAAGGCGTTCTTTCGATTGAATGAAATTTTCAGCACAGTATTTAAAATCTATCTAAAACCATTAATTCCCTGATCGTCTGACTGATGCAACTTCCTCACGGCTTATCGCATCCGAATTATTCCCCCAGCTTTTGCGGATATAGGTCAATACTTCGGCTACCTGATCATCATTCAGGAAGCTGCCATGTGCTGGCATGGTTTCACTGTATGGTAATCCCTTAACTGTGATCGGACCGGATAGACCCTTTAAAACTACATTGATCAGTCTCGTCTTATCTCCATTCACCCATTCAGATTCACTTAATGGTGGGAATCTTCCGCCATCACCTTTTCCATCACGCTGATGACAGGCGCCACAATACATTGTATAAACGGCTGATGCAACCACAGGTTTACCGCGGTCAAGATCATCTTTTATTGGGTCAGGATCCTTGATATTGCTCGCAGTTTTCTTCCGGATCACCATTTTTGCCAATTGAGCAGCTCCGAATTTCGTTTTATCTCCTTTAAACATCACCCTCCAGATCTTTCCTTTTTCTGTCTCGCTGATATACAATGAGCCATCCGGTCCTTCGGTAATTCCCATCGGACGATAACCTGCTGAATTTGCAGTTAATACCGGATCAGTTTGGATAAATCCATCTGCAAATACCTCCCATGGGCCTGTAACGACACCATTTACCATCGGAACGAATGCGACAAAATATCCCCCCTGAGGGTAAGGCTGGCGGATTGTTGAGCCATGCAGGACTACAAATGCACCTTTCTTATATCTGGCCGGAAGTTGGTTACCCTTGTAAAAAAGAATATCGTTTGGAGCAAAATGGCCAGGGAAGCCCATTACAGGCTTTGTTAATTTAGCGCCATTACCTTCCTTGATCTTATCGCCGCCATATTCAGGGTTTAAATATTTTTTGCCCCGGATATGATCATAATAATAGTATGGCCATCCACCGTCAATTCCCTGATGCACTTTAAACAATTCTTCAGATGGAAGAACTGCACTTTCCCATGGTGAATACATTCCCGGCCAAAGCATTCTGAAATTATCCCTTCCGTGAACTACTGCATAAAGAGAGTTACTGGCCTTATCCCAGTCCATTCCAACAATGCTGCGCATGCCTGTCGCATATCTTAAACCTTGTTCCTGTTTTTGATTCAGTTTATTCTCGTCAAATTTCCAGATTCCACTATGATCGATTAGCTGAGGACAGCCTTCACCTGGAATAACAGCATCCGGTTTTCCGGCGCCCATAGATCCCGGACGACCGTTGGTACAGACATCAGAACCGGCACCCCAACCCACATACATGTATCCCTTTCCGTCAAATGCCAGAGGTTTTGTTTGATGGGAATGGCTTGGCGGATTGTCGATTACTATCGTATCTACCTTACTGTCAGGTACTAACTGACCTGGTTTTAGTTTCTGACGGTATACAATTAGGTTGGAACTGTAATAGAGATATCCATTATGGATTTTCATAGCAGTACCATACTGCCCGCTTTCATATTTGTTGAAATGAGTAATGATATCAGCTTTACCATCACCATCAGTGTCCCTTAAAGCCACATTGCCATAACCCTCAGTAAGTGCATGCAAACGGGTTTTTACATAAATATCTCCATTGCTGTTTACTGCGAGATGCCTTGCATCACCCTTCAGGCTATCGACCACAGCCAGGGCTTCAAATCCATCGGGAAGAACCAGTCCGGCATTATTCGGATCACCCGGAGGCAATTTGGGAGTTTGGTAAAGTGTAAATCCATACACTATGCAAAACACAGCTAATAATGCAATGACATAAAGTTTTGACATTTTTTGTCGGCGAACAGATTGTAATATTTTATTCATCTGAAATGGTTTTATCGTTTAAAAGGAAAGTGCTTAAAATCCTGAAATACAAGTCTATTGAAAAGAAATTGTAAAGGAGGTTTCTATCTTATTTTTTACAAAATTTGGTTGGTTAGTTGGTTTGTTGTTGGTTGTTAGTAAATTATCCTAATTACAACATGTTTGGTTTTAGTTGATATCCTTGAAAAAAAATTGAATTGAACCTGAATTTAGTCTTGTTTCCTAATTCTCAACCCTGGACTGTCATCCCGACGCAGGAGGGATCTCATGCCTATAAAAACTGATTTTCATCTGTGAAATGTTTAGAAATAGTCAATATTCTTGAATTTAAAATTTCAAATGAACCCGGATTCAGTCTTGATTCTTGGTTCTTGGCTCTTGATACTACTTTATAAAATTCTCGTACAAACTATTCACCCCAGCCCTCAGAACATCATTAATCCCTTTTGTATAAGTAGGATTACATCCATTGGTAATAACCACAATGCCGAATTTCTCTTTGGGATGGAAAAACATCGCGCTGTATAATCCATAAGCCGAACCGGTGTGCCCAACCATCATTTTGCCAGGTATGAGATCATTTAGGTTTGTGAGTGCCAAAGCATAGCCTTCTTCTTCTGCAACTTTAGTCTGCATTAGTTTTGCACTTTTCTTAGACATAATTCTCTTGCCTTTATATTTACCCATATTCATGTGCATGCTCATGTATTTTGCAAGGTCTGTAGCAGAGATCTTCATTCCTCCGGTAGGTGAGAAAATAGGAGTTGTATAGCCCATTACATAATTTCTTATTTCCTCACGTCTTGGATTGTAAGCCGCAGGAGATGGTTTAAATGTCTTTGTTGTGGCATCATATTCATGTAAGGTTGCAAAACGGCTTGCATCCAGTGAGTCTACATTGTAACCGCCATAAAGTCCGAGAGGATTCAAAATATGATTTTTAACATAGTTGTCAAAGCGTTCACCACTTAGTTTTTCGATAACAGTACCTACCATATTGTAATTCAAATTACAATACCTGTACCCTTTACCCGGAGCATAGTCGCTATAACATTTAGCCCAATCCGGGTTTTTGGAAGGATTAATTGCATCGAGTGTGAAATATCCCTGACTGTCGTTAATACTGGAAGTGTGGGATAAGATCATCCTCAACGTGATCACTGTTTCCGGAAATTTCGGATTCCTGATTTTAAAGCCAACCAGATCGCTAAAATCATCATCCAGTGAAAGCTTTCCGGCTTCCATTAACTGCATGATAGAAGTTGCTGAGAATGATTTGGATATGGATGCAATGCGGAAGATATCTGTATCTGTAAGAGGTGCTTTTGTCTCAATATTCTTTAAGCCAAAAGAATTGCTGTAAATGATATCGCCTTCTTTTACTACTGCAACAGAAAGCCCCACTACATCCAGTTTTTTCATTATTTCACGCAAATCTGCTTCAGCTTTTTCATTTTGAGCGAAAACAGATGATGTGCAGGAGAAAAGTAATGCAAGGGATAAAATTTTTACGGAAAGTGCTTTGATCATCGTTATAATTTTTAATAAATCTATAAATATTTTCTAAGCTGTTAGGCTTTATTGCATAACATTCCTTAAGTCATGCATCTTCTTTAAATATTTGAAATTAAAGACTTAATAAATCAGATTTTTTGAGAAAGATGTACTTCACCGGGATCGCTCCCGAAAATCGGGACTGTTCCCGAAAATATTTTTATCGATGGCTTAAGATTTATTTTTAATCTTAACAATACATTTATATAAGTGTTTCATTCAGAGCAATGAATGGAATGGCTTATTAATAAGTGATCAATAGGATAGGGTTTAAGTGTCTTAAATTAGTGAGAGGCATTTAATATAGATTTTAATTAATTATGAGTCCCAATATAGATACCATAGTCATCTTTGTCTTTTCGGCATTCGTATTATGCATAGGACTTGTTTTCGCAAGAACAGGAATTAATTTAAAGTCATTTTTTGCTGGCGGAGAGTCAGTTCCATGGTTTATCGGCGGATTATCGCTCTTCATGAGTTTTTTCTCTGCCGGAACATTTGTCGCATGGGGTTCAATAGCATATAAGTACGGATGGGTTGCCATTACCATTCAGTGGACTATGTGTATTGGTGCCCTGATCAGCGGTATGTATCTTGCACCCTTATGGAAATCTACAGGTAATCTTACTGCAGCAGAGTTTATCAAAGAGCGCCTTGGTCCACAGGTACAAAAGACCTATATCTATATTTTTATGCTGGTTTCTTTATTCATTAAAGGAACAGTATTGTATCCTGTTGCAAAGCTTGTCAGTGCTTCATTAGGCTATCCATTGATGCCATCTACTATCGTGCTGGGTTTATTTATGATCGCATATACCGCTGTTGGCGGACTTTGGGCGGTGATGGTGACTGATATTCTGCAATTTGTGATATTAACTGCAGCCGTATTGATTATACTTCCTTTGTCATTTGATGCTGCAGGAGGACTGACTAATTTTCAGGCGAATGCACAGGAAGGTTTTTTTGAACTCATTAATGGTGAATTTACCCTGGGATTTATCATTGCATTTACACTTTATCATATTTTTTACATCGGAGGGAACTGGACCTTTGTACAACGTTATACCAGTGTTAAGGATAGTAAATCAGCGACAAAGGTAGCTTACCTTTTTGCGGGTTTGTATCTGATCAGTCCGGTGCTATGGATGCTTCCACCAATGATTTACAAGACCATTAATCCTGCCTTAACCGGACTGGATACAGAAAATGCTTATCTAATGATCTGTCAATTGGTTCTTCCTCCCGGATTGTTGGGTTTAATGCTAACCGGGATGTATTTTTCAACCTCAGCATCTGCAAATACAACCCTAAATGTTGTTTCAGCTGTTTTTACCAATGATATATATAAAGGCAGGATCAATCCGGCGGCAAGCGACCGTAAGCTAATGCGGGTTGCCCGTCTTTCATCCTGGCTAATTGGCTTGGGAATGATTGCAATTGCACTCATGGTTCCTTATATTGGTGGTTTGGTGAATGTAACCATAAGTGTTGGTGCCATTACTGGCGGTCCGATTTTAGCTCCTCCGATCTGGGCATTATTCTCCAAAAGGCTGAGCGGAAAAGCTACGCTGATTATCACTTACGTCAGTTTAGGAATTAATCTGATATTTAAAATAATCTTACCCTTCCTTATCAATTTCAAGCTAAGCAGGGCAGAGGAAATGCTGGTTGGGGTAGGTGTACCCCTGGTACTGCTGATTGCCAATGAGATCAGGGCCTATTTTGCTAATTATCTCAGTCCGCAATACCTGGAATTTAAAGCCCAGAAAATCTCCAGAAAGGCTCAAAAGGCTAATTTATCAGAAGAAGAGATCAGTGAATCATTACAACAGAACAAATTTGGTTTGAAAATAACTGCATTTGCATTAGCATTTACTGCATTTCTCTTATTGGTTCTGGGTTTAATTACGGAAGATAATTTTGGTCTTTTGGGTTCGATAGCGGCATTGATTTTTGTACTCGCAATCATCCCATGGAGGGCGTCAAGAAGAATTATATTCTATTCCAAAGACTAGTCTGTTTATTAATGTTAATATATAACTTATGATTAAAAGTGAGTTTTCCTCTGCCGGTCGTTCGGTTTATGAGCGTCCAATGAATGCTGATCTGGTTATCATCGGAGGTGGCATCGCAGGTACATGCGGAGCCATTGCTGCGGCAAGGGAGGGTTTAAAAGTTATTCTTGTACAAGACAGGCCTGTACTTGGTGGAAATGCCTCTAGCGAAGTGAGATTGTGGATTTTAGGAGCGACTTCCAGCATGGGGAATAATAATCGCTGGTCGAGGGAAGGTGGGGTATTAAGTGAAATTCTGATTGAGAATATGTACCGGAACCCGGATGGTAATGCAATTATTCTGGATACCATTTTGCTGGAAAAGGTAAAGAATGAGCAGAATCTAACACTTCTTTTAAATACTGCAGTTTATGAAGTAGTAAAATCGGCTCCGGATGTGATCAGTGAAGTAATTGGCTTTTGCAGCCAGAACTCAACCCGTTACATTTTATCAGCACCTTATTTTTGCGATGCATCAGGTGATGGGATAGTTGCTTTTCAGGCCGGTGCGGCATTCAGGATGGGAGCGGAGTCAAAGGATGAATTTGACGAAGGTTTTGCACCTGATAAGGAATACGGAGAACTTTTAGGACATTCTATTTATTTTTTCACAAAGAATGCCGGTCGTCCGATAACATTTACTGCTCCTTCTTATGCATTAAAAGATGTTTCTTCTATTGTTAAATACCGTTCGTATGATATCAGTGATCATGGTTGCAAACTCTGGTGGCTTGAATACGGGGGCAGACTGGATACCATACATCAGACCGAAGAGATTAAATGGGAATTATGGAAAGTAATCTATGGTATTTGGGATCATGTTAAAAACTCAGGGAAATACCCTGAAGCCGAAAATCTGACACTGGAATGGGTTGGACATATTCCTGGTAAGCGGGAGAGCCGGCGTTTTGAAGGAGATTATATGCTTTCCCAAAAGGATGTAGTGGAACAGCGGGAACATCCGGATGCAGTGTCTTATGGAGGATGGTCATTGGACCTCCATCCCGCCGACGGGGTTTTTAGTGACAGGCCGGGCTGTAATCAATGGCATTCAAAGGGGATATATCAGATCCCGCTTCGATGCATGTACAGCAAAAACATTAAAAATCTCTGGTTAGCAGGTAGAATTATAAGTGCAAGTCACGTGGCATTCGGTTCTTCAAGAGTAATGGCGACAGTATCTTATTCTGCTCAGGTTTTGGGTTTGGCCACTCAATATTGCCTGAAGAACAAGATTACGCCTTCAAAACTGGCTAATTCTCCAAAAGTTCAGGAGTTAAGGCAGGAACTGATGCAAAGGGGACATTTTATTCCAGGATTGGTGCCGGAAAGAACAAATTTAGCGCATAAAGCAGATATCAGTGCCAGTTCTGAATTTAAACTTAAAGAATTAAAGGCTGATGGCAGCTGGCAGAAACTTGAATATTCTACTGCACAACTATTACCGGCTGCCCCTGGTGATCAGATAAATATCAGTTTTGAGGTTGATGCAGAAGATGCGACAATTTTAAGTCTTCAATTACGTGTCAGTGCTAAACAAATCAATTACACGCCTGAGATTATCCTTGAGAGCCGTGAAATTCCTGTAGCCGCGGGTAAGAGTACATTAAACGTTGAATTTGATCATGTAATGGGGGAGGAGCAATATGTTTTTGTCTGTATCCTGAAAAATGAACTTGTTTCAGTTCAAACAAGCAAAATGTTCCTTACCGGAACCATGATGTTAATGAACCGCTACAATAAAGCTGTAGCCACAAGCGGGGTACAGTTGCCCCCGGATGGGATAGGAATTGACTCCTTTGAGTTCTGGCTTCCTTCAAGGCGACCGGCAGAACAAAATCTGGCATTTAAATTATCTGCTGCGCTCAAACCTTTTAAAGTTTCAAACCTTATTAATGGATTCTGCCGTCCAACAAATGCAGCTAATGCCTGGGTAGCCGATCTTAATGATGCAAAGCCTTATGTTACCTTAACATGGGATGAACATGTACTGATTAAGCGGATAGTATTGTTCTTCGACTCAGATTTTGACCATCCACTGGAGTCTACCCTCAGGGTTCATCCTGAGCGTGTTGTACCCCATACGGTTAGAAATTACAGGATTATGGATGCTGACAACAATGTGATTTTTGAAAAGTCTGGTAATTATCAAACAGTTAATGAAGTGATATTAGATAAGGCGATTAGTACCTCTTCCATCAGGATTTTCCCCGAACATCCTCTAATTAATGTTCCGGCAGCAATATTTGAGGTGCAGGTTTTTTAAATGAATTAAAATATTAGGAATCAGGTAGGTTCTGATTCCTGTAACATGCTGGAGTTTCTGACTATCAGCTTTGAATCGAGGGTTTTAGTAACGGCTTTCCATTGTGAGACCTCCTTGTCCATGAGGTCGAGCAATAATTGCATCGCAGTACTGCCCATCAGCCTTTGTGGCTGAGCAACGGTGGTCAGACTGGGTTCGATAAGGTCGGAGCCATAGTCGTTACTGAACCCAACGATTCCTATTTCCTCAGGAATACGGATTCCCATTTTTTTAATCGTTTGGATCGCTTCGATTGCTGCAGGATCATTAACAACGAACAATCCATCCGGCGGATTTTTAAGATCCATTAAATGTTTGACATAGATCTTTACCTTACCAATAGTTAGGTCATATGGGATGATCAGGGATTCATCTACCGATATTTTATGCTTTTTAAGGGCATCCAGATATCCTTTTAAGCGCTTTCTGCTGGTGATTAATGAATCGGGGCCTGCCAGATGGGCTATTCTTTTTTTACCTGTCAGGATAAGATGTTCAACAGCTCCAAATGCAGCTTCATAATCATTGATTACCACTTTAGGCACTATCATCTCATCGCAAACCCTGTTGAATAAAACAATTGGAATACCTTTACGCTCAAAGATTTTCAGGTGTTCATAGCTTCGGGTTTCTTTTGTAATGGAGACTAATATTCCATCAACCTGGCTGGCTAGCATGACCCTTGCATTTTCTACTTCGGTTTCAAATTTCTCGTTCGACTGGCTTACAATGATATTATAACCATGCTTGCTCGCCATTTCTTGTGCACCGATCACCACCTGTGGGAAGAAGGAGGTATTGAACTCAGGAACAATGATCCCAATCAGGTTACTTTTTCTTGAAATCAGATTGATCGACAGCATATTACGCTGATAGTCCAGTTTTTCGGCGAGTTCAAGAACGGCTTTTCGGGTTTCAGATTTTACTTCAGGATGGTTGGTTAAAGCGCGTGAAACTGTAGACTTGGATATATTTAGTTCCCTGGCAATGTCATATATCGTAGTCTGGTGTACTTTCATTTTAATCCCGATTGGGCATAAAATTAAAATAAAATTTGGTGAATGATTATAAGTAAAGGATACTGGCTTTTAATCTGATCTCTATGCTCAGATAGATAAGTTAAAATCAAAATCTATCAATGAAGGAACAGGAAAAAACATAAAAGCCCGATATTTTCACATCAGACTTTGTACTCTTAATTTAAAAATCTAGAAGTTCCTTTACTGAGAAATCACGATTTTATTCCAAAACCAATTCTCCAAGCGCAGCTTTTGTAAATCCTTTTAAATCATCACTTTGACCATTTTTGATTTTTTTAACCCAGTTAGGGTCAGCAAGCAGGGGACGGCCAACAGCAACCAGATCAAAGTCACCACGATCCATGCGCCTCATCAGTTCATCCAGAGAACTTGGTTCAGAACTTTCGCCAGCAAATGCTGCTAAAAATTCGCCGGTTAAACCCACAGAACCAACAGTTATCGTGGCTTTACCGGTAATTTTCTTTGCCCAGCCTGCAAAATTAAGATCTGATCCTTCAAATTCAGGTTCCCAGAAACGACGCTGAGAACAATGGAAGATATCTACTCCGGCATCCGAAAGCGGATTTAGCCAATATTCCATTTCCTGAGGAGTTTTAGCCATTTGATTGGTGTATGCAGAAGGTTTCCATTGTGATAATCGAAGGATTACTGCAAAGTCTTCACCCACTTGTTTGCGCACTTCTTTAACTACTTCCACACCAAAACGGCTACGCTCTGCGAGTGTTTTTCCGCCATATTCATCCGTACGTTTATTAGTGCCATCCCAAAAAAACTGGTCAATTAAATAGCCGTGTGCCCCGTGTAACTCAACACTGTCAAAGCCCAAACGTTTGGCATCAGCGGCAGCTTTTCCATAAGCTAAAATGGTATCTGCAATATCTTCTTCTGTCATGATGTTACCATTTTTGAAATCCGGACGGTTTAAGCCAGACGGACCCTCAAAGGGTTGTGAAGGCAACCAGCCGGAACGATGATTATCCATAACGCCCATATGCCATATCTGTGGAGCCATACTGCCTCCTGCTTCATGAACCTTGTCGATTACTTTTTTCCATCCGGCCAAGGATTGTTCACCATAGAAATGGGGGATATTGGGGTCGTTTGATGAAGATACCCGATCAATGACCGTACCTTCAGAGAGAATCAATCCCACTTCGCCTTCTGCCCGCTTTTGATAATATTCGGCTACAGTATCTGTTGGAATGCCATTTGGAGAAAATGAACGCGTCATTGGCGCCATCACGATCCGGTTTTTTATATTGAGT
Organism: Sphingobacteriales bacterium 16-39-50; assembly: GCA_002257025.1. Taxonomy (GTDB): domain Bacteria; phylum Bacteroidota; class Bacteroidia; order Sphingobacteriales; family Sphingobacteriaceae; genus Daejeonella. The sequence continues at coordinate 517,961 of NCHA01000001.1, read as the reverse complement.
GATTTCAGGCTAAATGGCCTGAGTAAGTTGTCTGTATTCATTCTGTTTATGTGTTTTATTAAATTTCTGTTTGAATAATTTGGCTTAAAAGCTCAAAAGCCGCTTCATTGCGCTGGTAATAGGTCCATTGACCAATACGGGTAGATTTGATGAGCCCGGCTCGCTGCAGAAGCTATAAGTACTCAGAAACGGTCGACTGGGTAAGTCCAGCCTTCAGTTGGATTTGTCCGACGCAAACCCCATGTTCAAAACCGGCATGCTGTTTTTGATCCGGGAAGTTTATTTCCGGTTCCTTAAGCCAATTAAGGATTTGCAATCTTGTCTTGTTCGACAATGCTTTGAAAATTTCTACCTGATCCACGATACTAAGATATATCGGAAATTCCCGATATGTCAATTAATTATGAGAGATGACATGGGGCTGATATTTTATAAAATAGGGGCGTAATAGTTCAGACCTTATTCTGTTTGTCTGAACCGTGATTCAGGTGATTTGTTTGATTACCGTGATCGTATGAATCAATCCAATCATATAAATCATAAAAATCACAGTTCAGACATCATAATGACTTACATCCTGTCACTTTCCAGATTTTCCCGTCAGTTTTAGTAAAAAGATAGAATTGTTTATTCGCTCCTAATCCAAAACGAAGATCAGCCCTGCGGCTTGCGGTGATGTCTCTGAAGGTAGAAGGCACTCCCTTGAATAATAAGTCAAATTCTAAAATTTCTGCTGGTTTTTCTGATGTAATTGCCTCATTTTCAATATAAAATACCCTTCCGGTGGTGACATCACCAAAAATGTACTTATTCTTAAGCTGTTCGATATTTCCTTGATAAACATAACCTCCGGATATAGCATTTCCCTCATCATGATCAAACTGAGCAAGAGGATAAACAAATTTAAAGTTCGATTCATCGGGCTGTAAAGCATACACCTTGTTCATTTTGCCTTTACTGTTTAGGAAAAATGTCCCTTCCCGCTGTGGCCAGCCATAATCAGCTCCTGCCTGAATCAGATTTAGTTCTTCAATGCTGTTTAAACCAATATCAGAAATCAGCATCTTTCCTTCAGGAGTCCATGCTACTCTGTTGGGGTTGCGAAAACCTCTCGCAAATACCTCTCCAAGAGTTTTATCATCATTGTCGCTGGCAAATGGATTAATTGCAGGGATACCATACTTCCCGTTTTTACTATTATTCCCCTTAGGGTCTATTCTTAAAACCGAAGCCCTGATCTGAGTGTTTGTATTGCAAAGGAAAGAAAACCCGGCTTCTGCCGAACCACCGTCACCCAATGTAAGGTATAATAATCCATAATCTGAATCTTTGGGGCGGGCGAGTGGATTAAATACAATTTCCTGCATACTATGTATTACAGTCGGCATGTCAATCCGCAAAAGCTCTCTGCTTTTACCTTCAAACTTGCCTGATTTTGGGTCATTTATTTTCCATTCAGTGAGTACACATTGGATGAGAACAGGTATCGAATCCGGATAAGCAAAATCTGAAGGAGCGGAACGCGGTTTTTCAGAATGTATCGTATAAAGTAAACCATTCTTATAGAAGTTAGGATGAAATGCAAAACTTCCAAAACCGGTAGCATAACCGGGTACTGAAATAAAGGATGGCATTTGTTTGCTAATATCCATTACCTCAGTCAATTGCCTATCTTTTAATTCATATAATTTACCTCTCAGATCTTCAATAAAGCTGCGTTCCTTTTTGCCGGGTAAAACCCGCATTTGATTTATTCTGGCCAAAGGTATTTTGTCGGCACTTGGATTGGCTGTTGTAATTTCCTCCAGTTCAAGCGTTAAACCTGATTTTTTTATCCTTTGGGGTATTGGATCTTTAATAGCCAGTCCGAATTTATTTATAGTTGCTGATTCATCTTTTGTCCTATAAGTGTTCACATAGGCTAATATTGCCCCCATTTGATCATTGCTCAGGGCTTCGAATGAAGGCATTGGAACTTTATACTCCTGCAGCAATTTAATTCCGCGTGGGTTTCCACCTTCAATAACACTTTGTGAATTTCGAATAAAACGAAGGAGCGCAGGCTTTGTTAGCTCAGTAGTAACCCCTGATAAATCCGGACCAATCCCTCGCTGTGTAAAGCTATGGCAGGAACTGCAGTTCTGGGTAAACAAGGCTTTGCCATCTTCAATTGTTTTTTTATCCTGCGGATAATCATTGATTGTTTGTGCTCCTGCATTGAGGATAATGACCTGCGAAAAACAGAAGACAATGAATATTTTAAAATATGTCATATAGATTTTTGAATATTTTAATGCAATGAATTTATCCTAATCTTTTCTCTATTAATATCAATTATATGCTAAGAAGTTCTATTTAATTACCAATGGATGAGCATAATCATTCCACATCCTGTTGATAAAAGCCGCTTCAGGTGCACCATCATAAACAATAAAGCGATATCGGGCTATATATCCCTGGTTAGGTCTTATTTCAAAGTCGCCGGCTTGCGATGGTGCATAACAAAAGAAAGGTTCTGTAGGATGGATCCGCATGGGTTGTGGAGAACGAAAATTATCCGGATGAGATAAAATACTGATACCGCTAAGCTTTCCACTAATATTACCGCTGATATGAACCCATTTTGAGGTAGTGGCATGTCCATTGCTTCTGTCTTTGCCTTCTGAAGTCAAAAAATAGGCATTATCCTTTCCATTCCACTCTCCATTTCCTCGAAAGCCTACTCCACCATATAAATACTCCGGAAGTTTCAAAACAGAGGCACTCGATAGCTGCTGCCTGAGTTCCAGGTCAAAGACATAATAAGGCTTTTCATCACCTTCTGTATTGTAAACTTTGATTTGCCAATCTTCATCCAAAACTTTTTTATTCGGACTAACTGATACATCAAAGTATGCATTTCTCGATTCCAAAGTTGAAAAAACAGCTCCTGATTCGGTATTTTTTATTCCTTCAAACAAAACTGTGCCGGTTTTATCAGCCATATTCCAAAAATCGGGCTTCCGACCCTCAAATTCCGTTTTTGTCCATGCTGCCCAAATTCCATGATGATGTTTATGATTTAATGGATAATCATCGGCAACTGAAAGACCGGAAGGGGAGAGCACGGGGAAAATATATCCTCCTCGGCGGAATACAGGTTCAATTTCTGCCGGCAAATCTTTTTTACCGGTTTGCAGACCGATCACCTGCTTGCCATTTACAGTGAATTTAGCTTCAGCCTCTGTTAATAAAACTTCTGCTTTGCTGGCTGAACCTGACTCTCTGATCGTTTTAAAGCTTTTAACTTCCCCCGGATTAAGACTCATTATCGCACAGGCATAGCCATCTTTTAGAAATTGTACAGGATACTTCTTTTTATTATTATCGATAAGATATATGTTCTCTTTGCCGACAGCTGACTTTAATTGGAACTTGACAATACTGTTTTTTCTTACAATATGATCATTCACAATCCGAACAGTCTCAGATCTTTGAGCAGAAGCATCTAATAATACCGCCAGCATCAAACAAAAAATTAATATTGACCTCATCTCCAGAATTTTAATCTTTAGAACTGTTTACGTCCCCATTCCCTATTTCCTATTCCCTAATCCTCCTCCACATAATTCAAATCCTTATGAAACGTCTCATCTAAATACCTTAGCGCAATCACAGCAATTACAAATGACAATAAACCAACTGCGGCTGCTGCGTAAATAATGCCCCAGCTTCCTTTAAACTGAATAAATAGTGCTGTCAATGGTATCACAGAGCCCCTGACAAAATTAGGGACCGAAGTAGCGACCGTTGCACGGAGGTTAGTTCCAAACATCTCAGCAGCAACAGTCACAAACAGTGTCCAGTAGCCGTTAGCAAAGCCTAAAAGTGCGCAAATAGCATAGAAAACTACAATATCCTTTGTCGGGAATAATAGGTAAACCGCTGCCATAAGAGAGGAAATCAGCATAAAGGTTAAAATGATTTTCTTTCTGCTCTGGAAATACTGGCTTAAGAATCCGCTTGCCAGATCACCTAGCACCTGACCAGAAAAGGCAAACATAACGGCCTTCCCTGCATTGACCGGTTCTGTGATTCCAAGGGCTTTACCAAATTCCGGAGAGAATGTTATCAATATGCCTACTACAAACCAGATAGGCAAGCCGATCAGGATACATTTAAGATACTTGAGAAACCTTTTTTTATTGTTGAACAGCATTAAAACATTACCCCGTTCTATATTTTTATCCTTAATTTTTACAAAAATCCCAGATTCGAATACCTTCATTCGCAGGACTAATAATAACAAGCCAAGTCCACCACCGATGAAATAGGAAGTCCGCCAATCAAACAGATCTGCCATAAAATAAGCCAGAACAGCCCCTAAGACTCCCATAGTTGCTACAAGGGTAGTCCCGTAACCCCGTATTTTGCGTGGAAGTACTTCAGCTACAAGCGTAATGCCTGCACCCAACTCACCTGCCAGACCTACACCTGCAATAAATCTTAAAACGGCATATTGCTCAAAAGAAGTCACAAAACCATTGGCAATATTAGCCAGGGAGTAGATTAGGATCGAGCCAAAAAGGACAGAAAGTCTGCCTTTTTTATCCCCCAAAATCCCCCAGAATATTCCTCCAATCAGGAGTCCGGCCATTTGTAAATTCAATAAAATGATGCCATCGTCTAACAGGGCCTCCTGGGAGGTGCCCAGAGACAATAAACTAGGCACACGCACCACACTGAATAGAAACAGATCATACATATCCACCAGATAACCCAGGGCTGCCACCAGTACCGGAATTTGTACCAGTTGTTTGATAATATATTTAAAATCAGTAGGATCGGCTAAGGCCTGATCGGTATCTTGAATATCATTAGGGTTTTGCTTCATTTCCAATGTTTTATTGATCTTCTATTTATAAACGGGAGAGGGTTAAGCCACCATCGACCATAATTACCTGTCCGGTGGAGTAGGGGAAATAACCAGTTGCCAATGCATGCACTGCTTTAGCTACATCAGAAGCTTCACCCCAGCGCTTTTGAACACATAAGCCATCTGCAATTAATTTATCATACTTTTCGGTAACACCGGCTGTCATGTCGGTATGGATTATACCCGGCCTTACTTCATAAACCGGAATATTAAATTCACCTAGCCGGGAAGCAAAAAGCTGTGTTGCCATACTTAAACCCGCTTTAGCAATGCAATATTCTCCACGGTTAACCGAAGCTACTGTTGCTGAAATCGATGAAACATTGATTATACAGGCTTTGAAATTTTTATCTTCCCCTTGTTGAGCGATCATCCAGTTTGCTGCCGCCTGGGTCAGAAAATAAGGTCCCTGAAGATTGGTTGAGAGCAGATACTCAAAGCTTTCTTCTGATGCTTCCAGAATATCCTTGCGTTCTTTTGGTGCTACGCCTGCATTATTGACCAAAACGTTCAGACATCCATAATGAGCCTTGATTTTTTCAATCATTGCATTCCTGTCTTCTTTCGAAGCGATATCACCACGACAATAAATTACTCGTCCGCCATGTGTTTCAAGTTCCCGAATCACCTCTTGTACTACCTCCTCAGCACGGACACCATTGATGGCAAGGTCAAAACCAGCCTTCGCCAATTCCAGCGCAATCCCAAAACCAATCCCACGCGTTCCCCCTGTAATAAATGCTATTTTCTTTTTTTGCATCCCTTTATGGCTAATAAATCCTATTTATGTATTCTTTTGGCTTTCTGCTTTTAACTTTCAGCTTTTAGCTTTCCACTTAAAGCTCCGGTACATCCAACCAACACCTCTTCTCCCAGCTTTCAATACCTTTTTCTGCTAATTGCACTCCTTTAGCACCTTCCCGTAAATCCCATGGAAAAGGTTCATCTTTTACAACATGCCTTAAGAACAGTTCCCATTGTACTTTGAATGCATTTTCGAAAACTTCCTGCTCTGGGACTTTAGACCAGCCCTCAAAAAATTTAATAGGCTGTTCGATATCCGGATTCCACACCGGTTTAGGTGTGTTTCCGTAATGCTGTGTATAGCATTCCCGTAAACCTGCAACTGCCGAGCCTTTTGTTCCGTCGACCTGCAGGGTTAATAAATCATCACGGCGAACACGAACCGCCCAGGATGAATTAAAATGTGCAATAACGCCTCCTTCTAATTCAAAAGTGGCATAAGCAGCATCATCTGCAGTACATTTATAAGCTTTGCCTTGTTCATCTATACGCTCCGGGATATGGGTAGCACCCAGGCAGGATACCGCTTTTACCTTTCCAAAAACATGATCGAGCACGTAGCGCCAGTGACATAACATATCTACAATGATTCCACCATCGTCTTCCTTGCGATAATTCCATGAAGGCCTTTGAGCAGGGATGGAATGACCCTCAAAAACCCAGTAACCAAATTCGCCACGAACAGATAGGATCTCGCCAAAAAAGCCGTTTTGAATCAGTCTTTTCAGCTTCATAATACCTGGTAGCCATAGCTTATCCTGAACAACCCCGTTTTTTAATCCTGCAGCCTTGCAGAGTTCGTATAATTCAAGTGCAGTTTTGGTATCAATGGCTATCGGCTTTTCGCAATAAACATGCTTGCCTGCCTTTACTGCTTTTCTTACACCTTCTGCTCTTCTGCCAGTGGTTTGGGAGTCAAAATAGATGATATTATGCGGGTCGGCCAGGGCTTCATCCACATTCGTAGTCATTTTTTTAACCCCCGAAAGCTGACTTAACTTTTCTAATTTATGAATATCACGGCCCACCAGGATCGGATCAGGCATGATGATTTCGCCAGAACTAACCTTTATACCACCCTGCTTAATTATTTCTGCTATCGACCTTAATAAGTGCTGATTGGTGCCCATGCGTCCGGTGACGCCATTCATGATGATTCCTATGTTATGTACTTTCATTATGTTGTGTTCTTAAGAATTTTTTAAATATGCTTCGGTAATTTTTTTCAGGAATACGGATTGATCCTCATTCCAATATAAGTTAGAGAAGATCTCTACCTCAATAAACCCATTGAAACCGCTTTCTTCAACCCATCCCCGTATTTCTTTAATATTGATGCATCCTTCGCCCATTAAGCCCCGGTCGTTAAGCATATCCAGGCTGGGGCTTTTCCAGTCGCAGATATGAAAAGCTGAAAGATTACCCTTTTGACCGCAGCGTTTAATTTCCTGTTCCAGATTTGGATCCCACCATAAATGGTACACATCCACTGCAATTCCAAGCCAGGGAGAGTTCAGTTCTTCAGCCATATCATTAGCCTGTGCGAGGGTATTAATCGCTGAGCGGCTATCTGCATACATCGGGTGGAGGGGTTCAATGGCTAATTTTACTCCTGCAGCTTCAGCATAGGGTAAAACAGCCGCAATTCCGTCCCTTATTTGCTTACGCGATTCAGTTAAAGGCTGTCCGGGTACCGCACCGCAGACTAAAACGATCAAAGGTGCTCCTAATGCCTCAGCTTCATCAATTGCTTTACGATTATCATCGATGGCTTCCTGCCGGCCTGCAACTGAATTATGCGGAAAGAAGCCTCCCCGGCAAAGTGAGACGATATCCAGATTATAATCCCGAAGCATTTGCCCAGTTTGTTTGATATCCCTTCCATTCAGGGCATCCCGCCAGACCGTAATTCCTCCAATTCCTGCCTCTGAAAAGTTCTTTGCAGCCTGTTCAATAGTCCAGGGTTTAGTGGTTATTGTATGAACACATAATCGCGAAAGATCCATCAATTGTTCCGGCTTCATTTTAAACCTCCAAAAAATGATAAATAGGATTCATTATTTATTACCCGCTGAAGATATAATGCAGCTTCGCGGGCATGATAATCTCCCCACATACTGGATTCACCATTAGGTATTTTGCTGCCTTGCGGAACATGATCCCATCCATTCGGACGATGATAAATAGAATGTAAGATCAAACCCTGATGATCAGAACCTGTGCTCAGGTAAGGTTCATCAAATAAAGTATTCATCACTGTTAAACCTGCTTGCCAATAACGCTCGCCCGATTCTTTATCGCCTTTGCTGATCAGATATTTACCTAAACGAAGTAATCCCTGAGCTCCAATCGCGGCTGCGGAACTATCCACAGGCTCAAAATCATTATATGGTTCGGCCGGACGATTTAGATAATCACCCAATTTATGAAGATCAGGCGCACCGGTATCCCAATAGGGGATGCCATCAGATGGCGTATGTTCAATGTAAAAATCGCAGGTTGCTTTTGCTGCTTTGAGCATAAAGCCTTCTGTTTCTTTTCGGCCGCCAAACAGATCAAGCTCAGCATCCGAAAGCGTTTCAAAGCACTCAAGCTCTTCGGCAAAACCACACATAGCCCAGGCTAAGCCTCGTGTCCAGGTGCTGAAACCTGTATAACCCTGCTGCGAGTTCGGGCAGCGAAAATTCCCGTCTTTGGTATTGAAAACACTTTCATGTGCCGCTCTGCCCCATAAATCATACATATCACGGCCTTCACCATAAAAAACTGAATAATCTGCTGTGGCTTTGAGATGTAATATAGCCCGTTCCAATAAATTAACTTTCACATCACCTTCTGCCTGAAATACATGACCCAGAAGATGGCTCACCAATAAGGCACGGCAGGAGCGGATCGTATCTACGAATAAGGAATGCGGTCCGTTAAAGGAATGAATAAATCCGCCATTTTTGATGTTTGTCCAGCGACTAGCCTGCACCGCACCAGAAATTTTAAGCGCTAATTGATAAAATTCTTTTTCCCACTCATTATATTCTGTTTTGCCCTCGTTCATTAAGCGCAAAAGATTGCCATAGGTACTCACATTATTAAAACCATGATCATGAACACCGATATGGCTGATATGCGGGGCCATCACAGCTATAGTGTTTTTACGGCCGATCTCCAGAAATTCTCTATCCCCTGTTGCATCAAACTGTAAAATGGCAGAACCAAACTGAAAGCCCTGGGTCCATTCGGTCCAGCCGCGGGTACTATATTTACCTTTCACAGTAAAAACAGGGGAGCCTTTTGAAACATCATAGTTCTTATCCAGATCCATGATCTTTTGGCCCGAGAGCTTCCAGAATTGTTTTAGCTTAGTTTGAAGGTCAGAAGGCTTCAGGGTTTTATTTATTCGTATCATAAGGTATCTTTATCGCCTGTAAAGCGATTATGCTAAATAGGGTTAATGATTTGATTTGTTAGCTATTCAAACGTTTGAATAAATGTATATTTTTAATTTTCAATATTCAAATCAATTTAATGCATTTTAAAAAGAATGGCAAAAAGAACGACGCTTAGGGATATTGCAGAAGAATTGAACCTGACGATTTCGGGTGTTTCAAAAGCCCTGAGCGGGCATCCCGGTATCAGTGCCACGACTAAACAACGGGTTAATGAAGCGGTTGCAAGATTAAATTACAGGCCGAATAAAATTGCTTCATCCCTGCAATCGGGTCAGACTAAAATTATAGGTGTCATCATTCCAAGTGCAGATAAGAGCTTTTTTGGTTCCATTGTGTTCGGCATGGAAAATATCATTAATCAGAATGGCTATAGCATTTTATTATATCAGTCGCATGAGCTGCCTGAAAATGAGATCAAAGGTATTGATACGTTTATTCAGTCGAGCGTAGATGGTATCATTGCTACTATGGGTAAGCAGACCATAAACTATCAGCACTACCTTGAAATTAAGAAACGCAATATTCCGCTGGTTTTATTTGATACAGTCAACGAAAATATTCCTGTGCCGACAGTAACGATAGATAATTACAAAGGCGGTTTTATTGCGACTGAGCATCTTATTCAAAACGGATATAAACGGATTGCCTACATCTCAGGCTTAAAGCATATTCCAATTTTTAATGAGCGCTTGCGCGGATATTTGGACGCTTTGAGAAAGTATAATATCCCCATTGAAGAAGAACTGATCATTTATGGTAAAAACACCATAAAATCCGGAACAGAATGTATGGAAAAGCTATTGCAGCTTCAAATAGTTCCGGATGCCGTCGTTGCCGTTGAAGATTTTACGGCTCTGGGAGCAATAAAAGCATTAAAAGCTCAAAAATACCGGATTCCTGAGGATGTGGGGGTAGTAGGCTTTTCGAACGAAGGATTTAGCGAGCATATTTCCCCAAGTTTAACTACAATAAACCAAAAGACAGTCGAGATGGGAGAGGTGGCTGCCCGATTACTCTTTGCTATGAGTAATAAGGCAAATCCTTATGATGGAGAACCTGATAAGATTGTTCTTGAACCTTTGTTGATTGTCAGGGAATCATCGCTTAGGTTAAAATAAAAAATACTTTGTGTAAATACAGCAAATACCTGAAACTCAATTTTGAAAAGGCTATGGTATGACTATGGTGCAGTGTCTACATTACTGTTTAAATTCTGAGTAATCAGTCGGATTATTATTTTAATGCTATGATTTTATTGTTTACAATTTGTGAACTATTGTTTATCTTTGCAGAGCATGAGTTATTTTAGAATAATAAAGCGTTCAACACTGATAGCCTATTATTTGAGGCATCCTGAAGCTAAAAAAGCCATTGAACTATGGTATTCAGAAATAAAGCAGCATGAGTTTAAGAGCCTTAATGAACTCAAAGAAGTTTATAAATCGGCGAGCATTATCGCTAATAATCGAATAATATTTAATATAAAAGGTAATGATTTCAGGTTGCTTGTTAAGATAAACTTTCATACCAAGCAAATCTTTATTATTTGGTTTGGTTCACACAGAGAGTATGATAAAATTGACCCTGCAACAATAAGCTACAAGAATTAATACCAGGATTATGAAACAATGGAATATTTTAAAGACAGAAAAAGATTATAGCTGCGCTATTGAGCGGCTTGATGAAATTTTTGATGTCGCACCTGGGGACCCATTTTTCGAAGAGGCAGAACTTTTGGGTTTACTAATTAATGAATACGAGGAGGTGCATTTTCCAATATCAAGTCCTGATCCATTAGAGGCCGTTAAATTAAAAATGGATGAATTAGGACTTAAAAGCAAAGATTTACAGCCATATATTGGTTCTAAAAGTTATGTATCTGCAATATTAAATGGGAAAAGAGAAATTACCCTCCGGATTGCGAGTGTATTGCACCAAAAATTAGGTATACCCGCAGAGGTGTTTTTAAGGAGTGCTATTAATTAATCCCTGAGTTTAGATAAGGATGATTGCAAGAGATAAATCTAGTTCGTTTATTCAATCATTTGCATTATAATGAATTCTGACATGGATCAGGGAGCCTTTTATATCTAATCTTGCCGACTGCTAAATTGTACTATCAATATTCTCATTTCTCTCAATCCTGAACTAGTTTCCAAAGTGTATCAATTGTAAATAAGCCAACAATTATTTGGGATATTCCCTTAAACTCCTCAACACTAACCGGCCAGGTGTAAATTTATCTCGCGACCAATATCATTGACCTCAGGATCCTCATCAAAAATAGGAAGGTCAGTTTCATAATCTAGCTTTAACCATACGCCTTCTGTATCCTTTTGAATGTGGATATATTCTTTGCCTTCTTTGAAAATAGTAAACGTATTATCCTCTTCCGGAAATACGGAATAGGTTGTTAGTCCTATAAAAATATCAAATGGTTCTTCCATATACAAAGATAAGGGATGCAGGTTAAAACTTTCAAACCTTTAATAAAGCAAAATCATTGGCTCATTCCCTTTTAAAAGCTTAAGCTCATTATTTCTTTTTCATACGTTCAGCAATGGTTTGAATCCACTGAATAGCATTATTAATCGTTTCAGGTGATTTAGAGGAGGCGGTATTATGTGTTAGCTCAGGAAATAGGCAGTATTCATAGGGTTTGCCTATGGCTTTGAGGAGATTGAGCTTTTCTATTGATAAGCCTACCGGAATTTGGATGTCTTTCCCTCCAAAAATCCAAAGTCCGGGGATGGAGAGTTTGCTGAGGGCATCCTGCGGGTCAGTAGCTACAAATTGATAGCGGTCAGGATCATTGCGTACATGTTCCCTTGCCTCATTTTCGGTATGTGTATCCCAGAATCCGGGATTTCCATTCGTATAAAACTGAAATCGCAGTTGTTCAAGAGTATTAACAAGCGGTCCGCTAAACACGACCATAAAATTCACTTTGTGATTTATTTTAGCAGCAATAGGAATTATCCAGCCGGCCTGACTAAAACCCATTAAGCCCAAAGGCATATCTCTGCGGGGCAGATGTCTCAGCAATGTGTTAGATGCCGCGCTAGCATCTAAAGCCAATAGGTTGAGATTAGCCGAATCAATATTATTGGTACCGACTTCCGGTCCGGCGTAGATTCCACCTGATTTTCCCACACCACGTTTATCATAAGTTAATACAGCAATGCCCTTTTCCGCTAAAATTGAAGCCATTTTGAGCATCCTTGTCTCCTGTCCGGAGCCATGTACCAGAACCAGCGCGGCCTTCGGATGACGGGGCTTATATACGGTACCTTCCAGTGTTATGCCGGCACTTTTGAAGGTAACATCCTTTATGCTGAGGAAAGGCGGGTAATTAGTTTTGGTTTGACCGAAGGAGTGATAAGTAAGGCAGCAGAGCAGAAGGACTAAATAGGGCTTCATATTTAATTTAAAGATCAGGTTTGAATGATGGATCAATATTAGACCGATTGGGAATCTGCTGAAAATAAATGTGACGGGATGGGGGAAAAATGGGATGAATTGAATCGACATAAATAAACAACAAAAGCCTTTTGGAAACAATGGGCTTTTGTACTCCAGATTACTAAACTGATTTATTAACTTAGAATGTTATAGGTCAAAAAAGAAATATTGATAAATGCTGTACAATTACCATTTGAATATGAAAAAATTAATAATATTCACATTGTTACTGCCAATGCTTGTCATTGCCCAAGATGATTGCAAGGGAATAACTAAAGACAAAGACAAGTTTGCAGATCTGAATTACCCCACATATTCTTCTCCTATTTTTTTTAGACCGTTTAGGATTATTAAGATGTTCTCAAAAAGCAACCCTCCTACAACATTTGCGATTTTTGAGGCGGGAGGTAACACCCCTACAATAGACGGCAAAAGCATTATTTTATTATTGTCGAATGGTGAAAAAATTGAAATCCCCGCTGAAGTAAAAGTTAGTGTTAATACAACTCGAGGTGCAATTCATATAAATACACTGCATCCATTACTATCAATGATGAATTAAATAATAAATTAATACAAACTCAAATCACTGATTACCGGATTTACATTTTCGATGTGAAGTTGACAAAAAAAATGTCACAGGATTTTCAACAGTATTTAAATTGTCTAAAAGCTATTACGCAATAACACACAATCGGTAAACTATGAATAAATGGATTAAATTATTAATCGTTATAGTTGTAATTTATGCGGCTAAACAGATTTTTTTCGGAACATCCGAGTCGACAAATCCTGAAGATAAGTATGAGACATCATGGCAGCCACCCGGCGCGCAATTAGCGCCCATCGCAATAATTATGGGGAGAAATAGAGTGTCGGGATGTGGAGAATTTCACATTAAGCAAAGAAATGACGGAAGTAGCGAATATCTTGTTGCCTGTTCTTCGGATGGGAAAAGCTGGACGTATTATTTGGTTTGGTTAGGAACAGGCAATATTTCAGGCCCTTTATCAGATAGTCTAAGTAAACCATATTAACAATACTAAAACTTTAGAAGGGCAACTACCCCTTTAAGGGTTTTAAGATTAAAATGGAGGTATAGACCATATTGATATGCCAATCGTATTTACATATGTAAAGTGGGTTTAAGTGTTTAAATTATTACGTCCGCTTATGAAAAGGTTTTATTGTTTAAACTAAAACTTTATTGTAAAAAAGGGATGTAAAAACAAAAAACCGCTTTAGAATAATCTAAAAGCGGTTAATTGTACTCGGAGCGGGAATCGAACCCGCACTCGCTTTAGGGCGAACAGGATTTTAAGTCCTGCGTGTCTACCAGTTCCACCATCCGAGCAGATGGTTATAATTTGCTCTGACAATCCAATTGGCGTGTCTACCTCCCGATAGCTATCGGGATCCACCATCCGAGCAGATGGTTATTTACTATTTCAAACAAAAATTCCCTCTGTTAGGAGGGAGTTTCATATTAGAGCGAAAGACGAGATTCGAACTCGCGACCCCGACCTTGGCAAGGTCGTGCTCTACCAACTGAGCTACTTTCGCGTTTTGGTGAGTGCAAATATAGGCAGAAAAGCAATTTTGGCAAGTATTTTTTAATTTTTTTGAACATATATTCCTAAACTATTGTTAATCAGTATTCTGTCAGGACTGGAAAGTTGAAAATGCTTCAAAATGAAGGCGGTCGTCAGGCGCAGGATGTGTCCAGGGAGTACAGTCAGTAAGATCAATTCTATATTTGGTGCCAGAAGTACAGTTTTGGGATTCAGCTAGCCGGGTAATTTAATTTGGAACTTATTGATCCGCCTCATTTCTTTCTAAACCAAGAGAAAATTCAGGATTCACCGGATCAGGGCGTCAAAGCTCTGTATTGTTATTTTAAAATCCATCTGTTAATCCTATCAATTACCTAAAATTACACTAAGTCAAATTTAATACCTCAATAAAGCAGTATAGGAACTAGCATTATTCTATTGATTTGTTAAGGCTAAACCTGATAAAAATCTACCGGGAGAATTTACATATAAGTCTGCACTGAAAATCCGGACAACAATAAGCTTAAATTTAAGGGGTTTATGAGTCGCACTGTATATGGGCTCACTATACTGGAGAAGTTCTATCAGAAGGGCTGATTTCGTTTGATATTGGAAAATTATACTCTTGTTCATTCATAAATTTGGACTACATGCATTTTTTGGCTCCGGTTGAGCCATCCCGGGGCCTGAAAGGGTTCTTGAAGGGTCTTTCTTGGGCTATTCTTGGTCAGAATGGGTCAAAAAATGTAGTTTTAGCCCAACAAGAGGCGAAGATGAGCCCATCAAATCCCCTTTTTTGTACTATTTCATGATTTAGTATAAAAACGTTGTTTAATCTGCAAGAACAATTCCGGGATTTCTTCCGGTTTTCAGTCCTAAAAGCTTTATGTTCGGAAAACCATCCTAGCCGGGCGCTACATAAATATTTAAATAAAAAACGAGTGTTTTTTACACTAAGTAAAGTCTTTAAAGGCCTGCTTTCAAAATCTCCTGTTCTACTCAAATCATTACCTATTCCCTAATCAGCAGTTCAGAGATAAGCTCACTCTCATAACCTTTACCTGCAGCATAGCGGCTTAAAAGATAGCGTCGCTTAAAAGGATCTTTCTCCGTGATTGTTTTCGATTTTTTCTCCAGCAGCTGTTTCAGCTTTGAAAGATAATCATCCATGTCAATCGCACTAAGTGATTTAGCAATCAGTTTATCCGGAACGCCCTTCAATTTTAAACCCTGTTTTATCTTCAATTTGCCCCAGGCTTTGATCCTGAATTTCCCGAGGGTATAGGCTCTCGAAAAACGCTCCTCATTCAGGAAATTCTGATCAATAAGTTCAGAAATGATCTCTTCCACATCTTTCTGATGCAAACCCCATTCATAAAGCTTGTTCCTTAACTCATATTGCGACCTTTCCTGGTAGGCGCAATAGCTTTCAGCTTTCAGTTTGGCCTGTTCTCTGCTGAATATTTTAGGCTTATTGTTCTCGTTTTTCAAAGTACTGAAATATCGCAAATATTTAAGAGGAATCTTTAAAAATTATTGAAATTAGCAGAATGAACCATATCCTATATTCAACAGAAGATCTCACAGGTATCCTCAAAGCGGAGTCTTTTATTCAGAATAAGGATATTTTGATCAGAACCATTCTTAGCGACAGCCGGAAGCTTAGCGATATCAATCATGCGCTATTTTTTGCCCTGAAAGCGAGGAGGGACGGACATAGCTTTATTGCTGCCGTTTATGAAGCTGGAGTAAGGAGTTTTGTAATTTCTGATTCCGAATTTGATACCGGAGCTTATCCTGATGCAAACTTCTACATGGTTGATGATACGCTAATGGCTTTGCAGGATCTGGCAGCTGCTCATCGTTCAAAATTCAATTATCCGGTCATCGGTATCACCGGTAGCAATGGTAAAACTATTGTTAAAGAATGGCTCTATCAGCTCCTGGTTCCTGAAAGTAATATTGTCAGAAGTCCTAAAAGTTATAATTCTCAGATCGGGGTACCGGTCTCGGTATGGGAAATGAATGAGGAGAATGATCTGGCGATCTTTGAAGCCGGAGTATCCAAAACGGGCGAGATGGAGAATCTGGCCAGGATAATTCGTCCTACGATTGGAATATTAACTAATATCGGGGAAGCTCATAGTGCCGGTTTTGAAAGCCTTAATGATAAGATCAGGGAAAAACTGAAGCTGTTTGAAGGAGTGGATCTGTTTATTTATTCAGATAAATACCTGGATCAGTATGATGGTGAAATACCCGGAAAGAATAAATTCACCTGGAACTATCGCGGACAGTCAAATTTAGAGGTTTTTGATGATGAGGTGCTTGAGGAAAGATTCCAGTTTCTGAGAGCGCGTTTCAATGGGAAGGATGTTCAGGCAATGATTCCTTTCACTGATCAGGCCTCCATTGAAAATGCGATCATCTGCTGGGCAAGCTTATTAGCATTGGGTTATGAACCTGAAGAGGCAGATAAGCGGCTTGAAAAATTGATTCCGGTAGGAATGCGGCTTGAACTTAAAAATGGTATTAACAACTGCTCTGTAATCGACGACTCTTACAGTCTCGACCTTTCTTCACTGGCTATTGCCCTTGATTTTTTGAAACAACAAAACCAGCATCAGCGACGCACATTGATTCTTTCTGATATACCCGGGACTGATTCCGAAGCTCTTTATGAACAGGTCAGGAATCTGCTGGAGAATAAATCAGTCGACCGCTTAATTGCCGTAGGGGAGCATATCAGCAAGTACGCTGTTCAATATCCATTTGAGACCGAATGCTTCGCCAGCACAGCGGATTTCCTCGAACATTTCGCCTCAATAAAGTTTCACAATGAGACTATACTTTTAAAAGGTGCAAGGGCTTTCGAATTTGAGCGAGTCAGTCAGCTTTTAACGCAGAAGGTTCATGAAACCGTTCTGGAGATTAATCTGAATGCACTGGAGCACAATCTGAATCATTATAAGCTGGAATTAGGGGCAGGGACAAAAATAATGGCCATGGTGAAGGCTTTTTCTTATGGCAGCGGCAGTTTTGAGATAGCCAATCTCCTGGAATTCAATAAGGTAGATTATCTGGCTGTTGCCTATGCTGATGAAGGTGTTGCATTACGGAATGCCGGATGCAGTTTACCAATTATGGTGATGAGTCCGGATGCAATGGCATTTGAAACGATTATTCAGCATAAACTCGAACCGGAGATCTTCAGTACAAGGGTTTTAAATCAGTTAATAGAGGTTTTGAACCTGAAGAATCTGGAAAATTATCCAGTTCACCTCAAACTGGATACCGGTATGCACCGGCTTGGCTTTATGGAGGATGAACTGGATGAACTGCTTGAAATTCTTGTCAATTCAAAAGGAGTACGCATTCAGAGTGTGTTTTCTCATCTGGTGGCAAGTGAAGACCCCAAACATGATGAATTCACCAGATATCAGATCGATCTTTTTTTCAGGCTGTCTGAAAGGATTAGTAAAAACCTGAATTATTCATTCATGCGGCATATAGCCAATACTTCCGGGATCAGCCGCTGGCCGGATTCCCGTTTTGATATGGTTCGCCTTGGTATTGGCCTTTATGGGATAGATTCGGCTTATGATTCAAAATCTCCCTTACAAACCGTAACTTCGCTGAAAACGAGTATATCACAGATCAAGAATATTCCTGCTGGCGATACAATAGGGTACAGCAGGGAAGGGAAGATGCCTGAAGGAGGTAAGATTGCTACCGTGAAGATCGGTTATGCAGACGGTTACCGCAGGGGATTGGGCAATGGAAAAGGTAAAATGATCGTAAGAGGTAAGGAAGTCCCGACGATCGGAAAGATTTGTATGGATATGTGCATGCTGGATATCAGCGGAATTGATGCTGCCGAAGGGGATGAGGTGATCGTGTTTAATGATCAGATCAGGGTGGAAGATCTTGCAAAACAGCTGGATACGATACCTTATGAGGTGTTGACAGGCATTTCACAGCGTGTGAAACGAATTTATTATTATGAATAGAATAGTCAGAGCTTTATTTAATTACCTCGTAAGGGGCGCCCTGGTAATTCTACCAATTGCCGCGGCTTTATTTTTTATTTACTGGGCAGTTTCCAAGCTGGATTCGGCACTTAATTTAAGTGATGTAATTTGGGTAGACCAGACCGGAAAACCTATCTATATTCCCGGATTAGGTATTCTTAGTGTTGTGGTGATTCTGATTGTGGTTGGAATCGTCGTAACAAACTTTGTAACTGATCCGATCAAAAAATGGTTTGGCTCCTGGTTCAAAAGGTTGCCCGTATTTAATGTAATTTATACCTCTTTTAAAGATCTTACTGAGGCTTTTGTAGGTGATGATAAGAAATTCAACGAACCTGTAGTTGTTGAAGTAAATGAAACAGGATTTAAGAAAATTGGCTTCCTGACCCAAAAAGACCTTTCCAAGATCGGTTACCCGGGTGAGGTTGCGGTATATTTTCCTTTATCTTATTCCTTCGCCGGACAATTATGCATTGTCAACGCTGATCGCGTCAAACCGCTTAAAATGAGTGCCAGTGAAGCGATGAAATTCATTGTATCAGGTGGGGTAAGCAATATTCCCTAAAGGTTATTGAGAGAATTAGCAAATGAGCAGATTAGCAAATGTGAGAAGCGGGAAATAGAATTGTGATCTGTCCCACTCTTAGGTTCGCTATTTCCCTCTGGTCGGTGTTATCCGTATCAAGCACGATCATTTCATTGGTCGGTGATAACACAACCACTTAGAATACCGTCATCGCAGAAGAATGTATTCTGTTATGATTTATGCTAATTGATTAACTAAGTTTTTCGGTTAAACTTTTTGTTCTTCGACCCCATAGGGGTCGTATGTTTATAGAAACGTCATAAATTCCCGTTTTACGACCCTGAAGGGGTCGTATGTGTTTTAAATTGTCACATGCGACCCCTTCAGGGTCGAGATTTTCGTGTTAATTTTCTATAAACATTTGACCCCTTCAGGGTCAACGTTCGGGTATTTCTACCCGAACTTTACACTATCTGTTGTTTATGAATTACTTGTCTTTACTGATCGCGATACGGTATAAGGTCCAGCCCATGAACAGGAAGAACATAAATCCTAAGATTTGATATCCTCCGGAGCCAAGCATGCCGCTCAGGTGCTCTTCCATATTCAAGCTTCCCACTGGTCCACCGGTTGATTCAAATGCCATCAGGAAGGCATAGATAACACCCATAAGTGCACCACCGGCAACGAGTCCCGTAGCAAACAAATTTCCTTTACCCAGTTCTTCATCTTCTGATTTAATACCATTTTTCTTTGATCTCATTTCAACCAAACCTTTAATGGCTCCTCCGGCAAAGATTGGCAGGGTAGTGGATAGGGGTAAATAAGCTCCAACAGCAAAAGAGAGTGATTTTACTCCACATAATTCGATTGTGATCGCCAGAAAGACTCCAACGAGTACAAATTGCCAGTCGAGGTTAAATGAGAGTAGTCCTTTGATCAAAGTGGCCATCAGCGTTCCCTGAGGTGCAGGATAGGTTTCCGTCCCGATTGCATGTGTTATTCCCTGTGCAGTCATTTCAACTGTCGGCCTGTCAAGTACAGAAAGTGTCAGACCGATTACAACTGCAGAAACAATTGCCCCAACAAAAAGCGCTAATTGCTGATATCTTGGAGTAGCGCCTACGATATATCCCGTTTTAAGGTCCTGCGATGTAGCACCAGCATTTGCAGCAGCAATACAGATCATGCTACCTACAACCAATGCCATCGGCTCGTATAAATGGCCGGTCCAGCCAATACTGATAAAAATCAGACAGGTTCCCATTAATGTGGCGATGGTCATTCCTGATACAGGATTGGAGGAGGTTCCGATCAAGCCTACGATCCTGCTGGATACAGTAACAAAGAAAAATCCGAAGATGATAACTAAAACACCGATCAATAATTTGTTTAATACAGAATCGCCGGGTATTTGTGGTAATAAAGCCATCAGTAAAATAAGTCCAAGGCTTCCAAAAATGACGATCTTAAATGAAAGGTCATCGTCTGTGCGTTTGATAGTCTGCTTTTCTGAATTCGACTTATTCATCGAAGCCAGGCTTGATTTGAAGGAAGAAACAATTGTAGGAATGGTTTTAAGCAGGGTGATAAATCCACCTGCAGCAACTGCACCTGCCCCAATCTGTTTTACATAAGCCTGATATATTGCTGTAGCTGTATTGGCAAAGACCATGTTTAAAGGATCCCATCCTCCCGGTCCTCCGGGACTATATACATCTTTCAGGTAACCCAGCTTAACTAATTGATAGGCAATGGTTTCTGCCGGTACAAGTGTTGCCAGTAAAGGGATAAGTCCCAGCCAGGCAAGTACACCACCTGCTACCAGAACTCCGGCAATCTTTGGCCCGATAATATAACCAACACCCATATATTCGGGAGTGATTTCACCATTTACTGTTGCCGAAGGAAAGAACTTGTTTGCCTGGCTTGTTGCCCAGGTAGGGGCCTCTGCAATCAAATGAAATATCTTCTGAAGAATAGCATAGGCAAATGCAAAAGCAAGTCCGTAATAAGCTGTTTTAGCAAAGTCGCCTCCTTTTTCACCTGCAATCAATACGGATGCACATGCAGTTCCTTCCGGATAAGGCAGACTTTGGTGTTCTTCAACTATCAGGGATCTCCTGAGTGGAATCATCATCAGGGTTCCAAGTATTCCTCCCAAAGCAGCAAGAAAGAAAATTGGCCAGTAAGAGAAAAAGGATTCGCTGTTACTCCCCGCAGATAGAAACAGAAATCCCGGCAGGGTGAACACAACACCTGCGGCAATTGATTCTCCGGCAGAACCTGTCGTCTGTATAATGTTATTTTCAAGTATGGTTGTTTTGAAGAATTTTCGGCCAATTGAAATAGCCAATACGGCGATTGGGATTGATGCCGAGACTGTTAATCCGGCTTTTAATGCAAGATAAACGGTTGCTGCCCCAAATATGATCCCGAATATAGCCCCAAGCAACACTGATTTTACGGTGAATTCAGCCACCTTGCTATCTGAACTGATATAGGGCTTAAACTCTTTCTTTTCTGTAGTGTCCGACATAGTATTTTAATTGGTTTTGTAAATTAAAGATACTTCTTTTAGCGATATTTGAAATATGTAAGAGCGATTTGAATTTAAATTATCCTCCTGCAAAGTTTAAGTTTAAGGACCAATTTTGAATGATAAGAAATAAAATGAAAAAAGCCGTTTTTTTAGATCGTGATGGGGTTTTAAATAAAGAACTAGGGGATTATGTATGCAAATTCGAGGACTTTAAAGTGCTGGAGCATAATTTTCCGGCTTTAATAGAATTGCAATCGCGGGGTTATTTATTGATTGTTATTACCAATCAGGGTGGATTAGCCAAAGGTTGGTATTCGGAAGATACACTGGGTTTGATGCATGATCACCTCAGAAAGACTTATGCTGATCAGGGGATTCATCTAGCAGACATTTATTACTGCAGACATCATCCCGAATATAACGGGAAATGCTTGTGCCGTAAACCAGGATCAATAATGCTTGAAAAGGCCATAGCCCGTTTTGGTATAGATGCCGGCTCATCCTATTTTATCGGCGACAGGGAACGGGATGTGATTGCCGGAGAAGCAGCAGGAGTGAAAGGGATATTGATTGATAGTGATCAACCGATTGGGGAGATTTTGAACTTAATTAGTTGACATTTGACAGTTGACAACGGAGTATTGGTTTTAAGAATAAATAGTGTGGTTGTAGAAATATAATTTGCAAAGAGTTAACAAAAAAGAGAAAAGGATAATTAATATCCATCTAAAAGGGGTCATTTATGCCTTTGGCGGATGGACATAGGAATGTTTTGGAATGGAGTAGAAAATCCCAATGTAGCACAATTACTAATTGTCAACTGTCAATTGTCAACTGTCAATTTTCAACTGCTTAATTATTTTCTCCGCATGGATTCTCGAGTTCTCAATGAACCAAACATGCGTATCCATACCTCCACAGATCACTCCGGCGAGGTAAATTCCTTTCATATTGGTTTCCATCGTCTCAGGATTATGTTCTGGGACCTGTTTTTCGTCATCTGAGATATTGATTCCTAATTTCCTTAGAAAACTCAGATCAGGCTGATAACCTGTCATGGCCAAAACAAAGTCATTCCTGAGAGTGATTTTTCCTTCCGGACCGATTATATCAACTTCATTTTCCCTAACCTCGGCTAAGTTTGAATTAAAATAGGCTTTAATGCTGCCTTCTTTTATCCGGTTTACGATGTCAGGTCTGACCCAGTATTTTACCCGTTCACCGATTTCCGGCTCCCGGATAACCATGCTTACCTGAGCGCCTTTACGGTAGGTTTCAAGTGCGGCATCCACAGATGAATTGTTTGCGCCAACTACAAGTACCTGCTGTTTGGCATAAAAATGAGGGTCTTTATAGTAGTGTTTAACTTTAGGAAGATCTTCCCCGGGGATATTCAGCAGATTGGGAATATCATAAAATCCTGTGGAGATAATGATATTAGCAGCTTCATATTCCCATTTACTGCTTTCAATACGATAGATGTTCCCATCTTTTCTGACAGATTTCACCTCTTCAAAAAGCCTGAGATTAAGGTCGTAATGTTCAGTCACCCTACGGTAGTATTCCAGGGCCTCAGATCGGGTTGGCTTTATATTATTGCTGACAAATGGGATACCACCGATTTCCAGTTTATCAGAAGTGGAAAAGAAGGTCATATTCGCCGGATAATTGTATAGCGAATTGACCAGGCAACCCTTTTCGAGTATGATGTAGGATAACCCGGCTTTTTTAGCCTCAATTCCACATGCAAGTCCAATTGGACCACCACCAATGATCAGAATATCGTATTTATTGTCCGGTTCCATTTTTACTAATGCATTCAATAATTTAAAGGATAGGCCTGAAATTACAAAAAGCACAGAGTTTTACACTCCATGCTTTTCCCTTTTAGCTTTAGACTTTCAGCTTAAAGCTTATTTCCCTGCAGCTTTTGCATGATCAGCAAGAAATGTTGCTAATCCGCTATCAGTCAAAGGATGTTTAGATAAGGCAATCATCGCGGCCAGTGGTCCGGTGATTACATCAGCACCAATTTTAGCGCAATTGATAATGTGCATTGGGTGACGGACTGAAGCTGCCAGAATCTGAGTTTCAAAGCCATAGTTATCATAGATCAATCTGATATCTTCGATCAGGGTTAATCCATCGGTAGAAACATCATCAAGGCGACCAATGAAAGGGGAGACGTAAGTTGCTCCAACTTTTGCTGCCAGAAGTGCCTGTCCGGAAGAAAATACGAGCGTACAATTTGTTTTAATACCTTTAGTACTAAAGTATTTAATTGCTTTGATTCCTTCAGCGATCATCGGTACTTTAACCACGATCTTTGGATCAAGTGCTGCCAGAATTTCACCTTCTTTCACCATGTTTTCAAAATCTGTAGCAATTACCTCAGCACTGACATCTCCATCAACAAGTGCACAGATGGCTTTATAGTGGTTAATTACATTTTGATCGCCTGTAATGCCTTCTTTGGCCATCAGGCTTGGGTTTGTGGTTACTCCGTCTAAGATTCCCAATGCCTGTGCTTCTTTGATCTGGGCGAGATTTGCGGTGTCGATGAAGAATTTCATTTTGCTGATTTGTCTATTTGTTGATTTGTTTATTTGTCAATTGAATTTTCGTTGTTGCAATAATTTTGGTAATTATTTTTTGAATGATTTTCAGTTCATCGAGTAAATTTTGAATTTCGGGATAATTTATAACCTCTTTTGACAAAAGTAGCCAATATTCTGTTTCATCGGCTTCCTTTGCAGAAACTTTAAATTTGTGAATAAAATCTGCCTTGCTCTCGGCGTTTTGTGCCTCCCTTGCATTTGCACCGATTGAAGTGCCAGAACGTTGCAATTGATTGGCAAGAATATATTGTTTTTGGTCTTGTAAGAGCTGGGAGAATTTAAGTATATGAACTGCGAATTGAAAGGTTTTATCAATAATCAGATTATCCTGAAGTGGGATTTTTGTTGTCATTGACAAATCGACAAATTATCTAATTGACAAATTGAAGAAAAAAAATGGGCAAGCACCTTTTATCGCACCGCTACAACCTTCTACCCTTGCTGCGTTCCCACCCTGGGGGAGTTCAAAGGGAGCTGGTCGTAAAAGACTTGCCCGGCACAAAAGTAGAAAAAAAATGCAAATTCAGGCCATAGGACAATAATAGAATTGTGAAATGCGAAAGTGTTAACAGAATAGAAGAAAAATTATTAATATTGCAATTCAGGACAGAGATAATAGGATTTTTTGATTTAATCATAAAAATAGTTGTAAATCAAGTAAAAACGACGTATTTTGATTAATTTAGGCGGCTTAATAAATTTAATTCAATAGATGACAAATACTGACAACCAAACACAGGGTTTATACGATCCTTCTATGGAGCACGATGCCTGTGGAGTTGGTTTTATTGCAAATATTAAGGGAAAGAAATCTCACAAGATTGTTAGTGATGCCCTTACTATTTTAGAGAACATGGAACACCGCGGTGCTTGCGGCTGTGATCCGGATTCGGGTGATGGTGCGGGGATTTTAATCCAAATCCCACATGAATTTTTTAAACAGGAAGCTCTGAAACTCAATATCCGTCTCGAAAAGGCCGGTAGTTATGGTGTAGGGATGCTTTTCTTTCCAAAGAAAGCCACAATTAAGGAAGAGTGCCGCAGAGCGATCGGGAAGGCGGCAGATAAGCTTGGACTTAAAATATTAGGTTACCGTAAAGTTCCAATCAATAGCGGAATAATAGGGGAAGCTGCATTCTCTTCAGAGCCGGATATTGAGCAGGTTTTCATTGCCAAGCCTGTATCATTACATACACCTGAGGATTTTGAAAGAAAACTATATGTCCTGAAGAACTATGCTACTAAACTAGTCAGAGAAACTGTGACTGGAGCAGAGCAGCAGTTTTATGTTGTATCGCTGTCTCAGAATGTTATCATGTACAAGGGTGAGTTTACCAGCAGCCAGGTTAGGATTTATTTCCCTGATCTGAACAATAGCTTGCTGAGTTCTGCATTTGGGATGATTCATTCACGCTTTTCAACCAATACATTTCCTTCATGGCGCCTGGCACAACCTTTCAGGTTTATTGCGCATAATGGGGAGATAAATACTTTAAAAGGAAACCTAAACTGGTTTTACTCAGGCATCCGTTCTTTTGCATCACCTTTTTTCAGTAAAGATGAAATGGATATGCTGCTTCCGGTAATTGATAATAACCAATCCGATTCTGCATGTCTTGATAATGTTGTTGAGCTGTTATTCCATTGTGGTCGTTCTTTACCACATGTTATGATGATGCTAATCCCTGAAGCCTGGGATGGAAATGAGCAGATGGATCCTGCAACAAAAGCATTCTACGAATATCATGCTACCCTGATCGAACCGTGGGACGGGCCGGCAGCGATTGCCTTTACCGATGGACATATGATCGGAGCAACTCTCGACCGGAATGGCCTTCGCCCGCAGCGTTTTGTGATTACAGACGATAATCAAATTATTGTGGCATCAGAAGCAGGGGTTTTACCAGTTGATGAGTCGAAAGTAATCAAGAAGGGACGTTTACAGCCCGGAAAAATGCTTGTGGTCGATACCATAAAAGGCACCATCATTGAAGATGAAGAAATCAAAAAGGCTATTACTACCCAGCAACCTTATGGTACATGGTTAGAAAACTATAAAATCAGGCTTGAAGACCTTGCAGAGCCAAGGGTTGCCTTTACACAACTGTCAAATGAATCAACTTTCAAATACCAGCAGGTATTTGGTTATTCTCGTGAAGATATAGATACTCTGATCAAGCCAATGGCCCTCACCGGCAAAGAAGCAGTAGGATCAATGGGTACAGATACGCCATTAGCGGTATTTTCTGATCGTCCGCAGCATCTGGCTAATTATTTTAAGCAGTTGTTTGCACAGGTTACCAATCCGCCGATCGATCCAATCCGGGAGCGCCTGGTGATGAGCCTTGCCGGATTTATGGGTAATAATGGTAATATCCTTGATGAGGATGAAATGCATTGTCATTGTGTGGCATTGCCTCATCCGGTATTAAGTAATACTGAACTGGAGAAGATCAGAAGTATAGATACCGGTTCTTTTCAGGCCAAGACACTTCAAACTTATTTCAAAGCTGATGGTCAGCAGGGTTCATTGCAGCGCGGACTTGAGCGCCTTTGCAGGTATGCCGAAGATGCTGTTCATGACGGATTTGAGGTTCTGATCCTGTCAGACCGGGCTATCGATTCTGAACACGCTCCAATTCCATCTTTGCTTGCAGTTTCAGCTGTGCACCATCACCTGATCAAGAAGGGCCTTCGCGGTGCGGTTGGTATTATGCTCGAAGCAGGGGATGTTTGGGAAGTTCATCATTTTGCATGCCTCATAGCATTTGGTGCTACAGCGGTTAATCCATACCTCGCGCTGGCTACAATACATAAACTAAAGACTGATGAAAGAATAGATACTTCATTGGATGTTAAGTATTTATATAAAAATTATATTAAATCTGTTAATGATGGTTTGCTGAAGATATTCTCTAAAATGGGTATATCTACTCTGCAATCTTACCATGGTGCTCAGATCTTTGAGATCGTAGGTTTAAATAAGGATGTGATCGATAATTACTTCACCGGTTCGGTATCCCGTATCGGAGGAATGGGATTGGATGATATCGCTGAGGAAGCCTTGCGCAAGCATTTCTTAGGATTTAAGCGCCGTGGGATAGAAACAAAATTATTGCCTGAAGGTGGTGTTTACCAGTGGAAGAGAAAGGGTGAGGCACATCTGTTCAATCCGGATACGGTTCACCTGCTGCAACATGCTACCCGGACCAATAATTACGATGTTTATAAGAAATACGCATCCCATATTAATAAACAGACTGACACTTTATATACTATCCGCGGACTTCTTGATTTTGCTCATCACCGTCAGCCGGTGCCTTTGAGTGAAGTGGAGCCTGTAGAAGTTATTCTGAAGCGTTTTGCAACGGGTGCAATGTCATTTGGGTCTATTTCTCATGAGGCCCACAGCACGCTTGCAATTGCAATGAACAGGATTGGTGCCAAAAGTAATACCGGTGAAGGTGGCGAAGATGAATTAAGATATTTACCATTAGCAGATGGGGGTTCTATGCGCTCTGCGATTAAGCAGATTGCATCCGGAAGGTTTGGGGTTACAGCCAATTATCTGACCAATGCAGATGAACTACAGATCAAAATGGCACAGGGTGCTAAGCCGGGTGAAGGAGGGCAGTTGCCTGGAGATAAAGTAGATGAATGGATTGCAAAAGTTCGTCATGCAACACCAGGTGTAGGATTGATTTCGCCTCCACCTCACCATGATATCTATTCAATCGAGGATTTGGCGCAGTTGATTTTCGATCTGAAGAATGCGAACCGGGCTGCCCGAATCAGTGTTAAGCTGGTTTCAAAAGCGGGTGTTGGTACCATTGCTGCTGGTGTTGCGAAAGCTCATGCTGACGTGATACTGATTGCAGGACATGATGGTGGAACCGGAGCATCACCGCTAACTTCAATAAAACATGCGGGATTGCCATGGGAACTCGGATTGGCTGAGGCTCAGCAAACCCTGGTTAAGAATAAATTGAGGAGCAGGGTTGTACTTCAAACCGATGGTCAGTTAAAAACAGGTAAAGATATTGCCATTGCGACACTTCTGGGAGCAGAGGAATGGGGTGTAGCAACTGCTGCATTGGTTGCTGGTGGTTGTATAATGATGCGTAAATGTCACCTGAATACCTGTCCTGTAGGTGTTGCAACTCAGGACCCTGAATTGAGAAAACTATTCTCAGGTAAGCCTGAGCATATTGTGAACCTGTTCAGATTCATTGCTGAAGAATTACGTGAGATCATGGCTGAACTTGGATTCAGAACCATAAATGATATGGTTGGCAGGGTTCAGTTCCTTAAAATGCGGGATGATGTGGATCATTGGAAAGTGAAAAATATTGATCTTTCAGGCATTTTATATCCAATGGACAATCCATCAGGCATGACCTTGTACAACAGTGAAAAACAGGATCATAATCTGGAAAACGTACTTGATTGGGAATTGGTTAAAAATGCGGCAAAAGCCATTGAATCAAAAGAACCTGTATTTGCTTCTTTTAATATCAAAAATACGGACCGGACAACGGGTACGATTCTTTCGAATGAGATCACAAAGAAGTATCAGTCTGCCGGACTTCCTCAGAATACGATAAATTACACCTTTACTGGTTCTGCCGGACAAAGTTTCGGAGCTTTCTGTACCAAAGGAATTTCCTTTGAGCTTTGTGGAGAAGCGAACGATTATGTTGGAAAAGGTCTTTCGGGAGCTCAATTGGTTATTTATCCTTCAAAGAAAAGTAAAGTTTTATCTCAGGAGAATATCATCATTGGTAACGTAGCACTTTATGGTGCAACATCTGGTGATCTGTTTGTGAGAGGTCAGGCAGGAGAGCGATTTGCTGTAAGAAATTCAGGAGCTATTGCAGTTGTAGAAGGTGTGGGTGATCATGGCTGTGAATACATGACAGGTGGAAGAGCCTTAATCTTAGGCAAAACAGGCCGGAATTTCGCTGCCGGTATGAGCGGAGGAATAGCATGGGTTTATGATTCGGATAACTCTTTTGTTGAAAATTGCAATACAGAAATGGTTGATCTGGATCCTTTATCGCCAAAAGATGAAGAAGAAATTCTTAGCCTGCTGAATAAGCATGTTCAGCTTACTCAAAGTCAGGTAGCGAAATATATTCTTGATGACTGGGCACAGCAATCTTCATCATTCATCAAAGTATTTCCGAAGGAGTACAAAAAGGTTTTATTACAAAAAGAATTACAGCAATCAGCAGGATAATGGGAAAAGTAACAGGATTTAAAGAGTATGACAGGGAGCTTCCTAAGAAAATTGCCCCTGCAGAACGGGTAGAAAACTATAATGAATTCGTTCAGGAATATCCGGCTGAGAAGTTAAATGAACAGGCTGCCAGATGTATGAATTGCGGAGTTCCGTTTTGTCATTCAGGCTGTCCGCTGGGAAATGTTATTCCTGAATTTAATGATGCGGTTTATCAGGGTAAATGGGAAGAAGCTTATCTGATTCTTAACTCTACGAATAATTTTCCGGAGTTCACCGGACGTATTTGTCCGGCGCCCTGTGAAGCAGCCTGTGTTTTGGGTATAAATAAACCCCCGGTTGCTATTGAAGAGATTGAGAGGCATATTATCGAGATCGCTTATTCTAAGGGATATGTGAAGCCAAGTACGCCGATTTTACGTACCGGTAAAAATGTTGCTGTTATTGGCTCGGGCCCTGCAGGTTTAGCTGCTGCGGCTCAACTGAACAAGGCTGGCCATAATGTGACGGTATATGAACGCGATGATCGTCCCGGAGGACTTTTACGCTACGGTATTCCTGACTTTAAACTTGAAAAGTCAGTAATTGACCGCAGGCTAGAAATAATGGAGCAGGAAGGTGTGAAATTTGTTTGTAATGTAGAGGTTGGCAAGGATGGAGATATGAAGGCCTTTATTGATCAGCATGATGCGGTTGTTGCGGCCGGTGGCTCAACAATCCCTCGTAATCTTAATATTCCCGGCCGTGATTTAAAGGGTATCCATTTTGCTATGGATTTTCTGAAACAACAAAATAAGACCGTAGGTAATATTTCGTTCAAAGGTGAGCGCATTCTTGCAACTGGCAAAGATGTGGTGGTGATTGGTGGTGGAGATACCGGCTCTGACTGCGTTGGTACTTCTAACAGACAACATGCCAATAGTGTAAAACAGTTTGAGCTAATGGTTCAGCCTCCTGCTGAGCGTACTGAGAATATGCCATGGCCTACCTATCCGATGCTTTTGAAAACAACCAGCTCACATGAAGAAGGTTGTGAGCGCTTCTGGGGTATCAATACGAAGTCTTTCTTAGGTAATGAAAATGGAGAGCTCAGAGCGATTCTTGTATCTGATGTGAGCTGGGAACTTGATGCAATGGGTCGTCCGGTAAAATTCAATGAAGTAAGTGGCTCTGAGCGTGAAATTCCTTGTCAGCTGATACTTTTAGCTATGGGATTTCTGCATCCTCAGTATCCGGGACTGGTAGAAAATGCCGGTCTTGAAATCGATGCAAGGGGAAATGTAAAAGCCGATGAAAGAAATTACCAGACCAGCGTTGCAAAAGTCTTTGCTGCCGGTGATATGCGAAGAGGACAATCCCTTGTAGTTTGGGCAATTTCTGAAGGTCGTGAGGCTGCAAGGAAAGTCGATGAGTTCTTAATGGGAGCCACTACACTGCCAAGTAAGGATAGGGTCAATGAGTATTTGGTTTCGTAGAGAGGGAATAGGGAATGGGAAATAGGAAATAGGAAATAGGAAATAGGGAATGGGGAATAGGAAATAGGGAATAGGAAATGCACGTTTCCCATTTCCAACCCATAGCCAACGGATTTCAACTGTCAACTGTCCATTGTCAACTGTCAATTAAATTAGCCCAGTCCTCCACTAATCCTGTTGAAGTTGTTCTCTGCTTTCCATTCGCGTTTTGTACCCATGATCATTCTTTTAGATCTTCTTACTTCTTTGTAATTATTGTTCAGTAGAAAATCGATTCCAGGCTGGTTCTTAATTGGAAGCTTTGTGGTATTCTTTACCCTCATACGCAGCTTCATCAATTCAGTTCCGGCTTCGGGCAGATCGGCCATAATATAGCGGTCGAAAAAGCCCGGAAAGTAAGCACCTCTGACTATGCCATCTGAAAGATATAGAAGTGAAGATTTCAAATGATCCCTGAAGATAAGTTCTCTGTTTTCACCGGAAGTAATTCTGTCCAGTTCCATTACTTCGCTTCTGTATTTTTCTTCAAAGGGAATAACGCTGGCCGGGTTTTTCAGGTTTAGATTGAGCAGATTGCCATCGAGGTGCATATAGTCCATTTCAATTTCAAATCCAACTTTCTTATAGACAGGGTAACCCATATCGGTTGCATCAAGATAGATCGTTTTAAAAATCTTCGGATCTGCACGATCTACAAGAGCGTTTGTAAGCATTTTACCCAGACCCTGATTCCTGTATTCAGTATGAACGATTAAATGCGCCAGCCAGGCAGTATCCTGATGTTTTATTATGGTTCCAACAGCGACAGTTTTACCTCCGTCACTGATCTTTATTGGGTTGCAGAAGTTGGAGGAGGTATAATAGTAAAAATAGGGTCTGATGTCATCCCAGTCGGCCGGCTGAAGCTCATTCAGCAGATCAATATCCTGGTTTTGTAAGCTATGGACTTCCATATCTGATAAATTCTTATTTCTCTGATGGGTTTTTCTTGCCTGCACTTAATTTTTCAGCGCTTTTAAGGATCCGCTCAGTTCTGGTTTTTTCCTGTTTGGCAGTCAATATCCAGGTTATATATTCTTTTTTATTGGTGTAAGATAGTGATTTAAAAAAGTCAGCAGCCTGAGGATTTAGTTTTTTACGAAGCTCGGGGGGCAGGGTAATTATACGTTTATCAACATCAATATATTTGCTCAATTCATTCACGCGTATAGAAGAATTACTTACATCAGAATTTTTGATCTGATCATTTGGTCTGAACCGAAGGGCGGTCCAGGTTTCATTAATTGCAACGGAAGCTACAGGACGAAGATTATATCTGGATGTCTCCTCCCATGAACTCATCATTCCAAGGTCTGTTGCTGTTCCTGATGTCTTTTTAGGATAGGCAATCCATATAATGGTATCTGCCAGAAAATAAGACTGAAGATTCTTCAACTCCTTTTTGAGTTCCGAATTATTCAAAACAAACAGCTGAATTACATCATAATTACCAGCGGTATCAAAACTGATCTGAACAGCCTCGGGTAATGGCTCTAGAAGACTGATATAATACTGTGGACTATTAACAAGTAAGACAGATTTACCCGGTTTGATCAATAATTTTTTTGATAATGAGTTTATTGACATCGCTCAAAGTCTGAGTTTTAGTTTGGCAAAAAAATCCCATAGCACAATCCCCGCTGAAACTACAATATTAAATGAATGTTTGGTTCCGAATTGGGGAATTTCTATACAAGTATCAATTAGCTTCATGGCTTCATCACTTACTCCATTTACCTCATTCCCAAAGATCAGGGCATACTTTTCTGAAGTTTTAGGCTGAAAATCATTGAGCATCAAACTATTATGTGCCTGTTCAATAGCTATGACCGTGTATTGTGCTGCTTTTAATTCCAGAATTATTTCGCTGATATCTGCCGAATACACCCATTCAATAGATTGGGTTGCTCCAAGTGCAGTTTTTTCAATTTCACGATGAGGTGGCTGAGCGGTAATCCCGCATAAGTATATCTTTTCAATTGCAAATCCATCAGATGTGCGAAAAATTGAGCCGATGTTATGCATGCTGCGGACATTGTCCAATATCACAGTGATGGGCAATTTATCCTGTTTTTTAAAGTCATCAATGCCTACACGCCCAAGTTCTTCTGTTTTTAATTTCCGCATATCTTCCAAAAATAGCCTCTTCGAATTGAAACTGCTTTATTTTTCAAAATTATTAAAGATTTTGGCTTAATTTCATGATTTGGAATGCCCTTGCATTTTATTGGTTTTAGAATCAGATATGTCATTAGTCGAGTCTACAGTACTATTTCAACACCAGAATGAGGATGTGTATCTTTTTACATTGAAAAATAACAATGGACTTGAAGTAAGAATCAGTAATCTTGGAGCTATTATTCAATCATTTATCGTTCCTGATAGTACAGGAAAACCCAGAGATATTGTATTAGGTTTCGATCAAATGGAGCATTACATTGATCAGTCTTACCTTGAATCTAATTCTTATTTGGGTGCAATTGTCGGGAGGTATGCCAACAGGATCAGTAATTCTGCTTTTGAATTAGACTCTCAACTTTTTAAGCTTAGTTCAAACCACCCTCCGCATCAGCTTCATGGTGGTTATGAAGGTTTCGACAGAAAAGTATGGAAGCTTGAAAGTATTTCAGAAGCTCCTCAGGCCAGACTTGTTCTTAGCTATCTTAGTAAGGATGGAGAAGAGGGTTTCCCCGGGAATTTAAACGTTCGGATATCTTTTGAGCTTAATGAGAATAATGAACTGGTGATGCAAATGGAGGCCATTTCCGACAAAGCCACCCCGGTTAATTTAACCCATCATGGTTACTTTAATCTGAATGGTTCAGGAACAATTGAAGATCATTTTGCGGAAATACCTGCTTCTTTTTATCTGGGGCAGCATACTGACCTGGTGCCAAATGGTGAAATACTTGCTGTAGAGGATACTTTCTATGATTTTAGAAGTGTAAAACAGATTAGCAGAGTGTGGGATCCTGAAAAGGGTTATGATCAATCTTTTATACTGGATAAAGAGTATGGAGAATGGGGAAAGGCGGCAATGGCTTACTCAGAAATTAGCGGAATAAAGCTTGAGGTATTTACTGATGAACCCACTGTGCAATTCTATACCGGTAAGCATTTAAATAATACAGGAGTTAAGGGTGGAGCAAACTATTCGGCTTATAGCGGTCTCTGTTTTGAGACCCAGCATCATACTAATGCAGTGAATATCCCGGATTTTCCTTCCACTATTTTAAGACCGGGCGAGGTTTATAGAAGCAGAACCAGTTATAAAATTTCGCTGCATTAAGAAGAAGCGATATTCATCACAATTTTAAGTTCTCTTTTTCTGTTTAAGCTGTTAAGGTAGAAATAACCGCCTGCTGTGATCAAACAGATTCCAAAAATGAAGTACCAGAATAGTCTATAGCCCCCGTATTCGATCAGAAATGATCCGTAAATCGGACCTATGATTTGCGCTACAGACCATGCAATGGTATACAGGGCAGCATATTCACCACGATTTCTGTCGTTTGAACGTCCCATCCAAAAGGTATTCATGAAGGGCATAGCAATCATTTCTCCCAGTGTTACCAGAATGATGGAAATGACCGCAAGCCAGGCTGCAGCCGGAAAAAATATTAATATAGCATAACTAAATGCTGCTATAACCACCCCAATACCGGTGAAGTACAGTGGAGATCTTTTCCCCTCAAGATTGTTTACCAAAAGCATTTCGGTGAAAACAATGATCAGTCCGTTCATAGCCATTAATCCACCTATAAATTGCTCTGTCAATTTCCATTCTGTTTTGAAAAATACCGGTTGCAGGGTAAACAACTGAAAAAAACAGGATGAAAACAAGATGGTCAAAACGATAAATGCAAGATATATTTTATCCTGATAAGGGGATTGAACCTGAATTTCATGAGTTTCAGTTTCCTTAGACTTTGAGTTTTTTACTGCTGGCAATAATTTGATGAGAAGAACCGCAGCAAGGATATTGGAAAATCCATCAACATAAAACAGTAAATGGTAATCAACAGAAGCAAGGAAGCCACCCATAGCTCCGCCAAATGACCAGCCCAAATTGACTGCGAGCCTGTTTAATGAATTGGATCTTGTTCTTGTTTTCTCAGTACTGTAATAGGCTATTGCTGTTGCGTTGGCAGGTCTGAAACTCTCATTACACATGCTCAGGATAAATGTCCCTATTCCCAGGCTCCAGAATGTTTCGAGAAAGCTGATCATAAAAAACATCAGGCCGCCGCTTAGAAGTGCTCCGATCTGAAGATAATAGAAGCCGATCTTATCTGTAAACTTTCCACCGAAAAATGCACCAAACACCGATCCCAGTCCGAAGATTGCCATGATCAATCCCGCCTCAACAATGCTAAAATTTAATTTCTGAGTGCAATAAATGGTGAGGAAGGGCACTACCATAGTTCCGCTGCGGTTAATCAGCATCACAAAAGAAAGGTACCAGCTTTCCTTACTAAGTCCGGAATAGGCTTTTTTGTATAGATTAATAGGGTATGAGAGCACGCGACAAATTAAATAATAGTTCGGAAAATTGATAAGAACCTATTATTTGACTAACGAATTGGTTATTTATTACAGGGATTTAACAAAATCAGTCTGCGGATTTTCCCACCTTAAGACAGTTTTCCACAAATCTTCTAAAACTTATGCAATCCATTAACTTTATGGCCTGATTAATTGCAAGAACTTGTCTAAAAAGAACGAACAGAAGGAAACACCTTTAATGCTACAGTACAATGCTATCAAGGCGAAATATCCCGGTGCATTATTATTGTTTCGTGTAGGCGATTTTTACGAAACGTTTGGGCAGGATGCGATAAAAGCATCCGGAATATTAGGCATTGTGCTCACAAAAAGGGGAAATGGTTCTGGGACAAATACTGAGCTGGCTGGTTTTCCACATCACTCTCTTGAAACTTATTTACCAAAGTTAGTCAGAGCAGGTCAAAGAGTAGCTATTTGTGATCAACTGGAGGATCCTAAGACAACAAAAACAATTGTTAAGAGAGGTGTAACTGAGCTGATAACTCCGGGTGTCTCATACAGTGATAATATCATTCAGCAAAACACCAATAATTATCTGGCTTCCCTTTATTTTGAAAAGAATTCATTTGGGATAGCATTTATAGATATTTCAACAGGTGAATTCCTGGTTGCACAGGGTAATGCCGATTATATTGACAAGTTGCTTCAGAGTTTTAAACCGAGTGAGGTAATTTTTCAAAAAAGCAGGCAGCGCGATTTTACGGAGACTTTTGGCGACCGCTTTTATACCTATCATCTCGACGACTGGGCATATAGTGGTGATTATGCTTCTGAATTTCTGCTCAAACATTTCGATGTCAAGTCATTGAAAGGCTTCGGAATTGAAAAATACCCGCTTGCTATCATTGCTGCAGGGGTGGCGCTGCATTATCTGAACGAGACCGAGCATCGTAATCTTCAGCATATTTCTTCTGTTTCAAGGATAGAAGAAGACAGATACATGTGGCTGGACCGTTTTACGATCCGGAACCTTGAACTGATAGGCTCTGCAAATGAGAATGCAGTAAGCCTGGTAGATGTACTTGATAAGACCTGTTCCCCGATGGGAGCACGTTTACTTCGTCGATGGATTATCATGCCATTGAAGGAGCTAAAACCGATTCAGGAGCGTCTGGATGTCGTAGAATTTCTTGTCGGGCAGGATGAACTCCGTGAAAAATTATTGCATGAATTGAAACAAATAGGGGATCTTGAAAGGCTGATCTCTAAAATTGGTCTTCAAAAGGCAAACCCCAGGGAAGTATTACAGCTCAAAAGGGCACTTTATGCTATTTCCAATCTCAAGGAGCTTTGTCAGGAATCTGAAAGTTTTCCTTTAAAAATGATCGCCGAGCAATTCAATCCCTGTGTTCTGATCAGGGATAAAATTGAGCGGGAGCTGAATCCCGATTCGCCGGTGATGCTCGCAAAAGGCTCTGTTATAGCAGATGGGGTTGATGAAGAACTCGACCGTCTGAGGAAGATTGCATTCGGAGGAAAGGGCTATCTGCTCGAAATCCAAAAACGTGAGGCTGAAATTACCGGTATTCCATCTCTAAAAGTGGCATTCAATAATGTCTTTGGGTATTATCTCGAGGTAACCCATACCCATAAGGATAAGGTTCCGGCCGAATGGCTAAGAAAGCAAACTCTGGTGAATGCAGAGCGTTATATCACTCCCGAACTAAAAGAATATGAAGAGCAGATCCTTGGTGCAGAAGAAAAAATTCAGGTTCTGGAAACCCGTCTGTACAATGAACTGACCTTTGCTCTATCCGAATTTATCAAACCCATTCAATTGAATGCCCAATTAGTTGCCCAATTGGATGTATTGATGAATTTTGCCAGCCTGGCGATCAAGAATTATTATGTCAAGCCTGTGATCGATGAAAGCAGTGTAATTGATATTAAAGGGGGCAGACATCCGGTTATTGAAAGGAATCTTCCTCCGGGCGAGGAATATATTACCAATGATGTGTTCCTTGACAGTGATACTCAGCAGATCATAATTATTACCGGTCCGAATATGTCGGGAAAATCGGCTTTACTGAGGCAAACCGGTTTGATCGTACTGATGGCACAAATGGGTTGTTTTGTTCCTGCAAAGGAAGCGCAAATTGGCCTTGTGGATAAGATTTATACCCGGGTAGGGGCTTCAGACAATCTTACTACCGGCGAGTCAACATTCATGGTTGAAATGAATGAAACAGCGAGCATTCTAAATAATTTATCTCCCCGAAGCCTCATTCTGATGGATGAGATTGGCAGGGGCACCAGTACCTATGATGGAATATCAATTGCCTGGTCCATTGCAGAATATCTTCATAATCATCCTGCGGCGAAGGCTAAAACGCTATTCGCAACACATTATCATGAATTGAATGAGCTGACCAATTCATTCAGCAGAATAAAGAACTTCAATGTGTCAGTTAAAGAGTTAGGCAACAAAGTTATTTTCCTGCGTAAACTCGTACCTGGAGGCAGTGAGCATAGTTTTGGAATTCATGTGGCTAAGATGGCCGGAATGCCTCCAAAGCTCGTCAGCAGGGCAAACGAAATATTGAAACGGCTTGAGCAGGAAAGGACAGGTGGAGAGGATATCAAAGACAGCCTCAAAAAAGTTCAGAAGCAAGCTTATCAGCTACAAATGTTCTCAATTGATGATCCGGTACTGGTTAAGATCAGGGATATGCTGAATAATCTTGAAGTAAATACACTGACTCCGGTTGAAGCATTGATGAAACTGGATGAGATTCAGAGGGTTCTTAAGTCGTAGTATTGAGTATTGAGTATTGAGTATCAAGACTCAAGACAAAAAATGCCCTGGCTTAAATTAAACCAGGGCATATCTTTTTCATAGGTAGATATTTTTATTGATTGACTCTGCCGGATTTTTTATCCTGCTCCCTGCCAATTACATAGCCTGTTCCTGCACCAACGACCCCGCCAATTGCAGCACCTCTGCCATCTTTTTTGTCGACGATAATTCCTGTTCCCGCACCAATAACTCCACCGA
Organism: Sphingobacteriales bacterium 16-39-50; assembly: GCA_002257025.1. Classification (GTDB taxonomy): domain Bacteria; phylum Bacteroidota; class Bacteroidia; order Sphingobacteriales; family Sphingobacteriaceae; genus Daejeonella. The sequence goes on along the minus strand of NCHA01000001.1, from coordinate 479,750 downwards.
TAACTGCACCCTTAGCAGCTGAACTCCAGCCTTTTTTCTGTGCTGTTGTACCTGTTTGAGTTGTTGTATTAGTCATTGATTTTGAAGAAGTACCTGATTGATACTGGTTTTTAGTATTTGCTCTTTCTTTTGCGATTGCTAATGCAGTTGCAGCCGAATCGGCTGATGCAGCTCTTTTAAAGCTGTCAAGCTGATTAAGCATTCTGATCGAGTCCTGATCTATTTTAGCATTCTCATTCGCGTTACTGTTGCAAGCTGTAACTATCACTGCAAATGCAAACATGATTAGTATATTTTTCATAATTTCCTTTTGGCCATATGGTTGATGGCTATTACTCTTCATGAAATAATGATGCCAAAGATTTTTAAATTTAATTTTCTTAATTTCTTAAGCTCATAATTTTCAGCCGTATATTTTTTAACTTAGAACATAGCGTATTCAAAATTCAGATCAGGCTATCTCCTTAATATTTTAGCAGTAAAGTAATTTAACTAATAAGAAAATATAATTATGTGTAAGAAATTAATTTTATTGCTTCTGATTCTTCAGAATGCAGTTTTTGTAAGTGCTCAACGGATTGGTTCTAGTCCTGAATACGTAAAAGAATTGACAGCTTTGTGGAAAGGTGAGCGTTCGGCAGATGGCCGGCCAAAGGTTTCCGAACTCGTTTTGGATCGTTTGCAATACAATACTCTAGAGCAGATATGGGGTTATCTGTTGGGTAAAGGCTATCGTAATCAGGTGGAGAAGAACTGGACTGTTCTAAAAACAGGACAAACTATGGTTGGTAGTGTCGTCACTGCGCAGTTTATGCCCTCAAGACCAGATCTTGACACACTGATTAAAGCACAGGGTCGTAGGGAAGGACGTTCACAGCGGGGCGGATATAATATATGGCCGATCGATATTTTAACAAAGGGAGATGTTTATGTAGCAGATGGTTTTGGAAAAGTGAAGGATGGAACACTGATTGGCTCCAGCCTTGGAAATTCGATTTATGCTAAAACAGGTAAGGGTGTTGTTTTTAACGGATCAATCAGGGATATGCAGGAACTTAGGGATACCGAAGGCTTTAATGCATGGGTTAAAGGTCACGACCCCTCATTTATCAGGGACATGACCCCAACTTCGATCAATGCGCCGATCCGCGTTGGTGAAGTGACTGTTTTTCCTGGTGATATTGTATTTGCAAATGATTATGGAGTTGTATTTATTCCTGCTCATCTTGTAGAAGATCTGGTCAAGGCAAATGAACTGACAGGACTAAGGGATGAGTTCGAACGTCTATTGCTGAAACAGGGTAAATATCTTTCTGGAGAGATCCATGGAGACTGGACTGAGGTCATAAAAAATGAATTCCGGGCCTGGCTGGCAAAATATCCAAGGAAGACAATGTATACTCCTGAACAACTTGATACCTATCTGGGTAAAAAACACTGATATTTTATTAATCTGAAATTTAAACGACATGAAAAGCACTTTAAAATCTTTGATTTCCAGAAATAAAGAAGAAGAAAGGGCCTATGCTGCTTCAAGGCAGGCTGAAATCAATAATCCGGAGACTAGCACCAACAGGAGGAATTTTCTTAAAAAAACAGCATTAGGTGGTATTGCCTTAGGTGGATTGATGAATCTAACTATTGAAGATACTATTGCCCATACAACGCAAAATGTAAAAAGGTCTTCTAACCCTTCTGATCTGAAGATTACAGATATGCGCTATTGCCTTACCAATGTAATGGGAGGAACAGCGATCATACGTATTGACACGAACCAGGGAATTTATGGTCTGGGTGAGGTAAGGGATGCTGCAGATGCCCGCTATGCCCTGATGTTAAAAAGCAGGATCCTTGGGAGGAATCCCTGTAATGTGGAGATGATTTTTAAGATCATTAAGCAGTTTGGCGGACCAGCACGTCAGGCCGGTGGTGTTTGTGCCGTAGAAATGGCCTTATGGGATCTTTGTGGCAAGGCTTATGGTGTGCCAGCCTGGCAATTACTGGGCGGGAGGTATCGTGATAAAGTGAGGCTATATGCAGATACACCCGAAGCTGCAAGTCCTGCAGAACAGCAGAAGCTGATTAACTACAGGATCAAAGATCAGGGTTATACCTGGCTTAAGATGGATATTTCCATTAGTGAATTGAAAGGAAAAGCGGGGACTGTAGTCAATTCGAAATTCTGGGAAAATGATAAAGGAGATCTCGCACAATGGGGAGATCAGCGAAATATGATGTCGTATGGTAATACCGCCCATCCTTTTACACAAATTCAGATCACAGATAAAGGTTTGGAAGAATTATCACAAATTGTGGAGTCTATTCGTAATATGGTGGGTTATGATCTTCCGATCTCTACCGACCATTACGGCCACTTTGACCTGAATAACAGTATCCGTTTAGGCAAGGCTATGGAAAAATACAGGTTAGCCTGGTTCGAAGATATGGTACCCTGGACCTATACTGAGCAATGGAAAACCATCTCAGATGCTTTGGAAACGCCTACAACTACCGGTGAGGACATTTATCTATTGAAAGATTTCAAGCCATTGATCCATGCCCGGGCAGTAGATATTATTCACCCTGATCTGGCTTCTTCAGGGGGCTTGCTTGAAACCAAGAGGATCGGTGATTATGCTGAAGAGTATGGAGTGGCTATGGCAATGCACCAGGCAGGCACACCGGTCTCTTTTATGGCAAGTGTGCATTGTGCTGCTGCGACTCAGAATTTCCTGGCATTAGAGCATCATTCTGTAGATATTCCCTGGTGGGAAGACCTGGTAAAAACAACAGATGGTAAAAAGATGATAGAAAAGGGTTTTGCTATTGTTCCGCTTAATTCTCCCGGATTAGGTATTGAATTGAATGAGGATGTTTTAAAACAGCATTTAAAATCTACAGATAAGACCTATTTCGCACCTACAAATGAGTGGAATGAACAGCGTTCGCATGACAGGATTTATAGTTGAATTGTGTAATTAATTATTGATCAATTTTTGTTTTATACTTCATGAGGGCACATTCCTGTGGCCTGTGCCCTTGTGAAAATCTAAGTACAGGCCATACTTGGCAAGCGTGCGCCAGCAATGATTTTGGTTTCAATAAGCTGAAATTGAATTAGGTATAAATATTAATTAAATCATTTCCTTATGGACTTTTATTAAATGCTCTGTTTATCAATTCATTAAATGCAAAATGATTAATTTGAATTAGTTTAAAATAATGATTAAATGAAATCAACTACAAAAAAATTTGAAATCTCACGTCGAACTGCAATCCAATCGGTTTTAGGCGTTGCAGGGATGGGGATTATGTCATTACCTGAATCTTCCTATGCAATAGGTTCTGGAAATAAAGTAAAGGCATCCACAATGGAGCAAATTAGAGGTAATGGAGAAGTAAAAATCACCAAACTTGAAACATTTCTGGTAAAGCCACGCTGGATTTTTCTAAAAATCCATACCGATGCAGGAGTATTTGGCCTGGGTGAACCATTGTTAGAAGGGCGTGCATTGACAATTCAAACAGCTATAAAAGAGATAGAGCCATATTTAATTGGAAAAGACCCCAGGAACGTTGTGCATCATTGGCAGGCTATATACAGGCATGCTTTCTATCGTGGTGGTCCAATTCTTACAAGTGCTTTAAGTGGAATTGATCAGGCTTTGTGGGATATCAAAGGAAAACTTTTAAATGTTCCGGTATATGAATTATTAGGTGGTCCCACACGTGACCGGGTTAGGGTATATGGACGTGCAAGTACCGCAGAGCAAATGAAACAGCAAAAGGCTGCAGGTTTTACTGTGATTAAAACTGGAGTTGCAAAAAAAGCTCATGCCAATATCGTAGAGAACCCAAGGTTTATTAAATATGCCATAGATAATTTTGCTTCTTTAAGAGATGCTGGTGGTGATGATATGGACATAGGAATTGATTTTCATGGCAGTATTTCTCCTCAAACGGCAAAAATTCTGATTAAAGAACTGGAAGTTTACCAGCCTATGTTTATTGAAGAGCCTTGCCAATGTCAAAATGTAGATACCATGGTCGACATTGCCAGAGGAACTCATATTCCAATAGCAACAGGAGAAAGAATTTTTACAAAATGGGGTTTCCGGGAAATACTTGAAAAGGGAGCTGCAAGTATTATTCAGCCAGATCTTTGTCATGCAGGAGGCATTACTGAGGGTAGGATCATAGCAGGCATGGCAGAGGCTTATTATGTTCCAATTGCACCTCATAATCCTATGGGACCTATATCTTTAGCTGTAGGCTTGCAATTAGCTGCAAGCATTCCTAATTTTTTGGTACAGGAACAAGTTTCATTAGGCGAGGGATATCTAAAAAATCCTTTTAAATTACAAAAGGATGGTACTGTTCTGGTTCCAAAAGGACCGGGATTGGGAATCGAATTGGATGAAGCCTTAATGGCAGATAAAATAGGCCATGATTGGAAAAATCCGGAAACATATAATCCACTTGATGGTTCAGTAGTAGACTGGTAAATCGCATTATTAAAGGATGTCTTTTGAGAGTTGTCCTGTGGTTTTTGATATTTGTATACTAAATTATTTGCTCAGAGGTAATTCTATTGCGGTATTCGCCACAAGCGTGCGCTGCTTTGATATAAATTTAAACCTGTTCCCGTACACAAAAAACCGGTGTCAGAACTGGATTTGTTTTTTATTATCCACAGCTGTGCAAAATGTTTTATTTGATTATAGATTCAGTAGGAAGAAATTAGATTATGCAAAAATCAGCAAGTAAAACATTTCTCCTCGGACTTATATTAATTACTCTGTTTGTCACTTCCTGTAAAAGCAAAAAGATCATCACTGATGCCTCAAAATCAAAAGCGATATCTTCCGGAGATATTAAGGAGCGTTATGCATCCCTCTTAAATGTAAAGGAAAAGGCCCTCGATAATGAGAAACTTTACCGTTTTATAGATAGTTGGATAGGAGTGCCCCATCGTTCAGGAGGAATGGATAAAAAGGGTGTGGATTGCTCAGGGTTCACTTTTCTGCTTGAAAAGGAGGTTTATGACAAGGATTTACCCCGGACTGCCCGTACAATGGCAGATAAAGTGAAACGAAAATATGAGCAGGATCTGGAAGAAGGTGATCTGGTTTTCTTTGATTTCGACGGTCAAAAGTTTAGCCATGTTGGGGTTTATCTTCACAATAATAAATTTGTTCATGCATCTACCTCGAAAGGGGTAATAATCAGTGATTTAAAAGATCCCTGGTATTATAAATACTTTACAAGGGCCGGAAGTGTCAAGCCATAGACTCAATTCTTTCATTGATTATCTGTTTTTATCAGTAATTTTGATTAATAATAATCCCGGACATATTTATGAGCACAGAAAAAGGCGACTATACATTCTGGAAGAAATATAAGCGCTTTGCCACCACAGAGATTCTGATGTACCTGATAATGGTTCTGGGTATACTGGCGGGCATCATAATCTTTAGTTAAACACATGAAATTAAACCTCAAACGTCCGCTTGCCTTTTTTGATCTTGAAACGACCGGCGTAAATGTTGCTTCCGACCGCATTGTTGAAATCTCCATTCTGAAGGCTATGCCCGATGGAACGGAAGATGTAAAAACCCTGCGTATCAATCCGGGAATTCCAATTCCCCTTGAGTCATCACTGATTCACGGTATTTATGATGAGGATATCCGTCATGAGCGCACTTTCAAGCAGTCAGGAGAGGAACTGGCCCGTTTTCTGGATGATTGTGACCTTGCCGGATACAATTCCAATCGCTTTGATATTCCGGTGCTAATGGAGGAGTTTTTACGTGCTGGTATTGATTTTGACATTGAAAACAGGCACTTTGTTGATGTCCAGAATATATTTCACCAGATGGAGCAGCGTACTTTAAAAGCTGCTTATCAGTTCTATTGCGGTAAGGATATTGAAAATGCTCATTCTGCTGAAGCCGACATAAAAGCTACTTATGAAGTTCTGAAAGCCCAGATCGAACGATATGAAAATCAGAGCTGGGAGGATAAAAAGGGCGTAGTTTCAAAACCGGTTCAAAATAATATTGAAGCACTTCATGCATTCACAAATCTGAACAAACCGGTAGATTTCGCTGCCAGAATGGTTTATAATGAAGATGGGGTGGAGGTAATTAATTTTGGAAAGCATAAAGGCCGGCCTGTTGAAGATGTATTTCAATCAGAACCAAGTTATTATAACTGGATGATGAATGGCGATTTCCCATTGTATACCAAGCGTTGTCTCGAAAAAATATGGAACCGCTTTAATGCAAAAAAAGAACAGTTAAGAACTGAACGGCAGACTGCAGTGGCCGCCCCTAAACCCGAACAAAGTACTCTCCAAAAACCTAAGGAAGAAGCTAAACCAATAACAAACGATCATTTGGAGCAGTTGAAGATGAAATTTGGGAAATAGGGGAATAGGAAATAGGAAATAGGGAATAGGGAATAGGAGGCAACAGAGAACTGCTAACAGATAACTGGTAACAGGCAACATCTATTCTACTGGGTAATACGCCTTCTTGATCACACCTTCATCGCTTAGCAGCGGATGTAATGTTTCTGATCCAAGTACGGCTCGGAGGGTAGATTTCTTTCCATTAATCCATAACTTATTCTGAATCAGACGTATGCCGTGGCTGTAATCCACATGGTCAGTGGTATGCCCGTTATGAAGAGGTTGAATTGCTTTCCCATCGGGTTTATGCCATCCATAGATAACAACGCGGAGTTGTTTTCTGTCATTGAATATCTTATTTGAAATTACTACATCTTTCTTGTTTCCATCTACCAGACTTCCCAATGAATATTGCCTTATTGATTGCTCCCTTTGCTGCTGTACCATTCTTGTATGCCTTTCAAATACCGGAACCGTGATCATTGCCTTGGAAGGAGGGATTGGCTGGGGCATCATTTTGACTTTAGCGGTATGGTAAATTCTGTCGGATATTTTTCTGGTTGGAAGACTGCAACCGAGTAAATCAGCAATTTTCTGAGCTAACTGAGGGCGCATCGGACAATAAAAATAATCGGAATCAGAGCCAATCGCCAGAAAATCGGGAAGACCATAATACCTGATCGTTTGCAATTGACCCATAATCATTGCTGTATCCCTCACTAATGCTAGTTTTCTGTAAAAGCGTGGAATATTACCGGATTGAATCTCATTAAAGATAATTTCTTCCCGTTTCTCAAGACTTAAGGAGCTATCCCTGATACTCTTTGAGAATTCAGAGCCACTTAATGCATTAGCTGCACGCTTTTTTAATTTCAGATGCTGTGAATGGCAGTCAACAACCAAAATGAAAAAAAACAGGAGCAGGACATATTTCATATCATAAATCTAAGCAAAGCCTCACCTCTTATCCAAACCATTCAGATTTGTCATATACGATTCACTTACAGGGATTTGAATGTCATTTATATGGACCTGATGCCTTTCGATTCTGTTTATCGCAGACACTGCAACCATGTAGGAGCGGTGGATTCTGATAAATTTATTCTTAGGCAGGATCACTTCAAGTTCAGCGAAAGTCATTCGGGAAAGCAGGCTTTTACTTTTTAGTACAAAATTGACATAATTTCCTGCGGCTTCCAGATAAAGTATATCGTCAAACTGTACCTTTTCCTGCTCATATCCTGTTTTAAGGAAAATGAAATCAGAGCTGCCACTTTTATTTCTCAACTGGAACAGTTCATAAGCTTTATTACAGCCCTTTACAAAGCGGCTCAATGAGAATGGCTTGAGGAGGTAATCGATTGCATCCAGTTCAAAGCTGGTAACCGCATGCTCAGAATATGCGGTTGTAAAGATTACCATCGGCTTTTTATTAAGGCTGTTCATGAAATCGATACCCGAAATATCGGGCATTTTAATATCAAGGAATATCAGGTCAATATTTTCCTTCTGAATATACTCCATAGCTTTAAAAGCATCCGTAAATTCTGCCTTCAGGTTCAGAAAGGGTACTTTTGAAGCATGACTGCGCACTACTTCAAGTGCTAATGGTTCATCGTCTAGTGCAATGGCATTCATGGTATAAATGTATCATTAAAAAGAGTTTTTTCATTGATACTAGTTATTCCTGATCCCAATGAAATATGATTTTTTAAAAAATGACCCATGCTTTTTCGATTGATCCATTCATCTAATAAATGACATTTACTTTCTGTCATAGCATGTTTTTTATTTGATTGATGCTTAGTCATTTTGGAATTTTTGGCTTTATCGATTTCTTCTGAACCTTGTTCATCGCATAAACTTTCGCAGCAGGCATTGAATATGAGGCTAAAGAGCAGTATGCACAATAAACTTTTCATTTTATACTGAATTAGTCCAGTTGAATAGTCAGGTGAACAAAAAACTCTTTGCCGCTTTCGCGGATGGATAGCTCATGCTTTCCTGAATACATAAGCCTAAGTCTTTGCTGCACATTATTCAGGCCTATACCATTATTGTCTTTTTCAGGATCATTCATAGGTTTTGGATGGATACTGTTAGAAATATCGAAATAAAGGGTTTTGTCTTTACAAACCAGACTGATACGAATGTTTGATGGCTCCTTCAGGCTGATGCCATGTTTAAATGCATTTTCAATAAAAGGGATGAGCAGCATGGGTGCGATTTGCAGTATGCCTGTATGCTCTTCGATTTCTGTATGAATCTGAATATCAGGGGATGATTGTGTACGCAGGGTCTGAAGTCCGATATAATTATTCAGGTATTCTATTTCCCTGGTCAGAGAAATTTTCTCCTGAAGGTTTTCCCTCAGCATAAAGCGCATCATATCACCAAGTTTCTGAATACCCTCAGAAGTTCGCTCCGCATTTTCCTGAAGTGCGGTGCCATAGAGGGTATTCAGCACATTGAAAAGGAAATGAGGATTGATCTGGGAGCGAAGGAAGTTCAGGTCGGCTGTTGAACGCCCTAAAGCGGTTTGAAGTCCTTTAATTTCATAATCAACTGTGGTTCTATGCTTGTAAACGTACCAGGCTAGCGGCGCAGTAAATAAAAGTTGAAATCCGACATTAAATAAAGAAGCAACAAAAGCTATTTCACCATCATGGTGTGGAATCAGAACCAGCAGTATTGTGAAGATGGGTATAGTACTGAGTAAAACTAAAAGGAAGAATTTTTTCAGATAAGTTTTAAATGGCCTGGATTTCTTGTAGATATCCGGTAATAATGCGTACATAGAATAGCAGTACAAAAATATACCGGCAAGAGAACATGTGGCAATACCTACGACAACTTCTGCATCACTCTGACCAATCAATAAAAGGAACAGTGCAATCATCCAGAAGATGAATGCAAATATTCCGTCGCGGGTGATCACCCTGTATTTTGATTGAATCAGATCTGAATTTTCAAGCAGGTAGATCGCAAGGAACTTTATGATATTATACAGGGCGAACATCATCAATAACCAGAAAGAATAGATAACTGCTTCCTGAAAGAGCTTTGAATAAAGCTCATCTTCTGAATATTTATCGAAAAGATACCCCTGAGTCCAGGTATCAGTAATGGCAAGTACCACACTGATCAGATAAAATATGATCAGTGTGAATATGATATTCAGTGTGATACTTTCTTTTCTGCTGAGGGGTGGTATGATCACAAAGGTGAGCAGGCAATAGCTGGCATAAAAGCTAAGGTATCTGCATAACATTGGTAAAAAATGATTATTAAAGTATGAATAATGCTGATGAGCTTCATCGAATTCATACTTTCCCGGCTCCCAGTTATTGTTAATAGCTCCTGAAACAAGAAAGAATATGGAGAATACAAACATGGTCGTTGCAGCCCAGAATTCTATTCTGTTAATATCTGAAGGGTTCTTTATGATATTTTTCATTTTTTTTTATGTTTTTTACTGTCCTGAATTGTTAGATACATCATCATTTCTGATGCCTCTTGTGTTCTTTTTTATAGCTGATTTCAATTTTCCAAAACGGTAGTTAAGGCTTGTATTAAATGATCTGTAAAAGGTTTGAAAATTACTAGTCTGCAGGAAATCCGGACCAAATGATTCACGAATATTTGTCCTGTACTTTCTGAAAGGGTTGTTCGCCGCTGCAGAGAATGACAGTTTATCCTTAATCAGGTCTTTATTGAAGCTAAATGCACTGCCAATATAAGAATTGCTTGTGCCTTGTAATGATAAATTGGGGCCATTCGCATTGATACTTGCATTCAAGCGCCATCCTTTTTCAAATCGGTAAGAGCCTGATGATGAGAAATTATACATGAATCCTTCATTTTTTACAAGAATGTTGTTTACAATGCCCTGTACTCGTCCATGTGCCAGGCCTCCATTAAAGCTGAAATTCATTTTTTTTGTAAAAGGGAAGTTAAGGTTTAGGTTAGCTGTGAAAAGTCTTGCTCTGCCCGTATTATCATAGGAATTGAGGGTAATAAACCTAGTCGGATCAAAAACTGAAACCGGCATAATCAAATCTTCAAAGCGTTGGTATCCCAGTAAGAAATTAAAGGATCCTTTTTTAGATTTACTGTAACCTATAGAAAGATTGCTTCCGATTGTGGGATGTAAATCAGGGTTGCCTGTTGACTCAAAGTTTGGATTTGAGCGGTCCACAAAAGGATTAAGCTGATAAATACCGGGGCGCTGGATCCGTTGTGAAAAAGCCAGATTTAAATTACTCATATCTTTAAATTTCCTGTTCAGGCTTAATGATGGGATTAAATTAAGGTATTCCTGCCTGACCTGTGTCTGCCCGGAGATAAAGTCTGCATCTATTACTGTGCGTTCGAGTCGGAAACCACCTTTAAACCCCCAGTTTTCTAGATTATACTGGTAGGTGTTATATGCACCTAGAACCTCCTGAGTATTATCAAATACATTAGTTTTTAAAAGATCTGTCTGATACTGGCCTGTGTTTTCATCCAAGTATCTGAACCGGAAGTCACTATCATTTTTTCTATGTATACCCTTTATTCCGGCCTCAATTGTCAGTTTTTTTACCGGTTGAATATAGTCTATCTGAAAAGTTTGTTCGGCAGATCCTCCATTATTGAATTGATTATAATCTGGTAAATTGTAATGAACAGGATTGGTACTTAAGAGTTCATTATTTTGTTGATTGCGGTAAGAATAGATCCGGTATGAAAATGTAAGAAGCTGCTGTTTGTTTTTTTTGAAACCAAGCTGATAATTTAAAGCAGCATCCATACCATGCCCATTTCCCTCATTATTTCCATCAAGATTATAACTTTGAAGCACACCAGTTGGCCCATTTAGTAAAGACTGCTGATAGTTTCTGTTTTCATTAGAGTTTCCGTTTATATTCAATTGGCCGGATATCAGGTTCAAACTATCGATCTCAAAACTTAATTCACTGCCGAAATATCCGTTCCGGCTATCTGTTTCCCTGCTATTGGTCTGTGACAGGTTGGTGTAACTGTTTCCTGTGCTTGTTCTTGAAATAGTATTGGATATCAAAGGGGTTTGTGAAGTATTGGCACCCCCATATGCTGAAATTCCAAATTTTCCCTGTTTAAATGTTGCAGAACCACCCGTTCCGGGGCCACCTGCAGGAAATCTTTGACTCATATTTACTGAGCCATTATAACCGTTGTCTACCTTTTTATTGGTGATGATGTTAATTATACCAGCAATTCCTTCGGCATCGTACTTTGCTGGCGGATTTGTAATAACTTCTATGTTCTGAATACTTGAAGCAGGCATGCTTTTTAAAATATCTTTGGCATTTCTTTCCATCATGCTGGAAGGCTTTCCATTAATCAGAATTTTATAATTCGCATCTCCTTTCAACAGAATGTTATCATCTCCATCAACAGAAATTAACGGAACTTTCCTCATTATTTCCATCACATTGCTGGTTTTGCTTTCAGGATCTGCCTGAAGATCATAAGAGATCCGGTCGACTTCCTGTTTTACTATCGGTTTATCAGCCAAAACAATTACTTCTTTAAGCTGGTTGTTTTTTGTGCTTAAATTGATCGTGCCCAGATCTCTTGTTGCAGGTGCTTCATCCAATTTCAGTTTTATCGTTTTTGTCTGGTATCCAACTGAGATCAGCGTAAGTAAATAATTTCCCGCCTTAATGTCAGAAATGATAAATGTTCCATCAGACTTGCTCAATGTCGATTTAATAGGAATATTTTGTTCTGTTTTTAATCCTATAGTTATGTAATCAAGAGTTTCTTTTGTAAGAGAATCAACAGCAATTCCTTTTACAGTATTAAGTGCTGCTGTTATGGTTTGTGCTTGCAGACTAAAGCTGAGACAACAGAGGACTAGTAGTAATTTTAATTTCATTGTTTTCACGTCTTCAGGAAATCTAATTCCTTGTTTTAAATTGTTCTGAATTATGAAGCAATGATAATGCAGCCAGAGCCGCCCTGCTAATAAATGTGATGGGATAGGGGATATATGTGATGAGTTGGCTTATGTTCCACTTTTTTTTGATAGAAATAAGCTTTAAAATGGTTTCAGAAAATCAATATTCCGTTTTAATCCGATATACTTGGTTCTTTTAACCGCAGAGTTTTTGAATACTTTATTAAAAGTTTCTTCGGTAAGTTCATGCCACTCTGCCTGCTTAAGTCCGAGAAGGTCTTCATGGGGACTGAAATTCTGCTCAGTATTAAGTACAGAAAATTTATTCCAGGGGCAAACATCCTGACAGATATCACAGCCGAACATCCAATTTTCCATTTTTCCACTGAATTCAGCGGGTAATTCATTTTTAAGCTCAATGGTCAGGTAAGAGATGCAGCGGCTTCCATCGACCAGGTAAGGGGCAACAATTGCTTCAGTAGGACATGCATCTATGCAACGGGTACAGGTCCCGCAATGATCCTTTGTTGGAATTACATCATATTCGAGATCAAGATCAGTAATTAATTCTGCGAGAAAGAAAAATGAGCCCGTATTCTTATTGATCAGGTTACTATGTTTTCCAACCCATCCAATTCCTGCTTTTTTTGCCCAAACTTTGTCCAGAACAGGTGCCGAATCTACAAATGCCCGGCCGTTTACCTCTCCAATATTAGTTCTGATAGTTTCCATCAGGAGTTTTAGTTTATCTTTTATCACAAAGTGATAATCTTTGCCATAAGCGTATTTACTGATTTTCGGAGCATTTAAATCTTCCTGTTGTTGATCAGTAAAGTAATTCAGGGAAAGGGAAATAACTGAACGGGCTCCATCTACAAGCTTTCGCGGATCAAGGCGCTTATCAAAATGGTTCTCCATATAGCTCATTTCGCCGTTATACCCACTTTTTAGCCAGTTTTCAAGTCTTGGGGCCTCTTGTTCCAGAAATCCGGCTTTAGAAATGCCGCAAAATTGAAATCCCAGTTTAAGGGCTTCAGTCTTTATGAATTTTGAATATTGTGAACTACTGACCATTATTTAGTCCAAAGATAGGAATAAGAATACGCGCTTCATTGGTTAGAAATCAGCATGCTTTCTTTTATTTGGGTCATTTGCCTTTATGGTATAGCATTTGCATTAAGCTGTTAAAATAATCATAAATTATGAAAACACATTTTCTAAAACTATCAGCACTGGCACTCAGCATAATTGTTACTGCCGGAGCAAATGCTCAGGAGAAACCTGAGAGTCCCAAGCTGTTCGCTCCTTCTTCAGCATTTAATACATGGTCTTTTGGTATCCATGCTGGTATACTTGCTCCTACGGTAATCAGCGGAATGAATGATTTTACAAACTGGAAAGCCGATATTGGATATGGTGCTACTTTGAAAAATCAAATATTACCGGCATTAGGAATTCAGGCAGATTTTTTAGCCGGAAAACTTCAGGCAGATAATAGCAGAAATTGGGGCAATGGATTGCCTCCTGCAAGTGCGTTTGATTCATACGAGACCAAAGTTTCCTATTCAGCTAGTTTGAGCGCTAATTTAACTCTTGCAAATATTTACTGGATGAATCGTGTAAATGTCATCAGACCTTACATGACCGCGGGATATGGTATTATGGGTTATAAGCCAACAATGAAAACATCAGCAGGGGTTGAAACCAAGTTTAATGCAGGTGAGAATGTGAAAGAAGCTTATTTACCAGTTGGCCTTGGAATAAAATTCGGTTTATCCAATTCTATTAATTTAGATATGGGTTATACCATGAATTTTGTTGATGGCGATAACCTTGATGGATATCGTGCAGGACTACAAAACGATAAATTCTCTTATTCACATATCGGACTTGAGTTTATTTTAGGAAGCAAATCAAAAACTCCATTATCAAGCTATAATCCGGTGGCCGCATTACAGGATGATTATATCACCAGAAATGCAGCACTTCAGGCAAGTCTTGATGCTGACAGAGCTAAGCATGCAGCACATATGGAAGAGATGAATAAGGAAAGAATGCGCTTTTTGAATGATAGCGATAAAGATGGCGTTTCTGATTACTTTGATAAATGCCCGAACACACCGGTAGGAATACAGGTTGATGGTGCAGGTTGTGAAATTAAAGTAACTTCAACAACAACTGTTGTGAACCCTGTTCGTGTTGTAGTAACAGAAGAAGACAGAAGGATTGTCGCCGAAGCTATTCGTAATCTTGAATTTGACTTTGCAAAATCAACCTTGCGTTCAACTTCATATCCAACCCTGAACAGAGTAGCTGATTTATTGAAATCTAAAGATTTCAGTCTTAAATTAGCAGGTCATACTGATAATGTGGGTAGCGATGCAGCAAATCTGAAATTGTCTAAAGACCGTGCTGAGTCAGTGAAATCTTACCTGGTTAGTCAAGGAGTTAATCCTTCACGTATTGAAGCAACAGGTTATGGTGAAAGTCAGCCAATCGCAACAAATAAAACTGCGGCAGGTCGTCAGGATAACAGAAGAGTAGAATTTACTTTATACTAGAATCAATTATAATCCTAAAAAAGGGGCTTTCCATTCGGATCAGCCCCTTTTTTTATTGAATCATTTTACTTGATTGTCTTATTGAAAAGCTCTAATGTTCTTCCCCATGCAAGCTTTGCTGCATCGGCATTATAGCGCTCACCACCGGTATCATTATTGAAGGCATGCTGAACTCCATCATATATAAAAAGCTGGTAATCAATGACTGATGATTTTAATGCAGCTTCATAAGCCGGAATTCCTGCATTTACACGTTCATCCATTCCTGCATAATGCAGCATTAATTTTGCTTTTATTTTTGGAACATCTGCTGCATCTGGCTGTCCGCCGTAATAGGCAACAGCTGCATTCAGGGATGCTGAATTTACCGCAAGCAAATTAGTCATTCTGCCACCCCAGCAGAATCCTACACAAGCGGTTTTGCCATTACTTTCTTTTCTGGATTTCAGATAGTCCAGCGCATTCAGGAAATTATTCAGGTTTTTTGATGCATCTATCTTACTGAACATTCCCCTGGCATCATCGGTATTTGCAGGTGTTCCGCCAAAAGGGGATAGGGCATCCGGTGCAAGAGCGATAAATCCTGCTTTAGCAACACGTCGTGCTATATCTTTTATATGAGGGTTTAAGCCACGATTTTCATGTATTACTACTACACTTCCAAATTTTCCCCTGCCTTTAGGACGGGCGAGATAACCTTTCATGGTACAATCGTCGCCGGGATAGGAAATATCTTCAAGTATCAGGTCTTCATCCTGCTTAGAAACTGTTTCTGCATTTGCATAACCGACTTCCAGTACAGAAAGTGCAGTCATAGCCATAGCAGCGCTCCCGGTGAGCTTTACCAGACGGTTCATAAACGACTTTCGGCTTAAGGGTTTATGAGTGTATTCGTCGTAAAGATTAATGATTTTCTGATCCATATTGATTTATATTTATTCTTAAATATAAATCAATAATCGTATCAAAACAAGGTGTTGCTGCCTCCTGTTTTTATCCTGCCCAAATGCTTATAGGCTGCTTCTGTACATTCCCTGCCTCTTGAGGTACGCATGATATAGCCCTCCTGAATCAGAAAAGGCTCATATACTTCCTCAATGGTTCCTTCTTCTTCACCAACCGCAGTAGCAATCGTTTTTAGACCTACCGGTCCGCCTTTGAATTTATCGATAATCGTCAGCAGGATCTTATTATCCATTTCATCAAGACCATGCTCATCCACATTCAGAGCATTCAGGGCATATTTTGCAATGTCAGTATCGATATTTCCTGTGCCTTTTATCTGTGCGAAATCTCTGGTACGGCGTAATAAGGCATTGGCGATACGGGGTGTACCACGGCTTCTGCGGGCAATTTCATAAGATCCTTCATCAGAAATTTCTGTTTTGAGAATCTGTGCCGAGCGCTGCACAATGGTAGTTAATAATTTGGCATCATAGTACTCCAGACGGCTATTAATGCCAAAGCGGGCACGTAAGGGGGCTGTAAGAAGACCTGAGCGGGTAGTAGCACCAACTAAAGTAAAGGGATTTAAGGAAATCTGAACCGAGCGGGCATTTGGGCCGGTTTCGAGCATGATATCGATCTTGAAATCTTCCATGGCCGAATAGAGGTATTCTTCTACGAGCGGACTTAAACGGTGGATTTCATCAATAAACAGGATATCTCCTTCTTCAAGATTGGTTAATAATCCGGCGAGATCTCCCGGTTTATCGAGAACAGGTCCGGAGGTGATGCGGATATTAACCCCCATTTCATTGGCTATGATATGTGAGAGGGTAGTTTTTCCTAATCCGGGCGGGCCATGCAGCAATACATGATCCAGAGCTTCACCACGTTGTTTGGCCGCCTGCACGAACACACGAAGGTTTGCCAGAATTTTATGCTGACCTGTGAAATCTTCAAAGACCTGGGGACGCAGAACTTTCTCGATCTCCCGTTCTACAGGTGATAGGTTCTCTTCTCCGGGGTCAAGATGTTCATTCATAGATTCTGGTTATTTATTAGGGTTCTGATGGAATGATTAATATGTAGTAAATATAAACCTTATGTGCTTAATTTCTTAATTTTCAGGTTAAGGCCAGATTATTTATACTTCCTGAAAAAGCTGTTTAATTTGATTTGAATCACGCCCAAAAAGGCTTCCCTGAATATTTTCGTACTCATCTTAGAGGTGCCTTCAGTACGGTCGGTAAAAATAATCGGGACTTCCACGACATTAAAACCATATTTGATTGCAGTAAATTTCATTTCAATCTGGAAGGCATAGCCGATAAACTTGATTTTATCCAGAGGTATGGTTGCAAGCACCACACGACGGTAGCATTTAAATCCTGCGGTTGCATCCTGAATATCGATTCTTGTGATGAGCCTGACGTACACAGAGGCAAAATAGGACATGAGTACTCTGCTCATTGGCCAGTTTACCACATTCACCCCTCTGATATACCTTGAACCGATAGCCAGGTCGGCACCTTCAATACAAGCAGTTTTTAAACGGATCAGGTCTTCCGGATTGTGCGAAAAATCTGCATCCATTTCAAAAATATACTCATAATTACGTTCAAGGGCCCATTTAAAGCCATGAATATAAGCAGTTCCAAGTCCGAGTTTGCCAGACCGTTCTTCAATATGAATCATGCCCTCATATTCTTCCTGCAGACTCTTAACAATTTCGGCAGTACCATCGGGAGATCCGTCGTCAACAACCAGAATATGAAATACATCAGGTAGTGAAAATACCTTCCGAATGATATTTTCGATATTTTCCTTCTCGTTATAGGTGGGAATTATGACGATGCTGTCTGATAACACGAATACAGATTTGATTTGCGAATATACTGCTTTAAACGAAGAGAGAGATATTTCTGTATCTCTCTCTTCATTTTATTCCTGTAATAGAGCTCTATTCGGCCTTGGCTGTGGCCATCGTTTCCTTAGAAAAGTCTTCAGCTCCATGGGCAAGTCTTTTTAATGGCTTAAGGATGGCGATTACAATACTTCCTATAAGTGTGCAGAAAATTGCAATTCCGGTAAATATTTCGAGTTCGCCGGCAGTTTGTGACCATACACCAACCCATCCAGCTACGTAATTACCAAGTCCGGTAGCTGCAAAAAATACACCCATCATGATTGATGCATATTTCATTGGCGCAAGCTTGGTAATAAAGGATAATGCAACAGGGGAGGCACTAAGTTCACCAATTGTGTGGAACAAGTAGGCAAGAACCAGCCAGTACATCGCTGAAGCCCCATCATTTTGATATTGAACTGAAGCTGCAGACATGAATAAAAAGCCCCAGCCCATAATAATTACACCAATTGCTATTTTGAAGATCGAAGATGCTTCTTTGCCATTTCTTTTCCGGTTAAACCAGAATGCAGCTACTGGAATACCCAGAGTGATTATGAAGAAAGAGTTTACTGATTGAAACCAGGTCGCAGGGACTGTCCAGTTCAGGAATTCGATCATGCGATTGGTTTTCTCTGATGCATACAGGTTCATTAACCCTCCGGCTTGTTCAAATGCACCCCAGAATACGATAATCATCAAAAATGAAAGCAACATCACTTTCACGCGATCTTTTTCAATACTTGTAAGTGGTTTTGAGATAATTGCCTGATCAGCAGCAGATAAAGCTTTAGTTGCTTCACCAACTCCCTTAAGATCTTTATGGCCTAACATAAATATAATCAGTCCTAAAGCCATTCCTATTCCAGCAAGACCGAATCCATAATGCCAGCCCATTGTTTCACCTACGTATCCAATTATGATACCAGCTAAGAAGGCTCCGGTATTTATTCCAATATAGAAAATTGTAAAGCCCTTGTCACGACGGTCATCGCCTTTCGGGTACAGACCACCAACCATGGTCGAAATATTAGGTTTTAAACATCCTACACCGGCAATGATAAGCCCTAATCCGATATAGAAAGTTATTAATGACTGAAATGCAAGGATACTGTGTCCGGCTACCAGCAGTAAGCCACCAAGAATTACTGCCTTTTTTTGTCCGATAAATTTATCTGCAAGGATTCCCCCCGGGATAGAGGATAAATAGACAAGGAAAGTATAAATTCCGTACAGCTTTAAAGCTTCGCTGCTGGTCCATCCAAATCCAGGATTCTCACCATTTACTGATGAAACAAGAAATAATACGAGCAGGGCTCTCATTCCATAAAAACTGAACCTTTCCCACATTTCGGTAAGAAAAAGTACATATAACCCTCTTGGGTGTCCAAAAAGCTGTTTTTGCTGTATTTCCATACGTTTTAATAAAATAATTTATTGTTTAGAATTTATAATTGGATAAGGTCTTACTCTTTAATTGGTTAAAAAGGAGTAAAAAGTTCAATTATAATTAAAATTTACTAAAATTGCCGACTTATATTATTTGTTAAAAATTATAAATCCTATCCAATGGTTGAAAAAACTTCATTGATTACGAATGATGCAGTTGTTTTAGGAATTCTTATGAGTATTCTGGGATTAGTTTTCTGGTCTTCGCAGAGCCAGAATATTATTTTTAAAAAGCTATATAGATTTGTCCCTCCAATCCTGTTATGTTATTTTCTTCCCGGTTTATTAAATTCAACTGGAGTGATATCGGGTTCTGAATCAGCTCTTTATACGGTAGCTTCGAGATATCTTCTTCCAGCCAGTCTGGTCTTATTTACTCTGAGCCTCGATTTAAGGGAGATTTGGAAATTAAGGAAGAAGGCGGGTTTGATGTTCATTTGTGGATCAATTAGTATAATTATAGGAGGTCCAATTGCTGTGTATTTAGTTTCTTTATTTTCGCCGGATGTTGTTGGCGGTGAAGGCCAGGATGCAGTATGGAGAGGCTTAAGCACACTTGCAGGAGCATGGATTGGGGGAGGACCCAATCAGGCCGCAATGTTCGAGGTTTTTAAACCTAGCGCTGACGTTTTTTCAGCGATGGTTGCCCTGGATGTGTTTGTTGGCTATGTTTGGATGGCACTCCTGCTTTTTGCAGCAGGGAAAAACATCGAGATTAATAAATTTTTAAAAGCTGAAGATCAATCAGTTACGGATATTAAAGAAAAAATTGAGAGCTATCAGTTAAGTATAATGAAAATTCCTAATGTGGAAGACCTCATTAAGATTCTGGCTGTTGGATTTGGAGTAACAGGAATTGCGCATTTCGGAGCTGATATTATCGCACCATGGATAACTATTAATGCACCATCTTTGAGTACTTTTAGCCTGACCTCCGGGTTTTTCTGGATAATTATCATTGCAACAACATTGGGTATGTTGCTTTCCTTTACGAAAGTCAGAAACCTTGAGGGAGTTGGTTCTTCCCGTCTGGCAAGTGTTTTTTTATATGTTCTTATTGCTTCAATAGGAATGCAAATGAACATTATGGCGATATTTAAGAATCCCGGATTATTGATTGTTGGCATAATATGGATGTCAGTTCACGCCCTGGTATTAATCCTGATCGCAAAGCTTACAAAGACTCCATTTTTCTTTCTGGCTGTTGGAAGTATGGCAAATGTTGGGGGACCGGCTTCGGCACCAGTTGTGGCCAGTGCCTTTCATCCTTCATTAGCACCTATTGGCGTTTTATTAGCTGTATTTGGTTATGTAATTGGGACTTATGGAGCCTATATTTCAGGATTGATGATGCAGGCGGTATCGCCGTAGTTAAATGATATCTGTTACCTATTATGAGTTTAATTGTCAACTGTCAACTTTCAATCACTAGTGTCTGGTGAAAGCTTGAAATGTAATTCCCTAAAGATTTAGGAGGTTCCAGCTTTCGCTGGAATGACAGCCCATGGGGTGAAATAGGGAGATTCCGGCCTTCGCCGGAATCTGATTTCTATCAATTTCTATTTTTAATGAAAGGGCTTTTTCAGGTACTACGATCCTGACGAAGGTCAGGATCTCCCCAATACTAAAAAAGTGCATGTCATTCCAGCGAAAGCTGGAACCTCATTTTGCTTATCCTATATTTTGATAAAACAGGTGGCATGCTTTTTAAAACGATAATAAATTCTCGTTTTAAAGTCATAGATGGCACATTTGACTAAAAATTTAATTTTAACCGGACAACAATGACTATCAACTGTCAACTATCAATTGTCAACTATCTATTCCCCTTCATCTTCTTCGGGTCATTAAAATTATCATCCTGATCTGTTGGTGTATTTTTGAGTTCCAGATCCTGTACAAATTTCCATCTGCCATTTACAAGGCGGTAGCCATCGTATGAGAAATCCGGGCCATAGAGTTCAAATCTGCCTTTTAATTTAGGGTCGGGGGGAGCAAGATGGTCGAAGACCACTGTACTTATTGATGGCTCGTAGTTTAGTACCATCGATGCGCGACGGTCGTACTCAAATATTGCCCGCTTTTTTAAAGGCTGTTCTTTGTCTCCGTCGAATACAGGCATCCCAAAATAGGCTTTACCATCCCTGAAATACAGGATTTCTATTACTTTTTTAGTTGACCTTATTGTATTGCCCTTCCAGCCGAGTAATACATAATAAGGAGTTTGAACATTATTCAGAACTGATATAATACGGTAATACTGAGCGCCATACCACTTATCAGATGTAGTGACAGTATCAGCGCTGTTTTTTATAGCAGGGGTATAATCAACCAACGGAAACATTTGCAGCTTACCATCAGGCTTATTCATTTGTATAGTCCCATAATAACGGTAGCTGCCATCATTATTCATCACAGGCCAGCTAAAGATCCTGAATCTTTTGTCGGGTGATGACTGAATTGAAATTGTCTTTAGCGAATCGAAAGAAAAATTGAAGGAATATGGTGTTTTTAAGGTATTGACTAATGTTTTGATGAACTGGTAATTGGCATTGTAGCGTTCAGGTTCAATGCTGTCATTGATCATTTTATAACTTAGAATCTGCAGACTATCCTGAAGATTCAGCATAGTCTGCTTGTTTTTATTACTATCAGAATGCTGAGCTTCAGCATTTCCAGAAGTAAAGATTAACAATCCGAAAATTATAAAAAGATGTCTCATTATCTTCTATTGCATATTTTCGATGATGATCGCACTTGCTCCACCACCTCCGTTACAGATGCCTGCAACACCAATCTTTCCGCCATTCTGCTGAAGAACATTCAGCAAAGTGACTACGATCCGGGCACCTGATGCACCGAGAGGATGTCCCATTGAAACGGCACCCCCATTTACGTTAACTTTGGCCGGATCAAGTTGAAGAATTCGGTTATTTGCTACTGAAACCACTGAAAATGCTTCATTGATCTCGTAAAAATCTACCTCTGAAGCTTTGATTCCGGCACGTTCCAGTGCTTTTGGAATTGCTTTAGATGGAGTTGTTGTAAACCATTCGGGGGCCTGCTGGGCATCTGCATAGGATATAATTCTGGCTAAAGGCTTAAGTCCCAATTCATCGGCCTTTGTTTTACTCATGAGTACCAGGGCTGCCGCACCGTCGTTTAAAGTGGAAGCGTTTGCAGCTGTTACGGTACCATCCTTTTTAAATACAGGTTTAAGTGAAGGGATTTTATCGAATTTAACTGCATTAATCTCTTCATCATGCTCAATCAGACTTATTTCCCCTTTTCGGTCCTTTATTTCAACAGCTACAATCTCATTTTTAAATTTTCCGTTTGCCTGTGCTGATTGTGATCGTTTATAGGATTCTATGGCGAATGCATCCTGATCCTCGCGACTGATCTTACATTCTGTAGCACAAAGTTCTGCTGCTGAACCCATGTGATAATCATTGTAAACATCCCATAAGCCGTCCTTTACAAGTCCGTCAATGATCTGTCCGTTGCCCAAACGATAGCCATTTCTTGCCTTATCGAGATAATAAGGCACATTGCTCATGCTTTCCATCCCGCCGGCAATAACGATATCATTCTCTCCCAATGCGATACTCTGTGCTGCTATCATAATTGCCTTCGTTCCTGATGCGCATACTTTGTTGATTGTAGTTGCCGGCATATCAGGTAAGCCTGCAAATTTTGCCGCCTGGGTAGCAGGGGCCTGTCCGAGATTGGCTGATAAAACATTTCCCATTAACACTTCCTGCACCTGATCAGCTTTGATACCTGCGCGTTCAACTGCGGCTTTAATTGCAACAGCCCCCAGGTCGCTCGCAGAAAGACTTGAGAGTGAACCTCCAAAACTTCCAATAGGAGTTCTTACCGCAGAGATGATATATACTTCGTTCATTTTATCTTGTTTTGGTTAGTCTGCGCAAGTTAAGAAATTAAGGTCAACAGAATATAAACACATTATTATTGCGATGCTTAGATGCTATATATTAAATTCCTGATAAATCAAGACATTCAGAGATAGTCGCCGAGTATTTTACCTTGTTTTTTAGCATAGATTTAACGTAATGATCATATAAATGTTTTGCTTAGTCATATTGAATAGAGATATTTAACAAATGAAAAGATCTTTTTATCCCGGACATATACTTGCAACCCTTTTATTGTTAATGATAGCAGGCTGCTCATCGAAACCCTATACATTTTTTCAAATGGCGGATACCCAATTTGGTTTTTTTAATGCCAATAAGGAATTCAGCAGGGAAACTGTAAATATGGAAAGGGCAATTGCTGAGTCAAACCGTTTGAAACCTGCTTTTGTTGTGATATGCGGCGATCTGGTAAATAAACCCGGTGATCTTGCACAGATTGCAGAATATAAACGGATTGCTGCTAAACTGGATCCATCAATTAAATTATACAGTGTTTCCGGCAATCATGATGTCGAAAATGTTCCAACTCCTGCCAGCCTTGAACTCTATAAAAAGCATTTTGGCGAGGACCGCTATACCTTCCGATCAGGTAATATGCTTGGAATAATAATTAATTCATCCTTGATAAAGGACCCTTCACTTGCGCCTGCCGAAGCCGAAGCACAGGAAGCCTGGTTGAGAATTAATTTAGAAAAGGCTAAAAATTCAGGAGCAAAAAACATCATGGTATTTATGCACCATTCACTGTTTCTGAAAGATCCAAATGAAGCAGATGAGTATTTCAATATTAATATTGAGCGTCGCAAAATGTATCTTGAATTATTTAAGCAATATGGAGTTAAGCAGGTTTTTGCCGGCCATTATCATCGTAATTCGTATGGAAGATCAGGTGATTTGGAAATGATCACTACCGGGCCTGTTGGAAGACCACTCGGAGCCGATAGTTCGGGATTCAGGATTGTGAATGTAAAAGGGAAAATTGTTGAGCATCAGTATTATGCCCTCGACTCGCTTCCTGAAAAACTTCGCTTTCATAAAAAGTAAATGCCCTTAAATACCAATTCAGGCCATTTTTGTTCTAAATTGAAGACATTTTAAATCAATATTTTCTTTAATATTATCTTCTAACCTGATTCTTTACTTATTTTGGCATAAAACGTGCATCTTAACATTTTCTAAATTTTTTCAATTCTGCCAAACTAATGATCCTAGATACTTACCATATTTTAATCGTTTTATGTGTCGTAACGATCATATCATACATATTTAATATCATTTCAGACCGTATGAAAGTACCGTCAGTAATATTGTTGATTGTTTGTGGGATGATCTTGAAAGTCGTAGGTGATCAATATCAAATGAACTTTTTGGTTCCAAGGACAGTTCTCGAGTTATTGGGTGTTATTGGATTAATAATGATAGTTCTGGAGGGTGCTCTTGACCTTAAAATTACGCCGGATAAGAAAAAGCTGATAATCAGGTCATTATTAAGTGCGGTATCTGTTCTGTTTATAACAACAATTGCTATTGCCGATATTTTACATTTTGCCTTTGAGATTCCATTTAAACAGGCATTGCCTTATGCTGTTGCGATGGGTGTAATCAGCAGTGCGATTGCAATTCCAAGTGTCAATAATCTGAGTGCAGATAAGAGGGAATTTATCATTTATGAATCCACTTTTTCTGATATTCTGGGAATTATGTTATTCAATTATGTGATTTCAGATAAACTATTATCGCTTAATACAGGTCTTGTATTTGTTTGGAATCTGGTTTTGATAAGTCTCATTTCAATTATTTGTACAGTTTTAGTCTTGGTTTTATTAAAATATTTGAAAGGGCATATCAAGGTTTTTCTAATTCTTTCTATTCTGATCCTGGTTTATTCACTATCCAAGCAATGGCATTTGCCATCCCTGTTTTTTATTCTGGTATTTGGGTTGGTTTTAAATAATACAGAACCCTTTCTTAAAGGCTGGATTACTGGATTTTTGGATCCAAGAAAATTAAACAGTGTGAATCGCGAACTAAAAGGAATGACCGCTGAACTTGCATTTCTTATTCGTACTTTCTTTTTTTTATTGTTTGGATATAGTATAGATCTGTCTTTAATTATTTCAGTGCCAGTATTAATAACCGGCAGCATTATCATTTTGGTGATTTTGCTGATTCGCTATGTATTTCTGCGCTATATCTCAAAAACAAATGTTTTTCCGGAACTATTCATCGCTCCAAGAGGTTTGATCACTGTTATTTTATTTTACAGTATCCCTATCGAGTTAATGAGCGATAAATTTAATGAAGGTGTCCTGTCTTTTGTGATTTTGATTTCGGGCCTTATCATGATGTTAGGAATTCTCTTTTCAAAACAAAAATTCAAAGTGGAAAACGAACTGCAGGCTTATTAGGTATCAAAGCCTCTGGAACTGCATTAATTTCGAAGCATGATAAATCTCATTCTTTATTCAGGATGATTCTTTTATAAGCCATTATATGTCCCAGATGGAGTCCTTCATGAAATGGTAAAAAGTCAAGCGCATCTTCAATAGAATTGATTTGTATACCCATACTGGTAGTCCATGCAGGATAATTATGAAAGGCATTTTTCTCCAGATCTGATTCAAACTGATCCAGACTGCTGAACAGGAGTGACCTTATCTTTTCAATTTCCTCAGCATGAATCTCACGTTCAGGTCGGGATCCATTCTTGAATGAATTGAAAAAATCCTGTTCTATATTTAGTTCGAGCTTTCCGCGAAGGTAAAATATTCCTTCCTGGGCAGCGATCAGATGTCCCAGATTCCAGATAATATTATTGTTGAATCCTTCAGGAATTTTATTCAATTCGGAAATACTTAGTCCGCTGATAATTTCCAATGCTTTGGATCTTGTTTGTCTGATTAAATCTATTTTTGAATTCATGTAATACGGTTTTGATTTCGAAAATAAGGATTCTTTAGAATTTTAGATGATGTATTTATTTAATGTGAGTTTGATATTAGGTTATTAAAAAGATTAATATTTAACCACATAGATTGAATTAATTGTGCTTTCAAAGAGACATAGATTGGAAATCACATAGATTGAAGCGAAGCTTCAATGTTATCTGTGTCTAAAATGTAGGTTACAAGCAATAAAGTACTATGTTTCCCTGCCTGCCGGAAGCTACTGTTTGGACACATCTCATGAAGTATCAGCATGTAGTAGCCAACCTTGAAACATAGTTTCAAATTTGTCTAATCCCCTTTTTATAATAATAGGTCCTGCCGCCCTTTGATTACTATTTCCCTTCCATCCACCAAGTCTGGCAATAATCCAGGAGGCCCATGAAAGCTTTTGCTGGGCATACGGATTCGTTGTTTTCCCTGTTATGGGCAGATGGTTTTTCTCGATGGCTTTCAGGCATTCGATCTCCTTTTGACTGAATACTTCTTCCAGGGGTTGACAATCTTCTTTTCCATAAGCCAGATATAGTTGCATCACCCGGAGTGCCGCATTGAGTACCATTACAAAAAGCTTCCTGATTGCCCAACCTGTTTCCAGCATGCTATTTTCTATCTGATAACCCTGTTTCTTGAGTAAGCGGAACAATTGTTCGATATACCAACGCTGAGCATATCGGTTCACAATCTGTAAGGCGTCCTCAAAAGAAAATACAGGTATATTGGTTAAGAGCCTCCAGCAAATAGCATCTTTGGAAGTATTCCCTTTCTCCCTCACTTCTACAGCGTATAAATTGAGCTGGTTGGGAATTCCTTTACTGACACCGACTTGGGGCTTCTGCAGAGTAACGGGCACGCACCTCACCTCCAGTTCCACCTTACGCTGAATTTGATTTTTACGAATATCTCCCTGGATGTCTATGGCATAAGTGCCTAAAACGGGTGCTTCTTCCAAAGCAGTATATAATTTTTGGCCATCAGCTAATTTGCGATTATCCCTACTGCGCACAATCAGACTGGTCTTGTTGTCGGGAATCAATGCGAACTGCTCATAGATATCGCCTTCCCTGTCCTGAATAATGGTAATGCCTGAGGCTCCCGATAAGGTATCTTTGGCTTGGTTACTCGCCCTTATCCACTTATAAGACTCTTTTGATTCGACAGCTTGCTTTTTGTATATCCGGGTTGTATTGTTTGATTTATCCTCTTTACGATGCCACAATTGAATATCACAGAAGCCCAGAATACTCTCATTGTTTGCATCCAATACGATACTTACGTGGGAAAGAAAACCAAGACCTTTTTTGTTTCCAACAAGGCCTAGCCCACTCCCGGCCTTAATATTATTGGCATTTCTGCTTAAACCTAACGAACTGCTATCCTGAATAACAATCACCTCCCGCTCGCTCACGTTTCTTTGGCATCTGGTGGTCATTTCTTTTATCAGAACGGATTCACTTACCGAATCATTCCCGAGAAACCGATAAAACCCCTTCTGTTCAGCTTCGGACCTAGTTGCTGAATGTATAGTGGAGGATTTACTTAACAAAAGTGAACTTGAGATTAGCTTAGCCCGATGTTCCAATCGCTTATCTCCAAGTAATCCGCTAAAATCCGGTTCGTGTCCTATCAATTTCATTAGATAAAATTACAATATTTGTGTCCAAACAGTAGCTGCCGGAAGGCAGGTATGTGGTTTTTAAAATATTATGTCAAGTTCACGTTATTTAAAGATTCATCTATTGTCTTTTTAATTGCGAAATGGTAAAATATGTCTGCTTTTTTTACTTCAGCAATCTGTAAATTAATGTTTGATATGATTCCTTATAATTAGGGTATTATTATGTTTTTTAGTCCAGAATGATGATATTCATCTAAAATGAGACGAGTAAATGTCAGTTCTGAATTTGATGCAATCGTTATAGGTTCAGGTCCGAATGGCTTGTCGGCAGCAATTGCTTTGCAACAGGCAGGACTTTCAGTTCTGATTCTGGAGGCAAAGGATTCAATAGGTGGGGGATTACGTTCAGCCGAGCTCACTTTGCCAGGATTTGTGCATGATATCTGCTCTGCAATTCATCCGCTTGCGGCAGGTTCTCCATTTTTTAATTCTCTACCACTTGAACAGCACGGACTTGAATTCATTTATCCGGAGGTGGCGGCAGCTCATCCGTTTGATGATGGAACTTCGGCAGCACTGTATGGAAGTGTAGACGATACCGCCGAAACTCTTGGAATTGACAGAGAAACTTATAGCAATCTGTTAAACCCGCTGGTCAAAAACTGGCCCGGCATGGTGAAGGATGTACTGGGACCTTTACATTTGCCAAAGCATCCCTTAGATATGGCTGCATTCGGCCTGAATGCTTTGCGTTCTGCATCATCACTTGTACGGAAATTTAAAACTAAAGAAGCCAGAGGTTTATGGGCCGGCATGGCAGCTCATTCAATGCAATCATTAACTAATTTGGGTACTTCAGCCTTCGGACTGGTCTTAATGGTTACCGGACACCTAAAGGGCTGGCCTGTGCCTAAAGGTGGATCAGAGGTAATTGCAAATGCACTTGTTTCCTATTTTCTTTCAATAGGTGGAAAAATAGAAACTGGTATGCCTGTTCGATCAATGAAGGATATACCAGCATCTGCTGTTGTTCTCTTTGATCTTACTCCAAAGCAGATTCTTGAAATAGCAGGGGAGAGTTTTTCATCCATATATTCCTGGCAGTTAAGTCGATACCGTTATGGAATGGGAGTATTTAAGATAGACTGGGCTTTGGACGGGCCAATTCCTTTTACTGCTCAGGAATGTCGTAAAGCAGGTACAGTACATCTTGGAAATACTTATGAGGAGATAGCAAAAGGAGAAGAAATGACAAATGCAGGTGTATTACCTGAAAAGCCATTTGTTCTTCTGGCTCAGCAAAGTTTATTTGACCCTTCCCGCGTCCCTGAAGGTAAACATACGGCATGGGCATATTGTCATGTGCCCAATGGATCTGAGAAGGACATGACTAATGCTATCGAAAACCAGGTGGAGCGTTTTGCGCCAGGATTTAAAGATCTGATTCTGGCAAAACATACGATGAATACCAAGGAAATTGAAGCATATAATCCGAATTATATTGGTGGAGATATCAATGGAGGAGTTATAGATATAGGCCAGCTATTTACCCGGCCAGCCCTTAGAAGCTCGCCATATCGTACTTCTGCGAGAGGATTATATATTTGTTCTTCATCAACTCCTCCGGGTGGTGGAGTACATGGGATGTGTGGTTATAATGCTGCTAAACAAGTACTTAAAGACATTTTTAATATCAAAATCACCTTATAAATTTATGTCAGAACAGAAAAAAAATGCAATTCATGAGGACTGGACAGTTGTAGTACTGGGTGCTCTGATCATTATCCTGTCGATTGCAGGACTAGTTTTAGAAGTCCCGGCTTACAGCTGGAGCAATTCAGGTGAGCTTTTAGGGAAGTTACTCTCAGCAAGTAATCTGAGTCTCATTTTTATCCAGTTCATATTTGTATCGCTTATAGCTGCAATAGGTGCATTTTTAACAGGAAAGCCATTAAAACATTTTTTATTGGGTTTCCTATTGGTCTATCTGATCACCATAATTGCTTTAATACTTGCAGGGAATAGTCAGGTGAAAGCTTTTAATCTCGAAGCAGTTATTTTTAGTTTGGGTTTAGGACTGATCATCAGTAACTCCTTTAAAATGCCTGAATGGTTACGTTCATCACTTTCAACCGAACTCTTTGTTAAAATTGGACTGGTGTTGCTTGGAACAAGTGTAATCTTTTCTGATGTATTAAAAGCAGGCTCACTCGGACTGATTCAGGCTTTGGCTGTGGTTTTATCGGTATGGTATTTTGCTTTCTGGCTATGTAAAAAGATGAAAATAGACGATGAACTCACAATGATGATCTCAAGTGCTGTTTCTATCTGTGGTGTCTCGGCAGCAATTGCAACCTCGGGAGCGATAAAAGGAGATTCAAAAAAGCTTTCCTATGTAATTTCAATGGTATTGATTACTGCTATTCCGATGATGATATTCATGCCTATGATTGCCAAATACTTTGACTTGTCGCAGGAAGTTACCGGTGCATGGCTTGGTGGGAGTATCGATACCACAGGTGCGGTAGTTGCCTCAGGTTCATTAGTTGGGGAAACCGCATTAAAAATCAGTACCATTGTTAAGTTCTCCCAAAATGTTCTTTTGGGTTTAGCCGCTTTTGCAATCTCCGTTTACTGGACTTATACCAAACACCCGAAAGCGAATGATCCTGATGGGAAGCCAGGCCTTAAAGTCATATGGCAGCGTTTCCCAAAATTCGTTTTGGGCTTTCTGGCGGCTTCGTTATTGTTCTCTTTTGTATTGAGTCCCGAAGTCAGTTCATCGGTAAAAGGAAGTCTTAAAAACCTGCAGGGTTTATGGTTTGCTTTAGCGTTTACCAGTATCGGACTTGAAACCAATTTTGCAGATCTTTTTAATAAACAGAGCAAGAAACCCTTTTACGCTTTTTTGATTGCTCAGGGATTCAATGTGATTGTAACCCTGATAATTGCTTTAATTCTGTTTACATAATCAGAATTCTATTGTTAAAGACTAAGTTTAATTCTAACTTAAATTGATATGAACGAGATAAACCCACATTTAGCTGCGATACAGCAGGAAATTGGAATGGAGTTCAACAATAGTCCTTCGCCCTTTAGCCAATGGCTCAAACCAATTGTCAGAAGTGCTGAAGTTGGTGCCCTGATTTTTGAATACCGGATCAGAAAGGATATGACCAATCCGATGAAGGTTCTTCACGGAGGGGTTAGTGCCGGTATAATTGATGATGTTATCGGTGCAACCGTGTTTACAATGAATTTAAGCCATCATTACACTACCATCAATAATTATATAGACTATTTTGCTCCGGCACATGAGGGAGATATTATTGAAGCGAGAAGCTCTGTTGTTAAGCGGGGTAAACAGATAATCAACCTCCAATGTGAACTATGGCTTCCCGTAAAGAACAGATTAATTGTCAGGGGATATTCGAATATGATTCGCCTGTAACTTTCCTGATTTATACGATAATTAATTAAATTAAAGTAAATTAATTATCTATAATCGAAATATTATTGAATAGTATGTCCGAAGAAGAGGTAGGTCAGAAAAATTGCAGCGATGAGTCCTACCAGATCCGCAATTAGTCCGCAGACTAATGCATGCCGTGGCTTCTTAATTCCAACAGAACCAAAATATACCGCAAGTACATAAAAAGTAGTTTCTGAACTGCCCTGTATCACGCTAGCCAACCTGCCCTGAAAGGAATCAGCGCCATAAGTTGTCATTACATCAACCATTAGTCCTCTTGCGCCTCCACCGCTAAGCGTCTTCATCAAACCCACAGGAAGGGCCGGAACGAAGGAAGTATCCAGTCCCATGCCAGCTACCACTGCACCGATGGCGTTCACCACATAATCCATACATCCGGTAATACGAAATGCACTTATAGCAACCAGAATTGCGATCAGAAAGGGGATAATCATAATGGAGGTACTGAAACCTTCTTTCGCTCCATCAATGAAGGCCTCGTAAACATTTACTTTTTTAGAGGCACCATAAACAATGAACAGGGTGATGATTGAAAAAATAATAATACCTCCGAGTAAACCGGCATAAACCTGTATCTGATCGGGTGAGAGACCTCCAAGCCAGAAATATAATCCAGCCATCAGGGCTATGAATCCTCCAAAAAATATCAAAATAGGAAGCTGAAAAAGATTGATCTTTTGGTAGAAAGATACTGCGATCATACCTGCCAAAAAAGAAATAAAAGTACCAATCAGACAGGGAATAAAGACATCAGCGGGGTTTGCAGCACCATTTGCCATTCGTAAAGCGATAACCCCAGTTGGTATCAGGGTAATTCCGGCAGTATTCAGCACCAGGAACATGATTTGAGCATTTGTTGCGGTATCCTTTTCAGGATTTAATTCCTGCAATTCCTGCATCGCTTTTAAGCCCACCGGAGTTGCTGCATTATCCAGCCCCAACATATTTGCGGAAAAGTTCATGATTATTGAACCATTTGCCGGGTGACTTTTTGGTACTCCGGGAAATAATCTGCTGAAAAACGGACTCACACCTTTTGCAAAAAGCGTGATCATACCGGCCCGTTCGCCGATTTTCATGATGCCCAGCCAGAACGTCATAATCCCAATCAATCCTATGGATATTTCTGCACCTGTTTTTGCACTGTCGAACATCCCATTAACCACATTATTGAAAATCGCTGTATCTCCAAAGAATATCAGCTTGACCAGGGCTACAAGAAATGCAATTACAAAGAAGCCGATCCAGATGTAGTTTAATGCCATAGCTTATTAGTTATCAGTTAGCTGTTATCAGCTATCTGTTGCCTGTTATCAGTTACGTGTTATCTGGTTGTGCATGCCTGACAACAGGAAACAGGCGACAGATAACTTCAAATAATTTATTCTATATTAATACTAGTCAAAACCCCATTCTCAATTGTAAGCAAAATGTTTGTTCCGTCGTGGACAATCAAATCTGCCGGTTCATCAATTTTTATTTTTTTTGTTTGGGTTAAATTAAAGAATTCGCAGTTAATTTCTTCGTAACCAAAATAAGCTGAGAGGTCGCCCAACTCAGTCACCATGTAGGTATATTTTATCGATCTGGCATCCTTTGTGACATTCTCCTCTTTGCAAAGTCCAATATCAAGCTTGTATGGGATACCATTTCTTTCCAGTTTACAATTCCTGAGTAATAGATGAAAATGTAGTTTTTTATTTTCCGGAATAGAAAAATAATCTTTGGTTATGGCTTTTAAGTATGATTCATCTGCTATACTGATCAGGCCTGAAAGGATAGCTTTAAAATATATTCTACGAATATATTGCTTCTCTGGGTCATTGTAAAAACCACCTGCTTCGATTAGTATAGTGCTGGTTCCTGCAGCCTGAAAATTGTCGCCAAATGCCCTGGGTTCATATTCATCATCAAAGCGGCCTACCTTACCCGGTATAGTTTTTTGTATCGCAGAATTCATGATGACAATCACTCTCATCGCCTGCTCCCTTGTTGAATTGATACTCAGTTCTTCATCATATGCCGGAGCAAGCAAAGAGATTGTTGCCGGATTTCCGATATTTCCTGCCGACCATAAGGTACTTTGATCATGCAGATTAAAACCAAAATGGGGCTTTATTTCATCCCTTAAATGGCTTAATATTCTTCCTTCCGGACTCTGTTGCCGATGAAAATCCCGGTTAATGTCGATATCCATTGCATTCCGGCGATTGAATACTTCGGCGCCATCCGGATTTACCATTGGTAATATATAAAACGTGCATTTTTCAATCAGTAAATCATGAATTTGCTGAAACTGCCCGGGCTCTGATAAAAAATTCAAAAGGTCAGCGATTGACATTGTTGCTGTAGCTTCATCACCATGCATCTGGCTCCATAGAAATACCCGTTTTGGTCCTTTACCCCAGGTAATCAGATTGATTGAGAGCCCATTGGTTGACCGGCCTGCTTCTCTTAAATTAAAAGCAGAATTTGCCTTTAGTTTGTCCAGTATTTTCAGGAGATCAGCATGTTTGAAAAAACGATCTTTTATTTGCGTTTCTTCAAATGCCTGATAATTTTCCATGAGAATATTTAGCGAATCCATTCGACTAAATTAGTATTTAAGCCCGGAATTTCATTCAATTATAAATTTCAATTGAATAAAAAAAGCATCCTCTCTATAACAGAAAGGATGCTTTTAAAATGTTTGCGATGGTTTTAGCCAAATTATCAGATCAAACTCACACTTCTATTTACAAATTCAGTTAACTCTGAACCTGTAAGCATACCCTGCGACAATAAAGCCAGATCAAAAGCTTGTTTTGCCAATTGTGTTTGTTCTGCTTCGTCCTGAGTTTGAAGGATTTTGCCGATCAGCTTATGATTACCATTAATGGCTACGTTATAACTATCCGGCAGGTTTCCATAGAAGCCTATTCCTCCACCCATTTTAGACATATCTTTCATACGCCTCATAAATTCATCCATAGTTACAATAACAGGAAGTTCTTCAGGATTCAGACTTTCAATTTCAATCCTCATGTTGGGCTTAACAATTGCCTTTTCAAAGATTGTTTTAACCTTAGCTTTTTCCTCATCGTTCAGTACATGAACAGTCTGATCTTCTTTACTGATGATTTTATCGGCAACATCAGCATCAACACGCTTAAGGGATGTTTTTTCGAGTTTCTGTTCCAGTTGGCTGATAAAATGCGGATCGATAGGAGAGTTCAGGTTCAGAACATCGTATCCCTTTTTGTTTGCTGATTGTATAAAGGTATCCTGCTTATCGGTATCGGTTGCATACAGGTAAACCAGCATGTCATTCTTGTCAGTTTGGGCTGATTTTACCTTTTCTTTGTATTCTTCGAGTGTAAAATATTCGTTTTGGGTATTGTTAAGAAGCACAAAATCTTTTCCCTTATCATAGAACTTCTCTTCACTGATCATTCCGTATTTTACGAATAAACCGATGTCACCCCATTTTTCTTCAAAAGCTTTACGGTCATTCTTGAATAGTGAGGCCAGTTTATCGGCCACTTTTTTGGTGATATAACTGTTGATTTTTTTAACGGCACTATCAGCCTGCAGGAAGCTTCTTGAAACGTTCAGCGGAATATCCGGTGAATCGATTACTCCATGCAGCAGCATTAAAAATTCAGGAACTACATCTTTTACCTCGTCGGTAATGAATACCTGACGCGAAAAGAGCTTGATTTTATTTCGCTGTATTTCAAACTCATTCTTCACTTTCGGGAAATACAGAACACCCGTTAGGTTGAAAGGATAATCTACATTAAGATGGATCCAGAACAGGGGATCTTCTGAGAATGGATAAAGCTCTTTGTAAAAGGCAAGATAATCTTCGTCTTTTAATTCAGAAGGAGACTTTGTCCATATTGGACTGGTATTGTTAATGATATTATCAAGTTCAACAGATTTGAACTTTGGTTTTCCGTCTTTATCCTCTCCATCAGGCTCCTGCTCTGAGCGGGTTCCAAATTGTACAGGAATCGGCAGAAATTTGCAATACTTATCAAGAATTTCCTTGATTTTGACTTTATCCAGAAATTCTTTTGATTCTTTATTTACGTGGAGGATGATATCTGTTCCTCTGCTGGCACGTGTTCCGGCAGAGATTTCAAATTCGGTGCTTCCGTCGCAGATCCATCGCGCAGGCTCTGCACCGTCCTGGTATGAAAGTGTTTGAATTTCAACCTGATCAGCAACCATAAATGCAGAGTAAAATCCAAGTCCGAATTTTCCAATGATCTCATTCGCATCTTTGGCATCCTTGAATTTCTCAACAAATTCTGTTGCACCCGAGAATGCAATCTGATTGATGTATTTTTTAATTTCTTCGCCTGTCATTCCCAAGCCATTGTCGGAAATAGTGATGGTTTTTTTCTTTTCGTCGACCGATACTGAAACTTTTAACTCACCCAGATCCCCTTTATATTCACCCAAAGAGGAGAGGCGTTTGATTTTTTGAGTGGCATCTACTGCATTTGCAACCAGCTCTCTCAGGAAGATCTCGTTATCAGAGTATAAAAATTTCTTAATGATTGGAAAAATGTTCTCAGTGTGAATCGAAATGGTTCCTTTTTCTTGCATCTTCTTATTTTTTATTGTTTAATACCCCTCATTCATCAATACTTATTCCAAAA
This sequence comes from Sphingobacteriales bacterium 16-39-50, assembly GCA_002257025.1. GTDB lineage: Bacteria > Bacteroidota > Bacteroidia > Sphingobacteriales > Sphingobacteriaceae > Daejeonella. The sequence goes on along the minus strand of NCHA01000001.1, from coordinate 443,908 downwards.
GCAAATTATGTCAAGTTGACATTTATTTGAATACATTTTGCTAAAACCTACTGTCAATTTATGAATGATTCGATAGAAAACCTGGCCAAATTATCTTGTCTTTACCGGATTTTCTCAATCAGATTCCTTTGCCTGCCAGAACATTTTTATCCAGGGAGGGAGTATGCTCTCCGGACTTCGGCACATTTGTTGCCTTAGTTGCTTATTAGAAATTTAACTAAAACCAAAATGAAGATAATGTCTTGATTAATAGATTATTATAACAATATCAAGAGGTGTGTGATTCTTTAAAATATAAAATCAATATGAATAATATTACAATTACTAAGAACAAAAGCTTAATTAATGCTTTTAAAAAATGTAGTGGGAAAATTTTTATTTTTCTGACAGTTCTTTCCATGTTATCCTTTGTTACATCCTGTAAAAATTCAAGTACACGATTTTCAGATGAAGATCAGCAGGTACTTGATAGCACTTATTATATAGAATATATCAAATCAGATCCAAAACTAGCAGATCAGCTTCATTGGGTAAAATCATTTTACCGTGTGAGGAAATTTGAACTGGCCTGGTTTAAGAAAAATACAATAGTTCCACAGGCAGAAAAAATGCTGGAGGTTATAACCAAAGCTGCGGATGAAGGACTAGACCCTGCAGATTACCGTTTAGCTGACTTGGATAAATTGTTTAAAGAGCTTAAAGCATCTAAGCGGGATTTCGACAAGTTCACTGAAATTCAGAAGGAACTTGATGTAGCCTTAACAGGAACTTATTTTTTATGGGCTTCCGACTATTACCGTGGACTTGTAGTGCCAAATGAAAACAAAGAAATTGAATGGGATGTAAAGCAAAATAAGATCCGACTGGACGGGGCATTGATGACGGTTTTGGGTGAAAGGGAAAGTCAATATCCTTATGAAAGTTTTAGTCCGCTACACGATGAATACTCAAGGCTTAAGACATCTTTAGCTGAGTACAGAAAGATTCAGGCATCCGGTGGATGGCCAACTGTGGCTGCTTCACCCAAATTAAAGCGCCTGCAGAGCTCTAATGTAATCCCTGCAATCAGAAAACGCTTGGGATTACCTGAAGTAGAAGGATCTGTCTACACTGATGATGTGTTTGAAGCAGTGAAGCAATTTCAGGCTGTACAGGGTTTGAAGCCTGATGGGGTTCTGGGTGCTGAAACCGTAAGGATTATGAATATTCCTGTAAATGAGAGAATCAGGCAAATTATATTGAATATGGAAAGATGGCGTTGGATTCCACGAAGTTTCGAGCCTGATTATCTTTTGGTAAACATTCCTGAATATAAATTGTATGTATATGAGGAAGGGAAGGAAAAGCTTTCGATGAATGTTATAGTTGGGAAAGCGATAAACAGCACACCTGTTTTTAGTGACAGGATGGAGAATGTAGTGCTTTCACCTTATTGGAATGTGCCTTTCAGTATTATTAAAGAAGAGTTGGCTCCAAAAATCATATCTAATCCTTCTTACCTCGACCGACTCGATATGGAAGTAGTTACTGCTTCAGGGGAACAGATCAATCCAGGTTCTATAAACTGGAATGAAATAACTGAAGATAATTGGAAATATAATTTACGCAGACGTCCGGGACCAAAAAATGATTTGGGTGATGTAAAGTTTATATTCCCGAATTCAAATAATATTTACCTTCACGATACACCACATGATGAGCTGTTCAGTCAGGCAGAGCGTGGATTTAGTCATGGTTGTGTACGTGTTGAAAAGCCGATTGAACTTGCCGAATATTTGCTGAGAAATTCCGGAAACTGGAGCAAGTCTCAGATTTTGGAGACTATTTCCAAGAGGGAAGAGAAACAGGTACAATTGAAAAAATCTCTACCAGTTTATCTGGTTTATTTTACCGCATGGACAGATGAAAACGGGAAGGTTCATTTCCGTGATGACATCTATGGGCACGATAAAACTCTTGCTGAGCACTATTTTAATTAAATATTGGAATTGTTAGTTGTCAATTATCAACACGAAAGCTATCGGGTTGCAATTGTCAATTAAACCTTCGACTTATTAAATTCAGAAGTACTATGAAACTCAACTTCAGGAAAATCACGCTTTGCAAGATTTAATGTCCAGTCGTTATCTGCCAGAAATACAGGATTTCCATCCTTATCTGTTGCTATGTGATGATGTCTGCGCTGAGTTATTTCGTTGATATTTTTCTTGTCTTTGGAAGTCATCCAGCTTGATTTTCTGAATGTAAGAGGCCTGAAGGCACATTTTGCACCATATTCATGCTGAAGCCTGAACATGATTACTTCATATTGAAGCTCACCCACTGTTCCAACAATCTTTCTGTTACCAGGTTGCTGTACGAAAAGTTGCGCAACGCCTTCATCTGTGAGTTGTTGTAAGCCCTTTTCAAGCTGCTTTGATTTAAGTGGGTCACGGTTTTCTACTTCTTTGAATATTTCAGGGGAGAAGCTCGGGATTCCCTTAAACTGTAATTGTTCACCTTCGGTTAATGTATCCCCGATCTTAAAATTCCCACTATCATAAAGCCCTACAACATCACCAGGCCATGCTTCTTCTACCAGACTTTTTTCATTGGCCATGAAATCAACAGGGTTAGAGAATTTTAATTTTTTATTCAGACGGGTATGATAAAAGAATTTATTTCGTTCAAACTTGCCTGAACATATTCTTAAAAAGGCAATTCTGTCGCGATGGTTCGGATCGAGATTGGCATGGATCTTAAATACAAAGCCGCTGAAATTCTTTTCATTAGCCATTACCATCCGCTCGTTGGCTTCCCTGCTTTTGGGACTTGGAGCGATGGCAACGAATGTGTCAAGCAATTCGCGAATTCCGAAATTATTTATAGCACTTCCAAAGAAAACAGGGGCAAGAAGGCCTTCCAGATAAAGTTCTTTATCCAGATTGCCATAGACTCCATCAACAAGTTCAAGGTCATCCTGCAGTGTTTTAAGTTCTTTAGGCTGAAGAAATTGAGTCAGCAGAGGATCATTAAGGTCATTAACCTTTATCACCGGTTCACTGATTTTAGATTTATCTGGTTTAAATAGATTAAGTTGCTTGTCAAATATATTGTAAACCCCTTTGAAATTATAACCTTGCCCGATTGGCCATGAGAGCGGACAAACGCTGATATTCAGATTGTTCTCAAGTTCATCAAGTAGTTCAAAGGTGTCTTTTCCTTCGCGGTCGAGTTTGTTAACGAATATGATAACAGGAGTATTACGCATCCTGCAGACATCCATAAGCTTTTGTGTTTGCTCTTCGACACCTTTCACACTGTCGACAACCAGAATTACACTATCTACTGCAGATAAGGTTCGGTAAGTGTCTTCAGCAAAATCCTTGTGTCCCGGTGTATCGAGTATATTGATTCGTTTCCCATTATATTCAAAGCCCATTACTGAAGTTGCAACAGAAATACCCCGCTGTTTTTCAATTTCCATGAAATCGGATGTACTGCTTTGATTTGCTTTATTGCGTTTTACCGTTCCTGCGGTATTTATTGCACCTCCAAACAGAAGAAATTTTTCCGTGAGAGTTGTTTTTCCAGCATCGGGGTGACTAATAATGGCAAAGGTTTTTCGCTTTTCTATTTCCTGGTTGAGCATAGTATTAAGGGAATGTGACATTAATCACATCAGGGCTTCTTTGTAAAAATGCAAAGCTAATAATTTTTGTTGTTTCATCTGTCTGGATAATCCCATTCCAGGCCGATGAGTATACAATACGTATACAATAAGTATAAAATAAGTATACAATAAGTATAGGATGGGTATATTTTGAGTATACACTGACCATACTTAAACCATTAGTTGATTTAGCTTTAATGTTATTCAGCAAGTAAAGATTTTTTTGAGCTTAAATCCAGCCCTGAATTATGGAAGTCCGGATTCCTGTTCCCCGTCTCTATTTAAAAAACACCTCGGTAGCACCATAACCAAACCGTTCTTTATGGGCATCCATGAACGTTTTTACCTGAGCATGCTTACTTATGGTTTTATGTATCTCATTTCTTAAAGTACCGTTTCCGGAGCCATGAATAAAAATAATAGAAGGTATTTTATGAACAATTGCCGCATCGAGAGATTTTCTGAAGTGGCTCATCTGGATATCCAGTATTTCCGAGCTGTTCAGGAACTGATAATCATCCCGGAGCTTTTCGATATGCAGGTCAACTTCTTTTCCTGGTTTTTCTATTTGAATTTTTTCTGTATGAGGTCTGAAAAAACTTTCCTTTAGTTTTTCGGGATCAATCAGAGGTTCGGGACTGTCAAGCTGTATTAACCAGGCAGCTTGTTCAAGTAATTCATGTTGCTTTTTCGCTCCGGAAAAATCTTTGGCTTTGAATTTCTCTGAAAACTCAATAGGCTTTTGAATCTCTTCATTGCCAGGGCTGAATAAAAGTGCCTGAATATTAAATTCTGGCCAAAGATCGAGTTCATTCAATGAGCATGAATAAATCTGAACTGCAGACCGGGCCTTTAGAATTCCGGCATATTCACCTTTATGCTGATTCTTTTTCCGGGTGTATAATGTGAATAGTAATTGCCATGAACTAGAATTGATTAAATGGAAATGAGCCACTGACGGGCTTCTTTTATCAGGACTAATGGCAAGAAATATGCCATTTGAAATGAAGTGGGATTGTTTTAGATCGGAATTGCTTTCAACTTTGAGATCATCTGAGCTATCAGTTTGCCCATGCACACGTGTAACCTGACTTGCCAATACCGGAATTTCAAATCCATCATCATCGGTTACAGCAATGGTGCTTTCATCAATTATCCGTGTGATATAACCTTCCCTTCGCTCATTGACAAACCGAACAAACTCACCTAATTTATATTTCATATTGACGGATTTAAGTAGCCCTGAAATTGGATTACCTGTAGCAAATCTATGAAATTTAAAATCCTGATATCCGATATTCATCTTTAAAGGAAAAAATCCAAACAGCTTCCTACCTTTGTCCTGTTTTAGTATGAGATTTATGAAAACAGAGCAGCCAAATAATCCCTTACATGGAAAAACCCTTGAAATGATCCTAGAGTATCTTGTAGATCATTATGGATGGGAGAAACTTGGTTTATTGATCAGGATCAATTGCTTTAATGAGAATCCGGGCATTCCATCCAGTCTGAAATTTCTCAGGAAAACAGAATGGGCCCGGAAAAAGGTTGAAGAGCTTTATATCAAAGCTGTCAGCAATTAAGAACGATTTGTATCTTTGCCCCAAAAAAAATAATTATTATGAAAAGTTTAAGATTATTAATTTCAGTTTTAGCGATTGGGGGATTGTTTTCAGCCTGTAATCAGGCTTCAGCACCGACGGATACTGAAAAGACAGATTCTATTATTGCAAAGCCTTCGGCCCTGGTTCCTGTTGAGATAAAAGATACAGTTAGTGCGCAGGTTTATAATCATTACCTTCAATTAAAAGATATATTGGTTGCTTCTGATCCTGCAAAAGCAAAAACAGCAGCATCAGAGCTTGCTATTTCTCTGCGTAAGATTAAAGGATCTGAAAATACCGCGGCTTTAGCTGATAAAATTGCTGCCAGTACTGATCTATCAGAGCAGCGTACCAGTTTCACTGCCCTAAGTAATGATGTGATTGCTTTGTTTAAACAATCTGAGATATCTTCCGGTAGTATTTATGTTCAATATTGTCCGATGGCCAACGAAGGAGAAGGTGGATACTGGCTTTCTTCACAAGAGGAGATAATGAATCCGTATTATGGTGATGAGATGCTTCATTGCGGCGAAGTAAAAGAAACTATAGGAAAGAAATAATTTGCAGCTGTTTTTAAAAGTTTGAAACTATTTTTTAATCATATCACAATAAATAGTAGCCAATCCTTTACTTTTTGTATACTTTTTTGATTTTTTAACAAAAATATTGCAAAAGCTTTCACCAAAATTAGGTCAAAAGCGCACATAATTATTAGTTTTGTGAATCAACTATTATAATTTTATGTCAGAATCAGCATCCTTAAAAATAGGAGAACAAACTTACGAACTGCCAATCATTACTGGTACTGAAGGTGAAAAGGCCATTGATATATCTAAACTTCGGGACGCAAGCGGATATATAACTCTTGATTCTGGATATAAAAATACAGGCGCAACAAAAAGTGCCATTACTTTTTTAGATGGGGAAGATGGAGTATTAAAATACAGAGGCTATGGTATTGAAGAGTTAGCGGAGAAATCTACTTTTATAGAAGTTGCTTATCTGCTGATTTATGGTGAGTTGCCAAATCAAACCCAACTTGATGCCTTTCAGTCAAGTATTTCAAGACATACACTGGTTCATGAGGACATGAAGAAGTTTTTTGATGGTTTTCCTTCAAAATCCCATCCAATGGGTCAGCTTTCTTCGCTAATCTGCTCCCTTTCTTCTTTTTATCCTGAATCGCTAAATGCGAAGCAAACTCCGGAAGAGCAAAATCTTACCATTATCAAGTTATTTGCAAAAATGACTACAGTGGTTTCCTGGATTTATAAGAAATCACTTGGACATCCGATCATATATCCACAGAACAACCTGGATTATGTAAGTAATTTTCTGAATATGACCTTTGGTCAGCGTACAGAACAAATCGAAATCGATCCGGTAGTGGTAAAGGCTATGAATGTTTTGTTCATTCTTCATGCTGATCATGAGCAAAACTGTTCAACCTCAACTGTTCGTATGGTTGGTTCATCAGACTGTAATTTATACGCTTCAATTTCAGCAGGTATTTCAGCACTTTGGGGTCCACTTCATGGTGGTGCCAATCAGGCAGTAATTGAGATGCTTGAGGAGATTAAAAATGATGGGGGTGATACCGATAAATGGATTAATAAAGCAAAGGATAAGAACGATGGTTTCAGATTGATGGGATTTGGTCACCGTGTTTACAAAAATTTTGATCCGCGTGCTAAAATTATTAAAAAAGCATGTGATGAAATTCTTGATAAACTGGGTATTGATGATCCGGTTCTGGATATTGCAAAGAAGCTTGAAACTGCAGCTTTGAACGATCCTTATTTTGTTGATCGTAAGCTTTATCCCAATGTAGACTTCTATTCTGGTATTATTTACCGGGCTTTAGGCTTTCCAACTGATATGTTCACTGTGCTTTTTGCTTTAGGGCGTTTACCTGGATGGATTGCTCAATGGAAGGAAATGCGTGAGAATAAAGAGCCAATTGGCAGACCAAGACAGATATTTACAGGTGAAACGGTTCGAACTTATGTAGATTTAAAGAATCGTTAATTCGCTGCTCAAATTATAGAAAAACTCCTTGGACTAAAATCCATAGGAGTTTTTTTTTGACAAATGGAAGAGCTCAAATTTATTGGGAATAACTTAATAACTATTTATTTACCCTGAGTTCGATATAAAATCTTGCGAGACTACTTAGATTGAAGATTTTTGTTTGTTTTAGAAAGCAAAGTCTGTGATTCTTCGGTCGTTAATTCCTGTGTCTGCACTTGGTAGCGCAGGCATGTTATTATTTATTTAATTTCTGGAACATGCGGCACGCGCCCACCAGTAGATTGTACTGTTGCCAGACTGTCCGTTCCTATGAAAAAGAGGCTCTGGTAAAATAAACCTTGCCGGAGGTGGTATCTTCCGGCTATTCGTAATTTGAAACAGAACGCAATTTCTTGCCGGAAATACTCCGTAGGAAAGGGCTGAATCATCCTATAATACACAGGTATTGATTTTCAAAAACTTATCTGACCAATTATAACAGTATTTTTTGCTGTTCCTTTTATCGTCGAAATCAGGTTAATTTAACGTGAGCTCGACATAATATTTAAAAAACTGCATACCTGCCTGCCGGCAGGGAAACATAACATTTTATAGCTTCTAACCTATATTTTAGACACAGATAGCCTTGAAGCTTAGCTTCAATCTATGTTTCCTTTAAAGCATAATAAATTCAATCAATAAGGTTAAATATTAATCTTTAGATAGTTTAATATCGAATTTACGCTACATCAATATTCCTGCGATAGTTGCAGAAAGATAGGAGGCAAGGGTACCACAGATCAGTGCCCTCATTCCAAGCTTGGCAAGGTCGGTTCTTCTCTCAGGAGATAGCTCACCAATTCCACCAACCTGAATAGCAATCGAGCTGAAATTGGCAAACCCGCACAAAGCAAAACTGGTTATCAGAATAGTTTTTGGATCCAGGGTTTCTTTGATCTTTGCGAGGTCGAGATAAGCAACAAATTCATTGATAACCATTTTAGTTCCCATTAAGGACCCTGCTATTTGAATGTCTTTGCCCGGAACACCCATCGCGTAGGCGAATATTGAGAAAAGCGAACCCAGGATTTGGTTTAGACTGAGTGTCTGTAAATTGATACCAATGAAAGAAAGGCTTAATCCCAGACTATGAAGTCCGAATCCAATTTTCCCTAATACAAAATCAACCAGTGCAATGATAGCAATAAACCCTATCAGCATGGCCACAACATTTAAACCTACTTTTAATCCATCGCTTGCACCATGGGAAATTGCATCGACAAGATTCGCATTTGTTTTCTTAATTTCCAGAGAAACTCTTCCTTTCGTTTCTGAGATTTCTGTTTCAGGCCATACGATCTTGGAAATTACTAATGCAGCAGGAGCAGCCATTAAACTTGCTGCTATGAGATATTCTGCAGGCACACCCAGAGCAATATATACTGCCATGACCCCACCGGCTATACAAGCCATACTACCCGTCATAGAGGCTAATAATTCTGACATGGTCATGCCTTTTAAATAAGGTTTGATCATAATCTGTGCTTCAACCTGTCCAACAAATGCACTGGCTACATTAGAAAGTGCCTCTGAACCCGAGACTCCCATTAATTTATAAACGATATAGGCTATAAATTTTACGATGCGCTGCATAATCCCAAGATAATAGGCAACACTAACTAATACAGCAACAAAAATGATCGTCGGAATAATATTAAAGAAGAAGATAAATTCGTTGCCATTTCCAAAAGCCTTGCTCATATTGGCTGTATTGACCAATGGACCGAATACGAATGCTGCTCCAGCCTGTGAAAAGTTCAGAATTTTTGTAACCGCATCACCAAGCCAGGCGAAAATACTTTTGCCTATCGGGATTTTAAGTATGAATACTGCTAGAGAGATTTGTATCGCCAAACCGGAAAACACCAATTTGTAATTGATTGCCTTTCTATTATTGGACATCAGAAAGGCAATTGCAAAAATCAATACAACCCCAATCAGTCCGGTAAATCTCTCCATAAGAATATTAAATTCTGATTTAAACGTGAAATTTAGAAATAAGAATTAGAATTAATACTTTTTAAAGAAAATTATGAAGATTTTCTTCTCGAAAGTTCATCACGTATTTTTGCAGCTTTTTCATAGGCTTCATCAGCCAGGGCGTCTTTAAGTTTTTCCTTTAGCTCATCTTCTGTAAGTGAGCTGAAATTGATAGTTGCGGAAACTGCCTTTTCTTCTGCGGGAGCTTCGATATTCTCAAGAAATACAAATTCATTACCTTCAATCACTATTCCTGCAGTAGCCAAGATAAATTCATAGGTATATATCGGACAATCAAAACGTACCGCCAATGCAATGGCATCAGAAGTTCTGGCATCAATCTCGGAAGTCTTTTTACCGTCAGAACAAATCAGTTTGGCAAAAAATATTCCGTCAACCAGATTATAAATTATAATCTCTTGTATGTTAATGTTGTATGAACCTGCGAGCGATTTGAATAGATCGTGGGTTAGAGGACGGCTTGGCGTCATCTTCTCAATCTCGATTGCAATAGCCTGAGCTTCAAAAGCCCCAATAATGATTGGAAGTCTTCTTCGCCCATTTATTTCACCCAATACGAGTGCATAAGCCCCCGATTGAGTTTGGCTGTAAGAAAGGCCTACAATGTCTAATTTTATCTTCTTCATTAAATTAGCTAAAAATCAAAGGAGCTCAAATAAGCGCACCGGAGATTAGGAATTTGATTTATAAGCCTTGATCGCCTCAATTAATTTTGGAACCACTTCAAATGCATCTCCAACAATTCCGTAATCTGCAACCTTAAAAAATGGAGCTTCAGGATCTTTGTTGATTACTACAATAGTTTTAGATGAACTAACTCCTGCAAGATGTTGTATTGCACCAGAAATACCAATTGCAATGTAAAGGTTAGGACTGACTGCGATTCCGGTCTGGCCCACATGTTCTTCATGAGGACGCCATCCGGCATCAGAAACAGGTTTAGAACAGGCTGTTGCTGCTCCCAGTACAGAAGCCAGTTCCTCAATCATACCCCAGTTTTCAGGCCCTTTCATACCGCGACCTGCCGAAACCACAAGTTCAGCATCGGGTAGTGCAATTTTATCACTTGCTCTTACAATCTCGGTAATCATTGCGCGAAAGTCAGATTCCTTGAATTCAGGAGTAAAATCTTCTACTTTTCCGGCTGATCCACTTTCTTTAAGCTGATATGAATTTGGATTTAAAGTGATAACCTTAACAGGAGAGACCAGTTCAACAGTTGCGAATGCTTTTCCTGAAAATGCTGTTTTTTTTATCAAAAACTTATCATTGTCAATTTCAGGTAATTCAACAGCTGAATCGGCAAGTCCGGCCTTAAGCTTTACAGCTACGCGAGGGGCAAGGCCCTTAGCACTAAACGTATTTGAGAATACAACAAGTGTCGAACCTTCTTTTTTGGCGGCTTCAGCGATGATTGATGCATAGGCCTGATTAACAAAGGACTTTAATTTATCATTTGATACATTTAGCACTTTTGCAGCACCGTATTTTCCAAGACTGCTCAGATCAGCCTGACTTACATTACCTATCGAAATTGCAATCAAATCTGTTTTTAACTGTTCTGCAATAGCAGCGGAGTATGAAACCACCTCAAAGATAGATTTCTTGAATTTCCCCTCTGCATTCTCTACATATACTAAAACTGACATATTCTCTCCTTTATAGCCTTGATCGGCTTAATGAATTTATTATAGCTTTAAATAACTTTGGACTTCGTATGTAACAGATCAACCAGTTTCTCTGTTTCATCTGCACTGAGCATTGTCACTGAGCCACGGGGTGCTGGTATCGAATAGGATTTGAAATCCAGCAGTTTTTCGACTGACGAAGCTTCAATAACTTCCAATGGTTTGGTTCTTGCAGACATGATTCCACGCATATTGGGAATCTTAGGCTCAGCCACACCCTCTGCACAACTGGCAACAAATGGGAATGATACTGTTAACATTTCCTTACCGCCTTCAATTTCACGAATAAGATTGGCTTGATTGCCATCAATATCTAATTTTTTGATGATCGAAATGGATGGGATATCCATAAACTCAGCAATCATTGAAGCAAGCTGAGATCCATTGTAATCAATTGATTCCCTGCCAGTTAATATCATTTCAAAGCCTTTGTCTTTTGCATAATCAGCAATCTGAGCTGCTACAAAATAAGCGTCCCTTGGAGCTGCATTGATACGTACAGCGTCGTCAGCACCAATTGCAAGAGCTTTTCTTATGGTTGGTTCAGAACTAATTTCCCCGACATGTATGATGGTCACAGTCCCTTTTCCACCTTCAGTTAACTCAATGGCACGGGCTAGCGCAATTTCATCGTAAGGATTCAAAATATATTGAACACCTGCAGTATTGAATTGGGTATTATCGCCGTTAAAAGTTACTTTTGTTGTAGTATCTGGAACATTACTGACACAAACTAATACTTTCATATATATTTCTGTTTTTGCAAATCTACTCAAAAAAGCCAAATTAAAATGCATCATATCCGTTTACAAAAGCTTTTGGATTTTCTTAAAAATGAACCTGAAGATCCTTTTTTAAAATATGCACTTGCTACAGAGTATTTTAATGTCAACGACCATGAAAAAGCTTTGTTTTATTTTGAAGATCTGATCGCCAATCATCCTGATTATGTTGGAACTTATTATCATTTGGGTAAATTGTATGAAATCATTGACAGAAAGCCGGATGCAATAGATATTTACAGAAGAGGGATGGAGGTTGCGAGGAAAAAAGGGGATTCGCACGCATTTTCGGAGTTACAGACGGTATTTAATTCCGCAAATGGTTTAGATTACGAAGACGACTAAATTTTATGCTCAGAAAACGTCAGCTTATTTTTCTTACTGATGTAATATGGTTTACACTGACAGCCTTTGGCGGTGCACAGGCTCATATTGGTATGATGCTCAAAAATTTCGTCAAAAAACGTCAGTATATTTCTGAAAATGAATTGTTAGAGTTAAATGCTCTGACTCAAATCCTTCCGGGGCCTTCCTCTACACAAACACTGATTGGAATTGCCTATAAGGTTGGCGGTCTTCCAATCGCAATCAGCGCTTTCATTATCTGGATATTACCTTCAGCGGTATTGATGTGCCTTGCGGTACTAAGTTATACCTTACTTGGGCAAAAGGAAAAATTTACTCAGGTACTTCATTACGTGCAGCCTGTAGCTGTTGGAATTGTAGCCTATGCAGCTTATTCTTTCGGAGAAAAGGTTTTGAAGTCAAAAACATCATTCTGGCTTGCTGCAGGTTCATTATTCGCCACTTTGCTATTGCGAAATGCATATGCATTTCCAATCCTGATTTTGATTGGGGGGATAGTCTCATCCAGCATCAACAAAGAAGTTGAGGAGAATAATCTGAGAGTCAGGCTTTTCTCGAACATAAATCCTAAAAAGATTGCTTATTTCATAGGTGTTTTGCTTTTGTTTGCAGGATTGGGTGCGCTCATTAACCGTACTTCACCTTTCAGTTTGCCGATTCGTTTGTTTGAGAATTTCTACCGTAACGGGATTATGATTTTTGGAGGAGGACAGGTTCTGGTGCCATTTATGTATACCGAATTCGTGGAGATGAAAAGTTACCTTAGCTCAGACCAATTCCTTTCAGGATATGCTTTTCAGCAAGCTTTGCCAGGGCCAACTTTTTCATTTACTTCCTTCGTAGGCGGTATGACCATGAAAAATTCAGGTGCGAGTATTTATGGTCAGATTATGGGTAGTATAATTGCGGTCCTTGGAATAAACCTTCCTGGTTTGATACTTATCTTATTTATCGTCCCTTTCTGGAATGATCTGAAGAAAATAACCAGAATTAAGAATTCCTTATCGGGAATAAATGCCGTTTCGGTTGGATTTATGGGTGCGGCATTTCTACTACTGATACATCCTGTCGGTATAAATTACCTCTCAGTAGGTCTGATTATAAGTACTTTTATTTTACTGGCCTTCACGAAAATCAGAACCCCGGTGATCATTCTTGCAACGGTGCTATTAGGTTTGTTTCTTTAATAAAATTCCATTTAGGCCCTTATTTAAAAAGGTTGTTCATCATCCATATCATCCATTCTGGAAGGACGGATAATGAAATTGTTCGGTTTCTCAAAATCCTGAGAAGGACTGATACCGGCAAATGGATTAGGATTACTAGAAGAAGCATTGCTGAAGTCCTCTTCCAGATCAACGAATTTTACATATTTACCAACAAATCGTAATGGAACCGTTCCTGTTTCACCGTTTCTATGTTTAGCTACAATCACCTCACCTATACCAATGGTTGAACGTCCTTGTTCATCTTCGGTTAACCCGTAATACTCCGGGCGGTACAGGAAGAGAACCATATCAGCATCCTGTTCAATAGATCCCGATTCACGAAGATCTGAAAGCATAGGCTTTTTAGCTGCTCCTGGCCGGGTTTCTACTGCTCTGCTCAACTGCGACAAAGCGATAACAGGTACGTTTAGTTCTTTTGCTACTGACTTTAAAGCTCTCGAAATGCTGCCAATCTCCTGCTCACGGTTGCCGCCTTTACCATCATTTTTACCATGCATCAGCTGCAGGTAGTCAATGATTATCATTTGAATATCGTATTGGGCTTTTAAGCGTCTGCATTTTGCCCTGAATTCGAAAATATTCAATGCCGGTGTATCGTCAATAAATAATGGAGCTTCGGTTAGAGTTCCGATTTTGGAATGAAGTTTCTGCCATTCCCATTCTGCTAAATGACCTTTTCTAATTTTTTCCTGTTCAATTTCCGTTTCTCCTGATATCAAACGGTTTACTAATTGAACTGAAGACATTTCCAGTGAGAAAAAGACCACAGGTTTATTGAATTGTACTGCAGCATTACGGGCACAACTTAATACAAAGGCGGTTTTACCCATTGCAGGCCTCGCCGCAATAATTACCAGATCAGAAGGCTGCCATCCTGAGGTAATGCGATCAAGAGCAGTGAATCCTGATGGTACGCCTGTTAAACCGTCTACTTTATCTTTGATTTTTTCAAGATTCTCAAGTGATTCTCTGATGATGTCATCCATCTTTCTGGAATCTCTCCTCAGATTGTTCTGGGCAATATCAAACAGGTTCTTTTCAGCATGATCCAGAAGATCGAAAATATCTGTAGTATCCTCATATGCATTACTAATGATTTCAGTCGAAATCCTGATCAACTCACGCTGAATAAATTTTTGTGAGATAATTCTTGCATGATATTCGATGTTTGCAGCTGATGCAACGCGATTGGTGAGTTCAGTGATATAGTATGCCCCTCCAATCATTTCAAGGTCGCCCTGCTGACGCAACTGAGCTGTGACAGTCAATATGTCGACCGGAGAGGATTTTTGAAAAAGTGCCTGTATAGCCTCAAAAATTTTCTGATGACTATCCTTGTAAAAAACATCAGGTTTTAATATGTCAATAACAGCAGATAAAGCATCCTTTTCAAGCATCAGAGCACCTAAAACGGCCTCTTCCAAATCCAGCGCCTGAGGAGGTAATTTCCCCAATCCACTTGCAATCGTACTCAATCTGTTACGACGCTCAGATGAAAATGTATTTTTGTTACTTTTATTAAATTCCTGATCCTTTTCTAAACTCATAAGAACAAAAGTATACAAAAAATGAAGCGGAAATTTTTTAGTTTTTCACACCGATTTTTTTTAGCAATGAACACTATTTGCTTTAAGCTGTCCAGATCACTTTTTTATTAACATAAAATGTTTAAAAATTATTGATTTTTTGATAAATCATCTCTCAAATCTATAAATGACAATTGTTAATAACTTTTTGGGATGTGGATAAACTTCGATTTGATTCGAAAAAAATATGTCATTTATACGAAAATGGAAATAATATCTAACTTCGCTGCTTACTATAATCTATAGAAATGAACACTAACTCTTTTAAAAGAAGAAGGGACAATGAAAGCCATGAGTCTAACCAAATGGTATTCGGAATCCGGGCGATTATTGAGGCAATAAAGAGTGGAAAAGAAATTGAGAATCTATATCTGCAGCGTGGGCTTACCGGCGGTATTATATTAGAACTTCGTTCCTTGATAAATGAGCAGGAGATCGGATTTCAGTTGGTACCTGTAGAAAAGCTAAACCGTTTAACCCCCAAGAATCATCAGGGGGCAGTTGCATTCATTTCTCCTATCAGCTATGACAAGATTGAGAATATAATTCCAGCTATTTATGAGAAAGGAGAAGTGCCATTAGTATTAATACTGGATGGTATTACAGATGTGAGAAATTTTGGTGCTATTGCCCGCACTGCTGAATGTGCCGGAGTACATGCCCTGATTGTTCCGTCAAAAGGTTCAGCACAAATTAATCCTGATGCGATAAAAACTTCTGCAGGCGCATTATACAAGATCCCGGTATGCCGTCATGATAGTTTGTTTAAAACTGCCAAATTTTTGCAGGAGTCTGGATTACAGCTTGTTGCATGTACCGAAAAAACAAATGATTACCTTTATCAGCCTGATTATACTGCACCCACCGCAATTGTAATGGGCTCTGAAGAAAATGGTATTTCCACAGAACTTATCCGGATAGCTGATCATCTCGCAAAAATACCAATGTTTGGAGAGATAGAGTCATTAAACGTTTCGGTTTCTGCAGGAATTTTGCTTTATGAAGCTGTCAGGCAAAAGATTGCCCTTAAATAAACTCCGGTCCAAATCGTTGTTTTACATCACCTACAATTTGTTTAATCTCCTGTTCTTCACTTCTCGGACAAATAAGTAGAGTATTATTGTCTTCGACAACAATGAAATCATGCAGCCCCTGCATTATCACCAGTTTTCCTTTTGGTACATTAACCATACAATTGGATGAATCGTACATAATAACCATTTCGGAAGGGATTACAGCATTTCCGACGTAATCCTTTTCTGATAAATCATAAACAGATGCCCAGGTTCCCAGGTCTGACCAGCCAAATTCTGAAGGGAGTACATAGACATTTTCAGCTTTTTCCATGATTCCGTAATCAATAGAAAGATTGGTACACTGGGAAAATGCGGTATGAACGAACTCCTGCTCCTCCGGGGTATTATATATTGCTTCACCTTCCCTGAATATATCATTCATCTCTGGCAGATATTTTTTAAAGGCATTGAGGATACTTTTTACTGACCATACAAATATTCCGGCATTCCATAAAAAATCTCCGCTTTGAACGAAGGTTTTGGCTAATTCTTTATTGGGTTTTTCAGTAAACGTTTTGACCATAAAGAAATCATCGCCTATTTTTTTTGTATTGTATTGTATATAACCATATCCTGTATCAGGTCGGGAAGGTTTAATACCCAATGAGATCAGGCAATCATGGGTTGCAGCAGTTTCCAGGGATTTTTTTATACAGCGGGTAAATTCTTCTGAATCCATGATAAGATGGTCGGAAGGAGCAACAACAATAGAGGCTTCAGGGTTAAGTTTAAGAATCTTATGACTTCCATATGCGATGCAAGGAGCAGTATTTCGCATTATTGGTTCTGCAAGTATCTGCGAATCATTCAGATCTGGTAACTGCTCTCGTACCAGTTGAATATAGGATTCATTGGTCAGAATAAAGATATTTTCTTTGGGTACGATCTTTAAAAATCGATCATAGGTTTGTTGTATGAGAGTTTTCCCTGTACCCAGTATATCGATAAATTGCTTTGGATGAGCAGTCCGACTTATTGGCCAAAATCTGCTGCCAATTCCTCCTGCCATTATCAGGGCATAATAATTTTTCATATTGATTTATGCTTTTAAATGATACCTTCTTTCAAAAGGTCATGAAGATGGATAAAGCCTTCAAATTTTGTGCCTGTTCCTACAAGTATCTGAGTAATATTATTTTCGCGGAGTATTTCAAGTGCATTAACAGCAAGTTCGTTCTTATCAATGTATTTTGGGGAGCTTGTCATTATGTCTGCTGCACAAAGTCCATCAATGGTACTGTTTTTATTTAACATCCGGCGTATATCACCATCGGTTATAATACCTTTTAAGATTCCATGATCAACAACAGCAACTGCACCTAAACGGTTCTTTGTGATTTCGATGATCACTTCTTTAACACTGGCATTTGAAGGTACTAAGGGTTTTTCGTTTTGTACAGCCAGATCAGCTACTTTCAGATAAAGCCGTTTCCCTAGTGAACCTCCAGGATGATATTTTGCGAAATCAGCACTGCTGAATTCACGACATTCAAGCAAACTAACTGCCAAGGCGTCACCCATAGCCAATTGGGCAGTCGTACTGCTTGTTGGTGCCAGATTATGCGGGCAAGCTTCTTGTTCAACAGAGGTATCAAGAACCCAGTCTGATTGTCTGGCCAGAAAAGAGTCTTTATCACCCACCATTCCAACCAGTTTATTACCTCCCTGTTTCAATAAGGGGATTAAAACTTTAATTTCAGGTGTATTTCCACTTTTTGAGATGCAAATTACCAGATCATCTTTTTGAATCATTCCCAAATCGCCATGAATGGCATCTGCTGCATGCATGAAAATAGAGGGTGTTCCGGTGGAATTGAAAGTTGCTACAATTTTTTGAGCGATTATTGCACTTTTTCCAATGCCAGTTACTATGACTCTGGCATTTAGGTACAGAATTTGATGTACCAATTCTGAAAAATTATCATTTAATTGAGTTGCAAGTCGTTTTACGCTTTCAGCTTCAATTTGAAGCGTTTTTCTTGCGATTTCTAATATTTCAGCATTGCTTTTCAATGAGATATTTTTTTAATAAATAGATAATTAATCGCAAAAATATGTTATTTTGAATATTATTATGACCCATTTTCAATTTTTTCCAACCAGGCAATGGAAATAAACAAATCCCTGTTTGATAATTTACAGAATTTTTTCGGCTTTGATAACTTTAAAGGTGATCAGGAAGCTATAATAACCAGTATACTTCAGAAGAAGGATACTTTTGTAATAATGCCAACTGGTGGTGGCAAATCAATTTGTTACCAGTTACCGGCCCTGATGAGCGAAGGTACAGCAATTGTCATTTCGCCGCTGATTGCGCTGATGAAAAATCAGGTGGATCAGTTACGGGCTTTTGGGGGTACTGATAGCATAGCCCATTTTTTAAATTCTTCCTTAAATAAATCTGAGATTACCAAGGTTAAGGAGGATGTAAGTAATGGGGAGACCAAATTGCTTTATGTAGCCCCTGAATCACTTACCAAACCTGAGAATGTCGATTTTTTGCGGGGGATATCCATTTCATTCGTGGCAGTTGATGAAGCTCATTGTATTTCTGAATGGGGTCATGATTTCAGGCCGGAGTATCGCAGAATCCGTCAGGTAATTGACAATATTGGAGACAATATTCCAATTATTGCACTTACGGCCACTGCAACTCCAAAGGTTCAGCAGGATATTCAGAAGAACCTGCAGATGAATAATGCAGCTCTTTTTAAATCATCCTTTAACAGGCCTAATTTATTCTATGAAGTGCGTGCCAAGCGGAATGTCATTAAGGAAATTGTCAGGTATGCTAAAATGAATTCCGGGAAATCAGGAATTGTTTATTGTCTGAGCCGTAAGAAAGTAGAAGAGGTAGCAGAAGCGTTAAAGCTGAATGGAATTAAGGCTCTTCCATATCATGCCGGACTTGATCCAAAGACAAGGGCTGAAACTCAGGATAATTTTCTGATGGAAGAAGTTGATGTGATTGTTGCTACCATTGCTTTTGGTATGGGAATCGACAAGCCGGATGTCCGTTATGTTATCCACCATGATATTCCAAAGAGCATGGAGGGGTATTATCAGGAAACCGGCCGATCTGGCCGGGATGGGGGTGAAGGTATTTGTGTAGCTTTTTACTCACAGAAGGATATTGATAAGCTCACCAAGTTTATGAAAGATAAGCCTGTTTCTGAAAGAGAAATAGGAACTCAGATACTTAAGGAAGTGATTGATTATGCCGAATCTTCTGTATGCAGGCGTAAACAGATATTGCACTATTTTGGTGAGAACTTTAATGAGACTGGTTGCAATAATATGTGCGATAATTGCCGTCACACTAAAAAATATTTTGATGCGGAAGCTCCATTACATAGCTTATTGAAATTAATAAGAGAGCTTGGAGAAAAATTTGATGATCAGTATTTCATCAATATTATGATGGGAATTGAAAATGCCCAGGTTGCTTCTTATGGCCATAGTAAACATCCTCTTTTTGGCTCAGGGAAGGAGCAGGGTGAAATATTGTGGAAATCCTTATTGCGTCAGGCAGTTCTTAATAATTATGTTCAAAAGGATATTGATAATTATGGCTTATTAAAACTCACTAAATCCGGTAA
The DNA here is from genome assembly GCA_002257025.1 of Sphingobacteriales bacterium 16-39-50. Taxonomy (GTDB): domain Bacteria; phylum Bacteroidota; class Bacteroidia; order Sphingobacteriales; family Sphingobacteriaceae; genus Daejeonella. Next base: position 424,255 of record NCHA01000001.1, on the reverse strand, counting down.
TTCATTTATTGAAAATCCGCATTCATTAAAGTTTATACTCAACTATCTGATGGATGAGGCTGAAGATGAGGTTGAAGAATCCCAGCAGCAAAGTGGAGCGCTTGATACCCAACTTTTACAGATGCTTAAAGATCTGCGAAAAAAGATCGCAAAGCAGAAAAATTTACCGCCATTTGTAGTATTTCAGGATCCATCATTGGATGAAATGTGTATCCACTACCCGGTTTCCATAGAAGAACTTAAACAGATTCATGGTGTCGGCTCGGGAAAAGCTTTGAAGTTTGGTCTGCCATTTATTGAACTCATTAAAAAATATGTTGAAGATAATGATATCGACCGCCCTGTCGATCTGGTGATTAAGAGTGCTGCCAATAAATCTGCTCTCAAAGTGTCAATAATACAAAATATCGACAGACAAATTGCTTTGGAAGATATTGCATCGGCCAAGGGAATTACCTACGATGATATTCTGAAGGAGCTGGAAACCATTGTTAACTCCGGGACCAAGCTCAACCTCAATTATTACATTGATGAATTGATTGAGGAGGACAGGCAGGAGGAGGTTTATGATTATTTCAGATCGACAGAAACAGATTCTATAGATACTGCAATGGCTGAACTTGGAACAGATGATTATACACGCGAAGAGGTACAACTGATGCGTATCAAATTTATATCAGAATTAGGAAATTAATGATCAATAATATCCCACAAATAAAACATACCGGCTCAGGCAATTTTTTTCTCATGGCTGGTCCGTGTGCAATAGAAAGTGAAGAAATGGCTCTCAGAATAGCCGATCAAATTGTAAACATAACAGAAAGATTAGCTATCCCATTGATATTCAAGGGCTCATACCGAAAGGCAAACCGTTCACGCCTTGATTCTTTTACAGGAATTGGAGATGAAAAAGCGCTTAAAATATTATCCCGGGTCAGTAGGGAATTTGCTGTTCCTACTGTGACAGATATTCATGAAAGTCATGAAGCTGCAATGGCTGCTGAGTATGTCGACGTATTGCAAATTCCTGCTTTTTTATGCCGTCAAACAGATCTTTTGATTGCTGCTGCTAAGACCGGAAAAACAATTAATGTAAAAAAAGGCCAGTTTCTGTCTGCATCAGCAATGCGCTTTGCAGTAGATAAGGTTCAGGATTCGGGTAATCCGAATGTGATCCTAACCGATCGGGGTAACACTTTCGGTTATCAGGATATGATAGTTGATTTCAGAGGCATACCAGAAATGAGATCCTTTGGAGTGCCGGTAGTGATGGATTGTACCCACTCATTGCAGCAACCCAATCAGGCCAGCGGAGTAACAGGAGGTAAGCCTGCACTGATCGAAACTATCGCGAAAGCTGCGATTGCAGTTGGTTCTGATGGATTATTTATAGAAACCCATCCTGACCCGGCCAATGCCAAATCAGATGGGGCAAATATGCTTCACCTGGATAATCTGGAAGACCTGCTGATCAAATTGATTAGGATAAGACAGGCAATTGCCTGATCCTGAGTAAAGGGCAGGATATTATACTGCAGGATCAGACATTAAATATAAAACTTAAGATTTGTTGTAAATATTGGCTTTTAGCCATTCCACACTTGATGCCGGATCATCAATAATCTTTGCACCATCCTGTTCAATAAAGGCGTGTTTAACACCCGAAAGCCGTGAATTTTCAAAAATATGTTTGAAATCAACCTTGCCTTTTCCTACCGGGCAAGGCTTACCAGTAGCTTTGTCAAGGTCTTTAACATGCCATAAGGGGAATCGGTTTGGGTATTTTTTAAACAATGCCACCGGATCCATACCCGCAGCTGTAGCCCATGCAAGGTCCAGTTCCATGAACACTTTATTTTTATCGGTATTGCCCAAAACATAGTCGAAAGCAGATGTACCTTCAATAACAGTAAACTCCGACTGATGGTTATGGTATGCAAATTTCATTTTATTTTTCGCGGCGGCATCACCTGCTTTAATAAAGATCTCAGTAGTTTTTTTAATCTCATCAAGATTATTGATTGATGAACTTGAACATATTACCCAGCCACATCCACCTTCAGCAGCCTCATCGACGATTTGCTGCAAATTATCTCTCAGATTTCGTGATCCTGCTGCTACTTGTGCAGTACGGGGTAATCCGCCTACATGATTTCCAATCCATTTTAAACCCAGATCATTCACAATTGCCGCAAAATCCCTCGCAGAATGTCTGTAATATAAGCCACCAGAGCCTGTTGCCGTTTCAAGCTCCCTGATTCCAAGGTCCGCGATTTGTTTAAGAACAGTTTTAGTATCCGCACCGGGAGCATTAATTATGCTGTTTAATGTGTAAACCTGTAAACCGAATGGCGGATATTTAAGTGCAGGATATCCATTTATTGTATTAGCCCATACAGGTAAAGCACTGCTTAATGCAATAATCCCTGAGGTTTTAAGGAAAGATCTTCTGTTGATCATAATAATATTTTATTTGATGACTATTTTTCTGTGTTGTAGAACTGATATTTAATTGCCCAGTTAAATTCCTTACCCGGATCAGCATCAACCTTAATAAACGGCTCAGGGCTCAGAGTGGTAGGAACTGACCAGTACATAAATTTTGACAAGGCCCTGTCGGCAGTTATTCTGACACCGGCACCTGTTTTTTTGTTTTCGATTCTGAAATCATAATCTTCAACTTTATCACCTGAATACCCTGTTGGGTATTCCATTGTACTTTCACCTTTTTTGAGATCCCTTAAATAAGTCATTTTGTTTTCACTGAAATCCATCAGTTTCTTACCTGTCGGTTTATTTTCAATTTTAAAGGGAAGGGTAACCGTAAAATCGGATCCAGTGGTCTGACTGTCGATCACGAAGAAATTATGATTAAAAACACTCGTATTAATTGATTTCTGACCGGTGTTCTTTAAATTATGTTCCAATACCAGCTCTGGTTTGCCTTTTAACAGTCTTACCGTTTTAGTATAGGTATATGAATAACCTTTACCATCATTCAGTTTATGGATAAAGATAATCCTGTCAGCTTTCTTACGGACTTTCCATGTCCCGGTATTGACCAGTTCAAAAGGAGCATTGAAGCGGTAAGGATTATTATTTATCTTTTTAACTGTTCCTATGCCAATTTTAATGAAGGTTTCACCAGGAGCTGCTGAGTCATATTCAATCGGATCAAAAGCCTCTACAGGGCCGGTAATTGCATCGTGTCTTTTAGGGTCATGCTTTGCATACCACTCTCCGAAATATTCATGACCCTTATATTTTAGGCTTGGAATTACTCCAGCCCAGTCAAACCTGGTACCCCGATAAAATCCTTCTTTTGCATCAGGTAAGTATAATCTGGCTTCAATTTCTCCATTTGAAATTCTGGCTTCAGGATATTGAGCAACGACCTGCAGGCAGGAAAGTAGAAGACATACAGTTAAAATCTGTTTTAGCATTATGATTAATATTTATAGTTTATTTTAAAAATCAGGTTTATGGCCTGATCAGTGTACCATCTGCTTTACGCACCTGCCAGTTTGATTTTGTACCTATCGGATATTTTGCAGCTTCTTTTTCATTGATATCCACACCCAATCCTGGTACCTCATTCACATACATGTAGCCATTTTTCATTCTAGGGCATCCTGAAAATACCTCCTTCATTTTATCCGAAAAACGAATCGACTCCTGTATTCCGAAATTCCAGACTGCCAGGTCGATGTGTGCATTTGCTGCATGACCTACAGGTGAAACATCACCAGGTCCATGCCAGGCAGTTTTTATGTTGAACCATTCCCCAAGCCTCGCTACCTTCATCGCAGGAGTAATACCCCCGATTTGGGAGATATGAATCCGGATATAATCAAACCATTGGTTAACCATTGGGAGTTTAAATTCGTTGATATTGTTAAATAGTTCGCCCATCGCAATAGGAACAGAAGTGCTTGTTCTGAGTTGCTTGAACCACTCCATATTTTCAGGTGAGAAAGGATCCTCTATAAAATAAGGGCGATATGGCTCCAACTGTTTGATCATATTGATGGCATCCATTGGTTGTACACGCTCATGAATATCGTGCAATAGCTCCACATCATCGCCGCACTTTTTTCTGACGGCTTCAAAAATCTTTGGAACAGATCTCAAATAAGTCCTTTCATCCATATAGGCGTCATTGGCTCCACCAAATCCAGCTTCTTTAAAATCCGGTTTTTTCTGAGTTACTCCAACGGCGCCATAGCCTCCCTGCTGTATCCTGACGTATTTATATCCTTCATCCATAAATTTCTGGACATTATCTGCCACTTCCTCAGGGGTACTACCACTTGCATGGGCATAACAGGGTACCGCAAATCTTACCTTACCACCAAGAAGTTGATATACAGGCATATTCGCACGTTTTCCCTTAATATCCCACAAAGCCTGATCTAAACCGCTAAGCGCATTATTCAACACAGGCCCATTGCGCCAGTATGAGCTGACATAGACTCCATGCCACATATCCTCAATATTGTCAACGTCTTTTCCTACACAGAAATCATTCAGGTAACTGTTGATCGCAGTAACTACAGCCATAGCTCTTTGAGTGAATGTAGCACAGCCCAAACCGTATAAGCCAGGTTCAGAGGTATCAACTCTTACTACAATCAGGTTAGAGCCTGCCGGAGCGCAGGCAATGGCTCTGACACCTGTAATCTTAACAGGAGCCATTCCTCGTGCGTAGGATGGTGCTTCCTTTTCAGAAGCACTGGCAGAAGATGATGAGCCAAACATACCCATGATTCCTGCGGTGGAACCTATGCCGAGCATTTTTAATGCTTCCCGACGGTCAAACATATTTTGGTCTTTTTTTGTGTTCATATAAAAAAACTGATTGAATATTATGCTCGTTAAACTATTTAAAGCTTGCCAAAAGATAATTATTTTTTTACATCATTAATATAAAATACACTGTTTAAACTCTGTGATAATCAGGTTTCCAATTTTTGATCGTCAATTTAATGGCTTTATTTGTCATATTCTCTGCCAGTGCTTTTTGTACAAGTTCCAAAAACTCCTCATCAGATGCAAAACGAAGTGCCACAATCTGACTAATGCGTAATCCAGACGGAAGAGGTTTGCCGCTCAGAATGAAATGTCTGAAATTTTCTTCTGCGCGGATGGCTCTGTCCTGAGCTTTGAGTGGAAAAACCCGAACAAACCAGAATAGCATAATACAGCATACAAATAAGAGCATCAGCAGACTTGCAGCATATAAATTATCAGTCCCAAAGGATTCAACAAGGTTGACAGATGCTCCAATTAATCCTGATATTAAAAATAAAGCAAGTATTCTGTGATAACTTGTGATAAAGCGTGTGTGATTCTTGAAATTTTGTTCCATTTTATTTGGTTGTGATTTTAAATTCTGTTCTCCTGTTATTTTTTCTGTTTTCTTCAGATGAATTATCATTGAGCGGAAGCTCTTCGCCATAACCCTTGTAACTTATCTTATTTGCAGAGATAAGGTTGCTTACGAGATAATCATAAACAGTACGGGCCCGGTTTTCCGAAAGCTCCAGATTTGACTTCTCATCACCGACATCATCTGTATGCCCACCAATTTCAATAGAGACTGATGGATTCTCCTTCATAAAACCAATCAAATGCTGCAATTCGGTTTTCGATTCAGGAAGGAGATTATATTTGCCGCTCTCAAAAAAGATATTATTAAGTATTACCAGTCCCCCAACCTCTATTTTCTTTAATGGAATTTCCAAAATAAATGGCTTATTGATTAGATTCAGATCAGGTGTGAAGTTCTGGGAATAGAAAAGGTAACCATCTTTAGAAACATTCAATCCAAATGACTTACCGGCCATCATGGTAGCCAGAAACTCACCGGTTTCGGGATCGGTAATATCGTCAAAAATTGCTTTCCCGTCTTTGAGATTAATAATTTCGACTTTCGCGTCGAGAATTTCCTTTGTGATTTTGTCAAAAACCATTCCCTTAACATAGGTTACAGTATTGGGTCTCATGGCTTCCGGCAATTCAAAAGAGTAGATATCAAGTCCGCCAAACCCGCCTTTCTGGTTTGTAGAAAAGAAAGCAAGTTTGCCATTGCTGCTGATACTTAACCCACTTTCTTCTCCAAAGGTATTGATTGGATACCCCAGATTATGAGGTTTTTTCCAGCCTGTTTGAACTTCATCCTTAAAAAGTTTCCGGCTCATGAAAAGATCCTTGTTTCCCAGTCCGGGCCAACCGTTTGAAGAGAAATAGAGGCTTTCATCATCAGGGTGAATAAATGGCGATTGTTCATCGTAAGGGGTATTTATCTCTGGCCCGAGATTTAAGGGAACACCCCAGGATCCATCAGTATTAAGTTCTGATTTCCAGATGTCATAGCCACCGAATCCTCCGCTTCGGGTACTTACAAAGTATAATTTTCTGCCATCGGCACTTATGGATGGCTGAGATTCCCAGCCGGGAGTATTAACCGGCCCACCTATATTAAAGGGTTTACTCCAGCCATTTCCTTCCCATCTTGAAATATAGATATCGCATCTTCCCAAACCATCCGGACGGTTACAGCCAGTGAAAAACAAATAATTCCCATCTGGCGAAATGCATTGAGCTCCTTCGTTATAATTAAACGTATTAATTTCTTTGCTCAGATACTCAGCTGAAGCCCAGAGACTGTCGCGCTTGACACTTTTGAAAAAATCTTCGTTTCTATTAGTCTGCCGAGTGAATATTATCATTTTCTCATCGGCAGTAATTACAGGCAGATATTCTTCTTCTTTTGAATTAATTCCGGGACCCAGGTTGACAGGTTTAAAGCTTACCGGATTCTTTATTGCATCAAGACTAAAACTGCAATCGGCAATATATTTTGTTGTTTTTTGTTTACTTTCAGCACTAAGGCCGGGATACGAGAGGTATTTATTGAAATGATCAAACGCATTGGCATAATTGCCTGTATTTAATTCGCTTTCGGCAAGTCCAAAATATGTTAATGGAAAGAATTCAGGATCTATTTCAATAACCCTTTTATAACTGATGAGGGCTTTACTGAAATTTCCGGTCTTACGATAAATATCACCTAGCTGCTGATAGGCAGCAGTAAAATTTTTATCCAGAATAACCGCCTGACTCAGTTCAGCAATTGCCTTATCATATAATCTGTAGCTTAAATATTGATTTGCCAGATTGTATGATTTTTGTGCCTGCTTAACCGGGGAGGAAATTTGTTTTTGTGCTAAACAAATACAAGGTAAAAGACACAATAACAGCAGTAATATTTTCATTCTTATCAGACTTTCCCTTTGTATGAAGGTAGAAAATATTCTGTATTAAGCCTATTGTTTATTAAGCATCAATAAAAAAATCGGTCTATAATTATGTCAAATAACCGCCATTAATCTGAATTAAAGAAGAATCAGGGAATGTTAAGATATTTATGAGTCTGAAGAGAGATTTCCCATTTTGGGTTCTCCATAACATAATCGATGATTAGTGGGATTACCTCTGATGATTTTGACCATTCAGGCTGCAGGTATAGTTTACATCCTTCGGATACTGTAGCCGCATAATCCTCTGCCCATTTGAAATCACTTTTATTAAACACGATTACTTTTAATTCACCGGCCAGTGGAGCGATATCCGGACGCGGGGCTTTGAATTTCTTTGGTGAAAGACAAATCCAGTCCCAGGTGCCCGAAAGGGGATAGGCCCCAGAGGTTTCAATAAATGTTTTGATTCCTCTTTTCTGTAATTCTGATGTAAGATAGTCCAGATTATAGATAAGAGGTTCACCACCTGTCACTACTACTGCTTTGCCGGGGTATTTTTCGGCATTTTTTACAATTTGATCCGTATAAGTTAAAGGGTGCAATTCTGCATCCCAGCTTTCCTTCACATCACACCAGTGACAACCCACATCACAACCACCCAAACGAATAAAATAGGCTGCTTTTCCGGAATGAAATCCTTCACCCTGTATGGTATAGAACTCTTCCATTAATGGTAATAAGGTGCCGTCGGATGGAATTTGATGTGCCATTTTGTAATTTAGAGCGCAAATATACTTAAGTTTAAGAGATCAGCCTTGTGCAAAACAGATAGAGACATAATCCTGACAATTCAATTTTAATATGAACTGGATCAATATACTTCCCAAAAGCATCACAACTTCTGAAGATTTTATCAGAACTGTGCAGGTATCGGGAAGAAAACTATGTATAGTGAAGACAGGAAATGAATTTTATGCTGTGCAAAGTAAATGCCCCCATGCTGGTGCTGAACTTAGTAATGGCTGGTGTGTTTCAGGTAAGCTGGTATGTCCTTACCACCGGCATGAATTTGATCTTAAAACTGGTCGTGGTGCCGAAGGACAAGGTAATTATATTGATACCTATCCTGTTGAACTGAGAGAGGACGGACTATATATCGGAATTTCAAAACCCTGGTGGAAGTTTTGGTAAATTTCTAATCTTATTTGAAAAGGTATTTTTTACAGAATTCTTCACTGTTCAGTACTTCAATTTCAGAAAAATAGAAGTCTGTTTTATCTTCAGTAATGATGCAGTCACACTTACTTTCAAGGGCAGCATAATACTCTAGCCCATCCTCAAAATCATGAATTGAAGGATTAGCTATACATTTCAAAACAGCTTCAGATGAATTTGCTGCAAAGCTTATGTGCTCTGAAAGTATTTTTATTTTGGACTTTGCCAAAATGCTCTTATGCTTTTTTTCTGCAAAATAATAGGCGATAGCAAGGCATAGAGGGGAAGTCAGTAAACAGAATTTTTTGTTTCCGGCCAGACTTAATATTCTCGCTGAATTTGTAAAAGTGGGATATTCCTTGTTCAATACAGAAACCAGAATATTAGCATCCAGGAAAATATTCATTTTTTTGAATCGAAAAATTCCTTTTTAGCTGATTTTCTACTTCTTTTAGTCTGATATTCAGCTTTACCTTCGGCAATCAGATTTACCCAATCAGCTATAGGGTATTCTTCGAGGGATTGGTAATCAGTTGAGGTAACTTTTGTTAAAAGAAATTCTATGAGCCTTGATAGACTAATGTCGTTTTCTTCTGCATACTTTTTTGCTTTATTGATGACTTCTTCATTAAAGCTAAGCGTTAATTTAGCATTCATAATAAACCCCTCTCTGTTTTTACACAAAAATAATATTTATTACGTATAATTTATAATTATATTACGTGTAATTAATAAATTTCTTTTTTTGCAGAAGCAAGGGTGTTTTTCAGTAAGCCTACGATGGTCATCAAACCCACACCGCCAGGAACGGGAGTGATCCAGGAGCTTTTGGGTGCTACATGTTCAAAATCTACATCACCGTAAAGTTTGAAACCTGATTTGGTCTCTGAGGAAGTCTCGCGATTCATACCAACATCAATCACAATAGCACCTTCTTTAACCATGTCGGCGGTAATGAAATTCTTTTTACCGATTGCAACAATTAGTATATCCGCATCCAGACTATATTTTTTAATATCCGGGGTTTTACTGTGACAGATTGTAACAGTGCAATTTCCAGGATTTGTATTCCTTGCCATTAAAATGCTCATCGGTGAACCTACAATATTACTTCTGCCAACAACCACACAATGTTTGCCGGCTGTATCGATTCCATATTCCTGAAGCATTAGTAAAATACCGTATGGAGTTGCCGGTAAAAAGGAGGGAAGGTTACGCTGCATCCTGCCGAGATTAACCGGATGGAAGCCGTCCACATCTTTTTCAGGAGATATTTTTTCGGTGACTTTATCTGCAGAGATATGTTTTGGAAGAGGAAGCTGAACAAGGATACCATCTGTTTCAGGATCTTTATTTACCTCATCAATTTTATGAAGTAGTTCTTCTTCGGTGATTGTATTCTCAAAGCGATATAAAGTTGAATTAAAACCTACCTTTTCGCAGTTTTTTATTTTACTTGCAACATAGGTTTCTGAACCTCCATCATGCCCGACAAGGATGGCTACCAGATGGGGCTTACGCCCTGTATTCTTCAAAATTTCGGCCGCCTCAATTGCGATTCTTTCTTTTAGTTTCTCTGAAACAAATTTTCCGTCGAGTAACTGCATTTTTATTAAAATATGGTTTTTATTAACAATTAGTGGCTTATTAACATATAAATTTTGCAATTCGCGTAATGCGAAATAGTTAAATTAATCTAATTTCAGCACTGCCATGAAGGCTGTTTGAGGTATTTCGACATTACCTACCTGTCTCATTCGCTTTTTACCTTTTTTCTGCTTTTCAAGAAGCTTACGTTTCCTTGAAATATCACCACCATAACATTTCGCAGTTACATCTTTACGTAAGGCTTTTACGGTTTCACGGGCAATAATTTTCGCTCCGATGGATGCCTGAATAATAATCTCAAACTGCTGGCGCGGAATCAATTCCCGAAGCTTTTCACAAATCTTTTTTCCGAAATTATAGGAGTTCGTTCTATGAATCAATGAGGAAAGAGCATCAACAGGTTCACTGTTTAAGAGTATATCCAAACGAACCAGGTCAGACTGCCGGTAACCAATCTGATGATAATCAAATGAAGCGTATCCTTTGGAGATTGTTTTCAGGCGATCATAAAAATCAAATACAATTTCGCCCATTGGCATTTCAAAGATCAGCTCAACCCGGTCGGATGTTAAATAGGATTGATTGATTATTGTGCCACGTTTCTGAATACAGAGCGACATAATTGGCCCTACAAATTCAGATTTAGTGATAATATTGGCCTTAATATATGGTTCTTCAACATGATCCAGTTTACTTGGATCGGGCAGGTCGGATGGGTTATGTACATCAATCTCCAGACCTTTAGAAGTAAATGCCTTATAGGATACGTTCGGAACAGTGGTAATCACTGTCATGTCGAACTCTCTTTCAAGTCGCTCCTGAATAATCTCCATGTGGAGCATACCCAGGAAACCGCAACGGAAACCAAATCCTAAAGCCGCTGATGACTCAGGTTCGAAAACGATAGAAGCATCATTAAGCTGCAGTTTGTGCATGCTTTCACGAAGTTCTTCGTACTCATCTGTATCAACCGGATAGATACCGGCAAATACCATTGGTTTTACTTCTTCAAAACCTTTAATTGGTTCTGAACTTGGCTTATCTTTATGAGTAATCGTATCTCCGACCTTAACCTCACGTGCTTCTTTTATTCCCGAAATGATATAACCTACATCCCCGGTTTTAATGACATCCTTTGGTTTTTGAGTTAACTTTAAGGTGCCTACTTCTTCTGCGATATAATCCTTATCGGTTGCTACAAATTTCACCTTATCGCCCTTACGGATCTCTCCATTAAGTACCTTATAATATGCAATGATACCCCTGAATGAATTGAAAACAGAGTCGAATATCAGGGCCTGCAGTTCTCCGTCCGGATTACCTTTTGGAGCAGGAATACGTTCAACTATAGCTTTTAAGATGTTATCTACACCTAAGCCGGTTTTGCCTGAAGCCGGAATAATTTCTTCACGTTTACAACCAATCAGCTCAATGATCTGGTCTTTCACTTCCTCGGGCATAGCTCCAGGAAGGTCCATCTTGTTCAGGATTGGAATAATTTCCAGATCGTGCTCAAGTGCCAGATATAAATTGGATATGGTCTGCGCTTGTATTCCCTGTGATGCATCCACAATTAATAATGCACCTTCACAGGCAGCAATCGAGCGGGAAACTTCATAGGAAAAATCCACATGACCCGGTGTGTCAATCAGATTAAGAACATAGGGCTGACCATCCTGAATGTAATCCATTTGGATTGCATGACTCTTAATGGTAATCCCGCGCTCACGTTCCAAATCCATATCATCAAGCAGTTGAGCCTGGGATTCACGCTGGGTGATTGTATTAGTATACTCCAGAAGACGGTCAGCTAAAGTGCTTTTACCGTGATCAATATGAGCAATTATGCAAAAGTTACGTATATACTTCATTTGAGGCGCAAATATAGTTTATTAAGCTCAAATTTTATTCGACATAAATGATTTCATCATCCTGATTAGTCTGATAGCATGTGCCTGATCCTCAGCTTAAAATATTTGTAATTTTTTTAATGCAGCTTTCTTTATAGCTAATTTTTTTTTCTATTTTGGGAAATAATCACTTTATAATTATTACAAGAATTCATGACTATTGGTATTTTGCTTGAGCCCTCCCCGGAAACACGGGTATCATTAATTCCCGAACACATTTCAGTCCTGAAGAAACAAAATATAAATGTATTAGCCGAAAGCAATTGCGGCGCAAATGCATTTGCTCCTGACACACTCTATTCTGAACAGGGTGCGGAGATCAGTTCAAGAGAGAATGTTTTAAAAAATTCAGATATTTTATTAAGTATCCATCCCCTAACTGAGGATGATCTTAACAAAGCCAAAAAATCAGCTGTAATATTGGGTGTTTTTAATCCGCTGGCCAATTTCGAATTAATTAAGAAATGGGCGGAGCAAGGATTCACCACTTTTAGTATGGATATGCTGCCCCGTACAACTAGAGCGCAAAGTATGGATATACTTAGTTCTCAGGCTAATATTGCAGGCTATAAAGCTGTGATTCTGGCTGCAATGCAACTTCCCAAGTATTTCCCGATGTTTATGACCGCTGCAGGAAGTATAGCACCTGCAAAAGTGATGATACTGGGAGCAGGAGTTGCCGGACTCCAGGCAATCGCGACAGCAAAACGTTTAGGTGCTGTAGTTGAAGTTTTTGATACCCGCCCGGCTGTTAAAGAAGAAGTGATGAGTCTGGGTGCTAAGTTTATAGAAGTTGAAGGCGCCCTCGATGCTTCAAAGGCCGGTGGTTATGCAGTTGATCAAACCGAAGAATATAAACAAAAACAACAGGCAAGGATCGCCGAGGTTGCATCAAAGGCTGATGTAATCATAACAACCGCACAGATTCCGGGCAAAAAGGCTCCAATTCTAATACCCGACAGTATTTTGGATAATATGAAGCCTGGTTCTCTTATTATCGATCTGGCATCGATCACTGGAGGTAATACAACCAGAACCAAAGACCGTGAAACCGTCGTGTATAAAAATGTAACCATCATTGGCAATTCAAACCTGCAGGGCACAATGCCATCTGATGCAAGTAAATTATATGGAAAGAATATTTTAAACTTTCTGCAGCTCATCATCGGTAAAGAGGGACAACTCAATTTAAATTTTGAAGATGATCTTGTGAAAGGTACATGCATAAGTAATAATGGTGAAGTGTGTAATGACAGGGTGAAGGAATTGACGGGTAATAAGTAGTAAGTTGTAAGTAATAAGTAATAAGTAGTAAGTTGTAAGTAGTAGGTAATAAGTTTTAAAACTACTTCAAACCACTTAAACACAAAATTTGTTAGACAATATATTATATGAATGAGATATTTAACTGGCTTAGCCAGCATCAGCAAATGATTTACATAGTTATTCTGAGTGTATTTCTTGGAATTGAGGTCATTGGCAGGGTTCCGAGCGTTTTACATACACCATTGATGAGTGGTGCTAATGCAATTCACGGAGTGGTTATAATAGGGGCTATTATTGTGATGGGAAAGGCCGAAAGTGATAATTTGCTTGCCCTTATTCTGGGATTCCTTGCGGTGATTCTGGGTACCTTAAATGTTGTGGGTGGTTTTGTGGTGACGGATCGTATGCTTGAAATGTTTAAAAAGAAGAAATAATAAACCTGATTTATGTCAGATCAGTTTTAATCCAACCCTTATAAAATTCAGAAATAGAATACAATGGAATTAAATATCTTGATTATTTGTTACCTGATCGGTTCCGTAACCTTCATTATTGGTTTAAAGATGTTAAGTCATCCCGAGAGTGCAAGAAAAGGTAATCTTATTGCTGCTGCTGGTATGGCTGTTTCTATTTTGGGTACAATCTTTCTTTATGAGGAAGAGGGTCTTAAGCTTGGAAATTATGCCTGGATTTTTTCAGCATTAATTATTGGTACAATTTTGGGTACTATGGCTGCCAAGAGAGTAAAAATGACAGCTATGCCCGAAATGGTGAGTTTGTTTAACGGAATGGGAGGGGCCTGTGCTGCACTCATTTCCATTGTAGAATTTGACCATCTTTCTCATCAGGTTCAGTCAGGAGCTACAGCTGATCGTGGAATATTGCTGATTATTTTTGCTGGATTGATTATCGGAACAGTTTCATTTTCAGGTAGTATGGTGGCCTGGGGTAAATTGAACGGAAAAATCAAAGACTTTTCATTCAATGGGCAACATATCGTAAATCTGGTCATTTTCGGTGTAATAATTGCGCTTTCTGCTTATCTGATCATTTCCCTTGATACAGCAGCCAGTACGTTATTCTATGTCATATTTGCCTTGTCGATCGTTTACGGACTCTTTTTCGTTTTTCCAATTGGAGGTGCCGATATGCCCGTTGTTATTTCATTATTAAACTCATTTACCGGGGTCGCCGCTGCATTTGGAGGTTTTCTCTATGATAATCCTGTAATGTTAACAGGTGGTATTCTGGTTGGTTCTGCGGGTACTATTCTGACAATTCTGATGTGTAAAGCAATGAACCGTCCGCTGAGCAATGTATTGATAGGTTCATTCGGTGGTTCTTCTGCCGGATCTTCAGGAAAGGAGCAGGGGGCTTATAAAGAAATCAGCATCAGCGACTCTGCTGTAGTCATGAGTTATGCTAAACGGGTAATGATAGTGCCGGGTTATGGTCTTGCGGTTGCTCAGGCTCAGCATGTATGCCATGAGCTGGAAAAATTACTGAGTGATAAAGGAGTGGAGGTTAATTATGCTATTCATCCTGTTGCAGGGCGTATGCCAGGTCATATGAACGTTCTACTTGCCGAAGCGGATGTTGATTATGCAAGGTTACTTGAAATGGAACAGGCAAATGAGGAATTTCCTATGACTGATGTTGTCTTAATTTTGGGGGCCAATGATGTGGTCAACCCCGCAGCAAAAACAGATCCGGGATCTCCAATTTATGGTATGCCTGTCTTGGATGTAGAACTTGCTAAGCTGGCGATTATTAATAAGCGAAGCATGAACCCCGGATATGCCGGAATCGAAAATGAACTTTTCTTTCAGCCTAAATCTTCTATGCTTTTCGGAGATGCTAAATCGGTGCTTCAGCAGCTTGTAACAGAAATAAAAACACTCTAGCTAAGCTAAAAGTTTAAAGCTGAAAGGATAAAGCTGGATTCGCTTTAAGCTTTCTGCTTAATCTGCTCTTTTCAGGCCATATTTCTCAATTTTACTGTATAGATGACTTCTTTGTATATCTATGTCATCTGCTGTTTTGGACACATTCCAGTTATTTTTTTCCAGCTTGTATTTGATATAGTCCTTTTCTGCAAAATCTTTGTACTCTTGAAAGTTTGTGAATTGGTCAAAATTTTGTTGAGGTGCTGCTGATGGACTTTCAGATCCAGGTGAAAAAGAAGATGGATTTGCATAATTGGTAACATCAGCTTCAGTAATTAATTTATCACTCAAAATGATTAGTCTTTCAATCATATTGCGAAGCTCCCGGATATTACCAGTCCAGTTCATATCCTGTAATGCTATCATTGCCGAATCGCTTATTTTTTTAACAGGCATTCCGTAATCATTACATATTTCTTCACAGAAATTTTGTGCAATAAGTGGTATATCTTCCCTTCTTTCAGTTAAATGGGGTACATGGATCAGTATTACACTTAAGCGATGGTATAAATCCATTCTGAAATTTCCTGCTTCAATTTCCTTTTGAAGGTCCTTATTTGTTGCAGCAATTACCCTGACATCTACATCAATCTCTTTTTCGCCACCAACCCGCGTTACTTTATTTTCCTGAAGAGCACGCAAAACTTTTGCCTGTGCTGAAAGACTCATGTCACCGATTTCATCTAGAAACAAAGTGCCGCCGCTTGCCTGTTCAAATTTTCCTATTCTTTGTTTGATGGCTGAAGTAAAAGATCCCTTCTCATGCCCAAAAAGCTCACTTTCAATTAGTTCTGATGGTATTGCGGCACAATTCACCTCAACAAGTACAGAGTTGGCACGATTTGACTTTTCATGTAGCCAGCGGGCCACAAGCTCTTTTCCGCTTCCATTTGCTCCTGTAATAAGTACCCTTGCATCAGTAGGGGCAACCCTTTCAATAGTAGCTTTGATTCGTTCAATAGCTGCTGAATTGCCCAGCATCTCACGTGTCTTGCTTACCTTACGCTTTAAAACTTTTGTTTCTGTTACCAGAGTTTTACGTTCTAAAGCATTCCTTACCGTTATCAGTAAGCGATTAAGATCAGGTGGTTTAGAAATAAAGTCATAGGCACCCTTTTTACTGGCTTCTACTGCTGTTTCAATTGTCCCATGACCAGAAATCATAATAAATGGCAGATCAGGCTGGATTTTAAGTCCTTCAGTAAGAACCTCCAGACCGTCCATTTTATTCATTTTTATATCGCAAAGAACCAGATCATACTCATTTTTCCTGATCAGTGCTAATGCATCGATTCCATTATCTACATCTTCAACCTGGTACTCTTCATATTCAAGTATTTCTCTTAAAGTATTTCGGATTGCCCTCTCATCATCAATGATTAATATTTTTGCCATAAGCTTAATGTAGATTTTTAATATAGATCGGTTTAATGCCGAATATAATAATCATGTTTTTTATTACAAACAAGATGCCGAAAACCCTATAATTCATGGGTTTTGAAAAATAAAAAAAATGCAAGCCTGTAAGCCGGGTTCTGTATCCGCCTAGGGCGGTATCTATCATTTATCTGGTCGCGCAATTGCTTGCGAGATCTAACGACCTACCCATTCCGTATAATCCCGCACGTACGGGATAAGGAAGCGAGCAGCTTCACGTCCGGAACCTATTTGGTCTTTCAACTCCTGGGGTTTACCGCACTGTATGTCACCATACAATACCGTGAGCTCTTACCTCACGTTTTCACCTTTTCCCCAAAACCTAAGTTAAGGGGTAGTATATTTTCTGTGGCACTTTCCGTCTCCACTTACGTGAAGCCTTCCCGTTAAGAAGCAGGATGCTCTGTGTTGCCCGGACTTTCCTCTCTCCAGCAAATGCGGGACAGCGATAGAACGGCTTGCTTTACAAAGATAGTGATTTGTTATCAAGGGTTTATGCGGACAAGATTTTTGTCAAGACTGATGATGCTTTTCAGGATTGCATTACTCGCTGAGTGGAAGAAATCCTGATTTATATTCGCAAAATCGTCACTTGGCTTGTGATAGTCATCATGGTCTTCAACACCAAAATAAACAAAAGGAATATTCTCCTTCGCAAATGGCCCATGATCGCTTTGCATCGTCCAGTCATCTTTCCCTGATTCAGGTTCATCATGCCCGAATCTTAGAGTAATACCAGTATTCTTATCAGCATGTTGAAGAATATCTCTTAGAACCGGGGTTTTATAGGCGCCTGCAGCATAAAGCTCAGACTTGTCATTATGCGAAACCATATCCAGATTAATATTCAATTTTATATGTTTCCTCGATGGGATAGGAGCCTTTAAAAAGGAATATGCACCCTGTAAACCCATTTCTTCGGCGTCAAATGCTATGAACAGAAGCGTGTTTTTAGGCTTATGTTCCTTGAAATATTTTGCAAAGGATAATATTGCAGCTACTCCTGAAGCATTATCATCAGCTCCATTAAATATTTCAGAATTGTTAATTCCAACATGGTCATAATGTGCTGAAATAACGATTACCTGATCCGATTTGCCTTTAATATATCCAATCAGGTTGACACCATTGATTTCTTCGTTCCTTCTGTTTTTGAATGTAAAGGGATGCTTAAAGTCCTTATTGTAAGCATCAAGCCCAATTTCTTTGAATCTGTTAATGATATATTCAGCAGCCATGAAATTACCCCGGCTGCCTGTTTTCCTGCCCTCATACTTGTCGGATGAAAGTGTTTCTATATCATAAAGTAATACTTTCCGGTCGATATTTTGTGCATTTGCATCAAGAATGGATATTAAGACAAGGATTATAAACAGCTTCTTCATGTTAAAATTGTAATGTTAAGCTCCGAATCTGTTAGATCGGACCCGTTTAAATTTGCCAAGGAATATTATGCTACTTCACGAATATCAACAGCTACCACCCTTGAAACACCCTGTTCTGCCATAGTCACACCATATATTATATCTGTACTGGCGATCGTTCGTTTATTATGAGAAACAATAATAAACTGTGACTGATCTGAAAATTCCCTTATGATATTATTGAATTTATCAATGTTTGTATCATCCAATGGTGCATCAACCTCATCGAAGATACAGAACGGGGCTGGTTTTAAGAGATATAATGAGAAGAGCAGCGCCGTAGCCGTCAGTGTCTTTTCACCTCCGGATAATTGGTTGATGGATAGTGGTCGCTTACCTTTAGGGCGGGCAATAATATCAATGTCAGATTCAAGCGGGTTGGAAGGATCTGCCAATACCAGATCACAGCTGTCTTCTTCATTAAAAAGAGAACGGAAAACCTGTATAAAATGAGTCCTAACATCACTGAAGGCTGCCATAAACTTCTCCTTTGCCGTATCATCAATTTCTTTAATAGTTTGTAATAAAGATGATTTAGCTTCAGCCAAATCTTTTTTCTGAGATTGAATAAAGTTATAACGTTCATTCATTTCCTGGTAGGCTTCCATTGCCATTGGGTTAATTGCGCCAAATTCATCTAGTTGTCTTTTTATCCGCTCGGTCTTTTCACGAATATTCTGCTCACTATCAGTCTGTTGCTCGTAGGATTCTTCATCCAGCAATACTGAAATATCAACATCGAATTCAACAGACAGTCTTTCCTTTAAGGCATTTAACTCCAGTTTGATTGCTGTTTTCTGATCTTTTAATTCGTTGGAAATCAGCTCGGCCTGTTCTTTATTTCTGCGTAATAAGCTTATTTTTTCCTCCATCTCAGTAATCTGCACTCTGGAAGCATAATAGCTCTGTTCAGCTTCATTAACAGCCGCTTCAAATTCCTCTTTTTGAACGTACATCGCAATCAGATCTTCATCAGAATGATCTGCATGCTGAAGTGTTTCTTTAATTCCAGCCTGTGTTTTTTCAAGTTCAGCTTGATTTAAACCGATACGCGTTTCCAGGTTTTTTTGCTGACTTTCCCGGTATTCAAGGTCTTTTTCTATACCCGAAACCTTGTTTTGCTGTTGGTGGAAGCGGATATTCTCCTGGTTATAAAGTGCCGATTTTGAATTTAAGCTTTCTGCAAGCTCATTATAGCTTTGCTGGTCGTTTAAGACCTGCTCCTGTTTAATCTGTTTGCTGACTTTTAATTCAATAAGAAGGGGTTCTGATGCAAGTAATTCATTTCCTATACTCGCTATTTTTTGCTCGATATCCTGTTTTCTATTGAGACTATTTTCAATGAAAGCAAGGTATTGTTCCTGTTTGGTTTTCACAGAAGTATACTCATTGCTCAATCTGTTGATTTCCAGTTGAGATTCCTGTAGGAGATCTTTTTGTGAGGAATCTATCAGATCTTTTAATTTGATCTCTTCTTCTGCAATGGAGTTCTTTAATTTTACAATTAATGTTTCTCCGCTATTAATTTCTTTTGAAAGTTTTTCAAGATTTTTAGCTCTCCCGATTCGTTTTCCTTCAAAAAGTCCGACAGAACCACCCGACATTCCTGTTCTGGTTTTTGTAAACATCCCGGTCTTACTCAGGATAACAACCTGCTCTGATGGCAAAGCCGAGCGTAATTCATTTTCTTCTCCTGATTGAAGCAGATAAACATTATAGAGCAGCATTTCACAAAGCGGCCGATATTTGGCATCTGTATCGATTATTTCTAAAGCAGGAATCAGGTCTTTACGTTCAGTATTTACTGAAGGTCGTTGTCCTGCTACATTTAAAGCATCAAGGATGAAAAAATTAGCCCGTCCTCTTGACGAATCACTCAGCAATTGAATTGCCTGTACTGCCTCTGCCTGTGTTTCTACGACATAATGATTCATAACCGGCTCGAGATAGTTCTCAATGGCTATCCGGTATTCTTCCCGGCAAAAAAGTATGTCAGAGAAAAGAGGTGCCTGTTTTGTCCAGCCTGCATTTTTTTTCAGAAAACGGATCGATTCCGGAAATCCTTCAAGGTTATCAACCATCGATTTGGTGAGGTTATACTCATTCTGTTTGGAATCGAGTTTTCGGCTTTCCTGATTGAGAATTTCTTTTTGCTCCTTCAGATGCTCAGTACTGCGCCGGATTTGTCGCTCGAGTTCATCTTCGAGCTCTTTATTCTGAATATACTCCTTTTGTTTACTTTCCAGTTTGCCCTTTAACTCAGTAATAACCTTGTTAAATTCATTGAGTTCAGTTTCTTTAGATTCTGTATCAGCCATATTCCGGCTGCTTTCCTGATAAAGTGCTTCTTTCTGAATATTCAAAATTGCAATCTCCTTTTCAAGTTTATAGACCTGATTTTGGAGTTCATTATTTTCAAGGCTGATGGTATCGAGTGCTGCTTTTGATTTTTGCTGTTCTAATCTTAGTTCAATGATCCCCTGGTGCTGATTTTCTGTAGAAATACGAAGCTTCTCAAGAATCTCACTTTCCTGTAAATGTTCCTCATTTAAGCGCTTCTGATTGTAAAAAACATGGTTAAGCTGATTCTGATCTTTTTCAAGTTCATCGCTTAGTCTTGTTTTTTTATCTTCAAGAAAGCGTAACTGCTCGTTCTTTAATTTCTTATCACTTTCATAAGTTCGAATCTTAGCAATAAATTCATTGGTAGCTTTTTGTTGAATGGAAAGATTCTTTTCCAGATTCAGGTTTTCAAGTTTTAATTTCTGCAAAAATGCCTCCAGATTGCTGATTTCTGTGTTTATCCCGCTGCTCTCCAGTGAATGCAGCTGCTCCTTGTCTTCAAGTTTAGTCAGAGATTCTCTAAATCCAATGATCCGATAGGAGGCCAGGCTCAGACTTAATGTTTTGTATTGTTCCTTAAGCCGGTAATACCTCTCCGCTTTTTTAGCCTGGTTTTCAAGAGTTTTCAGATTTTTTTCAATCTCGAATAAAAGATCCTCTACACGGCTAAGGTCTGCCTCTGTATCTTTTAATTTATTGAAGGTTTGTTTTTTCCTAAGCTTATATTTAGATATTCCAGAAGCCTCCTCAAATAGAGCCCTTCTTGAATTGTCTTTATTGGCGATGATCTCATCGATCATTTTCAACTCGATAATAGAGTAGGAGTCTGATCCTATCCCGGTATCAAGAAACAGATCAGTAATGTCTTTCAGACGGCATTGCACATCATTTAACCGGTATTCACTTTCTCCTGAACGATATAGCTTACGGGTGATCGTAACCTTTGTAAAATCAGTAGGAAGTATGTTTTTGGTATTATCGAATGTCAGGGATACTTCGGCAAGATTAGAAGGTTTACGTGTTTTTGTTCCATTGAAAATGATATTTTCCATTTTCTCAGAGCGCAGCATACGGGTACTTTGTTCTCCAAGTACCCAGCGTATTGCATCTACAACATTCGATTTCCCACAGCCATTTGGACCCACAATAGCAGTTACACCATCATTGAAATTGATTGTGATCTTATCGCCAAAGCTTTTAAAACCTTTGATTTCCAGTTGTGTAAGCTGCATTTTCTTCTTTCCGCTCGGGGCGGATCATGATTAGTTTTAAGGGTTCAATTTATAAAATTCTCTATATCTATTAATAATATAAACAATGAAATCGTAAAATTTTTTACGATTACAAATTGTATTTTTACCTAAGAAATGAACATTGAAATTTAATTATATAAAACTATGGAATACAGACGTTTAGGTAAATCCGGTTTAAAAGTAAGTGCCCTTTCATTAGGAAGCTGGTTAACTTTTGGACAGCAGATAGAGGATAAGGTTGCTGAAGAATTAATGGACATCGCCTACGAAGGTGGCGTTAATTTCTTTGATAATGCTGAGGGTTACGCAGGAGGGAAGTCGGAAATTGTTATGGGGAACATTTTAAAGAAGAAAAAATGGGACCGTAGTTCCTACATTGTTTCCAGCAAGATCTTTTTTGGAGCCGAAGAAAAGAAACCGAATATGATCGGACTTTCTAAAAAGCACTTGTTTGAGGGGACTCATAATGCCCTTAAACGCTTGCAGCTTGATTATGTGGATCTGATCTACTGTCACAGACCTGATAAGGAAACCCCGATAGAAGAAACGGTTTGGGCGATGCATCAATTGATTCAACAGGGAAAAGCATTGTATTGGGGAACATCTGAATGGAGCGCCCTGGAAATAATGCAGGCTCATTATTTTGCTGAAAAAAACCATTTGGTTCCACCTGTGATGGAACAGCCTCAGTACAATATGCTTTGGCGTGATAAAATGGAAATGGAATTTTTGTTATTGTTCAGGGATTTTGGAATGGGAACCACAATCTGGAGCCCAATGGCCTCCGGATTACTTTCCGGAAAATACAATAATGCCGATCCCAAGGATGCGCGTTTCAGTATGGATAATCTTGAGTGGTTAAGAAACAGACTACTGGTAGAATCAAACATACATAAAGTTAAATTATTGCAGGGAGTTGCCGAGAGACTGAATACCTCATTAGCTAAACTTGCTATTGCATGGTGTTTAAAAAATCCACACGTCAGTACCGTAATTTTAGGCGCTTCCAAGGCTGCACAGCTAAAAGAGAACCTTACTTCACTGGAAGTAGTTCCTTTGCTGACAAATGAAATTATGCAGGAAATTGATGAGATTACAGGAACTAAACCTCAGGTTATAATTCCTTAATATAAGGCTGACAGGGTTCAAAACCCTGTCAGCCTTCCCCTTACAAAATATCGGCTAATTTAAAGGTATCCTTTACACGGATGCCTTTTTCTGTTTCCTGAAGGGTACAACATTCGTTTACCGGATCGTGTTCCAGATAGAGGATGTAATCGTTCTCCAGGGCCTCAGTGAGAAATTTTTTCTTCTCATTCAGGGTTTTGAGCGGAAACATATCATAGGACATTACATAGGGCATTGGAATATGTCCGATCGAAGGCAGCATATCAGCCATGTAAAGTATAGTCTTGCCTTTATAGCTGATTTGCGGCAGCATCATAGCATCAGTATGTCCGAAAGCAAATCGTATTTTGATATGATCAGTGAAGGCTACGCCATCTGTGTTTTCAATGAATTTAAGTTTGCCACTTTCCTGAATAGGGAGAATGTTTTCTTTTAGAAAAGATGCTTTTTCACGATCATTTGGATGAACAGCCCATTCCCAATGTGCCTTATTACTCCAATAAATGGCGTTTTTAAATGCTGGCACAAGACTTCCATCTTCAAGTTTTTCTATTGAGCCACCACAGTGATCGAAATGAAGATGGGTTAAAAAAACATCAGTGATATCATCTTTGGTAAAACCGTGATTTTCAAGGGATTTTTCAAGAGTATCATCGCCATGCAGATAATAGTGTTTTAAAAAGCGCTCATCCTGCTTGTAGCCTATTCCGTTGTCAATCAATATTTTACGATCTCCGTCTACGATCAGAAGGCAGCGCATAGCCCAATTACAAAGGTTGTTCTCATCTGCCGGATTGGTTTTCTGCCAGATTGATTTAGGTACTACCCCAAACATAGCACCACCGTCCAGCTTAAAAAATCCTGCGTTTATGGTAAATAATTTCATTTCAGACTTTGCTTGAAAGTTTTAATCCAATGATTGAAGATATTAAAAGAAACAGGAAAAACATCCGCCAGAAGTCGGTTGGATCTTTAAACAGAAGTATTCCTGCAATAACTGATCCCGCAGCTCCAATTCCGGCCCAAACAGCATAGGAGGTACCCATCGGTAATGTTTTGGATGCAAGGAATAAGAGATACATACTGATAGATACACTGATCAGAAAGCCCGTTATCCACAAAACAAACTCAATACCTGTAGCTTCCTTCGCTTTAGCCAGACAGCTTGTAAAGGCTACTTCAAATAAGCCACCAATTATGAGATAGATCCAGGCCATGGTCATTTAATTGATAGTTGACAATTGACAGTTGACAACTGATATCCGGTAATTGTCAATTGTCCACTATCAATTGTCAATTATTAAAGGTGTATAACTTCACCGTATGCATCAGCAGCCGCTTCCATGATTGCTTCACTCATAGTAGGGTGTGGGTGTACTGTTTTTACAATATCCATACCGGTGGTCTCAAGCTTTCTTGCTACCACAACCTCTGCAATCATTTCAGTAACATTTGCGCCGATCATATGAGCTCCTAAGAACTCTCCGTATTTGGCATCGAATATTACTTTAACGAAGCCGTCTTTAGCACCGGCAGCACTTGCCTTTCCTGAAGCAGAAAATGGAAATTTTCCGACTTTTATCTCGTATCCGGCTTCTTTTGCAGCTTTTTCAGTATAGCCAACTGATGCAATCTCCGGAGAGCAGTATGTACATCCTGGTATATTATTATAATTTAAGGGCTCAGGATGATGACCTGCAATCTTTTCTACACAAATAATGCCTTCGGCAGATGCAACATGTGCCAGAGCCTGTCCTTTTACAATATCACCGATTGCATAAACACCGTCTATATTGGTTTTGTAAAAATCATCTACCTTAACACGTCCTTTATCGATAACAACACCAACTTCTTCAATTCCGATATTTTCAATATTAGGACTTACCCCAATCGCTGAAAGAACAATATCACACTCAATGGTCTCAGTACCCACTGCTGTCTTTACCAGTACTTTACACCCGCTGCCGGAAGTATCTACTGATTCAACATTTGTACCGGTCATGACGTTAATACCTGCTTTTTTAAAGCTTCTAAGTAATTGTTTTGAAATGTCTTCATCCTCTACAGGTACTATATTGTCGAGATATTCAACAATCGTAACTTTAGTTCCCAAAGCATTATAGAAATATGCAAATTCAACTCCTATTGCTCCTGAACCAACAATAACCATAGATTTAGGTTGTTGAGGTAAAACCATTGCCTGACGGTATCCAATCACCTTTTTCCCATCCTGTTTCAGGTTTGGCAGTTCCCTTGATCTTCCTCCTGTAGCAAGAATTATATGTTTTGCTGTAAATTCTTTATCTGTACCATCCGGGCCTTTAACCTCAACCTTTCCGCCTTTTTTCATCTTGCCGGTTCCTGTGATCACATCGATCTTGTTCTTCTTCATCAGAAACTGAACTCCTTTGCTCATTCCATCTGCAACACCACGGCTACGTTTTATTATGGCACCAAAATCAGCTGCAGCATCCTTAACACTTATTCCATAATCCGCAGCATGGTTTATGTATTCAAACACATTAGCACTTTTCAGAAGGGCTTTTGTGGGAATACAACCCCAATTTAAACAAATACCACCCAGAGATTCCCGTTCAACAACGGCAACTTTTAAGCCTAACTGAGATGCGCGAATAGCTGCCACATAACCGCCTGGTCCGCTTCCTATAACTATGATGTCGTAGTTCATATTTTATATAAATAATACAATAGAGATTCAGCGCAAATCTAACAAAATACTTATCGGGTTGAAAATATTTGATTTGAGTATCAGCACAGATTCAATTTCAACATGTTGAAAAGTGTTAATTGTCAAAAAAATCTCTGAAAATTAACATTAAGTTAATACTGGAACTGCCTAATATTCAGATTGTGTACATATCTTTGCGCAGATTATAACAAACCAATTAATCAGTCTCACTTAAAGTACAATTTATGAAGAAGTTTTTACTCTCAACGCTAGTTGTGGTATTTGTTGCATTTAATATTAGTGCGCAGGTTACAACCAGTAGTTTGTCGGGTACTATCCGCGATTCAAAGGAATCGCTTATTGGTGCTACGATAAAGGCTACACATCAGCCTACAGGTACCGTTTACGGTTCCTCTTCCGGTATAGACGGAAGATTCAATATCCCTAACATGCGTGTAGGGGGGCCATATCTAATCGTGGTATCCTATGTAGGTTACCAATCTGAGTCATTCAGTGAAGTGATTTTGAAACTGGGTGAGCCATTTGTTTTAAATGTATTATTGACCGCATCGGGAAGGGAGCTGCAGGAGGTTGTAATTACTGCTCAGGATCCAAATTCAGTATTGAATGCAAACCGCACCGGCTCAACAACCAACCTTGGTCGTGCTCAGATACAGAATGTGCCAACTGTAAGCAGGAGTGTAAATGACCTTACCAAATTTACCCCACAGGCAAATGGTGCATCCATTGGTGGCGGAAATTATCGTCAGAACAACTTTACAGTGGATGGTTCTGATTTTAACAACCAATTTGGAATTGGCAGTAATTTACCTGCTGGAGGTTCACCAATCTCTATCGATGCGATCGAAGAAGTTTCTGTGAATGTAACACCTTATGACGTTAGAATGTCTGGTTTTGTGGGTAGTGCTATTAATGCCGTTACACGTTCAGGAAGAAATGATTTTTTCGGAAATGCCTTTTTTGGATTTAGAAATGAAAGCAATCAGGGTAATAAAGTAGGTGGAAATAACATTGTATTACAACCTCTTGATGAAACCCAATTTGCTCTTAGTTTAGGAGGCCCAATTATTAAAAATAAGCTCTTTTTCTTTGCAAATATTGACCGAACCAGCCAGGTTAGACCAGGTCAGAGCAGAATGGCAGCTTCTCCATCTGCACCATTTGGTTCAAATCCTAATATTGCACGTCCAACGATGACTGAATTGGACAATATTCGCAGTTACTTGATGAGAACCTACAATTATGATCCGGGAATCTATCAGGGATATGCCAATGAAAGTTATAATAATAAAATTTTAGCCAGACTGGACTGGAATATCAATAAAGATCACCGTTTTAATATTCGTTATAATCAGGTTGAAAGTGCTACACCTTCTTTTATCAGTGGTTCAACTAGCGGATTAGGATTTAATTTTCCGAATAATGGTGGAAGGAATAGTCCTGGTCACCTTCATTTCAGTAATTCAAACTATACTCAGGAAGCTAATCAGTACTCTTTGGCGGCTGAATTAAACTCGACGCTAGGTTCAAAACTTTCAAATACATTGAGAGGAAGTTTTACGCACCAGAATGATCCAAGAGGGTCAGAAAGTGATGTTTTTCCTTTGGTTGATATCATGAAAGACGGTACGGCTTTTACAACTTTCGGATATGAGCCTTTCACTTACGGAAACTTAAGAGATGTTCAAACCTACAGTTTCACAGATAACCTGACTATGAGTTTAGGAAATCATGAACTAACACTTGGTTTGCAAATGGACTTCAGTACCACAAAAAATGGCTTCCAGCGTTTTGGAACCGGTGCATACCGTTTCAATTCCTGGGATGATTTCGTTAATGGGGTAAAACCAAATGATTATGCAATTACTTATTCCCTATCACCAGGCTATGCTCAGGCTTTCCCAACATTTAAATTCCAGCAGTATTCAGCCTATTTTCAGGATAACTTCCGTATAGGAGAGAAACTGAACATCACAGCAGGTTTACGCTTTGAGTTGCCTACTTATCCGGATGTGCCCGAAATCAAAACCCACCCTTTAATCGCTCCGTTAACTTTTTCTGAAGGCAGAAAATTAGATACTGGAGTATTACCAAAGGAAAGGATTATGCTTTCTCCGAGAATTGGCTTCAATTATGATGTAAAAGGTGATCGTTCTTTACAGTTGAGAGGTGGTACCGGTATTTTTACTACCAAAGTGCCTTTTGTATGGATTGTAGCACAATCAGGTGATGCCGGTCTGATTCAGTTTACCCAAAACTGGAATGGTACTGCAAATACTCCCGGACCATTCAGTCAGGATATCCGCAAATATCTTCCAGCAACACCTCCGGCAGCTGGAACTTCTATTCCTGCAACAATCAGTGCCATTGATCCCGATTTCAAGTTTCCACAAACATGGAAAAGCAGTTTAGCTTTAGATGCGAAATTACCGTGGGGAATTGTAGGTACTTTAGAAGGTATTTATAACAAAGACATAAACATAGCTAAGGGATTCAATGTCAATCTTGTTAATCCAACTCCTTTGAATGTTAGTGGATATCCGGATAATCGTCCAATGTATCCTGCAGCAAATGTTAGCAAGTTTATTAATAAACTAACCAATGGTCAGGCAAGTGCAACCGGAACAGGTGCATTAAACCCTGTAGTATTAGATAATGTACAGGATGGACATTCATGGTTCCTTACTGCATCTTTAAATAAATCATTCAGCAGAGGCTTATCAGCTCAGGTATCTTATACCAGAAGCGAGCAAAGAGTTCTTTATGATGGTAATGGTGACCAATTATTTAATACATGGTCATTAACTCAAACATCAAATACCGGAAATAATCCTGGTTTGAGTTATTCAAATTTTAATAGACCTCATCGTGTAATTGCAGGTCTATCATACCGTAAAGAGTACATCAAAAACCTCGCAACTTCCGTATCTATGTTCTTCGAGGCTTCACAT
Organism: Sphingobacteriales bacterium 16-39-50; assembly: GCA_002257025.1. Lineage (GTDB taxonomy): Bacteria > Bacteroidota > Bacteroidia > Sphingobacteriales > Sphingobacteriaceae > Daejeonella. The sequence goes on along the minus strand of NCHA01000001.1, from coordinate 395,802 downwards.
CAAGGCAGGTTCTCTTATACCTATTCTACTGACTTTAACCGTGACGGGCAGACCAATGATTTAATTTACATACCTAGGGATGCAAGCGAAATAACATTCGCAGATCGCCCTGCTTCGTCTGCAACAAGTAACGTAGCTTATACTGCACAGCAGCAAAGTGATTTATTCTTTGCTTATATTGAGCAGGATGATTATCTGAAGAAGAATAAAGGTAAATATGCTGAACGTAGCGGAGGAAAATTGCCATGGAGAAATCAGGTGGACATCAGATTAACTCAGGAAATTTTCAAGAACTTTGGTAAAAGCAGAAACAATTTCCAGTTCACAATGGATATTATGAATTTCGGTAATATGTTAAACAGTAGCTGGGGTAATGTGAATTTTGTACAAACTGCAGGAGTTCTTGTTCCTAGAAATGTTACAGCATTAACTCCTGGTGGATCAACCAAACCTACATTCTGGTTAAATACCTTTAATAACAAGCCTGTTAGTTCAACTTTTGGAACTACTCAGACTTTTGCTTCAACATATTACATGCAATTTGGATTCCGTTACAATTTCCAATAGTAGACTGTATATTTTTAAAAAAGCTCCGGATTTTATCCGGGGCTTTTTTTTTGAAGAAAGAAAATCAAGTATCAGGTTTTATTGCTTTTGGCTGTATATTTGCCTTAACCAATTAATTAAAATTCCATTTTATGAAAAAAGTGAATTATGCCGTGGCGCTGCTGCTGGCATTTGTGCTGGGTTTTGGAAATCCGGTTAAAGCCGACGAAGGAATGTGGCTGCCTATGCTAATAGGCAAGAACTACAATCAAATGAAAAAACAGGGCTTCAAATTAACCCCTGAAGATTTGTATAGTGTAAATAAGGCAAGTATTAAAGATGCTATCGTATCATTCGGTGGTTTCTGTACCGGTGAAATTGTGTCAAAAAATGGTTTGATTTTAACAAATCATCATTGCGGGTATGATGCCGTTGCTTCAAATTCAACCGTTGAAAATAATATCCTGGATAATGGATTTTATGCAAAGTCTTATCAGGAAGAGAAACCGATTCAGGGGCTTTTTGTACGTTTTCTTGTACGTATGGAAGATGTTACTCCTAAAGTAATGGCTGCTTTAAATAATGTTGAGGAAAAGGATAAAGCTGCAAAAATTGCAGAAATCAGTAAAACAATCAGTGCTGATGCCACTGCTGGTAAAACCTGGGAAGCAGATGTCAGAGATGTGTATAAAGCCAATCAATACCTGCTTTTTATATATGAACGTTTTAATGATATCCGTTTGGTAGGTACCCCACCACAATCAATAGGTAAATTCGGTGGAGATACCGATAACTGGGAATGGCCACGCCAAACCGGTGATTTCTCTGTTTTTCGTGTTTATGCAGATCAGAATAATAAATCTGCAACTTATTCTGCCACTAACAAGCCATATACTCCTAAAAAATCACTTCCTATTTCTATCAAAGGGGTAAAGAATGGTGATTTTTCAATGGTTTATGGTTTTCCTGGACGTACAGACCGATATCTTACCTCTTATGGGGTTCAAATGGCTATTGAAAAGACAAACCCTACAATTGTTAAATTGAGGGATATTCGCTTAAAAGCATGGAAAGAAGAGATGGATAAAAGTGATGATACACGGCTTGCCCTATCATCAATCTATGCTAATATTGCAAATTACTGGAAGTATTTTATTGGCCAGACAGAGCAATTAAAGAGATTAAAAATATATGAAGAAAAGCAAAAGCAGGAAAATGATTTCAGTCAATGGGCTTTATCATCACCTGAAAATGCAAATTTAATGGCTCAATATAAAAATGCCTATTCAGCATTCGAGCCATATGCTGTTCATTTTACATATCTCAATGAAGGGCTTCTTGCCTCACCGTGGGTCAGAAATGTATCCCAGCTTGGAAGTACAATCAAGTCTATGAACGCCCGTAAGGATGATTCAGCATATATTTCACAGCTAAATCAGAATTTAAATACTATGGTAAGTACTTATCAGAAGACTTATAATGAGACTGCTGATAAGAAAATTTTTGCCCAGGTATTAAGTTCCTTTTACAACGATGTTCCCAAATCACAACATCCGAAGTTCATTGCGCTAATTGTCGAAGATTTTTGGAAAGGTTCAGCAGAGGCTACCTTCCAGAACTATGCTGACAATTTATGGAAAAATAGCAAGCTGATTGAGCCTGAAAGCCTGAGGAAATTTCTAAGTAATCCATCAATAGAAGAACTTCAAAATGATCCGGCTTATAAGTATGCCCTTAATTTAGTTCCTCAGGACTATGTGAAGAATAACTTTGGTACAGTATACAGTCAGTTTCAGGCAGAGAAAAATCGACTGGATAATCTGTACCTTAAGGCTTTATTGGCAAAAAATAAAGGTGCTTTAATCTATCCTGATGCGAATTCAACAATGCGTATCAGCTACGGACAAATTCAGAACTATAGTCCGAAGGACGGAATTACCTATAATATCACCACCACCATTGATGGGATGATGGCTAAATATCAGCCTGGTGATGATGAATTTGATCTTCCTCAATCTTTAATTGATGCTTATGCCAAACGCGATTTCAGGCAATATGCAGAGAATGGAACGCTCAATGTTGGTTTCATTAGCAATAATGATATTACTGGAGGTAATTCCGGATCTCCGGTACTGAATGGGAGCGGAGAGCTGATTGGTATTGCCTTTGATGGTAACTGGGAAGCAATGAGCGGAGATATTGCCTTTGATAAGCAGTATAAGCGTACAATATCTGTAGATATTCGCTTTGTTCTCTGGTGTATCGATGTTCTGGGAGGAGCAAAGAATATCATCAATGAGATGGATATCAGAACTAATAAATTACCTGTTCCTAAAGAAAAACTAATCTTAAAGTAATAGTAATAAAGAAGGCTGACAGGGTTTTGAAAAGGCTGACAGGGTTCCAAACCCTGTCAGCCTTCTTATAATCCTACAATCCTTTAATCCTACAATCCTATTCAGTTATAGGTAAATTCCCCATAATCCGAACGAATAGTCACCTGTTTCTTAATAGAATCCTCAACACGGCCAATAATTTGTGCATCTACATTGAATTCTTTTGATATTCTTATTATATCATCAGCGATTTCTGAAGGTACATAGAATTCCATCCGATGACCCATATTGAAAACCTTATACATCTCTTTCCAATCTGTTCCTGATTGCTCCTGAATTAAATTAAATAGTGGTGGAACAGCCATCATGTTATCTTTTATGATATGAAGATTATCAATGAAGTGAAGAATCTTGGTCTGAGCACCGCCACTGCAATGTACCATACCATGAATCTGAGAACGGTATTGATCAAGAATCTTTTTTATGATAGGAGCATAGGTTCGGGTTGGGGAAAGAACCAGTTTGCCCGCACTGAGGCTTAAACTTTCATTAAATTCAGTCGCGGGTATTTTAATAACGTCCGTCAGTTTTTTATTCCCTGAGAAAAGCAGTTCATATGGAACCGCAGGATCATAACTTTCAGGATATTTCTCTGCAATGTATTTCTGAAAAACATCATGTCTTGCCGAGGTCAAACCATTGGATCCCATTCCTCCATTATATTCTGTTTCATAACTGGCTTTGCCATACGAAGATAGTCCAACTATTACATCGCCTTTCCGGATCTTATCATTCGAGATGATATCCGATCTTTTCATTCTGCAGGTTACTGTAGAATCAACAATGATTGTTCTGACGATATCCCCAACATCAGCGGTTTCACCTCCGGTTGAATAAATTCCTATTCCTAATTTGCGTAATTCAGTCAGGATATCTTCAGTACCGTTAATCAGTTCTGCAATGACTTCGCCGGGAACAAGATTTTTATTCCTGCCAATGGTTGACGACAATAAAATACTATCTGTGGCCCCAACACAAAGCAGGTCGTCAAGATTCATAATAATTGCATCCTGAGCAATTCCTCTCCAAACGGAAATATCACCGGTCTCTTTCCAATAAACATAGGCAAGAGATGATTTTGTACCGGCACCATCTGCATGCATGATATTGCAGTAATCATCATCAGATCCCAGAATATCAGGAATAATTTTGCAAAAAGCCTTTGGAAAAATACCTTTATCTATATTTTTGATGGCATTATGCACATCTTCTTTATCGGCAGAAACGCCCCGCTGGTTATATTTTAGATCTGACATTGATGCAAAAATAGTACTTAGTAGTGAGTATTTAGTATTGAGTATTGAGTATTTAGTACTCAATACAAGAAATTTTGTTTTTGACTATTAGTTAAAAACTTGTAATCGAAATCAATCTGCTAATTCAGGATTATATTAATGTATCATAAATAAAAAGAGTCCCCCAGAAGGAGGACTCTTTTTGAACTTAGTACAGAATTTTCAAATCTCAATACTCTGTACTCAAATCTCAATACTACTTGATAAACAACAACTCTCTAAACTTTGGAAGAGGCCATTTTGTATCATCAACCAGTTGTTCTAATTTATCAACATGATAACGGATTGGTTCAAAGTATGATTTTACTTTTTCATCATAAGCGATAGACTTATCTCTGATATCTTCAATGTTATTTGCTTTTTTACGCTCATTAACCATTTCCAGATTTGCAGTTCTGATAAAGTTTACATGCGTTGAAATTTTCTTGATAATCTCAAGCTGAGCATTGTAGGTATCTTCACTAAGCCCGATTTCTTTCAAACCCTTTACGTTTTCGATCAGTGTTGTTTGATAATTGATTGCAGTAGGTATAATCATGTTATCGATCAAATCACCCATAACACGGGCTTCTATCTGAAGCTTTTTGAAATAGCTTTCCAGTAAGATTTCATGACGTGCATGTGACTCACGTTTGCTGAATACACCGGTATCTTCAAACAACTTATCAGTTTTAGGGTCTAGTAAGACATCCAGTGCTTTCGGAGTGGTTTTAATATTTGATAAACCTCTTTTTGCTGCTTCCTTAGCCCATTCATCGCTGTATCCATTGCCTTCAAAGCGGATGTTTTTGGATTCTTTTATGTAGCGTTTGATAATGGTCATGATCGCCACATCTTTCTTTTCGCCTTTTTTGATCAGTTTATCTGCTTCTGCTTTAAATTTATTCAACTGATCAGCAACGATAACGTTTAATATTGTCATCGGATTTGCTGAGTTTGCTGATGATCCAACAGCACGAAGTTCGAACTTATTACCGGTAAATGCCATTGGCGATGTACGGTTACGGTCGGTATTGTCAAGAAGGATAGAAGGTATTTTTGGAATATTAGTCCACAATGCTGAATCCTGCTTCATTTTTGAAGTTACTCTCGATGTTTCGATCTCATCCAGTAAATCATTTAACTGACTTCCAAGGAAGGTTGAAATAATAGCCGGAGGGGCTTCATTGGCTCCCAAACGGTGATCGTTGTTAACTGAAGCAATAGATGCTCTTAACAAATCTGAATATTCATATACAGCCCTTATTGTATTCACAAAGAATGTAAGGAACATCAGATTGTTTTTTGGAGTTTTTCCCGGAGAAAGAAGATTCTTGCCTGTATTAGTAATCAGCGACCAGTTATTGTGTTTACCCGAACCATTGATGCCAGCATATGGCTTTTCATGTAATAAAACCTTGAAGTTATGTCTTCTCGCTACTTTATCCATTAAATCCATTAGTAACGAATTATGGTCGATAGCAAGGTTCATCTCCTCATATAACGGAGCACATTCAAATTGTGAAGGTGCTACCTCATTGTGACGGGTTTTTAAAGGTATACCAAGTTTTATCGCCTCAATTTCCAGATCTTCCATATAGGCAAGAACACGTTCCGGAATTGATCCGAAATAATGATCGTCTAATTGCTGATTTTTAGCTGACATGTGACCGAATAAGGTCCTGCCTGTCAGATACATATCTGGTCTGGCATTAAATAAAGCAATGTCAACAAGGAAATATTCCTGTTCAATTCCAAGTGAACTGTTAACCTTTTCAATTCCTTTGTCAAAATACTGAGCCACAGCAACTGCTGCCTTATCCATCAGGCTGATTGCCTTAAGAAGTGGAGCCTTGTAATCAAGCGCCTCGCCGGTATAGGAAATAAATACAGTAGGTATACATAAAGTAGATCCTATAATAAAAGCAGGTGATGATGGATCCCATGCAGTATATCCGCGGGCTTCAAAAGTGCTTCTGATACCACCATTAGGGAAACTTGAAGCATCTGGCTCCTGTTGTGCTAAAGCCTCACCTGAGAATTTTTCAATCCCATGACCGTCTGATCCTGGCTCAAAAAAAGAATCATGCTTTTCAGCAGTGCTACCTGTTAGTGGCTGGAACCAGTGTGTATAGTGTGTTGCACCTTTTGTCATAGCCCATGATTTCATTGCTGAAGCCACCTGCTCTGAAATACTTCTGTCAATCGGAGTGCCCGAGTTAACAGACTCAATAATACCGTTGTAAGCTTCCTTGGATAAAGTGTCTTTCATTTTTTTCTGGTCGAAGACATTTACACCATATAATTCAGAAAGTTTTGAGGATAGAGATTTTCCTTCAGGAATTGTCCTGGAAAGTACCGCATTTAATGCTTGGAATCTTAAAGATGACATCGTTTTGCTTGGGTTTGATTAAAATTTTGATAAAAATAAATGTTTTGATGCGTAAAAACATAAAAAATGTCAAAAAAATCATAAAAAAATCATAAAAATTGAACAAAAATTAAAAAATTACTGAAAAAATCGATTTTTGGCTTCCATATCTCTTGAAAACATAGGTTTTTATTTGCGGGATGGTAGAATGTGCTTTGTATTAAATTTTAGGCATTACCTGTCATATGAAATTTTGAAATCTTACTTTAATATATCCTGAAAGGAATCCTGTTTCATAATCATCAATAGAAAGCAAAGCTTTTTTCTAATTTTGAATTTTCAGGGATGTTTAAGCATGGACTGCTTAATCTGTGCATATTTTAGAATCAGAAATTCTGGAGAAAAGAGCTTGCTTTCTGCTAATAGAATGCTTTTATCTTATTTTAACGTCAGTAAGAAATTAAACTATCTAATGATTAAGATTTAACCACATAGATTGAATTTATTATGCTTTAAAGGAAACATAGATTTTAAACAAGATAGATTGAAGCGAAGCTTCAAGGCTATCTGCGTCTAAAATGTAGGTTAGAAGTTGTAAAGTACTATGTTTTACTGCCTGCTGGCAGGTATGCGGTTTTTTAAATATAATGTCGAGTTCACGTTATTTTATGGAGAATAAATATGCTTAAATTAAATTTCATACATCATCTGGCAATAATATGTTCCGATTATGAGGTCTCTAAACACTTTTACACTGAAATATTAGGTCTTAAAATATTGAATGAAGTTTACAGAGCTGATCGAAATTCTCATAAACTGGATCTTTCAGTAAATGGCAGATATCAGATCGAATTATTCTCTTTTCCTAATCCACCCGAACGGGTTTCGGGTCCAGAAGCCAGAGGCTTGCGGCATATTGCTTTTGAAATAGACGATTTGACGCAATCTGTAAGTGAATTGAACAGAAGGGGAGTGATTACAGAGGAAATAAGAGTTGATGAGTTTACCGGTAAGAAATTTGTATTTTTTTCTGACCCTGATGGATTGCCTATTGAACTATACGAGAGCTGATGTCGTCTATTTTTCATTTCAAGCAGTTTAGAATTGATCAGGCAAACTGTGCAATGAAAGTAAATACCGATGGAGTATTGCTTGCTGCACTGGCTGATTTCAATAATCCTGCAAAAATACTGGATGTTGGAACAGGGACCGGATTGATTGCTTTAATGCTTGCTCAGAAATATATTTCGGCAATAGTTCATGCTGTTGAGATAGATCAGAATGCTGCTGATACAGCTAAATTGAATTTTTTAAATTCTCCATTTTCGAATAGAATAATATTATTCCACAGTTCAATCAAAGAGTATTTTACAGATAATAATAAACAGTACGACCTGATTATTTCTAATCCGCCTTTTTTTATTAATTCACTAAGTTCTAAAAGCGCGGAAAAAAGTGTCGCCCGGCATACAGATCTCTCTTTTTTTGAGGTATTACTGACAGAATCATCAAAACATTTGGATCAATCAGGACATCTCTGTATTATTCTTCCTCTGGAAACTGCTGAAATGGTAAAAAGAATGGTTTCCGGCTTAAAAGTTCAGAAGGAGATATTAATTTATTCATTTCCAGAGTCAAAACCACATCGTACAATTATGATCATGGGGTTTGAAACCCTTGTTCCGGTAGAGCAGGGCCTGGTTATCTATGAGAGTAAAGGCGTCTACTCAGCCGCTTATAGAAATCTTTTAAAGGATTATCTTACAATTTTTTAATGCATATTCAGTGATGAAAACAATCGGCCTAATTTCAGATACGCATGGATACCTGGATGATTCTGTTTTCAGGCATTTTGAAAACTGTGATGAGATCTGGCATGCCGGTGATTTCGGTACCATTGAAATTGCGGATCAATTGAATGCATTTAAACCACTCAGGGGAGTTTATGGAAATATTGATGGACAGGATGTCAGATTGCAGTATCCTGAGCATTTAAGATTTGATTGCGAAGACTTAAAAGTATGGATAACCCATATCGGTGGTTATCCCGGAAGATACTCCCCCGGTATCCGGGAAAAAATATACCAAAATCCTCCGGGACTTTTCATCACTGGTCATTCCCATATTCTCAAGGTTATTTATGATAAAAAAATAAGTTGTTTACACTTAAATCCCGGGGCTGCAGGAAAGCAAGGCTGGCATAAAGTTCGCACATTGCTTCGGTTTTGCATTTCAGGAGAAAAAATTCATAACTTAGACGTCATAGAATTAGCAAACAGATAGCGTAAAAAGTACACTAAGTATATGAAAGGCATTTTAACATTAGGACAGTTTATTATTGAAAAGCAAAGCGATTTTCCATATGCAAAAGGGGAGTTGTCACGATTGTTGAGAGATATAGGAATTGCCGCTAAAATTGTTAACCGTGAAGTAAATAAGGCGGGCCTGATGGACATACTTGGAGATGTTGGTACGATCAATATACAGGGCGAATCACAAAAAAAGTTGGATGTCTTTGCCAATGAACAATTTATTGCTGCATTGAAGAGTGGAGGTGAGTGTTGTATAGTTGCTTCAGAAGAAAACGATGAGTTTGTACATATAGATGGCGAAGTCTCCAAGAACGCGAAATACATTGTAGCTATGGATCCTTTGGACGGATCTTCTAATATTGATGTCAATGTAGCAGTAGGGACTATTTTTTCCATTTACAGAAGAGTATCAACAGACGGTAAAGCTACTATTGAAGATGTACTTCAAAAAGGTACTGAGCAGGTTGCTGCAGGCTATATAATATATGGATCCTCAACCATGCTGGTTTATACGACAGGTAAAGGAGTAAATGGATTTACACTAGACCCTTCTATTGGAGAATTTTGTCTTTCACATCCCAAAATGAAAATACCGGAGGATGGTGTTATTTATTCAATTAATGAAGGAAATTATGTTCATTTTCCTGAAGGGGTGAAGAAATATTTAAAATATTGTCAGGTTGAGGACCAACAAACTTCACGGCCTTATACTTCACGATATATCGGTTCCATGGTTGCAGATGTGCATCGTAACATGATTAAGGGAGGAATATTTATTTATCCTACCACATCAGGAGCGCCCAATGGTAAGCTTCGTCTGGTTTATGAATGTAATCCAATGGCCTTTATTATTGAACAGGCCGGTGGCCGGGCGACTGACGGTTTTAACAGAATACTCGATAAGGATGTCACCTCCCTGCATCAGCGATCTGCAATATTCATTGGATCAAAGAACATGGTCCTGAAGATTGAAGAAATGATGCATACATATTCATCAAAAACCCCAGATGAGAAAGCAGAGGCAACAATGGAGAAATTGGGAATAGTAGGAGGGTTAGATTAAAGATTTAATTTAAGTTCCTCTTTCTCAAAATAAGTATCAATGAGAAGGTTTTTTTGTTTCGAAGCCTGAACTGCCAGTTCATCACATCGTTCATTCTCCGGGTGACCATTATGCCCTTTTACCCAGGTAAAACGAATTTTATGTTGTTTGTAGACCTCCAGAAATCTAAGCCATAGGTCCTTGTTTTTCTTATCCTTAAAGTTAGTCCTGACCCAATTAAACACCCATTTTTTCTCAACCGAGTCGATAATATATTTAGAATCTGAATAGATCATAATCTCCTGCCCAGGATTTTTGATACTTTCCAGTCCGGTGATTACGGCGAGCAATTCCATGCGGTTATTGGTTGTTTTTCGATATCCCTCAGAAATTTCTTTATAATGCTTACCTGAATGCAGTATTACCCCAAATCCTCCGGGACCAGGATTCCCGCTCGATGCACCGTCAGTATAGATATTGATCATTAAAAATGCTTTTAATGCGCAATTATAGTGATTTAGTTTTTAAGCGGATAGAATTGCCGATTACAATGACATCTGAAAAAGCCATTGTTAAGGCTCCAACCATTGGGTTAAGAAAACCAAATGCCGCTACAGGTATAGCCACAACATTGTAGAAAAATGCCCAGAAGAGATTCTGTTTAATCGTCAAAAGTGTATGCTTCCCGATTCGTAACATCTGATCTATAACTCCCAGTTCATTCTTTAACAGGACCACTTCGGCAGACTGGATTGCGATCTGACTTGAATCACTCATTGAAATTCCAACATCTGAGGTAGTTAGGGCAGGGGCATCATTTATTCCATCACCTACCATCGCTGTTTTACCCCTTTTTTTAATACTTTCAATGATCTCAAGCTTCTGATGAGGCTGGGTTTCGGCATATACCTCCTCAATACCTAAAATAGCAGCCAGATCTTCACATTTCTTTTTCAGATCACCACTCAGTAAAACCGGCTTAATCCCCATATTTTTTAGAGTTGTGATCAGTCGGGAAGCATCTGCTTTGATCTCGTCTTCAATTTCAATCCGAGCCAAAAGGGTTCCATTCATTTTAAGGAAAAGGCTAAAATCTCCCTGTTCTTCATCCTGATCTAAGATTTGTTTCGATCCAAACTGATAGGTATTTCCCTCTGAATCAGTTCCGTTCATTCCGAGGCCTTTTTCCTCTGATACTTTCGTGAATATTATTTTTTCAGGATTTCCTGCACTAAGCTCAGAAACCAGGGATCGTGCAATGGGATGATTTGAATAGGCTTCTATACCATAAATGATTGATTCAGCTTTCTTCTGCGAAATACTTATGCTGTCGATCTTTTTGATTTTGAATTTTCCGGTAGTGAGTGTTCCAGTTTTATCAAAGACCATATATTTTAGCTTGGCTATCTCTTCAAGTGTATTTCCACCCTTGATCAGAATGCCATTTTTAGCCGCTCTGCCCAAACCAACCATCACTGCGGTAGGTGTGGCTAAACCCATAGCACAGGGGCAGGAAATGACCAGCACAGCAATTGCATTCAGCATAGATTTTTGAAAGCTGAGATCAAAGGAATAATAGGCCAAAACAAAAGTTAGAACGGCAATACCAACCACTACCGGCACAAATATAGCGGCCACCTGATCTCCCAATTTTTGAATGGGCGGTTTTGCCGACTGTGCTTTTTTCATCAGATCAATGATCTGTGATAAAATAGTATGTTTTCCGGTTTTAGTTACCAGAATATGTATGCTGCCCTTTTCAATCAAAGTGCCACCGATTACCTGATCATATTTGGATTTCTCTACAGGCAGACTCTCGCCTGTAAGCATCGACTCATTGACAGAGGCTTCACCCCAAATGATTTCCCCATCAACAGGAATTTTATCACCTGAATTGATGACTAGTGTATCCCCCGGAACTACTTCCTGTGAATTTACTATCAAGATTTCCCCATTTAGCAGTTTATTTGCTTTTGCTTCCTGAAATTTCATCAGATCTCTGACAGCTGATGTGGTTTGTGTTACAGACCTCTTTTCTAAAACATTTCCTAACAGTACCAGGGTGATGATGGTGGCTGCAGTTTCATAAAACAAAAAGTCGGGTCCCAAATTCTGTATAGTTCCATATAAACTATAAATAAAGGCAGCACTGGAGCCGATAAAAATAAGAACATCCATATTTGGGATTCCATTCTTTAATGAATTGAAAGCACTTTTGCCAAAATGGATACATCCTAAAATATAAACCGGAATACATAAGCCTAACTGAACCAAAGGGTTGTGCAGCCAATGGAAAGGCAAAAACATATGTGAGAAGAGGGGAATAGTAAAAATGAGGCTGAAATAGAATTTGTTCTCTACTTTTTCAAAGAATTTTTCCTGAATAGGGATACTTTCCTCACTTACCTTATATCCTAAACCTTCAATATCCTTGATAATTAGTGGAGTTTCTGAAGGCTTACTGGTTTTGAATTTTACCTCATCGTTCGCAAAATCAACATAGATATCCTGCAACCCTTTTTTTTCAAGTAATTTATGGACTGATAACGCACAGTTATTGCAATGCATACCGCTCACCTGAAGTTCAATCAATTCTTCTTTTTCCATATATGTCTTTTATGAGGCTCTGTGCAAATTTAATACTTAAGAAGGCTAAATGTATAAGCTCAGAATATAATGTTCTAAATATGACAGGAACATCACGTTAAGATTAGGGATTAAATGATCTTAAAGCTATTCTGGAACGCCATCATGCTGATTATCAGTATTGAAATTTAATACAAAAAATTTGCAATATCTCCCGAAATGCTTAGTTTTGCAGAAATAAAACGGTGGCTGTAGCTCAGTTGGTTAGAGTATTGGTTTGTGGTGCCGAGGGTCGTGGGTTCGAGCCCCATCAGCCACCCGTTATAGAAAGGTCTTAGTTAAAAGCTGAGGCCTTTTTTTTTAGTTTTTGGTAGGGTATTGCTCCCCGAAGGTAATAGGGATGCTTAGAGTTTCCGATTGTTATCTGGAGGTTTGTGGTTCATTTATGCATCCCTGGAACAAAATTTTCTCAATTCATTATCTACAGAATCTTTGTTCGATTCAATTAATCAAAATTTGCCCGCAATTTGTTGACATAAGTTATATTTATATATATGTTAATTCAGCAGTTTGAAGTCTTTCCGGAGCTGCAGTCCTACATAAAGCTGATATGCACAATGGACTGCGAAGATGGCACTGATACTAACCATATTCGTGTTTTACCTGATACTTGTGTTGAGTTATTTGTGAACTACACCAGTACACCTCTTGCCATTATTGGAAATGAGTTATACGATCGGAGCATTGTTACATCCCGGTTGAGCCGTTATTCGGATGTGCAGATGCGTAAAGGCGCTGGTTGCATAGCCATTTGCTTTTATCCCGGAGCAGCCTGTAGATTTTTTAATTTACCGATGCATCTGCTGGCCGACAGAACTATATCATTGTCTGATTTATGGAATAGTATGGCAGGAAAGATAGAGAGCAAGCTGGCTGATGCCTTTAGTCATAATGAACGTTCAGCTATTATTCAGAAATATCTCTTACAACAATTGATGCGAAATGAACGGGATCAGCAGATAGCCCAATGTTTGGAGAAGATCCGGAGATCAGCTGGCAATATACAAGTTAGCAGCTCAGTACTGATACCGGCCTTAGCCAGCGCCATCTTTCACGAAAGTTTCAGCAGATTATCGGCTTGTCGCCAAAAGAATACCTGCGTGTCTGCAGGTTTATCAGGTCACTTGATCACCTGAAAAAGTACCCTTTACTCTCTTTAACCGAGCTGGCTTATAAAAGTATTACGATCAGGCACATTTTAACCGGGATTACAAGTCCTTTACAGGACATACACCAGGTGAGGTCGCTCTTTCGACACATATTTTATATTGATGTCCGATTTGTACAATTTGGAATGATTGGATCTTCTCAATTTTGCAAGACAAAAACACAAATGATATGCGAAAAGTAATATTGGGACTGGCCATAACTTTAGATGGATACATCGAAGGCCCAAATGGTGAATACGACTGGTGTTTTACAGATCAGGACTATGGTTTAAATGAATTCTTTACCCGTGTGGATACCATCTTCATTGGCCGTAAAAGCTACGAAATAGCGCAGAAGCACGCAGATAGCAATAATGGGGAAACGATTCCTGGCATGCCTGCAATGACTGAGTACGTGTTCTCCAGAACACTTACTTCAGTAAAAGAAGGCGCTGTGCTTGTATCCGAAGATAGTATGGCAGAGGCGCGAAGGATAAAAGAGCAGCCCGGTAAAGATATCTGGCTTTACGGGGGTGCATCACTCACTGATGTACTTTTTAAAGAAGGATTGATTGACGAATTGTGGTTATCAGTACATCCCATCCTACTTGGAAGTGGCAAAGCTCTTTTCCGGGAAAAGGAAAGTCGTACTAAAATTACTCTGCTTGAATCCAAAACTTACGAGACCGGTTTGATATCTCTTCGATACAGTATTGATAATTAAATGTTTGGTTTTAGAGCAGATCAGGTTCAGAACCTGTCCATCTTATAATATTAAGAAAATCTCAAATGCTAATAGCCCTTAATTTAATAAAAAAATGATCATAGCGGGGAAATATATCTACATATTGGGGTATATTCTCTTCAATCTGGGAATCCCATTCCCGCTAATTCATTGATTTTAAGCGTTTGGCATTGTTTGCCAAATGGCATATAAATTGTCTTATGAAGTTGCCCCCCAAAGGGCATGTTTTTCATAGGTAGATGTAGGGTCGAATACTAGTTATTCGGCCCTTTTTTTTACTATCTCAAGTTTTAGCTCTGATCAATGGAACGGAGGATCAGAAAAAATCCGGGTAAACATAATTCATTTGTAAATCTGCCCCAAAAATCATACTTTCATATAGGTTTTGCTAATCAAAGTACAGGGATAAATACCTAAGGTTTTTCTCCTGATTCTTAAAATTTCTTAAAGCTATTTAACTTTAAAGAAATATTATCCCTTCAAGAATTTCAGAACTTACCACAACCTGGTTTTCCCCGGGAACGCTAGGGGAGTCCTTAGTATTTTCTTCGTACCAGTTCCGGGACAGTTCCGAGACAGTTCCGGGAAGGCTTCGGGAAAACATCAAAGGCATCCCGGATCCTTCTAGGGTACATCCCTGTTCTTTTACGAACCATATAGCTACAAAGTATAGCCAGGATTCGAACAGAATATGGAGAAATCTTGTATTGGGAATGTAAGTTTGGAGGGAGGATTTTCTTTTAAGAAAATATAAACATTTACTCTAAAAAAAACAAAATGATAAGAATAAGGGAATAAATGGTCGTCTTAAATTCTTCCTAAAACCCCAGGTAATTCTCTGAAATTGTAAAAGAAATAATGGCACTTTTACCTAATACCTAATGCCTGATACCTCACACCTAATCAGATACTTCCGATAGCCATCATCTGATCCATAGTTGGATTGGCACTGCCACCACGGAGTTCGAGGGTGACTGCAAAGGCCTGTGCATTTTTAACAGACTTCATTTTCTTCATACCGGTACTGTCGACCTCTGAGTCAAATACTCCAAGATCTACCGGTTTGCCATCTACCATTGCCCATAATTGATATTGGTGTTCTTTATCATTAGAAGGCATTTTAAGGGTAGAAAGATCAATCATTACTTCTTCTTCATCCGGATTGAAGGCAACCAGCATACTTGCTGCCGGAGCTTTATCTGAGCCTTTGAGTGTCACAAGTTTATAGGCAGCCTGGTTCTGATAAAAGTGTAAAGCATTACGGGTATCCCTTAATTCTTCATCAATAAAATTGACTTGGTTCGAAAAGCGCTGATTTCCTGATTGAAGCACAGCAATCTGGGTATAGGAATCGTTAAGTTTACTATTTAGATTAATGAGTAGAATAACACTAATGAAAAAAAGGGCGAGAGATGCAGCGAATGCATATTTATAAAATTGCCCCGGTTTTGGTGATGCAGCATATAAAGGACGTACATCAGCTTCAGCTTTTTCAAGGGAATTCAATACTTTATTTCGTAATGATTCTGCAGGCTCAATAGCGTTTGACATCGCATAACTTAAAAGAGCGGATTCAATTTCAATTAGTTCTGCTTTGATCTCAGGATATTTTACTGCGTTTTTTTCTACTTCAAGCCTCTCTTCAATGCTTAAATCACCAAGAACATATTGCTCAAGGATACCGCTTTCTAAATATGATTTGAGGTTTTTCACTTAATTAAATACCTTTCTTAAACTGATTATCCCGTTTCTTAATCTGGTTTTGACTGTTCCTAATGGAATTTCTAGTTCCTCCGAGACCTCTGCATGAGTAAATCCCCGGAAATAAACCATGTCAAGAACTATTTTCTGTTCGGGCTTCAATTTAGCAACAAGTTCTTTTAATCCCAATATTTCAGGATTTAAAGCATTACCTGATTGCATTTCTAATGATAATACGTTATTTTCTATGTCTTCGGTTTTCGAACTGTTACGAAAATCTTTTGATCGGGTTTTGTCTATTGAAATATTTCGTGCAATATTAACCATCCAGGTAAATAATCTTCCCTTTGAGGCATCATATGAAGAAAATGAATTCCAGATTCTGACGAAGGTATCCTGCAGCAAATCTTCCGCGATTTCTTCGTGCTGAACAATTCTAAAAATTATACCGTAAAGAGAAGAGGAGTACATATCGTACAAGGCTTCAGCTCCGGCTTTTTCCTTGTTACGGAGTGCCTTCACCAGTTCATCTTCAGATAAGGATATTTTTGTTCTCGGGCTCAATGTTCAGATATGTTCATAACAGATTTAAACCTGTATGACAAATATATAAAAACAATATCCCCGGATATGTTCCGGGGATATTTTGACATTTAGCTGATTATTTACTTAGGTAAAACAACAGAGTCAATAACATGAATAACTCCATTCTTTTGATTAACATCAGCAATGGTTACAGTAGCAGTGCCACCATTCTCATCTTTTAACACTACATTTTTACCATTCATCATGGCAGATAATTTTCCACCGCTAACAGTTGTAAATACCGCTGTTCCTTTGCCTGCTTTTATTGCATTTACAACATCGCCTGCAGAAAATTTGCCTGAAACAACGTGATAGGTAAGAATTTTTGTAAGCATAGCCTTGTTTTCAGGCTTAACAAGTGTACCAACTGTTCCTTCCGGCAGTTTGTTGAAGGCATCATTTGTTGGGGCAAATACCGTAAACGGACCGTCACTTTTCAATGTTTCCACAAGTCCGGCGGCCTTTACCGCTGCCACTAATGTGGTATGGTCTTTTGAATTTACCGCATTGTCTACAATGTCTTTACTTGGGTACATCTCAGCACCACCTACCATTTTGGTTCCTTGTGCAAAACCAGTTGTGCTGATTGCAGAAGCTACTAATGCAACAGCCAGTATTATTATTTTTTTCATTTGTCTTTTTGTTATTTGGCCTGAATTACGAAGTGTAGTAATGGATGGTTTTCAATTATTTTTATTTTTATTAAATTCATTGTTTAAACACCTATTTGAGCGTATTTATTTTTGAGATTGAACCCTGACTTTCAAATTAATTCCAAATTGTATTAAGCAATTTTCAAAATCCACAATATTATTGTTAATTTCGGGTACGTACACGATTTTTATTAATCCCAACTTAAAGGGCAGACCATGATAAACAGATTATTCAAAGCATTTTTATTTCTGGCGTTGGTTATGCCTACAGTAGTTAATGCACAACAGAAAGCTGAAAACTTAGCAGCTCTTAATGCATCTGTAGAACCTTTGATGAAAATGTCTCTGACGGATGTAAAGAATCTGGTACCACCCGGATCGGGTATTTTCTTCATCGGTTGCCCGAATTGTAAGGGAGGCGCCCAGGAGATGGGTATATTAAACTGGGAGCCTGGAATGGGGGATCAGGTAAAATGTAAGTTCTGCAGTATGACTTTCCCAAATGAAAAATACCCTCATAATGGTGAAAAGGTAATTATAGCGCCAAGTGGCGTAAAACAGGTTTACCGTTATTTTCAGGACGATAAGGGTACCCAATATTTCTATGAGGCACATGCCTGGTTTGATCGCTGGAAATGGATTCAGCAAATGGCTGTTCAGTTGTCCCAGGTATGGTCCCAGACAAAAGATCCTGCTTATGGCGACAGGGCGGCAATAATTGCGGGTCGTTTTGCGCAGTTATTCCCTGATTATGCAATACGATACGATTATCCAAGTGCTCCCAAGAAGTTTTTTCCTGCAAATCAGAAATGGCCTTATGAAGGGCTGGTTCCTTATCGCGGAGCCAAATGGAATTGGTGGGCTTATGGGGATATACCGGTTCAGATTGCTATTGCTTATGAAAACTTGAAGGAAGGAGCTTATAACTGGAGCAGAATGGATTCGCATATAGGCAAGGATACAGATCAAAGAATCGTACAAGATCTTTTGATTTCGGGCTATGAATTTACTGCGGCTAACCCTGAAATTTATACCAATATGTCGCCCGGTATGTACAGGGATATGGTGAGAGTTGGCCGGATACTTAACAGACCGGATATTGTACACGACGGAGTGAATCGCTTCAGGGAATTTTTAAAACTCGGGTTTTTTGCGGATGGCTGGTGGAAAGAGGGGACTGTTTCTTATCATGATCAGACGATTGGGGGTCTGGAGAGCGTGGCGAAGGCAGCAAAAGGTTATACAGATCCTGCTGACTGGAAGGGGGAGCGTTTTGAAAATCTTGACCTGACTAATGCGATGCCTTTTTATAAGAGCGCTTTAAATGTAAGCCAGCAGGCAATATTTCCAAATGGTCATAAACTGCCTCTCAATGATACCTGGGCTAACAGAGCTAAACCCGTAAAAACTGATGGTTTTGCTGTTTCGCGCTTATGGTCATCGCTCGGGAATGCAGCTTTAGCTGCCGGTAACGGAAAGGATCAAACCATGCTTAATGTAAACTGGAGTGGTAATTACGGACATTCGCATTATGACAATGCATCCATTATCTTATTTGCCAATGGTTCTGAGCTGCTTTCAGATATCGGTTATACACATTCCAAGTATCGTGGATGGACATTACATACAGCATCGCACAATACGGTCGTGATAGATCAGAAAGCCCAGGATCAGGGAACTTTATCAAAACCTGTAACAGGCCGGCTCATGTATTATGATGATCAGAATCCTAAGGTTAAGGTTATTGATCTTGATGCGTCTCCAGCTTATTCTACGGCCACCCAATACAGGAGAAGGCTGATATTTGTACATGTAGCTGAAGGTAAGGATTATGTAATTGACCGTTTTGATGTTGAGGGTGGGGAGACACACGACTGGTTTCTGCATGGCATGTGTGAAGAAGAAGGAAAGCTGGAAACCAGTATTTCAATGGATCGGCCGGTTAAAACACTGGTGCCAGAGTGGGGGGGAACTGCCATACCCATGAACCAGTATGATTCAGATATTATCGGAAAGAAAATCCATGCATATTCCTATATGAAAGATATTAAGGCCGGCATAACAAGCAAGCCTTGGACGGTAACCTGGAATTACCAAAATTCGGGGCTGCGCACTCATCATATACCCCAAAAAGATGCTGAGATATTCAGTTTTCGTGCCCCATCTGTCAGGCTAGCGGCTGAAGATGACAATAAACTCGATAATTTCATGCGCCTTGGAATTATGCAAAGACATACCGGTAGCAAATCTAGTTTTGTAGCCATTCACGAACCTTTTCAAAGTAAAACATGGATAAAGTCAGTGCGTGCGGATGGTGATAGCTATATTATAGATTATGAATTGAATGGTAAAAATATGCAGGACAGGATAAGTCTGAGTGGGAATGAAATTAGTCTTATTTCGAGTGCCGGCTGGAAATATGCGAAGGGAATGGCAAAGTCGGGAATATTAAAAGGAACCGAAAACTCAGGAGGAAAGCATAATCTTGAATTGGATTCTGCTCAACCTGATGTCTCCCATATTCGTCTGGATTTTCCTGATGGATCAAGTTTGTACTTTCCAGCCAGAAATATTTCGGGAAATATTATTCAGCTGGATAATGATCCGGGTTTTTCTATGGATAATGATGGAAAGATTCGTTTCTATACCTTTCCACATAATGAATATTCAGAACCTGTGCGTTATACTGTGTTCAGTAAATCCAGTAAATGATTTCTCTGAAATTAAGCCTTTTTATTCATTTTCAAATGAAAAATATATCAGTTTCCACATGATGGGAATAAATAAAATTTGGATATTAAGATTTTATATCTAATTTTCGGGTACGTTACCGTTATGTAAATTTATCGGTACCCGAAGAGATTTTTTTAATTAATACGTACTCTTGTAAATGGAAAGAATTATTCTGTGCTTAAATCAGAATATTAAACCAAATATTATTTTAATAACAAGCTTCTTCAATCTGATCAGGAAAGAGGATGTGAAAAATTACCAGATCATACATAATCAAGCAGAGAATGAAGACTAATTTCAGTGGCCGCTCAGCCATATTATTATTACCATTTATTTTATTAGCAGGAAACAGCATGGCTCAGCGTTATCCCGGGCCATTAAGTCCGGAGGAGTCAATGAAGAAACTTAATGTGGCTAAAGGCTATAAAGTTTCCTTATTTGCATCAGAACCTCATGTTTTTGACCCGGTATCGCTTGAATTTGACGAACAGGGAAATGCCTATGTGATTGAAATGCCTGATTATCCTTATGAGGTTGAACCCGGTAAGGGCCATGGCCGTATCCGTATACTGAAAGATACTGATGGTGATGGTAAAATTGATCAGTCGATCATATTTGCTGAAAATGTAACTGAAGCAACCAGTATGCTGCCATGGAAAGGTGGACTTATCGTGACTGCTGCTCCCAATATTCTTTACCTGAAGGATACCAATGGGGATGGAAAATCAGATACCAGGGAAATTTTGTTCTCAGGATTTTTTCAGAATAACTCCGAGGCTCAGGTTACCAGTTTGAAATTGGGAATCGATAACTGGATTTATGCAAATAATCGTGGTCAGAGTGGTAAAGTGATTTACAGTAAGTCTCCTGGTGCGACGCCTGTTGAGGTTAGAGGAGCAGATTTTCGTTTCAGACTAGACCGTGATGTTTTTGAACTTGAGACTGGTCCGGGACAATTTGGACAAACTATTGACGACTGGGGGCATCGTTTCTTTACAGAAAACTCAATACACTTACAACAGGCAGTAATTCCCTGGAGATATACTCACAGACATGCCTTCATGCCTAGCAGTAAATTTAATGTGACTATAACAGATCATGAAGAGATCATGTTTCAGGAAATCCCGCCGGCTTACTGGAGATCTGAAAGAAGCGCCCGTAGAAACAGGATGTTCAAAGAAGCTAATCTTAATCGGATAGAATGGGCAGAAGATCACTTTACTGGTGCATCCGGAGGTACTATTTATAATGGTGATGCCCTGCCACAGGAATTTTATGGAAATATTTTTACAACAGATGTTTCCGGTAGTCTGATCCACAGAGATATTTTAAGTCCAAGTGAAACAAGTCCGGTTTTGGTTGCAAAACGTGCTGAATCCGAAAAGAACAGAGAATTTATCTACTCAACCGATACCTGGTTTCGACCGGTAACATTTTCTGTTGGCCCTGACGGATACTTATATATTCTGGATTATTACAGACAGCATATCGAAACACCGGTTTCAATTCCCGATGATCTTAAAGCTGAAATGGATTTTATGGCTGGCAGTGATATGGGCAGGATTTATCGCCTTTTGCCTGAAAATGGTACCTATCAGGGAGTAAAAGTAGATCTGAAGAATGCTACCGGACTTCAGTTGGTCGATTATCTGTCGCACAAGAATGGCTGGTATCGCAGTAATGCCCATCGTTTGCTGCTAGAACGTCAGGATAAAACTGTTATTCCTGCTGTGATTTCATTGTTTTCTAATAGTCCGGATGCAAGAACAAGACTACATGCACTTTACGTGCTGGAAGGTTTGGATGCACTTACTGAAAAGATCGTTAAAAAGTCCTTGCTGGATTCTGAACATGGTGTTCGTGAAAATGGCATTATACTTGCAGAAAGATATCCAAAAACCATTAAACTGTTAATCCCAATGGTTAATGACCCATCTAAACGCGTTGCTATGCAGGCTGCACTTAGTCTGGGACAGTTTAAAGGAAAGAAGGTGATTGAAGCTTTGGCTGAGGTGATCAGAAAATATGGACAGAATGATTGGTTCAGGAGTGCAGTTATAAGCTCTGAAGCCGGTTCTTCAGTTGAAATTTTAAATTCACTGTTAGAGGATAATACATTCTTCAGCAATGAAGAAAGCTGGAAACTTAGCTTTATTCAGGATTTGTCAAATATTATTGGTGCCAGATATAATAAGGAACAGTTTTCAGCGTATTTGAGTACGCTGTCATCCGAAGCATTATCTGCAGCAAATGTGCAGCAAGCTGCATTAAAGGGGCTTAAAGCGGGATTAAATAAAAACGAGTCGACAAAAGAGCTTGCTGGGCAATTAAACGCAGGTTCAATGCAGGATGTGAGCGCTGGATTTCAATTGCTAAGAAAAAAATAGAAAGATCCTGATATAAAAATTGACCGGTAAATAATAGAAAGATGGAAGAACAAAAGTATTCAAGAAGAAGGTTTATTAGTAAGTATATACTTGCTGGTTCAGTTGCAATAGGAACAGGATTATTGATTGCCGGCAGTTCAGTAAGCAGCATGGCTAAAGAAGGGGATTCTAATCAGCAGCCAAAAACTCCACAACCAGCACAAAAAAATCCTTGTGATGACTTAACAGGAGTAAGTGCCGAAGAAGTTGCAAAACGTAAAAAGCTTGCATATGTAAACAAAACACCAATTCCGGATAGTCATTGCAGTAATTGTGCACTATATCTTCCACCGGCTAAGGATAAGCCTTGCGGTGGTTGTATGTTGTTTAAAGGGCCGGTTCGAGCTGAAGGGTATTGTGCGTATTGGGCACCGATTAATAATTAAGAATTATCAAGTATCAAGTATCAGGTATCAAGTATCAGGTATCAAGACTAAATTTTGGTTCATTGAAAAATGGTACCATGAAATAATGAACTAAGAATAATGACTATTACCTGTTTAGCAGGATATTTCTGACATCAGACATCAGACAACCATCAACAGACAACTAAACATGAAAGCTCTGATCTGCATTTTTTTCTTATCTCTGGGTTATTCCGGTTTTGCTCAGAAAAGGCAACACATTCAATATTCAGGATCTTCGAATTTTCCGGGAGCTTCGGATGCAGTGCTTGTTGATGATGTTCCACTAGTTCATACCACTCAATTTCTGCCTTTGGATAAATCCGGCAGCATTGTTGGATCCGGTGATATCAATGCACAGACAAACCAGGTTTTTTTGAATATTACTTCTGCTTTGAAGCAGGCGGGGTCAAAACCAGATCAGATCGTTAAACTTAATATCTATATCAGAAACTCAAGCCAGATCTCTGCAGTTCGGGAACAGATATATAAGCGGTTTAAATCAGGGAAGTGTCCTGCCTTGAGTTTCGTTGCCGGGGATCTTTCTAATACCGATGCCTTGATTTCAATGGACGCAATTGCAGTTTCAGCTAAAATCAATTCGAAGGGTGTTAATTATTTGACCCCCGGGAATTTATCATCAGTTCCAGGTGTCGCCCGGGCTGCAATTTTACCTGCGGGACCGGTAGTTTATGTTTCAGGTCAGGCGGTTAAAGGTGAACTGGCAGAAGCAACTCGCGGAACCCTGGAGCAGCTTCAGGCTACTCTTGTTTCATTAGGATTAGAGAAAAAGGATATTGTTCAGATAAAATCCTTTATGAGGCCTATGTCTGACCTGAAAGTAGTAGAGGAGGAGTTTGCCAATTTTTTTAAGGGCAGTACCATACCACCCATGGTTAATGTTGAATGGACGAGTAAAGATCCGCTAATTGAAATAGAACTGATTGCTTCATCTCCAAATACAGCATCTAAATCGAATCAACAACTTGATTTTATTACTCCTCCAGGAATGACAGCTTCACCCGTTTACTGTAAAGTTACCCGGATTAACTATGGTCAAAAGGTCTATATATCAGGATTATACGGACAAATTTCCGGTAATGCTGATTCTGAATTGGCATCTATCTTCAATCTAATGGGTAGCATATTGAAAAATACAGGCAGTGATTTCAGACATCTTGTAAAAGCAACCTATTATGTTAGCAATGATGCTCATAGTGCTAAATTAAATGAAATACGTCCTAAATATTATGACCCGCTTCGTCCGCCAGCGGCCTCAAAAGCTATGGTTAAAGATGTTGGAAAGCCTGAAGCTGGAATTTCTATTGATATGATTGGGGTTGTGATCAGGTAGATAATTTTCATTTCAACTAATATTTTCTTGATAATTCTGGCTGTGAACTATTGTTTTAATAAAAATAATTTATATATTCGGGTACGTAAACGTTAGTGTACGCCTAAAAATTTTCTACCTAGCAGACCGGTATTAGAGCAGGAGGATTTCCGACAGGGATTATGTGAATCACTCTTGTAATAGTAAACTTAGATTATAGTTGAAACCTTACATCAAAGCCAAAAAATTGAATTGAAAAAAAATAGTCATGAAAAATAAGAATACTGATTCATCGAGACGTAAGTTTTTAAAGCAGAGCTCTCTGGCTGGAGTGGGAGCTGTGCTGACGATGGGTATGACACCTTCCCTGCTAGCAGGGGATTTAAACAATGCAGCAAGACCAGCGATTTTAGGTGGTCCGTCAGCATGGGATAAAGCAAAATGGATCAAATGGCCTATATGGGTACCAGAAACGGATGAAAAGCGCGTTCTTGAAGTCCTGAGAAGTGGTGTTTGGTCGCGTGCGGGAGTAGTCAACGAGTTTGAAGCCGCCTGGGCAAATGTCAATGGTGCTAAGCGTTGTTTGGTTGTTAACAATGGAACCAATGCTTTGATTGTGGCTTTGAATCAGCTGGATATTAAAGGCGGGGATGAAGTGCTTGTTCCACCTTATACCTTTATATCAACTGTGCAGGCTATTCTAATGAATGGAGCTATGCCGGTATTTGTGGATATCGATCCGGAAACATATCAGATTGATCCTGCAAAAATAGAAGCAAAGATAACACCACGTACAAAAGCCATTTTGCCCGTCCATATTCTAGGAATGCCGGCAGATATGCCAAGAATAATGGAAATTGCAAAAAAGCACAATCTGTTTGTGGTTGAGGATGCCTGTCAGGCTCCATTAACTGAAGTCAATAATCAAAAGGTTGGAACAATCGGGAATGCGGGTTGTTTCAGTTTTCAAAACTCAAAAAATATTCCGATAGGTGAAGGAGGTGCGATTCTGAGTAATGATGTCTCCTTTATGGATCGCTGCGTTTCTTTCCAGAATCTTGGCTTGCCTTATGGCACTGCGGTCGGAACTTTTAATGCGGGAAGTGTAAGAATAGGTACCAAGGTTCGTATTACTGAATATCAGGCTGCTATTGGTTTAGCTCAGTTGCAAAGACTTGATGCACAAACGACTGTGCGTGAAGAGAATGCGAAGTATTTGAAGTCAAAGATTAAGGATATTCCCGGGATTGTTCCTTATAAATTATATGATTGTGCAACCCGTGTTTCATTCCATTTGTTTTCATTCAGATATAAGAAAGAGGACTTTCAAGGTTTATCAAGAAATTCATTTTTACAGGCTTTGCGTGCTGAAGGAGTGCCTTGTTCTGGAGGTTACACGCCTTTGAACAAGCAGGAATTTCTTAAAGAAGCTTTTGCATCAAAGAATTTTAAAAGGATGTACCATAAAGATATGCTCGATTATGATAAATATATGGAGCGAAATCAGTGCCCTGAAAATGATCTTTTATGTACAGAAATGGTATGGTTTACTCAGAACCTGCTTCTTGGCAGCAGGGAAGACATGGATTCAATTGCTAATGCAATCAGCAAGATACAGGCTAGTGCAGAATCAGTAAAAAAATCATTGGAAAAATAAAAAATTTAAAAGCATACAGGCCAATGGTCTTGTTGGAAATATTTTGATACAAAATAATATTGAATGGACAAATTAGACGGAATTGTTGAATTGAATCAATTAAGAGCCGATACTTATATTAATGAAACGGATGAAGTAAATCATCTTGCCGCTACTACTTATAATTCGGGATTTCAAGAGGCCCACGATACTTACAATGCATTATCAGCTGCAAGTGATGGAAATATTTATTATGTATTATCATCAGACCAGATCCATGTTGGAGGTAAAATGTACCTGTATAATCCCAGGACTGATAAAACAGAGTTTCTTGGGGATCTTACTGAAATCTGTGGCGAAAAAGATCTGATGTTCATTCCACAGGGTAAAAGTCATGCAAGGTTCTATGAAAGGAATGGGAAGCTTTACTTCTCAACTCATGTGGGTTATTATGAACTCATCAATGGAATGGACCGGCTTCCGGTTAATCCTCCTGCAGGGTATAAATTATATCCTGGCGGACGAATACTTTCTTATGATATGCGAACAAGAGAGTTCGAGAATCTTGCTTTAGTTCCGAATGGAGAAGGTATGGTTTCAATGACAATGGATCGTGACCGGGGCCATATTTTTGGGATTTCCTGGCCAAGAGGTAATTTTATACATTATGATATTGATGAAGATGAATTAAAAGATCTGGGCCGTATATCCGGAAATGGTGAAGGAGGGGAGCCCGGTGATGATTTCCGTTCACTATGCCGCTCTCTTGTAGTAGACCCTTCTGACGGGACTGTTCATTTTTCTACTTCAGAGGGTGATATTTTTAGCTATAACCCTGAAGAAGGGCGCATCAATAAACTTGAAGATGTAAACCTCAGGCTTGATTATTTTGGTAAATACGATCCAACCAGACCTGGAAGTATGGGTTATAACTGGAGAAAAATTTTTTGGTATAAACCTGAGGGTTTAGCCTATGGAGTTCATGGGAATTCAGGATATTTATTTCGGTTCGATCCTAAAAAATCTAAAATAGAGCTTGTCAGACGTATTACTTCAGAGCCTTCAGCTAAAAGCGGTATGTTCGATCAGTTTAGTTATGGTTATCTTGGGTTTCAACTTGGTCCTGATGGTAAGACTATTTATTACCTGACTGGTGGTCCGGTTTATGTAGATGGAAAGCGTGTTGCAGGTCAGTCTGAAATTGCTAAAGGTGCGGCAAAGGGCCTTGAAAACCTGCATTTGATCACGTATAATATACCGGAAGGAAAATACCATGATCATGGCCCAATCTTTTACCCAAATGGAGATCGTCCCTTATATGTAAATTCGATTGCTGTCGGCGAGGGAGGTGAAGTTTATGCCCTTGCCAGGATTACTGAAAATGGGCTTACGCGAACTGATCTCATAAAAATTACTGATCCTTTTAAAAGGTATATACTTTAATATTTAATTACTCAATTTCAAAAAAGCTTTAAAATTATTTTATTATTTTATAATTATTTATATATTAGTGTACGTAACCGTTACTTAATTTTCTCTTGTTGCAGCACCGGGAAATGTATTTATTTAAATATTGTTTATTTCGACTTTAATTACATTTTTTATAATTTTTGCTATTCATTTTTATAAATTTTATTATATCAATTTATAGCAGATTTTTTGAACTAACTAATATTAACCCTCTTGCTTTTTTTTAAAGAATAGAATAGAATTTTATTGATTTCTATATGTTCGGGTACGCACCCGTGATGTTTAATTGCCTATTTATTTACTATTAATTATAAACTATGCTAAAAATTTACATGATGAAGTTTAAAAAACAAAGGTATTATCCCTCCGGAGCAGGGATAATAATGCTGCTGATGCTTTTCCTCAGTTTTTCTGAGCAGGTTTTTTCCCAGCAATTAAAAACTATAACTGGTACTGTTCTCGAAGCTGGACAGCCATTACCCGGGGTGACAGTACGGGTTAAAGGCTCAACCAGAGGTACAACAACTCTAGCAAATGGAAAATACAGCATTCAGGCCGCAAGTAATGAAACCCTTGTATTTGCATTTCTTGGCATGGAAACGAGGGAACTTGTTGTTGGTAACCGAACCACAATCGATGTAACTTTACTTGTTTCAAGCTCTTCCCTAAGTGAAGTAGTCGTCATTGGTTATGGTACTGTTGCGAAGCCCGATCTTACAGGATCTGTTGGGGTTGTTCCAATGGATGAAATGATGAAAGCTCCGGTTGGAACATTTGCTGAGGCTTTAGCAGGTCGTGTAGCCGGTGTTAAGGTTAATGCAGCCGATGGTCAGCCGGGTGGTGGTATCAATATTGTTATCAGGGGAGCGGGTTCTTTAACTCAAAGTACATCTCCATTATACGTTATTGATGGATTTCCGGTAGAAGATCCAGATCCAGGATCTATCAATCCTGAGGAGATTGAATCAATGACCATATTAAAGGATGCTTCTTCAACAGCGATCTACGGATCAAGGGCAGCAAACGGAGTAATTTTGATTCAGACAAAGCGTGGAAAAGTGGGCAAACCAACTGTAAACTTCTCCAGTTCCTATGGTATTCAATCAGTTCCAACTCCTATGGAATTAATGAGTCCATACGAGTTTATCAAATATCAGAATGAATTAAACCCGAATTCTGCAACGACAAGGGCATTTTTTGCAAATGGTAAAACACTTGAAGATTACAGAAGCGTAGAGGGAATCAATTTTCAGGATTATGTTTTGAGACAAGGAACAATTCAGAATTATAATCTTGCATTAAGAGGTGGTACTGAACAAACTAAATATTCTATATCCGGATCTTTATTCGATCAGGCTGGTTCTATTATAAATACAGGATATAACCGCTATTCAGGCCGGGTAACAGTTGACCAAACAATCAGTAATAAGATTAAGGCAGGAATTACGGCTAATTACAGCGGTATAAAACAAAATGGTCAGATTATCAGTGAGGGCGCAGTGACATCCGGGAACCCAACTGCTTTTGCACTAGCAAGAACATGGTTGTACCGTCCGATAACACCTAATCAAAATGATAACCTTCTAACAGATTTAGTTGATGATGAAGCCTTGAATGCTTCAGATTTTAGGGTTAACCCTTTTATTGATCTTCAGAATCAGCACTCATACAATATCACTAACCTGGTTGAAGGAAACGGTTATATCAGTTATGATATCAATAAGGATCTGGTCTTAAAGTCTACTGCTGGTATCCGTCATAATAAATTAACTCTTGAACGTTTCTATAATTCGAAAACAGCACAAGGTGGATCAAGCCCTAATAATGTGAATGGAGTTAATGGTTCAATCAATAATATTTTCTCAAATAGTTTTTCAAACGAAACAACTTTGAATTACAAGAAAACATTTAAACAGGATCACACTATAACAGGACTTGGCTTATTTGCTATTAATAGTAGTAATTCAAATGGAAAGTCTTATGGTGGCAGGTTGTTGCCAAATGAAAATCTTGGAATGGATGGCTTAGATGAAGGACTAGCATTTAATCAGGGTTCCTATTCAAGTGAAAATACAATGGCATCTTATGCCGGCCGTTTAGACTATAATTATAAATCCAAATATATCGTTACCGGTACTTTTAGAGCTGATGGTTCATCCAAGTTCATCAATCATTGGGGATATTTTCCTGGAGCGGCTTTAGCCTGGAATATGCACAAGGAGGGTTTCTTTACAAAATTATTCCCTGGGATTTCAACTTCCAAACTGAGAACCAGCTATGGTAGTAATGGTAATAACCGTGTCGCAGATTTCGCTACTTATGCCCGTCTGCAACAAAGTATAAATGGTTATTCATTTAATAATTCAACCCCAATTGCTTCAAACTATGTCTCAGCAGTTGGTAATCCTGATCTGCAGTGGGAAAAAGTCAACACTATTGATTTAGGTTATGAAATTGGGATTCTAAAAGACAGGATCACCTTTGAGGTTGATTTATACCGTAAAACAACTGAAGATCTGTTGCTTAACGCTATTTTGCCTCCTTCAACTGGATTTACTTCCGCTGTTAAAAATATCGGAAAGTTGAGGAATGATGGACTTGAACTAACTTTAAATACTGTAAACGTTCAGTCGAAGGACTTTATTTGGGAAAGTAATTTCAATATTAGTTTCAATAGAAACAAAGTATTGGAACTCACCCGTGGTCAGCGTTCACTGAACAGTAATTCTACATACGTATCTCAGTTTAATAAGCCATTGTACGTTGCTGAAGTTGGTAAGCCAGCTGGTATGATGATCGGCTTTATTTGGGAAGGAAACTATCAGTATGAAGATTTTGATAATCCTTCACCAGGTGTTTATATCCTGAAGCCTTCAATAGCTACCAACGGAGCTGTTCGAAATACCATTCAGCCGGGTGATATCAGATACAGGGATATGAACGGTGATGGGATCATGAATGATGCTGATTTAACTTTCATAGGAAGAGGACAACCAATTCATACTGGTGGTTTCTCAAATAATTTCACTTATAAGGCCTTCAATTTGAATGTGTTCTTCCAATGGTCTTATGGTAATGATATCTATAATGCCAACAGGCTGATTATGGAAGGTAACAGTAACGGCTGGGCGAATATAAACCAGTTTGCAAGTTATTCAAACCGCTGGTCGCCTACCAATCCAACAAATGAAAATTATCGTACCCGCGGACAAGGGCCAATTGGTTTCCACTCTTCCAGAGTAGTAGAGGATGGCTCCTTCCTGCGTATGAAGACTGTTTCCTTAAATTATAATTTACCGGCAAAATTAATTAAGGCCGCTTATCTGAGTAATTTAAGTGTAAATGTCTCTGCCCAGAACCTGATTACATGGACAAACTATTCTGGTATGGATCCTGAAGTTTCTACCCGTAATAATACCTTAACACCGGGTTTTGACTATTCATCCTATCCAAGATCACCAACCATTGCCTTTGGTATTAAAGCAGGATTTTAACGAAATTAATTGAAAGAAAATGAAAATTAAACACTATATACTCGCAACACTATTCTTAATGAGTTTAGGCTCATGCAAGAAATATCTGGCGACAGAACCAACGGATTTCCTGAATCCGGATAATTATTATGAGACCGAAGCTCAGTTACAATTCGCTCGTGCAGGAGTCTATGATCACTTGGGTGCCGGTGGTTTACACGGCACATATGCTAGTTATCTGCTGGCATGGACTGCAGATGAAGGCTATATGAATAGAGCTACATTGACTACAGGCCCATGGAACTATTTCTATTCCTCTGCTGATAATTATAACGCAGGTTTATGGAATAACCTTTGGTCGGGGATAAATAAGGCTAATGTTTTGATCAAGAATGTGGACAAGAATACTGCAATTGCTCAGGAAAAGCGCGATGCAATCAGAGGGGAGTCTTTGTTTTTAAGAGCGTATTTTTATTTTACTTTAGTACAATATTATGGTGGCGTTCCATTGAAGCTTGAACCTACAACTTCTGTTGTTGATGTTGATGATGCAAGAGCAAGTGCTAAAGATGTTTATTTGCAGATTATTAAGGACATGGAAGCTGCTGAGAAACTTGTCCCAAGCATCAAAACCCTTGGCTTTGGCGGAGCAATCAGTAAATCAGCTGTTCGTGGTCTATTGGCAAGAGTTAACCTGCATATGGCAGGGGAGCCTGTAAAAGATAAAACCAGATATGCAGAAGCAAGTAAATGGGCTAAAATGGTAATTGACGATGCAGAAGCTGGTCACTCATTAAACCCAAGTTATCCTGACATTTTCATGAAGCTTGCTGGTGATAAATATGATATCAAAGAAAGTATCTGGGAAGTTGAATTTTACGGAAACCTTAAAGATCAGTATGTTGAAACCGGAAATATTGGCTGGATCAATGGACCAGCATCAAATGTCAATTCTGCTACCGGACGAGCTGATGCTTATATGAACATCACTTCTGAACTTTATGATAAGTTTGAACCCGGGGATAATCGTAAATGGTTCAGCATTGCTCATTTTACCTACACTATTTCAAGTACTAATGGAAGTAAGACTCTTGCATTACTACCGGTTAATGATCACGCCAAAAATTTAATGAAGCCTGCAAAATGGAGAAGGGAATACGAAACCTTGCTTCCTAAAGCTCCAACAAGAACACCTCAAAATATGGTTCTGTTAAGATATTCTGATGTTCTACTAATGTATGCAGAAGCTGAAAATGAATTAAAAGGTCCGACTGCTGATGCTGTAGAAGCGTTCAATAAAGTTAGAAGAAGAGCCTGGTCTACAGGTATTAAAACGATTGCAGTAACAAATGGAGGTTCAGGATACACCACAGCTCCAACCGTAACTTTTAGTGGTAATGGTGGTGCTACAGCAAAGGCTACTGTTTCAGGAGGTAGAGTGACTGAAATCATACTTGATCGCGATGCAATGGGTATTACCTTTTTTAACGAAGGGAAATATACTGCTGTTCCTACTATTACTATTAGTGGAGGGGGTGGTTCAGGTGCAACTGCAATCGCAACAATCAATAAAGCAACTGATGGCAATCTAAATCCTGCATCAAAAGAAGCATTCCTAGCAGCAATTCAGGATGAAAGAATGAGAGAATTTAACTTTGAAAATTTAAGGAAAGCCGATCTACTTCGTTGGGGCATTTTCCTGAAAGTTCATCAGGACATGGGTAACAAATTACAGCAGCAAAGTCCGGGACAATTCTTTGTTAAAAACTACTCAAATGTGAGTTCCCGTGATCTTTTGATGCCTATTCCAATCAATGAAATGTCTTCAAACTTAAAAATGACTCAAAATCCGGGTTGGGAATAATTTAATTTAAATAGAAATTATGAAACTAAAAATATATAGTATCCTCGCGGCGGCGCTTATAATGGCGTCCTGTGAAAAACCGACAATTGAGGCTGAAGCGCCGGTATTTGATGTAACTGCCGAAAAGACTACTTATAAAGCAGGTGAACCAGTTAAATTTATGATTACAGGAGGTGAGGCTCAAACAATATCCTTTTATTCAGGTGAGTTGAAAAAGGATTATGCTTCAAGAACTGGCAGAGTAGCTGATGTAGCCGGAGCGGGAGCAACGCTTGCTTTTTCCAGTAGTGTTCAATTGGGAACCCAAGCAAATCAAGTCACTCTGCATGCATCCACAAATTTTAATGGAGACTATAGCAGTGTCGCTAAAGTGAAAGCAGCAACCTGGGTCGATATCACAAAGAGATTCAAACTGGGAACAGGTACAGCCTTTTTAGCTTCAGGAATAGTTGATGTATCGGATCTTATTGTGGCAGGAAAGCCAATCTATTTTGCTTTTCGCTATAATACTAAAAAGCAGTCTACAAATGGTATTGCCCGTCAGTGGTTTATCCAGACATTTACCTTAAACAGTAAAAAATTGCTTGATAATTCTCTTACAGTAACAATTGCCGATCAGGCGGGTACAGGCTTTAGAATTGTAGATGATCTAAAGGATAAAGCTCCGGCCTTATCTTCGATTACTGCTACCAGGTTAACTCTTCAGGGAAATACTTATTTGCATGCGGGTTTACCTCAATTTAATCCGGCTAATCCGATCTTTGATCCTAAAAATCCTATATATGATCCTCAAGATCCTGCATATCAACCGACTACAATCTTTAAGCCATTTGTTCCTTTTGATCCGGCAAGCCCATATAATGATCCTGAAAGTGAGCATTGGGCAGTAAGTAAAGCAATAAGCATTGATAAAGTTGATTTAGGACCAGACTGGTCGACTGCGATTAAGGGGCTTACTAATCCTGTTTTAACACAGTACCGTTATACCTATTCAAAGGCAGGAACATACAAGGCCACCTTCGTAGCTGCTAATGGAAATATTGATCAGCAAAAAGTTGTTACCAAGGAGATTACAATTACAATAACTCCTTAATTTGATTTAAATCAGATAAAAGGATTAATCCGCATATACGGGTTAATCCTTTTATTTTTATAATACATCCCGAAAATTTAATATCGGAGGATATGGCTTTGATCTCAAAATTTCTTTTGGTCCTGTTTTTAACTTTTAATTTTTTGCTCACTCAAATTTGGCAGGAATTAAATTATGTAAATAAAATAAGCGATCTGCCAGTTAAAAGCTCGGCTTCTCATGAAAAGAAAAGACAGCAGATCTTACAACGTATGGAAAAAGCGATGGGCAAACTCCCTGATCGTTCAAATTTACCTGCCTTTGATATTAAGATCAGTGACAGTGTAATGGAGGATAGATTTACCCGGTATACACTCAGTTTTGCAGTTGCAGAAAATGAACGATTACCTGTTTACCTCTATGTGCCAAAACAAAGAGGTACCATTCAAAGAATCCCTGCTATGCTTGTTTTGCATGGAACAAGTGTACTCGGGAAAGGTGTTGTAGATGGTCAGGGTCCTCTGCCAAACCGGGCTCATGCCCGTGAACTTGCAGAACGTGGCTATGTTGTTATTGCACCAGATTACCCGAGTTTTGGTGATCTGAAAGATCATAATTTTGATCAGGACAGGTATGAATCAGCCACGATGCAGGCAATATTTAATCATATGCGTTGTGTTGATCTGCTGCAAAGCAGACCGGATGTAGATCCTGAAAATATCGGTGTGATTGGTCATTCACTCGGTGGACATAATGCAATGTTTGTTGCCGCTTTTGATACGCGATTAAAGGTCGCAGTTTCGAGTAGTGGCTGGACCCAGTTTGAGTATTATAATATAGGAGAGGATGGGTCTAGAAAATATGGTGGCAGACTTGGTCCCTGGGCACAAACAAGGTATATGCCGCTTATACGAACAAAATATAAACTGGATGCGAAACTGATACCCTTCAATTTTGATGATATTATAGCAGCTATTGCTCCAAGGGCATTCTTCTCTGTATCACCTCTCAAGGATGCAAACTTTGATGTAAATGGTGTGAGAGCGGGTATTTCACTGGCTGAAAAAGTTTACAA
This sequence comes from Sphingobacteriales bacterium 16-39-50, assembly GCA_002257025.1. Classification (GTDB taxonomy): domain Bacteria; phylum Bacteroidota; class Bacteroidia; order Sphingobacteriales; family Sphingobacteriaceae; genus Daejeonella. The sequence continues at coordinate 360,897 of NCHA01000001.1, read as the reverse complement.
TAATTTGGGAGCATCGGATTTGTTACAGGTACGCTATCCGGATGCTGGTCATGATTTTCCGGTTGAAAACCGCAAAGAGGTTTATGGCTATTTAGATAGAACTCTTGGACATACACCACTTTATGCCCCTGTAAAGTAATTCGTTTTTGATTTTTTGATTATATATTTATTAAAAGTATTTCCATCCCATGATAAAACCGAAAAACCGTCAAATTACAGGTACAAGACCAATTTTTATTATTCTCTTTTTAATTTTTCCTGCCTTAGTAATTGCTCAGGAAAATACTGTTCAGGGTAATCATCAAAAATATAGAAAGGAAGTATTAGAGAATATGCAAAAGGTGATGGGTAATTTACCTAAGAGAACCGCTATAAAACGTTCTGATATTCAGGTTATTGATACTGTTAAGGAATCTGGTTTCATTCGGTATAATATACTTTTTACAGTCGAGAACAATGAGGTTCTTCCTTTATATCTGTATGTTCCGGAACAGACCGGTACTCCCCATAAATTACCGGTAATGCTGGTTTTACATGAGACTGACCCTTTAGGTAGAAAGGCTGTTGATGGACAGGGAAATAAAGCTAACCGCTCCCATGCTAGGGAACTTGCTCAGCGCGGATATATTGTAATTGCTCCTGATTTCCCAAGCTTTGGTGATACTGAAGATTATAATTTTGATACTGATCGTTATAAGTCAGGTACAATGAAAGGTATTTTTAATCATATGCGTTGTATTGATTTGCTTCAAAGCCGGTCTGATGTGGATACAGAAAATATTGGTGTGTTAGGACATTCTCTTGGTGGACATAATTCTATATTCCTGGCTGCAATGGATGAGCGCATAAAAGTTGCTGTTAGTAGTTGCGGATGGACACAACTTGATTTTTACAATATTGGAGCTGAGGCTGAAAAGAAGTATGGTGGAAGACTTGGTCCCTGGGCTCAAACCCGCTATATGCCATTATTAAGAACAAAGTATAATCTGGAAAATAAAAAGGTTCCTTTTGACTTTAATCTTATGATTGCAGCAATAGCTCCAAGGGCATTCTTTTCAGTTTCTCCAAGTAGGGATGCCAATTTTGATTATAAAGGTGTTCAGGCAGGAATTGCATTGGTAGAACCGATATACCAGAAGCTCAATTCATTAGACAAACTGCAGGTACGCTATCCTGACGATGAGCACGATTTTCCTCTCGAAAGCCGTAAAGAAGCCTATGCTTTTATTGATAAAATACTGGGCCATACACCCAGATATACTGAATTTAAATAATTTAATCAGTCTCCGGAATGCTTAAAAAAGAATACTCAAGACGTGAATTTATAATCAAAAATTCACTTGCTGGAATTGGTGCAGCCCTGACTATGGGATTCGTTCCTTCCTTAATTGCAAATACTCTGGATCAGGAAGCGGTTTTGGATCTTAGAAATGCTGCAGAGCCAATTATTGATATACACCAGCATACAGATTACAGTGGAAGATCAAATGATCTGCTGATACCTCATCAGCGTGCAATGGGAGTAACTAAAACAATTCTATTGCCTGCAGGTCGTCCGCTTAGTTATGGCTCAACTTATTATGGCTATAGCAATGGACTGCAGGCTAAAGCAACGGGTAATGAAGTATGTTATCAATTTGCGAAAGCTCATTCTGATGAATTTATTTTCGGGGCAAATGAAGTTCCGGATATGCCGGGTGCAATTCAGGAAATTGAAAAATATCTGAAGCTGGGCGCTCCTGTTATCGGGGAGCTCAAATTCGGACTCGATTGTGACTCTCCGGCAATGCAGAGTATTTATGAACTGGCTCAGTCTTATAATGTTCCTGTTCTGATGCACTGGCAGCATAATATGTATAACAGGGGTATTGAACGCTTCCATACCATGCTGAAGAAATACCCAAAAGTGAATTTTATTGGTCATGCACAAACCTGGTGGGCAGATATAGATAAGAATCACATCGACCAGAATATTCTTTATCCAAAAGGTAATGTCACCAGGGGCGGACTTACAGATCGGCTGCTTACTGAATATCCGAATATGTTTGGTGATTTCTCAGCAGGTTCCGGATTAGGCTCTCTGACCAGAGATGAGGATCATGCCAGTGGATTTTTAGAACGTCATCAGGATAAATTACTTTTTGGAAGTGACTGCTCTGATTCAGAGGGTACCGGAAAGTCCTGTCTTGGGGCTAATATTATACCTGCTATCCGTAAATTAGCTCCAAATAAAGTGATCGAAAGGAAAATTCTGTATGAGAATGCCCAAAAATTATTCAAACTTTCATAAGCATCTATAAATTTATTCAAACTTAAATACCTTAAAACCTTCAGAATGAAAATTTCAATCATTAATCTGCTTATAGTTCTATTGGCACTCATTAATCCGGTTCAGGCACAAAATACTGCTAGCCTTGAATGGAAAGCTGGTGTTGGCAAAGTCGATATTACCCCTAAGATGGCAATGCCTATGGCAGGTTTTGCTTCCCGTACCCACTCATCAGAAGGTACTTTACATCCGATATGGGCAAAGGCCCTGGCTCTTGAAGATTCAAAAGGAAATAAGGCTGTAATGATCAGTTCTGATCTTTTGGGCTTCCCTAAAGATGTATCTGACCGGATCAGAGACCGGATAAAATCAAAATATGGATTAGACCGTGCTCAGATTTTGCTGAACAGTTCCCATACACATTCAGGGCCTGTAATTGGAGATGCCTTAATGGATATTTACGTCCTTGATAATCAGCAGATTGAAAGTATTAAGGAATACACCAAAATACTGGAGGATCAGGTTGTAACAATGGTTGGAGATGCTCTAAAGAATATGGAACCGGCAGGACTATATGCGCAAAATGGAGTTACACGATTTCAGGTGAACCGCCGGAACAATGCAGCAAATTTACTTACCCAGCTTACTGAACTTCAGGGTCCTAATGATTATGCAGTACCGGTAATCAAGGTTTTGAATGCAAAAGGAGATATTAAGGCAATTGCTTTTGGATATGCCTGTCATCCAACAGTCTTAAGTGGTTATGACTGGTCGGGTGATTATCCCGGATTTACACAGATAGAGCTTGAAAAAGCTTATCCCGGCGCTACTGCAATGTTTTTTCAAAGTGCAGGTGCTGATCAGAATCCTTTACCAAGACATACTGTCCCTTTGGCTAAGCAATATGGAAAGGAACTGGCTGCAGCAGTCGAGCGGGTACTGGAAGAAGATATGAGAAAATTGCCTTCAGGTTTGATTACAAGTTACTCAGAATTGGACCTTCCACTGGCAACTCCACCAACTGAGGCAGAATATACAAAATTCATAAGCTCTACTACAGTTCCCTACCAAAAGAGATGGGCCGAACGTATGAGGGGAAAGATCAGATCAGGAGAAAAATTAATAACATCTTACCCATATCCTGTTCAGGTATGGTCGATCGGTGATCAGCCCATTGTAAGCCTTGGAGGTGAACTTCTGATTGAATATTCGATAAAAATTAAACAAATGCTGGGTGCTGATGCATTTGTATATGGATATTCAAACGATGTAATGGCCTATGTTCCTTCTTCCCTGGTGCTTAAGGAAGGCTCTTATGAAGGGGAGTCTCACACTGTTTATGGGCTGCCTTCTAAATGGCAGGTGGGTATCGAAACAAGGATCCTTAATGAGGTAATTAAACTATCAGAGAAGAACGGTCTGATTAGGAATGGGAAGGTGGGGAAATAGGGACCCGATAGCTATCGGGTAGGAAACGGGGAATAGGAAATAGATAGCAATTTCATATCATTCTAAATCCTCGTTTTAATGTTTCCGTCACTATATCTATCTCAATTTAAAATTCAGAATGAAATCTCCTATATTTACGTGTACGTAAACGGAAAATTTAATGAAAAGAGTCTTCTTGCTTTTAGCCTTTATTTTTATCACTTACACCTCTATAGCTGATCCCGGTAAAGGATGGATCAGTCTTTTTGATGGGAAGAGTCTGAATGGCTGGCACCACTTTAACAGCGCTAAAGAAATTAAAAACTGGAAGATAGAAAATGGCTCTCTGGTTTGTTTAGGAGCTAAAGGTCCCAGTGGATCAGGAGATATTATCACCGATCACTCATTCCGGAATTTTGAACTAAGATGGGAATGGAAAGTTGACAAAGGGAGCAATAGTGGTGTTTTCTATCATATTGTTGAAGATCCAAAGTACAAAAGGGCAATCGAGACCTCACCTGAATATCAGATTATTGATGACGTAAATTTTCCTGCTAAACTGGAAGATTCACAAAAGGCCGGTGCCGATTATGCAATGTATTCTCCAGGTGAAAATAAGATACTTAAACCGGTAGGGGAATGGAATACTTCCCGGATTATCTTTAATAATGGGCGTGTAGAACATTGGCTCAACGGTATCCGGATTGTTAAATTTAAAGCATGGACCAGGGCATGGCATAAGCTTAGATCTGAAGGTAAATGGAAAGAATATCCTGATTATGGATTATCCCCGGAGGGCAAGATAGGGCTTCAGGATCATGGAAATAAGGCTTACTTTAAGAATATTCAAATAAGGGAATTATAAGAAAATTGACCATTAAAATTTAATTTATGAAGAATAAACAGACATTCTCATTTACGAGAAATACGTTCCTGATACTTGGTGCAGTTATTTTACTCGGATCTAACAGTTGTGGAAATAAAGAGGTAGCGAGTGATTCGAAAGAGGAGAAAATACGTGTTATCACTCTTGATCCGGGTCATTTTCATGCAGCATTACTCCAAAAGTCCATGTATGAAGAGATCGATTCAGTGGTTCACATCTATGCTCCAGACGGATCAGAATTAGATAATCACATGAAACTGGTAGATAGTTATAATTCAAGGGAGGAGAACCCGACATCATGGAAACATGAAATTTACCGCGGACCTGATTACCTTGAAAAAATGTTCAGTGATAAGGCGGGGAATGTGGTTATTATTTCTGGTAATAATAAGTTAAAGACGAATTATATCAGCCGGGCAATTGATTCAGGAATGAATGTACTTGCTGATAAGCCATTGGCAATTGATCAGGATGGGTTCAGGTCACTTGAAAATGCCTTTGCAAAAGCAAAGGAGAAAAACGTTGTTTTGTACGATATCATGACAGAACGCTATAATATTTACTACGTTCTTCAGCGTGCATTAAGTCAGGATACCGCATTTTTTGGCTCCTTGGAAAAAGGGACTCCTGATAATCCGGCAGTGATGCAGGAAAGTGTTCATCATTTCTATAAAAATGTATCAGGTAAGCCCCTGGTAAGACCGGCATGGTTCTTTGATGTGGAACAGGAGGGTCGCGGACTGGTGGATATAACCACACATATGGTAGACCTTATTCAGTGGGAATGTTTTCCTGATGTAGTCCTTGATTATAAGAAGGATATCAATATGCTTTCTGCAAAAGAATGGGCTACTCAGCTCAATCTGGAACAGTTTCAGAAATCAACTAAAAAAGACCAGTTCCCGGATTATCTTCAGAAATACATCAAAAATGGAATATTGAATGTAATGTCAAATGGTGAAATGAATTATACGATTAAAGGCGTTCATGCCCGTGTTGGGATAAAATGGAATTATGAAGCACCTGAAGGATCTGGAGATACACATTTTGCTAAAATGAGGGGAACTAAAGCCAATATCTTAATCAGACAGGGTAAAGAGCAAAACTATAAGCCGGTTGTTTATCTTGAATTACTGAATTCGGGACCTAATTCTGAAAAACAATTAATGGATGCAATAGGAAGGTTGCAAGCTTTATATCCTGGTCTTGCTGTGAAGAAAGCTGGCAAAGAATGGGAGTTGATCATACCTGAAAAGCTTAAAGTACCTCATGAAGAACATTTTGCTGAAGTTGTAAAAAATTATCTGACTTATTTAAAAGGAACAGAACTGCCAGCCTGGGAAGTACCAAATATGCTCGCCAAGTATTACACAACTACAAAAGCTGCAGAAATGGCTTCAAAAAAATAAATTCAGAATAATAACAGGGTTTAATTGGGATGCAGGGCTTTGTTGAGATAGAATATAGGTTACAAAAATAGTTTTGTATTTTTCAGCACTGGCTGAAGCATAGAATTTTTTGCCTGATCATGATCCTGTAAGATGATCGTGTTAATGAATTGTTATATAATTAAGATTAAAAATGACTGATTTAGAAGTATTAGAACAAGAATTATTAAAGCCAACAGATGCTTTGATCAACGATATTGCAAAGATCGATGGGGACATAATTCTGTTGGGTGTTGGTGGGAAAATGGGGCCGAGTATGGCGAAATTGGCTCGCAGAGCTATAACTCAGGCGGGAATCAACAAAAAAATTATTGGGATTTCGCGTTTCTCTGAAGCAGGTACTCGTAAAGAACTTGAAGCAGATGGTATTGAAACGATATCTGCCGATCTGTTAAATGAAAAGGATCTTGCTGCTTTACCTGATGCATCAAATATAATTTATCTTGCTGGTACCAAATTCGGAACTACAGGAAAAGAACCTTTTACATGGGCTATGAATTCTTATCTGCCCGGGCGTGTTGCTGAACGATATAAAGATTCACGTATCGTAGCCTTTTCTACAGGAAATGTTTATCCCTTCACACCAATTGGCTCAGGCGGTCTTTCTGAGGATCATGTTCCCGCGCCAGTAGGGGAATACGGTCAGTCGTGTTTAGGCAGGGAGCGGATCTTTCAGTATTTTTCTGAACGATATCAGATTCCAACTTTGATTTACCGTTTAAATTATGCTATTGACCTGCGTTACGGAGTTTTGCTCGAGATTGCAAAGTCTGTAAATGAGGGAAGGGCCATTGATCTTACAACCGGTAGTGTGAATGTGATCTGGCAGGGTGATGCGAATGAGATCGCAATTCGTTCATTGCTGCATTGCGAAGTTCCGGCAAATATTCTGAATGTAACCGGTCCGGAGACTTTATCAGTTAAATGGCTTGCAGAGCAGTTTGGACTTTTAATGAATAAAGAGCCATTGTTTATTAATGATCCTCAACCCAATGCATTATTGAACAATGCCTCCAAAGCACATAAGTTATTTGGCTATCCAAGAGTAACAGTCCGTGATATGATTGAAATGACTGTGGCATGGCTTCAGGGTGGTGGTAAGATGATTAATAAGCCGACTCATTTTCAGGAAAGAAAAGGTCAGTTTTAAATAAATTTGAAGATAATTTGATCAGAAATATGTCAACTAAAACTTTAGATCCGGCTCTTAAAAGTTTACTGCAAAGTGGAACAGTTTTACCTGCAATTCCATTAGCTTTAAACTCTTCCCGGCAGTTTGATGAAGCTCGTCAGAGAGGACTTGCAAGATATTATGTTGCTACAGGGGCCGGAGGCCTTGCTGTTGCAGTGCATTCAACACAATTTGAGATCAGGGATCCGGAAATTAACTTATTTGAAACCGTTTTGAGGGTTGTCTCAGATGAGATAGATGCTTCAAAACCAGGTAGACCATTTATTAAAATTGCCGGAATTTGCGGACCAACTGCACAGGCAGTAAAAGAAGCTGAAACAGCATTGAAATATGGTTTTGATCTTGGGCTACTGAGTATGGGCGGACTTCAATCATGGACTGAAAAAGCAATTCTGCAGCGTGTTCGTGATGTGGCGGCTGTTATGCCTGTTATTGGATTTTACCTTCAACCTTCTGTTGGTGGCCGTATCTTTACATATGAATTCTGGCAGGAATTCGCCGAAATCAAAAATATAGAGGCAATTAAAGTTGCCGCTTTTAACCGTTACCAGACCCTCGATGTAGTCAGAGCGGTGTGCGCATCCTCAAGATGTAATGAAATCGATTTATACACAGGTAATGATGATAATATCATACCTGATCTGTTGACGAAATACAGTTTCGCTATTAATGGTAAACGGGTTGAGAAAGAGTTTGTTGGTGGCTTGCTTGGTCATTGGGCCGTATGGACAAGGGCAGCTGTTAAGTTGCTTGATGAAATAAAGGCCTGTAAAGCCAATGGTAATAAGGGAGTTGCGGAATTACTGACGAAAGGAATTGAGGTGACGGATATGAATGCTGCAATTTTTGATCCTGCAAATAATTTCCACGGATGCATTCCGGGTATTCATGAGGTCTTACGCAGACAGGGTTTACTGGAAGGCCGCTGGTGCCTGAATCCTAAGGAAGAATTATCACCAGGACAGATGGAAGAAATTGATCGGGTGTGTAAGGCTTATCCTCATCTTATTGATGATCAGTTTGTTAAAGAACTTCTGCTTGCAGAATTTCTATCTAAATAGCTATTCCCGGATTAATTAATTTTTATAAATTCAAGATGGACAGAAGAAGATTTGTTAAAAGTGCCGGCGCTTTAGCTGCCTTAAGTTCTATGAATCTCACTGACCTTTATGCTGCTGATTCTGCTGCTTTAAAAATGATTAATATTGTCCGGACACAGTCGGGCTTTGAAAGAGAAAAGCTTATTCGTCCTTTTGGATTTAAGGGAGGATATTTAACTGAATTATGGCAGGTAGCCTCCAGAATGCAATCTGATTCAGGTATCTCCAGGATAGGTTTAGCGACACAGAGTGTTCTGTATGGAGATTCTGATTTATTTCCGCGCCAGTCAGAAACTGAAGGGAATGCAATGATGTACAACCTGGTCAACAAAGCTCTTGAACACGTCAAAAAAACTCCATTCAGAACACCTCCTGAATTGCTTGATAAAATTTTGCCTGCTGTTATTCAAGATGGCAAAATAATTACAGCCAAACAGGATCTGAACATCAATTTTGTCTATAACGCTTTGGTTGGTGTGGATAATGCTGCCTGGCTTACCTATGCTGCTGAAAATAAATTCAGCAGTTTTGAGGATATGATTCCTGAGCAGTATAAAAAGGCCTTATCCCATAGGAATAAAAAAATTGCAATCATGTACCAAATACCCTATGGCATGCCTATGGAGGATTTGAAAAATGCTGTAAAACAAGGATATTTTGTTTTTAAAATCAAATCAGGTGCACCCGGTACTCAGTCAGAGATGATTGAAGCTGATATTAACAGATTAAGCCTGATCCATGAAACCCTTAAAGATCTTCGAACCAACCAGACCGAAAATGGTAAATTGATTTATACGATAGATGCAAATGCCCGGTATGAGAAAAAGGAAACTCTTTTAAAATATCTGGATCATGCACGTAAGATTGGCGCCTTTGATCAGATTCTGTTAATTGAAGAGCCTTTGAATGAAAATAATGAAGAAAGTGTCGCAGATATAGACCTTAGGATCGGTGCAGATGAAAGCGTGCATGATGAACAATCTGCAATAAAACGCCTTGATCAGGGATATAAGGTCATGGTACTGAAAGGTATTGCAAAAACACTCAGTCTGTCGATAAAGATTGCCAAACTTGCCGCAGAAAGAAATGTTCCTTGTATGTGTGCTGATTTAACTGTGAATCCTATCTTAATTGATTGGAACAAAAATCTGGCAGCCCATCTTGCACCATTTCCTGTTATAAATATGGGTATGATGGAAACAAACGGGGATATGAACTATGTTAACTGGAAAAATATGGTTAATTACCATCCTGCTGCACAAGCTTCCTGGATGATTCCGAAAAATGGGGTTTTTGAACTAAGTTCTGATTTTTATGATAGAAGTGGGGGGATATTTGAGCCCTCAGATCATTATCAGTCGATGTTTTAGATTTTAACCATTATTAAATTGTGCATTGATGAGGCCTGATAAAAAGATATTTTCCTTGATGATGGCTATTCTGTCAATTGTACAACTGTATGCGCAGAATACTACAGATACAGTCAGAACCATAAAAATTGATGTTCTTGTTGGTCTTCAATTCGATCTGGTAAGGTTTAATGTTAAGCCAGGCGAAAAATTAAACCTGATTTTCAGTAACAGTGATGACATGAGTCATAATCTTCTCATCACAAAACCCGGAGCAAGGCTTGAAGTTGTAAATGAGGCACTTAAGTTAGGTCAAAAAGGTCCGGAAATGGACTATATTCCAATTTCCTCATCTGTTTTGTGGTCAATCCCGGTCGTCAATCCCAATCAGTTCAGAACGCTGAGTTTTACAGCACCTAAACAGGAAGGAGTGTACCCTTATGTATGTACACTTCCGGGCCATGGCTTTATCATGTTTGGTGCAATGTATGTTAACTCAGATGGTCGAATGCCTGAACTAAAAGATGATTCCAATATTCCTCCAAACCGAAGAGTTGGGGATAATTCTTTTTCGGGTACTCAGCATACTAATCATCAGGTTAAGGGAGAGGATCAGGCTGTAAAAATCAAAGCGTTACATCCTTACACCCCCGTATCACCATATATTTACAGGGTTTTTATAGATGGGGCGAGTCCTGCGGCCATTGCAGTTAGTCTCCCTGGTGATTTATCCTACTGCTGGGATGCTGGTACCTGTAAGTTACGTTTCGCATGGAGAGGTGGCTTCCTTGATAATTCTGAATTATGGAAAGGTAAGGGTGATGTATCCGCTAAAGTTGTAGGAAATTTGTTTTTTAGGGATAAAACTCAATTTCCGCTATCATTTAGTGCTGATAATAATGCGCCAAAATTAGATTACAAAGGATATAAACTCATTAAACGCTATCCTGAATTTCATTACACAATTAACGGAATTGATGTTTATGAACTGATTCTACCAAAAGCTGATGGTAAAGGACTGAGCAGGACCTTCAGGATTCCTAATGTTAAAAGCACTGTCTGGTTTAATACCGATCAATCTGATGGAGTTAAATATGAAGCTTTAACTGGATCATGGGAGGGGAATAGATTGAAATTAACATCAAAAGAGGCCAGAGAATTCAGCATTATTATGAGTGTTAAGGAGGGGGGACTATTATGAAATATAAAGTGATTTCCATTTATATTACAGTAATGTTGCTTTTTACGTGCCCGGAGCGTCTTTTTTCTCAGATAACAAATGAATCTTACAGGGTTGAAACAATCAAAATGCCTGATGGATTAACAAGTGAGACCGGTGCTGTTGAATTTTTACCAGACGGCCGCCTTGTAGCATCTTTTACCAGAGGTGAGGTAATGACCTACAATACCTTAACAAAGGAATGGAAATTATTCGCTGAAGGTCTCCATGATCCATTAGGGATTCTGGTAATCAGTAATTCTGAATTATTAATAATGCAACGTCCCGAATTAACAAGGGTTAAAGATACTGATGGAGATGGAATTGCAGATCTGTATGAAAAGGTTACGGATGATTTCGGACTTTCAGGTAATTATCATGAATTCAATTACGGTCCGGTTAAGGATAAAGACGACAATCTGTTTATTGCCCTGAATTCTTCATCAGGAGGGGGAAACATCAGGTCAGAAGTTCGTGGTCAAATCAATCCTCTTGGCCGTGAGAGTGGCAGCAAAGGGCAGATGTTTTCAAATTTACCTTATCGTGGGTGGATGATGAAGTTAGGCAAGGATGGTAAATTGCAACCTTTTGCCTCTGGTTTCCGTTCTCCAAATGGAATTGGATTCGATCTTGAAGGTAATTTGTTTGCAACCGATAACCAGGGTGACTGGATTGGTACAAGTCCCTTGCATCATGTTCAGGAAGGAAGGTTTTATGGCCACCCGGGAAGTTTGGTTTGGCAAAAGGGATGGAATAGAGGTAATCCATTTTTGTTACCAATACCGGTTTTGGATAGCATGCGAACCAGAGGCGCCGTCTTATTTCCGCATGGTATTATTGCAAACTCACCAACCCAGCCTGTCTGCGATAATACATCAGGTAAATTTGGGCCTTTCTCGGGACAGTTGATTATCGGTGAGATGAATAAGGAAAGGATTGTTAGAGTAATGCTTGAGCGGGTTGGTGGTGAGTTACAAGGTGCCTGTATTCCATTTATTGATGGAAATGGCCTGCGAAAAGGGAACAACAGATTAGCATTTGCACCTGATGGAAGTTTATGGATTGGGCAGAACGCCCATGGTTGGCTTGGGGATATGGGTATTCAACGAATCGTTTTCACAGGTAAGCAACCTGCAGATATTTATAGTATGAATCTGACTGAAAAGGGCTTTGATCTAATCTTTACAGAACCCCTGGATGTATCGACTGCTATAAATCCTGAAAATTTCAAATTCCGGCACTACTATTATAAATACCAAAGCAAATATGGTTCCGATCAGTTTGATATTCAAAATGTTCCTGTTACCGGTATCAAAATTTCTAATGACCGTAAGAAAGTATCATTGACTTTGGCAAGCTTAAAGCCCGGTTACGTTTATGAATTGAATTTGGGAGACATTAAAACTTCAACAGGTAATTCGCTGAATAATAAACTGATATGTTATACCCTGAATAAATTGAAATCTTCCTCTGTTAATTAAGAAATTAGGCAGTAAATGTGCCTGAGAATCCGAATACTAATTGAATTTTAAGATGAGAAAAAAAATCACTGCTTTTTTATTGTTCGGAGTATACCTGTTTATCTCTGCACCCAATAGTTTAGCTGCTGAATTTGCTATCATTAATTTACCGGGCAATTCCCATTCACAGCCTTCTGATACAGTTAAAAGCAGTTTAAAATATATCAGTACAAATTTTGAAAACGCTTCACAACTTGACTGGGAAGTTGACTCTTTGGGTATTGTTAATGTCAGTCTTATTTACGACCACGAGCGTGCATCCCCGAATCGTGCCAATGGGCACTGGCATTTTAAACTTGAGGCTGATTCCGGTTCTGAAGTGACTTTAATCCTGAAAAATTTTGAGAATGTTTGGAATGGGATGAAGGGTGTACCTGTATCAGAAAAAACAAATTGTCTGATTTCAAAGGATGGCAAAAACTGGACTGTTATTCCGGCCGACTTTATATCAGGAAATCAATTAAAGTTAAAAATCCCGATGAATAGTGGTCAAATGTATGTGGCCAGTGTTGAGCCATATAGAATCAGCGATCTTGATAAACTATTAATTGAAATCAAGGGAAATCCGCATGTCGAAATTATGAAAGTGGGTAATACAGCTGAAGGGCGACCTCTTGAAATAATCAGAATTGGAAACCCAGATGCTTCCTTTAGTGTATTTCTCAGGGCAAGGGCTCATTCCTGGGAACCGGGTGGGAACTGGGTAGTTCAGGGTTTGATCCGCACTCTGCTCAAAAAGGATGCTACACATTTTTTGAAGCGTTATTGTGTTTATATAATGCCTATGACAAATAAAGATGGGGTAGCACGTGGCAGAACCCGTTTTAATACTAATGGTAAGGATCTTAACAGGGAGTGGGATCGTCCCGCAGACAGGATTCTAACTCCTGAGAAATATGCTTTCGAGAGCTGGCTTGAAATGATGATCAGTAAAGGTAAAAAGCCCCAATTAGCAATTGATCTGCATAATGATCAAGGAGGTAATATTCATGTTAACCTTCCTTCTGCAGTTAACAGCCAGTATGTCTCAAATATGAAAAGATTTGAAAATCTATTATACAAACATACCTGGTTTACTGAAGGACCATCTCATGTAAAAAATCCGGGCTCATTTGGTGAGGGCCTTGCTAAACGGTATGGAATTGATGCTTTTGTATACGAACTGAACTATGAATGGATAGCCGGTCTGAATAAAGCACCAATGGGTAAGGATTGGGAGCTTCTTGGAAAACAGCTGGCGGAGGTGTTCTATCTTTATTTTGATAAGACAAACTAAGTTATAGAACTAATTAAGATTTATAATATAATATATTGAATATCAATTATTTATAAATAAAATTATCATGTTGAAATATTTGACTAGGGGAGTATTATTATTCATCTTCTGTTACTTAAATACGGATTTATTCGGTTCAGAATCGCCATCTATATTTTTATCTGACTCCCCAGATATAAAAACTATTTCACCCCGGAATCTTCAAAGAACAACAAGCTTAAGTAATATAAAAATCATTGTGCCCGAGGAACAGAAATGGAAGGATCTGACGAATGAACTACAAGGTTTTATCAGGCAGAAGACGGGGAAGAACCCCGAAATCAGATTTCCTGATCCCGCAAAGTTCGTTACGGGATGGTCCGGAAATACAATCATATTAGGAAATCTTGGTAACAATAAGCAAATGGCACGTCTTTATGGGTTGCGCTTATCTTATGCAGATGCGATCTATCCTGGAAAGGGCGGTTATCAGTTACTTAGCATAATTGATCCATTCGGCTTGGGGGGAAACACGATTCTTATATCCTCATCGGATATTGAAGGAGCTAAACTTGGTCTGGATCGTTTAAAGACACTTTTACAATCTGGTGATAATGCCCGGATACCCTGGCTTTTTGAATCAAAATTGCCTAAAGAAACAATTTCTTATTTCAGACCCACTATTAAATCTGTGGATGAAATGCTTTCCAAAATGAAGCCTGTGGTAAATAGTGAACTTACTGTAGATGCCTTGTTAAATGTTTTAGCCGGAATTAAGTTATATGGAGAGTACTTTCAACTTACTGCGAATCCCGAATACGGCGAAGTTTATGCTGATTTGTTGAAGGGTTTTGCTCAATTTGTAAACAAACATCCTTCTGAAGCGATTTATCAATTGAACGAGCGAAAGAATATGTGGATCCAGGGTGAAAAAATATTCCAGAACTGGACCGTTCTTGAAGCTTCCCCATTTTTCTCAGATTCAGACCGTACACAGATCCTTTCAGCACTTTTGCTGGTGTGTAAGGCGAATTACATGGATAATTACCTGGTAAAGACTCCGGAATCCGGTCCTCGCTGGAATCATGAGATATTTCCTGCACTGTCATTGGTTGGTTCCTGTCAGTACTTTGAAAAATATTATAGCTTGCCTGAGATTGTTCAATGGAAAAATAGAGGAGAACGGATTTTTTCTGGAAATACTTCCTATATCAGTCTTGATGAAGGTTCCGATTATCTGGCGCATCTTCCGGTTGCTAATATTGATTATGCAATGCTTTCAGGTGATCTGAAGTTTATCAATCTTAGCCTCAGACCAAGCGCAGATCTGCACTCGATGATGATCGACAATTTGGGAACATTATCAGGTGGCGGTGATACTTATCCTTTTGGGATGAGCAGTGCATATTCATGGGGGCATTCTCAGTTATTGAATGCTGCATCATGGTATTATAATGAACCCGTTTATAATTTTCTGCTGGAAAGGACCCGTACCGGTCCGTTTACCGGACAGAAAATGCCCGATCTCATCTATCCAATTCACCGTTATATCGTAAATCTGAAGAATCCGGTGCAACCCGATGGTAATTTATATCCAAAAGTTCAGGCACAGGAGATTGAAAAGGGAGTTTATGATGATCTGATAAATCAGATGGATAATAATGTTCCTGAATTTCAAAAAGATCCGGATAATGAAGACCAGCAAAGTAAAAAACAGGATAGGATTAATGTCGACCAAAATGACTCCTTTCATAAATTAACCTTTAGGTCGGGATTCGGATTAAATGATAATTACCTTATTCTGGATGGGTTTTCTGCCGGGAAACATGGACACCAGGATGGAAATGCAATTTTAAACTTTAGTTCTAAAGGAAGATTGTTTCTGAATGACCGTGATTATATCCAGAATACTCCTGAGTATCACTCAGGTTTGGTCATTGTGAAGGGTGGAAAACAAAGCAAAAAGCCACCATTGGTAAAACTGGATTGGCTTGCTGATCTTGATGGAACCGGAATTAGCAGCAGTATTGTGCCTGACTACAACGGTGCGGACTGGAAACGCACGATAATCAGCCCGGAAGGGAAGTTCTTCATCATTTTTGATGATCTTAACTTTATTGAAGCAGGACGTTTTCTGCTTAAAAATCACTGGCAATCACTGGGTAGTCCTAAAATAGAGAAGAATAGATTTCTGGTTGAGCAAAAGGGAATTAGCATGCAACTTCAGAGTTTAAGTGCAGCAGATCTTAGACTTAAAGATATATACGGGCACTTCATTAAATACTGGAAAACTGTCTATCCATATCCTTATGCCGATCATGAAACTGTTTTAACCGAGGTGATAAATGAAAAGGAGTACATGAAAGGTGATCAGACCGGTTTTATTAACGTTTTGTCAAGCCATTCTTCGGATGCTGAGTTTGTTCATTCTGCCAATATTGGGAAAAATGCATTTGAAATAATATCCGGAAATCAGAAATGGCTTGCAGTGAAAGATGAACTAAATAGTAAAGTATTCTCCAGTAATGGAAAATTTAATCTGATTGGGGATAATGTAATTATTGCAGCTTCAGTGACAAAAATTAGGATAGGAAATCAGGAGCTTAATTTTAAAGATGCAGTTTTTTTTAAGTGGGATAGGAAAAGTGGTGAATGGAAAGCATTTGATTTATTGAAGGACAAGATTAAGTATAAACAATCAGGGGAGACCCTAAGACAGTCCGCGATTGATTCAGGAAAAATTGAGTGGAAGGCTGATCTGCAAAGCCAGATCTTGAAACAAATTATTTCTGTACCAGATGTTAAGCCATTAATCAGCCAAAATCAAATCAAATCTTTACCGGTCAAAAGTTCCGACAGGATATATTCGATGAAAGAGCAGGTTAGCAGCTCATTTTCTGCTGATCTGAATGGGGATAATATTGCGGATATCTTACTGGGTGGAATAAACGGGAATGTGAATGCGATTGATTCAAAAGGAAATAAGCTTTGGGAATTTTCAGCCAAAGGAAGAGTGAATGAAGTGAGTTTTCAATATGCTGGTAACAAAGCTCTTATTTTTATTGCCACTGAGAACTGGTATGTCCATACACTTGACATCAATGGAAAAGAATTGTGGAACTATAAATTCCCCGATGATCAGCCACATCGTGAATATAAGGGTAATCTGATAGGAATAACAAATGTCAGGATTGCACACAAGAATGGCAAAGACCAGCAGCCTGTAATTATGGTTGGCACTCAGTACAGGTATATTTATGAACTGGATCTGGACGGAAAATTAAAAAATGAAAAGGTCTTATACTACTATGGTATTGAGGACATGGAATATGCCGATCTGGACGCTGATGGTAAGGAAGAGGGTGTTTTTGCACTTGAGTATTACTATTATACCCTGATAAAGAATAATGAGCTGATCACAGGTAAAACCGGTGGCCCGGGTTGGAAAGTTGCCCATGTCTTGAATAAAGGGTCTGAAACCGTTAAACCAACAGTTCTGTTAGGAACAAAACAAAGTGAAGTGAGGATGATCGGTTTTGATAAAAAAATAAAGGAATACTGGACCAGCAATGTAGGTGGGGAGGTAAATGATATCAGACACGGGGATTTTAATAATGATGGAAAGCTTGATATTCTGGTCGGGACTGAGGGTTTCCAGTTTTATGTGCTGGATGATAAGGGGAATACAATTTTCAGAAAAACATTGAATGACAGGGTTCTAAAGGTTGAAGGATACCAAATCAAGAATAAGTCACATTACATCGCTGCTACAGCTCAGGGCCGTTTGTTTAAATTTTCGAATATAGAAAGTGCAGAAGAATCGTTTCAGTTTCCTGATGAAATTTCAAACATTTTCAATGAAAAAGACTCGTCAAATCCTCTAATAATCCTGAGGAACGGGGATGTATATCGCTTACAGTAATTTAAAAGTATCTGATTATTGTTATTTCCCAATCTGGTTGAAATGGTCTAATGCTCGTTTTACACTCCCATGTTCAATAAGCAATTGTTTTGCTTCATGGTAAACTGTAATTCCAGTATTGTTCATAAGCATTTTTACGGCTCTGTCCACAATTTTATCATTGATTAACTTTACATTAACCATCTGATTGTCAAGTACCTTTCCAAGTTTTATCATAGTGCTGGTACTGATCATATCAAAGATCATTTTTTGAGCTGTCCCGCATTTCATTCGGGTACTTCCGGTAACAAATTCAGGTCCGGTGATTACTTCTACGGGAATATCAGACTCTGCTGCGATTATAGATCCGGGATTACTGACAATGCAGGCCGTGGTGATTCCCTGTTTTCTGCATTCCTTTAATCCGGACAATACGAATGGGGTAGTACCACTAGCCGAAATACCAATGACAATATCTTTTGCTGATACTTTTTTTTCCTTAAGCATCAACCAGGCAGCATTCACGTCATCTTCTTTTTCTTCCAGAGCTTCTATCAGATGCTCTTTACCTCCTGCAAGAATTACATTAAAAAGATCTGGAGAAACCCCAAAGGTAGTTGGCAGTTCAATCACGTCAAGAACGGATAGGCGTCCACCGCTACCCGCACCAACATAAAACAATCTTCCATCATTTTCAATCTTAGATACAATTGCTTTAATCAGGGTATTAAGTTCGGGCAAAGCCTTTTTAATGGCCAATGCAACAGTTTTATCTTCTTTATTCAGGTTTGAAGTAAGTTCTTCAACAGACATCTTCTCCAAATGCCTGTACTTTGATGATTCTTCAGTAATTCTTGTCATATTTATGTTAAGGATGTTCCAACATCCCTTTTATGATTTTGATTGTGGTTTATAATGTCAATAATACGAATATTTCGGTCAAGATCATTTGCCCTTAAAATAGCATACTTCATCATACATTTCTGCCCTAAACCTATCGTTTATTCATTTTATATAGAGTTGATGGAATAATATTTAATAGGATTTAATTTATGCAAAAAGAAGGGTTACCCGTGTACGTAACCGTATAAAAATATTAACTTGGATTATTGAATTTAATTTCCGCAAAAATCATTTATGTCAGACTATATTAATCGCAGAAAATTTGTTAGCAGAACTGCATTATCTGCTGCCGGACTTCTTGTATCTGATCAGATTATGGGTATACCCCGGTCTGGTACCTTAGAGGATACCATGAGTTCTGAAATTCCGGTCTCATCTTACAATCTGATGAAAGATGTGATGAAATACCGGAAACTTGATTCACATGTGCATGCGCATCTTTTTGATGGGGGACCGGAAGGAAATGTTTCCTTTGCCGATCGTTTGGGAATAGACAAGATGTATATTTCCCTTCCGGCTTATAGTGGTGAGGGAACACCCAAAGAATTCAGATCCTACAATGATTTAATGCTTAAGTGCATGAAACAATATCCCGACCGTTTGGTCGGACAGTTTACCCTTAATGCCATTTTTCAAAAAGAGTCATTGGAAGAAATAAAACGTTGTGTAGATCTGGGTATGGTAGGGCTAAAAGTGTATACTCAGTTAAAAATTAATGATCCATTGTTTTATCCAATCATAGAAAAGATGATTGATTTAAAGATGATCATTCATATGCATGCTTATGCTCAACTTGGCCTGGGTGGTTACAGGATGAAGTATAATATCGGCATCAGACCGCAAACATCGATACCGGAAGATTTTGTTGAAATTGCTCAGAAGTACCCTGAAGCAATGTTTCAGTATGCACATATTGGGGGAGGGGGCGACTGGGAATATGCTTGTAAAATGTTTGCAAAATATCCCAATATTTACGTGGATACCTCCGGGAGTAATAATGCCGAGAACATGATTGATTTTGCGGTGAAATGCCTTGGAGAAGACCGCCTTTTCTTTGGATCTGATAATTGCTATTACCAGAGCGTTGGAAAGATCCTGGCTTCAAATCTTACTGAAACTCAGAAAAAAAAGGTCTTTTTTGATAATTACAATTCTATTTTAAAAAAATCAGGAAGAAATGTTGATTGATATTAATGCATACGTTGGTCACTGGCCATTTATGCAGCTAAAGCATAATACTTGTGATGCCCTACACGAACGAATGAATAAATTTGGTGTGGATATTTCGGTAATCAGTAATCTGAATGGGATTTTTTATAAAAATACTCAGTCGGCAAACGAAGAATTATTCGAAGAGATCAGATCTAAAGCAAAATTCCGGGATCGCTTTATTCCCTTTGCAGTCATCAACCCGATTTATGCCGGCTGGCGCGATGATTTGGATGTTTGTATTAACAAATACGGGTTTAAAGGGGTTAGAATTTATCCTAAATACCATGATTTCGAAATCCTTGATCCTTCATGTATTGAACTTGTGAAGCGGGTTCGTGATTTTGGCTTACCTGTTGTTTTTAATTTCAGGATGGTCGACAGCCGGCAACGTTCCTGGATTGACATCTCAAATCTTAAGAATAATGTGATCAGGGAATGGAATCTCAAGAGTATTCTGCCGATAATAAAAGCCGTTCCAGATGCGAAATATATGATTCTGAATTTTGCCAATGCAGCAACACTTAATGCAGAGGAAATGGCACTGATCAAGAAGACGGATTTGTTATTTGATACTTCGGGCAGGACAATAACAAATATGTCTGATTTTTTGAAAAACTATGGACCCGATAAGTTTGCATTTGGTACCCATTCCCCGATTCTGGATTATCTGACCGGATTGTTGCGAATTGAATCATTAAGTCCGGGAGAGGCTGATGAAACAATTAAGGAAATGCTAAGGTCTGGAAATGCTAAAAAATTATTAGCTATTTAATTGTTTATCAATTAATTATAATTATTTAATTAAATTATTTATTTGCATAAAATGATTTTAAAAGATCAAAATATTGTGAGAGTTATCAGGGCTTTAGTATTCTTATTCTCTGTTTTTTTGAGTCCGTTTGTGCAGGCACAAGAAATGATTGGGGACTGGGTTATGGAAACCCCAAATGCCGCATGGCAGGCCAGGGATTCGCAGGGTGAACTGGTATACAAAAACAAACTTTGGATATTTGGAGGCTGGTTCAATTCATTGGAAGCACCACCACGTGATGTCTGGAGCTCCCCGGATGGTAGAAGCTGGAAAAATCATACGAATTCTGCACCATGGATACACAGCGACCTGTCTATGTCCATTACCTTCAAAAATAAAATGTTTATGATGGGGGGCTGGTATAATGGACGTCTGAAGGGACATTCTGCAAGTAATAAGGTATGGACCTCTAAAAATGGAAAAGACTGGAAGCTTGAAACCAATCAGGCTGCATGGTCGCCGAGAATTGCCTCGGCTTTAGTAGAATTTAAGGGAAAACTCTGGTTACTTGGAGGTACTGAGAACTATTATTTTGGAGACAAAAGCAGTCTTAAGAATGATGTATGGTACTCTTCAAATGGCCGGGATTGGAAATTAGCTACTGCTGATGCAGGCTGGTCGCCCAGGGCATATCATCAGGCGGCCGTTTTGAATGGTAAGATTTACGTTTTTGGGGGAGGGAATTATGTTCTTGAGTATCATGCTAAAAATGATGTCTGGAGTAGTGAAGACGGTATTCACTGGACTAAACTTAGCAGTGCTGCGCCCTGGCACGAGCGTTTATGGTTTTCGTCAGTAGTCTATCGCGACCGGATATGGGTAATGGCCGGGTGGTCAAATAATCCATATAAAAATCATTCAGATGTTTGGAGCAGTAAGGATGGAATTATCTGGGAAGAGTTTAAATCAGAAAATGTATGGAAGGGCCGTCATGAACAATCAGCCTTTGTTTTTCAGGATAAAATATGGATAGCAGGAGGGATGACACCTCCATTAGTTAATGATGTTTGGTCATTGAAACTTCCGGTGGACTGGAGGTAGGAGCTCATTAAGCTTAAAGCAGAAAGCTTAAAGCTAAAAGCAAGTAACTGACCTTAAAGTACTATGATTATCGAATTTTCAATGAACCAATATATTGCTGACAACTGACAACAGATAACTGGCAAAAATTAATTAAGCTTTTCTCGAAAAGCCACTGATAATTTCATTTGAAGTCACTGTGTACTGGCCATACATTTCGAAAAAGAGCAAGGCTCCATTAGTTTGCAGCAAACCTGCCTGAGTCTCTCTGGATTCCATTCCGGTTGTACAATCACGGATTACACTCACCTGATATCCACGATAATTCATTTGTAATGCACCGTAATCTCTGGTAATCAGACAGGCATTTGTATTAAAACCGGCAAAGAACAGAAAGAGTATACCTTTTTGTTTACAATAACGGTGTAATTCCTCTCCATAGGCAATAACTGCCTCATTATTCAGCGGAACAACCTTGGGATGAAAGGTCAGTGGTGTGAGTGCATTACGTTCTGCTTCTTTTTGTGTAAAAGGACGCCTGTAAACATTATATGGGCCACTTAAATTGCGAAATTCTTTAGGAGGCCAGCTATCAGGTATGGGTTTTAGTTCAGCCTCTGACATGAGCTTAACCCAGTTTGGATGTGTCTTTGCAACCTGAGGTGAAGGGCAATGGATTACTTCCATACCGTATTCTCTGCAACTTTTTAATAAGGGAACGTATCTTTCATTAATAATCTTTTCTGCCCTTTCTTCGGGTTCTTTGAGATAATGCCGTTGCCATACATCAAGTAAAACAAGTGCACATTGAGAAACCGGAATATTCCAGTCGAGGTTTGCCTGTTTGGTATTAAGCTCAAGCCATTCTTCACCTTCATCCACAATCCAGTTATGAAATCTGGGTTTAACATGAAGCTTTTCATCACTGATTGAATGTTCAGATGTATTCAGACCTTGTTCTGCAATTGCAGGGATTACTGTCCCAATTCCTAATGCAGTTCCTAGCCCCCCCAAAGAGCTTTTTTTAATAAAATCTCGTCTTGATGTATCTTTTGCAGCCATAATTATCAACGATAAAATTGAATTTAATAATTTTCAGAGTTAAAAGCTATTTCTTACTTATTTAGAAGCTGATGAAATTGCTTTCATTTTGCGTTCCCATCTTAATAATTCGGCTGTAAATGCAAGATTTTCTTCAGACCTGTTCAAATAGGTCTTGCGAATTTCCTGATATACTTCCGGATTATACGCCGCCAATTCCAGCCATCCATGTAAAATAGGGAAGTAAGCCGCATGATCGCCACCTTTTCCATCAACAGCCCTGCGAATTCCGCTTCTGTCTGGAAGAATCACGTTCTTTAACAAGGTGTTTGAAAATCTCAGGACATCCTCTTTTGTAAATACTATACCAGCACGGTTGGCAGCAGTTACCATCGCAATATCAAGCACTCCATGTGAGCTGTCTTCAACATTCGGGGAGCCTTTATAAATCATAACATTTGAAGAAAGCATATCCTCAGGTTTCCATCCGACGGTAGTCATAGGTTCATACCAATAGGTCCAAACGTAAAGATTTGAATCCTGATTGTACTGCAAGCGATTTTTTAACAGTCTTGCCATCTTTTCAGAACGTTCCAAATATTCCTTTTTTCCGGTTAAACGATATAATGTAAGTTGAGAACTGGTATGCATACCCAGAAAATTGATAGGTTGCCCTACATTGTCAGCCGGAAATGATTCACCTCTTTCGCAGGTTAAATAATAACCCTCACCCTGATTTGGGCCATTTCGCCATAAGCGGGCCGAAGCATCAACATAGGACTCTTCGGCTGCTTTTATAAAGCGTTCAGCAGCGGGCCTGAGCTCAGCCAATTCGCTTTTTTGTCTTGCGAGCTCGGCCAGTCTGAGTAGTGGATGATAAATGATACCCAAATAGCCTGTATAAGCAAGTGGTATAGGTTCTAAACTTATACTTTGTGCAACAGGTACAGCTGACCTTGTGACTTTAACTCTGATCAGGTTTGATTTAGTATCAGTAAAATCTCCCGCCCGGGTCGAATACGGTGACAATGGATCATTAACTATTTTTTCAATGAATCTTTCATCATTAGGATCTATACTCAGATTGGAAAATGTTTCAGCCCGCTTAAAAAAACTGTTGCTTAACTTTAAGCTGAAACTATTTGATTTTGAGTCAGGTATAAGCTCGATAATAGTCCGATTATTGTTTGAAGAAGGGGTGGAGCGTATGCTGATCGCGATTTTTCCTGAAGCATCCAGCAATGCTCCTTTTGCAACAACATATTTTAACCCCATGCTCCATGCCGGACGACTATTTCCCGAACCATCTTTTACTCCGCTTAGGTCATCACGATGTGTCAGCATACGATTGCCCCGGCGTGCAACTTCTTTCAAATAAGCAGGATCATCCGTAGCTTCGTACATATCTACGAGCGTTTCAAGAGTAGCAGCTTCGCCCCAGGCCAAAGCACTTCCATCCGGTCTTGCATCCCATGGATCTGATTTAGGAAGCTTAGAGATCAGCAGGTCTGCTCTGGCTCTTGATATTTCTATCGAATCTGCCCAGAAACCCGGGTGCATTTTAATTTCTGAATTTACCTTATAACCGGAAACTCCAAACGGTATAATTAAGGCCAGAGAAATAATGAATATGTTTTTCATATCGGACAATATTTATTGTTTGGATTTAAAAGCTAATAATTTTAATATCTGATAGACGGGTACGTTAACGAATATATTAATAAAATGAAATGTTTCCAATAATTTGATTTGAAAAGCCGGGGATTAAAGTTATTATTGTGTAAGAGATACACTAAAAAACATTTTTGAAATTTGTTATGAAAAAGCGAGTTAATGAACTTACGGGAGTAAAAGAAATTGCCAGAAGGGCTAATGTTTCAATTGCAACTGTCGACCGTGTACTTCATAACAGAAAAGGGGTTTCCAAACAAACCAAGGAAAAGATTCTCGGTATAATTGAGGAATTAAATTATGAGCCTAACCTGCTTGCACAAAGGCTTGCCTCCAGAAAAATCCTTCGTTTAGCTACCCTTATACCTGAGATTTCAAAGGAAACCAGTTTTTGGGATGCCCCTTTGAAAGGAATAGAGCAGGCTGATAAAGAAATCAAGCAGTTTGGAATTATCATTGACAAATATTTCTACGATCAGAATAAGATTGAATCTTTTGTTGAACAAACAAAGATTATTCTTGAAAGTAACCCCGATGGTATTTTACTTGCACCTTCTTTTATTGAAGAGTCCGTCAGGTTTACGGAAAAATGCAGGGAATTGAATATTCCTTATGTTCTGATTGATTCAGATCTTCCCAATGGGGGCAGCCTGAGTTATATCGGTCCAAATCTGTATCACAGTGGCTATCTGGCTGCCCATCTGGTTAGTTATCTGATTAAAAACGGTGAAAAAATACTCATAGTAAATATTTCGAGGGAGATCGATAATCATCATCACCTTTTGAAAAAGGAAGAAGGATTCAGGGCTTATTTTGACAAGCATAAAAAGTCAGATAATATTTTGAAAATTGATATAAGAGATACCGATCTTAAATCAATTGAAAAGTATTTGAGCAATATTTTTACTGAACATAATGATATCAGGATCGTTTTTGTAACGAATTCCAGAGTCTCAAAAGTTGCTCATTTTATTGATAGTTCTAAAAAGGATGTGATTCTGATTGGATACGATTTTCTGAAAGAGAACATTGAGTATATGGATAAGGGAATCATCGACTTTTTAGTTTGTCAGAAACCGAAGCAACAGGGCTACAGGGGACTTATATCACTTTATCAGCACCTTGCTTTCTCTTCTCCCATAGAGAAGATTTATTTCATGCCTATTGATATTCTGACAAAAGAGAACAGCGCATTCTACAGAAATTAAAATTCTTTGAGCTAAGTATTAAACCAGCGGCAGAGTTGACGGGCTGGAGAAGAACACGAATTGTACATTTTCACCATTTAATAGCTATATCGATTTTTTAGTAACAGGAAAATTGATGCAAAAACAGATTATACCATGAGAATTATCTTAGGATCTATTTACACTTTTCTTCTTTGTTTCATTATACTTTTATTGAATAGTCCCCTTTCTGCTCTCGCAGCAGATTTCTATCCAAAAACTGTTCAGAGTCAACTGAAACTGGCAACATTTGATGTAGATGCAACCCCACCTGTTGGCAGCAGTTTAACTTATGATCCAATGATCAATAGCTGGGATCTGGGTTTAAGGGCAAAAGGTATTGTAATCTTAGGTGCCGGTGAACCGATTGTAATGTGCTCAGTAGATTGGATTGGTATTGCAAATGATAGTCAGGATGAATTTAAACGTATTATGGCTGAAGCTGCGGGTACTATTCCTTCGAGAGTGGTCGTACATGCTATTCATCAGCATGATGCACCAACCTCTGATTTTGGTGCTGAGAATATGCTAAAAACAGCTGGATTAAGTACACTGGCATTCGAAGGTAGCTATGCCAGGGATCTGATCCAGCGCCTGGGGCAAGCTATTTCTAAATCAATTACAAGCGCTGTTCCTTTTACACATATCGGAACCGGGCAGGCTGAGGTTTATAAAGTGGCTTCAAACCGCAGGATTCTTGGTCCTGATGGAAAAGTTAAGTATACACGCACATCAGCAACAAAAGATTCTGTTATTCGAGCAGCTCCCGAAGGACTAATTGATCCAATGGTTTCGCTGATCAGTTTTTGGAATAATGACAAACCATTAGCAGTGTTAAGTTATTATGCCTCTCATCCACAAAGCTATTACCGTACCGGTATTTCCAATCCGGATTTTCCCGGGATTGCGCGTTTTATGCGTCAGCTGGCTGTTCCTGATGCTCTGCACATTCATTTTAATGGGGCCGGTGGTAATCTTACTGCCGGAAAATATAATGACGGTGCTAAGGAAAACAGGCTGATTCTTGCAGAGCGACTGGCAGACGGAATGAAGCGCGCCTGGGATAATAACAAACGTAATCCTGTAAGTCCGGCTTCTGTGAAATGGAGTATTGAATCAGTCGCCTTAAAGCCAGCAGCTGGTATAGAGAACCTGGAAGCAGCGATGAAAACACAAACCTCAGTTTTTTTATCCAATAATCTATCTAAGCTGGTGTGGTTAAAGCGCTTAGAAGCAGGGAAAAAGATTGATATTTCTTTGCTTAGTATCGGAAATGCACGAATTCTACATCTACCGGGTGAGCCTTTTGTAGAGTATCAGCTTGCTGCTAAAGCTGAGCGGCCGGATCTGTTCGTAGCTGTTGCTGGCTATGGCGACTATGCTGTTGGTTATATTGGCAATGCAATAGCTTATTCGCAGGGAGGTTATGAAACCGGTCAGGCTTCTGGGGTAACTGCCGAGGCAGAAGGGATCTTAATGAAAGCAATTCATAAACTATTGACAGTAAAATCTAAATAAGTTCTGATCCTTTTTGCTTTATTGTCTAATTTGTAAATAAATTCGGTTACGTACACGCATATTTTTATATTAGGATATATTTTAACTCAAAAGCTATTTTGAGTTGAAGAATAGTTCTGAAATTATATTCATTCCAGACATCTGGGTAAATCTAACTATATGAAATTCAATGACCTAACTAGAAGAAATTTTATTACTGCAGTTACTGCCACTACTGTTGCAACTGCTTTTTCCAACGTGATCCCTGCGTTTGGAAATACCCCACGAAACACCGGGAAACTGGCTATACATGGTGGAACACCGGTAAGAGTAAAGGTCTGGCCTAAATGGCCTGCAATGATAGCCGATGAGAAACTAATTGACTCAGTTGTTAAAACAACAAAAAGTGGGATTTGGAGCCGCATCCAATCGCCAACAGGAACTGTAGCAACATTTGAGAAGGAATATGCCCGTTTGATGGGTACCCAACTTTGTATTGGAACAGGATCTGGAACTCAGGCACTAGCGACTTCCGTTGAGGCCATGGATTTTGGACCCGGAGATGAGATCATTACTTCACCATATAGTGATTTCGGTACAGTTTCTGCTATTTTAACGAGCCGGGCCTTACCAGTATTGGTTGATCTGGACAGAGATTCATTCCAGCTTGACCCTGAAGAGATAGAAAAGAAGATTAATAAGAACACGAAAGCCATTATTCCGGTTCATATTATGGGTATGCCCTGCAATATGGAGCGTATTATGGCTATTGCCAAAAAACATGATCTGAAAGTAATTGAGGATGCCTGTCAGGCAAACTTTGCAAAATATCAGGGTAAGCAATTGGGAACAATTGGTCATTTAGGTTGTTTCAGTTTTCAGGCAAGCAAGCAGATCTCTTGCGGAGAGGGTGGTGCGATCATTGGAAATGATGAGGTCTTGATGGACAGATGTTTTACTGTCCAGAATCACGGGACCAACCGTAAAGGTTTTAATGTGACAATTGGACCTAAATACCGTATGAATGAATTCGAAGGTGCAGTGCTGATGGGTCAGATTGCCGGTGCCAGAGCGCGTTTTGAAAAGCGAAATGAAAATGCCGCTTATCTGGATTCTAAGCTTAAGGGTTTTCCCGGACTGGTTCCTCAAAAAATGTATCCGGGAACCGAAAGTTCCGGCTATTATAAATATGCAATGAGCTATCGGAAAGAGCATTTTAACAATGCTGACAGAAGTAAATTTCTGAGAGCCTTATCTGCAGAAGGGATTAATCTAAGTCCATACATCGCCAGAGGTTTTCATGGTGAGCCATGGGTGGATGAAATTATCGGATTAAGAGAATACAAGGCATTGTATTCACCTGCCCGGCTTAAACGCTACAAGGAAGAAATGCAAATGCCAATTTGTGATTTGGTCTGTAATGAAGAAATGGTGGTTCTTGAAGGAGTTGCATCTTTACTGGGCAGCACTCAGGATATGGATGATGTTGTCAACGCGATCATGAAAGTTTATGAGAACAGAGATAAACTATAATTTATTATCTTGCTTTGAAACCATAACTACAGAAACAAGCTTAATATAGATTTTTATGAGTAGTTACAATCGGAGAAATTTTATAAAGATGTCTGCTCTGGCTGGTACTGGTTTAGGTATCTATGGAAATATAAGTTCACTTTATGGTAAATCAGCCCTTGCAACAGGGAAAAGAGTCGGTATTATTGGCTTAGATACCTCACATTCGGTAGCATTTACCAAAACATTAAACGCCACAGATGCTGCTGCCGTTTATGGAGGCTATAAAATTGTTGCGGCCTATCCAAAAGGGAGTAATGACATCATTACAAGTGTTGAAAGAATCCCCGGATATACTGAAGAAGTGAAAAAGATGGGAGTGGAAATAGTTTCCTCTATAGCTGATCTGTTAAAGAAAGTAGATGTAGTTCTATTGGAAACCAATGACGGACGTTTACATCTTGACCAGGCTATGCAGGTATTAAAAGCAGGTAAACCCTTATTCATTGATAAACCAATCGCAACATCTCTTGTGGATGCAAAAGCAATATTTGCTGCTGCAAAACAATACAATACGCCTGTGTTTTCTTCTTCGTCTTTAAGATTTATTACTGGTATTTCTGATATTAAATCAGGGAAAATTGGCAAAGTGTTAGGTGCCGAAACTTTTAGTCCGGCAATTATTGAAAAGACGCATCCGGATTTATTTTGGTACGGTATTCATGGAGTCGAGCTCTTATTTGCCATAATGGGTATAGGCTGTAAAAAAGTAACCAGAATACATACTAAAGACACTGATGTAGTGGTTGGTGTTTGGGAAGATGGAAGACTGGGAAGTTTTAGGGGCACACGTAATGGCAATTATAATTATGGGGGTAAAGTCGCTGCAAGCGATTTTGGAGGAACAGTTTTTGGTGAAAAGACAAACCTTACTTTGGGTGAATTTAAGGGTTATGATCCTTTGCTTGAACAAATTGTCCGGTTTTTTGAAACAGGAAAAGCCCCGGTGAATCCGGAAGAAACCTTAGAAATAATCGCTTTTATGGAAGCAGCTGATGAAAGTAAGAATAGAGGAGGGACTCCTGTAAGTATAAAAGTATCTGATTAATGGATTCAATCACTCATATTGCCCTCGGTGCATGCATGGGTGAAGCCTTTGCCGGTAAACAATTAGGGAGAAAGGCAATGCTTTGGGGTGCGCTGGCTCAGAGTATCCCTGATATTGATTTTTTAGCCTCATTCTGGATGGATACCGCATCTAATTTACTGGCTCATCGCGGATTTACCCATTCATTTCTCTTCAGTTTAATATCAGGACTAATTTTAGCAATGCTGGCTGAACGCTGGCATAGACCCCATAATATTGGTTTATTAAAGTGGTTTCTTTTCTTCACTTCTCTGGTGTTTATTCACGATTTCATCGATGCATTCAATAATTATGGTGTTGGATGGTTTGAGCCATTCAGCCATAAACGAATATCTTTTAATGCAATTTATGTAGCTGATCCTTTTTTTTCGATCTGGCCTGGTATTGCTCTATTAGCACTCTTGTTTTTAAAGACTGGAAAAGATCGACAAAAAAGAATTTGGTGGAGATTTGGGCTGGGAATGTGCTCCCTATACCTTATCTATTGTCTGTTTAATAAAGCGGTTATAGACTATGATGTCAGGAGGATTCTGGAGGAAAAGAAAATTTATTATACCCGTTATTTTACAACGCCTGCTCCCTTACAGAACTGGCTATGGTATGTGGTGGCGGGTGATAACAATGGCTATCATGTTGGTTTTCGATCTTTTTTTGACAAAAGTAAATCGATGACATTTCAATATTTCCCAAGAAATGACTCACTCTTAACTCCAGTATTAGATCATCCGGATCTTCAGAAACTGATCCGGTTTTCAAAGGACTTTTATACCGTGGAGCATCATGGAGATAGTTTGGTTTTTAACGATTTGCGTTTTGGTCAGATCATAGGATGGTATGACCCTAAGGGAAAATTTGTTTTCCATTATTATTTGCAGCATCCTGAAGATAATGAATTGGTTGTGCAAAGAGGCCGGTTTGATGGCTGGAATATAAAAACTGCCAAAGCCCTTCTTAAAAGAGTTAAAGGAAATTAATTTTATAGATTTTGGCTCTGTTCTTGTAAAAAATCAAATACTAATTTTTGATAAATATGAGTTTTGTCAGGTTTTTTATTGACTTCTGTCAGACTCATCATTCCTACAATCATTAATTTTGTAAATAATGGGTATTTTGCATCAATAAATTGTATGTCAATAAAGTCAGATTTACGATCATTTTTAACCCTGAACGGCGAGTTATTCCGATTTAGCCTTCGTTTTTTCAGACATGGTTTAAATCCTCCTTTTGAATTTTCTGAGTTTCTGAAACAATGTTATGTAATTGGCTATAAATCACTGCCACTGATAGGCCTTACAGCTTTTATTATGGGGCTAGTTCTAACCATGCAGCTTAGGCCATCGATGGCAGACTATGGTGTAGAAGCTCAATTACCCGCTATTGTTGCGATTGCGGTAATAAGGGAAGTTGGTCCCGTAATTACTGCCTTGATATTCGCCGGAAAGATAGGCAGCAGCATAGGTGCTGAACTTGGATCGATGAAGGTTACCGAACAGATTGATGCGATGGAAGTAAGTGGTACCAATCCTTTCAAGTATCTTGTCGCAACCAGGGTTTTAGCCTGTACTTTGATGCTTCCTGTGCTGGTTATGCTGGGTGATGCAGTTTCATTATACGGTGCCTATCTGGGAGTTAATATTCACTCAAACACAAGCTTCATTTTATATTGGACACAGGTTTTTGATAACCTGGTATTTGGTGATGTTTTGCCTGCATTTACGAAAAGTTTCTTTTTTGGATTTGCTGTAGGAATTATAGGATGTTATAAAGGATATAATAGCAGTAAGGGGACAGAAGGAGTGGGACGTTCTGCCAATTCTGCTGTGGTTGTTTCTTCAGTACTCATTTTTGTAATCGACCTGCTGGCTGTTCAGGTTACTGATATATTGGGTTATTAATAAATATGCACTCTGAATTAAAACTAGATATAAAATCAAACAAAGTAATGATTATCAAAGGATTGTATAAATCCTTTGCTGATAATCATGTTTTGAATGATTTTAATCTTGAACTGGTCAGGGGGGAAAGTGTGGTTGTTTTAGGCAAATCGGGTTCAGGTAAATCGGTGCTCATTAAATGTATTATTGGATTGATAAAGCCTGATAAAGGTAGTATTCATATTTTTGGTCATAATATTCCTGATCTGGATCATGACGAATTGGATCAGATCAGAGCGAAAGTGGGCTTTCTGTTTCAGAGTAATGCCTTATACGATTCGATGACTGTAAGGGAGAATCTGGAATTTCCATTGCGAAGGCACTGTCTGGAAGTTAGCCAAAAAGAAGTAGATAAAATGGTTATTAGTGCCCTCGAAGATGTTGGGCTTGCACATACCATTGATATGATGCCTGTAGAATTATCAGGTGGGATGAGGAAAAGGGTCGCTTTGGCCAGAACATTGATTTTAAAACCGGAAATCATCCTTTACGATGAACCTACAACGGGTTTGGATACCATAACTAGTAAAGAAATCATCGAACTTATGGTAGAAATACAACAAAAGTATAAAACTACATCATTGATTATTTCACATGATATGAATTGTGTTCGTATGGCAAGTGACCGGGTTGTGATGCTGATTGATGGAAAGTGTTATGCGAGTGGTACTTATAAAGAAATAACACAATCAGTTGATCCAAAGGTAAAACTGTTTTTTGAATAGATTTTTATGGCGAAAAAAATTGTAAATAGCGTTAGACTGGGTGTTTTTGTACTTAGTGGTCTGGCCTTTCTTATTCTGCTGCTTTTTATGATCGGAAGAAATAAAAGCCTTTTTGGTTCTACCTACTTGTTAAAAGCAAAATTTGAAAATGTACAGGGATTGATTCCCGGGAATAATGTTCGTTATTCAGGTATTCAGGCTGGTACAGTTAAAAACATAAAAATTGTTAATGATACCACCATAGAGGTATCTATGATGATTGATACTGAAATGCAGGATATTATCCGAAAAGATGCTATTGCCTCGATCGGGATAGATGGTATTGTTGGTAACAAGGTTATCAATATTGTTCCCGGTAAGGAACATGCAGAACTTGCTGAGGAAGGTGACGTTATTTTCTCCAAAAAACCAATTGATACCGATGCGATTCTCCAAAAATTGTCAAGCACTAACAATGATATTTCAGAAATTGTTTCAGGTTTAAAGCTTACTGTACAGCGGATCAATAGCAGTACTGCATTATGGGAATTACTTAATGATGAGACACTTCCGAAAGAAATTCGTCAATCGGCTGTAAATCTTCGTTTAACTACATCCAGAGCAGGTATGATGGCTAATGATCTGCATACCATTATTGCTGATATGAAGGCAGGTAAAGGCTCTGTAGGTATACTTTTAAAAGACACTACATTTGCGTATAACCTTAATGAAGCTGTTCTTAAAATGAATAAAGTTGGAAGCCAGGCAGATCGCTTAACCAATGATATTGGAACCATTGTAAAAGGTATTCAGGAGGACGTAAGTTCTGGTAAAGGGCCTGCAAATGCATTCCTTAAGGACTCTGTAATGGTAAAGAACCTTAATTCAAGTATTGACAACCTCCGCAAGGGGACTGATAGTTTCAATCAAAACATGGAAGCGCTAAAAAGCAGTTTTCTATTAAGAGGCTATTTCAAAAGGAAAGAAAGGGAGAAAGAATCAGAGAAACCTAAGGAATAATTGTTTTCAGACTTCTGATATCTTAGAGATGATTGCCTCAATTTAACTCAATTATTTCCTGGCGAAATTCAATTGCCTAATTCTCTTTTTTCTCTTGAATCCGATAGTTTAATGTGAATACAAACTGCCGTATTGGTCTCACTTCGAACAGATTAAATTGCCAGGGATTAAGATAATTGACTCTGTTTGTAAAATTCATCACATTTAACTGTGCACTCAACTTCTTAAATTTATAACCAAGCGCAAGATCCATCGTGTATCCTGCCGGAATAAGTAGCTTAGGGTCATTGGCAATACTTGAATAAAATTTGTCTTTATAAAACCAACCTGCACCGGCTGTTAATCCTTTCAGCATTTTTTGAGATTCATAATTTAACCAGATGTTTGAGCTGTATTTGGGAGCATTTGGTAGTAAATTTCCAGAAGGGTACCCCGGATCATTAATCACTCTGGTAATATTAAACGCTGCTCCGGCCGTCAATGTAATTGATGAAGAGAGTTTACCATCAATATCAGCTTCCAATCCCCGGCTTCTGTGATGCCCCTCATAGTAAACATCATATTCGTCGTAATTGGGATTAACCGGATCAAGATAAACATAGCCATAAGGTTTGTGCTTATTGATTTCAAAGACACTCAGACTTAATCCAAGCTTATTCTTTAAAATATTGGATTTGATTCCAAACTCCAGTTGGTTGCTGATAGTTGCAGGCGGGCTTGCATATTTTAGAAAATTTTTCGCAAAAATATCAGGCGAATTTATCTCATACCCCTCTGACCATGAGCCATATATTGAGGTCCAATGGCTTGTTTTATAGACCAGGCCAAGTCTTGGGCTAATTACGTTTTTGCTAATGATATTATCCACATATCCCTCAAAATCGGTACCTGCCAACAGATCTTGATAATAATGGTTACCCTGACTGGTTTTACCTGCTCTAATGCCTGCTGAAAACTGAAGTTTATCCTTGAAAAGCATCAATTGATCCTGAAAAAAAATACCACTCCTGGTAATTAAGGAAATATACGGCCTAAATGGTTTTTCTGCTGGCTGTATTGGAGGTATATTATTGATTATGGGTTTAACTAAATTACTGGTATCCAGAAGACTCAATGCTCCTTCATTGGTATATCGGTATCTTGTGGATTGGTATTCAGCACCAATTAACAGGTTATGTTTAATACTGCCAGTATAAAACTCTCCATTAGCTTCAATAGATGCTGATCCGTTGCCCGAACGCTGATGATAACCATATGCTCTTCTGGCAAAATTTCCCTGATAATCAGGCTGGTCAAACCATAATCCAAAAGGCCGGTTTTTGGTGAGACCATAAAAGCCGGATCCCTTGATCTTCCATGTTTTACCGAGATCATATTTTGCCGTTAAAAAACTGGTCTGATCACTGTAGAGATACTTTCTGCCGGGATCCCCAAGGTATAGATCCGGCCTCAAATTTTTCAGTCCACTGATTGTACCATCTGGTGAAACCAATCCAGCATCATCAATAGCTTCAGACCTTTTAAATACTGTTTCTAAGTTTAGTGATAATTTGTTATTGATATCCCAGCTTAACGTAGGAGCGATAAATGAGCGCTTTGACGAAACCAAATCCCTAAAGCTGTTCATTTGTTCATAGCTGGTATTCAGACGGTACCTAAGGGATTTTCGTTTGTTAAGCGGCCCTGTGATATCCAGGGAAGGTCTTAGTAATTCCCATGATCCTGTTTTGAAACTTAATTCAGCCATGAATTCTGGAAGCGGTTTTTTTGTCACGAAATTGATTACTCCTCCGGGTGTTGCATCTCCGAATAGGACAGAGGATGGTCCTTTAAGAAGTTCTATCTGCTCAATATTGTCAGAATAATTATTGCCCAGATTCCAGATCATAATTCCATTCAGTCTGTAATTTTGTGAATCATTCAGGTCAAATCCCCGGGCATTGAAAAATTGAGAAGAACCTGCACCACTATAATTTCCTGTAAAGTTAAGACCGCTTATGTTTCTGCTTAGGGTACTCAAATCAAATACAGCTTGCTGCCTGATCGTTTTTTGTCCTAAAACCAGTATAGATTGAGGGATATCCTGTAATTCCATCAGGGTTTTTGTGGCAGTAGCACTTTTAAATTTTAAACCTGAAACAATAACCTCCTGCAATGCATAGACGTCTTTTGAAAGACTTAAAGACAGGGTAGAAGTTTCACCGGAAATTAGATCTATGGGACGTCTTTCGGTAATATAACCAATTGATTTTATGATCAGTATATACTTACCCGATTCCGCTTTTAATAAATAATGGCCACTTTCATCAGTAATTGTTCCCTGATTTGTTCCTTCCAGAACTATTTGTACATGAGAAAGACCAAGACCATTAGAATCTATGATCTTTCCGGTAATAATTGCACTGTTTTCCTGAGCATTTGCTATGAAAATAAGAAGGATCAGCACGAGGGCTAATAAAATTGTTCTCATATAAAAGTCAGGTATCTGAAAACCTGTTTCGCGCTTCGCATTTAAAGAAATCAGGTAATTAGGCAGATACCTTCTGTATTTTATTTCTGTAAATTTCCTGAAGTTGGTGGATAAGTAATTTTACATCAATCGGTTTTGTCAGGAACTCATTCATTCCGGCATTTAAACAGGCTTCCCGATCTTCATCTCCTGAGTTTGCAGTTAATGCGAGGATTGCAGGACTCTTTCCATATAATTTTCTAATCATTCGTGCACCTTCCAGACCATCTACATTTGGCATTTGTATATCCATTAATATAAGGTCATAGTGCTTAAGTTTCATCATCTTCAAAGCCTCTAAGCCGTCATTTGCCAGATCCGGGGAATACCCCAGATTCTTCAATACCCTGAGGATAACTCTTTGATTCATTTGATTGTCTTCAGCAACCAGAATATTAAAGGGGTGTTCTGATGCAAAATTAGGATTGATTAGCTTATCACGTTCATTCAATACACTTTCTGTTTCTTTTAAACTTGCCGTCATCCCATTTTCTTTGCCTTCTCCAACTCTATAATTAAGAGTGAAACTTACCCTTGTTCCAGCCCCTCTACTACTGTCTATATGAATTGTACCACCCATCAATTTAACAAGACGTTGGCAAATTGCTAATCCAAGTCCTGTACCCCCATGTTGCCTTGTGATTGACGAATCCAATTGATGGAAAGCCTTGAATAAATCTGAATGTTGTTCTTCTGGAATTCCGATGCCGGTATCACTTACTGAAAAGCCAAGTTGACTAATTCCCTCAGCACCAGAATCTATTTCACTTACATTGACAATTATTTCTCCTGATTCTGTAAACTTAACAGCATTTCCAACCAGGTTGATTAAAATCTGACGAAGTCGTAAACTATCTCCGATTACATATTTGGGAATTTTATCATCGATTTTATATCGAATGGCAACTCTTTCGTTTCTAATTCCTGATTGAAATAAATGGATAACTTCTTCTATGCAATTTTCTAAAGTGAAATTATGTTCCTGCAGTTCAATATTTCCATGTTCTATTTTTGAAAAATCAAGTACATTATTGATGATATTCAATAAGGCTTCTCCACTCTGCTTAATGGCTTTGGTATATTCCAGCTGCTCATGGTTTAGCCTTGTTTCAGAAAGCAGGGTAGCCATTCCAAGTACACCGTTCATTGGTGTTCTTATTTCATGACTCATCGTTGCTAAAAATGTGCTTTTAGCACGATTAGCCCGTTCAGCTTCTTTTTTCATCTCTTCAGCAAGCAGACGGGCATCATATTCCTGATTTTTTTGTTCCAGAAGGATCTCTGTTTGCTTCTGAAGTTCCTGGTTTAGATTCTCTACATCATTAGTTTGCTTTAATATTTGTGAGGTTCTTTCATTAACAAGTATTTCCAATTCTGCTTTCTGTTTTCGTACTGTTCTCATTTTGAACCTGAATAGCAGATATACTAAGCCGATTAATATCAGCACAGCTAACATTCTGAACCACCATGTCATCCAAAAAGGGGGAGTAATATTTATACGTAAACTTACTCCTTCTGAATTCCAGATATTATTATTATTGGATGCAATTACTTTGAACACATAGGTTCCGGGATCAAGATTTGTATAGGTTGCTTTTCGTTGCTTCCCCACAAAATTCCAGTTCTTGTCAAAGCCTTCCAGTTTATAGGCATAATTATTATCCTCAGGAACTGAGAAGTCGAGGGCTGCAAATGATAATGTAAAAACAGATTGCCCGTGTTCAAGTGTAATTTCATCTGCTAAAAGCAGACTTTCTTTCAAGGGAGAACTACTTGCTCCAATGGGAACAACCTCATTGAGTATTTCAAGAGAAGTAAGAACTACTTTTGGCTTATTTTTATTCGAATGAAGTCCATCAGGGTCAATAATATTAAATCCATTAATGTTTCCTAGGGCTATTTCTCCACTTTTTAATTTCACCCCTGATGCCATATTGAACTCCGAACTTTTCAAACCATTGTGTTTTCCAAAATTTCGGTAGCTTTCCTTTTCAGGGTCAAAGCGGACCACGCCGCTGTTCGTACTGATCCATATAAAACCCTTGTTATCCTCACTGATAAAATTAATGGTATTATTAACCAGACCATTATCTTCATTATAAGATTTAAAGGTTCCCGCTTTTGGATCATACTTATTGAGACCTCTTTCCATAGTCCCAATCCATATATTACCTTTTCTGTCTTCATGTATGGTACTGATTACATTACTGCTTATCCTGCTGTTAGAGCTATTTAAATGAGAAAAAGTTTGATTTTTCGGATTAAAAATGCTCAGCCCATTACTATAACCTGACATCCAGATCCTGCCTGCTTTATCTTCGAAAAGATATTGTATGCTGTTATCAGATATTGTGGCAGGATCATTATCATTGTGAGTGTACTTTGTGAATTTTTTGCTCAAAGGATCGTAAACATTTACTCCGCCACCATCAGTACCAATCCATATCCTGCCTTTTTTGTCTTCAAGTAAAGCATATACTCCATTATTATTGATCGTATAGTCGCCTTTTCCGGCTTTGAAGTGCTTAAATTGCCTGCTCTTAAGATCAAGATAATCCAGTCCGTTAGATGCTGTACCAACCCAAACACCGGTATTGGCTTTGTTGACTAAAACCTGGCTGGTATAATCGCTTGCCAGGCTGCCAGACTTATTTATATCATGTTTATAAGTTTGTATTGTATTGCTTGAGCGGTCGAAATAATCCAGGCCGGCATCTGTAGCCAGAAAGAGGTTTCCTTTTTTATCTTCGGCTATTCCTCTGATGATGTTTTTTGCGGTGGGCGTATTGTCAGGAGAATATTTTAATGGCATGAAATATGATAAATTTCTGTCATACTTTAAAACCCCATGACTTGAGGTTCCTACCCATAAAATGCCTGAAGCATCATTTAAGAGTGAGTAAATACCGTCATCAGGAATTAAACTTTGTATTTGTTGGTTATCCGCAATATTTATCTTCTTTTTTAACTCAGTGTCAAATAATTGAAGTGTGGTGTTAGATCCTATCCATAACTTGTTTTTAATTCCGGCAGCAAGCGTAAACACTGGATTGACATTGTAAGAAGATTTTTTCTCCGGATCAATCGCGAAGTATGTAAATTCACCACTTTGCTTATTTATCAGATTCAGGCCCTCGTAAGTTCCTGCCCATAATTGTTTTTGATTATCCTCAATAATAGTGTTGATATAATTGTTGCTCTGATGCCCAGGGCGTTTATCAGAAAATCTGGTCCATTTTCCGCTTTCTGGATTTAGAAGATTCAGCCCATTATCTGTCCCAACCCATAAATTATTCCCCGAATCTTCATAAATTGAAATAATATTGGAACTGCTTAGGCTATTTTTATCGGATGAATTATGAAAAAAGTGCTGAAATGTTTCTGCTTTACTGTTAAACAGATTTAAGCCTTTATTGGTAGCTATCCAAAGCCTGCCTTTTTTATCCACTAAAACATGGTTGATCTTATTGCTGCTTAATGATTTTTTTACTTTTGAATCATGCTTGTAATTAATAAAAGTTCGGTCAGATCTCCTGAATTTACTTATGCCATGGGTTCTTGTACCAAGCCAGAGGTTACCATCTTTATCTTCGCTGATCGTTTGAATATAGTTTGAGGGTAGGGAATGCTTATTATTATCGGAATATTTATAGACATCAAACTTAAATCCATCATATCTGTTCAAACCATCTTGTGTGCCGAACCAAATGAATCCAAATTTATCTTTATGTATACTCAGAATGGTGTGTTGTGAAATGTCGTTGGTACTATTTAGTTTGCTCAGGTTAAACTTCGGTTTTTGAGAAAAAACCTTGATCGCCGAAAAGACAATTAAAAAAATGAATAAATAGTAGTTCTTCTTTCGCATCAGCTTTAATAAACTCAATATCTATGCCTTAGCCAACTGATTCATAGGACATTTGATTACTAAGGCCCATTTTAACCCGTGTTTAATAATATTTCGTACATCAATAAGTAATTTTAATTTAAAGTGATTTTAATTATTCCTATTGTGGCAGTCTTTTATGACGAAATTGAGTACTTTTTTCCCCATTTTGTGTAAACTTATCCCCTTTAATTACCGC
This sequence comes from Sphingobacteriales bacterium 16-39-50, assembly GCA_002257025.1. Classification (GTDB taxonomy): domain Bacteria; phylum Bacteroidota; class Bacteroidia; order Sphingobacteriales; family Sphingobacteriaceae; genus Daejeonella. The sequence goes on along the minus strand of NCHA01000001.1, from coordinate 321,038 downwards.
ACTTTAATTTGATTCTTTTAAGCTCCAATTGGACTCCCTGTATTGATCAATTTGCTTTATATTTTATTGTATTTCATGATTTAAAGTAGGATTGATTAACTTCCAGAAATAATTTAATAGTCTGAAATCATAAAAATGGTAGTCAATTACAGCACAGCTGAAAATGCTGTTAAAGAAATAAAAAGCGGACAAAGGGTCTTTGTGCATGGAAGTGCATCAACACCCATGAGCCTGTTGAGGGCACTTTTCAAAAGAAGTGTAGAACTAAAAGATGTTGAATTAGTGAGCATTACTACCCTGGGGGATGATCTGTTTAACATTCCCGATTTCGGAGCTAGTTTTTTCATGAATTCGCTATTTGTTTCTAAAAATGTCAGACAGATTGTCAACGGTACAAATGGTGATTATATTCCAGTGTTCCTGAGCGAGATACCTATTTTATTTGATAAAGGTATTCTTGCTTTGGATGTTGCATTAATTCATGTATCAGAACCCGATAAGCATGGTTTCTGTTCACTTGGAACTTCAGTAGACATTGCCCGATCAGCAGTAAAAAACGCGAAACATATCATTGCACAGGTAAATAAACAAATGCCACGTACCCATGGAGATGGAATTATTCATATCAGTGAAATAAATACTCTGGTGAATGTGGATGAAGCCTTACCTGAAGTGAATTATGGAAACAGGGTTGATGAGACAGCCATGACCATAGGAAGATTTTGTGCTGAACTGATTGAAGACAGGTCAACTCTTCAAATGGGCATTGGTGCAATACCAGATGCTGTTCTATCGTGTCTTAGAGATCATAAGGATCTCGGGATTCATACTGAAATGTTTTCAGATGGCGTAATTCCTCTTGTGGAGACTGGCGTTATTACTAATAAGTTCAAGAAAAAGCATCGTGGCAAGATTGTAACCGGTTTTGCGATTGGTACCCGAAAATTATATGATTTTGTAGATGATAATCCTCAGGTAGTATTTCTTGAGATTGATTATGTGAATGATACCAAGGTGATTCGTGCAAATCCCAAAGCAGTTTCCATTAATTCTGCAATAGAGATTGACCTAACAGGTCAGGTATGCGCCGATTCAATCGGCACTTATCAGTATTCAGGGGTAGGGGGACAAATAGATTTTATGAGAGGGGCTGCATTATCTGAAGGGGGGAAACCAATCATTGCCCTGCCTTCTACCACAAAAACCGGTGAATCCAAAATAGTTCCCTTTCTGAAAGAAGGGGCAGGGGTAGTTACCACAAGGGCTCATGTTCATTACGTTGTAACAGAATATGGTGTTGCATATCTTTTTGGAAAGAATTTGAGACAGCGGGCGATGGCACTGATCGCTATTGCACACCCCATGCATAGGGAATGGCTGGAGAAAGAGGTGATCAAACGATTTGATATGAAATGAACTGAGAATCTCCAGATTTATCCAGGGGTACAAGCATGCTTTTAAGTTGGGAAAGAACATTATGAAAGCATATCATTTAAAATCACATGTATCTGATTTAAATGATATATTTACTAATCCACTCAAAGCTCTACTCATCAATTCTAAAAAAATTATTATGAAAGCACCTTCGGCTCCAAAGCAAATAACCTGGATCATTGGACTAATATGTGGAATTTTGGGAATAGTCGGTCATTACACTGATGTCCCGTTTCTGACTGAGCATAACTATACCCTATTACTAGTTGGTTTTATTGCTCTGGCAGCGGGAACCACCTTTAGGGATATGTAAAATCTTAATGTCTGAAGCCTATTATTGAACATCTTCTGATGCTTAACAAATATTGGTATGTCCTCAATTTTCATTCTCAAAAAATATCCTGGGGTATTTTCTGAATAATTCAGCTCAAAATTATTCTCTTGACTGAGTTCATATTTTTGGATAAAAAATTGATTCTTCTAATCCGCAGGTATTCTTATATTTAGATAAAATAAATTCAACCGATCATTGGGTAATTGTAAATTTATGAATAAAAGGGTTCCGCTTTTAGTTCTTATTATCACAATAATTCTCTATAGCATTCAGGCGTGTAATACTGTTACAGAAAAGGCTGAAGTGCATATTCCAGATAAAGTCAGCTATAATTTTGACATCAGACCAATTTTATCGGATAAGTGTTTTTCCTGTCATGGTCCTGATGGAAATAAAAGAGAAGCTGGGTTAAGGCTTGATAATGAAGAAAGTGCTTATAAAGCCTTGAAAGAAAATCCTGGTGCTCATGCTCTGGTTCCGGGTAAGCCAGAGCTCTCTGAGGTTTTCCTCCGGATTTCAACAAGAGATACGACGATAATGATGCCGCCGCCATCATCTAATCTGAAATTATCATCCAATGAAATTAAGCTGATTGAAAAATGGATAGATCAGGGAGCAAAATATGAAACTCATTGGTCATTCGTAAAACCAAAGAAAGCACCTCTGCCTGAACCCGAAGATAAGGACTGGGTTAAAAATGAAATTGATTATTTCATTTTAAGTAAACTGGAGCAGAAGGGGTTGACTCCAAATAAGGAGGCACCAAAAGAATATTTATTAAAGCGTTTAAGCCTGGACCTAACAGGCTTGCCGCCTGGATTAGATTTAATGGATGCTTTTCTTGCTGATAATAGTCCGGCGGCTTACGAAAAACTCGTAGATCAGTTGTTGAAAAGTCCGGCATACGGAGAAAAAATGGCTCTCCATTGGCTCGATGTTGCACGCTATGCTGATTCACATGGTTTTCAGGATGATAGTTACCGTTCCCAATGGCCCTGGAGGGACTGGGTAATTTATTCGTTTAACAGAAATCTCCCATATGATAAATTCATAACCTATCAGCTTGCTGGCGATTTGATTCCAAATGCCACAAAGGAGCAGATTCTGGCTACCGGCTTTAACCGGAATCACAAAATTACTGAAGAGGGTGGTGTTGTTGATGAAGAATATCGTGTTTCCTATGTGATTGATCGAACCAATACGTTTTCAAAAGCCCTGATTGGAGTTACTATGGAGTGTGCACAATGCCACGATCATAAATATGATCCATTCTCTCAGAAGAACTATTATCAGCTCTATTCCTTCTTTAACAACGTTAAGGAAGTTGGTATTGAATCAACTGTTGGCGGACCGGAGACTTATGCCAAAAAACCAATGATTGAGATCAGTAATGATGAGGTCAATAAAATCCTGAAATTTATCAATAAACAGGATACCAACAAACTAATTGTATCCGTTATGGGTGACAGGGATACACTAAGAAAAACCTTTATACTTGATCGTGGTGCTTATGATGCTCCCGGTGCGGAAGTAAATGCCGGCACACCTGAATCCATTTTGGCATTCGATCCTAAATTTCCAAAAAACAGACTGGGACTTGCACAATGGTTATTTGATAAACGCAATCCTCTTACATCCAGAGTCTTTGTAAATCAGCTCTGGCAGGAAATTTTTGGACGTGGAATTGTAAAAACTTCTGGTGATTTTGGTATGCAAGGTGAATTACCGACACACCCTGAACTATTGGATTGGCTGGCGGTTGATTTCATGAACAATGGATGGAATATGAAACGTCTTGTTAAACAAATGGTTATGTCGGCAACCTACCGGCAATCGGCAGTGATAAGCCCCGACAAATTAAAGGCAGATCCCGAAAATATATTTCTTTCAAGAGCACCGCGATACAGAATCAAGGCAGAACTTGTGCGTGATCTGGTTCTTTCGAGCAGTGGTTTATTGGTTAAAACAATTGGAGGACCAAGTGTGAAGCCCTATCAGCCACCGGGACTCTGGGAAACTGCCAGCTCAGGACGCGGAATATTGAGAAACTATAAACAGGATCACGATCAGGATCTTTACCGACGTGGAATGTATACTTTTGTCAAACGCACTGTTCCACCACCTGTTATGGGTATTTTTGACGCAAGTAACCGGGACCAATGTGAAGTAAACCGCTTAAAAACCAATACACCGCTTCAGGCTTTGATTATGATGAATGATCCAACGGTACTTGAAGCATCAAGGGTATTGGCTGCTAAACTTGACAGGGAACCAATAGAAGCCAAAGAAAAGGTTATAAGGGCTTTTCGTTTAATAGTTTGCAGAAAACCAAGTGAAAAGGAAATCGAAGTTCTTACCTCTTATTATTCCGATCAACTCAATATATTTAAGAAGCAAATGAATCGTGCTGAAAGCCTCCTTTCAGTAGGAGAGTACCCTTTGCCTAAAGACCTGAATAAAAGTTCGGTAGCTGCCTGGATGCAGGTTATATCAGCATTATACAATCTTGAAGAAACCATTACAAAAACTTAATCATGCAAAAAGATTTTCTGGAACATGGATTAAACTTTAACCGGCGTCGCTTCCTGTCGAGGCTCAGTCTTGGACTTGGTAGTGCTGCTTTAGGCTCACTATTAGTACCGGATCTTTTTTCGGGTGATTCTGCTGATTCCGGATTCGCTCCCGGTATTCCTCATTTTGCACCTAAAGCCAAGCGGGTGATTTATCTGTTTCAAAATGGTGCTCCTTCGCAGCTTGAACTGTTTGATTATAAACCGAAATTAAGGGATTTAGCGGGGCAGGATCTTCCATCCTCTGTTAGGGGTAATCAACGTCTGACTGGTATGACAGCCAACCAGAAATCATTCCCTATGGTAGGTTCTTTCGCAAATTTTAAGCAATATGGCGAATCGCGAAATTGGATAAGTGACATGCTTCCTTATACAGCAAAAGTTGTAGATGATATTTGTATTATTAGATCAATGCATACGGAGGCCATCAATCATGATCCGGCTTTAACATTCTTTCAGACCGGAGCACAGCAAGGTAACCGCCCGAGTATGGGTTCCTGGTTGAGTTATGGACTTGGAAGTGAGAATAAAAATCTCCCTTCCTTTACTGTATTACTTTCAAGAGGTAAAGGTAATAGTCAGGGTGTTTATTCTAAGTTATGGGCTAGTGGTTTTCTGGACTCAATACATCAGGGAGTTCAATTCAGTAGTGGAGATGATCCGGTACTTTATTTAAATGATCCTGATGGGATGAATAAGTTTGAGCGGAGAAAGTTTCTTGATCAGATATCTAAAATAAACCAGCTTTCTTACGAAGAATTTGGTGATCCGGAGATAAGTACAAAAATTCAACAGTATGAAATGGCTTACCGTATGCAAACAGCTGTTCCCGAAATTATGGATCTATCAAAGGAGCCGGATGATATCATCAAATTATACGGTACTGATTCAATGACTCCTGGAACCTTTGCTGCCAATTGCTTACTTGCACGTAAATTATCAGAAAATGGTGTTCGTTTTGTTCAGCTCTATCATCAGGGATGGGATCACCATGGTAATCTACCTACAGAAATAGCCTCACAAGCCAAAGATGTAGATCAGGCATCGGCTGCATTGATTACTGATCTGAAACAAAGAGGATTATTAGATGAAACTCTGGTAATCTGGGGCGGAGAATTTGGACGTACAAATTACAGTCAGGGAAGCTGGACAGCAGAGAATTATGGCCGTGATCATCACCCAAGATGTTTCAGTATCTGGATGGCAGGTGGAGGAATCAAGCCAGGCATCTCATATGGCGAAACCGATGATCTGGGTTATAATGTTATTAAAGATCCGGTTCATGTGCATGATTTTCAGGCAACTATCCTGAATCAGTTGGGTCTGGACCATGAAAAACTGATATTTAAACATCTTGGAAGAAGATATCGCCTTACCGACGTTTCGGGTAAGGTAATCAATGATATTTTAGCTTAATTGACTAAGTATAATTCAATTTATGAATAGAAGGAAATTCGTTAAGAACACAGCAGGGTTTACCGCAGGTCTTTTAATTACTAAAGATTTGTTCGCAAAGGATAAAGGACCTGTTTATGGCCACAACGGTATGCGTTATACCCTTGATACGAGCTGGGGTCAATTGGATTCAGCAAAATATCCGGTTAAAGATTGTCATGAAATGGTTCAGGATAAAAAGGGAAGAATCATTCTGCTTACAAATGAAACTAAAAATAATGTACTGATTTATAATAAATCAGGTAAGCTTCTCGAGTCATGGGGTAATGAATTTCCGGGTGGGCATGGTCTTACTTTGGCTGATGAAAATGGCACTCAGTATCTTTACATAACGGATACTGAAAAACATCAGGTCTATAAAACCACAATGAGCGGTAAAATATTGATGACCATTGATGTGCCGATGGAAGCTGGGATTTATAAAAATGCAAAAGAGTTCGTTCCCACTGAAGTAGCTGTTGATAAGAATGGTGATTTCTTTGTTGCCGATGGATACGGAGCTCAGTATATCTTGCATTATGATGGTTCGGGTAAACTTAAAGGTTATTTTGGTGGGAGAGGTACCGGAGATGAATATCTGGACAATGCTCATGGTATAGTAATTGACCGTCGCTATTCTGAGCCAAGTCTATTGGTTACCGACAGAACACGTAATTGTTTCAAACGATTTTCAATGAATGGCAAGCTTCAGGAAATTATCAATTTGCCCGGGGCTTGTGTTTGTCGGCCAGTAATAAAAAACGATAATTTATATGCTGCTGTATTGCGGTCCCCGAGTTTGGCAAATGCCGGATCTGGTTTTGTGACTATTTTGAATAAGGAGAACAAAGTTGTTTCAAATATCGGTGGTACCGAACCAATCTATAATAAAGATACCCAGTTGCAGACCATGATTCAGGCAGAGAAGATCTTTGTTCATCCGCATGATGTTTGTGTTGATGATGATGAAAATCTTTATGTTGCACAATGGGCATCAGGAAAAGTATACCCTTATAAATTTAAACGAGTCTAAAATCTAATCCTGTTATTTATATGAAGATCAATCTGAAAGCTTATTCGGGTAATATTTTACTGTTTTTTAATACCCTGATCGTCTTTTTATTGATTTTCGAAAATGAACTGATCATCCCCCAATGGCTGCAGCCCCTGGGCAGAATGCATCCTATGCTTTTGCATTTTCCAATTGTTTTGCTGCTTGTTTCTCTAATCATGGAGTTCCTGCAGTTTAATATTAAAGAGGATAGCAGAGCTTTCTACCAAAGTATCACGAGTAAAATTATGTTCTTTGGAATTTTGCTTGCAGCAATAACGGTTATCATGGGTATTTTTCTTTCCCTTGAAGACTCCTATGAGGGCGGAGAAGTATTGAATTGGCATAAATGGTCAGGGGTAAGCATTGTATTTTTAGCTTCTTTGATTTATGTTTTCAGATCTTCAAATTGGTATAAAGGTGCTGTGGTTAAAGCAGGTGCAATTATTCTAAGTTTTAGTATTATCCTTGCCGGACATTTTGGAGCTGTGCTCACGCACGGTGACAATTTCGTTCTTGAGCCCATAACTAAAAGTCAGCTTGTACCAATTGAGGAGGCATTGGTTTATGACCATGTCATTCAACCTATTTTTCAGGAGAAATGTGTTAGCTGCCATAGTGATGAGAAGTTAAAAGGTAAATTAAAGCTGACGGATTCAGTTTCAATTATGAAAGGTGGGAAGACCGGCAAACTCTATGTTCCCGGAGATCCACAGGTCAGTCTTTTATTGGAAAGAATACATATGCCAATCAGCAATAAAAAGCACATGCCGCCTTCAGGAAAACCTCAATTAAGTCCTGAAGAAGTTAGAATTCTTTTTCAATGGATCAAAGACCGTCCTGATTTCAAGAAAAGGGTCATTGATCTGCCTTTAAGTGATTCCTTGAGAATTCTCGCAGCAGCACGACTGAAGCCATCTGTAAATGTCGGGGAGGAATATGATTTTGCTGCTGCAGACCAACAAACAATTGAAGATTTAAATAATTTTTATAGGATGGTTAGTCCCGTTTCAAGGGAATCACCTGCTTTGGCGGTTAGTTTTTTCAGCAAGAACGCCTATAATTCTAAATCTCTTGAAGAATTGTCTGAGATTAAGGAGCAGATTGTTTCACTCAGATTAAGCAGGATGCCTGTTAAAGACGGGGATCTGGATTTTATTTCCAAACTGAAGGAATTACGAAAACTGGATTTAAATTTTACCGATATCAGTGGCAGTGGACTTCAGGATCTTAGTGCTTTGAAGAAACTGCAAGTTTTATCTTTATCTGGTACAAAAGTTAAAGTTCAGCAGTTATTACCACTCATTTCCAATAAAAACCTTCGTGAATTATCTGTATGGAATACTTCACTCACTGAAAAGGATATACTTCAATTAAAGAAAGCGAATAGCTCGCTGAATATCATTACAGGATTTAAAGATGATGGGACAACCCTGATCCAGTTATCAAAACCCTTCCTCAAAAGCAGTTCAAGGGTCTTCCAGAACCGGAAAAATGTTCAGTTAAATCATCCGAGAAAAGATGTAATCATACGATATACTCTTGATGGAAAAGACCCGGACAGCCTGACATCTCCGGTCTTTAAAAAAGATATCCAAATCAGTGATAATGCTATTATAAGAGCGAAAGCCTATAAAGCCGGATGGAAAAGCAGTGAAATCAGCAATTTTACCTTTTACAGATCAGCATTCAAACCTGATAGTATTAGTTTATTATGTATTCCTGATATCAGTTATAAGGGTAACGGCACCAAAACCTTAATCGATGGACAACTGGCAGAACCGGATATAAACAACACAAACTGGCAGGGATTTAAAGAAAAGGATATGCTCTTGATTCTGAATTTTAAACAGCCTGTCAAAATTAGTTCAACTGTCCTAAATTCAATTGTAAATGTTAATTCATCAGTATTTCCTCCGAGTAGAATTGAAGTTTATGGTGGCTCAGACCAAGATAATTTGAAATTGCTGAATTCCTTTGATCCTAAAATGCCAGCTCAAAAGGATCCGCAACAAACCTTTAAATATGAGGTTAAATTTAAACCTGCTTTGGTTTCCTATTTAAAAGTTATTGCAAAGCCGGTTAAAAAACTGCCCTCATGGCATCCTGCTAAGGGTAAGCCAGCTTTGATTCTTTTTGATGAGATTTTGATAAATTAATGTAGCTATTGTTATAAATCTTAATACCCTGACTTTTGCACCTTATTTTGTTCGTTTGGAATGAAACATTTAAATATTTTCTATTTTTAAGGAGGATAACCCATTTTATGCAACACCTTTCCATTCCTTATTTTAAACTCCTGTTTATCTGCCTTACAATTTGCTTGGAATATGAGATAGGCTATGCCATAAATGTTAAAGATTTCGGTGCGAAAGGGGATGGCAAAACAGATGATACAAGAGCAATTGCTGCAGCCATATCCGGTGCTACCGATGGTCTTGTAGAGTTTCCCCGGGGCACTTACAGAATAACTAAGACTCTAGAAATAGACCTATCACTGAAGGGCACTCTTGGTCTTTCTGGTCGCGGAGCAAGTGCCAGCATTATCATGGCAGGTGAGGGTCCGGCTTTTCGTTTTATTGGTTCCCATGATAAAGGATCGGCCTTGCCAGCATCAGTTATGCAGCTAACCTGGGATAAAGAGCGGATGCCCTTGATCGATGCTCTTGAAATTATAGGGGATCATGTTAATGCCGATGGGATAGAGCTCAAAAATACCCTGATGCCCACACTGCGCGCCCTGCTTATCAGAAACGTGCGGAACGGGATTCATTTGACCTCCCGGAACCGGAATGTTCTGATTGATGCCTGCCATGTGTATAATAATAGCGGTATTGGTATATTCTTAGATCAGGTAAATATCCACCAGTTTATAATCAGTGATAGCCATATCAGCTATTGTAAAAAAGGGGGAATCAAGGTTATTAACAGTGAAATTCGCAATTTTCAGATAACAGGAAATGATATAGAATATAATTGCGATCCTGAAGGATTACCCTCCGCCGATATTTTGGTGGATTGCATACAGAGTGGAAGTGTTCGCGAAGGAACGATATCGGGCAACACGATTCAGGCAATACCCAGTCCGGGGGGTGCAAATATTCGATTTTTGGGCTTAAACAGTAATCTTGATAAGATTGGCTTATGGAGCATTACAGGCAACCATATCAGCAATCAGGAGGTAAATATCCATCTTGAAAACACCCGTGGGATTAGTATCACTGGTAATACCTTCATTCGTGGATATAATCATCATTTGCTGATCAATAATGGACGTAATCTGATCGTAAATGGAAATGTGTTTGATCATAATGAAGATTATTTTCCTTCTGAGCCACGTGCTTATGGCGGTATTTTACTCAACGATGGAGAGAATGTCATACTGAGTGATAATATCATTGATGGTTCGGGGAATGGGGGTGAGGATGTGGGAGCTGCAATCGTAGTGAAAGATAGCCGGGAAATAAGTATCAATGCCTGCCAGATTAAAAATCCTAATTTCAATGGAATTCAGATTGAACGGAGTACAAATTCGCAGATAATGAATTGTATTATCAGTGAGAATGCTAAAAATAATGGAATGCTGCGAGGCATAACTTTAGGGGGAGTATGTACCGGTACCCTGGTAAAGGATAATAGTGTAGCAAAGGGGAAGCAAGCTGGAATTAGCAATTATGCTACAGGTGTGCTTATGAAAGAAAATATTTCTATTGATTGAAATTAAAGGATTTACATTGCAAAACTTAATTCTTTTGATGCTTCAGTTATTTTACCTGAACAATACGAACAATAACATTAAAATTTAATACTGAATTTCTGATGAACCTTAAAAAAAAGCTGTTTTACTCATTATTTTTCCTGATTGCTGGTCTGCAGGCATGTAATACTGATCAGCAAAGCAAAGCCCCTGAGATAAAAGACATTGCGGCCAATGATGATGTTGCACGCTATATGGAAGCCTTTAAGGGATTAGGAGCGCTTACCGATTCAACCCAGCCCACTCAGCCTCAGAAAGCGCTTAGTAATTTCCGTATTCCTGATGATCTGAGTATGGACCTGGTCTTATCAGAACCTGATATTGTTCAGCCAGTTGAACTCAGCTTCGATCACCGTGGCAGGCTTTGGGTGGTTCAATATCATCAGTATCCATATCCTCTTGGGCTAAAAGTGACCAGTGTCGACAATTTTTTACGGGTACATTTTGATAAGGTACCGGTGGCTCCACCAGGCGGACTTACTGGAGCTGATAAGATCAGCATATTTGAAGATACGGATGGTAATGGAACCTATGATAAATCAACTGATGCGATAAAAGGACTTAATATTGCCACGAGTGTACTTACCGGAAGGGGAAAGATCTGGGTATTAAATCCACCATACCTGCTTTCGTACGATGATCCTGATGCAGATGGGATACCTGATAAAGAACCCGAGGTTCATTTGAGTGGTTTTGGACTGGAAGATACCCATGCAGTTGCCAACAGTTTAAGATGGGGTCCTGATGGATGGCTTTATGGTGCTCAGGGAAGTACCACAACCGCCAATATCAGTTCTGCAGTGTCAAAAAATATTGCTTTTTCGGGACAGGTTATCTGGAGATATAATATTGACACCAAAGTTTTCGAAGTTTTTGCAGAAGGTGGGGGAAATACCTTCAATGTTGAATTCGACAGTAAGGGAAGACTATATTCAGGAAATAATGGTTCCGATCGTGGTCCTTACTATAAGCAGGGTGGATATTATCCGAGAAGTCTGGGTAAACATGGACCCTACACAAATTCCTATACCTTCGGAAATCTTGAAAATATGGAACTTTTGGGAGAAAAAATCCGCTTTACACATTCCCTGATCAGGTATGAGGGAGGCAGATTACCTGAAGCCTATGAGGGTAAGATGATTGCTATCAATCCCTTATTAAATTATGTTCAATTGAGCCGCTTTGAACCAAAAGGTTCTACTTTCAAGAATGTGGATGAGAGAAAGATTGTTGAAACAGATGATCATTGGTTCAGGCCAGTAAATATCAAGGCAGGCCCTGATGGTGCCGTCTATATTGCCGATTGGTACGATAGCAGGCTGTCGCATGTCGATCCACGGGATACCTGGCATAAGAGCTCGGGCAGGATATACCGGCTTCGCGTCAAAGATTCTAAGCCTGCATATCAAAATTTTGATCTGAGTAAATTAACAAATTCACAGTTGATCAAACAGCTTGAAAATAGAAATAAATGGTTCCGCCAGCAGGCTTTGCTGCAGTTTGCCAATCGAAGAGATAAGTCTATTGTGCCCAGATTAACTGACATTTTAAAAACTGGCAATCCGGATCTTGCATTGGAGGCACTTTGGGCTATTAATGTGAGCGGAGGCTTAAGTGATGACCTGGCTGGTATTGCCCTGGGTCATCCGGATCAATATGTGCGGGAATGGACTGTACGTTTACTTGGCGACAGAAGAAAAGTCTCTCCTGCGATTGCTGGCAGGCTGGCTGCACTGGCAGCTATTGAAACCAGTGTGATAGTTAGAAGTCAAATGGCCGCTACTGCAAAAAGATTAGCCGGATCATTTGCGATCCCAATAATAAAGAATCTGATTAAGTATCATGATGATTCGAATGATCCAGATATTCCCTTGCTGATATGGTGGACTATTGAATCCAAATCTGAATCTGACAGGGATGCAATTGTATCGATTTTTGAAGATAATGCAATATGGCATAAAAAGCTCGTTCAGGATGTCATATTGAAACGCCTAATGCAGCGCTACATTATGCCCGCAGGCAATTCAAATTATAGTGCCGCTTCAAAATTGATTAGCCTTGCACCTTCAAAAGCTTATGCTAAAATATTAATTAGCGGACTAAGGGAAGGGCTTCGGGGCAGGGATGCGATAGGTTTGTCAGCAGAGTTGACCAGAGCGATTCAACCTTATCAATCCGAACTTTTTGGTGCGCCTTTAGCTCTGGCTATCAGACAGGGAAATGCGACAGCTGTGAAAAAAGCACTCAGTGTTATTGCCGATGATAAGGCTGACTTTGATCACCGCCTGTCTTATATCGTAATTTTTGGTCAAACAAATCAACCGGAATCTGTTCCTGTTTTATTAGGAATTGTTGAAAGCAGCAAGTCTACAGGGGCAATGAAGGAGGCAGCCCTGCAAGCACTGCAACGCTATGATAGTGATGAAATTGGTTTGAGGGTGGTCAAAGCATACCCCCAGTTCAGGGGAGATACTGGTGTTCGGAATGCAGCGCTGGAATTGTTTGCTGCCAGGTCAGGCTGGGCAAATCAGTTATTTATTGCGATCGCAGAAACTAAAAGAATAAGTAAAGAAGATGTATCAGATCAGCTTGCCCGCAGGCTAAAGTTACTAAATGATGCCAAAATCAGCACCCTGGCAGATCGTTACTGGCCAAATGTCAAGCTGTCGAGTTCTTCAGAAAAGAATGAAGCGCTGGCTAAATATTCAAAATTGATTAAAACAGGTACCGGCGATATTAAAAAGGGCAGAGCACTTTACCTGGCCAATTGCGGCTATTGTCATCGCTTGTTTAATGAAGGAGGAAATATTGGTCCTGACCTTACCGGCTATGAACGCAGTAATGTGAACTACTTTTTGCTGAATATAATCGATCCTAATGCTGATATCAGGGAGGGTTATGGACTTCACAGGATTATCACAACGGATGGACGTACTATAGAAGGCAAGATTGCAGCCAGCAATGGCGATACCCATACTATTCAAACCCAGGCAGGTAAAGAAATTATACTTTCTCTGAAACAAATTAAAGAAATGAAAGCATTACCTGTATCCATTATGCCTGAACGCATACTGGATCGGTTAAAAGATCAGGAAGTAAGGGACATATTTGCCTATATTATGAAAAAGAACTGAATTTAGCATCACTTCAGGTTTTTATTCGGATCGCTTTCTTAGGGTATTATTCAATCACTGTTGTGAAGATTTGAATCAGGCAAATCATATTTGGAGACAAAATGAGATTTTTAAAAAGGATAAAGTTTTCGCTTAAGAAAGGATTTGACAGGATTCGAAATGAAGAAATTAAAAGGAATATATTGCAAGCAATTCCTTTTTGGATCGCTTCAGTGATTACTGGAATTATAGCCGTTATCTATTCCAGATTATTTTTAATGGCAGAAGAGTTCGCTAAAATGATATTTCATTTTAACAGTTTACTTCTTTTTATACTCACTCCAGCTTGTTTCCTGTTCTCCTGGTGGCTGGTAAGGCACTTTTCGCCATATGCAAAAGGCAGTGGTATTCCACAAGTAATGGCTTCAATTGATCTGTCCTCGCCAAAAACAAGTTCAATTATTGATAAACTGCTTGGTTTTCGCATCCTTATCGTTAAAATAGCTTCCAGTCTTGTAATGGCTGCAGGTGGAGCTGCCATTGGAAGGGAAGGGCCTACGATACAGATTGCTGCTTCCGTTTTCAGAGTTGTAAATGAGCGCCTTCCGCTATGGATACCGAAAATTGCAAAGAAAAATGTGATCATTACAGGTGCAGCGGCTGGATTGGCAGCAGCATTTAATACTCCCTTAGGAGGGATTGTATTTGCAATTGAGGAGCTAACAAAAACTCATTTCAGTTTCTATAAAACTGCCATATTTTCTTCTGTTATAATTGCAGGATTAACAGCTCAGGGCTTGTTGGGTTCATACCTGTATTTGGGCTATCCAAAGGTCAATGATCTTTCGGTATGGATAATTGCACCTGTAATACTTGTCGCTGTTTTTGCGGGAATATCAGGGAGCATAATGTCAAGGCTTATCCTTGGAATATTAGTTTGGAAGTCTAAGTTGAAATTTACAAGTCACCATGTGCTGTTTATTATCTTATGCGCACTTTTTATAGCCTTTACAGCACATTTTTTCAACCCAGAAATCATGGGCTCCGGGAAGGATACAATGGAAAGGGTGCTCTTTACCAGCGATAAACATTCTGCCTGGTATACACCATTATTAAGAATAACAGGACCATTGATTTCTTTTACTACTGGAGGGGCCGGGGGAATATTTGCTCCCGCATTGGGTGCCGGTGCTTCCATCGGGTCATTTATCAGTGGTTGGTTTAACCTCGCTGATACAAGTACAAACCTTGTTATTTTAGCAGGAATGGTTGGTTTCCTTACTGGTGTTACCAGGTCTCCATTTACCTCTGCAATACTGGTACTTGAGATGACTGACCGGCACAGCGTGATATTCTATCTTATACTGGCAGGTATGATTGCAAGTCTGGTCTCAATAATTATAGATAAGCATTCACTTTATGATCATTTAAAGCATCAGTATATCAAAGAATTAAATGAAGAAGAAAATATCAGTAAAGCAACTCTAGGTCCGGCTAATTCTTGATTATCAAATGCTTATTTTACACTAAGTACAGGTACTGTTGAATTATTGATGATGAACCTGTTATTGCTCTGCTTACCAAGTGCTGAAAGGCCGGTTTTGACATTCCCGGAAATTACAATAAGATCTGACTTGTTTTCAGCTGCTTTTTTTAGGACTGTTTTAGCTGTGGCTTTTGTGTTTTCAAGTTCAGTTTCAATGTTTTTGGTAGCAAATGAAATGAATTTATGAACTGAACTCATTAGCTTGTTCACGACATTAAGTTCATTCAAATCATTATTTGACTTGATTGCCCCAAACAAAATTACTTTAGAAGCATTTTTTTCTATAATGGGCAATGTCACCTCCAGTTGAGGGCAATTAAATTTCTTTAACCAAAATGGGAATAGAATCTTTTTGAAATTATCGTGAATACAACTTCCCGGGACAACAAGGACCGGACAGGATGAGTATTTGATAATCGTTGAAACATCTCTGTTATAGAGCATGTTGAACAGGATTGGATCCGGCTTTTTTTCTACCAAAAGCAGTTCACAATTATAAATTTTAACGATTCTGGCAACCGTAGCAGTGAAGCTGCCTTCTTCAATGTGGTAATAACATTTTATTTGATGAGTTTCTTCCAATTGCTTAGCATACGATTCTAATGATTTCATTTCAGCCATCATAGATTCCAGTCTGAATCCTATCAGTAATGCATTCTTTCCAATGGGGTAGGGAAAATTGTTCTCTTTGTTAACTTTTAGCAAATGTAATGCAGCCTTATGCCGCTTACACATTGAAATACCGATTTTGATTGCATTTTCGCTTGAATTAGAGAAATTTATTGCTACCAGAATATTCTTTATCACTTTTTTCATAGATTCTGCTTTAAGCTGATCAGCTCAGGTTAAATATTGATTGCTTTTTACTCCTGAACTTCCTGCATTTTACGATTTGGAACTGTATAGAGAGTCTGTGTTGGGTAGGCGAATTCAATATTTTCTGATTCAAACCTGCAGAGTATCCTATGGTATATTTCCTGTTGTTTATCCATAAATACATTATAATCAGCACTTAAAATGTAATAAACGAATTCAAAGTCAAGACTGAAATCACCAAATCCTGAAAAATGCCCGCGGTCTAATCGTACATCCTTAGTGGATTCGATAATTTCTTTAACCATCTCAGGGATTTCCTTTACAATCTCTGAAGTGGTCTGATACGTGACACCCAGTTTAAAAACAATCCGCCGCTCTTCCATCCGTTTATAATTATGAATCCTGGAGTTTGTCAGATAGGTATTGGAGCAGATTAGTTGTTCACCACTTAGAGTTCGAATTCTTGTGGTTTTTATACCAATGTATTCGATAGTTCCCATATTATCTTCTACTATTATAAAGTCTCCAATTTGAAATGGTCTGTCAAAAAAGATTACAAAATAACTGAAAAGATCACCTAATATAGTTTGTGCGGCAAGAGCGATCGCGATTCCACCAATTCCCAATCCGGTTATTAGGGTAGTCACATTATAACCAAGATTGTCTATTATGAAGACCACCCCGAGTACCCAAATTATAATATTGATAATCAGTAGGAGGCCATTGGCTTGTTTTTCCTCAGAATCCCTGTTTTCACTGGTTCTTATGAATGAAAAAATAAATTTTTTCACTACCGAGGTAATAATCCGAAGAATAAAAAACGTGATATACAGGAGGGTAGCAATGTGCAGCACAGAAGCTGTTTTTGGCCCGAGTTCTAATACATTCATAGCCAGACGGAAAACAGCCAGATAAGAAAGCGGGACAATTGACTTTTCGAAGTTCTTGAGAAGGAAATCATCTAATGTCGTTTCGCTCCTGAAGGCCCATAGCTTAAGTCGCTTTAATACTA
This sequence comes from Sphingobacteriales bacterium 16-39-50, assembly GCA_002257025.1. Classification (GTDB taxonomy): domain Bacteria; phylum Bacteroidota; class Bacteroidia; order Sphingobacteriales; family Sphingobacteriaceae; genus Daejeonella. The sequence goes on along the minus strand of NCHA01000001.1, from coordinate 303,971 downwards.
CCCGTTTAAAAATAGCGATCAGTAAAATCCCAGCCACAAAAATGGAGAGTGATATTAGCCAATTCTGTAATGTATTACCAAAATAGATTCTGGACAAAAATTGAGACATAGCCAGATGTTTTTATCTCCAAAGGAGAAGTGAACAGATGAACAAATCAGGGAGCCGTAAGTATTTGCCGGAATAAGGGCTTTTTGCAGGCAACCTGCTTGTAATTAAAGGAACAATAAACTACCCGGGGTGAATTAAAAAATTCTGGTTAGGGTTTATTGTTCAGGAAATACAAATATACAAAAAATAATTTTGGACCTAAAGACGAAGACTTTACCCATGGAGAGGTCGACTATGCATTTAACCGGATAGCTGCTTAAATGCAATCTGCATTTGGTTTTCAATCTGACAATCTGAAATTAATGCTAATAAAATGAATGGATCGGTGTTTAAGGCCAGCTTCTTTGAAATCTTATTAGCCATGAGCTAAATTCTTGTAATTAGTAATACCATCTTGTTCTAAAAATAATACTCTGTTGATCTAAAACAGAAAACATTGATTATTTTAACACTGAATTAAGAAGGGCTATATTGAACTGATACAAGGCTTTTTTCGGCCTATTTATTTATAATTATGAGTAAACTGAACAGACGAAAGTTTATAAGCATGAGCGCTGGTGCGGGTATTGCGACAGCATTATGGGGTCCCTTATTGGAGAGAGCATTGGCAGTTGAGGCACATAATGCGAGCCGATCGATAAAAGACGTTGAACATATTGTTATCCTGATGCAGGAGAACAGATCTTTTGATCATTATTTTGGCACAATGAAGGGGGTAAGGGGTTTCGGAGACCGCTTTCCTGTCCCTTTGAAGGGCGGACAACGTGCTTTTCATCAATCCGATGGCAAAAAGATTGTTCCTCCCTACAGGGCACATGGTAAAACTTCCAATGCGGCATTGGTTACAGGTACTCCGCATAACTTTTCGGATATGCAGGCAGCATGGAATCAGGGTAAATATGGCTTCTGGCCTTTATTCAAGACTCCATTTTCGATGGCTTATTATACCCGGGAAGAGCTTCCTTTTCAATATGCAATGGCCGAATCCTTTACGATTTGCGATGCATATCATTGTTCCATTGCGACAGGAACCGATCCCAACAGGATTGTATTCTTTTCAGGCTCGAATTTTGATCCCGAAAAGAGAGCTGCAGGAATTAACTGTACTGATGAAAATTCCGAACCGGTAAATCTTCGTTGCTGGATAAAAGGTGCCTTACCAGAGCCGGGATATACCTACAAAGGAAGTGCATTCAAGTGGCCAACCATTCCCGATGTGCTTGAAAATAAAGGGATCAGCTGGCGTATTTATCAGGATCCTAATGATAACTGGACAGGAGCAATGCATGGCTGTCTGGCATTTGAAAGTTTTCGCAATGCTAAACCGGGTTCCCCCATTTATGAAAAAGGTATGCGGCACTGGTCTCTTGAAAACCTTAAAAATGATGTTAAAAATGGCACTTTACCACAGGTAAGCTGGATACTACCTTCGCAGAAAAACTCTGAGCATCCCGGTGCGCCATCCAGTCCGTATCGTGGTGCAGACTTTACACATGATGTATTGGAAGCCATCACATCAAATCTTGAAACATGGAGTAAAACCGTTTTCTTTTTAACATTTGATGAGAACGATGGTTTTTTCGATCATTTGCCTGCCCCTGCGGTTCCTTCCTACAAACTGGATAATACGCTCGCAGGAAAGTCTACAGTTGACCTTAAAGGGATGTATTTTGATAATAGCAAGGGAAAGGCAAATTACCTGGATAAGCGGGATAATATATCAGGTAATTTACGTCCATGGGGGATGGGTCCTCGCGTTCCAATGTATATTTTATCGCCCTGGAGCAAAGGGGGCTGGGTAAATTCAGAAGTGGCGGATCATACATCTGTTGCCCAATTTATTGAAAAGCGTTTTGGAATAACAATACCTGCAATTACTCCCTGGCACAGAGCGGTGAGTAGTGATCTTACTTCTGCATTCGATTTCGACCGCCCTAATGATCCTGTTTTCCCTAAAATGCCGGATACCTCTGATCATGAGATCCGGGATGAAGTTTCTAAGCGTTTGCCAAAGGCGGTAGCTCCTGAAACTCCTTCATCACTTTTTCAGGAAAAGGGGACAAAATTTTCTCGCGCCCTACCATACCGACTGCATTGCCATTTTCGGACTTTGAAAAACGATAATAACATAAAACTGATTTTTGAAAATAAGGGCCTGGCCGGTGCAGTCTATCATGTTTATGATTTAAATCGTTTAGATGATATCCCACGACGTTATACAGTAGAATCCGGTAAATCACTTGAAGATGTATGGGAAACAGCTTCCGGAGGAAAATATGATTTAGAAGTTTTTGGTCCTAATGGATATTTTCAGAAGTTTTTAGGTAATATCACCATGAATGAGCCTCTGGCTACGATAAGTTATGATCATCGCAGGGGCGGTATAATGCTTAATTTAAAGAATGAGGGGAACAGTAAACTACGCTTAAAGCTATCCTCCAATGCCTATGATTATGCAGAACAGGGCAGTTTTGATTTAGAAGCAGGAAAAAGTAAAAAGAAGAGTTGGGAACTGAATCAAAGCGGAAACTGGTATGATTTTTCAGTACAATCAGAAGAGGGTTATCTGCATCGTTTTGCCGGGAGGGTAGAAACTGCCAGGCATAGTGTCAGCGATCCTGCGATGGCTACTGAGATATAAATCTTTGTTCCATGCAAATGATTAAAGTATAAGAGTTCTATACTATATTTAATTGAAATGAGGTTTCGCTCTTCGGGGTGCCTGGACTAGCTGCGCTGATCCTGAATAGGGGGAACCTTACAAAATAAAGCCTGCATTTCTCATACCACTCGATGAAGCTTGCTCGAAATGCGAATTACTTGCTGGCATAGTAATTGACATTATATTGTTAATGTCATTCATTTAATCAGTTCAAAAATCAAAGACCTACCTCCCTCGTTTTTTAAGAAAATGAAACATAATAGGCTTATTAGGCGGGAATACTTGTTTATATCTCTCCAACAACATTAGTTCTTCCGAACCGCAGAAGGCGTTGACTGAAATCGATTGTAAAGAGGCATTATGTTAGGAGTGCGGAACTTTTGTACTTCTTCAAACCAATCTGCTTACAATGATCTTAATAAGAGAAAGCCTTTTTGGGGCCAGTAAAATACCATATGATGAAATTACAAGCCTGGAGAGAAATTCGCCACAGCTGATTGTCTATGCAATACCTGTGTTGGCTTTTTTTACCTTCCTAGAAATTGCTTATTCAAGGTATCTGAAAAATAAAAGCTACAAGTTAAAGGAATCTATTGGCTCAGCATTAGTCGGTTTTGGGAATCTGGGTATAAATCTGCTTTTTAAAGTCATATTGTTGTACTGCGCGGTCTGGATTTACAATTTAGTTCCATGGCGTATTGCTTTCAACTGGTGGACAATCATTCCGTGTTATATCATTTTTGATTTTTTTAGTTACTGGTCACATCGCGTCTCACACTTTAACCGCTTCTTCTGGGCGACCCATGTAATACATCATTCAGCAGAAAGTTATAATTTGACCGTATCATTCAGATTGAGCTGGCTGCAAAACCTAAAGGTTATATTCTTTTTGCCTGTAGCCTTCCTTGGCTTTCATCCGGTTATCTTTTTCGTAACCAGTCAGATAGCAGTCCTGTTTCAGTTCTGGGTGCACACCGAATATATTCGCAAACTTCATCCTCTAATTGAATATGTATTCGCAACGCCATCAAATCATAGGGTTCACCATGGATCACAGGAAAAATACCTTGATAAAAATTTTGCGGCAACATTCATCTTCTGGGACCGAATCTTTGGTACCTATCGTCAGGAAGATGAACAGCCTGATTATGGTTTAACCAATAAAATAGGCAATAGACTCAATCCTATTTATCTCAATTTCCATGAATTTATTGATATGGCAAAAGACGTCAGGCAGGCAAAAGGAATAAAGGAAAAACTATTTTATGCATTTGCCAGCCCCTCAAAAATCCATAAACGAAAGGCCGATAAATCTCATACACTTAACTTTAAAGTTTAACACAAACTGATTTGAACTGCTTATAAACAGCGTATCTCTTTATCGGGTGTTCAGGAAAAGCTGAGCATGGTTATAGAGAAAAACCAACTCCTTTTTACCCATCTTGGTGAACAGCGAACATATATATATTAAAACCCATACCCCGGGATCTGAAAAAGGTCGATCAGGTACATGTAATGAACACCTCACCATGCAGATTGCCCGGCAGGTGTACGGGTTAAAAACAGCCGAGAACGCGCTGATCTTTTTTCAGGATGGCACTCCTGCTTACCTGACCAAACGGTTTGATGTGAAAGAGGATGGCACAAAATCCAAATATCCGAGACACTGTCTCGGAAATCATCCATCTGACGTATAATTCCGACTAACATACTGATAGACTTCCGAATCACTGATTCGGATAATGACTTAATTTTATCGTACCGTTTCATTGTATTGATTCCGGAGGGTTAGCTGCGCTGATCCTGAATAGGGGGGCGTTACAAACGAAAAGCCTGACGCTTCTCGTACCTCGAAGCTGGCTTTGTTGTTTTCGCTCCGTTCCTCATCCGCCTAGGGCGGATGGTGACTGCGCAAAAACAACAAAGCCCTTTCTGCTTTGCAGAAAAGGCTTTTCGTTTGTCGGGGTGGCAGGACGATTATCCCATCACTTAAATCGTTGATTTATTGAATTTATCAAGCTATTTCGTAAAACAGGTAACCTAATAGGTCTCATTTTATTTGAGCTTAATTAGTTTACTCTGATTTACCCAAAGCACTGTAACGGATAGTCAATGAACTGTGTTATACAAATATACAAGTATTTGGATTATCTAAAAAGCATTTTTTAGGCCATATAAATCTTGCACATAATCGGAGATAATAATAAAAGAGTATTTGTACTTCCCATCAATTATGGCCAATATTCTTTACAGAAATGGCAACATTCTCAATGATTAATTCTGTCCATTTCTCTGCAAGTTGCTGAATATCGTCATTACTCCATTGTTTGTCGTATAAATGTACTTCCCAGATTTTGTGCCTGTATTCACCGATTTGATATTTATATTTTCCGAGGTAGAATTTAAGACCTCCAAATCTGTTAAAGCTTTTTAGCCCTCCTTTTTTAAACCCGTTCAATTCAATGTTTAAGCCGATTTCATGTATGTTAGACGTTTTTAATAGATCTGCTTCAAGATCGGCTGAGCCTATGTAAGATGATTGACTATTTATAGTATAGTGAATAATACTACTGGTAAACCTTTTAAAAATAGGATCTAATAGGACAGATACCTTTTCTCTTACTTCAGGGAGTATTTCGTTGAAAAGCTTTTTAGTGATTTCAATATTCAATTCTTCCTTAACTTCAGGATGATCTAATCCTTCGATTAAACTATTCAGATCATCAAGCTTCTTATAAACGTTTTTCTTGGGTACTTCTATTTCTCTCTCCAATTCTTCTTCTAAATCTTCGATACTTGGCAACTCTGCCTTTAAATCCTCCGGTATAGCATTAGTTAACTGGTATTCTGCTATTCCTATTGGCTTGCTAACATCCCGCAGGGCATATTCTGCGGTAACCTTATTTTTATTTTTGCATAGAATGATACCTATAGTAGGTCCATCTTCATCTGTTCTGTAATCCTCATCAAAAGCAGAAAGATAAAAATTCATCTTTCCGGTATACTCGGGTTTAAAATCTCCAATTTTTAATTCCAGGATAATATGGCAATGCAGTTTGGTATGATAAAATAACAGGTCTAAATAATAATCTTGACCACCTTTCTCCAAATGCACTTGTCTACCCATAAAAGCGAAGCCTTTTCCCATTTCTAAATAGGAACTTATGAATATGATTTATTAATGTTTCCTCCAAATCACGTTCACTAGCTTCCTGTGAAAGCTGAAAGAAGTCAAATTTGTAAGGGTCTTTAAAAAGTTCTCTGGCGAGATCACCTTTTGCACTTGGCAGGGTATTGGTGAAATTATGTTGTAATTTCCCTTGTCTTAAATGCAATCCTGACTCTATTTGATTAACAATTACATTCCTGCTCCAGTCATTTTCTATGGTCTTTTCAATATAGAAAGCACGTATTTTATCATCCTTTATCTTATCTAATAAAGTAATATGGTGATACCATGTTATTTGTGCAAGCATCCCTTGCACATTCTCATCTATTATATTTTTATCACTGCTGTCTATTTGTGCAAGCGGCACTTGCACAAATGAAGGATATGCAGATGCGAATGCACGCATATATTTTAGATTACGTTCAGAGATGCCTTTCATATCGGGAAAGGTCGCCCTTAAATCTTTTGCTATTCGTTTAATCACTTGTGTTCCCCAGCCCTCCAATGACTGTTGATGTAGTATCGACTTTCACTCCTATAAGAGATATTAAAAGCAACAGTAAGGCACCAGATTTTGCCAGCAATCCGGATGCAAAAACTCGGTTATGCATTAAATTGTCTGCCAGCCTATCCGTGATGCTGCTGTTAAATCCAATTTCTCTGAACCATGAGATTGTACCCCTGAAATAATCAGTTTTTATAAGTGTTCTTAAATTATATTTTATTATACTTGTTTAAATTTATCTATGAGAATACTTGCGAATTATTTTTGTGAAATTAAGATATCATTGATTCTTTTAATTTCATTGCAGTTATTTGTATCTCAAACGGAAGCAATTGGGCAAACTCCGTTGGCAGATACAAGTTCAAAAAATACAGACACAGTCTCAATTAAAAAGGATGCACCCTGGCAAAATCATTTAATGATGTCTGTCGGACTTGGTGGATTAGCAGTATTTAATTGGTCGAATGGATCTACTCCCAATCACAATTTCAATACGAACATTAGGTTAAACTCTACCTACAATAATAAAAAACGAATACAGATTACCAGTCAAACCATGTTTGCATTAGGCTATAATAGTGGTGCAGACAAGGTTTGGAAAAAAAATACGGATTTATTTTATTCGGATAATATCTTTTTGTATTCACTCAATAAGAAAACTAAATACTGGTACCTGGCCGGTATTGCAGACCTTTCTACTCAGATTTTTGACGGATATATGTACGATGATAAGACGGCTGGTGTTAAACATAAAGTATCCTCATTCCTTTCACCAGGATTTCTCACGGAGGGTGTTGGTATGTTGTATATGAATAAAATATTTTATTTTGGCGTAGCTCCAACTGCTTTAAACCACATGTTTGTTATTGATAAGGATGTAAAAGCATCCCTGCACAGTATAGAAGTAGATAGATTTACTTCTGACTTTGGGTTTTTATTGAAAACTGGTTACTACCATTACCTTTTGAATAAAAAAGTTTACGTAAAAGTATTGTCTACTTACTTCAAGGACTATCATTCTGATGGTATACTTTGGACTTCAAATGGTCTACTTCGCGTTAACTTTACTAAGTGGTTATCTTTTAATTCAGATTATTCGCTTTTATACAACAATAAACAAAATTCGCTTGATCTGGTCTCTGCTAATACATCTGGCATACCTACAGGTATTACAAAAGGTTCATCTAAAGTACAAACCTTTATAACTTATGGTTTAGGAGTAAATTTAAAATTTTAAACAACATTTTAAATAAGGCTAAAAACCTTCTTTTGATATTATGCTTATGAACAAATCGCTTAAAAAGCAAAAAATAATATCCTATTTTAGGAGTATAACTATAGGTGTTTTATTAGTTCTTTTTGTTTTTGTGCTGTTCAGCAGTAAGATTTTTATTAAAATAAAATCAGGTGAAATGGGGGTATTATATGATCTGATTGATGGTACTCAGCCAGAAACGTATAATGAGGGATTAAGCATAATAAGTCCCTTGAATGAAATGTTTATTTATAGTCTTCGTACGCAAAACATTGAATTGGAGCAAGTAGTTCTGAGTCATAATGGATTAAAAATCAATATCAAGTATAATGTTTTATTTAAGCCTTTGAGAAATCAAATCACCGCTTTACATCAAAAATTGGGTCCTGATTATGCAAACACGGTTGTAATACCGGCATCGCAATCGTGGACTAGAAAGTTTATGGCAGATTTGACACCTGAAGATATTTTTTTGATTGACAAAGGGGTATTAGAAGAGAAAGCAATTCTTAATCTAACAAAAGAATTGGCTACCATGCATATTGCGATGGAAGGGTTCTTTATTAGTTCAATTAAGCTACCAGACACGATATCGAATGCTATTGAACAAAAGTTCAGAGAGCAAGAAATTGTTCATCAGTATGATTTTAAACTAATAGTAGAGGAAAAAGAACGTAATAGAAAAATCATAGAAGCAGAAGGTATAAAACAATTTCAGCTTATCTCAAATATATCTCCATTACAATGGAAGGCATTGGATGTTACTGAAAAGCTATCAAAATCTCCTAATTCAAAGATAATAATGATGGGAAATTCTTCTAAGGATTTACCTATTCTTTTAAATAATGATTCAAAGAAATAAAACTTAAACTAAACTATTATGGAAACAAAAAACCATGTTTTAACAAGTGCTGAGGTTAAAAAAACCGAAACAATCATTAAAAACCATGTACTCATTGCTATGGGATTTGGAGCTGTTCCAATTCCTTTTGTTGATATGGCTGGCATCACTGCAACGCAAATTTCAATGATCAGTAAATTGGCTGCGGAGTATCAAGTTCAATTTTCTCATGAATTGGGTAAAACCGTATTGGTTTCTTTATTGAGTGGGGTTGGCGCACAATCATTAGCAACAGGTACTTTGGGTAGCCTTGTAAAGGCAATTCCATTAGTAGGTAGTATTGTTGGTGCCGTTACCTATAGCGCTATTGGAGGTTCAACAACCTATGCAGTAGGAAAGGTATTTGCACGTCATTTTGAAATGGGTGGTAACTTGTTGAATTTCAAGGCATCGGATGCAAAGAGTTATTTCAAAGAAGAATTAGATAAAGGCAGAGATGTAGTAAAAAGCGTAAAGGAAACTGTTAAAAAACCTTTTACGAAAAAAACTGAATCAGATACTGTAGAAGAATAAAAATTATTTTATGCCACCGATTTTTTTTAATCCAATATTCATAGCAAGCTGGGTAATCTTTAGCTTAATTTGTGGGATAATTGGCACTAACAGGCGAACAGGATTTTATGGCTCATTTTTATTGGCGCTTATTTTTTCCCCTGTTTTACTCTTGATCATGCTACGAATATTTAAGCCAGTTAAACCTATAGGATAGAAGTTTATTGGATTAAGATGCAGGCGAGAACAAAGCTTTTTATTTTGCCTCATGCAGGAGGTAATGATCTTTCATATGCTTCCATGGAGAAGTCATTGTCTCCTGTTTTTGATTGTTTTACAGTTTGCTATCCAGGAAGAGGAAGGCGATACAATGATAAATTTGCAAAGAACATTGGCGAACTGGTAGAGGATTGTTTGTCCTTTTTTTTATCAAAGCAGGATGGTGAAGACTTTTTTATTATGGGACATAGTTTTGGTGCCCTAGTTGCTTTTGAATGTATACGGGCACTGCAATCTGATAATATGCCTCTGCCTGCCATGTCTTTTTTGTCAGGTAAAAGCGCTCCTTCCCATGTTTCTGATAGTATATCAAAACATACAATGGATGACGAACAGCTTATTGCATATTTAAAAAAGCTCGGAGGTTTTCCCAATGATCTTGCAGATAATCAATCTTTCATTTCTTTTTATCTGCCAATTATTCGTCACGATCTAGCCTTAATTGAAAATTACGAATATAAGCAGAGAAGCCAACTAAACGTTCCTCTTGTTCTGATAAATGGAACAGAAGACCTCGAAATAAAGTCCAGCTCTATACAAGCGTGGCAACAGGAAACTACAGAACAGTGCCATTTTGAGAATATGGCAGGAGGGCACTTTTTTAATTTTGAAAATCAATCCTTTATTAATCTGATCTGCTCATATAATGAAAAGTGCAATTACAATATCTCTTCTGTATAGTTAGATTATAGTCATTTTAATACCGAAAATACAAAATTTAATTAATTTGATACTGCTATAAAGCTTAATCATGCCTCTTGAAAAACCAGATTTAACACCTCTTCAAAAAGCTTACCTCGTTATCAAGGATCTTCAAAATCGTATGGAGGATCTTTCCTCACATGCAGTCGTAAATGAGCCCATAGCGGTTATTGGTATCTCTTGTAATTTACCTGGGAATATTAATTCGGCTGTTGGATTATGGGAAGCTTTATTAGAAGGTAATGATCTTATATCTAAGTATGGTTTGAGTAATCGCTGGAATGGAATATCTGACAATAATTCTTTCAAAAATGCAATGCCTCATGCAGGTTTATTAGAGGATATAGCTGGCTTTGATCATGATTTTTTTCACATATCTCCTGTAGAAGCTCAATACATGGATCCCCAGCAGCGGCAGATGCTGATGGTTGCTTATAAAGCTTTTGAAGATGCAGGTATAGCATCTCACACGTTGAAGGGATCTTCCACAGGCATATTTGTGGGAATTGGTGCTATAGATTACACGATGCATATTCTGCAGCACACACAACAATCTGCTGCAAGCCCTTATTTAGGGAGTGGAAATTCCTTAAGCGGTGCAAGCGGTCGCCTTTCTTATTACTTCGGGTGTAATGGACCATCTATGAGCATAGATACTGCTTGTTCTTCATCTTTAGTAGCATTGCATCAGGCTTGCCATAGTTTGAGGCAGAATGAATGCAATCTTGCTTTAGTTGGTGGAGTAAATTTACTGCTGTCAGCACAATTACAAGAAAGTTTGACGCAAGCTGGTATGTTATCTTCAGATGGACATTGTAAAGCCTTTGATGAATCTGCCAATGGATATGTTCGTTCTGAAGGTTGCCTGGCAATTGTCATTAAAAAGTTAAGTGATGCTGAAAGAGACGGTGATCGTATTTATGCTTGTATAAAAGGATCAGCGATTGCCCAAGACGGGGCGAGTGGTGGTTTAACTGTTCCGAATCCTCAAGCACAAGCTTCTGTTATTCAGCAAGCTTTGAAAGTGGCGGGTATAAAATCAAGCGAAATTGATTTTATAGAAGCTCACGGAACAGGGACATCTCTAGGTGACCCTGTTGAAATGGAGGGGATCAAGCTAGCTTTTGCTGAACGAAGTTCTACAGAAAAAATTCGCCTTAGTTCCATTAAAACAAATTTAGGCCATCTGGAGGCTGCAGCTGGATTGGCAGGTATAATAAAAACATGTCTGAGTTTATATAATAGAAAATTACCTAAGCACCTGCATTATACAAACCCTAATAAACATATTTCATGGGATTTACTCCCAGTAGAGGTCAATAAAGACATTTATGATTATTCACTTTCTTCTAAAACATTGGTAGCGGGGGTTAGTTCATTCGGATTTACGGGTACCATCGCTCATTGTATCCTACAAGAATACGATAAGAAAAATATTGAAATTATTGATACAGAAGAAAATTACACGCTTACTGTTTCTGCACCTGATCTTGAAGCATTAGAAGAATTAAGGAAAGTTTACAGAGAGTACTTATTAACCACATCCAACAACTTAAAAGATATTTGCTATACAGCTGCCCTCGGCAGAAATGCTTATAAGTATGCTTTTTCAGTGAAAGCTTCGTCTATAAAAACGATGTTGCTTGCTTTAGAACAGGCGGTTCCACTTTCATCACCTTTAATAAAGCCAATGAGTATAAAAAAATGGAGAAAAATAAGTCTGCCACACTTTCCATTTAAATTATCAACCCATTGGATTGGTCCCTTACCTCAACAAATACATACTTCAAATCAGTATCAGCTTGAATGGAAACAAACAGACTCCATCAAAATGAGTGAGCTTCCTGTATTATCTTCAAAATCAAGATATATATATATAAACCCATCTTCATCAGCTTTATTATCATCCTTGCAGAACCAAGATGAATTAATAGTAATCCCTGTTTATTGGCAAAAAGAGGATGTAGGAAATCGGTATCCCCACATTAATACGAAATCAGATCTGATTGATTTTCTCAAAAGTGTAATTCAAGAAAACGACAATAATTTGATTAATATCATTTATGATACTACTGATTTGCAGGATAGATCAGATGAATCACAATTTAATACCCTATTTCAAACTGCTTTTGAAAATGGATTGTCTTTTTTGCAGTCTCTATCTTCATTTCAGTCTTCAATAGGATCATTCATTCTGTTAAGTCAAGAGGCTACTCAGGTAAGTAAAATCGACAAAATAGCGACTCAAACATTGCAATATAGTTTAAGAGCCTGGGCTAAATCAATAGGCCTTGAAATTCCTGGGATGTTTACGTTGTTACTTGATATTTCTGCAATTACCACTGTTCAAGAGCTAAACAAACTAAATATCTCTGCTTGGTTACAACAACAAAAACACCCCAATTTATCGGTACGTGGTGATCAGATTTTTTATGAGATACTGAATTCTATTCCTTTACAAGAGAAAAGATTATCTGTAAAAATAGAAAAGCAAGGAGTGTATTTAATTACTGGAGGGAATGGAAGTTTAGGACAACACATTACCCAATGGTTGATAAAAGAAGGTGCCTGCAAAATAATTTTGGCCAGTCGTACTTTGGTAATTGATGTACAGAAGAATACTAAGATCATCAATAAACAAGTTGATGTAAGTGATGAAGATTCAGTTTTAGCATTAAATAATTGGCTTAATGATGAAGGGCTAGTGTTAAATGGGATCATACATGCGGCAGGTATATCCCAAAGTCAATGGTTCAAGGATCAAACTTTGAAGGATATTGATCGGGCGGCTTCCACTAAAGTGAGGGGATTACGTAATATATCTAAGCATTTATCATTGAAATCGCTTGATTTTTTCGTGGTCTATTCTTCGATAGCATCCGTTTGGGGGTCTTCTATGCTATCTCATTATGCGGCTGTAAATGCCTATATGGATTCATATGTTCTTCAGCTTCGAAACAAAGGAATACCTGCAAAATCTATCAGCTGGGGTCCTTGGGCAGATAGTAAAATGATGAAGCAGGATGAAAATAGCACAGAATTGTTGCGGCAGGGTGGTATCATCGTCCACCGGCCTGAAACGGTGGCTGCACACTATGGGAAGCTCTTGCATCCACAGTATAGTCATGAAGTTTATGTAGAACTTGATAAGTCACGTTTTATAGCTGTTATGGAATTAAATAGATCCTCTTCTTTTTGGGATGAAATGCGTCAATCTATACATAAAAAGAAATCAGAGGTGCTGGAACCATCAGTGGTGCTGAATGACAATTTGCAGAATCTGTTACCTGCGGATCGTGCTCAAAAAATACAAGAGATATTACTGGAACAATTAAGCGTGATATTATTAATTAACGATACCAGTAGTATTGGTGTTCGAAAAAGTTTTAATGAGATGGGAATGGATTCCATTCTTATTGTCCGGTTTGTTGAAAAATTACAACAACAATTTAGGAAGGATATAACAACCAACATGATTTTCAACTATTCAACTATTGAATTACTTAGTCAATATATAAATGATAGCTTCTATTTAACAGTTGATAGCGAACCAAAACCCTTAGTGCCATTAAATGGAGCATTAACAAGCATTGAATCCGCAATAAAAGAAATGGATGATGACGAACTGCTTGGATTAATCAATGCTGACATTCAAAAGTATATTTAATACAATGGACAATATCCACTTAACAAAAAAATTATATACTGCCTTAAAATTAGCTGAATCAAAGCTAATTGGGATGGAGCAGAAGCAAACAGAGGCCATTGCTATTGTTGGCATGGCTGGTCGTTTTCCTGATGCAGATAATCTGGATGAATTCTGGGATAATTTATATAAAGGTCATGATCCTGTAAGAGAAGTACCAGCCGATCGTTGGAATGCAAATCATTTTTTTGACAAAAATCCGGATACTCCAGGTAAATCCTATTGTAATTATGGATCTTTTCTTTCTGATATCAAAGGATTTGATGCTTCTTTTTTTAATATTCTGCCGACCGAAGCAAAGCAAATGGATCCGAAACAACGGATACTTTTAGAGGTCACCTGGCAGGCACTTGAAACTGCTAATATTAAACCTTCTTCTCTATATGGAAGTGATACAGCGGTATACATGGGTACTTCTGATGATAATTATTCTTATTTAACGATGGGTGAATTGGGCACAGGTATCAATTCACATTTTGTAACGGGAAATGCAATTTCAACTGCTAGTGGTCGCCTTTCTTATTTCTTAGGATTACAGGGTGCAAATGTAATACTTCAAACTGCTTGTTCCTCTTCACTGGCTGCAGTAGATTTAGGTGTACAGGAATTGAGGCTTGGAAAAACAAATCTTGTAATCGCCGGAGGTATCAACCTAATGTTATTGCCGTTTGGACACATGGCATTGTCTAGAACTAGAGCACTTTCTGCAGACGGTCGTTGTAAATCCTTTGATGCAAGTGCAGACGGTTATGGTCGTGGTGAAGGTTGTGGCATTATTATTCTGAAAAGATATAGTGATGCCCTAAAAAATGGAGATAATATTTTAGCCGTGATTAAAGGTTCGGCTATAAACCAGGATGGTGCAAGTAATGGGATGACTGCTCCAAACGGTCTTGCACAGGAGAAAGTTATTCGAAAAGCACTTCTAAATGCAAACATTTCGGCTGATGAAATTTCCTTAATCGAAGCACACGGTACGGGAACCCAATTGGGTGATCCAATTGAGATGGAAGTGCTGGGTAATGTTTATGGCCAAAACCGAACTGCTGAAAATCCATTATATGTTAGCTCTGTAAAATCAAACATTGGCCATTTGGAAGCGGCTGCGGGTATTGCCTCTGTTATTAAAACAACGCTTTCTTTATATCATGGTACAATTCCTGGAAATCTTCATTTTAAAAATCCAAATGCATCTATTCCCTGGAAATCAACTATTTGTATCCCAACAACATCTATTCCATTAAAAAAACAAGAAAAGCCTTATACTGCTGCAATTAGCTCCTTTGGTTTTAGCGGGACTAATGTGCATATCGTTATGGAATCGGTTCCTCAGAATATTAATCTTGTCAGTTCTGAAAATGATCGGCCATTAGCATTATTTCTATCCGCAAAAGACAGTTCCGCATTAACTTTATTAGTACAAACTTATCAAACATATTTATCGCAAACTCTATATAGTTTAAATGATATTTGCTATACAGCAGCTAATCATAGAGATCATTTTTCTGAACGAATTGTTGTAATAGCAAATACCAAAGCAGATACGATCCATTTACTAAATGAATTTAATGTCGGAGGAAGCGAAAAAAAAATAGTCTATTCCAATAGTGAGCCTGATATTGCGTCAAACGTACTTAATATTGCCAGTAAGTACATCGAGGGATCTCATGCAGATCAGTTTGTTTCTTTTTTCGTCGGCAATGCCGTTAATATACCTGTTTATCAATTCAATCATCAAGATTACTGGGTAGAATCAGAACCTTATTTAAGACTAATTGATCAAGTACATACGAGTCCTGCTGATATATTTAATAGTAATACGGATTTAATTTCCATTCAGGAAGATATTTTAACCTATTTATTTAGAGTTGTTGGAGATATTACGGAATTGCCGGCAGAACAAATTAATGCTAGCGATGATTTCTTTGCTATCGGGATGGATTCTATTCTGCTAATGCAATTAAAAGAAAAGATTAATAGAGAACGAAATGTAGCAATTGAAGTTTCGGCCTTTTATGATAGTCTTAACACCCTTGAAAAACTGGCCGATTATTTAATACAACAACAGCCAAAACAAGCTATTGTTTTGGAAAGTGCACGTTATCTTAAGTCAACTGCTTCAATATCTTCTTCTGCCAGCACTTTTGTCCCTTATAAGGAAGTAAATATTTTGCAAGAATCTCTGGATGCTATTAAAGAAAAGTCTATTCAAGAGCTTATTGCCAATGTAAATAAGATAAGCAGGACCTCAAAAAGCCATACACAACTTTACCGAAAATGGTTAGCTAACAATAGAAATATTGCGGGTTTCAGACCTAAATGGAAAGAAATGACCTATCAGCTGGTTGCTGAAAAGGGAAAGGGAGTTTATGTATGGGATACAGAAGGGAATCGTTTTTTGGATTTTTCCATGGGCTTTGGAGTAAATTTATTTGGTTATAATCCAGACTTTGTTCAAAAACGATTACACCAAATGTTGGATGAGCATATGGTTCTTGGCGCACTTTCTCCTTTAGCGGGTGAACTTGCTGAAGCTATTTGCAAAGTAACAGGTAATGAACGCGTAGCATTTTACAACACAGGTACAGAAGCTGTAATGGTAGCTGTAAGATTAGCCCGTGCCATTACTGGCAAAAACAAAATAGTTGTTTTTGCAGGTTCCTATCATGGAACATATGATGGGATTCTTGCAAGAGAAGGGAAGGGCATCTATGCTGATCCTTTGGCACCGGGAGTTGCACCATCTATGGTCCAGGATGTTATTGTTTTACATTATGGGAGTGAAGAAGATCTGGAAATTATTCGCGATTTAGCACCCGAATTGGCTGCAGTATTGGTGGAACCAATTCAAAGCCGTTACCCCGAATTTTTCCCTGCTGAATTTTTAAAAGAACTTCGAGCCATTACCCAGCAGAATGAAGTAGCACTGATTTTTGATGAAGTAATCTCAGGTTTCCGTTTTGCGATTAATGGAATAAGAGCTTTTACTGAGGTTCGGTCTGATATTACAGTGTATGGAAAAGTAATTGGAGGAGGCATACCAATTGGTGTTGTGGCCGGAAACAGTAAATATTTAGATGCTGTAGACGGAGGTTTCTGGAAATATGGTGATCAATCATATCCTGCTAGTAAAAGTACATTTGTTGCCGGAACATTCTGCCATCACCCGCTTGCAATGGCAGCCGGGTTAAGTGTATTAGAGCATCTTAAGCAAAATCCACACCTTTATATGCAGTTGGAAGATGCAGCAGAGTATATGTGTAATGAATTAAACAGCTGGTTTGCGGAGTCTAAAATTAGTATCCGAATGGTACATTTTGGCTCTCTTTTCCGGTTTAAATTAAAAGGTAATGAAGAGTTGTTATTCGCTAAGTTGCTTTCTAAAGGTATTTATATCTGGGAAGGAAGAAACTGTTACCTTTCTACAGCGCATACATCAGAAGATATTGAATTTCTGATCTTATCTATTAAGGAAAGCTGTACTGAGTTACAGCAAGAAGGATGGATAAATTTGGTAGAAAAAGAAAAAGTAAAAGTTGAAATGAACTCAAATATACTCCCCTTATCACCTGCACAGCAAGGAGTATGGTGGGCTCAACAATTAGATTCTAACCTTGCTTCCTTTAATTTGTCTGAAAGTTTTTTGGTTGAGGGTTCGTTCAATATTGAAATTTTTGAAAAATCATGTCTTGAGATTATTAAAAAACATGAAATTCTTCGTACGTCTTTCTTTGATAAAGACGGAGTACCGTTTCAAGAAGTGCATCAGGATTTTTCTTTTGCCATAAAACCTGTAAGCCTAGCGTATTTAAGTGAAGAAGAAGCACTGATTGAAGCGCAAAAGATAGTAGCTGATAAAATAAGGGAACCCTTCAATCTTGAACAAGGTCCATTGTTGAATGTCTTATTATATGCCATCCAAGGCAATAAGTTTGTATTATCAGTAATTGTACATCATATTGTTTGCGACGGATGGGCAATGGAAGTTTTGTTTGATGAGCTTATTGCTACCTATAATCAACTTCTAATTAAGCCAGATGCCAAAATACCCCCAGCAGCGTATCAGTACAGACAATATGTACAAGAAACGTTCAATCAAACCAATATATTGGCGCTGAAAGAGTACTGGCATACTCAGGTGCAGGGAATAAATACACTTACTTTAGCTGGTGATCTTTCTGCCAGAACTGATACTCATCAGGAGTGCTTTGAAGAAATATTAATGGCAGGTTCAGATTACAAGAATTTGCTTACGCTGATTAAACAACAAAATACCTCTTCATTTACGGCACTTACTGCAATTACAAAGTTGCTTTTGTATAGTAAAACTGGTGTAAATGATATTGCTATAGGTACTCCGGTTCCAGGAAGAGTGCAGTCAAAGTGGAATAAATTGATTGGTCATTGCCTGAATATGCTTGTTTTAAGAAGTAATATTAATGAAGACGAGTCTTTTGTTGATTATTTGCAAAAAGTACAATCATTAATTCTAAATGCTTATGAACGGCAAGAATATTCTTTCGAAACCTTGAAGAATGAATGTTTGAATGATCGTTCTACTCACGAGTGGCCATTTTTTGAAATAGAGATTGCTATGCAAAACTTCCGTTTACATCGTCATCAAAAAGGAAATAAATTTGCAGATTTTCAGCTTGAAATATTCAATAATTTATCACTTGACTGCAGAAAATATCCAATAGAATTCCGTTTTGATGAAGGTCATGAGGATGTACTTTTAAAAGTTGCCTATGATCCATGCCGCTATTCTCAGAAATTTATCAGGGAATTGCTTCAAGACTGGCTACTATTATTTAGACATATTGCACAGTCTGCTTCTATGTCTATCAGTGAAATTATAAATGCCGTAAATCAACAAAAAGAAGTATCTCAGCAACACTCTTTAAAAAACAATAGGCAAAACAATTTTTCCAAGCTTATTTCAACACCTACCACTAATCGGAACTAACATGCAATTACCTACTAGGCCACAATTTTCTATAAAAGCACCTAAGTCAATAGATCCAATTTCCAGCGTGGTAAAAAAAGAGCCTATGCAACCAAAAGGTTTTCCTTTGGTTTATAGCCCTTTAACAGAGGGAGTAATTCTGAAAAGCTGGTTTCTTAGTCATTTGCCAGAAATTGAACAAGATTTAAAACAGTTTGGGGCCATCTTATTAAGAGGTTTTGAAGTTCCTACCAGAGATGCTTTTCAGGAAGTAATGCACCAGTTTAATCATGAATTTCTTTCTTACAAAGACCGATCATCACCTCGTACAGAAATCAAAGAAAATATTTACAACTCTACAGAACATCCTGCAGATCAGATTATTAACATGCATAATGAACTTTCTTATTCGCATACCTGGCCTCAGAAAATTGCATTTTATTGTTTTAAAGAGGCTTTAGAAAAGGGAGAAACCCCAATTGCAGACGTAAGAAAAGTTTGGAATAATTTACCGGAAACAGTAGCTAATAAATTTGAACAAAAGGGTATCCTTTATCGCAGGTTATTGCAAAAAGGAATAGGCTTATCCTGGCAAGAAGTATATCAAACAGACGACCGAAAGGTAGTTGAAGAGTATTGCAATTTTCATAAAATGCAATTTGTTTGGCTAGAAGATGACCGGCTGGAGATAAAATGGACACGGCCTGCTGTTCGTAGGCATCCGGAGACAGGAGAAAAAGTTTGGTTTAACCACGGTTATTTTTTTAATTTTTTAGCATTGGCTCCAGAAATAAGGGATGCTTTTACAGATCCTGATGAGCTGCCTTTTAATACCTATTATGGAGATGGAAGCCTAATTGAAGAGGGGTATTTAAAAGCAATTTTACAAGCTTACCAGGATGAATGTGTGTATTTTTCATGGAAGCAAGGAGATATATTATTAATGGATAATATGCTAGCAGCACATGGCCGCAATGCATATAAAGGAGATAGAGAAATAAATGTTGTAATGATGCAACCTTGTAAGGAATCTTAATTTCATGGATCAACATATACAAAACCATTTATTAATTTCCCTTACCGAACAGCAGAAAGTTATTGTTGACCACACTCTTGAAAATTCATTTCCTACACCTATTTTTTATTGCTGGAAGTTTGCGCATCAATTTGAAATAAACCTCGATACTATTGAGCTCATTAGCAAATTATTAAGTTCTTATGAAACCCTAAAAATAAAGCTCCAAAAAGACGAGAATAGTATCTATCCTTTGCAAAGAATTCAGGAAGATTTACAGTTTATTATTCAATTAGAGAATGAGCCAGTTTCTTCTTCATTTTTTTTGAAAAATTGCATTGAACATTATGTTCAAAATAATGCGGATAAAACAGTATTTATTATTGCCAAAGATGAAAATGAATTCATATATCATCTTTATTTGCAGTTGCCTTCCGTATTGACTGATGTTTACAGTCTGATAAACATTGCCGTTCAAATCCAGAAGAGTATCGTATCTAATTCTTTAGTGGAAGAAAGCCAGATCAGCTATTCCCAATATTCTTCGTGGCAGGAGGAAACATTAACATCTCTTCCAGAAGAAATAGCAGACTGGATTCAGGCACAGCTGAAACAACCAAACCCAAGTACTCAGCTACCTGTACAGATTAAAGGGAATACGCACCAAATAAAGTCTGCTTCATCAGGTATAAAGCCCATTTCTTCGGTACTTTATACCCAAATTAAACAACTGGCAAAACTTGGAGGGGTAACTTTAACTGATATGTGGCTTGCTTTATTTGCCACTTTGTTACATCACCATACCGATGAAGATATAACTGTTATTGGCTATAATTTAAAAGGTCGGGTTTATGATGAATTAGGAGGTACGATGGGTCGTATTGACCATAATTCTCCGATAATTATTTCTTGGTTAAGCATTGAAAATACCCTTGATCTTACTCAATTTATAAAAAAGATAAGAGAAGAGCAGCAGTTGGTTGCCGAGTACATTGGCCGCTCATTTATCAATAAAATATCTCAGGGTGAATTGCCGTATGTATTGCATTATCTTCATTTACCAGATGAGATTAACAATTGCACTGACTTTCAGGCCCTTCAACCAGGAACCGATCTGCAATTAGACATTATTGAAACTAATACCGGTCAGTTTACCAGATGGAGCTATAATGAAACTTTATTTTCAGCATCGGCCATCGAACTCCTGGACACTATTCTTCAAACTTTATTAGAAGGATTATTGGTTGAACCCAAGCAATCTATTATTAACAAAAATTTGCTAACGGTTAAACGTTCGTTGGGGGCACTTAATACGGAGTTAAATATACAGAGCCCATTACTAGTTTCTCAACCAACAAGTATAAGAGCTTTTGACAGGGTCAGTGAAAGTTCTAAAGTTGGGGTCAATAAATGGAATACTATCATTGCTGCCTTTGATCATCAATATCAATTAAAGCCTTTGTCTGTTGCTTTAGTTTATGAGAATCAAGAATGGACCTATGCCGAATTGCATCAATTGGCTCAAAAACTTGCGACGTACTTAATACAAGAAAAAAATATTAAATCCGGAGATATTCTGGGTATCTGTACCGGTCGGTCGCCAGAAGTAATTATTGCTCTACTCGCCATTATCAAAGCAGGAGCCACGTTTCTTCCAATAGATCCAACGCTGCCTATAGTGCGCATCGAATCCATAATGAAAGATGCATCTCCGCGATTAATTTTTGTAGATGAAAAACTACTGATCAATACACCACAATTAGTTTTAAAAGAGGCTATTAACGAAGCTGAAAGCCAAAATATCAACATTATTCTTGATGAAGTAAAAGCAGAGCAACTAGCCTATATAATTTATACTTCCGGTACTAGTGGCAAACCCAAGGGTTGTATGATAAGTCACCGAAATCTTTCTCACTATATTACTTGGTGTACTGAATCGTACTTTTCTGAAGGTAAGGCTGCAAATTTTGCATGGTTTACTCCTCTTTCTTTCGATTTAACAATGACCAGTATTTTTACTCCGCTGGTAATGGGAAAAACATTAACTATTATTAACGATACCCTGGATATTAGTGAGACTTTATTACGGTGTTTTAATGGCTCGGATAGTATCGATACTCTTAAACTGACCCCTTCTCATATTGATGTTTTAAAGACATTAGCGTTGAAAAAAAGCCAGATAAAGCTTATTATAACCGGAGGCGAAGCATTGCAACTGAACCAGGTAGAGACTTTATTTGGCTTAAATACCGAAATAGAAGTATATAATGAATATGGTCCTACAGAAGCGACTGTTGGTTGTATTGTTAAAAAAATAAGCCTTTTGGATGATCGAATAACAATCGGTTACCCCATTAACCGTATGGAAGCTTTTATTCTGAATGGAGAACAAGAAATACTATGTGCAGGAATAAGTGGAGAGCTTTACCTGGCGGGAGATGGACTTGCAAATGGTTATCTTAATAATGAAGATTTAACCTCAGAGAAATTTATTCCCGCAAAATGGTCCCCGGATAAATTACTGTATCGTACTGGGGATTTGGCGAGACTTTTGCCGGAAGGGGAGATCGAATATCTTGGTCGTCTAGATAGTCAGGTTAAAATTAGAGGATACCGGATTGAATTAGCCGAAATTATTCATTTTCTAAAAAATATCGACACTATTTTAGCCGCTCATGTTCTGCTTCAAAAAACAGAAAGCGAATACCAAATAGTAGCTTTTTATGTTTCAAAAAACGAGGCTTTAATTGCGGATATCCAGGAGCGATTACTATTAAATCTTCCTATTTATATGTTGCCTGCACATTATTATAGGGTTACGGAAATGCCGCTTACGTCTAATGGCAAAATTGATGAGAAGAAATTAATTTCGCATGAGCTAACTATAAATGAAAATCGAGTAGCATATGAAGCACCCTCTAACCAGGCAGAGGAAGAAATTGCCGAAATATGGAAAGAGGTTTTGAACAAAGATATAATTAGTAGAAATGATGATTTTTTTAGCTTAGGCGGACAAAGTATCAAAGCAGCACAGTTAGTTGGACGGTTAAAGAAAAAATTACAACTTGATTTTCAGCTGAAAGATGTTTTCAATAATACATTACTTTATCAGCAGGCACTTTTGGTTGAAAAATTAAATTCAAGCAAACAAAATATACCTCAAATACTCCCACATCAAACTGACTACGAGGCATCAGGCGCGCAATGGGGTATTTGGACGGCACAACAGTTTCAATTACAATCTTCCGCCTACAATCTGCCTGCTGCTTATTTAATTAAAGGAGATCTGAACAAAAATGCGTTAGTTTCATCTTTTGAACTGCTAATTCAGCAATTCGAATCTTTAAGAACGTCTTTTGAGATGAATGAACAAGGCCTGCGGCAAGTAATTCATTCTCCTGCAGCATTTTCTTATTCTTTTGAAGACTGGTCATCCCGTACTAATGACGACAAGTTAATACAAGAAACATGTGAAACTCATGCCCGTCAATATATTGATCTTTCTGAATCACCCTTATACCGTGCATCGCTTTATAAATTATCAGAAAATAGGTGGCTGTTTTTGCTAAATATGCACCATATTATAGCAGATGGACGATCAGAAGAAATTTTATTTTCGCATTTAAAAAATTATTACCATCTATTGTTAAAAGAGAAGCAACCAATACAAGTATTTGCTTCTCCATATCAATATAAAGAGTTTTCTGCGTGGCAAAATAACCTTCAAAAAAATTCTTTGCAATCAGAAAGTCGTGCTTATTGGATGAAACAATTGCAAGGCGTTTTACCTAAATGTTCAATTAAGGCACCCGAAAAACAAATTGTCAACAGACAATACCAATCGGCCTCTATTACAAAAATTTTTAGTTCGAGCATTACAAAACCACTTCAGGTATTTGCCGCAGAAAAGAAAACCGGCCTTTCTGCTATTCTTATTTCATTAGTTGAAACAGTATTGTATCGATACAGTGGACAGGAAGAATGGGCTATTGGAATACCGGTAGATACACGTTTAGATGAAGTGTTTGAGGATCAGGTTGGATTATTCTTAAATACCATCGTTTTGCGGAATACAATTAATCCAAATTTATCTGCAAATACCTTGGTTTCTGAGATTAGAGATCTATTATTAGAAGGTTTGACGCATAAACATTATCCATTTGATTTACTTGTTAGAGACCTTAGAACTATTGATAACTCATCGGATACGCTGTTTAATGTACTTTTTAATTTACAGGATAGAGCCGTACAGTCTGAATTTGAAATTGAGGGAATAGGATTCCAGAAAATACCAACAACAGGCACCGCTACTAAAGTAGACCTGGCTTTTAATTTCACCTTAATTAACGGTGACTTACAATTAGAAATAGACTATACAACTGATTTATTTACCGGCGATTTCATCAGCCAACTCTCAGTACATTTTGAGCAAATTGCGTTAGAAATTATTCGTAATCCTGAGCAAAATTTAGCTCAAATTCCGATGCTTCTTTCTTCTGAAGAGGAGCATCTTAAGACGTTTGGTTACCATTCTAAAGATTGGAATAATAAAAATGAGTCCATTTACAGTTCTTTTGAAAAACTGGCTTTAGCATTTCCTTCAAAAACGGCTTTGGTATTAGAAGACAGGCAGGTAAACTATAGGGAATTAAAGCAAAGAGTTGAAGCAATCAGTCGATATTTTACTCATCATTTACAAATTCAACCTGGAGATATCATTCCCGTAATAGCGGAACGAAATATTGAAACAATAGAAGTGTTATTAGCTTTGCAGCGATGTGGGGCTATTTATCTGCCTATAGAATCTACTTATCCACAGGAGCGCATTGAAGCAATTTTATTGGAAAGTAAGGCTTCGCTTATTTTAAACTCAACTGGAACGGAAATAGTAAGTATTGCTGCTATACCATTGTTTAAGGTCCACTCTCTCAATATTGAGGTAACGGCGGAAACGGAGTTACCTCCATTGCCAAAAGCGGAGGATTCTGCCTACATGATTTTTACCTCTGGTTCTACCGGAAAACCTAAGGGAGTGATTATCTCTCATTGCGGATTTATAAATATGATTTCGGCTCAACTTCAAGGTTTTGAAATGAGTCATACGGATCATTGTCTCTGGTTTTCATCTCCCGGATTTGATGCCTCACTTTCTGAAATTTTTCTTGCTCTTTTATCCGGTTCAACCTTATACATTGCCAGCCGTTCTTTGATCCAAAATCAATACCATTTTATAGATTGGTTTAAAGAGAAACAAATTTCGGTTGCTACCATACCGCCAGCTTACTTAATGGCCATGCCTGATGTAGAACTACCAACTTTAAGGGTTCTTATCTCAGCAGGTGAGGCTTTATCGCCTGCATTGGCAACTCGCTTTGCATCAAAACATCGCCTTTTTAATGCCTATGGGCCAACAGAAAATGCCGTTTGTACTACATTTTATGAAGTAAAACCTGAAAGTATCAGAACCAGCATACCGATAGGGAAACCCATTGCTAACATTGGAGTCAAGGTATTAGATAAAAATAACCAACTTTTGCCAATTGGTATTATTGGTGAACTACACATTAGTGGAATAGGATTGACAGATGGATATTTTCAAAACAGTTCTCAAACAGATGAACTCTTTTACAAAATAGATGAGGAATGTTGGTACCGTTCAGGTGATTGGGTGAGATGGCTTTCTGACGGCTCTTTGGAATATCAGGGTAGGAGAGACGAGCAAATTAAAGTTCGTGGTAACCGAATAGAATTGGGAGATATTAAAGAATTTATTCTACATATACCAGCTATAAAGGATGCTGCTATTGTTTATAAATCGTTCAATAATACCGGCCCTTTTTTAGTTGTTTATGCTATTGTTGAAGACAATAAAGTGTTGGAGATAGATACACTGAAATTAACCATAATGGCAGGTTTACCAGATTACATGGTGCCCGATCATATTGTATTGGTTAAGAATATTCCTCTTAATGTAAATGGAAAGGTTGATTTTAGCCAACTGCCTGCTCCAATTGTAAATTTAGCAAGTCCGACAAAAAACACTCTTACAAACGAAGAAATTTTATTGATAGGAATCTGGAAAGACATTTTAAAAATAGATTCAATTAATTGTGATAGTAATTTCTTTAATGCTGGCGGACAGAGCTTATCTGCCATTCAAATGATTTCAGAAATTTATCGCAAGGTTAAGGTAAACATTTCTTTATCTGATATCTATACCTATCCAAGAGTGAGTGAACTGGCGGAAGTTCTTTCAAGCAGAATTGCAACCCAGACACTTATTTCTACAAGTGACTTTCCTAAAAAACAGTGGATGCCAAGCACGCCAATGCAGCAAAAGCTTTGGGCGGATATGGATTTAACGAATTCCAGTAAATATTTAATGCCGGGAAGTTTAGTATTGACTGGTAAATTGGATGAAGCCTTATTTCTACAAGCTCTATCCATTACGATAGAGCAGCATTCGGCACTTCGCTATCGATTCGGTCTTCACAAAAATGGATTAGAATTTACTGCGGTAAATGGAACAGAAGAACAAGTGCTTTTTAAAGATCTAACATATTCCACTAATCCAGAAGTGGATATTCTGTCTTTTATCAACACAACTTTGTTGCAAGAATCCTATCCGGAAAATGATCCTTTATGCAGGCTCGCTTTGATTAAAGTGTCAGAGGATAATTGGCGTTTTGCCTTCATGTTGCATCATCTTGTTGGAGATGCCTGGTCTGTACGGCTATTAATTACTTCTGTACTTAAACAATATTCATCTTTGTTAAAGCAAGAGGATATTAAATTGCCGGAGATTGTAGGGTATGATGATTATGCTTTGTTGCTTTTTAAATCAGCTCCTGTAAATGTAGACAGGAAATTAATAGCGGCTTCTGCTTTAGTTAGGGATCATGTTCCGCCACAAGAAATTAGTGGAAACACAAACTTTGGCTTTAACTTTAATCTTAATATCCATGAGGTATTAACTCAATTGTCTTCCACTTATTCCATTCCTTATTTACCTCTAATTAGTGGTTTTCAAATGCTGACTTTGTTAAAACATACCCAGCAAGAAAAGCTTTCAGTTGTAACGCCTTTACACGGGCGTTATGACGCTCGCTGGAATTCTACCATCGGTTTGTTTATGAATCTGATACCTTTTACTATTAGTGCTGATCAAAAACAGATGGTTCATGAGGTAATATCAGATATTCAGCAACAATATATCAGCTTTATTGATCCTAATAATATATCCGAGTTCTGTGCGCAATGGATTCCATCTAGCCTTGAATTGGGTGATAAAGCGCTGGTTGAAATACAATTAGATGACTTTGATATGCATTATGGAACTGAAGAAGTTAACCTGCAAGGCTTAATAGTTTCGAGCGATGGCATTGAAGATAATTTTATGGCCAGAAAATTCGATCTCGAGTTTCACTTTAAGCTAAACAAAAAGGAACTTTCTGTTCAGTGCCTGTTTAATCCTGAATTTTTCTCCTTGCCTACTATTAAGAAACATCTGCAACGATTCGAAAATATGCTTCTCATATTAAATGAAAAGCCATTTATGACCGTTTCTGAGCTCTTTGTTGCCTTGAATGCCAACGATAAGAAGAAAATGCAGTCGGAACAAACTGCCAGTATCCGTAATTTTTTTAAAAAGAATTAAAAAGTTTATATGCCTTTATATAATACCTCTCCAGTACAAAAAAGAATCTTCCAACAACACTGGGAAACCTGTTTATTAAACTATGCCTTGTTTCGTATAGATCAGACTTTCTTGTTATCTAATTTGGAAACAAGATGGCAAGTTCTTGTTAACGACCATGATATTTTAAAAACTAATTTTGAATACCGTGAAAATTTTAAATATCCATTTCAAAATGTAGCAACTGAAAAAAAAGCTTCGGTAATGGTTATTGATTGTTCTGATTTAAATGAACTTGCGATAATTGCTGAGCATAAAAAATTATGCATAGTAGTTTCGGATAGTATTCAATTGATTGCATTTGTAAGCAATGGAGAGGTGAAGTATATAGGATTAGTTTCTCCAATTACTCTTCTGGATACTTGGTCTATTCATTGTTTAATTCATTTACTAATTAAAGGGGAGGCTTATGAGAATTCTAATAATGAAGAAGAAACATTACAATATGCTCAATATTTAGAATGGCTTGAAAGCCTTTCAGAAAATTTAACTGAAATTCCTGCCGAATTGGTAAACCTTTGGACTGGTAATGATTCCAAAAAGCTTTTCAACCAGAATTTACAAAGTGAAAATCCAATAGAAAAGTGGGAAAACTATGAATCCATTGGCCTGGCCATTCCTTCCAAATTCTTCCAGCAAGTTGCAGCCAGCCTGAATACTCAAAGTCATGAATTGCTTTGGATGGCCTGGCGATTTTTATTGAATAAGCATTATAACGAACAGAAATGGCAATCTGCTTGGGTCTCTTCCGGACGGCAATTTGAAGAATTCAGGCAAATACTAGGGCCATACTCAAAAAGCATTCCTCTAAATATCATCGAAGAAAGTGGAGAATATTCCAAAAATTTAGCTTCTTGGTCCGAAAAGTTAGAATTAGTGGAATCTTATCGTGAGTACTTTAATCAGGAAATAGATAGTCAAAACTTCTCTCTTACAGCTATAGAATATTTAAACTATGATCTTTTTCCTTCTGAATGGCATCAAAATAAAATTACAGTAATTGATTCTTTATCTTGTAGTGAGCCGGCTAGTCTTAAATTAATTATTACAGAAAAAGAGCAACTCTGTAATGTCTCAATTCAGTTTAATTCTACTGCATTTCATAAGGATGCAGCGCAAGCCATTGCCTCTCAATTTCAACAACTGATAGTAAAAATTACTGAAAGTGGCGACATTTCCCAATTTCAATCCATAGAATTGGCAGATTCTAAAGTGAAGATGCACTTGTTGGAATCCTTAGGAAAAGGGAAAATCGATCAATTCCCTTTTAAATCAATGCCGGATTTATTCTTTGAAGCTAGTCTGAACAATCCTGATAAAATTTCTATTTCTTATAATAATCAGACCATTTCATATCAAACCCTATATCATGAGTCCCGAGCAATTGCCGATATACTAATTACTCAACATGGTATTAAACCAGGTGATATTGTGGCTATTCATTTGCGGAGAAGTGAAAAACTTATAAAAGCTATTTGGGCAGTAATGATGTCTGGTGCTACTTATGTTCCTATCGATACTGAATATCCCGATAGTCGTATTTTCCAAATTTTGAAAAATTCGAATGCTAATTTGTTGATTTCAGATACCACTTTTAGTGGAAATAGCACTATTGATTCTGTTTCTTCTTCCACAATGATGACATTACCCATCATTAATACAACCCATATCGATGCCCTCATAGAGAAATCAACAATAGTTAAAACCCCATGCAGCCTACCCGTGTGGAAGCCAGATCAAATTGTATATGTGATTTACACTTCGGGGACCACAGGAAATCCGAAAGGATGTGAAATTAGCATGAGTAATCTTTTGCATTATGTAAAATGGACTGAAGATTATTATTTTTCTCCCGGTATTATCGGGAATTGTCCATTTTTTACATCTATCGCATTTGACCTTACAGTAACCTCTATTTTCAGTACTCTTAGCAGGGGCGCCACTTTATATATCGCATCAGAAGAAGAATCAGTTTCAGAGCATCTTCAAAAAATATTTGATGGCACTGCAGGCGTTGATACCGTAAAACTGACCCCTTCACATATTAGGTTATTGCCATATCTGTCTATTTCTGAATGTAAAATATCAACCTGTATCGTCGGCGGAGAGGCACTATTGCCTAGTGATGTAGAGATTCTACGTTCTATAAATTCACAAATCAATATCTACAATGAATACGGACCAACTGAATGTACAGTTGGATGCATTGTATGGAAAGTGCCCGAAAATTTTGATAAAATATTGATCGGTAAACCCATTGCTAATTCATCTGTATGTATTCTAAATAATCTGGATCAACTATGTCCTGTGGGAATTGTGGGTGAAATTCACATCGGTGGCAAAACTGTTGGTGCTGGTTATTTAGGTAATCCTCAACTTACTTCAGAAAAATTTATTTCATCACCTTTTGATCCTGCTGTTATCCTATACAAAACTGGAGATCTAGGATATTGGACAGTAGATGGTGACATAAATTTCATCGGAAGAAACGACCATATGGTTAAGATAAGGGGTTATCGAATCGAATTGGAAGAAATTTCAGATGTTCTTCGCCTATCTCCCCAGGTACAGGATGTATACGTAACCACCATAATCTCGGCCGGCAACACACCCGAAATTATAGCTTATTATATACCCAAAAATCCTTCTGATACCGATACAGATCTGTTGTTCAAATTGTTACAACAACAGCTTCCATCCTACATGATACCTGCACATATTTTGTCTGTTGAAATCTTTCCACTTACGATACATGGCAAATTAGATAGGGATGCTCTGCCAACGCCCGAAGAGGTTAATGGACTGAAATCAAAAACGTTTATTGCGCCAAGAAACCCTCAGGAGAAACTTTTGGCTGATATATGGCAGCAAGTTTTACATCGTCCTGAGATAGGTATAAGCGATCATTTTTTAAGTATTGGTGGCGATTCTATTAAGGCAATTCAAGTAGTTTCCCGTTTACGTGAATATGATTTGCAAGTCAGTGTACGTGATATTCTGGTATATCCAACTATTGCTGAACTGGCTCTTCATTTAAACAAAAATACGGTTTATGCAGATAATGATCTAAATACAGGAAGCCATATTCCTTTAACTGCAATTCAATTTAAATTTTTTAAAGATTGCCAAAAAGATTCAGCTCATTATAATCAATCTATTCTGCTAGGTTCAAAAAATCGGGTTGACGCAGAAAAACTAGAGTATTGTATTGATCGAATATGGCAACATCACGCTATGTTAAGGGCTGTTTATCGTGTTTCTGGTGATGAAATTACCCAGCAGGTATTAGCAGCTGATACAAAAGCCGATTATTTTATCAAATTGGATGGTACAGCAATCTCAATAGAACAAGAGACCAACTGGGTTATTGAACAAACTGCTTATTGGCAACAAAATTTCAAGTTGGATCAGGCACCTTTATTTCGCTGTTTGCTCCTTCGTTTTGCCAATCACGAACTGGTATTTCTGGTATCCCATCATTTAATTATAGACGGCGTTTCCTGGCGAATTCTGCTGGGTGATTTAACGCGTCTTTATGATTCGAAAAATGCAGAACAGATTATATTAAGTCCATCGGCATCATTTAAACAATGGTCATTACAATTACAACAAAAAGCAGCACTCGGTTTTTCTGAAACTGAAGAAGATCATTGGCAAAATGTAGAGCAAGCTTTAGATAAAAGATCATTATTTAATGACCGGTATACCGAACAGGTACATCAGTATTATAGCGCTTTAAACACCGTCGTATCTATTGCTGATACAAATGCTTTGCTTAGCATGGAGACGGAGCAAATTAGCACACAGGGCATTTTGCTAACGGCTTTAAGTAAAGCTTTTTATCTTTGGAAAAACTCTACTCAGACGATTATGTATTTGGAATCGCATGGACGTAATGCTATGCAGAACCCGGAAATTTTCTCCAGTACAATAGGTTGGTTTACCAATAAATATCCGTTTCAGCTGAACTATGATGAAAAGGGATCAGTTGTTGAAAAGATTAGTGCCTTACAAAATTCAATAACTAATGTTCCCAATTATGGCTCCGGTTATTTGTTGAATAAATATTCAGGCAATGCTTCTGTGTTAACCGCTGATGCAGAACCTCATTTCACTTTCAATTACCTGGGGCAGTTGGAAATACCAGAAGATCAAGATTTTTACATCCACCCACTAACAGAACTGCAGCAAAATATTGGAGGGTCGGTATATATACAAAGTTTGGTATTGTTCTCTTTAATTATCATTAATGGCACCTTGCAAATTTCCACATCTTACCATAATTACCTATACGAAAAGGACGAGATAATGGAATTGCAAAACTATTATTTGGAATGTTTACGCGAAACAATTAAGCAATTATCACAAGAAAACAGTAGCGAAAACAACCAGGTGGATTTTGATTTCAAGGGCATAAATAAAGAAGAACTTAAAGGTATCATCAATTTACTATAAGAGAGAATGGAGGTAAAAAACGTACAGATATTAACTCCATTACAGGAAGGTATTCTTTTCCACGCTCTTCGTGGTAAAGACACCTCTGCTTATTTTGAACAATATTCATTTTTATTAATAGGCTTTGTTGATCAAGATATTTTCTTAAAAAGCTTATCCATATTAATAGAAAGGCATGAAGCACTTCGCACCCGATTTGTAGCAGATCGGAGTACCCGGCCCATTCAATTGGTGTTAGAAAAACAAAATCCGGAATTAGTTATTCATGATTTGCGAAATCTGGATTCCATCCGTCAAAACCAGATCATACAGGAGTTTTGTGATGAAGACAAGAAACGGTATTTTAATTTACAAACGGACTCTTTGTTTCGGGCGTCTCTTTTTTACCTTGGTGATCACACGAGGATCATACTTTCTTTTCATCATATCATATTAGATGGGTGGAGCTTTGCCATAGTACTTAAGGAGTTGTTTGAAATTTTTAATTCACTGCATAATGGTAAGGAAATACATTTGGCGCAACCTGTATCTTTTAGAGAGATACTAAATTGGCTAGAAAAGCAAGCCCCAAAAGCAGCCATAGAATTCTGGAAACGTCATTTAAATATAACCGAAGATTTTGCAATCACAGGATTGCCATCTGGTTTTGCCGGGCAAAATCTTCAGTCAGGACAAATATCTCTCCATACAAAATTTGACAAAGAGCTAAGTAAACAACTGGCTCAAATTGCCTCGAAATTGCAGGTTAGCATTAATACCGTTGCATACTCTATCTGGGGAATATTGCTTGCCAGGTATAACCAA
Source organism: Sphingobacteriales bacterium 16-39-50 (assembly GCA_002257025.1). GTDB lineage: Bacteria > Bacteroidota > Bacteroidia > Sphingobacteriales > Sphingobacteriaceae > Daejeonella. The sequence continues at coordinate 271,276 of NCHA01000001.1, read as the reverse complement.
ACAGATAAAGTTATTACTGGTATTACGGTTTCCGGACGTGAAATACCTGTGGAAAATGCGACAGAAATTGTTGGAATGTGTATAAATACTATTCCGTTCGCTTTTCATGTTTGTGACGATATTTCCATATCGCATTATATTCGGAAAACTTCAGAGCGATTCATTGAAAGTATTCCTTTTCAGTATTATTCGCTGGCAGATATTCAGCAGCAATCGGGTATTACAGATGTCTTGTTCGATCATATTGTAGTTATAGAAGATTATCCTTACGATGAAATTTCAGCATTTCAAGGTCTTTCTGAAATTGAAATATCTACGCTGGATGTGTTCGAAGAAACGCATTATCCCTTCTCTATTCATATTTCTGTGGGAGAGGGAATGTATTGGCGTTTAGCATTCAAACCTGAATTGTACCCAGAAGTACTGATGCAACAAGTGTTAGATCATATTACTTGTATTGCTATACAGTTGTGTAAAGGTGTGGAAGAAAACAATACATTATCATCTTTGTCACTCCTCACTGAAAATATTTCAGATATAATTTTAAATGATTTTAACAAGACTAAAAGATCCTATCCTGAACAGGAAACGATAATTTCACTTTATTTTCTGCGGTTAAAAAAATCCGGAGAGATTACTTTTTTAAGTGATAATCTGAATCGAATTAATCTGATTGAATTTGAGAAACGAACAAACCTTATCTATTCTTCCCTTCGTGATGCGGGTGTAAAAAAAGGTGATTCTGTAGCCATTTGTGGAGATCGTTCGATATGGTTGATTGCCTCCATCATGGCAATATTGAAACGTGGGTCAGTCTATGTTCCAATTGATGTAAGTCACCCAGCAGAACGGATCAATTACGTTTTAGCCGATTGCAATGCTAAAGTTATGCTATGCTATAACAATCCTGATTTGCCAGAACTACATAGTTCATGCATAATACTTCATTTAGAAAATTTAAGGGAAAGTTCTTCTAATGATTATCCTGATAATATAATAGTGCCAGAATCGGGTGATGCGGCATATATTATATATACCTCAGGCTCAACCGGAAGCCCCAAAGGCGTAATTGTTACACATCAGTCTGTCGTAAATCATTTAAACTGGATGCAGGAGGTTCATGCCTTAACAACAGATGACTGCATATTGCAAAAAACACCTGCCACCTTCGACGTTTCTGTTTGGGAACTTTTTCATTGGATATTTTCAGGTTGTCAAACTTATTTTTTGCCTGCCGGCGATGAAAAAGACCCGCTTAAAATATGTGATACTATTCTAAATCAAAAAATTACGGTTTTACATTTTGTTCCTTCGATGCTTTCTGTTTTTCTGGATGAAATTGGAGAGCAACAGCTGAACAGTATTCGTCATCTTCGCTATGTGGTTGCCAGTGGTGAAGCACTTTCGCTTGCCACCGTTAAAAAATTTAACCGCTTAATTTTTGAGAGCAATAACACTTACCTCTTAAATCTATATGGTCCAACCGAAGCAACTGTTTCATGTACTGGCTTTATATGTTCGCCACTTAATGAAAATTACGGGTACATCCCGATAGGGAAACCCCTGTTTAATTACCGGATTTACATTTTAGATAAGCAAAAGAAATTATTACCCCCGTGGATATCTGGCGAGCTATATATTGCAGGAATTAGCCTTGCTAAAGGATATAATAACAATACACAACTTACCGTTGAAAAATTTTCACAGGACGATTTTGTGGCCGGAGAAATGATGTACAGTAGTGGCGATGCTGCTATGTGGAACGATAAAGGTGAAGTGATTTATTTGGGGAGATTAGATGAGCAACTAAAATTTAATGGACAGCGCATAGAATCAGGTGAAATTGAGGCGTCTATGCTTCATGTAAATGGAGTAAAAGAAACTGCAGTTCTTTTACAAAATGGAAATAATCATGCTATTTTAACGGGATTTTATACTGGTGTGAAAATAGATTCTGCTATTATTCGTGAAGAATTACTGCAGCGTTTACCTGTTTACATGATTCCTTCACAACTAATTTGGGTAGAAAGTATGCCCAGATTAACTAGTGGAAAAATCAATAGAAAAGCTCTAATCTCTAATACAATATCTTCTTCATCGTCCCTCAGCTATCAACAAATACAAAATGATGTGGTTCAATTGCAGCTCTTGCAAATATGGAAGGATGTTTTAGGAATAGCGATAAACCCCGGTAAAGATTTTTTCGAAAATGGTGGACATAGTATCAGTGCTATCCGATTGTTGGCAGCCATCCGGAAGCGCTATGATATCGCAGTCGGTTTGCCAGATTTGTTTCGTGATTCAACTTTATTAGGATTAGCAACCTGTATTAAAAACAAGAATACAGACAAAACAAATGAATTGCAAACTGCTCCTCTACAGCAATTTTATTCATTGATGCCGGCTCAGGAGAGTCTATATGTATTGCAGCAATTACCGGATATTGGCTGTACTTACCAAATGGCTGCAATTATACCATTAAAGGAGAAACCAGATACTTTAAAACTGCTTAGAGCAATACAGGAACTAATCAACAGACATTCGGCTTTGCGTACCTTATTTCAAGAGGATAAAGGCAATGTCTTCCAGGAACTAATTCCAGCGGAAAAAGCTTTTCAATTATTTACTGATCAGGGAGGAATTATCCAGGTTCAAACTTCCCGGAAAAATCTGCTAGCTAACTGGCAACAAAGTCGTGAGAAAATAGATATTACTAAAGGGCCATTGTTTAAAGCCTATATTATAGTGCAGGAAGACACTATAAGCCTGGTTTTAGATATTCATCATATTATATCAGATGAGCATTCAAATAACCTGTTGGCACAGGAAATCGTAGAGCTTTATCAAGGGGAGATTTTGTCCCCAGTTCCCTTTCAGTATACAGATGTTTCTTACTGGTATCATCATTCATATTTATTTCAAGAGCATTATAAAGAGGATGCTGAATGGTGGAAAAAACAGTTGATAGATGCCCCGGGTTCAGTAGAGTTACCAACACCTAAAAAACGTCCTTTACAACTATCGTTTTCTGGTGCCGTTTATGAGAAAAAGCTGAGCCTTGAACTTTCAGAATGGATCTACCAATCAGCTATAAGTTCATCTCTTACTCCATTTACCGTCCTGTTTACGGCATTTCAGGTTTTGTTGGCACGGTATTCTTTGCAGGATGAGTTTCTAGTGGGCATACCTGTTACCAACCGCAGCACAGATGAATTAAATGAAGTAGTGGGATTACTGGTTAATACCTTGCCTTTTAGATGCTCTTTGGATCATGATCGCTCGTTTACTTTGCAGATGCAGCAAACTGGAAAACAATTGGTAGAAGTGATGGATCATGCCTGGTATCCACTAGCACATATTCTTCAGGATCAGCAAATCGTACGCACAAAAGATCGGCATCCTTTATTTTCTGTTCTTTTTAATTATTTAAACAGTAGTGAAGAAGATTTATATTCAGAAACTATCTCTGGCGAAGAAGTAATTACCGAATCCAAATTTGATTTAAGCATTGAAATAAAAGAGCAGGCTGGTGAATTTATTATCGGTTTAAATTATTGCACAGAGCTTTTTGATCGAGTTTATATTCAGACTTTCTTTAACAACTTTCAAACGCTGATAGATAATATCAGGCAAAATGAAAACACTTTATTAAGAGGCCTGGATATTGTAAGTATAAATGAAAAGGATAATTTAATTAAAATTGGTACGGGTAAAGAAGAGCAGAATAAGTACGAAACCTTACAACAGATTTTGGAGGATGCTTATCAGAACTATGCTCATTTTCCTGCGATAGCAAGTTCGGAACAGGAAATTAGTTATGCGCAGCTGCAGCGCTTAACGTATGGCATTGGCTTTAAAATTTCACAAATTGTTGCTATTCAGAAAGATACGGTGATAGCCATCTGCATGAAGCGCAGTATTTTAACTGTTGCGGCAGTTCATGCGGTTATTTTATCAGGGGCTGCTTATTTACCTTTAGATCCTGATCTTCCTGAAGAACGCATTAGGTTTATGCTGGAAGATAGTGCTGCAGCTCTTCTGCTACATCAGGATGATTTGACTTTTTCTACCTCTATTACGTGTTGTAAAATACATGATAGCCTGTCTGTTTTGCAGGTTGATTTTAGAAAAGTTCAGGCAGATGATCTTGCATATATCATTTATACATCGGGCTCCACAGGAAAGCCAAAAGGCGTTTTGGTTGAACAAGGATCCATAGTAAACCGTTTATGTTGGTTGCAACGTAATTTACCAGCCAGCACTACTGATACCTGGCTTTGGAAAACTGCATTTACATTTGATGTTGCCTTAGGAGAATTATTTGGGTGGACATTAGGAGGTAGCCGATTAATTATTCTGCCAAACGGAGATGAAAAAAGCCCTGAGGCCATTATCCAATGGATTTTCAAGTATCATATTACCAGAGTGCATTTTGTAGCGTCTATGTTGCAAATATTTCTTGAATATGTTCAAACCTTTGGCAAAGAAAAGTTATTAATTTCTTTACAGAATATTTTTACAAGCGGAGAAGCAGTGAGCCCAGAGCTGATTAGAAACTTCAATTCTATATTAAATGGCACTCTACAGAAAAGTCTTTTTAATTTGTATGGCCCTACTGAAGCTACTGTTGAAGTTACATCAGAAATTAGTAGCCTCGCAGTAAAAGACTATATCTCTCTTGGAAAGCCAGCGGATAACGTTCAAATTTATATCGTTCATCCTGTTACCAATACAATTCAGCCCCTAGGTGTGCCTGGCGAAATTGTGCTGGGAGGTGTTCAGGTATCACGAGGGTATAAAAATCGAATGGTGCTTCAACATAAAGTATTCCGACCAGATCCGTTCAAGCCCTCTCAACGTATTTATTATAGCGGCGATTTAGGTTGCTGGATGGCAGATGGCACCATTCAGTTTAAAGGTAGGGCCGATAAACAGGTCAAACTTAATGGGTATAGAATTGAGCTTCAGGAAATTGAAAAAATATTGGAGCAGCATTCGTCGGTGCAAAAAGCTATAGTTTTAATTGTAACAACTGCATCAGGTAATAAAGAATTGGTTGCATTTATTCAGACTAAGGTTGAAAATCTGGAACAGGAAATGATTACTCACCTGCAGCAATTTTTACCAGCATACATGATTCCTTCTGGGATAGTATCGATGTCTGATTTCCCGCTTAGCAGCAGTGGTAAAGCCAATATAAAAGAACTGGAACAAGTTTATTTATTGGAATGCAGTGAGACTAATAATAACTCCCTATTCAGCATTAATGATAGGGAGCTGAAACTTCTAGCAATTTTTACTGAAGTGCTGGATAGGAATATATCTGTTACGGATGATTTTTTTGCAGTTGGAGGCCACAGTATTCTGGCTATTAAATTAATTAACAGAATACATCAACGTTTTGAAATCAACGTATCTTTACACGATATTTTCACCTGTCCTTCTGTGCGTAGTTTATCTTTGTTGCTTCAAACATCATCAAGTTCAGAATTCAAATCGATACCTAAGCTTCCAGAACAATCATTTTATAGACTTTCTCCAGCTCAAAGAAGATTATGGTTTATGCAACAGCTGCAACCTGATAATGTTGTCTACAACATGACTTTCGCATTCAAAATTTCAGGAATATGTAATGTTGAGGCCTTAAAACAAAGTTTTAAAGAACTTGTCAATCGTCATGATCAATTAAGGGCGGGTTTTTTACTGCATGATGAGGGTGCGGTATTGGAAATTAAAAATAATATCGATCCTGATTCATATTTATCTTTTCATTACCAAGAAAGTTGTGACGAAAAAATAATACTACAACTGGCAGATGAATTTTGTAACCGTCCTTTTAAACTTGATAATGCCCCCTTATTCAGGGTTTTAACAGCTTTTTCTGATGAGGAAGTATTTTATGTATTTCTGAATATGCATCATATTATTACTGATGGTTGGTCAATGGGGATTTTGCTTGCAGAACTTACTCAGATTTATCAGTCAAAAATCAAGGGAGAACCAGCTGTACTTCCATCCTTAGCGATACACTACACAGATATTGCACATTGGTTGCAAGAGCAAACAGATGAAAAACGAGTGGTATTAACCAAGCATTGGATACAACGCATGGATAAAAATCTGGAATCTGCATTTCTCCCGGGACTAGAGTCTATTTCAAACGACGATAATCAAGGTAAAACACTTCATGTAACCTTACAGGATGAAACGGTGCAACAAATCCGAATTACAGCAAGGTTGTGGAATTGTACCGAAAATCAGCTAATGCTATTTACTTACGCTATATTATTAGCCGATTTATCTAGAAAAAAGGATTTTGTTTTTGGAATTTCCGTATCTGGGAGAGCACACCCCGATATGGAAAATGTGGTTGGTTTCTTTGTGAATATGTTGCCAATTATAGTCAAAACTGATGAAAGTCAAACAGTAAAAAGTTTCTTTGATCAGTTTGTTCATTCTCTTTTAATAGACATGAATTTTCAAGATTTACCTTTTGACGAGTTAGTGGCATTGATGCACCATGAAAAAGGCATTAAACTTGGAGACCTTATTAAAACAAGGTTTGTGTATAATGATTTTTCAAGTCAGGTTTCAGAAATTGATAATACCTTGAAAGTTGAAGAATTAAATATTGAGATACAGGGATCAAAATTTGATCTGAGTTTCACCGTACAACCTTATAACAATACCTTAACCCTGAATGCAGAATATAAAACTTCGAAGTATGATGAATCTCTTATTGCTAATTATATTCAGCAATGGGAAGACCTGATAATTCGTTTATGCCAGTCGCCGCAACTCTTGCTGCAAGAGTTTTTAAAAAATCAAATTCCATCTGTTAATCCCAATGATGTACGGCAACAATCTTATTTATTACTTAAAAAAATGCAAAAGCTTACCTAAAAATTTATAGTATGCAACTAAAATCTCAATTATTACAATCGCTAAAAAACACTATTCCTAAGGCTGTTAAAATTGATTCAACCATAAATGAGCAAATAATAGATGGTAATACTTTAGGAACAAAATATGTTCAAATTACTTCACAGGATGCAACTATTGATTTGGTAGTTTGGGCAAAAGAACACGAAAAATATCTGAACGAACTATATCAAAAATATGGAGCAGTGTTGTTTAGGGGATTCTTAATTACTGAAGATTCTGCTTTTCAAGCGTTATGCGAGTCGTTTACCAATCAGTTGCTTGATTATACAGAACCATCTACGCCACGTACAAAAGTAAACGATAAAGTTTATACTTCAACTGAATATCCAAAAGATCAGTTTATTCCAATGCATAATGAACATTCATACACCAAAAACTGGCCGCAAAAAATTTGGTTTTACTGCAAAACAGCTGCTGATTTAGGAGGTGAAACTCCAATTGCTGACTCTGCATTGGTATATAACTTGCTACCGGCTACATTAAGGGAAAAATTTGAGGATGCTGGAATAACATATGTCCGTAATTTTCATACAGGTATAGATTTGTCCTGGCAACTTGTCTTTGGAACAGATGATAAATCGGTAGTCGAAGAACATTGTCGCAAAAACGCCATTGAATTTAAGTGGTTTCCAGAAGATAGTTTGCAAACACGAAGCACTGCACAAGCAGTAGTTAAACATCCGCTTACCGGTCAAAAAATCTGGTTTAATCAGGCACATTTATTTAACCTTAAGAACCAAGATAGTGCTATTCAGGAGTATATGAAGGAAACTTTTGGCGATAGGGTACCTCGAAATAGCTATTGTGGTGACGGTTCTCCGGTAACTCAAGAGGATTTTGACACCATTTCATCTACTTTTGAACAAGCTAAGATCGCCTTTAAATGGAATAATGGCGATGTGTTGTGGCTAGATAATATGCGTTTTGCCCATGGAAGACATCCATTTGAGGGAGCCAGAAAAGTTCTGGTAGCCATGTCAGACCCTTATACGTATAAATTTGAGCCCAAAGTATCTGAAGCGGCCAAATTAGCAATTGCATCTGCAAGAAAACAGACATCATCTTATTTTCTCAGAACGGAGAGGCCACAAACTAGAGCTTGGTTGCGCTATCGCTTAGCAGGATTATATCGTATTCTGGCTATGGAAAAATTGGATGAAGGTATTAGCGGTCATATTTCGTTCAAAGTTCCTGGAGAACAAGAGTTATTTTGGGTAAATCCTTTCGGATTGTTTTTTGAAGAAGTTACACCTGACAACCTAATTACGGTTGATATGGCTGGTAATGTTGTGGAAGGAAATTATCCTGTAAACGTAGCAGGTTTCTGTATTCATGCTGCTATACATGCAGCCAGGCCCGATGTTCATTGCATTGTACATACACATTCTCCGATGGGAACTGTTTTTACTTCTCTCGGACTGCCTATTCAACCTATTGATCAAACTTCTTGTATGTTCTTTGAAAAACATACAGTCTATAATGAATATAATGGTCCTGTTCTTTCTGATGAAGAGGGTCAAAACCTCGTTAATTATTTAGGTGATAGTCATACGTTACTATTACGTAATCACGGGACCTTAACATTAGGTGAAGAATTAGAAACTGCAGCCATGCTAATGATAGCCGCAGAGCATTCTTTTCAAGTTAATATTCAGGCACATGCCATAGGAAAACCATTTCATGTGGATCCAGAAGTTGCAAGGGCAACAGAACAGTGGATTGCAAATCCTTTAGGTATGCGAATTGAATTTGACGCCTATTTACGGAAAGCTGAGAGGATTTATCCGGATTTATTAAAATACAGACCGGAATAGTGTGTTGCAGCAAATGTCTTGTTTTGAGAATATATTCTGGAACAAGTTCTTGGATTTTTTTCACATGCTCTGCTCCTAAATATTTTTCAATAATTAGCACATAGATAAAAAAAATGCTTGTTTTTGAATTCGAAGTCATTCATAATTGATAAATACCAGAAATGGTTGTATAGATTTTATGGAGACATTAGCTAAACTAAAAAACCGGCTAATGCCGATTGATGTAGCTCATTAACCTATGAGAATTAACATCAATTATTTTTAACTTATATCTCCGACCCTGAATTTGAGGTAATAAATAATAAAGAATATAATGGATACTTTAGCTTATAAGCTGTCACCACAGCAAAGAATAATCATTCAAAATGCTGCTGAAAGCTTGAAATATAGCATGCTTCAATTTTCTATAAATGAAACAAATAATGAAAAATTAAAAGCAAGAATTAATCTCATCTTAGATCAATACAGCTCATTTAAGCTAAATTTTATTTCAGAGAATATAGGCAATGATATACTGCAAACAATCGGAGATGCGGTTAGAGTTCAATTCCATGAAAGGGATCTTTTACCTGATGATTTAGCGATTAAAAATCCATCATCACCTTTAAATCCATTACTTCAAATTTTCATCCTAGAAATACCCTCGGGTTTTCAACTTACCCTGCTTTCTCACCCGCTTTGTGCGGATCTTTTTGGCTTATTATTATTACAGGAAAAAATAAGTAAGAATGATGCTCAAGCATTGATAAATGAAGAAATAAGCTATATCCAATTTTCAGAGTGGCAGCATCAGCTTTTAGTAGATGAAGGAGCTAAGGAAGGTTTTGATTTTTGGCAGCAGCAAGTAAATAAAGCATCACTTCGTTTAAGGATTGAACGTCAAACTAATAATAATCATGCTAACTATAATAAATTTTTCTTGAAGGTTCCTCCCATCCTGAGAGAAGCTATTTTATTAAAGTCTGAACAAGATCAAATTAGTATAGAGAGTATTTTCTTTGCAACTTTCTTGAAGTTTGTCAGCTTTCATTCGCTTAACCGAGAGTTAACTGTTGGATTTGAATCCAATGGTCGTGAATTTGAAGAATTGAATGGTACAATGGGATTGCTTAGTAAGCTACTGCCATTTTCTTTAGATGAAACACTTGGATCAATAGAAAATTACGATGTTAAAAAAATAGAAGAAGCAATTACTCAACACCGATCCTACCAATTTTTTTATTTACAACAAGAGACCGTAAAATTCGATTATCAATTTGGCTTTTTAAATACTTACAACATAGCCGTTATTGAAGCAGCACAGGTATTAAATCCAGCTAAAATTAAATGTCAAGTAGTTCAATCAGCAGAAGAAATTACCTGTAATTTTATATTTGATACCAGGTATTTTACCCATTCTGATATTAATTATGTCGCTGAATTTATGCTGGCCATAGCTCAAGATTTAGTTAGGAATACTTCAGATTCTATTGAGCTTTTAAGAGTTAGATATAACTCAAATTTATCATTAACTGCGAATTTGATATCTAAAGATACAGCTACGAATGATGTTATTAGTCGCTTCCGTTATATAGCAAATTTATTTCCTGATCAACTTGCAGTTAAAACTGCTTTTGCTTCGTTTACTTATCAGCAAATAGATGAACTGTCTGACCAAATCGGAAGGGCGCTCCACTATACATTCAAAATTGAACCTGGCGATTTTGTAGGAATTATACTTGATGAAGATGAATGGTTACCTATTGGTATGTTATCCATATTGAAAGCTGGAGCTACCTATATTCCAATAGATGTTAGTAATCCTCCTAGCCGTTTAAAACATATCCTAACTGATTCTGCACCAGTATGTATAATTACTAATTTAGTGAATGCGCATCTGTTTAGCGATACTGGAATACCGCTGGCTTTAACACATGAACTTTTAAAAGTAAAGACGAAGTTTCCCCATAACCTGTCGCGCACAACAGATCAAGCTGCTTACATGATCTATACATCTGGCACAACAGGTTTACCCAAAGGGGTAATCATTACTGATTCAAACCTTCTTAACTATGTGGATTGGTTCCAGCAGAGCTTTAATGTGAATGTTGGTGATCAAAGTTTACTTCAAGCTTCGTATGCTTATGATTTGGGATATACAAGTTTATGGGGATGTTTATTAACAGGTGCTGCCTTACATATTTTGCCGGCAAGCAAACGACAGGAAGCAGATGATCTAGTAAAGTATATTAAAGATCAGCACCTTAGCTTATTAAAACTTACACCTTCTTTGTTTTACTTGTTGCTGAAAGCAGAGAATATAGAAACTCTAAAGGACTCAGCTTTACGCTTAATTTTATTAGGTGGAGAAAAAATTGATACGAAAAGTTTACAGCATTTTGCAGATATTAAGAAGGAGATCGTTTTTGTTAATCATTATGGTCCTACAGAAACGACTATAGGCACCATTTATCATATCATACAACCTGGGCATATTGATGAATTTATTGAAAAACCTATTATTGGAAGACCTATAAGCAATGCAGAGGTATATATTTTAAATGCGGAAGGGAAACCTTGTTTACCAGGAGAAATTGGTGAAATATGCATTGGAGGGAAGGGAGTTGCCAAAGGATACCATAAACAGGAGAAATTAAATTTTGAAAAATTTTTCGTTTTTGAAATTGACGGCAAAAGTATCCGATTATACCGCACCGGAGATCTGGGGTATTGGTCTACGGATCAAGATGTATGCATAGAAGGAAGAATTGATGACCAGGTAAAAATCCGCGGTCACCGCATAGAACTTTCTGAAATAAAGCTGGGCTTAGATAATTGCGGTTTGTCGAAACATATTTTAAGAGTAATAGCTTCGCCTGATTATGGCGAAGAGCTGGTATGTTATTATCAATTAGATAAAGATGCTGACATTTTGCTCCTACGTACCCAGCTCTTGCAATTCGTTCCGGAATATATGATTCCTGCTTTTTTTATTCGTATCTCTTCCACTCCGCTTACGGCAAATGGTAAAACAGACTATCAGGCTTTACCTGATCCATACAAGAATGTAATTGATCTAGAAAAGCTGGTTATTAATATGACCGCTACCGAAACGCTAATTGCTGAAATATGGACATCCGTATTACACCAACAAAATTTATCACCTGAAAGTGATTTTTTCCTTTTAGGAGGAGATTCAATTAAAGCCATCCAGATAATAGCGAAGATTAACCGTCAGGGATTGAAATGTCTTTTAGCCGATATTTTTAATTATACTTCTATTGGTAAGCTCGCGCAACATCTTGAACCTGAAGCCAGTATTGTTTCTACTGAAACAGTAATAGTAGCAGAACATACAATTGTTAATTATTGCTTGTCACCCATGCAGGAAGCCATGTATTTTCATTACAAAGCTTTCCCTGAATCAAAAGCCAACATTATTATCAGGCAATTTGAAGTAGCAGGCAAAATGAATACTGAAGCTTTTCAAAAAGCTGTACAACAAGGTATTAATCATTACGATATTTTACGAATACGCTTTTGCCTTGATGAATCTAATACGCCAATTGTACAAATTCGTCAAGATGGAGATATTAAACCTGATATGCAGGACCTGTCCCGTCTTTCGGTTGACGAAAGCGAAATTGAAATCAACCTAACGCGTAAAAAATGGATAGAGCAAGGGTTTGATCTCGAGAAAGACTTGCCCATACGCATTAAGCAATTTGATTTAGTAGGAGATAAGCAGGTTATACTTTTAGCCTACCACCACATTATTATGGATGGATGGTGCTTTAATGTCATTATTAAAGAGATTATGAGTTGTTACCAAGCTTTATGTAATCATGTTAATTACCAGTGGCCACCTTATACATCTTTTACCAAATATTTAGAATGGATAGATCAGCTACCGCGACAAGATTCTATTCTGTTTTGGAAAAATTACCTGAAGGATTATACTACCTTAACGTCAATACCTTATCTGGATAAACCTGCTGTAAATGAAGAATATGAGCCCGCTTTATTAAACTTATTACTAAGTAAAGAACTCACAAAAACTATCCAGCAACTTTGTAATGAGAAGAAAACTACGATGAACGTTTTTTTTCAGGCAGCATGGGGAATCCTCTTAACTAAGTACAATGACACAAAAGATGCTGTTGTTGGTATAACGGTTGCGGGTCGGCCCTATGAGCTCGATGGTTTTGAAAATATGGTTGGACTATTCATCAATACCCTTCCACTCCGTGTAAAATGGTCTGATCATACCACTGTCGATGACCTTCTTTCTGATCTGACAACATTTTTGCATGAATACCAATCACACCAGTATTTGACTTTGCCTGAAATTCAGTCTTGCTCTTCTTTAAATAAAAATCTGCTTAATCATTTGTTGGTGTTTGAAAATTATCCTTTGTCATCTGTGGAAGAAGAATCAGATAATACAGGTATTAAAATCGAGTCTAAAAACACTTTTGGCCATGCAAGTTACCCCTTAGCTGTAATTATCTATCCAGGTGAACAGGTACATATAAGCTTTACATTTGATAAAAATCATTATTCTCAGGACTGGATTGAGAAATTAAGTATTCATTTTCTTCAGGTTATAAAACAAATTGCAGAAGCTTCTAATACGTTAGTTGGCCAAATTGATATGGTAACCAAGGAAGAAAAAGAAGTCTTGTTACAATGGAGTTCCGCAGCCGGAAGTTTCGATCAGGAAAAAACAATTGTTGATTGCTTTCAGGAAACATGTGCTCTTTATAAAGATAATGTAGCATTAGATGATGGGCAACAATCTCTAACTTATGAGCAAATAGGGCAATCTGCAAAAGAATTGGCTTACTGGTTAACTGAAAAGTACGATATCAAACCCGGAGATAGAATTGGTATATATTTACCTCCTTCTGTGAATATTCCAGTTGTAATTTTCGGTATTCTTTATTGCGGTGCAGCTTATGTACCCATTGATGTGGAATATCCCGGAGAAAGGGTGGCATTTATCGCAACTGATAGCAATTGCAGTCTAATTATAACAGCCGAAGAGCTAAGTGAAAAGCTACAACTTATCACAAAGATCAAGTTGTTAACCTTTGAAAATATTCCCTCTTTATCAGCCGAAGCTATAATATTACCTGCAGTAACACAAAAGGATCTGGCTTATGTGATTTATACTTCCGGATCAACCGGGCAATCCAAGGGTTGCCTGGTTAGCCATTTGAACCTGATGAACCTCCTTGAGCAGAAAACTGAATGGTTATCATTTAACAGTGATGATGTTTGGATTATGGCTCATTCTTATGCTTTTGATTTTTCTGTATGGGAAATATTCGGTGCATTATTAAATGGCGCCCGCTTGTATATCCCACAACGTGATGAAGTAAGGGATACCAGCAGGTTCTATGAAATTATCGAACAAGCCGGAGTTACTATTCTAAACCAAACACCAGGTGCTTTCTATCCACTAATAGAAAGGATTGTTTCCAAAACTAACAGCCTGGAGAATATTTTCTTGAGAATGGTCATCTTTGGCGGTGATAAACTTGATTTTAGTAAACTAAAATCCTGGATTACGATAGAAGGAAGCGAGCATGTTCAGTTGTTTAACTTATATGGAATTACCGAAGTAACGGTCCATACTACCTGGCATCTAGTAAAACATGAAGAAATTAGAAATACAACCGGACAATCCGTTATCGGCTTGCCCATTCCTGGCACTTCTGTATATGTTGTAAATAACCAATTGCAACTTTGCCCGATTGGAGTACAAGGTGAGCTAGTTGTAAGTGGTAATGGTGTCTTTATGGGATATCACAATAGGCCGGAATTAATGGCCCAGAAATTTATGTCTGATCCTTTTAATTCGAGCAAAAATATGTACAGAAGCGGCGATTTCGGTCGCTGGTTAGCAGATGGGACCCTAGAATATTTTGGTAGAAAGGATGATCAGATTCAAATTCGGGGCTTTCGTGTAGAGCTTGGAGAAATTATGTTTCATCTTCAGAAACATACAAAAATTCGTAAAGCTTTTGTAATAGCAAAAGAGGCTTCAAATTCTGATTTGGAATTAATTGCTTATATAATTCCTGTTAGCGATAACACCTCTAGTCTGGATATAAAAGAAATAAGGATTTTTTTAACAGAAATATTACCAGCTCATTTAATACCACATCACTTTGTTTTTCTGGATGAAATTCCTCTTAACTCCAATGGAAAAATAAATAAAGAAAAACTTCCACTGCCAAGTCGGAATACAAATAATGGAACGAAGGAGGTAACCGATCTTGTTGAGCAAACTGTGTTGGATATTTGGAAAAAAGAATTGGATATGGACGATATTAATGTCAACGACAACTTCTTTGATCTTGGAGGGCACAGTCTTAAAGCTGTTCGGTTAATGAGCGAAGTTCAAAAACAATTCGGTATCATACTTCCGCTTGTACAATTATATAAAGACACAACAGTTCTTGCACTTTCAGGCACTATTCGCTTAGCATTACAAAAAGATTTGGATGTAGTTGACTCTGATTATCTCATATTAAAAGAAGAAAATGCTGATAAAACCCTGTTTTTCTTACCCCCTGCAGTAGGATATGCAATTGGATTTGCTGCATTGGCTCGGCAGTTACAGGATTGTACGGTATATGGGCTCAATTTTATAGAGCAGGATACGTTTCAGTCAATGGCAAATTATGTTCAAAAACTACAACCTCAAGGCGAAATTATATTATGTGGTTTTTCGGCAGGCGGCAGTATGTGTTTTCATGTTGCAAAAATATTGGAAGCGTCGGGTCGTAAAATCAGAGCGTTAATTCTACTTGATTCTAGAAGATTTATTGAACCAGAGCCTTTAACTGAGCAAGAGGTAGTAAGCATTGCTGATGAATACCTGGCTGACCCACGTGCAAAGGTTTATTTAACATCAGCTGTTATGATGAGCGCCATGCGTAAACGTATTGAAGCCTCAACAAGGTTCATTCACCAACTTAAAGACGATGGAAAAATAAATGCTGATATATTTTACATTAGTTCAGAAACAAACCGAGATAACACCGGTAGAAAACAAGCTTGGCAAGAAATAACCAAAGGGCAACTTTATGTATTCGATGGATCTGGCCCCCATGCTAGTATGTTGAATGAACCCTTCTTGGTTGATAATGTAAGGCTTTATCAGGAGGTGCTTAAGAAGGTTTATTAACTGAAAAATAGATTTAGGTGGAAAGGAAATTACAAATCAGATGCAATAGACACGAAAAAAAGATTCTTTTACTTTAATTGAACAAGCTTTTTATTAATTTTTCTTAAAAATTCAATTTCTTAGTACTGATCTTTGTTTCTAGTACGTGGTTTGAAGCGACTTGCAACAAATAATTTTCAAATAAATCAATCGTTTTTAAATGCCATAAATTCTCGTCCAAAAAAGCGTGTTGGTCTTTAACTCTCAACTCTATAAATGGAATACTTAAGCCCCTTCCATCGGCTTTTATTACTGCTTCTTTTGCTGTCCAATAGTAATAAAACCAAAGATATTTGTTTTCAGAAGTCATAATGTGATCCCATTCCTGTTCATGGAATTGATTTTTGAAATCAGAAATTGAAATAGCTTTGATTTTTTCCAGGTCGATTCCAATTTTACTTTTTGTAGAAAAGGCGCAGACTACATGGTCGCCTGAATGAGAAATATTAAAGTCCACATTTCCTTCTATATATGGGCGTTTATAATTCGTATATTTTAGGTTATCCAGACTGAAATCTAATCCTAATTCTTTTAACCCATGACTTAATAATAGTTTGCCATAAAGAGATGCATGAGCATCTTGCCATCTGCTATATTTTAATATGTTTTCTTGTATGGCTAAAGGTAATAATTTAAGATACCTCGAGAATTCAGAATGGACTAACTTGTTGGTATAGCTTGAATAAAAAATTTGAATCATTAATTCTTATAAATGGGTTATAATATTTTCTAAAAGATATGAATTTGTTCTTCAGTCTTTCTCTATGATATAATCATTAACAATTAATACATCAAGTCCGGTAGTATAAAACATTCCTATGGCATCTTCAAGAGAATGAATAATAGGCTTACCCATAATGTTTAGGCTGGTATTCAAAACTAAGGGTACTCCAGTAATATCATAAAATGCTTTGATTAATTTATAATAAGAAGGATTCCACTCTTTTTTTACAGTTTGTAACCTACCGGTATGGTTGGCGTGTACTACGGCGTGAATCTTAACTTTCACTCCCTCCCTGAAAACCAATGTTCGCTCCATATACGGGGTTTCCTGGTAATATTCAAAATACTCTTCCCCAAATTCATGCAGAATGGAAGGGGCAAATGGCCTGAATTCCTCCCGAAACTTAACTTTAGAGTTAATAATATCTTTCATGTTTTCAGGCCGGGGATCGGCAATGATACTTCGGTTCCCTAATGATCTAGGGCCAAACTCTGCTCGACCTTGTACCCATGCCACCAATTTGCCCTCAGCTAACTTTTTGGCTGTTTCAGTATGAATAGTTAAGGGTAAGTGTCTTACATTTTTTATCTTGCCCATTTGAACCAATCTTTTTAAAGTTTCATCTGATATGGATGATCCAAGGTATGGAGAGAAGAATGGTTTTCGACCGATGATTTTAGCTGGGTTATATTCCTTAAAAGCCAGCATCGCTGCACCAATTGCATTTCCATCATCTGCCGGTGCAGATGGTACAAACAAATTATCGAATCCGGTTTTCTCAATAACTGTACCATTGAAAGAAGAATTTAAACCACATCCTCCGCCAATAATTAGATTTTTCGATACGTTTAATGATTCTACATCTTTTAACACTTCTAATACAATTTCCGAGAAAACAAATTGTCCTGTAAAGGCTAGGTCAGCTGCCGTCCAAGGGCTGCTATCCTTGGGGCGCTTATATGCCTCTAATTTTAGGATTAGCTCTTGTATCTTTTTTTCATCAGGGTACTTCAGTTTACCATTCTTGTATTGGCATAATTCTTTGAGTAATACATAAAAAGCCTGATTGATCTTGCCATAAGGGGCTAAGCCCATTACCTTCCATTCTTCGCCTGTAAACCAATCAAAGCCACATAAAGTTGTTACCAACTCATAAAACCAACCTAGGCTTTCTGGTCCCTTATGAAACCATAATTGCTTCAATTGGTCATCATTGTAGTGATACAATGAAATGGATTTCGCTTCACCAAACCCATCCATTATCAGGCACGCACCATCAGTGTATGGACTAGTATAACTTGCATATGCAGCATGGGTCAAATGATGTTCGTATTTTTTAAACGTTACAGTACTTAAAGGAAATTGCTTCTGTAGATTTAAAAATAAGCCGGTGCCTACTGTTTTTAAAAATTGATGTTGTAGTTTAAGAAATGTATAAAATGCTGCCTTTGGAAATAAAAACTTCGAAGGAACTTGCAGGAGAGGGTTTTTTAAAGACTCTTCTGAAAAGAAATTCATTTTTTCTAGCCTGTTTAATAACTGCAGATATTCTTCACTCCAGGAAGTAGCTACTACAAATTCAGAATCTTGATTGCAATATTTTTTAAGAATTGGACCTATATCAAAATTATCGGGAGGACAGTTTAAAGCACGTTTATATTGGAGCCTTCTTTCGGTTGCTTCAGCAAATAATATCTTTCCCTCGCCGTCCATGATAGCAAGCGCAGAATCGTGAAACGTACTAGATAGGCCTATATAATACTTTTTCATGATTTTAATATTTATTTAATAATGCCGTAATATCATCATCTGATAACTTGCTAACCTCTTTCCTTAATTCTTCCGAAATTGTTAATGTCGAATCAGAGTGTGTCGCCGCATTAACAGGGGCTAATTCGGGTGATGAGAACTCCTTTAGGTATGCTGCCAGAGCAATAAGGCTAGGGTGTTTGAAAAATTGTGTTATAGAAATATTGATCCCTGTAGTTTGCAGCACTTTAGTTTGCAGCATATTTAACATGATTGAATCAAAGCCAATTTCAAAGTATGGACGCTCGGTATTTAGGGAATCATCAGGTTCCAATTTTAAAACTTCTCTCGCTAATTCTTCGAGCATAATCAAAGCCTGATCTGTTGTATTAAAGATTGTCATGACAGATTCTTTAATAACTTCCCTGGTATTTAAATGCCATTCTGTGGGAAACATGGAATGCACCAAAATCGATCCGTTGTTTACCACCAAATCTGGCTGAACCTGTATAGCTGCGAGTACTCCACTACTATTTTTTTGTGTCAAGGCCATTTCTAACGCATTAAACCCCGTATCTGCAGAAAAAGGAAATATGCCCATTTCTTCAAATTTCTGATCCATGCCCTTAGTCATTTTACTGTTTTTCCATGGCCCCCAACAAATACTTAGTGCAGGTAATTGCTGTTTCTGACGGAATGAAGCAAGGCTATTCAGAAAATAATTAGCCGCCGCATAATTTGTTTGACCAATATTCCCCAAAAGTGACACGGTGGATGAAAACAATACAAAATGATCTAAATGCCAGAGTTTACTTAGTTGATGCAAGTTCCATGCGCCTTGCACTTTTCCAGGAAATATAGATTCGAAACTTTCAAGATCATGTGTTTGTAACAGTTTATCATTTAATAAAGCTGCAGTATGAAATACCCCACGAATAGTGGACGATTCGAAACTTCTGAATTTTGATTTCAAATTTTCCAGATCACTTACATCTGCCTGTATATATTGAATTTTAATTTTTTGTTTTTGCCATTCGTGTATAAATTTCTGATTAGCATCGGTGAGGTTGCTGCGCCCAATTACTATAATATTGCATGCTCCTTTTTGAATCATCCAGCTTATCAGTCCTTTCCCTAAGCTACCAAAGCCTCCAGTTACAACATAGGCGGCATCACTTTTAAATTTAATGATTTTATTAGCCCTGATTATCGGTTTTAGGCGGGGAATTGTCCATTTGTCATGGTTAATTATAAGTTGTATCGGAATTTGTAAGGCATACTTTATGATTGTATGGAGCATATTTTCATCAATTTTATTTACATCTAAAACCGATAAAGATAATTGTGGGTACTCAAATTGTAATGCAGCTGTAAAGCCCCAAAGTAAGCTATTATTAAGATTTACAGGAGTTACTTTCTCCTCCGCATGTACGTTATTTGTTAAAAATATAACCTTTGAAGAATGTAGAAGCTCAAACCCTTTGCAAATTTTGAATGCATTGCGTAAATCATTATAATTAATAGTTGAAGAGCTATCAAAACCGGCATTGGCAATATAAAAAATAAGGCTCGGTTCATGAAAAGATCGTGTGTTGTCTAAATCATTTATATGAAGAATTTCAGACGGAGTACCTACATCACTATATCCCTTCTGAACTTGTCTGGATAAGTAAATTTGTTCATCATATATTATTATGACCCGATGTTTTTCGACTTTTTTTATTAAAACGGGCTTTTCTATTGTCTCAAAACTTACATCATACAATACATCGGAGGAGAGCCCTGCCGGAAAAGAGGGGATAGGCGTAGCATCATTCACTAAATGCTTTTCACTAAACAATTCCTTCCAGTACGTTTTTCTTTGAAATGGATATAGAGGTAGGATTGTATAGGTATGATTTTTTTCAGCCTCTCCTTGCTTCCAGTTAACAGATTTTCCTGATTGCTGCAGGCTGCAAAGGCTTAGTAGAAATTGTGAAGTAGACGATTGTCCTTTTCGTAAAGTAGGTATTCCTCCTTTAAATTCTGGTAATACCTGTTTAGTTAAGTTAGTTAAAACAGGCTGTGGGCCAATCTCAATGCATAAACTACAGCCTAATTTCTCCATTGTCCTGAGAGAATCTGAAAACTGAACAGGTTTTAATACATGATTTATAATGTACTCCGGATCATTCCATAACGCTTCGGTAAATAAACTACCTGTAACATTTGAAATAACAGGTATTACCGGAACTTTAAATTCAATAGATTTTGTAGTTAGAAGTAACTCTTCTGTAATTGGTTGCATCAGATGAGAATGGAATGCGTGCGACACCGTGAGTGGTATAACTATAAATCCCTTGGCTTGCATTTCTTCCTTCATTTGTTGCAAATCAGTTAATGAACCTGATACCACTGTTTGCTGGGGACTATTAATTCCTGCAATAGCTACAGGAAGTTTTAAATGTTCTATTGATGTTAATACTTCGTCTTCGGTTGCCAAAATAGACATCATTCCGCCTCCTTCCGGAAGCTTTTGCATCAAATTGGCTCGCTGACTTATTAGTCTGATTCCGTCTTCAAGGGAGATCATTTCTGCCACACAAATAGCTGCAATTTCGCCTACGCTATGACCTAAAACAACATCAGGCTTTATTCCAAAACTTTCAAATAATTTGGTTAAGGCATACGCTGTACAGAAAATAGCTGGTTGAGTAAATTTCGTTTGATCGATAAGCTTATTACTGTCTTCTTGTAAAATGACAGAACGAATAGAAATACCTTCATTGTATTGTCGGTAAATTCTATCGCACTCATCTAATGTATTTCGGTAAACTTCAAATTCTTCATATAATTCTTTCCCCATTCCAATATACTGGGCTCCCTGGCCGGTAAATTGGAACGCAATGAGTCCTTGTGGTTTATCATTGCGATGAAATATCTCAGTACTATCATTATCAAGTCCGGCTAATTGATGCAGCAGTTCCTCTTTATCTTTAACAACTGCATGCCAGTTGTAGGAGAATGAGTTGTTTGATCGGTTTAAATGATAACAAAGAGCACCAATATCTGTCTTTGGATTTTGTAAATGCAGTGCTAAGTTCAAAGCCATTTGCTTCAACGCTTGCTCAGTATGAGCGGATAAAGTGCATGCCTGATAACTCCGGTTAATACCCTCACCTTTTTCTGCAGGTGCTTCTTCTACAATCAAATGTGAATTAGTTCCACTAAAACCAAAGGAACTCAGGCCTGCTATTAGTCGCTTATTATCTAGTTTTCTATTTTTATGCACAACTTCCACATCCACATCATTCCATGAAATTAAAGGATTTGGATTCTCAAAGTGAAGGTTTCCAGGAATTTCGCGATGTCTGAAAGATAGCAGCACTTTTATTAAACCCGCAATACCAGCGGCAGATTCAAGATGTCCGATATTTGATTTGATACTCCCTATTAAAAGCTTTTCCTTTCTTTTTGAAGATTGATAAGCCATATTCACGGCTTGCATTTCTAGCGGATCTCCCAACGGTGTTCCAGTTCCGTGAGCTTCTACATACGTAATATCTTCTGGTGCAATACCGGAAATACTGATAGCTTTTTGCAGCAGACTTTGTTGGGCGAGGCCGTTTGGCGCGGTTAATCCGTTACTTTTTCCATCATGATTAATGGCCGTGGAACGGATGACACCCATAATGTTATCTCCATCAGCCTCTGCATCCCGCAAACGTTTTAATATTAT
The DNA here is from genome assembly GCA_002257025.1 of Sphingobacteriales bacterium 16-39-50. Taxonomy (GTDB): domain Bacteria; phylum Bacteroidota; class Bacteroidia; order Sphingobacteriales; family Sphingobacteriaceae; genus Daejeonella. The sequence continues at coordinate 249,110 of NCHA01000001.1, read as the reverse complement.
AATACCGCATCCTTCTCCACGTCCGTACCCATTTGCTTTTTCATCAAATGTTTTGCATCTGCCATCAGGTGATAGTGCCTGAACCTTTGTAAGAGCAACCGAAGACTCTGGTGTAAGAATGAGATTTACCCCACCCGCAAGAGCCATATTGCAATCTCCATATTGCAAGCTTCTGCAGGCATTGTGAATCGCTACCAGCGATGAAGAACACGCTGTATCAATAATTAATGCTGGCCCTGTTAAATTATAAAAATAAGAAAGACGACCAGCTGCAGTACTACAAATTGTTCCAGTTAAAGAATAAGCATCGATTTTTTTAAGATCTCCCGAATAAATATGAGCATTATTATAATCACTATGGCTAAAACCGATAAATACACCAGTATTGCTTCCATGAATATCCTTCAAGGTATACCGTGAAGTTTGCAAAGCCTGAAAGCTTACCTCTAACAATAGTCTTTGCTGTGGATCCATTGATTCTGCTTCGCGAGGGGAGATTCCAAAAAATGCCGCATCAAAATCCTGCACATTATCAATAAAACTACCATTTTTAGTACTCATCTTGCCAGGAACCTGGTAATCAGCATCATAATATTTTTGGGCATCCCATCTTTCTGCAGGCACCTCTTTCACAGTATCAGTGCCACTCATTAATATATCCCACAGCTGCTCCGGACTATTAGCTCCGCCAGGAAAAACACAGGACATTCCGATAATGGCAACAGGTTCATATGAAGTTAGATTCTTTGAATTCCCAACAATTTCTTTCTTTGATCCAGATTTTATCTGCGTAAGATAGTTTGCCAGTTCGGTAATTGTGGGATATTCATAAACGATAGTAGGGCTTAGGTTTATTCCTAATATTTTGTTTAATGCAGTAATTAGTTCTGTGCCCCTTAAAGAATCAAAGCCTTGTTCAACAAGAGCCTGGTCGTTTTTAATATCAGTGAAGCCGTATAATTTCAATATTTCAGAATGAATAGTTTGTATAAATACTTTTTCTTCCTGATACATTCCGGTAGTCGTAGGTGAATGTTTATCAATTACTTTTGGCTGTAAATTAATGATATAATCTTCTGCTAATTTCCTCCTTTGCAATTTGCCGCTTGTGGTTTTTGGAATGCGTTTTACAGCTACAACATCGCTTACAACCAAGCCAAAGTGTTTCATTATAGTTCGTCTTACCAATTCTTCAATCGGTTTGAACGTTTCGCCATTAGAACGGAATGTTACAAAAACAATCAACGATTCTTGATTTTGATCTTTTAGGAGGATACCGGCCACCGCTACTTTGGTAAGTGCAAATTTTTGAGAGTCTGTTGCTTCCAGTACTTTCTCAAGATCATAAGGATAATAGTTAACGCCATTAATGATTATCATTTCTTTAAAACGGCCCACCACATATAATTCATCATCATGCAAAAAGCCAATGTCGCCTGTAAATAACCATTGATCTGGGGAAAAAGGTTGATTACTTTCCTCCTGATAATACCCTTCCGTTACATTTGCTCCTTTTATCTCTATAAGTCCAATCGTATTTGCTGGCAATAAAACACCCTTTTCGCTTGATATTCTAACTTGAACATGTTGGATTGGCTTACCACATGATACTAAGCTGATGCTCTTGTCTGAATGATCACTTAATATAATAATGGTATTACCGATACCAAGTTGCAATCTGTCTGTAATAAGCATTTTTACAGGTGTACCGGGTTGATGAAATGAAACTGCTAAAGTAGCTTCAGCAAGCCCATAACAGGGCATCATGGAGGTTTTTCTTAGTGATTGTTCTTCCAGTGCCAGTATAAAATCATTAATAATAACAGGTGAAATTTGTTCCGCTCCGTTATAAATGATTCGTAGACAGCTCAAATCCCAATTAACCAGAGGCCTTTTTTTTTGCCATTCCTGTAAAAAGTATTTATATCCGAAGTTTGGGGAGAATGAAATATTTCCTCTGTGTTGATGTATTTTTTCCATCCATATAATTGGATTCCGGATAAAAAGATTTGTTGGAATAAGGACGAGCGTCTGATTACCTAAAATTCCAGCCAAAAAACATCCAACCAAACCCATATCATGACTTAAGGGCAGCCATGAAACTATGGTTTCATCACTTGAGCTTTCCGAAGAATTAAGTAAGCTATCCGTATTGTGTAGAATATTAGCGTGACTAACAATAACACCTTTGGGATCTCCCGTTGAACCTGATGAAAATTGGAGATAGGCAATATCATTAGAAAGTGCATTTTCATCAATTTCAGCATCAGCTACTTCATGAATTGTAGAGGGCCATTCATAAACAGTATGCTGGATATTTTTCCACCATTTGGAATCTGCGTGAAAAGGATCTGAAAAAAAATCCTCCAATCTTTTTAAAACTTCCGTATCACCTAATAGATACGGGCTTTTCATTTTTGCCCATACATTTTTTACTTTTTTTTTATGTTCATCTTGAGTGCCAGTAACAAGTGGTACAGCGATGATATTGCCTAATAAACAGGCAGTAAACGCGATTAAAAATCTTCTGTTATCTTCTAACTGAATGATTAATTCATCGCCTTTTTTAATTCCCTTAGCCTGAATGTAGGAGAGTAGCTTTTTTGCACCATTGATTAGTTCAGAGTAAGTAATGCTGTCTTCGGTTTGGGAGTCTTTTACAAAAGTTAATTGTTTTTGTAAAGAGTCGTTATGACGCTCAAGTAAAATCGAAACAACATTTTTGTATTTTTCATAATTATGAAATATAAATCTTTCTCTCATTTATTTGGTTAGGCTATTGGGTAATCTACTAGTTTACCATATTCCATCTTAACTATCCTGTCAAATTGTTCAAAATATTTATCATCATGAGATACCATGATAACAGTCTTTCCTTGTTTTTTCAAATCTGGTAAAATAGTTAAATAGAAGAATTTCTTAAATTCAGGATCCTGATCGGCAGTTACCTCATCCAAAACCATAATTGGTTTGTCTTCAAGTAAACAACAGATAAAAGCAAGCCTTTTACGCTGACCGGTTGAAAGTTTAACGTTTGTAAACTTCTCTCCATCAAAAAATGTCTTTCCTTTTAATCCCATTAGTTCGATGAACTTATTTACCTTTTCTGCACTTAGCTTTTCAACGCCATAAATTTTAGGGAACAGATAAAAATCTGTAAACACAATAGAGAATAGCTCACGGTATTGCAGAAAGTTTTCAGCAGTAATAGGTACATCATTTAAAGTAAGCGTTCCAGATTCTGGCTGATATAGACTAGTTAATAATTTAAGGAAGGTGGATTTACCACTGCCATTACCTCCTACAATGCACAAAATCTCTCCTTTCTTAAAGGTGTAGTTAATCGGACCAAGTGCAAAAGTTGATTGTCGATTCTCATCAACGTATTTAAAAAGTAAATCTTTAAGTTCAATTTTTTTAAATTCCAGTAAATCTGAAGAAGGGATTTGCTGAGTATTCATGTCTTTCGCTTCATCAATTCTACTTTCTAGCTTTTGAATGTTGTCTGTTGCAATATTAGCTTTGATAAACAAAGGAATGGTTGATACTATATTCTCTAAGGGGCCAATAATGAATAAAATTGCCGCTGTAAGTCTGGTTAAGGTGCTTGGAAACATGTTATTAAACTGTGGCAGTAAGAATACTACTGAGGCAAGCAGTAAATAAAATACCATTTCTGAAAACATAAAGCCCACAACAAACCGTAAGCCTGTTTTTATTTTAGTATCCTTACCTATGGTAGATGTTTCCTTTATATCATCAAAGAGGTTGTCATTTTTAAGAGAGTTAATCTTTATCTCCTTAAAGCCATTGATTAGATTTTCTACCTGATCATATAATGCTGTCTCATTAAGATTAACTGCCCTTAACTCTTGATTTATTTCTTTTTGCCTGCGTAAATAATAAGTTGTGCCAAATGAAATAACAGCAACAGTTATCAAAAATGCCTTGAAAGATAAATAAGCAATGTAAAGCAATGTGAAAAATACCAGCACAACTGCCTGAGTTGCATTGACAATCACTGCGGCAGATTGTGAAATAAAATTCGCATCATTAGAGATACGGGTAAATATTTCTGATTTGCCAATAAGCTCCATCGCAAATAGTTCGCAATTGCGCAACTTTTCTAAAAGACGAAGACGGATATTGTAAATAGAGACCTCAACAATTTCAACAGACTTTCTGAGGATATAGCGTTTGGTTATATAAAAAATAGCTATTTCAATAGCAAAAAGAGCAACATATCTTATATTAACGGTGCCATTGTTCGCTGAATTTGATGCACTGTTTATCACGGATAATAAGCCTGCGTTAGCTATCCCCGATAAAACAGTATAGAATAATATCGTTTTTAAAGGTGCATTTGAGTTTTGTAAAATAATATTAATAAAACTGATATGCTTGGATGGTATGTTTTTGTTTGATAAAGGGTTGGTCATAATGAGCTTTGCAGTGGTGGTTTTTTTAAAATGATTTGTGGCTTTGGAATTAAGCCATAAACGTTAATTATTAAAATTATTTAATAAATATTTATGATTTATTTCAAACTTGATAGGGGGTCAGGTAAATAGATAAATAATGAAAGTGAAAGTATAAATAAATAATTACAATAATTCCTTATGTGAAATAGAAAAGTAAAATATATACAGAGCAAATATTAGCTAATGTTGGTATGTCTGGGGGGGCTTTGGTAAATGATAATAAAATAATTGGATTGATGTCTTTTGGATTACCGGCTGATTCTGATTTTAAAGATGTTGTTTTTGCAATATCAATTGGTGAAATTATGGCAAGATTAAAATAAAAGCAAACCTGCCAACAACTCATACGTAATGCGGGTTTCAGAGTTTTTGCAAGTTCAGAATACAGCTTAAGCGATTGGATTCGAGTAGGAACCGGCTGTTGCTCAAACTAAGGAAGAAGATAGTAAAAATGCAGGCCAGCGAAGCGACAGAAGAAAACAATGAAAAGGAGAAGCCGGATCCAATTGAGCAGATTTATTATGGCTATCCCTTCAGTTATTACTACCAAACGCTGAAGAACAAAAGGTGATCCCAGGAAGCCAAATTTCTTGTCTGCAAAAGGATTTTAAAAAAAATAGGACTTGGAGAAAAATCTGAAACTTAATTAATCGATAGTGTATATGGTTGTCTGGGTCATATCAAGCTCTCCTTGATTGTTTTTTCGCCTTTAGAGAGTTCAGTTCAAGCTTTTCCCGTAAAACAGCCATATCCTGGCTGACCTTCTGTTCCACTACCTTCGCGTAGATCTGTGTAGTCCGGATGGTAGTATGTCCCAGTATTTTACTCACCGTTTCAATGGGAACGCCATTGGATAGGGTAACAGAGGTGGCAAAGGTGTGCCTGGCTAAATGGAATGTCAGATTCTTTTTAATCCCGCATAGATCTCCAACTTCTTTCAAGTAGCAGTTTAATTTCTGATTCGATATCATTGGGAAAAGACTACCCTTTGCAATGGATCTGGGGTTATCCTTGTACTTGGCTATAATATAGGCTGCTTTGGGCAAGATCGGAACGTTGACTGAGGTATCGGTTTTTTCCCGAATAGTTTTAATCCAGTAATTGCCGTCAATTCCTAAAATGATACTGTCTGGCGTTAGTTGCATGACATCTATATATGCCATACCGGTATAACAACTAAATACAAATAAGTCCTTGGCGTATTGAATCCGCTGAAGGCTAAACGATTTTTCCTCAATGGAAATGAGCTCCTCGCTTGTCAGATACCCTCTTTCAACCTTTTGCAACTTAAGCTTAAACAGCTCAAAGGGATTTTTATCCATCCATCCTAGCTTCACACCTAATCGTATCACCTTACGAAAACGCGCCAGATGTTTCATTACCCCATTGTTCTCCATTCCCTTGTGATGATCAGTAGGGACATAAGTTCTTAGAAAGTATTCGAATTGTGTAATAAACTGGTAATCCAACTCGGTAAGGTATATGTCTTGCTTTTTGAATTGTGCTGAAACAAACTCCTTCAGATACTTCGCAGTCGTATAATAGTTTTTGATTGTTCCTTGGGCAAGAACCTCTTTCATTTGCAGGTTATGATATTCGATCAGGGATAGGAGTGTGTTCTCCTGTTCCTGTATGCCCAGAAACTGGTTTTTGAGGGCTTCCGGAGTTATAAGTTTTTTAGCTAAGACCATTTCCCTGTAATAGGATGAAAAAAGACCCTTTACTTCTTCCAAATAATTGTTCAGAATTTTAAGGTCAGTGTTCTTGGTTTTTGCGATTCCTTTTGATGGGTTCCAATCTGCGATTTTTACAGATTTCTTTAGTGACATTTCAACTCGGGCACCGTTGACGTTTATCCTGACATAAACTGGTGCAATTCCGTCTTTTTCTTTATTCATTCTCAAAATGAAATGAACTCCGAATGTGCTGCTTGATCTCGTACACTTAACTTTTAAGGTTTAACATAAACTGATTTGAACTATTTAAGTCCAAACAGGTCACCAGAGAAACTTTAAAGTGATCTTTTTCGATCTATCTGAGTATAAATTTAATTGACGTATATATCTTATAATCAACTAATTAAACCCTTTCTGGTGACCTAAGTTAAAAATTAATTTAGGTCACCTAATGGTTCTCAGAAAGTATGGATTGAAACGGATTAATATGAACTGTTTAAAAGCAGAAAAGCCTCTAAATAATGATATTTAGAGGCTTTTGCATCCAGATGAACTGGTTATTGTCGGGGTGGCAGGATTCGAACCTACGACCTCCTGGTCCCAAACCAGGCGCGATACCGGGCTACGCTACACCCCGAACATTTAACAAGATTTGCCGAAGCGTTTCAGTTGTTAAGGGATTGCAAAGATAGACTTTTCGGCATTTTTGACAAATATTTTTCAAAATAAATTGAACAAATTTTAATGCATTTCTGTAATTGACTGAGCGATAGGCAAAACGATTTAAATGATTAAGAATATACTCCTTCTATTTAATTAAAAAAGCCCCGGATCGTTCCGGGGCTTTCAGGTTTATAAGGTTAATCTGTGCTTGTTTGTTAGAATATTATCTTTTATGTCACTCAATTTACGTGCCCAAGATTAATACCATTAAAAACAATATTAAATTCTGTTCTTCTGTTCTTTTGTTGTGTGGCCAATGAGCAGGAAGGATCTTCATTACATGGGTTTCCCATGTCTGGACGGCCATGTTTTTCAACTTGTAAACGATCAGCAGAAATTCCCTGTGAAATCAGATAATTGATTGCTGATTGGGCTCTGCTTGAAGCAAGTTTTTCATTGTATTTAGACATTCTGCTATCAGAATAGGCAGTAGTTGCTAAGTTAATACCAGGATTATCTTTCATCAGGATCACCAGACTATTTAAAACCGGAATAGCGTCAGGACGAATACTTGCGTCGTCCAGGTCGAAATAGATATCAGCAACTGTAAATGCTTTCTTTAGTAAACTTAGATTGTCAAAAACAAATTGCTCAGATACCATATACATTGCTTTTCTGTTCAGGATACCATCCGTTTCATTTGCTTTAACATTAGAGTTTGTATTTCCTGGTTCAAGCACGCTGTCATTTAAGTCGATAGCAGAAGCATGAGCTGCCATATAATTTGCAGATCCGGAGATTTGTGCAAAAACGCCATTTGTTAAAATACTGGTTGAGAGAGTTAATACTGCGATAAATAATTTAGTTTTCATATCACTTGTATTTTTTATATATATGCTCTATTACGTAGAGAATATATCAATGGTTACACAATTATTTGTTTTTTCTTCATATAAAAGATAAAAATATCCTTTATATGTTTTGTGTAAGAATAACACATTTACTTTGTAAGTTATAAATAATTAATAATGAACAGGTTATGTAAATATATAAGGTAGGTGGAGTTGAAATGAAAAATGGATATTAATTATAAGTTTTTCATATTTAATATCAGGAATGGGAAATAGGGAATGGGGAATACTACTATCGGTATTATTGACTCTCAAATCTAATATCTCACTTCTCATAAACCCCAATCGTCCCTTTATGCAATTTATCGGCATTGGCTTTACTATCAGCAATAAATAGTTTTTTGCTGGAGTACCCAACGATCCCCAGGGATACATTGAAGTCGTTTCTATCCAGAATCTGAAACTTAGTATCAGTTTTAATCAGTTTAGGATTACCATAACAACCAAACCACCATTGACCTTCATGAAATTCGGCAGTTTGGATTCCTTTGTAGGTATAGCCGCTTGGGATTATATGGCGTTTAATGAATTTAAAATTAGTGTCGTATTCGTAGATATAATTTTCGGTAAAACCTTGTGGCAGTCCACCAACGACAAAGAAATTCCCCTTGTATGATGAAATACCACCGGCGCCATGAACCAATTCAGGTACCTTGTATCTGCCCAGCTCTTTGAGGTTCGCGGCATCATATACAAAAACCCAGGAATCTTCCTGACCTGCTAATTCGTTAAATTTTCCAAGATTAACGGCGACATACACTTTTCCGTCTTTAAAACACAGATCACCATGATGGTTCAAAACCTTAATGCGGTCCAATACCTTACCTTTTAGATCTGTTCTGACCAGTTCGTTTGTAAAACTCCAATAGATATTGCTTTTCCTATCGGTACTGATACCCTGTAAATGCATAGGGTATAGGCCCTCGCATTGAATAGTCTCAGTTAGTTTGTAATCATAAATTACACTGTCTTTGGCTGTCGCTGAATTGGGTATTGAACTTAGAGCTTTACCTGGCAAATTTTTAAAGGCCGGGGCTAATAAAAAAAGTAGAAATAACAGATTTTTCATTCTGATTGAAGGTTATAGTGTTTGAATATTTATTATGCATCATATTCCAGGTTTCTCTGTTTCAATTTAAAATCCATTTAAATATCCGCTTTAGAATGATTGTATTTTCGGGACTGAAACGCAGTTTTATTTGTTTTTCACAAACTATAATATTGCAATGTTTATTTTTATATTGAAGGACTGTTCATAAGCTTAGGCCTAAGTACAAAATCTCCGTTAACTTTTTTTCCGCCTCAGCTGGTGCGGTATGCACAAACCAAGCCTTAGTATTAACTTTAATAGCATCAGGTGCAGCGGCGGCATTTTGTTTCTTTTCTGCTGAAGGAAAAGAAAATATAAAACTTAAAAATATGAATATGACCAATATTGCTCTGGATTAATTGCTTAAGTAAGCATTAAATTCTTGACATGAAATTTTATGCGGTAAAAGTACCAAATGAATGATAAACTAATCATTAACATATCGTTAACAGGGCACAAATTAAGTATTTAAAGCGTATCTTTAAATATATCAGGTTTCCCTGAATTATTCATTTAACTCCTGTTAAGACTCATTTATTAAATCCAACACCTATGAAAAAAGCATCTATTTTATTCGTTTTTATTGTTACACTATTCATTTACAGTTGTAATCAGGGTGCTAAAAAGGACCCAAATACCAGCGCTGACAGTACCAGCTTGGTTAAAACCTGTTATATCGCCGTATTTGAAACAGATACAGCCCACCTGATGACCTTTGCAGATACTAGTGGAAAGATTACCGGCGATCTTACAATGAAATATGGTGAGGTACAACCGAACTCCCTTGAAAAAGTAATTAATGTGGGTACCATAGCCGGTGAATTCAAAGGAGACACTCTCTTTGTGGATTATACCCACACCAGTGGTTCAATCAATAAAAAGGGATTTAAAAACCCATTGGCATTTCTGAAGGTAGGTGAAAATCTGGTTCTTGGTGTAGGCCAGATTGAAACACATTTAGGACGGTCATATTTTGTAAAGAATAAACCGATTGACTTTGAAATTGGCAGGTTTAAGTTTGTGCCGGTTGATTGTGAGAAATAAATATTATCATAAAATTTAAATTGACATTCAGACTATCAAAGCCAGGCCAATAGCGATTATTTTTGTTCAATTAATCAATTATAAAACACAAATAAATTATATGAAAAAGTTAAGTCTTTTTGCCATTGCGGCATTATTTGCATTTACAGCATGCAACAGTAACACAGAAAAAACAGAAAGTACCGCTACAGATACCCTGGCTCAGGAAGCTGCAGCTGCACCGGTTGAAAAGGAAGTTTCAATCACAATTAATGCAGGCGACGATATGAAATATGATCTGGCTGAGATTAAGGTTAAGGAAGGTCAAACTGTTAAATTAACATTGAATCATACCGGTAAATTGGCAAAGGAAGCGATGGGACACAACTGGGCACTGCTTGCTCAGGGAACAATTGTTTCTGACTTTTCAGCGAAAGCTATGCAGGCAAAGGATACAGATTATATTCCTGCTGGTGCTACTGAGGTTATAGTACATACAAAACTGATCGGTGGCGGTCAATCTGATACCATCGAGTTTACTGCTCCTGCAAAAGGAGTTTATGAGTTTATCTGTACTTTTCCTGGACACTCTGCATTGATGAAGGGTACATTCTACGTTGAATAATCCTAATTGATCCAATTGATTTTAAAAGCCCGGAATTTGAGATTTCGGGCTTTTGTGTTTATCAGAATAGTCTGGATTATATTTTTTATAAGTCCTTCCAAAAGTGAAAGATATTGGATTCTCAAAAATAATCTGGTTTGTAGCCGATGCGCTTTCTTGGCTTGGATTCTGATTTCTTCTCAATTAGTTCATCAAGGTAACGGAAAACTAGCTCCATATTATTGCCCTGGCTATCCAGTTTAGTTTTGATCTTTTCGATCTCCAATCGTAACTCTGTATTGTGCATCAGCATTTGCCGGATTCGGGTAAATATCCGGATGATCTGAATGTTAACATTTATTGCACGGCTGCTGTTCAATACACTGGATAACATGGCTACTCCTTGTTCTGTAAAAACCATTGGAGAATATTTAATATTCTCACCTTGTTTCAAGGTGCCATTTTGGCTCCTTGAATTGTAATATTCTTCCGGGGTTAATTCGAACATAAAATCTTCGGGAAAACGTTCTTTATTTCTTCTTACCTGCCTTTTAAGCTGCTTGGTCTCGACCTCATAAAGTGCTGCCAGGTCGGTATCCAACATCACTTTCTGACCACGGATATAATAAATCTGGTTCATTATTATTTCATCTGGTATTGCTGGGTGGGATGATAGATTGCTCATGCTTGGTGCTTTAATTATAAATATTGATTAGAATAAAAGGAACAAGTTTGTTTCATAAATCATCCGATTTGTAACCGATGCGCTTTCTTGATAAGGGTTCTATTTTTCGCTCAATAAGTTCATCCAGATAGCGGAAAACAAGCTCTATATTTTTACCCTAGCTATCCTGTTTGTTTTTGATATTTTCGATCTCCAATCGTAAGTCTGTATTGTCTGTCAGCATTTGACGGATTCGGGTAAATATGCCAATGATCTGTATGTTCACGTGTATTGCTCTGCTGCTGTTCAATACACTTGATAGCATGGCTACTCCTTGTTCTGTAAATGCCTTTGGCATCTTTCTTCTGCCTCCCCAAATGAAGTCACAAATTGTGACTTCATTTGGCCCATTCCGGCTTATCTAATTGAAACCTGTCTGCCGCCAGGCAAGCATGAAATCGGATGGAAACCTTTCGATATTTCTACTTATGGCTTGGTTTAACACCTTTGTTTCGACACCATAAAGTTCAGCTAAATCACTGTCCAACATTACCTTTTGCTCCCGGATATAGTAGATTTTGTTTACCACTAATTCATCAGGAATAATTGATGAGTTCTTTTCTTTCATATTTTAAACTCTAAAACCATCATTAATTTATTTAAGAAGCTTTATAAAGATGTCTTGCTGCAAAAGCTCTTCCTGATCCTGATTTGAGATATCGTTCGAATTCATAGGCCTTATATCTATCGGGAAATGAACAGCACCAAATTAGTTTAAGCGGGAGGTGGGCTCTGGTGGCAGGGACATGACCTTTTGAATGACGTGAATATCTTTCTTTAAGATTTGCTGTACAGCCTACATAATGTTTACCATTATTAAGCTTAAGGATGTAGACGTAGAACCACATTTACCTAAAATAAGATCCTTAGTTTCATTGGGAAATAATGGAGAGTTATTTTTAGTGAATGGTGGCTGTGAATAAATAATCGGCTTTTTTTAGACGCCGAAGCATTTGCAAAGACGGCCTTGTATAGATGAAGCGTGGTTTGTATACTCGCCAGAGTCAAAACGGTAATTATCTGATATGGTTTTTATATTCTAATCCAGAACTTTAAAAAAGGTTATTCAATAAAAAAGCCCACCATAGTGATACTATGATGGGCGTAGTTCGATCGGCCCGGGTTAGGGCTGAAGCATTTGTGAAGCCCTTTTCGGAGGTCGTAGCTTTTGCGAAGACCTCCTTCGCAGGGTCTCCAGCGGACTTCGTCCGCCGTAGCCCGCTTCGGCGGGCGATGGCGGAGAGAGAGGGATTCGAACCCTCGGTACCGTTGCCAGTACGACAGTTTAGCAAACTGTTCCTTTCGGCCACTCAGGCATCTCTCCGTTAAAATAAAAAAGCCTCTTTCGAGGACTGCAAATATAGTAATTCACACAGGCTGTCAAAAAATATTTTCAATGAATCTGCTATTTATTTATTGATCTGAAAGATGTATTCGTTTTCTGCCTTATAAAGCTTTGAAATGCAGGCCAATGCAGAATTAATTATCTAAAACATATTCGATCCTTACATGGTAAATACCCATGAGCATGGTCTTAAAGATCATTTTTATGGTGTCAATATCCTTCAGCGTAATATCACTATCGTTTAATTGATCCTGGGTTAATTTATAATCGATGATACGCTCCACAAGATCACTGATGCTAAGTGCATCAGGCTCTTTCAGACTCCTGGATGCTGCTTCAACCGAATCGGCCAGCATCAAAACAGCAGTTTCCTTTGAAAAGGGGATAGGTCCGGGGTATCTGAAAATGTTTTCATCCACAAACTTCTCCGGGAAATTCTTCAGAAATGACTGATAGAAATAATCTACCCTGGTATTCCCGTGATGAGTCCTGATGAAATCAATCAGCATCTCAGGGATCTGATGCTTCCGGGCAATCTCAACTCCTTGATTAACGTGCTGTATGATGATCTGAGCACTTTGTTCATAAGAAATAGAATCATGTGGGTTTATACCTCTGACCTGGTTTTCGATGAAGAACTGAGGATTTACGATTTTGCCAATATCATGGTAAAGGGCGCCGGCTCTTACCAGCAATGCATTTCCGCCAATTTTAAAAATTGCTGCTTCAGCCAGATTGGCTACCTGAAGGGAATGCTGAAAAGTACCGGGTGCTTTAAATGCCAGATCCCTCAATAGTTTGGAATTGGTATTGGTAAGTTCCATCAAAGTTACATCTGAAGTTATTCCAAACATACGCTCGAAAGCATAAATCAAAGGATAGGCAAGCAGTGATAATAAAACACTGAATATAAACGGTACAAAATTCAGCCATTCAATATCAGTAAATGAACCATCCCGTATTAAGGAAATACCAAGGAAAGCGATAAAATAGTTCAGCAGGATTAATAAAGCCGATATCAGGAATTGTTCCCTTTTGATCAGGTTTTTAATACTATAAATTGCAACCATTCCGGCAGAAATCTGCAAAAAGGCAAACTCAAAACTATTCGGAACAAAGAATCCGGCAATCAGAACAACCAGCAGGTGAATGTTCAGGGCCAGGCGGGTATCAAACAGAATCCTGATGATGATTGGTACGATACAGAATGGAATATAATAAACACTCGGGGCTTTGATTCTGATAGCCCAGGACAGGGTTATGAGCATTCCTGTAATGACCAGTAAGATCAGTGAGATTTGCCTGTTATCGGCATAAATGTCTTTCCTGAACAGATAAAGAAATACCATTAACAATGAAATAATCAGACCAGCAAGTAATAATTGACCTAATAATACCAGCCTTCTGTCGCCGGCAACTTTCGCATCCTCTTCATAAGCTGCTCTCAAAGATTCCAGTTTCTGGTAGATTCCGGCATTAACCATGGTTCCTTTCGCAACAACCAGTTCGCCTTTTTGAACCATTCCTCTGGTTGTTGAAATGCTGTTCAACGCATTTTCCTCGAGTTTCTCAGTGAGAATATCATTGTAAACATAGTTTGACTTGAGATGATTGGTAACCAGCCTTAAAAGCCAGTCAGAACTCTTTATTTGGGGATCATTCTGAATTTGTTCCTTTATATACTTTAATGCACTTGTTGTATTATAAGCATCAGCAGTGTTTAATTGAACTGCAACATTCTTATTAAGCAGACTAAAATTATAGTTGGTACCATTGCGCTGGTATTTTAATACCGGGTTAACCATTCCACGGGTATAAATTGTCTGGAGTAGTTTATTTCCCAGCGACTTGTATCGTTCCTTCAAATTATTGTCTATACCTGAACCATTCCATTTTGATTCAAATTCAGAATTAAAGGCTTCTATTGAGTTTTCGGCAAGTTCAGTATCATTTTGGTAAACTGGCAGCACTGAATTGAGAACCTCATTCTTATCCTCCTCAATCTCTTCATTGGTCTTTTGAATAGCAAAATTATAAGGAGAATATAGATCTTTTTGCATCCAGGTTTTACCCTTCTCATATTCAAACCTGAATCTGGCCTGTTTTGGAAGGAAAAGCGTGACAAAAAACACACACAGAGCCATCATCACAAACTTCAGGCTTGAACCGTATTTGCGATATAATATGAGGTGCAGTTTTTTCTTAAATCTTGCCAATGTTCTGATTTTAAGCTCAAATTTAGCAAATTAAGTGAGATGGCTCAAAAGATGCCTAATCATTAATAGATTCTAATTCAGGAACTAAACTTAAATCTTCTATAAATTATCACAAAATATTCTCTTTAGTTTGAGTTTTTGCTAGGTTTTCATACTTTTGTCGCAGAATGCGCCCATAGCTCAGCTGGATAGAGCAACGGTTTTCTAAACCGTAGGTCTTAGGTTCGAATCCTAATGGGCGTACACAACTAAAAAAGGCTTTCCATATAATCGGGAAGCCTTTTGTTTTTTAGAAATTCTAATTCTTCATCAGTAAAGGTTTCCAGAATTTAAGACCCGGTATCTTGTTCATTTAAATTTCAGTGATTTTTAATGTTCAGATATTGTTAGTTCAATATTTTATATAGTTTTATGTATCATTTCATTAAAACACGTAAAAACATGATTCACAATTTCTTAAAGAAACTTTTCCTACTATTTGCAGTAACAGTATTCAATCTAGCCTCCGGGTTTTCTCAAAATAAACCAATTATTGGGGTTGCCGGTATTTCACACGAGTCCAATAGCTTCAACATAAAAAAAACTGACCTTGAAGACTTTAGTGTAACCATTGGTGAAAGCCAGCAGGAGAGAGCAAAACGATTTTTTGCCGGTTCAACAGCAAAGACTACGAGTGCCGGTTATATCGCAGGTGCAAAACAGTTTGGACTCGAGCTCTATCCAACACTGGTTACTGGAGCTTCACCCAGGGGGCCAGTAACCGATCGGGCATTCAATGCGATGATGAATGAGATTATTAGCGGTTTAAAAGCGGGGCCGAAATTACAAGGAATACTTTTGAACCTTCATGGTGCAATGGTGGTTGAAAGTTATCCGAGTGGAGATGAAGAAATCGTAAGACGTGTAAGAAATGCGTTCGGACCCTCAATGCCAATTATTGTTACACATGATTTCCACGCGAATATCACTCCCAAAATGGTTGAATTGTGTAATGTGCTGATCACTTTTAAGGAGAACCCACACCTTGACACTTACGATCGTGGCTATCAGGCGGCTGAGATTATGGCCAAAATGGTAAGTGGGAAAGTGAAACCTGTTCAAAGTATCGTAAAAGCTCCTATGGTTTATAATATTGCCTTTCAACATACCTACTCTGAACCCTTGTTGCCGATCACTACTGAAAGCAAAAATGTGGAAAAGCAGCCGGGAGTATTGGCTGTAAGTGTTTCTGGCGGATATCAATACGCTGATGTTCCATGGATGGGACCTTCTGTGGTGGTTGTTACTGATAATAATAAGGCATTGGCTGATAAAGAGGCTAACAGACTTTCTCAAATGCTTTGGGATACCAGGGAAAAAACCCGGATTAATAATCCTAAACCTGCTGAAGCTGTGAAGCAGGCAATGGAACATCCAGGTCGTCCAGTAGTATTGATCGATATGGGCGATAATATTGGTGGTGGTTCAACAGGCGACAGTTCATTCCTGCTTGAAGAATTAGTTAAGCAGGGAGCACAGGGATGGGCGATGGTTATTTATGATCCTGAAGGTTATAAATTAGCGGAAAATGCTGGAGTGGGTAAACCATTTGATTTTGCTGTTGGTGGTAAAATGGATGATATGCATGGTAAACCTGTCAGGATAAAAGGAGAGGTCCGTTCCTTAAACGTAGGCCGTTATCTGGAAACTGAGATTCGCCATGGTGGCGGAAGATACTGGAATATGGGAAATACAGCCGTAATACAGGTTGAAGGTTCTACATTGGATGAACCGAACCTGCTCTTAATAACTACTAAAACTGCAAGTCCAAACAGTGCTCATATTTTCATTTCCAACGGAGTTTATGTTGAGCGTCAGAAGATTCTAGTTGTGAAGGGTGCTATTGCTCCACGTGTCGCTTATGAGCCATTTGCTTCTAAAATGATCTCTGTGGATAGTCCGGGTGCAACGGCTATTAATCCTGATTGGTTTAAGTATTATAATATCCGTGAAGGTTTATTTGGGATTGAAAAATCTAAAAAATAGTACCTGCCGGCGTTCGCCGGTATGACAAACTTCAATTGACTATATAAAAAAATCCCTGAATGA
The DNA here is from genome assembly GCA_002257025.1 of Sphingobacteriales bacterium 16-39-50. Taxonomy (GTDB): domain Bacteria; phylum Bacteroidota; class Bacteroidia; order Sphingobacteriales; family Sphingobacteriaceae; genus Daejeonella. The sequence goes on along the minus strand of NCHA01000001.1, from coordinate 232,289 downwards.
TTTAACATCATCAGGGATTTTTTTGTTTTACAAGCTATCTAAATCCTATTTCACTATTCCTAACTGTCAACTGTCAATTAATAATTGCTAAGTTCCCTCCTGCGTCGGCCTTGCTTGCCGGCAGGCAGGGATGACAGGGTTTTGGAGAGCTTATGTACGTTTTCAATTGTCAACTGTCAACTGTCAACTAAGTTCTCGTCATCCACCGGTGTCTTCCTCCACCAATTAGCAAGGAAACTACCTGATATATCCATCCAGGTTCCAAATATGGCTGGGTAGAGGCCCATTGTTGCAGCCCGGCCCAGTTCAAAGGCTATCCCTGCCGCCATTCCACCGTTCTGAAGTCCAACTTCAATTGCCACAGTCCGGCTGTCACGTTTATTCATCTTAAATAAGCGGCTGCCCCAGTATCCTAAAAGGAAGCCCATAGCATTGTGTATCGCTGCGGCCAGGAATAGTAAAAAACCAATGGTTAATAGACTGTCTCTACCTGCTGCGACGATTACCGCGATAATAAATACATTCGCTGCCATAGCTACCAAAGGCATTGCTGCATTCAGCCAGGCAACCCGGTTACCAAATATTCTGTTAAATATAATTCCGGCAATCAGAGGCGCAAAGATCATTTTACTGATGCTGATGATCATTGCCACTACATCAATCGGAATCAATTGCCCGGCTAATCGCTCCATAAGCAAAGGTGTAACAAAGGGAGCCATTAAAGTTGCAAATGAGGTTAAGGTAATAGATAGTGCAAGATTTCCTTTCGAAAGAAAATTCAAAATGTTAGAAGAAACCCCGCAAGGCACACAGCCAATTAAAATGACACCTGCAGCAATTTCAGGAGGGAAGCTAAATATGATTGTTAAACTAAATGCAATTAGTGGCATTATTGTAAACTGTAGAAACAGACCAATAAAAACTCCTTTGGGCATTTTTAATACTCCTATAAAGTCTTTTATTCCCATCGTGGTTCCCATTCCGAACATTATGAGCTGTATCAGAGGTACAATCAGTAATTCGGTTTTGAATCCTCCTATATCCGTCACGTAGGAAGGAAACATCATACTTAAGGTCGCTGCTGCGATTACCCAAATCGTAAAAGCAAAGCCCTTCATGAATTCTGAAGCATTAATTCCCGCTAAAAGAAAAACAAAGAAAATGCAGGTCAATACTTTGGCTTCTAGTTCAAAGTTCAACTGAAAAAGTACTATAACACCCAAAAGGGTTAACAAGGAAAGCCATAGTAAGGACTGTAATAGTTTTTGCATGTTCATGTATTTGTTTTTTGATTGTTTTTAAAATTTATCCTGCAGGATTATAATATTCTGACAACTAAAAATATAAAAATTTTGATAGTTTGAATTGTTTTTAAAATGAATGAAATTGAGCTGGCGGGAAAAGAATATTTTGATTTAGATTTATTAGTCAGAGTCCTGAAATCATTTTTGCCTTTGAAAGGCGACAGGATTTTAATACCTTGTTAATCAGATCCTGTAATGAATCATTTGAATAGATTATCTTTTTTTACTGCGATACAGCTTATCATTTTCTTCATGGCATCATGCTCTCCCGATTTACCAGAGGATGTTGAATCGGCGTATACCAGCCTTCCTGAAGAAATAGATTATAACATTCATGTAAAACCAATACTTTCTGATAAGTGTTTCTCTTGTCATGGTCCGGATAAAGCCAAACAGGAAGCAGGGCTAAGATTGGATATCGCCTCTTTTGCATTTGATGATCTTCCCGAAAGTCCCGGAAAAGTTGCAATTGATCCGGGCGATCTTGATGGGAGTGAACTTTTTCATAGAATCTTATCAGATGATCCTGAATACAGGATGCCAAATAAGAAGTCTAACCTTAGTCTTTCTCCTAAAGAAAAAGCAATTTTAATAAAATGGATTAAGGATGGAGCAGAGTATAAACCTCACTGGGCTTTTGTAAATCCTGAAAAACCCGATGTTCCTGATATTAAAGATGATCAGTGGATAATCAATCCAATCGATAATTTTATCGGCAGAAAACTTGAACTTGAAAAATTAAATCCTTCAGTCCAGGCCAAAAAGGAAATCTTGCTGAGAAGGCTTTCTCTTGACCTAACCGGACTCCCGCCAACACTTGCTGAAATTAATGCTTTTTTAAAAGATAGTACTCCAAATGCCTACGAAAAGCAGGTAGATAGATTGCTGAAATCAGCTCATTATGGTGAAAAAATGGCCTTGAACTGGCTTGACCTTGCACGTTTTTCAGATTCCCACGGTTATACAGTCGACAGACTCATTGATATGTCACCGTATCGTGATTGGGTTATTAAGGCCTATAATCAGAATTTACCCTATAATAAATTTATACAATGGCAGTTGGCAGGCGATTTAATGCCAAATACCAGTAAGGATATGCGTATTGCAACTGCCTTTAATAGGATACATCAGCAAAATATGGAAGGCGGAATTATCGAGGAAGAATTTCAGACAGAATATGTTATAGACAGGGTGAATACAACCGGAGTAGCGGTAATGGGTCTTCCATTGGGCTGTGCAAGATGTCATGACCATAAATATGATCCTATTTCACAAAAGAACTATTATGAGTTGTATGGTTTCTTCAACAGGGTAAAGGAAGCAGGACAAATTTCATGGGACGATGCAATGCCATCTCCAACAATGTTGCTGCCCACTGTTCAGCAGGAAAAGATCCTGAATTATATAAAAGGCAAGGTTTCTATTCAGGAGAATAAATTAATTAAAACGAAAATCGCTTCGCAAATTGCTTTTCAGGATTGGATTAAAGGAAAAAAGTATAAAGCCCTTGCCAAAGAAACGATTCCAATGCAAGGCTTGCAGGCTCATTATAATTTTTCAGATGCTTCCCTAAAAGGGATATATCCTGGAACTGCAGGAAACACTTTGATTAGCTCATCAATTGATAAACCTGTCTTTGCAGACAGAGATAAGGGTAAAGCTTTGGTCTTAAATGGTGATCAGTGGTTTGAGTTGAAGAAGGTTGGGGTATTCAGAAAATCAGATCCCTTTAGTATAAATATTAGTGTTTTTATACCCAAAGACTTTAAAGAAGGGGTCTTGTTTCATAAATGTGTTTCAGAACGCCTGTATAATTTCAGGGGTTATCACCTATATCTGAAAGATGACCGCTTGACAGTTAATATGTCGCATGCAGCACCTTCAAATGCAATTTCCAGAGTAACACAGAAGACTGTGATCCGGAATCAGTGGGTACAGCTTACCATGACTTATGATGGATCTTCAAAGGCTGGTGGACTGAAGTTATTTGAAAATGGCGAAGAACAGAAGCTTATCACAACCATGGATCAGCTTACAAAAGATATTCTGATGTATTCTAAAGAACAACCCGGATTGCAAATTGGTGCCTGGGATCGCGGACTTGGATTTAAAGGTGGGCAGGTTGATGACATCATGGTTTATAACAGGGAATTAACAGATTATGAAATCAAGATCATTGGCAAAAAAACTTCCTGGGCATCTCTTGCGCAAAAAGAACCAGCACAATTAACTAAAACCGATTTAGACTTACTGAACAAATACTATACATCTGTTCTGGATCCAGCCGTGAGGTTAGAGGCAAAAAAATTGCAATACATTCGAACTGAACTGGCCGATTCTGTGAATAAAGTCAGGGAATTGATGGTAATGCAGGATTCGCCTCAGCCCAAAAAGACCTACATTTTAAACAGAGGCAATTATGATAGTCCTGGAGAAGAGGTTTTTCCGAACACACCGGCATCTATTCTTCCTTTCCCTGATAATTTGCCCAAAAACAGATATGGTTTGGCACTATGGTTAACCGATGATAAACATCCGCTTACTGCAAGAGTAGCGGTGAACAGATATTGGCAGAATTTCTTTGGCACCGGCCTTGTTAAAACGTCAGAAGATTTTGGAAATCAGGGAGAGCTGTCAAGTCATCCCGAATTACTAGACTGGCTTGCATATACCTTTAAAGAGAGTAAATGGGATACCAAGAAATTATGCAAACTGATTGTTATGTCGGCCACGTACCGGCAGGATTCCCGAGCCAGTTCAGATGCAAAATTAAAAGACCCTGAGAACAGATTCCTTTCTCGCGGTCCTTCCCGTCGTTTAGACGCCGAAATGATACGCGATAATGCCTTGATGGCCAGCGGCTTGCTCAACAATAAAATTGGCGGTAAAAGTGTTAAACCTTATCAGCCCGAAGGATTATGGGAGATAAATAATACCAGTTATACTGCAGATACAGGCAGTGCAGTTTACAGACGCAGTTTGTATGTACTGGTTAAACGTACTGTACCAAATCCGACTTTAAATACATTTGATGCAACAGAAAGGAGTTATTGTGTCGTACGCCGGCAAAGTACAAACACACCGCTTCAGGCCCTTGTTTTGCTGAATGATCCCACATTTGTTGAGGCATCAAAAGTATTAGGTCAGCAAATAACTTCCTCATCTAACCAGACTAAAGCTATCACTGAAATCTATAGAAAACTTACAGGTATCAAACCTGGCAAAGCCGAATTGAACTTATTACAATCCCTGCAAAACGAGGAATTGAAAAAATTCAGAGCAGATATAAACAGAACCAAAGGCTGGCTGGCAGCCGGACAATTTAAGGTAGACAAAGATCTTGAACCCGCAATGGTAGCCGCCAATGCAGTGTTGGCAAGTGTTATTTTAAATTCAGATGCAACCTTAACCAAGCGATAAGTATGAGCGATCATCATAAAGAGCCTTTCAAATTGAATACGCCTGAATTTAATCGTCTAAATAAAGGTTGGGACAGGCGTAATTTTCTGACAAAAACGTCTCTGGGAATAGGCACATTAGCCTTGAGTTCATTGATTGGAAAATCGGTATTGGGTGAATTGGCTAATACCCTTGCAAATGAAAGCTCATCAGCCTCCCTTGAACAGGAAATTCTTAAAGCTTTGCCTCATTTCGCTCCCAAAGCTAAAAGGGTTGTCTATTTATTTATGAGCGGGGGGCCGTCTCAATTTGAAACATTTGATTACAAGCCTAAACTTGTCGATCTATTCGGACAGGAACTACCTGATTCGATACGACAGGGACAGCGATTAACAGGAATGAGCGGTAGTCAGAGCACATTGCCAGTTGTCCCTTCCATATTTAAATTTAATCAGCACGGTAATTCCAGAACATGGGTAAGTGAACTACTACCACATACCGCTCAGGTTGTTGACGATTTATGTATCATAAAATCCATTCATTCGGAAGCCATAAACCACGATCCGGCCTTAACCTTTTTTCAAACAGGGAATCAATTGCCTGGAAGAGCTTCAATAGGATCCTGGCTTAGCTATGGATTGGGATCTGACAACAGCAATTTGCCAACTTTTATAGTCCTTGTTTCAAAAAATGCTACAAAAGATCAGCCCCTTTATGCCCGATTATGGGGCAATGGTTTTCTGCCTTCTGAACATCAGGGAGTCCAGTTCAGAGCAGGTAAAGACCCGGTTCTGTTTCTGGATAATCCGGAGGGATATGAAGGAAAAGACAGACAGGAAATGCTAGGCTATCTTAGCAAATTAAATCACCTTCAGAATGATGCTTATGGTGATCCTGAGGTTGATGCCCGTATTGCTCAATATGAAATGGCTTACCGTATGCAAACATCCATACCTGATGTGATGTCTACCGCTGATGAAACAGATGAGGTTTTTGAGCTTTATGGCCCGGATAGCCGTGATCCGGGTACCTATGCTGCAAATTGTATACTCGCCCGAAAATTATTAGAAAAAGATGTAAAATTTGTACAACTCTATCATCAGGGATGGGATCATCATGGGAATCTCCCTGAAAATATGGTTAAACAGTGTAAGGATACCGATCAGGCAACGGCAGCCTTTATAAAAGACCTTAAGAGACGTGGATTACTGGAAGATACCCTTGTCATTTGGGGTGGTGAGTTTGGTCGTACAGTTTACTCCCAGGGAAAGTTATTCCCAAATAATTATGGCAGGGATCATCATCCACGTTGCTTTACGATGTGGATGGCTGGTGCTGGTGTTAAAGCTGGGATCAGTTATGGTGAAACCGATGATTTTAGTTATAATATCGTAAAAGATCCGGTACATGTACATGATTTTCATGCCACTCTGATGCATATTATGGGAATAGATCATGAAAGGTTAACCTATAAATTTCAAGGCAGACGTTTCCGATTAACTGATGTGGAAGGTAAAGTGGTTAAAGATATTTTAAGTTAAGTTGATTTTGAAATATAAATATCTAAGCACATAGTTTGAATTATTTTATGCTTTAAAGGAAACATAGTTTGAAACTTTACATAGCATTTGGCTAAACTTAAATGCTATCTGTGTCTATTAAATAGCTATGTTTCCCGGCAGGCAGGGATGTGGTTTTAAATATTATGTCGGGTTCACATTACTAATATTAAGCTAAAACTAAAATATAACATATGATTTCCAGAAGAAATTTTCTTAAGAATACAGGAATGGCAACTGCATTGAGCATGGCCGGCCCGGCTGCCGCATTTTCAAACCCATTCGCTAATAATCATTTCGCAGATGAAATAATAGGTCATGGCGAGTTCAGGTATAAGGTAGATAAAGCCTGGGCAAAAATAAGTGTAAACAGCAATCCGCTTTTTAATTGCCATGAAATGGTTCAGGATAGCAAAGGCCGGCTCATTATGCTTGGTGATCATACCCAAAACAACATTTTAATTTTCGACAAATCAGGAAAACTGCTGGATAATTGGGGAACAGCCTGGCCAGGTGGGCATGGTTTATCGATCAGCAAAGAAGGTGGTGAAGATTTTCTAATGATAGTGGACTGCGGTTGGTACCAAAATAAATCCGGCGTATGGAATGCTCAGGCCGGACAGGTTATAAAAACTGATTTAAATGGCAGAATAATTTTTTCTATCGGACATCCAAAAACAATTGGTGTTTATAAAGACGATGAAAAATTTATGCCTACAGAAACAGCCATAGGTCCTAATGGGGATATTTATGTAGCCGATGGTTATGGATCTGATTATATTATACAATACAATAACAAGGGACAATATATCAGGCATTTTGGCGGCAGAAAAAATGCAAATCCTGATTGGAATCTGCGTTGCGCTCATGGTGTCGCAATAGATTATAGAAACAAAAATAATCCGACCTTAATTTGTACTTCCAGAGAGGAGAATTGCTTTAAAGTATTTACACTGGATGGCAAATTCCTGCATCGTATTGATATGCCGGGAATGCATGTATGCCGGCCTGTACTGGATGGAGAAAATTTGTATGCCGGAGTTTGCTGGTCAAATGATGAAGCCGGTAAAATGATTGGAGGCAACAGTGGTTTTGTAACCATTTTAGATGCTTCAAATAAGGTAATTTCCAACCCGGGAGGAAATGCTCCGGTTTACAAAAACAATGTTCTGCAAGCCACTTTGCAGGCACCTGGCCAGATGTTTCAGCATTGCCATGATGTATGTATAGATGAGGATAAGAACATTTATGTATGTCAGTGGAACGCTAATAATACGTCTCCAGTAAAGTTAACCCGGGTTTAATCTATGCTATTAGACCTGGCCATATTTTCAGGCAGACTGCACCCGCTGGTCATTCATTTACCAATTGGTTTTCTCTTGCTTGCAACTTTGTTTGAATTATTCTCTTATTCAAAGAAATATGAGCACCTGAAAGCTTCGGTATCGTTCACATTGCTGTTAGGCTTCATTTCTGCAGTATTGGCCTGTATTTTTGGTTATATCTTATCATTGAGCGGCGATTACGAAAGCACAGCACTTAACGATCATAAAATTTCCGGAATTATCCTGGCCTTGATTTCAGGATTGTTATTTCTTATCAGTAATGGAACAGTAAAAAAAATACCAGCAATTAAACGCTCTGTCTTCACAATACTTTGTGTTTTAACTATGGCCCTAATGAGCTATACCGGGCATCAGGGAGGTTTATTGACCCATGGTGCAGAATATCTCTCCTTTGAGGTACTTACCCAGCAGGAAAGAGTTAAACCTGCAAGTGTAGAACAGGCGATGATTTTTGAAGATGTTGTACATCCGATATTAATCCAGCGCTGTTCGCAATGCCATAGACCCAATAAAATGAAAGGGGAGCTTTCTGTGAAAACATTGGCTGATTTGCAAAAAGGAGGAAAAAATGGTGCAGCAATTGTTGCAGGTTCACTAAGCGATAGTGAACTGTATAAGCGGATAACCCTTGATCCTGAACATGAGGATTATATGCCTTCTGATGGAAAAACACCTTTGACAAAATCAGAAGTAGAGATCATTCAATGGTGGATTGAAAAGGGCAAGGCAGTTAATGGCAAAAAGCTGTCTGAATTAAAAAATATCCAGTCTATTAGCCCGCTAATTGCAAGCTATTTAAAAATCGGTGGAGCTGGCAATAATGTTGAATCTGCAGATCCGGACTATCCTGTTTCTAATCCAGATATTCCGGTTTTTACTAATCTAAAATTACTGGATAGCCTTCGAAATCAGGGTTTGAATATCAGAGTCATGCAGCATCAACCACTCATGCTGGATATTACCTTGCCTGAAGGGAAAGGCATACGAATCCAGTCAATCAAACCTGGAATTAAATCAATTGCCAAGAATGTGATATGGCTGAATTTATCAGCAAATAATTTGACCGATAAAGATCTGGATTTTTTGCCATTACTAATCAATCTGGAAAAGCTTAGGCTTGAGAAGAATCCGGTTACTGATAAGCTTATTCCCTCAATAACTGCTCTAAAACATCTGGAAGCTGTTAATTTGAATGAAACTGGTATGAGTAAAGCAGGAGTGGAGCAATTGAAGAAGATGCCTTCTGTTAAAAGGGTTTATGAGTGGAAGATTGCTTCTGCACCAGAAAATTAATAGGCTTGAATTAATACTTTTGCCGGTATATTAAGTGTCTCAGCTAACTTGCGGATCATTGAAAGGCTTAATTTTCTTTTTCCTGATAGAATTTCAGATTTTCGGGAACGGTTCCCCAGAATAGTACTGAGCTCATTCTCAGACAGGTTCATTTGGTCCATGCGAAATTTGATTGCATCCAGGGGATTAGGTAAAGGAATAGGATAATGAACGAGTTCATATTCTTTAACAAGTATGCTTAAAATCTCAAGTTCATCCGATTTCGCAGAACCTTCTTCTATGTCGCTTTGCATTAGTTCGTATATGTGTGCTAATGCATTGTTATATTCTTCTTCTGTTTTAATTGGTTTTAACATAGCTTATAGTTTTAGCATTGATCTTGTCATATTGTTTATGGGTGCCGAACCAGACAACAAACACAATTTTTAATCTGTATTCAATATCAACAATTAAACGATTAGAGTTACCATAAATATTGAATACCACCCGTTTTTCACTCAAAATAGAAGCGTTCCTAAATTGTGCTTTTAGCTCATTGGAATTATTCCATATAGCTTGGGTAACCTCTTCGTGCCAACTAAGTAAAGCTTGTCCTGCCTGAGGAAATCCGAGTATATATTCCCTTAAGGTTTTTACAGCTATCACTCTCATCCACTACAAAGATAATTAAATGTTACCAAATTGGGTACAGTATTGTGTTAATTGTCTGTAAGTCGTTTAGCTAACGGTTTGTCATTTTCTATTTTTGAGCTCTCCGGAACACATTCCGGTTGCTCCAAAATAAACATCTTATTGAAATAGTATTTGAGTTAGGGATTAGCCGGGCTGTTCCCAGAGGGGGAGGCTTCAGCCAAAATGCTGTCACTGTCGCTCCTGGCATTTTTTATTTTTGCGCTCCCCGGAATACATTCCGGTCGCTCCAAAATAAAAAATGCCGTCCGCCTGTGGCGGACAGCATTTTGTCTGGCGGAGAGTTAGGGATTCGAACCCCAGGACCCTGTAACAGGTCAACAGTTTTCAAGACTGCCGCAATCGACCACTCTGCCAACTCTCCGGCGCAAAAGTACAAAACCGTGCTTAATCTGCAAACAAAAATTAGCTTTTTTGAATTATTAAAGATAACTCACAGTAAGTGAGTAAGAAAGAGTGTTAAAACCCAGCTTATTCTATCTTCTTTTCGAGCTTTTCTTCAACCGGCTGGTTCTTAAATCGGTTGTAAACCGGCTTAACTATTTTAATACTGCGCTTGGAAAGGTCTATACTGGCATTTAATTCAAAGCCAATCAAAATGATCAGGGAATTCAAATATAGCCAGATCATAAGAACGATAAGCGTACCAATGGAGCCATATAGTTTATTATAGTTTCCAAAATTGTTAATATAGAAAGAGAAACCCCAGAAGGTTAATATTGCCAGAATAGTAGACATCCATGAACCTGCACTAAAGAATTTCCATTTCTTTGCATGGGCTGGTCCATAGCGGTACAAAAGTGCAATTGTTACGAAATAGAGTACAATTATAATTGACCACCTTGCTAAATTTAGTACATAAAGCCAGAATGAATCCCTGAAACCCAGTTCTGATTTTAATAGGTTTAATATATATTCTCCGATGGTCATTACAACCAGAGCAAATATCAATGCAAATAAGACCATGAGGGTAAGGTAAAGAGCTACCAGCCTTTGTTTTAACCATGATCTGGTTTCAATGATCAGGGAAGACTTATTAAAAGCCTCCATAAGATTGTGCACTCCATTTGTTGAGAATATAAGTGCGAATACAAAACCGAATGATAAAAGTTTTGAATTTTGATTTTTTACAATATCAATTAGGGTTGACTGTACTGCAGTATAAGCCTCAATGGGTAAAATAAGGGCTATCAAACTCATTAACTGCTCCTGGAAGTTATCTATCGGGACGTATGGAATCAGTGTGAAAAGGAAGATAATAGCAGGAAAAATTGCCAGCATAAAGCTGTAAGCCAGTGAAGATGCTTTATTGATTAGTTCATCTTTTCCTATCTCCTGAAAGAAAAATGAGGCTACAGTATATAAGGGCAGGGGACTAAATCCGGGCAGGATAATTGTTTTTGTCCGCTCAACCATCATAAAGTATGGTTTGAATCTCAGAAGAATTTGGTGCAGCCAGATCATTTACTAAACTTAATCAAAATATATACTGAGTTTCTCTAGAAATTCTTTTGAAGGTAAACAGGCTTTTTTCTTTTCCTGATCAATAAAAACGAGAGTTGTTTCACCCATATTGATCAGGTCATCATTTTCATTATATAATTCATATCTGAAATGTATTCTAAGAGAAGGCATTTTATCAATAAAAACCTTCACGGTTATTTCTTCATCGTATAAAGCAGGCAGTATATACTTGCATTTCAGGTCAATAACAGGCATGATTATGCCCGATTCTTCCATTGATTTATAAGTCAAACCAAGGCTTCTGAGCATTTCTACACGACCCACTTCATAAAACGTCGCATAATTGCCATAATACATGAAGCCCATCTGGTCTGTATCAGCATATCTTACACGGATTTTGGTGCTGTGGCTAAACATTATTTCTTAATATTTCGCTGATTCAGCGCCTCCTGAAATTTCCTTGCGTTCTGAAGATGCTGAGTTAAGTTTGATGCATAATTATGATAGCCAGAAAAATCTTCCTTAGCACACATATAGATATAATCATGCTTTTCATAATTTAAAACGGCATCAATTGCATTGATACTCGGCATTGTGATTGGTCCTGGAGGCAAACCAGTGTTTAAATAGGTGTTGTATGGAGAGTTAATCCTTAAATGCTTGTTTAACACCCGCCGGATACTAAAGTCATTGGCAGCAAAAATAACTGTCGGGTCTGCTTCCAGACGCATACCTTTGTGAAGCCTGTTCATATATAAACCTGCAATTCGGGGCATTTCTGAATCATTCAAGGCTTCAGAATCAACAATAGACGCAAGTATACTCACCTCAGTTTGACTGAGATTAATTCCAGCTGCTTTAGCCTTACGTTCGGCATTCCAGAATTTAAGATATTCAGAATGCATTCGAAGGAAGAACTTCTCAGGGTTCGAATTCCAGTAAACTTCATAGGAATTAGGGATGAACATTGTGTACACATTGTCTGTATTGAAACCATACTTCTCAACAAAGGCAGCCGAATCAAGTAATTGTGAAATAGAAGCAGAGTCACTTTCAATTTTTTTAGAAATCATTCCAGCCAGAGTATGCTTTAGCCTTACATTTTGAAACGATATCTTCACTGGTTCCTGATTCCCTGCTTTTAACATATTGATAAGGCTGCGGTTACTCATATCTTTTGTCAGGCGGTACCTTCCAGCCTTAACTTTAACCGGGTAATCCATGTTCTGGGCAGCATTCAAAAAGGAAAGTGTATCTTTTACTAAATTTTCTGAACTGATAATGGAGTAAACATCCTTAAAATCAGATCCTGTCGGTATAAAGAGGTAATCTTTGTTTCCAGTAACGTTTGGCTTAAAATATTTGAGATAATAATTAATGCCAGTACCCGAGAGTACAATAAGCACCAGAGCAAGCATCGCGAAGAAAACCTTCGCTTTAAAACTTATTTTTTTCGACTTTTTTGCTACCATTCTAAAATGTATTCAATTTTCAATAATTCAATTTTCTCAAGGCCAGAATCCCGCCATGCAGATTTCTGACATTCTTAAACCCTTTCATAAGTAAAAATCTTCTGGCAGTTTCACTGCGCAGTCCATGCTGACAAATTACAATCACTTCCTTATTCTTCAAATCTTCCAGCTCTTCTGGGTCCTTTAATAAAATACCTAATGGGATATTTTGCCCCCCAATATTAAATGTCTGAAATTCAATTCGTTCCCTAACATCAATGATCACAAAAGTAATGGGCTCACTATTGCGCTCCATGAACTCAGCCGGACTAATATCTGTTGTTTTAATTTCCGCCACCTAAAACAACATCAATAGGTGTACCAATACTAACTTTACTTAAAGTATCACTAATGGCGGGGAATTGTTTTATAACCTTTGCATTTATAGAATCCTGGATACCTTCAAAGCTAACCGTACCTAAAGTTAATGAAGAACCTAAGAGTGCCATTCTGGCTTCACTGAGGTCTAAGCCAAGTAAATTAGGTATATCGACTTCACTGGCACCCAGGCCATCCCCTAAAACCAGGTTAATGCTAGATCCTTTAGGGATTGACTGTCCTTTTGAAATTATATTACCTCCAAACATGGCTTCCAGAATTACATCCTTTGCAACATCTGATTTATAGGTAGTATCACCGACCTTTAACTGATAATTATTAAGAATTGATCGAACTTCAAGAAATGTCCTGCCCTGAATATCAGGGAATTTAATATTTGGAGCATCTCTGGTGATGATCAGATAAATAGTCCGGTTTGATTTTACATTTGTGTTCGGGTCAGGATCTTGTTCAACAACAAGGCCCGGAGCTTGGTCAATCAGGTAAATTGAATCATTTATCTGATATCTTAAACCCTTTCCCTCCAGTAGTTCTACAGCTTTTTCAATGCTTAAACCCTTGAGTTTCGGTACAGGCATCCCTTCGCCATGGTGTGTATAAAATCCCAGACTGTAAAATATGACGATCAGGAAGAGTAAAATAGATCCGGTGGCTATAATGAGGTTTTTACGAAAGGTTTTCGTCTGTAAATAGTCTATAAATTTGCTCATTATGATCTTCTTTGTTTTAATTACAGAATAAATGCCAGAAACAGTAAGAATATAATTATTTATTCTTAAGATTTCTCAGATTGGTTAATTGCAATTATCCTCAAAAATAATTATTAGTTCGGCATTAACGAAGATAAATATTAGCATAGCTATCATTCAATTGTTTTAAAATTTATCTTTGGAGCAATAAAATTACCCGATTCTGGTTTGAACAGATTGAAATGTTTGATTGAGCGATATGGGTAATTATAGGAATATTGATTCACATAGAATCATGTTTCTTAATAGCACAGCAATTAAGATGAAAAAAACAATAGCACTGGTAACAGGTGGATTTACAGGTGAATCTGTAGTATCTTTTAAGAGCGCAGACTTCGTTGAAAGCAAAATTGACAGAAATAAATACGATGTTTTTAAGATAGTTGTATTAAAGGATGAATGGTATTATTCCGATTCTGGCTCAGTAAAACACCTGGTGGATAAGAATGATTTTTCTATTACCATAAGTGGAACAAAAATAGTTTTTGATGTCGCTTTCATTATGCTCCATGGTGCTCCGGGCGAAGACGGCAAACTTCAGGGTTACTTTGACTTGCTGAATATTCCATATACAAGCTGTGATGCCCTGACATCTGCGTTAACAATGAATAAAGGTTATTCAAAAGCTATTGTTAACGGCATCAAAGATTTGCACATTGCAAAATCGGTACAGTTATTTGAGAATTCCCCGAATGCAAGCCAGCATCTGTTGGATACACTGGTACTTCCTTTGTTCATTAAGCCTAACAATGGAGGCAGCAGTATCGGAATGAGTAAAGTTAAAACCGCAGAGGAATTACCAGATGCATTAATAAAAGCCTTTAATGAAGATAATCAGGTTCTGGTAGAAGAATTTATCCAGGGTCGTGAATTTTCCATAGGAGTATATAATGGCCTTGAGGGAATTCGGGTATTACCAAGTACTGAAGTAATACCTTCCAATGATTTTTTTGACTTTGAAGCTAAGTATACGCCAGGGGCTACTGAAGAAATTACTCCTGGCAGAATGTCTGAAGAAGAAAAGGAAAGGGTAGAGCGCATCGTTTCTGATATTTATCGCAAACTGAATTGCAAGGGCATGGTTCGTATTGATTATTTCCTTCAGGATCTTAGTTCCGATTTTTATTTTGTTGAGATTAATACTATTCCAGGTCAAACAGCGCAGAGTTTTATTCCCCAGCAGCTTAGAGCTGCCGGACTGGATATCACTGAATTTTATGGAGAATTAATTGAAAAGGCTCTTGCAAGCAAAGACTAGATAGAATATTTTAATATCATTTCTTCAGATACTTTCACACTTTTGCCGTTGGCTATATTGATCATTACATAGTCAAACCAGCCTTCGCAGGCTACTTTACCGGTTTTACTGATTCTGATCTCAAATTTTACACGGCAGCCCTTTGAGTTGATAGTTTCAATGCCGGTTTCTACAGTAAATGTATCACCAAGTCCGAGTGGCCTTTTGTAATCCACAAAGGCTGATCTGACTACCCATCCCAAACCCATTTTAAGAAAATCTTCCATGGGCATCTTATAACAGGTCTCCATCTGTTCATATCTGGCTGCGAGCACATAATCAAAATAAGTGCTGTTATGCACATGATTAAACATGTCAATATCATCCGGCCTGACTTTGAACTCCGATGTAAAACTGCTGTAGCTGGGCATTGCTTCCATGTCGCGAAATTCGGGCAATTAAATGAGAATAGGAAATGATGTTATTTAGTTGTTAGTGGTTGGTTGTTAGTTGTTAGTAAATTGTACTAAATGGGAAATAATGAAATAATAGACACTATTTTCTATCGCCTTGGCATTTATAAATTGTGTTAGTGGCCAACCTATATGAATCCTTGATCACTCATTTTCAATGAACCATAATTCACTAACAAACCAACAACCAAATTCATATTTGCAATTGAACTTTCATTACCCTATCTTTGCAAGCAATTAAAATAATTATAAACCGCTTTAATATTATTCAGGTAATGTATTTAAGTACAGAGTACAAGGCAGACATTTTTGCCAAACACGGAAAAGGTGCAACAGACACCGGTTCTGCAGAAGGACAGGTAGCATTATTTACCGCTCGTATTGCTCATTTAACGGGGCATTTGAAACAAAACAAGAAGGATTTTTCTACACAACTATCTCTTCAGAAATTAGTAGGTAAACGCCGTGCCTTACTTGCATATCTTTACAAAAAAGATATCAACCGGTATCGTGCAATTATCAAAGCATTAGAGTTAAGAGATATTATAAAATAATCTTAGCAAAGATTTGCGAAGCCATCCTCTTATTTGAAGGATGGCTTTTTTACTTTGTAAAAAATAAAATCAATATAAAAGAAGATGTGCTCAAAAGAGGAAAAGTACATCGCCACTAAAACAAATGAGTTATAACGCAATTAAAAAAACATTCGATCTTGGCGATGGCCGTATGATCGAAATCGAAACCGGGAAACTGGCTAAACAAGCTGATGGTGCAGTTGTTGTAAGAATGGGCGATACCATGCTTCTGGCTACTGTGGTATCAACAGTAGGTGCAAAACCGGGAACTGATTTTTTACCATTATCAGTTGATTATCAGGAGAAGTATGCTTCTACTGGACGTATCCCTGGTGGATTTTTACGTCGTGAAGCAAGATTATCCGATTATGAGGTACTTATCTCACGTCTGGTAGATCGTGCATTACGTCCGATGTTCCCTGAAGATTATCATGCTGATGTACAGGTGATGATTTCTTTGATCTCTGCCGACAAAAATATTATGCCTGATTGCCTTGCAGGTCTTGCAGCATCAGCGGCAATTGCTGTTTCTGATATTCCTTTCAACGGTCCAATTTCTGAAGTTCGTGTTGCTAAAATTGATGGTAAACTGGTTATCAATCCTTATCTGAGTGACCTTGAACGTGCTACAATTGATCTTTTGGTTGCTGGTACTGAGCACGATATCGTGATGGTAGAAGGTGAAGGTGATGAAATTTCTGAGGAGGAAATGGTTGAAGCAATTGAGTTTGCTCACAAAGCAATCATTATTCAGGTTCAGGCTCAAAAGGAACTTACCATTCTTGTTGGTAAAACTGAAAAGCGTGTTTATAGCCATGAAACTCATGATCTTGATCTTAAGGAAAAAGTTTTTGCAGCAACCTACGATAAAGTATATGCTATTGCCAAATCAAAATCATCAAAGCATGAGCGTAGCGATAAATTTTCTGAGGTAATCAATGATTTTATTCTTGAACTTGGTGAAGGGCTTGAAGACATCACAATTTCCCTTGCAAAGAAATACTTCCATGATGTACAATATGATGCAATCCGTAACCTGATTTTAGATGAAGGAATTCGTTTAGATGGTCGTGATTCTCGTACAGTACGCCCAATCTGGTCGGAAGTTGGTTATTTACCAACTGCACACGGTTCTTCTATTTTCACCCGTGGTGAAACACAATCGCTGACAACAGTAACTCTGGGTGCTAAATCCGATGAGCAACTGATTGATGGTGCTTTCTTTAATGGTTACCAGAAATTCTTATTACACTATAATTTCCCGGCTTTCTCTACAGGTGAGGCTCGTCCAAACCGTGGTACCGGTCGTCGTGAAATCGGTCACGGAAATCTGGCAATGCGTTCACTGAAGAAGGTTTTACCAGGCGATGACAATCCATATACTATTCGTGTTGTTTCAGATATTTTGGAATCAAATGGTTCATCTTCTATGGCAACGGTTTGTGCAGGTACACTTGCACTTATGGATGCCGGTATTAAGATCAAATCACCGGTTTCAGGTATTGCTATGGGATTGATCTCTGATGAGAAAACAGGAAAATACGCAATATTAACAGATATTCTCGGTGATGAGGATCATTTGGGAGATATGGACTTTAAAGTAACCGGTACCGAAAAAGGTATTGTTGCTTGTCAGATGGACTTAAAAATCAATGGATTAAAGTGGGAAGTATTGACTGCTGCTTTAAAACAGGCTAATGAAGCGCGTCTTCATATCTTAAATGAGATGAAGAAGACCATTGCCGCTCCACGTGAAGATTATAAACCACATGCTCCACGTATTGTTACACTGAAGATTGATAAGGAATTCATTGGCGCGGTAATCGGCCCTGGTGGTAAGATTATTCAGGAAATGCAGCGTGAAACTGGTGCTACCATCGCTATTGAAGAGAAAGATAATTTAGGTATTGTTCAGATCTTTGCTGATAATAAAGAAGCAATTGATAAAGCTGTTAGCCGAATCAAAGCCATCGCTTCAAAACCAGAAGTTGGCGAGATTTATGAAGGTAAAGTAAAAACAATTATGCCTTTTGGTGCATTTGTTGAGATTATGCCAGGTAAGGACGGACTCTTACATATTTCAGAAATTGACTGGAAGCGTTATGAAACAATGGACGGTGTATTGAACGTTGGAGATATAGTTCAGGTAAAACTTCTTGAAGTGGACAAGCAGGGTAAACTAAAACTTTCACGTAAAGCTTTATTGCCAAGGCCTCCGCGTCCTGAGGATGCAAAACCTGCAGCTGAGTAATTCTTTGAATTTTATATTTGCAAAACCTGTCGTGCCTCATAGCATTGACAGGTTTTGTTATTTACTGCCTTTTTTCTTAAATTGCTCATTCAGAATATGAAAAAGCAAGAAAAACATATTATTCAGGAACCTTCATCAGATTATGAAAAAGCTGAGTTTGATTTGCTTAAAACAGCCTTAAAGAGGTCATATACAGAACGGTTTCATACTATGACCAAACTTATGAAGATGAATATCATGTTCAGACAAGCTCAGATAAAGCATAAACCCTCCCATTAATTTATTATGGATGTGTTTGACGAAGAGCTGCTTCGTTTTTGGAAAATTGCAGGTCAGTTTCAACTTAAATATATTATGATAGGTGGTGTTGCAACAAATCTGCATGGCTACCAACGCACAACCGAAGATATTGACCTTTGGATTGAAGATACTAAATCAAATAAGGAAGTTTTAAGAAAAGTATTCCATGAATATGGAATGGGGGACTTTAAGACATTAGCTGATATGCAATTCATTCCCGGCTGGACTTATTTTCATCTTGATAATGGTCTTAGATTGGATATAATGACTTCAGTGAAAGGTCTTGATAATTCAAATTTTGATTCATTATTAAATTCTGCATCCATTGCAACTATTTACAGAGTTGAAGTACCATTTCTGAACTTAAATGCCTTAATATTATCTAAAAAAGCCGCCAATAGACCTAAAGACCAGCTTGACCTGATAGAACTTGAAAAAATTAAGAAAATCATTGAGCAAGAGGGCTCCAAACAATAATCATAAAGCTGCCATTAAAACTGAATATTGCAATACAATTTGTAATTTTGTAATATGAAACATCTTATAGCTCCTTCCGTTTTATCTGCTGATTTTGCAAACCTGCAGAATGATATTGAAATGATTAATCGTAGTCAGGCTGATTGGTTTCATATCGATATAATGGATGGTGTATTTGTTCCAAATATTTCTTTTGGATTCCCAGTCTTAAAGGCTATTGAGAAGCACGCAAGCAAACCATTGGATGTACACTTAATGATTGTTGACCCTGATCGTTATCTTCAGGAATTTAAACAGGCAGGAGCAGAAAATATTACAGTCCATATTGAAGCCTGTACCCATTTACACAGAACCCTTCATGCAATCAAAGATTTGGGCTGCCTGGCAGGAGTAGCAGTCAACCCGCATACCCCTGTAGCATTACTTGAAGATATCATTGAAGATATTGATCTGGTTTGTCTGATGTCGGTTAATCCTGGTTTTGGTGGACAAAAGTTCATAGAAAATACCTACAAAAAGATACGTACACTTCGTTCAATGGCATCCGGAAGAAACGATGGCTTATTAATTGAAATTGATGGCGGGGTTTCTAATCAAAATGCCCTGAAGTTAATTCAGGCAGGGGCTGATGTTCTGGTGGCTGGTAATGCTGTATTTTCTGCCGCTGATCCGGTTTCAGAGATTTCCGGACTTAAAAATCTTAATCCGGAATTAATAGGTTCATGACTATCATGTTAATGTGAAGCAAGAAAATCTATCATCAGCCAAGTTCTTCACTATAACATCGCATAGGGGATGGAATCATTCTCTTTCACTTTCCGTATTTTCCATTTTCACCCTGTTATTTATTCCTTTTTCGCTTTATGCCCAGGATTTTGGTATCATTAAAGGTATAATCACATCTGAGAAAGGAGAATTACTTAGTGGCGTAACTGTGCAGGTTAAGAGCACCCGCTTAATTACCCAAACTAACAGGGAAGGTGAGTATTACCTGAGCAAGGTTCCGGTTTCTGCCTCACTTTTATTCAGCCGTCTTGGTTTCAAAGATTTGCAATTGGATCTGGGTCTGATTGCTGACAGAGAAAATATTCAAAATATTATATTAATACCTGATATACAGGCACTTGACGAGGTTCACATAACTGAAAGATATAATGCCAGTAATTTAAAAATCATCGATGCAGCGGCTTTCAATGTCTATCCTCAGACTTCAGGTAGTTTTGAAAGTTTTCTAAAAAGTATGTCAGGGGTTTCCGGCAATAATGAATTGAGTTCTCAATATTCAGTGAGGGGAGGGAATTTCGATGAAAACCTGATTTATTTAAATGATATAGAAATTTACAGGCCCATGCAAATCTATTCGGGTCAGCAGGAAGGCCTGGGTTTTATCAATCCGGATCTGGCAAGTAGTACCAGATTTTCAGCTGGTGGTTTTGAAGCCAGATATGGAGATAAGATGTCTTCAATTCTGGATGTCAGGTATAGTAGACCTGATTCATTATCTCTGGAGGCTCAAATTGGTTTCCTTTCGAGTTCAGCCGCCCTAAAGGTTCCATTTAAGAATAGTTATATCCTTGCAGGGGTCAGAAATAAGAAAAATCAAAGCTTATTAGGAACACAAAATCTCGAAGGAGATTATATCTCAGGCTTCTCTGATTATCAGTTTTTATTCAGACATGACCTGGGCTCAAAATTGAATTTATCAGTTTTTGGAAATTACAACAAGGGTGATCTGAACATCAGCCCTAACAGGAGATTGACTGAATTTGGAACATCTGATGAAGTATTGAGGCTTAATGTAAATTATGATGGGGAGGAAAGCAGTAACTATGAATCTCTTATGGCGGCGCTAACTCTGGCTTACAATGCTTCTAATTCTTTAAATTTTAAATGGATTAGTTCATTTTCCAGTATCGACGAACAAGAGAATAAAGATCTCCTGGGATGGTACGCTTTCAATGAAAAAAATGGAGGGCTGGATCCCAAAAACGTTGGTTCACTTCTTGGAAGGGGCTCCAATCTTGCCTACAGGGATAATTTTTTGAATACGATGATCCTGAATACCGAATTAAGAATGTACAAGCAGGTTAGGAACTCATTTATTGAAACGGGTATTCGTTTTCAGGCAGACAGAATAAAGGACAGAATTGATGAATTTAATGGAATAGATACTACTGGATACTCACTACGTAATTCCGCAGGTTGGAATTATTCGGAGATCATAAAGCAGCAGCATATTCAGGAAATCGGACGAATAAGCGGATTTATTCAAAATACTTTCAATTTAAGGTATAACCTGACAATGGCAGCTGGAATCAGGGCCAACTATAATTCTTATTCTAAAGAAAACCTTATCAGTCCGCGTGTTTCACTGATGTATTCACCAGGTTATGATGACAATTTCCTTTTCCGTTTTTCCGTTGGCGCCTATTCTCAGTCCCCATTTTACAGGGAGATTAAGAGATATAATGGTAGTATCAATCCGGATGCACGTGCCCAGCGATCTTACCATATCATAGCTGGAACTGATTATGATTTCAACGGTTTGGGAACAAGGCTGAAATTCAGCTCTGAACTTTATTATAAAATATTAAGCAGGATTACTCCTTATAAAATAGAAGATCTTAAGATCAGATATCTGTCTGAAAGTACAGCCAGGGGGTATTCCACTGGTGCTGACCTTAGTCTGAGCGGGAATTTTGCCGGAGACCTTTTATCAACCTTCAGGTTTTCTGTTATGCAAACGAAGGAAGATATTAAAAATGACTCTTATCAGACCACTGACAATACCGGCAAGCAGGTCACAATTTATCCTGGCTATTTGAAACGTCCATCCGATCAGCTATTTAATATAGCAATGATGTTTCAAGACAGACTTATGCAAAATCCCACCTACAAGGTACACCTTAATCTGATCTATTCTTCTTCACTTCCTATAGGTCCTCCTGGTCCAAATAGATATACCGACTTATTTAAAATACCGGCTTATAAGCGTGTTGACATTGGATTTTCAAAAGATCTGGCTGACCCGGAGAGTAAGAGGGCCTCTGTCTTTGTAAAAAAATATTTTCAATCGCTAAGTCTTCATGCTGAACTTTTTAATCTTTTAAATTTTAAGAACACAGCATCTTACCTTTGGTTAAACGACAAAAATGCAAATCAATATGCTGTACCTAACTATCTCACCTTCAGAAAACTCAATTTTAGAATTATTGCTAAACTGAAAAGCAGGTAAAGTATTAAAATCAATTATCAATAAGGTTTTAAAATCCTCCCGTGTCTCAAATTATTGTCTTATTTTTGGGCAATAAATTTATAGATTATGATACACAATTTTGGTGCAGGTCCCTGCATCCTGCCTCAGGAAGTTTTTAAGCAAGCCTCACAGGCAGTTCTCGAATTTAACGGTACCGGTTTATCAATTTTAGAGATATCTCACCGTACCCCTGAGTTTGAGGCTGTTGTTGATGAAACCGTTCGTTTAATTAAGGAATTATTAAATGTACCTGAAGGTTATTCGGTTGTTTTGTTGCAGGGTGGGGCCAGTTTACAATTTTCAATGGTTCCAATGAACCTTCTTGGTGAAAATCAGACAGCTGCATACCTTGATACAGGAGTATGGGCTTCAAAGGCGCTCAAAGAAGCTAAGATCTTCGGAAGTGTAAATGTTGTTGCATCATCCAAAGACCAAAATTATACTTATATACCAAAGGATATTGTGATTCCTGAGGACTCAGCATATTTCCATTTTACCTCTAACAATACCATTTATGGTACTGAATTACTGGAGGTTCCAAAAACAAAGGTGCCTGTAGTTTGTGATATGTCTTCTGATATTTTAAGCAGAGTTATAAATGTAGCAGACTTCGACTTGATCTATGCCGGTGCACAGAAAAACATGGGGCCTGCTGGTGTTACTGTAGCAATTGTTAAGGATAGCATTTTAGGTAAAATTGACCGTAAAATTCCATCAATGCTTGATTACAAGGTTCAAATCGATGGCGGATCAATGTATAATACTCCACCTGTTTTTGCAATTTATGTTTCTATGTTAAACCTTCGCTGGTTGAAATCCAAAGGAGGAGTTGCTGAAATTGAAAAGGAAAATATCTCCAAATCAGAAGCACTTTATAAGGAAATTGATCGTAATCCGCTGTTTAAAGGAACCTGCAGACCAGAAGACCGTTCCAGAATGAATGTATGCTTCGTGATGGAAAATCCTGAACTTGAAAAGCCTTTCCTGAAGTTTGCTGAAGATCGTGACATCATTGGAATTAAGGGTCATAGAAGTGTGGGTGGTTTCCGTGCTTCAATGTATAATGGCTTGCCGATAACCAGTGTTCATGTATTGATCGATGCTATGCAGGATTTCGCCGAAAAGCATCGCTAAAACTTTGATATGTATCCTGATGGGCAGTTTACGATCAATTTTAATATTAAAAAATAAGCATCTTATAAATTATAGATTTTATGTTTCGTATACTCGCCAACGATGGCATTGACCCAATAGGTAAAGAATTATTAGAAAAAGCAGGATTTCAGGTAGATACTACTCATATTCCACAGGATCAGCTTTCTGAAGGCTTAAAAAATTATGATGGTATAACCGTTCGCAGTGCAACAAAGGTTAGAAAGGATTTGATCGATACATGCCCGAATATTAAACTGATTGGTCGTGGTGGAGTGGGAATGGATAATATTGATGTTGATTATGCCAGAAGTAAGGGACTTGCTGTTGTAAATACTCCTGCGGCATCTTCTCTTTCTGTAGCTGAACTTGTTTTTGCGCATTTATTTACTGGAATTCGTTTTCTTCAGGATTCCAATCGTAAAATGCCTGTGGAAGGAAATACTAAATTCAACGATCTTAAAAAGGCATACGCCAAAGGCATTGAACTCCGTGGAAAGAAGATTGGAATCATCGGATTTGGCCGGATCGGTCGTGAGACTGCTAAAGTAGCTCTGGGACTTGGAATGGAAGTTCTTGCCTATGATCTTTTTGATATACCTAATGAGCTGGAAGTTGTAATTGGAACTAATATCAGGGTAAACTGCCCGATTAAAGTTGTAACAGTTGAACAACTAATTAAAGAGTCTGATTTTATCAGTCTTCATGTTCCATTTTCTGAAAAACCCGTTTTAGGTAAAGAAGAGTTTGAATCCATGAAAAATGGGGTAGGTGTAGTTAACTGTTCACGTGGTGGTACAATTGATGAAGATGCACTTATTGAGGCTTTAAATTCAGGGAAGGTGGCGTTTGCAGGTTTAGATGTATTTGATAATGAACCAACACCTCGTCAGGATCTTTTAACTCATCCAAAAGTTTCTTTGACCCCGCATATCGGTGCTTCCACAAATGAAGCTCAGGAGCGAATTGGAACGGAACTAGCAAACCTTATTATTGACTTTTTTAAAACAGTCTGATAAGAGTTAAATTCGGATTTGAAGCATCTGATATTTTAATTAAATGCCAAAAATCAAACCATTCAGTGGAATACACCCCGGTAAAAATTTTGCCGGACAGGTTGTACTTAATCTGGAGAATTTAAGTCTTAGCGAAGCAAAGCTTATCCGGCAGGAAAATCCATATTCCTATGTGAATATGCTTGTTCCAAAGCTGGATAATTTTTTCTTGTTAGGATCCCGCAATGAACTAGCCTTTAAAAAGATCAACGAAAACTTTGAAGAATTCTTAGACGAAGGGATTCTTGTAAAAGATCCTTTACCTTCAATCTATGTCTATCAAATCAAGCGTGAAGGTCATTCTCAAACCGGTATCTGGACAACTACTTCAATAGATGATTACCTGAATAATGTGGTTCGAAAACATGAACTCACCAGAGCAGACAGGGAACAATCACTGATTGATTATTTACAGCAAACAGGTATTGATGCCAATCCGGTATTAATTACTTATAAGTCTTTACCAGAAATTGAAAGGATTTTAAGTGATACTATCGTTAAAGAACCGGATATTATCTATACTAAAGAAAATTCTGAACATAAATTATGGATTATTGATCAGAAAGCTGTCATTACTTCTATAATTAAGGCATTTGCAAGCCTTCCTTCATCTTATATTGCTGACGGACATCATAGAGCCGCTGCTGCCTCATTATATGGTATACAGCGAAGGAAATTGAACCTGAAGCATAGGGGAGATGAAGAGTATAATTTCTTCACCTCGGTTTATATGAGTACAGATCAGTTAAAGATATATGGATTTAACCGCCTGGTTAAAGATTTGAAAGGGCTTTCGGTATCTGAATATCTCGAAAAACTAAAAACAGATTTTAATATCATTGCTGCTGACAAAGTTGTTGTACCTGCAAAAATGCATTCATTTGGAATGTATCTGGATGAAAAATGGTTTTTATTAGAGTTTAAACATGAATTGAACTGCAAAAGTCCTGTTGAAGAACTCGATGTCAGTATACTCCAGGAGTATGTATTTTCAGGGATACTAAATATATCAGACCCGCGTACAGATCCTGCCATTGATTTTATGCCAGGCCCATTGCCAATTAGTGATCTGATTGCTAAGGTTGATCAGAATGAGTTTGCACTTGCTTTTACCTTGTACCCAACAAGCATTGACCAACTAATCAGGGTTGCTGACGAAGGAGAGGTAATGCCACCAAAATCAACCTGGTTTGAGCCTAAATTTGATGTGGGACTATTAATTCATCATATCAACTGATGTTTTAATCCAGCTGATAAGTTCTTCCTTTTTCAGCAATCTCTACAGCATAGCTTTCTTCACACAAGGCCGTTTTAAAAGCTTCCATTGCAGTAGTTTCTCCATGAACAAGAAATACCTTTTTAATTTGCTTAGGATTTTGCTGTTTTACAAAATTGATAAGATCTGTATGGTCTCCATGACCACTGAAAAGATCTGTTTGCTTAATCGTTGCAAATACTGAAAGTTCTCGGTGTCTTAAATTAATAACAGGGTCACCACGAAGAAGACGATGGCCTAGTGTGCCTTTTGCACAATATCCAATAAAGAGTATCGTACAGTAGTAATTTGAAATATTATAATATAAATGATCCTGAATACGGCCACCTTCCAGCATTCCGGCAGAAGAAATAATAATACAGGGCTCATAATAATTGGATATTGCCTTGCTGGCGTTCATATCCTGAATATAATCGAGGTTTTCAAATTCAAACTCATCCCCGAGCTGATTATAAAAATCCTGGGCTTCACCATTTAGCAAGGCATGATGCTTTCTGAAAATATCGGTTGCATATCCGGCAAGCGGACTATCTACAAATACCTTTATTCGTGGAAGCATACCCTTACTGAATATCCTGTTCAGGGAATATACCAGAGCCTGGGTTCTTCCTACGCTGAAGGCGGGTATAATCAGTCTACCCGGGGATTTAATACAAGCTTCATTAACAGTTTCGGTTAATAATTCTTCGACGGTCTGTGTTGATTTATGATTACGCCCCCCGTATGTTGATTCACAAACCAGATAATCCACTTCCGGTAGGGATTCCGGGTCTTGTAAGACTGGATAATTTTTTCTACCGATATCACCGCTAAAGGCAATGGTTTTTGTGATTCCATGCTCCTCAATACTTAACACAGCCGCAGCAGCACCTAAAAGATGGCCCACAGGAATAAAAGTGAGGTTTATTTGCCCATTAATCCGAAAGGATTTATTAAATCCAATAGTCACAAAGCGATCAACAGTCTCCATTACATGTTTCTGAAGATAAAGAGGCTTTGGCCCTTCAGAAAATCCACGTTTCCCTCTGCGCTTTTTTCGCTGCTTGCTCAGAAAAATATTGACCGAGTCTAATAAGAGTAGTTCAGTGAGGTCGGCAGTAGCAGGTGTACATAATATTTGTCCCTCAAATCCAAAACGAATCAGGGTTGGCAAATTGCCGGAATGATCAATATGTGCATGAGTGAGAATGACAAGATCTATATCAGGAGGAGAGAATGGGAAAGCTTCATTCTCTTCAAGCCAGGTATCTTTTTCATAATCTAAGCCGCAGTCTATAAGAATATTATAGTTGTCAGTTTGAAGCAGGTGCATACTTCCGGTTACCTGTCGGGCAGCACCCCATATAGTTAATTTCATAAATCTCTAAAAGGCTGGCAATCAATAGAATGCAGCTTAAATAATATTTTTTTCTTCCGGCTCCTGAATTTCGAGTTGTAACTGACTCAGGTAACGATATAATCCACCTTCATTTTTTATCAATTCAGAATGTTTTCCACTCTCTATAACCTTACCCTTCTCCAGGACAATAATTTTGTCGGCTTCGCGTATGGTTGAAAGCCGATGGGCAATGATGATGGAGGTCCGGTTCTTCATTAACTCCTCCAATGCTTCCTGCACCAGACGTTCTGACTCGGAATCCAGAGATGAAGTAGCTTCATCAAGTATCAGTAATGCCGGATCTTTCAAAAGTGCCCGTGCTATAGCAATTCGCTGACGTTGTCCGCCAGAAAGTTTAACCCCGCGTTCACCAACAAGCGTATCATATCCTTCAGGGAAACCGCTTATAAATTCATGAGCATTTGCTCGCCTTGCAGCCATGAGTATATCTTCTTCATTGGCGTTTAATCTGCCATAAGCAATGTTTTCACGTATAGTACCACCAAATAACAAGACATCCTGAGGTACAATAGCTACCTGATTCCGAATGTCCGTCAGGGAAAATTCAGTCGAAGGAATACCATCAAACAGTAATGAACCCGACTGAGTTTCATAAAAGCGAAGTATTAATCCTGCGATTGTAGATTTTCCTGCACCACTGGGGCCTATAATTGCCACTTTTTCTCCCTTTTTTGCCTCAAATGATACTCCATTTAACACAGTAATTTCCTTTCTGGAAGGGTAGGAGAAGACTACATTCTGAAAATCTAAATTTCCATGTATCCTTTGATGAATAGCATTCTTTTCCTGCTCCATTGAGATCGGTTCATTCTCTTCAGCAAGTATTTCTAAAACCCGCTCACTTGCTCCAAAGGCTTTTTGCATCGTAGCGTATAATTCAGGGAAACTTCCCATCGCTGCTCCAACAAAAGTTGAAAGTAAGATAAATGTGAACATACTGGCGATGCTGATTTCACCGGTCTGAACCAGGTGAGACCCATACCAAACTACTGAAACAATGGTTCCAAACAGACAAAAAACTATAAATGAAGCAAATATACCTCTGAATTTTGCCCCGCGCATGGCGATCTTAACAACCTCTCGTACACTTTTATTATATCTGCCGACTTCAAAAGATTCATTTACAAATGCCTTTACATTAGAAATACCCTGCAGTGTTTCTTCGACAATAGTATTTGATTCAGCCAATTTATCCTGTGCCTGCCTCGAAATTTTCCGAATGAACTTTCCAAAGGTAACTGCAACGACTACCAGAATTGGTAGTACAGCTAAAAGCATAAGAGTAAGTTTACCGGATACCAGAATCAGAAAAGTAATTCCGCCGATAAAAATTATAATTTGTCTGATCATTTCAGCCAGAGTGGTAGTTATAGCGTCTTGTATCTGCGAAAGATCCGCTGAAAGGCGGCTATTCAACTCTCCGACACGCCTCTGGGAGAAAAAATTCATGGGTAGGGTGATAAGCTTATGATAGGTATCCCGACGAATATCCGCAAGACCTTTTTCTGCCACTTCAACAAACCAATTGATCCTGAAATATGAAAAGATCGCCTGAATAAACAATACTGCCAATAGGGTAAGGGCTACTGTGTTAATATCAGTTGGAAAAACATCCAAAATCTCACTTGGAACCATCTTTCCACCCTGTTCTGCCTGAGCACCAGTCCCAATCAATCTTCCCATTAATAGTGGAAACAAAAATGAACTGGCACTCGAAAGTATCAGGCATATTAAGCCGAGAAAAAATTTTGTACGATACGGTTTGAGATAACTTAATAATCTCATTACCTGTTTAATACTTTCTTTATTGATTTTTGCTTTGGGGAGTTCTTCAGCCTGAGCGTTACCGCTGTTTAATCGAGCACGTGCCATCTTTTCGTAATAGTATTTTCCCCGATAAACGGGATTCCCAAAATTAGCTTTATTTAAGCATTATTTTTGCCGGGCATATCAATCTTTGGTAATTTTTTTAGTTTGAATATATACCATATTGACACAAATAGGGAGAGAATAAGTATTAGCAAATAAATTATTTGCTTGTCGTAAGCGGCAATATTTTTCTCTGACTCCTTTCTTAGTTTTTCATTTTCCTGTTGAAGGCCAGTAATTGTGGTTTGAAATCTATCAATTCGTCCCTCAACTGTTTCAGCCCTTGTCTCAACCTGCTGCTTTTCAAAATCCTTGTAATCAAGGAGTATCTTGAGTTCAGAAAAAATATCATTATCTGTCAATACAATTTGCCTAAGGATGTCATTTGAAAACTGCATATCTTTCTTGGTTTTTAACCCGAATATTCCGCTTCGTTTTCCCAGACTGCTTTCGTATTGTCCAAATCTGCTACTTCGTTCTTCAAGAAGTTGATTAATTTTTTTTCGCTGTGTTTCATACGCTGAACTATCACTCTGAGCTGAAACCTGGGTAATTCCTACAGTCAGAATAATTGAGATGATCCAAATAAACTTCATAATGATTAATATTAGCTGGAAATTAAGCTCCAGGCTTCTGCTTTTTCAGAAAACAGAGGTTTTACTTTTGACCAGGTGTTCTTAAACAGATAGGATTGTCTGTATGAATTCAGATCCTCTTCACTGTCCCAGTAGCTCAGCGTAAAAAATACGCATTCATTATTCAGGTCTCTCATTAAATCAACCCGGTTACATCCATCAAACCCACATATCAGCTTTTGGGAAGCATAGAAAATTTCTTTAAAGCCCTGCACGCTTTCGGGCTTAAAAGTCATTTTAACAACTCTGGTAATCATGATTTGAATTCGATTCTGACAATATCATTCAGATTTAGTCCAAGTAAACCGCTGGCATTGCCCTTGTTAATAGCTATTTCAAGATGGTTGCTTATCCCAAAAAGACAAAGCTTTTCACCTTCCGGAACTTCGTTATAATGCCAGCTTAATTGACTGATTGACTCATTTCTTTTAAAATAAAGAGTAAAACTACGGTTCTGCTGAACCCTGGTAAATACTTCCTTTGTGATATTTGTAATAATATTTTGAAAAGAGTCGATATAGATCACACTTCCCCGAATGATATCCCTTTCGATCACAGGTTGTAGAGTCATCTTTTCTTCAATGCCTGAAACTGGAATTCCAATATCCTGCAATTTGCCGCCTTTTGCCAGATGACTTGCTGCTTTCGGAAAAATATCTGAAAGCGGAAAATGCAGGTATTTTAGGTCCTGCATAATATTTAGCTCCACAATTTCTGAAGGCTCCTCATCGAACAGCAACGAAAAAATACCATTATCAGAACCTACAAAGTAATGATCCCTGTATTTTAAAGCGAGATATTTTGTCTTTTCGTTAAATACCGAATCTATACCAATCAGATGTACCGTTCCCTTTGGAAAATAGTGAAATGAATTCTTTAATATGAAGGCAGCCTGAGGAATGTTGAAGGCTGAAATGTCATGACTGATATCCACAATATTGGCTGTTGCAAACTGGTTAAGTATACTTCCTTTAAGAGCAGCCTGATAAAAATCTTTATACCCTAAATCGGTAGTTAAAGTAATTATTGCCATTTAAAATGTGAATATTTATTGTTATTCTTGCGATAGATAATAACGGTACAAATATTGAATTTTAATCTCAAATAATCACCCTCTGTACTAAAAATAAGCACAACTTGAACGAACTGAATCTGAGCATCGAAAATGTTGACCCTGTTGTTATATGGGGAGCAAATAATGAGTATTTTGAAATATTCAAAAAGCATTTCCCCAAAATAAAGATTGTAGCTAGAGGTAATGAGGTCAAAGTACTTGGTGACGACAAAGAGTTGAATCTTTTTTCACAGAAATTCCAGGAGATAATTAATCATGTTGATAAATTCCAAACCCTTACAGTAAGTAATCTTGAACAGCTTTTAGGAACCAGTATTCAGGTCATTGCAGATCCAGAAAATGCAGTAGCAAAGAGCGGTGCGGGGGCTGAGGCTATCGTCTTTGGTCCAAATGGTATTGTGGTTAAAGCAAGAACTGCCAATCAGCGCAAGATGGTTGACAGTATCAGTAAAAATGATATCATTTTTGCAATCGGGCCAGCTGGTACAGGTAAAACCTATACTGCAGTCGCATTAGCTGTTAGAGCGTTGAAAAACAAGGAGATAAAGCGTATCATATTAACTAGACCTGCTGTTGAAGCAGGAGAGAACCTTGGTTTTCTTCCCGGAGATTTGAAAGAAAAAATTGATCCATATCTGCGTCCGCTTTACGATGCACTTGATGATATGATTCCTGCTGACAAACTAAAAGTTTTTCTCGAAAACAGGACTATTGAGATCGCCCCGCTCGCATTCATGCGCGGTCGAACACTGGATAATTGCTTTGTGATTCTGGATGAAGCTCAAAATGCAACTGATCTTCAATTAAAAATGTTCCTGACCCGTATGGGTCCAACTGCCAAATTCATAGTCACAGGAGATGTAACTCAGATCGATTTACCCAGAAAGCAGCAATCAGGTCTTAATACAGCATTGAGGATTCTTGGAGAGATTAAGGGTATAGAAATTATTTATCTTAACGGAGATGATGTGGTAAGGCATAAACTTGTTAAAAACATTTTGAGAGCCTACGGAGATATCCAATAATAATTTTCCTGGCTTAGTTCTATTTTCAGACCTTTACAATCAAATCAAATAAGCTACCTAAATGAGTGCTATAAAAGAAACACACTTTAATTTGCCTGGTCAAAGCAAGTTTTATAAAGGGAAAGTCCGTGATGTTTATACAATCGAAAATAATTTTCTGGTAATGGTGGTTACCGACAGGATTTCAGCATTCGATGTGGTGCTACCAGAACCTATTCCTTTTAAAGGTCAGGTTCTGAATCAAATTGCAGCTAAATTCCTGGCTGCAACTCAGGATATTGTCCCCAACTGGGTACTGGATGTACCTGACCCAAATGTAACAATTGGTAAAATATGCGACCCTTTTAAAGTAGAAATGGTGATAAGAGGCTATCTTGCCGGGCATGCATGGCGTGAATACCAATCAGGCAAACGTTCTGTTTGCGGGGTAAGCCTTCCGGAAGGACTTAAAGAAAATGATAAATTACCTGTACCAATTATTACGCCTACTACCAAAGCTTCAGTAGGACATGATGAGGATATTTCTAGAGAGGAAATTCTGAGTAGAAATATTGTATCTGAGGAGGACTATATTCAACTTGAAAAATATACCCGTGCATTGTTCCAGAGAGGAACCGAAATGGCTGCAGATCAGGGATTAATACTCGTAGATACAAAGTACGAATTTGGAAAGGCCGATAGTAAAATTCATCTCATTGATGAAATTCATACACCCGATTCTTCCCGTTATTTTTACAAAGAAGGTTATGAAGAACGTCAGAAGAACAATGAACAGCAAAAGCAGTTATCAAAGGAGTTTGTTCGTAAATGGCTGATTGATAATGGATTTCAAGGTAAAGAAGATCAATTAATCCCAGAAATGACACCGGAGTTTGTTAAATCTATCTCAGATAGATACATCGAACTATATGAACAAATTACCGGTGATAAGTTCATTAAACACGATCATTCAAATGCGCTTAAAAGGGTTGAGAACAACATAATTGAAGCCATCAATAGGTTGAGTTAATTATTTTATTGTAAATAGCTATTGTTTAATTAACTTTAAGACTATGAAATTCACTGTAGATAAACACGAAAAATACGTTTTAATTAAGCTGAATGAGAATAAACTAAACAGTTTAATTTCGCCTCAGCTTAAATCTGAGCTTATTCTCAGTAACACAGAAGGTCAGCGAAATATCATTCTGGATCTTTCAAATGTCAAATACTCTGATTCTTCTGGTTTGAGCAGCTTGCTGGTTGGACATAGAATTTGTAAAAACTCAGATGGTATTTTTATTCTGACAGGAATCAATGAAAATATCTCCAGGTTGATTGCTATTTCACAGCTTGAGAATATTCTGAATATTGTTGGATCTGTAGATGAAGGTATTGATCTTATTTTTATGGAAGAGATTGAAAAAGAATTAAAAAGGAACTGAAAGAATACTACCAATATAACTGCTCATGAAATTTGAAGTCACTATTTTGGGCAGCAGTTCTTCAACTCCGATATTCAATCGAAACCCATCAGCCCAGTTATTAAATGTTAATGAGAAGTATATTCTCATCGATTGCGGAGAAGCCACACAAAATCAATTACTAAACTTTGGTCTGAAGGCAAACCGGATCGACCAGATTTTCATCAGCCATTTACATGGTGATCATTACCTAGGCCTGGTAGGCCTTTTATCTTCTCTGCATTTAAACGGGCGTACCAAACCTATGGATATTTTCGGACCTGCAGAATTAAAGGAAATTATTGATCTGCAATTCAAACATTCTCAAACGATCCTCAGATATCCAATAAACTTCAGACCCACTGCTGACGACAAACGATACAGAATATTTGAAAGTTATGATGTTGTAGTAGACAGCTTTCCATTAGATCATAGAATACCATGTACCGGATTTTTATTTTCTGAAAAGCAAAGACTCAGAAAGATGATCAAATCAAAGATCGATGATTTGTCAATTCCCCCGGAAATGATACCCCTGATTAAAAAGGGCCTGAGCTTTACAGACAAGAAGGGAAAAGTATACTCTGCAGAAGAATTAACTACGGAAGCTGATCAGCCTAAAACCTATGCTTATTGCTCTGATACAATTTGCAGCTGGAAATATTTGGATTATATTTCCAAGGTAGATATGTTATATCACGAAGCGACTTTTATGAATGATATGCTTGAGAGGGCAGAGGAAACATTTCACACAACGGCACTTCAGGCCGGTGAAGTTGCATTAAAAGCAAATGCGAAAAAACTGCTGGTCGGTCATTTTTCAGCCCGGTATCGCGAACTGGAACCCTTGCTGGAAGAAGCAAAAAGTATATTTCCTGAAACTTTACTCGCAGTTGAAGGACAAACCTTTCAGATTTAATTCATAATTAATCTTTCTTACCTCCGAAAACCGAGAAACTTACATAACGTTTTGGATTCGCTTTCAGGTCGATCATTAATTTATCCAGATTTGCAGCGGCATTGTTCAGATTATTATACATACGCTCATCATTAATTAGCTGACCTAAGGTACCGTTTCCAGAATTTACTTTATTTATAACAGTTTGCAGATCAGCAACCGCTTTATTCGCTTCAGTGATAGTTTGGGCGAAATTAGCCTTGGCAACATCATCTGAAATCTTTTCAAAATTATCAACAATTTTAGTAATAGTTGCGTTGTTGTTCTTGAAGTTGGCAGAAATAGACTCCAGATTAGTCATAATGCCAGATATTTTTGAACTTTGATTAGTTACAAGACCATCTACCGTACGTGTGGTTTTCTCTAGTGTTTCCAGTGTCCTGGCTATACTTGCAAAACTACGGTCAAAATTCCTTTGAAATTCAGGATTTAGAGTATTGTTAACTGAAGTTAGTACCGAATCCATTCTTGCAATAATCTGTTCAGCTTTTTTCTGTACAGGCTCAACCTGATCCATTAAATCCTTTTTAACATTAGCGTTTAGTGTATCTCCATCTGCAGCAAAATCACTGCCATTTCCCAGTTCAAAAACAATTGCTTTTCCTCCAAGAAGATCTGTACTCTCTAATTTCGCTATTGTATTTTTTGGGATTGCGTATTCAGGGTCGACTTTAAATTGGACGAGTATTCTCCCGTCAGGCTGCAGTGTCAAACTTGAAACCCGACCAATCTGATATCCATTCACCAATACAGGCTTTGATACTGTCAATCCGTCAACTCGGGTGTAAATGGCATAAAATTCATTCTCACGTGAAAATACATCATTACCTTTGAGGAAGCTATAACCTACAATTAATACGGTTATGGCTACTGCCGCCAATACACCTACTTTGGTTTCGTTTGTTATTTTCATTAATCTAGTATTGTTTTATCCGTCTCAAATCATAACAGGATATGTAATAATATTCAGATGACCATCATTTGAATGTATCTGATTGCAAAATATTGATTATTCAAGCTCTGCTTGTTTTTTATATGTCTGAATTGCTTTCAATAAGTTGCCAACAATTTCATTTTGTCCTAATTCAGAATTCATGTACTCTTCCTCCTCAGGATTTGAAACAAAACCAATCTCTGTAAGAACGGCCGGCATTCCAGCCCGGGCTAAAACTGCCAGACTTTGTTCCTTGACGCCTCTGTCAATTCTTCCACTCAGAATATATTCATCCTGCATAAAAGATGCCAGCTTTATACTTTGTTCTCTGAATGCATTTTTCATCAAAGATAATAGAATTATACTTTCCGGATCTTTCGGGTCATAACCTTCATAATTGTCTTTATAATCTTTCTCGAGAAGGATAGATTCATTTTCACGCATAACAACATCCTGCTCATCCAGACGTCCAAATCCTGAAACAAAAGTTTCTACGCCTTTAGTGGATGTACTTTGTACTGTCTTATAAATAGGAATACGGCGACCACGACTATCCTTACGGTATCCGCTGATCACTTTTTTTATCGGCATTGAATTGCAGTGAATAGAAATGAACAAATCTGCCTTATTTCGATTAGCTATACCAATCCGCTCATAAAGAGGAACAAAAACATCGGTAGTACGCGTATATATAACTTTAACGTCTTTTAAATTCTCTTCAATTGCTTTTCCCAAACGAAGTGCTACCTGCAGTGCGATATCTTTTTCCCTGGAAAAGAGACCCTTAGTCGCACCATCATGACCACCATGCCCTGCATCAACAACAATAGTTTTTATCCGATATGGGGTATCACTAGCAAAATTAGCAGAAGCAATTTGACATGAGAAAATAAGGACTGTCAGTAAAACGTTAATGAATCTTATCAATGCTATATTTTTGATTAATTTTGAGCGCATATTATTATCTATCATTGCAAAAATAGTATTCATCACCGAATTTGAAATTTATTAGATCCATTTTTATATATTTTTTTGCGGCCAAAGTATTTGCTGTATGCGTTAGTGGCTCGGTATACGCACAACAAACTGTTCTGCGACCTGATAACGCCTCACCTGATACAACATTGCGCACTGCAAGCTCAAAAACAGATACTGTAACAAAAAAAATAAAAAATTCAGGTTCATTAACTTCCAAAGTAACCTATGCGGCAGAAGATTCAACAATCTTCGATATGACTAACAATATAGTCTTTTTGTATGGAAAAGCCCGAGTGAAGTATGAAGATTTTGAGATTGAGGCTGACTATATCCGCCTTGATCAGAAGAATAACAGCATTTTTGCCAAAGGAAGAACTAATCCGGTTAACAAAAGATACATTGGAAAACCATTAGTTATGCAAGGTGCTGAACCCCCTTTAAGTACTGATTCTCTATTTTTTAACTATAAAACTAAAAAAGGTAAGTCCTTCGGAGTTTTTACAGATGTTGAAGGTGGCTTCCTTCAGGCACAGCAATTTAAAAAGAATCAATATGATGAAGGTTTTTTTAGGAGAGGTATTTACAGTACCTGTAATTTACCACATCCACATTTTGGAATTCATATAAGCAGAGGTATTGCAACTGATAAGCAAATTATAACCGGACCTGCCTACCTGGTCATTGAAGATGTTCCTTTACCTCTTGGTGTCCCATTTGGCTTTTTTCCAAAGCCAAATAAAAGATCCGGGGGATTGCTATTTCCAACATTTGGAGAAGATACACGGGGCTTTTTTATGCGTGATCTGGGGTATTATCTTGGCCTGAATGACTATTGGGACCTTTCGACAAGAGGCACTCTCTATTCAAAAGGATCCTATGAATTGGGAACAGCAGCACGATACCGGAAAAATTACAAGTATGATGGAGGATTAAATTTTAGGTTTGCATCTACTAAAAACGGGGTAGAAGGGACTCCATCCTATAAAAAACCGAATAAGGATTTTAATTTAACCTGGAGTCATTCTCAAAGTCCCCTTGCAAATCCGGGAACAACCTTCAGTGCTTCGGTAAATGCCGGAACAGGGTCTTATTTCCAGAATACAGGTGCAGCAGGAACATATAATCCAACTGAGATTGCCAGAAATACACTTTCATCCAGTATCAGTTACGGTAAAGTATTCGCAAATGGTCTGTTTAACTTTTCTTCCAGTCTTTCCCATTCTCAGGATATTGAACAGCAGACTATATTTCTTGATCTGCCCCGTTTTAGTTTAAATATGACAACCCTTAACCCTTTTGATTCAAAAGATAGAGCCGGGGAGCAGAAATGGTATCAGAGATTAAGTGTTGGTTATAGCATGCAGGGAAGTAATTCAATCAATACGAAAGAATATGAATTGTTTAAAAAGGAAACTTTAAAAGACTTCCGAAACGGTATCCAACACGATATACCGATCAGCTTATCATTGAACATTTTGAAATACTTTCAGTTCAATTCAGGAATACAGTATAGTGAAAAATGGTATATGCAAACTATTAGGAAAAGACTTGAAGCGGTTGCCTCCGGATTTACACCGGTTACAGATACGATTCAGGGCTTTAGCAGAGTGTATGATTATAATTTAAATACCGGATTAGCTACTAAGCTTTATGGTAAATTCAATTTTAAAAAAGGGAATTTAATGGCATTGAGGCATGTTATGACGCCTTCTGTCAATTTTAACTACCGTCCGGATTTCGGTGCCGATCGTTACGGATATTTTCGTAATCTTCAGGGAGATACTTCAACAATAAAAACCAGGTACTCAATTTATGACAATGCTGTTTTTGGTTCCCCTTCGGCAGGCAGGGTAGCCGGAATAGGATTCAGTTTTGATAATAATATTGAAGCAAAGGTCAAATCTACGGCAGACTCGTCAAAGAATTCTGTCAATATCCCCATCTTACAGAGCTTGACTTTTTCGGGAAATTACAATTTTGCTGCAGAAAATTTCAAACTCTCAACTATCGGTTTTTCAGGCAGAACAGCCTTTTTCAAAGAAAAAATTGGGATCAATTTCTATGGAACACTAGATCCATATGCAATCGACAAGGATGGTTACAGAATCGATGAATTCGCACTAAAATCGGGCAAAATAGCCAGGTTAACTAATTTTGGGCTTTCAACTGATTTCAGTTTTAACTCGAATGCAGCCAAAAGCAGGAATGAAAACTTGAATGAGATCGACAAAACAAAGCAAAATTTGTCTAGAGAACAACAAGATGAGCTGAATGCAATTAGCAGGGATCCCAACGCATTTGTTGATTTTAAAATACCATGGAATGTTAGCGCAGCTTATAGTTTTAATTATTCAGTGAATGGGCTTCAATCAAGCATTTCCAATACACTTAATGTATTTGGAGATTTCAATGTTACACCGAAATGGAAGGTTCAGTATACATCCGGATACGATTTTCAAGCTAATAAACTTAGTTTAACCCAATTTTCTATTTATCGGGATCTTCATTGCTGGGATCTTTCATTCAGATGGTCGCCAATTGGAACTTATAAATTCTACAGCGTTGATTTGAGAGTTAAAGCCTCTATTCTTCAGGATCTTAAACTCAGCAAACGCCGGGATGCCTATAACAACTTTTAATATGAGAGCAGAAATAATAACAATTGGGGACGAGATTCTGATCGGGCAAATAGTTGATACAAACTCTGCCTGGATGGCACAAAAACTTAATCTGGCAGGGATAAAGGTTAAGCAGATCTCATCTGTTTCAGATGACCGCAGGCATATTCTGGATGCTTTAAATGAGGCTAAAGGTAGGGCAGACCTTATTCTAATTACCGGCGGACTAGGACCTACAAAAGATGATATCACCAAAAACACACTTGCAGAATACTTCAAAAGCGGATTTCGTTTAGATCAGGATGCATTAGAAAACGTAAAGCGAATCTTCTCAAAATATAAAGCTCCTTTGCTTGAAACTAATATTAAGCAGGCTGAAGTCCTCGAAAACTGCATTACCATGCTTAATTTAAATGGTACAGCACCCGGAATGTGGATAGAGCATGAAGATAAAATATATGTCTCAATGCCCGGAGTTCCATTCGAAATGATGTATATGATGGAAGAACAGGTAATTCCAAAAATCAAGAAAGCATTCAATTTACCTGTAATTCTTCATCATACGATTTTAACTGCAGGAATAGGTGAATCCATCCTTGCTGAGAAGATTGAATCTGTGGAAGACTCACTTCCTACACATATCAAATTGGCTTATCTTCCCAAATTAGGTTCTGTCAGGATCCGTTTAAGCGGAACCGGGCAGAATGAAGCGCAGTTAAAGAATGAAATCAGTATCCATGCAAAAAAAATTGTTGATCTGGTATCCGAATTTGTTATGGCAGAAAATGATACACCAATTGAAAAAGTAATAATGGATTTTATGGAATCTAAAAATCTTACTTTATCAATTGCCGAAAGCTGCACCGGCGGGTATATTTCCCATCAGTTTACCCAACATCCAGGCAGCAGCAAAGTATTTTTAGGTGGAGCTGTTACCTATTCTAATTCGTTAAAAATGAGTATGTTGGGTGTTTCAGGAGAGACACTCATGAATTATGGGGCTGTGAGTGAAGAAACCGTAAAGGAAATGGCTGAAGGGGCACATTCAGCCTTTCACTCTGACTATTCAATTGCAGTGAGTGGAATTGCTGGTCCGGAGGGAGGAACAGAAGAAAAACCTGTTGGAACGATTTGGATAGCTGTAACAGGTAAATCGAAGACCATTTCCAGAAAATACAATTTTGGCAATAAAAGAATCCAGAATATTGAAAGATCAGCTACTACAGCCCTCATATTACTTTATAAATTAATGAAAGAGGAACAGGTTTATTGAAAAAGTTTAATTTTGCATATAAATTACCAATTCTCCAAAATACTCAAATATGGCTTTATACGAATTAGTACTTCCAAAAATGGGGGAGAGTGTTGCCGAAGCTACAATCATTAAATGGGTTAAACAGCCTGGCGACCAAATTGATATTGATGAATCTGTATTGGAAATTGCTACTGATAAGGTCGATTCAGAAGTCCCATCTCCGGTATCCGGAAAACTTGTCAAAATATTTTTTAAGGAAGATGAAATAGTTCAGGTTGGTGCTGTAATCGCAACAATTGAGACTGAGGCTATTGAAACAAAGACAGAAAACCCTCCATCAGAGCAGGTTTTTACACCTGTATTGCCTATGGAGGTCGAAGAGCATGTTCAAAGAGATGGAATTCCGGATTTAGCGACTGCTAATCATGAGGAAATTATAAAACCGGTTGATTTCAGTAGTTCAAGCCGCTTTTATTCTCCGCTGGTGAAAAGTATGGCAGCGGAAGAGGGTATTAGTACTGCCGACTTAGATAAAATTATTGGAACGGGTTCCGAAGGCCGGGTTACCAAGAAAGATATTATCGATTTTATAAATTCAGGCAAAACTGTCCAAACGGATGTAGCTAGTAAAGAATTATCATCATCAGTTCCAGTACCTGAACAGGTGCAGGAGAGAAAAACCTCTTCAGTTTCTGTTTCCGGGGGGGATGAGATTATAGAAATGGACCGTATGCGCAAGTTGATTGCGGATCATATGGTAATGAGTAAACAAACTTCTGCCCACGTTACCTCATTTGTTGAGGCCGATGTTACAAACCTTGTTCAATGGCGTGATCGTGTAAAAAATTCATTTGAAAAACGCGAAGGAGAGAAGATTACTTTTACACCTATCTTCATTGAAGCAGTTGCGAAAGCTATCAAGGACCTTCCGATGATCAATATTTCTGTTAATGGAATTCAGATCATCAAGAAGCGTGATATTAATATTGGAATGGCTGCTGCTCTTCCAAGTGGAAATCTGATTGTACCGGTCATAAAAAATGCAGATCAGCTAAATCTTTACGGACTAACAAAGGCAGTAAATGATCTGGCCAGCCGCTCCCGTCTTTCAAAATTAAAGCCTGATGAAACGCAAGGCGGAACATTCACTATGACCAATTTGGGAACTTTTGGCAATATTATGGGCACACCAATTATCAATCAGCCGCAGGTTGCTGTTTTGGCTGTGGGGGCTATTAAGAAGAAGCCTGCTGTAATTGAGACTGAGTTTGGTGATGTGATTGCGATCAGACATATGATGTTTCTTTCACTCTCATATGATCACCGTGTTGTAGATGGTTCCCTTGGAGGTTCATTCGTTCGCAGAGTCGCTGATTATCTTGAATCCTGGGATGTGAATCGTGAAATATAAATGCTTGTGGTTCATTTGATTTAGTTCATAAGATTATATATTGCTGTATGAAAAAGAACATAGTTTATATTCTGGCATTTGTATTATTGTTTACAAATGGAAGTTCTGCGTTTTCGCAGCAAAAATTCCCATTTCAGGCACAAATTGACGCTTTTTTAAAGCAGGATAGTATAGAATTTCCACCACAAAATGCGATACTTCTGGTTGGCAGCTCATCTTTTACAAACTGGAAAGATGTCCAGGAATACTTTCCGGAGCACAAAATTATAAATCGTGGATTTGGTGGATCCAGTTTGCCTGATGTAATTCGTTATGCGCCAAACATTATTTATCCCTACAAACCCGCCCAGATATTGATTTATTGTGGTGAAAATGACTTTCCATCCGGAACAAATACAACTGCAGACACTATTTTCAATCGTTTTACCCGCTTGCATGGTATGATCAGATCAGTGCTTCCAAAAGCCGATATCATCTATATCTCAATGAAGCCCAGCATATCAAGGTTAAAATACCTTCCTGAAATGCGTCGTGCGAATGAAATGATCAGAAAATTCCAAAAGAAAGATCCTAAATCGGGATATATTGATGTTTATTCAAAAATGATATTAGCCGATGGAACCCCAATGCCGGATATTTTTCTCAAGGATCAGCTTCATATGAATAAGAACGGATATCTGATCTGGCAAAAGGCGATAAAACCGTATCTTAAGAAATAAAAAAGGTCCTCCATATCGGAAGACCTTTTTATTATAAAATCCAAATCAACTAAGCTTTTTCAAGCTTTAATCGCTTCAATTCCTCAAATTTTTCAGTTAATGCACCAGCCTGAGCTAAAAAAGCTCCATCATTTAGAATATCATTTTTCTTTGCTATTAATTCACTGATTTTTACACCTCCAAGCACATAGCTAAGTT
Organism: Sphingobacteriales bacterium 16-39-50; assembly: GCA_002257025.1. GTDB lineage: Bacteria > Bacteroidota > Bacteroidia > Sphingobacteriales > Sphingobacteriaceae > Daejeonella. The sequence goes on along the minus strand of NCHA01000001.1, from coordinate 190,067 downwards.
CAATACTTTTATGCTGTTCAGCAATAAATTCAAAATGAATATTATTGATCAGGCTCTCATTATTATAACGAATGTAAACCGGAATGATATGGTCATTCTGAAGTTTTAATTTCCTATCATGGTGATATTTTTTATACTCATAACGGTAATCATATCGCAAAGCCGCAACATCTGATAGAACCGCAGATCCGGTTGGATGACCTCCGGCGCCTTTACCATAAAATAATTGCTGGTCTGCAAATGCAGCCTTTACAGATACCGCATTGTATTCATTTTCAACATTATAAAGAAAATCACTCTTAGGAACAAGTTTAGGTATTACATACAATGCAAGTTCCTTTTCGTCGAGTTTTTTGGCTGTTGGCACGAGTTTGATCTTTAGCTGATGCTCTTGCGCAAAATGAAGATCAGCAGTTGAAAAATTCTGGATCCCAATATTTAATACTTGCTCAGGCTTCACAAAAACTCCATAAGCATGGGCTGTGGCAATAACAAGCTTATATTTTGGATCATAACCGCCAACATCAAGTATCGGATCCTTTTCAGCAAAGCCAAGTTCCTGAGCCTGCTTCAAAGCATCTGCATATTCCAGCCCCTCATTGGCAATTTTCGAAAGGATAAAATTCGAAGATCCGTTAAAAATGCCGCTGATGGAGTGAAGTAATTCATTATCGTAGTACTCCTCAAGATTCCTTATGATTGGAATACTTCCGCAAACAGCACCTTCATATAATAATGATGCGTTGTATTTTTCCTGCAGATTCACCAACTCATCTAAATGCTCTGCAATCATTTTCTTATTTGCAGAAACTACATTTTTTCCACTTCTTAATGCTCTTGTAACTATTTCATAAGCTGCATCTGCATCATTGATTAACTCTATAACCGTATTAATGTCCGGATCATTTAGAATATCATCAGGATTGGTCGTAAATAAATGCTCAGGTAGAATTCGTTCTTTTTCCGGGTTTTTTATCGCGATTTTTTTTATCTCTATATTGAGATCCTTGGTACTTATAATATCATGTAAGCCCTGGCCAACAACGCCAAAGCCAAATAATCCTATGGTCAGTCTTTTACTCATTATTTATTAAGCTATTTTATGCAGACTTATTACACTGTTATCAGAATCTGCAGTTCTGAAAAAACTCCCTATCTCCTGTGTTAAAATTTCTGTTTCAATTAAAAATCCATCATGACCGTAAAATGAATTCAACTCTGTAAAACGGGCACTTGGAATATGATTTGCCAGAAACTGTTGTTCTTCTATCGGGAAAAGAACATCATTTTTAATCCCAATGACTAATGTTTTTGCCTGAATTAACTTTAATGCCTCTTCTACCGAATTTCTTTTACGGCCAACATGATGACTATCCATCGCTTTAGTCAGATACCAATAACTGTATGCATTGAAACGGTTTACCAGCTTTTCTCCCTGATAGTTCTGATAGGATGATGCCTTAAAATCACTGAGTTTATCAGGATTTACTTCCATCTGGGTTGTTGCATAAGTCCCATAGGTTCGGTACGACAATAAAGCAAAACTACGTGCTACTTTAAGTCCCATTTTACCACCATCCGGAGATTGTGCATAAAAGGTACGGTCGGCAGTAATTGCAAGCCGCTGACTTTCATTAAAGGCAATTCCCCATGCTGAATGTTGCGCATTTGTTGCGATCAGAACTAGTTTTCTAATTCTTTGAGGCTCCAAAATAGCCCATTCCATTGCCTGCTGGCCCCCTAGTGAACCACCGATTAATAACCCAATCTGAGGCAAACCCAGATGATCTGCCAAAAGCTTATGTGCTGCTGCAAGATCACGTACTGTAAAATCAGGGAAGGAAAGAAAATAGGGTAGTCCTGTAGCACTGTTCAGACTCAGGGGGCTTGTACTGCCATAATGTGATCCGATTACATTTGCACAAACAATAAAGTGCTCCTTCGGATTAAAAAGACAATTATCACCAAAAAGCCCTTTCCACCAGTCAAAAACATCAGAATTTGCAGTCAGAGCATGACAAACCCAAATCACATTATTCTTTTTTGCATTTAAAGTACCATAAGTGTGATAAGCGATCTCAAGATCCTTTAACTTTTGGCCACTTTCGAGCAGAAAAGGCTTTTTGTGTTTATAAATAGCTTCTGTATTCATATTATATTGACCTCCCCAAGCCAGAACAGATTGGGAAGGTCTTTTTATTCTTAATTAATAACCTGTTTATTATTTTATAGCTGCAAAAGCCTGTTCCAGATCAGCTTTGATATCATCAATATGCTCAATACCTACTGAAACCCGTAATGATGATGGTTTAACTCCTGCTGCTAATTGTTCAGCGTCACTTAATTGCTGATGGGTAGTTGCACTTGGCTGAATGATCAATGTTTTGGTATCGCCAACATTGGCCAGGTGACTGATCAGCTTTAGATTATCCACGAATTTGATAGCAGCTTCTTTTCCGCCCTTAACTTCAAACGAAAGTACCGCACCAAAGCCATTCTTAAGATATTTTTTAGCTCTTTCATGTGTTGGGCTGCTCGCTAATCCGGGATATTCAACTTTATCAACCTGGGGATGGCTTTCAAGCCATTTTGCAAGTTCTAATGCATTATCAACGTGGCGTTGAACACGAAGTGATAATGTTTCCAGACCCTGAATTAGCAGGAATGAGTTAAATGGTGACTGTGATGGTCCGAAATCACGTAATCCTTCTACTCGTGCACGAATGATAAACTGAATGTTTCCAAAAGGACCACCAATTCCAAATACACTGTTGAATACTAAACCATGATAACCTTCAGATGGCTCAGTGAACTGCGGGAATTTACCATTACCCCAGTTGTAATTCCCGCCATCAACAATTACACCACCAATACTTGTTCCATGTCCGCCGATCCATTTAGTCGCTGATTGAACTACTACATTGGCTCCATGCTCCAATGGACGGAACAGATATCCGGCTGCACCGAAAGTATTATCTACAATTAATGGAAGATCATGTTTTTTAGCGATCTCTGCGATCTTCTCAAAATCAGGAATACTGAAACTTGGATTTCCTATCGTTTCAAGATAGATGGCTTTGGTTTTATCATTGATTAAAGAATCAATACTTTGTGGGTCATCACCATTTGCAAAGCGCGCTTCAATGCCTAATCGTTTAAAAGCAACTTTGAACTGATTATATGAACCTCCATAAAGGAATGAAGAAGTTACAAAATTATCACCTGCCTGCAGGATATTATTTAATGCGATGAACTGAGCAGCTTGTCCTGAAGAAACAGCGAGTGCTGCAACACCACCTTCAAGTGCAGCTACCCGTTTTTCGAACACATCAGTGGTTGGATTCATCAAACGGGTATAAATATTTCCGAATTCTTTCAGTGCAAATAGATTTGCACCATGCTCTGAACTGTTGAAAACGTAAGAAGTAGTCTGATAGATGGGTACGGCACGTGATCCTGTTGTTGGATCAACTTCCTGGCCTGCATGAATCTGTAGAGTTTCGAATTTTAAATTTTGAGCTGACATAATTATTAAATGTTAGGTTTAATTTTTAATTAAATTAAAATGTTGTAGAAGAGCTATCAAAATAGCTGAATTGTTGTTTTGCCCGTTATAAGGCGTTTACCTTAGAAAAAGAATTAACAACAACAATTTAAATTCATACACATACAACAATACGTTGATGATGCAGAGTAATAAGGACTTTGAGATGGGATTGTAAGTTCCGCTTTCGGAAATACAGGAGCTGTAGATTGGTCTTTTTTCATTTTCAATATGAATTTATTTTTCCCTCTCGGGACAGGAATTGGCACCTTCCCCGAAACCGATCGGGGGGTTGTCAGTGGGTCATAGAGCCTGATCTCTCGCCACTTCTGTATAAATCAATAAAGTAAATTTATTGAAGACAGATTGGTATTGCTACCAAATATTATTTCAAATATAGTTGTATGAATATATTTAAACCAAATTAAATTTTTATTGTGTTCATAATTAATTGATTTTCAATTAATTAATTTTATTTTTCATCCCAATGCCTGATTCAAATCCTGTATCAGATCCTCAGTATTCTCCAATCCAACAGAAATTCGAATCAGATTTTGAGGAGTTTTTGTATCAGGACCCTCAATAGAGGCCCTATGTTCTATCAGACTTTCAACACCACCCAAACTGGTTGCCTGAGTGAAAATCTTTACTGAGTTCACAAATTTCCGGGCTTCGGCGGAACCTCCTTTTACCAAAAAAGATACCATTCCACCATAATCACTCATTTGGCTTTTGGCGATATCATGACCCGGATGTTCTTTTAAACCGGGATAAAAGACCTTTTCAACCTGATTATGAGAATCCAAAAACGCTGCAACCTTTGCTGCATTTTGTGCATGTCCCCGCATGCGGTATGGAAGTGTCTTAATGCCCCTGACCGTCAAATAACAATCGAAAGGGGAGGGAACTGCGCCGGATAGTACCTGGACATTCTTAATTTTCTTCCATAGATCATCATTTTTTCTGCATGCAAGTACCCCCCCAACTACATCACTATGCCCTCCAAAATATTTAGTAGAGGAATGCATCACCAAATCACATCCTAATTCCAGAGGTTTTTGGAATACCGGAGTACTGAAAGTATTATCACAGGCCACAAGAATACCCTTAGATTTAGCGAGTTCGCTTATCGCTTTGAGATCACTGATCTTTAAGAGTGGATTTGAAGGAGTTTCAATCCAAATCAGGCGGGTATTTTGTCTGATAGCATTCTTTATCGCATTAATATTAGCAAGATCAACAAAACTAACCTCGATTATTCCTTCGAAAACCTGTAATAATTGATTCCGGAGACCATGGTACATATCATCAGGAGCAATGATATGTGCACCAGCACCTAATGCCTGAAAAACCGCAGATCCTGCAGCATTTCCGGATGAAAAGGCTGCTGCATCCTCAGCACCTTCAAGTTTAGCGACGACATTTTCAAGTGATTTCCTGTTAGGATTATCTATCCTTGAATAGATGAATCCTCCCGGATAGCCGCCATCTTCACCCCGCTCAAAAGTAGATGATAGGGTAATAGGCTGAATAGCAGCCCCTGTATTTCCATCTATTTTATTACCGGCATGTATAGCTATGGTTTCAATCTTCATTTTATCTCAATATTTGAATTTGTTTCTCAAATTTTGTTCAAGTTAATTAAAGAATAAAAATTGGACTCAATTTTTCACATTTAATTACAAACGCGTGTATTTAATTGCCCTGGAAGAATAAAAAGGATTTATTTCTAATGCTTTTACCTGCTTATGATAATGAATCTATACATTTCCGTATTTTTGTACAAAGAAAATAATGAACACCGAATTAAACCTGGACCTGCTATTACTGGACAAGAACCTTTCTGCTGAATTGAGAGCAATCGCAGAAAAAGTTAAGCTAAATGAACGGATTTCCTTTGAAGAAGGTATTCTGCTTTATGAAAAAGGAGAGTTGGGTTATTTGGGTGTTCTCGCCAATTATATCCGCGAAAAACTTCATGGTGATAAAACTTATTTTAACCGCAATTTCCATATAGAGCCTACTAATCTCTGTGTTTACGACTGTAAATTCTGTTCCTATTCTGTTCTGATTAAGGAAAGATCACAGGGTTGGGAATATACTATGGAAGAGATGATGGAAATTGTCAGGAAATACGATTCTGAACCAGTCACTGAAGTTCACCTGGTTGGTGGAGTTTTGCCTCAATATGATCTTAAATTTTATTCAGAGCTTTTTACAGCAATACATAAACATCGTCCAGGGCTCCATGTCAAGGCTTTAACCCCGGTTGAATACCATTATATCTTTAAGAAAGCGAAGATTGATTATGCTACAGGCATGAAATTAATGAAGGAAGCCGGCCTGGATTCTATCCCTGGTGGTGGTGCCGAAATATTTCACCCTGAGATCAGGGAACAGATTGCTAAAGATAAATGTACTGGTAAACAATGGTTGCAAATCCACGAGGAGTGGCATAAATTAGGAATGCGTTCTAATGCTACCATGCTTTACGGACATATCGAGGAATTTAAACATCGTGTTGACCACTTGGAGCAGTTACGCTCATTGCAGGACAAGACTGGTGGATTTCAAACTTTTATACCTCTAAAGTTCCGAAATCAGGATAACCAAATGTCCCATGTTCCTGAGGTTTCAGTTATTGAAGATCTTACGAATTATGCAATCTCGCGCATTTACCTTGATAATTTTGATCACATTAAAGCCTATTGGGCAATGATCAGTCGTAGTACTGCCCAGTTATCCTTAAATTTTGGTGTGGATGATATTGATGGCACTCTGGATGATACTACAAAAATTTATTCTATGGCAGGTGCTGAAGAGCAAAATCCAGCCATGAGCACTCAGGAATTGGTTGAACTGATCAAACAGGTCGGCAGACACCCGATTGAGCGTGATACCCTTTATAATGTGATTACTGACTATAAAGATTACCAGTTCCCGGAAGATGAAAAGCCAAAATTTTATAAGTTACCCGTTCTGAATTGAAGAAAACTATATACATTATCCGCCACGGTGAAACAGACCTGAACAAGCTGGGAATAGTTCAGGGCAGGGGTATGGACACCAGTTTGAATGAAAGAGGATTGGAGCAGGCTGAAGCCTTTTATCAGGCCTATAAACAAATACCGTTCGACAAGATTTATACATCCAGCTTAAAAAGAACCCACCAAACCGTTCAAAAATATATAGATTCTGGCATACCATGGGTACAATATCCGGGTCTTGATGAACTGGGATGGGGTATACACGAGGGACAGGAGAGCACTGAAGAGTTAACTTCCCATTTTCATAATTTGGTAACTCAATGGAGAGCTGGTGAACTTCATCATAAATTTGAAAGGGGCGAAAGTCCTTTGGAGGTTAAGGAAAGACAATTAATAGTCCTTGAGCACCTGATCGAAGAAAATAGTGATCAAAACATTCTGATTTGCATGCATGGTCGTGCAATGCGTTTATTTCTTTGCCTTCTAACGAATCGCCCCCTGGCAGAAATGGATGAATTTCCGCACTCCAATACCACTCTTTATAAATTGGGATATGATGGAAAGGAATTTCAAATCCTTGAATTTAATAACACACACCATTTAAACAAACTATCTTAGTTTTGACTAAAATAAAAGTTTCAGCTGTTAGCTATACAAACTCCAAGCCATTTGTCTACGGAATTATGCATTCTGACATATTAGATCAAATTGATTTAAGCTTAGATATCCCTTCAGTATGTGCTAATAAATTAATTGAAAATCAAGTAGATATAGGATTAGTTCCTGTTGCAGCCTTGCTCCAAATCAAGGATTACCAGATCATTTCAAATTACTGTATTGGAGCCAAAGGAAACGTCGATTCTGTCTTTATTTTCAGCAACAAACCTATTCAGGAAATAAGCAGTTTACAACTTGATGCACAATCCCGCACCTCCAACAATCTCTCAAAAGTATTACTTAAATATCATTGGAAAATTAACCCTGAATTTGTTGTAACCGATATGGCAGATGCATTTGTACAGATAGGTGACCGGACTTTCTCAAACAGGGATCATTATCCATATCAATATGATCTTGCTGCTGAATGGTTTAAATTCGCAGGTTTACCCTTTGTTTTTGCTGTTTGGGCGTCCAATAAACCTATTCCTGAAGATTTTAAAATTGCATTTAACGAAGCCCTGAAATATGGTCTCGATCACCGAAAGGAGGTAATTTCAGGTTTAGATAAGGTTGAGAATCTTGACCTGGAGGATTATCTAATGAAGAAGATAGATTTTAACCTCGATGAAGATAAACTCATAGCCATAGCAAAATTTCACGACTTAATCAGGACACTATAATCTGTTCAAAACAAGTTCAATTGCCTGGTTTATGATTTTCGCAGGATTTGGAGCAAACTCAAACTTCAGTCTGCTTGCCAGTATTGCATTTATAGATAAAGCCTTATGCCCCAAGACCCTTGAAAGGGCGTAAATACCAGCTGTTTCCATTTCAAGATTCGTAATCCTGTATTTTCCGGTAGAGAATGATCTGATATCATCAACTAAACCCGGAAAGGAAGCTTTGGCACGAACCTGTCTGCCTTGTGGTGCATAGAAGCCGGGAGCGGTGACCGTTATCCCACGTTCCAGACCATTCCCAATAGTTTCTAATAAATCCGTGTCTGCCGCTGTGATATAAGGCGAAATCCCTTTAAAATGATGAAAATGTGATTTTATAGCATCCAGAATCATGTGTTCATCACCCGAAAGTTGATGCAGATAGTATTGCATCAGGGAATCCAAACCTATACCATACTCCGAAACTATTATACTGCCAACCGCAATATCTTCCTGAACTGCACCAGATGTTCCTATACGAATAATATTTAAGCTCTTAAGAGTTGGCTTTACTGTTCTAGTGCTAAAATCAATGTTTACAAGAGCATCAAGCTCATTGAACACAATATCAATATTATCAGTACCGATTCCTGTCGAAAGTACAGTTATCCTGCGGGAACCCAGATAACCGGTATGGCTGATAAATTCCCGTTTACCTTTCTTTAATTCAATCCGGTCAAAATGTTTGCTAACTTCAGAAACCCGATCGGGATCACCAACCGTAATAACGGTATCAGCAATATCCTCAGGCAATAAATTCAAATGGTAAATACTTCCATCCGGATTAATTATCAAATCAGATTCTGAAATCTTGTTCATTATTGGTTATAAATTATTGTTGGTCCAATTTATTTAGGGTAATTTCTCAATAAATATTTTATCCTGGTAAATGTTCAAACGTCATTATTCTTTATTCATTGCTCCTGATTCCTAATTAGGATTTCCACTTCAAACCCTCAATTTTTTCGAGCCTTCCAATCACTTTATTGACCTGAGATTGCCTGATTTCCAACAAAAATGAACAGTTCAGATCAAAATTCTGATTGCTTATTTTAAGATTCTCTTCTTTTACAATTTTCATCACTTCATTCATTTGAGGATGTCCGAACTCAATGCTGAACACTGAATTCACAGTTTTCTCTATGATTTTAGCATTTTTAACAGCCTCAACTGTCGCTGATTTATAGGCATTGATCAAGCCGGGAACTCCAAGTAATGTTCCACCAAAATACCTGACAACCACTGCAAGAATATTAGTTAAGTCATTGGATAGTAAAGTATTAAGAATTGGTCTGCCTGCCGTACCAGATGGTTCACCATCATCATTTAAACGAAATACAGTTCTGTCGGGACCCAGGCGCACCGCCCAGCAATGATGCCTTGCTTTAGGGTGCTCAGCTTTTAAGGCAATTATAATATCCTTTATGTCATTTTCAGAACTAAGTGGGTAGAGGTATGCAATAAATTTACTACCCTTATCACGGTAGACTCCTTCTGATATCTCCCGGATCGTTTTATAAGTATCGTCAAAAAGCATTATTGTGCCAGGCTAAGGATCAAAATTGAAATCAGTGCCAGAACAATTCCGGCATAGTTTAAGCGGCTCAGTTTTTCCTTGAAAATCAGAACACCAACTGCTGATCCAAGCAGTATTACACCAATATTCATTGAAGAAAACACCACAGAAGGTTGATTGCTTAGGCTTTGATGAGCCTTCAGATAAAATAAGATATTTCCGAAATTGGAAATTCCCAAAATCCAGCCACAAATTAAATTGATTATAGTCAGTTTTAAGCTATTTACCAGAATCTGATACATAAGATATAAAATGGAAATGATAAATGCTAAAGTGAAAACTACAAGCAGGGAAGAAGTGAAGGGGATATTTTCGGTTCTGGCAATCTGTTTAAACAGTATATCGATTATTCCCATTCCTATGAATACAATCAAAGGGTAAATCCAGTAGGAATGTGATGTTTCTAATTGTTTTTGCCAGGGAACTGAAAAAATTATTGCGATAAAGGCAATTCCGATTCCGGCAATTTTCATTAATGAATAAGGTTCTCCAAATACTATAAATGCTGCGAGCACTGGAATAAAAAGTGATAAACGCTGGGCTACATCAGTTTTTACAATCCCTGTGTACCTGACAGACAAGGCCAATACTACAAATAGCGACGGCAATAATAAGCCAAGAGCAATGTAAACAGGATATATTGTTTCAGTAAACTGCGGAATTTCAGGCTTAAAAATGAGCCAGGTAAGAGCACCTGCTATAGAATAATTCCATGCTATAGCCTGTCGGGTATCTATTTCATATCGTTTTGCAAGCTTCAGTAAGACTGATACAAATACGCTGCAGCAAACACTTAGGAAGATATAAATCATGTTATTCCTTATTAAACCAAATGTTCAGGACATCCGGTCCGACAGTTTGTGTTTCACCTGGCTTACCAAAGAGTTTTGGTGCTGGGGTACCTGAATTCCAGTTTTGGGGTCCCGTAAAAACGCGCGCCTCATCCCATAAACCAGCTTTTATGAACAGGTTTAGTGTTTCAGCACCACCTTCAACAATGAGAGATTGAATATCCATCAGATAAAGCTGATAAGCAATTAATTGAGGGAGTAAATTATCAAAATCTTCAAGTTCCAGATATTTAATTTTGTCAACCAGATCAGTTTTTTTCTCATTAAAAATGATGGTATCCTGACTCTGATCAAAAACATTAAGATTTTCTGGCAGTTCCAATCGTCTGTCGATTACTATTCGTATTGGATCCCTTCCAGGCCATTCCCGGCTATTCAAGCGAGGATTATCGCTTAACGCCGTATTCTTTCCAACTAATACTGCGTCTTCTTCAGTCCTCCATCGATGGACCAATTGCTTTGCATTTTGTGAACTTATCCATTTCTGCGATCTGTCGGCTGGTGCAAAATATCCATCAGAGGTTTGTGCCCATTTTAAAATAATATAGGGTCTTTGTTTCTGTATCCGGGTAAAGAATCTTTTGTTGAGATCAATGCACTGCTCTGTCATTATGCCTTCAACAACATCAATTCCGGCATTCCTGAGTTTTTCGATTCCTTTACCATTGATTTGATCAAAGGGATCACGGCAACCTATTACAGCTCTTGGAATTTCGTTTGAAATAATTAGATCTGCACATGGTGGAGTCTTGCCAAAATGGGAGCAAGGCTCGAGATTAACATAAATGGTAGATCGTCTTAAAAGCTCTTTGGCATTATCATGTGTTTCAAAAACTTGATTTATTGCATTTACTTCGGCATGTGCCTGACCATAAACTTTGTGATAGCCTTCTCCGATAATTTTATCATCACAAACTATTACTGATCCGACCATTGGGTTAGGACTAACAGAACCAGCTCCAAGGCGGGCAAGATCAATACAACGCTGGAGGTAGTTTTGATGGGAGTGCATACTGCAAAAATAGCTATGAATTGCTTAAAATCATTCATGGCGCGTTTATTTATATTCAATCGTACAGAAAGCCTTCATTCTGTTTATTTTTCAGCTGAATTGGTTTACTTTGCGGCATGACATTTAGAGAAACCGAACAGATTTATACTGACAGCCTAAGACTTATTTACGACAGGAGGGAAGCTGCTAGTCTTGCCTGGTTGAGTATCAGCCATGTTTGCAAACTTGAACGGGCAGAATACCTGAATTTAAAGGATACAGAGATTCCTACTGATAAATTTCAATCATTATTAAAAATCCTGGAAGAATTAAAAACCGGAAAACCGCTTCAATACGTAATTGGCGAAACAGAATTTTATGGAATGACCTTTAAGGTAAATCCTTCAGTGCTCATTCCAAGACCTGAGACAGAAGAACTGGTTGAATGGATACTATCAGACATCCGTAAGTCCAAAATATCCATAGAGGGACTAAAAATCATTGATATCGGAACAGGAAGTGGCTGTATTCCAATATCCCTGAAAAAAAATCTTCCTGAAGCTCAGCTTTTTGCACTTGATATTTCTCCTGAAGCATTGGGTGTTTCAAAGCAAAATGCAGCTTTAAATACAACAAGGATACAGTTTATTCAGGATGATATAAGGAATTCAGTAAGCAGAGAGCTAATAGGTGAGAAATTTGGGATTATCGTAAGCAATCCACCATATGTTACAGAGGCAGAAAAGCAACAAATGCTGCCTAATGTTCTTGAGCATGAACCGCATCTCGCATTATTCGTCCCCAACGATGATCCGCTTATTTTCTACAGGGCTATTGCTGATTTCGCAATAAAACATACAGATACAAATGGGTCTTTATATCTGGAAATCAATGAGAACCTGGGAGAGGAGACAGTTCAATTATTAAAACAAATGGGGTTTAAAAATATTGAATTAAGGCAGGATCTGAGCGGAAAAGACAGAATGATCAGTAGCCAGATACATTAACTAAATATTTATATTAAATAATATAATAATCTTATTTTAAATATATTATGATTTCATTTTTCGAAACTTCAATGGATCTGCTTTCCGTACATAGGGTTGGAAATAAGGTTCAGGACGAGTTTTACATTTTGTCTGAGGAGCCAATCAATATTGCTGATGAAGTTTTAAGGAACTTGCTGATAAAATATTTTCTTTCGCCATTTGAAAAGACAAATGAGGTTTACAGATTCACACACTCAAGTGGAGATCTTAATCTTAATGAATTGTTCCATTTCAGTTCACTAATATTTTCAGATGAAGCCAGCTTTCATGAACACAGCGGAAACATAGCAAAGTACCTTTATGAAAGCTCTAACCATCCCAAAATTAAGGCAGGGGAGCTTTATATAGCCTCATTTAAAAATTTACAACTGGAGGGTGAATTACTTGATGCCATTGGAATTTTTAAATCCGAAACCAAAGAAAGTTATCTGAAAGTTAGTCCGGAACAAGGTGGCTTTGCAATTAACTATGAGGAAGATGCCATCAATATTCAGAAATTGGATAAAGGTTGCCTCATTTTCAATACTGAAAAGGAGGAAGGATACAGGGTGATGCTTATAGATCAGACTAACAGAAGCGATACAGCTTACTGGAAAGATGATTTTTTACAATTAAAGATCAGAAATGATAGTTTCAATAAGACCAATACTACATTGGGAGTTTATAAAAACTTCATTACCAGTAAAATAGATGATGAGTTTGATATCTCAAAAGCTGATAAGATTGACTTGTTGAACCGTTCTATGAAATATTTCAAGGAGAAAGATAGTTTCGATCTGGATGAATTTTCAGAGGAAGTGATCGAAAATCCCAAAGCTATTGAATCATTCAAAAAATTTAGCAGGGAATACAATGAGGAATTTGATGCAGGCATTGACCAGCCATTTGATATTTCGGTAGCTGCAGTAAAGAAACAATCGAGGGTGTTTAAAAGCGTTTTAAAACTCGATAAGAACTTTCATATTTATATTCATGGTAACAAGGAGCTGATCGAAAAGGGCTTTGATGATGATAAATCTATGAATTACTATAAGGTTTATTTTAGGGAAGAACAATAAGATCAGCTTCTGGGATGATACTGAATAATAGTCTCCCGCAAATAATCGCGGTCTAAATGCGTGTAGATCTCTGTTGTGGTAATACTTTCATGTCCAAGCATTTCCTGAACAGCTCTCAGGTCTGCACCACCTTCAATCAAATGGGTTGCAAAAGAGTGTCTGAAGGTATGCGGACTTATACTTTTATTGATAGCGGCCTTTTTTGCGAGATCTTTGATAATCAGAAACACCATTACCCTTGAAATTGGATTTCCACGCATGTTTAAAAACACAAAATCTTCTTTTCCGGGCTTCACAGCTATATGAACCCGAACTTCTTCAATAAATATCCTTAGAAATTTGATAGCCTCCGATCCGATAGGTACCAAACGCTCCTTATCTCCTTTTCCCAGAATCTTGATAAAATCGATATCTAAAAACAGGTTAGAAATTTTAAGGCTTGTGAGTTCGGATACCCTTAATCCACATCCATATAAAATTTCAAGCATAGCCTTGTTTCGCATTCCCTCAGCTTTTGAAAGATCAATGGCTTCGATTAATTTATTGATTTCCAGTATACTTAGCGTGTCAGGTAATTTTCTGCTCGTTTTAGGACTCTCAATTAGGGCTGATGGATCAATTTTAATCTGATTATCCAGAAGCAGGTATTTAAAAAAGGCTTTTAAGCCTGATAAAACCCTTGCCTGAGTGGGAGGAAGCATTCCAAGTTCATTTATCCAAACCAGAAATTCCTTCAAATCATTACCTGAAACTTCGGATACCTCTTTTTTTTGAGATCTGGTCTTAAAAAACTGTATGAGCATATCCACATCATGTAAATATGCTTCGATAGTATTTGCCGATAATGAACGCTCTAATCTTAAATATGATCTAAAGCCAATAAGTCCTGTTTGCCAGTCCAATTTATTTTATAAGTTTGATAATGAAACGCCATTTGGTATTCATAATTTTGAAATCATAAATCACAAATAATCGATGAAAATACAGATAATTAACGGACCAAATTTAAATTTACTGGGTGTACGTGAGAAATCAATCTATGGTGATAGCAGCTTTGACACTTATTTTGAAGAATTAAAATCTAAGTACAGTTCTGTCCAGCTCGATTATTTTCAAAGTAATGTGGAAGGCGAAATTATCAACAAATTACATGAGGTTGGATTCAGTTATGATGGTATTATATTGAATGGTGGTGGCTATACACACACTTCTGTAGCTATTTCCGACGCCATTGCAGCTATCAAAACCCCCGTTGTTGAAGTACATATCTCCAATATTTATTCCCGTGAAGAATACCGGCATATATCACTTACAGGAAAAAACTGCAAAGGGGTTTTGACCGGCTTCGGTCTGCCCGGGTACAAAATGGCTTTAGATAGTTTTCTTTAGAACACTGAATATTTTTTTCTTTCGTATAAAATACTGCCAGACAATACTTCCCTTATAGTGGCCGGAAGCATTAAATTTGGAAGCATCTATCTCACGGGCCTTTTTAATATTCCTGAAAAGATTGCCAAAGAAAAAGAAATGAGCTTTGCTTATTGCCAGAGCATTTCGGGGTTTGCCATCAAAAAGATATTTAATCAATGAGATTAAGTCAAGCCAGAAACGGATAAAGATTATTATAAATGCCTTGCCTAAGGGCAGATTTTTTTGAAGTAAAACGAGATTATTTCTAAAATTCAAATAGGTCTTAAATGGGCTTTCTGAATTCAGTGTTCCACCTCCGACATGATATACTTTTGATTTCGGACAGAATACAATCTTGTAACCCTTATTCTTAAGTCGCCAGCAAAGATCAATTTCTTCCATGTGGGCAAAGAAATCAGGATCCAGCCCTCCGATTTCAATCCAGTATTTCCGTTTTATAAACAAAGCCGCGCCGGAGGCCCAGAAAATTTCGGATTGATCATCATACTGTCCGTAGTCCTGTTCAACTGTATCAAAAATTCTACCCCTGCAAAAAGGATAACCCAGAGAATCCAGGTAGCCACCAGCAGCTCCGGCATATTCAAAATGGTCTTTTTGAGAATAGGATAGAATCTTTGGTTGCGCGGCAGCAATATACATTTCAGATTCCATCAAATGAATCACTGGCTCTATCCAGCCAGGTGAAACTTCAACATCCGAATTAAGTAAAATAAAATACTCATTATCAAGCTGTTCCAGTATCCTGTTATAACCTCCGGCAAAACCATAATTCTCATTATTTTGAATAATCCTTATAGTTGGGTAATTGCTTTGAAGAAATTCAATAGAATTATCTGTGGATGCATTATCTCCAACAACAATTTCCAGGCCCGGATAGGTGCTGGCTATAACAGATGGAAGAAACTTTTCAAGAAAGCTTTGCCCGTTCCAGTTCAGGATTACTGCAGCTACTTTTGGGACATTAGTCATTTTTTAAATTCTCTGGACTAAATTTCCATCTTTTATGTGACCATAACCAATATTCCGGTTGAAAACAGATATTTTTTTCAAGTTCTTTTGTATGAGCATCAGTAATTTCATGCTCCTTTGTATCTTCAGGATTATCTATTAAAGATTTAACTAGACATTCATAATAACCTCTTTTTATTCTATTTATGCTAAAATATACTATTGGATTTTTTAGCTTAAATGCTATTTTTTCTACACCCAGAAACACGGCTGTCTGCTGATTCAAAAAATTAGTAAAGTACTGAGATTCTTCCCGGGTTGGAGTTTGATCACCCACAAGAACCAGCACATTTGGCTCATTTTTATACTCAATCACTTTCCTGAGCGTCAGTTTCATAGGAACCATAACAGACCCAAAACGGGAGCGCATCGAATTCAACAGTCCTTCAAAACGCTTATCTGATAATGGCTTATAAACTACCAGTACCTTTTCCGTTAATTCAAGTCCGATTGCAACCGGCCCCCATTCCCAGTTACCATAATGTCCGGAAACAGCAATTACTGATCTACCATCTTGAAGATAAGTTTTCAGAATTTCAAGGTTTTTAAAAACAAATCTTTTTTTGATCTCCTTGGCACTAATTGATATAGTTTTAACTGATTCAAGCATTAAATCTGCAAGATAATGGTAAAATCGCTTCTCTATTTGCTCAATCTCGGATCTTGATTTTTCTGGAAATGAATTTAAAAGGTTATTTAAAACAACCTTTCTTCGGTACTTAACAATGTAATACAAGAAGATATAAAGGATATCCGAAAAGAAATAAAGAACAGGGAATGGAAGAAGGGATATAAGATATAGAATGGATGCTGTAATACGGAATGTAACTCGATTCATTAAGGTTTGAATAAGCTGTTTAGATTAAAATATTCATGGCCTGTAAATAATTACATCCTTGCAGCATGGCCGTTTAATTACTAATTTCGACGTCTGTTCTACAAACTTAACTTATACGATGGAAAAAGGTGCAGTATTCCCTTTATTTTATCTTCCTTCCATTGAGTATTTTAGTAAAATACTTAATCATAAAGACAATATCCTAATAGAGAATACAGAAAATTTCCAGAAACAGAGCTACCGCAACCGGGCAATAATTCATTCCCCTAACGGAGCTTTGAATCTGATTGTGCCTGTAATCAAGGGTTCCAAAAACCACACTCTCGTGAAAGATGTCAGAATAAGCTACGACTTCAAGTGGCAAAGACTTCACTGGATGAGTTTACAAACATCATACAGAAGTTCAGCCTATTTTGAATACTACGAAGATGAACTGATCATTTTTTTTGAAAAAAAATGGGAGTTTCTTTTCGATTACAATGAGGAATTGTTGCAGCTGATGAACCGTTTTTTGAAAATAAATATAAATTACAACTATACCAATAGCTTCGAAGCAACATATCCCGAACTGGATGATTATCGGGAAAGTATACATCCAAAGCATATTCCTGATATCAGTTTTAAACCATATTTCCAGGTTTTTGAAGAAAGAAATGGGTTTATTCCTAATTTAAGTATAGTTGACCTCATATTTAATCAGGGACCACAAAGTATTAAGTATCTTTAAACATGGCCAGGATTCGAAGAATAAGTTTAAAATCCAAAAAATATGTTCCAATGTCCGGGACAAGTCCGGGCTCCATACAACTTTATGAAGGTGCTTTAAAACCCAGAATTACTATTTATTCCTTTAAAGGAAGTGAATTTCATAGCCTGGCAATCAATTCATACGAAGAAATTGATGTTGAACTTGATTCGTATTCCGGATTTAATCATTGGATCGATATTCGCGGAATTGGAGATGTCAAACTTTTGGAATATCTGCAAAATAAATTCAGCATCAATAAGCTGGTCATGGAGGATATTACTGACTGCAGGCAGAGACCTAAACTTGATGAATACAGTGATTTTCTGTTTACTGTAAGCAGAAATATGTATGTTAATGAGAACCTCGAGATTGAAAATGAACAGGTATCATTTATTTTATTACCACATATCCTCATCAGCTTTCAGGAAAGCTATGGTTTAACTTTTGAGCCTGTGATTCACCGTCTGGAGGGTGGGAAAGGAAATATCCGGACAGGGGAGACCTCTTATTTATTATATGCATTGCTTGATGTTATTGTAGATAATTATTTTACATTGATTTATAAATTAGGTGATGAACTGGAAACAATTGAGCAGCTATTATACCGTAAAGCTGATAAAGCACTCATGTTTCAAACCCAAAATATTAAAAGGGAAATGATCATGATTCGTAGAGCTGCATGGCCGGAACGTGATAAAATTAATGATATGATCAGAAGCGAATCCGGGCTGATCACTAAAACAAGCAAAACCTTTCTGAAAGACACCTATGATCACTGCATGCAGATAATTGATCTTGTTGAAAGTTATAAAGATTTGACTACCAGTCTTGTAGATATGAATTTATCACTTATAAGTCACAGAATGAATGAGGTTATGAAGGTTTTGACAATCATATCATCCATATTTATACCCCTTACTTTCATTGCCGGGATTTATGGGATGAATTTTGCGAAGCAAGATCCTGAAACGGGCAAATGGTTGCATAATAATATGCCTGAGCTTTACATGGATAATGGATATGCATATACTATGATAGGGATGTTGCTGATCGCAATCATTCAAATGATTTATTTTTGGCGCAAAGGCTGGCTCAATAAAAGCTGATTTTATTAATGCTTTAATTAAATACGATTCCGATGCAAGATTCTAAAATCCTAATAAGACAAAATCGGGTCATTTCTCATCTCTATTACCTACTTTTATAGTATGCAGTCTTTCGAATTAGATAAAACAGATCTTGTAAAGATTAAGCGGGCACTTGAAGAAGATGACCTGGTCTTGAAAGAGCTCATATCTGAATACCATACTTCAGAAATAGCCATACTTTTTGAAAGTTTATCCCAGGAATCGAGGGAGAGAATAATCAGCATTCTGCCTGCAGAGCTTGCTTCAGAGGTTATTTCTGAGATGGATGCCGAGTTTCATCCCGAAAAATTACTTGAAAACCTACATCCAGACAGACGTTCAGAAATTGTAGAAGAGCTTGATTATGATGATGCTACTGATATTATAAGTCAGTTGCCGGAAGATCAGCAGCAGGAAATCCTTCTGGGGCTTGATGAGGAGGATGCATCCAATATCAGAACCTTATTAAAATACGAAGAAGATACTGCCGGGGGACTGATGAATACCCAGGTTATCAAAATCAATGAAGATCTGCAAAAAAAAGAAGCCCTTGAAGAAATCATCCGCCAGTCTGAAGAGATGGAAGAATTCTATACCATCAATGTAATTGATAAACACAACATTTTAAAGGGAATTGTTTCATTAAAAGATATAATAAAAGCCCGTAACAACGTCAATATTAGTCAGTTGATCATATCTGATTTTGTTTATGTTAAGGCCGATACAGATCAGGAGGAAGTTGCCAGACTAATTTCACAATACAATCTTACCAGTATTCCTGTCGTGGACGATCAGATGCATCTGCTTGGACGAATCACATTTGATGATGTGATCGATGTTATGGAAGAGGAAAATACTGAAGATATCCTGAAGATATCCGGTGTATCTGAGGATGAAGAACTTGCAGGTAACTGGAAAGAAGCCGTAAAAAGTCGTTTACCATGGCTTGTATTGAACCTTGGTACTGCCTTTCTTGCAGCTTCGATTATTCGCTATTACGATAGTACCATAGCCGGCTTAGGTTTACTGGCAGGGTATATGGTGATAATAGCAGGAATGGGTGGAAATGCTGCCACTCAGGCACTTGCTGTAACAGTAAGACGTATCTCTCTGAATGATCTAACTGATAACCAGGCTTACAGAACCGTATTAAAGGAATTTACAGTAGGTTTGATCAATGGGGCAGTAGTTGGCTGTATTGTCTTCATTTTTGCATTACTCTATGACCAGAACGCAATGTTGGGTCTCGTCATTTTTATCGCAATGACCGGCAACCTAATTATTGCAGGAATTGCGGGTTCGGCAATCCCCCTTATTCTTAAAAGAATAGGAATTGATCCTGCCGTAGCCTCATCCATAATAATTACCACTTTTACAGATGTTTTCGGATTCCTGCTGCTCTTAGGTTTAGCCAGCAATTTGATTCTCTGATTCATTTAATTTCAATTTTCAGGCTGATGATTTTATTATAAATTTGTTTTGCCGTAATTAATGGGCAATCAATATGACCGAGATTAGAAATAACTGGACAAAGGAAGAAATAGCAGAGATATATCACAGTCCGCTACTCGATTTAATTTATCGTGCAGCTACAGTCCACAGAGAAAACAAAGATTATTCAGAAGTCCAGATCAGTAGTCTCTTATCCATCAAAACAGGAGGCTGTCCCGAAGACTGTGCTTATTGTCCGCAGGCAGCAAGGTATCAGACAGATCTTGAAGTTCAGGCCCTTATGTCTGTTGAACAAGTAACAGAAGCAGCCAAAAAAGCTAAAGATGCTGGAGCGTCCCGTTTATGTATGGGAGCTGCCTGGAGAGAGGTAAGAGATAACCGGGATTTTGATCGCGTTATCGAGATGGTCAGTTCAGTAAATGCCCTTGATATGGAAGTTTGCTGTACACTGGGAATGCTTTCTGAAACACAGGCACAACGTTTGGCTGATGCGGGTCTCTATGCCTATAACCATAACTTAGATACTTCTGAGGACGATTATAAGCGTATTATCACTACAAGAACTTACGATGATCGTTTAAAAACGATTGATAATGCCCGAAAAGCCAAACTTACCGTTTGCAGTGGTGGAATAATCGGTCTAGGCGAAACTGTCAATGATCGTATTGCAATGCTCAGAACATTGTCAAATATGTCAAAGCATCCTGAGTCAGTACCCGTTAATGCACTTGTACCTGTAAAGGGAACTCCCTTGGCTGATCAACCCAGGGTTTCTGTTTGGGAAATGGTTCGAATGATCGCTACAGCACGTATTATTATGCCTAAAACGGTGGTACGTCTATCAGCAGGAAGAACAGAAATGAGCTTAACTGATCAGGCTTTATGTTTTATGGCAGGGGCAAATTCAATATTTGCCGGCGATAAGTTACTGACCACACCAAATCCGGCATTTAATGAGGACATGGAAATGTTCGAACTATTAGGTCTAAGACCACGCGAAGCATTCAAAAATGGCCGGAAAGAGAAACAAACTGAACAGCTGATTCAGGAGGATTGATTTATCATTCCTTCTTTGGAAATTTGATTCTGAATAAGCTTTTGAAGATCAAGGATTAATTTATTGACCAGTTCAAGTTGCTCTGTTAATAAATCTTCTTCATTTGAGCTTTTACTAAAAGATTTTGTGTCGGGTATATTGATCTCAATTTCTTCCAGTTCAACATCTTTCATACTTTTAATCACTTCAGATAAAGTATATAAAGACCTTCTAATCAGTTTAATATGTAGATCATTTACAATTAATGGATTAATCTGCTGAAGGTTAGTTATCAGTGTTGCCGTATAAGAAGAAAGCATATGATTCAATACTACAAATTTATGAAGCTCCTTACTGTTTTGCTGTTTACTTTTTGGCTCTGAGAGCATTCTCTGAAATGCACTGCCCAGATTAGCCGAATTTACATACACATTCTTGCGGGCCAGTTTATAGGCAGTGATATCTATGGTACCTCCTGAAAGAATAATGGCAACTTTTTGCAGATATTGATAATTAGCAATTAATACCTCCCGCATAAAGTCTTTAAATTGATGTGACTCCCAGTTAGGAAGCACCAGATAGCTGGCAGACAATGCTATAAATGATCCAATAAAAGTATCAATGATTCTTTCCTGAGCTATATTGAGATTGCTTTCACCCAGAAAACTAAATAAAATGAGAATATAGGGTGTCATGAACAGAACACTTACAATATAATTTAGTCTTTGAAAACTATATGCAGCAACCATGAATAGTAGCAAAAATATGAATAGGGCGGTTTGATCCTTTATAAAGATTAGAATGAGTGCCCCGACTACAGCTCCAATAATGGTGCCTATCAGCCTTTCGATGTTTCTTTGTTTGGTAAGACTGTAAGCCGGCTTGAGCAGAACAAGAATTGTTAGCAGGATCCAATAACTATGGTAACCAACAGGAAACAATTTGGAAACCAGAAAACCGATAAAACACATCAGCGCTACTCTTATTGAATGGCGAAAGATGGATGATTTCGGACTTAGGTTCTCCTTTAGGATCTTGAAATCAAATTTCTGGTGGGAAACAAACTTGCTTAAATCGACCTCATTTTTTATTTCCTGTCCGGTTAATTGTTTCTGATTAAAGTAAGTATATATTTTATCTACCCGACTGACCATGTTTCGAACATTGATCAGAATCTTTTTTAGGACAAAGGCATTGGTACCTGATTCTTCAACCAGATCAATACACTTTTTTAACCTTTCTAGCTCATATTTAAAGTCATACAGACGCTGTGGTATTTCGTTGCTGATAATGTAATAACTTAGATTTTCGAGTTCCTCTGAAAGTTTAATGATGATTGATTTAAATTCCTTTAGTGAATTCGACTTCCCAAAGGTTTTATGGAGGGTCAGATAATCATAATGAGTTGCCATAGTTTGTTCAAACAAATCTACAATGTCAACAAATACAAGAATAAGCAGCCTGCCTGCTAAAGTTGACTCTTTTACTTTCAACCTGGTTTTGAATAATAATTCCCTGACAGAATCCTGTTGCTCATGTACAATAACTTGCTGGGAAATCAGTTTTCTGTAATTTTCGTCAAAGTCAGTTTCCTCATCATAAAAATCTGCCTTTAATCTAACGTATTCTGCCACCTCCCGGATACATTCTCCCATTGCCTGCTGGGCAAGCCTGTAAGGTCTAATCTGTGAGAGGGATAGACTTAGAATCATATACCATATCCCACCTGTTAAAATATAAAGAGCATGCCCCACGGCACCCTCGGAAGCTGTAACATCATGATCTATGGAAAGAATCATAACAAGCAATGCGGCGGTTCCGATAGAGGATGCCCGATTCCCATAAACAGAGAACATCGAATAAAAAAAACATAAAATAATGATTTCCAAACCCAGGAGGATTGGATACTTATTTATAAATCCTGTTAAAAGGGTGGTAAGAAAAACGAAAATGCTGCAAAAAAGCATTCCATTACGCTTATGATTGATCGGCCCCTGATTATCTGCAATACTTACGCAAACTGCTCCCAATGAGATAGTTAATCCAACTTCAAGCTGATCTAAATGGAAGAAAACCAAAGAGGGGAGAAGTACACCAAACGTAATACGCAATCCCTCTGAAAAGTACTGGCTGAAAATAAATGTTTTAATCTCCCGGGATTGCCTCATTAATTTAAACGCTGAATGCTAAACAAAAATACCTAATCTGAACGATTAAAGGTTACTGAATGGAATTTATTGAGCCTGATTCAGTACCAAAAATGAGTTAAAATTTGAGGTCAATTCAATAAAATTTACATCAGGAATCTAGAAACAAGAAAATAATTCATGTTCCCAAATTCAATAAAATCGTAAAATGTGGAATACCAGCAATTTAACTTATGTTAAGTATTTAGCCATTTTACATTAAGATGTGGTCTCCATGCTGTAAATACAGATGATAATGATATTACCAGGCTGTTAATAACATTTGATTTTATGTTAAGACCCTGTTCATAAATAATGTCATATTTATTTGCTTTGAATTGAAATGGTGACTACATTGATATCAATAAGAACGAAGTACTTTGACAGCCTGATAAAAATCCTTAAAATCTATTGGTCTTCGGACTTCTAAAGATTCTGGATAAAATAAACGAAGTCCGGATAGACTAATATCGAAAGATATAAAGCTTAAAGACTGAGTTCCAAAAGACAGGCCATTAATGTATTTAGCATAAAATCCACGGATTGAATGCAAATAAATTAAGAAGCTACGGGTACCAAAGTTTGAAAAGGCAATGGACAACGAGCTGGTTAAAATTCTGAAAGCTTATGCTTTTGAGCAACTAAGGTTGCAAAAAAAGTGGAAACGGGAGCCCTAATCGCAAGAGGAAGGTTCCCGTTTTCTTTTAGCTTTTTTCTAAGACAATCTCTAAACAGTTTCATTCATTATCCTTCTAATTTCAAATACAAAGCTCATCAGGATTTTTTCCAACTAAAGTTCATTATTAAGAATTTATAATCTGTTATATATGGCTCATTTGTTAATAAAACTGCTGAATAGCATATGTCAATAAGCAAACGGATTTTTTCATAATAACTTGACATATAAACAATTAGTTAATTAATTGATGTTGATAACCTGCCTATAAAAGTTGATAAAGTGTGGGGAATTTGAACAGCTTTTTACTTGACAGGAGCGTTTTTATGATTACATTAGTATTGTTAAGTCGGAAGTACTTTGATAGCCTGAAACAATATCCTTCAAAATCCGAAGCCCCCGGGCTTCATCAGATTTCGGATAATTTAATTTTCAATTCAGACCGGAAATCGTGAGATCATGGCTGGAGGGTAAGATCGAAAAGACAGGCATTACCTATTTTACAAACGTTCTACGGAACGGATGTGATGACAAAGTAATAAGTTTCGGATGCTGAAAGTTTGAAAAGACTGAAGAGACGGACTGATCATAGTAATGAAAACTTAATACTTTTGAGCAGTTACGACTGCGAAAAAAGTGAAAACGGAGATCCGAATCGCAAGAAGAAGGTCTCCGTTTTCGTTTTTACACAAATTTGATTTCTCCAGGCATCTTCGGGGCAATTTTTCATTATTTTTGATCAATGGCGAAAGATAATAGTACTGTTTCTGATAAAAAGATCTTTGTTCTGGATACCTCGGTAATTCTATATGATCATAATGCATTTCAAAATTTCCAGGAGCACGATGTAGCTATTCCGATCCAGGTTCTGGAAGAGCTTGACAATCTCAAAAGTGGAAACGATACCCGAAATTATGAAGCAAGAAGCTTTATAAGGCTTATGGACGAACTTTCCAAAAACAAGCTGATCAATGAATGGTCACCATTAAAAGGAAAGGGCAGGGGAAGCTACAAGGTTGTAATGGACGATATCCCAAACCGTGTTGATGCTGAAAAGATCTTTGGAGAAGGTAAATTTGACCATCGTATCCTGAATTCTGCACTTAATTTACAAGAACAATTTCCTCAAAAAAAAATTGTTCTTGTTTCAAAGGACATTTGTCTGCGTTTAAAGGCCAAAGCACTCAATCTCTATTCTGAAGATTATGAAACGGGAAAGATCAAAAATGTCGAGGAATTATATACGGGTAAGACCGTTGTTGAAAATTTCTCAAATAAGCTGATAGATGAATTAACAAGAAAAAAAAATCTTCCCATTTCAGTTTCTGAGATTAAAACCAATCATGAGAATCATTTTTTCATACTAAATGGAAGAAATAAAACTGCCGCAGCTTATTACAATCCAAGAATTAAAGAGCTGGAATATATACCACATCAGTCAGTTTATAACATTGAGCCAAGAAATCCAGAGCAGGCCTTTGCTATTCATGCATTATTAAATCCCGAGATTAAATTAGTAACCATCCAGGGAAATGCTGGCACCGGAAAGACATTGCTGGCACTTGCAAGTGCTCTGGAGCAAAGAAAAAATTATCGGCAGATCTTTGTCACCAGACCAATAGTTCCTTTAAGCAACAAGGATATAGGCTTCTTACCTGGCGATATAAAATCAAAAATTGACCCGTATATGGCTCCGATATGGGACAATTTAAAGTTTATAAAAGATCAGCTTGGTGATGAAAAAGCTCAGGACAAAATTGATGAGCTGGTTTCAAATGAAAAGATTTCAATTGCACCTTTGGCCTATATACGGGGAAGAACACTGACAAAAATCTTTTTTATTGTAGATGAAGCTCAAAATTTGACTCCACATGAGATTAAGACTATTATCTCAAGAGCAGGAGAAGATACAAAAATTGTATTTACAGGAGATATTTATCAGATCGATACACCGTATTTGGATGCCGAGAGTAATGGCTTGTCTTATCTGATCGATAGGGCTAAGAACCATTCATTGTATGCGCATATTACTCTTCAGAAAGGTGAGCGGAGTGAATTGGCTAATCTTGCTAACGATTTACTATAATTGATTTCAGAATCGAATTAAAACAGGAAAAGCATGTCTCACGACATGCTTTTCTTTGTTAAAATGGTTTATGTTGATTTAGTAAACAACTTTCACATTAACAGCGTTTAGGCCTTTTTTGCCACGCTCAACTTCGTATTGAACTTTATCGTTTTCACGAATTTGATCAATTAGACCAGATGAATGAACGAATACATCCTCATCACCTGATTCTGCGGGTACGATAAACCCGAATCCTTTAGTTTCATTAAAAAACTTTACTGTACCTTCTTTTTGCATTGTGTTATTTATTAATATAATATCAAAGGTACTCAAATAGATTGAAAACAAGTAAATTATTTTCAATACCAATCATTCTGCCTTCATTCAGATGATACTAAATACTGCAATTCCTTGTACAATTCAATTATAATAATTGTCTTATAATTAATATTATGTTAAGTAAATAATAACCATATCCGTCTCTTCAAATAATTATAACAATAAAAAAGCCTGAACATATTAGTGCTCAGGCTTTTTTAATACTTAATTTTGGATTAAAGATTTTCTAGTTTAGCAGAGATTTCAGTTACCTTTTCCTGGTTCTTCTTAATAATGTAATATGTCTTAAGGTTTTCCAGTGCAATTCTAGATTTAGGATCAAGTTCACTTGATTTGATTAAAAAAGGAAGAGCTTTTTCTAGTTCAGCTTCACCAAGTTTGATCATTGCTTCATACTCTTTCTGCTGATTTTGAGGCAGCTGGTTTGCCTGATTAAACAAGTTTATACCCTTGTTTAAAATAATTCCACCAATATTTGTACTAGCATCTGCAAAGTTAGGATCAATCTTTAAAGCACTTAAATAAGCTTCTTCTGCCTTGGCTGATTCTCCAATTGTACTGTAAGCTATACCCAGATAATATGGATATAATTTATTTCCAGGGTTTTTCTGTGCCTGATCAGAAATTTTAGTTATTACTTCCTTTTGTTTACCCGACATTAAGCTCAGCTCTATCTCTTGTGTTGCTAACTGTGTGTCATTAAACTTTGTTGCTCCTTCTGATGCTACTGCAATTGCTCTTGAAGTATCACCTTCCATAGTATACAGACGGGATAAATCAAGATATATTTGATTATTGGCAGAAAAATTGGTTTTAATCAAAGCCTCATAGCTTTGAATTCCTGCCTTATAATTTTTTGAATTAATAGCAGATAAGCCGGCATAATAAGTTATCGTTGTATCTCCCGGGCGATAGTTCAAAGCATTGTTGAATGCAGTGTAAGCATCGGCAAAATTACTTGTTTGATAAGCCTTAACACCTTGATTTAGTTCATATTGGCTAAAAATTGTACTATTTGCATTTTCTAGATTTGCCTTATTCTCACCGGCTTTGTCAAGTTCAGTTGCTTTTTTATGTGCAGCCTTTGCCTCCTCAATTAAAGGCTTTGATGTTGCCGGAACAGTATCCAATAAGGCCATTTCACCATAAATAAGAGCTTTATATGTCCATGCGCCAGGATCTTCAAGAGTTTTTGCATGGACAACTGCCTTATCAATAGATGCTTTTGCAGTTTTAAGATTTGGGAGAGCCAGCAACATTGAGTTAGCATCCTTTAATCCCAAAAACTTTTCATAATTAGTCCTGGCACTTGCTACTTCCCCCTTCTGTGCAAAAACCATAAGGGTTGAAGCTGAAAACACAGCTGCCAAAATGAAAGATTTAATTTTCATGTTTTTAATTTAATTTGAGTTGGTTTATTCTATTGTTAATTCTTTGTAATTCTGCTTTCTCACCCGTATTCTTAAATAATATTGATAATGATGTGAGCGTCTTTAATTCATTCGGATCAATTTCATTCGCTTTATTAAGGTAGTATTTTGAAATATACATCATCCCACTTTGCTCCTTATCTTTAAGATACAGATTAAGATAAAGCAATCCTAACGCAAAATTCGCCTCATAATTATTTGGGTTGATAGTTAAAATTACTTTATAGTACTCTTCCGCTTTCGTCACATCACCCGTCATTTCATGAGAAAACCCAGCCAGATAGTTCAAATTGATGTTATTTTCATCTAATTTAAGAGCCTGACTTGTAAATTTAATTATTTCCTGATAATCATTTCTAATCAACAAAATATTCAGCAGTTTAAAAACAAGGTCGCGATTATCCGGATACTGCCTGCTTCCTTCTGAAAGCACTCTAACCGTATTTTTTTCATCATTTAGTGACTCATAGAGGTTAGCCAGTACCATAAAATACTCTGGCTTTGGCTTTTTGGCAATTAATTTCTCATAATATCCTACTGATCTAATATAATTACCTGTTTCCTGACAAAGAAGAGCAAGATTGTGTGTAACAGAAATATTGTCCTTATCTATTGTATCAAGAATACTAAAGTATTTCAGTGCCTCGGTAAAATTTCGGTTTTTGAATGTGGTATTCGCCCGGTACAAATAGGTTAGTTTTAATTGAGTTTCGATGTATGAAATCTGATCCTTGACATCCTCAGCAAATTTGGATCCATATACTCTTTTCATAGAGAACAGTGTTTCCTCCAATGGATCCTTCTTGTAAGTATACTTTAAATTGGAATCTACTCTTGCAAGCGTTGAATATACCAGACTTCTTACCAGATTATTCCTGAAAGCTGCAGAGTCGGACCTGGTCTTAAAAGTATTATCAATCAGCTTACGGGCATTCTCCAGTTTTTTAATATCCTTAGTCTCAGAATATTGGACAAAACTATTCATAGCCTGCTTGATTACAAGTGCCTGATTCTGGGTCTGCGCATTTACACTGACCAGCACCAGAAAGATATTGAATATAAAAAGTATAAATACCTTATACATGCAGCTATTCTTCAGTTTTAGGTTCCTGATCGTCTGAATTCAAATCTGTTCCTGTTTCATTCCCTGCAGATTCTGTTTCATCCGCGTCTTCATCTTCGTGTTCAACTTTGGCAATAGATGCAATAGAATCATCTCCTTTAAATGTAATCAGACGAACACCTTGTGTGGCACGACCCATTACACGCAAATCACTCACTCCAATTCTAATCACAATACCAGATTTGTTTATTATCATCAAATCATCAATATCTGTAACATCCTTAATAGCAACCAGTTCACCGGTTTTTTCAGTTACATTGATTGTTTTAACACCTTTTCCTCCCCTATTGGTTACACGATAATCATCGATATCTGTACGTTTACCATATCCCTTTTCAGAAACAACCAAAACAGTTACCTCCGGATTGTTCACACTAATCATACCAACAACTTCATCATTTACATTTGCCAATGTAATTCCACGAACTCCGGTAGCTGTTCGACCCATTGGACGAACCGTAGATTCATTGAATCTGATTGCACGGCCAGAACGCAAAGCCATCACAATTTCACTCGTTCCGGTTGTTAAACAAGCTTCAAGCAACTGATCGCCTTCATTAATATTAATGGCATTAATTCCATTAGCCCTTGGACGAGAATAAGCTTCAAGGGAGGTCTTCTTGATTGTACCTTTCTTAGTACACATGATTATAAAGTTGTTCTCTAAATAATCCTGGTCCTTCAGGTTAACAACTTTGATATATGCCTTAATATTTTCCTCTTTGGGAATATTGATTACATTCTGTATTGCCCTGCCCTTACTGGTTCTGGTTCCTTCAGGTATTTCAAACACTCTTAACCAGAAACATTTACCTGTCTCTGTGAAGAATAGCATATAGTTATGATTTGTGGCTATCAGTATATGTTCAATAAAATCCTTATCTCTTGATTGAGAACCCATCGAACCTTTTCCACCTCTGCCCTGCTTACGATATTCTGTTAAAGGTGTTCTTTTAATATATCCTTCGTGGGATATGGTAATAACAACCTCCTCGTCCACAATAAAGTCTTCCATCCGCATATCTTCAGCAGAATGTGTAATTGAGGTACGTCGCTCATCACCGAATTTATCACGTATTTCGGCTAATTCATCAGTAATAATCTGCATACGTAAACCTTCATCTGCCAAAACTGACTTCAAATACTCAATGGTATTCATTAATTCAGCATATTCTTCTTTAATCTTATCGCGTTCGAGACCCGTTAAACGGCGAAGAGTCATGTCCAGAATGGCTCTTGCCTGAATATCAGAAAGATTAAAGCTTTCCATTAAACTAACGCGGGCATCGTCAGGACTATTTGATGCGCGGATTAATTTAATTACTTCATCCAGATGATCAAGTGCAATTAATAATCCCTCCAGAATATGAGCTCTTTTTTCGGCTTCGGCAAGATCGAATTTAGTTCTGCGAATAACCACCTCATGGCGATGATCCACAAAATGCCTGATCAGATCTTTGAGATTTAACATCATCGGACGGCCATTCACCAAAGCAATATTATTGACACTAAATGATGTTTGAAGTGCAGTATATTTGAATAGGTTATTCAGTACAACTGAAGCATTAGCATCACGTTTAATTTCATAAACGATGCGCATTCCATCTCTGTCAGACTCATCCCTGATCTCAGAAATTCCCTCTATTTTTTTATCATTAACAAGACCGGCAGTTTGCTCGATCATATTTGCTTTATTAACCTGATATGGAATCTCGTTTACAATTATCCGTTCACGATCACCTTTATACACTTCAATCTCGGCTTTAGCACGCATAACAATTCTGCCTCTGCCTGTTTCAAATGCTTCCTGAACTCCTGAATAACCATAGATAATTCCCCCGGTTGGAAAATCCGGAGCTTTAACATGTTGCATCAGATCAGCAACAGTTACATCTCTATTTTCAATATAGGCAATTGTTGCATTGACAACCTCTGTTAAATTGTGTGGAGGCATATTAGTAGCCATACCAACTGCGATACCCGAGGCACCATTGACCAGTAGGTTTGGAATGCGTGAAGGAAGAACTGTTGGCTCCTCCAGCGTATCGTCAAAGTTTAGTTGAAAATCAACAGTATCTTTATTGATATCAGCAAGCATCTCTTCTGCAAGCTTTTTTAATCTTGCTTCAGTATAACGCATTGCTGCAGGTGAGTCACCATCGATAGATCCGAAGTTACCCTGACCGTCAACCATTGGATAACGTAAACTCCAGTCCTGTGCCATACGAACCATCGCAAAATAAACTGAAGAATCACCGTGTGGATGGTACTTACCTAAAACATCCCCAACAATACGTGCTGATTTCTTATGAGGCTTCGTACTGGTTACGCCAAGATCAAGCATACCATAAAGTACGCGGCGGTGTACAGGCTTAAGACCATCACGAACATCCGGCAATGCACGGGAAACAATAACAGACATCGAATAATCGATGTATGCAGACTTCATTTCCTCTTCTATATTTATTGGAATAATTCTATCGTTCTGGGGTACTAAATTATCGTTTTCTGTATCTTCAGCCATGTTATACCTAAGTTCTGATTAATTAATTCTAATATTTAAACAGTATTAATTACCTGTAAAAATAAATCCGCTTTTAAGCCTTGCGAAGTTAATAAATTTCACGGTTTATAGAGGTAGATTCTAAAAATATTAAAGTAAGACAAAGTCTACAATGCACCCGAAAAAAGGCAGCAAAATAGAGCGGTCAATTACTGAAAATGAAAGTATTTAAAGACCAAGGAATTAGGAAAGATTTGGAATTACTAAATAGGGATTTCGTTAAGGGCAATTTTGTACCTTTCTAAAGCACGTTTTCTTGCAAATTCATGCTGAACAATGGGTTTCAGATAATCCACTTTGAAATCCCTGATCCAGGTTTTAATATAGATTAGTTTGGGATCAAACTTAAGAGTTTGAGCCGTAGGGTTGAATATCCTGAAATATGGAGCTGAATCACATCCGCTGCCTGATGCCCATTGCCAGTTGCCATTATTGGAAGAAAGCTCAAAATCAAGGAGTTTCCTTGCAAAATAAGCCTCTCCCCATCTCCAGTCTATTAATAGATGTTTACAAAGAAAACTTGCAACAATCATTCGAACCCGGTTATGCATCAGCCCTGTTTCATTTAGCTGTCTCATACCGGCATCCACAATAGGATAACCCGTTTCTCCCCTGCACCAGGCTTCAAATTCCTTTTCATCATTCCTCCATTCTATTTGATCATACTTTTTCTTGAAACTATTATGTACAACATGGGGATAATGATAAAGTATCATCATAAAAAACTCTCTCCAGATCAGTTCGTTTAACCATTGTTCATTCCACTGAATAGCAAGTTTTACCAGATAGCGAACACTTAATGTTCCAAAACGCAAATGCACACTGATCTGACTTGTACCATTTACAGAGGGCAAATTTCGTGTTAAATGATAGTTCCGAATAAGATCTTCTGAAATATTATATTTTGCTGAATTAAACTCAGGAAACTCAAAACCAATATTTTCAAGATCAGGTACTGATAAAGGCTCAATCTGAAGGCATTTTGATAGATAAAGCTCTGAAGGATACTCAGGAAGGCTTAATTTGAAAAAAGCCTCCTTCCAGCGTCTGGAATATGGGGTAAAAACGGTATAGGGTGTCCCATCAGACTTCATGATATCCGACTTCTCGAAAACTACCTGATCCTTGAAAGTGTGAAATGGAATACCCGTAACTGATAGATATTCAGCAACTTTTGAATCCCGATTTATTGCATAGGGCTCATAATCGTGATTAGTATAAACCTCCTTTATGTCAAATTCCTCCTTCAGCTTCTCAAAAGCAGGTATAACCTGATCATGAATCACCAATAATGACGAACCATGAACTTTAAGTTCATTATTTAGCTTTTTGAGCTGATTATGAATAAAAAGTACTCTTCTGTCATCCCTATCAGTAAGTTTATTCAGAATTTCAGGATCAAAAATAAAGACCGGCAAAACAGGATATTTACTCATTAATGCATGGTACAATGCAGCCTGATCATTTAGTCGTAAATCCCTTCTTAACCAGCAAATACTTATCTGTTTCTTCATCAATGAAATAGAATCTTCAGGATATTAATGAGAGTATATTTCTGATAAAGCGGCATCCAGACCCTGATAACGGAAACGGAATCCCATATCCATAAGTTTCTGAGGTGAAGTCCTTGTGCTATTGAGAATTACTGTACTCATTTCACCAAGCATAGTTTTCAGTACGAACTCAGGAACATTTACAGGCCATACCGGCCTGAAAAGTTTCTTTGCCAATATTTTGGTAAACTCATAATTAGTAACTGGATAAGGGGTGCAGGCATTAAAAGTTCCTGAATAATCAGAATTTTCGATTGCTTTTTCAAAAATTGATACTAGATCAGTAAGATGTATCCAGGGCATCCATTGTTTACCAGATCCCAAAGGAGCACCAACGAAAAAACTAACGGGTCTTGCGAGTTCGGAAAGTGCTCCTCCTTTCTTTGAAAGCACGATTCCGATCCTTAACTTAACTACCCTGATACCGGATTTCAATCCTTGGTCTACAGCGGCCTCCCATTGCTTGCAGCAATCTGCCAAAAAGCCCGTTCCACTTGCACTTTCTTCGTAAAGTATTTCATCATTTCGATCTCCATAATAACCTACTGCCGAGGCAGATATAAATGTTTTAATAGGAGCTTTAATAGCATCTATTGTATGGTATAACAACTGCGTTGACCTGATTCTGCTATCGACAATTTCCTGTTTGCGTTGTTTAGTCCAACGTTTATCAGCAATACCTGCACCGGCGAGATGAATGATGGTATCTATGCCCTCAAAAGCTTTAAGATCAATTAATTGTTTATCTATTTCCCAGTTATAGGTGCTTACACCTTTGAAATTTGAAGCTTGTCTTGAAAGCACAGAGACTCTATGCCCCTTTTCCAGCAGGTTTTTAATAAGTCTGGTACCTATCAGGCCACTTGCGCCGGTTATGAGTATATTTCTGTTTGAATTAATATCAGAGTTCATGATGCAATTATAAGTTCAATTATGTTGAAATACGACGGATTAAATTTATTTAATAATCCAGAAAAAACAGAACTCCAATCAATTCGCAAAAATCTTATTGAGGGCCATTTCACGGAACCGAAAGATATCTTTTACCTTTTCTCTGACGAATAAACTATGAGCTAATTGCCCAAGTATGCCGAGAGGGATCTGATATTTTATTTCATCCTTCATTAAAACTCCATTTTCTTTCTGAATAAAGGTATGGGTATGCTCCCATATTTTGTAAGGTCCTTTCAATTGCCTGTCTGCGAAGCTATGTGGCTTATTTACATTAATAATCTCAGTTTGCCATTTCAAAGGAATTCCAAATACAGGTCTTACAATATAATCTATTATCATGCCTTCATATATCTCCTTTTCATCAAGAGTACTTAAAATCTTAAAATCCATTTCAGGTGGAGTAATACGGGCAAGATTTTTTGCAGATGAAAAGAAATCCCATGCCTCATCAATACTTACAGGTAAAAGATGTTCAGTTTTAAAATAATATATCATGGTTTGATTTGATAAGATTGAGTATGTTCAATTAGCCTGGAAAAGCAAATTTTAAGCCATTCAGTAAATTTTTCAGGATGTGATTCAATTTCTTTTTCGAGATCAATTAGATTAACGTATTTCCAATCCTTTACTTCAGAATAGTTCAATACCGGTAGGTCGTCAGTATATCCAAGATAAACATGATCAAATTCATACTCGGTGAGTCCATTGGAAAACTCACACCTGTACATAAAACTAAAACTAAACTCCAGATTACACTTCATACCCATCTCTTCCATTAATCTGCGTTTACAAGCATCAATCGTATTCTCACCTGGTTTCGGGTGGCTGCAACAGGTATTTGTCCAAAGTCCGGGAGAATGGTACTTCCCATCAGCCCTTTGCTGAAGGATAAGTTCATTTTTAGAATTAAATACAAATACTGAAAATGCCCTGTGCAAGAGTCCGAGTTGATGTACAGAAAGCTTATCCTGAATACCTGTCTCATTATCCTGATTATCCACAAGAATCACTAACTCATCTGCTCCTTCAAAGGTATCTTTCATTATTAGCTTGCTTTTTTAAGATAATTACTGATTATAATCTTTAGCTTTTGATCATTCATCCTGTTCAGTGACTGAAGCAAAAACACCCTGTCATTTTCCTTATTGTCACTATAATTAAGAAATGAGGGCACATTGGTTTGAATTGTATATCTCAGGAATCTCAATTCTACATTTTTCTGATCGAATTGAATCGCCTTTTCAAGCATCAGCTTACCCTTTTTAAAATATGATAATTTACTAAATGGGTTAATTAAATGTTTAGCCATCATCATATTAGCACTTCCTCTGTATCCTAAAAACAGTGCATTATTCTTGTCATTATAGGGTTCTAAGAGTTCAATAAGTTCAACACATACCTTTTGAGACGATTCTGCTTTGTGAAATAGTACCCGCACATCTTCAATCTCAGGAGTTTTTGCTGAACTCAATAGACCCTGGATAAGAAAAAAACAAAGCAGGTAAGACCTCACACCCAGTTTAATTTGTTTTGAACCATACAATTGACCATAATTCCAAGTTTCTTACCATTGTTTATTCTGATTCTTTCGCTTAATACCTTTTTAGGTGGTAGCTTCTTTATCTTGTTAAACAAAGCTTTATAATAAACATAAGCCAGATAAACCCCTCCTCTTGAAGTACTTGGAAGTAGTTTTATACCCTTCAATGCTATCTGGAAATCATTCTCTATATCCTGCTCTATCTGTTCCTTAGCGGCCAATGTAAATTCAGAAATATCAACATCCGGGAAATATGTTCTACCTAAAACCTGATAATCATCTTTCATATCTCTAAGGAAATTCACTTTTTGAAAAGCAGCCCCAAGCTTCATGGCATAAGGTTTAAGCTCATTAAATTGATTCAGATTGCCTCCTGTAAACACATGAAGGCACATAAGTCCAACAACTTCTGCTGAGCCTAAAATATACTGCTGATACTTTTCAGCGGTATAGTCAACCTTTTCCAGATCCATCTCCATACTTTGTAAAAAGGTTTCAACAAGATCCAAACCAATATTGTACTGATGAACTGCATGCTGAAAGGAATTCAGGATTGGATTCAGTGAAATCCGATTCTCAATGGCTTCATAAGTTTCAGTCTTAAATTTTGCAAGAAGGAGTTTCTTATCAAAACCCTCAAAGCTGTCTACTATCTCATCTGCAAGACGCACAAAACCATAAATGGAATAAACAGAATCTCTCAGGCTGTTACTAAGACAATAAATCCCGAATGAAAAGCTTGTGCTATAAGCCCTTGTGGTCATTTTACTGACTTGTAAAGAAAGATTATCAAAAAGAATTTTCATCTACTTTTGATTTAAATATTTAATCATCTGTCCGGCAGCCACTTTCCCCGAAATAATTGATGGAGGTACTCCCGGACCAGGAACCGTGAGCTGCCCGGTATAAAAGAGATTTTTCACCTGCTTATTTCTGATACTGGGTTTAAGATTAGCCGTTTGCAATAAGGTATTAGCCAATCCATAGGCATTTCCTTTATATGCATTGTAATCAGTTATAAAATCACTTGCACAATAGGATTTCTTATAATCAATGGCAGTACCAATATCTTCCTGAATATGTTTGTTCAATCGTGTAATCATTAAATTAAAATATTGTTCACGAAGTTCCTCCGTGTCTGTGAGTCCCGGAGCCAATGGCATTAAAAGAAACAAATTCTCATTGCCTTCGGGCGCAATATTGTCATCTGACTTCGAGGGACAGCAAACATAAAAAAGTGGTTTTGCAGGCCATTGTGGCTTTTTATAAATCTCAATAGCGTGCAGTTCCAAATCTTCATCAAAGAAAAGAGTGTGATGATTAAGCTTTTCAATCTTTTTGTTCAAGCCGATATAGTAAATGAGGCAAGACGGAGCAAAAACCTTGCTTTTCCAATAATTTTCATCGTAATTTCTATATTTCGCGTCCAGTAGCTTACTTTCCACATGATGATAATCGGCTGATGCAATTATCGCATCACAATCTATCCTGTTGCCATTGACCATTATCCCCTTTGCCAGATTATTTTCAATAATTATTTGTTCAACCGGGGAATTCAAATGAATCTTCGTACCATTTCGTTTGGCAACCTCCAGAAAACCATCAATTACTTTCCCAAAACCTCCATCTGGATACCATGTACCTAGTTTAAGTCCTGCATAATTCATTAAACTATATAATGCAGGAGTATCCTGTGGCATGGCGCCAAGAAAAAGCACCGGGAACTCCATCAGGGCAATCAATCTGGGATCACTAAAGAACTTTCGGGCATGTTTTCTGAACGAGCTGAAAACCTGAAGTCGGAAAGTACCTTTGATGAGATCAAGGTCAGCAAACTCCATCAAAGACAATCCCGGTTTGTAAACAAGACTGCCCATACCAGTATCATATTTGAACTGAGCCTCCTTCATAAACCTATCAAGTTGCAAAGCACTACCCTTTTCAATAGACTCAAACATCCGGGAGAGCTCAGAATAGTTTTCAGGAACCCTCATAATCTCAGATTGAGGGAATACAATATCAAAAGAAGGGTTTAGGAGCTTTAATTGATAAAAATCAGAGACTTTATAACCGAAATCAGCGAAAAATTTTTCAAAAACATCGGGCATCCAATACCAGCTGGGCCCCATGTCAAAAACATACCCATTATCTTTTAACTGCCTCGCCCTGCCACCCGGTTGTGGATTTTTTTCATAAACATGTACCTCATGTCCGGCTGCAGACAAATATGAAGCTGTGCTTATGCCTGAAAAACCTGATCCGATTACAATAATTTTTGACATTATCTACTTAAATTATTGTTTAAAACTTCATTCAAACCAAGTACTCTTTCAATATCCAACACTGAAGCCAGATATGCTGCATTCTGCGGATATTTTATGCTGGTAATCAATTTATGATTACCAGCAAGGTATATTTTATCACCTGAAAAGTACTCATTTATACCTTCAATATCTTTTTGAATCTGCTCAGGCAAATCAAAATGAATCAGGAACATTAATAAATAATCTGGTCTGGTGTCTATAACAGCAGATTCTAAGGATTTTATCGGGACATTACTACCCAGATAAATCACTTTATGGCCTGAAAGTCTGATTAAAAAATTTGCATATAATAAAGGCAACTCATGAAATTCATTTTCAGGAAGGAAAAGCAACCAGGTTTTCTTTGTCGAATCAGGTAAAGGCAAGGAATCAATAGCTGCTGATAACTTTTGATGAAAAATATTACTTATAAAATGTTCACTGGTAGTAGGCAGGATATCACTGGCCCAAAGCAAACCTATCCGGTTCATTAAAGGATATATTACCGTTTTGTAAGTCTCCCTGATTCCGTAGGCTGAAAAACTTAAAGAAAGAATATGTTCAAAATGGCCGGAATCAAAGGACATCCCGGCAGCAATAAGTTGACTTATGTAGTATTCTGCGGTATCACTTGAATCGATTCTTCCGGAATCATGAATCATTGAGAATAGAGTTTCATCACTCATGGAACATAATTGGGAAACTTTATGACCTTGTTCCATCAGACTAACAATATTAAGAAGACGCCTTAACTGTTTGTCGTCATAATATCTGGTATTTCCCTCAGAGCGCTCGGGCTTTAAAGCATCATACCTCTGCTCCCATATTCTGATAGTATGGGCCTTGATTCCTGAAAATTGAGCTAACTGAGAGATGGAAAATAAATTCATTGTTTAAATTTAAAGTAAAAAATTTAAACAAAATCATTTTACACAGCAATATTACAATTAAATGAAATTTAGAACGACTACAAGAAACGAAAGGCTCACTTAATTTTTTTCCAGTACTCCTCGACAATCATTCCATTTGGCAAAACACCATTTATGATTAGTTTGTCCTTATCTACCGTAAATTTATAAGTAATAGTTACATCTGTATTTTGTGAAGGCCGGCTACTAAACTTACTGGTAATCAAAACACTATCTCCTTTGATTTCATAAATGCCTGAATTATATAATTCAGGAGGATTATTCCCTTCCAGCATAAAAGCTTCATAGGTATCTGAAGCATAGGTTCTTTGCATTTGAAATTCATTAGAAGCTTTCTGGGATCTGCCATTGTAAATACCCCCATCATACTGCCATGTTCCGTTCAGGGGGCCAGTGCTGCAGGACGAAATTAAAACCAGACACAACAAAGAAGACGATATATTTAATAGTTTTTTCATAGTAATAATTTAATCAGGAAAGCCAATTAATGTCTTTTTTTAGCATTTTAAGAGTCTTTTCTTCCTCAGAGCCTTCTTTTGCAGTAAAATCATATACCCAATTAGCCTGAGGAGGCAGACTCATCAAAATAGATTCAATTCTACCATTGGTTTCCAGACCAAACCTGGTTCCGGCATCATAAACCAGATTAAATTCTACATAACGGCTGCGGCGCTGGAATTGCCAGAGTTTTTGTTCTTCGGTAAATGATTTGATTCTATTTTTCTGAACAAGTTCGGTATATGCCGGCAAAAAAGTCCTGCCAACTGACTTAGAGAATTCAAAAATTTCTTCCCATTCAAGACCTGTTGAATAAGGAGTTAGACGGTCATAAAATATACCACCTACACCTCTGGTCTCCTGGCGGTGTTTAATATAAAAGTAATCATCAGCCCACTTTTTAAACTTCACATAAAACTCAGATTGAAACTGGTCACAGGTTTGCTTTAATTTGGCATGAAAAAAACGTGCGTCCTCTTCAATCACATAATGTGGAGTTAGGTCAATTCCACCCCCAAACCATCGCAAATCCTTATCTGATTCGCCGGTCATTTCAAAGTAGCGGATGTTCATATGAATAATCGGCACCCATGGATGATTCGGATGGATGACAATTGAAACACCGGTGGCAAAAAAATCATCCTCAGCCACCCCTAATGCTTTCTTTACAGTTTCGGGAAGTTTACCATGGACAGCAGAAAAATTTACACCGCCCTTTTCAATTATGCTTCCGCCCTGAATTATACGTGTCCGACCGCCACCGCCGCCATCCCTTTGCCATAACTCCTCCTGAAATTTAGCTGAACCATCAGTGAGTTCAAGTCCGGAACATATTTCATCCTGAATAAGCTGATAAGCTTCGGCGATCTTCTCTTTCGTAATCATCCCTCAAAAATGATGTTTTTTTTAATTAGATCCTGAAAGCAATTCTCAAAATGCTCCATTCGGATCAGCTTATTTCAAGATAATCCAGATCCTTGCCAAAGGTTTCCTTAAGCTGATATAAAGCAATTAAAGCTATAACCAGGGATACAAATCCCACAACTAATGCACTGTTAATTATACCCAAACTACCTTTTAAAGCTGTAAATGAAAGAGTTGCCAACACCAGAGATCCTCTTACAAAATTAGGCACAGTGGTAGTTACAGTCGCTCTTAGATTTGTTCCAAACTGCTCTGATGCAATTGTAACGAAGGTTGCCCAGTACCCGGATGAAAAACCCAGGAATAATACCAGCCATATAAACTGTTGCGAATTCATTCCCTCGGCATTCAGGTAAACTACAATGCTGAGCCCCGTAAGCAATAGAAAAACAAGCATAACTTTCTTTCTTGAGCGCAACATCTGACTCATAAATCCGGCAACTATATCTCCTATTGCAATACCTATATAACAATACATTATACCGGTTCCGGCTGAAAGTGGTTCTGTTGCATTTAATTCCTTACCAAATTCAGGTGAGAACGTAACGAGTACTCCTACTACAAACCATAGCGGAATTCCAATTAATATGCAACTCAGGTACTTTTTAAATCGTTTTCCATCCGAAAAGAGCATAAAAATATTCCCTCTGCTTACTCCGTCGTTCTTTAAATTTTTAAACATCCCTGACTCTGCCAAACCTACACGCATGCCAAGTAGCAGTAAGCCCATGATCCCTCCGATGATGTAGGATGTTTCCCAGGCATAATTCTCGCCAACTATTGCAGCAGCAACTGCCCCCATAAGTCCTACACCTGCTACGATCATTGTGCCATAGCCCCTGTTTTCTTTACTCATCGTTTCAGTAACCAGGGTAATCCCGGCACCCAGCTCCCCTGCAAGACCGATTCCGGCAATAAAACGAATAATCGCATACTGCTCAACGGTTGTGACAAACCCATTGGCAAGATTTGCCGCCGAGTATAATAATATAGATCCGAAAAGCACACTCAGGCGTCCTTTTTTATCACCCAAAACACCCCAAAGAATTCCTCCAATCAGCATCCCAAACATCTGGCTGTTAATCAGCATCGTACCCACATCCAGTAAATCGCCTTCAGGAACTCCAAGTCCTTTCAAACTTTTAATCCGGATAACTGAAAAGAGGATCAGGTCATATATGTCAACAAAATAGCCTAATGCAGCTACAATGATAATTAATTTAACATTTTTCTTATTTACAGCATCCTGATCCATATGATTTATTTTATCCCACAATCTACAAACAAAATTGAAAAACCAAAACAAGAGCTTAATTCATTTTAAGCAATATGATCTAAGGGATATTTTTTAATATCAAGTCAATTTGCGGATATTTGCAAGGATGATTGTATCAGAAAACATGCTCAAATGGGCAATGCGTTTTTATCCCCCGCTATTTTTTCAAAGAATCTGGGTAATTAAGTTTGATAAGGGCTTTACCGGGGTGCAGGTAAAGATTTCAAAGAGTTTTTTGAATGTCAATTATAATCGAACCATCTTTGGAGGTACCATATTCAGCGCTTCAGACCCATTCTTTGCCCTGCTCTTTGATCAGATACTCCAAAGAAGAGGCTTAAAATGCCGGGTATGGCTAAGAAGCGCTGAGATTCGTTATTTAAAACCCGGAGCAAAAGATTTATATTTTTCAATTTCACTCAGCGAAGAGCAAATTAAAGAGGCTGAGGCAATACTGGTATCTGAAGGGAAATTTGTCAAAGCATATCCGATGAATATATTTAGTTCAGAAGGCTTGCTTTGTGCTACAGTGATCAATGAAGTATATATTCGTAACCTGTATAAAGGGGAAGAACAAACAATTGCCTACTAAAAGATTATTGATCATGAATATCAGGAGACTAATTTTGGAGGGGGAAGGCGTAACGCAGGATTTCAAAAAAAAGATAACCAGCTGTGAAAAAATAGCCAAAACAATGGTTTCATTCGCTAATAATAAAGGGGGAAGGCTTTTGGTTGGTGTATCTGATGATGGAACAATAAGTGGGGTAAAGTCTGAAGATGAGGAGAAATATATGATTACCCGGGCAGCTCATTTTTACTGTAAACCGGCGCTCGAACCTAAATTTGAAGAACTCTATCTGGATGA
This sequence comes from Sphingobacteriales bacterium 16-39-50, assembly GCA_002257025.1. Classification (GTDB taxonomy): domain Bacteria; phylum Bacteroidota; class Bacteroidia; order Sphingobacteriales; family Sphingobacteriaceae; genus Daejeonella. The sequence continues at coordinate 147,762 of NCHA01000001.1, read as the reverse complement.
TAAAACAGTTCTTGTTGCAGAAATAGAAAAGAGTGAAATGAAACCCCATTATGCTCTTGGTGAAGATAAAAAATGGTGGGTTTACATCCGGGTAAAAGATAAAAGCGTGCTGGCCAGCAAAATTGTAATTGATGTTCTGAAACGTGAAAACAATGAGCATGGAGTTTTGCTTGAGTATTCTTCAAAGGAAAAAGCACTGTTGGAATATCTGAATGAACATGAACGAATCACTTCACGTGAATACAGTCAGATGCTCAACCTTTCAAGACGAAGAACACACCGTATTCTTGTGAATCTGGTACTTTCAGGAGTGATCAGACTTCATACCACAGAGAAAGAAGAGTACTATACTGCTTCTTAATATAAGATAGTATAAATTACTATTTTACAGCTACTTAAATACATTAAAAATTTATTTTGAAACGCATTTACTTCAAATATAAGTCCCATTATCAAAGCAATCTGACTCTGGCAATACCCGTTGTTATTTCGCAACTTGGACATACGCTGGTACATACTGCTGACAGTGTTATTGTAGGGCATTTTGCAGGTACGATTCCTTTAGCTGCGGTCTCGCTTGTAAACAGTATTTTTATTATAGCTCTGGTTATTGGGATGGGTATTTCTTATGGACTCACCCCCTTGATTGCACAGGAAAGTGGAAAGGAAAATAATCAGGAGTGCGGTAAGCTTCTTGCTAATAGCTTACTGATCAATGCAATCATAGGAATACTATTGTACATACTCATCTATTATGGCTCTCTCCTGTTTATCGACAAAATGGATCAGGACCCCGATGTTGTGGCACAAGCAAAGCCCTATCTGGGTTTACTGGGCTTCTCAATAATACCCTTGATGATCTTCATGACCTTCAAACAATTTGCCGAAGGTCTTGGCTTTACCAAGCAGGCTATGATGATTTCTCTATGGGGAAATCTCATTAATGTTTGTCTCGGGATTATCTTCGTTAAAGGTTTATTTGGAGTTGAGCCTATGGGTGTTAATGGCGTTGGCTGGAGTACACTTATCGACAGGATTATCATGGCTGTTGTAATGTGTATTTATGTACTAAGGTCAAGGTATTTTAAAGATTATCTAAAATCATTTAGTCATGGATCAATTGATAAAATAAGATCTTTAAAAATTCTGAAAATTGGTACACCGGTTGCACTTCAATATACCTTTGAAGTGACCGCCTTCAGCGTGTCTGCAATATTGATCGGTAGTATTGGAGCGGTAGAACAGGCAGCACATTTAGTGGCCATAAATCTCGCAGCGATAACTTATATGATGGCCAGCGGCATTTCTGCTGCTGCAACAATTAAAACGGGTAATAATTTTGGGAAGGAGGATTTCCTTAACCTCAGGCTTTCGGCAATATCGAGCTATCATATTGTATTGATATTTATGGCGGTCGCTGCCTTTTTATTTGCTGGACTTAATGAATATCTGCCATGGATCTATACTTCAGATAAAGCTGTTATAAACATTGCAGCACAATTACTTATAATTGCAGCATTTTTTCAGCTATTTGATGGAACCCAAATTGTAGGTTTAGGAATATTACGTGGAATAGGTGATGTTAATATACCTACATTAATAACTTTTATAGCATACTGGATTGTAGGGATACCCGCTGGATACTATCTGGGAATAGTTTTGGGATTGGGAGCAAATGGAATCTGGTATGGACTTACCCTGGGCCTGCTCGTTTCTGCCGGGCTGCTCTTTACCAGATTCCATTATTTTTCTAAGAAACTGGTTCGGCAAGCTCAAATAAAATTGATGCCACCGGAATTCTAATCTCATTAAAAATCTGAGATTGCATTTTTTTCAATCTGTCTGTGTGATCTTCAAGACGATCATTAATGTTCATATATCTGATCAAATCGCCTGTTCTTGTATCAATAAACCTGTACCGCGTAAAATGTTGTTTTTCCATTGTACAAATTTACACTAAATTTATTGAAAATCAGCATTTTACGTAATCATAGATTTGTAAAATAATAAATGTAATATTTTTAGAAGTATAGATTATGAGCAATCCGGAAGGTATTACAGTGAGCTTCAACGATATCTGAAATCTTAGGTGAATAGCCCCCTCCCAAACTTATTTGTATCGGTAGTCCTAAATTTCGACAGGACCGCAGCACGAGTTCGTCCCTTTGTTTACATCCGGCTATGGAAAGATTAAGCTTACCCAGTTTATCTGTTGCCAGAACATCCACCCCTGCCAGATAAAAAATAAAATCAGGTTTAAACGATTCAATAACGAACTTTAGGTTCTCTGAAAGCAGTTTAAGGTATTCTGCATCAGAGGTTCCATCAAGGAGGCCGATATCAAGATCAGATTGCTCTTTTCTGAAAGGAAAATTCTTTTCAGCATGCATCGAAAAGGTGAAAACCCTTTCTTCCTTACTGAATATTTCGGCTGTGCCATTCCCCTGATGCACATCCAAATCAATAATTAATATACGATCCGCTAAAGAATTACTCAATAAGTAATTAGCGGCAATTGCCTGATCATTTAACAGACAAAAACCTTCAGCCCAGTTTGATCCTGCGTGGTGGGTACCACCTGCGACATTAAATGCGATACCATGCTCCAGAGCATGTATACTGGCATCAATAGTACCACGAGCTATTCTGATCTCACGCTCAACCAATGTCGCCGATAATGGAAAGCCTGAACGGCGAATTTCAGCATCAGTCAGTTTCAAATCCCTGAGTCTTTCCCAGTAATTCTGTTCATGTGTCAACAAAATAATAGCTTCATCCAGCTTCTCAGGTGAAAACAATGACTCACTTTTGATCAAGCCTTCATAAAGAAGCTGCTCAGGAATGAGTTCGTACTTAAGCATCGGAAAGCGATGTCCCTCCGGCAAGGGATGAGCATAAATAGGATCAAAAGCAATAAAAAGCAAGGAAATTAATAATTAAAAGATTTATGGGACTTATTCTTTTAAATATTCTAATAATCAATGCAAGCAGTATAATCACAAAAGCTGCATATGCCGCGTTAATCACATCTTCATACATCAGAGCATCTATTTGCTTCCGTTTCAAAATAATTCCATGCAAGGCCCAAAGGACAACAAATCCGAAAGGTATGTTCCTCCTCACCAGAACAATGAACAAGGAAAGAAGAGCCGCCACACCTATCATAATAATAACCCAATAACTTTCAGAAATTCCCATTCCATTCCAGCCCGTTGAATTTAGCCAGGCACTGATATTGGCAATACTTGCAATACATATCCATGCAAAGTAAATACTGAGAGGAAATTGTGTAAAGATCTTTGTCTGAATTGATCGATCAGGGTTCGAAATATGGGCTTTAATACTGATTTTAATTAGTGTGAACAGCTGTATCAATATTAAAATGACAGATAAAAATAGCTGTTCATTTACCCAGGCAATTAACCAAATCCCTGTAGCAATACTGTTCAGAGAAAATAGCCATCCTATGCTATGGGTATCCTGATTGGTTTGACAGCTTGAGGTTTTCGCAAATGCTTTATAGAGATGGAATACACAAAATGCCAGAAGAGAGGTATAAATGAGTCCCCAAATAGCAAATGTAATCCCTGCCGGTGCGAAAACGGTATCATATTTTGCAGAAACCTGACCTACATCCCGGGTAGAAAGTAATTTCACCTGAACCAGGTATGACATCAATAATTGAAAACCAAGAGTTATTAAATTCAGTATTGCCAATAATCTTGTTTTCATCTCGTTTTAGATTAATTAAGTAATAATTCAGGAATGAGATTTTTAGCTTTTGAAAATGAAATCTTTATATCTTTTAAAATAAATTAAATTCAATAAGTCCAATAATCTGCGCCAGATAGGCTGCATCGGTTTCATCAAAACTATTTAATTCTGCACTGTCAACATCCAAAACACCGATTACTCTCTCATTTCTGACTATTGGTATCACAATTTCAGACTTTGAAGCAGCGCTGCAGGCGATATGTCCGGGAAATAACTCAACATCAGGAACGATCAGGGTTTGCTCCTGCGCCCATGAGGTGCCACAAACTCCCTTTCCCTTCTTAATTCGGGTACAGGCAACCGGCCCCTGAAACGGGCCCAAAACCAGTTCATCACCTTTTACCAAATAAAAACCTACCCAAAAGAAGTTAAATTGTTCTTTAAGAGCTGCACAGATATTCGCCATATTGGCAATCTCATCTTGCTCTCCCTCAAGTAAAGCAGAAATCTGTGGCAATAATGAATGGTATTGATCGTCCTTACTACCAGTAATAATCCTTAAATCTTCAGCCATGAGACAAAATTACCATTCAAAATTCAACAAGAAGAATACATTTTGATAAATTACCTTTGAGTCCTGAGAAAGAAATTGTTAAGATCAATTATGTTAGTTTCAATAAGTATAGTACGGTACAGACCATTATTCATACCACTGGCAATTATTGCTATGGCTATTCACCGTATTCCGCTTTCTTTAAATAAGGCCTGTACATTCTGGAAATTGATGGGGTGTGGTAAAAATGGTTCTTTTGATCTACAACCCGACTGGCAACAATGGGCTTTACTGGCAGTTTGGACTTCAGAAGAAGAATTTAACAGATTTAATAAAAACTCATTTATCGCATGGTGGTGGAAGAAATTCACAAAAGAACAATGGACACTTTTAAGTGTTCCTATAGCAAGTCATGGTAAATGGGATGGTAATGATCCGTTTAAGCTGGATAATTACGAAAGGGATTACAAAGGGCCAATCGCAGTTTTAACCAGAGCTACAATCCGTCTGAATAAACTGACCCAATTCTGGGCAAATGTTGAACCTGTTGCAGAAATAATGGCAAAAGCACCCGGCTTTATTAGCTCTGTTGGAATTGGTGAAGCTCCATTTTTCAGACAGGCTACCTTATCCATATGGCGGGATATGGAAAGCATGAAGGCATTTGCATACGGCTCTGCTGAACATGCTGAAGTAATAAGAAAAACCAGAAAGCAGGATTGGTATAGCGAAGAGCTATTTGCCAGATTCCGTTTAATATCAGGAAGTGGTACCAACAAAGGAATCGACCCGATCAAAGAAATTCAACAAGATTTATAAAAAGCAAAGCAATGAGAGTTATAGCAGAACTGCCACATCCGGATTGTAAGATCACCATATTCTCCATGAATCAGAAGTATATAATCAAACTGGAGAAGGGAACATTTGAACAGGTATATAAAATAGCAGAGCTGGACATCCCGGAAGGGGTGAACGGAGTCTTTCAGTTACTTGATTCGGAATTCATCAAATCAGCGGCCGAACGCTTTAATCAAATGAGGCTTGATTTTAACCAGGCCTATAAAAGATATGATAATATTACACCATAAATAACTGATAAACAGTATATTAAATATTAAAACAGAATTATATTTGGCAAATAAGGTAGTTTTTAACCAAAAAATATTATAAAATATGAAATATTACTTAATATAAAATATTATAACTTATTGAATTACAATATAATATATTTATTAACAAAATAATATTTTATTGAACAAAAGTGCCAAATTTATGGGAGGTTTGGCCATTATTATATATTTCAATACATTTTAAAAGCTAAGATTTTTTTTCCTATTTTTGAAACATGAAACATATCAGCACAACCCGTTTTATAGTTTTAACACTTCTTGTAGTTGCAGCTGCTCTAACAAGGGCACTTCCCTATTTAATTCCGCATATCTGGAATTTTACAGCAATTGGAGCTTTGGCAATATTTAGTGGTGCTCAGTTCAGTGATAAAAGGATGGCATTTATTATCCCAATAGCTGCTATGGCTGTTTCTGATATCTTCATCGGAAATGGATTTAGTCTTGCTGTCTATACAGGCTTTGTTGCAATGGTTGGATGTGGATTCCTGATCAGGAATAAAGTGAATACTACTAATGTAATTCTGGCATCATTTATCAGCGCATCGGTTTTCTTCCTGATAACCAATTTTGCTTTTTTATACCCGGCTACTATGTACCCGCGCAATATTTCAGGAATCCTGACTTCTTATGCTGCAGGTCTTCCTTTCTTCAGAAATATGTTAATTGGTAATTTGGTGTTTTCGACAGTATTGTTTGGAAGCTTCTACTTTTTATCAAAAAGATATCCTGTTCTTGCAAAAGTTTAGATTGCAGTTTTAGCAATAATTTAAAGAATACCCGGACATATCAATTCTGATTCTTTTAAGAAATATTGAATTATTAGGTCCGGGTTTTTTGTTACATTTTACGATCTACTGGATGGAATCAGGAAGAATATTTTCTGCGTGCTTCTAATTGTGCTTTTTCGCCTTCAGCAATAACCTCCTCGTTAGTTTTAAGATTAAACTCCTTTAAAATATCCTTCACAAATACGTCAGGAGATAAACTTTCTATGACAGCCCATTCTTCTTCATGGAATACTTTTATATCCACCTTGCGTCCGTACTTTTTTTGAATGGCGGGAAAATGCTGGACGAAGGGCCATAAATGCAGGAAAACTTTTTCAAGATTAACAGGAGCCCAGCAAAGCTGAGGATTCCAAAATCCTGTCTTTGCCAATTCCTCACCAGTAATATCACATATTTTACTGGTTCCTTTCCTGGCACTGGAAACTACCACACATTTATGCTTCCATGCACGAGCGTTAATCATTTGTCCGGCAGCAAAGGCTGAAGGGAAGAAAATAATCTCTGCACCCTGCTTCCGATACATTTCCCATCCATCATCCCACAATGAATCAAAGCAAATCTGAACTCCTATTTTCCCGAAATCAGTTTGAATAACCGGCTGAAATAAAGGTCCGGGCATAACACCACTTTTTATTTCACCTTCTGTCGGATGAATTTTATGATACGCTCCGACCCGTTTCCCCTGACGGTCAATTACGACAGATGAGATATAAAACATTCCATGGCCTGCAGGAGTATCCACAGAACAAATCGTGTAGCAATTGTGTTTTTTAGAGAAAACAGAAAACTGCTTTAACACTTCTTCTGATTTACTTATCCTTTGTTCTACAGTGAACTTCCCATCCATTTTAGTATTTGCAATGTAGAAACATTCAGGAAGGCAGACCACATCAGGGCTAAAGGGTTCGATTCCTTTAAGGGATTCCATTACTCTTTTAACCATATCGTCAGGAGTTTCTGCAGATAGTCTTTCCTGCGAAAAGCTTGCTATCCAAACCTCCCTTGGAAGTTTTCCGGCTGGGTTTAAAGCACCATCTGAAGGAAGGTCGCTTTTTATTGACTCAGCTAAGCCTATACTACCTATAGTAGTAAGACCGGCGGTTAATGCCGATTTTTTCAAAAAATTCCTTCTCGAGTTTTGCTCCATTGTTATTTGGCTATAATTCTTAATAAGTTCAAACGCACTCCTTCAGTAAATATAATGCTAATCTCCCGGATAGTTTCTAAGCTATACCAATAGTATAGCCATTAACAACACTTAATCAAGAGAGGATATCCACTCATTGATTTAACAAACGCTCTACTAGTTCAGGAACTGCAGCTGCTGCATTTTCGGGGATCATTTCTATATTTTTTGCAGATATCTCCATTGCCCTGGGATCTACCAGTATTTTTTTCGCTTTCGCCGGTACCAGATCAATGAGGCCAGCTGCCGGATAAACCTGCAATGAAGTCCCAATTACAATGAATATATCAGCCTCATAGCATTCTTTAGCTGCATTTTCAATCATCGGTACAGCTTCTCCAAACCAAACAACGTGCGGCCGCAGCTGAGAGCCTAATTCACACAGTTCTCCTATTTTCAATTCCGATCCCAGGATATCATAGGTCAGATTAGGATTTCTATCCGACTGGGATTTTGTGATCAGACCATGTAAATGAATAATTCTGGAAGATCCCGCACGTTCATGCAGGTCATCAATATTCTGAGTAATGATTGTCACTTGAAATTTTTCTTCCAGTTTTACCAGAGCATAATGTGCCGCATTGGGTTCAGCCTCAAGAACAGATTTACGGCGCTCATTATAAAAATGTTGAACCAGATCCGGATCGCGCTTCCAAGCTTCAGGAGTTGCAACATCATATACATTATATCCCTCCCATAGTCCGCCAGAATCTCTGAATGTCTTCAGGCCACTTTCTGCAGATATTCCGGCACCTGTTACTACAACAACTTTTTTCATAATTCTTATCAGATAATATCCAGGTATAAAAATCCAGCATCTTCTGCCCTGTCTGTTTGTTTAATTTGCAAAGGCTTAAACACCACTTCGCCGGTTTCATAAGTGATGGGGTTTCGAAAAACCGGTCCATTATAACAAAACGTGTGGAACTCACCATTTTCTCCGAATGGATCAATTCCAGGAGGTAATTTCATGAAGAATTCCGGATTTAGTTGTTTGCCAATCCAATCCTTGCCTAATTTATCCGACTGTACACAACAAGTAATAGCTTCAAAACCTCCTTCTGATAACTCTTTCTGAAGCTCAACTGAACTACTCTTCCACAAAGGAAAATATGTTTTCAAGCCCGCCTTTGTTGTTAAATCCTCACGGTATATCCGAAGGTCTTCGAGAAAAATATCTCCAAATACCAGCGTATCAACATCCATTTCTACTAATTGTGTACAGGTTTTCAAAAAGGATGCTTCATAAGAATAGTTGTCAGGCTGATTGGATACCCACATTTTAATGACTGGAAATCCTAATTGTTCAGCTTGTCTGTCAAGTACTTTTTCAGCTATTCCATGCATTGAAATTCGCTTGAAATCACTATTTAAAGTGGTTACAAGTCCCATTATTTCTACTTGAGGATTTTGTTTAAGCCTATGCAATGCCATTGCTGAATCCTTTCCCCCACTCCAGAATAAAACTGCCTTCTTCATGAATAATCTGTCTTAAAAACAAAAATAGCGATGAATTTACATCCATCGCTATTTATTATTTGGTTTTGCAACTTATCGGATATCTAACTTAAATCCAGCATTAAAATTAATCCCTTTGGTTTGATAGCCTGCAAATTCGACATAATTCTCATCCAGTAAATTCTTAACATCAGTAAACAAGCTAAGTCTGGTTGAAACTTTGTATTGAGCATAAACATCCAGCACATTAAATGAACCAAGTTCAGCTTCCACTGTTTTGAAAGTCTTACCATCATAATATCTGTCTCTTCTGTCACCCGTAAACTTATAGATCAGATTAAAGCTTAGGGATTTACTTAGATCAAGACCAGCATTTAGCCCGAAAGAATTCTTTGGCCTTCTGAATAGATTAAATGATGTACCTGCCGGAGTAGTCATCTCCCCATCAACATAAGCATAGAAAGCATTCAGATTCAAGAGTCCATTTGGCTTGTAACTTAGTTCAACTTCATAACCTTTATCATTCTGCTTATTTTGGTTTATATAACCAAATCGGCCTGCAGCTATCTGGCCAAAATCAATTACATTTTCAACATCCCTTTTAAAATAAGAAAGTGAGAGATTTATTTGCGAAGTAAAATTCAGATCAAAACCAGCTTCATAAGTACGGGATGTTTCAGGACTTAGTGATAGGTTACCATATTCTGAAAACAGCTGGTACAAGGATGGCACTCGATAAGCCGATGAAAGGTTTGCATAGAGTTTATATCGCCCTGCAATAAGGTAAGATGGGTTAAAAGTATAGGTAAAATTACTGCCGTATTCACTATGATCATTAAATCGACCTCCTATCTCCGCCTGAAAACCCATTTTAGTTTTAATAAAAAGAGATGTGAACAGACTTTTTATATTATTGTCTGCAAATAACCTTGAACTAAATGGATTTCTCTGATCAGTGCTTAGATTTCTGTATGAAATTCCACTTGCGACATCAAGGAAATTATTAAAAGCATAATTTAGGTTACTTTCCAGGTGTGTAATATTTCCTGTATTATTGGTAAGTGAACCCTGATTATTGTATTTATTTTTAAGGTTATTCTGGCTTAGATTGAAATTGAGAACTGCTTTATTTAAATTCAACTTTCCCCCAATTCCAGCCAAAAATGAAGATTTATTGTAGGTATAATCCTTTGCATCAGCAAATGCACCATTATCAAGGTCGGCAGAATTATTATTAGCCTGAAAGTTTCCTCTTAGCAGAAAGTTTTTACTAACCTGCTGCCCGATATTAAACATCATGGATTTCTGATGGAATCCATCCTTGTCAAAGCCAGGTTCAGCATTAGCAGGCAGCGCAGAAGAGAAATTCTCCGAATCCAGATTAGAGGCATTGAAGGTCAGAGATGTATTTTCAATTTGTCCGCTCAAACCTAAAACTTGCTTAAAAGTTCCGTAGCTTCCACCGGTGGCCAGAAGATTTGCCGCTAATTTTCCGCTGCCTTTTCTGGTAATCACATTAATAACACCTGCTACTGCGTCAGAACCATATAAAGTAGAATTTCCTCCCTTTAAAATTTCGATGCGCTCGATATTTTCAATTGCAATGGATGAAATATTGTATTCCCCTGATATTTCTGACGCATCATTAACAGGAATACCATCAATCAGTATCAGGGTATTAGCAGCACTTGCTCCACGAAGATATACAGCCTTAATATCAGCCGGATTGCCTCCATTTCCTCCTATCGTCAAACCTGCCACATTATTTAACAGTTCGGGCAAAGTTCTGCCCTGACTTTTTGAAATTGTTTCTGCAGTGATTACCCGAACCACCTTTCCAATCTCCGATAATCTTTTGGGCGAACGGCTGGCAACTACCACCACTTCATCGAGATTTGACGCAGGTCTTTCCTGTGCCAGGGCACTGCTGTTTAGCAATACCAGTTGTGCAAGTCCCAGACTTACCCCAACGTAAAGTTTTTTTGTTTTCATTTTGTTGTGAGTTTTTGTCCCACAGCAAACAGATAATGAAGGAATACCAGAAATGGATCCATTCTTGCGAATAGTCCTCTCCAAGCTTCAATCCCCGAAAGCTATGAATTATTATGCTGAGGCAGGTCTTCTGACTTACTCCCGGTTTATCCTGCCTTCCCATCCGCCTGAGGCGAAAAGTGGCTTTATTTTGGATACCGTTATGGAGAACACAGCAGCGGGACTGTCCGGGATTCTAACCCGGTTCCCTTTTAATTCCGAATATGATTTCGGAAACCTAAAGCATCGCAAATTTAGCATAAGCTTTAACAAATTCAAATGAATTTGAGAATAGGTTGTTCTAGTTTTAGGCTTAATAATTATCTTTAGAAAGAAAGATAATATGTATTGTATTGAGTACCAAAGACTGACGAGTAAAGCATATCAATAAAATCTATACCCTGAGAAGTTCAAAAGTTGATTTGAATATTTATTAATAGTTAATGGTTTTACTGGCCTTAAAATTGTAAGAAAAAGATTAATAAGAAATTTATGAAGGAATTACCACTAACCGTTAAACGATCAATCGAATTAATGGGTATTTGCCTTTTAGGTATTATACTGGCTTATGGACAGCAAATTATTATGCCTGTCATTCTTGCTTTTTTTCTGAGCATAGTTCTGCTTCCGGTTTACCGATTTCTGAGATCAAAGAAAGCACCCGAATTTTTGGCGATACTTTTACCCATTTTACTTGGTGCTGTTTTAATTGCGCTTGCAATTTGGTTCTTTACCGGACAAATCAACAGTCTCCTGGCTGAATTTCCAATGATTAAGAAGAATATATCCATTCATTTGGCTGAATTGAGCGGATGGATTAACAAAAAAACAAATTTTTCCACTCCCGAGCAGCTAAAATTTATAAATGAGCAGAGTAATAAAGTTCTGTCGAACGCAGGAGCAATTCTCGGCGGTGCCGCAAATTCAATTACTTCTATATTAATTTATATTGGTCTGGTACCCATATACATCTATTTATTCCTTTCCTATAAAGGTCTGCTGATCCGTTTTGTATTTGTATGGTTTGAAAAATCAGAGCATAAAAAAGTTGAGGAAGTAATGAAAGAAACCGAAGAAATAATTAAAGGATACCTGATTGGTCTTATGATCCAGATTAGTTATATCATTGTCCTCTTAGGTGGATTGTTACTTCTTTTTGGCATAAAGCACGCACTTTTAATAGGTGTAATCTTTGCAATACTAAACCTTATACCCTACATAGGTGCTTTGATCGGAAACATCATAGGCGTTCTTCTCACACTAACCAGTTCACAGGAAATATTACCGGTATTTATAGTATTGGGAGTTATTGCAGCGGTTCAGTTTCTTGACAATAACATTTTAATGCCCAGAATTGTAGGCTCAAAAGTCAGAATAAATGCTTTTGCCGCAATATTAGGTGTATTTATTTCAGGAAGTCTTGCAGGTTTTACCGGCATGTTCCTTGCCCTCCCGATGATCGCTATTTTGAAAGTAATTTTTGACCGATCTGAAATGTTCAAGCCCTGGGGAATTCTTCTTGGAGATGAGGTAATCCAGAAAAAGCCACTCAAATTTCCCAAATTGATTGTTCGAAAAAAGAAAATTGATGATGTAGAAGTTTAGATAAAATGCAAAAGTCTAATTCAGGTTATCCGGTTCTGAAATTGTTCCTCAATACCTAAACCAAATAATGCAAAATCATACTTGACGGGATCCAGAGGATCAAATTTGCGAAGGTTTTCGGTTAGTTCAGTCGCAGTTTGCCAATCAACCTGCTTCCTGCTTATGAGTTTTAACTTTCTGGCCACACGTTCAACATGAAGGTCCGTTGGACAAATCAGATCTGAAGGTCTAATGCTGTTCCAGAGTCCGAAATCCACACCACGATCATCCTTGCGAACCATCCATCGCAGGAACATATTCAGTCTTTTACATGTTGATTTTTGCGAAGGAGAACTGATATGCTTTTTAGTACGTGCAGGAAAATCAGGCAATGAGAAAAAATAATTTCTAAATGAATTTAAAGCAATTTCTATGACGGATTCCTCTTTCTTATTTATCAATTCGCCGACGTAACATGGTGAAGAAGCAGTCTCAGTATTCTCCAAAGATTGCTTTCCTTCTTCAAGAAATTCTTTACGAAAAATATCTGGTCTTAAAGTTTTAAAGGCTGTTTCCAATGTGTCAGACTGTAAATAGTGCTGTCTGAAAAACTCAATGAAATATAAGGTATCCGTATCGTTAAAGGTGCGGTGCTTAAAATTGGTAAATCGTTTCAAGTCAGTATCCCTGTGATTTTTAATAAAATCATAGGGAGCACCATCCATCATAGTAATGAGTTCGCTACACTTATTTATTATCGTTTTCCTTTGACCCCAGGCCAGAATTGATGCCCAGAAACCCATGATTTCGATATCCTGTTTCTTAGTAAACTGATGAGGAATACAGATAGGATCATTTTCTATAAAACCTGGCCGATTATACTGATCGAATTTAATATCAAGAAATTCCTTCAGGTCCTGAAAAGTGTGAAAGGAAGACGGGTAATCTGCCATTTGAAGTATTCCTTAAAGGATAAGTGTATCAGGAAAGTGCTTGTTTCAAATCATCAAGCAAATCCTCTATATCCTCTACTCCCACACTTAAACGTAAAAGGTTATCTGTAACTCCAACTTTATCACGTTCAGCTTTTGGAATAGAGCCATGGGTCATCGAAACAGGGTGATTAATCAGCGATTCAACACCACCAAGTGATTCGGCTAATGAAAATACCTTAAATGAGGAAGCCACTCTGAAAGTCTCCTTCAAATCAGCACCTTTCAATGTAATAGAAATCATTCCACCAAAATCACGCATTTGCTTTTTTGCAATATCATGGTTTGGGTGATCTGTGAATCCTGGCCAATATATTTTATCAACTTTAGGATGTGTTTTCAAATATGCGGCTATCTGCCGGCCATTCTCACAATGCGCTTTCATTCGAAGATGAAGGGTTTTCAGTCCTCTCAAAACAAGGAAACTATCCATTGGGCCAGGTGTTGCACCACAGGCATTGTAAATAAACCAAAGACGTTTATACAGATCATCATCATTTAGCATTAATGCGCCCATAACGACATCCGAGTGGCCACCAAGGTATTTTGTAACCGAATGCATGACGATATCAGCTCCCAGATCTATCGGATTCTGAAGGTACGGAGATGCAAAGGTATTATCAACTGCCAGTAAAATGTTATTTGCCTTTGCAATTACAGAAACAGCCTCAATATCAACAATTTGCATAGTTGGATTTGTAGGTGTTTCAATCCAGATTAATTTGGTATTCTGGTTTACATATTGCTTCACATTCTGTGCATCATTCATATTTATAAAATGAAATTTGATGCCATAATTGGAAAATATCTTTGTAAAAATGCGATAAGAGCCTCCATAAAGATCATCGCCTGTAATCACCTCATCTCCCGGACTTAAAAGTTTCATGACAGCATCTGTTGCTCCCATCCCACTGGAAAATGCCAGTCCGTGTTTTGCATTCTCAAGCGCCGCAAGACATGATTCCAACGCTTTACGTGTTGGGTTTGTTCCCCTGGAATATTCAAATCCCTTATTGTCGCCAGGCGACTTCTGCCAGTAGGTCGAGGTCTGATAGATTGGGGTCATTATTGCCCCGGTGCTTGGATCTGGTTCCTGACCAGCATGTATTGCTTTGGTTCCGAATTTCATAGAGTTTTTATTAAAAATTGCAGCGTATTACAAAGCTATGGATATAGTTCTGAATAAATTGAGTTTAGGATAGCCTATTCCCTCTTATTTACCGGGGTTAACTGAGTATCGAGTTCCTGTTTAAACTTATATCCCATACGCTTGCCGGTAGGATATCCGGAATTTGAGCCCATATATTGTTTTTCCTCAAGTGATATTTGCCTGACTGTTTCAAAAGGCGGCGTAAGCAGGTCAAAATCCATACAATATATAATTGCAAGTTCGAGAATCTTCCTAATTTGTTCTTTTTTGAGTTTACCTTTCCAGAATGAGTTAAAAAGAAAACCAAGCTGGCTCTGACCGTCTACAAAGAAATGTTCTTCTTTGTTTATGAATATCCTACCTATCAGATAACCAATATCTGAGCTTCTGTTATACTTTAAAGAGTCGGCAAGAAAATTATGAAGGTGAATAATCCCACAGTACTTTCTGGAAGAATCCTCCTGCACGTACTTTAGTTTATTAATCTCATGTTCAGGAGGGAAACTGAACACATTGCTGTGCATGGATAAAACTAGCACATCACCAGAAAACTTAAGCTGTGCTTCAAAATCACCTCTGTCTGAATAGCTGATCTCAACATTCTGATCTATTTTAGAAAAGTCGCTCTGCATATCCTGACAAATCTCCTGAAGCACAACTTTAAACTGATTAAAAACAGTAGAAGTGGTCTTAAAAATTTGCTGTTTTACTGAAGCTTTGTTCTCCAGTAGCCTTAAAACATGTTCATAGGATTCTGCTTCTTCCATTTCTTTTCTTAATATGCTCTGGCAAATAATACCCTTTGAGTTGAAGGTTTTCCGGTCACTATACAAGTTCCGTCTTCGGGTTTATTGTTCAAAGGAATACAACGTATGGTTGCCTTAGTTTCGTCTTTTATTCGCTTTTCAGTTTCTGAGGTACCATCCCAATGAGCAGAGATAAATCCTGCTTTAGTATCCAGAAGTTCTTTAAATTCCTCATATGAGTTGGCCTCACGGGTATTTTCATTCCTGAATTTAAGGGCTTTATTATAAATGCTCTGCTGAATATCAGTTAATAAATTTTCTATATGTTCAAGAATACCTTCCCTTGAAATAGTATGTTTCTCTTTAGTATCTCTTCTTGCGATCTCTATAGTTCCATTTTCAAGATCACGACCTCCAATTGCCAGACGAACCGGAACACCCTTCATTTCATACTCTGCAAATTTAAAACCCGGACGTAATGTATCACGGTCGTCGTACTTAACTGATATGTTTTTTTGTTTGAGTTCTTTTGAAAGCGACTTCGCAAGCTCAGAAATTTTTTCAAGCTCTTCATCCGAACGATAGATTGGAACAATAACTACCTGAATAGGTGCAAGTTTTGGAGGTAGAACCAATCCTGAATCATCAGAATGAGCCATAATCAATGCCCCAATCAGACGGGTTGAAACCCCCCATGAGGTAGCCCATACATAATCGAGTTTTCCTTCTTTACTTGTAAACTTCACATCAAAAGCTTTGGCAAAATTCTGACCCAAAAAATGGGAAGTACCTGCTTGCAGTGCTTTTCCATCCTGCATCAATGCTTCAATGCAATAAGTATCCAATGCTCCGGCGAAACGTTCATTTGCTGTTTTTTTACCCCTGATTACTGGAACAGCCATCCAGTTTTCTGCAAAATCTGCATAAACATCCAGCATGCGCTCTGTTTCTTCGATTGCTTCCTGCGATGTGGCATGAGCGGTATGGCCTTCCTGCCACAGGAATTCAGCTGTACGGAGAAATAACCTGGTCCGCATTTCCCATCGAACAACATTGGCCCACTGATTTACCAAAATAGGTAAATCCCTGTAGGATTGTATCCATCCTTTATAGGTATTCCATATTATAGTCTCGGAAGTTGGTCTGACAATCAGTTCTTCTTCCAGTTTTGCATCCTCATCAACAATAATGTTTCCATTACCATCATTTTTCAATCGGTAATGAGTAACTACGGCACATTCAGTCGCAAAACCTTCAACATGTGAGGCTTCTTTCGAAAAAAATGACTTTGGGATGAACAATGGAAAATAGGCATTGCTGTGGCCTGTATCCTTAAACATTTTGTCCAGAGCAGCCTGCATATTTTCCCAAATCGCATAACCATAGGGTTTTATGACCATGCAACCCCGCACTGCAGAATGTTCGGCCATATCAGCCTTACCAACTAACTCATTATACCACTGTGAATAATCCTCTTCTCTACTGGTTAAACCCTTACTCATCTTATTTAGCTGTCAAAAAATTACGTATATTTATATAATTTAAACTTTAGGCAAAGTTATAAAACTAGACGATGTATTATAATATTTTGAAATGCAACCATTAGGGGTATAATCTCGTCTATACATTAAGCGTTAACATTAAATACTACGGTCATGATAAAGAAAATCATCTATTTTTCAGCACTGCATGCTTTTATTGGTATTGCAGTAGGTCTTTCTTCATGTATGAGCACCAAGACTGCTCAAACTACAGTTCCTGAAGATGACGTTTACTACTCCAATGCTAAAGCTAAGGAGATAGTTGTTGCTGAGCAGGTTGTTCGGGAAGAGAAGCAGGCCTCAGATTATGTTACAGAAGAAGAATTATATGGTGATACCTACAGTAATTATGGTTATACTGACTATACATCACGCATTAACCGGTTCAGAGGATATCATCCTTCTTTAAGTTATTATAATAGTATATACGGTTATAATTACGATCCTTTTTTCAGTCCATCCTACTTTCCATATAGTTATTATGGCTCTCCGGGTATAAATATTGGGATTGGAATTAACAGCGGATTTTACAGCTATAACCCATGGAGATATTATGGATATAATTATGGTTCTAATTTCTGGGGTCCATATTCCTATTACAATCCATACAATTCCTTTGGATTTGGAGGAGGAAATTACAATCGTGGTTATTATAGTGGCATTTACAGTAGTCCCTCCTTTACCAGTCCTAACTACCGGGCCCGTCCAAGCCGTGCTGGAGACAATATCCCTATGGAGAGAGGTGCTGTTATTGGTGCGCCGGGATCAATTATCAGAGATAACAGCGGAAACATCATCCAATCACGTGGAAGAGCGGAACGTTATGGTACAGGTAGTACTCCTACCAGAACCCAGCCTACCACACGTCCTGCCCGTGTAAGCCAGAGTCCACCAGCCAGAACAACCCAGCCGGAGCGAATTTATACTGCTCCACGCCAGGATAATGGTTCAGGTTCAAGAAGTTCACAACCATCCAATAATAATGGAGGAGGCGGCAGCAGTGGGCCACGTCCATCAAGAGGAAACTAAGAAAGATACTTTATGAAATTAAGAGTTCTATTCTCTTTAGCAGTCATAGTGGCTGCTACAGGAGAGTTACATGCCCAGTATTCGGAAGATGCATTACGATTTTCAAGATCCCAATGGGGAAGCACTGCAAGATTTAAAGCAATAGGTGCACAAACAGGTGTAGGGGGAGATTTAAGTTCTGTTGGAGGTAATCCTGCCGGAATAGGTTTTTTTACACGTTCTGAATTAAGTTTTACCCCAGAATTTAGTGGCTACAATAACAGTTCCAACTACCTTGGCCAGCAAACGATTGCAAGAGGAGATAAACTTGGACTGGCAAATGCTGCTGTTGTTTTTCATTCCCGTGCTGCAAAGCCTAAAGGTGCAAAGCTGGATCAGGGGTGGCTAAGTTTTAATTTCGGTTTGGCATATAATCAAACTCAGGGATTTGACAATAGTTTAGGCTATTCAGGTACAAATCCTAAAAATTCAATTGCTGATTATTTTGCAGAATCTGCAAGCAATATTTACGGAGCACCTAATACTCTGACTTCAGGCTCATTGGAAAGAATGGCTTATGATAATTATTTGATAGGATATGACAATCCAGGTGGGTATTATTTCCCTGAAACTGAAGTTAATAACGTGCAAACAAAAAATGATCTGAGATTCGGTCGTCAGTCTGAAGTGAATTTTAGTTTCGGAGCAAACTACAGTAACCAGTTCTATATTGGAGCGAGTATTGGAATTGCAAATATAAATTACAATACCAGTGATACATATAAAGAAAAAGGGTTTAATGTGACCGAAAACAATGATTATGAACTTTCCTACCGTCAATCACAATTAACTCAAGGATCAGGAATTAATGGCAAGATCGGTGCAATTTACAGACCTATACCAAATATCCGTTTAGGTGCTACAATAGAAAGTCCAACCTGGTATACCATCGATGATAGCTATTCTGAAGGACTGGATACAAAATACGGCAAAAACAGAGTTGATTCTCAATTTGTTAATGATGATGAGTTCTATGATTTCACTTACAAATTGCGAACTCCATTAAAAGTAAGTACCGGAATAGCCTACTTCTTTGATGATAAGGGATTTATCTCGGCAGACCTTGATTATGTAGATTATTCAACTATCAATTTTGCACAAGCAAATTCTGGTGACATTCAGGTTATTTCTGATAATAATAAAGCAGTGATATCAAAATATACTGATGCGATTAACTTCAGGATAGGCGCTGAATACAAAATTGATAAACTGATGCTCAGAGCGGGATACGGCTCGCAGGGTGATCCTTATATTCCTACTGACAGTAAAAGTTTTAAGATAAGTACCTATAGCGGCGGACTAGGGTATCGAATCAATAATTATTATATTGATTTGACGTATCAAAAAGTAAGCTCTAATTCTGAGAGGTGGCCATATGCTTTAAATAATATTCCCACTTCAATTGCAAACGTTAAAGTCATTTTTGGCAACAGGTCGCCAAATTAAATTTTGAGTCAATCTTCTGAAAAACTTAAAACGGCAATTTTCACATCGAAAATTGCCGTTTTTTATTGCTTGAAAGTATTGAATAGAGGATTATCAGAATTTAATTCTGATTGTTAATTCTGATTTTTGCTTATGAGAAGCCCTCATTTTGTTACTAATTCTTTCCCACAAATGAACGGAGCATCCAGTTATTCTTTTCTTTGAACTGCATGAATTTATTGATGAGATCACTTGTTCCCTCATCCCCCGCTTTGGAAGCCAGGGCCATAATCTCCCGCTCCATTTCAATCAACTTGCTGAAATCATCCATGATCGCTAATACCATATCCGTATCCTTCATTCCTATAGTATCTATCTCTTTAAGTTTAGAGATTTTTATATAATCTGTAAATGTACTGTAGGGTGATTTACCGATCGTCAATATACGTTCTGCGAGTTCATCAATGGTTAACTGAGCGTTAGTATAGAGCTCTTCAAACTTTACATGGAGCGTAAAGAAATGCGATCCCTTTACGTTCCAGTGACAGCCTCTTAACTTTTGGTAGTGAATATGATAATTTGCAAGTAAGTCATTTAAATGATCTACAATAGGCTTTAATTCCTTTTCTTCCAGACTTATTTCTTTTGCGTTCATATGATATTGTTTTTAATGGTTAATACTAAAAACTTTACAATTTTCATGCCTGAATCTTTTAGCGTACTTTAGGGCCTTCTTTACCACTCTGGTTCAGAATAAATAGTTTTATTTGCCTTGACCCTGAATAAAAATATATTAAGTCCCATTTTTTCGATAAAGTTCGGGGGTATTATCTGGAAAATTGAGGTTAACGATAAATATGACCTGATTGCGATTGAAAGCCGGTCATTAGAATCAAAAAAAACATCATTTAGTGTAATAAATTTCAAAACCGGTGAAATTCTGATCAAAGAAAAGATCTTTAAGGAAACCTGGAACCTCAATCTTGCCTATATTGCTGAGAAAAACCTGATTCTAACAGCCTATGGCCAGTCTGGAAGTCCGGAAAGTAAAGGTATAATATCAGTAAACATCAAGGATGCTGAAGTATTATGGGAACATTATAATTTATCATTGAACAAGGCCAACGATGAGGGTTTGCAGGTATTTGATCCCAGAATTAATCCACGAAGGCTCTCATGGATAAACCATATTAAAGGTGAGAATATGGCAGAAAGTGATATAATTGAGTATAGCAATAAAACTTTAATATACCCGGAATTTAGAACTCAATTTTCAATTCCTGATTTTATTTTAAGGGGGGAAATAGCTGGAGATCTATCTGTATTATCTTTTCGGGACCTTACAATCATTAGTTTTCATGAAAAAATTCAAAATAATATTCAACAGAGACTACTTGTTTATCAGCATGATACCATTTTACTTGATGAAATATTGATTAGAGGTATACAAAAACTGCAACCTGAATCGTTCTTTATGCAAAAAAACCATTTGTTCTACATCCGGAACAAGAATGAAATAGTTTCATATTTAGTATAATTGCACAATTTTAAATTTTGATTAATGCTGAGACGATTAGTTTTGTCAATTTCTATCGCCATAATGTCATTCACTGCGAACGCATCAATTGATTCAATCAATGTTGAAGAATTAAATGGCTATAAGAATATAGTACATAAAGTAGAGGCAAAAGAGAGCTATTATTCCATTGCCAGAAAATATAATGTAAGTCCGCAAACCGTTATCCAATTTAACAGTAACCGGTCATTACAGATAGGAACGATTATACGAGTACCTACTGAAAGACCCTTTAATGCGGTGAATCCAACCAAACCTAAGGCTGCATCTCAATCTAAGCTTGCGGTAATCGACTATAAAGTTGGTCCACGTGAATATTTGGGTTTAATAGCCCGGAAATTTAATACCACTATAGAAGATCTCAAGACTTTAAATAATTTAACCAAAAATACATTAGCAATCGGTCAGATTATTAAAGTCCCGTATGGAACCGCTACGCAGGAACAACTGGCTCCACCTCCACCCGCTCCAATTGATACACCATCTTCGGATTCCAGAATCCAGCCTACCATGATTGATAGCAGCAGGAATGCAAGTGATCGTCTGAAATTACCACCGGCAAGATATGGTTTGAGAGAAGTGAATGAACGCGGACCAGCAATCTGGATTGCAGATGAAAATCTTGATGGAACAAAAATGCTTGCGCTTCACCAAACAGCACCGATTGGAACTGTAGTGAAAATCACAAATCCCATGACCGGAAAGAGTACTTTTGCCAAAGTTGTTGGAAAATTCACAGAAAATGAGTCGACCAAAGATGTTATTGTTGTGGTTACAAAAGCAGCTGCTGATTTGATCGGAGTTATGGATAAACGATTTCAGGCAATTTTAGTATACGGTGTTCCCAATGAGTAAAAAACCTTTTGTAATTGGTATAGCGGGTGGAAGCGGATCAGGAAAAACATTTTTTTTAAAATGTTTTTTAAATCATTTTAAAGAGAATGAAGTTTGTTTGCTCTCCCAGGATGATTACTATTTCAGAATCGCCCATACCATGACGGCGGAAGAAAATAAATTCTACAATTTTGATCTGCCCTCAACTATTGATAATCATCAGTTTATAAGTGACATCAAAAAATTAATTAATGGAGAAACAGTACATCAAAAGGAGTACACCTTCAATAATCCGGATGCTGAGCCAAAACTGCTTGAAATAAAACCTGCTCCAATCATCATGGTTGAAGGCTTATTTATTTTACATTTTAAAGAAATAGCTGATCTCCTTGACCTCAAAATATTTATTGATACCCATGAAGAAATTGCCTTACAACGCCGTTTAAAAAGGGATCTTATTGAGCGGGGTTATCCTGAGAGTGATGTACTTTATAAATGGGAAAATCATGTTGTACCGGCATATAAAGATTATCTATTGCCTCACAAGGAACTTTGCGATATCATCATAACAAATAACACACATGTTGCTGATGACATCGTCAAGATTACCAGTGAAATATCGGATAAATTAAGAAAGAGCGTACTGGCAGAACAAATAAACTAGATCTGCATTTCAGGAATTTCGCCCTCAATAATGAGCTTTCCTGCTGTAGCATTGCATATATCTTCAATACTTACTCCCGGCGCACGTTCCAACAGTCTGAATCCACCTTCTGCTGCAACTTCAAGTACTGCAAGTTCGGTAACGATTTTTTTAACACAGTTTACCCCGGTAAGCGGTAATGAGCACTCAGGTAGTAACTTACTCTCCCCTGCTTTATTAACATGCTGCATTGCAACAATAATGTTCTTGGCAGACGCCACCAGATCCATTGCCCCTCCCATCCCCTTAACCATTTTACCCGGAATTTTCCAATTGGCAATATCCCCATTCTCAGAAACCTCCATCGCACCTAATATCGTGAGATCCACTTTCTGGGACCTGATCATACCAAAACTCATAGCCGAATCGAAAATTGCAGAACCAGGCAAAGTGGTTATAGTTTGTTTGCCGGCATTAATCAAATCAGGATCTTCTTCCCCTTCAAAAGGAAAAGGGCCCATACCTAATAAACCATTTTCAGACTGCAGCACAACATTTATCCCTTCCGGGATATAGTTAGCCACCAGGGTTGGAATCCCGATACCAAGATTCACATAATAACCATCTTTAATTTCTTTAGCGATACGTTTTGCTATTCCGGTTTTATCTAACATGTTGATTTGATGATTTGAAGATTTGGTGATTTGAAAATATCCGCAAGTGCATTAATTTGATTTTGAAGATGAAATGATCTTGGAAATAATTTTGATTATAGATTGAATTTGGATTATAGGTAAATCTATTGTGGGTAGATCTTCTGAATGCTGTATTAAACTAAGGTAATATTCCACTTCATCTGCTTCTTTGGCTGCGATTTTCATTTTATGTATAAAGTCAGCTTTACTCTCTGCATTTTGAGCCTCCCTTACATTTGCACCTATTGAAATACCTGCCCGTAAGAGTTGATTTGAGAGGGCGTAAGCATGACTTTGTTGTAAGATTTTTGAACACTTTATGATTTCAATAGCAAAATCAAATGTCAGATTCACAATTAGATTGTCTTTATCACTCCTCATACATCATCAAATTTTCAAATCTTCAAATTGCCAAATCTCCAAATCATCAAATCGATCTCACCGTCCTTTGCTCAATCCTTTTCTCATAATCCTTGCCCTGAAATATCCGGTGAACATAAATACCGGGAGTATGAATCTGATCGGGATCAAGTTCACCGATCTCAACAAGCTGTTCTACTTCGGCAATAGTAATTTTTCCTGCCATAGCCATTACCGGGTTAAAGTTACGGGCCGTTGAACGAAAAATCAGATTGCCGGCTGTATCGCCTTTCCAGGCCTTGACAATTGCAAAATCAGCATCAAAGGCCATTTCCATCAGATAATCCTTGCCATTAAAATTACGTACTTCCTTACCAACAGCAACCTCTGTACCAACCCCTGCGGGAGTGAATATTGCCGGCATTCCGTAACCAGCCGCCATACATCGTGTAGCAAGAGTACCCTGCGGTATGAGTTCCACTTCCAGTTCGCCACTGAGAAGCTGTCTTTCAAATTCAGCATTCTCACCAACATAGGAAGATACCATTTTCTTAACCTGTCTTTTCTGTAGCATTAACCCGATTCCGAAATCATCAACGCCTGCATTATTAGAAATACAAGTAAGCTGCTTGATCCCTTTCTTCACTAAGGCATTAATACAATTTTCAGGTATGCCACAAAGGCCAAATCCGCCGAGCATCAATGTCATCCCACTCTCAATGTCTCTTATTGCCTCATCGGCATTTGCCACTACTTTATTGATCATATTTTATTTTTGGAAGGCTGAAATTAATAAATCAGCATTGAAATACCTTAGTTCTATTTCTTTTTAAGCACAATAATTTTATCATTTGAACCATTACTGGTAGCTACAAATACCCTGCCATCCGGTGCCACACAAACATCCCTCAAGCGACCATAGTTGGCTCTGAATATCTCTTTTGTCTCTTCTATTTTATCAGTACCGGAACTTAGTTTTAGTTGGTAAAGAGTCTGATCCTTTAATGTTGCCAGTATTAAGGAGTTCTTCCATTGAGGAATAGCATCATTATTATAGAAATCCATTCCGGATACAGCGAGTGTTGGGGCCCAGCTTTTAAGTGGGACTGCCACATTATTTGAGTTACAGAAGGATTGTTCTCCACTTTCATTGCAAAAGCCATTGACTGTTGGCCATCCGAAGTTTCTGTTTTTTAGAATCAGGTTAATTTCATCATCCATATTTGGGCCATGCTCCGAACTAAAGAGATTTTCCTTAACAAAAACCAGTCCCTGCGGATTTCGATGACCAAAAGTCCAAAGAGGATTCGAATTTAAAGGGTTATCTGAAGGAATAGAACCATCCAGATTTAAACGAAGAATCTTTCCGCTTAAGGAATTAATATTCTGAGCCGATGCCTGATTTGAGGCATCACCGGTACTAATAAACAATTTCAGATCTGTGCTGATCAGCAAACGGCAGCCATTATGAATGCTAGATGCAGGTATATTATCCAGAATAATTTGTGGATTTACCAATGTGGTTCCGTTGTAGGTATATCTGACTATTTTCTCGGTATAAGTGCCAGCCTTATCATAATTATAGGCCACAAATACATGAGGATTCAAAGTAAAGGTTGGGTGCAAAACCATTCCCAATAATCCGCCCTCTCCGACCGATTTAGCATCAGGAACTGTAAAAACAATGTTTGCAGTTCCATTATCAGGGTTAACCCGACTAATCTTACCCCCTCTCTCAGTCATCCAGATAAAATTATCAGGACCCCATAATAATTCCCAGGGGTAAGTTAAATTCTGTGAAAGAATCTGAATATCAATGCTTGCATCCTGCACGGTTTCAGTAGGACTAACCGGATTTTTAGATGGTTTTTTACAGGATGTTCCAGAAATAATTAATGCAGAAATAAAAAAGATCAATGCTATTTTCATGCTCCTTATTTATTATATAACGCATTAGTGGTATAAATTATCTACTTCAGATAAACATAAGTTATGCCATCCCCACCTCTGTCAGCATGTTCGTCCTCAATCCGGCTAACCTGAGAATATTTACGTAAATACTCACGAATAAGTTTGCGTAATATTCCATCACCTTTGCCATGAATAATCTTCAAAGAGGATAAACCCAGCATTACAGCTCTGTCGAGGTACTTTTCAATCTCATAGAGAGCCTCTTCCCCCCTTCTTCCACGAAGATCAAGTTCTGTATTAAAGGTTGAAAAACTCTCGGTAAGATCAGTCCCGTGTGATTTTCTGATCTCTTTGGGTACAGAGCGGTTTGAGACTTTTTCGACACGGCTTAATTTTACAACTGAGCGCAGATCGCCCATAGCCAGAATAACATTGTCCCGTGCAATTTCCATTACCTGACCAACGGTTTCAGAATCGATAAGCTTCACCCAATCGCCTGACTTGATTTCAACAGTTTCCTTGATCTTTATGATCTTCTTTTCCTGAACATCATGTTTCTTCAATTCATGTTGCAGATTTTGTCTCAGATTTTGGGTTTTCACCTTTTCTGCCCTGCTTTCCTTGATTTCTGAAATCGTGTTTTCGATCAGCTTGTTGGCATTTTTAATAATATTTTGAGCCTCAACTTTGGCATCCTTGATAATTAACTTCTTATTTTCTTCCAGATATACCTTTAATTGCTCGTTTTCAGCAAGTAAGGCCTTAACTCTTTCTTCTTTCTTATCTACTGATCTTTTTGCTTCAATCAGGTCTTTCTTATCCCGTTCGAGGTCAACAAGCAGCGTATCAACCTTTTTCTGGTAATTACCCACTTTTCGTTTGGCAGATTCAATTACATCGGCTCCAAGACCAATTTTCTGTGCAATTTCAAAGGCATACGAACTTCCGGGCTTGCCTAAAGAAAGTATATAAAGTGGAAGCATCTTTGCGTTATCAAATAACATGGATGCATTTTCCAGTCCCGAAGTAGAATTAGCAAAGGTTTTCAGGTTTGAATAATGCGTGGTGAGCACCCCCCTGACATTCTTCCTGTTCAATGATTCCAAAACTGATTCGGCAATCGGTCCCCCAAACTGTGGATCTGTACCGGTACCAAATTCATCAATCAGAATTAATGTTTTTGCATTGGCCCATTCCATAAAATATTTCATCTTAGAAAGATGGGCGCTATAGGTACTCAAATCACTCTCAATAGATTGATCATCACCAATATCCGCAAAGATCTGTTTAAAAATACCAATTTTTGAGTGTTCATCAGCAGGGATTAACAAACCAGCCTGTACCATGATCTGAAGAAGACCAACTGTCTTCATACACACCGATTTACCTCCGGCATTTGGCCCTGATACGACAATAACCCGATCCTGTTCATCAATTTTAATATTCAGAGGTACAACCGACTGATTTTCCTTTTTTAAACTAATCATTAGTAAAGGGTGCCTTGCATTAATCAGATTAATTTCTGACTCCCTGACTAATACAGGCATTTCACCGTCAATGCTTATCGCAAAAAGGGCTTTAGCACGAACAAAATCAAGTTTTGTTAATAAGCCATGATAGGATAATAATAAGGGTACATATGGCCTTAATTCATTAGTGAGTGCAATAAGCAATTTAATAATCTCTCTTTTTCTCTCAAATTCAAGATCTCTAAGCAGATTGTTTAACTGAAATACCTCTTCGGGCTCCATGTAAACAGTCTGGCCTGAAGCAGACTCATCGTGAATAAAACCCTTTAATTTACGTTTATTTTCAGCGAGTACCGGAATGCATAGTCTACCATCCCGGATTGTCAGATTCCCATCGGCTGTCCAGCCATTATTTTGAGCATTTTTATAGATATGATCTATTTTCTTTCGGGCTTCCTGCTCAGCCTTCGAAATCCCTGATGTGATCTCCATTAAAGCAGCTGATGCATTGGGTTTAATCTTACCTTTGGGATCTATAATTTTTTCAATCTTCTGAATGATAGACTTTTCAATCGGGAGATGTTCGAAAAGTGCCTCAAGATTAGGGTAAAGACCCTCTCGGTCAGAAAAATACTGGATAATAGAAAACACTGTCGTAAGCGAGGCCGATACCTTAAAAAATTCATCCTCAGAGAGATAGGTTCCTTCGATTCTGGCCTTCTCAACCATACTTTTGATATCAAAGAAATTATGAATAGTTAAGGGAGAATCATTTTGAAGAATGCTCTTAAATTCATTGGTTTGACGAAGAAACTTATTAATGTGATCATAGTTGTGCATTACCTGGATCTTATCGACCATTTCCCGCCCCATTGGGCTTAGGCAATACAACTTAATAAGTTCCTTTATATCCAGAAAACCCAGCTTTTCACCGGCATTATTGGGGTATATCATTTCTGCTTCTGTATCCTGTTCGGTTTATTAATCTCTGCTCTATTGAGTTTATGTTCCTTTTCATCCAATATAGCCTGAACACTATTATACATTGTGTCAAGAAGTGCCGGTTTCATACTATAATACTTCAGGCTTTTCTCGTACAATGCTGGTGTGGTTTTATGAGTTTTATAAACTGTAGCATAAAGATTCTTGCTATTCTTTCTGATTGTATCATTGTAAATTATAGTGGACATGTAACCATCCATAGTATGGAGATCTGCCATAATAAGAATCATCTTTTTTCGATCTATAATGTCCTCAGGTATTTTATCCTGCCCGCAGGCAAATAAAAGGGGAACAAAAAGAAATAGGATTTTAATCACTTTCATTTTAATTCATTTTGCAGATCAACAATTAAGATTTGACGTAAATTCTGTTGCATATTAGTATTGTATCCCGTAGGTTTAGCAATTAAAAAATTCATTCAAAAATACAGATTAATGAGCATTGCAGATAATATATCGGCTATAAAGAAAGAGATCGGGGATACCGGAGTGAAATTGATAGCAGTGTCTAAAACAAAACCTTTAGAAAGTATTACTGAAGCGTATAATGCCGGACAGCGGATATTTGGAGAAAACATGGTTCAGGAACTTGTCGATAAACAGGAAAAGCTTCCTAAAGACATAGAATGGCATTTGATTGGGCATCTTCAAACGAATAAAGTTAAATATATCGCTCCATTTATCAGTATGATTCATTCTGTTGATAGTATGAAACTATTGATGGAAATCAACAAGCATGCTTTAAAGAATAATCGAGTCATTGATTGCCTGCTACAGCTGGAAATTGCTGATGAAGATACAAAGTATGGTATGGATCTGGCGGAAGCAGTCGAATTGCTGCGCTCCGAGGAGTTTAAACAATTAAAAAACATCCGGATTTGCGGAGTAATGGGAATTGCAACCCTTACAGACAATCCAAGAATGACTAAAGAAGAATTCTATGAGCTAAATACCTTCTTTAAAGGACTGAAGGATACATTTTTCAGAAAGGATCCGGCATTTACTGAAATTTCTATGGGTATGTCGGGAGATTATAAACTTGCCATTGAACAGGGAAGCACAATGATCCGACTGGGTAGTACAATTTTTGGAAACAGATCAAAGAAGACAGTTTAACATATGTCAATAATTATTCGAACAGCAGTTAAGGCAGACTGCAGCCGATTACTCGAGCTAATAAAAGAACTTGCCGTTTACGAGAAAGCTCCGGATGAGGTCACGGTAAGTCTGGCGGAATTTGAGAATGCCGGTTTTGGAGAAAATCCGGTGTGGAAGGCTTTTGTTGCGGAAGAAAATGGGATTATTCAGGGTTTTGGCCTGTATTACATCCGCTACTCCACCTGGAAAGGATGCCGTATGTATCTTGAAGATTTGTTAGTGACTGAAAAAATGCGTGGAAAAGGCCTCGGAAAAATGATATTCGACCGACTGATTGAGGAAGCCAAAGAAAAGAATTTTAAAGGAATGACCTGGCAGGTTCTTGACTGGAATGATCCGGCGATCAATTTTTACGAAAAGTATAATGCAGAGTTTGATTCCGGATGGATCAATGTATCCCTTTCAAAGGAACAGATTGATAAGCTTTAGATTCTTTTAATCAATATAAAACAAACTTAGTGAAGGTATTTAAATTTGGAGGGTTTGCCGTTTCTTCTGCTGCAAACATTAAAAATCTGGTCAGGATAATTAACATTAACAGTACGGATCAGCTTCTGATCATTGTATCTGCGATGGGGAAAACCACTGATGCACTTGAAAAACTTTGTGCAGCATATATCAAAAGTAGAGAAGAGGCGATCCTGCTACTTCAAGAAATTAAGGATTTCCATGAACAGATTATAGCCGGACTCTTTGAACTTAAGGAACATCCGGTTTATGACGAAGTTGCCAATACCTTTATTGAAATTGAATGGATGCTTGAGGATGAACCCCATCCTGATTATGATTTCAATTACGATCAGATCGTTTCTATCGGAGAACTAGTTTCCAGTAAAATAATAGCAGCTTATTTAACAGAATGTAACATCAATACTAAATGGATCGATGCCAGAAGCTATATACATACAGATAATTCTTACCGGGAAGGAATAATCGACTGGGATAAAACCGCGGCTTCGATCCTATCACTAAAAGATCAGTTAAAGAACCAAATCATTATTAGCCAGGGCTTTATTGGCGGCACAAGCGAAAACTTTACTACCACACTTGGAAGGGAAGGTTCTGATTATTCTGCCGCTATTTTTTCATCATGTATTCAGGCTAAATCATTAACCGTCTGGAAAGATGTGCCTGGAATTATGAATGCAGATCCTGCACTATTTAGTTCAGCACAGAAATATGAAGAACTCCCCTACTCAGAAGCATTGGAACTGGCATATTATGGGGCTAATATTATCCACCCTAAAACAATAAAACCTTTACAAAATGCGGGTATTCCTTTATATGTTAAGCCATTTTTAAAGCCAGAAGAAAGTGGAACAAGAATTGACCAGTCTGCTAAATTAGATACTGATATTCAGGCAATTATTTTAAAAAAGAATCAGATTTTATTAACTATTTCTACCAGGGATTTCTCATACATGGATGAGATGTATTTAA
This sequence comes from Sphingobacteriales bacterium 16-39-50, assembly GCA_002257025.1. Lineage (GTDB taxonomy): Bacteria > Bacteroidota > Bacteroidia > Sphingobacteriales > Sphingobacteriaceae > Daejeonella. Next base: position 117,309 of record NCHA01000001.1, on the reverse strand, counting down.
GTGAATTATTGAAATCCTTTAGTGAAGCTCATATTAAACTGAACATGATGCAATTATCTGCACTCAGTGTTTCAGTATGCTTTGATCAGGATGCTGGAAAATTGAAAAGAATGACTGATAAGTTTCATGACAAATTATTGTTTTCAGCTACTGAAGGTCTTGAATTACTAACCGTGATTTATTTCAAAGAAGAAGAAATTCAACAACTTATAAAGGGGAAAACAATAGTAATGGAGCAATTCAGCAAAAAAACAGCACAATTAGTCATGAAATAGGCTGTGAATAAGGATCTTTTAAATATCGAAGTTCAGAACTTTATTAAGGATAATTTAAATTCAGATATTCCTTCTCTAAGTCTTAAAAAAAGTCCTTTTCCAAAGATTAGGTCCAAAGAACTGGCTGAGCAGGTTGATAGTAAAAAAAGATGTGAGCACAAACTTCCATTGTGGTTTCAAACACAGGGAATCTATTACCCACCCAAATTAGCTATTGAACAGGCTTCATCAGAACTTGCTGCCATTTACAAATCGAATTTAATATCAGGAGATGATATAATAGACCTCACAGGTGGCTTTGGTGTGGATACCTGCTTTTTTGCTAAGAAAGCAATGAATGTAACTCATTGTGAACTGAATACAGAGCTTTCTGAAATCTCAAAATATAATTCAGATGTTCTTGGAGTAAAAATCGAATATCATCGGGTTGATGGCATCGAATATCTTCATTGCAACACTAATAAATACAATACTATTTACATTGATCCATCCAGAAGAGTAAACTCAAAAAAAGTTTTCCTGCTCAAAGATTGTGAACCTGATATTATTATTAATCTGGAGCTATTACGAAGCCGCTCGGAATTGCTGATGATCAAAACAGCCCCTCTGTTGGATATTCATTCAACAATAAATGAATTAAAGGAAGTTAGCAGTATACATATTGTAAGTATAAAAAATGAATGTAAAGAGCTTCTCTATCTTATTGATAGTAAAAACTGTAGTAATGATCCAATGATTATCTGTGCATTGATTGCTGCTGATGAAACCATAACTTATTCATTCAGAATTAGTGAAGAAAGAAATTTCGGAATCACAGAATATTCAAACCCTTTGGATTTTATATATCTGCCAGATGTTGCCCTACTAAAAGCCGGTTGTTTTAAACTCATTACGCGCGACTTCGGTATACATAAAATCCATCCGCACACCCATTTATATACTTCCGACAAACTTAACAGTTCATTTCCAGGGCGTAAGTTTAAATTAAACAAGATCTGGAACTATGGCACATTCATTAAAGAACAAAGCTTTAAAAAGGCGAATATTATTTGCCGTAATTTTCCAGTAAGTCCGGAAAATTTGAAGAAAAAACTCAAAATAAGTGATGGTGGGGATGAATATCTCTTGTTCTGTACAAGTAAGAATAATGAGCTTATTGTTTTGAGCTGTTGCAGAAATTAAATTAACCTGAGTTTGATATAAGGAAGGTTAATTAACCCGGATGTAATTGATAAAACAAGACTCTGGAGTGAATAAAATTTGATTTTGGAAATCAATACAAGTGTGTTATAGTCTGGTTCAGCCCTTTCCTCCGGAGTATTTCCGGCAAGAAATCACGCATTATTTAAAATTACCATCAGCCGGAAGATACCTCCTCAGGCAAGGTTTATTTTACCCTGGGCTGTATTTCATCCGAACGGGCAGCCTGATGCGCGTGCCGCGGGTTCCGGGAATTAAATATAAAAGCACATGTACGACACGCGTGCTATCAAGGCCATTTGAAATAAACCTGTGGCAGCTTTAGCTTTTTGCAATACTGAATCATTGTATATGCTAAATCTGCTACAAAAATAACAGCAGAACACGGGAAGGCACAACCGAAAAAGCACAGACCTTCCTTTCTCAGGTTATATAAAAAAAATGGAGCCAATAATAGCTCCATTTTTTTTAAAATAGGTTTAGATTATAGACAGGAATAGCCTTTGAGGCTTGGCAAGTAAAGATTCTCCTATTTCCCGTAATCCTTAAATTTTCCTTACACTTACTGCCTGCAAGCCTTTTCTACCCTCTTCAACCTCAAATTCAACCTCATCATTATCACGAAGGGCATTAGCTCCGCCTACTATATCCTTAAAATGGACAAAAATTTCTTTACCATCTTCCTGAGTGATAAATCCATAACCTTTTTGGCTGTTAAACCATTTAACTTTACCTGTTTGCATACAAAATATATTTATTTCTGAGTCTTTATAAATGATCCATCTACAAATAAATTTGAAGAAATTTGAACTTATTTATCAGGTTGAGGGGTCATTCTTAAATAAGGTTTTATTTCAGTGAATCCTTTAGGGAATTTCGCTGGAATATCTGCTGTTTTAATCGCAGGGATAACAACTACATCTTCACCTTCCTTCCAGTCGGCAGGGGTAGCAACGCTGTAATTAGCAGTTAACTGAAGCGAGTCAATTACTCTCAGAATTTCCTGGAAATTTCTTCCTGTAGATGCTGGATAAGTAATCATCAGTTTTATCTTTTTATCAGGTCCAATGATGAAAAGTGAACGAACTGTAAAGGTCTCAGAAGCATTCGGGTGCATCATGCCATACATTTCTGCAATTTCCCTGTTCTCATCAGCAATAATCGGAAAATTTACTTCCACATGCTGAGTTTCGTTGATATCTTTGATCCAGTCTTTATGTGATTCAACTGAATCAACACTTAATGCAATAACCTTAACATTCCGTTTATCAAACTCATTCTTCAAAGAAGCCGTTTTTCCTAGTTCTGTAGTACAAACAGGTGTATAATCTGCCGGGTGAGAAAAAAGAACGGCCCAGCTATCACCTAAATAATCGTAAAAACTAATATCTCCCTGAGAAGTTTTTGCTTTAAAATTTGGGGCTAAATCGCCCAGTTTTAGATTCATAATTATAAAATTTAAACAGATGTGATATACAAAACTATTCAATCACTAATTTAAGGGATATTTTGGATTGATTTCAAAAAAAAGCACCTCATAATGTTATGAAGTGCTTTTTTACAAAGATATGTTTAAGTGCAAATCAGTGCTTCAACTTTACTGTTTTTTAAGCTTTAGTTTATCGTCGATCATTCCTTTAAACACATTCCTATCAAAGACTTCGTTCAATCTTTCAGTTTCATAAGCAGACATACCAGATATACTTGCAATCTTAGATGGAATATTACTGATTGAGAAGGTTCCTTTTTCAGAATAGCTTAAAGCCGCTGCCAGCAAACGTTCTGTTGGGTCACCAAAATCCTTAGTTACATCATCCGAAACTGTATAATCAACGGCCATACCACTATAATAACCACCCTCATTCTTTTGGTTTTTAGTTTCAAACTGAGGCACATAAAGGTCAAGTTTATCTATCTTAATAGCGAAAAATCCAACAGGCTTGCCGTAGGTTTTTTGCCCGATCAATTTAACATCACCAGGCATCACTCCTTTAAGACTATTTATCAATAATTCAGATGCAGAAGCAGTTCCGCTTAAAACCAGGAAGTAAATCTTTTTAAACTCAGCAATACCCACTTTCTCAAAATTTTCTACATTTCCCGCACTCTTGGTAGGCCTGTAATCAATATCAGCATAGGTAGCATATACCCCATTTACACCTCCCGTAAAATTTTGCAATTTACCCTGAGCATCAAGAAGTGGCTGATTGGATAAGATTTTTGCGTTTCCATCCTGCATCGTTTTAGTCCAGTAAGTGGTATACATTACCTGCCCACTATAGGCTGAGGGAGCAATTAAATTTGTGAACACATCTGAAGTAGCAACAGAGCCACCGCCGTTATAACGAAGATCTACAATTAGTTCAGTGACACCAGCTGCCTGAAATTTACCTATTTCAGTAGTTAATGCATCTCTTGAATTGGTAGTGAAACTATTATAAACAATATATCCAACATTTTTTGATCCTACATTGAGTATTTTAGTCAAAAATATAGGATTGTTTGAATAAGTCGCCCGAGTAATCGTTACATCTTCTTCCAAACTACCATCCGGTTTCAAAATAGTCATAGACACAGAGCTAGCTGAACCAAATACTGCATTACCAACAAAATTCAAAGTCGCACTTTGAGCAGTACTCAAGTCGGTTCTGCCATTTAATTTTGTAATTCGGTAACCTCTTCTCAGACCTTTAGATGCTGCAGGTGAGTTTGGTGAAACGTACTTTATACGCAAGTCATCTGTTGGAGTTGAACTTATGCCATCTGTATCATGATAAAATACAGAAAAACCATAGTCTCCGCTTACACCACTCAATGAACTTGATACCGCTCCATCATCCAGAAATGAATACTTATCTGTAGGTTTATTTGTTCCAGGTAAAGCTATTATAGCATCCAACACTGCCTCATTGCTTCCGAAACCCCTGGGATTAAAAACTGCATAAGTAGGCATACCTTCATTCCAGTAATAGGTTTCCTTTGCATAGAGATAGATAGAGTCCTTGGTAAGATCTGATCTTGAAGCTACAACAACAGGTGACGTTGTTGGTGTCGGTGTAACGCTGGCTTTAGGATCTTTTTTACAAGAGGAAGCAAGTATTAATAAACTCAGAGAGAAAATTAACAGTTTATTTATTGATCTTAAATTCATTTTATTCAACATTTTTTTGGTTAGTTTTTATATAGTTTAGAATTGGTAGTCCAAATTTAAATTCAATTTACAGAAATTCATCTACAGCTAAATAATCAACGCCTGAGGATATTGCAAATTCCAGATCAGTTTCTGTGGCTCCAATGACCATAATATCTTTTCTTATTAACTGATGTTCATCCATAATATACGATAATACGTCAGGATTTGGTTTCAGGTTTATCTCTGATGCATAATAAACCCTCAAATATTTCTCGAGTCCATTCCACTCGATCTGTCTGATCTTGTTCAACTGTATTTCAGGCTTTCCGTTTGTAACCAAAAACAAATGCTTTCTGTCTACAACAATCTCCTGCATCAGTTCTAAAATCCCTGAAAACAATAATAATTTCAAAGGTAATCGTGCTGTAAAATACAGTCTTTCAAAATTATCGCGATATTTTTCCTCTAAACCAAAAGCCTCTTTTGCCCTGTCAAAAATACCTTCATCTCCATGATGAGTATAAGCTGTTTTGAAAAATTCAGTAAGATCATGAGCAGATGGAAAGCCTTCGGTAAACTCAATAAAATTGGTAAAAAGATAATAGACCTGTAACAGATAATCTTTCTCAGGATAAATAACATCATCTAATTCAAATACAAAAGCCTTTATGCGCTTATCGAGATCCTTATATTTAAGCATATTCAAATTTATGAAATCAAAATCGATACTTCCATAACTCATTCCCCAGGTAAAAATACCAGGTTTCTCATTGTCAGGTAATTCCCACTCCCAGATAATCCATCCGCAAACAAATAACAATTCATGAGAATACAAATATTAGACCAATCGGTATTCAAATCGTTTAATGCTGATTACAGAATCCATTCATCTGACGGTATTATGATACTAATTCCATATTCGCTAAAGAGCTGATTTGCCTTAGATAACTCTTCAATCTCTGATCTCTTCAAAGGAAAAATCTTAACTATTTGATTATCAAGGCAAATCTTTAACATTTCACTTATAAAGATTGGTGATAAAGCATTGGGTATGCGAATGAATTTTTTGCCTGGAATTGCAGGCATTTCAATTTGCTCGGCAAAATAGTCTTCAGGTTCATTGAGGAATCGCTCCAGTTTATATGCAACAGCGAAGGAAGCTGCTGTAATCAGAATCGCCATCTTAATAATTGATTATCATACCGTCTTTCATCAACACCTTCCGGTCTGCCATTTCGGCCAGATTTTCATTATGGGTAACGATTACAAAGGTCTGTTGCAAGCTATCCCGCAGGTCTAAAAACAAGCGATGTAAACTTTCTGCATTGGCAGAATCCAGATTACCTGATGGTTCATCTGCCAGAATAATCGCCGGGCTATTTACCATTGCTCTGGCAACAGCCACCCGCTGCTGCTCACCACCTGAAAGTTCATTTGGTTTATGATTTGCCCTTTCTCTTAAACCAAGAAGATCAAGAAGCTCTAATGCCCTTTTTTCAGCTTCTCTTTTGCCCTTTTTGGCAATATATGCAGGTATACAGATATTTTCTAATGCTGTAAACTCGGGCAGCAAATGGTGAAACTGGAAGATAAAACCAATTTGCTCGTTTCTAAAGGCACTTAACTTCTTTGAAGAAAGAGAGTTAACGTCAATATTATTTAATAGAAGAGTCCCTTGATCTGGTTTGTCGAGGGTTCCAATAATATGAAGTAAGGTGCTTTTACCAGCACCCGATGCCCCAATAATAGTTACAATTTCAGCCTTTTTAATATCCAGATCAACACCCTTTAATATCTGTAAGTTACCGTATGATTTCTGAATTCCCCTTGCCTCAAGCATGAATATAGATCTTATGAATATGCAAATGTGTGAATTGTTTACTAAACTATCGCTTCCTGTAAAATAATAGCTTAATTTTTGAAAAAAAACAGCCTTTACTATTTTCAGGTTAGTAATAAAAACGTAGTTTTACGACAAATAATAAGTAAATGAATATTCACGAATATCAGGGTAAAGCAATTTTAAAAAGCTTTGGTGTCAGAGTTCAGGAAGGCATTGTTGCTGATACTGCAGAACAGGCTGTTGACGCCGCGAAGAAGCTAAAAGTAGATTATAATTCAGACTGGGTTGTTATAAAGGCTCAAATCCATGCCGGTGGCAGAGGAAAAGGCGGAGGCGTAAAGCTTGCGAAAAACCTGGAAGAAGTTAAGGAAAAAGCAGGACAGATTATCGGAATGCAATTAGTGACCCCTCAAACTGGTCCTGAAGGTAAGTTGGTAAGTAAAGTTTTAGTTGCTCAGGATGTTTATTATCCGGGAGAGAGTGAAACAAAAGAGTTCTATATCAGTGTATTACTCGATCGTTCAAGAGGCCGTAACATCATTATGTACTCAACCGAAGGAGGTATGGATATTGAAGAAGTTGCAGAACATACTCCTCATCTTATTTTCAAAGAAGAAATTGATCCTAAAGTTGGTCTTCAGGGATTTCAGGCACGTAAAATCGCCTTCAATCTTGGATTAAGCGGTGATGCTTTTAAAGACATGATCAAGTTCATTGCAGCATTGTGCAAAGCTTATGAAGGAACTGATTCTTCTATGTTTGAGATCAATCCTGTTTTAAAAACATCTGATAATAAAATACTTGCAGTTGATGCAAAAGTGAATCTTGATGACAATGGTTTATTCCGTCATCCGGATTATGCAGCGATGCGCGATACCAGTGAAGAAGATCCAACCGAAGTTGAAGCAAGCAAATCAAATCTGAACTACGTAAAGTTAGATGGTAATGTTGGCTGTATGGTTAATGGTGCCGGACTAGCGATGGCTACCATGGATATCATTAAACTTGCAGGCGGTGAGCCGGCAAATTTCCTGGATGTGGGTGGAACTGCAAATGCTGAGACTGTAAAAGCAGGATTTAATATCATACTTTCAGATCCGAATGTAAAAGCAATCCTGATCAATATCTTCGGTGGTATTGTACGCTGCGACCGTGTAGCTCAGGGTGTTATTGATGCTTACAAGGAAATAGGAAATATTCCGGTACCGATCATTGTTCGTTTGCAAGGAACTAACGCTGTAGAAGCTAAAAAACTGATTGATGAATCAGGATTGAAGGTTTATTCTGCGATTCTGCTAAAGGAGGCTGCGGCACTGGTGACTAAGGTGTTAGAGGAATAGAGTAGTAAAGGGAATAGGAAATAGGAAATAGGAAATAGAGAATAGAGACCCAATAGCTACCGGGGGAATGGATTGTGATTGATAAAATAAAAGCCGCTGATATTTTCATATCAGCGGCTTTGTTGTTAAAAGAGAGTTGAGGTTTGAATAAGACCCGGAGGTTGCAGATCTGTGCCCAGCTTTTCGTTGAATTTTTTGATTGTATAATCTGCCAGAATCGGGGTGTCCTTTTCATCATGCTGGTGAAGAAAGAAACAGATCTTATTTAGTCCCAGATCTTTCCAATTTGCTAAACGCTCTACCCAGGCATCAATACGACTGAAATCTGTGGAATGCAGGCCATTACCAACAAAACGGATAAATGCATTTGGGATCGTTAATTCCATATGCACACAATCCCTTCTCCCGCTTGCATCTGTAATGACAGAACCTTTTTTAAGCGAATGCATCATATCAAAAAGTTCTCTTCTGGCAACAGTGTCCTCATACCAGTCTTTATGTCTCACTTCTACAAAAACTTCGAAGTCTATGGGGAGTTTTTCGAGATAATGCTTAAGAATATCAAAATTTTTAGGTCCAAAATTATCACTCAATTGAAGGAATGCCGGACCTAAAGTGTTTCCAAATTCTGATATACTGTCCAAATATTGAGAAGTAAGCTCTTCAGCATCTTTCAATCTTTTAATATGGCTTATGCTTTGGGTGAACTTAGGAAAAAATTTGAAATCTGAACGGGATGCTTCGGCCTTTTCCCTCCAGGCATTTACCTGCTCCTTTTTTGGCATTCCATAAAAAATAGCATTCAGCTCAATACTGTTGAAATGCTTAACATATTCTCCTAAAAAATTGGCTTCTTTAGTCTTAGGAGGATAAATCATTCCTATCCACTCCTTTCTACCCCATTTAGCGCATCCAACATATAAATCAGACCCTGGAGCTTTTTCTGCTTCCTTAAGGACCTGTTTTGTTAGGTTTGTATCAGAGGGAAGAGTAAAATCTACCAGGGGGAATTCATTATCAGGCAGGCGACCAAAATCCATATTTTACTTGTTGATTCATCACAATATAGGTATACAAAGATTAATCTAAAAAATTTAGCTAACAAAAAAGGGAACCTGAAGAGGCTCCCTTTTATAATATATTAGAAATAAAACTATTTTACTGAATCAACGACAGCTTTAAACGCTTCAGGATGGTTCATAGCCAAATCAGCTAAAACTTTACGGTTTAATCCGTTTCCTTTTGCAGTTAATTTACCCATTAATACAGAGTATGATAGTCCGTGCTGACGTGCCCCAGCGTTAATACGCTGAATCCACAAAGCTCTGAATTCTCTTTTCTTGGTTTTACGGTCACGGTAAGCATATTGCAAACCTTTCTCGACAGTGTTTTTAGCAACGGTAAAAACCTTGCTTCTTGATCCCCAATAGCCTTTGGCTAAATCTAAGACCTTTTTTCTTCTTCTTCTTGACGCTACTGCGTTAACCGAACGTGGCATGTTGTGTTGTTTTTTGGTAAGCGGTGTTCCTTTTAAGAAACTTTAAAACCTGATACCTGGTTAAATTAATTTGTTAATTATTTGCCGATTGTAAGCATACGTTTTACGTTGCCCATATCTGCGTCAGAAACTAAACTTGTCTGACCTAAAGCGCGCTTACGCTTGTTGCTCATCTTGGTTAAGATGTGGCTCTTGAAAGCGTTCTTTCTTTTGATTTTACCTGTTCCAGTAAGCTTAAAACGCTTTTTTGCACTGGAGCACGTTTTCATTTTTGGCATAACTCTATTATATTTATTTGTCTATTATTCTATTTGTCTATTTGTCTATTATTCGATTTGTCAATGGGGCTACGTCTCAATGGACAAATCGATAAATCCGATAGCTATCGGATGACAAATTGAATTATTTTTTCCCAGCATGTTTAGGAGCAACGGTCAAAAACATCCGTTTTCCTTCCAGCTTAGGAAGCTGTTCTACTTTACCAACATCCTCCAATGCCTGTGCAAATTTCAATAAAAGGATCTCTCCCTGCTCTTTGTACACAATTGCACGGCCTTTGAAATGAACATAAGCACGTACTTTCTCACCATTTTCAAGGAAGCCTATCGCATGTTTCAGTTTGAACTGAAAATCATGATCATTGGTATTAGGTCCAAAACGGATCTCTTTAATGACCGTTTGTTTTGCATTGGACTTAATTTCCTTCATCTTTTTCTTCTGCTCGTAGATAAATTTGTTGTAATCAACAATCTTACATACAGGCGGAACTGCATTTGGAGAAATCTCAACAAGGTCTAAATCCTGCTCGATAGCCATAGCTAAAGCTTCTCTGAACGGATATATACCAGTTTCCACGTTATCACCAGTTAAGCGCACTTCAGGCGCCCTGATCAAATCATTGATCTTATGTTCTGCTTCTTTCTTTTTAAACGGAGGTCGTGGTCCTCTGTTAAAGCCTGGTCTTCCTAATGCCAAATTATATTTACTTAAATTGTTATTTCTTTAACTAATTGATTACTAAACTCTTCTATCTTCATACTGCCCACATCTCCCTGCCCATGTCTTCTAACAGAAACCATGCCTTCATTCATTTCCTTCTCCCCAATTATGAGCATGTAGGGAATCTTTTTCACTTCCGCATCTCTTATTTTACGGCCAATCTTCTCGTCACGAGAGTCAATCAAGCCGCGAATATCGGAATTATTAAGCGATTCTAAAACTTTTTTTGCATAATCCTCATATTTTTCGGAGATAGGTAGAACGATAAATTGCTCCGGGGTTAACCACAATGGAAATTCTCCGGCACAGTGTTCGATCAATACGGCAACAAAGCGCTCAAGTGAGCCAAAAGGTGCCCTGTGAATCATCACCGGACGATGCTTCTGATTATCGCTTCCGGTATATTCCAGTTCAAAACGCTCAGGTAAATTATAATCAACCTGAATGGTACCCAACTGCCACTTCCTTCCAAGCGCATCCTTCACCATAAAGTCGAGTTTTGGCCCATAAAACGCGGCTTCTCCAAATTCAATAACAGTTGTCAGACCTTTTTCTTCTGCCGCTTCAATGATCGCAGATTCAGCAAGCTTCCAGTTTTCATCCGTGCCAATATATTTCGTTTTATTTTCCGGATCACGAAGGGAAATTTGTGCGGTATAATTATCGAACCCTAATGCCTTAAAAACATATAAAACCAGGTCAATTACCTTTTTAAATTCCTCCTTAACCTGATCAGGACGGCAAAATAAATGTGCATCATCCTGAGTAAAGCCACGAACACGGGTTAAACCATGTAACTCACCACTCTGCTCGTAACGGTAAACTGTTCCAAACTCTGCATATCTGACCGGAAGATCCTTGTAGGAACGGGGTTTGGTTTTATAGATCTCGCAGTGGTGTGGGCAGTTCATCGGTTTTAAAAAGAACTCCTCTCCTTCCTGCGGTGTTTTGATCGGCTGAAATGAATCAGCACCATATTTTTCATAATGGCCAGAAGTAATATAGAGGTTCTTATGGCCTATATGCGGGGTAATTACCTGCTCATATCCAGATTTAACCTGTGCCCGCTGAAGGAAATTTACGAGCTTTTCTCTCAGTGCTGTACCTTTTGGGAGCCATAAGGGCAATCCCATGCCCACCTTATCTGAAAATGCAAATAGCTCCAGTTCCTTACCCAATTTACGGTGGTCACGCTTTTTTGCCTCTTCAATCATATGAAGATAATCAGTAAGCTCACTTTGTTTGGGATAGGTTACTCCGTAGATACGGGTCAATTGCTTTCTGCTCTCATCCCCTCTCCAGTATGCCCCGGCCACATTCATCAGCTTTACAGCCTTGATGAATCCTGTATTTGGAATATGTGGTCCGCGGCACAGATCAGTAAAATTTCCCTGAGTATAAAAAGTAATTGAACCATCGCTAAGATCTTTGATCAGATCCAGCTTATATTCATCATCTTTTTCTGTAAAATATTTAATGGCATCTGCTTTAGAGACTGCTTGTCTTGAGAAATCAGATTTCTGCCGGGCAAGCTCAAGGATTTTATCTTCAATCTGCTTAAAATCATCAGAAGAGAATTCACGGTCACCAAAGTCAACATCATAGTAAAACCCGGTCTCAATTGCCGGACCGATACCAAACTTGGTACCCGGGTATAAGGATTCAAGAGCCTCTGCCATTAAATGCGCAGATGAATGCCAGAAGGTAGCTTTTCCATCCTGATCATTCCAGGTAAGTAATTTTACTGCTGAATCTGATTCTATCGGCCGGCTCGAATCCCATACTTGTCCGTTAACCTCTGCTGCTAAGACATTTCTGGCTAATCCTTCAGAAATTGAAAGTGCGATTTGATGTGCTGTGATTCCCTGCTCATATTCACGAACAGAACCATCAGGAAGGGTAATCTTGATCATCTACAAAATGATTTATATGTTATAATTTAAAATATTCAAATGATCACCTACAAAGTGATCTTCAATTCATTGCAAAAATAAGATAATTTGGGTGATTTTTCATGCAGAGACAAATGTTTGAGTAAGGTAAATAGGCGATAACATAAGAATATTTCATTTTTAGGTCAAAATAAATCAAACCATTTGCCACAACGCTAAATAGCCCGATGCTTTAGCTCCGGGTAATGATCGGGTTCTTAGATGGGGCTTTAGCCCAAAACCTAAGCGACCAGAACGGAACAAATAATGGTGCTTCAGCGCCAAAATTTCGAGCTATCGGGATAAAGTCCAATCTAATTTTCCTAAGCTGTTGCTGAATGTTGGGCTGAAGCCCGCCCGGATGAACTCCTTTCGGACTGGCCCGACAACGAGCAATCTCATTATCCCCAGCTAAAGCTGGGGCCTATTCAGCGAGCGTAGTGTTAATAACACTAGCCTCTCTTAGAAGAAGCATATCAATTTACACAGAATTGTAATTTTATAAGTATAAAAGTACTTTAATACTTTTATTATATTACATTTGATTCGAAAACTAATACAACATACTATGGAAATCCTTGAAAACAACTTTATTAATGTTACCCTGATCGAACCAAAATTAAAACACCCAACAATATTCAGGGTATTTGATGATCTGAAAGCCGGAGAAAGCCTGACTATACACAATGACCATGACCCTAAGCCAGTTTATTATCAACTACTTGGTGAGCGTGGGGATATCTTTACCTGGGAATACCTTGAAGAAGGCCCTGAGTGGTGGGATGTAAAAGTAACAAAACGTGAAGATGGGAAGGAAACCATTGGAGAGATCGCAGTGAAAGACCTCCGCAAGGTAGAAGTATTCAAAAAATATGGAATCGACTTCTGTTGTGGTGGTAAAAAGACAATTGCCGAGGTATGTGCTGAAAAGAATATTGATGCCACGAAAGTACAAACAGAATTAAGACAGATTGAAACTGAAAACAAGGCAAGCAATATTTCCTATAATGACTGGGGCTTGGATTTTCTTGCTGATTATATAGTCAATACACATCACCATTATGTCAGGAAGTATTTGCCGGAACTAATGACTTATGGTTCAAAAGTAGCACAGGTCCATGGCGCACAGCATCCTGAACTTATACAGATACAAAAGCTGGTTGCTGAGATCAATAAAGAACTTACTGAGCACCTCGAAGAGGAAGAGAATGTATTGTTTACTTATATTAAAAAGATTGTTGAAGCCCGTAAAGGCAACCTTCCATTGCTCAGACAGGAAAAAGACCTGGCCGGTTTAATTGATGATCTTGAGAAAGACCATGACCATGTAGGAAGGGCATTTGATAAGATTCGTGAGCTGAGTAAGGAATATGCTTTACCTGCTGATGCCTGTGCCAGCTACAAATTACTGTTTAAGATGCTTCAGGACTTTGAAAATGACCTTCACCTTCATATCCACTTAGAGAACAATATTTTATTTCCAAAAGCAATTGAGATGGAGAAGGTGTAAGATGAGATGGGAGATATGAGATATGAGAATTTTGAAAATAAAAAAGAGATGCAGATAAATTCTAAAACTAAAATCGCGGACTTAATAAAGTTTCATCCGGATGCGCTTGAAGCAATAATAACTTTAAGTCCCGATTTTAAGAAACTGCGTAATCCGGTTCTCAGGAAACTTATGGCCGGCAGAACCAGCATAGCTATGGCTTCAAAGATTGGCGGATGCAAACCGGAGGATTTCTTTGAAATATTGAAACCTCTCGGCTTTGTTTCCGACAATTCAGTTCAGGAACAGGATCTTGTATTGCGAAAATCTCTGAAAGAATTTGTAAAGGACATTGAAACCGCCCATATTATCCCTTTGGATGTCAGGGCGATGCTTGCAGAAGGCAATGACCCGTTAAAACTAATTCAGAGGCATATAAAAGAGCTGAAGGAAGGCCAGGTATTGAAGATAATTAACACCTTCGAACCTACTCCTCTGATCAAATTATTGGAGAAGCAAGGTTTTGATTCCTATGTTGATTTGATTGAAAAGAACCTGATTGAAACTTATTTCTATAGAAACAAACAGGCTGAAAGAATACAGCAAGCTACCCCTGAAGGAGTCGATGCTGACTGGAACCAGCTTTTAAAACAATATGAAAACAGAATGATTAAAGTTGATGTACGGCATCTGGAAATGCCTGCCCCAATGATGACTATTCTGAGTGAACTGGAAAAACTGGAACATGGCAAAGCATTATTCGTTCATCATAAACGCATTCCGGTATTTCTATTAAGCGAACTTAAAGACAGGGACTTCGAATATCGAATCAATGAAATCAGTGCGAATGAAGTTTTTCTGTTGATATTTAAGAAATAATATGTTAGCAGGCGATTCAGCTTCGGGATTACAGCAAACAACTTCTCATAAGGTTGTGCTCCCCTTCTATGTTTTTGCGGCAGCTTCCTTTTTAATATCATGCGCCCTGCTACTGCTAAATACGGATATTATCACACAACATTATTTTAATCCTAAAACCCTGGCTATAACACATCTGATGGCATTAGGATGGGGAACAATGATCATTCTTGGCGCCAGTCACCAGTTGCTTCCTGTACTGATTGAAGGAAAGCTTGACAGTTATTTACTTGCCTTATTATCCTTTATTTTTGCTGCAGCCGGCATTCCGCTTCTTGTAACCGGATTTTATCTGTTTAATACCGGACTGATTCTGCAAACAGGTGCTATTCTGGTCAATGCTTCTGTGATTTGCTATTTTCTGAATGTTATCGGAAGTATCGTAGAAAGCAAAAAATACAATATACATGCCTTTTTTATTGCCACAGCCTCACTTTGGTTATTCACAACAACCTTTTTCGGGCTATTGTTAGTTTTTAATTTCAGCCGTTCATGGCTGCCTGAGAATTCGATTGAATACCTATCAATCCATGCCCATATGGGCCTTGCAGGATGGTTTTTATTGTTGATTATTGGGGTTGCTTCGCGACTGATTCCTATGTTCCTGATCTCCAAATATTCAAGTTCTGTAACCTTATGGTGGATTTTTGCCCTGATCAATATCGCCCTTTTTGCTTTTATAATTTTAAAAACCTCCGGGGCTTATCCCAACTTATACTATAGCCCATTTTTGCTTGTACTAATTGCATTAGTTTTATTCGGGATTTATAACTACAGAGCTTATAGAACACGGATAAGAAAGCATGTAGATGAGCAAATGAAAATTTCGCTATTATCAGTTGCCATGTTGCTCCTGCCCTTACTATGTTTAATAGTGGTTATTTATTTCATCAGGGAAGATTCAAAACCGACTATTGTATTATTGTACGGATTTTGCATTTTTTTTGGATGGATAACTGCATTAATTATAGGTATGACCTTTAAAACATTACCTTTCATAATCTGGAATAAGGTTTATCATACAAGGGCAATGGGGAAAACCCCTGCACCAAAAGAATTATTCAGCGAAAATCTTTTCAAAGTCATGGGCTTGCTTTATCTTACAGGCTTTATACTATTCGTGGCGGGCATCCTTATATTAAATGATTTGCTTTTGAAAGCCGGTGCGGCAATATTACTTGCATCGGCTATTTTATATGTAATCAATGTAGTAAAAACGGTATTTCATCGGGTCAAAGAATAATGGAGGTATTAAGTAATAATAATCTTTACTGTAGTGCAGCTCTTGCCGGACTTTACGATGTGTTTGATCCGGAGATAGGATTAAATGTGGTTGATCTCGGACTGATCTACCGGATAGATTTTAACGATGAAGATAAAATAATAATCATTACGATGACCCTGACTACACAATTTTGCCCGATGGGAGAAAGCATCACCGCTGATGTACAGCAATCGCTTAGTAATGCTTTTAAGGACTATCAGATCAGTATTAACCTTGTATTTGACCCTGCCTGGAGTCCGGATAGGATCTCACCTGAAGGCAAAGAATATTTAGACCGTTAGAAATGTTAAGTTATACCTGTAAAACAGCAATAAAAGCCGTTATTTATCTGGCATCCAGGGCTGAGGATAGTGATAAAGCCGGTATGATAGAAATTGCAAAACACATACATGCAAGCGAGCATACAGTTGGAAAAATATTGCAAACCTTGGTGCGGCAGGGCATAATAAATAGTACTAAAGGTCCATCCGGAGGTTTTTTTATCAATGATTCACAACGTAAGCAACCAATAATCAATATTGTTGAGTCTGTTGAAGGAGATCAGGTATTTAAAGCTTGTGGTCTGGGTTTAAGTAAGTGTTCAGCCTCACACCCATGCCCTATTCATGACGATTATAAGGTTGCAAGGGATCTGATAGAAAAATTATTCAGGGAGAAAAAAGTAAAGGATCTTTGTGACCCTGTAAGCAATGGGCTTGCGTTTTTGATTGGATAAAACCTTTTAAAAACAGGTTTATACATTCCCCCAACCACTGGCCAAAACATCAGCAATATGCATAGTTTTTAGCTTAAGATTATGCTGATCAATATAAGCCTGAAGGTTAATTAAACAGGATGCATCGGTTGAAATAATATAATCCGCCTCCATTTCAAGCGCATTATTAACCTTTTGCTCTGCCATAGCACTGGAGATAGAATCAAATTTGACTGCAAATGTGCCTCCAAAACCACAGCAAACATCGGTATCCTTCATCTCAACAAGATCAAGGCCATGCACCTTACTTAGCAATTGCCTGGGTTCGGCTTTAATATTACATTCCCTTAATCCTGAACAAGAATCGTGATAGACCGCCCTGCCTTCCAATTCAGCACCGAAATAATCTTTCTTCAATATATTAACCAGAAAGCCAGAAAGTTCATGAATGTTATTTTGAATTGAACGGCATTTATTATGTACTGTGGTATTCGTAAAAAGGTCATTAAATGAATTCTTAACCATACCGGTACAGGAAGCAGATGGAGAAACTATATAAGTACTTTCTGAAAAATCATTCAAAAATTTTGCTCCAACCACTTTAGCTTCCTCCCAGAATCCTGCATTATAAGCCGGCTGACCACAACAGGTTTGTTCGGCATTATAAATTACCTTACATCCTGCTTTTTCAAGAATTTTGATAGTGTTAAATGCAGTCTGAGGGTACAGCTGATCAATAAAGCAGGGAATAAATAATTCAACATTCATATTCTAAAAATAGATTTTATCCGGAGGAAGGGAATGCTGCTAAATTCCGAAAAAAAACTATACTGAACGCAAACTATCTGTTTTTTTTGACTTTATAAAAAAGATAGAAAAAAGGATCAATAATCCACATATAAAAAATCCGGCAAGACTAATTGCTGAATTTCGCATACTTCCTGTAAACTCTTCGATATAGGCAAAGCTAAACAGACCAATAACAATCGCAATCTTCTCAGTAACATCATAGAAACTAAAAAAAGATGCTGTATCAGGTGTGTTTTCAGGCAAAAATTTAGAATAGGTTGATCTGGATATCGACTGTATCCCTCCCATTACCAAACCCACAACTGCTGCAATTACATAGAATTGGGTCTCATTCTGAATATAATAGGCTGCAACACATACACCAATCCAAATAGTCAGAACAACTATAATAACCTGGATATTACCGTATCTTTTTGCAAAAAATGACATAATTAATGCCCCAATGATGGCCACCAGCTGAATAATTAGAATGATGGCAATCAATTTTGAAGTGCCAAGTTTCAATACTTTTTCTCCAAATCCGGCCGCAACAAGCATAATTGTCTGTACTCCCATTGAGTAAAAAAAGAATGCGAACAAAAATCTTTTTAGCAGAGCCATGGATTTTAGCTGATTCCAGACTTTAAGAAGTTCCTGAAAACCATTCTTAACCGTGCTTTTTGTAATCTTATCGTAATTGGGACTTCCGGCAGGTAACTTCCTGAATGGTATCTGAGCAAAACCTATCCACCAGATTCCTACCAGAAGAAATGATAAACGGGCAGGCAATGAGGCATCAGTTATACCAAAAAGTTCAGGTTTTAAAACAAAAACAAAACAGATGATCTGAAGTAAAACACTGCCGATATACCCATAAGCAAAACCTTTGGCACTTACTCTGTCCTGTTGATCAATTGTGGCAATTTCAGGTAAATATGAATTATTAAACATCACTCCACCGATATATCCTATTGCAGCTAATGTGAAACAGATGATACCAAGTTCAAGTGTTTCAAGTTTAAAAAAGAATAATCCTGCACATGAAATACTTCCTATGTAGGTGAAAACCTTCATAAATATTTTCTTATTTCCTCTAAAATCTGCGATTGAAGATAATACCGGAAGTAACAAGGCCATAATCAGATAGGCTACCGACAGCGCATAGTTTGAAAGTGCTGTGTTAGTAAAAGTCCTGCCCATGAAAACTACCTTGTCCCCAAATTCCTCAGTAGTGGTAATTATTGTATAATAAGCGGGGAAAATTGTAGAGGTAATGACCAGATTATATGCAGAGTTAGACCAGTCGAACATGGCCCAGGCTTTAATTGTCTCTTTATTATTTCGCATAGATATGGGCTGTAACAGATGATCAGACTTAGTCTATCATTGCTCCTATTAATTTAACAAAGAGCTTAAATTAATAATTTATTTAATCTGCGCGAAATTTATAAAACCTGATAGCTATTGAGAATCAATTAATGCTTCTGACCACAGAAGCACCTGAGTTATCTTTTTCAATTTTAGAGGGTTTTCCTTTATATTCAACTTCACTAGCTCCGCGGGAATTAACTTCCAGTGAGTTCAATACATTAATGCGGGATTTGCTTGCTCCTGTACTGTTAATCTGGTATTCACCTACAACAAAGTCAAGAGCTTCAACAGAACTGGATCCGGTCATATCCAGATCATGAATTCCTGCCTGTCCTTTCAAAACTATTTCAGAGGAACCGCTTGAAGATGTCCTTAATGATTTTACGTTCAGATCGAGCATTACTTTTGATGAACCATGAAGTTCCAGATCAAGCTCGTTTAAGTTCAATTTTCCTTCGCTCAAAACTTCAACAGAACCTGAAGACTCAATTTTTTGATAGTCCTTTGATCCCAGATAAATCGTAACCGGACCGGCATCACAAAAATTCCCCTCAATGTCAATTTTTAGCGTATTTCCACTAAGCCTAGTCTGAATCTCTTTCTGAATATTATCATCTGCTAAAATTCTGATAGAACTTGTTGAATCCTGACTAAGTACTATTTTAAGAGAACCACTAGTCTCAACCTGATTAAATGTTCCTATGTCTCTGCTCTCAGTAACCTGATTACCAGAGCCATTGATACAGTCAAATCCATTGCAGGATGATAATAAAAGAACAGCTGCAGATAGAAAAGCAATTGAATTCAGCGAAAAATTTCTCATGGTCTTTTTTTCTTTTGACAACAGATGCAATAATTATGTTACAATATAATTAAATAAGAATTGGAAATCGGGATTTTAAGTCGAACTTTGAGGCTAAAGCCCATTTATAGACCATCATACACCTCCAGCTAAAGCTGCAGGCTATTAATAGCAGGCGAGAATTTGCAAAATTTCTAATGGGTATATTGGTAGGCAAACGGTAACTGAGCAGGAATGTGGAGATTTTATTCCCATATTTTAGTACAAGCTATCACCCTTTTAAATAATAAAACTCCCCATTCACTTTTATCGTTCCGGCATCAAGGAGCATTCTGATCACTTTGAGTCTTTCGTTAGAATTACCTGTATTTATAGCTTCCATTAACTGGTCGAGATGAGAAGGACTTTTGCTTAATTCATTCAAAATTTCCTTGATAATTTCATCATTCTGGCTATCCTTCTTATTCAACTTTCTATTTTCGATACAAACATCACACACTCCGCAAACCTTGGCATGAGTTTCATTGAAATAATTGAGTAATTGCTGACTCCTGCATTTATAGTTTTCGGCATAAGCAAGAACTGCCTCAATTTGTGATTTATGAATCTGATAGCGATCAGCATGATATTTTCTGTCAATATACAGATGCTGCGAGTCGACCCTTGGCTTTATAAAATTAAGATGAGGTTTATCTGTTAGTGGTATGTAAGTAATTATCTGGAGCTCATGTAGTTTACTTAATATTTTTACTGTTTCAGTTCTGCTTATATCTACCCTCTTGGCGAGGTCGCTTTCCTTTATACCTACTAACTGCTCAAAAATACCTCCATATGATCTTAATAAAACCTTAATGAAGTGATCATATGCCGGTTGACCGACCTGAAAACGATAAAGATCTTCATGTGTTAAGAGCACCTGAACCCTGGAGGGTAGAAACACGGTTTCACTCAAAGCAAGATATTCATCATGCTCAAGAAACTTAAATGCATGTATGGCTCTTACCGGATCCAGCTTGAATCTGTTGCAAAAGTCTGCGAGATCAAATTCTAAAGAAAGGCCTTCCCCTGCCCCGTAGGCAAGCTGGTAATAATTTCCAAGATTATGGTAAATTTGCTTAATCTCGTCAATTGAAGGATAATGCTGATCTAGTCTTTTTGTAATTAGTGCTTTGTCTGCATTATTATACAATAAAACTGCATAAGCCTTTTTCTCATCCCGACCACACCTGCCCGCTTCCTGATAATAGGCTTCAAGGCTTTCGGGCAGATCCAGATGGACTACAAAACGAACATCTGCTTTATCAATCCCCATACCAAATGCGTTTGTGGCAACCATTATCCTGATCTCAGAATTCTTCCAGGCAGACTGCTTTTTCATTCTTAATGGAGTATCAAGTCCGGCATGATAAAAATCACTAATAATACCTTCCAGATTAAGCTGTCTTGAAACTTCCTGAGTCTCCCGTCGGTTTCTGACGTAAATAATGCCGGAACCCTTTACATTCCTTGCAATAGAGATAAGCTTTCGAAGCTTATTTTCCTCATTATAAACCAGATAACTCAGATTTAAGCGTTCAAATGACTTCCTGAATACCAGTCTGTTTTTAAAATTGAGTTTTACCTGAATATCTGCTGCAACACGTTCGGTAGCTGTTGCTGTAAGTGCGAGCACCGGAATCTCCGGATGAAGCTCCCTTAGTTCGGTCAGATGAAGATAAGGTGGTCTGAAATCATAACCCCATTGCGATATACAATGCGCTTCATCTATTGCAATCAGATTGACTTTCATGTACCTGATACGCTCTCTTACAAGGTCTGATAGAAGTCTTTCAGGTGAAAGATAGAGAAACTTAATGTCTCCATAAATACAATTATCCAGTGCGATATCTACTTCCCTTTTCCCCATACCCGAAATAATTGCGATTGCCTTTATACCCTTTTCTTTAAGATTCTCGACCTGATCTTTCATCAGGGCAATGAGCGGCGAAACAACAATGCAAATACCGGGCTTTAAAAGTGCCGGAACCTGGAAACACAGTGACTTACCCCCGCCTGTTGGCATAAGGGCAAGTGTATCATTACCCTCCAGAACTGACTGAATAATATCCTCCTGCAATGGCCGGAATGTTGAAAAACCCCAGTATTTAGAAAGGATAGATTGAATTGTCATTCTTGTTCGCTCGGGTTTAGATCATTTATCACAATAAAATCAAGAAATCTTCATTTAATAGGTGATAAACTCAAAACTATGAATATTTACTAAATTGCGGGTCCAATTGAATAATTACATGATGAGAGCACTTATACTTACTTTTTTAGCTTTGCTGGCTTCCCAGCTATCTGCACAGCAAAATCCAAAATGGAATGTTGAAAAACCTACTGGACCGTCAAAATCATTAAACTTTCAGACCAATGAGGGTACATGGATGAACCTTGATCTTAGTCCGGATGGGCAGGTAATTGTTTTTGACCTCCTGGGCGACATTTATAAAATGCCGGTAACAGGGGGAAAAGCAACATTGCTCGCAGGGGGTATGGCTTCAGAGGTACAACCTAGATTTAGCCCTAATGGTAAATATATTTCCTATACCAGTGATAAAGATGGTGGAGATAATATCTGGATTATGAATGCTGACGGATCAGGTAAGAGGGCAATAACCAAAGAAACATTCCGCTTATTGAATAATGCCGTCTGGACTCCTGACAGTGAATATTTAATCGCCAGAAAGCATTTTACAAGTGGTCGTTCACTTGGAGCGGGAGAAATGTGGATGTATCATATTGCCGGAGGTGGTGAAGGGGTTCAGTTAACAAAAAGAAAAAATGACCAGCAGGATGCAGGCGAACCTGAAATTTCACCTGATGGAAAATACGTCTATTTCTCTGAGGATGTAAGTCCGGGCCCTTTATTTCAGTACAACAAAGACCCGAACGGTGAAATTTACAATATCCGAAGACTTAATCGTGAAACAGGTATCATTGAAACTGTTGCCGGAGGCAGCGGGGGTGCAATGCGTCCTCAGATTTCACCAGACGGTAAGTTTCTGGCATTTGTCAGAAGAGTTAGATTGAATACTGAATTATTTATACAGGACCTGCAAACCGGTGAAGAATGGTCGGTTTATGATGACCTTACACATGATCAGCAGGAAGCCTGGGCAATTTTCGGGCTTTATCCCAATTTCGCCTGGACCCCCGACAGCAGGGAAATCATCTTTTACGCAGAAGGAAAGATCATAAAACTAGAGGTATTGACTCAATATCTGTCTGAAATTCCATTTGAAGTAAGTGTTAATCAAACAATCACTGATGCCCTTCATTATGAACAGAAGGTATTTAATGAAGAATTTTTAGTTAAGATGATTCGTCAGTTAAGTACATCTCCTGATGGGAAAAAAATTGCATTCAATGCAGCCGGATTTATCTATTTAAAGGATCTTCCAAATGGAAAACCGGCTCGGATCTCAACGGGAAATGAATTTGAATTTGAACCTGAATTCAGTCCCGATGGCAAATCCCTGGTTTACGTAAGCTGGTCGGATGATAACCGCGGATCAATCATGAAATATAGTTTAGCCGACTCCTCATTTGTGAGGCTCAGCACTGAAAAGGGTTATTATTACAGTCCGAAATTCTCAAACCAGGGGGATAAAATTGTTTATAGAAAAGGGGTAGGTAATGATGTGTTAGGTTATGCATTCGGGAAAAATCCGGGTATCTATATTATGCCGGCAAACGGAGGGACACCCAGCTTAGTTCTTAACAATGGTATTCGTCCTGGTTTTAATTCAAATGACAGCCGTATATTTTTCCAGAGTTCTGAGGCAGGAAAAAAAGCACTGAAAAGCATGGATTTGAATGGTGGAAGTATCAGAACACACTACACTTCAACCTATGCAAATGCGTTTAGTCCGAGCCCCGATGGCAAATGGATCGCATTTACTGAACTTTTCAATGTTTACATCACTCCTTTTGCAAATACCGGGATGGCATTGGATCTTTCATCTAATAACAAATCATTGCCGCTTACTAAAGTGAGTAAAGATGCCGGAACCTATATTCACTGGAGCAAAGACTCACAGCGATTGAACTGGACACTTGGCCCTAAATATTTTTCAAAGGATATTAAAAGTTCATTCAACTTCCTGACAGGCGCTGAAAAAACAGCAAAATCAGACTCTTTGGGATTAGATATTGATCTGCGTTTAAAATCTGATCTTCCGGAAGGAAAAATTGCAATTACCAATGCCAGGATTATAACGATGAAAGGTGATGAAGTCATTGAAAATGGCACAATTGTAATAGATAAAAACAAAATAACAGCTATTGGTACAAATGTAAGCCTTCCCGAAGGCGTCAAAGTCATCAATGCGAGTGGAAAAACTATTATGCCTGGTATTATTGATGTTCACAGTCATCTTAGAGCCAGTTCTGATGGGGTTAGTCCGCAGCAGGACTGGAGTTATTATGCTAATCTTGCCTTTGGTGTTACCACTTCACATGATCCATCTGCGAATACAGAAATGGTATTCAGCCAGGCAGATATGGTGAGATCAGGTGCGATGGTTGGACCCAGGGTTTATTCAACAGGAACTATTTTGTATGGTGCAGATGGGGATTTTAAAACTGTTGTCAATAGTCTGGATGATGCGCGTTCAGCATTGAGAAGAATGAAAGCTGTTGGGGCCTTTTCTGTAAAGTCCTACAATCAGCCAAGGCGGGATCAGCGTCAGCAAATAATACAGGCTGCAAGGGAATTACAGTTAGAGGTTGTTCCTGAAGGCGGATCTACCTTTTTTCATAATCTGACTCATATCCAGGATGGACATACCAGTTTAGAACATAATATACCACAGGTTCCCTTGTTTAAAGACGTAAAGGCATTATGGAATAAGAGTACAACATCTTATACTCCAACACTTATTGTAAGCTATGGTTCACAGTCAGGTGAAAACTACTGGTACGACCGTACCAATGTCTGGGAAAATGAACGACTCTTAAGTTATACACCAAGATATATAGTTGACTCAAGGTCAAGAAGAAGAACTACATCCGAATTTGCAGATTATGGCCATATTAAAGTTGCCAGAGCTGCGAAAGAACTGTCAGATGGCGGAACTAAAATAAACCTGGGAGCACACGGTCAGCTACAGGGACTTGGAGCACACTGGGAGTTATGGATGTTTGCCCAGGGGGGCATGTCGTCCCTGCAGGCCATCAGAAGTGCCACATTGAATGGTGCAGAGCATTTAGGCATGGCAAAAGAGATCGGCTCACTGGAGACCGGAAAATTGGCTGATATGCTTATTCTGGATGCAAATCCTCTTGATGACATCAGAAATACCGAAAAAATCAAGTATGTGATCATTAATGGCCGTGTGTATGATACTGAAACAATGAATGAAACTATCAGCAGGGAAAAAGCGCGCAACCTATTTTGGTGGCAGATGAGCAGATCAGAAAGTTTTAGCATTCCAACGGGAGATGTTGAAACCTATACTTTCACTCATCCGGAATGTGATTAAAAAGTTGGGGGTAAACGCAGACAGGGTTTTGTATAACGCAGACAGGGTTCAAAACCCTGTCTGCGTTTTTAAATATTCTGCGCAATAACAAAACCAGCCGACCAGGCCCATTGAAAATTATATCCACCCAGCCATCCGGTTACATCCACACATTCCCCACCAAAATATAAACCAGGCACTTTTTTTGCTTCCAGTGTTTTGGATGATAATTCATCGGTAGCCACTCCTCCCCTCATCACTTCGGCTTTATCATAACCTTTGTCACCGGCAGGTTTCACATCGAAATGATGGATGTACTGATCAATTTTCTGAATATCTTCTTTTGATAATGATGCCAGATTCTTCTCAACTGGTAAAAATTTCGCTAAGGCATCGGCAAATTTCTTTGTAAACAGATCTGATAATAAACCTGAAAGCGATTTACGGCCATTAATTAATTTCTGGGTCTGAATAAGCTCTGTAATACTATCATTGGGCAGCAGATCGATCGAAATATGTTCTCCGGGCCGCCAATAGGATGAAATCTGAAGGATAGCAGGGCCACTTAAGCCCCAATGTGTGAACAATATATTTTCTTCAAAACTAATCCGGTCATTGGAAACCCTGCTGAATATTGAATTTCCGGAAAGCTGAGCATACCATTCAGCATCTTTCCCGGTAATTGTTAGCGGCACGAGTGCAGGTGCTGTATCGGTTATCTTTAGCCCGAATTGCCGAGCTACCCTAAGACCGAAATCAGTAGCGCCCATTTTCTGAACAGGAAGTCCACCTGTTGCAATTACCACCTTTGGTACCCTGATCTCCTTTAGTTTTCCGGCTCTGGAATAGCTGATTTTAAAATCACCCTCCTCCATTTTCAAAACATCCTTAACATCGGCATTACAAATGATCTGCTGATCAAGGTCAGCACAAAGCGACTCAAAAACCCTCACTATATCCTTTGCATTATTGCTAAGCGGAAATAATTGCCCAAGAGTTTTTTCCTTACCCAAAATACCATTTGCCTCAAAAAAGCTAATCGTATCCTCAATAGTAAACTGCGAAAAGGCAGATTTGCTGAAATGTGGATTTCCGGAAATAAAATTGGATTCTGAAGCGTACAAATTGGTATAATTGCATCTTCCACCTCCTGAAATTAGAATTTTAGCTCCAATTTTTTCATTTTTCTCAAGAATAAGGGTTCTTTTTTCGAGATATCCTGCCTGAACAGCACACATGAGTCCGCAGGCACCACCACCAATAATTACAGCATCAAAATTATCTCCCATTCTCATTTAGC
Organism: Sphingobacteriales bacterium 16-39-50; assembly: GCA_002257025.1. Classification (GTDB taxonomy): domain Bacteria; phylum Bacteroidota; class Bacteroidia; order Sphingobacteriales; family Sphingobacteriaceae; genus Daejeonella. The sequence goes on along the minus strand of NCHA01000001.1, from coordinate 90,938 downwards.
TAGTAAATATAAATGGATATCCTCATGAAAACTTATTCTTTAATGCAGCAAGCTTAATGGCTATATCGGTTTCCGGAGCAGCTTCCTTCTCTCTGGCCTTTTTAACCTGATTTACAGTTGATTGCTTTGGAGCAGGATTATAATTCTGTTTTGGTCTTGGCTCCGGCTTATTTTCCGATTTCATTGAAAGTGCGATACGCTTTCTGTTCACATCTACCTCAGTTACTCTGACCATCACCTTCTGACTTACTTTTACGACTTCATTTGGATCTTTAATAAATTTATCGGCCATTTGACTCAGGTGCACCAGCCCGTCTTGATGAACACCAATATCAACAAAAGCGCCAAAAGCAGTGATATTCGTAATTATTCCCGGCAAAGTCATCCCGACATGGAGGTCGGTAATTGCATTGATCCCATCAGAAAAACTAAAGGCTTCAAATTGCTCTCTCGGGTCAAGACCAGGCTTTGCCAGTTCTTTTAAAATATCATTTAGTGTTGGCAGACCAACGGTTTCAGTGACATAATTCTGCAATTTGATCTTTTGACGCAGCTGTTCATCTTTCATGAGGTCTTCCACTTTGCAGTTCAGATCTTTAGCCATTTGTTCAACAAGACCATAACGCTCAGGATGCACTGCACTGCTGTCTAGTGGATGTTCAGCATTCCTGATGCGTAAAAAACCTGCTGCCTGTTCAAATGCCTTATCTCCAAGCCGTGGAATTTGCCTTAGTTCGGATCTTCTTTTAAAAGCCCCATTTTTATTGCGGTACTCGACAATATTTTGCGCCAGTTGCGGACCAAGCCCTGAAATATAAGCCAGAATCTGCTTTGAAGCAGTATTCAATTCTACTCCGATCGAATTCACACAACTAATCACGGTATCATCTAGTGAGGCCTGTAATTGATTCTGATCTACATCGTGCTGATATTGTCCGACGCCGATCGATTTTGGATCGATCTTTACCAACTCTGCCAGAGGGTCCATTAAGCGACGGCCAATAGAAACTGCTCCCCTGACAGTAATATCCTTATCCGGAAACTCTTCCCGCGCCACATCCGATGCTGAATATATGGAAGCACCACTTTCATTAACCATAACCACAACAATATCAGTTAATTGCAATGACCTAACAAAAGTTTCAGTTTCCCTTCCAGCAGTACCGTTTCCTATAGCAATAGCCTCAATTCTATACTTTTCGACCAGAAATTTTATGGTTTTAGCAGCTTCCTTAGAGGCCTCAGCTCCATTATGAGGATAAATATTGGTATTCTCAATTAACTGTCCCTGATCATCGAGGCAAACAAGCTTACAGCCTGTCCTGAAACCTGGATCGATAGCCATTATACGTTTCTGGCCAACCGGTGCTGCTAACAGCAATTGACGGGCGTTTTCCGCAAAGACCCGAATTGCCTCTGTATCCGCCTGCTTTTTGGTCATTAAACGGATTTCTGTTTCCATAGAAGGTTTGATCAGACGCTTAAATGCATCGGCAGCAGCTTGCCGTACCTGTTCTGAACAAAGGTTTGATCCTTTTATATATAAGTCCTCCAGGATTCTGATCGCATCGTCTTCAGGCACTTCGATATCTAGTGTGAGAATAATTTCCTTCTCGGCCCTTCTCAAAGCTAATACCCGATGGGAAGGTGCGGTTTTCACGGGTTCAGACCAGTCGAAATAATCTTTATATTTCTGCCCTTCTGTCTCTTTCCCTTTGATGAGTTTAGAATGAAAAGTGCCAGTCTGAATGAACAGTTCACGCATTCGGCTGCGAAGTTCAGGCTGCTCTGCCATAAACTCAGCCAGAATATCCCTTGCTCCGCTCAATGCGTCATCTATATTCAATACTCCTGATTCCTCATTGATGTATTTTGAGGCCTCGGTATCAAGATCTGTGCTATCCTGGTTCATTATGAAATCTGCCAAACCTTGTAAACCCTTTTCTCTTGCAACAGATGCTTTGGTCTTACGTTTTGGCTTAAACGGAAGATAAATATCCTCCAGGATGGTCATGGTTTCAGCTTCCATTATTTGCTTCTCAAGTTCCGGAGTTAGTTTCTCAAGTTCCTTCATCGATTTCAGAATCGCTTCCCTCCGCTTATCAAGCTCCTCGAGCTGCTGCTTTCTATCGCGGATAGCCGCAATCTGAACCTCGTCAAGGCTCCCTGTTGCTTCCTTACGGTATCTTGCTATAAAAGGCACCGTTCCTCCCTCATCAAGTAGTTCAATGGTTACTTTAACCTGCTTCTCAGTCACTGACAGCTCATCAGCAATCTTTTTATATTTATTCAATGTCATATTCAATCAGATATTCCCTGCGAATTTGATGCTATCTATTCTCATTTCAAAAAAAGCTTATCCACAATTAATGATAATTATTTGAGAAATAATAAACCGTTTGAATACTTTAATTCAATTATTCTTAATTTTGATCAATGGATGAAACTTCTCAGTTAAGCGAGTTCGGCAAGATATTTATCTACCTGATTATGGGGGTTTTATTTGTGCTCTTTACATTTTTTATTGGGAAACTGGTCGCACCTAAAAAGCCTAATCCCGAAAAATTGACTTCCTACGAATGCGGTGAAGAACCACAGGGAAATTCCTGGATACAATTTAATTCACGTTTCTATGTCATTGCATTAGTTTTCCTGCTTTTTGATGTAGAATTAGCATTTATTTTTCCATGGGCAACAGTTTTCAGTCAGCAGGAGCTAATAAATGCAGATCCTTACTGGGGATGGTTAAGCCTGATTGAAATGTTCATTTTTGTAGGTATTTTATTAATCGGATTGGTCTATGTTTGGAAAAAGGGTGACCTGAACTGGATCAGGCCTGAGCAATATTCGCCGGTTTCGCCTTCCAGGATCCCGCTTTCTGCGTATAAAGCCTTGAATAATGAAAGCTATCAAATAAAATCCTTTAGTGTAGACTCTGAAATTCCAATGTCCGAAAAGGTGCAAACAGAATCACCATTATCCTCAAATAAACCAGGATTTACCCCGAAATTTAAAAGACCCGCCTTGTGAGTTTAGAAATAAAAAACGATACCGGTTCAGTAATGATTGTGAAGGTTGATGATTTGCTTAACTGGGCAAGATTATCATCACTCTGGCCAATGAGTTTTGGTATAGCATGTTGTGCGATAGAAATGATGGGTTCCATGGCGTCTACCTACGACCTGGATCGTTTTGGAGTATTTCCCCGTCCCTCGCCAAGGCAATCAGATGTTATAATCATTGCGGGTACCGTAACATTTAAAATGGCTGAACGCATTAAACGCCTTTATGAACAAATGCCGGAACCAAAATATGTTATCTCTATGGGTTCATGTTCCAATTGCGGAGGCCCATACTGGCAGCATGGATACCATGTGGTAAAAGGTGTTGACAGAATCATCCCTGTTGATGTATACGTTCAGGGATGCCCCCCAAGGCCCGAAGCACTTATTGGTGCAATACTTGAACTTCAAAAGAAGATTGAACAGGAGAGCCTTTTAAACAGCTGATTCGGGCTATTAAATCATTCTCCAGCCTAACAATAATATTTTATATTCTCCTTTCAGGATATGAAACATACCGAAAATTGGATATTCTCACAGATTTCGCCTAAACTTGCAGCAATATGAAAGCATTTTACGGAGACCTTAAGCTTGGAATACTTGGTGGCGGCCAACTGGGGCGCATGCTTATACAGGAATCAATAAATTATAACATTACTACCTATGTTATGGATCCTGACAAAGAGGCTCCATGCAAGGATCTCTGCCGGAAATTTGTGCATGGTTCTTTAACTGATTTTGATGCGGTTTATAATTTTGGGAAAGAGGTTGATATTCTAACCATAGAGATTGAAAAAGTTAATGTTGATGCGCTTGAAAAGCTTGAGAAAGAGGGCCTGACTGTTTATCCCCAGTCGAGAGTAATCAGACTTATTCAGGATAAAGGAATCCAAAAACAGTTCTTTAAGGAAAATGATATTCCTACCGCTCCATTTAAGGTATTTGCTAATAAGCAGGAACTGATATCTGCAAATATTCCATTTCCGTATATACAAAAACTTCGCAGGGATGGTTATGATGGAAGGGGTGTAAAAACGATAAAATCAGCTTCAGATCTTGAGAAAGCATTTGAAGAGCCAAGTCTGATAGAAGAACTGATTGATTTTGATAAAGAACTATCTGTAATTGTTTCAAGGAATGAAGACGGCGAAATAAAAACATTTCCCTGTGTAGAAATGGAGTTCAATGCAGAAGCAAACCTTGTTGAATTTCTTATCTCGCCTTCTACTCTGGATTTTGAAATACTTCAAAAGGCCGATCAACTGGCAATAAAAATTGCTGCTGATTTGAAGATTGTTGGCATTCTGGCTGTTGAACTATTCCTTACAAAGAAAGGCGACATTCTGGTAAATGAAATTGCACCACGCCCACATAACAGCGGACATCAAAGCATTGAGGGTAATTTCACTTCTCAATATGAGCAATTGTTAAGAGCAATATTCAACCTGCCTCCAGGAGATACAAGGGCAATCAGTAATTCAGTAATGATTAATCTGCTCGGAGAAAAGGGATATGAAGGGGCAGCAGAATATGAAGGATTACATGAAGTGCTTGAACTGGAAGGCGTCTATATCCATTTATATGGAAAGAAATTTACGAAGCCTTTCCGGAAAATGGGGCATGTAACGATTATGGATGATGACCGTCAGAAAGCTATTGAAAAGGCAAGATTTGTTCAAAATAAAATCATAGTAAAGATTTAAATAAATTACATAAATTATTTATATACAGTATTATATCTATAAAAAGTATTATGGCAAGTGAAGCGATTAAGGTCGGCATTATTATGGGTAGTAAGTCTGATCTGGGTGTTATGCAGGATGCAGCAGATGTATTAAAAGAGCTTAAAGTTCAATTTGAAATTACTGTTGTTTCTGCCCATCGCACTCCGGAACGGATGTTTGAATATGCAAGAACTGCATCTGACAGAGGCTTAAAAGTAATCATTGCAGGTGCTGGCGGAGCTGCACACCTACCCGGTATGGTTGCTTCTATAACACAGCTTCCGGTAATCGGAGTTCCGGTAAAATCAAGTAATTCTATTGATGGCTGGGATTCAATCCTATCAATACTTCAGATGCCGAATGGAATTCCAGTTGCCACAGTTGCATTAAATGCCGCTAAAAATGCAGGAATACTTGCTGCCCAGATCTTAGGAACGTCTGATTCCGCCCTATCTCAAAGACTTATGGACTATAAAGAAGAACTAAAGCGTAAGGTTGAGGAAAGTGCGAGGGAGATGGAGAGCAATTGACAGTTGACAGTTGACAATTGAGAAGAGTTGAATAACCAACGATCAGTTAACTGACAACTGGCAACTGAAAACAGACTACCTCAATTCCACTGCGGGTTTTCCGGGAAATTAGCAATGTGCGCATATTTCGGTCCAAGGCCAATAACCACTTCTCTCCATAGATTTTCTTCATCTTCCACAAAGATTACCTCCGGACTATATTTATCAGTTACAAGCCATGAATTCTGATCAATCTCATCATCTAATTGTCCTGCACCCCATCCAGAATAACCAACAAAAAATTTGATCTCTTCATTATTTAGGCTTTTATTATTAATAAGAATCTTAATTGTTTCGAAATTACCTCCCCAATAGACTCCTTCTCTGATCATAACCCCGCTATTGAGTTTATCATAACAAGAATGAACAAAATGCAGGGTATCTCCTGCTACCGGACCTCCGAAGTAAACCGGAAAATCCGCTCCCTTCAGATCAGGAATAAGATCATTCAACAAAAGATCACTTCGTTGGTTTAAGATAAAGCCAACTGCCCCAGCCTCTTCACATTCTGTCAGTAAAACAACAGACCTTTTAAAATTAGGATCAGACATAAATGGTTCTGAAACGATCAGGCTTCCACTTTTGGGTTTAAGGGGACTTAGCATAAAGAAATCAATTAAACATCGTTTATTGTAATTAAAATTACAATATATATCTAATAATCATTCAAATGATAGAATGCAATCTGCAATTGTTAAGTTTGTAATATAAGACAGCAAAGCTTATACCTAGTAGGTGAAAAACAATTAAAATGGCAGTAAAAAAAGAAACACTTGAAAACCTCCGTCAGGAATATATTTCTGAAAAACTATCCAAAAGGGATGTAGATAAAGATCCGATCAAACAATTTGGTAAATGGTTTAAAGAAGCAATGGATGCAGGCATTCATGAGCCTAATGCGATGACCTTGGCTACAACCAGCATTGACCGCAAACCCAGTGCAAGAATTGTATTGTTAAAAGGATATGAAGAACGTGGCTTTATGTTCTATACCAATTATCTGAGCGCGAAGGGAAAGGAAATGTCTAAAAATCCTGTTGTAGCCATAGTTTTCCACTGGGCTGAGCTGGCAAGACAGGTAAGAATCGAGGGAACGGTAGAAAAACTCAGTAAAGAAGAATCTGATCGTTATTTTCAAAGCCGTCCGAAACAAAGCCAGATTGGCGCCCTGATATCCCCGCAAAGTCAGGTAATTGAAGACCGTGAAGACCTTGAAAAGGATTGGAAAGAGGCTGAAATAAGATATGAGAATAAAACGATACCCAAACCGGCATTTTGGGGTGGTTATCTGATAAAACCACAGGTGATTGAATTCTGGCAGGGTCGTCCAAGCCGCTTGCACGACAGAATTGTTTATAAAAAAGCTGATAAAACCAGTTGGAAAATTGTAAGGCTTGCACCCTGATCTTTACCTATGAATTTTGATGAAATAACAGATCTGCTAAGGGATAAATTCGGGAATGGTGTGATAAAAGCTATTGAAAACAATGGTTTACAATCGGCTTTACAAATAGATCCGGAACTTATTGTTCAGGTTTGCGAAGAGCTCAGAGACAATAATAAAACCTGGTTTGATTTTCTCTCCTGCCTCAGCGGAGTAGATCATGGGCTTGAAAAGAACAAATTTGAAATAGTGTATCATCTCGCCTCAATACCGTACAAACAACAACTTGTTCTCAAAACAATAAAAGATCACGATAGAAATAGCGGCACATTGCCATCTTTTTATAGTGTTTCAGAAGTCTGGCGTACAGCTGAATGGCATGAGCGTGAAGCATTTGATCTGTTTGGAATTCATTTCGACGGCCATCCTGATCTGCGAAGAATCCTGCTTCCTGATGACTGGGAGGGTTATCCACTGCGTAAGGACTACCAGGCGGCAGAAGAATATAAAGGAATAAAAATTAACTGAGCTAATTACCCCTCATGCAGCTTAATAAAACCAGATATGCTCAATTAACTGAAGGCCTCAAGCCTGAAGAGATGCTGATCAATATGGGTCCGCAGCACCCCTCCACACATGGTGTCTTAAGGCTTGAACTAATCACTGATGGAGAGATTGTGAAAGAAGTAATCCCTCATATGGGCTATTTGCACAGGTGCTTTGAAAAGCATTGCGAAAGCCTCACTTATCAGCAAATAATCCCCTTTGTAGATCGCATGGACTATCTGGCTTCAATGAATAACGACCATGCATTTGTAATGGGTGTTGAACGAATGATGGGCATTGACAAGGATATTCCTAAGAGAGTTGAATACATCCGGGTGCTGGTTTGTGAGTTAAACCGAATTAGTTCGCACCTCATTGCAATTGGAACCTATGGAATTGACATAGGTGCCTTCACTCCTTTTCTTTGGTGTTTTCGTGATCGTGAGCACATCATGAATATGCTTGAATGGGCATCAGGTTCAAGAATGTTATATAATTATATATGGGTAGGCGGTCTTTTCTATGATTTGCCGGTAGGTTTCGAAGAACGATGCGCGGAATTCATCTCCTATTTCAAGCCAAAACTCACTGAGTTAAATCAGTTACTTACTGATAATCAGATCTTCATTGGAAGAACAGCAGGCATCGGGGTGCTCCCGCTCGATGTGGCAATTAATTATGGCTGCTCCGGACCCATGCTCAGAGGATCAGGATTAAAATGGGATCTGAGGCGCGTGGATGAATATTCTGTCTATCCAGAGCTTGATTTCGATATTCCTGTTGGAAAGGGTGAAATGGGTAAGACAGGTGATTGCTGGGACCGGTATAAAATACGAACCGATGAGATTGCTGAGTCCATTCGGATCATTGAACAATGTCTAAACAGATTGCAAAAGGAATTAAAACGAAGTCCTGAATTCGACCCAAGAGCTAAACTTCCAAAAAAGATTATACCCAAAGAACAGGATTTCTATATCCGGGCTGAAAATCCAAAAGGTGAACTTGGCTATTATTTTATTTGCGATGGCAAGACTGAAATTCCAAAACGAGTAAAAGCCAGAGCCCCCAGTTTCAATAATCTATCTGTACTTCCCGAAATATCCAGGGGCGTTTTAATTGCAGATCTGGTAGCTATACTAGGATCAATTGATATTGTACTTGGAGAGGTAGACCGCTAAATTAAAAAAGCTGAAAGAATTTAAAATTCCATCAGCCTTTATAAACACAAAACAAAATATTTAATAAACCTTAACCATATAAATATATGGTTCAAGTTTCTTGAACTGATCTTTACGGCTTAAACCAGCCAGGGTATTTCTTTTGTTCACAACCAACTTTTCATCCAAAGAATCCTGTGGGATTGCTTCTATTGATTTAAGTATAAAAGATGATTTTATTGCGAATGCTGCACCGTCAAGCAAGGCTTGCTTGCCATTGATAATACCAATAACATTTCCACGATTATCCAGTAATGGCCCACCACTATTTCCAGGATTAACAGGAATTGAAACCTGGTAAGCGACTGTATCTCCAGCATAACCATTTTTTGCGCTGACATATCCTTTTCCTAAAACCTGCTCATCTCTTGGAAATCCTATGGTAAATACATCTTCGCCCACATCTGAAGCAGCCTTTTTAAATGTATAAGGCAAACTCGCCAGCTTCTCAAATGAAGGATCAGTAATTTGAAGTACTGCCAGATCATAAGCAGGATCAATATAGATCAATTTTACTTTAAAAGCTTCACCTTCAGAGTTTTGTACATAGACCGAGTCAGCACCTTTAACCACATGAAAATTCGTAACTACATAGCCATTTGATGAGAGAGCAAAACCTGTGCCTCCAAACTCTCCCGGATCAGCGGGACCTTTTGAAGGTTTGTCATTAATATTCTTGATCAAAGCATTCTGAGAACGTTTGATACTGTTAATTTCACGACGCAATAGGTTAACATTAGTTGAGATAGACTTCGAAAAATAACCAGTTGAAAGTAAGGTAGCCGAAACTGCTATAAAGGCAACTGAAGCTGCAATAGCTGTATTGACACGATATTTCTTCCACAAGCGCCTTAGCTTTGGTGCTTCGGGAGCTACTTCATCTTTAATAGCTTGAATATCAAGTGATTCATGAATTGCATTCATATCAGATGAAAGCTTAACCCTGCTTCCGTAATCAGATAAATTTAAAATAAAGTTGCGATGCTCAACAACCTTCATATCAAAGGAAGGATCACTTTTTCTCAATTGCTCAAAATCAGCCAGGACAGATCCTGTTAATTCCCCCTTAAGATAAGCATCTATTAAATTCGTTAACTCCAAATCACTTTTCATCTTCTTCTGATTAAGTTTGAAAAAATAGTTTTTTCAAACGCTGCAAGCATTTATATTTCTGAGTTTTGGCATTGTCCGCATTAGTATAACCAAATTTCTCACAGATCTCCTGCATTGATCTGTTGTGTATATAATAATCTTCAATAATAGTTTTACAAGGTTCTCCCAATTGAATGAGAGCTGATTCCATTAGTTCAAACTGTCTATCCTTTTCTTCATGCTTTTCAAGGTCATCTTCAACTGCAATGATCTCAGAAAAATCCTGTATGTTCCTGGTCGTCTTGCTTTGCTCATTTAAACGTTTAAGCCATAACCTTCTGCATACAGAATACAGAAATGTTTTAAGCTTACTGTTTAGCTCAAAGTTTCCAGCTTTAACCTTATTGTAAAGAACGATAACCGATTCCTGAAATACATCTTTAGCGTCATCCTCATTTCCACTGTTTTTTAGCACTAATTGAAGTACCATAGGAAAATAGGAAATATATAAACGGCTAAGTGTTTCCTTTGAATCATTCAGTATCCCCAATACAATCTCACTATCTGCTGGAACTGAACTTTTTACCTCTTTTTTCACTATTAATACTTTTTATCAGGAATTGTAACCCAATGATAGGAAAATAATTTTTTATTTTTTTTGAATAGCTTGGGTTACCTTTTTTGTAATTGAGTATTAAGAGTAATTATTTATAAATAAATTAAAACACTAAACAATGAAAAATTCTTTCAAATTCGGTTTTTTAGCTTTAGCTATCTCTTTATCAGTTGCTGCTTGTAACTCAAACAAAACTGAAGAAGTTGCTACTGATTCAGTTGCTGTTATGGATACAACTGTAGTTGTTGATTCAGTTGCTGTTGATACTGCTGCTGCTGTTGATACTGCTGCTGCTCAGTAATTAAACCAAAATTACAATTGGCCCTCCATGATATAATCCTGGAGGGTTTTTTATTTCTATCGTCCCGGTTAAGTTTATGGGGAACCTGATTAAAGCTGTTCAGCAAGTCCCTGGACCTGAAGAGAATAATTAATTTTCATCCAGGCCAGTATGATCATCACCCACAGACTACAATAATTATTTTCCTCATCCTCCTCTCCTATCAGTTCATTGGCATCATCGGGTTGGTTCCGGCTACATCAATTCAGGAATCTGATTTAATTTTCCTTTCATCGCTTATTTCTGACTCATCAAAAGGTGGCTTTTGATTATTCTGAAAAATATCTTCATCACAAGGATAAACCGGATAGGCCGGAAGTTCATTCTTGTTCTCCCCTGAAACGAAATTCTGTTTGTTTATACTCTTGTTTATCTGAAATTTACTAAATGGTAAAACGAAAAGGAGCGAAAAAATAGATTTAGAAGACTTAAATGATCCCGAAAAGTGCTTTCAGGTTAAATAGGATTTCCCTAATCAGGATTAGTATAAATTCAATCATTTATTAAGATTAAGCCTGAATTTTGAAAATATATAACACAGATTAACACCAGCAAAACTGATATTGAAAAGAAGAATACTAAAACTAAGGTGAGTTCGAATATATAAATATCTAAAGACTAATATTTAACCACATAGATAGACTTATATTCTGCTTTAAAGGAACCATAGATTTTAAATCATATAGATTGAAGTTAAGCTTCAAGGCTATCTGTGTCTAAAATGAAGGGTGGTCGCTATAAAATACTATGTTTATATGCGGTTTTTTATTTTATGTCGAGTTCACGTTAAAACTAAATCCAATAAAAAAGCGGGTCATGTTAATATGACCCGCCTCAGAATATTTCAGCACAAGCTCTAAACTGCTTCAGGTTTTTTCTTAAACCAGCCTTTTATTCGTTTTGAGTTTGAATCTCCAATCAATAACATACATGGAACCAGAATCAAGGTCAGGAAGGTTGCAAAACCAAGGCCGAATATCATGGTCCATGATAGCGGTCCCCAGAAAGCAACGTTATCTCCACCGAAATAAAGGTTTGCGTCAAACTCTGTAAACAGAGTAACAAAATCCATATTCAAACCTACAGCCAGTGGAATTAAGCCTAACATGGTTGCTGTAGCCGTTAGCAATACCGGAGTCATCCTGGTTCTGCCGGCTTCAATAATGGCATCCTTGATATCCATTCCCTGTTCAATCATTAAATCAGTAAATTCTACCAACAGAATTCCATTTCGAACAACAATACCTGCAAGAGCAATAATACCCACTCCCGACATTACAATAGACATCTCCATTCGGAATATGGTAACACCAAGCAATACCCCAATTATACTTAATAATATCTCGCTCAGGATAATCAGTGGCTTTGTAATTGAGTTAAACTGAGTTACCAGAATAATAAGAATAAGTCCTAAGGAGATCATCAATGCAGTGCCAAGGAAAAGCATTGTTTCCTGCTGTTCTTCCTGTTCACCTGCCATATTAACTTCAACCCCGGCAGGAGCCTTAAACTGATCAATTTCACGTTGTATATTAGCCACAACCTCATTCGGATTATACTCACCTAACACATTGGATGAAAGAATGATGATTCTCTTCTCCTGCTTGCGTTTGATTCCTCCGTATGTATTTACATAATCTATAGTCGCAAAAGAAGAAAGTGGTACCTGGCGGATAATTCCACCCATACCCATATCGCGGTAAGTAACTTTCATATTCCTTAAAGCATCCAGATTGTTTTTCTGGCTTTCGTTCGCCCTCAGGTTGATCTCATAATCTTCATTTGCATCACGGAACTTCGAAACTTCTTTTCCAAAAATAGCCGTACGCAAATCCATTCCAATTTGTCCGCTGGAAATTCCCTCACGGTTAGCCCGTTCACGATCTATATCGAAAATAATCTCAGGCTTATTATTCTGAAAATCTGACTTCAACTCTTCAACACCGGCAATCTGACGACTATCAAGATATTGTTTCAGGTTTTCTGAGACTTTTACGAGAGAATCAAGATTATCTCCAGTAATCTCAATACTAATCGGCTTGGCTGTTGGCGGACCCGATTGTTCCTGAGCTACTGTAATTTCAGCACCGGGAATTCCTTTTACTGCCTCCCTTATTCTATCAAGGTAAACCGAAGTGCTTTCACCCGTACGTTTTCCAAAACTCACAAATGCTACAGTGACCTTTCCCATATTGGAATACTGTCCCTGATCTTCACTTTGAGGATCTGTTACTCCAATTGTAACATTTGACAGAATTGAGGATACATCCTTATTATCCCTTCCTACAACTTTGGTCACATTTTCTTCGACCTTCTTCACTACCTCATTTGTATATGCCTGATCTGTGCCAACCGGTAACTGGATATAGACATAAACAAAATTCGGATCTGACTTTGGAAAGAACACAATTTTTGGAGGAACCACTGAGATCAGAAGAAGAGTTAGAAAAAACAATCCTACAGTACCCCAAAGCATAGTTCTTGGTCTTAATATCGCCCATTTAAGCAGTGATACATATTTATCCTGTGCACGAGGCCAAATTTTTGTTTGGAAATTCCGGATCGCATTGCTCAGATAAAAATGGTTCAGCAGATAAAGTAATCCAACGAAAACCACCAGATTTCCGATTCCAAAATTGATCACATATCCTAGTATTGCAGCACCTAAAAATATAAGCAGATTCTTTCTTACACTTTTGTCAAAGGATGGCTTTTTAACCGAGTGATCTTCAGGTTCCATGAAATCAACTGCAAATACAGGGTTAATTATATAAGCCACCAATAGCGAAGCAAGAAGAGTGATGATCAATGTCATTGGCAGGAAGAACATAAATTCACCTATCACCCCAGGCCAGAATAATAATGGCACGAAGGGAGCCAATGTAGTCAGTGTACCCGAAAGCACCGGCAAGAACACCTCTGCAGCAGCAATTTTTGCTGCTTTCTTAATTGGAACCTTTCCATTGTCGAAGATTCGGTGTGTGTTTTCAATCACTACGATTGCATCATCCACAACAATTCCAAGTCCCAGCAGGAAAGAGAACAAAACCATCATATTCATGGTAAAGCTGAAGCCCATTATTCCCCCAAGGGCAGGCATAGCCATAAAAGCGATGAACATGGACAATGGAACCGATAATGCGACAAACAAGGCATTGGTGATACCCATGAAGAACATCAGGATAACCGTTACCAGAATGAATCCTATAATAATGGTGTTAATAAGGTCATGTAAAGTGATACGGGTTCTGTCCGATTGATCGCCAGTTACTGTTATATTCAGATTTTTAGGCAATGAACTGACTTTCATCTCCTTGATCAATGCATTAATCTTATCAGATGCATCGATCAGATTTTCACCGCTTCTCTTTTTAACATTCAGAGTGATTACATTCTTTCCATACAAACGCGCATAACTTTCCTGCTCCTTGAATGAATCTTTAACTTCAGCAATATCTCTTAGGTATACAGAGGATCCTGTAGGGGTTTTAATAATCAGATTGGATAATTCCTGAGCACTGACGAATTCTTTTTTTACATTCAGCGTTCTACGAACCCCATCCATTTTTATGGTTCCTCCAGAAATGGTAAGGTTTTCATAACCCACGGCACGTTCTATATCACCAAAGGAAATCTGAGCTGCTGCCATCTTATTCAGGTCGGCATTGATCTGAACCTCCTGTTCAAGAGCACCGACAATGTCAACACCGGAAATTTCTTTCAGGCTTTCAATCTGATCCTGAACTTCCTCAGCATATTTCTTCAGGCTTTTCAGGTCATAATCACCCGATATATTCAGGTACATGATCGGTAAATCCGAAAGGTTAATGTCCATCACATTGGGTTCATTGGGCAGATCAGAAGGAAGATCCTGTCTTGCCTTATCAACCGCGTCCTTAACCCTTTGTTTGGCATCTTTGGTTTCAACATTCGTGTTAAATTCAGCTGTAATTATTGAGAAATCCTGGTAAGAATTAGAGGTGATCCTTTTTAAACCAGAAGCCGACTTCAATTGCTTTTCGATCTGTTTAGTCACCAGATTCTCCATATTGGCTGGAGAAGTACCCGGATAAACCGTCTGAATAAATATTTTAGGGATTACAACTTCGGGAAAATTCTCCTTTGGCAATCCTTTGTATGAAAAATATCCAATCACTGCAATAATAACAGTCAGCACATAAATGGCTGTTCTATTTTCAATTGCCCAACTGGATGGTTTAAATTCTTTGTTAATGTCTTCCATCTTATTTTAAAATTATGATGCTGTCTTTAATTGGTAGATACAATTAATTAGCTTTAACTATGTCACCCGGACTTAAACCATTAGTGCCTGCAATAATAACCTTGTCTCCTACTTTGAGACCAGAAATAATTTCAGCCTGTCCTTCAGAAATTTTACCTGTCTGTACATTAACACGCTTTGCTTTACCACCTTCTTCAATAAATAGATAATCACCATTTTCGGCCTTTTGTATCGCATTTACCGGAACTACCAATGCTTTTAGATTTTGATAATCAATTATTTTCAGAATTGAAAGCATATTAGGGCGATACTTACTATTTGAAGGAAGCTTTATTTCAACACTAAAGCTCCTTGATACCGGATCTATGGTTTTAGATGCGAATGAGATTTTTGTTGAAACCGTATCAGGAACATCAGGTAATATTACCTGAACATTATCTCCCTGGTTAACCCTGCTTGCGTACGACTCGGCAACCAAAGCTTTGGCCTTTAGTTTACTTGCATTCACCACCCTGATTCCTGACATTCCCGGTGAAACTGCCTGTCCGACTTTTAGATCCATCGCATCGATAGTTCCGGAGATCGGAGATTTTATTTTGAACATCGAAACCTGGGTCTTCAGGGTCGCAATACGGCGCTGAGCTGCATCACGCTGGGTTTTTGCATTCAAAAACTGGACTTCCGTTCCAATCTTCTGATCCCAAAGACTCTTTTGGCGCTCATAAAGCGTTGTTGCGAGGTCGAGTTGAGTTTCTAGTTCAGAAATATTCTGGCGCAAAACCTGATCATCTATTTGTGCCAATACCTGTCCTTTACTAACATTTTGTCCGATAACAGCATAAACAGCAGTAACAATACCCTGGGCTTGAGGATTTACCTGTACATTCTCTTCTGCATCAACTTTTCCCTGAACCTCCAAATAATTTTTGAAAGAAGTTTCCTTCAGCTCTAAAACAGATACATCTTTTACATCCTCGGCTGCAGAAACACTTCCAACTTCAGCTTCAAGTTTTTCTATTTTTGAGTTTAACTCTGCACGCTCCTTCTTCAGGGCTTCAAGCTCAGATTTTTTATCGGTTGGTTTTCCTCCGCAAGACGCCAGAAAAAAAACAGTAGAGATTAATAGTATTCTTTTCATTTGAGTGATTTTTGAGTTTTTCAATGTTCCGCTCAGGGCGGATAGTTCTTCATTTGTTAAGCCGGCAAAACTGGCTGGTATTTTTTTTATAATCTTTTAATAAACTATCTTACCTGATGCCTTATCCATGTTAACCTTGTTGATTAAAAGATCATATAATGCATTGATGTAGTTGTTCTGTGCCTCCTTGAGAGAGGTTTCGGCTGTTGTAACTTCTATACTTGAACCAACACCCTGCTCGTACTTAATTTTTGTTACCCTTAATACTTCCTGAGCAAGCTCCATATTACGGTTTTGATTTTCGAGTGATTTCAAACCATTCCGATAAGTTGTCTGAGCCTGTTCAACCTCAAGTCTGATTCCATTTTTTAAATTGATCAGATTGTTATGAGTTTTCAGAATTTCAAGCTTTGCATTTCGAACCTGATAGAGTTTAATACCACCTGAGATAAGAGGAACGGACAGACGGAAACCGATAATGGTTGTTGGGAAACTTCTGTCAAACAAACTTCCAAAACTATTAGCCAATAAATTTTGCGAGGTATTACCAAATGCAGAAAGCGATGGCAAAAACTGGCTCTTATATCTCTTCAAATCAAGTTCATTCAACTTTTTCTGAGTTTCAAGTAATGAATATTCAATCCTGTTTTTATAAGCACTGGTATCCGAAACAGCGAAAGTTTGAACCACCTGAAGCCCGGCTATAGAATCTTTTAATGTAAGCTTACTTTGAATACTCATTCCCATCTGAAACTTCAACAGATTCACATTGAGATCTAAAAGCCTGATTACATTTTCACGTTCAGTTTCAAGGTTATTATTAAGCACTGTGAGCCTATCAACATCAATTTTTTCTACGAAACCATTCTTATAAAGGGCTTTCGTATCATCCAGCGACTTTTTTAAGCGAAGCATGTTTGCATCCAGAAGATTTAACTGTTCATTACTTACGAGCACTGAGTAATATGCTTTAGTGACAGCAACTGCAGTTTCAATACGGCTACGCTTCAAGCTCTTACTCGAGAGTTCTTTGTAGGTCTTTGAGGCCTGTAATCCAACGAGATAAGTACCATCAAATAATAATTGATTGAGTTCCAATCCAAAGGAAGATTGATATTTAACACCAAATTGAACCGGCAATAATTTACCTGGTTGTCCAAAGATTTCACCCGGCACTAAATTAGTTGGGACCTTCAGAAAATCCTGAAAGTTTACACTTCCATTCACCTGAGGCAAACCAATTCCGACAGTCTGCTTAACCGTATTTGCTGCAATTTCTTCATCAATTTTAGCGTTCTGTATAGAACTCTGATTTCTCTGTGCATATTCGATAGCCTCCTGTAGACTAAAATGGGCAACAGTATCAGTCAATTGTGCCCTGACATCAGTTATGCTAAAAAGACACAGGATTAGTGTAAGGTATTTGTATTTCATAGTAGTATTATTCTTCTTCAGTTATTTCCTTGTACTTATTTATTAATTTATGTCCTTTAAGAGTACATATCCCGTATAAAAAATGTTCTGTCAATTCTGACATTACCTGAACAATTCCATATTTACCGCTCGTGTACGTCGAATTGCCATTAAAGATCAGGTCAATTTGTTCCAATCTCATTTGAGTCAAAATATCCGGTTTAATATTATCCCGGTAATAACCCTCTTTGATTCCGCGTAACAAATTTTCATGAATAGTTGAATAAAGGTGCTTTTCCCTGAACTCCTTAAAATAAATCCATGCCTGTGGATGATACTTCTGAAGATCATAAAAAAGCGTCGGGTTCACATTAGATAAAAGTTCCTTCATGTTTGTTACAGAAAAAAATACTTCATGAACTGCATTTTCAGCTGTCTCAATATTTTCTTTAATCACACATTTCTGACAATTTAATTTCATGTCAATAACAATATTCACAATCTCATTCTTATCACAAAAATGAGTGTAAATAGTCTTTTTAGACATTCCCAGATGTCTGGCAATATCATCCATCGTTACACTTTTAAAACCATACTGGCAGAAAAGCTTATCAGACTCAGAAATTATGTACTCTTCTACTTCCAATTCACACCTCTTTTTAATTCGGCGGTAAAACTATGGAAACTTTTAACAATTCCAAAGTTTCCATAAAAAAATATTTAATTTAATGAGATTGGAGGTCGGAAGCCAGGAGTCGGAAGTCTGAGGTCGGAAGTCTGACCTCATACCTCATACTTCAGACCTCATACCTCATACCTCATACTCTCACCTCAGACAATAAATAAAAATCGTAACTTCGCAAAAAATCCCGACATGAACTTTTCTCCATTATCTGCTATTTCTCCCATCGATGGACGCTATCATAATTCTACCCAGGAACTATCCTCATACTTCTCTGAAGCCGCTTTAATAAAGTTCAGGGTATATGTTGAAGTAGAATATTTTATTTCATTATGCGAAATTCCTCTACCCCAATTAAAAAATTTCGATAAAAGTAAATTTGAAGCCTTGAGAAAAGTGTATTTGCATTTTTCTGAATCTGATGCTGAAGCAGTTAAACTGATAGAAAAAACAACCAATCATGATGTAAAAGCTGTCGAATACTTTATTAAGGATAAGTTTAATGAACTGGGATTAAATGAGTTCAAAGAATTTATACATTTTGGATTGACTTCACAGGATATAAATAATACAGCTATTCCTCACTCTTTTAAACTTTCTGTCCATTCATCCTATCTCCCTGCGATAAACGAACTACTGGACCATATCAAAGGAAGGGTATCAGAATGGTCGGCCATACCTATGCTGGCTCATACCCATGGGCAACCAGCCTCACCCACTTTATTGGGCAAGGAGTTTCAGGTATTTGTAGAGCGGATTGAAACCCAGCTCGAACAACTGAAATCCATTCCGTTTTCAGCTAAATTCGGTGGTGCAACAGGGAATTTTAATGCCCACCATGTAGCCTACCCAGAAATTAACTGGACAGATTTTGCAAATAAGTTCGTGAATGAGCGTCTGGAATTAAACCGTTCTCAGTATACCACTCAAATAGAACACTACGATAATTTTGCAGCACATTGTGATGCTATGAAACGTATAAACAGCATTCTGATAGATCTGAATAGAGACATCTGGTCGTATATTTCAATGAATTACTTCAAGCAGCAAATCAAAGCAGGAGAAGTAGGTTCATCTGCAATGCCGCATAAGGTCAATCCAATCGACTTCGAAAATTCTGAAGGTAACCTGGGTCTGGCAAATGCTATTTTTGAACACCTGGCAGCAAAGCTTCCTGTTTCAAGATTACAGCGTGACCTTACAGACTCGACAGTGCTAAGAAACATTGGAGTGCCGGTTGCACATACCCTGATTGCGATAAAATCGACTTTAAGAGGTTTTAAAAAACTATTGCTTAATGAGGAAAGTATTCAGGCAGATCTTGAATCAAACTGGGCAGTGGTTGCCGAGGCTATACAAACCATTCTGAGACGTGAGGCCTATCCAAATCCCTATGAAGCACTGAAAGATCTTACCAGAACCAATCAGCAAATCAATAGAAATACTATTGCTGAATTTGTTGACAAACTGGATATATCAGATGAAGTGAAACAGGAATTGAAAGCTATTTCTCCTTCCAATTACACTGGAATTCAGGCAGTCATTCATGTGTCATAACTTTAATTCGACTGTTCAGGAGTTTAAAAATTAGTAAATTTGCATATAAACACAAGAATATGAGCACTGCAACATCAACAACAAACGTATATACTGAAATTACTCCAAATCCTGCTACCCGTAAGTTTTTGGTTAACAAGTTGCTTACAAATAACAGTATTGACTTCCCTAATAAGGAAAGTGCTGAGAAGTCGCATTTTGCACGTGAGCTCTTTAAATTCAATTTTGTTACCGGTGTGTTTTTTGCAAGCAATTTTGTTACGATCACCAAATCTGAAACTGCAGACTGGCAGGATATTGAACCGATTTTAAAAGAATTTGTAAAAGGAGCAGTGGAGTCGGAACTTAATATCGTTGAGAAAGAAGAAGCGCTTGCGAGTTTTGAAGGTTCTGAAACTGAAATAAAAATACAGCAGATACTGCATGATTATGTTCGCCCTGCAGTTGAGCAGGATGGTGGTGCAATCAGTTACAGATCATTTAAAGAAGGCATTGTTACCGTTGAGTTACGCGGTTCTTGCAGCGGATGTCCTTCTTCAACAATTACCCTTAAATCAGGAATTGAGAATCTTTTAAAGCGTATGGTACCTGAAGTAACAGAGGTAGTATCCGAAGCTTTATAAAGAATAATATCAGCAAAAGAAAAGCCCCTCTTCAGAAATGTTCTAAGAGGGGCTTTTCTTTTGTCGGTTATCAGTTGTCAGTTGTCTGAGGTCAGATGTCTGAGTTATGAGGTCTGATGCCTAAATCACTTTATGTTTGGTTGAATCTGAGCCCTAAGCTCTTCTGCCCATTTCGATAGTTCAGCACGCTGTTCATCAGACAATTTAGCATCACCGTGTATCATTGTGTACGATTTAAGCGGCATCTCCCCTTCTTTAATCATTTCAATAAATTCCTCCATTTTATGATCTGCTTTTTTTGGTGCATAGCTTGCAAATTCAGAAAAGTTCAATTCTGATTTCCCTTCGTTAACGTGATCTGCAAGCCACCAGGCAACAGGCTGAATTTCGGCATACCAGGGATATACTGTATTGTTGGAATGGCAATCGTAACATGCAGTATGAATGAGCTGCTTTGTATTCTCAGATGCCTGATAATGAGCAAAAATATCATTGGGAGTTTCAGCAGTCGATTGATTTTTATCTGGTCTGAACAACTGAATAATAATAAACACGGCTAACAAGGCAATCAGAATTTTTCTTGTGGTCGACATAATAATTTGTATTTAGAATTAATTAAATTTTTCCTCCAATATAAGAAGTAATTCAGAAGAAATTAATCCATTTGTTGCCACCATTTCCCTGCGTTCAATACTATTATTTCCACCGGTAAAATCAAATACATGTCCCCCTGCTTCCCTAACCAACACGATTCCGGCAGCTACATCGTATGAGTTGAGGTTAAACTCGAAATAACCATCAAACCTCCCACAGGCTACATAGGCAAGATCAATGGCAGCCGAACCAATTCTTCTGACTCCATGGCATCGCTGCATCAATTCTTTCAAAACAGCCAGATAAGCATCCAGTTTACCGAATTCGTAATAAGGAAAACCGGTCGCAAGCAGCGTATTTTCAATCCGGGAAGCCTTCGATACCGAGATACGTTTACTGTTTAAGTACGCCCCTCCATTTTTCCAGGCTGAAAAACATTCATCCCTGTTGATCTCATAAACCACTCCAAGAATGAGTTCATCATCACATTGAAGGGCTATACTGATGGAATAAGTAGGAAGTCCGTGTATAAAGTTTGTTGTTCCGTCGAGCGGATCAATGATCCAATCATATTTCTCACCGGTGATGGTGGTGGTTTTTTCTTCCGTTACAAATCCTGCTTCAGGAAGCAACAATCTAAGGCCTTTAACAAGGGCTATTTCCGCTGTTTTGTCAACGTAAGACACCATATCATGAAGTCCCTTATACTCAACCTGATCGCGCTCAAAGACCAGAGCCTCTTTTCGAATAAATTCACCAACCTCTTTGGATAAGGAGATTACACCTGCTGTAAGTTTTGAAAGATCCATTGATCAGGATTTTATTGGCATTGAATATTTGTCAGCATTTTTCCGGGACCAGAATATGCCTGCAATACCCAGTAATATAAGAATGGTAGATATCATCTCGGCCTGTGTAAAAGCAAGTCCAAAGGCATGGTATTGAGAATTTACCCGGATACTTTCAATCAGAAAACGTTCCAGACCGTTAAATATCAGGTATAAAGACCACATGATACCCGGAGTTTTAATTTTGTGTCTGAATCCCCATAAGAGTGCAAATATAAACAGACCCATAAGTACCTCGTAAAATGGAGTAGGAAACACCGGTACAGGAAGTTCATTACAAAACGGGCCGTTACAACCGGGTATCGGAACACCGCTGTTCACCACATTATGAGGATATTTAAAGGCCCATACCCAATCAGGAGCCCAGCTCAGCCATGAGGGTTTTGAAGCAATATTTTCTATGCCCCAGTCGCCATCACCTGAAAGATGGCATCCTATCCGGCCAACAGCATAAGCCAGCATCATTCCCGGACCGGCAATGTCAAGCATGTGAATCCATTTGACACCATATTTATTGGCATGATAAATCACTGCAGCACCACCCATAATCAAACCACCATAGAAGGTTAATCCACTAAAGGATAACAGTCCTCCAATCGGATCCTGAACAAAGTCATCCCAATATTCCAGATTATGAAATATTTTGGCGCCAAGAAAACCCCAAATAGCTGCCCACATCAATAGTGTGCCCATAATCTGGTAAGGATGAACCAACTCCTTTACAATTTTAGGATGACTTAGCTGTTCTTTCTTCTTTTCAGAATAAGCCCAATAGATAAATAGTGCTCCTAACAATAAACCTCCAAGAAAGCTTCCCCTTGCAGATAAAATAAAACTCTGAGGATTGGCTACAAAGGCAGAATAATTTAATAATCCATCCAGAAGTTTATAACCCACCAAAAAACCAAATATTCCATTAAATACCAATTCCTGAGTACTTGCTGGCAGTCCTACCTTCACCTCACGGGTAAAAGGCAGCACAAGTCCCAGTTTTTCCTTTCTTTTAAACTCCTGAGAAAGCGCCCAGTAACCCGCTGCAAAAGCTATAGCAACGAAAAATCCGAAGGTTTGAATTGGCAGAGGAATATTAATTCCTGTTAAATATTCAATGAGGTGGGTTATGGTTGGAAACATAGGCTAAATATACAATCTTGTTATAATTTACAATGTTAATAAAAGCTAAAGAAATAAATAAGGAATAAGAAATCCTGAGTAGAAAGGCTAAATGATCAATGAACAAAGGTTTCTGCCAATTCAGTAATTTCCATATCACCGTCAGAGGCAATTCTTTCCAGTCTTACTTGTCGTTTCTCATTGATAAGCAGCGGATCATAAGGTGCCTTCACCTTTACATAATTGCGACTGAATCCATGCATGAAACCATTTTTATGATCAGCTTCAAAAAGCACCTCTGTCGTTTTTCCTAACTGGCTTTCATAGAAGCCCCGGCGTTTTTTCTCGGAAAGGATATGCAGCATTTTACTCCTGTCGGCTCTTTGTGCTCCGGGAACAGAACCTTTCATCTCAGCTGCATCTGTATTTTCACGCTCTGAATAAGTAAATACGTGTAAGTAGGAAACATCCAGTTCATTCAGAAAGTTATAGGTTTCAAGAAAGTCTTCGCGGCTTTCACCGGGGAATCCAACAATAACATCAACCCCAATGCAACAATCGGGCATTAGTCTTTTTATTTCCTTAATCCGGTCGGCATATAATTCCCGCTTGTATCGTCTGCGCATCAAACCCAAAATTTTATTACTGCCTGATTGAAGAGGAATATGAAAGTGCGGAACAAATTTATTGGACAAGGAAACAAATTCTATAATCTCATTACTCAACAGATTGGGTTCAATAGAAGAAATCCGTATCCTATCAATTCCCTCCACCTGATTAAGGGCTTTGACCAGATCAAAAAACTTATCCTCTCTCTGTCCGTTCCGGATTCCAAAATCACCAAGATTTACACCGGTGAGTACAATTTCCTTCACACCCGAATGAGCGATTTCATTTGCCTGCTCGATAACGTTTTCAATTGTTTCACTTCTGCTTGCTCCACGGGCAAGAGGAATGGTACAGAATGAACAGGTATAATCGCAGCCATCCTGAACCTTAAGAAAGGTTCGGGTCCTGTCTCCTATTGAATAAGAAGGAATAAAATCCCTGGTTTCACTAATATCCTGATTGAATACCTGCGTTTTCTCCTGCTTGGTTAAATCACTGATGTATTCTATAATCCTGAATTTCTCGGCGGCACCCAGCACAATATCAACACCCGGTATTTCAGAAATTTCCTGAGGTTTGAGCTGAGCATAACAACCAACAATGGCGATATAGGCATTTGGAGAATGTTTTAAAGCCTCCTTAACAACTTTGCGGCATTTTTTATCAGCATGATCTGTCACAGAACAGGTATTGATCAGGTACACATCTGCTTTGTCTGTAAAAGATACAGTATCAAAACCGGCATCATTAAACTGACGCCCGATTGCAGAACTTTCTGAAAAGTTCAGCTTACAACCCAGTGTATAAAATGCAACCTTTTTGTTCATAATTGTTTGCAAAGATAAGGAATGTGGAGGGGAACCCGATAGCTATCGGGTGGGAAATGGAAGGAAATTCTCTATCCGGATAAACATATTATCCAACATCAATAATTAATTTTTAGTTTTCAGTTTGGTTTTGACCCCACTGATAGGATTCATGATCAAAACCAACCAAATCTATCACCCTGTTAATCACGGTTCCTGCAACTTCTTCAATCGTTTTAGGAAGACTGTAAAAAGACGGTGTTGCCGGACAAATTATCCCTCCGGCTTCAGTGACAGTTTTCATATTATTGATATGAATCAGGTTATATGGGGTTTCCCTTACCAGCAGAATCAATTTGCGTCTTTCCTTAAGAATCACATCCGCAGAACGTGTAATCAGATCATCCGATACACCGCTTGCCACACGGCCCAGTGTACCCATTGAGCATGGACATACAATCATCGTATCAAAACCTGCAGATCCTGAAGCAAATGGAGCCATGAAATCGCGTTTATCATAAAACCTGAAATTATAGGATGAATATTCCTTATTTCCGAGTTCATGCAACCAAACATCTTTGGCATTATCAGACATGATGATACCAATTTCTGAAATCTGATCCTGCAGATCTTTTAATTTATCAAATAAAACTTTTGCATAAATTGAACCACTTGCTCCTGTTACTGCAACGACAATCTTCTTTTTACTCATTGGAATTTTATGATAAACCGCACCAATACAGGTGTCTGATTGATTTGCACTTATCCTGAGAAAATATCTCTTTTCTCAAAGTATCAAATTTCAGAACAAATATCAATCAATTTAGCCGTAAAATACTATTGGACACAAGATTCCATGCCCTAGTTCTGCCATCAGGAGGTAAAAAAACAATCAGATTTCAATCAATGTGTCCTGGGAAAGATTTTGCTTTTCGACCCCGAAGGTGGTCGTATGTGAAAATTTCGAACACATACGACCACCTTTGGGGTCGGGAAAAGGACTGAAATGAACTTTTCTATAAACATGTGACCACCTTCGGGGTCAAGCCTACATGAAATCTATATAGTGCGGCATACTTTTTAAAATCGGGTAAAAAACATTCAATGCTAAACTTAAAAGCATATTTTATTGGGATTTCAATTATAACCGGACTCTAGTGATTTTCAACCCGATAGCTATCAATTGTCTCTTCTAAGCTGCCTTATAGATGCCGTTAGACTATCTCGTTCCAGCATTTTCTCATTTAACAGTGCATAATTCAGAGCCTTATCAAGAGACCTCCTTACCCTCTCCTTCTCGATGCGTATTCTTTTATTTTTAACTTCTTCCTGATGTATCAATTCCTGTCTGGAATTATAGAATTTAATCACCTGGATTTTCGGACTCATGACATTGCTTTCAACCACCCATGTTCCTTTTGATTTGTCGTTTTTAATATCCTGTGCTATTGCAACCTGAATAGAACAGAACAATACTGCTGCTGTAAATACTTTTTTCATTTTCATTTATTTTTATCGTTTATTAATCCGCACCTGCGGGATTGAACATTGATTATTTGAATTAAAATTGCCTTTAGGGTTTAATCTTTATTTAATCATGTCCCATTTATAATTTTAAATTTTATCCAAAATTGTATTCTGTGCGATCTCAAAAAAATAAATACAGACACAGGTATTATGAAGCCATTTGAATAACCTGATATGATGGTTAAAGGCCGTTTATAATCAAAAATGGTTCAAATGCCAATGCCGGAGGTCGTTTATCGACAGAATTGAGCTTTACATCGATAATCATCTGATCACATTTAGTAAAATTTTATAAAAAAGTATTTTTGGGTATGAATCTCAATCACAGACTTTTAAGAGGGCCAAAGCTCAGGCGGCTTATTGAGCATCTAATCTTCTGGATCATTGCTCTGGCCTTACTTACCTTCTATTTTGGTGCAGATAAACCCAATTATCTGATTCCTTTAAGAAATAACCTCTTCTATCTCCCTGTACATATTGGCTATTTCTATTTTCTTGCCTATTACTTAATTCCTAAGTATTTATACACCCGGGAATATCTTCGGTTTTTCGTATCACTCATCGGTCTTATTCTTGTCACCGGATTTTTTACCCGTCTGATTGATATTTTCTTTGTGGATCCATACTTATACAGCATTCAGAAAGAAATGAATATCAAGTTCATCTGGGATAAAATGGAAGGTGATTTTTTTGATAAGCTTCAAAAACCCTATTATTATGTCAATGCAATCAAAGGCTCAAACCTGATTGTTTGGATTGCATTAAGCATCAAGTTTTTCAAGATGTGGTATGAACGCCGGCAGGCAGCAATAGAAGCCGAACTCAACTTCCTGAAAGGACAAATTCATCCGCATTTTCTGTTCAATACACTCAATAACCTGTATTCACTTACGATACAGATGTCTCCGAAATCTCCATTTATAGTAATGGGATTATCTGATATTTTGCGGTACATGCTTTATGAATGTAATACGGATTCAATCGCTTTAAAACGCGAAATTGAACTAATTGAGAGCTATATAGCGCTCGAAAAGATCAGGTATGATAATCGACTGGAATTAAATTTAAGCATAAGCGGCAATATTGATAATATTGAAATTGCCCCGCTTCTGATGCTTCCACTGGTTGAAAATGCTTTTAAACACGGTGTTGGTGAAAAAGTAGGTGATGCCTGGATTAATATTGATCTGAAGTTAAAAAGTAACATTTTGAAACTTAAAATATCAAATAGTAAACCGGAAACTATTTCTGATAACAGTGAAAAGAATAAAGGCAATATAGGTCTTGCCAATCTGAAGAAGAGACTTGAGATTTTATACCCTAATGCCTATGATCTCAAACTATTTGATGAACAGGATATGTTTCTTGCAGTTTTAGAGATACAGACGGATAAGCATATTGTTTTTTAGTGCATGAAAATAAGAACAGTGATCGTTGATGATGAACCACTTGCTATAGAGGTCATTGAAACCTATCTCAAGAATTTCAGTGATATTGAGATCATTGCAAAATGCGGAGATGGTATACAGGCATTTAATACGCTGCAGCAAAAAAAAGCCGATCTCATGTTCCTGGATGTTAAAATGCCCGGACTTAATGGGACAGAACTATTAAAGAGTCTTAAAAATCCTCCAAAAGTAATTTTTACAACAGCTTACCATGATTATGCTGTTGAAGGGTTCGAGCTGAATGCCCTGGATTATTTGCTTAAACCTGTATCCTTTGACCGTTTCCTGAAAGCTATGGAGAAGGTTTATGAGCATTTTGGATTTACCGCACGACAGAATATTCAAACCGGAACAATGCCTGCAAGAAACCAGGATATCTTTCTGTATCTCAGGGTTGAAAGAAAAATGGTCAAAGTAGATGTGAAGGATATTTTATGGATCGAGAGTCAGAAAGATTATATCAAAGTAGTGCTCAGTGACAAGGAATTAATCTCCAAACAGAAGATCAGCATATTGGAAGAATTACTGCCTGATGATGAATTTCTGAGAATACATCGCTCTTTTATTATTTCTATGAATAAGATTGAAAGTTTTAACTCCAGTAAAATCGAGATAGACGGCAAGGAGTTACCAATCGGCAGGAATTATAAAAACGATTGCCAGAGACGTCTTAATCAGTATTAAAATCAGTCTTGCTTTCAGCTTCCCTAACTCTTTCTTCCCATAGCATACCGAATCCCTTCCAGTATATGCTTCAGAAATAAGGGGTTTGTATATTTTTCATCAGCATGACCCAAGGCTGTATAAAACGACCTGCCGCCTTCAAAGTCACGATACCATGCCATTGGATGAAAAGAACCATTGGTTCCTCCTTTGTAGGTACTTTCATCAACAGTAATCAATACTTTTATATCATTGCTGATATTCTTAAAATTATAAAGTTCCTCCTTGATATTCCAGCTCTCAGGAAGGTGTCTTGTGGCTCTATTTTTTCTGTCAATTACATTAAAAGTGGCAAACTGCTGAACCGGGTGACCGTTAAATATTGCTCCAACCAGTTTACCATACCAGGGCCAGTTATATCCCCCGGCCGAAGCACCATGAATACCCATATATCCTCCTCCCGTGCGTATATAATTTTCAAATGACCTTTGCTGCAAACTATCCAGCATATCCCCTGAGGTGCTTAAAAACACTACTGCATTGTATTTTTTCAGGTTCTCAACAGTAAACAGGTTTGAATCAGAACTGGTATCGGTCTGAAATTTGAATTCCTTTCCGAGTTTGACTATAGCCGCAATCCCTGCCGGAATGGAAGCATGCTTGTAAGCTGCTGTTTTATAAAATAAAAGGATCTTTTTGGGATGTTTCTGTGCTTTGAGATCAGAAGGAAAGATCCATAAGCATGTCAGTAAGAATGTCAATAGAATTTTATTCATAAAACTGATTTTGGAATCACTGTTGTCCGGTAAAAATAAAAAGTTTAAAAATATCCTTTTAAAAAGTATCGTTAACAATTTTATTTCCTGATTTCAAAAAGCAAGCCCCGCTGTTAGCGCACTCGCTCAATAGGCCCCGCTTTTAAGCGGGGTAAACAAGGAGGATATTCCAGGCTTCAGCCCAAAATAATCCGTTTATACCGGAACACCCGCATCGGGCTTAAGCCCGATTAAATGTTGTCGGCGCTGAAGCACCGGTTTACCTTATTTTCTAACCTGCCATATGTGGGGCTGAAGCCCCAATTGAATCACGCCGATTACAACCCGCCTAAAGGCGGGCCCTATTGAGCGATACGGATATACCCGAGATGAAAATAAACAATCATTAATAAAATACCCTCTTTCCTAAATATGGCAAGAGTTTCAATTCTGCTGTCGGGCTAAACCTTAATAAAAACTTTCCCCGAACAACAGTGATTTGGAAATTCGCTGATTAAGGTGAGTTCAATATTAAACTATCAAAAGATTAAAATTTAACCACATAGATTGACCTTTATTATGCTTTAAAGGAAACATAGATTTTAGACACACATAGTTTGAAGCGAAGCTTCAAGCCTGACTATCTGTTCTTAAACTTCATTTTCGCCTTTTCCCTTGAACTGTAATTATAATCTTTAGCATTACTTTCCTTTTTGGGATGAAAGGCTGCTCCGCTCAGTGTTTCAGTATCCGGACTAACTTTTGTGGTTTTAATGGCCTTTTTGGGTTTGTCTTTTTCAATGACAAGATCTTCAGGCAGCTCTGCAATTGGAAGGATCTTACCGATAGCCAACTCAATTTTCTTAATCAAAGTAAGTTCAATATCTGTTGAAAAGCTGATTGCCATTTGTTCGTTTTCAGCACCTGACTTACTCTTCACTATTCTGCCGACAAATGTCTCGACATCTGCAGGAATTTCCAGATGAAAAATAAAGGGTATTCCATCAAGCTGAATTGATTCTTTCAGATCATCTGCGATAAGCAATACTCTTGTATCATCTGTTTGCTTAAAATCATCAATCAGATCAAAGCCGGGGTGATCAAAGAATAATGGTTTGTAAATCGCAATATCCTTATCAAGGTATTTAAAAAGGCTCTTGAATACTTTTTCTGCTGTGAGCCGGGTATTTACGAACACAACTGCTTTGCTAAATACATCCTTATCCCTGAGGAGAAGATTGAGCAAATTTACCTTTGTCTTGAAATCAGGAACTTTATAAAGCAACTGATCAATAGTTTCCAGTTTGGGTTCACCCAAATCATTTACTTCGATCAAAGCCGGCTGATTCATAAACTGATCGATCAAAAGATGCAGTTTATCATGAAGAACCTCAGTAAATACAAGATGCTGGCACTTAACAATGCTTCTGGCAAGTTCTGCTATAGGTAATTGCATTCCTCGTTTAACGATCTCAGCAGCATCATCCACAATGAACATGATAATTTTATTCAAATTCAATCCGAGCTTAAGATAGATCGCTCTTGCCCTGTCGGGAGTGGCAACCACAATATCAGCCCCATCTGCTAAGGCATCCATCTGCGACTCCATCCCTCCTTCTGAATATAATCCCACAATCCGAATGGTCTGATTTCTGTTCAGCAATTCATAACGCTCAATTACAGCTAATACATGATCTTTATCCGGAACCAGAACCAAAGCCCTTGGAGCTTCTTCCAGCCCATATTTTAAGCGCATCAGCGATCCCAGAACATAGGCTGTTGTCTTTCCCGAACCTTCAGGCGCTACTGAAATCACATCCTGTCCGCCCAGAATACGAGACATCGTTTTAAGCTGAATTTCTTTGGGACCTAAATAACCCGCATCAGTCATCGCTCTGACCAAGGGCTTACTCAGCTTTAATTTCTCTAACAAGACCATGCAAACAGATTTTTATTTTGAAATGCAAAGGTAGCAGATAGAATTGAGTATTGAGTATAGAGTATTGAGACTAAGTTAATAGTATGAGTCATGTTCGAGGCAGATGGATACCTGATTGCAAAGAAACGCAGAGTAAACGCGGACTAAACGCGGACAAAACACAAATAAAACGGAGGTATATCTGCGTTTTATCCGCGTTTAATCCCTGTAAACCAAGTGTTTAATTTGGATTTATCCCGAACTTTTCCTATATTCAGTATAGACATAAACCGAACGTTATGGCAAGATTAATCAATGGTATCAATGGCCCCTTTGTAGGAAAGGCGGGGTCTGTGATTGGTTATACTGTAAATGGTGTAGGATATATGAAAGGTCTTTATAAAAAAAGGACTAAAAAGCCAAAGGAAGGCGAGACTCTTAACCGCAGGAAATTTGCAGCTGCACAAGCCTGGCTGCAACCTGTTACAGATTTTGTCAGGGTTGGATTCAAAGGCTATAATGAACGATTTCAGGGTTTTACAGCAGCCAAATCATGGCTCATGAAGAATTGTATTCAGATAATTGATGGTGAAATTGTGATTGATCCTTCACTTGTAAAAATCAGTTCAGGGAATTTACCCCTTCCCGAAAATATACAATGCAGCCTGCAGGAACCGAATACCTTCCGCGTAAGCTGGACCCCGGTAAGGGAACGGGGCTTTCTTCATGATCAGGCCATGGTGATGGCTTATGATCTGAAAAACGGTGCTTATGGCATTGTTTTAGGTAGTGACAGAACTTCCGGTGAAGTTCTTGTGCCTGTTTATCCCTCTTCAAACCCTTACCATGTTTACATTGCCTTTATCGCAGCCGACCGGAGCAGGCAATCGGATAGTGTGTACTTGGGGGAGTTTTGGGTTTTAAAGTCATAGGGGTTTGATTTGCGGAGTCAAACGACACCCTGTAGCTTCCCCATTTTTGTAAGCTTTTGAAATATTATTCTAGCAACAGAGTATCGTCCTCATCATCCGATAAACTGAGCGAGATCGTATCAGCACCAGCTATCCCTTCAATAGAACCCTTAATACTTGAAGCATTCAACAAGACCTTATCCAATTGCTTCTCGCGCATTTTCCACATTTTCTCCATTGCATCACGCTCTCTGTGAATGGATAAGCGCATACTCATATAACCTTCTCGTATGGCCTTCCATTGCTCAGAAAACTCGGTTCCTGTCAGATAATCATAAAGCATATGCATTTTATCGCCCCTGTTCTCCTGTGATTTAGAAGAATTGTAAAGTCTCAGAATACCATCCCTTAAAACATAAGCCACAGCCTTTACTTCCTCAAAAGAGCAGATCCATACACCATCTCGCTCTCCAAAACAGTTCATGCCTTTAGGGTAAGTTTGGGTTACGATTACTGCAACATCCACCCCTTCTTTACGCATGTCCTTTTTAAGTTTATCTATCCAGTCGTTGGCAAAATCCTTGGTGCGTTTACTTTCATAAATGATCTTACCACAATCCTGGCCAAATTTATTCCTGACCACCTGGATACAATCTGCTCCACGAACTCCCTTTCCAACTTCACCGATCTGATCAAATGGGAAGGTAACCCGCAATACTTCTTCCAGGATCAGTTCCTGAACCTCTCCCTGTAGCTGCATAGAGCCTTGTTCGGCCTTACGGCGCATTTCATCTACCAGCTTCTTCTGATCTTCCAATTGCTTCTCAAACTCCTTTATGCGTAATTGATGTTCGGTTTCTTTCAACTGGTTTTTTTCAAGCTCCTGCTTCTTGATCTGTTCAACGATCTGATTACGCTCTGCCTGCATTTTCCGCTGAATCTCGATCTCCATTTCTTCTGCCCTGGTCTTAAGTTCCTGTTCCTTCTTTAGAAACTCCAGCTCCTTCTGCCCTGCCAGCTTTAATTTTTCCTGGTTCTCTTTATTGGCATTCTCTAAAAAGTTCAGTTTATTCTCAAAATCTATGGCTATGCTTTTACGAACCGCTTCTTCAAGATTGATCTTTTCCTGAGCCAGTTGCTGCTCATATTTAAGCGAAAGCGCCTTTTGCTGAACCTTAAAATCCTCTTCCTTCTTTAAAAATTCCTCATCCTTCTTCTTCTGCCAGGCAATCATCTTATCCCGCAATTCCTGCTCATATTCCTTACCAATGGCTTCCTCAAGTGGAAACGAGTGTCCACAGGATGGGCATTTTACTTCTGTTGACATATATTCAGGTTAAATATTCAATTTATGATTTTTATCCTCTGGAAATTTATCAGGCAATTTACTAATTTTATTAGTATTTCAAATAAATTGATAAGCTAAACAATTAACAGAAACATAATCTTATGAAAATTCAATAAAATTTAATTTAGAACAATTCATAAGGAGTATTTTTATCCAATATTAGAAAAAATTGATGAGGTCAGGATTAAGAATCAATTTTATAGGATTGATTTTTTGATAAAATATACATGGATATATACGGACAGGCATTACTGGATCAATACCGGGGTAAATTAAAAAGTAAACTCTGGCTGTACAACAGTTACGGGCACCCTGAAGATATGCCTGTTGATATTTTCTTCAGACCCGAAGCAGATATGCCTGAAATGGAGATCATCGCAATGGATCTATGCAGGGGAAAAACTCTGGATATTGGTGCAGGGGTTGGTAGTCATGCGCTGATTCTGCAGGCTAAAGGCATTGATGTTACTGCTCTGGAAATCTCTTCAAAAGCCTGTGAAATAATGAAACACAGGGGTGTTAAAAAGGTCGTTAATGCCGATATACTGCAATATGATTCTGAAAAATACGATACCATACTATTGCTGATGAATGGTATCGGACTCTGTGAAGATATCCCTGGTTTGCGCTATTTTCTTGATTATATAAAAAAGTTATTAATGCCCTCAGGACAGCTTATTTTCGATTCATCTGATATTGCTTACCTCTATAAACCTGATGAATTTATATCTAGTAATTATTACGGTGAAATATCATATCAATATCAATATCAAAAGGTTAAAGGAAATTGGTTTAAATGGTTATATGTTGATTTCGACACCTTAAATGCAATAGCAGAAAAAGGCGGATGGGAGTGTGAAATGATTTACGAGGACGATATGGATCAGTATCTTGTCCGTTTGATACTCAAATCTGACAAATGATTTTTTTTTATATTATGCTTTCCAAATAAAGATTTATGAAATTCAAATTTACCGGAGCTTGTTTCAAATATATTTTAAGAACAGCCTATACTTCATTATTATTTGTTTGTTTAACGAATCTCTCATTTGCTCAGCAAAGGGATTATATAATTTCTGCACCTGCAGGAGAAGAATATGTGACAATCAAAAAGGATGGGAAGACAGTTATTCCTAATGGCCGGTATATAAGTCCGCTAGGGAAAACCCATATGGTTGCTCCTCACCCCTATGGACTTGCGATAAGCAGTGATGGGAACATTGCAATCACAGCAAACTCAGGAACCAATCCCATCTCGATCAATATTCTAAAAAATATTCTTTCAGAAAACCCGCAAATCACCCAGGTACCAGAAAACCCAAAAGGTGATACCGGAATTCTTGAATCTGCATTTATGGGGCTGGTGATTTCTCCGGATAATAAAACTGTCTATGTAGCAGGCGGACAAAGCAATAAGGTCTACAAGTTTGATATTGCTAGCGGAAAACCTCTGGGGGCAATCAGTTGCAGTTATAAAGACAGTAAGGTTGATTATTCACATGGATATATCGGCGATATGGTCAGCACGAAAGATGGCCGATATCTATATGCAGTGGATCAGATTGGTTTCAGAATGATTACTATTGATCTGCTGCAGGAAAAATTGATTTCTTCAACTCCTGTTGGACGATATCCCTTTGGAATAAGCCTTTCAAAAGATGAAAAAACGGTTTATGTGGCCAATGTGGGCATGTTTGAATACAGTTATATCAAGAAGAAAGTAAATGGTACCTGGAAAAGAGGTTCAATAGATGCTCCCGCTTTTGCCTATGATACTCCGGAAGCTGAAAAAGGAATTGAGACTGATTCTGTTCAGGTCCCGGGACTTGGTCAGGTGCAGTCGGAGAAAGCATTTTCAGTTTGGGCTTTGCAGGTTAAGGATCCGCTTAAACCTGTTGTAATTGCAAAGATCAAGACAGGGAATATGGTAGGACAAATGGTTGACGGGATTCCGGCGGTTGGGGGTTCAAGCCCTAATTCAATAGTCGCAGCAGGAAATTATGTATTCATCAGCAACGGGAATAATGATAATATTACGGTACTCGACAGCCGGAGACAAAAGATTGTAAGCCATATAAAACTTGCACCCGAAGAGCGATTGAGTAAATTAAGAGGTATTATTCCTTTCGGACTTGCAGTTTCACCGGATGAAAAGAGGGTTTATGTTGCTGAATCAGGAATTAATGCCATAGCCGTTATTGACGTTCCTTCATTAAAAGTGATCGGACACATTCCAACAGGATGGTTCCCTGCAAAATTAAAGGTATCACCCGATAACAAAAAACTGATCATTTCTAATGCCAAAGGATTCGGAAGTGGTCCGAATGGAGGGGCAGCTTTTAAAAGTGGGCCCGCAGGTTCATATATCGGAAGTTTGATGTTTGGATCAGTACAGGTATGCGACATACCTGATGATAAGGATTTGGGTGATTTGACAAGAAAAGTAATTGCGAATAATTTCCTGTTCAGAAAGGCAGCCGATGCGTCATTGTCCTGGAGAAACAATAATCCTATTCCTCTTTTCCCCGGTCAAAAAGAATCTCCAATTAAACATATAGTATTCATTTCTAAGGAGAACCGAACCTATGATGAAGTTTTTGGTCAGCTAAAAAATGGAAATGGCGATCCTTCTATAGCCAGATATGGAGAGGCCGTATCCTTCAGTAACAATAAGGGAACTACAAGTGTTGAATCGGCTACGGTAATGCCAAATCATCTTAAACTTGCCAAAACCTTTTCGTTCAGTGATAACTTTTATGTGGATGCTGACGTGTCTGCAGACGGGCATCGCTGGCTCGTAAATACCTATCCCAACCAATGGGTTGAAGCAACAACTGCGGCAGGATATGGTTCAAACCGATCTTACCGCGCTAATTCGAATGCTCCCGGAAATCTTGGGATTAATGGCTCTGCAGGGGCAATTTATCCAGAAGATTATAATGAGGCAGGATCAATGTGGGAACATATGGAAAGAAATAAGATTTCCTATTTCAATTTCGGTTTTGGGGTAATGTTTGAGCCCGGCGATTATAAGGATCATTATAAATACGGCGGAATAAAACACCTCGCTAATTATCCAATGCCTAAACCTTTGTTTTCGCGCACATCATACACTTACCCGACCTATAATATGGCTATACCTGATCAATTCAGGGTAAGTGTTTTTGAAAAGGAGTTTAATGAAAAATGGGGAATGGGCAAAGAAAAAATGCCTTCTGTTTTGACTGTTATACTTCCTAATGATCATGGTGCAGCAGAACGCCCGGAAGCCGGTTATCCTTTCAGGGAGAGTTATATGGCTGATAATGATCTTGCTGTAGGCCGGATTGTTGAATTCTTATCCAATACACCCTATTGGAAGAATATGTTGATCATCATTACTGAAGATGACGCACAAAATGGCGTTGATCACATTGATGCGCACAGGAGTATTTTAATGGCCATTTCTCCATATACACGAAAAAACTATGCAAGTCATACCCATACGAGTTTTGGAAGCATATTTAAAACCTTCTGGAATATTTTAGGTATTCCCTACCTCAACCAATATGACGCAGGAGCCAGCGACCTTGCAGATATGTTTACTGATGTTCCCGATTTTACACCATACAAGGCTATACCGGCCGATAGCCGGTTTTTTGACCCTCAAAAGGCCCTGGATCCCTTTGATGAGAAATTTGACTGGAAAGCCCTTAAAGAAGGTCCGGAGATGGATAACATGAAAGATATGATCCGTGAAAGCAGGAAGCAGGACAGGCAAAGGGTATCGAAAAAGGAATAAGATTAGCAAAATTTAGAGATTAGTTTCATAAACAGCTTTATATATTAGTTTCCCCTCTGGGCGGTGTTCTCCTTTACCAAGCACGATCATATCATTGGTCGGTGATAACACCAACCATAGGGAAAAGGAATAAGATTGTTCAGATTAATTAGTTTCAAAACCAGCGGAATACCTTGAAGGTTTTTGAGGATTTATATTTTGAATAAAATTATCTTGATTTAAGGAAGATTAAAAGACAGGGTTAAAATTATTCAGATAAGGCTTTGGAGCGAAATAATTGGATTTAGGAAACCAATACCTGTAAGCTATAGGCTAGTTCAGCCCTTTCCTCCGGAGTAGTTCCGGCAGGAAATAACATTGTATTTGAAATTTCGAATAGCCGGAAGCTACTTCCTCCGGCAAGGTTTATTTTACCCGGAGCTGTGTTTCATAGGGATGGGGCAGCCCGGATGCTGTTGCGCACCTCCCCTACGTTTCATGAATTAAATCAACAAAACACACGCGATACGAGTGCGCTCTATGTCATTATTTAAGAGTTGGGAGGTTCCAGCTTTCGCTGGAATGACAAAATTTTTGGTTAATAAGGAGATTCCAGCCTGCGCTGGAATCGGATTAGGTTATCTACTTATTTTTTCAGTACCCTTGCGGGGCATTTAAAAAGACAAAAAATC
Organism: Sphingobacteriales bacterium 16-39-50; assembly: GCA_002257025.1. Taxonomy (GTDB): domain Bacteria; phylum Bacteroidota; class Bacteroidia; order Sphingobacteriales; family Sphingobacteriaceae; genus Daejeonella. The sequence continues at coordinate 53,740 of NCHA01000001.1, read as the reverse complement.
ATTAAAAGCTCCACAGCATTTATTATCGGTTTCAGCATTTCGATTCCAGCGAAGGCTGGAATCTCCTCACCCACAAACAATAATTGTCATTCTCGCGAAAGTGGCTGTTGCTCAACTCAAGTAGCTTAATAAAAGGTGATTTCAAAAAGATTTGAGCTCATTAGAATTTAATATTTGCAAAAACTTTCTACTGAACTCTTTAATATTCAACTCTCAGTGGGTTAAGTTAAAGGATTAACAATTAGAAAATTTTAGCTTCGAGTTGAGCAACAGCCACGAAAGCCAGAACCTCCACTAACACATCTTGCAATTCGGATCAGCGAAGGCTGGAATCTCCTTACTCCCAAAACAATACTTGTCATCCGATAGCTATCGGATCTCGCGAAAGCGAGAACCTCCACTAACACCTAATTTATCCCAATTGTAAAACTACATTCAAAAACTTTAGAAGTTTCCAGTTTTTGAATCCCATCCTTTTCTGAGAACTCTTTCAGTTCTCCTGCATTATCAGCATATCCCAGCCAGGGTTCAATGCAAACGAATGGTGCATCAGGAGCTGCCCATATCCCTAATGAATTGAACTCTTCGTAGGAAACAGATACAAAATTTGGTGATTGATGATTTCTGATCAGTACTTCTTTAGAAATGAGCTCCTTGAATACGAGCGCTCCATCCCTGAATAAATCTTTGCTAAGGTTCAGTCTCCTATTTTCGAGATAGACTTGTTCTGTTTCACCTGTAAAAAAACCAGAATCATTAAAAAGGTGTTTGACTAATACTTCATCCTGATCAAATTCAATGTAATAATCATCGTATGCTCCATCTTTAGAAAATGGAATATTGAAAGCGGGATGTGCACCAATGGAAAAGAAGATAGGTTTATCATCCTTATTAATCAACTTGTAAATAATAGTAATCTCGGTATCCTCTAAACGATACGATACCTGGAATGAAAATTTATATGGATAAACAGCTAAAGTGTTGTTGGAATAATCCAGAGTAAAAACTGCATGATTAGCCGAACTCTCAGTTAAAACAAATTGGGAATGCCGTGCAAAGCCATGTCTTTGCATTGGATATTTTATTCCGCCAATCTGTATCTGATTATTTATACAGTTTCCGACTACAGGAAACAGGTTGGGTGCATGGAATGCCCAGACTGGTGGTTCAGCCTGCCACAAGTATTCCAGACCATTTATTTTATTGAAAAGGGAACTTAATTCAGCTCCTTTATGCTGGATACCTACCGACAAAAATTCGTTGTCCAGAATATACATCACAAGAAATATTTATAATAAAAATAAGCAGAATCCCGGTTAAAATAACAAATCCTAAAAAACCTTTAATTAAGCCTGTTTTCTGTTAACCCACACCTTTTTTTTATTTCTATCGTTGCGGCGATTACCTCCACCCGATGGTCTCTTCATTCCCGGACTATAGACAGGTCCTTCCCCTAATTCTTCAGGTAAAGTCATTCTTGGTATTTCCCGGCCAATCAGGTTTTCAATGAAGGAAAATTTGCGCTGGTCTTTTTCGTTCACAAATGTTATGGCAGTACCCGTTGTTTCTGCTCTGGCCGTTCTGCCAATCCGGTGAATATAATCTTCAGGATCAGGTGGAACATCGAAATTTATGACCAGGCTGATTCCTTCTACATCTATTCCACGGCTCAATACATCTGTACCTATAATTACAGGCAATGTCCTGCTTTTAAAGGCTCTCAAGACTGTTTCACGTTGTTCCTGCTCCAGATCAGAATGGAAAGCTTCTGACTTTATTCCCTCTTTTCTAAGGGTTCTGTTAAGGTCCTTAACTGTTTCCTTCCTCGAACAAAAAATAAGGACACTTTTATATTCTCCGCCTTTCAGCAAGGTGCTGATCAGTTTTATCTTTTGACTATCATAAACCATGTAAACCTGTTGGGAAATACCAGCAGCAGGTTGTGATAATGCAATATTGATCTGCTCAGGGTTCTTTAATATCGTATTTGCAAGTGTTCTGATCTTTGGAGGCATCGTAGCCGAGAAAAGCAGGGTCTGTCTTTCTTTAGGCAAATTACTGATGATTCTTAAAATATCTTCATAGAATCCCATATCAAGCATGCGATCGGCTTCATCCAAAACCAAATACTGAAGATGATCCAGCTTAATTACACCCGATGCCAGGTGGGCAATTAATCGTCCGGGGGTAGCAATCACAATATCAACCCCATCCATCATTGCCCGGCGCTGCTGTTCATAGATCATACCATCTCCCCCGCCATATACGGCTATGGAACTGATACCTGCAAAATAGGCCAGGCCTTCAACCTGCTGATCTATTTGCTGTGCCAGCTCCCTTGTCGGAGCCAGAATCAATGCTTTGGTATATTTCTTTTCAGAGATGCTGATATGCTGCAGAACTGGTAAGAGATAAGATGCAGTTTTACCGGTACCGGTTTGAGCACAAGCGATAAGATCTTTATGATCGAGGATAAGTGGAATTGCCTGGGATTGAATTGGGGTGGGTTTAACGTAACCCATACTTTGAAGTCCTTCAAGTAGTTGAGGATCAAAATTGAAATCGCTGAATGTCAAGATGAAATATTAATATTTAAATAAATGTAAAAATAGGGAAAAGAATTGACAGTTGACAATGGACAATGGACAGTTGACAGTTGACAGTTGACAGTTGACATGGATATTGGAAAAGGGATAGTTTTATTTTACGACAATCTCTCTTAATTATCAACTGTCAACTATCAACTGTCAATTAAATCCACTTATTAACACCACCCAATTTCTCAACAAATAACATAATTATCAAAAAATATCCTACTTTTGAATCCCGTACAAAACGATGTTTTTTATTAGCTGAGACAAGGTTAAAACCAATCAAATAATAAAGCATTCTTAGCAAATCCTTCAGATATCATGACCAAATACATTTTTGTTACGGGCGGCGTTACTTCGTCGTTAGGAAAAGGTATTATTTCCGCTTCTCTGGCTAAACTTCTTCAATCAAGAGGTTACCGGGTAACCATCCAAAAGTTCGATCCTTATATCAATATCGATCCGGGAACTTTAAACCCTTATGAACATGGCGAATGTTATGTTACTGAAGATGGTGCTGAAACAGATCTTGATCTGGGTCATTATGAGCGTTTTCTGAATGTTCCAACTTCAAAGGCTAATAATATTACCACTGGGAGAATTTACCAGAACGTGATCAATAAGGAACGTGAAGGAGCATATCTGGGTAAAACTGTACAGGTAGTTCCTCACATCACCGATGAAATCAAACGCAATATGAAAATATTGGGCGAAACAGGTGATTATGATATCGTAATTACCGAATTGGGTGGAACTGTTGGCGATATCGAGTCGCTCCCTTTCATTGAGGCTGTGCGCCAATTACGCTGGGAACTTGGTTCGAGTAATTCTTTGGTCATCCACCTAACACTAATTCCATACCTGGCCGCTGCAGGTGAGTTAAAAACTAAGCCCACCCAGCACTCAGTTAAGATGTTACTTGAATATGGAATCCAGCCTGACATATTAGTTTGCCGTACCGAACATCATATTCCACAGGAGCTAAGAAAGAAAATTGCGCTTTTCTGTAATGTAAACATTAATGCGGTGATTGAGTCGATCGATGCATCTACCATTTATGATGTACCATTATTGATGCTGAAAGAGCAGCTTGACAAAACCGTTCTGAGCAAATTAAAGCTTCCTAATAAAAACGAACCCGATCTGGAAAACTGGAAAGATTTCCTGGGCCGGCTTAAAAATCCGACTGCTGAAATCAATATCGGGTTGGTAGGAAAATATGTTGAACTTCCTGATGCCTATAAATCGATAACCGAAGCATTTATTCATGCTGGTGCAAAAAATGAATGTAAAGTCAGAGTGAAGTCAATACACTCTGAAAATATCAGCGCTGAAAATGTTGCTGAAAAACTAAAGGGACTTGATGGAGTTTTGGTTGCTCCCGGATTTGGAAGCCGTGGGATTGAAGGTAAAATTGAAGCCATCAAATACGTTAGAGAGCATCAAATTCCTTTCTTTGGAATCTGTCTGGGTATGCAATGTGCTGTCATTGAATTTGCCCGTAATGTTCTGGGACTTAAGGAAGCGCATAGTATTGAGATGAACGAGAATACGAAAGATCCGGTAATCTCGATGATGGAAGAGCAGAAAAAGATTAAAAATAAGGGCGGGACAATGCGCCTGGGATCCTATACATGCGATCTGAAAAAGGGAAGCAAATCAGCTGCTATTTACGGAAAGAACCGTATTACCGAACGTCACCGTCATCGTTACGAGTTCAACAATTCCTATTTACAGCAATTTGAAAAAGCAGGAATGATTGCATCAGGTATCAATCCTGAGAACAATCTGGTAGAAATAGTAGAATTAAAAGATCATCCATTTTTTATTGGTGGGCAATTTCACCCTGAATTAAAATCAACTGTTGATAATCCTCATCCACTTTTTGTTAACTTTGTCGCCGCCGCTTTAAGCTACTCGAAAAAGAAGTAAAGCATTTTAGCAATAAAGCCTAAAAAATAATGGATAGAAATACTTTCACAGGACTCTTTTTGATATTAATCATATTAGTTGGGTCAACTTATCTGATGCAACCCTCTGATGAAGATATCAAAAGAGAAAAAGCCAAACAAACTCAGGATTCACTAGCAAGGGTAACTAAAACTAAAGCTGCGCCTTCAATTCCTTTGCCTGATACAGCCAAAGCTGTTGCAGCAGCAGCTATTGATTCAACGCTAATAAAATCCGGTCCGTTCGGAGCGGCACAGTCAGGAAGCAATGAACCTGTTATCCTTGAAAATGAATTTCTGAAGGTTAGAATCGATCCGAGAGGTGGCAGAATTTCATCCGTTCAGTTAAAGAATTTTAAAACCTATACTCAGGAGCCTTTGATTATGTTCGAAGGTGAAGGAAATAAGTTCGGTTTGATCTTTGGCTCTGCAGGACAAAATATTAATACCAACGATCTTTATTTCGTTCCTTCAGGTAAATCATTAAGTGTTGCTAAATCTGATTCCTCCTCATTGACGATGAGGTTAACTCATTCTGCAGGAAAATACATAGACTATATTTATAGTCTGAAGGGTGAGAGTTACAATGTAGGACTGACGATTGCAACTACAGGTATGCAGGACGTGGTTGCACCTACCCAACAACACATTACACTAAATTGGGAATCTGTCCTTAAACAAAAGGAAAAAGATCTGCCAGGGGAACAAAAATATTCAAGTGCCTATTATAAACAGGGTGATGAGAGTATTGATAATTTAAGCCTTTCAGAATCAGAAACAAAAGCTTTGAACGAAGGAAAGATCAAATGGTTCTCCTTCAAGCAACATTTCTTTTCAAATGTACTTATCGCTAAAAACAGCTTTGATAGTGGAGAATTAACCGTAAATACAAGTCCGGATGCGGGTACTGTAAAAAGTTTTGCAGCCAAAATGCAAATACCTTTCCAGCGACAGGAAACCAGTTCCTTTCCAATGGAATTCTATTTTGGCCCAAATCAGTTAAACATTCTCGAAAAGCAAGGCTTTGATATCGAAAAACAAATAGACCTGGGTTACTGGCCATTAAAGTATATTAACAGATGGGTGGTATTACCTGTGTTTAACTTCCTTGAGGGATTTGGATGGGGCTACGGACTTATTATTCTTGTTCTGACCATTCTTCTTAAAATGGTTTTATTGCCTCTTACTTACAAGTCTTACCTGTCAATGGCGAAGATGCGTATTCTAAAACCTGAGATGGATGAGATCAAGGGTAAAGTTGGCGAAGATAACCCTACCCTGCTACAACAGGAATATTTAAAGCTATACAAAAAAGCTGGTGTAAATCCGCTTGGAGGTTGTTTGCCAATGCTGTTACAGCTTCCAATAATTATGGCTTTCTTCTTCTTCTTCCCGAACTTATTTGAATTGCGTCAGCAAAGCTTTCTATGGATGGAAGATCTTTCAACCTATGATGCTTTCTTTAAGTTAGGATTTGAAGTGCCATTTCTGGGAAACCATATCAGTTTGATGTGTATTTTGATGACTATTTCTACATTGATCTACACCTATTTCAATAACCAGGTTTCGGGTGCAACGGGACAAATGAAATATATTGGTTATATCACACCAATCATTTTCTTTGGGGTACTTAACAGCTTCCCATCCGGTTTGAACTATTACTATTTCCTTGCCAACCTGATGACATTTGCTCAGCAATATATTATCAGAATGTTTGTTGATGATAATAAGATACATGCCCAGATCCAGGAAAATAAAAAGAAACCTGCTTCAGAAAAGAAAACTTCTGGATTCCAGAAAAGAATGGAAGATTATATGAGGCAACAGCAAGCTGCAAAAACCAAAGGTGCTGTTGAAGATAAAGGATCCAAAAAGAAATTAAAATAATAATATAGAACGCAGACAGGGTTTAAAACCCTGTCTGCGTTAATCAGTGTTGTTTTATTGCTGTAACCCGGCTATAATTCTTTTCCATAGTCTGAAACACCAGTTCAGTATCACTTAGTTTACTGATCAAAAACGGGAATTCTCTCGTTCTCCCCCCCTCTAAAGATTCAGTATACCTGATCATTTTACCGTCTAGTTTGTATTTACCCTTTGACAGTTGTTTGTCACCCCATTCAATGATAAGATCATTGGTTTCGGTAAAGATTATTGCCGGAGAAGCCTGTTTAAGCTCCTCATCACTTGTAATATCCTCAGGATCTGCATTAACTACTTTTACATAGTTCCATCTGCCTAAAAGGTCAATTTTCTCTACTTCAAAAGAACAGGATGAACAAAGCAGAATGCAAAATATAAGTACTGGAAAGGTAAATTTCATAAGTAACAAATGTAACTATTGCTGACATTTTATAGCCTTACTTTTATATTAAATAAATAACCATTAAAAATTACATCATGAAAAATCAACTCAAAATCACAGGTTTAGGAATGATTCTGACAGTGATTATTTTTAGTTTAGGTTCCTGTAAAAAAGATGAAAATACTGTCGGTAATGCAAAGAATCCGGAAAATATCAACACTGTTAATGTACAGTCACAGGTAAATATTCTGCCTAAGGAAAGCCTAAGTGTGGAAGAGTTAAATAGTCTTGCATTTTTGAGAGAGGAAGAGAAATTAGCAATGGATGTGTACATCACACTGTATAATAAATGGGGTGCAAAAATCTTTGACAACATCTCTAAAAGTGAAAATTCTCACATGTCATTGGTCTTAAGTCTGCTTACTAAGTATGACTTACCGGATCCTGTTGGTTCAAACACGGTTGGTATTTTTAAAAACACCAACTTACAGACACTCTATAATCAATTGGTTTTAGAAGGTAATAAAAGCCCATTGAATGCTTACATAGTAGGTGCTACAATTGAAGATTTGGACCTTTATGATATAAAAATGGCACTTTTAAAAATTGACAATCAGGATATTAGATATGTATTTGACATTCTTGCAAAAGGAAGCCGGAATCACATGCGGTCATTTTACAAAAACATAGTCAATGCTGGCGGGACTTATACACCTCAATATATAACAAATGATGAGTTCAAAACTATTATTGAAAGTGAAATGGAGACAGGAAATTAGAAATATTAACAATCAGAAGATAAATTAAGGAAATATCAGGGTAATTAATCAGGCAAATTCCTGAGAAAGAAATCCCTGATATTTCCACCCAATATTTTTTCAATATCATCCCTCGAAAACCCAAGTTTCAGAAGTTCTGCTACAATCAAGGGGGTACCGGTAACATCAAAATGCATTTCATAAGCCCCATCCCAATCTGAACCTAATGCCACCTTCTCAACACCTATCTTATCAGCAACATATTTGATCGTCTTTGCAGTTGAGGCTGCATCAGTTCCACAAACGGCTGTTTCCCATAGCCCAACACCAACCAGACCATTTCGCTCTCCTATTTTTATTAATTGTTCATCAGATAAATTACGCTGATTATCACAAACCCCTCTGACACCTGTATGTGAAACTAATATAGCTCCACTAAAATGTTTAAATACGTCTTCAATGGTATTTTGGGAGGAATGAGCAAGATCAACTGCAATACCCATCTCTTCCATTTTTTTCAGTAAAGAATGTCCTTTCGGAGTTAATCCGCCTTTCTTCATACCATGGGCTGAACCTGCCCATTCATTGTCAAAAAAATGTGCGAGTCCGATATAACGGATTCCAGCATTATAAAATTCATTCAGATTAGAAAGATCATTTTCAAGACAATGTGCTCCTTCCAGACCGAGCAATCCCGAACTAAGAGTCCGGTCAACAGCCCTGTCAAAAAGAAAAGTTTTCAGATCTGCTTTGCTCTTTATTACTCTGAACTTTCCTTCAGACCTTTCAGCAAAATCATGCAATGCATCAGCCTGATAAATTGCTCTTTTTTTAACACTGAACCAGTTGGCGGGGGGCTGCAATTGGGCAAAACTTAGCAGACCAATCTGATCTGAACGATCATCATTCTGTTCAATATTTATACCTGAGGGAACCTTACTCACAATTGTAAAGACCTGGAAAGCCATATTGCCTTTTTGCATACGTGGAAGATCAACATGTCCATAAGTATGCTCCTTGACTAAGTCCCGATTCCACAGCAATGCGTCGCAATGCAAATCAGCTATAAATGGAATGGAATCATACCAGGAAATCTTTTCAAATGGGCCTTTCAGAGTGGATTTATTTTTTGAACGGTCAATATATTGCGGAACAAATAGAAAAAACACCAGGACAAGCAAAACAAGTACAAGTAGAATAATTTTAATTGCCTTTTTCATAGCTGCTGGATTTTTGAACTATTGTTTAAACTATATTTCGACTAATAAATGATCATTTTAGAAATGTAAAGATTAAAATACGGCTTTTCAATCTTCCAGATTCATAAAATACTCTGTAAATGTGATAAAATCATCAAATTTAAGGTCATAATCCTCAGTAGTGCCAAAACCATAAGTAAGTAATACAAAAGGCAATCCGGCCTTTCTTGTTTCTAACTCATCACCTAGTGTATCCCCTATATAAACCGGTGTTTTTAAGTTATGCCTATCAACAAGAAGCTTTATATTATAATGTTTGGGCATAGAATTTACCCCATGTGCCATTTCATCTGTTACGTATTCTTCCAGATCTGCCCACTTCAAAAATTCAACAATCAGGTTTTCAGGGCAATTACTCACTATGAATAATTTATATTTTTTGCTGAGCTCTATGAGCCCTTCCCGTACACCTTCATACATCACTCCTCCCCGTTCAGGCATCAGCCTTAGTCTGCATTCATTTATTGTCTTATACACCCGCTCCCGACCTTCCTCATCCATCTCAGGGAAAAAATGGCTCAACACTTTAGATCGTTCCCAACCCATTACATAATGTAGGTCATCCCGTGTAAACACCCGGTTCAGGTCTTCAATTTTGGCACCTTCATTCCATGATTCGAGGTAGGTATCAAGGGCATCCCATAAGGTGCCATCGAGATCAAATATTAAGCTATCTGGTTTTAACATTTTGATAATTAGTGTGTTAGAATTTTAATACTAAATAACGTGAGTTCGACATATAAATATCTAAAGATCAATATCTAACCACAAGATTGACTGATAATATGCTTTAAAGGAAACATAGATTGTAAATCAAATAGATTGAAGCGAAGCTTCAAGACTATCAGTGTCTAAAATAAAAGTTAGCAGATATAAAATAGCTATGTCTCTATGTGGTTTTTAAATATTATGTCGAGTTCATGTTAAATAAAAAAGTGCGCTAGGGTATGAAGCGCACTTTTAAAAAATTATTGGAAAATAATCCCTGTTTAATTATAATTTGAATGCTTGCCTTGCCAGTAATTTCCATTTCCCGCCTTCTTTTCTCCAAACCATTAAATTACCCAATCTGATGTCAGTTGGAACACCGGCATTAGTGGCTTTTCCAATAAAGATATGTCTCACAACAGCATTTTTTCCACTGACCTGAATTGTTTGATCGGCGGTATTGATTGAAGTAAACTTAAAAGGGCCGTTAAATAAAAAGTCTATAAACTGCTCCTTATTCTCAACCTTACCAGCTGAATGACCATAGGACAATGCATCTGAGACCAGCATGTCCAATGCTTTCCGCTCAGGGTTTACTACATTATTATGTAGCGCATTGACCGCAGTTGCAACAGCTTGTTCATGCTGTGACTGCGAATAAATGTTTGTTACAACAAACATCATAAAAGCAAAAAATAATCCAATTTTCTTCATTTCTATACGGTTTTAATGAGATCTAACTTCTCCTTCAATTTCTGGTTCAACATAACCTGCAGGAGGTCTTCTATGCCAGTAAGAGGCAAGTATAGATCCTGTGATGTTCATCAATGGACCGAATACTGCGGGTGCCAGACCCATAGTTGCGATCTTACCTAAGCTATTGGCAATACCAGAGGCTAATCCACCATTCTGCATTCCAACTTCCAATGCTACAGTACGAGCATCGCGCTCAGGCATTCTAAATAATCTGGCAAAGCCATACCCTAAGCTATAGCCAAATACATTATGAATAAGAACAACCAAAATTAATACAGAACCAATCTCTAACAGACTATCACGGCCGGCAGCGGTTATAACTACAATAATTAAGGCTATTCCTGCCATTGAAACAATAGGCATTGCAGCATCAAGCCACTTCATTTTACCGGATAATAATTTATTAAAAATCAATCCTGCTCCAATTGGAATAATAATCATTTTAGCAATATCCCACATCATTCCGAACATATCAATTTCAATAAATTCACCAGCAAGTAACTTCATCAGAAGTGGTGTTAGAACTGGAGCAAGTAAAGTTGCAATAGAAGTGATAGTTAATGAAAGTGCAAGATTTGCTTTAGCAAGATAACACATTACATTTGAGGCCAGGCCGCTGGGTGAGCAACCAATCAACACTATCCCTGCAGCAATTTCAGGTGAAAAATTAGTGGAAGTTGCCAATATGAAACCCATGGTAGGCATAATCAAAAACTGTGCAATAATACCAATTAAAACTCCTTTAGGTTGTTTAAACACAGCCATAAAATCATTTGCACTCATGGATGTACCCATTCCAAACATAATGATTTGAATAAGGGGGGTTATTAATCCTGTCAGCTTGAAATCACCAATTGTTTTAAAATACTGCGGATAATAAAGCGCCATAGTTACGGCTGCAAAGATCATTATTGTATATGAAAACCCTTTAAGATTATCATACCCTTTAAAACCCACTGCAAGTAAAAAAAAGAAGGTGATTAGTAATGGCCCTGCGCCTGCAATATTACCGGAAAACATCATTCCCAGTGAGATTAGCAATAACAATGCAGCCACACCAAGCGCCGCAGAATAGAGATTCAGTTTTTTCACAATATTATGTTTTAGTTATCTTCTTGTTTCGATTTAATTACCAGGTTCTTTTGCTCATGATTACATCAAGCTCTGCTTTGGTCATTTTTCCTTCTTCGGGATGTCTTTCCATCCATTTCAGGAAATCCAGTTTCATTTCTTCAGTCCAGGCATTATCCAACTGACCACCTGTATACTTTCCTGATTTGATAACTTCAAAAGCATATTTATCTCTTCTAACTACAAATTCAGCAGTTGATACCACTTGCTCCGCTAAATGTGCCGGAACAAACAAAACTCCAATTTTAGCAGCAATTACTAAATCACCAGGCATTACAATTGCTCCACCAATACGAATAGGTGTATTTAAGCCCATTAAGAGCATCTCCTCCATAAAACTAGGATGAAAGTCCCTCACAAAGGCATTGAACCCTTTGATTTCTTCCAATCCTGGTACATCTCTCGCTGCACCGTTAAGTATTACCCCATTACCTGAATTAGTAAAAATTGATGTCGCAAGAGTACTTCCAATAAGCGTACCTCCATTAATTTTACCAAAAGCATCAGCAACATAAACATCTCCCTTATTTAATACAGCAATCGGCCAGGTATTGGTATTACCAACACGGCCCTGCTTTACACCTCTGGCTTTAATGTTTTTTTCCAGGTCGGGGCGATTTGGCATATACATCGCTGTTACTGCCCTTCCGGTGATGATTTCATCGTTCAGGGTTTTCCATCCATGCTCAAACTGATTGAGATAGCCAGATACTTTTAATACTTGCCAGGCATCATCAAGCCCAATTTTCTTTGCCCTTTCCAAAAGATTGTCCGAAATCTTAGGACGACCATCGGGAAAACGTTCACCTTTCCATTCGGAAGTTAAAAATGTTAATTCTTCCTTCGGAATTGTTTGTGCAGATACCCAGGATTGAGAAGAAACGCAAGCAAATACAATTGACAATAATAACTTAACTCTCATAGTTTTAATTTAATAATATAAATAAACAAAAATTATTTAAATAATAATCAGATTAGCCCATTCTTTGATTCGAATTGAGCAAGCTCACTGATTATCTTTTCTTTCTTACCTTTTTAAACTTTTTTGAACCCGCAGGCAAGGTGACCTTCCAGATACTTCCTACTTTGGCATCATATTCAATTATATATAATGAATTACCAATCAAAACAGCGTCTGTCGGATTATTGAACGAATCTGCAATCCGGGTTGTTTTTACGAAATAATTATCAGTTCCCTTATCATATGACATGTCAAGGTGAAGCAAATCTCTGCCTTGATCTGTAAATGGTTTCATCAGACTGGATTTGGATCCAAGAGTATTTCTGAGAACGAAACCATCACCCTTGAATTCACCAGAAAGCACTCTTTTAGTGTCAAAAACAAGACCTAGCGGAGAACTGTGCGCCGTAAACGTACTGATAGTTACTCCGGTATTATCTCCGTCAAGTATTTTACCAGAATGTCCTCTGTATTTATTGGCATCCGGACCGAGGTTTTGAACTCCCGGACTAAATTTTACTCCTTTCGGTATTTTTGGAAAATCCGGATCATTTCGAAAATACTTCATCAGCATCCCGTGTGATGTAGCTGGCAGAAATGGATCTTTCTTTGGATCAGGCATAAAATCAGGGTATTGCTGGGGGTTTTCAATACCTCCCATTATCCAGGGAAATCCATAATGCCGCCCTTGTCTTACCCAAAACATATCTTCTGAATGATCATAATCAGAAGAGTTAACAACCGCGAATAAATTGCCATCAGGATCGAATGCCATATCGTATGCATTTCGAATTCCTTCAGCATACAAATAAGCATCTGCTTTTAATTTATCTGTGTCATTGGGCAATAATAGATTTTCTGCTTTAGCAGGGATTCGAAAGATTTTGGTGGTTAGAGCGTTATCACGTGCATTAGGATAAACTCCTTTATCATCCTGAATTTCACCATGTCCGGTTCTGGAACCAGAAGTGATAAAAATATATTTTTCATCCGGGCTAAGGACAAGTGCATTCCAACCATGATCCCATGTTGTGGCATTCAATCCATATGCTTCAGTATTGAAAACTATGGTCATCTTTGGAATACTGTTGGGTACTATTGAAAAGCGTACCAATCTTCCTCTGGTACCTCTGTTATTATTTTCGGTAGTGTTTCCGCATAAAAACAGCTCAGAGCCTGCAAAAATAGCTCCCTGTAGTTTATTTATTCCGTGATCCTTTACTGTAAGAATTTGCTCTGAAATGATAGAACCATTCTGTTTGGTGATATGAAATACTCCGCCATCAAAAGTTGTGTAATAGAAATCACCAGAAACCGGATGAATCAATAAACGAACGGCATTGGGTTGTATATCGGCAAACTTCTCAATTAGAATATCGGACCTTAAAGGGACAGGGGTTGACTGGACTACCGGACTTAATCTTGTTGGAGAAGTTTTTGTCTCCTTTGGTTTAGAATCTTTCTGGGCGAAAGAAATAGCAGGTGCTACCAAAAAACTAAGAAGCCCAATTATATATATGCTTTTCTTGATTTGCATTATTATTCCGTTTTGCCTAATTCCCTGAGAAAGACAATTAATTGCCAGCGCTGCTCTTCGGTTAAAGCTTCTTTAAAAGGTGGCATGTTGCCTTTGCCGTTGGTTAATTTCCAGAATAAAGCACCATCCTTTTGCTTTATCACCCTCTGATCGTGAAAATTTGCAGGTCTGATACCCATTGATCCACCCGCCGGACCATCGCCATAACCAGTATCTCCGTGACATGAAAAGCAGTACATATTGTATAACTCTTCTCCCTTTGAAATGGATTCCTGTGATACTGTCAGTGGATTTTTAAGAGAGTCAGCTGATGCCGGCGCTAACCATGCTACCTGCTTTACTGTATCCTGTAAAAATTTTGAATCGGTTCGTTTATATTTTAAAGACTGATAATTCCTTGAAGCAGAAAGCACTATAACACTTACTGCACAGAATAATAACAGAGTATAAAAATTATATTTTTTCATAGAATTAAAATTTTCTCAAACAGGCATTTAGTCACAATATTACAGCCAATACTAATTCCGAAAAATTGATATTGGCTGTAATAATTTTGAATTAAATAATTGCAGGATTAATCCTGTCAATTACCTTGAATAATTATAGATATGCGATAGCATCCATCTCAACCAGTGAGTCACCGGGAACACCACCTTTAGCAACAGCAAGAGTTGAACGTACCGGAGGCTTACTTCCAAAACGACCTTTGTAAACTTCATTCATGCCTTTGTAATCAGCAATATCATTCAGATATACAGTTACTTTCAAAACCTTCTCCATTGAAGAACCAGCCTTTATTAACTCCTTTTCAAGTTCCTTAAGAACAATCTCGGTATGTGCCTTGATTTCGAAAGGAGCAGTATGTGCACCTTTTCCTGCGATATAAACTAAACCGTTATGAATAACATGTCCGGAAAACATAGGAACATTTTGAACTGATGTTACATTACCAACAACTTTTTCAGGTGATGATTCAATTCCTTTAGCATTAGCTACGGCGCCTAATCCGGTTACTCCTACTACTGAAGCAAATAATTTCTTTAATACTGATCTTCTTTCTGTTTTCATCTTTATTTATTTGAATTGATAATTATTTCTCTTTTGTCATTAGCCACTCCCGACCCGGTTTATCAACCCTGAAGCTTTCAACATTACCCTTATCCTGCAAAGTAACATACGCAGTACGTCCATCCTTTCCACCAAATGCTATATTACTGGGTAGTTTTCCTATCAGAGTAATTTCAGTCAGTAACTTTCCGGAAGGCGATAATTTTGCAATAGTGCCCTTTCCATGCCGGGTTACGTATAAGTTTCCATCGATATCGCAGCGCATACCATCCATACCGAAATCAGGAAATTCATGAAATAGTCGCTTATTGCTTACTTCACCTTTTGCGGATAGATCATAGACCCATACTTTGCGCTGTACTGATTCATTAACATACAATAACTTATTATCCGGGCTTACTTCAATACCATTTGCTGTACCCATATTATCAAGTGTTGTAGTTTTTCCATCAGTATCAATCCGCCAGATTCTACCTGTACTGGCTCCCCAATTTGGATCGCTTGCATACAGTCTGTCTTTATTGTCAATGGCAATATCATTTGGCTGGCTCATAGTAGCATTATGTGCAAACACTGAAATATCCTTAGTTAACATATTAACTTTCAGGATATTGTGTTTTGTATAATCTGCAATAAGCATATTACCCTTACTGTCAAAGCGTATACCATTGCCAATACTTCCCTCAGGGAGTTCAATAAATAGGCTGGCAGATCCATCAGGGTTAACCTGCCCGATAGTACCTTGCTTGGCGAAATTAACCACATATAAAATACCTGCTTTATCCACTGCAGGGCCTTCAATACCCCTGGTAAAACCATTTAAAGCTGTTAAAGCTGAAGATTTAAACAAAGGAGTTTTAGCATCCTGTGCATTAGTAAACAATACAACACCAACTAACAGACAAGTAAGGCTCAATGGTTTCATTGCTGAAGCATTTTTAATCTTATTCATAAATTCAAATTAACTTGGATTAATAATATGAGTAAAATTCATAGGCTTTCCCCTATGAAAGAATTAAATTAATAATGCAATTTAAACTTATCTTAACAGGAGTACAATAACACAGGAAAATGTTACAGTGGGCAATAGTTCTTTGGGCTTAAAGGGATAGGTTCTGAGAAAGTAAATTTCTCAGAACCTATATAGATTTACTATTTAACGCTCAGGATATAGTGAACCATTGCTTCAGCATCTTCGTCCGATAATGCAGGGTGTGGTGACATTGGAATGGCTCCCCAAACGCCACTTCCTCCAGCTTTAATTTTTTTAACAAGGTAATCTATATTAGTCTTAGTATCTGAATACTTATTAGCTACATCTTTATAGCTTGGTCCCAATAGTTTTTCATTAACCTTGTGGCAGGCAAAACAATCTGATTTTGAAATCAACGTCTCCCCCTTTTTAGTATCAACAGCTTGAGCAACCACAGCCGGTTTAACAGGTTCTGCAGGCTTAACTTCTTTTACAGCCGGTGTTTCCTTTGCCTTTACCTCAGTAGCTTTACTATCAGCAGTTTCAACAGCGGCTACGGGAACTGCTGGAGCCGCAATCGTAGTGTCAATCGACGGGGAAGTCACAGCAGCTGTATCCATTTCTACCGAAGCAATTGTATCGGCATCACTTGATTTTTCAGAAGAACTACTGCATGCAATAAAAAGGGCACAAACACCCAAAACTAAAATTCTTTTCATTTCTTTGGTACTCTTAATTTCTTTAGCATACGACATTGTATGGCACAATTCTATTTAAAAAATCCCGGATTTAAAATAAAAACTCAAAATCGTGACATAGGCACAAAATATGGGTATTAAAAGTATTATCTGTTATTTAAAACGACGGGAGTTCGATATATTATTATATATAATATTAGAGTTTAAGATGATTTTCTGCAATGTTATCAGGGTTTTTATTATTTGGAAACCTACTGTTTTGCAATTTTTTATCGGAAGTCCCGCTTTCCGCTCATACTCCACAGGCCTTAATCACAGGCCGGTATCCGCTACAATCGGGTTTAAGCACACCAGACAGTGAATTTAAACCTGATTTAGCCTTCAATTTTATCGAGCTCACGTTAAGATAAGAATAGGCCCTGCTAAATTTAGAGATTTATAGTCAGATCAATTAAGTTTACTGAAAACAAGCTCTCCTATTTTCTCCCCTTCAACTATACCTTCTTCCATGGCTTCACGGTAATGAATTCCACCATACATACGGCTCAAAGCTGCTTCATTGGCTGCCTGCTTAACACTTTCAAATTTTCTGTCAGGCCAACCCCATGCTCTTTCTGTATTGTCAACAAATGGGGTATTATCACCAAATAATCTGGTTAAAACCATGGCTGATGCACTGGAAATGATTGAGTGTCCACTTGTATATTCCGGGAATGGAGGAGTTTGAAGATAAGGCTTCCAGGCATTATCCATATAATTGTTAATATAGGTTTCTGGTCTTACCAAATCATAAGTAAACTTTGTATTCCAGCAGGCGATAAAAGCATCATTTACAGCTATAGAAACACCTGCATAAGCAAACACTGTTTTATCAAAATCGGCTTTCTGATTACTGCATACAATTCCTGTAATACCCATCCAATGCCCGCCCGGAGTCATGGCCTTCGTTGCAAACATAACGTGTCCTGAAACATTTACCTTGAAGCCATTACAATCCCAAAAATCAGCGATTGCCTTTTGTTCATCACTTAAGTTTTTGCCGGTTTCATATACTTCATTTGCCAGTTTATAAAAATCGCTGTTCTTATCCTTACTAAATTTAGAAGGTGGTTTTGGCAAAAACTGACTTGCTGAATCAATTAGGACAGGTCGGATTTTCATCCAGCTAGGCTCAATAGCAGGCATATAAGCCGGCGGCGTTGGAACCCATCTGCCTTCTTCATTTGTAACCGTGTATTTAACTGCTGAACGTGTCTGCTTATAATTATCTTTCTTTGCCCAATCAAGAACTGCATTACTTACAGAAAGTGCATATTCTTGTGAGTTATTCAATATCTCCTCAGACATTCCGCTATCTTTTGCAAGCTGAATGTGATTATCAATAATCTTCTGAGTAGAATCCTTGGAAAATGTCAACTCTTTTCCAACGTACATATAAGCCAATATTGCTGAAAACTCCTTATTAACAGGCTTACTCGCTGCCGAAACTTTGAGTCCTTCAAGTTTGCCACTAAGTGGCTTATAGCCCTTTGACTGGCTTGCAATAACCTCATATCCTGCAATACTACTGTAAGCATATATTCTGCTTGCAACCGGGGGAGAAAAGATATCGTGGGTAATAACCTGAGTTAGTAAGCCTACTGTTTTAGAGTATTGCTCGGGATTAGAAAATACAGCTTCATAATCACCTTTCTTCGCGCAACTACTGAACAAAAAACCAATAATTACAGCCAATAAAATTTTTTTCATATCTAATTGAATTTCAATTAATTAAACTTACGGATTTATAACTAAATAAGATTATCCAAAAGCTTATTTTTCTTCAAATTTTCAGTAAAATTATAAAATCCTAGTACATTAAACAATATAATATCAGGTTGCCAAAGGAGGGCCTTTTGGAACCAGAATTTTCTTCCGAACCGGCTTTTCTAATGATTTACTTGCAGTAAATTTGGCTGTACGGTATTCGCCCATATGTATATCTCCTGTAAGCGAGTCTCCATTGACTGTCCCTGAAAAATAAAAAGTGATTTGATCTCCAGGCAGTCTTAGTACACTGCTCAATTTGATCTGATTACCTTCAATTGTTCCACTTATATCCCGAATATCAAAATCACCTTTATGGGTTCCATTAATCCAGTTTCCATCCTGCTGAATCGAAAAGATATGCTTAACTGTACTATTAAAATATCTTACATTAACATTCCATTTACCACTTAGGTTTGCCGCGGGAGCAGTCATTACCTCTGATTTAGAACTGCGCTTTCTGGAAAGTATCTCAAATATTCTGTTTGCGACGATTTGATCCTCTCCTTCCTTCATATGGCTTGAAACAATATCGATGGTAGTAAAACCATCACTTTCGTCGCGGGAGCCAATAGCCACTCTTGGTTTGGTACTACTAATTTCTTCTGCTACTTCATATCCTGTGATATTGAGTTTAGCAGGATCCCAGCTAATCCATAAAGTCGGGTGCTTATTAGAAAGTTCAATTGGTTCAGTAACATTTGTTTTTACTCCCTGTATAGTCAGTGCCTTTTTGGCGATTAGATCAAGCCTGCTAAGCCAGCTCTTGTATTCAGCATCATGATCACGTTTTATCCAGGTTTCAACTGCAGCCATCATTCCAATCATTTCTTCACGTCCAACTTTATTATCGCGACCAGGACCGTGGTGAGGAGAACTTGCCTGCCATGCCGACATTAATATCTCTTTGTTTCCGAGCAGTAAACCAGCACACTGAGGCCCCCGCATAGCTTTTCCACCACTATAGGCAACCACATCAGCACCTCGTTTAAGATGTACAGAAGGAATTGTCAGATTTTCGGCTGCTGCGTCAATTAAAACCGGCACTTTTTTAGGTTTTGCAATGCCTGCAATCACTTCAAGCGAAAAAGGTTGCCCTGTAAAAGAACCATTAACAGCATTCACATAGATCATTGCTGTTCTCGGATTAATTGCCCTTTCGAGTTCTTCTGGTGTTGCAACATGAATTATAGTTACTCCGATATTACGAACGGCATGATCATAGGTATTACGTGAATACAAAGGGATAATTACTTCGTTCTTCTCAAACCCAGTCAGATTTGGAATTCTGATAAGTTTTTCAGGGCTACCTCCGGTAACACAAGCTGCAGTTACGTGTTTCATACCTGCTGCACATCCGGCAGACACCATCCCCCATTCAGATTTGGTAAGATCTGCGAGCCTTTGGCCTATTCCTTCAGCTAATTCATCGTATTGTACAAAGTTTTGAGAGGCAGCTTCCATAGCTTCCCTAACGGGAGGAAGTTCCAGCGATCCACCTATAATTGTATAGGCACCACGGCAGTTAATAATAGGTTCAACACCGATAGAGCGAAAAATATTCGTTTCAGCCATAAATGAAGATTCCGTAGTAATACTTCCTGTTTCAGTCATTGGATTGGAGTTTAGTCCTGTACCCGGACTTGCAGCTAAAACAGATTCTCTGGTAATTGCTCCACCTGCGAGTGGAAGAAGGGCTAAGCCCTTAATTAAATTTCTACGTTTCATTTCAGAATTGGTATAATTAATGGTAAATGAGATGCCGCTTTCTAATTGCCAATTTTACTCAGTGGCACTAATCTGACTAGAATACCGGTATCTTCAGTCAGGGCGTATAAGAACTGATCAGGCCCATATTTTACATCTCTGATCCTTCCAAGATTATGCAGCATGGCTTCATCGTGCACAGATTTGTCATCTTTCATCACAACCCGATAAAGCTTCTTAGTAGCTAGTCCGCCTATAAAAATATTGCCATCCCACTTCGGATAACGAGTTCCATAAACAAAATCAAGATCTGATGGTGCAATAGCATAATGATGAATCGGGGGTTCCGTTCCTTCACGATATGGACTTTCAGAAATTATTGAACCATTATATTCAAGACTGAATGTTGCCAAAGGCCAGCCATAATTTGCTCCCCGCTTTAAAATATTCAGTTCATCCCCTGCAAGTTCGCCAAATTCCACAAAAAATATCCTGCCTGTTTTAGGATCACGGCGAAAGCCCTGATGCATTCGATGTCCATATGAATAAATCTCAGGTAATGCTCCCGGTGTATTTATAAAAGGATTATCTTTAGGAATACTGCCATCTTCGTGCAGCCTCATGGTCTTTCCATCAGGAGCAGAAAGGCTTTGTGAATTCATCCTGTCACTATGTATTCCAACAGTAAAATACAGGAAACCCTTATCATCGAATCCGATCTTACTGCCAAACCAGTCACCATTTCGTTTAAACGGTCCTGCTTTATAGATCATCTTTTCCTCCACAAGTTTATCACCAATCAATTTGCCTCTCATCAATGCAGTATAACCAGTACCGGGGCTTGTTGGCTCTATAAAATATGAAAAGTAAATCACCCTGTTCTTTTCGAAGTTGGGATGAAGCTTAACATCACGTAAACTAGTTGGCACATTACCACTTATCGGATTTGCCTGAACTTTCCCGTCTTTCACTTTCAATAATTTACCACTACGCTCTGCTATCAGGACTGAATTATCTGGCATAAAAACAATACTCCAGGGTCTTACAAGATCTTTTACGACTGTATCAACCATAAAAAGTTGTTCCTCTGAACTATATACATTACTTACTATGAGGGGTAATGGAAAATAACGGGTTGACAAATTCTTATCAAAGCGATAGTTTTTAAGCGGCAAAACCGGCTTAGAAACAGTAGCATTCAAATCCTGTTTTGCGAATTGACGGATATATGCAATAAGTTGCCACCTCTTTTCTTCATTAAATGCGACGCCATAGGCAGGCATATTACCCTTACCATGGGTTAGCTTCCAAAACAGGGCACCATCCTTTTGATCGGTCACATGTTTACTATGAAAGTTTGCAGGGGGAATTTTATACCTACCCGGTTGTCCATCACCAAGTCCGGTAGTCCCATGACAGGAAACACAAAGCATGGTATACAATTTTTCACCCTCTCTTATCACCTGAGGCGTAAATGGGAATGGGCTCTTAATTGTATCTGCTGAATCAGGGGCTTTCCAGGGTTCCTGTACAGGAAAATTGGATTTGAAAGAGATAAAAATTAAAGTGCCTATTCCTCCCAATAAAACAATAAGCGCTTTTTTGTTCATTGTTAAAATATTCATTTCAGTTTAAAGATTTTAGATTCCGGAAGAAAAAGAGACAGAATAAAACAATATCTGAAATCGAAAATCCACGCGGCTTTGTAATTATATTAATTTTTCACTGTTTTAACTGGGGCATTATTTATCCCGAAAATAAATTGATTACCTGAATTTTTACCCTTGGAGAACATTTTCAGGCTTCTCACATTACCCCTGATGTTAAGGCCGCTTTTCCATTGCGGAACATACGAAAATTCACCCTTGCCATTTCCTGAAAGAAGCGTACCGTTACTGGAAGTGAAATGTCCGAATTTAATTCTGGTCCAGGAATTATTACCAGCTAAAATAAGATCCTTCTTTCCATCCTTATCAATATCAGAAGATGCAATGGCATAAACTGGTGCATACTGTGCTTCAACAGGAAGTGGCTTTAAATTAAAGCTCTTGCCGGTATTTTCTAAATAAACAGTTTCAAGAAGTTCTGCTTTTAGCATTTGGGCATCCTTTAACTGATCAGAAGTAAACAGATCATTTATCGTTGCATTGGCATATTTATGATATTCAAGAAATTTATTTTTAAGACTTGGAAGCTGATCCATCAGATCATCCCTTGAAGCTGCCGGATAAGAAACCCCACCTATGTAATAGCAAAAAACAGGGTCTACAGAACCATTCTCGTCGAAATCTTTATAATAAATGCTCATTGGTTCCTTCTCACTAGCCTTAAACTGCGCATTCAGTCCTAAATTTCCAATGACAAGGTCTTGGTCACCGTCAGCATCCATGTCATCTGCATAAATTGTATTCCACCAGCCTGATGAACCAAACTTGATAAATTCGGCAGATTTATCATTCAACTTACCTTTCTGATTGAGGAATATGCGGATAGGCATCCATTCACCCACCACAATTAAATCATTTACCTTATCCTGGTTTACGTCGATCCAAATAGCATCACTCACCATACCAGCATATTTTATATCAGGGGCAATGGCAGCAGTTCCATCAGTAAAATTGCCTTTGCCATCATTGATCAGAATTTTACTTTCAGGAGTACTTGGATACATCCCCGGAGAAACACGGCTACCAACAAATAGATCCAGATCACCATCTCCATCAATATCTGAAGATCTAACTGTACCGGTACTAGTCAGCATTTTGGGTAGGCCAGTAGTTTTCTTCGTAAAATTACCTTTGCCATCATTGATATAAACCCTGTCCTGAAGCCATGGACTATCAGGTCCGAATTCATAACCACCACTTCCAACATAAAGATCAAGATCACCGTCACCATCAATATCGAAAAATTCAGAAGCTGTATCTTCATACTGAGCATCTGCATCCAGTGAACTGCTATTCTTTTTAAGAAAATCGCCTGTACTGCTTTGTGTAAACAAAGCTCCTGCCTGGCCTGAAGCACCTCCTATAAACAGATCCTCAATACCATCGCCATTAAAATCAGCTTTAGCCATAGTCGGGCCTGGTCTTGAAAGATAATTCGGGAGTAAGGTCTGAACAGTAAAATCATTAAACTGATTTTCTGTATGAGCAAAATCAACTGAAGATGAGTTCACTAAATATTTATCACCTGCCGGAATAGGATTAAACTTCAAATCCAGGTTAGCATTTTTAACATCCAGTGTAAGGGTCTGATTTACTTTTACATTGTTAATTTTCTGACTCTTGTCATTTGGCCAAATGATAAACAAGGAATCAATGATCTGATTTTCACCAAGTCCAAAGTTTAATACAGGATCCACAGAAGACTGAAACCCTCTGACAGGGATCTGCTCCTGAAAATATTTTACACCTTTTGCATATAGAATGACCTTAGCACCAAAGCCCAAAGAGTTTTGTTTATCACCTTTTAACTGGACTCTGAGAAAAGAGTTCTTGTTCAATAATTCTGAATTGTTTTTATAAACACTTGCCACTTCATTTGTATTACTTACAACAAGGTCCATATCCCCATCATTATCCAAATCTGCATAGACCGCACCGGCCGAAATGCCTTTTTGATCAAGGCCCCACTCTGTACTTTTCTTCTCAAAACGGTCATTACCAACATTTTGAAACGCATAATTAGACTGAACGATTGTTGGCATTTTCTCTATAAAATCCTTTGCAACAACAGTATTCCCCTGCTGCCTTGAACGAATTGTTTCGTCCATTGTGTATTTCAGAAAATCCATGTCTGTATAATCCTTAACATAGCCATTGGTCACAAAAAGATCCTTCTTCCCATCCCTATCCAGGTCAGAGAACAAAGCTGCCCAACTCCAGTCAGTATTCGATATACCTGCAATTTGTCCGATTTCAGAAAATGTCCCATCTCCATTGTTCTTCTGAAGCATATTACGGCTAAACTGAAAATAAAACCCTCTGTCGAATAGAAATTGCATTTTGTCGAAATTTTCAGCTCCTGAATGCATCTTTTGGGTCTCATTACTTTCTGGAAGCATGTCGAGTGTTACCATATCAGGTAATCCGTCATTATTGTAATCAGCAACATCAGACCCCATGGAATACATTGAAATCTGTGACATACTTTCGGTTAGTTTATCTGTAAATGTTCCATTCCCGTTATTAATAAATAAATAATCAGGTTCATTAAAATCGTTGGAAACATAAATGTCAGGCCAGCTATCATTATTAATATCAGAAACAGCAAGGCCTAAACCAAAAGTCAAAACATTGGATGTAATACCGGCTTCAGCACTAATATCCTTGAATTTACCATTATCATTCCTATATAATTTATTAGCAAAATCAGGGTTTTGTTCTTTTCTCAGCTGCACATTTTCCTGAACACCGGTTGTATACTGCTGCAGAGAGTGATTTATAAGAAACATATCGAGATCACCGTCCTTATCATAATCAAAAAATGAAGCCTGGGTTGAATAACCATGGTCTGCAAGACCATATTCTTCAGCTTTTTCTGTAAATGTCAGATCACCATTATTAATAAATAATAAGTTCTTCCTTCTTTCAGGATCAATATCTGCTGAACGACTAATATAAATATCCAAATGTCCATCAGCATTAATATCTACCATAGTAGCACCTGTACACCAACCCTGTTTACTGGCAATACCACTTTTGTCGGTTATATTTTCAAATTCAAAGTTTCCCTTATTGATGTAAAGGCGGTTTTTAACCATGTTACCTGTAAAAAGCAAGTCCTGAAGACCATCATTATTAATATCTCCTGCAGCGACACCTGCACCGTTATAGAAATACGAATAGTTCATTACATTCATATCATCGCTCTCACGAAGCATATTTCTATAATCTATCCCGGTATCATCTTCGTCCAATAAGGTGAACAGTTTGTCATTTTTACTGGTACAGCCACTCAAAACCAGACTCAATAAGGCAGCAGCATAAATTTTTTTTAGCATTTTAAAATATTTCATCAAGCACGGAAAATTGAATTTTTAAGCTAATTAATACAACAATAACTTTTAAGCTAAAAGTTGTTGAGAGAATGAAATAAGCTATTTAAAGTATAAATAAATGTCTTTTTCCAAAATTGCTGTAATTAATATTGAATCATTAAATATAAAAAAATAAATTTAGCTCTCTAAGGAATATCTGTTTTGCTGTATAGTATTTATTAAAAAAACCAAGCAATCTTCGATAATAAAGGTGTATCCCTTTTATAAATAATTACATCAGGATAAATCCTATCTGAAAGTACTTAAAACAAAGAGGCCAAAACAAAGAGGCCGTTCCGGATATATTCGGAACGGCCTCTTAAAAAATTATTAAATCTGATTATTTATTCCACCAAAGTCTGGTAGCTTCATTATCAGCACCACCAAGTTTTGCAACTCCTGTTGCAACACCGGCTGGGTTAGTTTGACTTTCACCAATAGTATAAGGTACACGACGGACAACCTGATCCTTAGCTACGAATAAACTCTCTGAATTCATTCTTGGATATAGTTTAGGGAAACCGGTACGGCGATATTCTGCCCATGCCTCTACACCATTTGGCCATAAAGCAATCCATTTCTGAGTATGAATCTGCTCTAATTGTCTTGTAGCATCTGTAGTCCAAACAACCGGAAGGTCTGTTAATGCAGGTGAAACTACAGCTCCTGTTACAGCAACCGGAGTTTTTGTACTTGCAGTATAAGCTGCAATTGCAGCTGCATCAGCAATACCCCACTGTTTCATAGAAGTTTCGATACCTTTCTCATAAAACGATTTAGCAGTACCTGAACCCATGTTCCATCCTTTCAAAGCACCTTCGGCTCTTAAGAACCATGCCTCCGCAGCCATCATGACTTCAAATGGATTAGTGTTCTGATTTGCAGGTAAAAATCTGTCAGCTACGTTTGAAAGTTTTGTGTTCTCATTCGCTGGTAAACCTAACTCAACCTGAGTATATCCATTACGGATACCTTTGAAAGTTGCAGTAGTACCAGAAATCGGTGCGTAGTATATAGGCAACCGTGGGTCAGCATAACCAGTTAATACTGATTCCATTGCAGCACTCATACGGAACTCATTCCAGGCTGTTGCCTGATTCATGCGATTGATGTTATTCGCAGTAGTCTTAACATAAGCATCATGAGCATTGGTTTCCATAACACCACCTGCTACCGCAGCTTCAGCATTAGTCTTTGCCAATGCAGGCTCTACACCAGAAATACGAATAGCAATACGAAGACGTAAAGTGTTTGCAAAACGAATCCACTTATCTACATCACCGGCATAAATAAGGTCATTGGTACTCAAAACATTTTTACCTTTAAATGCCTGAAGATCAGCAGTTGCCTTTGTTAATTGTACCAGGAAATCTTTATAAATAACGTCCTGTGCATCGTAATCAACTGTTTTTAATCCATTACCCACTGCAGAATATGGAATTGGTCCCCAGTAATCAGTCATTGGCTGATACATACGGACTTTCCAGATATTAGCGATGGCATAAATTGCTGGATTAGCAGCTTTACCACCCGGTGCTGTATTTTCCATTACACCCAATAATGGACGGGTAGCGTTGTTGTAGAAGCCGTTAAATGCACCATTCAACCAGTTTCCAACCATTACGTTACGGTCTGATGGGAAGTTCTGAGCAATATTACCGAAATACTGCGCCTGTAAATCTCCAAATAACGTTAATCTGCTCGTGTCAGTATTGTATTCTTCAAACTTGTCGGTACAAGATGAAATACCAATAGCTGTAACCAAGACTAAACTTGAAGCAATGATATATAATCTAAATTTTTTCATAATTGTTAATATTTATTAATTAAAACGATAAGTTTAAGTTAAAACCAATCTGACGTGTTGTAGGTAAAGAGAAACCTTCCTGACCAACAGATGTATTAGTTGCACCTGCAGTTGATTCAGGGTCGAAACCTTTAGCCTTATTTACGATGAAGAATAAGTTACGACCTGTTAAAGATACAGATGCAGCCTGGAAAGGTGCCTTCTTAAATAAGTTTTTTGGTAATGCATAGCTCAAAGATGCTTCACGTAAACGTACGTTCGTCGCTGAATAAGACCAAACTTCTCCAACAGGTGTATTTCTTCCACCTACAAATTTCCAATACTGCTCTGCAGTTGTTGCAACGGTATTTGCTGCACCGGCAGCAGTAACACCAGGGAAAACCATAGAGGTTCTTCCTTCTAACGTCTCAGCCACCTGACCATCAGAATAAATAATTGCATTAGTGAAAGAAGTAACATTACCACCAACACGAGCTGTAATTAATGCGCTTAAACTGAAGCTTTTGAAGTTGAAGGTGTTACTTAAACCACCTGTCCAGTCTGGACGTGAATTACCAATATCAACAGTTGTTCCAGGAGTAATTAATGGTAAACCGTTAGTTCCAACAATTACACTACCACTTGCATTACGCTGATAACCTCTGCTGTACATCTGGCCTAATGGCTCACCCTCAACTGCGCGCTGGAAAACCATAAAATCCTGAGTTAAAGCAAGAGTTTTCAAAGTAGGAGTCAACTCAACCAATTTATTGACGTTTCTCGCAAAGTTCAAATCAATATTCCAACGGAAATTTTGCTTTGCAATTGGAGAACCATTCATGGTTAATTCAACACCTTTATTATTAACCAAACCTGCGTTTACGTATTCAGAACTCCAACCTGAAGCAGGAGGAAGAGATACCGTAAATAATTGGTTTTTAGAATCAGAAGTATAGAAACCTAAATCAAATCCTAAACGATCATTGAAGAATTTAGCTTCCAAACCTATTTCTTTTGCAGTTGTTAATTCCGGTTTTAAATCAGGAAAAGGTTTTACACCATTTCTACTAATGAAACCATTATTACCACCTGCTGCAAAGTTATAGAACTGAGTAGTAAGGTATGGAGAAGCATCGTTACCTGTAGTTGCATATGAACCTCTTAATTTAGCAAAAGATACTGCGTTTGGCAAGGTAAAGATATTAGAAAGAATCGCAGAGAAACCTCCTGAACCAAATAAGTAAGATTGATTTGCTTTTGGTAAAGTAGATGACCAGTCATTACGAACGGATCCTGAGATAGTGATAGCATTTTTGAAAGTGAAATCTGCTGTTGCAAAAACACCTTGCTTCTCTGTTTGAACGAAAGAACGACCATCAGTTGGACCACGACCATTTGATGGAATAAATAGGTTATCCCTGTTTAATCCGCCTGCATTGGTATTTTGGAATCTTCTATCCAAATGCTGAAGACTCGCACCGAAAGTTGCATCAACTGTTAAGTCATCAAGTATATTTTCCTTAAATATACCAATAAAGTCAAAGTTAGTTTCACTAACATCCCTTGATTCAGTCTGATAGTTCCCAAAGTCAGCAATAGTGTACGTATCGTTATACCATTTACCTTCGAAAGCATCGATTGTTTTATCAATACCAGCACGACCCATTAAACTCAACGCAGGAGTAACCTGATAGGTTAATGATCCGAAAGCAGTGACACGATCTCTGTCATCCTGAGAAATAATACGGTTCTTGGTCCAGAATGGATTCTCACCACCATTCGATCCAGGATTCCAGTAATTCTGACGTAATTTACCAGTAGAAGGATCAATGTAATCATACTTTTTAGCCTGCTCCAGAGAAATATTACGCGGAATACGAAGAATGTGACGCTGATTGTTTTGATAGGCTTCACCAGTGTATTGTCTGTTGGCGATATCCTGTTTCAAATAAGTAGCTTTACCATCATAAGACAATTTAGGACTAACCTTACCTGTAAGACGTAAGTTTAATGTATTTCTGGTTAACTTATTATTATCAATAATACCAGTCGCATCAACTCTTGTGTACGCTAAATAAGTCTGAGCTTTTTCATTACCACTAGAGAATGCCAAAGTATTTGACAACTGATTTCCAACAGAATAAAAATCTTTGTAGTTATTTGGCTGAGGAGTCATATTATAAGTTTTTCCAGCATCAGCAGGATCGTTACCCCATAAAGCAACTGACTGACCTGTCATTTTTGGACCCCATGAACCTTCCTGAGCTCTATTATAAATTCCACCAGCTCCCTGTCCATACTCATTCTGGAAATCATACAGCATCATTGCTGATTCTAACTGAGAAGAGCTATTGAAAGAAACCCCCGAACCTTGTTGTGCACTACCTTTTTTGGTACTGATCAATAACGCACCGTTTGCAGCACGTGAACCGTAAAGAGCAGTTGCAGAAGCACCTCTTAATACAGTCATTGACTCGATGTTATCAGGGTTGATACTAGATAAACCATCACCACCGTCACGACCACCATTACCGGTACCAGGACTATAGTTTGAGTTATCCATTGGCACACCGTCAATTACGATCAAAGCACCGTTATTACCAGTGATTGAACGATCACCTCTAAGTACAACACGAGTTGAACCTCCAAGACCAGAAGAAGTACCGGCAACATCAAGACCAGCCACACGACCGATCAAAGATTTACCAACGTTTAATTCTCTGGCTTTTTGAAACTGATCAGTGTTAACCTTTTGAGTTGCATAACTCAAAACCTTCTGATCTTTTGTAATACCCAAAGCAGTAACAATTACTCCTTCAAGTTGTTTTGCATCAGATTCAAGACGAACATTTAATGTTGTTCTTCCATTAACTGCAATTGTTTGACTCGCAAATCCAATGTAGGTAAATACAAGAGATGCATTAGATGGTACTGAAATTGTAAAATTACCATTAGCATCTGTGCTTGTTCCCTGAGTTGATCCGCTTACCTTAATGCTTACAGCAGGAAGAGGCAAGTTGTCAGAGTCGGTAACCTTTCCGGTAACGCTGATATTCTGCGCAAACACATAGGTTTGGCACAATAACAGCAGTACGACTAGTTTGTAAACTTTTTTCATCATAATACTTTTAGTGTTAGATATAATTAATTAATTGTTTAACCAGTTGATAAGCAAAACTTATGGTTGAATTACATACCACTTGGCAAGACTAAAGTAATGCTTTTTTTTATTATACCAAATATTTGGTAAAGTGACTTATAATTATAAAATTTTAAAATAAACTGGTTTTAAACCATTGATTATTAGTGATTTATAATAATAAGAAAAAACAGATATAAAAAATATTTAACTAATGTTGAAAACTAATAGGCATACAATCTGCCCATTTGGGAGAGAAATTGGGTTTCATAGAAGTAAAATTTATAATTAATAATAGAATTCAGTAAAATTTATGATACTATTTTACGGTATATTGATGTTATTCAGGAATATCCTAAAATTTCAATTATCAATTATCTTTTTTTGATTCCTTCTTTAAAGACAAAAAGTTAATTGACAAAACTGAAATCAGGATAGTTAAGCCAAAAAACTCTCTGGTCTCTTCAATCCATGGAGAAGATGCCTTCATACTTCCTGCTATATTTTCAGCCTGATGTTCAGTCAACCAGGTTAAAACTCCGTCCTTATCAAAGAACAGGTAGAGGGCATATATAAACAAGAGAATTATCCCGGCTAAGGTTAACCGGGGATAATTTTTCTTCCTGATCGCAAAAAAGCAAATCATGGCTCCAAACAGATAAATTAAAATCCACAGGGCAGGATCGGGATCATTGTACTGAAGGCCCGCTGAAATAACAAAGAGTATAAGGAATATGAAATTGAAAATTTTCATGGCAGTGTATTAAATCTCCAGAATACTATTTAATGTTAACTCGACATAATATTTTAAAAACCGCATAGAAACATAGTATTTTAAAGCTTCTTTAGATACAGATAGCCTTGAATCTTCGCTTCAATCTATATGTTTTACAATCTCTGTTTCCTTTAAAGCATTATAAATTCAATCTATGTGGTTTAATATTAATCTTTAGATAGTTAAATATTGAACTCACGTTATTTAGGTAATAAAGCTGGATCACCGGAGTCCAGATAAGACTGGTATTGTTTCAAAAGTGCCGGATCTCTTGGACGGCCGTATATATCACTTGACTTATACTTTTGAAGGTCAAAAGCTTTTTTCATCCAGACATCACGCCGGCGATCGCGGGTTACAGTATATATTAATTTAGGAACGAACTGTGGTGGTATAGCCAGAATCCCATCCTGATCACCTATTACCAAATCTCCTGGCATAATTACAGCTTTCCCTATTCTGATTGGAACGTTAATACCAGAAACGGTAGCATTGCTCAAAGGTCCCGGGTAGGTCCCGCGATAAAAAGCCTGCATCCCACTCTGTGAAATATTCTCGGTAAGGTATATTCCACCATCTACAATTAAACCAGTTCCTGTAGTCTTCCATATATAATAGGATAGCTTATCTCCAACATAAGTGCCTCCCTGTACTTTACCATATAAATCAACGATGACCAGATCATCCTTTTGAAGCATATCAATTGTGGTTCTATTGTTCAGTCCGGTAAAATTGTTCTTATCGGCTTCTGATTGCATTCCGGCAACCAGATCCGGACGGGACGGCATGAATTGTACGGTAAATGCCCGGCCAACGAGTTTCTTACCGGGAATGATAGATTTCCAGCCATCCTCATACTGATTAGCATATTCTCTCGGAATAGATCCAATAGCCTCAACAACCTGAATATCCATTTTACGGATTGTATCAAGAATTGCTGCCGGTATCATCGGGCGGCCCCCAGGAAAACGACCATAAGGATTTTTTGCAGTAAAACTTATCATTTGCTCCTCAGTAAAGTTATAAAGCTGAGCGTTTGCCTGAGGCATAAAAAATGGAGCAGTAAACAATCCGAAAAGAATCAGCATTGGCTTAAAGCCTGGTTTGAATAATTTTTTCATGGTATTCATATTAAAGTGAGTTGCGATATGTAAAACGATGATCTGTTCATTTTAAATTTAGTATTAATTCTGAATCAAGAGCCAGGAATCAAGACTAAATCCTGGTTCGTTTGAGACTTGGTTATTTGAATAAAGAACAAAGATCAAGGAATAAAGACATTGACAAGACATTATTTTAATTCCGACACCTGATAGCTAACAACTAATTAACAACCACCTTCTGAGATCTTCTGGTAAGTAAATGAATAATTACCCAGGCAAGCAGATAGGTTACACCGCAAATCGTGAATATAAGATTATAGCCACCTGTTAAGTTATCAGCCGCTTTGTATACATCAAGCAGATAACCTACGAATATCGGGAACAATATCCCTCCTATTGCACCGGTCATACCACCGATTCCAACGACTGAACTCACTACCTCTTTTGGGAACATATCAGAAGCCATTGTAAAGATATTGGTTGCCCATGCCTGATGCACTGCAACAGCCAGACTAATCAAACCAACTGCCACCCACTTATCAGTAACAAACTGAGCGATTGCGATCATAATACCAAGCTCCAGAATTGCAAACAACAATAATACTCCCTTTCTTGCTTTCAAGGTTGGCCAGCCCCTCCTTATGAGGCTGGAAGAAAAATAACCTCCTGCAATACTTCCAACGGTAGTTGCGCCATAGATAAGTATCAATTCGGGACTGATTACTTTCAAATCAAGATTAAATGTAGTAGAAAAATAGGAAGGAAGCCAGAACAGGAAGAACCAGAAAATCGGATCGATCAAAAATTTACCGGTAACAAATGCCCAGGTCTGCGGAAATGTAAACAACCTTGTCCAGGAAATCTTAGTTGTGCTTTTTACCTGATCAGAAACATCATCCTTATCGCTTTCGATATAGGCCAATTCTTCTGAATTCAATCTTTTCTGTTTAGAGGGGATTTCATACAGAATCCACCAGAAAATCAACCATATAAAACCAAGGGCGCCGGTAATCCAAAAAACCTCTTGCCAGCCATAGTTTTGCATAATTATTGGAACAAGAATCAATGCAACAACAACACCTATTGCCGTTCCTGAATTGAAAATACCTGTCGCCAGTGCTCTTTCCTTTTTGGGAAACCATTCAGCAACAGCCTTCATTGCTGCCGGGAAATTACCAGCCTCCCCTATCCCAAGTGATAATCTGGCAATACCAAATCCCATTACAGATTTTGCAAGTGCATGGAACATTCCTGCCAAACTCCAAACAACAACTGCAACACTATAACCCATTTTAGTACCAACCTTATCAATAAACCTGCCTGATACCAATAAACCAATTGCATAAGCAAATGAAAATGCAGACATAATCTTACCAAAGTCTGTTTCTGTCCAGCTGAACTCCGCTTCGAGTGTAGGTTTTAGCAAGCCAATGATCTGCCTATCCAGATAATTGATCACAGTACCTGTGAAGAGTAATCCTACAATAATCCATCGATAATTTTTGATTTTTCCTGATGCCATTTGCTGGTTGTTGGTTGGTTAGTTGTTAGTTGGTTAGGTAATTTTCCTAATTATAAAATATTTAATAATAGTAAAAATCCTTTAGTGTGATTTTCAAATGAAGCCGTTTTCAGTCATGGTTCCTGGCTCTTGAATCTATGAATTAAAATGCTTAACATATTGTTTAAAGTGCTCCAATAAGCCATCCCAATCCTCATTCTTAATTAATTGTTTATCAAAAAGCTGTCCCCCTATTCCCAAGCCGTCGGCGCCGGCTTTCATAAATACCTCAATATTATTCAGGCTGATTCCGCCTGTTGGCATTAGTTTGATTTTATTCAAAGGTGCTTTGACGTCCCTGATGTAATCAGGACCCAATGCGGTAGCAGGGTAAACCTTGACCATATCCGCACCAAGTTCCCATGCCTGATAAATCTCTGTGGGTGTATATGCTCCAGGAAAAACAGGAATCTTCGATTTTACG
Source organism: Sphingobacteriales bacterium 16-39-50 (assembly GCA_002257025.1). Classification (GTDB taxonomy): domain Bacteria; phylum Bacteroidota; class Bacteroidia; order Sphingobacteriales; family Sphingobacteriaceae; genus Daejeonella. The sequence goes on along the minus strand of NCHA01000001.1, from coordinate 19,704 downwards.
CAGTTGCGTACAACCTCAGGATTCAGAATAGGTGTTACTATGAATTGTGCTCCCGCCTGGATAGCCATTTTGAGGTCCTCAGTACTGCAAACCGTACCGGCACCCACATTTAATCGACCTTTATACTGCTCAGCAGCATAACGTATAATATCCTCCGCAAAAGGAGTATTCATAGTTATTTCAATGGTTGTAAGACCGGCAGCATGATAAACAGGCAGAATTTTTGCAATTTCATCAAATGTCAGATTCCTGATTATTCCAACCAGCGGCACCCTGGAGAAATCCTTCCAGGAAAATTCTTGATTATTCATTAGAGACGGTTTGTAGTGCATTAAATAGTTGGACCTGTCCGGCAATAGTGGCTTTATCAATAAGGTCAGATTGAATAAAGCTTGTTTTTATTTTAAATGAAAGCATTTCTGCAGCAATTTTATAATGATCATAAAGATGCTTTCCACTGCAGATTACCAGATGATCATAATTTCCTGAATAAAGCTCCCTAAGTTCTGTACCAATGAGCAATCCACTTAAATAATATGAATTCTGCTCTTTGCCAAACTTCCCAAAGAGCTGCATTGTTCTTACGGTAAATAAATTATGTAGTAAGGAAGATGATCCGGAAACTTCTACCCCCTGTTTAAATGCCTCAATATCTGCGGACTCTGTCAGACCAGAAGATTTACTCAAGTCAATAGAATCCTTTAGTATACTGTGTTCACTAAGAATATTAAAGATTTCCCCGGTCATGAAGGTCTTAAAATCAGTTACCTGCTCATCTTTTACGAAAATATGTTTGGAGTGAGTTCCAGGAAAAACAAATACGATTTGCTCATGTTCCTGTACAGAAACCTCATTTATTTTAATCAAGCCGATCAGTTGGGCTTCCTCCCCTCTCATCACATCCTCATAACTTTTCAGTCCAGAAACCAGTACAAGATTTGCGCCGGGGCCGTTAAAATTTTCATATATCTTAACTGATGCCTGAATGCCGCTGATATTAAATGGAAGTTCGGCATAAGGAATTTCCTCCATTCCTAAAGTTGATGAGGCCATTCCTGATACAATGACCGGAATACTTTCGAGGGACTTTCCAGATCTATTCCCTAATTCAAGAATACTTGATTTAAGGATCTCAGAATAATAATCAAAGCGATTGATTTTAGTTTGTTCCTTCCATGATCTGAATGTACCGGCTACCCCACCTGAGGATAACAATTCGCCAGCAACTTCATAAGTATATCTGTCAACCAGTCTTAATCTGAATGAAGTAGTACCCCAGTCGCAGCATAATATATATTTATTCATTTCTTTTCCCTATGGTCGGTATTATCACCGTACCATACACATTTTTATATTTAATTTTATAACTGGCTAGTGATAACACCAACCAGAGGAAAACCAAAGTCGCAATGAGATTGCCGCGCTACGCTCGCAATGACAAACTTCATCCCTGGTTGGTAATAACACCCAAAAGAGGAACAACCCGATTGCTATCGGGTCTCCACTTTCAACTGTCAACTGTCAACTGTCAATTATTTATTAACCCTCGTTTTAAACACCTTTCCTGTATCTCCTTTAATAACGTCTTCTTCCGTAAATCTGCAATACAAGATATCTTTAGCGCTGGTTCTTTCACGGTCGAATACCACATGAATCTTACCGTCAGGAGTTTGATCGGCATCAGGATAAGAGACGTTTTCTCTGGAATCCAGCAAAAGTTTATTTGGCCAGGTTTTGCCGCCATCTGTAGAAATGAATGCCGTCATATTATTACGGGTGGTGCTGCTGTTTGAAATCAGCAATAAATTTCCTGAAGACAGTTTACCCAGATAAAAACGGCTCGAGGTTGTTGGTCCGGAAGCGGTAAAAGGCTCAACACTACTCCATGTCAAACCATAATCTGAACTTTTAGCGAAGTAAATTCCCTTTGTTGTTCTTACCATGGCCATCAGATTGCCATTATCTGAAACTTCTACAAGCTGTGGTTCATCATGAATCCTGATTGAGTCTGCAATTTGGATACTTGAATAGTTTTTTACCGAAGTTAAATCACCTGATTTGGAATAATCCAAAGCGCGGATAAATGCACCATTTTCAGGGAAAACCTTTCCTGAACTATCTCCGGGTAAAGGTTTGTCAACGTACACCGGAAATAAAGCAAGGTCTTTGGAAGCCAGGTATAGTGGCTTATTACTCATCACTCCATCACTGATTCTTTTTGGCTGGCCGTGAGTAATTTTAGTACCATCCCAGGCAATCTCAAGTGCATTTACACCACCAAATCCATCCCATATAAGGCTATCCTTTGCACTACCATAGAATAAATGAAGCTGGCCATTTTTATCCCTCCAGAAAGCAGGATCAAAAAACCGGTATTCAGGTAAATTAGGATAAACCGCCAGCTGATCATTTAACCAGGTCTCTCCTGCATCCTGACTTACAGAAAGAGTCACAAAATTTCCAGGTCCCGCAGCAGCTCCACCCGAATACCAGGCTACAAAGATCTGCTTTCCATCAGCAGATGTACCAATTGCAGGAACCTGCTCAAAATTTCTATCGGCTAACCTTGGATCTGTACCGCTGATAAATAAGGCTGCAGAATCCGAAGCTTCTGCACTTGATTCAGAAGTCTTTTTATCTGAATTACAACCTGAACTCAATGTCCCAAGACTTGCCGCAATCAGTAAAGTGGAAAATAATATAGTTTTTGCTCTCAATTTATTTAGAATTAGATGGTAAATTATTTTTTGTCTTTTTGCTTTTTGCTTGAAATCTGCGTGATTATAACCGGGCTAAATATAATAAAATTGGCCTATTGATCGTATTCAAACAATTCTGTCTGAATAATCATTTATACTTACCAATTGTGTATTGCTCCATCCGGACTTTTTAAAACCGGATGAGGAAATTTCGTTTTTTCGGTTACTTCCATCACAAAATCTGCCTTCTTTGGATTGAATTTGACTCCAAGTCCAGGTGCAGGGTTCAAATATAATTTACCAGTTGAATAATTTAGGTAATCCTCATTAAAATAGGCCGGTTTTTCAGGTGCTCCACCTGCTAATTCCATCATGGCCCTTGCAGGACTACTTGACCCCAAAACATGCACCAATGCAGCGGTAGATAAGGGTCCTGTAAAATGAGGAATCATACCCACATAATGCGTTTCACACAGGGAGGCTATTTTTTTAAACTCACCTATACCGCCTGTATTTGGTAAAGTAACCCTTGAGTAATTGATCAGCTGCTGCTCGATCATTTCATTGATTTCCCAACGATCGCCAAACTGCTCACCAACTGCCAGTGGAACCTTGGTTAGTTGCCTAAAGTTCCGGTATGCTCCGGCATTCTCAGATCGGATCGCATCTTCAACAAAATATGGACTTAGTTCTTCCAATGCATCGCAGATCTTTATGGCTTCAGGAGTATCAAAACGGGTATGCAGGTCGATTGCCCAATTGCCCTGACCTCCAACTGCCTGATCTATTCTTTTACAGAAATCGATAGTTTTAGCAGCATTCTGAAAAAAATCAAAAGGCTGATCTCCATTTCCACCCGTTGGGCCAATCCTGTAAGATCGCAAACCTGCTTTCAGGCAATCGGTTGCGCGCTCTTCCTCAGTTTTTGCTTTTGAAGCTCTGAATCCTGTAGCATAACATTCTAAATAGTCGCGTGTTGCTCCTCCCAGTAATTCATAAACAGGTACATTTAATGCTTTTCCTTTAATGTCCCATAATGCCATTTCAAGTGCACCAACGGCATGAAGTTTTTCCCTTCCGGGAGGATAGAACATGCCTCTGTACAGATTTTGCCAGATATGCTCAATCCGGAATGGATCTTCGCCAATCATCATCTGCGCACATTGTTCAATCATATCTTTCGAACCGCCTTCACCGATACCTATTATTCCACTGTCGGTCTCAATTTCAACGATTCCACGAGCCTGATTAAATAATGGCTTATTGTAACCCGGGGCGCTGTAATATCTGATTTTCTTAATTTTAATTCCTGAAGATGCCAGCGAATCTAATGCATGAAATCCCAGCATCATAGTTGCCGAACCAAGCACAGCTGATTTAAGAAACCGTCTTCTTTCCATAAAGTTTATTTAGTTAATACGTTCTACATCCACAAACTGTACTCCTGTTTCTTTGGAATCAAATTTGAGAAATGCTTCAAATCTGCCTGAACCTGCAGGCAGTTCAATATCATCAAAAATTACTGAAGTTTTCCCTTCTGAAACCAGGATATTCTTTTCAAGACCCTGATATTTAAAAAAGGCTAGGCCAGATGCCGGTATTTTCTTAAATCGAAGAGTAATCCGATATCTGGCGGCAGCGCTAAAAACTTCCCAATAACCATATTTATTGGAATGCTTGCCAAATGCTCCGGGACCTCCCCAATCGAAGCGGGATAACTGCACGTTTTTTTGAAAAAGAGTACCTAAATAAATTCGTTGCGGCCAGTCCGGACCACGATCCTTAATTGCCTGATCAAACCAGTTCTCATATTTTGTCAGCATGCTTTTAACTATCTCGGGGTGCTGCCTGGCAATATTATTGATTTCACTGGAATCCTTTTCTATGTCATATAATTCAAGATTCGCGATCATTTTCTTCACATCTGCATCAGTGGGACGGCTGATATCACCATAAGGATCATCAGTGGGCGAAATTAGCTTATACCGCTGTCCGCGAACCGTAAAATGGAAATATTTGAATGGCTCAGAACCAGCATGTCCCTGAATAAAAATTTCACGTTCAGGAAGGTTCTTCACCTTAGCACTCAATAATGGCATCAGCGATAAACCATCTAGTTTCAGGCCTTTTGGAACAGGCACATTACAAGCTTCCAGTAATGTTGGCATCACATCTATATGCGCCGCCAGATTTGTAAATTTAATGCCCTGCGGTACTACTGCAGGCCATTTAATGAAGAATGGGGCACGAATACCGTTCTCATACACGCTGGTTTTAGTCCCCCTAAGATTCATACTGTAACGGTCGGGATAGAGATCATTTTTAGTCCTTTTAGTCCTTGGACCATTATCAGACATAAAGATAACAATGGTGTTATCTTCAATTCCAAGTTCCTTAAGTTTAGCCAGTAAGCGGCCAATATTTGCATCAACATTTGCTACCATCCCATAAGTACGGGCATTTAGTTCATGCAGCCCCATTTTTCTGAATGGATCTGCCCATTTATCACTAACAGTTAGCGGGAAATGCGGTAAGTTAGTGGCATAGTAAGCAAAGAAAGGTTTGTCCTTGTTCTTATCTATAAAACTGAGGGTTGCATCGGCAAAAATATCATCGCAATAACCCTTAAATACCTTCCTGACATTATTATGTTCCAGAATTGGATTGAAATAGGAATTTCCGGGAGGATCAGAGGCCTGACCTATTCCTCCACCCTTGTGAATCAGGGTTTCCTGAAATCCTTTATCAGATGGTCTCATGGGATAGCTATCACCCAGATGCCATTTTCCGAAAATTCCGGTGCTATAGCCTGCCTCTGACAATAATTTGGCAATCGTAACTTCGGATGACTTCATCAGGGGAGATGTCTCGGTTACGCCCACCACTCCGGTTCTATAATTATCGCGTCCGGTTAGCATACTTGCACGTGTTGGTGAGCAATTGAAATTGACAATAAATTGTTTGAATTCAGCGCCTTGCTTAGCAATAGCATCCATATTCGGGGTTTTCAGGACATCGTTATTATGTAAGCCAATGTCCCCGACACCCTGATCATCAGTCATGATCAACAAAATATTTGGTCTTTTCTGGGCATAAGTGCTCTGAGCTTCAAAGCTTAGATTCAGAATTACAAAAAGACAGATTAGCTTTAAACAGGACATATCAAACCCAATAATTTTAAATAGAAATAACAACTTATAATAAAATGAATATCAATTAGCTAAACTGATTAATATCTATCAAATGCAATTATTGTAAATGTGGTTTTGAAGAAATTGCATTCAGATCATAAACAACCCGCCCCCCTTTTATGGTCAACTGACATTCGAATCTGCGCTTACCTTCCTGTCTGTTTCCAACAATATCCTTGAAGCCAAAATCTCCTTCACGCATACTTATTACAGTAATATCAGCAATAGCACCCTTAGATAGATTTCCTAGTTCAGGTCTCTTTATGGTAAGAGCAGGTGTCCATGTTGCTGCTTTTATAATAGATGGAATATCCATTCCCATCGCTAAAAAGACAGAAAAAACATTCATTTGATCTTTCATAGCGCCATTAATACTGGATGCATGCAGATCTGTACCCAGAGTATTTGGGTAAAACCCTTGTTTCATAGCAGGAATGGCTGTTCTGTAGTCAAAACTACCACTACCAAAGCCGATATCAAAAATTAATCCGCTCTGTTGAGCTTTACGCACGAATGGTTTGATTAATTTGGTTTCAGTATCAATAATGGGCTCTCTAACTCCGGGAACATAGCAGAAAGAATGCGTGTAGATATCGCCGGGGCGGAGATACTTAAAAAATAGTTCTTCCAGGGATTGATTTCCACTGCCAAAATCAACCATAACAGGAATATCAGCAATTCTGCCTGCCTTAGTAAGCCGCTCAACCGGGGTCCAGTCAGCCTTACCAAAATGGGCAAGCTTAAAACCTACCACATGTTCCTTGTTTTCTAAGGCGGCAGCAGCAGTCTTTTCAGAATCCATATCACCTATGTTCTGTTCATATTCTCCACCACGCATTCCTTCGCCAACGATATTGAGCATAGATAGTACCCTGGTAGCGGAGATGTCGATTATATTTTTCTTAAAGGTCTGAAAGGATTTCCATCCCGCACCACCGGCATCCACCACTGTTGTTACACCTGTTCTGAATGTATAGCTGTCAGGAATAACAGCAATAGAACCATTACTCAGGTAATCACTTTTTGAATGGCCGTAAAAAACATGGGTATGGATATCAATAAGACCCGGACTAACGTACATTCCCTTTGCATTTACAACCTGCAGGGCTAAAGCGGTATCGATATTTTTAGCTATGAGTGCAATTTTGGGTTCAACAGCAGGCTGACCTTCAATTGATGGAGGAGCAATTTCTGTTGCAATATCCATTACTTCGTTAATGTTATTCTTAGGATCAATCACGTGGCCTCCCTTGATAACAATACCATAAATTCTTTTTTTAGCTGCTAAACTTTGAGAATAAACCTCAAATCCAGAAACAGTTAAAGTCAAAAAACAAACAAAAAATAATCTGTACATAGCGAAAACAGAGGGTATAATAAATTGAACTTTTTTCTTTATTTCTTTGCAATGGGAGATGCAATCGCGTTCAAATCATAAACGATCCTTCCTCCTTTTATAGTCATTTCACATTCGAACTTCAGTGTTCCGGTCTGCTTATTGCCGGCAACATCCCTGAATCCAAAATCACCTTTGCGCATACTGAGAATAGCAATATCGGCTATACCTCCAACAGAAAGATTACCAAGTTCCTCTCTTTTTATTGCCTGAGCCGGAGCCCAGCTTGCTGCCTTAATAATGGATGGAATATCCATTCCAAGGAACAAAAATATAGACATCACATTCAACTGATCTTTCATTGCACGAATAATACTTTCGGAATGAAGGTCTGTTCCCATAGTATTCGGGTAAAATCCTGATTTTATTGCTGGAAAGGCCTGTTTAAAATTAAAACTGCCACTACCAAAACCAACATCAAAAATAATTCCCTTGTTCTGGGCGGTTTTCACAAATGGCCGGAGCTGCCTTGTTTCAAAATCAACAATAGGATCCTTGCTTCTTGGGGCTTCGATAAAAGTATGGGTATAGATATCACCAGGTCGGAGATATTTTAGTAAAAGATCTTCAAGTGATAAGTTTCCGCTCCCAAAATCGATCATAACCGGCATATTGGCTATTTTGCCAGCCTTCACTATTCTTTCAACAGGTGCCCAATCCGGCTTTCCGAAATGCGCCAGTTTAAAACCCACTACATAATCTTTGTTCTTAATCGCAGCTTCAGCAGTCTTTTCAGCATCCATATCCTCTAGATTCTGCTCATAAGCTCCTCCCCTCATACCCTCACCCACAATGTTCAATAATGACAAGACCCTGGTATCAGACTGATCGATGATATTCTTCTTAAAGGTATCAAATGATTTCCAACCTGCTCCTCCGGCGTCCACAACCGTAGTTACACCTGCTTTAAAAGTATGTCCATCGGGAATAACAGAAATAGAGCCATTACTCAAATAATTTGTTCTGGATGGACCATAAAACACATGGGTGTGAATATCAATGAGTCCGGGAGTCACAAACATCCCTTTAGCATCCACAACCTGAAAAGCCAGTGCAGTATCGATATTCCTAGCCACCAAGGCAATTCTTGCCTCCTGTGCTGGCTGTCCATCCCTTGCAGAACGTGCAGAATGGATGGCAATGTCCATCAGTCCATCTATTTTATTCTTTGGGTCGATCACATGGCCTCCCTTGATTAAAATACTATAGATCCGGTTTGCGGGCAACTGACTTTGTGCATTTATTCCTCCCAAGGAAAAAATTAATGCAAAAGTCAATATGAAGAATTTTTTTCTCATGGGAAAACGGCTTATTGATGTGAGTTCGACATTGTTTTCTTAAGAATATATTGATTTGAAAGTATAAATGGTATTATAATTTATAATCGATAAATTGATGTTGCTCATTTTGTCTGAATTAGGATTTTTAGGATTTTTAGGATTTTAGGATTAACATGATTAAGAAAGTTATATTAATCATATAAATCATATAAATCACCAGAATCACAGTTCAGACATACAGAATTTTGTCTAAACTGAGATTTTCATGAATAATGTGATTGTGGTGATTCATACTATCCTAATAATCCTATAAATCCTAATATCACGGTTCAGACAGTAAGTAGTAACTTACATACTATTTTTTAACATTTGATGCAATAGCGTTCAGGTCATACATAATCCTACCACCTTTAATTGTCATTTCACACTCCAGTTTTTGAGTTCCTTCCTGCCTGTTCATTGCGATGTCTCTGAATCCGAACTTACCCTGACGCATGCTCAGAATAGCGATATCTGCAATAGCACCCTCTGAAAGATGACCTAATTCTGTGCGTTTAATTGCCTGAGCAGGTCTCCAGGTACTGCGCTCGATCACAGATTGAAGATTCATACCCATTGCAAGGTGTATTGACAAGACATTCAATTGATCTTTCATAGAACCATTCATACTGCCCGTATGAAGGTCAGTACCCATCAGGTCAGGCAAAAACCCAGCCTTAATTGCTGGAATAGCCTGATTGAAATTGAAACTTCCACCACCAAAACCAACGTCAAAAATAATTCCTCTCTTTTGTGCAGGGATAACAAAAGGCCTCAATTGTCTGGTCTGAAGATTCACTATCGGATCCCTTCTTTCCAGCTCAGTAAATACGTGTGTGTAAATATCACCGGGTCTGAGGTATTTAAAAAAAAGATCTTCAATCGGAAGCTTACCACCTCCAAAATCAATAATAACCGGCATATTGGCTAATTTACCAGCCACAACGATACGTTCTACAGGAGTCCAATCCGGGTTTGTAAAATGAGCCAGCTTAAATCCAACAACATGTTCTTTATTATCCAAAGCAGCTTTTGCGGCAAGATTGACATCCATATCACTCACATCCTGCTCGTAATCACCACCTCTCATACCCTCTCCTACAATATTCAGGAATGCTAAAATTCTGGTTTGAGATTTATCAATGATATTCTTTTTAAAAGTATCAAATGATTTATATCCCGGACCTCCACAGTCTACCAAAGTGGTTACACCAGAACGAAAGCTAAATCCATCGGCTGTTACACCCACATCACCATTACTTAAATAACTGTTTGGCTGGGTACCCCAGAAAACGTGTGCATGGACATCGATAAGGCCGGGAGTAACATACATGCCTTTCGCATTTACAACCTGTTCAGCTTGTGCAACATCGATATTCTGTGCTACTTTAGCAATCTTACCGTCTTTAATGGCGACATCCATCAGGGCATTAATATTGTTCTTTGCGTCGATCACTCTGCCACCCTTGATCAGGGTATTATACAGTTTACCCTGAGCATTTGTAACTATTGCCAGGAAAAGCAGAACCACAACTAAAATTGAGAATTTCTTCATTGCATTATTTCTAAAATCTTTAAATAAAAATCAATAAACTGATTTTTTAGCCTATTATTTATTTGCTTTGCGCCGAAGTACTGGCTATGGCATTCAGATCGTAAACAATTCTTCCGTTACGGATAGTCATTTCACACTCAAACCTTTGTTTACCTTCATTTCTGTTGCCAGCGATATCTTTGAAAGCGAAATTCCCATTACGTACTGTTAAGATTGCAACATCTGCTCCGGAACCTACCGATAGATTCCCAAGTTCAGGTCTCTTAATAGCTTGTGCAGGGGCCCAGGTACTACGTGAAATGACTCCCTGAATATCCATTCCCATAGAAAGGAAAATAGAGAGTACATTCAACTGATCTTTCATTGCACCATTCATACTCCCGGTATGAAGGTCTGTCCCCATAGTATTGGGCAAAAACCCAGCTTTAATAGAAGGAATAGCCTGATTGAAGTTGAAACTTCCTCCTCCAAAACCGACGTCAAAAATAATTCCTCTTTTTTGTGCAGGAATTAAAAATGGTTTTAACTGACGGGTATTTAGATCTACTACAGGATCTCTTTGAACCAGCTCAGTATAAACATGAGTGTAAATATCTCCGGGACGAAGATATTTAGTGAACAATGTTTCGATTGACAATGGAGCATGTGTATTATCACCACCAAAATCGATAATTACAGGCATATCTGCCAGTTTACCGGCCTCAACCACTCGCTCAACAGGAACCCAGCTTGCAGCAGCGAAGTGAGCAAGTTTAAATCCAACCACGATATCTTTATTTGCTAAAGCTTTATCAGCGGTCTTCTTAGCATCCATATCATTAATATCCTGTTCATAAGGGTTCCCTCTCATGCCATCACCAACAATGTTGAGAAAGGATAAAACTCTTGTTCTTGAACGGTCTATGATATTTTTCTTAAATCGGTCGAAAGATTGCCAGCCTGCACCTCCACAATCGACAACTGTTGTTACCCCTGATCTGAATGTGTAGGGATCGGGGGCAAGTGCTGAAAATCCACCACTTAATCCCCGATCATCTGTACCAGCAAAAACATGAGCATGCAGGTCAATCAAACCGGGTGTCACGTACATCCCCTTTGCGTCCACAATCTGTGCTGCAAGTGAAGGATCAATATTTTTAGCAACTGCGGCTATTTTTCCGCTTTGGATTGCCACATCCATTAATTCGTTTATATTATTTTTTGCATCAATTACATGACCACCTTTGATCAGAATGCTGTACGTTTTTGTTTGTGCCTGAACAAATACTGCAAGCATAATCAATCCGGAAAGAAGCAGAAAGGATATTCTTTTCATAATAAGTATTGTGTTTTTGTGGATTTAGGGATTAGGAATGGAGAATTGGAAATAGGAAATGGAAATAAGGTATTAAGAATGGGCAATCAAATTTGCTCATTCGTACTCTATTCTCTATTTCCCATTCCCTATTTCCTCTTCCCCATTTAGCTTATCGCCGCTTTGGCAAGCTCCTGCTGAACGCGTTTAGCAACAAGTTTATCCTCACCATTCTTTAACATAAAGACTGTAATGTTGATCCCTGTCTGGCCGCCCATTACTTCTACAGAAGGACTACCATCCCGAAGATTTTTCATTAATTGTCTTGGTGTGATCTTTACTTTATTCTGATCCCAGGAAATTTTAATTGCAGGTGTGTGGTTTGCTACAGGAGGAACGAAAACGTCAGCACTTACACCATCAACTTTTGTTGCGGCATTGACAATTACCGCTACACGGTCTTCCCACATTTTCCATTCTGCTGCATGATCGGTATTAATATATTTATCAAGTGCAACATACATTCCAAGAATTTCTTCCTTGTTTACTTTCATACCCCGACCGATATTACCGCCATTAGGAGGTGCATTAAGGCGAGCAGCAGCAATCAGATCCTTCTTGCCCATCAAAATTCCGGCGCTCTGAGGACCGCAGATTGCTTTACCACCAGAAACGCAAACAAGATCAAAACCAAGGTCATTGTACTTCCAAAGATTTTCAACAGGAGGCACATCGGCAGCCATGTCAATCATGGTAGGAATATTATGCTTTTTACCGATGGCAACAAATTCTTCATGCTTAATTTTACCCATCGGACCGCTGGAATTCAGGAACCACATCATAGCCGTTTTACCGGTGATGGCTCTTTCCATTTCTTCGGCAGTTTCAACCTCAACTACCCTGATTCCAGTATTAGTCAAAGCATGAACATAACCAACATTATGAGTTTTTTGAACGATAACTTCAGAACGGTCGAATGTTGAAAGATCCGGCAATAATGACACTTTCTTCCTATCCATTCTGGTTAAAATACCGGCAGTTCCCAAAACAAGGGCCGACCAGCAGCCTGCAGTAACCATAGCCGATTCGGCATGACACATTGCGGCAATTTTCTCCCCAACTTTATCCTGAACCTCGTTAATCATTACGAAGTGTTTAGATGCAGATTCAATGGTATCAACAACTTCATGATGCATCAATGAGGCAGTCATGGTCGTATAAGTACCGGCAGCATTAATAAAGGTCCGTAAACCCAATTCTTTAATCACATCACGTTTGGCAGCAGCTGCAGCCGGAGCGGCCAAAGATTGCAGCGGAACACCAGTACCTACTGCCGCTCCTGCAATTGGAGCTACAGAAAGGTATTTAATAAGATCTCTACGTTTCATAGTATTGTTATTGTTTTAATTTGATTTTTCTTTAAACAATAAAAGGAGATCGAAAGATCTCCTTTTATTGATCATATAGCTAATATACAAAATGAACTCTTCTTTTCATATTGCTTCAGCTTTATAACGTATTAGTTACTTTGACCTGTACCAGGACCAACATCCCACCACATTCTGCCTTGTAAAAGGTCAACCTGCTCTTCAGAATAATTCTGACGCTTGATTGCTTCAAAATAATTATCTGGGTTTACGTTACGCTCAGCAATTGGCAGAGAGAATCTTCTCCACATTTTACCTGCAGTCACGTTACCCGGATAAGAAATTTTAACACCCCCCTGAACCCAATTTGCATAATTAAATACCGGGAACTTAGTGCGGCGCCAGTTAGAATATACCTCATAATCATCACCCAGTAAGGAAACCCATTTCTGTGTTGAGATGGTTTCAATCTGCTGAGCTAAAGTACCTGCAGCAGGATAAGGATTGGCAGCAATGTAAGCATCAACCTGAGCAGTAGTGATTACACCAGAATGAGGAGCAATACTTGGCCATAAAGCCCATTGAGCCATCGCTGCACGAATACCATTCTCATAAGCAGCCTGCGCGGTTGATCCTACACTCCACCCTCTGGCAGCAGCTTCAGCAATAATTAAATACGCTTCAGCAGGCCCCATAGTGATAATAGGAGAACCTCTGTCAATATAAAGAAGGGATGGCTCAGAGTAGGTATCAAAATCAGTAGGTTTGGTATTAATACTTCCATTAACCATACCACGCTGTGCAGCAGGAGTGTTATTGGCGGTATAAGTACCTCCTGTTGGTACCCAAACTACAGAAATAACTGGTAAACGAGGATCAGAAGTAGCTTTAAGATGATCAATAAATTTACCTGACCACTTGCTTCCTTCCACGTTATCACCACCAGGACTTGTGAAATCACCTGCAATGTAAGTATTTACACGAGGGTTCATTTGTCCGGTTACGTTTGCATATTTAATGTAAGCGATATCGCCAAAAGCAGTCATCATTCCACCTGCAACTGCTTTCTCAACCCATGATTTTGCTGATACCGGTTCAATATCCGATAAACGCATACCCAAACGAGCCATCAAGGTATAACCAAACTTCTTCCATTTTGCTACATCACCCTTAAAGTAAGGGTCAGCATTTCCAAATACATTTGGTTTGGTCGCATCCATCGATTTTAAAGCTGTTTCAAGATCTGTCAGCATAGCAGTATAGATACTTTTCTGAGTATCATATTTAGGCTTGAGGTTGTCAAGACCTTTCATTGCCTCTGAATAAGGCATATCACCCATTACATCAGTTTGTGTATGAAATGCCAAAATTCTGAGAATTTCAACAGCCGCACGTTTATTTACGTTTTCTGCTCCTGGAATCTCTTTAGCTAATTGCAACAAACGGTTCCATTGACCGGTGTAAACGCCGAAATTTCCGGCTGTACCATTAAAATTATAGAACTTATCACCGGTTGCAGGTACTTCCTTATAAGAAGAAAAGTACTGTAAACCTTGACCTAAAGCTCTATAATTTGTACCCGGACCACTCGCCAATACAGCAGCTGTAAAGGAGTATTCAGGGATTACATATTCAATTGCATTTGGGTTCCTGTTGAGATCGGTAAGCTTCTCAGTATTACACGATTGCATCGTTGAAACCACAAGAACAGCTCCAGCCGCATATATCAATTTTAAGAATGTCTTTTTCATGTTCTTAGATTTTAGTATTAGAATCTTAAATTCAGGTTAAAGCCAATATTTCTGGTCCTAGGCATAGCCACACCCTGACTTCCCTGTGCATTACCAATAGTTTCCTGCATTTCAGGATCAATACCAGCTTCTTTAGTTCTCTTATCCTGATAAAGGATCGCTAAATTCAGACCTGTAATACCAATAGAAGCAGACTGTACTCTCATGAATTTAAGTGCGCTTACAGGAAGGTTGTATTTTAGCACTGCACGACGTAGTTTGACAAAGTCTGTCTTATAAACCCACATACCTGCATAAGCGTTTCCAAGGTTATTGTAGTAAGTATCAAGAGTTGCAACATTCCAAACGCGGGTAAAAGGTGCACCTGTTTGATCTACACCGGTTACTGTTAAACCACTTTCCCTTCCTGGTAAGGTAATTGGAGTATGTCCGAACCTTGTTGCGTACTGGATCAGGTTACTATAACCAACTGCCCCAAATTTAGAATCAATATCAACTGTTAAGCTGAAGCGTTTGTAACGGAAATTATTCCCAAGACCCATCAAATATGGTGGGTTACCCACACCGATATCTGTAAGTACTCTATCCTCATAACCGGTTGCTTTGTTATAAACCAAAGTCCCACTTGCATCCCTTCTCATAACATAGGCACGTACAGTTGAATAAGGTAAACCAACAGCATTGATCATTTGTGGACCACCAATACCTGACCCTAATGTTAAGACATTAATACCTTCAGCAAGTTCAACAATCTTACTCTGGTTATATCCGAAGTTATAAT
Source organism: Sphingobacteriales bacterium 16-39-50 (assembly GCA_002257025.1). Classification (GTDB taxonomy): domain Bacteria; phylum Bacteroidota; class Bacteroidia; order Sphingobacteriales; family Sphingobacteriaceae; genus Daejeonella. Next base: position 4,351 of record NCHA01000001.1, on the reverse strand, counting down.
TTACATCCCATGAGAAATTATCCTTCTTAATTGGGGTACCTGTCAAGCTGATTTCCCAACCTTTATTGGTAACCAAACCAAGATTTCTTCTGCCTGCAGCGAATCCTGTCGCTCCTGAAATTGGTGGAGAAAGAATATCATTTCTGGTTCTTCTTGAATAGTAGTTCACGTCTAAACCAAGTCGGCTGTTTAACATTTGAACTTCAAAACCACCTTCGATTGTTTCAACAGTTACCGGACGAATATTCGGATTATTCAAAACATTAGGATTACTTAATGTTGGAAGACCATAAGCATTGACAGTACTAACTGAATAAGTCTGGTTGATACTTCCTGCGTTCACAGTTGCACTACCAACTTCAGCCCATGAAGAACGTAATTTAGCATAATCCATGAATTTCGGCATTTTAACCACCTCTGAAAGGATGAAGCTGGCTCCTACCGATGGATAAAAGATGGAGTTAAATCCCGGATTTAACACAGAGAACCAATCCTGACGACCTGTTACAGTTAAATAAAATAGATTATTGTAATCAATATTTGCCTCACCAAAAACAGAGTTTGTACCAAAAGAGCCTTGTGAAGCATTAACTAAATCCCTGTTAACCAAATTGGTGATACTGTAAAAATCAGGAACTACCCATTGATTACCGTTTGCTGAATTACCTTTACTAAAATCTCTTTCACTTTGAACACCTCCAAGAAGGTTTAAACCAATTTTATCTTTAAGGAATCTTTCATTGTAATTTACGATTCCCTGGAAGTTGGTTTTATCATCCTGTTGCGTAGAAGATTGGAAATATCCAAGTGGAGTAAATGCATTCGTTTTAGGAACGTAAAATTCATCAGTGTAAAAATTGAAGTCGCGGGCAACGGTACCTTTTACAAATAAATTTGGTAAAATATTAGCCTGAACACTTGCACGGCCAATTAAACGCTGACGAGTATCCTCATTTCCCAACTGATAAGCAGCATAATAAGGATTTATTGCAGCAGGTACCGGATTCCACTCTAATTCTCTTCCTGTTGCAGCATTGATACCCGGTCTGTTTGGATCACCACGCATGTAGCGAACATCTACAGTGTTTGCGGCAAGATAAACCGGCCATGCAGCATTGATCTCCGCATAACCAACGTTTGGTCTGTTGGTTCCTTCAACCAAATTGTATTGAACACTTGATTCAATAGTTAAGAAATCATTCTTACCCATTTTACCTGTTACATTCAGGTTAGCAGTCTTTCTCTTATATTCAGAGTTTGGCTGCTGATCTTTTGCACGAAGATCACTTACGGACAATCGCATTCTCAATTTTTCAGATCCTGCATTGAATGCCACAGTATTCGTAATGTTCTGACTTGTCTGGTAAAAATTCTTGATATTGTCTTTTACACTAAATGGCGAGTAAGGACGCATTACACCATCAAACTGCATTACCATTGAACCATCCATTTTTGCACCATAAGATAAACGACCTGAGCTCAATGCAGCAGCAGCTGTTGCTGGTTTAACACCATCATTACCTTGTCCGTATTCATATTGAAAATTTGGGAAAATAGACGGAGAACCAAAGTTCGCATCAGAAGTAACTTCAATACCAACACCTTTTTGAGCAGAACCTTTCTTTGTTGTGATCAAAATTACACCATTCGCAGCCTGCGATCCGTAAAGAGCAGCAGCAGCACCACCTTTCAATACAGAGATTGTTGCGATGTCATCAGGGTTCATGCTTGAGATACCATCACCACGGTCAACGTTCAAACCGCCTGAACTTGTAGCGGGGCCACGATTTGTATTATTAATAGGCATACCATCTACCACATAAAGTGGTTGCTGGTTACCATTCAATGAAGTATTACCACGGATAATTACACGGCTGGAACCACCTGCACCCGAGTTTGCCTGAGTTGCATCAACACCGGCAATTTTACCGGTAAGTGAATTTGCAATGTTGTTCTGACGTGATTCAGTAAAATCTTCACCACGTACTTCCTGCACCGCATATCCTAATCCTCTTTTTGCCTTGGTAACACCAAATGCTGTTACAACCACTTCGCTTAATGCCTGACGGTCTTCAACCATGGTTACATTGACGCTGGTTCTGCCATTTACCGCAACTTCCTGAGTAACATAGCCGATATAGGTAAATACCAAAATCGCATTGTCAGGAGCATTTAAAACGAAATTTCCATTTATATCTGTTGATGCACCTGTATCAGAACCTTTAACACGAACGCTTACACCAATCAGAGCCTCACCTGTAGCATCGATTACCTTACCCCGAATATCAGCACGTTTCTGCTCAATATTGAAAGAAGATACCTTTGCTGATGAAGAGGCACTCGATGATTTAAAATCAGCACTATTTGGAACTAAAGAGAATTTAGAGGTCTGCTCCAAAAAGCGTTCATCCCTTCTTTTTAGAATAATAGTATTCTCTGTAATGGTATAGGTCAGGGGCTGGTTTTTAAAAACCTGATCCAAAACCTCTTCCAAAGAAGAATTATTTGCTTTCACAGTTACAGGAACTGTATTTCTCAGCAATCTGGTATTATAAAGAAAATCATAGCCTGTTTGTTTTCTGATTTCAGTGAAAACTTTATCCAGGTTAGAATTTTTTTCATTTAACGTAACATTTTGCGAGAAGCCCTTTGCATTTACCTGCAAAAAAGCAACTAAAATTAAAATGGTAGTTAGCTTCATAATTCGTAACGTTTGATTCGAGACTATTTTTATAAGTCCCTTACCAGTAGTTATACTGGCATTGCTAATGCAGGAATTACTGCATTCACTTAGTAAAACATTTTTCATATTTTTACATTTTAAGTTTGTTTTGGTTAATTAATTAAAATTTCGTGCTCACGGAATTTAATACAAGAAATTAATCTGAAACATTATCCGTCCCGGGGCGCAATCCGGGGCGGTTTTTTCATTTTAATCCCTTTAATAAAATTAGCTGGTATCGGTTTTCATCATATTATTTGGATTAAAGTTTATGGCATTGATTTAACTTTTAATTTCTTTCCTTTTACAGTGAATTTCACTCCACCGCTTTCTTCCATTATTTTAAGAACCGCTGATATCTTCACGTCATTAGAAATAAAGCCTGTGAATTCATCTTTTGGTATTTTCCCTTCATAGACCAGTTCAACATCGTACCAGCGTTCAATTTCACGCATAATTTCCCTTATTGGTGTATTTCTGAATTTGAAATAGCCATTTTTCCAGGCAACGGCTTTTTCTGTATCGGCGTTTTCTATCCTGATATCTGAACGGGAGGATTTGGTAAGCGATTGCTCCCCGGGTTTTAGAAGCCTGGTATTGGAAACCACATTTGGTTTAGAATTAAGGATAACTTTAACACTTCCTTCCAATAAAGTTGTCTTAACATAATCTTCATCATCATAAGAGTTTATGTTAAAATGTGTACCCAGAACTTCTACAATCTGGTTACCACTTTGCACACGAAAAGGAATATTTTTATTGGGTGAAATCTCAAAATACGCCTCCCCTTTCAATTGAACTTTACGCTCATTACCGGCGAAAGTAGTTGGATAACTTAATGTAGAAGCCGAATTTAACCATACCTTACTCCCATCAGGCAATCGAACCTGATATTTTCCTCCTTTAGGAGTTTGAATTGTATTGGTCACAGAACGATTAGCCATAAACTTAGTCCTGTCTATATTGTTATTTTCGTAAACAATCTGCCCGTTCTCTGTTTTGGTAATCGCAATATTCCCCTGACTGGCAAGCAGACCATTAGCAGCATCATCCAGACTTATTTTTGAACCATCTGCAAGTGTTAAAATAGCTTTATTATATCCGGGAGCTATATCATTCTGTACATCGATCTCAGCAAAATGTTCAGGCTCGGCAATCTCTCTGTTAGAGTAAAAATATATTCCTGTTGTAATAGCAAGCAATATCATTGCTGCAATTGAAATGGATTTTAAATAATAAAATCTATAAGAATACTGATCTTCCTCGAGTGGCTGAATTGTTTCCTGAATTCTTTCAAATATTTTATCTCCGATCTGATCAATTTCCAGATCTGATTCAGGTTGTTTCTGAAAACTACCATAGAAGTTAAGCAAACGCTGTTCCTCCTCCAAAGAGGCCTCTCCGGCAATATACTTATCCAATAGTTTTTGAAAATCTTTCTTATCCAAAACAGGGTGTTTGATATGATGAGTAAAAAATGGGGGGGTATCCCCTATATGAAATTAAAAAAAAGATAATTGATAGTGGAGACCCGATAGTATTCTAGGTTTAACTTATATCCAAATTTAATTTAAAATAGATTTTTATTAAGCTGCTCTTCTATAGTTATCCACATACATTTCACCTCTT